>NZ_MKXO01000055.1 GCF_001766415.1 Exiguobacterium aurantiacum | reverse complement strand
CCACACCCATACCGGGCACATAATAAACAGATGTCCGCTCTTTTGATAGCCGGTCGGCTCTTTTAAAATCTTCTCCATTAATGGTGATCAGAGCGTCTGTATAGCGGGCTAGAAATCTCTCTATTGGATAATAGAGCAGCCAGTTTTGAAGCGGCGCCCCCTGCCAAAAGTGAAAGCCATGTGCCGTGTAGAGAACCTTCGTTCCTTTTTTGCGCGTACCTTTGGCTGCGAGCCTGCCAATGACACTTCCCATTGGTGTGTGGCAATGGATGAAATCATAGTGCTCTTTTGCTAACAGGTTCTTCAGTTCTACATACGCAAGCCGGTTGCGTACATGAAAAGGAGAGCGCTGAATCGGAATTGAGTGAGCTTGATTCACATAGGGCAGCTTCAGCTGGCCGTTTGCCGCTGTATGCACTTCCAATCCTTGTTCCTGAAACCACCGGAAATACGGAAGATGAAAGGCTTTAAAGTGATAATCAACCGTTGCGCAAAACAAGAC
>NZ_MKXO01000054.1 GCF_001766415.1 Exiguobacterium aurantiacum | reverse complement strand
TCCATACACAGCCTACTCGCAAAACGTTGGATTGATCCAGTTAACAGGAGTCAAGAAAAACCAAGTCATTGTCGTCACAGGGGCATTGCTCATGTTATTTGGTCTTTTTCCTAAGATCGCTGCCTTTACGACGATTATTCCAAAGTCAGTCCTTGGCGGTGCAATGGTTGCCATGTTTGGCATGGTCATTGCATACGGTATTAAAATGCTCTCGCGCGTGGACTTTGCAAAGCAGGAGAACTTGCTGATCGTCGCTTGCTCCGTGGGAATCGGCTTAGGAGTTACTGTCGTACCGCAAATGTTTGAGCATCTGCCAGATTCGATTAAATTATTAACAAGTAACGGCATTGTGGCCGGAAGCTTTACCGCTATTTTGCTTCATATTATTTATCACATGATTCCTTTTAAAAAAGAAGCCGGGCATGACCTGGTAGAAGAACCTAAGCAATCTGTTATGTAAACCCCTCTCTTGGAGAGGCGGTTCAGATTATGGACAAAGAGCTAAAATGACC
>NZ_MKXO01000053.1 GCF_001766415.1 Exiguobacterium aurantiacum | reverse complement strand
CGGTATTATTGATGAATTCGAAGTCGAGGTTGTGAGTGAACAGATGAAGGCAGGAGATCTATTGATTATGATGAGTGACGGCATTTTTGAAGGGCCAAAGCATATTGAAAATCATGATCTGTGGGTGAAACGGAAAATGAAAAGCTTTAAAACAGAAGATCCCCAAGAAATTGCTGATTTATTAATGGAAGAGGTCATTCGAACAAGAGCAGGCCAAATTGATGACGATATGACAGTTGTTGTCATCAGGCTCGACCACAACACACCAAAATGGGCTTCCATTCCGACCGGTACATTCTATCTTGAGAAACAAGAGATTTCTTAAAATATCGTATAATATGAATTTCTTCTGG
The DNA here is from genome assembly GCF_001766415.1 of Exiguobacterium aurantiacum. Taxonomy (GTDB): domain Bacteria; phylum Bacillota; class Bacilli; order Exiguobacteriales; family Exiguobacteriaceae; genus Exiguobacterium; species Exiguobacterium aurantiacum_A. Next base: position 171 of record NZ_MKXO01000053.1, on the reverse strand, counting down.
CGATGATGGGGATATAAGCATTCAGTTACAATCCCAGGAGGAATGAAGATGCGAAAAGGTCACGTCAACCAAATCTTATTGATTACAGATGGCTGCTCAAATCACGGGGAAGATCCGCTTGCGATTGCCTCATTGGCAAAGGAACAAGGGATTACAGTCAATGTCATTGGC
>NZ_MKXO01000052.1 GCF_001766415.1 Exiguobacterium aurantiacum | reverse complement strand
GTTCCGCGGACATCAACTGTTGCGTTAACGAATGTCACTGTTCCATATGCGCTGCAAATTGCGAATAAAGGCGCTGCAAAAGCCATTAGAGAAAACAATGCCATCGCAGAAGGTGTCAATGTCATGAACGGACATATCACGTACGAAGCGGTCGCTCGTGATCTCGGCTATGATTACGTACCTGTCAGCAAAGCCATCGATGCTACTTTTATGACCGAAGCTTAATCAGCTACCCGCCCTATTGATGGGCGGGTTTTATTGTTAACCTAAAATAAAAACAAGTTGGCAAAAATCCTTCTTCCCCTTAATCTATTTGTACAGATAAGACAGGGGGAAACATCATGCAAAAGAAGACAAGAACTGCTGACTTTGTGCTAGTGGGAATGTTTGCTGCACTCATGGCTATCGGAGCCAATATCACATCCATTGTGCCGTTTTTACAGGTCGGCGGAATTCCACTTACGATGCAGCCGTTTTTTTGTGTGCTTGCTGGTCTCTTACTCGGCAGACGGCTTGGCGCATTAG
>NZ_MKXO01000051.1 GCF_001766415.1 Exiguobacterium aurantiacum | reverse complement strand
GTATTTCATTTGCTGAATAAGGAGGTTGTGGAATTTTTATGAATTTCTGCCCTCAATGATCGCTTTTCACGCTTCATTTTTATACACTAAAAGTAGAACGAGATCTTAAATAGAAAGAGGTGAGGACAATGGAGGTTTACAGCTATCGTCAAATGGCACGAGACAAAGCAAGCCGGATCAAAGACGGCATGTGCGCCTATGCTGAGACAGAAATGATGGCTCATTTAATTAAAAAAGAATTAAAGCATCAAAATCTCCAAGCCTATGAAGATTCAACAGACATCGGCTGCTGGTTTATCCCTGTATGCAAGTAACCCTTTTCTCCATGACAAAAAAGAGAGAAGGGACTTAAGTATCCCTCCTCTCTTATGATGATGATTTACATACTTCCTCTAAATCACGCAAAATCTCATCTGCTACTGCCCAATCATAAATGGACGCACCGGCTGCAAGCGGGTGGCCGCCGCCATGATATTTTTTCGCAATGGTGTTAATGACGACTCCTTTAGAGCGGAATCTAACACGAATC
>NZ_MKXO01000050.1 GCF_001766415.1 Exiguobacterium aurantiacum | reverse complement strand
GCGAAGGTGGCATTAAACAAAGACGATGCTGTCATCCGTTTTCATGTAGATGTGGACAACCATGCGTTAGATCATCGCCTGCGCGTTCTTTTTGATACAGGCATCGCATCAAACGTATCACTGAGCGATCAACAGTTTGGTACCATTGAACGCCCAACAGAGCTGACGCAAGAGCTTGAATGGTGGAACAATGAACATTGGGAAGAAAAACCGATCACCATTGAACCGATGCAATCCTTTGTCGCACTTCGTGATGAAGCATATGGTGCCGCTCTGTTGACCGACTGCGTGAGAGAATACCAAATCACAGGGGAAGGCTATACAACGATTGCATATACGCTCTTCCGCTGTTTCGGGAAAATGGGGAAAGAAAACCTTCTTTACCGTCCAGGACGCGCATCTGGGGAAAAAATTGTGGATACGCCTGACGCTCAGCTGCAAGGTGCACTGTCATTCACATTTGGTATGCACTATAGCAAGGATGCAGTCAGCGAGGGACACTTAGCGCAGCTTGCCAAACGGTATACCACAC
>NZ_MKXO01000049.1 GCF_001766415.1 Exiguobacterium aurantiacum | reverse complement strand
TAATTTGATAGTCTCAAATCAAACACACTGCCATCATAATTTTTTAAGTCGATGGTAATATCGATATACACAAATTTCCACCTCACAAAATAGAAAGAGCGCCGGCATCCATTGACAGACTCGGCGCTTTTTCTGCATTTCACACTTAGAAAGGAAATCACTTTGATTAGCCGCGAATTTGGCTTGCGATGTCTTGGTCAGTGCTTTCAAGTGTATTTGCCGTTTGATCAAGCTGATTGCTGACATCTGTTAATAGATCAGACATTTTGATAAAAGAAGGCTTAAGCTGCTCGTATTGATCAGCAAATGCTTCACTAGAAGCACCTTCCCACATTCCTTTTAAATCAGAGATCATTCTATTTAGACGATCAACTTGGTTTAACACTTCTTGACTTTCAACACCATATTGCTTAGCGGTCGCTCTTAGTTCTTCTGGGGTTACGCGAATAATTCCTGACATATTCCTCATTACCTCCCGTGCATAGCCGCCATATAATGGGCTAATCCACTTATTTTTTGACGTTATTATTATAAAAACAGAAATG
>NZ_MKXO01000048.1 GCF_001766415.1 Exiguobacterium aurantiacum | reverse complement strand
TGAACCGAAGCCCCAGTAAACGGCGGCCGTAACTATAACGGTCCTAAGGTAGCGAAATTCCTTGTCGGGTAAGTTCCGACCCGCACGAAAGGCGCAACGATCTGGGCACTGTCTCAACGAGAGACTCGGTGAAATTATAGTACCTGTGAAGATGCAGGTTACCCGCGACAGGACGGAAAGACCCCGTGGAGCTTTACTGCAGCCTGATATTGAATGTTGGTACAGCTTGTACAGGATAGGTAGGAGCCTTGGAAACCGGAGCGCTAGCTTCGGTGGAGGCATCGGTGGGATACTACCCTGGCTGTATTGACCTTCTAACCCGCTGCCCTTATCGGGCAGGGAGACAGTGTCAGGTGGGCAGTTTGACTGGGGCGGTCGCCTCCTAAAATGTAACGGAGGCGCCCAAAGGTTCCCTCAGAATGGTTGGAAATCATTCGCAGAGTGTAAAGGCACAAGGGAGCTTGACTGCGAGACCTACAAGTCGAGCAGGGACGAAAGTCGGGCTTAGTGATCCGGTGGTTCCGCATGGAAGGGCCATCGCTCAACG
>NZ_MKXO01000047.1 GCF_001766415.1 Exiguobacterium aurantiacum | reverse complement strand
CATTGTGATGATGTTTTTACATACGCTAAGGGTCTTTTTCCAAGGGGCGTATAAAAAGCCTAGAGAGCTGAACTGGATTGTTGGTGTGCTCATTTTCTTTGTGATGCTTGGACTTGGTTTTACAGGTTATCTTTTACCATGGGATATGAAGGCGCTGTTTGCAACGAAGGTTGGTCTTCAAATAGCAGAAGCAACACCTTTCATTGGTAAAGAGATCAAAACGCTGCTTGCAGGTCATCCTGACATTGTAGGGGCACAAACGCTGACGAGATTTTTCGCTATCCATGTCTTTTTCTTGCCAGCGGCATTATTTGGGCTGATGGCTGCCCACTTTATTATGATTCGTAAGCAAGGAATTTCTGGACCGCTTTAAAATGCTGCGTTTGATGAATGTTCAATGAGGAGGGGATGACTTTGCATAGGGGAAAAGGGATGAAGTTTGTCGGAGATTCCAGAATACCGGCAGAAAGAAAACCTAACATACCTAAAGACTATTCCGAATATCCGGGAAAAACAGAAGCCTTTTGGCCGAACTTTCTTTTAAAGGAATGGCTTGTAG
>NZ_MKXO01000046.1 GCF_001766415.1 Exiguobacterium aurantiacum | reverse complement strand
CATTTGACCTGGCTGAACGTTTTTTTTAATCTCGATCGACTTCCTTACGGAGATCATCTGCGACAAATTCTACATTCGTTCCAATGATGATTTGTACGGTTGTTTTTCCAGAAGTCAGGACCCCTTTGGCACCTGCTTTTTTCAATGTACCTTCATTTAATAAATTTGTATCCTCTACTGTTAAGCGAAGACGTGTGGCACAATGATCAATCGTGGTGATATTGTCTTTGCCGCCAAGTCCCTCTACGAGCATACTCGCTCCTCCTGCCGTCACCGTATCATCCGCTGCGATATCTTCCATGTCATCATCTTCCCTGCCTGGTGTTTTCAGCTTTAATAGTTTAATGAGGAAATAGAAAACGACAAAGTACACGACGCCATAAATGATTCCTACTACAAGAAGCAAGATCGGTTTTTGCGCAATTCCGAAGCTTAAGACGTAATCAATCGCACCTGCTGAAAAGGCAAAGCCGCTATGAATCCCGAGGGTGTTTACAATAAAAAGCGAAAGTCCCGTCAAAATAGCATGGACACCATATAAAAGTGGAGATAAAAACATAAAAG
>NZ_MKXO01000045.1 GCF_001766415.1 Exiguobacterium aurantiacum | reverse complement strand
GCTATGTCCTTTTCAGAAGCCCCGGATTGCTTTAAAACACTCTCTACCATCGGCATCATTTGCTCAATCGACTCTTTCGCAATATTCATAATATCGATTTGAAAGAGCTGGACACTGACAACAAAGGAGATGAGAATACTGAATAAATAAAGCAGCGCACCTGTAATGATGGCATTCCCAGGCTGCCTTCTGCTGTAGAAAACACCCATGCCTAATCCGACGGCAATTAAGATAGGTGCACTCATGAGTCCAGCCATAGACCCAATTAAAAAGCTGATCACTATGCCAATAGCGCCAGCAGCAATTCCTTTTTTCAAGCCGTGTCTGATTGTATAGAGGATGATCGGAATCGGAGCAGCTAGAAAGAAAATAATAGATAAAAGCGGCACATACAAATAAAACAGCATCATGACCGCAAAAATACTCATCATGATTGCGCCCTCTACTAACGCTTTTGTTTGTTTCACACCTTCACCTCTATCCAATCCTTTTGTCTATATCTTGCTCAATGTGTACTTCTATGTATACGTATGATGTCAGCTCCATCATGTCTTGCCCCAACCTTTATTTT
>NZ_MKXO01000044.1 GCF_001766415.1 Exiguobacterium aurantiacum | reverse complement strand
TGACGATATTTCTTTGGCTGATGGGACGCCGGTTCATAGGAGGTCGAGCCAGAATGCTTTTCTTCCTCTGTCAGCATAACCCATGGCGGGATATCTTCTTTTTTCTTGAAAGCCGTCTTCTTAGGGAGAGCAGCTGGCTGCATCGTTTTGCGGCGCTGCGCGATTTTCTTTCGGTACTCGTCCACTCTTTTCATGAGATCACCCTTTACATACAAACAGTTTGTACATTTTATGTGACAACCCCATCTGATATGCAACAAAAAGACCGATTCTCATCGAATCGGTCTCAGCGTGCAGAGAAACCCTCGCATTCATTGTCGGTCTGCGCTCCGGTACTCACGAATGTCAAATTCGCTTCGCAAAGGCAGCCGCCTTTCCTGACTGCAAAGGTTTTCTATCACGGTTCAGTGATTATGCTCTTACACCAAAGAATGCTTTCAGCTTTGCAAACATTCCCTTGTTTTCTTCTTCAAAAGATTGAAGCGGTACTGATTCGCCTAGTACGCGGCGGGCAATATTGCGATAGGCAATCGATACTTTGTTTTTAGCATCCATGACAATCGGTTCACCATTGTTT
>NZ_MKXO01000043.1 GCF_001766415.1 Exiguobacterium aurantiacum | reverse complement strand
GGAACAAGACGAAACCGCTCACCGTGAACGGCGTGCCGAGGTTGATCGTGTCACCGACCTCGATCCCGTTCTTCTCGGCGTATTTGGCGTTGAGCGCGACCTCGTCGTCCGTCGTCGGACGCGATCCCGCTTCGAGGTAAGACTGATTGATCGTCATTGTTTCTTTTAAGACGAGCCCCCGATGTTCACTGCCCGCGAATGGATAAGTGATCAGTTTGGATTCGCGAAGTTCGATTGTCGCCTCGGGCATGACGGACTCGACCGCGTCGATCCGGGCGCCGATCAAGTCGTCGAAGCGTTCCGGGTCGACCTGTTTCAAATCGGCGAGCGTATACGTGCCCGAGGCGACGAGGGAGGCGATTTCGGGGTCGTTCGCTTCGTCCTCGGTGACGCGGTTGAGCATCTCGACGGCGAAATCCTCTTGGTTCGACGACGCCAAATAGTCCTCGGTCGGGACCTCGATCCCGCTGATGCCGTAGAACATCATCGTGTAGGTGAGTGAGCTCATGACGATGATGACGGCGATGGCGACGAGCTGCATCCATTTGCCGACGAGCGTCTTCAAGACGTTTTTATACAGCATGG
>NZ_MKXO01000042.1 GCF_001766415.1 Exiguobacterium aurantiacum | reverse complement strand
CCATGCTGTATAAAAACGTCTTGAAGACGCTCGTCGGCAAATGGATGCAGCTCGTCGCCATCGCCGTCATCATCGTCATGAGCTCACTCACCTACACGATGATGTTCTACGGCATCAGCGGGATCGAGGTCCCGACCGAGGACTATTTGGCGTCGTCGAACCAAGAGGATTTCGCCGTCGAGATGCTCAACCGCGTCACCGAGGACGAAGCGAACGACCCCGAAATCGCCTCCCTCGTCGCCTCGGGCATGACGGACTCGACCGCGTCGATCCGGGCGCCGATCAAGTCGTCGAAGCGTTCCGGGTCGACCTGTTTCAAATCGGCGAGCGTATACGTGCCCGAGGCGACAATCGAACTTCGCGAATCCAAACTGATCACTTATCCATTCGCGGGCAGTGAACATCGGGGGCTCGTCTTAAAAGAAACAATGACGATCAATCAGTCTTACCTCGAAGCGGGATCGCGTCCGACGACGGACGACGAGGTCGCGCTCAACGCCAAATACGCCGAGAAGAACGGGATCGAGGTCGGTGACACGATCAACCTCGGCACGCCGTTCACGGTGAGCGGTTTCGTCTTGTTCC
>NZ_MKXO01000041.1 GCF_001766415.1 Exiguobacterium aurantiacum | reverse complement strand
CAACTGCTTTGAGCGGCTGATCGGGCGGGAAAACGTCACCTACTAAATGGAGCGCCGCCAAAACAACTTCTTCCGTTTCAGGACGAGGGATGAGAACATGCTTGTTCACCTCGAAAGGACGTCCGTAAAAGAATTCAACTCCCGTTAAATGCTGAACAGGAACACCCGCCTTGTGCTGCGTCACAAATTTGCTGAACAGGTGATCTTGCTCCTCAGGCAGCGAATCATGAAAACGTGCAAGAAGCTCACTTCTGCTCCAGCCAAGTACATGCATCAAAAGAAGCTCTGCTGCATTTTGGTCTCTTCCAGCTTCCGTTAACAAAGAAGAAGCCCATTTAAGGGCTTCAAAAATTGTTCGCTCTTTATTTTGCATTTTGAAGCTTTCTTGCTTGGTCTTCCATAATTAATGCATCAATGACCTCGTCAAGTTTTCCTTCTAAAATTTGATCAAGCTTTTGAATCGTCAACCCGATACGGTGATCTGTTACACGGTTTTGCGGGAAGTTGTACGTACGGATACGCTCTGAACGATCCCCTGTTCCAACCGCAGATTTACGCGTTTGATCATATTCAGCCTGTGCTTCAC
>NZ_MKXO01000040.1 GCF_001766415.1 Exiguobacterium aurantiacum | reverse complement strand
CTTATCTTGTTTGGCATCGTTTGACGAGCAGGCTGCAAGTCCAACAGATAACAAACAAGCGATGAGTGTGTATGATACCTTTTTCATCATTTTCTCTCCCTTCGGTATGAGAACGTCTAGTGCGCATTCTAACCGTTTTTTAGGAAAAATAAAACCGTACAGACAATTTGTTAGCGGATTGACATGTTTTTTATCTGTTTGTCCTCATTTTGTCTTCTCATAGTCATCTCATGACAAACTCAATTGTGGAATAATTGTTCCATCACTTCGTCGATATCGGTGATTGGCTGGCGGCAGCTGTAATTTTCACAAATATACACGGTGGTTTTGCCATCGATTGTTTTGTAATCTTTTGTAAAGGGCGCGAGCTTCGCTAATTCTTTCCCTGTTTCGGCAGTCAATATGATATCAAATGGAACGAAGCGTTTTTGAAGCACCTGTAAAAGCTGTTCTTTTTGAGGGTCGCCGTTTTTTCCGAGAATGATGATTTCTCTTTTCGCCGCATATTGACTTAGGAGCCCTTGTAGAAATGCTGTGTGTCCGCTTGGGTAGGAAGAGACATCCACATAAAAGGCTTTGAACATCTGTTCTA
>NZ_MKXO01000039.1 GCF_001766415.1 Exiguobacterium aurantiacum | reverse complement strand
GGACTAAAGAAAGGTGCGGGTATCGCAGCTTCAGTTGGCGGGCTTACGGGTCTAATGAAAGGTGGCAAGGGGTTAAGTGGACTAGGGGATGCGATGAAAAATATCGGTAAAGGGAGCGGTAAATTATTAAAGAAAGTACCTATTCTAGGTGGTTTACTTAGTGCAACAAATTTAATCGGTATGAAAAAAGAGAATGCTGGTGAAAAGATCGGTACGACTGGAGGCGGTATCGCCGGCGGGATGGCAGGTGCTGCAGCAGGTGCAGCTATTGGAAGCGTAGTTCCAGGAGTAGGTACAGCCATCGGTGGTCTAGTAGGCGGCATCGCTGTAAGTATGGGCGGCGAATCTATCGGTGAAACGATCGGAAAATGGTTTGATGGCGGCGGATTTGAAAAGATTGGCCAAAAAGCCATTGAAATCAAAGACCAAATTGTTGAAGTTTGGTCAACAGTTGCGACTTGGTTCACAGAAAATGTCTGGACACCATTAAGCAGTACGGTGGTCACAGTAGCATCATCCATCTGGTCGAGTTTAGTCAATGCTTGGACGTGGATCCAAGAAACATTCAGTGCAGTAGCAGGCTGGTTTATCGAAAACGTC
>NZ_MKXO01000038.1 GCF_001766415.1 Exiguobacterium aurantiacum | reverse complement strand
TCCCAAAACGGCATCGTGATGATATTCGGTATCTCTTTTCCCTCTTGAAATGCTGTCATATTCACTGCAATCGATCCTAATAAGAGCGGCTCCCGGATCGGCTTAATCATCTGGCTGCCATGAATGCCGATCACCCAGAAAAATTGCGCAACAAACATCAACGTTAAAATCCCAGGCAGCCCCTGTACAACACTTTCTAACGGACGCTGCACCACGTTATACACTGCTTCATGCAAATAAATGCCTGTCAACCGGTGAAATGCAAAGCCGAATGAGCTAATGATTGTAATTGTAATGATCGATGGGAAAAGTGACGAAAAAGACGTTGCCACATTCGACGGAACCGAATCCGGCATCTTGATTTGCAGCCATTTCACCTCGGTCAGCTTACAAAAAATCTCCACAGATACGATCGCAATGATCATCCCTAAAAATAAGCTTTTTGGATCAGAAAATTGTCTTGCCAACACGTCAACAACCTCACGCATCGATCCATCGACTTCAAGTAGAAGTGTCGTTGGAATAACAGATATAAATGAAATCAATGCCATCAATCCTGGAAACAGAGACTTGTGACCGTTGATTTTCCCAAGCTCAATCCCAATG
>NZ_MKXO01000037.1 GCF_001766415.1 Exiguobacterium aurantiacum | reverse complement strand
TGTTAGAGGAGTATGAGGATGTCTCATGCTGTTTTTTTGAACAAGAGTCTGAGTTTGCCTGGCATCCTGGTATGCTGATCAAAGGAACGGATTTGCAAGTTTCCTTTTTAGCAGATCTTGTCACAATGGCGAATCCAAGGAGCAGGTATACATTTTTAAATTATTTACATGAAGCAAATAGACTTCACCGGTTCTATACATTTGAACAGTTTGATATCCCGCGGAGAGAATTCAATGAGTATTTATCATGGGTGGCAGGAGAATTAGACAGCTGTCAGTTCGGGATGAAGGTAGAAGAAGTGACGGACTGCCAAGAAGGCTACCTTGTGAGAGTCAGACGGCTGAACGATGGATCGCTTTCTGAATATCGTGCAAAGCATGTCGTGTTAGGCACAGGAAGCAAACCAATGATTCCAGTCGATGTGCCTGAAGCAGTATACCCATATGTGACCCATAGCAGCCGTTATTTAGATCAGCAGAAAGCACTTCATGAAGCTGAGTCGGTGGCGGTAATCGGCTCAGGGCAGAGTGCAGCTGAAATTTTCTTAGACCTGCTTCAGCATCAAAAGAAAGGGCAGCAGCTTTCGTGGTTTACGCGTTCTAGTGAATTTAGAG
>NZ_MKXO01000036.1 GCF_001766415.1 Exiguobacterium aurantiacum | reverse complement strand
GCAGTGCGTCATATGCCACTTCTAATTCCTGAATGAGCAGGCTGAGTGACCATGCATCTGAAATGATGTGGTGCTGCGCGCAAAGGAGATAATACTCCTCCTTGCCCATATCTACTATCGTCCACTGCGCAAGAGGCCCTCTTTCTAAATCATAGACACGTTCTGCCTCTTGCTGAATGAGCTGCTTGAGTCTTCTCGCTCTTGTTTTTTCATTAAATAACGAGAAATTTGCCACTGTCACAGATGGCGGAAGGTCTTCACGAATGAGTTGAACCGGCTTGCCGCCAAGTGATTTAAATACTGCCCGAAGTGCTTCATGCCGTTTTGTTAAAAGACCAATCGCTTTTGTTAATGCTTGAATGTGTAATGGTCCTGTCAGCTTCCAAGCACCTAATATATTGTAATGATGGCTCTTTTCTAATGTGGATAAGAACCAAATACGCTTCTGGGCATGAGACAGTTCATAGCTTGTTTGCTTTTCAAGCTTTGGAATTTCAGCCTCCTGAACGGCTGGCGCCCCTTTGATGTCATCAACCATTTGCGCCAGATGTGCCAGATGTTTGCTTTCAAATAATATTTTTAAAGGCGCCTTCATTGAAAATTCATGATTGATCCGG
>NZ_MKXO01000035.1 GCF_001766415.1 Exiguobacterium aurantiacum | reverse complement strand
GCGTAAGCGTTAGGAGGATTATTGATGACATTAGAAACGAAATTATCAGTAGATCAAGATTATGTCAAAAGCTTCTCCGAGAAGCATCAGGAACCGGCATGGATGAGCTCCCTTCGCTTACAGGCTCTTGAAAAAGCAGAAGACCTCCCAATGCCAAAGCCTGACAAAACGAATATTTCGAAATGGAATTTAACGAATTTCAAACAGCATACAGTCGAAAGTGCGCCATTTGAATCATTAGAAGAGCTTCCTGAAGAAGTGAAATCTCTCATTGATTTAGAGGACACAGATAAGACAGTTTACATTCAGCGTGATCAAACGCCAGCCTATTTGTCTCTTTCAGCTGAAGCGAAAGACAAAGGTGTGATCTTCACGGATCTTCATACAGCGATCCGTGCGCATGGAGATTTAGTGAAACAATACTTCATGACAGATGCAGTGAAAGTGGATGAGCATAAACTAACAGCTTTACATGCTGCTTTAGTGAATGGCGGGGCTTTCCTCTATGTACCGAAAAACGTAGAGCTTGAAGCACCAATTCAAGCTGTTTATCTTCATGAAAATGACGAAACGACTTTGTTCAACCATGTCATCGTTGTAGCAGACGATCATAGTGCTGTGACATATG
>NZ_MKXO01000034.1 GCF_001766415.1 Exiguobacterium aurantiacum | reverse complement strand
TTTTATGCGATTGCTCAGTGATTAAAACCGCCATCGTTTCCCGATTAGGCTCCTCTAGGAACTTCAATAAACTGTTCGCGGCATTGACCGTCATTTTGTCCGCATGAAGAATAATATACATTTTCCGGTGAGATTCTACACCGGCTTTTGTAAATTCCTCTTGCAGTGCCTGCACTTGCGCCTTCTTAATTGATTGGCCATCAGGCTGCACAAGATGTAAATCGGGATGGTTTCCTGATGCAATCCTTTTGCAGTTTTGACAGGATTCACATGGTTTCACTCCTGATTCCAAGCAAAAAAAGCTTTTAGCCAAAAGCATCGATGCATCCAGTTTTCCGGTTCCTTTTTTTCCTTCAAATAAGTAGGCGTGCGTAAGTCGGTCTTTATCAATACTATTAAAAATCAGCCGCATGACGCGCGGCTGCAAATCATTCATGTCATCCCAGCTAATTGCCATGTTATCACTCTCTATGTGTAAAGGTTAATCAATAAACCTTTTATTTCTCCAATACGTTCAAGCAAATCAATAGATGGTTTTTCTTGATCCATCATTTCCTCGGTTAATTCAATCAGCTTTTCATCTAAGGCTTTGACTAAAGCAAGTGTACGTGTATTGCCATAAATGTCAAAGCT
>NZ_MKXO01000033.1 GCF_001766415.1 Exiguobacterium aurantiacum | reverse complement strand
AACCAGTACGGCACGATCCGCATCGAAGGGGGCCATGTCCGGCTCCCGAAGGTCGGGTTCATCCGCTTCACACAGCACCGAATCTTCGACGGCGAGATCCGGTCGGCGACCGTGTCGATGACGAAGACGGGCAAGTTCTTCGTGTCGCTCCTCGTCGAGCAGCCCGACGAGCCGTGGGTCCCCGCCGAGCACAAGATCGGGATCGACCTCGGCCTCGCGCAGGTTGCGCGGGTTCGGGATCTTCTCCGTCACCATCGCGTCGTTCGTCATGACGGCGAAGTGCCCGAGGCCGAGTCGCGGCTGAGACGGGCGCAGCGCTCCCTCTCCCGCAAGAAGCCCGGCAGCCGGAACCGCGAGAAGGCGCGGCTCCTATTGGCCAAGAAGCATGAAAAGGTACGGAACCGCCGGCACGACTTCCTCCACAAGCTGTCACGACGCATCGTCGACGAGAACCAAGTCGTCGTCGTCGAGACGCTGAAACCGAGGGAGATGATGCAGGACCGCCGCCTGGCGAGGTCGATCGGGGACGCCGGATGGGGCGAGTTCGTCCGCCAGCTCGCCTACAAATGCAGGTTCCACGGCCGCACACTGATCCAGGCCGACCCGTGGTTCGCCTCGACCCAGGTTTGTTCGGCCTGTGGCGAG
>NZ_MKXO01000032.1 GCF_001766415.1 Exiguobacterium aurantiacum | reverse complement strand
TGACCGGCCCCTCTTCAATGGGGACCACTTGCTTCCGGAGGTGCAGCAGCAAACTGTCCATGTCTAAATCGGTGATAAAGCACAAATCATGAGATCCAGGAAGAGGATGAGCCGCTTTTGGCTCAAATTCATGACCAGCTTCATGAAGGTTGATTTTCTGTAAACCAAAACGAAGCGCTTTACGGCCTTCACCAAAAGTTTCTTCCTTCATCCCTAATACGTTTGTATAAAAGCGAATGGTGTCCTCCATATGTTGTACAGTCAACACGATATGATCAAGTCGTCGTATCATCAGTCTCTCCTCCAAGTATGATCATTGATTGAACTGACTCTATTATATCATCACCTGACGAGGATACCTTATTTAATCACGGTTTTATAGCTCCAGCTTTCCAAGGACATTTCCTTTCCGCGCAGTACCCTTTCATCAAACTCCATCCAGCCATTTTTCCGATAGAAATGACGATTGGCCTCGTTGTGTGTCATCAGTGTGAACAGTCCGCCGCCTTGCCGGGCGATAAAGGGAAAAAGACATTGCTTTAACATGCGGCTTCCAAGTTTTTTCCCTTGCTCGTCTTTTGCGACGACAAGTGCTTCTAAATACCAGTAAGGCTGATTTAAGGAAGAACATGCTTTTTTCGCCTCCTTTAACAC
>NZ_MKXO01000031.1 GCF_001766415.1 Exiguobacterium aurantiacum | reverse complement strand
ATTCAACTTCTGGGGGAGTGGTCAAGTGAATAACACACTCTCCCTATTATGGATGAAATCTCAAAGGCGCTTTATCAGTAAAAATCAAGAAAAGAAAATGCCTTTTCTGATCTTACTTCTTTTCATTGCGGCAATTGGTTTTCAGCTAAGCGCAGTTTCAAGTATGGGTGATTGGAATGCGGTTGCAGCTGGGTGGATCATTGTCTGTTTGTTTGTTCTCTATACGGGGTTTGGCTTGTTTACAAATCGGCTGCCTAGTCAGATGAACGATATCATTTGGTTATATGGAAATGGCGCTTCTCTATGGACGGTTGTTATCAGTGTGTGGATGTATCACATTTTCTGGCGAGGGGCTCTTCTCATTATCTCTGCTTTGACTGCGGACCTTCTTCTGTTTTTTATGACGCAGCAGTACCCGTTTCTGCTTGGCAAATCACTTATCCTGACAGGGCTGTTATGTTTGGTCGAAACTTGGATGATTGCGGTGTCTTGTGCTAGAACCATTAGAATATATAAGCGACTGCTCTTACTCGGCTTTGTATTGATGTTTTTCAGCTATGCACTGCTTGTTTTAAATCAATTAATGATGAAACAGCCCTCATTGATGAACTTTGCTGATTCTTTGATGTTTCAATCTGGACGTATGATCAGATCGGA
>NZ_MKXO01000030.1 GCF_001766415.1 Exiguobacterium aurantiacum | reverse complement strand
TAGGAAAAGAACATAAAATCAAACCGTTTCAATCAATTGATGATTTTTTTGTTGATAAGGATCGAGAAGAGTGATAAAAAATCACGATGACACTTCCAAGACCTGGACGTTCATCGTGATTTTTTTATTACTTGATGATCGTCAGCTCTCTCGGATAATTGGTTAAGGTGACTGGACCATCTGCCGTAATGAGAACATCATCTTCAATTCTTACGCCGCCGACTCCCGGGACATAAATTCCTGGTTCAATCGTATACACCATACCTTCTTGCAGAAGGTCGTCATTTGCCTGACTCATAGAAGGAAACTCATGAACAGAAATCCCTAACCCATGTCCGAGGCGATGTGGGAAATATTCACCATACCCCGCTTCTGAAATCAGCCCGCGGGCTTTTAAGTCAAGATCACCGATTCTCACGCCTGGCTTACTCATTTCAAGTGCTGCCATTTCTGCATTTAAGACGGTTTGATAGATGTCCTTTTGCTTTTCAGAAGCTTCCTGATAGATAAATGTTCTTGTGATATCTGAGCAATATCCATCGACAATGACGCCAAGGTCAAATAACACAAAATCGCCTTTTTTTAAGGCTGCCTGTCCCGGATTTCCATGAGGCTCGCCTGATTTTTCACCAAAGAGAACCATGGTTGAAAAGGACATGCCTTGAATGCCTTTTTTCT
>NZ_MKXO01000029.1 GCF_001766415.1 Exiguobacterium aurantiacum | reverse complement strand
CTCCTCTTTCCATCGCAACGGGTGAACCGCCGCCTACTGCCTTATATGAACGAGACGGGCTGTTGACACCCCCAACAATGTGCTCCAGCGCCTCTTGATGTAATTTTTCTGATTCTGTGAATTTCATAAATAGCCTCCTATCTCAACGTATCACGTCGTCTATCATTATTTTAACATGCCGATGCAAGCGTCCTTAGTTGAATATCCTCTCAAAATTGGATAGGCTAATTAAAAAATAGGTTGGAGGGATTGTGTCATGACAATCGAAGTAGGGCAGCAAGTACCTGACATTGAATTAACCGGTGACAATGGGGAGAAAGTAAAGCTTTCTGATTTTAAAGGAAAACATATTGTTCTTTATTTCTATCCAAAAGATATGACACCAGGCTGTACAACAGAAGCATGTGATTTCCGCGACCGCCATCAAAGCTTTGCAGAATTAGATGCTGTCATTATCGGCGTAAGCCCAGACAGTCAGGACAAGCACCAAAAGTTTAAAGAAAAACATGATTTGCCGTTTCTTCTTCTTGTAGACGATGAACAGAAATTGTCTGAAGCCTTTGGGGTATGGAAGCTGAAAAAGAATTTTGGCAAAGAATATATGGGAATCGAGCGTTCAACGTTTCTTATTAATAAAGAAGGCACGCTTGTGAAAGAATGGCGAAAAGTAAAGGTAAAAGAC
>NZ_MKXO01000028.1 GCF_001766415.1 Exiguobacterium aurantiacum | reverse complement strand
GTGCTCGTCATTGGATTAGGCTGTGAAAAACTCATACCATCACGCATTGTGTCAGAAGAGCGGCAAGACGATATTTTAACATTACAGGAGGAATCAGGCTTTTCTTCAATGATTACCTCCATTCTGAAGGCTGCAGAGCACAAACTAAAGAAACTCAATAGGCGGACACGCGTCCCATGTCCTGTTTCGGATTTAGTGGTAGGCTTACAATGCGGTGGAAGCGATGCATTCTCAGGTGTAACTGCAAACCCCGCCGTTGGATATGCAGCAGACCTCCTTGTCAAAGCAGGAGCAACGGTTCTTTTTTCAGAAGTGACAGAAGTGCGTGATGCCATTCACCTATTAACTCCAAGAACTTTGAATGAAGAAACGAGGCAGGCACTTATACGGGAAATGAAATGGTACGACGACTATTTAAGCAGAGGTCAAGCAGATAGAAGTGCAAATCCTTCCCCAGGAAATAAAAAAGGCGGTTTATCCAATGTCGTAGAAAAGGCGCTTGGTTCTATCGCCAAATCCGGCACAAGTCCAATATCTAGTGTGATTGGGCCTGGTGAGAAAGCGGCCACCAAAGGGCTGATATTTGCTGCGACGCCGGCAAGCGATTTTGTTTGCGGAACACTGCAGCTCGCCTCTGGTATGAATGTACAAATTTTCACAACAGGCCGAGGAACTCCATACAGCCTAGCAGCAGCACC
>NZ_MKXO01000027.1 GCF_001766415.1 Exiguobacterium aurantiacum | reverse complement strand
CAGCTTGGCACAAATGATGCGGACATTACTCTTGTGAACAAGCATAATTATCATTACGAAACAACATGGCTTCATGAAGCAAGTGCAGGTACTCTTCATCATGACCGCTGTCGTTATCAAATCAAAGATGTGATTAACAGTTCCCGTGTCAACTTTGTACAAGCCACAGTTGAAAGCATTGATAAGGAAGCAAAGAAAGTTGTGACATCAGAGGGCGAACTTTCTTATGACTACCTTGTTGTTGCACTTGGTGCTGTTCCTGAAACATTTGGTATTGCAGGACTGAAAGAATACGCATTCTCAATCTCTAACATCAACTCTGCTCGTCAGCTTCGTGAGCACATTGAGCTTCAATTTGCGACGTATAATACGGATGCTGAAAAACGTCCAGAGCGTTTGACAATCGTTGTCGGCGGCGCAGGATTCACAGGTATTGAGTTCCTTGGTGAGCTTGGAAACCGTGTGCCTGAGCTTTGCAAAGAGTATGACATTGATCAAAAAGACGTGCGTATCATCTGTGTAGAAGCTGCGCCAACAGCTCTTCCTGGATTCGATCCAGAATTGATCGACTATGCGATGAACTACCTTCAAGGTAAAGGTGTTGAGTTCAAAATTGGTACAGCGATCAAAGAATGTACGCCTGAGGGGATCATTGTTGGAAAAGACGATGATACAGAAGAAATCAAAGCTGCAACTGTTGTTTGGGCTGCAGG
>NZ_MKXO01000026.1 GCF_001766415.1 Exiguobacterium aurantiacum | reverse complement strand
ATCAGCCATGGATGCTTATCAGCTGTACCGAGCGACACGTACGGCACCTTCAGTGTATCCCTTAGCACTTCGGTTTCCACCCATTCCAGCAAGGCTGAGCCTGTGCCTTTTTTGGCGGCTGGTTCTGAGGCAAACCACCAGATATGAGGGACGCCGAACGGTCCTGGCTGCTCTCCCCAAGGCATACGGAGTGATAAGGTGGATAGAAGCTCTCCGTTTTCTTCCATCACATAGCAAAGATTCTTTTGTACATTTTTCTGAACGAGAGCGAAATCAGCATGTGCTGCTTGGAACTGGATGCCGAGCTCACGAATTGGCTCGTATGCTCTTGTTGTCAGTTCAAGCAGCGCCTCTATATCTGCCTCTGTTGCCAGACGAAACGTGTATCCCAACGTTAGTCACCTCACCCTTATATCGTGTAGCGATTTTTTGGCTCTGTTAATCCAAGATTTTCTCGTAAGGTTTGTCCTGTGTAATCAGTTTTGAATAAGCCTCGCTCCTGAAGGATTGGGACGACGCGGTCTACGAACACATCCAGCCCTTCTGGCAAGAGCGGCGGCATGACATTAAAGCCGTCTGCTGCTTCTTCACGAAGCCATGTTTCCATCACATCTGCCAGCTGCTGCGGCGTTCCAATGAAAATATTATGACCGCGTGAGCCGGCAACCGATTGATAGAGCTGGCGAATGGTCAGGTTATCCTTTCTCGCCATATTCATCACGAGA
>NZ_MKXO01000025.1 GCF_001766415.1 Exiguobacterium aurantiacum | reverse complement strand
GATGAAAATGACAAGAGAGCGTTTTGAAAAAGGCATGAGATATGCGAAAGCGACACACGCCATTGAAGGAATTTATCTTACAGCTGACGAGGAAGAATTATTATGGCAGCATGCATCGGGTCAGATCACAGATGAAGAATTTGAGAGAAAGGCTCTTGAATTGGCTTATAAAGTGATACAATAGAGATCTAGGCGAAGGTGCGCAGCGGAAGACGACGGCAGTCGTCGAGTGGCAACGAAAAGCGAAGCACCGTAGCCAGCTGGAACCCCCACACTCTAACAGGGGGGTAGTAATGTAAGATGAAAATAAAACGTATAAAAAAACATGTCGTGCATTTCAAAAATGCCGTTGAGAGCGCTCAGATTCGATTCTGAGCGCTTTTATTTTTGTTTGTGTAATTGAAATAGGGTAAAGCGTTAAAAACGCTTATAAGGGCTTTAAATGCGTTTTTTTCGTTTTGTCTGCTGTCATGATTCCTAAAACTTGATGGCGAGATACCGAGCAAAATTCAAAAACGGTTGCGAGATACCGAAAATTTTCAAAATTGGAACTAGAATGGATTTTATAACGTACAAATTATGCTAGCATTTAACATAAAAAGGGATGTCGAAGGAGAGAGATGGGATGGAGAGTATTCCTGCTGCTGTGGTCGGACAGAAGATTAATGAGTGGTATCGGCATATCAAAAAATTGAATGTAACAGATGCGGAAATGCTTCGTGATGAG
>NZ_MKXO01000024.1 GCF_001766415.1 Exiguobacterium aurantiacum | reverse complement strand
CTCTCTTGTCATTTTCATCATCGGACCTCCTTTCTTGGGCTCTGCCCAAACCCGCCAACGCTAGCACGTTGGATGGCAAATATTCAAACCCCCTACCCCCGATCTTCGGGGGATGCCCCTTCGGCAGGCGCAAACAAACGGGGTTTGTTTGATAAACAGGCTTTTGGGTGTCGTGAATGAGTCAACTCCTTAATGCTCACTTCGTTCCGCTTACCGTTGACTCATGCCATATGCTTTTCACTCCATTTTTTAAACAGTAACGCTCCTTTTGAGTGCATACTTTTCCGAAACAACACAAAACAAACACGAAACTTAATTCACCATTATTGACCCCTTGTTACGACTGATTTTTTTGCAAAACGCTCCCTTTCTTTGTGTGCAAGTGCGCTCCTTTTCAAACACAAAACGTTACTCAATTCTTCTCACTTTTCCTTTTTATGGTGTGGCAGTTTTTCCGTTTCTGCCACATCACCACATTTTTCTCCTAAAAAAAGGTGTGTCAGAATTTCATTTTTAGACACATTCCTTTCAAAAATCGCAACCGCCACGAAACAAATCACACTCGGATTTCAAACATAAAGTGGTTGCAGTTTTCCCTTATGCTCTTTTCACCTTTTCCGAAATGTCTCCAGCGACACTTATCAAAATTTTTCTCTTTCAACCCGCTACGCAAAACAAAAACATTTTGCCTTTTGATCTAGGAGGGCGTAGCGTATACCGTAGCGAATGAATCATAAAGAGGTGAACCCGCTATGAAACCCGAAACCTACCTTTCTTCACAAGACATTGCAAACA
>NZ_MKXO01000023.1 GCF_001766415.1 Exiguobacterium aurantiacum | reverse complement strand
GAGGGCAGGTTCTTTACGTGTTACTCACCCGTCCGCCGCTCATTCCGTCGACTTCCCCCCGAAGGGTTCCGTCGATTTCCTGCGCTCGACTTGCATGTATTAGGCACGCCGCCAGCGTTCGTCCTGAGCCAGGATCAAACTCTCCAAAGAATTTGATATAGCTCTTGAAAATGACGAAGCTTGCGCTTCAATCAAAACTTGTAAAACTTTTTTTGCCTCATCGTTCAGTTTTCAAAGTTCGTCAGTTAAAGAATTGGTGGAGCCTAGCGGGATCGAACCGCTGACCTCCTGCGTGCAAGGCAGGCGCTCTCCCAGCTGAGCTAAGGCCCCAAAAGTTATGATGGTCGGGAAGACAGGATTCGAACCTGCGACCCCTTGGTCCCAAACCAAGTGCTCTACCAAGCTGAGCTACTTCCCGTTATAAATGGTGCACCCTGAGAGATTCGAACTCCCGGCCTTTAGATTCGTAGTCTAACGCTCTATCCAGCTGAGCTAAGGGTGCGAGACGAATGATTCCCAATGGGATATATAGATGGTACCGAGGGCCGGACTTGAACCGGCACGAGGAAACCCTCGCAGGATTTTAAGTCCTGTGCGTCTACCAATTCCGCCACCCCGGCAAGGTATAATTAGTGCGGTAGACTTTTTTAAAAATGGTGCCGGCGAAAGGATTTGAACCCTCGACCCTCTGATTACAAGTCAGATGCTCTACCAACTGAGCTACACCGGCAGGTGTAAATGGTGGAGGATGACGGGATCGAACCGCCGACCCCCTGCTTGTAAGGCAGGTGCTCTCCCAGCTGAGCTAATCCTCCGATATGTATGCCTGGCAACGTCCTATCCTCACAGGGGGAGACCCCCAACTACTTTCGGCGCTGAAGCGCTTAACTTCCGTGTTCGGCATGGGAACGGGTGTGGCCGCTTCGCTATCGCCACCAGACATATATGAGATTAACATTATCTTTACATAATGTCAAACTTTTTTTTGAAAGATTACTCTCTCAAAACTGAAGATTCATCAATACAAACCATTTCTAGATCAAAGCCTCGACCGATTAGTATCATTCAGCTCCACACGTCGCCGTGCTTCCACCCATGACCTATCTACCTCATCGTCTCTGAGGGGTCTTTCTTGATTGCTCAAAGGGAAATCTCATCTCGGAGGGGGCTTCATGCTTAGATGCTTTCAGCACTTATCCCGTCCGCACGTAGCTACCCAGCGATGCTCCTGGCGGAACAACTGGTAC
>NZ_MKXO01000022.1 GCF_001766415.1 Exiguobacterium aurantiacum | reverse complement strand
GTAGATATCAACCAGTTTTTCAGAAATGACCGCTTGTACTTCGCTTGGGTCTTGAATGTTTCTTAATTTCACTTCTTTTTTCAGCTCATCAATCAGTTCCATCACAGTTGTGAAACCGACATCAGCGCCGATCAGAACCTCTTCCAGCTCTTCAAAAAAGTCTTCGTCGACTTTGCGGTAGCGGGAAATCAGTTCATTTACTTTTCCTTGGAAGGAGTTTCTCGTTTTTTCGAGTCCATCTTTAAACTTTTCTGATACTGAATCGGTTTGCTGCGTAAATTTTTCTTTTAATTTCTTAAAAAAGCTCATTGGTTCAAAAACCTCCTTTAATTACTGGACAAGCTCTTTCGTTTCTTCTAGTTTGACAGATACAAGCTTAGAAACACCTGATTCCTGCATGGTCACGCCGTAGAGCACATCGGCTTCTTCCATTGTTCCCTTGCGGTGCGTAATGACAATGAACTGTGTTTCCTGGCTGTATTTCTTTAAATATTGCGCAAAACGGAAAACATTTGCTTCATCAAGCGCCGCTTCTACCTCATCTAACACGCAGAATGGAACAGGTCTCACTTTTAAAATAGAGAATAGTAAAGCGATCGCTGTTAAGGCTCTCTCTCCGCCTGAAAGAAGGCTTAAGTTTTGCAGTTTTTTCCCTGGCGGCTGCGCGACAATATCAACGCCAGAGTTAAGTAAATCATTTGGATCTGTCAGTTTAAGATCTGCTCTTCCGCCGCCAAATAATGCTTGGAAAACAGATTCAAAGTGCCCGCGGATTTGAGAGAATGTCTCAGAGAAACGCTTTGTCATCTCTTGATCCATTTCTTCGATGACTTGGAATAATGTATTTTTCGCTTCTGTCAGATCATTTCGCTGTTCTGTTAAGAAAAGATAGCGTTCATTCACACGTTCATACTCGTCAATACTGCCTAAGTTTACTGTTCCAAGCTCTTCAATGGCTAGTTTGATCAGCTTCACTCGTTTTCTTGCTTCATCTGGCGATAACGTCAACTGATACATCTCTTTTGCTCCTTCAAATGAAAGAGCATATTCATCGTTCAAATAAGCGATCAGGTTATCGAGCTCGACTTCCATACGGCCAAGCTTAATTTCTTCATCTTTTAAGCTTGTGGTGAGCTGCTTATACAAACGTTTTTGTTCTTTAAGCTCACGTTCAGCAAATTCTAATGTTTCAGAAAGAGCGAGACGCTGCTTACGGCGCTCTGAAATGAGTGCGGTTGTTTTGTTTTTGTTTTCCA
>NZ_MKXO01000021.1 GCF_001766415.1 Exiguobacterium aurantiacum | reverse complement strand
CACTGCGGCTTCTCGGGGCTTTAACACCCTAAGAAGCACCCCTTCTCCCGAAGTTACGGGGTCATTTTGCCGAGTTCCTTAACGAGAGTTCTCTCGATCACCTTAGGATTCTCTCCTCGCCTACCTGTGTCGGTTTGCGGTACGGGCACCTCTCACCTCGCTAGAGGCTTTTCTTGGCAGTGTGGAATCAGGAACTTCGCTACTAAATTTCGCTCGCCATCACAGCTCAGCCTTTACGGGAAACGGATTTGCCTATTTCCCAGCCTAACTGCTTGGACGCGGATATCCAATACCGCGCTTACCCTATCCTCCTGCGTCCCCCCATTGCTCAAATGGTGAGGAGGTGGTACAGGAATATCAACCTGTTGTCCATCGCCTACGCCTTTCGGCCTCGGCTTAGGTCCCGACTAACCCTGAGCGGACGAGCCTTCCTCAGGAAACCTTAGGCATTCGGTGGACGGGATTCTCACCCGTCTTTCGCTACTCATACCGGCATTCTCACTTCTAAGCGCTCCACCAGTCCTTCCGGTCTGGCTTCACAGCCCTTAGAACGCTCTCCTACCACTGTTCGTAAGAACAGTCCGCAGCTTCGGTGATACGTTTAGCCCCGGTACATTTTCGGCGCAGAGTCACTCGACCAGTGAGCTATTACGCACTCTTTAAATGGTGGCTGCTTCTAAGCCAACATCCTGGTTGTCTAAGCAACTCCACATCCTTTTCCACTTAACGTATACTTTGGGACCTTAGCTGGCGGTCTGGGCTGTTTCCCTTTCGACTACGGATCTTATCACTCGCAGTCTGACTCCCAAGGATAAGTCATCGGCATTCGGAGTTTGACTGAATTCGGTAACCCGGTAGGGGCCCCTAGTCCAATCAGTGCTCTACCTCCGAGACTCTTACCTTGAGGCTAGCCCTAAAGCTATTTCGGAGAGAACCAGCTATCTCCAGGTTCGATTGGCATTTCACCCCTACCCACACCTCATCCCCGCACTTTTCAACGTGCGTGGGTTCGGGCCTCCATTCAGTGTTACCTGAACTTCACCCTGGACATGGGTAGATCACCTGGTTTCGGGTCTACGACCACGTACTCATGCGCCCTATTCAGACTCGCTTTCGCTGCGGCTCCGCATCTTCTGCTTAACCTTGCACGGGATCGTAACTCGCCGGTTCATTCTACAAAAGGCACGCCATCACCCGTTAACGGGCTCTGACTACTTGTAGGCACACGGTTTCAGGATCTATTTCACTCCCCTTCCGGGGTGCTTTTCACCTTTCCCTCACGGTACTGGTTCACTATCGGTCACTAGG
>NZ_MKXO01000020.1 GCF_001766415.1 Exiguobacterium aurantiacum | reverse complement strand
TATCCCAGACCTGAGGGCAGGTTCTTTACGTGTTACTCACCCGTCCGCCGCTCATTCCGTCGACTTCCCCCCGAAGGGTTCCGTCGATTTCCTGCGCTCGACTTGCATGTATTAGGCACGCCGCCAGCGTTCGTCCTGAGCCAGGATCAAACTCTCCAAAGAATTTGATATAGCTCTTGAAAATGACGAAGCTTGCGCTTCAATCAAAACTTGTAAAACTTTTTTTGCCTCATCGTTCAGTTTTCAAAGACCAAAAAATAAATGGTCGGGAAGACAGGATTCGAACCTGCGACCCCTTGGTCCCAAACCAAGTGCTCTACCAAGCTGAGCTACTTCCCGTTATAAATGGTGCACCCTGAGAGATTCGAACTCCCGGCCTTTAGATTCGTAGTCTAACGCTCTATCCAGCTGAGCTAAGGGTGCATAAAATGCGGTCGAGAGGACTTGAACCTCCACGGTGTTAACCACCACTAGGCCCTCAACCTAGCGCGTCTACCGATTCCGCCACGACCGCGTATTAATGGAGCGGAAGACGGGATTCGAACCCGCGACCCCGACCTTGGCAAGGTCGTATTCTACCACTGAACTACTTCCGCAATATGAGTTTTGATTAGAGATGCGGGTGAAGGGACTCGAACCCCCACGTCAAGGACACTAGATCCTAAGTCTAGCGCGTCTACCAATTCCGCCACACCCGCATATAATATTCAAATATAACTATTAATTAATGAGAAATGGTGAGCCATGCAGGGCTCGAACCTGCGACCCTCTGATTAAAAGTCAGATGCTCTACCAACTGAGCTAATGGCTCATTAATTTAAAATGGGGCGACTGAAGGGAATTGAACCCTCGAATGCCGGAATCACAATCCGGTGCGTTAACCACTTCGCCACAATCGCCATGAAAAAATGGTGCCGGCGAAAGGATTTGAACCCTCGACCCTCTGATTACAAGTCAGATGCTCTACCAACTGAGCTACACCGGCAGGTGTAAATGGTGGCTTTGGACGGAATCGAACCGCCGACACAAGGATTTTCAGTCCTTTGCTCTACCAACTGAGCTACAAAGCCAACTTATTAAGTTTAAATTAAAAATGGCGGTCCCGACGGGATTCGAACCCGCGATCTTCTGCGTGACAGGCAGACATGTTAACCGCTACACCACGGGACCGTTTGTAAAACTATTTGTATCGACTCCACCTATTTTAAATGTCAATTAGGATAAAGTCAATAAGTTTTGTAAAAAAATAAAAAGCCTGGCAACGTCCTATCCTCACAGGGGGAGACCCCCAACTACTTTCGGCGCTGAAGCGCTTAACTTCCGTGTTCGGCATGGGAACGGGTGTGGCCGCTTCGCTATCGCCACCAGACAAGGGAATTGTTCCCTGAAAACTGAAGACTCATCAAGTTCAAACCGTTTCTAGATCAAAGCCTCGACCGATTAGTATCATTCAGCTCCACACGTCGCCGTGCTTCCACCCATGACCTATCTACCTCATCGTC
>NZ_MKXO01000019.1 GCF_001766415.1 Exiguobacterium aurantiacum | reverse complement strand
GAGGGCACTGAAAAACTTCAAATAATTTTGAGCAGAGGAGCGTCATCCCGGATGGGATGGCGCTCCTCTGCTTTCATTGCCCTTTAAAGCCGCCCTGTCCGGCACGCCGCTTTCCTGGGGGCGGTCAGCGAGCCGCATCGCGACGATGTCGCTGCTGGGTCTCGCCTTGCCCGCTGTTCCCCCGGGAGTCGGCGTGCCCTCGGGGCGACGCTGTACGTCCTTGCCGTTTCGGACTAAACTGGCTATAACTACACATCCTGGAGGCGATCCCGATGATGCCAGACCTGCCGAACATGCCGCCGAGCCCGTATGCGGCGCTTTACGATCTGTTGATCCCTGCCGATGACGAGCTACGGCTCATCCACGATCTCGTATCGTTCGATTTCGTCACCGACCTGCTCGCGGACACGTATTGTCACGACAACGGGCGGATGGCCGTCCATCCTGTCCGGATGTTCAAATATCTGTTCCTCAAGGCGCACTCGAACCTATCGGATGTCGATCTCGTCAGACGGGCGAGGACCGACCTCACCTATAAGTATTTCCTGGATCTCGCGCCGGAGGACGGCGTCATCAACCCGTCCTCGCTCACGAAATTCCGCCGCCAACGCATGGACGACGACAAACTGCTCGACAAACTGCTCGCACACACGGTCGAGGTCGTGAAAGAGATGGGGCTGCTGAAGGGACGGACGCTGATCGTCGATTCGACCCATTCCCGGGCCCGGTACGGGCAGAAGCCGATTGGGCAGGCGATCATCGAGGAGGCGAAGCATCTGCGCCAAGCGTGCTATCAGGCATCGGCCGATGCGAAGGGGCGTTTCCCTGAGAAAGTCGATGAGCACGACAACGACCAGCTGCTCGCCTATGCGCTCGCCGTGGCGGAGACCGTAGAGTCCGAGATGCCCGAGCTGATGATGCGGGAGCACATCCGCGACAGGGTGAACCGTGTCCGCGAGCTCGCCGAGGACGCGCATGTCGAGCTACAGGTGTCCAAGGACAGCGATGCCCGGACCGGGCACAAGAGCGCCGACTCCTCCTTCTTCGGCTACAAGCATCACCTCGCGATGACGGAAGAAGGCATCATCACGGCCGTCGTCGTCACGTCAGGCGAGGCGGCGGACGGGAAGCAGTTGACTCGCCTCATCGAGAAGAGCCACGCCGCCGGCGCCGAGTTCGACCACATCGTGGGCGATGCGGCCTATTCGGGCCGAGACAACCTGATCTATGCCGCCTCACAAGGATGTAAGCTCGTCGCCCCATTGAACCCCCGTGTCTATTCCCCTGCAGAGAACCGCGGCGAGGGGTTCACTTACAATAAAGATGCGGAACGCTACGTCTGCCCCGCCGGGCACATGGCCATCCGTAAGGCCCGGACAGGCACGAAGAACATCGGGAAGAATCAAAAAGAGACGCATTATTTTGATATTGAGCTGTGTAAACGATGCCCATTGCGTGAAGGTTGTTACAAGGATGGCGCCAATTCGAAAACGTACAGTGTGTCATTGAAATCGAGGGAACATAGCGAACAGCTCGAATACGAGCAGACCGATGAGTTCAAGGACCATCACCGGAAGCGCTTCGCGATTGAGCCGAAGAACAGCCAACTGAAGAACCCGCAAGGTCTGGCGCGAAACAAAACGTCAGACCTGAAAGGCATGACGTTACAGAGCGTGATGGCGATCATCGCGGTAAACCTGAAGCGGATCATCACCCTCTCAAAAGAAAAAACAGGATAAGGGCAAGGAAAAAGAGCGATTGTCCCGACTTGAGTCGGTCCAATCGCCCTTTTTTCTGTTCACGCTCGGATAGAGCGGAGGTTTTTCAGTGCCCTC
>NZ_MKXO01000018.1 GCF_001766415.1 Exiguobacterium aurantiacum | reverse complement strand
GAGGCTGGGACATAACCCAGTAGATTTATAAGAAAGAGGCCACCGGGAGCGACTTGTTCGCTCCCGGTGGCCTCTTCTCATTTTTATGGGTTCGTGCACGCATTTCAGACTAAACAGATAGGGGCGACCTTTGATAAAGTTAAAGTGACCAAACCATAACTTTGGAGGTGCCCCTATGTACAAAGAGTATACCATGAACCAGTTGGTTTTGCCCCTAGATTTAGAAGTCCGTCTCCAGGAAAACGACGTCGCCTTCGCCGTCCACGATCTCGTCGAACAGATCCCGGACGAGGCCTTCGAGCCGTTCTGGCGAACGACGGGATGCCCGGCTTATCATCCGCGTATGATGATGAAGGTCGTCCTCTGCGCATACACCCAGTCCGCATTCTCAGGTCGGAAGATAGAAGGTCTTCTAAAAGACAGCCTGCGGATGATGTGGCTCGCCCAGGGCCACGAGCCGAGTTATCGGACGATCAACCGTTTCCGTGTCCACCCGGCCGTGTCCCCGATCCTGAAGGCGGCGTTCGTCGCATTCAGGTGTCATCTCGTCGAGACCGGCGAGATCGATGAGGAGGCGATCTTCATCGACGGCACGAAGATCGAGGCGAACGCCAACCGCTATACGTTCGTCTGGCGGAAAGCCATCGCGAGATACAGCGCCGCACTCGTCGAGAAATCGAACCAACTGTACGACGAACTGATGGCCGACCAGGTCATCCCCGAGATCGAACGGGAGAGCCCGGACGCGCTCTCGGTCGAAGAACTCGAACAGATCGCAGCGCGGCTCGAAGAGAAGGTCGAGTCCATCAACGAGGAGATCGCCACGGCGACCGACGTCGCCGAACGGAAACGATTGCGTATAGAACGGAAGATGCCCCGCCTCCTCCACAAACAGGCCGCCGACTTCGCCGCCCGGAAACGTCGGTATGAGGAACACATGGCCACCTTCGGTACACGGAACAGTTACTCGAAGACCGACCGTGACGCGACGTTCATGCGGATGAAAGAGGACCATATGAAAAACGGCCAACTGAAGCCGGGCTACAACGTCCAGATCGCAACCGAAGGTCAGTACACGCTCGCCTATGACGTCTATCCGAACCCGACCGACATGAAAACATTGATCCCGTTCCTCGATGAGATTGAAACGTTCCTCGACCTGCCAGCCTACATCGTCGCCGACGCCGGATACGGGAGCCAGCAGAACTATACGGACATACTCGAGCGCCGGGGGCGCGTGCCTTTGATCCCGCATACGATGTACCGGAAGGAACAGAAGAAGAAATGGCGTGAGGACCCGTTCAACCTCGCGAACTGGGCGTATGATGGCGAGACCGACGCGTTCACGTGCCCGGGCGGGAGAAGGCTCCCGTTCAGCCATGAGTCCCACCGGACCGACCGGAACGGCTTCACCCGTGATTTTCGTGTGTACGAGTGCGAGAGCTGTGACGGTTGTCCGTTCCGAGAGCTGTGCACGAAGGCCGAGGAAGGGAGACACCGCCAGGTCAGGGTGAACGGGGCCTGGGAAGAACAAAAGAATATGACGAGAACGCTGCTTTCGGATGAGAAAACCGGTGCCCTCTACGCCAGACGCAAGACGGACGTGGAACCAGTTTTTGGATATCTGAAGGCCAATTTAGGTTTCACTCGCTTCTCCGTCAGGGGAAAACAACGCGTGAAACGGGAGCTCGGCTTCGCCCTCATGGCGGTGAACTTACGGAAGTTCATCGCCATGGGCCTCGGGAGAAGTGCAAAGAAGGGGTCCGGCCACCGAAAATCGGTGACCGGACCCCTCTTTTTATTGAAAAGCTTTAAAACCGGCTAGTTATGTCCCAGCCTC
>NZ_MKXO01000017.1:2500-4340 GCF_001766415.1 Exiguobacterium aurantiacum | reverse complement strand
TTTCTAGATCAAAGCCTCGACCGATTAGTATCATTCAGCTCCACACGTCGCCGTGCTTCCACCCATGACCTATCTACCTCATCGTCTCTGAGGGGTCTTTCTTGATTGCTCAAAGGGAAATCTCATCTCGGAGGGGGCTTCATGCTTAGATGCTTTCAGCACTTATCCCGTCCGCACGTAGCTACCCAGCGATGCTCCTGGCGGAACAACTGGTACACCAGCGGTGCGTCCATCCCGGTCCTCTCGTACTAAGGACAGCTCTCCTCAAATTTCCTGCGCCCACGACGGATAGGGACCGAACTGTCTCACGACGTTCTGAACCCAGCTCGCGTACCGCTTTAATGGGCGAACAGCCCAACCCTTGGGACCTACTCCAGCCCCAGGATGCGATGAGCCGACATCGAGGTGCCAAACCTCCCCGTCGATGTGGACTCTTGGGGGAGATCAGCCTGTTATCCCCAGGGTAGCTTTTATCCGTTGAGCGATGGCCCTTCCATGCGGAACCACCGGATCACTAAGCCCGACTTTCGTCCCTGCTCGACTTGTAGGTCTCGCAGTCAAGCTCCCTTCTGCCTTTGCACTCTACGAATGATTTCCAACCATTCTGAGGGAACCTTTGGGCGCCTCCGTTACTGTTTAGGAGGCGACCGCCCCAGTCAAACTACCCGCCTGACACGGTCCTCCAGCCGGATCACGGCTGCGAGTTAGAGACTCTATACGCAAAGGGTGGTATCCCAAGGATGTCTCCACCGAAGCTGGCGCTCCGGCTTCACAAACTCCCACCTATCCTGTACATCGCGTACAAAGCCTCAATATCAGGCTGTAGTAAAGCTCCATGGGGTCTTTCCGTCCTGTCGCGGGTAACCTGCATCTTCACAGGTACTATGATTTCACCGGGTCTCTCGTTGAGACAGTGCCCAAATCGTTACGCCTTTCGTGCGGGTCGGAACTTACCCGACAAGGAATTTCGCTACCTTAGGACCGTTATAGTTACGGCCGCCGTTTACTGGGGCTTCGGTTCAGTGCTTCTCTTGCGATGACACATCCCCTTAACCTTCCAGCACCGGGCAGGCGTCAGCCCCTATACTTCATCTTGCGATTTAGCAGAGACCTGTGTTTTTGCTAAACAGTCGTTTGGGCCTATTCACTGCGGCTTATGTTGCCATAAGCGTCCCTTCTCCCGAAGTTACGGGACCATTTTGCCGAGTTCCTTAACGAGAGTTATCCCGCGCGTCTTAGAATTCTCATCTCGCCTACCTGTGTCGGTTTACGGTACTGGCGCCGACCTCCTTACTAGAGGCTTTTCTTGGCAGCGTGAAATCCGGTACTTCGCCCTACGGGCTCCACATCACAGCTCAACCTTGTATGCCGGGCGGATTTGCCAAC
The DNA here is from genome assembly GCF_001766415.1 of Exiguobacterium aurantiacum. GTDB lineage: Bacteria > Bacillota > Bacilli > Exiguobacteriales > Exiguobacteriaceae > Exiguobacterium > Exiguobacterium aurantiacum_A. Next base: position 2,954 of record NZ_MKXO01000017.1, on the reverse strand, counting down.
CCGACGGCCTCGCTGCTTGTCCGTGCACTTCCAGTCGCACGGTTACCTTATCCTTCTGCGTCCCCCCATCGTTCAAACGGTGGTACGGCGGTACAGGAATATCAACCTGTTGTCCATCGCCTACGCCTTTCGGCCTCGGCTTAGGTCCAGACTAACCCTGAGCGGACGAGCCTTCCTCAGGAAACCTTGGGCTTTCGACGGAGGGGATTCTCACCCCTCTTTTCGCTACTCACACCGGCATTCTCACTTCCAAGCGCTCCACGGCTCCTCACGATACCGCTTCACTGCTGCTTGGAACGCTCCCCTACCATTCCTTACGGAATCCATAGCTTCGGTGGTATGTTTAGCCCCGTTAAATTTTCGGCGCGGCGTCACTCGACTAGTGAGCTATTACGCACTCTTTGAATGGTGGCTGCTTCTAAGCCAACATCCTAGTTGTCTGTGCAACGCCACA
>NZ_MKXO01000016.1 GCF_001766415.1 Exiguobacterium aurantiacum | reverse complement strand
AGGACCGGGATGGACGCACCGCTGGTGTACCAGTTGTTCCGCCAGGAGCATCGCTGGGTAGCTACGTGCGGACGGGATAAGTGCTGAAAGCATCTAAGCATGAAGCCCCCTCCGAGATGAGATTTCCCTTTGAGCAATCAAGAAAGACCCCTCAGAGACGATGAGGTAGATAGGTCATGGGTGGAAGCACGGCGACGTGTGGAGCTGAATGATACTAATCGGTCGAGGCTTTGATCTAGAAATGGTTTGAACTTGATGAGTCTTCAGTTTTCAGGGAACAATCCCTTGTCTGGTGGCGATAGCGAAGCGGCCACACCCGTTCCCATGCCGAACACGGAAGTTAAGCGCTTCAGCGCCGAAAGTAGTTGGGGGTCTCCCCCTGTGAGGATAGGACGTTGCCAGGCCATATGAAAGACGACCAAGCACATGCTTGGTCGTCTTTTTCTATTTCTAAAACCGATTATTATTGGCTTGGCCTTCCGATAACGTGGACATTTTCCGAATGATTTGAGAAGGATTCAACAGGAATGAACACAATTCTGAACTTTCTGAACATCGTGAATTGAATTGCACTTTCGAGCCATACCTGTTACCATTACAGAAATATTTCGAAACAAAGATTCGGGTCCGATAGAGAAAGGGGCAATCGATTTTTATGTGGGAAAACAAGTTTGCAAAAGAAGGATTAACGTTTGATGACGTCTTACTCGTACCACGGTTTTCAAACGTCTTGCCAAGAGATGTAAGTCTGAGCACGAAGCTATGTGAAGGGCTTGAGTTAAACATTCCAGTCATCAGCGCTGGTATGGACACAGTGACGGAAGCACCGATGGCGATCGCCATGGCGCGTCAAGGTGGTCTTGGCGTCATCCACAAAAACATGTCGATGGAAATGCAAGCAGAGAATGTCGACCGTGTGAAACGTTCGGAGAACGGAGTCATTACGAATCCATTTTATTTGACACCAGAGCGCCAAATTTATGATGCCGAGTATTTAATGAGTAAATACCGCATTTCCGGTGTCCCAATCGTCAATTCTGAACAAGAACGGAAATTAATCGGTATTTTGACTAACCGTGACCTTCGCTTCATCAGAGACTACTCGACTGTGATCGAAGACGTCATGACGACAGAAAATCTTGTCACTGCAAAAGTCGGAACTTCTCTTGAAGAAGCAGAGCGGATTCTGCACCAACACCGCATCGAGAAGTTACCACTCGTCGACGATGCCGGCGTTTTAAAGGGCTTGATCACGACGAAAGATATCGAGAAGGTTGAGCAATTCCCTCACGCTGCGAAAGACAAACAAGGGCGCCTTCTTGTGGCGGCAGCTGTCGGGGTAACAAAAGACGCTGCTTCGCGTGCTCAAATCCTTGTCGATGCAGGCGTGGATGCGCTCGTTGTCGATACAGCACACGGTCACTCGGCTGGTGTCATCGAGAAAGTGAAAGAACTGCGTGATTTGTTCCCAACACTTCCAATCATCGCTGGTAACGTGGCGACGGCAGAAGCGACACGTGCTTTGATCGAGGCCGGCGCCTCAGTCATTAAAGTCGGAATCGGACCAGGTTCGATTTGTACGACACGGGTCGTTGCCGGAGTCGGTGTCCCTCAAATCACGGCAGTCTATGACTGCGTTACAGAAGCGCGGGAGCACGGTGTCACGGTCATCGCTGACGGTGGAATCAAGTACTCGGGCGACATCGTCAAGGCAATTGCTGCTGGCGCGAGCGCTGTCATGCTCGGCAGCCTTCTCGCCGGCGTAAAAGAGAGCCCAGGCGAGATGGAGATCTATCAAGGTCGTCAGTTTAAGACGTATCGCGGTATGGGGTCGGAAGCTTCGATGAAGCGAGGCAGTCAAGACCGTTACTTCCAAGAAGCGGATAAAAAATTCGTCCCAGAAGGCATTGAAGGACGCGTCGCTTACCGAGGCGAGCTGGCCGATACGGTGTATCAACTCATTGGTGGCCTCCGTTCGGGAATGGGCTATTGCGGCGCTGCCGACATTCGAGCATTGCGAGAAGATACGCAGTTCATTCGAATGACTGGAGCCGGCCTGCAAGAAAGCCACCCACACGATGTGCACATCACAAAAGAAGCACCAAACTATTCACGTTAACAAATAAGCCGTTGTCTCCTGAAAAGGGACAACGGCTTTTTGCTGATCATTTTTTAGCTTTAGAGACGAGGATGACCGTACCGCCTTGATCTTGCGCTGGTAAGTTCACGGTCACCTTGCCATCGCGCTTGACGACGTACGTCCGTCCGCTATAGCGGTCGACGAGCACTGTGTTCTGTTTGTGCTTTGTTTCGAACGTCGCTGTTTGAGCCGACTCTTTCGTGTTCAATCCAATGAGAATAGACTCTTTGCCGTAAGCCCGTTCAAAAATCGAATAACCGGTGTTCGAACCGCCGGCAACGACCGAGCGTGTTCCTTTGCTGAACACTTTTGAATAGTCCGCCCGAATGTTGAGCAACTTTTGATAGTGGGCGTGCATGTCTTTGCCTTCACCGTTCACCCGTTTCCAGTCAAAGTCGTAACGGTTTTCGTTAAACTCGCCTTTGTCCATGTCTAAGGCATGTTTCCCAGATTGACCGATCTCTTCTCCATAGTAGATGACCGGTTGCCCTTTCGCCGTCATTTGGAGCGAGGCTGCGACCATATGCTTGCCTTCATCGCCGCCAGCACGAGAGATGAGGAAGCCATCTTCATCGTGGCTGCTGAGGAACTGGCCGAGTGTCGCTTCGTTCGAGAGTTGGGTGTTCCGGTATTGAAGAGCGCTCTCGACCCCATCAATGTTCCCGTTGATGAAATTTTCCGCTTGGTACTTGAAGTCGAAATCAAGCAACGAATCCATCTGGCCGCTCCGGAGATAGCCGCCTGTGTTGTTCACACTCGCCCCGTAATGCTCACCAATCATTTTAAAGTCTGGCTTGAGCGCTGTCAGTTCATTCTTAAACGATTTCCACGTCGTCGCATCCACATGCTTGACCGTATCGACACGGAAGTAATCAATCGTGTTTCCTTGTTTCGTCTTCGAACGCTTGATCCAGTCAGTCTGCCATTTGACGAGTTGTTCACGGACGGCAGCTTCCTCTGTCTTAAAGTCAGGAAGGCCGGAGAGCGACATTTTCAAATCGTCCCCATCGACAGGCGTGTCACGAATCATGCCTTTAAAGGCATCACGTTCCTTGTTCGTAGGGAAATTCGTCGCCCCTGTGCTGTCGGCGCCTGGTTCCATTCCGTAGCCTGGGTGGTTCAAGACGACGTCGACCATGATCTTGATGCCGCGTGCGTGGGCCGCATCGATCAGGCGATGGAACGCCTGCATGTCTCCGAGATGTTCATCAAGTTTCTCGAAGTTTTTAGCCCAGTAACCGTGATAGCCGTATTGAGAGCCATCTTTACCGTAGCGGAGATCCCAATCGATATTATCGACGATTGGGGTGATCCAAATCGTGTTGATCCCGAGTTTGTCGAGATAGTCGAGTTTTTTCGTGATTCCGGCGAAATCGCCGCCGTGATACGATTCGAGATGATCTTGGTCATAATATTCACCGTTCGGATTATTGTTCGTCTTGTCGCCATCGTGGAAACGGTCCGTCAACATGAAGTAGATCCGGGCTTCGTCCCAGTCGAACGCTTGCTTGTCTTTCATCGTGACCGGTCGGACGTTTACGGAAGCCATCGTTTTATGGACGTTGCCATATTGATCCACGGCCGTGATCGTCAACGTTTTGTTGCCTGGCTTGACCGTATCTTTGACTGCGATCGTCTGTTTATTGAGCGCCGGATCGATTGAAAGTTTAGCCGGTCCACCAAGCGGGCGGGCATCGATATAGAGTTCACGAAGCGTCACGCCTTCTGGTAGCGTCGGTTTGACGTGAACGACGGCATTCTCCCGCGAACTGATCGCTTTCGGTGCGATCGAAGACGTGAGGTTGACGGCCGGACGACGGTATTCGACGGTTGACGCTTCAAAATAGGGATCCGTCACTTCGGTCGTGACGCCGTCTTTTGTGACGAGGAACGTATAGTCATGCGTCCCTTCCGGAAGACGGACGGTATGACGGTACCATTCGTTCTTATCCTCATACGCCATCGGATAGGTCACGCCATTCACGTTTAAGGCGACACGGTCGAGTTGATCGAGCTGTCCTGCCTCGTACAAGTCTTTGTCCCGATAGAAGAACGTGACGGTCCCGTCCTCGAACACCGGCCCTTGAATGGTTGGTACTTGGTGGAAGGCGCCTTGGCCGCTCGCGACGACGACTTTCGTGACACGATCGTTTCCGAGTTTCACGTAACGATCTTCACCGTAAGCGTCCTTGACCGCCCAATCGGTTCCTTTACGGATGACAAATCCGACGTTCGTCGCATCTTTCCCGACCGGAATTCGGAAAATGGCGCCGTCTTCCGTAATTTTGTAAGGATCCACTTGTCCATCCTTGACACCGGTGCTCCACGTCCACAAGTTCCAATCGGTATAGTCTTGATCGGCGCGGACGTACAGCATTTCGATGTACCGCTGCGTCTTCCATGGATCGGCCAGCTCCGTGACGGTCTTGAACGAAGTCGTCAGCGAGGGTAGCGTCGTGGTCGATAAGATACCTTTGACGGCCCCGGCTGGCAATGTGGCCGTGTACGTCTGACCGAGTCCGAGTTTGCTCGTCGGCGTGACAGTCACGGTCGAACCGTTTGCTTCGGCAGTGAACGAGACGGCCGTCTCTCCGCTCATCAAGCTGACATTTGAGGCGTCTAACGTCACCGGTTCATTGAACGTCCAGGTGATGGGAGCAGATACGTCGGCATCTTCAGACTGATTCGCCGGGTCGACGTTCGTTACTTCAAGCTGCGTCACCGTCTCGACGCCGCTGAGTGTATAGGCCGGGCTGTACACAGATTGAGTCGACGGGTTGGCCGAGACGTTCCAGCTGTCGGCTAGTTTGTTAGATCCGTTGCTCGGAATCGTATCGAACGCACCGTGTTCACCGGTATTGTTTCCGCTGAGGACGGTGAGAGCACGAACCGTGTCGTCATTTTTCAAACCGAGCAGCGACAACGGGATTTTTCCTTCGAATCCTGTCGTCCGGTCGAGGGCGAACGAAGCACCGTTCAAGTTTGCCAAGTTCGCGAGCGGGGTCGTCTTCCCAGCTTCATAGAGCGCGGCTTCTTTGACAGACTTGTCCCCATCGACACGAAGTAAAATGTGATACTGCGGTTTTTTGTCTGTTTGACTAAAGTTGAACGGGTAACCGAGCGGGTTCGTGGCGACGCCAGAATCTTCATCGTTCACTTGGAGGGCGATGTTTATGTATTGGCCGTTGTCGCCCCAGTTCGGGATGTTGAACGCATCGACATAGAAGTACAGGTTCGTTTTGTCATTTTGAAGATAAAGATTGCCGAGATCGAAGCCTTGCCAACCAACATCTGCCGATGACGCCAGCGCCGAGACGTCTGTCCAATCGGTTTTATTCCCATCGACTGCCACCGTCGTCGGTTCGGCCAAGACGTTCACCGGGACACCGGCTTGAATGAGCAGGACAGAAGATAAGAGTAATGTCGTCGTACGTCGTGCCGTATTGTTCTTCTTCATGAGAGCACCTCTTTCGTAAAATAGGTCGTCTACAGGGCAACGGATTGTCAATTTTGTGCAAACGGTTCCAGAAATAGTTTAGCCGATTATGTAAGCGCTCACAATATGTTTTTTGAAAAACAATAAAACGTCCTTCGTGTGGAAGGACGCTCAGTTAGAGATATAAGGTGTTGTCTGCACGAGCTCTCCCTTGACGATTAATCGTTCCGTCGCATCGAACGTGCACGTGATCAAGGTAATGGTCGCATCTGTCGTATCGTCAAGCACATCGATCCGTGTCGGGGGAACGGTCTCGAGTGCCTCCGTCCGGTATTGATACGTGTTCGTCAAATCGGTCACGTAAATCATCGTTCCCGTCTTGATCGTATGGAGCGGTCCGAACAAGGCTGTCGGACTTTGGGTGTAATGACCGGCTAGTGCGTAATTCCCACGCCCCATCTGTTGGGAAGCGCGCATCGTACCAGCCCCGACTGCCAAATTCTCATTGTCGAGACCGTACAAAATTGGTAATTCTAAATCGATATCTGGAATCGTGATCATGCCGATTGTCGGCAAATCATGAAATCGATTGCGCACGTTTAACAAGTCGTCCCACGATAACGGTTCGACCGTTTCGAAGTCGAATTCGCCCCGATCCGGCTGTTGGAGTTGAATCGCTTCAGTCACACGTTTGCTGTTCGAGGTGGCGACACGGTCTTTCCACCATGACTCGGTCAAAAAGAGGCTACCAATCAACAAACAGACGATGCCGATGACGTAGCGTGAGCGTCTGATCATTGTTTCATCGCGAGGTTTTCCCATATGGCCCTCCCTTCCCGATATTCCAACAGGTCATCAACTGGTCAATCGCCGCGTGTAACGTCGCTTCAGGCAGGGCGGCGAAACCAAACAGCAGTTGCGGTCTCGTGTCGCGTGAATTGATACGATAGTCGGCCATCGCCTTGATACGAATGCCTGACTGTTCAGCGAGTTGCTTCAATTGCTCGCTAGTTTGTGCTGTATCGACCGAGAGGACGATGTGGAGACCAGCGCTGGCGCCAGTGATTGTGACGAGCGGCTCGTATGGTTTGAACGCCGTGATCACGGTCTCAAGTTTGCGGCGGTACGTTTTGCGCATCCGGTTCAAATGTTTCTCGAAATCGCCGCTCGCCATAAACTCGGTTAGCGTATGTTGCTCGAAACGCGGCACGCTGCAGGTGAAATGGCGATACCGTTCCCGATAGCGGTTTAACAGTGGGGGCGGAAGCACCATGTAGCCGATGCGGAGCGAAGGCATGAGCGACTTTGAAAACGTGCTCAAATAAACGACACGTTCGTTTTGATCCATGCTTTGCAACGAAGGAATCGGTTTGCCACTGTAACGAAACTCGCTATCGTAATCATCTTCAATGATGTACGTTTGCCGCTCGGACGCCCAGTTGAGGAGGCGCTGGCGACGGCTGACGGACAGGATCGTACCGGTCGGGAACTGATGGGCCGGGGTCACATAAATCGCATCGATTGCCTCTGCCTCGAGTCGGTCGACAAGGACCCCGCTGTCGTCGACAGGGAGCGGGACATAGCTTCGATTTTGGTGTTCGAACAGCTGTCGCGTGAGCGGATAGCCCGGGTCTTCAATCCCGAACGTCGTCGCGTCGGTGAGCAAGTCGAGCAGTTGAGGCAACAATTGCTCGGTCCCAGAACCGACGATGATCTGCTCGGGCGAACAATGAACGCCACGGGAGTGATACAAGTACGTGGCGATTTCTTGGCGGAGCACGAGATCACCTTGCACCGACCCGAGTGCGAGCAGTTCATGATTCTCCTCGGCTACGACTTGTTTCAAGTGACGGCGCCAGCGCTCGAACGGGAATGCGGTCGTATCGATCTGACTCGGGTATAAGTCGAACGAGTATGTTTTTTTCGTCGGAAGCGGTTCGATCGTGCTGGTGCCACGTCTGACGTACAGCTCTTCTTGAGGCAAGACGTAAAACCCTTTCCGTGGCAGCGACTCGATATACCCTTCAGCAAGCAGCTGGGCGTAAGCGAGCTCGACCGTCGTTTGCGAGACGTCTAAAAATTGGCCGAGCTTCCGTTTTGACGGCAGTTTCGTCCCGGTCATGAGCGTGTCATTGACGATCGCTTGCCGGATGTGTAAATAGAGCTGTTCATAAAGCGGTGTGCTCGAATCAGGCTCGAGCGAGAATGTGAGCATCTCCATAAGTTGTCCTTTCTTCTGTCAGCCGAAGAAAACATAGAGCACGAATCCGATGACGAGAATGAACGAAATCAGTCCAGGCTTCCCGTAAAAGGAACGGTTTTCCGCTTGATCTCGCGGGTCCCATTGGTCCATAAAACATTCCTCCCTTATACGTAATAAGATTCGAGGAAACGAGCATGAACCCTTCTCTTAAAACTGACCACTTTAAAAAATATAAAACTGGCACTTTCAATATAGTCAAATCAATCTATACTTGCAAGTAGACTAGCTTAATGGAGGCGAATTATATGGAAAAGAGACAAGTAGGGACAGATAAAGTCAAACGTGGAATGGCCGAAATGCAAAAAGGTGGCGTCATCATGGACGTCATCAACGCTGAACAGGCGAAGATTGCTGAAGCGGCAGGAGCCGTGGCAGTTATGGCGCTCGAACGCGTACCATCAGACATTCGTAAAATGGGTGGCGTTGCCCGGATGGCAGACCCGACAATCATCGAAGATGTCATGGGAGCGGTATCTGTACCGGTCATGGCGAAATGCCGCATCGGACATATCGCCGAAGCCCGTGTCCTTGAATCGATGGGGGTCGATTTCATCGATGAGAGCGAAGTGTTGACACCGGCCGATGAAGAGTTCCATCTTTACAAGCGTGATTACAATGCGCCGTTCGTCTGCGGAGCGCGTGACCTCGGAGAAGCTTCACGCCGCATCGGTGAAGGTGCAGCGATGATCCGGACAAAAGGTGAGCCAGGGACAGGAAACATCGTCGAAGCGGTTCGTCACATGCGTACTGTCCAAGCACAAGTGAAACGCTTGCTTTCAATGAGCATCGATGAAGTGATGACAGAAGCGCGCGACCTTGGTGCCCCGTTCGAAGTGCTCATGCAAATTCGTGAAGCGGGCCGTCTTCCGGTCGTCAACTTCGCAGCAGGTGGTATCGCGACGCCGGCAGACGCGGCACTCATGATGCACCTCGGTGCGGACGGCGTCTTCGTCGGATCAGGTATCTTCAAAGCAGAGAACCCAGAGAAATTTGCCCGTGCCATCGTTGAAGCGACGACATACCATGACGACTACGAGCGAATCGCTCACTTGTCAAAAGGTCTTGGCGAAGCGATGAAAGGACTCGACGTCCGCACGCTCAAACCAGAAGAGCTCATGGCGCCGCGAGGTTGGTAAGATGACGACGATCGGTGTACTCGGAATGCAAGGTGCGATTCGTGAACACGTCCGCATGCTCGAGGCGCTCGGTGCAGATACGCTCGTCGTCCGTTCGGTCGATGACTTGGACCGCATCGACGGACTCGTCTTGCCAGGCGGGGAGAGCACGGCGATGCGTCGTCTGCTCGACCGCTATGACCTGCTCGAACCGCTTCGTGCGAACACATCGTTGCCGATGTTCGGCACATGTGCCGGACTGATTTTACTCGCGACCGAAGTGGAAGGGTATGATGCCCACCTTCGCAAAATCCCGATGACCGTCAAGCGCAACGCGTTCGGACGTCAAGTCGACAGTTTCGAGGTCGATTTACCGGTCAAAGGAATCGATGACGCGGTTGAAGCAGTGTTCATCCGGGCCCCGCAAGTAGCAGCGGTTGACGCTAACGTCGAAGTCCTCGCCGAGGTCGAAGAAGCAATCGTTGCAGTGCGCTACGACAAATATGTTGCCTGTTCGTTCCATCCAGAACTGACGGATGACTTGTCGATGCACCGCTACTTCTTAGAAATCGTCGAGGCGACGAAGCATCAACTCGCATGAGTCAAAGACTCCCTGTAACTAGGGGGTCTTTTTCTGCTACACTGTAACGAGACACGTACAGAAAGGGGCAAGACTGTGAAAGATAAATGGATTGTATCGGTGCTCATATGCGCTGTCCTTATAACTATTGTTTTTCCGATGAACGCTTCAGCAGCGCCTAAAGTCGAAGCGAGCGGTGCGATGCTCGTCGATATGACGACCGGGCAGGTTCTTTTTTCGAAAGATGAAGATGCGATGCTCCCACCGGCGTCGATCACAAAGCTGATGACCACTTTCCTCGTTCGGGAGGCAGTCGAGTCAGGAGAACTGAGTTGGAACGAAGAAGTGACGCCGAGTGAAGCGGCATTGGCCTTGACGCGTAAACCAGGGCTCGCCCGCATCCCGCTCGTCAATAAACCGTATACAGTCAAGGAACTATATGACGTGGCGCTCATCCGCTCGGCGAACGAGGCCGCGGTGACACTGTCCGAGGCGGTGGCGGGGTCGGAAGAAGCGTTCGTTCAACAGATGAACGAGCGGGCAACCGAGCTCGGCATGACCCAGACGACGTTCGCGAACGTCTCGGGACTAGATTCTGTATCAGCAGGGCGTCCAGGAGAAAACTTGACGTCAGCCAATGATTTGATGAGGCTCGCGCTCGCCTACTTGACGAAATTTCCGGATGTGCTCGACGTGACGAAGCGAGCGTATGTCGATATTGACGGCGTCAGATTCGAAGCGACGAATCGGATGCTTTCAGGCCGCGATTTGGCGTATCCAGGGATGCTCGGTTTTAAGACGGGCACGACGGATGACGCCGGTTATTGCTTCATCGGCGTATCGACACGAGATGGTCGGACCGTGCTCTCCGTCGTCCTTGGGGCCGAGACGGATGACGGGCGCTATGAGGCGACGAAAGCACTTCATGAGTTCGCTTATCGCGACTTTGTCATGACACCGATTTTACGGACCGGAGAAATCGTGCCGGAGAATGTATTCGTCGCCGAGGGAGAAGTTGAAACGGTAGCTGCGCGGACGACAGCGGCGTTCGAAGTGCTCGTCGAGAAAGGGCAAGCCGTCCCTGAACCAGTCTATGACCTTCCGGACACGAAAGCACCGGTCGCAGTCGAGCAACAAGTCGGGACGGTCACGATTGAACCTTCAGAGAGCGTCCGCTATCTTGACGGCGAGAGTCCGCCGACAGGAACACTTGTGACTGCCGAATCAGTCGAGACCGCTTCATTTTTGACTCGGATGAGCCGGGCCTTCGCAGACTTTTTAGAGGAGGTTCGACTCGTCCTAGGAAAACTGAGTCTTGTCGATAGAGTCGAGATGTTGTAAAGTAAGATTAATTCAATGACAGATGCAACGATGAGGAAAAGTACGTTACAGTCATCTACTTACAGAGAGCTAGTGGTTGGTGCAAACTAGTGGGACGACGTAACTGAATCGGCCTCGGAGCATTGACTTGGAAACAAGTCACGTCACGCACACGTTACGTGCATCGAGTGGCCTAGTTTTAGGCAACGAGGGTGGCAACGCGGATCCAAGGTGGTTCGTCCCTTTCCTACGGGAAAGGGGCGTGCCACCTTTTTTATGCAAAAAAGGAGGAACTAGTTATGTTAGACATCAAACGATTACGTCAAGATTTTGAAGGGATTAAAACCAAGCTCGCCCAACGCGGTGAAGACTTGAGTGCGCTCGACCGTTTCCCGGAGTTAGAAGAGAAACGCCGGGACCTCATCAACGAGGTCGATGTGAAGAAAGCAAAACGAAATGAAGCGACGAAACAAATCGCTGAGCTCAAGCGCAACAAGCAAGACGCGGAAGCACCGATCCTTGAAACACGCCGCCTTGGTGATGAGATCAAGTTGCTCGACGAGGAATTGCGTGAAGTGGAAGCCGAGTTGAACATGATTCTCCTCAGCATCCCGAACATCCCGCATGAATCAACGCCGATCGGTGAAACAGAAGACGACAACGTCACGATCCGCGAAGTCGGAACGAAGCCCGAGTTCGATTTTGAGATGAAACAGCATTGGGACGTGATGGAAGACTTGAAAATTGTCGACGTCGAACGCGCCGGTAAAGTGACGGGAAGCCGTTTCGTCTTCTATAAAGGATTAGGTGCTCGCTTAGAACGGGCGTTGATCAACTTCATGATGGATATGCATGCCGATGAGCACGGCTATTCTGAAGTGCTCCCACCGTACATGGTTAACCGTGACGCGATGACAGGGACGGGTCAGTTGCCTAAATTTGAAGAAGATGCGTTCAAAGTGGCCGACACGAATTACTTCCTCGTCCCGACAGCGGAAGTACCGGTGACGAACATGCACCGCGATGAGATTATCGCTGAAGCGAACTTGCCGATTACGTATACAGCTTACAGCGCTTGCTTCCGTTCAGAAGCGGGATCTGCCGGTCGTGACACACGCGGTCTCATCCGTCAGCACCAGTTCAACAAAGTCGAGCTCGTCCGCTTCGTCAAACCAGAAGAGTCTTACGAGCAACTCGAGTTGTTGACAGGACACGCGGAAGAAGTGTTGAAACGCCTCGGTCTTCCATATCAAGTACTCAGCATGTGTACAGCCGACCTCGGTTTCACCGCAGCGAAGAAGTACGATATTGAAGTATGGATGCCGGCTCAAGGTGTATATCGCGAGATCTCATCTTGCTCAAACTTCGAGGACTTCCAAGCGCGTCGTGCCGGAATCCGCTTCCGTCGTGATGTGAATGCCAAACCGGAGTTCGTGCATACACTCAACGGTTCAGGGCTTGCCGTCGGTCGGACCGTCGCCGCGATTTTAGAGAACTTCCAACAAGCCGATGGATCGGTCGTCATCCCAGAAGCGCTGCGTCCATACATGGGCGGAATTGAAAAAATTGAACTTCCCCGTTAAACGAGGAATGGCCTATCCGAACGTATCATTCCGGATAGGCTTTTTTTTAAATGTTTTTTTACAAAAGGGTTTGACATCTGCTTGCTGAGTTGGTACTATAAATCATGTCGAGCGAGATGTTTGTTCGTCAACTGCATACGAGCCGTGGAGGTGTACCCAAGTGGTTTAAGGGAACGGTCTTGAAAACCGTCAGGGGTGTAACAGCCCGCGTGGGTTCGAATCCCACCACCTCTTCCATTTTTATTTAGAGGCTCAACAATTGCATACATCGTGGAGGTGTACCCAAGTGGTTTAAGGGAACGGTCTTGAAAACCGTCAGGGGTGTAACAGCCCGCGTGGGTTCGAATCCCACCACCTCTTCCACTTTCTTTTTTTTTACACTTTTTTCAGCTTGGAGTTGTACCCAAGCCCGGCTGAAGGGGACGGACTCGAAATCCGTTAGGAGTCGTAAGGCTCGCGTGGGTTCGAATCCCACCAACTCCGCTTTTTAGGCGTCTGCACAGGCAGATGCGTTTTTTTTTTGTCGTAGACTACGGTCTGCGGCTTTTTTTGTTTGTGGCGAAACAGCGAAAAGCGGCTAATCTCGGCTTGAATCGGGAATCTTAATAAGGTAGAGACTGGTGGCGCGTTAGGAAGGAGAGGAGCGTCATGGACTGGATTGAAGCGTATGTCGATGAAGTGGTCAGGCATGTCCCGCCGAAGCGGAGAGACGAAGCTGCCGTTGCTATTAGGGAGGATATCGAAGCGAAGCTGCCGGATCAGCCGACCGAGACGGAAGTGAAGCGCGTGCTCGAACAGATGGGACATCCGGCCATCGTTGCTGCGCGTTATAAAGACGGCCAGTATTTGATTGGACCTAAGTTTTTCCCGATGTATGTCAATGTGGTCAAGCTCGTCGTCCCGATCGTGATGGCTGTAGTCTTCTTCGGTTTGCTCATGGCGAGCATCCCGACATTCTCGGGACCGGCCATGCCGACAATCGGAATCTTTCTCACGAATTTGTTCGACACGTTATGGGACGTTGGGATTCAACTCGTCTTTTGGATCACGCTCGTCTTCTTTTTGATTGAGCGTTACGCGCCGAGCGATGCGGTCGCCCCTGACATGAGTTGTAAGGTGTCCACATTGCGTGATCGGGACCGCGGGGGACGGATCAGTAAATTGGATGCCGGATTCGGATTGTTCTTTACGGCGGTTTGGTTCGGGGTGTATTTGAACGCCGAGCGGTTTCTCGGGATTTATGAGTCGACAGGGGAAGGTTTTTCGATGATTGTCCCGATTTTTAATCAATCGTTCTTGTTTGAAGTGGTCTGGTTGTTCTTAGCCGTCATTTTGCTTCAAGTCGTCCTCGGTGTTTGGAAATGGGTGAAAGGACGTTGGACGTATGCACTCGCCTCGTTCAATTTGATCTATAACGTGGCCTCGGCCGCCTTTATCATTTGGATGGCGGGTTCGTCGCGCTTGTTCGACCCGCGCTTTGTCGACTGGGTCGAACTAAATGTCCCGAACGACGTGTTCTCGTTCGGGTGGGTGTTCGGATTGGTCGTGGCCATCACGATTCTGGCGGCTGTGTTTGATACGATTGACGGATACCGGAAGGCTTGGAAGACACCGACACATCGAAAACGCTCGATTGCCCAGCCGTAAAAAAGATGATGCCTCGCTTTTGAGCGGGGCATCATCTTTTTATCTTACTTTTGCTTCACGGGCGACTGTCAATTGTTTCCCGATTTTTTCAAGAATGAGTTCGACTGAATCCGGATCGTTAATCAAGTCATATTCTTCAATTGATAGACGAAGTACCGGGCACAAGTTGAAGTTGTTGATCCATTCCGTGTAGCGGGCGTACATTTCTTCCCAATACGCGATCGGTGTTTGTTGTTCCATCTCACGGCCACGCAGTTGAATGCGGTCGAGCACTTGCTCGAATGAGCCTTCGAGATAGATCAGTAGATCAGGGTGCGGGAAGAACGGCGTGAGCACCATCGCTTCGAACAGGCTTGAGTACGTCTCGTAATCTGTCGGCGACATCGTGCCTTTTTCATAGTGCATCTTCGCGAAGATGCCTGTATCTTCATAAATCGAACGGTCTTGAATGAAGCCGCCGCCGTATTGGAAGATTTTCTTCTGTTCTTTGAACCGCTCTGCCAAGAAGTAGATTTGAAGATGGAAGCTCCAACGCTCAAAATCATGATAGAATTTATCGAGGTATGGGTTCGTGTCCACTTTCTCGAGAGAAGTGCGGAAATTGAGGGCGTCGGCAAGCGAGTTTGTGATTGTCGATTTACCGATTCCGACCATTCCACCGATCGTAATGATCGTGTCATTCGGAATGTTATATTTTTCATTCAGGGTCATTTTAGTTGGGCTCCTTTAGTCAATTCTAGTTCGCGTTCAATCGTCGTGAGAACGTGCGTCAAATCGTCCGGGTTTTGGACAAAATCAAGTTCGTCTCCGCTGAACGAAAGAATCGTCACTTCGGGGTGAGTCGCACGGTACGATTCGACAAACGTTTCGTAATCCCGGGCGAGTTGTTCGAGGTAGTCGCGAGACATGTTCTCTTCTACTTCACGTCCACGCAACGCTACGCGTTTCATAAGCGTCTCGATACTGGCGTGCAAGTAGATGACGACATCGGGTTTCGGCATATCATGTGTCAAAATCTTATAGATTTGCTCATACTTGTTCAAGTGGGCTGGTCTCAGCGAACGGTGGGCAAAAATCAAGTTCTTGAAAATATGATAGTCTGAAACGACGGATTGCTGTTGGCTCAAGTGGTGTTTGTGGATATCGTCTAATTGCTTGAATCGATTGCATAAGAAGAACATTTCCGTTTGGAAACTCCATTCTTCGATATCTTCATAAAACTTGCCGAGAAATGGGTTTTCTTCTACAATTTCATTCAGCATCTGCATTGAAAAGTGCTGACTGATGATATGGGCCAGTGACGTTTTCCCGACACCAATCGGTCCCTCTACCGTTATAAACATATGATGTCATCCTCCATTATCCAAAGTGCAAGTTCCATTCTAGCACACAATGAAGAAGATAGGGCGAGCGAAATGATTTTCATTTTTTTTCATACTATGTGACAAGAAACGGGGTGTTAATATGGAACGAGATGAACGATTTATGAGGCTCGCCATCGCCGAAGCGAAGAAGGCGGAAGCGATCGGGGAAGTCCCGATCGGTTGTGTCATCGTTAAAGGAGAAGACGTGATCGCGACCGGCTATAACCGGCGTGAAACGGATTTATTGGCGGCCGCGCATGCCGAGATGATTGCGATTGAATCGGCGAATACGGTACTCGGTAACTGGCGGCTTGAAGACTGTGAACTGTTCGTGACGTTAGAGCCTTGTCCGATGTGCGCGGGTGCGATCATCCTCTCGCGCGTGAAGCGTGTCGTGTTTGGTGCCCGCGATCCCAAAGGCGGATGTTGCGGGACACTCATGAACCTTCTTCAAGACGATCGGTTCAACCATCAAGCCGAAGTGACGGAAAACGTTTTAGCAGAAGAATGTGGAGAGCTACTAACAACCTTCTTCCGCGGCCTTCGAGAACGGAAGAAGCAGGCTCGGCTTGAACAGAGAGGTTGCAACGCATCTGATTAAACAGTATAATGTAATAGCACTCGAAGAAGTGCTTAACTTCATTTACCCATTTGCCGTGCTAGGCGGGGAGGTAGCGGTGCCCTGTAACTCGCAATCCGCTATAGCGAGACTGAATTCCGATTCGAGGGAGTGCATTGGTGTGGCCCGTCCTCGTGTAAGTGGCGTTGACGTCTGAGTCCTGCGCAACGGTCACCCATGAACCAGGTCAGGTCCGGAAGGAAGCAGCCTTAAGTGGTGACGTACCGTGTGCCGCAGGGGTGCTTGGGCCGAGCAAACTGCATGAGTAACGCACATTGACGTGCTTTCAGAAATCGGTGCGCGGCAGATTTATTTAATAACTTTAATCTACGGCCCCAGGGTTGTAGATTTTTTTGTATGATGAAATAAAAGATGAAACGATGAAAGGAGGCGGGGACATGGCGTATCAAGCATTGTATCGGGTCTATCGTCCGCAGTCATTCCAAGAGGTAGTCGGTCAAATACACATCACACGCACGATTCAAAATGCGTTACTCGAAGAACGGATGTCACACGCTTATTTATTCTCTGGTCCGCGAGGTACGGGGAAGACGAGCCTCGCGAAGATTATCGCGAAGGCAATCAACTGCGAAACGGCGCCGACGAGGGAACCGTGTAATACGTGCCCGACCTGTGTGGCGATTACGGAAGGGACGAGCCCGGACGTATTCGAAATCGATGCCGCTTCAAACAACGGGGTCGATGAGATCCGCGAAATTCGAGACAAGGTCAAGTATCCGCCTTCGCAAGCGCGTTATAAAGTGTACATTATCGATGAAGTGCATATGCTTTCGACAGGGGCGTTCAATGCACTATTGAAAACGTTGGAAGAACCCCCACCCCATGCGATCTTCATTTTAGCGACGACGGAGCCCCATAAGATTCCGGCGACCATCATCTCACGTTGCCAACGTTTCGATGTGAAGCGGCATGAAGTCGGTCAACTCCAGACACGAATGGCTTATATTTTGAACGACCAAGATTACGACTATGATCCGGAAGCGCTCAAACTGATTGCCCGTGCCGCTGACGGTGGGATGCGTGATGCATTGAGCCTGCTTGACCAAGCGCTTGCGTTCAGTGACGGCCGTTTGACGGAAGAGGCAGTGCTCGAAGTGACGGGTGCGGTTACGGATGACGCTCTCCTTGATATGGCCTATGGATTGCAACAGAGACAACTCGATCAAATTCTGAAGACGCTTGAGACGATGTTGCGTGAAGGGAAGGACTTGAAACGGTTTATCGAAGATCTCGTGTTCGTGCACCGTGATGCCCTTCTATTAAAAGCATCTCCGCAAGCGATAGACTTACTAGAACGAGCCCGTCCGAACGAGACGTTCCGCCAATTCGTGGAAACGACCTCGACGGACGAGCTGTTTCAAGTGATCGAAGAATTGAATGAGTGTCAGCAACAAATGCGCTTATCCAACCATCCGAAAGTATTGGTCGAGCTGACGTTCATTCGCATCGCTGAACAAGGACGAACGATGACCGAGCAAATGAAGCAACTTCAAGACCAAGTACGTGAATTGAGTCGTGAGTTGAATGAAGTGAAGAAAAATGGGGTAGCGGTCACAGAGGCCGCTGCCGAGAAGCCGAAAGTGATGAAGCGGACGCAAGTTCGTGTTCCGAAAGAGCGGATCCGCCAGTTGTTGCAACGGGCTGAGCGGCAGCATTTGAATGCAATCCGTGATAGTTGGGAAGACATTATGGTCAACATCCGCACGGTGGACGGCCCGATTTTCGCGCTGTTCTATGAGAGTGAAGCTGTTCTTTGTGCAAGTGACACCTTACTGGTACAATTTAAAGATGGGATGACATGGCACTACGAGCAGGTCAGTTCAAACGGCCGGACCCGCGATGTGATCGAGCAAGCGTTGTTCGAAGTGACGGGGATCCGTCGGGAAATCATGGCCGTGCTCGAGAGCGATTGGGTCGAGTTAAAAAACGAATTCATCCTTCGTAAACAATCCGAACGTTCAGACCATAAAGAAGAAGAGAAGGTCGAAGAAGACCCGCTCATTGTTCAAGCTGTCGAACGATTTGGAGATGTCGTTGAAATCGAAGAAGTTTAAAAGGAGGCGCTCGATATGCGTGGAATGGGAAACATGAACAACATGATGAAACAGATGCAGAAAATGCAAAAAGATATGGCGAAAGCGCAAGAAGAATTAAAGGACTTGACGGTTGAAGGCACAGCCGGAGGCGGGATGGTCAAAGTGATCGTCAGTGGCCATAAAGAAGTAATGGATATCATCATCGCGGAAGAAGCGGTCGACCCAGATGACGTCGATATGTTGCAAGACCTTGTTTTAGCGGCTGTCAATGACGCCATGAAACAAGCCGACCAACTCGTCAACGATAAGATGGGACGTTTTACGCAAGGGATGAACCTTCCAGGTTTTTAAGTGAAGAAAGGAAAGATGCGAGTTGCAATACCCTGAAGCAATCGGACGCTTGATTGAAAGCTTTACAAAGTTGCCAGGAATTGGTCCGAAAACTGCCATCCGGCTAGCGTTCCATGTATTAGATATGGAAGAGGACGATGTATTGACGTTCGCCAAGGCACTTGTCAGTGCGAAGCGTGATATTAAATACTGTACAGTGTGTGGACATATTACGGACGTCGATCCGTGTGCGATCTGTAAAGATTCGCACCGAGATGAAACGATCATCTGTGTCGTGCAAGATTCACGAGACGTCATTGCAATGGAGAAGATGCGGGAATATCGAGGGAAGTATCATGTGTTACATGGGGCGATTAGCCCGATGGAAGGGATTGGACCTGAAGATATTAACGTATCGAGTTTGCTGACGCGTCTGCAAGAGAACGAAGCGGTCAGTGAAGTGATTTTGGCGACCAACCCGAACATTGAAGGGGAAGCTACGTCGATGTATCTATCGAGACTGCTCAAACCGACCGGGATTAAAGTGACGCGTCTGGCGCACGGGCTTCCTGTCGGGGGCGATTTAGAGTATGCGGATGAAGTAACCCTCTCCCGGGCGATGGAAGGTCGCCGAGAACTATGAGGTGGTTTCGCAAACCTTTGCGGGATAGTTATGATCAACGGTTCCTAAGAGAACTGTTAGATGCGAAGGCGAAGTACGAAACGAAGCGCCACATGCTTGAAGTGAGCGTTGAAGACACTGGTGAACTGGCTGCCCAAGTGAAGCAGGCTGAAGCACTATACTTTTTTTATCTAAAAGAAGCAAAGCGACGACAAGTGTCCCTTTCTAATTTACGAACTTGAGACGAGGCGAAAGTCTCGTCTTTTTTTCTCTATATAATGAAGGAACTGGGGAGGGAAACGTCGTAGACTGTAAAAAACAAAGAATGTTTCTTGTTTTTAAAGTTTTTTTAATAAAGCTATTGCACAGTTAAAGTTTTATTGATATATTAATAGACGTCGCCGAGAGCGAATGAAAAAAATAATCTTAAAAAAGTTATTGACCATTTGGTTGAAACTTGTTAAGATATCTAAGTCGCCAAAGTGCGACAGACGAACTTTGAAAACTGAACGATGAGGCAAAAAAAGTTTTACAAGTTTTGATTGAAGCGCAAGCTTCGTCATTTTCAAGAGCTATATCAAATTCTTTGGAGAGTTTGATCCTGGCTCAGGACGAACGCTGGCGGCGTGCCTAATACATGCAAGTCGAGCGCAGGAAATCGACGGAACCCTTCGGGGGGAAGTCGACGGAATGAGCGGCGGACGGGTGAGTAACACGTAAAGAACCTGCCCTC
>NZ_MKXO01000015.1 GCF_001766415.1 Exiguobacterium aurantiacum | reverse complement strand
GACGGACGTGGAACCAGTTTTTGGATATCTGAAGGCCAATTTAGGTTTCACTCGCTTCTCCGTCAGGGGAAAACAACGCGTGAAACGGGAGCTCGGCTTCGCCCTCATGGCGGTGAACTTACGGAAGTTCATCGCCATGGGCCTCGGGAGAAGTGCAAAGAAGGGGTCCGGCCACCGAAAATCGGTGACCGGACCCCTCTTTTTATTGAAAAGCTTTAAAACCGGCTAGTTATGTCCCAGCCTCTTTTCTTTACCGGTCGATCAGTTGCGCTGTGACGAGCGCTTTGGCGACGAGTTGTGTCCCTTGTGTCATCTCGACGTCGACTTTCCCGAACTTTCGTCCGAGGTCGAACACGTTCGCCGAGACGCGGATTTGGCTCTCGATTTGAATCGGTTTCATGAAGTAGACCGTGATATTCTCGACGACAAGGTCGCCTTTTTTCATATGCCGCAAACTCCGGGTCGCCCCTTCGACTAGAAGCGTCGTCAAGACTCCGGACGACGCCGTCCCCATGTGGCTCGTCATTTGAGGTGCCACTTCGACCGTGAACGCCGTCCCGTTCGAAGTCGGATCCTCTTTCAACTGATTGGTGATCATATTATCAAACGTCTCACCGACTTGTGGTTGCCGGTTCGCGAGCTGAAGCGCCTTTAGGACGTCTTGACGGCTGATGATGCCGAGCAGGCGACCGTAGTTGTCGACGACCGGCAACATCTCGATCCCTTCCCATACCATCTGGTGGGCCGCATTCGTGACACTTGTCTGAACGCCGGCCGTGATCGGGCTTTTCGTCATCACTTTTTCGATTTCTGTATCGTGCGGTCGATCGATGAGATCTTTGGCGGTGATGACGCCGACGACTTTCATCTGGTCGTCGATGACCGGGTAACGGTTGTGCTTCGTCCGTTCATTGAGTTCGTGCCAACGTTTGACCGTATCGTCCACTTTTAAATAAAACGTATCGTGTAACGGAATGACGATATCCGAGACGAGCAGAATTTCCTTTTTGATCAAACGGTCATAGATGGCGCGGTTGATCATCGTCGCCACGGTAAAGCTGTCATAGGAAGTCGAGATGACGGGCATGTTGTACTTATCCGCCATCCGTTTCACTTCGTCGGTCGTATCGAATCC
This sequence comes from Exiguobacterium aurantiacum, assembly GCF_001766415.1. Lineage (GTDB taxonomy): Bacteria > Bacillota > Bacilli > Exiguobacteriales > Exiguobacteriaceae > Exiguobacterium > Exiguobacterium aurantiacum_A. The sequence continues at coordinate 23,396 of NZ_MKXO01000015.1, read as the reverse complement.
ACCGGTGATCAGTACGGCCCCGCCTGATTGCAAGACGAGTTCATGCGCTTTCTCCCGGTTCCCGATGATGACGAGCGAGTCGACGTCGATATATCGCATCATCGCTTCGAGCTTCATCGCCCCGATGACGAACTTAGATAGCGTTTTATGCAGGCCGTCGCGTCCGCCGAGCACTTGACCATCAACGATGTTGACGACTTCGGCAAATGTCAGTTTTTCAATGTTCTCTTTATGTTTGCGCTTGATGCGGATCGTGCCGACCCGTTCGATCGTTGACACGAACCCCAAGTTCTCCGCTTCTTTGATGGCCCGATAAGCCGTCCCCTCTGATACCGCAAGTTCTTTGGCGATTTGGCGAACGGAGATTTTAGACCCGACATCGAGCGACTCGATATGTGCTATGATCTGTTCATGTTTTGTTGTCATGTCACGAGTCCCTTTCCTCAATACATTTTCTGTCATCCTCAGTATACTGTATCAGTGAACCTTGTTCAAACTGTACTACTGAAAATGCAACATTTCCTTTCCATTTTGGAAAACGCTATAATGAACGAGAAAGCCACTGAACAAGAAGGAAGGGAATCGAGTTGAATCAACGAACCAACCACATTGCACAATCTTTGGCCACGAAAGGGCTAGACGCCGCGTTTGTCACGTCAAAAGCGTCCGTCTTCTATTTTTCAGGAGTATACGCCGAGGCCCATGAACGTTTGATCGCTATCCTAGTACTGAAGAACGGGACAACGGCGCTCGTCTGTCCGGCCCTTGAAAAAGGAATCGTCGAAGCGAGCGACTGGAACGGTGAGATCGTGACGTACATGGACCACGAAAATCCGTGGGACAAAGTCGTCAAACTGTTTCTCGACCAACAAATCATTCCGGAACGAATCGGGATTGAAGGCGAGCATTTACCATATAACCGCGTCGAACAACTGCGTGCCGGATTTGCCGGACTGTCGATCATTGATTTGACGGAAGAATTACAAGCGCTCCGAATGATCAAGTCGACAGATGAGATCCGGGTCATGAAACGCGCGGCCGAACTTGCCGACATGGCAATCGAAGCCGGCATCCGCGCGTTGCGTGAAGGGGTGACCGAACTTGAAGTCATCGCCGAGATCGAATACGCCATGAAACGGCAAGGTGTCCGTGAAATGTCATTTGACACACTCGTCTTGTTCGGTGAAAATAGCGCCGATCCGCATGGTGTTCCTGACAACAACCGACTCAAAAAAGGTGACTTCGCCTTATTCGATCTCGGTGTCGTCTGGCAAGGCTACTGTTCAGACATCACCCGCACCGTCGTCTACGGTGAGGCGAGCACAAAACAACGGGAAATCTACGAGACCGTGCTCCGGGCCGAAGAAGCCGCCATCGAGATGGCGAACGTCGGGACGACGCTCGGCTCGATCGATATCGCCGCCCGCCAAGTCATCACGACGGCCGGATACGGGGAATACTTCACCCATCGCGTCGGTCACGGTATCGGCATCGAGGTCCACGAGTTCCCATCGATGGCAGCCAACAACGATATGACGGCCCAGGTCGGCATGACGTTCACGGTCGAGCCAGGCATTTATCTCCCTGGTGTCGGCGGCGTCCGCATCGAGGATGACATCGTCATGACCGAAAGCGGACCAATCTTGTTGACGAGCTTCCCGAAGACGTTACAAGAAATTTAAAAGAGGTTGACTAACACAATCAAATTCGCTCGTCCTTCCGGTGCCCACGCTTTCCGCAGGTAATCCCTGAGCCTTAGTACCATCGGACGAGCAAAGCAAACGGTCGCCCTCGGGCGGCCGTTTCACGTTCTACCGCGGACGAGAACGACCGTTACATAGTATTTCTTCAATTTCATGTCGGGCAGAGCGCCTCAAGGTCTTCGGACATAATAAAAGACGAACGAGATTGCTTTTAGCGACCTCGTTCGTCAACAGCTTGAGGTTGAAGGCATATGTCTTCAACCTCTTTTTCAATAGAACAGGCGCCACATCACTTCGCGCTGTGGCACTTCGTCACGCTCCATCTTGTTCATGAAAGACGGTTTATCGTACGGGATCGTCTTAGCACTGACACGCAGTCCCGCCTCATCCCACTGCAGCACCCCGTAGCGGGCCAAATCGTCTTTGGCGACGCCGAGCGCCCCTGGATTGAAATACCGTTTGCGCTCATCTTGAAACGCGTGGACCGGGTGATGGTGGCCGAAACAAACGACGTCCGCCGCGTAATCACCAAATAAGCGCTGCATGTTCGGAAGCGTCGCTTCGACGATGTCATGAAACGGCTCGTCGACGATCGATGCCTCACGCTTTTCAGTCGGGATGTGGTAATGAATGCCGTATATATGCTCCCTGCCTATCGTTTGCTCGATCGTCCGCGGCAATTTCATAAGCGCATCGGCGTAGTCAGGGCGCAACGTTCGCGCGACCCATTCGTGATGAGGCCGCGTATGGGCATAACTTTCGGGATGTCCCGTTCCCGCGAGCAGTGAGAGGACGGCTTCATCGTGGTTTCCCGTGATCATCTTGACACCTCGGTCGAGGAGTCGCGCCATCACTTCGTTCGAATCTGGTCCCATCGCGATCATATCGCCGAGACTCCAGATGTCATCGATCCCTTGACCGTCCAACTCGTTCAATACCGCGTCTAACGCTTGGACGTTCCCGTGAATGTCCGTCAAAATGGCCAACTTCATATGAAGCACTCCTTACTTTCGATATTGGTGGACGACGTTGACGCCTCCTGTCACATCGATGACTGCCCCGGTGACCATGTCCGAGTCCCGCGCGAGCAAGAACATGATCATTCGCGCGATATCTTCGCCGGTCCCATGCCGACCGACCGGTGTTTGATTATCCGGTTCAGCGGATTCGATCCGCATCTCTTTCTGCGCACCGACGATGTTACCCGGATTGATCATGTTCGCCGTGATACCGTGCACCGCTTCCTCGAGCGCGACCGTCTTCGTCAAACTGACGAGACCGGTCTTCGCGGCAGCAAAGGCGGACCGGTGCAACCAGCCCGGTGCCGTCGCACTCTCAGGGAAGCCGTACGTGATGATACGACCGAACTGTTTCGCCCGCATATCCGGAATCGCCCGACGCATCAGCCAAAACGAGGCGGACAAGTTCCCGGTGATCACTTCCTCCCACTCCTCGTCCGTCAAATCAACGAGACATTTCCGTTCGAAAATATATGGACCCGCGTTCAAAATCAAAGCGTCCGGCTTACCGAACTTGCTCACCGCCTCGTCATAACCGGCCGTCACCGCTTCTCGGTCCGTCAACGGCGTCTCGATCATATGTAGCCGTTCATGCTCCCAATCAATCGGTTTTCGTTGAAGCACGCTGACATACCAGCCCTCCTCCAACAGTCGTTCCGTCACAACCCGGCCGATCCCTTTCGCACCAGCCGTGATGACTACGTGTTTCATCGTCATCCCTCCTCTGTATCATCTTACCCGTTCCATCTATCGATTTCCAAACTTCAACCTGTTCCGTAAGAAAGTTGTGAAAATTTCATCCATTCTCAAAAGAACCGAGCGTGAATTTCCAGTGAAGTGGTATACTATATATGTAAGCCGCACGTACATTTCAAGCGAAAGGTTGGGATTTACATGGCAATTGTCTACAAACATATCCTTTCTGCCGTCGACGGCTCGAAAGAGGCGGAACGCGCATTCGAAACAGCAATCGACGTCGCACTTCGAAACGACGGAAAACTGTATATCGGTCACGTGATCGATACACGGACGTTCGCAACGGTCGAAGCATACGATCGGACGATTACCGAACGTGCAGAAACTTATGCGAAAGAACTGCTCGACGACTATGTCAATCGGGCCAAAGAACGTGGTGTCAAAGAAGTCGAAACGGTCATCGAATACGGTTCGCCTAAAGTGACGATTGCGAAAAAAATCGCCCCGAATCACGAAATTGACCTTATCATCTGTGGAGCGACCGGCTTGAATGCGGTCGAACGCTTCTTTATCGGTAGCGTATCCGAGAGCATCGTCCGGTACTCGAAGTGCGACGTCCTGATCGTTCGTCAATAATTTTATTAAAAAAAGAGTCATCGCGTTTGCGATGACTCTTTTTTATTGGCTTATAAGACTTTGACCGTGACCGTCTTGCGGCCGAAGTTGATGGCCGCACTTTGCGAGTACATGAGAATGTCGATCTTATGTCCTTTGATAGAGCCGCCTGTATCAGCCGCCGTGTACGTACCCATCAACTTCCCACCGACATACACTTGTACTTTAGAACCGAGCGGGATGACGCGCGGGTCGACAGCGACGACGTTATGTCTTTGTGTACGAACGTTCCATCCGAGTGCCGTCTTACCTGAACACCCTTTGCAGTATGGTGTGTAGGCAGAAGCGTTCATCGTATACGATTTCACGCTCGCTTTCGCAACCGGTTTAACGGTGCGTAAGTATTTGGTTGCGATCCAACCGGCCTTACCTTTATAGTTGACGCGAATCCAAGCCCCTTTTGTACCAGTGCGCTGGAGTTGTTGTCCTTTATTGATTTTTCCAAGTACTTTGCCATTCGTGGTGGCTGCTGAGCGGATATTTAATCCGTCGACTTGACTAGCTACATAAATTTTAGAAGACGCCTCTACTGGTTGTTGCGGTAAAAGCATGGCGAATGTCATGACCGTCAGTAATAAGACCGTTCCAATTTTTTTAAACATGAGGTTCGTCCTTTCCTAGTCGGTTTGTTTTGTCGTTTTTCATAGTTGTCAGTTCTTGGTGATTGTTACGTTCAAACATAAACACGATGCGTCAAGACGAGTAATGTTTCGTCCAGATAACTATATGACGAAACAACCGGACGTGCGTTTACAACTAAAATTCATTTGAATGACACAAAAATTACAGGAGTGTTACAAAAACGGACTATTTTAACGTCGGATGACAACTTTACAGATATATGACCTTTTGTGTCATATTAAATTCCAATTATTGGTTTCAATATGACTCAAACGTTACAAACGTATCGTTTTTCGACTCTTTTTATTACAGTGCGCGTCTCCCGGATAATCCTTTAGACACAATTTTCCCGGATGAACTATGACAAAAGAACTAAAAAAAGTCGCGCTGTTCGGATGAACAGCGCGACTAGAGAGGTTAAATTGTGTGGATTAAGCGTGTGTTTCTAAAAGGTTTGCGATCCGAACTGTATCGCGGGCGATGACCAATTCTTCATTCGTCGGAATGATGATGACTTTGACCGGCGAATGCGGATAGTTGATGAACAACTCTTTGCCGCGTGCTCCGTTGTTGAGTGATGGATCCCAGTAGACGCCCATGAATTCAAGCCCACGCAGGATACGCTCACGAATGACGTCAGAGTTTTCACCGACACCCGCCGTGAAGATGATGGCATCGACGCCGTTCATCTCAGCAGCGTACTGACCGATGTAACCGTGAATCCGGTTCGAGAAGATTTTAAGTGACACTTCAGCCCGGTGGTTACCTTCTGCTGCAGCTTGTTCGATATCACGTAAGTCACTTGAAATACCCGACAGACCGTAAACGCCTGATTCTTTGTTCATGACGTTCAATACGTCTTCAGCCGACTTGCCCGTTTTTTGCATAAGGAATGGGATGAGGGCCGGGTCGAGTGATCCTGAGCGCGTTCCCATCGTGATTCCTTCAAGCGGCGTGAAGCCCATCGTCGTATCGATCGAACGACCGCCGGCAACCGCTGCGATTGACGCCCCACTGCCGAGATGGCATGAGATCAAGCGCAAATCTTCGAGCGGACGACCGAGTAGCTCAGAAGCACGTTGCGTGACATATTTGTGGCTCGTCCCGTGGAAACCATATTTCCGTACCCCGTGTTCCGTGTAGTACTCGTACGGGAGGCTGTACAGGAAGTTTTCTTCCGGCATCGATTGGTGGAAAGCCGTATCAAAGACGGCGACTTGCGGCACGTTCGGCAAAATCGTTTGGAATGCACGAATCCCAGTCAAGTTAGGCGGGATGTGAAGCGGTCCGAGTTCGACGAACGATTCGATGTTCTTCATCACTTCCTCATCGATCACGACTGAATCCGCGTACAGTTCTTTCCCGTGAAGAACACGGTGCCCGACACCCGAAATTTCATCGAACGAAGCCATGATTCCAAGGTCAATCAATTTTTCGAGCGCAAGCTCGACCGCTTCTTTATGTGTGTGAAGCGGTGTGACGACGTTGAACTTTTGCCCTTCGCCGTATTTAATAGTAAAGATCGCATCGTCTTTTCCAACGCGCTCGACGAGACCAAGCGCGAGCATGTTCTCAGATGGCATCTCGAGAAGTTGGAACTTCAGTGACGAACTACCTGCGTTGACTGCCATAATTTTTGTCATGTCATACACCTCTTACCTTTCGATTTAAACACGTTTCTTTATCTGTTCTCTTTAAAACCGATAACTGTATCATAATGAAGATACTTGATATGGCATATGTTTTTCAAGTCTTTTGCCCAATAAATATTATGTTGTTTTAAACCATTCATCAATCTGTTTCACAATATTGGCAACAGCGCGCACATCAGTGAACGATGGCAACTCGACGAGGAGCGCTTGTTTCGGGCGTGTGACGCCCTCTCCTTGCTTCTGTAAGATGAGGATACTCTTCGCATACCGTTCATCTTTGAACATCGTCGTCGGCAGTTGAAGCACACCCTTCACGACCGCTTCTCGGTCCATCCACTGTTTTAATTTCCCTTCATCATCCTGTTCAAACAAATTGTTCGGGATGACGAAGACACCATGGCCTCCCGGCAACGTATGCCGCATCGCCTGCTCGATCATCAAGAAGTGAGAATAGGAATGACCTTCTTCTCGCTTCAACTCATAACCGCTCGCCACTTCGTCGTTCGGATAATAACCGATCGGCAAATCGACGAGTGTGAGGTCACTCGGCTCGACGAACAGCGGTGCAAGTGCGTCTTGATGGAAGTAAGAAACCGGCTTTTTGAGCAAATTGCTGATCGCATATGACAAACGAAGCATCAATTCATCGACTTCGACGGCTTGTGCGGTCGCGTCCTTCACTTGCGATAAAATGGCGTGGACGAGAGTCCCGGTGCCGCTTCCGAGTTCAAGCACGTTCGCTCCGTCTTTGACGAGCTTCGTCGCCAAATATCCGATAAACAAGCTGACTGCGTCCGGTGTCGGTTGATGGTTCGGCGGAAGCGTTGTCGTCTCTTCAAGCACAAGCAGACTCACTGCCTTGCGCACGTCATCCGGTTTCTCCGATTCAACGTCGACTCGCTCAAACACCTCGATCAAAGCTTCGAGCGGCAATAAATCGAGGTCGCCCACCAATTTTTTCGTTTCTTTCTTCCAATCTCGGTACAACTGTTCAAATCGTTCCATAGTCGTTCATCTCCTCCATACAAAACCGGCTCTCGTTTCGAGAGCCGGTTGGTTAACTACAATATAGTGTAAGCTATTCGTCCACGTTTCGCCAAGTGAATCAGTTTGCCGCGTCGAACGCTTCAAGCGCCGCGTCAAAATCGACTTCGTCTGTCATCTCATCCATATACTGAACGTATTGGATAGTTCCTTCCGAGTCGATCACGAAGACTGACCGGGCTAGCAAACGAAGCTCTTCCATGAGCACACCGTACGAATGCGCGAACGACTGGTCGCGGTGATCTGACAACATGATGACGTTATCGAGACCTGACGCCGCACACCAGCGTCGCTGGGCGAACGGTAAATCGTTCGAGACGGTCAATACCGTTCCACCGAGCGCTGCCGCGTTTTCATTGAACGCACGAGTTTGCGTGTCGCATAGTCCTGTATCGATCGATGGGACGACACTAATCAATTTCTTCCCTGGGTAAGACGCGAGCGACACTTCTTCGAGTGCAGTCGTGAGGGCGGTGAAATCGGGTGCAGCATCTCCCACTTTCACTGGATTCCCTTGCAATGTGACTGTATTCCCTTTAAATGTTGGCATCAAATCATCCCCTTGTTCTGAATTTTACTTCTTCATCATATCGATGGTGCCGTCACGAAGACAAGCATCCTGCTTCAGACGGCCTGATTGTCATTTTCCCTATATCGGACGCCTAAAACAAGTTATAATGAGAAGGACACAATTGACAAAGGGGATGATTTAGATGAGAAACAACGTGTATCTGCACCATCGTAACGTCAACGAGTTCACGAAAGAGGTAAAGAAATTAAGAGAGATCGGGGAGAAACATGGTTTCAACATCATGGACCGCCCGGAAGATGCCAACATCATCGTCGCCATCGGGGGAGATGGCGCGTTTTTACAGGCCGTCCGTTACACCGGGTTCCGTCAAGACGCCATTTATGTCGGTTTCGGCCGCGGCCTCAACGAATTTTACTGTGACTTCGATATACATAAACTCGACGAAGTCGACCGTTTATTCTCGGATAACTCTGCCCGGATCGAAGCCGGTCTCGAAGTACGGAAATATCCGCTCTTATCCGCTTCGATCAACGAATCGTCGCCACTCCTCTGCCTGAACGAGGCATCGATCAAATCGAGTATCATCAAATCGCTTGCCATCGAAGTCTACATCGACGACCTCCACTTCGAGACGTTCCGCGGGGATGGAATGGTCGTATCGACACCGACGGGATCGACCGCCTACAATAAATCGTTGAATGGCGCGGTCGTCGACCCGCTCATCCCATGCATGCAAGTGAGTGAAATTGCTTCGGTGAACAACAACCGTTATCGCACGCTCGGCTCAGCGTTCATCGTCCACGCATCACGCAAGCTGTCGCTCCGCATCGTTGAAGACGGAAACGATTATCCGATTATCGGCATGGATAACGAAGCGCTTAGTCTGAAATATACAGACCGGATCGACATCGAATTGTCGGACAAGGTCGTCAAAACGGTCAAGTTGAAAACCAACTCGTTCTGGCACAAAGTGCAACGCTCTTTCTTCTAAACTGACAAAGGCTAGTCGTCCATCGCGGACGACTAGCCTTTTCTCATGCTTTGATGACGTCTGCCTCGTAGACGGGCGAACCTTCGACGACGGTCATGACAAGTCGGTTGCTCAAAATATCTTGTCCGTTCAAGTCGAAGAAATCCTCTTCCCAAACGGTGAACGTCGCATTATAGCTTTGAATCAACAGGCCGTCACGGCCATGCGTCCCGGTCGCGACACGCGGTGAGTAGGTGAAACTCCGTAGCGCCTCGTACATCGACAGACGTTCCGTTGGATTCAGTGCACCCGACGCTTCAAACGATTGTCGTGTCACAGCGGCATAGAGCCCCTTTCTGACGTCGACAGAAGAGATCGGGGCATCACTACCCCCGAGTACGAGCGCACCCGTATCGAGCATCGATTTAAACCGATACGCGTCGTCGACCCGTTCGTTGCCTAGGCGGTCGAACAACAAGTCCATATCATCCGACAAAAAGACCGGTTGCGCGTCGATGAGGACCGGCAACGCACTGATCCGCTTCAACAGCGAATCGTTCAATAGCGAAGCGTGGATGATGCGGTCGCGCGTCCCTCGTTTCGCCGGATACTTCTCGAGCAGCGTGATGAACTGCTCAGCCGCCGCATCTCCGATGACATGAGCCGCAACGTTCATCCCGTATGAGCGCGCTTTTTTGACGAGCGCCTCGAGGTGGTCCGGGCGGTGGACTTCGATCCCGCGCTGCCCGACTTCATCTGCATACGGCTCGGACAAGAGCGCCGTCCGGCCGCCGAACGAACCGTCGACGAAAATCTTCATCGCCCCGAAGTCGAAGCGCAGGCGCTTCGCAAGCGCATCTTTTTGCAGCAATTGATCAACGACTTGTTCATGGACGAGCAGATGGGCATGGAACGGAAGTTCTTGAAGCACATCTTCATATGCTTGAATCGTCTCGAGCGGATCTCCGTGGTAGAACAAGTCTTCCGTGTGGGCTCCGACGATCCCATGGGCGAACAACGAGTCGACGGCCCGACGGATCGAGGCGACGTTCTTCTCACGATTTCCGCCGAGCTCTTTATGGAGCAGATCGAGCGCCGCATCGTACAACACGCCGTTCAATTTCCCGTCGTCATCACGTCCGAGCTTCCCGCCTTCAATGACGGTGTGATGAATGAGGCCTAAGCGCTCGAGGCCTTTCGAGTTGACGACGGCGACGTGGCGACAGACGCGCTTCAAGACGACCGGGCGATCCGGAATGACGGCATCGATCATCTCACGTGTCGGCATCTGTCCGAGCAGACGATCGTTAAAGCCTTCAGCGACGATCCAGTCGTCCCCTCCCGACTTCGCTTTCATCGCTTCGAGCAAGGCGTTTAAATCCGTCGTCTCGGTCGCGTCGATGCGGTCGAGCGCCTCGCCATATCCGATCAAGTGAATGTGCGAGTCCGTAAACGCCGGATACACGCTCTTCCCTTCGAGGTTCACAATCTGTTTGATCCGGCCCGCGTATGTACGGCGAAGATGACCTTCCTCCCCGAGTTTCAACACGCGTCCGTGCTCGACATACATCGCCCGTGCCATTTCATGTTCTTTGTTCAGCGTATAGATCTTTCCGTTTACCCAAAGCGTTCCCATCACAAAATTCCTCCTCGATTCAAAAAAGATTGACGTCTACGTTAATTCCCGTTTACGTCAATCTTCATGCATAGATTATTTTCGAAGCATATCTTGTTGTTCTAAACCTTTTTCAACACGTTGACGGATCTCGCGAGCCGCTCCTTCGTCGAAGCGCCCGAGCACACGTTCACCGATTTCGACGGCCGTACCGTACTCGCCGTGTAAAAACTTGTTCTCAGCGAGCGTCAAGGCGACATGCACCTCGTTATCACGACGACGGTACCGATTCGCATACTGGAGCAACTGTTCCGCATACGTCACTTGCCGGAGCAGTGCTTTGACGCGGTCACGGAAGTTATCCATCGTTTCCTCGACATCGTGACTGAGGCCGACGATATACGTCATGTTGAACGGTGCCTTCTCGAACTGTTCATCTAGCGACTGCACCCCTTTTTGAAGTTGTCGCATGTCACTCGTCAAATCAGTCGGAACGACCGGCATCGCGCTCTTCGCCAAGAGGCGACGGTGAGCGGACAATTCCTTCTTCCATGACTCGAGTTTATTTCGAACTTCGAGCTCTTCTTTACGAAGCGAGTTCGTATTTTCGATAAACCGTTCATGCATCGCACCGAACTGGTCGAGTGACCGTTTCGCATCTTGCACTTTTGATTTGATCAGACTGAACGGAATCACCTGAGCGACGAGTGCTTGTTCGATATCGAGGACGTTCGCAGCGAGCACCGCACGTTCCCGGTCCAATTGTTCGAACTCCTCACCGACCCGGGCATTGATCTCATAGTTGCTGACAAGCCGCGACATCTCTTGGTGAAGGCGCGTCATCAATTCGTTCGTCTGCCGTTCGCGTTCTTTGACCCCAGCAAACTCATTTTTTACGTACTGCCTTGCATCGACCTCGGAGCTGAACGCCTCGAACAATTGATCGATATCCGAACTGAGTTGCTGCATGTCCGTTTCAAAGTGTTCAAAATCAAGCTGTTCGATCCGAGTCATGAGCGCAAGACGGCGGTCTTCTGCCTGCTCGATCTCTTCGACTAACCCGAGCGTCTCGAGGGCGTAGCCATCCATCTGCATTTCTTTATGACCCGCACGCAGTTGATTCAGTTGGTGCTTTAAGTCAAATTGAACCGTCCGGACAAACTGGGGAATCACTTGAACGAGTTCACGGATCTTCGTCACCTTTTCAGACAGGACTTGGCCGGCCATGAACGCCTCTGAGACTTGCCCTTCTTGCTTGAGGGTCATCATCTCGGTCCGTTTCGCTTCCGCAACAGCGATTTCGGTTTCGACGAGATCGTATGTCGGGCCAAAAGCGCTATTTTGAGAAATGAGCGTCTTGCGGAACTGATACAGTTCTTTCTCGTCTTTTTTGACGATATCTAGCAGGGAGGCATGATAGTCGTTAAACTCTGCCATCTCATCGAGCATCGCGTGAACCATCGCTTCGAGTTCTTCGATCACCTGTTCGGTCGCAGCCAAGTCTGATTTGACTTTAAGGAAACGATATTTGTCGAGGTCTTCCTCTGAACGATATAGCGCCTCATCGATTTGACCCGTGTGGACGCTGACGAGTTCATCCCACGACTGGTGCCAGCGTTCGAATTTTTCTTTCGTTTCGCCTTCCATCGGCCACTGTTTGAACTTTTGAAGCTCGGCCGGGACACTCGCACTCAGGATGCCTTGTTTTCGCATATCCAAATCATCAATTTTCTGGTAAAAACTTCGTCTAGCTAGCATACTACCTAACATTGCTCCTAGAGCGATGACAATAATTCCAATTAAAATTCCGTATATTCCGTAATCCATCTCTGTAACAACCTCCAAGCCGCTTTCGTGGACTTATGTATCTTTAAGAAGAAAATGAAGTATTTTATAAGTATAGATATTAATAATCATATTATAGAAACAATGTTTTGCATAGGTTTTCCAACGGTTTAGGGAGAGAATGTTATTTTCCGCGAAATTCTTTTTGGGAGACAAAATAAAAAAATGCGTGTACCATGATGCTAATCTGAAATACATCTTGATATAGGAGGGAAACAAATGTTCCAAACTACTACTTACTCTGGCGACCTGGCCGCCGGCTATGACTTACTTAACAAACAACTCGCTGCCCTGCTCGAAGGAGAGACGAACCAAGTCGCTAACCTTTCGAACGCGAGCGCTCTGCTCAACCAGTTTCTTGACCGCATCAACTGGGTCGGCTTCTATTTGACTGACGGTGACGACAGCCTCATCCTCGGACCGTTCCAAGGTCTTCCTGCTTGCGTCCATATCGCCTTCGGCAAAGGCGTCTGCGGCACCGCCGCCTCGACACAAGAGACACAGTTGATCGCCGACGTCCACCAATTCCCAGGCCATATCGCCTGTGATGCGGCCTCGAACTCTGAAATCGTCGTCCCGCTCATCCGTGACGGCAAAACGATCGGCGTCCTCGATATCGACAGTCCCGAGTTCGATCGCTTCTCAGAAGTCGATCGCCAAGGCTTAGAGCAATTTTGCCAGACATTACTTCGCTTCATCTGATTGACAAGCTGCCCGATCCATCGTATACTGATTTTTGTGCATGAAATGACGATAGCAGTCCTAGACAGACGTATCCACCTTTCGGGCCTCGACTGAGTCGGAGGAGCATCTTGTAGCTTCGCTATCAAGTGAAGGTGCTTGAACCTAGAAAGGGGCGTCACCCGTCTTTGACACCGTTGTTCTTTTGTGCAAAATACATGAACAACAAGGAGGAGTCCAATCATGGCTCGTTACACAGGTCCAGCTTGGAAACTCTCGCGTCGCTTAGGCATCTCGCTTAGCGAAACGGGTAAAGAATTAGCAAAACGTCCTTACGCACCAGGCCAACACGGCAATGGTCGTCGTAAAATCTCTGAATACGGTCTTCAGCTTCAAGCGAAGCAAGCACTCCGTCACATGTACGGAATCAACGAGAAGCAATTCCGTCGCATCTTCAACGATGCTGGGAAAATGCAAGGTATCCACGGTGAGAACTTCATGTTCTTGCTCGAGTCACGCCTTGACAACCTCGTTTACCGTATGGGCCTCGCTCGCACACGTCGTGGAGCACGCCAACTCGTCAACCACGGTCACATCCAAGTTGACGGTTCACGTGTAGACATCGCGTCTTACCGTGTAAAACCAGGTCAAGTCATCTCGGTTCGCGAAAAATCGAAAACTTTCAAAGCGATTGCTGAAGCTCTTGAAGTAGCACCAGCTACAAAAGAATTCATCACGTTCGATGCTGAGAAACTCGAAGGTACGTACGTACGTATCCCTGAGCGCGCTGAATTGAACGACCAAATCAAAGAGCAACTCATCGTTGAGTACTACTCACGTTAATGCTTTTATCCCCTTCTCTCGAGAAGGGGATTTTTTTATATCAAGATCTGTTCGCGAATCCGGCCCATCTGCGTATCGAGCGCGTCCGCCATTCGGGCCGCCTCGATGAGCTCTTGCCGTGACGTCTCGGGGATTTGATGCTGATATTTATATTGAAGCTTATGTTCGGTCGCCGCCCAAAAGTCCATCGCGAGCGTCCGAATTTGAATCTCGGCCGGCACCCAGATGACACGTTCCGCCAAGTACACTTTCGTCCGCACAATCAGATGGAGACTGCGGTAACCGCTCGGCTTCGGATGTTCGATATAGTCTTTGATGACGTCGATCTGTAAGTCGTCCCGCTTTTTCAAGTGATCGAGAATCGCGTAGATGTCATCGCGGAAACTCGTGACGATCCGTACGCCGGCGACGTCATAAATATTGTCCCATAACGCTTCCACTTCGAGTGGGAGCTGTTTTTGATTCATCTTCCGAATGATCGACGGCAACGTCTTCATCCGCGTCTTCACGTGTTCGATTGGCGAATAGCCGAGTCGGGTCTGCCAATCGAGGTCGATGATGCCAAGGTCGCTCTCAAGCTCCGTGATCGCCATCTCGTAATAGCGGAACCGTTCCCGCCACTGATGAAACTGTTCGCCAAAAAACTCTTCGATATCCATTAGACGTCCTCCTCGTTCTCTATATTTGAAATGGTATCAGACCACACCTGATTTGACACAACAAAAAAAGTCCATGTCCGCAAACTTTGCGGACATGGACGGATCGGTTAGACGTGACGGATCACGAAGTATTTCTTTTTGCCTCGGCGGATGATTGTGAAGTCCCCGAGCGTGTCTTCACGCGTGACGAGCTTGTCGAGCGCTTGCTCGCGTTCGCCGTTCAAGTAGATCGCCCCGTTTTGGACGTCTTCGCGCGCTTGGCGTTTTGATGGAGCGATTTTCGCCTCGACGAGAAGATCGACGAGATTGCGTTCGCCGTCGAGTTCGAACTGCGGCATCCCTTTGAACGCGGCATCCATATCCTCGGGCTTGAGTGTCTTCAAATCGCCGCTGAAGAACGCTGTCGTGATGCGTTCCGCTTGATCGAGACCCGCCTCACCGTGGACGAGCTTCGTCATTTCCTCGGCGAGACGGCGCTGTGCTGCACGTTTTTCAGGTGCTGCCGTCATTTCCGCTTCGAGCGCGTCGATCTCTTCATGCGTCATGAACGTGAAGTACTTGATGAACTTGATGACGTCGGCATCGTCGACGTTGATCCAAAACTGGTAAAACTCGTACGGTGTCGTCTTGTCCGCGTCGAGCCATACCGCACCACCGGCCGTCTTCCCAAACTTCTGTCCGTCCGACTTCGTGACGAGCGGCACAGTCAGACCGAACGCCTTCTCCGAATGGCCGAAGCGACGGATCAACTCAAGCCCGGCCGTGATGTTGCCCCACTGATCGCTGCCGCCGACTTGGAGACGGCAATTCTCTGTCTCGTACAACTTCAAGAAATCAAACGATTGGAGCAACATGTATGAGAACTCCGTGTACGAAATCCCGTTTTCCATGCGCGAATCGACCGAGTCTTTCGCGAGCATGTAGCTGATCGGGAAGTGCTTGCCGATGTCACGTAAGAAATCGATGATCGACAACTCTTCTGTCCATTCATAGTTGTTGCGGATCGTGATCGGGTTCTCCCCTTCGAGCGGGAGGAAGCGGCTCAACTGATCTTTGATCCGGTCCGAAAATTCTTTGACCGTATCGAGCGTGTTGAGCGATCGTTCGTCCGACCGTCCTGACGGGTCGCCAATCATCCCGGTCGCGCCACCGACGAGCGCGATGACGTGGTGTCCCGCCTCTTGGAAACGCTTCAACGTCAAGATCGGTAGCAAGTGTCCGATATGGAGCGAGTCCGCCGTCGGGTCGAACCCTGTGTATAGTGTCGTCGGTTTGCTCAGTTGCTCTTTCAATCCTGCCTCATCCGTCATTTGGTTGACGAGCCCTCGAAATTCTAAATCTTTTAATAGTTCCATGTTTTCCACTCCTTCAATTGACATAAAAAAAACGTCCCTTCTCAAATGAGAAGGGACGGAGATTCCGCGGTACCACCCTAATTGCCACAACCGTGGCCACTTAAAACGAGAGATAACGGTCCCAACCCGGCCGAATGGCACGCTCAAAAAGTGTAATTCATCGTTGACATTGGCTAGTTCACAGCACCCACTAGCTTTCTGGACAAGCGGTCAACCGACTACTTCGTTTTTTTCATCGCGTCTACTATTATTGACTATGCTATTCATTTTATAAGTTCCGTTTCCTCGTTGTCAACTGCAAGATTGAAACTTGCATTAGTCTGCTCATTCACGATAAGGTGGGCAAGGACTTGTGCTATAATCGTATATAATACTGTCTAAAATAGTTTTACACCATATTAAGGAGGCTGTCATGCTGCAGAAGATTCGAGACATATGGAACACACCAAAGTCGTTGAAAGCCCGCCGTTATGCCAATGTATTTTATGATGTGTCGTGGAACGTTTTGCTCCTCACCATCATCTCTGTCGTCCTCATCGGTTTCTTAGGTGCCGGGATCGGGGCCGGATATTTCGCATCACTCGTTAAAGATATGCCGACTCCAGCCTATAAAACGATGACGTCACAAATCAATACGTACTCATCGACGTCCGATATTTACTTCGGAAGCGGTGAACGAATTGGGAACTATACGACCGATGAAGTTCGGGTACCGATCACGGTCGATAAAGTTTCACCTTTTGTCGTCGATGCCCTACTCGCCACCGAAGACGTCGAGTTTTATGAACACGACGGCGTCGTCCCGAAAGCGACGCTTCGGGCCATCCTGCAAGAAGCGACCGGTTCGGAAGAGCGGACAGGTGGTTCGACACTAACCCAACAGCTCATTAAAAACCAAATGCTGACGAACGAGGTCTCATTCGAACGGAAAGCAAAAGAAATCCTGCTTGCCCTCCGTTTAGAGAAAGCGATGGACAAAGACGAGATTTTGAACGCCTACTTGAACGTCGTCTCGTTCGGCCGTAACTCGATGGGACGCAACATCTCAGGCATCGAGGCCGCCTCGCGCGGCGTCTTCAACACGTCGGCCGAGAAGCTGACGTTGCCGCAAGCCGCGTTCTTGTCCGGCATCCCGAAAAACCCGTTCCTTTACACCCCTTACTATCAAGGCGGAGTCATTAAGGAAGATGTATCACCGGCGATCAACCGGATGAAGACGGTGTTGAACCGGATGTACGTTGCTGGCAAGATTACAAAAGCAGACTATGACGCCGCATATAATTACGACATCACGCAAGACTTCATGAAGACACAGTCGAAGCCGCGAGACCGGTATCCGTACGTGATTGACTTGGCCGAACGTGAAGCACTTGCGATTGTAACCGCTCATCTACTCAAGCAAGATGGCATTAACTTGAACGACCTTGAACCGAGTGAACGGAAAGAAATCGGCTCTAGCTATGGGAAGCGCGCTCATAACGCCCTTCGCCAAGGCGGGTATAAGATTCATTTGACGCTCGACAAACAAATCCATGAATCGATGCAACAACCTGCCAAAAATGCAGACAATTTTGGTCCGAATCAAAACTTTGATGGCAAGAGTTATCCGGAACAAACGGCCGGAGTCATGCTTGAAAACAAAACCGGACGTGTGCTTGGATTTGTCGGCGGTCGTTATATTAACGGCAAGACCGAAGAATATAACCACGCGACACAGATGACACGCCAAATCGGATCGACAGCAAAACCGATTCTCGTTTACGCGAACGCGATTGAAGCTGGCATGATTACACCTGCAACGACCATCATTGATGAAAAGTACTTCTACAAGTTTGATTACAGCGAACGGAAAGATCCTGTAAAAAATGAAAGTGCCCAATATCGTGGTCCTGTCACGGTGCGCGACGCCCTCAAACTGTCACTCAACGTTCCTGCTGTCAAGATTTACGAAGAGCGAAACCAGATGGAGTCAGATACTCAAAAACTAATTGATATGGGTATTAACGTTTCTGACGCTAACCGAAAAGCATCTTCAATGGCACTCGGCGTTGGTGAAGTAAGTCCTGTAAATCTTGCTTCCGCTTACGCCATGCTCGCTAACTACGGGGAACATGTCGAACCGTATTTCGTCGATCGGGTCGAATACCAAGGGGAAACAATTTTTGAGGCCAAACCGAAAAAGACACGTATTTACGAAGACCGCACCGCTTATCTCGTCGTCGACATGTTACGTGACGTTTACACGTCCGGCACCGGAACGTACGCAAAATCATTGTTGAACGTCCCTGGCGACTGGATGGGCAAATCCGGAACGACTCAGAAGATGCGTGATTCGTATCTCGTCGGTTCGACTCCAGACGTCACGCTCGCTGTCTGGTCAGGGTATGACTCGCAAGAACTCAGTATGACGGATGCTTATCCGTACGGACCATATTACCAACGTACGCAACGCATCTGGTCTCAGACTGCTAACCGCGTTTACGCTGATAAGCCCGAAATTTTCAACACAAACGCACAATTCAGCCAACCGTCTAGTGTCAAACCGGACGACTTTAAAGACTCTGGATCGTTCTCTGAGAAGAAAAAACTTGAAGAGAAGAAAGAAGAGGAAGCGAAGAAGAAAGCTGAAGAAGCAAAACAAAAAGCCGAAGAAGCCAAAGAAGAAGCTGAACAGGCAGAACAAGATGCAGATGCACAGCGTGATGCTGATGCAAAAGCAAAAGCTGAAGCTGAAGCAAAACAAAAAGCTGAGGCCGCAAAGAAAGCCGAAGAAGAAGCAAAGAAAAAAGCTGATGCTGCTAAAAAAGCCGAAGCTGAAGCCAAGAAGAAAGCTGAAGATGAAGCGAAAGCAAAAGAAGAAGCCGAGAAAGAGGCGGATGCTTCATAACGCAAGCCAAACGAAAGGTCGACACGCGATGTGTCGACCTTTTTTATGCTCAATCTTCCATCGTCGATAAGTCTCCGGCCTCAAGGTTCAACTCCCACGCTTTGAGGACGCGACGCATAATTTTCCCGCTCCGCGTTTTCGGCAATTTGTCTTTGAACTCGATCTCACGCGGTGCCGCATGGGCCGCCAAACCTTCTTTGACGAATTTTTGGATTTCTGCTTTCAATTCGTCCGATGGCTCATAGCCTTTGCGAAGCGCGATGAACGCTTTGATGATCTCACCGCGGATCGGATCCGGTTTCCCGATGACTCCGGCTTCGGCGACAGCCGGATGCTCGACAAGGCGGCTCTCGACTTCGAACGGTCCGACCCGCTCTCCTGCCGTCATGATGACGTCATCCACTCGGCCTTGGAACCAGAAATAACCGTCCTCGTCCATATAGGCCGAATCACCAGATACGTACCAGTCACCCCAGAAGTAGCTCTCGTACTTCGCATCATTTTTCCAAATTTTACGCATCATCGACGGCCAAGGCGTCTTCAATGCCAAGTTGCCCATCCGATGCGGTGGTAGCGGTTGGCCACGGTCGTCTAAGATCGCCGCCTCACAGCCAGGAATCGCTTTCCCCATCGACCCCGGTTTAATGTCCATCGTCGGATAGTTACAGATCATCATCGCTCCTGTCTCCGTCATCCACCACGTGTCATGAATGCGTAGCCCGAACGATTCGTTGCCCCAGCGAATGACTTCCGGGTTGAGCGGTTCGCCGACCGATAGAATGTGGCGCAGTGATGACAAGTCGTACTTTTCGAACGCTTCCTCCCCCGCGCCCATCAACATCCGGAACGCTGTCGGCGCGCTGTACCAGACGGTGACGCCGAACCGCTCGATGACCGAGTACCAAAACTCAGGGTTGAACCGTCCGCCGACAATCACGTTCGTCGCCCCGTTCAAGAATGGCGCAAAAATTCCGTAACTCGTACCCGTCACCCAGCCCGGGTCGGCGGTGCACCAGTAAATATCGTCCGGTTGCAAATCGAGCACCCATTTCCCGGTCATCAAGTGCTGGACCATGGCGTTATGGACGTGCAAGACGCCTTTCGGTTTCCCGGTCGAGCCCGACGTATAATGCAAGATCATGCCGTCTTCCCGGTCGACCCACGTAATATCGAGATCGGTCGATGCGTCATGCGCCAGTTTCCGGTAATCGATGATTTTCCCTGACTCGTCGACGTCGTCGCCAACAAGCAAAATCGTCTCAAGATGTGGCAATTGATCGACGGGTATACGCGGCAACAGCGCCTCTGTCGTCACGATGACTTTCGCTTCCGCGTCGAGCAACCGGTCGTGTACCGCCTGTTCCATGAACGCCTCAAATAGCGGCCCGACAATCGCACCGAGCTTTAACGCACCGAGTAAAATAAAATAAAGTTCTGGACTCCGTGGCATGAAGACAAAGACACGATCGCCTTTCTCCACCCCAACCGATTTCAGAACATTTCCAGCACGATTGCTTTCCTGTTTCATCTGCGCGTAAGTATACCGCTCTTCCCGATCCCCATCGAAATAGAGCAGTGCCAGTTTGTCCGCCAGCTCCCCTTCAGCGTGACGATCAATCGCCTCGTACGCCATGTTGACATTTCCAGTCAAGTTCCAAGACAATAATGCTTCTGCTTGTGTCCACTCGAACGACTGACAAGCCTCTTCATACGACGCTAATTGATGTTCCCCTGATAACGCTTTCAATTTTTCCATCGTCAAAGATTCGCCTCCCCCTATAATGAATGGTGTATCCACTTTCAGTATAGTGTTAATATTATGACAAATCAATGAATTTCCAAAAACTCCAAAACAGTGTGAACGTTGTGCAATGAAAGCGCTATAATAGAACGTGAAGAAGGTGGTGACTCCATGGAAAAACAATATCATTCAAAAGTGTGGGAAACCTCACTCGGAGCCGTAATCATCGATGGACCAATCGGGAGCGACGTGCTCGCAACGTATCGGCTTGATGAAGGCTTGACCGCGTTTCGAGAGCCAGAAGACCAACATAAGGCGCTCGTTGAAATTGCCGGGTTGAAAGAAGGACGGATCATCGTCGCGCGCGTTGACGACCTCGTCATCGGTTACGTCACGTATTTATATCCGGACCCGTATGAACGTTGGAGCGAGGGCAATGATCCGTATATTCTCGAGCTCGGCGCCATCGAGGTGAGCCCGCGCTTCCGGGGACAACGGATCGGTAAACAGCTACTCGAAGTGTCGATGCTGGATCCACATATGGATGATTTTTTAATCTTGACGACGGAATACTATTGGCACTGGGATTTAAAAGGAAGCGGTCTGTCGATTTGGGACTACCGCAAAGTGATGGAGAAAATGATGAACCACGGCGGTCTTGTCTTCTATCCGACGGACGACCCGGAAATCGCGTCCCACCCGGCCAACTGTCTGATGGCCCGCATCGGAAAAAACGTGCGGCAAGAATCGATCGATCACTTCGATTCACTCCGGCTTCGACGCCGGTTCATGTATGACTGAGGAGGGTTACGATGCTGATTGAGCAAATGATGAATCGCCACGTCGTGACGATTCAACCGACCAATACGATTGCGCACGCGGCAAAACTCATGCGCGACCATAAAGTACGCCACTTGATCGTCACCAATCCGGCCCGGCAAGTCGTCGGGATTGTCGGTCAGTTCGAGATGAGCGGCGCCACAAGTGTATTTCATCCAGAGAGTGAGCGTGCCGACTTTAAAAACCCCGTCTCGAGCATTATGCGTCAGGACGTGACGACAGCCCACCCGTACGATTTTTTTGAAGACGCGGCCGCCCTGTTCTATGAATATCGTTTGACGTGCCTGCCGATTGTCGAGCAAGGGAAACTTGTCGGTGTGTTGACCGAAACCGATTTACTTCGTTATTTCGTCCAATTGACGGGCGCACTCGAACCGAGCTCGCAAATCGAGATCCTTGTCGAGAATACGACCGGGGCACTTGAAAAAGTGACGCGGCTCTTAGCAAAAACGAACGTGAATATTATCAACGTCTTCGTCCATCCGACACCCGATCCATATAAGCGAATCATCTCATTCCGTGTTCAAACGATGAACCCGCTGCGCATCATCGATCGATTAAAGCGAGAAGGTTTTGACGTACTGGGTCCGGAGATGTTCCAATGAGACCCGCCTACATATTCGGGGAGAATGAGAACTCGTACCGCTTCCACGCGGATCATCCGTTCAATCCGATCCGTTTGGAGCTGACGACATCTCTTCTGGTCGATTCCGGAAAACTGTCAGCCTCTGAGTGGATCGCCTCACCGATTGCTTCAGTCGAGTCGCTCGCGCTTGTCCATGACGTCGACTACATCGAGGCCGTCCAAGCAGCTGCCGCGGGTAAACTGTCAGGGCTGAAAGCAAATAAATTCGGACTCGGGACGGAAGATACGCCCATCTTCCCAGCTATTCACGAAGGAGCTGCCCGGCTCGTCGGCGGAACGATGCATGCGCTTGAACTCGTCGCGAGCGGACAAGTCGAACGCGCTTTTCACGTCGGTGGCGGGCTCCATCATGGGATGAGACGAAAAGCGTCCGGCTTTTGCGTCTATAACGACGCCGCCGTCGCCATCGCTCACGTCCGCAAGCAATACGGGACGCGGGTCCTCTACGTCGATACAGACGCTCACCACGGAGACGGTGTCCAATGGCTGTTCTATGATGACGAGGATGTGATGACGCTATCGATCCACGAGACCGGCCGCTACCTCTTCCCAGGCACAGGCGCGGTCACAGAGCGCGGCAACGGGAACGGCTACGGCTATAGTTGGAACGTCCCGATTGATGCTTTCACCCAAGACGAATCGTTCCTGCGCTGTTACGAGACCGTGCTCCGGGAAGCGTGTGAGTGGTTCAAACCAGATATCATCTTGACGCAGAACGGGGCTGATGCGCACGCGTTCGACCCGTTGACGCATCTCGCCTCGACGATTCATACGTTCGAACAAATCCCTCAAATCGCCTCTCGCCTCGCCGACGAGTACACAGAAGGACGACTCGTCGCCCTAGGCGGCGGCGGGTACGACTGGTTCCGAGCTGTCCCGCGCGCCTGGTCGCAAGTGTGGGCCGGATTGACACGCGAAGCTCCGTACGCAGGCGACATCCCCTCCGCTTGGATTGAACGGTGGCAAAAAGAGTCAGACCAGCCGTTGCCGACGACATGGGATGACCATTCGTACACGTTCGACCATATTCCGCGACGGCAACAAATCGAAGAGAAGAACTGGGAAGTGACGAAACGCGCATTTTGGCCGTTCATCTCAAACGACCGCAAGTCACTTTACTTATGAAAAGAGGCTGGGACATAACTAGCCGGTTTTAAAGCTTTTCAATAAAAAGAGGGGTCCGGTCACCGATTTTCGGTGGCCGGACCCCTTCTTTGCACTTCTCCCGAGGCCCATGGCGATGAACTTCCGTAAGTTCACCGCCATGAGGGCGAAGCCGAGCTCCCGTTTCACGCGTTGTTTTCCCCTGACGGAGAAGCGAGTGAAACCTAAATTGGCCTTCAGATATCCAAAAACTGGTTCCACGTCCGTC
>NZ_MKXO01000014.1 GCF_001766415.1 Exiguobacterium aurantiacum | reverse complement strand
GTTTTCGCTACTTCGGTCATCCGCTAGGTGAACGTTGAAGATTTTACGTGACAGACGAACTTCCTGCCACAACCCTATATCTTCAGTTTTCAAGGAACGTGACACTTATTTTTTACCTGATTTCAGGAAGTTCAAACACGATGTCGAACGATTGACGTATCGAAAGACAAGCCTGGTTCGAAGGCGATTCATCTCCCACTTTCACTAGGGCTTCGCCAGCGTCGTTTAGAAGTGGGCGTATTCTCGCCTGATTTTGATAAAATGGTTCGAGGCCCTCGTCACAAGCCAAAATATAGGGCAATCCATCGGAGTCATATTGTTTGAAGAGGTGCTTGAAGACGCGGGTGGCGAGTCCTTGTCCTTGTCGGTCCTCGTCCGTCATGACCGTCCCGATTTGATACATCTCACGAGCGGTTCCGTCCGTCACGAGGGTCATCCGGCTCATGCTGACGTTCGAGATGATGTTCCGGTAGAACGTCAACGAATAACAGCGATATCGGTGGTCCATTCACCGTCCAAATACCATCCGCGAAAATCGATGCCGAACATCTCGTCGGTCAGATAGAAAAATGATTCACGTTCTTTATCTGAATACTCGAGATTGGTGATCGGTCGTTTAGCCATGTGACTCACTCCTTGTTTTGAACTTCTCGGCCTGTTCCTGTACATTAGAGGCAGAGAGGGGTAATTCAAATTATGAAACGGTATGAAGCTATTTTATTTGATGTCGACGATACGTTGCTAGACTTTAAACGGAGCGAGCACGTCGCCTTGGAGCAATTGCTCGCCTCACATAACGTCCGGATGAC
This sequence comes from Exiguobacterium aurantiacum, assembly GCF_001766415.1. Taxonomy (GTDB): domain Bacteria; phylum Bacillota; class Bacilli; order Exiguobacteriales; family Exiguobacteriaceae; genus Exiguobacterium; species Exiguobacterium aurantiacum_A. Next base: position 38,646 of record NZ_MKXO01000014.1, on the reverse strand, counting down.
CGATCCGTTAAAACAACAATACGTGACGATCAACAACGGGCTATGGCGCGCGTTTGAACGCGGTGAGGTCGGACGGGAAGACGTCTTGATGGGCCGCCACACGCAACTGTTCGACACGCTCGGGATTGCGATCGATGCGCATGAAGTCGAACAGCGCTATCGGGACCATTTGCACGACGGGGTGCACATCATCGATGGGGCACTCGAACTCGTGCAAACCCTCAGTGAACAGTATCCGCTCTATATCGTCACGAACGGTGTGACAGAGACACAGTTCAAGCGGCTTGAGGCGTCGGGGTTGCTCCCGTATTTCAAGGACGTGTTCGTCTCCGACGCGACGGGATCGCAAAAGCCGATGAAACCGTTCTTCGATTACGTGTTCGAACGTGTCCCGAACGTGTCGCCAGAGTGCGGGCTCATCGTCGGTGACTCGCTGACGGCGGACATCGCCGGAGGACGCATGTACGGCCTCGATACGTGTTGGTACAACCCGGATGAGGTTGCGGCAACGGTCGAGACGACGTATGAGATTCGAGACTTGAACGAACTAAAAACGATTTTATGACGCGCGTCTACTGAGTCAGCGGTCAATGAAATGAGGCGGCAATGCCTCGGGCAACGTATAGAGCGTCTCTGGATACAACGTCAGTTCACGTAACTGCTCGAGCGGCTGCCAACGATAGATGAGGTGATCACCTTCTGGTCCGTGGAAGTCGCCGGTCTGGAGCGGGAGGTCACCTTTTACATAAAAATACATGCCAATCTCGTGGACCGTCCGTTCGAGATACGTGAAAAAGTTTTCGGAGACGAAAGCGAACACCGTCTCGGACACGTTGGCTGCGAGTTCTTCTTTCAGTTCTCGCGCGAGTGCGAGTTCGGCTTGTTCACCGATAGCGACGCGACCGCCGGGTAACGCCCAAAAGTCGTCATTTATGTTTCGGTGGACCAACAAGTGATTGTCTTTTACCCAAATGCCGGCGACTCGGTAGTTGAACGTTCCTTGATCGGTCGGAAATACGATATCCATATGCAACACTCCCAATTTTTACTACAATCAGTATACGCCAAGGAGGCAGGACATGTTTCAATCAAATGCAGTCTATGAGGGAGAAGATTTTCGAGAGGAGACGCTCCGTGACCTTCAACTTTCACATACGACGTTCGAGAACTGTCGGTTCACATACATCGACGCGACCGAGTTCGAGACCGAGCAGTGCCGCTTCATCAACTGTGACTTTACCGACTCGAAATGGAACGCATCGCGCCACGTCGGCAGTTCGTTTTTAAACTGTCAATTCAATGGGGCGAATTTGTTTTTAAGTGAGTTCGATCAATGCAAGATGACAGGTTCTTCGTTCGAGTCGTGTACGTTTGAGGGCGTGACCGTTCGTGGGGGCGACTGGTCGTTCGTCAATTTGCGTCACGCACCGCTCCGAAAAATGGATTGGTCGGATGTTCGTCTGGTAGAGGCTGATTTGTACGGGGCGGACTTGACGGAGTCGCGCTGGACGAACGCTGCGTTGACACGTGCCGTCCTGCAGCATGCGGACTGTACGGCTGCCGACTTCATAGGTGCTGACATGGACGGGGTCGATTTCACGGACGTTACGCTCAAAAAGACGAAACTCGACGTCATGCAGGCGGTCCAAGTCGCCCGTTCGCTCGGGGCCATCGTCGAATGAACAATAACCAGGTGCTCGAGCAGCTACTCGCTTTGGCGGAGGAGCGGGAAGACATCCGAATCATGGTGTTGAACGGATCGCTCGTCAATCCGCACGTCTCCCCAGACCGGTTTCAAGATGTAGATGTCACGTTTTTCGTTCTGGACGTATCATCGTTCATAACGGATCAATCCTGGATCGATCGGTTCGGCGAGGTGTTGATCATGCAGACACCGGACGAGTCACCGTCTCAAACAAGATACGAGCGGTTTGCGTTTCTCGTCCAGTTTGCAGCCGGTCATCGGATCGATCTGACCGTTCGTCCTGTTCGCGTCGTGCAGGAGGCGATTGCGGAAGATTCGCTCAGTCTCGTCATGCTCGATAAAGATGACACGGCAGGACGTCCTGTGCCGAGCGATGAGACGTACCGAGTCAAACGCCCGAGCGCGTTTGACTATGCGTCGTGTTGGAACGAGTTTTGGTGGGTGTCATTGTATGTCGTGAAAGGACTAAGGCGCAATCAACTGCTGTATGCGCTCGATCACGTGACGATCATGCGAGACATGCTCCGACAGATGATGGCGTGGGATGTCGGATATAGGACCGGCTTTTCCTCGAATATCGGGAAAGCTGGGGACGCTTTGGTGAACCACTTATCAAATCAAGCTTGGCAAGCATACTTACGGACATACCCGGTCGCGGATCCTGCGGCGATTGCAGCCGCGTTTGAAACGTTGGTCGAGCAGTTCTGCGTCTTCAGTCGGCGTGTTTCGGAGAAAAGTGGCAACTCATTTCGGGACGACGAGTCCAAGCGGATTCGTGACGCTTTTTCGACGCTTTGGACTTCAAACGATTAGTTTTTAGCCGAGTCGGGAAACCCACTCTATAGAAGGGGGAATGACGCTTGAATCCGTATACGACGTTCATCGCGCTCCTAGTGGGGAGTTTACTCTTATTTGTCGGCATCCGGACGAAGAAATGGCCAATCGTTGTCGTGGCCTTATTTCCGCTTGGACTCGTCGCATTTAACATGTTTTTACTTATCACCGGACGTTAGAAGACTGCTTGTCAGTCTTCTTTTTTGTACATCGATTTTACGAAAAACGCGGTCGGGAGCAAGATTCCGATTGCGGCTTCGAGTAGGGCGAACAGACGGGCCGGCCCAACCGGCAGTAAGTCACCAAATCCGATTGATAGAAGCGTGACGCCGCTGAAATAGAGCAGGTTTTGCCATGATGGCTCGACAGCGGTCATCGTCTCAAGTGACGTGACGAGAATGACCCCGTCCCACGACAACACGTAATAAACCAAGGCAAACCCAATCAACACACCTAACAAGCTGATGAAAAGGTGGCTAAATAATCGGCCGTCAAATCCGGTCTGCCGGTACGTCTGTCGGCGGAAGAAGGTATATACGTTCAGTCCGACGAATAAGAGGGCAACCGTCAGTAAAATCGTATTCATCCTCATCTCTCCTTTTTTGCTAAGTCATACTAAGTTGTTTCCCTGAACAATTGACGTCAAACGGACCTAATTGCACCATGAAGGATTCTGCGACAAGGAGGTGTCCGTGTGCGACGCTTTAGGTTGACGAGTTTAGTGCTGCTTCTGCTGCTAGGTGGATGTACCACGAAGACGCCATTTAATTTTGATAAAATCAGCTCGTACAAAATTTTTTACAACATTCCGACCGAGGCGATTATCGAGGATATGACCCGGTATGATCTCGTGATCATCGAACCGATTTGGTATACACCGGAGCAGATTGAAGCGATTCGTTCGAACGGCACGAAAGTGCTCGGCTATATAAACGTGATGGAAGCGGACACGTGGAATCGGGAACTGATCGGTCAAATGAAACAAGACGATTTTTTCTACCGGGACGGAGAGCGGATTTATTTTCCGAAATGGGATTCCTATTTGACAGATATCAGTTCGGACCATTTTCGGAAGATTTTGATGCGCGAGATTCAAAAGCAAGTCATCAATAAACACTTGGACGGTATCTTTTTAGACACGGTTGGAGATATCGACGATGTACACCTCGACTATCCCGAAGACTTGACTGAGCAATTGAACGGATTAGAAGCATTTTTAAAAGCGATTAAGCAGACTTACCCTGGGGTCCCGATTGTACAAAATTGGGGAATCGAAACGCTTGAACGAACGAGCGCTCCATACGTGGACGGGTTCATGTGGGAGGGGTTCAATTATTCGGAGATCACATCGGACTCTTGGTCGATGGAAATGTTGGACCGTATGAATGTGATTCAAGAACAGTATGGGATTGCAGTACTTACTGTTTCGGACCAAGAGGAAGCTATTAGTCGAGACTTGGCGGAAGCGAACGGGTTTATCCATTATCATGAACCCACTTATTATGATACATGGGATTTTCAGGAAGGGAATTAAGATAATTAGCAGGGGAATTTGCTGCGAGCGCCAAATAAGTAAGCATGACATTCGTGTTATGAAGCTGTGACTAAGCGTTGGGAGGGGATTATCATTCTATATGCTCAAGACCGCCCGTGGATTAAGTGGGCCGAAATTCTTGTCGTGTTTACTCTATTGATTGGAATCGATTTAGCTTTCAATTTAGGGACGATTCAAAATGATTTGAACCTATTTTATGTAGCCGCCATCTTATTTGCGCTACGTTACGGAACAACCTTTGGGTTGATCAGTTTCGCCGTCTTGCTTCTGTACAAAGTCCTCTACACCGGACTTGTCGGAGGCGATATCTTCTTACTGTTCTACGATACAAACTCACTTCTCACTCTTTTCTATTACTTCGCACTCACTGTCATCGTCGGCTTGTTTAGCACTTCATTTCGAGAGCGTTATGAAATCAGTCAGTTTCGCAACGAAGAACTGAAAGATGAAAACACGTATTTGAAAGAGACCGTCGATTTACTCAACACTTCGCAAACGACCCTTCGTCAAAAATTACTTCAATCGGAATACAGTTTAAATCAATTGTACGAACTAGCTGTCTCGCTTGACCTGCCACATCCTGAATTGATTCGTAGCGAGACGATTCGTCTGCTTAAAAAATATTTCTTGGCGAGCGACGTCGCCATCTATCATGTCGATCGATCGCAAAAGTCGATGCGTCTAATCATTCGCCAAGCCGAGAAGAAAGAGTTTCCACAAACCATTTTCTTAGATGAGGCGTCGAGCATGTTCAAACGTTTCTTCCAAGTCCAAGAGACGATGTTACGGCAACTCGATGATGACGACACAGATCCGATGTTGCTCGCTCCGATCGTGATTGACGGAGAGACGCGTGAAGTTGTCGTCATTAAGCGTCTGCCGCTCCGGAAATTGACGACAGATGACCTCCACGTATTAAATATCCTGTTCTCGTGGATCGGGACGCGAATCACAAACGCGCAAAACTTGATTCGTAAAGAGCAGCACGAGAAGCGCTACCCGGGCACATCGTTCTACAAGAAAGAGGCGTTCATCGAGATAGTGGCGCTTCAAGAACAAAAGAAACTTCATCACGATCAACCGTTCATCGTACTCGAGTATGCGCTCGATTATGAACCGGTCTCGCTCGAAAGTATTGAAGCGATCGTGCATTCGTATTTGCGAGAGATTGATATCGTCGGTTATGACCAAGACGAAAACAAGTTGTTACTCTTGCTCCCAGGAACGAGTGAGGAGAACCGTCAACGAATTTATGATCGGATCGAAGGGATTTTGATCCAGAAGGGAGTGTGAGTTCATGGAAGCCATCGACAGTTTAGTTTGGATTGGGCTCTATGTGATTCACGCAATCTTGGCGTTCGTTTTGTTAGTGGTGTTGAAGCGGAAAATGAAAGCGCTAGACTATGGGGTGGCAGTAGTCGCTTTATGCTTCGGCCTATTTTTACCTTTTGTCGCGGAAGTCGCAGTATATGCAATTTATCGCTTCGCAGAACGCTTCGATCGGAGCGGACTGATTGAAGATTACGATGAGTATATTGATTTTCGGGTCGTCAATTATGAGCAGATTCGGCACGATGCGAAAACAAGCTCTAGCCTGCTGCCGTTAGCCGATGCCATCAATTCAAAAGATCCGGCGATTCGCAAGCACTCGATTTTGACGCACGTCAACCAGTCCATCAATAACCAAGGGAAATACTTGCAGATGGGGCTTAATAGCACGGACAGTGAAACAGTCCATTATGCGGCCGCGACGATGAATATTCTCATCGATCAGTACGAGCAAGAGTTGAAATTGGCGAAGCATGAATACGATTTAGGAAACCCGGAAACGATTCGCCGGCTAGCGACAATTTACAAACGGATGATTCACAGTGAACTGATCACGGAAGTCATGTTGAAAGACAGACGTGAGGCCTGGTTAAAAGAGATTTTGACAGCGAAGACACTGTATCCGCCGTCGCCATGGATTTATGAGGATTTAAACGAAGTCTACATCACGTTAAAACGTCCTAGAGATCAGCTTGAAATATTGAAGGAGTACGTTCACCATTTCCCGGAACGCATCGAGTCCCATCTTATGCTCATCGATTTTTACTATGAACGGGAGCGGTGGACCGAGGTGAAGGCTGTCATGTTTATGATGCAAACACAATTTTCGTTAGACGATGTGCCTTATGAGCACCGGCTGTTGTTTGAAGAATGGAGTGATTCGACATCATGGAAAAACGAACTGTAATCTCATTCTCGCTCTTCATCGTGTTATTTCTCGTCGTCGTCGGTGCTATCCAATACTTGAGGATTCATTCCTTGCATACGTTGTTACCGAACGTTGCTGAACAACGAATGAATATCGACCAATTGCAAGGTGATGCTTCCGCTAAAACAGGAGAGCAACAACTTCAAGTTTACCTTGTCCGAGACGAAGGTGATTTGGCGGTCAATACGGCAGATAATTTATTGTATGGTTTGCGTTACGCCAAACTAGACGTTCGAGAAATTGATGCGGGTGCGGTCAGTTCGATCACGCCGTCTCCCTACAGCATCATCGTATTTACAGGAGAACAAACCGCGACATGGCCATTGCAAGAGACGAAACGGTTCGTCGAACAAGGAGGCAATGTCGTGTTCGCCAACCGTTTCAAAGACCCCGCTTGGAATGAAGTGACAGGTATCGAAGAAATCGGTGAATTCGTTCCAGACGTTTACGGTCTGAACTTCGAAGAAACGATTTTCCCGGGTTATGTCGACTTGAATCCACCGGACGATCTGTTCGTCCATAGTGTCGTCGACTTCGCAATTGCAGACGAAGCGAACGTTTTGCTGTCAGCGGAAGGGTTTCCCGTCCTTTGGGAATATGAGGTCGGTGATGGGAACGTTCTGTACTGGAATACAACGATCACCGATCAAAAGATGATTCGCGGACTGTTCGTCCAAACGCTCGGAACGTTACCGCCTGCGTTCGTGGGTGCCCAAGCGGCGATTAAGCTCATGTATATCGATGACTTTCCGGCTCCAGTCATGGACGGCAAGATGAAAGATGTCTCGGCGACACCACTCGATAAATCGGTCAAAGACTTCTTTGCCGAAGATTGGTGGAAAGACATGGTCGACATGGCTCAAGATGACGACGTCATTTATACGGGCGCGATGATCGGGACGTACGAAGAAGAGATGGAACTGCTAGATGATAAATTGATTAAACGCGGCGAGTTCCCGATGCTCTATTTCGGTCGAAAACTATTGGCGCAGGGTGGTGAAATCGGGTTGCACGGATACAATCACCAATCACTTGTCACGGCCGATGAACCGATCGATCCGACGTACGGATATATTCCGTGGAAAGACAAGGACGAGATGAAGCGTTCGCTGCTGCAGGCAGAGTCGGTATTTGCTAACTATTTCCCGGCAGAACAACTCAAATCATACGTCCCACCTTCGAATGCACTCAATCGTACCGGTGTCGACGCGATTGCTGAAGCGTTGCCTGAACTGCGGACGATTGCGTCACTCTATACCGGTGACCCGGAAAATGGTGATTTTGTCCAAGAGTTCGAATTTGATACGACACATACCGGAATCTATCATTTCCCGCGCATCACGAGTGACTACGGGGAAGAAAGAGGTTCGATCTTCCAAATGGTCGATGCGATCGCTAACTTTGGGGTGTTTTCACACTTTATCCACCCGGATGACGTCATCGACCCAGACCGTGCTTTCGGTCGCGACTGGGATACGATGTTCGCCAGTTTGAAAAAAATCGTCGATGATGTTAACGTCAGCTATCCCTATTTAGAGGCCTACACACAACACTATGCGACGGAAAAACTAATCACGTATCAAGAGGCAGACTTGAACGTCACGTTTGATGACGAGACCATTTATTTGACCGGGGACGGACTCGTCAATCCGTCACACTTCACCGTCCGTCTAAAAGTGGGCCAATCATTGGACACAGGCAAATTCGCATTCGGCACGGTCGAGCAGATGGAGGCGGACCGTCCACTCTATCTCGTCCAATTGACATCAGCGAACGCTGAAATCGCCATCAAGGGGGACCCGCAATGAAGATTGGGCTCGTGTTAGAAGGGAGTTACCCGTATGTGAGCGGAGGTGTCTCGAGTTGGACGCAGACGCTGATTGAAGCGATGCCGGAAGTCGAGTTTGAAATCATCTCGATTCAGCCATCGGTCAAGCGGCCAGAAGATATGAAATATGAGTTGCCGCAAAACGTGTCAGGAATCACACACCTTTATTTAAGCGATATGGATAAAAAGGCGAAGGGTCGAATGAAGCTCGACGCCGAAGACGAGCGGAAAATTTCGGAATGGCTCATGTTGAAAAACCCGAACCGGCAAGCGCTTGGCATTCTCGGGAAACAAGTCCCATCAAGCCAAGCCTTCTTCTCAAGCGAGTTCTTTTGGAGAAACGTAAAATCGGCTTACGCAGAAGAAATGAACGGTGGCTCGTTCATCGATTATTTTTGGATGTGGCAGAGTATGTATATGCCGATCTTGCGTGTGTTGCATCAACCGTTACCAAAAGTCGATCTCGTCCACTCCATCTCGACAGGCTACGCCGGTGTCGTCGCATCTTACATGAAAGAGACGCAAGGTATCCCGTTCATTTTGACCGAACACGGCATCTACTCACGTGAACGCGAGGAAGAAATCCTTCAGTCTTATTGGATTCCGTCCCCTTACAAACCGAGATGGGTTCGCTTTTTCCATCACTTGTCACGCGAGGCGTATAACGCGGCCGACGAGATTATCACACTGTTTGAGCGGAATCGCGAATATCAAGAGTGGATTGGCGCGCCTAGCGAGAAGACGAAAATTATCGCCAACGGGATTGACGACCGTCATATCCACGCTACGCTTGAGCGAGCCGAGAATGATGTGTTCCAAATCGGGGCTATCGTCCGCCTCGTTCCGATCAAGGATTTGAAGACGATGATTTATTCCGCAAAAATCCTTCAAGAGCGCCATCGGCTGTTTAAACTGACGATCATGGGTCCGCTTGATGAGGACGAAGAGTACGCCGAAGAGTGTCGTCTACTGATTGAGCAGAGCGGGCTGACCGACTATGTCGAACTCGTCGGGAAAGTGAACGTACAAGACTGGTTGCCGAAATTTGATTTGTTGTTGTTGACGAGCATATCGGAAGGGCAGCCGCTTGCCATTTTAGAAGGGATGGCGGCTGGCATCCCTTGGGTGGCGACCGATGTCGGGGCTTGTTCGGAACTACTTTACGGACGCGCTGACGATCCGTTCGGTCCGGCCGGCTTCATCGTTCCTCCGGTCCATCCGGAAGCCATCGCTGACAAAGTCGAATGGATGATGGATTATCCGCGCGAACGGATGCGCTTCGGTAAAAACGGCCGCGAGCGTGTCCGTCAGTATTATCGATTGCAACAGTTCGTCGACCGCTATAAAGCCATCTATGAAGCGAGGAGGGAACAGTATGGCGGGCATCGGGTTTAAGTTACAAAAGCTGTTTCAAGAAGACTATTACTCTTCAAGACTGAAGGCGTACACGTTTTCCGGTCTCGTCACATCGGGCCCTTGGCTGATTGTCATCCTCGTTGTCGGTACGATTCAATGGTTGGCGTTTCAGATGCCGATGTTGTCACTCGAGGAACGGACACTGTTTATGCTATCCGTGTCTTACGCGTTCATTTTCTCGCAAATTCTATTTAGTTTTCAGCAGCTCGTCGTCACGCGATACGTGGCCGATTTGTTTTATGAAAAGAAAGCCCATGAGATCTTTCCTGTCTTCACCGGCATGTTAAAAGTGACGATTCTCGCTGCCGTCGTCATGTATAGCGTGTTTTGGCTGATTTCACCGCTCAGTTTCGCCTATAAGCTCGTCCTGTTCGTCTTATTCATGACCATCAACGTCATCTGGGTCATGTTCTTGTTCTTGAGCGCCGCCAAATTTTATCAAGCGGTCGCTTACAGCTTCTTGCTAGGCGGGGTTATTTCAGTCGCGAGCGTCTATTTGATCAGTCGTCTCATGGTCAACCCATCGAGCCTCGAGCTTCTGTTTGGCTTTACCGTTGGGATGGTCGTGACGCTGTTCGGGCTATTCTTCGCGATGCTTCGGACGTTTCCGCTCAGGTATGCGACGCGAGAGTTTTCATACTTCCGGTACTTTGATAAGTATCCGGACTTGTTCGCGATTGGTGTGTTATACGTGCTTGGGATCTGGGTGACCAACTTCATCATTTGGTTTGGTGAAGGTCGCATGGTGATTGCCGATTCGTTCGTGTTCAATCCGTATTATGACACGGCTGTGTTCTGGTCGTACTTGACGATCATCCCGACCCAGCTCTTGTTCGTCGTCGCTGTCGAGACAAGGTTTTACGAGCGCTACCGAACGTTTTACGGCTTGATCAATTATGGCGGGGCGTTACACCAAATTGAGAAGGCGAAGCAGACGATGACGACGGTGTTGAAAAATGAATTGATCCGACTTGGGCGAAGTCAAGGTGTTGTCACCTTGTTCGCGATCCTGATGGCGGGTGTGTTCGTCGGTTGGATTGGTGTCCCGGAAGAAGTCGGTCAAATTTTCCGGATGACGACGCTCGCCGCGTTCGCGAACGCGATGATTCTCGTACTGACGCTGCTCTTGCTTTATTTTGAGGACCGGCGTGGTGCGTTGTTCGTCAACCTATCGTTCTTCACATTGAACGCCTTGTTCACGTTGTCGTTACTATCGCGCGGGATCGATTGGTATGGGGTCGGCTTTGCGATCAGCACGACCATCACGTTCTTTATCGCAGGACTGCGCTTGATTTATTTTATGGGGAAGGTCGATTATTACGTGTTCGCGGCCTCGAACCGTCGTAAGCTCGGGACGGAACGGTTCTCGCATTTTGGGACCGCGCTCAACCGTCGCTTCTCGCGTTAAAGGGTTTGCATTTTTCAAAAAGATTGATATGATGTGGTCGAAGATGACCGAATTTCATAATGTTTGCCACTAGGGGAGTCGCTTGACGCGGCTGAGATGGACAAGGTCCAGACCCTTTGAACCTGATCTAGTTCACGCTAGCGGAGGGAAGTGGGCGAAACGTCCTTTCTCACACTCTTTGTGTATGGCCGACGCCGCTTCCGTTATGGGAGGCGGCGTCTTTTTTCATACAAAGGAGGAGAATACGATGACATTTACCGCACACATCCGCCAAGAGGCCAACGCCTTGTTTGAGGCGAGTTTCCACCATCCGTTCGTCCGCGCGCTCGGAGACGGGACGCTCGACGAGGCGAAGTTTCGGCATTACGTGATGCAAGACTCGTACTACTTGAATCAATTTTCGAAAGTACAGGCGAAGGGCGCTACACTTGCCCCGACGATGGAGCTGGCGAGCCGATTTTTGACGCACGCCCTCCACACGATCGAGGCGGAGCACGAGTTGCATCGGGACTTTTTTACGATGCTCGAGGTGAGTGACGTGGAGTGGGCGACGTTCGAACCAGCTCCGACGGCTTATGCATACGCGCTCCATATGCAACAAGCCGGGCCGACCCTCGGAGACGTACTCGCGGCGATTCTTCCATGCTACTGGGTGTATTACGAGATCGGGGAGCGCTTGAAGGACGCAGAGCCAGACCATCCAATCTATTCTGTTTGGATTGCGACGTACGGTTCGGAATGGTTCCGTGAACTCGTCGAAGAGCAGATCGAGCGACTTGACGAATTGGCGGGACAAGCGACGGAGTCAGAACGGATGCGCTATCAGCAGCTGTTCTTGAAAAGTTGCTACTATGAGCTCGCGTTTTGGGAGATGGCCTGGACACTCGAATCGTGGGAACTGCCGCTTGAGGTGGGACGATGAGGCCGGATCTATGGGAAGCCGTCCGGTTGAAGCGACCGCTCGTCCATAACATTACGAACATCGTCGTCGCCAACTTCTCGGCCAACGGGTTGCTCGCCATCGGTGCGTCCCCGGTCATGGCCGATGCGATTGAAGAAGTGGCAGACATGGCGACCGTGAGCGATGCCCTCGTCTTGAACATCGGGACGCTTGACGCGATGACCGAGGCGACGATGATCCGTGCCGGACAAGCTGCGAATCAGTCGGGTCGTCCTGTCGTCCTAGACCCGGTCGGTGTCGGGGCGACACCGTTCCGCCGCGGTGTCGTTGAACGAATTTTGCGAGACGTCCGCGTCACGGTCATCCGTGGGAACGCCGGGGAAGTCGCCACGCTTGTCGATGCCGGTTGGACGACGAAAGGGGTCGACGCCGGAAGCGGCACACATCATCCGCAACAACTCGCCGAACGAGCAGCGAACCGATTTAGCTGTGTTGTCGCGATTACGGGGAGGACAGATTTCGTGAGCGATGGTACGGTCACGCTAGAAATTTTGGGCGGGCATCCGCTCATGACAGAGACGACAGGCACCGGCTGTCTACTCAGTGCGGTCGTCGGTGCGTTCCTTGCTGTTGAACCGGACGTGATGACGGCAACCTCGACCGCGCTCACCGGATATGCACGATGCGGCGAGTTGGCGAGTGAAGCAGCGACGGGTCCGGGGGATTTCCCAATCCACTTTCTCAACGCACTCGCTACCATGACGTCAACTGACCTGCCGAGCGACCGAATCGAGGTGTTCGCGCGATGAGGCCTCAAGTCTTGACCATCGCCGGTTCGGACTCTGGCGGGGGAGCCGGAATCCAAGCCGATTTGAAAACGTTTCAAGAATTAGGCGTATTTGGCACGAGTGTCGTGACCGCGGTGACGGCTCAAAACACGCGTGGCGTGCACGGTGTCGAAGCCGTCTCCGCCGACCTCGTCGCACGCCAGCTCGATGCAGTCGGATCAGACTTTATCATCTCGGCGTGCAAGACCGGGATGCTGTTCAATCGTGAGTTGATTGACGTCGTGGCGGACGCAATCGAGCAGCATCGATTTCAAAATGTCGTCGTCGATCCGGTCATGATCGCTAAAGGCGGTGCGACCTTGCTTGAACGGGACGCCGTCACCGCGCTACGGACGAGGCTGTTACCGATGGCGACGGTCGTCACGCCAAATATCCCTGAAGCTGAAGTGTTGACCGGCTTGACGATTTGTACGTTCACTGATCGTATGAAAGCAGCTGAGCGCTTGTTGTCTTACGGGGCAAACGTCGTCATGTTGAAAGGCGGTCATTTGGACGGTCCTCTCGCCGAAGACCTAGTCATGACGAAGACCGATACGTTTCGAATGGTGACACCACGGTTGCTGACGAAAGATACGCACGGGACCGGCTGCACGTTTTCGGCTGCGCTAACAGCGGAGCTCGCGAACGGGCATACCGTTACGGAAGCCGCGCAGAAGGCGAAACAGTTCATCCATAGTGCCATCTCCCACGGATTACAAATCGGCAGCGGGCATGGACCGACAAATCATTGGGCGTATAACAAGCACCCGAAGGAGGTGGTTTCCATTGAGTCCATCGCCTATCGTTGAGCGGTTAAAGCTCTACTTCATCTGCGGCACAGCGGATACGTTTGATCTCGTTCAGACGGTCGAAACGGCGCTTCAATGTGGTGTGACATGTTTTCAATTTCGCGAAAAAGGTAAAGAGCCACTGTATGGGGATAAAAAAGAAGCGATGGCACGAGCGTTGCATACACTTTGTCGACAGTACCGTGTCCCGTTCATCGTCAATGATGACGTCGAGCTGGCAATCAAACTCGATGCGGACGGAGTTCATGTCGGACAAGAGGACGCAGCAGCCGAAGTCGTTCGTCGGCGAATCGGTTCAAAGAAGTGGCTCGGTGTCTCAGTCCACTCGATCGAGCAAGCCGCAACGGCTTCGAGATACGCCGATTATGTCGGAATTGGACCGATTCATCCGACTGTGTCGAAACAAGACGCGGCCGAAGTGAATGGAACGATGCTCATTCGGCAAGTGCGAGCCCGGTTTCAGCATTTGCCAATCGTGGGGATTGGTGGAATCATGCCTGAACACGTCGAAGCGATTCGACGTGACGGGGCTGACGGCGTAGCTGTCATCTCGGCCATTGCTTCTGCACCGGACGTGGCCATGGCCACACGGCGTTTCGCTTGTCTCTGAATTTTATTTGAGGAGGAAGACAGATGAACGTATTTGTAATTGGAGCGAATGGACAGATTGGAAAGCAACTCGTCGAACGATTGAAGCAGGATGGGAAGCACGAAGTCACCGCGATGGTGCGGAAACAAGAGCAGCTAGACGAGTTCAAAGCGAACGGCTATCAGGCGGTTCTCGGAGACTTAGAAGGTGACGTTGAGACGTTGAAGCAAGCGATGAGCGGCATGGACGCAGTCGTGTTCGCGGCCGGTTCGGGCGGCAGCACGGGAGCCGACAAAACGTTACTCATCGACCTAGACGGTGCAGCGAAAAGCGTCGAGGCGGCCCAAGCGAACGGCAACATCAAGCACTTCGTGATGCTCAGTGCCTTGAAAGCGGAAGATCGCTCGGCATGGCCCGATTCGATGAAACCGTACTACGTGGCAAAACATCATGCGGACCGTTTGCTCGAACAGAGTGGACTCGACTATACGATCGTCCGTCCAGGCGCGCTCACAGACGATGCCGGTACAGGCAAAGTGAACGTCGACAACGTGTCGACGGGCGAGATTCCGCGGGCGGATGTCGCAGCGTTCTTGGCCCATGTCATCGGTCGACAAGAAGCGGCAAACAAAGCCATCGACTTGGTCAAAGGTGATACTGCAATCGAAGAGACGATATAAATCATGTGAGCGAGCGGATTCGAATCCGCTCGCTTTTTTTGCGGTGATGTGTCAGCCCGTTCGAAAAAGGAATTGATGCGGCCGATAGAGAAAGTAAAGACGTATCTGTTCAAGAAAGGGGTCTGTTCATGACCGCGTTATTTATTTATATGGCCGCCTATTTACTGCCGGCCTTCTTGTTGAGCCATCTCGCGCTCGACGTCTTGTTACGTAACCCGCGACAAGTCGAGCATCGTCTGCTCAGTCTGTTCGTATTCGGTTACGCAATGCTGTTTTTGGCGGAGTTCGGCCGTCACTTGTCACCGATTGAAGCGAGCCCGGCGTTCGTCACCTATTGGTTCGGCAATGCCGGCATTTTGATCTTTATCTTTTCGGTCCATTTCATCGTCAAAGTGACGGGCGTCGGTGCGAAGATGCCGAAATGGGTATACCCGTATGCAATCTACTTACCGTTGATCCCGGTTGCTTTGACGTTCATTCGACAAGAGAACATCATCAACAGTCAACGCTTCGACCAAGTCGGGCTCTGGATTTATCCTGAATTCAACGTTTCTTATTTGACGACGATGACGATTGGGAACGTCTTTCACTTCCTGATTATTTTGTTGTTGGCATATGCGCTCAAACGAGCAGAACGGCATGAACATCAACGGGTGCTGCGTCTACTCATCTTGACGGCGGTACTCGTCTTGATTTGGGACATCGTGTTCGGTTACTTCCAATTTCGTGGAGTCGTTCCGCCTTATGCGTATATGTACGGCGGATTGGTCTGGACGGTGGCGCTCGTTTTGGCGATGAACCGGCTCGATTTTCTCGCCTCTTACGCCAAGCGCTACGGGACGTTGTACAACTTGAACCCGTCTGCCATTCTGCTCGTCGACGATACTGGTCGGATCGAGAGTGCGAACCCGGCCGCACGCATGTTGTTCCACACGGTCCGTGTCGTCAATGAACGGTTCGTCGACCTATTGCCGGAGAAGAAGCGTGAGGAATGGTGCGATCACTATACACAGCACTTCACGGCCCAAAAGAAGTTTTTAGAGTTCGAGACGAAGGTTCAGACGAAGACCGGACAAGAACGATACGTCGTCATCGATGGTGACTTCGTCTATATCGATCAAAAAATTCACGGCATGATTTTGATTCGCGATGTCCACACGTTCAAGGAAGCGGAGCAGTCGATTCGTTTTTTCGCCTATCATGACCCGCTCACGAAGCTCGCCAATCGTCGGGCTTTTTATGAACAAGCTGATCAAGCGTTGCTTCAAGCGGACAACCTTGCCCTCGTCATCCTCGACCTTGACGGGTTTAAAGGAGTCAACGACACTTACGGCCATCAAGTCGGCGATGACTTCTTGATCCACCTCGGCGTCCTGCTCGAAGAAGTGACACCGGACACCGGGCTCGCGTCGCGCGTCGGCGGTGACGAGTTCTACATCTATTTGACGGACGTGGAAGAAGCGGACATCGTCACGTTCGTGGAGCGGCTGCGGACGACGTTGGTGGAACGGCCGTTCAAACTAGGGCACGGGGTAATCCCGATTCGAGCAAGCATCGGCGTCAGTGTCGCGCCAGACCAAGGCATGGATTTGGACACGTTGATTCATAAGGCGGACCAAGCGATGTATCAAATCAAGCAGCAAGGTAAAAATGACTATGCGATTTACGACGACGCGTTACACGGTCCGACATAACGGGAACGGTAGTAGAGATGTGATTTCAAAAGGAGGAGATGGGATGTCAGAAAAACCATTAGTGACGATGCGGGCCGAGGGCGAAGCGACGAGCGTGAAGACGACGGTGCATGTGCGCGACCTAGAGCCGTTTATCGTCGATGAGCCGGAACGTCTCGGCGGGACCGATGCCGGACCGAATCCGCTCGAATACTTACTCGGGGCGCTATCATCGTGTACGACGATCATGATCGCCTATGTCGCGCAAGACCAGGACTTCAACTATGACGGTGTGACGTTCGCGACGGAAGGGACGCTCGACCCGCGCGGCTTCCAAGGCGTCGAAGGGGTCCGGACTTATTTCGAGAACGTGCACGTCAACATCGTGCTCGACACGACCGAGTCGGATGAACGGATCGAGGCGCTACAAAAAGGCGTCGAGGCCCGGTGCCCGATCCATAACTTGATGCATGCGGCCGACGTCGACATCACGGCGACATGGACCCGTAAATAACGAGAGGATGGGGGCAACCCATCCTTTTTTGTATGGAGCGACAGGGATTTTTCGTGTAGGACACGAACAGGAGTAAGACGTGAGACAGGAGGCGCAAATGGAAATTCGTCCTATGACAGAAAAAGACGCCCACGCGATTCAAGCGTGGACGTATGAAGCGCCATATGGTTTTTAGCCGTACTGTTTCTGATGGGCCTTCTTACGTTTCAAGTAGTCCTCGTCAGCACGGATCTCATCCCACCGCACTTTAAAGATGCGGGCCGACTCGGCTTTTTCTTCGTCGATTTGGCGATCGTGAATAGCGCCGTCGTCTTTATACTTGCGGCCACCTTTATAGTTGGCGTAACGACGGGCCCGGGTATGGCCCATCTGGATGAACTTCCGCGCCATGTCCATGCCGACGAAATCGTCGTTTGCCCGATACGCTTCAAACAGCTCCATGATCTCATCGGCGGATTGGCGGGCGATGTCCGGTGTCTTAAAGCGCCAGTGCGGCAAAATCTCACTCTTGTAAGGCTCGACGAGCAGCACACCTTGTTCACCGCGTCCGACGCGATAGAGCTCGGGGTGTTTTCGGAAATCGATCGTCTCAAAATCAAGATCATAATCAAACGGCATCGTCATCCCTCCTCTGTTCCGTTGTTCCCGGAACGGAGGCGAGGGAAACGAGCGAAGGAGCAGCTGACATGATTCAATTAGACACAGAACGGCTAAGGCTCAGAGCGTTTCAGCTCGATGACGCCGAAGCGATGCATCGCTATGCGAAGAATAAGCGGGTCGGACCGATGGCGGGCTGGGCCCCGCACGAGTCCGTCGACGAGACGCGGGACGTCATCCGTATATTCCAGCAAGATCAAGACGTCTGGGCGATCACGTTGAAAGCGACCGGCGAACTGATCGGTAGCATCGGTTTGCACGACCGGCGACCAGACCCGGATATCCAACACGACAACCAGCGCGAAATCGGCTACGTGCTCAGTCCGGATCATTGGGGGAGAGGCTACGTCCCAGAAGCGGTGCGTGAGCTGCTTCGTCACGGATTTGTCGACCTTGGTTTAGAACGGATTTGGTGCGGTTATTTTGACTTCAATGACCGGTCGCGTCGTGTCGTCGAGAAGTGCGGTTTCACGTATGCGTTCACGACGACGCAAGAGCTGACTCGGTTGGACGGACGGACCGTTCGAAGTTTGGTCTATGTCATCACGCGTGATGATTATGACAACCGCTCATCTCTATAACTAAGGGAGCAGAAAAACGTCAAAAGATTTCGAGTAGAGGCGCGTCGTCCCTGGTGGATAGACGCGCCTCTATTGTTAATTATTAGCTAAGAAAAATCGAAGTTTTTAAATTTCTTAAAAAATAGTTGATATGTAACCGGTTACACATTATGCTTGTTTTGTAAGCGTTACCAAAGAAGGAGGGGCGAGATGGCGACAATCAAACATGTGGCCAAACGAGCGAACGTTTCTGTCGCGACCGTGTCCCGTGTCATGAACAATAACGGATACGTGAGTGCAGAAGCGCGGGAAGCCGTCGAGCGGGCCATCGCCGAACTTGACTATGCCCCGAACCGAGTCGCGCGTTCATTATTTAAAAAGACATCGGGCTTGATCGGCTTGATTATGCCGGATATTACAAATCCGTTCTTTCCACAATTGGCCCGAGCGATTGAAGACGTGGCCAACCAGCACGGCTATCAGGTCGTACTTTGCAACACAGATGAGCAACTTTCAAAAGAGCAGACGTATTTGGTCGCTCTTCAGACGATGCATGTCGATGGACTGATTATTACGACGAACCATTCGGATAACCCGAACTATGAAAAATTAGAACTACCGATGGTGGCGTTAGATCGTATCGTCAAGCCGGGGATTGATGCCGTCATCTCGAACGGGTATGAAGGTGGACGCCTCGCAGCGGAGACGCTGTTGAGCTGTGGGGCAACAAAGCTTGCTCACATCGCTGGGCCCAAACACCTCCTAACGGTGAGGCGACGGACAGATGGTTTTCTCGACGTGGCGGGTGACCGGCTCGTCGGGATGACACATTCTAGTTTCGCATTCAAAGAGGCGCTCACGGCGGCACAAACATTATTTGACGAGTATTGGCCGTTCGATGGTGTGTTTGCCGCCAATGACGTCATCGCCGCCGCAGTCTTGCAGGAAGCGGTGCGTCGCAACGTCCGGGTGCCTGAAGACTTACAAGTCATCGGGTATGATGGCATCGAGTTAGGTGAGATGACGTCTCCGCCACTCACGACGATTGCTCAACCGATCTATGAGATGGGGCGACGAGCGACCGAGCGGCTTCTTGATTTGATTGAAAAGAAAGAGACCGCTGCAAAAGAAATTTTATTGCCTGTCACACTGACAGAGCGACAGACGACGAAACGAAAGGGGCATGACGCATGAACCGAATTGTTGTCATCGGGAGTGTATCTATGGATTTGGTTGTCACGACAAATAAACGTCCGCAGGCTGGAGAGACGGTCATCGGGAATACATTTCAGACGGTACCCGGGGGAAAAGGCGCCAACCAAGCAGTGGCTGCCGCTCGACTAGGTGGTCAGGTCGAGATGGTCGGTTGCGTCGGATCCGATGAATTTGGGAATATAATCCGTCAAAATTTTAAACAGAACCAGGTCGGGACGCGTCATCTGCGAACGATTGGCGAAGAAGTGACAGGGACGGCGCATATCGTATTAGCAGACGGCGATAACTCAATCGTCGTCGTTCAATCCGCGAACAAGCATGTACGCTTCACCGACGTGGAGTTGGAGCAACTGCTTGATGACCAGACGCTCGTCTTGTTGCAACTAGAAATTCCGATTGAAACCGTCGAACAAGTGAGTACGTACTGTCATCAGCGAAACATTCCAGTCCTGTTAAATCCGGCGCCGTCTCAAGCGCTTACGAGTGAGTTACTTGAAAAGGTGACCTACGTGACGCCGAACGAGCACGAATGCCGCGATCTATTCGGCGACTTGCCGATTGAAGACGTATTGCGCCGTTACCCAAACAAATTGATTGTGACAGAAGGAGTAAGAGGTGTTCGTTTCTTCGACGGGAAGACGATTCAACATATCCCAGCCATCCTGGCGAATGTCGTCGATACGACCGGGGCGGGAGATACATTCAATGGCGCTCTCGCAGTTTCCCTCGTGGAAGGAAATAATTTAGAAGAAGCCGCGCGTTTTGCCGTCGTAGCTTCGGGCATGAGCGTGGAAGGATTCGGGGCTCAAGGCGGGATGCCGAACCGAGCCGACGTGATGAGACGATTGGAGCGAGTGTGATGAAAAAACATGGGATTCTCAATAGTCATTTGGCAAAAGTCTTTGCTGACCTGGGACATACGGATACAGTCGTCATCGCCGATTGCGGACTGCCGATCCCTAAAGGAGTAAAGCGGGTCGATTTAGCACTACGTCTAGGCGAACCGTCATTTCTTGATGTGTTGAATGCGGTTGAGGCTGACATGGTCATCGAACAGATTACGGTGGCGGACGAAGTGTTCACCGAGAACGAGCCGATCGCCAAAGCGTTGACCGAACGATTCGAAACGGTCAAGACATGCTCGCATGAAGCGTTCAAGCGTGAAGTCGAGCAGGCGAAAGTCGTCATTCGTACAGGTGAAGCGACACCGTATGCGAACGTCATTTTACACGCCGGCGTTTTATTTTAAGGAGGGGTTCGATGCACATCCAGTTGAAACGCATCCATAAGTCTTTCGGTCCGGTAAGTGTATTGAGAGGTGTGGACTTTGAATTGTTGCCTGGTGAAATTCACGCGTTGATGGGTGAGAACGGGGCCGGCAAATCGACGCTCATGAAAGTGATGACCGGACTTCACGCGCAAGACGAAGGGGAGGTCCAAATCGATGGTGCCGTGCGGCAGTTCAAACATCCGAAAGAAGCCGAACGAGCCGGCATCGCCTTCATCCATCAAGAGTTGAATATTTTGCCGGAATTGACGGTGATGGAAAACTTGTTCCTCGGTCGGGAGTTGACCGGTCCGTTCGGTGTCATCAAGCAACAAGAGATGAAGCGTCGCGCCCGGGAATATTTGGCCGAGCTGAACGTATTTATGGAAGTCGATGAGCTTGCTAAAAACTTGTCCGTCGGTCAACAACAGATGATTGAGATCGCGAAAGCGCTCATGACAGACGCAAAAGTCATCGTCATGGACGAACCGACGGCCGCCTTGACCGACCGTGAGATTCGGGCGTTGTTCTCGGTATCGCGTGCATTACGTGACCAAGGCGTGTCCATCATTTATATCTCCCATCGGATGGAAGAAATTTTTGAACTGTGTGACCGCATCACCGTTCTCCGTGATGGGGTGTCGATCGGGACGCATCCTATCGCCGAGACGTCATTTGAAGAAATCGTCAAAGAGATGGTCGGACGCGAGATCGGGGAACGTTACCCGGACCGGACCGCCACGATTGGCGACGTCGTCCTCGAAGTTGATAGTTTGATAGGTAACCGGTTCCACAACGTCTCGTTCGATGTACGGGCGGGTGAAATCGTCGGTTTCTCAGGATTGATGGGAGCCGGTCGGACCGAGGTGATGCGCGCCTTGTTCGGCGCCGACCGTACAAGAGGCGGTGTCGTCAAACTGAATGGAAAAGAAATAAAGATCAGACGGCCGGCTGATGCGATTCGTCACGGTATCGCGTTTTTGACAGAAGACCGAAAAGGCGAAGGGTTGCTCCTCGACTTCTCGTTACGAGAAAACTTGTCGCTACCAACGCTCGATAAACGGGCGAAGGGCACAATCATCTCGAGACAAGACGAGGAGCGCTTCGCGGACGGATATTTGAAGAAGCTGCGTGTCAAACATCATTCGATGGAACAAAAAGTGAAGTCGCTTTCTGGCGGGAACCAACAAAAAGTCGTTCTAGGCAAGTGGCTTGGCGTCGAACCAGATGTGCTCATCCTCGACGAACCGACACGAGGAGTCGATGTCGGGGCGAAAAAAGAAATTTACACGATTATGAGTGAATTGGCAGAGGCAGGTGTCGCAATCATCATGGTATCTTCGGATTTACCCGAGGTGCTCGGGATGAGTGATCGAATCGTCGTCATGCGAGAAGGCGTCGTCACAGGGACGTTAGCAAAAGACGAGGCGACGCAAGAAAAAGTCATGACATATGCGACAGGAGGACAATGATATGGAATTGAAAGCAACGGCTGCGCTAGGGCGACCGCAAAAGCTCGGATGGGGGCAAAAACTCGGTCCACTGTTCGGATTACTTGCTATCATCGTTGTGGTGACGGCTCTCGAACCAGGATTTCTCTCGTTGAACAACATCTTTAACGTCTTGCGGCAAGTTTCCATCAACGCCTTGATTGCGTTCGGGATGACGTTTGTCATATTGACAGGCGGAATTGATTTATCAGTCGGGTCGATTCTCGCGCTCTCTTCGGCGTTCGTCGCCGGGATGATGGTCGATGGTCAACACGCTGTCATGGCGATCGCGCTCGGATTGATTGCAGGTGCCGTGCTCGGTGCGTTTAACGGAGCCGTCATCACATACGGAAAAGTCGCGCCGTTCATTGCGACGCTGGCGACGATGACCATCTACCGAGGGCTGACGCTCGTATACACGGATGGCCGGCCGATCACCGGTTTAGGGGACTCAACTTGGTTTGAAATGTTAGGGCGTGGCTACTTATGGATTATTCCGGTGCCGGCGGTCACGATGTTGATTGCGTTCGGCATACTCTACTTCATCTTGAAAAAAACGACGTTCGGTCGCCATACGTATGCGATTGGCGGTAATGAGGAAGCCTCTAAACTGATGGGTATCGGCGTTAATAAAGTCAAAGTGATGATTTACTCGTTGTCAGGCATGTTGGCAGCGTTAGCAGGAATCATTTTAACGTCACGTCTCAATTCGGCTCAGCCGACGGCAGGTACTTCATACGAGCTTGATGCGATTGCGGCTGTTGTTCTCGGGGGAACAAGTTTAGCCGGGGGACGTGGTTGGATTGTCGGAACATTGATTGGCGCTCTAATTATCGGCACGTTGAATAACGGCTTGAATCTTCTCGGCGTCTCGTCGTTCTTCCAACTCGTCGTCAAAGGGGCCGTCATCTTATTCGCGGTGCTACTTGATCGCAAACAAAACGCGTAATCATCGAAAGGGGAAACAGAAGATGAAAAAATGGACAGCTTGGCTACTCGTACTGACAATGGTCATGATGGCGGCTTGTTCGACGGAACAACCGGGAACAAGTTCGGAACAAGAACCAAAAGATGGGGACTTTAAGATCGGACTCTCCATCTCTACATTGAACAACCCGTTCTTCGTTGCTTTGAAAGATGGAGCTGAAGAAGAGGCGAAGCAACTCGATGCGACACTCACTGTGGCTGACGCACAAAACGATGCGGCGAAACAAGTGAGCGACGTCGAAGATATGATTCAAAAAGGCATGGATTTGATTTTGATTAACCCGACGGATTCCGAAGCAGTCGGAGCCGCTGTTCAAAGCGCGAACGATGCTGGTATCCCTGTCATCACGGTCGACCGGAACGCAGAATCGGGAGAAGTCGTCGCCCACGTCGCGTCAGACAACGTCGCCGGCGGGAAGCTCGCTGGTGAGTACATGGTTGAACTTGTCGGGGAAGGCGGGAAAGTCGTTGAATTAGAAGGTATTCCAGGAGCATCGGCCACACGCGATCGCGGTCAAGGCTTCAACGAGGCAATCGATGGAAAACTCGACGTCGTGGCCAAACAATCGGCAAACTTTGACCGGGCCCAAGGCTTAACGGTCATGGAAAACATTCTCCAAGACAATAAAGATATCGTCGCGGTGTTCGCGCACAATGACGAAATGGCGCTCGGTGCGGTCCAAGCGTTGAGCAGTGCCGGATTGAGCGACGTCAAAGTCATCGGTTTCGATGCGACGGATGACGCGGTCAAGGCTGTCGAAGACGGAACGATGGCCGCAACGGTGGCACAAAAACCGACAGAGATCGGAAAACTCGGTGTCGAAGCAGCCGTCAACTACTTGAAAGGTGAGACCGTGGAAGAAAACATTCCGGTCGACCTCGAACTCATCAAATAAGGCAACAGCCGGTACGTCCATGGGACGCACCGGCTGTTTTTTATGATTGTGTGATCGGGCGGAGCGCTTGAACGACTTCATCTTTGACGGTCACACCGTCTGCCTCGAGTTCGGCGATTTTGTCGGCGAACTGAGGCAAGTGATCTTTATGGGCGATGAGCAGTTCATCAAGCACCCGTTTCGCGGTCTCGCCGCTCGGGATGAGCGGATTGATGATGAACGCCTGAAGAGCAAGTCCGTAATTCCCAGTCACAGCTGCTTCTTCGACGCACAGTTCCATGTTTTTCATGACTTGGAGCCACCCTTTTTCGGCTGGTGCGAGTGAACCGAAGGCGATCGGTTTCGCGCCGTTAGCACCAATATAGGCGGACACTTCGACGACGTCGTCGGGAGCAAGGTCGGGGACAGCACCGTTATTTTTCGTCGAGACGACGATGTGTGTGTTTTTATTCGCATAGATCGAGGCGATCGTCTCACACGCCGCGTCCGAGTAGTGGGCGCCGCCCCGCTTCGACAGTTGTTCAGGTTTGTGGTCGAGATGTGGGTCTTTGTACAGTTCGAACAGTTCAGCTTCCGTCTGTTTCACTTGTTCGGCCCGTGTCCCGACGGCCGGATCTCGGTACTCCTCGAGCATATGGGCGAGCATCTCCTCGGCGCGATAATAGTAACGGTGATAGCCGCACGGGATCATATTCATCTGATGCAGCTGCTCTTTGAAGAACGGCATATCGTGAATATTGGCCGGAATCCCGGCATCCGCATCATACATCTTGTCGATGATGTCGCGCGTCACATCACGACCAGTCACGTCATGCACGCGGTGCCAGTGGAAGTGATTCAATCCGGCGAAAGAGTAAATCAAGTCTCCCGGTTTCTTGCCGATCAGTTCCGGTTCGGCCATCATCGCGTTGACCGGGACGTTGCAAAGTCCGATGACTTTGTCCCACTTCCCGTAACGAATGATGGCGTCGGTCACCATACCGCTCGGGTTCGTGAAGTTGACGAGCCAGGCGTTCGGACAAAGCTGTTTCATATCTTCGACGATGTCGAGAATGACAGGAATGGTCCGGAACGCCTTCAAGATGCCGCCGGCCCCATTCGTCTCTTGCCCAACCATGCCGTAGGAGAGCGGAATCCGTTCGTCTTTGATCCGGGCATCGAGCAAGCCGACGCGGAACTGGGTCGTGACGAAGTCGGCGCCTTGTAACGCTTCTCGCCGGTCGAGCGTGAGATGCACTTGGACGTCATATGGCGACGCGTCCCACATCCGCTGCGCCATTTGCCCGACGATGGCGAGTTTCTCTTTGCCGGCCTCGATATCGACGAGCCACATCTCGCGGATCGGCAACTCCTCGTAACGCTTGATGAACCCTTCCATCAATTCTGGCGTGTAGCTACTGCCGCCACCGATCGTGACGAGTTTGATTCCGGTTGTCATTTCAATCTCCTCCTCATATAGTTCACAAAAAATTGAGCGGTGTGTAAATGGAATTGACTGCTTGATGTATTTCCTCATATCCATTTCAGTATAGAATATAGAGAAATGAACACAATAGATTTACAGACAACTCCGAAAGCGTTTACAAAACAAAACAAAAAAAGAATGATTTTTGTGAATTTCATTCACGAGAGGAGACTAGATATGTTGTTGACCGAAAAGCTGAAACAAGATTTGTTCTCACCGTCGGAACGAGGCGTCATCGATTATTTGTTCGCCGAACGCGAGCATATCCATGACCAAACGATGAAGCAGATTGCCGAAGCGACGTACACGCATCCATCGATACTAAGTCGAATTGCCACGAAATTAGATTTTTCAGGTTGGCTTGATTTGAAAATACAATTTTTAGAAGAAATTGAGTACTTGAACCGTCATTTTTCTAACATCGATGCCAACTATCCGTTCGCGGACGGGGATAGTTTGATGGTTGTGGCGAACAAGATGGCGACGCTCAAACAGATGACAATCGAGGATACGCTATCTTTATTAGATCATGAGGCGTTCGAGCAAGCCGTGACGATGTTACATGAGGCCCGGCATATTAAAGTCTTTTCAATCATTCATAACTTGCTGCTCTGCCACGACTTCAAGTCCAAAATGAATCGCATTGGCAAGCAAGTCACACTTTGTGAGGTGGACGCCGAGTTCGAGGCAGCGAACTCGGATGAAACGACGTGCGCGCTCCTCATCTCCTATACAGGTGAGAGTGATTATACGGTCGGTCTCATTCCTTATTTGAAGAGCCGCCGGGTGCCGGTGCTCGCGCTTACGAGCCTCGGCGAGAACGCCATCTCGCATGAGGCGGACTGCACGCTCCGTTTGACGACGCGGGAGCGTCTCTACTCGAAAATCGGCAGCTTCACCTCGAACGACTCGATCCATTGTCTGCTCGATTTCTTATACGCCGGTGTGTTTGCGAAAGACTATGAGGAACATCTTAAATATAAGATTCAAATTTCAAAACGGTTCGATCATCGGAAAAGTTCGAGCGAAATCATGCAAGAAAAAGAGCATCCGTTCACGTGAACGGATGCTCTTTGCGGCGTAGATACAGAAGATAACCGACGAACAAGGCGAGACCAAGCAGGGTCATCGCAGTCGTGACGATGAAGAACGGCGGACGATACGTCAACGCGACCTCGTTTCGACCTTCGTCGAGGGCGATGGCGCTGAACGCGTAGTTTGCTTGCAAGACGTCGCGTCGCTCTCCGTTCACAGTCGCCTTCCACCCTCGTTCATACGGAACAGAGAGGACGGCATATGTCCCTTCGATTGCGTCTTCAACCGTGAAGTCGATGTCAGGTCCGTCCCAAACGACCGGAATATCCGGGATAGAAGCCGATTCTTCAAGGGCGTCTTCGAGTGTCGCGTAATCTTCCCACTCGATCGTCACGTCTTCAAGTACATACGTTCCTTCCGGTAGACGGAGCGGTACGTTTTTCTTGAGAGGTGTCCGGAGCGTCATCGAAGTGAGATTGGTCCGATAAATCGACGCTTCTGGTTTTCGAGTCGTCCGGTAATTCCCAAGCCGGATGAAGAAACCATCACCTTCAAGCTTGCGAATCTTGAACGAGACGTACAAATCACCCGTCGCCGAGTCTGGGACGTCCGGAATAAAGTCGACTCCGCCTTCTTCAGCGGTGACTTGGAGTGTCTCATCTTCCCATACCGCATTGACGGGCGCACTCACAAACGTAATCGTTTGCGCTGGGGACGGTGTTGCGGTCCCGTCTTCTAAGATGACACCCGACAGCATCGCTTGCTCACGCGTCAATATTGAGACATCTTTAAGCGCTTCACGATTGTACGTGTTTGATGTCGTCCGGACGAACGGCAAGCGGGTCCCGCTTTCATAAACGGCGTAACGTTCTGTTTCGCCAAGCAGTTGGAAGCCGTACGGTGCCTCGCTCGCGATTGTTTTATCACGCATCCAATAAGGAGTCGACAGCACATGATGTAAATTCGAACGGTTGCCGAGTGTCCCGTAACGGCTGACACTTTCCCGTCTCATATCAATTTCAAGGTCGCTCCAATAGAATGTGAGCAAATTCCCGTTCAAAATACTCGAGTATAGGCTCGTCCCAAGGAACGACTGGACGATCGGTGTATTGTTTCGCAACGGTATCATCCAGTCCACGCGTTCGAGCGGACCGGCTTTTTCACGGACGACGTCGATGAGTTCCCGTTGTTCAGCGCTGTTGTACTGCTCACTCGTAACGAACGTCGCGTTCGTGTTGACGATCGCCATATCGTGGAGCGCGAACTTCGTGTAACCGTTGAACACGATGAGACAAGACGCGATGATGAGGTACGGAGCCAACAATGGTTTAAGCCAAAACGATAAGACGGTCAAGATCATGAGGGCAAACATACCGAACACGATTGGCCATGGCGCGTTACCGAATAGCCCAAAACCGAGATAAGCCAAAACGGTTACGACGGCTGCCTTGAAAAATGATGTTTTTTCGAAGCGCCAATGCGTCAAGCCGACAGCAACCATGCCGCCGATCGTGAAGCTCGCCAAATACTCCCAGCGATATTGCGGTGCCGAGAAGCCGTTGAAGAAGCTACCGACGTACGGACTGAAATGGAGTAGGGTCAACAGTAGACTCATGCTCACAAATAATCGGAACGTGACGTGACGGTAGAGCGGACGATAAAGAGCGAACAGTAGGAAGACGGCCGGTACGATGAGCAGACTGCTATCGTATAACAAATTGTCGAGCTGAATCCAACGAATCTCATGCTCGAGCGATGGTCGCTCATTTTGCAAAAAGCCATAAGTCGCCGGAATGAACGCAAACGAACTAAGGAGCAAGGCAATGATGCCAGAACCACAATATAGTAGCCATTGCTGTTTGCGACTGACGCGATCTTCGGGTAGGTGAATGAATTGTCGGAACAAGACATAGACGAGAACGAAGACTAAATTGATGTAGGCAAAGTAAAAGTTATTGATCAGCATGATGGCACTAACAACAATAAAGAAGTCGGCGCGACCGTTTCGGATGATGCGTTCGAGACCGATGACAAGGAGCGGGACCCACAAAAAGCCGTCCGCAAAAAACTCCCAAAACGTCACGTGACGGATGTACATGACCGACACACCATAAATGACGGCACCGACGAAAGCGTGGAGTGTGCGGACGTTAAACAACTGATACGCATAAGTCGCGAACACGATGACGACAGCGAGCCGGATGACGCTCACAATCAAGGCGAGACGCAACCACATGTCCAAGTCAGGTGTGACGAGTCCGAGCACATCAAATAAGGAAACGACGGCGACCGAGAGCCAAAATACGACTGACGTCGAAAAGTAGTAAGCGAGTTGTGTGAGGATACCGCCGCCGAAGCCGAAGTCCTCGGCATAGACGAGATTCCCTTTATGGAACGTTTCGTAAAGGAAATGCTTGAACGGGACCATTTGCGATAAGCCGTCATTCGGTCCGGCGATGAAGCCACCCTGTGATTGATAGTAGATGAAAAAAGCGTGGGCGATGGTCGACACGAGCAACGCAACACTGATGAGTTTGAACTGTCTCATATTGTCGATTGCTCACGTTTCAAAATTTTACTCGTGACGATGAACGTCGCCGGCACAGCGATAAAGATGGCAAACAACGGGGCAAACGTCGTCGAGACGTTCAGTTGTTCGACGAGCAAATAAATACACACCGTCGTGACTGTGAAGTTGACGACTTGCGTCAACGGAAACTGCAAAAATTTCCGTAGCGTCGGTTTGACTTTGAACGTGAAATAACTGTTCAAAAAGAAAGAGGCGATCATGCTGAGCGTGAATGCCACCACATGAGAGACCCCATAGCTGGTGTTCCATAGATGATGAAACAACATATAAATCAAATAGTAGTTAAGAGTATTAATTCCCCCAATGGCGACGAATCTTATAAACTCGGCCTTTCTCTTGTTCATTCGCACTCTTCCTTTGTATGTTAGTTTCTTGAATCAAGTAGGCCGGACGGCGTTTCGTCTCAAAATAGATGCGACCGACGTACTCACCGATGATCCCGAGGCTGACGAGCTGGATTCCACCAAGTAACAGGATGGCTGAGATGAGCGTGAAATAGCCTGGTGTGTCGATACCGTCTTGAATGATGTCAAACAGTGTCAACAGAATATAGAGCATCGACAGTAGTAAAATCAATACGCCTGAGTAAAAGCAAAAGCGCAGCGGTTTCGAATTGAAAGAGATCAACCCGTCGACACCGTAATTGAATAGTTGGCTAAACGACCATTTTGTCTCGCCGTTTTGACGGAGCACATTTTGATAAGTAATCGTCTTTTGTTCCATGCCGATCCACGAGAATAAGCCTTTTGAGAACCGTTGATGCTCGTTCATTCGTAAGAGAGCGTCGACAGCCTCGCGGCTTAGCAGACGGAAGTCACCGACACCGTCCTCGAGTTCGACGTCGACGATTTTGTTGATAAGCTTGTAATACGTCCGAGAGGCCAGTTTTCGAGTCCTGCTTTCGCCGGCTCGGTCGCGCTTGGCGATGACTTGATCAAATCCTTGCTCGAAACCGGCAACCATGTCCGGAATCAGGGACGGCGGATGCTGTAAATCGGTATCCATCAAAATCGTCGCATCCCCCGCCGCGTGTTGCAACCCGGCCAGGATGGCTGCTTCCTTCCCGAAATTTCGCGAGAATGAGATGTAACGCACTTCAGGATGACGCTTTGCCAAATATTTAATTACATCAAGTGTACGATCCGAACTTGCATCATTCACGAATAAGATTTCATAAGAATAAGGAGTGCCGTCAAACTGTTCATGGATGGCGTCGAAGAGGAGAGGAATGTTTTTTTCTTCGTTATAGGCAGGTAATACCAAAGAAATCGTCTTCATAAAAAACACTCCTTTCTACATACTTCCGATGATTATCCATTCCCGAACAGTTGCAAACTCAAGCGTCAATGGTTCCTTTCACATAAAACAAAAACATCCACACCGTCAAAATGGAGTGGATGTAAGATCAGTTAGTCAATCGAGCGAAGCAATGCACGCACCGGGCTACCGTCACCTTCCACGATTGGAAGCGGGACGGCGTTCAATTCGTAATCCCCGGGCGCGATCGCATCGAGGACAAGTCCTTCGAGGATGTGGACGCCGTTCCGCGCGAGTGCGTGGTGGGCGTCCATGTCTTTACTGTCGATCGCGTCGACCGATGGCAGGTCGAGACCGATCAAATAAATACCGAGCTGTCCCAACCGCTCAGCGAGGGATGGCGTCAGTTCCGGGATCTGGCTTGGGAATTCAGCTTTGTTCGGCCAGCCGTCCGTCTTCAGGATGAGGCGCTCGACACCGGTCAAGTCGAACCCGTCCAAATCGCTCGCTTCAATCTTTTGGCGGCCGGGCAAATGAATGACCCGGGCCGGTCCGATGTAGAGCCCGGGGTCGAGGTCGATCACCCGCTTGCCGGCATCGTCAAAATGGAACGGGGCGTCAATATGTGTGCCTGTATGTAGACTCATCGTCACTTTGCCGACGTTGACGGAGCCACTGTCCGCCATCGGCCAAGCGATCTCGTAGTGGAACTTTGTGTCGCCCGGCCATGTCGTGATCGAGTCGTCGAGCGGCTGTGATACGTCAATCCATTGTGTCATCGTTATGTCTCCTCACAATTTTGTCCGGACGGTCCATAGTTCAGGGAAGAAACGGTGGTCGAGGACGCGGCGCAAGTAGTTCACGCCGGACGATCCACCCGTACCCATTTTTTGACCGATGATCCGTTCGACCGTGCTCATATGATTGAAACGCCACATCTGTTGTTGGTTGCCGATGTCTAGCAACTTCTCGCCGAGTTCATACAAGTCCCAGTACGTGTTGACGTCCCGGTACACGGCGGCCCAAGCGTTCTCGACGCTCTCGTTCCACTCCCAGTCCTGCGTCACGTCCCGGTCGAGCACGTCCGCGTCGATATGCAGTCCGCGGCGGTGCATCTCACGGGCGGTCACGTCATAGATGCTCGGTGCGTTCAGTGACGCCTCGAGGAGCGGATAGAGTGCCTCGTCATGGGCATAGACACTGAGCGTCCGTGCATTTTTAAAGCCGAGCGCGAATTCAATCTGGCGGTTCTGGTACGATTGGAAGCCAGATGACGAGCCGAGCTCGTCACGGAACTCTAAATATTCGGCCGGGGTGAGCGTCGCGAGGACGCTCCACGATTGGATGAGTTGTTGTTGGATTTTCGAGACGCGGGCGAGCATTTTGAACGAGCGTTCGAGCTCACCCGTTTCGATGGCGGTCACGGCCGCAGCCAACTCATGCAAGATCAACTTCATCCACAACTCACTCGTCTGGTGGATGATGATAAACAGCATCTCGTCGTGGTGGTCCGACAGGCGATGTTGACTCGATAAGATCGGGTCGAGCTGTAAATAGTCGCCATACGACATGTCTTTTGAAAAGTCAGTTTGAATCGATTGCTCGACTTTATGTTCGATACGTTCACTCATCGTTAATCTCCTTAAGCTACGACTTCACGGACGTTCTCGAACGCCTCGTATTCTTTATTGTCCATTATTGCCTTCAAGATCATGACGACGTCGTACACGTCGGTGAACGTGTTGTAGAGCGCGACCGGTGCGAGGCGGATGATGTTCGGCGCTCGGAAATCGGGAATGACGCGATGTTGTTTGAGCGCTTTACAGATGCGGGCCGCCTCCGGATGCTCGAGGCTCAAATGGGCACCACGTCGTTTTTCATCGCGCGGGCTGCCGATGACGAAGCCGTGCGGTGCGAGCAGTTCATCAATCAATTCGGTCATATACGTCGTTAAGGCGAGCGACTTCTCACGAATCGCTTCCATGCCGACCTCATTGAACATCTCGAGCGCGCCGAGTTGTGGCGCGAGGCTCATGACGTGCGGTGTCCCGATTTGGAACGCACCGGCATGTTCAGCTGGTGTCATCGTATGGTCCATGTCGAACTGTTTGTCTTTTCGTGATCCGAACCAGCCGGCAAGACCTGGCGTCGTCCCGAAATGACGTTCATGGACGAACAGCCCACCGACGCTTCCTGGTCCGCCGTTCAAATGCTTATAGTTGCACCAGTAGGCGAAGTCGACGCCCCAATCGTGAAACGCGTGCGGGATGGCGCCGACCGAGTGGCACGCATCAAAGCCGATCAAAATGTCGCGTTCGTGTGCGGCTTTGGCGAGGCGGGCCATATCAAGAATCTGACCGCTCCGATATAACACCGTCGGCAAGACGATGAGCGCGATGTCGTCAGTCATCGCGGCGATGATGTCATCCTCATTTAAATAACGGCCGTCACGGCTCGGCACTTGAACGAGATGCTCGGCCGGATCGAGGTCTCGTAGCAAGAGTTGGCTTTGGAGTGCGTAAATGTCCGACGGGAACGTCAGCGCATCGGCGAGAATTTTCGTCCGTTTGCCGACCGGTTTAAAGAACGTGGCGGCGAGCTGGTGCAAGTTGACGGTCGTCGATCCGGTGACCATGACTTCGTCGGCACTCGCACCGATGAGCGGCGCGTTGAGTGCGGCCAGCTCTTCTGACAGGTTGAACCACGGATGGCGCCCCGACATCCAGCCGTCGATTCCGAGTTCTTTCCAGTCACTGAGCGACTCGAGTAACGTCTTCTCGGCTCGTTTCGATAACAGACCGAGCGAATTCCCGTCCATGTAGATCCCGTCTTGCGGTAAGTAAAACTCTCCCCGGTAGTGTGCGAGCGGGTCGCTTGCGTCTCGCGTCTCCGCATAACCGCGTGTGAAATCTTGAACCATCATGTATCCCCCTTAAATGTGTCGTTCAATTCTGTCAAAAGCGTAGCAAACCGCAAAGGTAGCGTCAATTTTTGGAGCGGATGATGTGTATATATTGAACGTTTGTAAATACCATAATCAATGTTACGACAAAAATTGAAAACAATTGTGAATCCCCCGTCACAATCGAATAGACGAGCAACAAAATAATCGCAAATGTCATAAGCGAGGTCGTCGAGATGTTTGTCTTGTACAAGCCTTGCAACATGACATGTTTCTCACCGTCATCGGAGAGGTCGAGCAATCGCTGTGCATAATCCGGATCTGACAGTTTTGGGAGGGAACGCTCTGGATACATGATTGGTAATAATGTGTTCAATGAATAGGTAAGGATTGAGCCCACCGCTAACGAGAGCAAAGTCGCGATGAGAAACGATGGCGATTGATCGGTCAATAAAATAAAGCTAGCCGAGGTGAGACTGAGGATAATCGTCAACGAGGATGCGAGCGAACCGTCACTATAGGCTTGATACATGTATCCCTCGGCCTCATCTTCTTCATCGCCGGTCAAAGGCTGTTTCGTCAGGCGACGTATACGTTGAACGCGGCTAAAACCCCAAGCAATCAGTCCGAGTAGCGAAAGAAGCAATAGCAATGTTAAAGGGAAGACAAGCTTTGTCAAATCGACTTGAATTGTTTCGTTGTTTAAATAGACATACATGAAGGTGTAACCGACCACTCCGCCGAGAAACATCTGCAGACCAAATTTGAACCATGATTTCATTGTAATTCCTCCTCGTCAAATTGAAATACTTCTTCAATGGGTTCCTCAAACACACGTGCGATTTTCACGGCAATCAATAAAGATGGCATGAATTCTTCACGTTCAATTAAACTGACGGTTTGACGTGAGATGTGAGCCCGCTTGGCAAGTTCAGTCTGATTCATGCCAAATCGAGCGCGGAGTTCTTTCAATTTTGTTTTCATAATCTTCACCTCGTTAAGGTTAATGTACACGATTATAATCAAAATAACAACTATAATAGTCAATATGAAATGTTTCATTGTCATTCATCACAAAAACCCTTTACACATTTAGAAGGTAAAGGGTAAGTGGCTATTTAATTTTTTTAAGGTTTTCTTGACGCAATAAGCTGAACAGCGTGTACACCATCAAGATTAGAATGATCGTGAACGGCAGGGCCGAGATCAAGGAAGCGGTCTGTAGCCCTTCGAGTCCGCTCGCGATGAGCAGGACAGCGGCGATGCCACCTAGCAAGATGCCCCAGACGATGCGGACGGAAAGCGGCGGGTTCAAGCTTCCGTTCGTTGTCATGCTGCTGATGATGTACGTCGCCGAGTCGGCCGACGTGATCAAGAACGTGAGAATCAATAAAATCGACAAGATAGACAGGATGAAACTGAACGGCAGCTCGGCGAACGTGACGAACAAGGCGCTCGTGACGTCCGCGTCGACTGCCTGGGCGATCGATGTCCCTTCAAACAAGTCGAGATGAAGGGCGGTCCCGCCGAACACGGCAATCCACATGAGCGCGATGAACGGTGGTACGACGAGAACACCGACGATGAATTCGCGAATCGTACGGCCTCGTGAAACACGAGCGACGAACGCTCCGACGAATGGCGACCAGGCGATGGCCCATGCCCAGTAGAAAATCGTCCAGTCCCGTACCCACGTCCCTTGTTGATAAGGTTGGAGACGGAGACTATAGCGGATAAAGTTTTGCAAATAGTCGCCAAGCCCGAGCGTGAACGTCTCTAAGATGAAGATGGTCGGACCGGCGAAGAAGACGAACACCATCAATACAAGTGCCGTTCCGAGGTTGATGTTACTTAGCCATTTGATCCCGCGATCGAGACCGGTCGTCGTCGACGTCAAGAACAAGGCGGTCAATACGACGATGATGAGGACTTGGACGAGTGCCGTGTTCGGCAACCCGAAGACGCTATTCAGTCCGCCATTGATTTGCAGGACGCCGAGCCCGAGCGAAGTCGCGACACCCATGACCGTCGCGATGACGGCAAAAATGTCGATTGTTTGGTTGAGCGGTTGTTTGTAAGGCCGCTCTTTGATGAGCGGAGATAAACTTGTCGAAATCCGTCCATCTGTGTTCCGGCGAAACTGGAAGTAGGCGATGATCAATCCGACGATGGCGAAGACGGACCATTGACTGACGCCCCAGTGAAAGAACGAATAGGCCATGGCGAGTCGGGCTCCCTCGACTGTCAGTTCAGTCGTATCCGCATATGGGGGCGTGATGAAGTGACTCATCGGTTCAGCGACGCCCCAAAAGACGAGCCCGACCCCGAACCCGGCCGAAAATAACATTCCGATCCAAGTGAAGAACGGGTATTGTGGTCGGTCGCTGTCTGCCCCGAGACGAATCTTTCCGTACTTGCTGAAAGCGAGGAAGATTAAGAAGAGGACGAAAAAGAAGACGGCTAGTAAGTAGAACCAACCGAACGACCGGGTCGTGAAGTTGAAGATACTGCCGGCGATGTCAGCAAATAATGTCGGGCGAATCGCACCGAATAAGACGAGCAGGGCAATGATGCTCGCAGAGATGTAAAACACACGATTCAAACGCGGCTTTCCAGTTGAGATGTTCATAAAGAACTCCTTTCCGAACGGACAAATATTATTGAGAACTAATAATAAATTCCCTATTTTTGAAAGTGGGAAACCGGAGTTTTCATTTACTGTGCAATCTGACAGTTGAGACTGAGCAAATCAGGGAATTAGAATGGAGACAAACATGCTGAAAGGAGAGAATTAAATGAAATTGATTGCCATCGACTTAGACGGGACGTTATTGTCGCGCACCGGTGTCATCACGGAAGCGAACCAACAAGCAATCCGGCGACGCCAGGAGCGCGGTGATTTGGTCGCCATCTCGTCAGGACGCTCAATCCATGATATCGAGGAAATTTTGAAGCGGAGCGAGTTGACGTGCCCGATCCTTTCCGGGAACGGGGCGATCGCATTTTATGAAAATGAACGTATTTACTATCACGCCCTCCCGAAACAAGTCGTTCAGGAGTTATGGGACGTGGCGCATGAGCATGATACGTACGTCGAGTTTTATACGAACGCCGGTGTCAAAGTGTTGCGCACGGGTACCGACTTGTTAAAAGGCGAATTAGATGAGGTGTTGCCGCACGACCAGTCGTTCACCCGAGAGTGGGGCGAGCGGGAGATCGAGATTCAAAATGAACAGTTCGGCCTGACGTACGTCGATACGATTGATGAGATTGATTTTGAAGCCGATGAAGTGTACAAAGTGTTCATCTATTCGTTCGATCGTCGTAAGCTGCATAAGCTACGGAAGCTTTACGAGCCGCGGACTGATATTTTGATCACGACGGCGGGATGGACGAAGATTGAAATTGGACATCCGAAGGCGAGTAAAGGCATGGCGCTGAAGCAGCTCGCCGAGCATCATCAGATCCCGCAAGAAGAGATCGTTGCAATCGGGGACAACTTGAATGATATCTCGATGTTCGAGGTGGCGGAGACGAGAATTGCGATGGGCAACGCGGTCGATCCGCTAAAAGACATCAGTACCCATATTACGAAAGACGCCGAGGCGGATGGAGTCGCGTATGCGCTGGATCGTTATGTATGAGCTGAAATTTTGAAGAAATGGTGAACTAGGGTTCGTCGCTGGGCAGAACGGCTATTGTATTAATGTAGTCCTCATTCAACGTGTTGAGCTGAAAGGGGGCAACGGATGAAACAAAGATTCAGTCGTTGTTTGGCCGAGGCCGGCTCGGTGAAACGAGAGACAGCATGTCAGAAAAATCGACCTGTGTGACCGTCCTTCATATCCGCTCTGTCGTCCACCTTGCGTATGTTAAAACGGCAAGGGGCAGACAAACATGATGCTTTGGGGAAGCAGACGTCAACAGGTATCGATTTTTCTGGAAACAGAGGTGAGCAGGACGAGGTTCGTGACAGATTTCATTTTTCACAGTCGAAGTGTCGGTAACATGCCAATCCGGAACCGATTTTTTGCTTCTGTGCCAGGCTATATCGACCTCTAGACGAACGTATGCTCAGAAATCATTGCGTGAATCGCGTCGATTTTCTAGCACGTATTTGACCAATCCGCTGGGACGGTCGATCGAGATGTTTCTCGATCGGGTGAAAGTCCGCTTTTTTAGAAAATGCTCACCGTTAAGCGCCACACGTGTGGCGCTTTTTCTTAGGTGATGAATGAAGGGGTGAATCTATGCCGAAATTGTACTGGCTCGGCACGTTCGTGAGCGGACTGCTGCTCATGTCAATCGGAGAGGCGAGCGCGGTGCCGCGCGTCGTCCCGTATTTTTTGATGGCGGTCGGTGTGACCGGCTTTTTAGTCCAATCCTGGTTCGAACAAAAACGACGCCGTTGACACGGCGTCGTTCGTCGTTAAATCGATTCAAGCAACTGATTGAGCAGCGTATCGATGTCAGCTTGGAGCGCATCGGCTTGTCGTTGCAGCGTCATCAGTTCCTCGACGTCGTTCGTGTCGTTCATTTGAGTGAGTAGACTCTGATGATCATCTTCGAGCTGGTTCAATCGTGCCTCATCGGCCGCGGTATCGACTGGCCGTTTCGGTTTGGCTATTTTGGCTTTCGGTTGCGAGACGGGTTCGGCGATGTGAGGTTCAACCCGTTTTTCGAGCGCGTAGGCGACATTTCCCGGGAAACGGGTGATCGTTCCATCGAGCCAATACGTGATCGGGAACAGTTTGTTCAAGAAGTACCTGTCATGGGAAACGACGACGAGCGTTCCGGTGAAGCGGTCGACGAATCTCGTGAGGCGGATCCCGTCAATCATAGCGTTCACTTTTGAGTCGATTACATAGCCGCCGCGCTGCTCGTATCGGGTTTGGAGCGCTCCGTACTTGTCTAATAACGGCTCAAGTTTGTAGCTTGACGCCATCTCTGCCTCGAGCGCATGCATCGCCTCGCCGAGTCGAATCAGTTCAGCGAACGCGGTGTAGAGCACGTCGCGTCCACTCTTGTTCGGATAGGCGGGCAATTGTGCCAAATAACCGATCATGAGCCGTTGTTTTCGTTGAACTACCCCCACCTACGCCTTGCTTAGCGGTGGAGGATTCCTGAGTTATCCGACCTATCAGCCGGAACCTGATCAGGCTACCCCCGTCGTCCCGACGGTTGAAAGTTGACCTTGTCCGTTTCTTTAGTGCTGATGCCTACTTTGCTTGGTTTTCGCTACTTCGGTCATCCGCTAGGTGAACGTTGAAGATTTTACGTGACAGACGAACTTCCTGCCACAACCCTATATCTTCAGTTTTCAAGGAAC
>NZ_MKXO01000013.1 GCF_001766415.1 Exiguobacterium aurantiacum | reverse complement strand
TCGTTTTCCTGGAGACGGACTTCTAAATCTAGGGGCAAAACCAACTGGTTCATGGTATACTCTTTGTACATAGGGGCACCTCCAAAGTTATGGTTTGGTCACTTTAACTTTATCAAAGGTCGCCCCTATCTGTTTAGTCTGAAATGCGTGCACGAACCCATAAAAATGAGAAGAGGCCACCGGGAGCGAACAAGTCGCTCCCGGTGGCCTCTTTCTTATAAATCTACTGGGTTATGTCCCAGCCTCTTTTTGATTCAGTCTTTTCGTAACGAGTCACGACGCTCGATCCGGTGCGGCAAGACGACGTTCTTCTCTTCGATTTCTTCAGCATTCAAGATTTTCGTCAATAATCGCATAGCGACAGCTCCGATGTCATACATCGGTTGAACGACCGTCGTCAACTTCGGACGAATCATCGTGGCGAGACGTGTGTTATCGTGACCGACGACTTCAAAATCGTTCGGCACAGAATACCCAGCGTCTTGGATCGCATGGATGACGCCGAGTGCCATCTCGTCCGTACCGGCGAAGATTGCTTTCGGGCAGTCATCGCGTCCGAGCATCTTTTGCATCGCTTCGAGGCCAGACGCATACGTATAGTTCCCAAGGATGACATCGTTCTCACGGAACGGAAGTCCCGCATCCTCAAGAGCACGGCGGTAGCCAGAGAACTTCTTCTCGCCATTGATTTGTTGCTCGAGCGGCCCCGTGATGAAGCCGACTTGTTTATGGCCGTGGCCAATCAACATTTTGGTTGCGTCATAGGCAGCCTGCTCATAGTCGATATTGACCGCTGGGAGGTCATACCCTTGGTTCAACGTCGCTGCAAGAACGATCGGGACCGGTGATTTTTTGAACTCATCAACGAGGTCTTCGTGAAGACGGCCGCCCATGAAGATGATCCCATCGACTTGTTTACCGAGTAACGTGTTCAACAAATGAATTTCCTTGTCACGGTTCGAGTCCGAGTTGCCGAGGATGATGTTGTATTTATACATCGTCGCCACGTCCTCGATTCCGCGTGCTAAATCAGCAAAGAAGATGTTTGAGATGTCTGGCACGATGACGCCGACTGTCGTCGTCTTTTTACTCGCGAGACCACGTGCGACGGCGTTCGGACGATAGCCGAGTCGATCGATTGCTTCCTGTACTTTTTTACGGGTTGTCGGCTTCACGTTCGGGTTTCCGTTGACGACACGTGAGACGGTCGCCATCGACACCCCTGCTTCGCGTGCGACGTCATAGATTGTGATATTGTTACTATTCATTAAAACTCCTCCTACAAGCAATGATTTTCAAACGATTTTCAAAAAACGTATCAAAAAAGGAAGACAGGTATCTGTCATCATTTTACCCTGTCTTCACGCTATATAAAACGTTTCCAATTGGAAAGCTTATTTTTTAACCAAATCAAGTTGAGGGAACTGAGCTGTGAGCCCATCGATGAACTGATCAAATTGATCGAAATCAAGCTGCTGCTGGGCATCAGACAAGGCGATTGCCGGATTCGGGTGCACTTCGACCATGACGCCGTCGGCCCCGACCGCGAGCGCCGCTTTCGCTGCAGGAAGCAACAAATCGCGTCGTCCCGTTGAGTGTGTGACATCGACCATGACCGGTAAATGTGTCTCTTGTTTTAAAATCGGCACGGCTGTGATGTCGAGCGTGTTACGTGTCGCCCGCTCATACGTCCGGATACCGCGTTCGCACAAAATGACTTGGCTATTGCCGCTCGCCATGATGTATTCCGCCGCATAGATGAATTCTTCGATCGTCGCCGCAAGACCCCGCTTTAGTAGAACCGGTTTTGACGTCTTTCCGACTTCTTTCAACAAATCGAAGTTTTGCATGTTGCGCGCCCCGACTTGAATGATATCGACGTAAGGCAGCGCTGACTCGACCGCACCCGGTGTCATAATCTCTGAGATGACACGCAAGTCGTGGCGATCGGCCGCTTGTTTCAACAGTTTGAGCCCTTCAAATCCGAGACCTTGGAAGTCGTACGGTGAAGTCCGCGGCTTATAGGCGCCGCCGCGCATGATTTTCACACCGGACAACGCTAATTTCTCAGCAACTGCATTCACTTGCTCGAACGATTCGACCGCACATGGACCGGCAATCAATTGCGGCCGACCGTTACCGATGACTACATCTTTCAATGTGACGATCGTATCTTCGGCTTGACGCTTGCGCGACACGAGCAACGTTTTATCTCGGTCTTCTCCTTGCAACTCGGCAGACGCTTTAAACATTTCTTTGAACAAATGCTGAAGGCGTGACGTCTCGAAAGGACCGGGATTCGAGGCGGCGATGAAATCTAACATTTCTCGTTCTCGAACCGGGTCATACCGCTCCACACCTTGAAGACGTTTCACTTTTCCAATTTCGACCGCGAGCGTTCCACGACGACTAATCAAGTCGAGCATCTCACGGTTCAACTCATCCATTTCACGACGTAATCGATTCAATTGATCTTGTGGACTCATAATTTCCCTCTCATTCCTAATCCGTTCTTTCCAGAATCTTAATTATAGCGAACTTTATTCGCTTTGTCATAGACAAATGGGCTGTGACACAAAATCCACAAAAAAAGTGTCCGGATCGTCCGGACACTTGACGCATTATTTATTGCCGTTCTTCAAGTCGTTCTTCAATTCTTTCAGCTCTTGTTTTGATTCATCGTCGAGCAAGTCTTTGACAGGTGCCTCGAAATCCGACTCATAGTTCGTCGACTCGTCGCGACTATTCTTCGGCTCTTGCTTGCTCGCATTCGACTTATTCGTGTTCGATTTATTCGCATTCGAATTGTTCGCTTTCGAGTTTGACTCGCCTTTTGATTGGGCCGATTCTGGCTTAGCGTCCGTATCAGCTTGTTTTGTTGCTTCGCTTGACGTCTCTTCTGCTGCTTGATCGAGCTGTTCTTTCACTTCGGCTTCCGCTTCCGCGACGAGCTGATCCGCTTTTTCCATCGCTTCTTCGATTGAGAGTTCATCTTCGTCGACTTGCTGTTTCAGTTCAGCAGCCTCGCGTGCCTTATCTTTGACGAGATTGAGGACCGGAGCAGCCTTGTCGCTCGCTACTTTGATCCATTCCCCGACGACCGGCTCAGCTTTTTCACGTACTTCTTTTGATTTGACGGTCAAGCGTTCACGTGAAGTCGATGTTTTCTCATCGAGATAAGTGCGTACTTCGCGTCCACTTTTTGGCGAGGTGAGCAAGGCAACGGCTGCACCGATGATACCGCCGAGGACGACGCCGGCTAGGAATCCGCCGCTTGATTGCTGATCTTGATTCGTTTGGTCTTTTTTAACGTATGTCATAATATATCCTCCTTGGGCTTGTTATGATTTGATTGTATCGTCTGTCGCGATTAATCCTGGTGAGACCGACGGCGTGTCTTGCTTACGCTCCCGGCGGCCACGACGGCGTGACGGGCGCTCTTCTGAAGAAGTTTCTGTTTTGTTTTTCTTGAATAATTCTACTGCGACCGAGCCCCAACGTACGGCTTGGGCAATCTGGTCTTTATTTTCGTCTGCTGCCACGTGAACCGATGAAGAAACTGTTCGTACCGACTCGGTCACTTCATTTAGCGATGTGCCGAGCTCATCGAGGGCATGTGCCACCGGTGCGAGCAACTCTGTCTTCTCTTCCACGTTATCTACGAGACGGTTCGTCTTATGTAAGAGCGCCGT
Organism: Exiguobacterium aurantiacum; assembly: GCF_001766415.1. Taxonomy (GTDB): domain Bacteria; phylum Bacillota; class Bacilli; order Exiguobacteriales; family Exiguobacteriaceae; genus Exiguobacterium; species Exiguobacterium aurantiacum_A. Next base: position 38,969 of record NZ_MKXO01000013.1, on the reverse strand, counting down.
CACTTCCATTGTAATGCCATCCAACTGACGTTCTAAATTTTCTGTCGTATTCGCGACGCTGCCGAGTGTGCGATTGACGTTCGACAAGACGCGAGCCAAGAAAAATACGAGTACGACAAATGCAAGTGCTGCGATGAGCCCTGCAATGCCTCCTAAGGTGATTTCCATTCGTCCATTCCTCCTGTTCGATTATGTGGTGGTTTCATTATAGCACCATTATGACTGAAAAGATTTGTCACTACCGTTTTCGCCATCCGGTCTGATTATTCCTTTACCCGTTTTTATGTTTTCGATTACACTAAAATAGAAATAAATTAAAAAAAGTTTAAGGGGTGTTTGTATGAGAGATCCAAGAATCACACAATTGGCAGACGGATTGATCAATTATTCAACCGAATTAAAGCCAGGCGAACGCGTTCTCATCGAGAATTTCGGCGTCGAGGAGTCGCTCGTCGAGGCACTTGTCGAAAAAGCGTACGAAGCTGGGGGGCATCCGTTCGTCTTGTTGAAAGAAAGCCGTATCTTGCGGAAGTTATACACGCAAGCAAGCAAGGAACAACTCGAGTTGATGGCCGACATCGAACGCAAGCAAATGCAAGCGATGGACGCCTATATCGGTCTCCGTGCGGGTGATAACATTAACGAGCTGTCGGACGTTCCTGCCGAGCAACAAAAGCTTGTCGGCGCCACAATCGGTAAAATGCATACGGAAGATCGCGTCAAAGGGACGAAATGGGTCGTCTTGCGTTATCCATCACCGTCGATGGCCCAACTTGCCGGAAAATCGACGGAGGCGTTCGAAGACTTCTATTTCAACGTCTGCACACTCGATTACGGCAAGATGGACCGGGCTATGGACGCACTCGTCACGCTCATGGACCAAACCGACCGTGTCACGATCAAAGGACCAGGCACGGAGCTCACGTTCTCGATCAAAGACATCCCAGCCATCAAGTGCTCGGGTCAAATGAACATCCCGGACGGAGAAGTGTTCACCGCGCCGGTCAAAGATTCGATCAATGGCGTCATCACGTACAACACGCCATCGCCGTACCACGGTTTTACGTTCGAGAACGTGACGCTGACATTTAAAGACGGAAAGATCGTCGAAGCGACGGCGAACGATACCGCACGCATCAATGAAGTGTTCGATACGGACGAAGGAGCTCGTTACGTCGGTGAATTCGCGATCGGCGTGAACCCTTACATCCAACACCCGATGAAAGATATTTTATTCGATGAGAAAATCGATGGCAGTTTCCACTTCACCCCGGGACAAGCGTATGACGATGCCTATAACGGCAACAACTCTTCCATCCATTGGGACCTCGTCAATATCCAACGCCCTGACTATGGCGGCGGCGAGATTTGGTTTGACGACGTCTTGATCCGGAAAGACGGCCGTTTCGTCGTCGACACGTTACAACCGTTGAATCCAGAAAACTTAAAATGAACGAAAAAAGGTGCGCCTCCAAATTTGGCGCACCTTTTCATTATAGTTTCGTCTTTCTGCCGAGAGCGGCAGACATCATCCAAATTTCTTTTTCGAGGCGTTCGATATGGGAAACGAACGTATCTTCGATCGCTTCGTCCCCGTCCTCAAAGTTTTCCATCGCATCTTGCATTTCTTGACGGATTTGTTTGAAATCAGTGATCACGTCTTTGATCATCTGTTCTGTATCGGCGTGACGATCACCTTCTTGTAGTGTCGAGTGCTCTAAATACTCTTTCATCGTCGCATACGGTTCCCCGTCATTCATGAGTAAACGCTCGGCGACATCGTCATACAGCTCAGCGACCAAGTTGTAAAGCTCCTCTAATTTTTCATGGTATGTGAAGAAGTGAGGTCCGCTAATATACCAGTGGTAGTTATGAAGTTTGACGAATAGTAGGCCGTAGTTGGCCACCTCTTTGTTCAACGTATTCAATGAGCCTTGGCTTGCCATCCTTAACATCTCCTTTTTTGTGTTCAGTCGATAATACTATTTCCTTCTTTATTCGAGTTTAAACACAAAAAAGCGAATGGCCCGGGCCATCCGCTCACAACTTACGCTTCGAGTTTGACGAAGTTCTCATACTCGCGTTGATACGTCTGAATATCTCCTGCTCCCATGAACAACAAGACCGCATCACGATGTTGACGGAGAACGCCGACATCAGGACGTTTCAATACGTTCGCACCGTCGATCCGCGATTGAAGGTCTTCGATCGTGACCGTTCCTTCTTGTTCTCGGGCTGAGCCAAAGATATCGCACAAATAAACGGCGTCCGCTTCGGCGAGTGATGACGCGAAGTCATCCATAAACGACTTGAGACGCGTGTACGTATGCGGTTGGAAAATCGCGACGACTTCCCGTCCGGCGTACTTTTTACGTGCCGCTTCGACGGTGGCACTGATTTCGCGCGGGTGATGCGCGTAATCATCGATCAGGACTTGCCCATCGAGCGTCGATTCACTGAAACGGCGTTTAACGCCGTTGAACGTCTCGAGGCGCTCTTTCACAAGATCTTTCGATAAGTTCTCGTAGTCGCACGTCGCGATGACGGCAAGGGCGTTCAAGACGCTGTGGTTACCATATCCCGGAATGCGGAACGTCCCATAGAAATCGTCACGCAAATAGACGTCAAACGTCGTCCCGTTATCCGTCGAGTTCACGTTTTCGGCACGGAAATCGTTATGGGCACCAAACCCGTAATAGACGATCGGCACGTTCGCTTGAATCTGTTGAAGATTCTCATCGTCACCACAAGCGATAATACCTTTTTCCACTTGTTTCGCCATTTCTTGGAACGCATCAATGACATCGTCTAAGCCAGAGAAATAATCTGAATGATCAAAATCGACATTCGTCATAATCGCATAGTCTGGGCGATAGTAAAGGAAGTGACGCTTATACTCACACGCTTCAAACACGAAGTTTTTCGAGTCTTCCACGCCTTCGCCCGTACCGTCTCCGATCAAGAATGATGTCGGCTCAATCCCACGCATGACATGAGCGAGCAGACCCGTAGTAGACGTCTTTCCATGCGATCCTGTGATGGCGACACTTGTATAATGATCCGCTAGTTCACCAAGGAACTCGTAATATTTATAAATCGTCAAACCGAGCTCGCGCGCGCGCAAGATTTCAGGATGATCGTCAGTGAACGCATTTCCTTGAACGACGATTTGACCTTCAGTAATATTTTCAGGATCAAACGGAAGAATTTCGATACCTTTCCGTTTCAATGCTTCTTCTGTAAAAAATGTTTTGTCAACGTCCGAACCTCGGACTTCATTGTTCATATCATTTAAAATTTGAGCTAAAGGACTCATGCCCGTTCCTTTAATTCCGACGAAGTGATAACGGTTCATCTGTAAATAGCCCCCCTAATTCATTGCGGTTTGCAGAAAAAGCGACAAACCTTTGTCATTATAGCAAAACTCATGGAGTCGTGCTATTACAGATTATTGTTTTTTTGAGCAAGGCGTCGGCTGCGGTACATCGCCATCCGGTCTTGCGGAGTCATCATGACGTTCAATGGAGGGCTATCCGCTTTGTAAGACACGTTGACAGCAGGTGTCAACTCAGCTTCGTCAAGAGCGTGAAAGGGCTCGTCGGTATCGGTCTGTAATGTTTTTGCAACATCCTCGACGACAGGAGCTACTTCTTCGACCGATGTCACTCCGATTGAAACGTCCGTTGAAGCTGCCTCTTCTTTTTCTTCACGGACGACGATCTTTGACGTTTTCAAATGGGTCGAACCCATGAACACCGAGGCAAAACCGTCTTCTAAAATAGATACGTCTCCGAGTAACGGTTTCAGATCACTCGACGAGTCGGATGCGTTGTCGGCCTCCGACACAGAAGACTCATCAGCGCTCACGTCAGACGTTTCCTGGGAAATAGTCGCCTCTTCTGGCTCAGAAGGCTCGGCCACAGTCTGATGTTCTGCCGAGACCGTTTCCTCTACCACGAATGGAGACTCCACCGACTCGTTCACTTCCACGACAACCTCGTCTGGAACGAAAGGTTCTGTAACTTGCACAGGTTCGTCGACGACTATTTCCTCGGTAACAGGCACTACAGTCGATGGTTCTGGATCAATATCAGGCTCGCTTTGATTGATGGACAGATCGTCCCTCGTCTCAGGCGAATGCTCGGTCGGTAAGTTGATCTTTGGTTTCGGTCGCGCATATCCATAAATCGGAGATGGGACGTCAGACGGAATGAACTCGCCCGTTGGTTCAGGTTTTGGTGCAGGCGCACTCTTCTTCCCTTCTTGGGATAGTTCGCGCCGAATTCGCTCTGCTTGCTGTTTTAATGAACGTTCATATGCATCCATAGTCGATTCCTCGCTTTTTCACTCAATCCTAATTTAGCAAAAAATCGGTCGAGTTTAGCGACCGATTTCAAATGCTTTCCCTACTTCATATTCGTCATCTAACACTAAAATCCCTTTTTCTTGCGGCGCATCAGGGAGGTTCAACTCGCGTGCTGAACAAATCATCCCGTGCGAGCTCTCGCCACGGAGTTTAGACGGCCGGATAATGAGACCAGACGGCATGACCGCTCCTGGTTTCGCGACGACGACCTTCTGCCCGGCCGCAACGTTCGGTGCTCCACAAACGATTTGAACCGTACCTTGATCGATCTCGACTTGGCAGATCGATAATTTATCCGCATCGGGATGTTTCTCAGCCGATTCGACATAACCGACAACGAACGTCGGTGTGAAGTCGACGCCCGATAAATCCGCTTCGATATTTTGCTTGCGTAAAATGACACCGAGCGTCTCAATCAATTCTGCCGTCAAGTCGACCGACCCATGCCAGTCACTGACATTGAAATAATTACTCGCATTGAACACGTTGTAGCCGTTCACTGATCCGTCCGCCGCTTTAACGATGGCGACATCGTCTTTTCGTTCGACGACTTGATGATGGCGATCACCTTCTTTTAACAACACCATGAGAACATCGCCAATTCCTTCACGGTTATAAAAAGCATTAATTTGCATACGTAAATACGCCCCTTCTTTCAAACTAGACACAAATAGTTTAGCAGATTATGCGTCCGTTGGTGGGTTCTTTTTTCCAACAATAAAAATTGGTTCGAGAACGCCGTCCTCATAATGAAACGCAAGAGCTGTCACCGGGATGCGTCCGTTCGTAAAAAAGTCGAACATGAGCTGTTGCATTACGTCGTATCCTTGATCGTTTCGGATATCGGCGATGATCATCACATCTTGATGCGGGACCCCGACTAACATGTCTCCTTCGATTCGTCGATCCATGACCCGTAAAAATTCGTCATTGAGGATACGAGACGCCTCGTAGCCGTCACGGGCAGATAGGAAATAGAATTTGTTGCCGGCGACATCGTCTTCTTTTAAGTCGGTCGGTAACTTTTTCACGTTATCCCGCGCCACTTGATCGACTCGCTCTTTCGTCATCGTCGCATTCAAATGCCGCTCTTCAATCAAACGATACCCGTTGCCAAGGTCGAGGGCATAGTAGATGGCCGTCTCCGCCGTATGCGGTGTCATGACGAGCGCTTGTCCGGTTTTTGTTTCTGTCGAGAACGAACCGGCCCGAATGACCGGGAAAATTTGGGCTTCATTGCCGACTAATTCAATCTCTTGGTCGGCTGTAAGGGCCGTTTTTATATATTCGACGACTTCTTCAACCGCAACATTGCCGCGAACTTTTGCTTTGGCAACAAGTGGGGCCAGTCGAATGTTGACGCCGAACCGGTCAGCTGCCCGTTCGATTCGCAACACTTCATTTTCTCTGTCATAAGACGTCCGATACCCGTCAGTGAATTGACGTTCGATCGCTCGACGCAGTTCATTCCGTTCCATCTAGATCACCCTAACTCGCTAAGAAATGCTTCGACTTGCTCCGGCGTTTTACGTTCGCGTCCGACATAGCGGTCCACTTCTTGCCCACCGTTAAAAGCGACAAAACTCGGAATTCCGAAAATATCAAGTTCTTGTGCGAGCTCCATCCATTCGTCACGGTCGACGTAGTAGAACGTCCACTCATTGAACTTTGATTCAAGTTCGGGCATGAACGGATCGAGGAAGCGGCAATCGCCACACCATGTCGCCGAGAACATAAACACAGTCTTTCCTTGCTTCGCTTCCGTATATTCAGTCATCGTTGTCAGTCGTTTCATCTTCATCACTCCTGTTCTATTTTCCTCGTTAATGATAGCATAAGTCCGTTCTCACAATCCGCTCTCGTGTTTTGCTATAATCAAGGGCGAAGACTATTTGAAAAAGGTGACGATATGACAAAATGGACGCGTGAACAATTAAATCCGGATATGAAACACCCACTCGAACAGCTCGTCGGCGCCGTCGGAATGCTCTCTATTCTCCGCTACGGGTACTTGTTCATCGATACAGATAAGACACGAAGTCAGATTCTCGTTTGGCTCATCGTTGGATTCGCCATCATTTACATCGTAGAACGTGGATTGAAACGCCTTGTCCGCTACTTGCCGATTGTCAGGAAACGTTTTTTACTTCCCATCTACGCATTGATACTCACGCTGTTCTTCGTCAGCTTTAGAATCCCGCGCGAAACCGTCGAGACCGTCCGTAACTTCTTCGGCTGGTGATCTGCTCGGCGTCAAATGAATAAGCGTCTCGCAACTTGGCGAGACGCTTATTTTTGTGTGTCGGTTCAATATTCGATTTTCATATCATTCGGCTGAATCCGGTTCATCCGGGTCAATACTTGATATACCGCATAGCTGAGTATGGCCGGACCGACGATCAAGAAACCGAAGACGACGATCAACGTATGCCAACTGAAGCCCATCGTTTCGAGCATGACGATCGGACCGACGAGGCCGCTCGTCCCCATCCCGGCTCCGGCCGCGACACTCTCTAATTCAAACAACAAGATGGCGATAGGGGCTAGCACCGCACCGGCAACCGTCGGGGGCAGTAGGATCCATGGATTTTTGACGATATTCCCGACTTGAAGCATCGACGTGCCGATCCCTTGAGCAACCGATCCGCCGATGCCGTTGTCACGGTAACTCGTGATCGCGAACCCGACCATTTGGGCCGCACAACCGACCGTCGCCGCACCGGCGGCGATCCCGCTAAGCCCGAGCATAAGCGCGATGGCCGCGCTTGAAATCGGGGCCGTCAACGCGAGACCCATGAGCGTCGCGACGATGACGCCCATAACGAGCGGTTGTTGTTCAGTCCCCCACTCGATCCACGTGCCGAGTTGGGTCATGAACAGACCGACATATTTCCCGATATACGTCGCACTCAAGTAGCCGATCGCGATCGTCGTGAATGGCGTCACTAAAATATCAAGCTTCGTCGACTTCGAAACGAGTTTGGCCAGTTCGACCGAAAGAAGCGTCGCGACGTAACTACCCGCCGGCCCGAACTCATAGCCGAACGTCCCGACGACGAGCGCTGAAAACAAGATGAGTGGCGGAGCCTGGAGCGCATAGGCAATTGCAATCCCGATGGCTGGTCCCGTCAAACTTATGGCGACGTCTCCGATTTGTTGGAGTGTATCACCGAGGGCGGCGACGCTCGTATCGAGCAATTGTCCGCCAATCGTCTTCATGATCAACCCGATAATGAGTGTACTGAATAATCCGAGTGCCATATAGCTGAGCGCCGTCACAAAGTAGAGTGACGGGCTGAGCGTGATCCCTTTCTTCTTGAGCATGGGATTCACCCCTCTTTCTGTTGTCTTGTCAGTCGTAAAGTTTCTGTCTTCACACTTTTATCAGTATAATCTTTTCCCGGTAAATATCAACAGAAAAAAACGCCACTCGGTTAAAGTGGCGTCGTTCATTAACGGGATGCGCGAAGCGTTTCCATCGTCGAGCGGTCTAACCGTTTGACGAGCGCTTTTAGAAGCGCTTTGGCCGCATCGTAGTCATCCGTGTGCAAAATCGAGGCGTGCGTATGAATGTAACGGGCTGCGACGCCGATGACGGCGGTCGGCACACCTTGCCCACTCATATGGATACGACCTGCGTCCGTCCCACCTGGTGACACGAAGTATTGTGTCTTAATGTTTTCATCTGACGCTGTATCGAGCAAGAAGTCACGCATCTCAGGAGACATGACCATGACGCGGTCAAGAATCCGGATGAGCGCGCCTTCGCCGAGCTGACCGAATTCCGTCTTATTGCCGGAAGCATCATTGGCTGGCGACGCATCGAGCACGAGCGCGACGTCCGGCTGAATCATCTCGGCAGCCGTCTGGGCCCCGCGCAGGCCGACTTCTTCTTGGACAGTCGCACCCGAGAACAAAATGTTCGGGTGATCTGCTTTGGTCGTTTCTTCGAGCAACTCGACGGCGAGACCGACGCCGTAGCGGTTGTCCCATGCTTTGGCCATAATTTTTTTCGGATGGTGGAGCGGAGTGAATTCACTCGTCGGCACGGCAGGAACTCCTGGCCGGACGCCCCATGACTCCGCCTCTTCTTTTGAGTCGGCCCCAATATCGATGAACATCTGCTTGATTTCCATCGGTTTGTTCTGTGCCTCAGGCCCGAGTAAATGCGGAGGCGTCGAGGCGACGACACCCGGGATTTTTCCGTTCGATGTTATGATGTCGAACCGTTGTGCCATCAGCACTTGGCTCCACCAGCCGCCGAGCGGTTGTATGTACAGCATTCCGTTCTCTGTGATCCGTGTGACCATGAACGCGACTTCATCCATATGACCGGCGACCATGATGCGTGGTCCCGACTCGTCCCCGACTCGTTTCCCGAAGATTGAACCGATTCCGTCCGTCATCACTTCATCGACGTGCGGGGTGATCCGATCGCGGACAAATTGCCGAACTTCTGATTCGAAACCAGGTGCTCCTGGCAATTCTGTCAACGTCTTAAATAATTCTCTCGTTTTTTGTTCCATTTTATTTCATCCTTTCACTCGTTCTGGTCTCATTATATACAGAATATTTCGATGGAAGCGAATGCTTTTCATTCCAATGGGGTACAGGTTTTGGTACGATGTATGTGATAGCCATAGTTCAAGGGGAGGTAGTCATATGAAGAAAAGGTATTGGTTAGTTGGAATCGGGGTTGCCGTCGTTGCCGCACTTATGACGAAAAAAGTGTTAGATGAACGAAGCTTATCGGCTGAAGACGCGCTCGAGTACACGAAACGGGCGTTCTCAGCGAAAGGTCACGTCCAAGGCGCATGGATCTCGGCATCACCGGAGATTTATACTTATGACGGTCGTGAGTATGATGTGTACAAAGGCGGGATTTCGGTCCTCGAGAGCGACGAAGAAAAGACGTACCAATTCACGGTCGATTCAGAGACTGGCGCTTTACTTGAATATGCATGAAACAAAGTCGGCGAAACAATTCGCCGACTTTTTTGTTTAGTCCGTTCGAAAGAGTGGAAAATTGAGAATGGTAGTTTTCAAACTTAAAAAGGAGTGATCCCACGTGAAAAAACTGATTGGTGAAGCAAGTGAACTTGTGTCGCAAATGGTCGAAGGGATGGTCCACGCCCATCCTGAACTGTACGGTCGCGTCGAAGGGGTGAACGTCATCTGCAGAGCGGACGGCGCCAAGTCCGGAAAAGTCGGACTCGTCTCAGGTGGCGGAAGCGGGCATGAACCTGCACACGCCGGTTACGTTGGCGATGGGATGCTCGACGCCGCTGTCTGTGGTGAAGTGTTCACGTCCCCGACCCCAGACATGGTACTCGAAGGCATCAAAGCGGCAGACGGCGGCAACGGTGTGTTGCTCGTTGTCAAAAACTATGCTGGTGATGTCATGAACTTTGAACTAGCCGGCGAACTCGCCGACGCCGAAGGGATCAAAGTCGATCACGTCGTCGTCGCTGATGACGTCGCGATTGCAAATAAAGAAGACCGCCGCGGCGTAGCGGGCACGGTGTTCGTGCATAAGATTGCCGGAGCCGCAGCAGCGAGCGGGAAGTCGTTGGAAGAAGTGAAAGCGCTTGCTGAGAAAGTCGCATCTCACGTCCGCTCGATGGGAATGGCGGTTGAGCCTTGCTACATGCCAGTGAGCGGTAAACCCGGCTTTGACCTGAACGAGGAAGAGATGGAAATCGGGATCGGGATTCACGGCGAGCGCGGTGTCGAACGGAAACCGACGACCGACGTCGATTCGATTGTCGACGACCTGCTCGAACATTTGACAAAAGAAGTCGAGCCTGGAAAAGTTGCCGTCATGGTCAACGGTATGGGTGGGACACCGCTGTCTGAGCTTTACGTGACGTACCACTTCGTTGCCAAAAAATTAGAAGCAGCTGGTTACACGTTAAAACGTAAATACGTCGGTAACTATATGACATCTCTCGAGATGCATGGTTTCTCCATCACCTTGTTACCGCTCGACGATGAATTGACAAGTTATCTTGACGCGCCATCAGCGGCGCTCGGTTTCAAAATCTAACAAACGAGGTGTTTAATCGATGTTGACGATTGAAGGGTTCAAACAAGCGCTACGCCATGCCCAATCTGAGATTGAAGCGAATAAAGATACACTGACAGACCTAGACCGGGCGATTGGGGACGGTGACCACGGCATCAATATGTCACGCGGCTTTGATGCGGTCGTTGCGATCCTCGACGATGAGTACGCTTCTCTCGGTGAGTTGAGTAAGACAGTCGGGATGACGCTCATGTCAAAAGTCGGTGGTGCGGCCGGTCCACTCTACGGTTCGGCATTCGTCAAAGCAGCACCGAAATTTGGTGACGCGACCGAGGCCGACTTCGCGCTCGTGAAAGAAGCGCTAGAGGAAGGAACGGCTGCGATCAAAGCTCGTGGCAAGTCCACCGCCGGACAAAAGACGATGGTCGATGTGTGGGAGCCATTTTTAGACGGTTTGAGCGAGTCAGATGATTTCACCTCAAAGTTGGATCATCTCGTCAATGAGACGGAGGGGATGGTGGCGACGAAAGGCCGCGCCTCGTACTTCGGAGAAAACTCTCGCGGTACAATCGACCCTGGCGCGTTGTCCAGTTCAATCGTCTTGAAAGCGATTATGAAGGAGGTCGATTGACATCGTAGAGCTCATCATCGTTTCGCATAGCGCTAAAATTGGTGAAGGGATTCAAGATTTGATGAAAGAGATGGCTCCAGCCGTTCCGATTCATCTTGCGAGCGGACTAGAAGACGGCAGTATTGGAACCGATGTGACCCGTATCCTCGAGGCCATCGAAACCGTCGACAAAGAGGCACTCATCCTGTCCGATATCGGATCGGCGACGATGAACGCTGAGCTTGCCATCGATATGTATGAAGGCGATAAGAACATCAAGTTCTATGACGGCCCGATCGTCGAGAGCGCGTTCGTCGCAGCCGTCTCTTCAGGAAACGGCATGGGTCTTGATCAAATTATGGAACAGTTGAAAATGACGTAAAAAAAGAGCCAATTCGCGAAAAGCGAATTGGTTCGTCTTTTTTTATGTTCGATGACCTTGAGGCGCTCTGCCCGGCACAAGATTGAAAAAATGGTATGTATACGGTCTCTCCAGGCCAGTGAACTGGCCAGCTTCTTCATGTTTTATGCGGTGGCTGCCATAAGGTTGGCGCGATGGACGATGGAGAAGTCGACATGGCGGTCAATCTTACGGACGAGGTGGTTTTTCGGGACCAACTGGTCTAACGAGGCGTCGGTGCGGATCGGTTCATGATGATTCCCTTCCTGTTCGGAGGCGGTGACGGTCCATACATACCGTTTTCCGTTTTCATCGGTTCTAAGAACATATCCAGGGCTTTTCTCGTCGGCCATCGAGGCCTCAGAAAAAGACAAACGGCCGCCAAATGGCGACCGTTTGCGTTGCTCGTCCGACGGCGCCCCGACTCCTGCAGGAAAGCGTGGGCGCCGGAAGGACGAGCGATTCTATTGATGTTAGTCAACAAGCTGAAGGGCCTCTCGGCTCTTTTTTAACGTGGATTATCGTTTTTCTCATAAATCGGATTCATGTAATCTGTCGTCGAGTAGAAGCGTGGTACGACGAAGAAAAGAATGAGCGCCGGAACCGCGATTAAGAGCAACATGATCAGGACCGGCAACCAGTAGATGATCTGTTGACCGAGCATGTCGATGTTCGCGTCCGAAAACTCGGTCGCACCTTCGACTTCGACAAGGTCAGCCGTCGTGAGAATCTTGTTGTCCGTCGCATCGTAATAATGGAACTCCGTCTTACGTGTGATGAAGATGCCGTCACGTACCGTATCGAGTTCGACGACCGCTGCGATGACTTCGTTGCCGTTCGAGTGCGTGAGCGTCTCTTCTTTGACGATTTTAGCCGTTCCTTCTTTATAGTCGTAATGCGTCGCTTTCAAATCCTCTTCGAGTGCGTCTAAGAACGCCTCGTTTGCCGAGGTATTGAGTGGTGCGATTGTTAGAATGAAGATTACTGCAAGCAGGCTTGCCCATGCTTTTTTCAACATCCCCATATTCCCCCTTCTCTAATTCCAATTTAGCGTCATTCCTATTGTACCAAGAAGAAAGAAAAAAGTGTGAAGAAAATGCTATCAAAATAAGAAAAAAGCGTGTCAAATTTTCGGTCGGAACGCTGCTTCCATCCGGTAGATCGGCTGACCCATGGCGCTGAAGCGCTCTTCGTACTCGGTACGCACGTTGTCACCCGGTTCGTTTGCGTGCAAATCGAGTGAAATATCCGTGAAGTACATACCGTATTGGCTCATGCTCTCGAGCGAATATTCGAACAGTCCCCGATTGTCCGTTTTAAAGTGGATTTCGCCCCCACGAGGCAGAATCGCTTCGTATGTGGCTAAAAACGTCTTATACGTCAAGCGGCGCTTCGCATGTCTCGTCTTTGGCCAAGGGTCCGAGAAGTTCAAGTAAACGCGGTCGACTTCCCCTGCTTCGAAGTAATCGACGAGTTGCTTCGCATCGACGGTCAAGACGCGTACGTTTGGCATCGGCGTTTCGACGAGTTTTTGGACGATCGAGACGGCAACGCTCTCGAATAGCTCGATGGCGATGAAGTTGGCGTCCGGGAACTGTTGGGCCATCCCGAGAACGAATTGCCCTTTCCCAGAACCGACCTCGATAAAGAGTGGATTGTCGTTACCGAATTCGGTTTTCCAGCTCCCTTTCAACTGTTCGGGATTCGTGATAAATACATGTTCTTGGGCTTGCATGTAGTCTTTAGCCCAAGGTTTATGGCGTAAGCGCATTGAAATCCTACCTTTCGTTCATGAAATGTTCAAGTTTCTGCTGACTGAGCCGCTTCACGCGAGCAGTCCCCTTGCGATTATACACGAAATCATTGTTTAATGAACATGAATCATCCCTCACAAGGAGGTTAAATCAATGAGCACGTTAGATCAATTCTTAATCTTTTACGCGGCCCCGCTCACGTTTTTCGGCGCCGTCATCGCTACGTTCGTCTGGGCGTACTTTATGAAACCTGAAGATGTCTGATGTATATCGAAAGGGATGACTCACATTCGTGAGCCATCCCTTTTTTCATTGCGTCCGTTCATCCGCTTCGTCGAGAAGCTCACGAAGCACGGTCAAACCTTCAGCTCTTGCCATGGCGCTCTGTTCACCATAGATGGTCAACACCGTCTGGGCAATCGCGTACCAGTGCATTCGGTAATGCAGATCGGCGGTCAGCGTGATCCCGTAATGGCTGAACCACTCTTCCCAATCGACTTCATCGACATAGCTATAGACGACCATCGCCAAATCAAACGCGCGATCCGCGATAATGGCGTCGTCCCAATCGGTCAAATAAAGAAGTCCCGACTCATCCTCAATCCAATTATTGTGATTGAGGTCAGAGTGACAAACGACTAGTTCGCGCTCGTCATCGGGCAGCCGATGGTCTGATAACCAACGGACCGCCTCATCGATCGTCTCATCTGCCTCATCTTGCTCATAGGCGGCACATTGCCGGTACAACAGTTCTGAAGTGACCGGTGTATGGTTTAACTGCTGTAACATGAATAATAGCTCTTTCGAATGATGGATCTTTCCGAGTTGCGCCGCCACTTCGGAACGCTCCATGTCGGCAGGCGATAACTCACGACCTTCGATGAACTGTTGGGCACTGAGAACGTCTCCGTTGAACATCCGCTTCGTCCACAATAGTTTCGGGACGATGCCTTCGGCGGATAGAATCGCTAAAAATGGAGACGAATTCCGTTTAACAAAGATTTTTTGTTGGTGCGTCGTCGCTACGTACGCTTCACCCGTAATCCCGCCTGCGGAAGCCACTGTCCACTCTTCACCGAGGGCACCGATTATATCTGAATACATGTTCATCACGCTCAAATCTCATTGGAAGTTAAAAAGATACAATCACAATATTAACACGCGATAATCGTCATTGACAACGACTCGACTTGAATCTGACTCGGGTTTCGAACAATCGGCGTCAAACTTGCCTTATCCCCTTGCACGTATACGTTCCAGTCGCCTTCGGCTTGGAACGTCACTTGCTCGAACGTCCCGTTCAAATACACACGCACTCGCTGCCAAGCATCGTAAGAATGGCTTGCTGTCAGTTCGTAAGCGATCACACCAGGCGGCGACGGGAGAAACTTGAACTGCTCGACTACTTTTTGCCGGGTATCATATCGGAAACACGTGTGGCGCCGGCGTAACTTGAGCAGCGTTTTCACATACTCCACTTCTGTCGCCCGACTGTCACGAAGGTCCCAATCAAAATGATTGATCCGATCAGGGGCGTTGTAGCTGTTCTCTACGCCTTGTTTCGTTCGACCGAACTCTTGTCCGGCGTGAAGGAACGGAACGCCTTGTGATGTGATGACGATCGCTGTGGCCAGCCGTTGCATCCGTAACCTCGTCGTCTCATCCGTATCCTCACAAGCGAGCAGCAATTTATCAAACGTCGTATAGTTATCGTGCGCTTCCACATAATTGATCGTATATTGCGGACTCGGGAACCGACCGACGGTGACGTTCGGAATCTGAACGGCACCGGTGATGCATTCACGAAGTTCCCACTCCCGCCATTCGTTCCCGGATACGAAGCCGCGCTCGCGCTCGTTGAACGAGGAACCTTTCAGCGCATCTCGCATCATATCGTTAAAATGACCAATTCGTGGCATATGCGCCGCATTGTGGGAAGACGCCTTCAAGGACGGTCCGAGCGGTGTCGCCAAATCCCAACCTTCTCCATAGATCAAGATAGACCTGTCGACTTTATCAAGCGACGTCCGAACTTGGTTCATCGTTTCCACATCATGGATCCCCATCAAATCGAATCGAAAACCGTCAACTTGATACGTCGTCGCAAAATAAGTGATGCAATCGACAATCATGCGACGCATCATATACCGTTCAGACGCTGTGTCATTCCCGACACCGGTACCGTTTGCGACCGTTCCGTCGTGCTCATACCGGAAATAATAATACGGCACGAGCGCTTCGAGCGACGACTGTTCACGAATGAACACATGGTTCATGACGACATCGACGACGACGCGCATCCCGGTTTTGTGTAACTCATTCACCATTCGGGCATATTCGAGCACTCTTGTTGTCGGGGCGCTTGGGTCTGAGGCGTAGCTCCCTTCTAAAGCGAACCAATGAATCGGGTCGTACCCCCAGTTATAAGGCATGCGTGTCAACTCGTCGACACTGCCGAAGTCATGCACCGGGAGCAATTGCAAATGTGTGACGCCTAACTCTTTCAAGTAATCGAGACCGGCACTCTTGTCACCGGTCGTCCGAATCCCGGTTTCGACGATGCTGCCGTACAATCCGTTTAGACGGCTCGTCGAAGCGGGGTGGCTCGTGAAGTCGCGGATATGAAGTTCGTAGATGACGGCGTCAGTCGCTTTTCGGAGCGGCGGCCGTAACACCGGTTCAACGTGTTTCGCAATCTCGGCTTCGACATCGACCAATACGCCAAATTCGCCATTCAGGCTGACGGCTTTCGCGTAAGGGTCGACGATATCGTTCGTTTCGACCGGTGTTTTGACGTGAAGACGGTATAGTAAACCTTCGTAACCTTTTGGCACCTCGGCATGCCAGACGCCGCGGCTACCGCGCATCATCCGAAATCGCTCGATTTCCCGATGCGTGTCTTCATCATGCACTGTCACCCAAATCGAGAAAGCGACAGGTGACCAGACGAATACGTCAATCACATTTATGCCAAAGAGGAGTCCGAGCGGTCCATCGTAGGCGTATCTGCGTTCAAATTCATTCGTCTGGACAATTTCTCTCGGGACGACCACGATTGTTTTATGTCCAGGATGAAATACGGTATAAACCGATTCCAGCGTTACCGGGCGCGCGAGACGGATGTCCCGTTCAATCGTCCCGGCCTCAGTTGATCGTTCTTCGAGCACCACGTAAGTAACAGGGCGCCCATTTTGTTCGATTTGTACTGGAATGGACTCATATTCGGCGATGACTTCGAGTCGAACCGTCTCAAATGAGAGGAGCGTTGCCCGCTCGATTGTCACATGCGTTGTCGCCTGTTGATCAGGTGTGTGATACATACTCGTTCCATCCTCTCCTACTGATCCAAAAATTGTCGAAACGGCATCTGTGCTGTCGTATCTAGAAGTTTCGCCACATCTCGAATTTGTTGGGCTTTCACGATGGATGCCCTCGCATTGACTTGTTTCATCCATTGGTCGTAATCCGACCGTGAAACAAACTGGGTCGCGCGTGTCTCCGGCACATGATCGAAATAGCCGTTCGGAGCCAACGCCACTTTTTGGATGACCCCATCATAGGACGGAAGAAACTGCCTTACGATTTCTTCGGTGCGTGTCAATGCGATGAGCGGATTGACTACACGTTTATTTTCCCCTTTGAGCGGTTGATGAATCCAAGTCTTCTGTTTCGATACGTGATAGATGCTGCGGTCACCTTCAAGCCATTCAACGAGATAAATATGCGACGGCCCAACGATGATATGGCTTAGTTCAACCATGGCCCCGTTCCACTCGACGACAGGACGATACATGAAAAAGTGATGCTCGTTCCATTCTGTGAGCATATGCCGATAACTATAGTCCCGCAAAAAAGCTAATAGTGGCATATCCGCTTCCGTTGCCCCTTCGCACGCAAATTGAAGCTTTTGGATGCGGCGCCGGTTTGTGAGCAACGTTTGAAATTGTTTTTCCGTCAACGGGTTCGCTTCGAGCTCAATGCGCTCCGTGCGACGCCAAAATTTCCACCACGGGTTTTCAAACTCCATGATTTCCGGCGGAGTTAGCCGATTCGAGTCGTGGAGCCTGCGCATTCGCGCCGTATCGGATTCGATATACTCTTGAAAACGATTGAATTGATCGAGCATGTTCCGTTCATATTTAGAAATTACGTCAAAAATTTTAATCGGGATCGCCATGTGTCCTCCTCTGAATGCGCTAGCGGAAATACTTCAACTGCTTCATAGGCAGGAGTCTGTGTCGGATTAATTCGATAGAGCACTACTTCTGTGATTGCTTCTTCCACGTCAAACGCAGGTGCGATATAAGGGATCCGCTCGCCGGTATCCCATTTCTTTGCAAGGGTGACGTGTGCTGCGAACGGTTTCCGATCGATGGCTGAAATCTCTTCAGCCAATTTTCGCCGAAGTGCACTGACGAATGTCGAAAGCGCTACAGACGGATTCGGGATGATTGTCAGCACGCGCGGACGATCGGGTCTCCCGAAATGATCAATCTGCTGAAAATGTAATGTGAACGGCGCCGTTTCGTGCGCCACGTCTCGAGTGATGTCTTTGACTGCCTCTACTTGGTCATCGTCTAACGCCCCTAAAAATTGAAGCGTCAAATGAAATTCCTCTGGTCGATAAACGCGGCGATAGGAATAGAACGGCAAGATGTCCCGTTGGATTTGTTCAAACTGTCGCGCTTCAATCGGGAGCGCTATAAAATAATGTGTCGACATCGCTCGTCATCCTTTCTCACGGAACCGTCTCAGTCCCAAGAATAAAATCGCGCCGATGACACTGACTGCTGTGTACATCCAAAATACACCGATAATGCTGTCTACTTCAATGATTATCCCGCTCAACTGATTGAACGCGGCCGTCGCCAAGCCCGATGTGACAGCCATATAGACGCCAATCGCTGTCGAGGTGACGTTTAAGCTGACGAGACTTCGGACAAACTGAAGTGCAACCGGAATGAGCAACCCGACGACGAGTCCTTGGACGATGGCGAGCAACCAAACGACCCACAACGACGGTTCAAGTGCGAGCCAACCGTTCCGAAGCGCTGAAATCAAAGCTGCCCCCGCGAGTACGTTGACGGTGCCGAGACGTGCGACAATTTGATGCGCCACTTTCATAAACGGGATCTCACAGAGCACCGCCACTAAAAACAACGTTCCGACGAGCGTCGTCGAGCCGCCGATGCTCGTCACATAAATGCCAAAGTAGTAGTTGTTTGCGTAAATCGGACCAAAGACGAGCATGCCGCCGACTAAAAACGCCACGAACGGTGCATTCCAAATGGCTGACCAAGCGAACGGGGCTGCTGTCGTCGTATGGGTTACACCCGTATCCGTAATTTGCTTCAAGGCGACGGTTCCGACGACGAGCACGATCGCACTAAGCAGAAACGTACTCGATAACCCCCATGACGTATCCGCAATCCGACCGATCATGAAGACCGCGATGGCAAACCCGGCCGATCCGAACAAACGGATGGCTCCGTAATCGATTTTAGCACGGGACGTGTAATCGAGCGTCATCATATCGACGAGCGGAATGTGGGCACATTGAAATATCGACCAAGCTACCATCAACAGAATGATCCAGACGTACGATGTCGCAAATAAAAATGTGAGCGAGATCGCCGCAGCCGCAATCATGGCTAACATTAACCAGGCGCGGGTTCGGCCCGTGCGGTCGGCCAGCATGCCCCAGAGTGGTTGTATACCGATCGATAAAATGGGCAAGATGGCGACGATCGTCCCGACCTCACTCGGTGACAAATCAAAACGTGCTTGTGAGAAGAACAAGGCCATGTATGGGATGAGGGCGCCTTGTGCGAAAAAGATGGCGACATAAATCGATTGAAACGATTTTTTTTGCTGGTTCACGTTCAACTTCCTTCCTAACAGACAGAGAGCCGACCGATGCAGTCAGCTCTCAAAGGTTATTATTTAGCGAGCTCGTAAATCGCTTCCGCATAGATTGCGGCCGCACGTAATAAATCTTCAACTTCCATATACTCGTCGACCTGATGGGCGACATCTTTCGCTCCCGGGAACAACGCGCCGAACGCGACGCCGGCTTCGAGCGAGCGGGCATACGTACCGCCTCCGATTGCCATCAAGTGCGCTGATTCACCGGTTTGGCGCTCATAGACGCCTGCTAATGTTGTCACGAGCGGATGGTCTTCCGAAACGTGGTGTGGCGGCATATGGTGTTTTGTCGTCAATTCGAAACCGAATGACAACGCGATTTCTTTCAAGTTTTGCAGACGTTCCGTGAACTTTGCCGTATACGGGTAACGGATGTTGACCGTCGCCATCCGCTCCGTGTCGTTGTAGCGGAAGACGCCACCGTTGATCGTCAAATCCCCGGTCTCGTCGCTCGCTTCAATACCGAGCGAGATGCCGCGTGAGTCCGCAAAGACGTGACGGACGAACTCGATGTAGCGCTCACCTTGAATATCGAGCGCGAGCGTGAGCAGGAAGCCTGCGAGCACGTAGGCCGCGTTCACCCCGTTGTCTGGTTCCATCGCGTGGGCCGCGACGCCTTTTATTGTGAACGTGTACATCCCTTCTTCAAAAACACACGTCCCGTCCGCTTCATACTTCTCGAGATACGCCTCGAATTGTTCTTCGAGCACTTCATTCGTTTTCAACACCGCTGTCGCAACGTCTGGCACCATGTTCGGGCGTTCCCCACTGATGAACGAGACGAGGTGATGTTTTGTTCCCGTGACGCGCTGGATTGGAAGTTGCTTGAGCACGCCATCGTATAGACCTTTCTCGGCGTTGATAATCGGGAAATCGGCGTCAGGCGCAAACCCATACGTCGGCATCTCTTCTTGTTTAAAGTACTCACGGACGCAACGCCACTCGCTCTCTTCGTCACAGCCCGCAATGAGCCGGACCCGTTTCGATAGTGGCAAACCGAGCTCTTTGACGATCCGCAATCCGTAATAGGCAGCCATCGTCGGCCCTTTATCGTCATTGCTGCCGCGCGCAAAAATTTTGCCGTCGGTGATTGTCGGGTTGAACGCCCCATATGTCCACCCGTCCCCGGCCGGTACGACATCGAGATGGCACAAGATGCCGACGAGTTCTTCACCTTCGCCGTATTCTAAATGTCCCGCATATCCGTCGACATCCTTTGTGATAAAGCCGTCACGTTGACCTAGCTCGAGCATATAGTCGAGCGCTTGACGGACTTCTGGGCCGAACGGCTCGTTCGGTCCTGTTTTCGATTCGTCTAACACGCTCGGGATTGTAAGTAATCCTTTAAGATCGTTTAAAAACGCTTCTTTTCGTAAGTCGACTTCTTGTCTCCAGTTCATGTCAATCTCCCCTTTGCGAATGTTCTCTCCCTTATTAGTATATCCAAATGTCAGAAAGACGAACATTTATTTCGAAAATAATTTTTCGTTCGTCTTTCGGTTGAATAATCGATGATTTACAGTTCGTTCATTCGATATTTACGTTCATAACATGTTCTTTACATTGAAATCGTTCGTGCTTTTCCCTTGCTTTTCTGTATAGGAGCGTTATACTTAAGATGTAATTTTAGAAAATAACAATTTCATATTTCATTTGTCGTCCGTAGGCTTCGTCTTTCATCATTCTACGCATTGGGGGGTCATCCAATGAAAGGTTCAACAGATCGCATGCTAACCCGTATTAAGTCGATTTATTTATTTATCAACGAAAGGGATTGCGTTACCACTTCAGAACTAGTAGAAGAGTTCGGCATCACATCACGCACCGTCCAGCGTGATTTGAACGTACTTGAATACAACAATCTTGTAGAAAGTCCGAGCCGCGGCACGTGGACATCATCGAAACGTTCACTGAAGACGGCAAATTGAATATAATTACGAGGGGTTCCGTTCACGGAGCCTCTTTTTTTGCATAAAAAGTGAGACCGGATGCCTTTCCGACATCCGGTCTCACTGTTCACTCCTGATTCATGACAAAAACTGTTCGACTTCTGCTTCGGTCAGTTCACGGTATTCACCAGGCTGTAACGATTCATCGAGTTCGAGCGGTCCAATTTGGACTCGTTCGAGCCGTTCGACGTGCTTGCCGACCGCAGCGATCATCCGCTTGACCTGATGATACTTCCCTTCCGACAACGTCAGGCGGACGACAGATGTTTGGCCCGTCTGACTGAGCACTTCAAGACGCGCCGGTTTCGTCGTGTACCCGTCCTCGAGAGCGACTCCTTCCGCGAACGTGCGGATGTCCTCGACCGTCATCTCACCGTCGACTTCGGCGATATACACCTTGTCGACGTGTTTACGCGGTGACATGAGGGCGTGGTTGAACGCACCATCGTTCGTGATGAGCAGTAGGCCCGTCGTGTCTTTGTCGAGACGCCCGACAGGAAACAGCTCGTAATGGGCGTAAGCCGGGTCAATCAATTCGATGACCGTCGACTCGACTTTGTCTTCAGTCGCACTGATGACTCCAGCCGGCTTATTCATCATCAAGTAGACGAACGGACGGTACTCGACCGGCTCACCGAGCACGGTGACCGTCTCACTGTCCGTGTCGACGTGCCGTTTCGCATCTTTCACAGGTTGGTCATCGATTCGAACCGCTCCCTGTTTTAATAACAGTTTTACGTCTTTACGTGAACCATAGCCCATATTGGCTAACAACTTATCAATTCGCATTATTTTTCCTCCGATATTGGAATCGTTTTCCTAACAGTTTCCCGGCCAAGTGACTTCTCCATCCGAGATAGCCATACACGATGAGCCCGATCCCGAAGCCGACGACGGTCGCAACGATATCATTGCTCCAACTCGGTTGGTCATTTAGTGTGACGAACAACGACCCATACACCGCAACGAACATCGCCGCGCCCATCGCAAACATGAGGATCGTGCGACGTAACAGTTGTTTATATGGGAACTGAAGTGCCCGTTGAATCTTCCACACCATGAGGATGATCGCCACGATGTATCCGGCAATCGTCGCATACCCGGCGCCGATGCCGCCGAGCGCGTACACGAACGGGACGTTCAAGACGACTTTCGTCAAGAGCCCCATCGCTGTCGCGAAAATCGTGAAGTATTGTTTATTGATCCCTTGCAAAATTGCCGCAGCGACCGAGTAATAGGCGAGGAAGAATGCACTCGGTGCGTAATGGAGCAAGTAGACCCACCCTTCCCGGTCACCCGGGAAGAGCGTCCCAAACAACGGCTCTGAGAGCGCGACGAGTCCGATGACGGCTGGAATCGTCACGAAGAACGATACTTGGAAAATATGATTGACTTGATTGCGGACTTTATCCATGTCCCCGTGTGTGAACGATCGGGTGACGAGTGGAATCGTCGCCATCGACACACTGGCCGCGATCGATACCGGGATCAAAACGATCTTGTGGGCGTTACCGGTCAAAAAACCGAACGCCGACGTCGCCTCAGCCACCGATTTCCCGGCGTTGAGCAGCGTGTTGACCATCGTCAACTGATCGACGAACTGGTAGAGCGGTGTCGACAAGCCGACCATGACGATCGGAATCGAGTAGCTGAGCAATTCGAGCAAGAGCGATTTCATCGAACGGACCGGCGTTCCTTCAGGGTTGTCGGTCTGTCGATGAATGTCTTTTCGCTTGCGCCAGTACATCGCGAGAACGACGATACTCCCGATCGCACCGATGAACGCGCTGAACGTCGCGATCGTCACGGCGAGCACTTTCAATCCATTCAGTTCCGTCGTCTCGACCGCCGCCGTTCCGCCGAGCGTGTCAGCGAGCGGACGGACGAACTCCGAGTCTGAGAAGACGAACAAGACGAGCATCGTTCCGCTGAGCAAGAACATGATGCGTACGATCTGTTCAATGACTTGTGAGATGGCCGTCGGGGCCATATCTTGATGTCCCTGGAAATAACCACGGACCATACTCATCGCCGGGATGAGCAAGAGCGCAAAACTGACGCTTCGAGTGACGAGCGTGAGTGAGTCGATATACTGTTGATTGTTTTCCGAATTGCGGACCATGAGCTCCGACAACCACGGAGCGGCAAAGAAGAGTAAGAAAAAGGCGACGACACCGGTCGCGAGCATCAGCTTCATCCCTTGCCGGAACAGCCGTTGACTCGTCCCATACTCGCCGAGCGCGTTATACTTGGCGATGAATTTTGAGACGGCAACCGGGATCCCTGCCGTCGAGATGGCGATCATGAGCGCATAATACGTATATGCCGCTTGGTATAACGTAACACCGGCAATCCCGACCATCGCTTGGAACGGGAACGTGTACAGCAGTCCGAGCGCACGGGAAATCAAGTTCCCGGCTGATAAGAGCAGCGTTCCTTTGACGAAGGATTCTCGTCCTGAATCTTGTTTGACGCTTGATGACATGAGATACCTCCATCTATTCATACAACGTTTAAAATGTCCTAGTTTTACAAAACAACCGTTTCTCATTATACTCTTACTATTGCGGATAATAAAGTTACGATAATTTTACGTGTCAATTTGAAACAGAAACGAGGGATACTATGTTGAAAGATGTCATCGTCATCGGAGGTGGCCCAAGCGGCCTGATGGCGACCTACGCCGCCGCGAAAGCCGGAGCGAACACGCTCTTGATCGACAAAGGTTCGAAGCTCGGACGCAAGCTCGCCATTTCAGGCGGCGGGCGTTGTAACGTCACGAACCGGAAACCGGTCGACGAGTTGATTCAGTTCATTCCTGGGAACGGCCGCTTTTTATATAGCGCCCTTGCCCAGTTCGATAACCAGTCCATCATCGATTTGTTCACGGGCTTTGGCATCCCGTTGAAAGAGGAAGACAACGGTCGGATGTTCCCAGTGACGGACAAAGCCCAGGATGTCGTCAACACGCTCCTCCGCGCCATCGATTCGCTCGGTGTCGAGATTCGGAAAAACGCGAAAGTGAAGACGCTCCATTTTAATGAAGCAAATGAGTTCGAGGCGGTCGAGCTAGAAGATGGGGAACGGATTGAGGCCAAAGCTTGCGTCATCGCCGTCGGCGGACAATCCGTCCCCCACACCGGCTCGACCGGAGACGGTTACCCGTGGGCCGAGAAAGCGGGGCACACGATCACCGAGCTGTTCCCGACTGAGGTGCCGATCCTCTTGAACGATTCGTTCATCGGGACGAAACAGTTGCAAGGGCTGTCGCTTCGCGACGTCGCCCTCACCGTGCACGGTAAAAAAGGTAAGCCGATCAAGACGCACCGCGGCGACATGATCTTCACCCACTTCGGTATCTCGGGTCCGATCGCACTCAGATGCAGCCAATATACGATCAAAGAACGCAAGCGCAGCAAAGAACGGGTCGTCGCACTGTCACTCGACTTGTTCCCAGACATGGCGCGCGACGAGCTCGTTCAATCGTTATGGGATCAAGTGCAAGCCCAACCGAAACGTGCCGTCAAAAACGTCTGGAAAGGGTTCATTCCGGAACGGATGCTCGACCTTCTCTTGGCTGAACTCGCTTTCGGCGAAGAGGACGCGAGCCAGTTGAAACGACAATCGGTCATCGATTTCGCGACGCGTCTCAAGACGTTCGAACTGCACGCGACAGGTACGCTCGACTTCGACAAAGCGTTCGTCACGGGTGGCGGTGTCTCGGTCAAAGAGATCGCCCCGCAGACGATGATGTCAAAGAAAGCAGACGGTTTGTTCTTCGCCGGCGAGGTGCTCGACATTCATGGATACACGGGCGGCTATAACATTACGGCCGCTTTCACGACCGGCCACTGCGCCGGGTCACATGCGGCGGAATTCTCCACACTCGAGCCTACAACGTAAAGAGAGCGTGGACTAACAGGAGTGATATCGCTCGTCCTATCGGCGCCGTCTGACGAGCAACGTAAACGGTCGACATCGGGCTACTGCGGACTCGACTTCAATTTTATGTTAGACAGAGCGCCTCAAGGCCCTCGAACATAAAAAAAAGATGAACCAGATCGCTTTTTACGATTTGGTTCATCAACAACCTGAGAGCGTGGTCCTAGTGACCACGCTCTCTTATTTTTCTGCCATTTGGCGACGGACCTCAGCCTCGAGTTCCGGCTCAGGTGGCATCCACCCTTCAGGCTTCATGACTTTATTGTCTGACGCGCGCAGGATCGGCAATCCGTCCGGGCCGAGTTTCGCCATGTTGGCACGCTGGACGATTTCAAACAGCGGCACCGGGTCGAGCCCGAGCTCGACGAAACTCCCCATCACGAAATAGAGTGCGTCCGTGAGCGCGTCCCCTTGACCGACGAGCCGGTCGACGTCGTTCATCGGCGGCGCTTCTTGGAGCGATTTGTGCACGGCTTTCTCAAACCCTTGTTGGAACGTCGCGACGGCTTGCAAAAACTCGTCTTCCGTCCGGGCTGACTGGTGCAAAAATTCGACGACCGCTTCTTCTGCCGTCCAGACCGACCGTTTCACGGCCCGGTCAAGTTCGAGCGGGCTCGGCACGCTTGCTTCCGGGTGACCGAACGTTTCGTGAAACTGGCGTACTTCTTCATAAAAATAACGTTTACTCATTTGATCCGCTCCTATCAGTCGACCGAGACGAACGCGTCAAGATCGAACACGTCTGGTCGTACGATTGCAAAAATTTCATTGTCTTGCAGGAACATGCCGGTCGAACCGTAGACGCGAGGCGTCACCATTTGACCGTTCATCGTCCCTTCGCCTGGGTTGATCGTGTATAACACGAGTTCTTCCGAATCGAGGACGTAAATCCGTCCTTGCCGTTCGACAAGACCGACCCCACGGAACTTCTCAAACTTCTGTTGAATCGAGGCGCTCATCCCTTCCGTCGTGAGTGGCTTGCGTGATTCAATCGTCCACTCCGTCAACGGTTCGACGTCTTCTGTTTCTTCTGTTTGAAGTGCCTCATCTTCCGGAGAGACAGCATCCGTCTCGATCGTTTCTTCAGCCGATTGGGCCGGTTCATCCGTTGCTGGGTCGGCTTCCTCATCCGGTGTCGCTTCGGCTTCATCCGGCGTTTCCGCCTTCATAATCCGTTCTTGAACGTAGATGAGTTCGATATCTGGCGCTGCTGCCGTGCGGTTCATGATGATGAGCCGTTCCGTCTCTTGGTCGTACCCGAGCCCAAACAGCCGATCGGTCGAAACAAGCCCGCCGATTGCTTTTCGTTCGCGCTCCATCCAACGTCCTTCTTCTCGCTCGATTGTCACGATGACACCGGTCGATGTGACGGCATAAATTTTATCTTCTGCAATCATACGCATCCCGATAAAGTCACCGAGCGGGAACGATTGATTCTTGGTCTCGAGCTTGAGCGAAGCGTTCACTCGATTCGCGTTTCCGCTCACTTCAAAGAAGTCGTTGTCTTTCGTCAAGACCAAATAAGCCCCGATCGTGTCGCTATAGTAAACCTCGTCAATATTCTGTATTTGTTCGAGCGCATCGGTCGTATCGATGTCTTCTTCGTCTGGCGAGGCCTCGACCGGAGGCATCGACGTCGCTTGATGACTCGTTTGAATCTCAATCTTTTCAAATGTCGCAGCGATTTGGCTTTGAATGTCTTCGTCTGAAAAAACGAACACGTAACAAAGAATCACGCCGACCACGACCGCAAACAACGTCGTGTACAGTACGTAAGATCGTTTCATGGACGCTTAGTCCCCTTTATATTCAGTGTCGCCCTTTAGTGTAACAAAACCGCCTCAAAAAGAAAACGGCATCCCCAAAAAGAAAGGAACGTGTGACAATGTCACACATTCCTTAACTTATCCTACGACGATGTTAACGAGTTTACCTGGGACGACGATCACTTTACGGACCGTTTTTCCTTCAGTGAACTCTTGTACACGCTCGTTCGCGAGTGCCTCCGCCTCAAGTGCTTCTTTTGAAGCGTCGCGCGTCACGTGCATCTTCGCCCGAAGCTTACCGTTCACTTGGATGACGACCTCGATCGTATCGCTGACGAGTTTCGACTCGTCGAACGTCGGCCACGCCGCATACGTCAACTCTTCTGCCATCCCGAGACGCTCCCACAACTCTTCAGCCAAGTGTGGTGCGACCGGAGCGAGCATCTTGATGAAGTTGACCATCTCTTGCTTCGGTAACGTGTCTTGCTTGTACGCTTCGTTGATGAAGACCATGAGTTGCGAGATCGCTGTATTGAAGCGAAGTGCCTCATAATCTTCCGTCACTTTTTTCACAGTCTGATGGTACGTGCGCTCAAAGTCGGCCGTCGCAGCGACGTCTTCGAGTTTCGCTTGTTCGAACAAACGCCAGACACGGTCGAGGAAGCGACGTGCCCCGTCAAGACCGTTCGTCGACCACGCGATGGCCGCATCAAGCGGTCCCATGAACATCTCATAGAGACGAAGCGTGTCGGCACCGTGTGATTTGACGATATCGTCCGGGTTGACGACGTTGCCTTTTGATTTCGACATCTTCTCGTTGTTCTCACCGAGAATCATACCTTGGTTGTAGAGCTTTTGGAACGGCTCGTTCGTCGGGACGATCCCGATGTCGTAGAGCACTTTGTGCCAGAAACGCGCGTAGAGCAAGTGTAGGACCGCGTGCTCCGTCCCACCGACGTACAAGTCGACCGGGAGCCAGCGCTTCAACTTCTCAGGATCGGCGATCATGTCTTCGTTATGCGGATCGATGTAGCGGATGTAGTACCAGCAACTGCCGGCCCATTGCGGCATCGTGTTCGTCTCACGACGACCTTTCTCACCCGTCACCGGGTCTGTGTACGTCAACCACTCGTCTGCGTTCGCGAGTGGTGACTCGCCTGTGCCTGACGGCTTGATCTCATCGATGATCGGAAGTTCGAGCGGAAGCTCTTCGATCGATACCGTCTTGAGCGTCCCGTCTTCCATATGAACGATCGGGATCGGCTCGCCCCAATAGCGTTGACGGCTGAACAACCAGTCGCGGAGACGATACGTCGTCTTCGCCCGGCCCGTGCCGGCAAGTTCGAGTTCTTCGATGATCTTGGCGATGGCATCGATTTTATTGAGACCGTCGAGCGTTCCTGAGTTCACATGTTCGCCGTCTTCCGTGTAAGCCGCCTCATCCAAGTTACCGCCTTTGACGACTTCGCGGATTGGGAGGTCGAACGTTTTCGCGAACTCATAGTCCCGCTCATCGTGGCCCGGTACGGCCATGACCGCACCCGTACCGTACGTCGACAAGACATAGTCAGCGATCCAGATCGGAAGTTTTTCCCCGTTGACCGGGTTGACCGCGTATGCGCCCGTGAAGACACCCGTCTTCTCTTTGGCGAGATCGGTCCGTTCGAGGTCGGTCTTCTTCGAGACTTCTTCCGCGTACGCTTCGACCGCGTCGAGTTGTTCCGGCGTCGCGATTGCTTTGACGAACGGGTGCTCCGGCGCGAGTGTGACGTACGTCGCTCCGTAAAGTGTATCAGGGCGTGTCGTGAATACAGTCACGACTTTATCGTGCCCGTCGACTTTAAAGTCGACTTCGGCGCCGACCGATTTACCGATCCAGTTGCGTTGCATCTCTTTGACGCTCTCTGGCCAGTCGAGTGTTTCTAAATCATCAAGCAACCGCTCGGCGTAATGCGTGATGCGGAGCACCCACTGTTTCATCGGGACGCGGTAGACCGGATGGTTCCCACGTTCAGACAATCCGTCGATGACTTCCTCGTTAGCGAGTACCGTACCGAGGGCCGGACACCAGTTGACCGCCACTTCGTCGACGTAGGCGAGGCCACGCTCATAGAGCTGCGTGAAAATCCATTGCGTCCACTTGTAGTATTTCGGGTCGGTCGTGCTGATCTCACGGTCCCAGTCGTACGAGAAGCCGAGGTCTTTCAACTGACGGCGGAACGTCCCGATGTTACGCTCCGTGAACTCGCGCGGGTCGTTTCCTGTATCGAGGGCGTACTGTTCGGCCGGAAGACCGAACGCGTCCCAACCGATCGGGTGAAGGACGTTATAGCCTTGCATCCGTTTCATGCGGGCGATAATATCTGTCGCCGTATAACCTTCCGGGTGACCGACGTGAAGTCCGGCTCCTGACGGGTATGGGAACATGTCGAGGACGTAGAAACATTCCTTGTCCGGGTCTTCCGTCGTCCGGAATGAATCTTTCTCTTCCCAACGTTTTTGCCATTTCGGCTCGATGTCTTGATGTTTAAAATAGCTCAAATTTCTTCCTCCTCTGCATAATAAAAAGCCCTCCGCCCCGGTAAATGGGACGAAAGGCTTGAAAGCTCTCCGCGGTACCACCCATGTTGCATGTCTGCCACTTGAGACGCCGGTAACGAGGCGTAACTTCGGTTCACCTTACTTTTAGTTCAGGCAAACAGCTCCAAGGCGAGTTCTCGCGGTCCATATACCGGTTCACACCAACCACCGGCTCTCTAACATATCGACGCTACGATACTATTCCTTATCAACGCAATTTTCATCTCACTTCTTCATTTTAGCGCAAGATAAAAAACTACGTCAATGTGAACTTGCAATCACGTTTTAATTTGTTTGAGCGTCGAGATCGTTTTCACCGCGAAGAAAGCGATCAATCCGAATCCGACCTTGTTGACCAAGTCGGCGACGTTATAGATGAGCTCACGCACTAGTTGAACCTCTACCCCGGTCGCGAACAGCGTGACCGCGTAACCGATCGGGTAAATCGCCCAACCGATCAAGATGAACAGGCGCATGTTGAGCAGCGCTTTCCGAATCGGTGCCGGCGACGATTCCGCCGCTTTCGTGACACTTGTGAACAGCAAGTAGATGATATAGATCCATGCCAAACAACCGACTAGATAGCCCCACAACCCAAGTTGCGTGAAGCCGCCGTTCAAGTTGATCGATGATTCACCAAGATATCCCGAGACGATCATAATAATGTCGGCGACGATCAATTTCGTCAGCAGTCCCGACTTCATCTTCCCCTTTAAATTGAGAAGAAGCGGGAACTTCACGAGCAAGAGCGGTGTCGTCACGAGCCAATCGATATAACGAATCTCGGTTGGAAAACCTGTGATTTCAGACAACAGTCCCATATCCCCGACAGAGTCTTTCATGAAATAGTAATGGATGGCAGCGACAAACGTGACCAAGGCAGCGACCGTGGCGACAGAACGATATTCCGGGTCAAGGCTGTTTCGTTCCACTAGAAAATAGAGCGTCGCGGCGGCCATTCCGACAAACCCGACCCAAAACATGTATTGGGTCGCGAGCACGAGTAAATTGACTTCTTCGTTCATGGTGTACATCTCCTCATCGGCTAGAAACAGGAAACGACGGAACGACGGAACGATTATGTGAAAGGATCCTCTGACTATATTTTACATGAATTTTACATGAGATTGCAATACCTCATGCGAATTGGATACGCGGTTGATGTGACATCCGGATCAAGTTTGACGATTCAACGAACTAATTTTCATAAAGAAGAACAGCGCCGTGACAATGAGTAGAAGCAGCAATCCAAACACAGCGTTCATCCCGAGCAAATCGAACGTGAGTCCTGAGAGCGTCGGTCCAATCATCCGCCCGACCGACGCGGCGATGTTGACGAGACCTTGGAACTGTCCGGCTTTACCCGGAGGTGCAAGTTTTGCGGCAATCGTCGGGACGGCCGGCCAGATGAACATCTCACCGATCGTCATGACGATCATCGCGACCATGAACATCGTAAATCCTCCCGCGAACGGGACGATGATGAAAGCAGCGAGGAAGATGATGGCACCGACGACGAGTTGGCGCTTCAAATCGTCTTCAAAGTAGCGCAGCGCCCGGTTGAGAAGCGGTTGGGCGAACACGATCAACGCCCCGTTGACCGTCCACAGCAATGAATATTGGCTGATCGTCACACCGAGGTCTTTCGAATGGACGGCGATCGTTCCCTGCCACTGGACGTAGACGAACCAGAGTGCGGCATAACCGATGGCGACAAACCACATCGATTTCATCGTCGCGCCAGAGAGCGTCGTCGCCGCGGCCTCGAGCTGAGACTGAACGATTGGGCGACCCGGGTTTTTCAAGTAACGCAGGCCGAACAACAACACAACGACGAAAAGGACCGACAAGAAGAAGTTCGCATAGAAGATCCACTCGATATTGATACGCGCGATCTGACCGCTCATCGCCGTCCCGAGGGCGACACCGACGTTTTGGGCGACGTAGATCGCGTTGAACGAGCGTCGACCGCCTTCAGGCCAGATCAAACCGGCAAACGCGTACACGGTCGGAAAGACGAGCCCACCCGAGAACCCGATCAAACCGAGCCATGCCAAATACCCGAAGAACGTGGCATGAAACAATAGGAAGCCGAGCGAGCTCGCGAGCAACAGCCCGACCGAGATGATGAGCGTCCGCTTCCCGCCGATGCGGTCGAACAACGTCCCGCCGATATAGTTACCCGCGATCGCGAGCGCTGAGTTGACTAGCAGCGCAATACCTGCGAGCGTCATCGACTCGCCTAAATATCCATTAATATAGAGTGTGTTAAATGGCCATAAAAAAGACGCCGCCGTTGTGTTGAGCGCCATCGCAATGACTAGAATCCATACCGAAATCGGCATTTTATTGTTCATACCCGTTACTCCTTTCATTCCTTTAAACGATAAAAAATCCGGCACGACGGCCGAATCTGTGATGAGTCCTTCTCCAAGCTAACGGAACGCTACATAACTGTCAAGAAAAATTACTTATTATGAAGTAAAGCAAGTCCCGCCTTGTGATAGCATGAGCAAGGAAGGAGAGGATAGCATTGAATAACCCGTTTGGCCAAGCTAGATTTCACAAATTAAATGAAGCGTATCGTCGCGAATTCGGCGAGAAAGTGTTCAAAGTCCCACTCGATGGCGGCTTCACTTGTCCGAACCGCGACGGTCTCGTCTCAAAAGGCGGTTGCACGTTCTGTTCGGATGACGGCAGCGGCGATTTTGCCGGCAATGCCTGTGATCCGATCCCGGTCCAGTTCGCCGAAGGCACGGCCCGTCTGCATCGGAAATGGAAGCATGCGTTGTATATCGCCTACTTCCAAGCGTTCAGCAACACGTACGCACCCGTAGAGCGCTTGCGCGAACTGTTCGAACCGGCACTCGTAGAAGAAGGTGTCGTCGGTCTGTCGATCGCGACACGACCCGACTGTCTGCCAGACGACGTCGTCGACTATCTCGCTGAGTTGAACGAGCGGACGTCACTCACGGTCGAACTCGGCCTGCAGACGATCCATGATTCAACCGCGAAAAAGATCAACCGGGGCCACGACTATAAGACGTTCCTCGATGGTCTCGCGAAACTGCGGAGCCGGAACATTTCCGTCTGTGTCCATATCATCAATGGGCTTCCCGGTGAAACGCCAGACATGATGCTCGACACGGCCCGAGAAGTTGCTAAAATGGATATACAAGGAATCAAGATCCATTTGCTCCACGTCTTAAAACAGACACCGCTCGCCAGACAATACGAGTTAGGGCTGCTCGAACTCATGGACGAGACGACATACGTCTCGCTCGTCTGCGATCAGCTCGAGTACTTACCGCCTGAGATCGTGATTCATCGATTGACGGGCGACGGTCCACCCGACTTATTGATCGGACCGACGTGGAGCCGGCACAAAATGGCCGTCTTGAACGCCATCAACGCCGAGTTGGAACGTCGTGATTCCTTCCAAGGAAAAAAGAAGGATGAGATCTATGGGATTAATGAGAGTTTTACCGTTCGCGAAGCATCTATTAAGTGAACACGTTACAGACGGTGCCGTCGCCATCGATATGACGGCCGGCAACGGACACGATACATTGTTTCTAGCAGAACGAGTCGGCAGCGGCCACGTCTACGCGTTTGACGTCCAAGAGGCGGCAGTCAAGGCGACAACAGACCGCATCACCGCCGCCGATCTGCTTGATCGTGTCTCGGTCGTCCACGATAGCCACGACACGGTCAAGGCGGTCGTCGCGGATGAAACCCGTCCGATCACGGCGGCCGTCTTCAATCTCGGCTACTTGCCTGGGAGCGACAAGTCGATCACAACGACCGGCAACACGACGATCGACGCCCTCGAGCAATTGCTCGACGTGATGGCCGTCGGCGGTGTCATCGTCGTCGTCATCTACCACGGCCATGAGAGCGGGAAAGTCGAGCGAGACGAGGTGCTCACGTACGTCGAGTCACTCGATCAAAAACGAGCCGGCGTCCTCCGTTACGGCTTCGTCAACCAAATCAATCATCCGCCATTCATCGTGGCGATCGAAAAACGGGCATGAAAACAGGCGACTCACGCGAGTCGCCTGTTATTTATTCCCGAATCAATTCATAAAACGTTAACAGCGTCTCCGCGAACTTCGTGTTCAACCGTTCATAGCCAAAGTGCGGGAACCCTTCGAGCCGACGGATGTAGACTTGGTCACCGCCGATTTTGCGGCAGACGTTCAACGTCAGCTTCACGTCGGCGAAACGATCGTCCGGCGCGTAGAAGCAAGCGAGCGGTAAGCGAGGTAAATGTTTCTTCTCCTCTTGATGCTCGACGATCTCTTCTTCGATTTCGCGGTACTGCGCGTATGTGATCTCGCCGAAACGAGACGATTCTTCCCCGCCGCCGGTGAACGTCATCATACTGAGCGGCAAATCGGGGCGGAACCGGTCGACCGCACTGGCGACGACTTGCTTGAGCCCGCCGATTTGGCGGGACGAATGCCAATCAAAGAGCGGGGAGATGTATGTCAAACTCCCGAGCGGCACGTCGTACTCTTGCAGGAGGCGGTTCGTCAAGAGCGCCCCGAGACTGAAGGCGATGACGTGAATCGGTAGTTTGGACTGACTCGCTTCCCGTAGCGTGTTCTTGATCAGCTGTTTATGGTCTTCTGCCGTCAGTCCGACCGTCTGTCCGGTCACGACGAGCACCTCATAGTCGACACTGAGTCGCTGCAAAAATGCTTCGCTGAGCCGGGATGTGAACTGCAACGGGTAAACGATCACGATGACCCCTTTTCGTGATTCTTCTTCATATGTCATGCTGTCACCTCATTATTAGTATGTCTCATCAATTCTAACAAAAAACATCAGCCGCTGACTGATGTTTGAAAGAAAATCCGTCTGGAGTCTTAGCGTGGGTCGTAACGCAAATGGATGAGCTCCATCGGTTGATCGTACACTTCTTCTTGAATTCGGTTCAGTTCGGTGAACGCTTGGTGGTTTAAGAACGCGATCGCCTGCTCGTTCGAACTCTCGACGTACAGCTCGATCGGCTGCGCCTTCCGCTCTTGGAGATGTGTCAGCAGTTCTGCCCCAAGTCCTTGGCGATGGTGAGCCGGA
Organism: Exiguobacterium aurantiacum; assembly: GCF_001766415.1. GTDB lineage: Bacteria > Bacillota > Bacilli > Exiguobacteriales > Exiguobacteriaceae > Exiguobacterium > Exiguobacterium aurantiacum_A. The sequence continues at coordinate 4,570 of NZ_MKXO01000013.1, read as the reverse complement.
TGAAGATAGAGACGAAGCACTTCCCACGTATCACCGCGGTCGATCGCATGGTAAAACCCGATGACGTCTCCTTCGGCCTCACCGACGATGAACAACTGTTCTTTCGCTTCTTCACTCGAACCGATGGCCCGGACGATCTCTTCTTGTTGATAGGCGCGCTCCATCACCTTAGACCGAACGTCATCTGTCACACTGATGGTCGCAAGTGCGATATCTCGAATCGTGGCGGCATCTTCTGGTACGGCTTCCCGCATCTTCATAACAGCTTCCCCCTTTTGGCCAATCTAGTACTATCATTCCCCATCACGTAAAAAATATCCTGCCCTTCTATTACTTTTTCGTGTCGAAATAAAGCAGAACGTTATTTTCTATTTTAACTAGGGTATATGAGTACCAATGCCAACTTACAAAGGAGTGTTTAGACATGGAACCAACATTACAAAACGATCCGCACGCAGCTAACGCTAACAACCCGAATCGCCAATTCGACCAAACCAACTCGGGTGGTCCTAGAATCAACGTCGTGACCGGGATGCTTCTCGGTGCGCTCGTCGGCGGTCTGATCGCCCTACTTAGCTCGTCGAACCGTGAGACGACGAAACAGTCACTCACGAATGCGAAGTCGTCTGTCGGCGGTCTCGTCGACACGATCAAAGAAGATCCGGCCGGTAAAGCGTCTCAAGTCATCGAGCAAGTGAAATCGGCGTCAGGTATGATTCAAGAAGTGTCGACCGATGTGCAAAACGTCTATGAAAAAGTTGTCGGTGAAGTCGACACGGTCAAAGAAGACGTGAACAAAGTCGTCGAGACGGCCCAGGAAACAAAATCAGATTTGCAAGATATTGGTGAGAAAGTCGTCGAGGCGAAAGATACGGCACTCGGCAACGAGAACGCAACAAACGAAAATAAACCACAAGCATAATAAAAAAACGACCTTTCTCGCGAAAGGTCGTTTTTTTATGCTTATGCGAAACGTTTTGCGCCTTCTTCAAGCACTGCCGCTTTGTCCGTCTGCTCCCATGGGAGTTCAACGTCTGTGCGACCAAAGTGTCCGTAAGCTGCTGTCTGTCTGTAGATCGGGCGACGAAGGTCGAGCATCTTGATGATGCCGGCCGGACGAAGGTCGAAGTTCTCACGAATGAGTTCAACGAGTTCAGTCTCGCTCAATTTACCAGTGCCGAACGTGTCCACCGCGATTGAAACCGGGTGTGCGACACCGATCGCGTATGCAAGTTGAACTTCCGCTTTGTCAGCAAGTCCAGCTGCCACGAGGTTTTTCGCCACGTAGCGGGCCGCGTATGCTGCCGAACGGTCAACTTTGGTAGGATCTTTACCTGAGAACGCACCACCGCCGTGGCGAGCGTATCCACCGTATGTGTCGACGATGATTTTACGTCCTGTGAGACCTGCATCACCTTGTGGTCCACCGATGACGAAACGGCCAGTCGGGTTGATGAAGTATTTTGTCTCGGCGTCGATGAGTTCAGCCGGGATGACTGCTTCGATCACGTGTTCTTTAAGGTCCGCTTGGATCTGCTCGAGCGTGATGTCTTCTGCGTGTTGCGTCGAGATGACGATCGTATCGATACGGACCGGGTTGTTGTCTTGGTCGTATTCGACAGTTACTTGCGTCTTACCGTCTGGACGAAGGTAAGTGAGCGTTCCGTTTTTGCGGACTTCTGCCAAGCGACGTGACAATTTGTGAGCGAGTGAGATCGGGAGCGGCATGAGTTCAGGTGTCTCGTTCGTTGCATAACCGAACATGAGGCCTTGGTCACCGGCACCGATCGCATCGATTTCTTCGTCAGTCATTTGACCTTCACGAGCTTCGAGCGCTTGGTCGACACCGAGTGCGATGTCTGCCGACTGCTCGTCGATTGCTGTGAGTACAGCACAAGTCTCAGCGTCAAAACCATATTTGGCGCGCGTGTAGCCGATCTCACGAACAGTTTCACGTACAACTTTCGGGATATCCACGTAAGTCGATGTCGTGATTTCACCAGCTACGAGCACGAGACCTGTCGTGACAGACGTCTCAGCCGCAACGCGGGCGTTTGGATCTTCAGCCAAAATTGCATCCAAAATCGCATCTGAGATTTGGTCACAAATTTTATCCGGATGTCCTTCAGTGACGGACTCCGAAGTGAAAAGTCGACGGTTCAAGTTTGACATTTCGAAAAACCTCCTATTAATAAGGGTGATGTGTGGACGGTACTCGTTCCCCTTACGCGTTGCTTTGGGACGGTAATGAAAAAAACCTTTCGCCACGTTCAATGGGAAAGGTTGAATCGTTCTTCCTTACCCTCTTATCGTTCGAAGCTGTCGCTTCGCTTCAGGATAGCACCTTTTCCGAAAAAGACTACAGGATCGGACGGTTGCTGGGCTTCGTAGGGCCTTGTTCCCTCCACCGCTCAGAATAAGAGTATCCGTTACGAACACCATCATATAAATGCCATACCGTTCTGTCAAGCGTATCTGCTTAATTTGTAAATTTCTTCGTAATCACGGAAATCATTTATGTTTGTGAAATATCAAACATTTTTTTGACGGTTTCCGTTTTTTCACTCCCCGCTTATACAGAATATGTTAGAATGTCTTTGTAAGAAAGCGCTTACTTTAAAGGGTAAAGAAATGCTTGTTTTTGATTAGTGTGTCACATATAATAAAAAGTGTCATACTAATTAATCGCGGAAGTATGCGGATTTCATCCACATCTATTTAGGGGAAAGGTGGGATTCAGGATGGCGACTACGCTCCTGAAAATCGAAGAATTAATTAAGGGTGCCGATGTATTACGGAACTTAACGGTTCCAGAACTGGTGGAAGAAGCCATTCGTAACGGTGAAGGCGTACTGACGAAAGACGGGGCTTTATCGGTCAGTACAGGGAAATTCACAGGGCGGTCACCGAAAGACAAATTCGTCGTCCAAGATGAAGTCAGCAACTCGTTAGTGGACTGGGGTCCGATCAATCAGCCGATCGCAGAAGACAAGTTCACCGCTCTTCTCGACAAAGTCCTCACTCATCTCGAGACGAAACAGAAGCTGTATTATCTCGAAGCTTCGGCTGGAGCTGACGAGCACTACACGCTACCTGTACGCGCCATCACCGAGTACGCGTGGCACAGCTTGTTCGCGAAGCAGTTGTTCTTGCGAGAGTGGCCGACGAGAGCTGCGTTTGACCCGTTCACGGTCATTTATGCACCGAGCTACAAGGCCGACCCAACAGTTGACGGGACGAACTCAGAAACGTTTATCCTCGTCTCGTTCGCCAAACGTACCATTCTGATCGGGGGAACAGAATACGGCGGCGAAATTAAAAAATCGATTTTCTCGGTCATGAACTTCCTATTACCTGAACAGCACGTCTTGTCGATGCATTGCTCGGCCAACGTCTCGGACGCCGGGGAGACGGCGCTCTTCTTCGGACTATCGGGCACGGGCAAGACGACGCTCTCGGCCGATACGGAACGTCATCTCATCGGTGACGATGAGCACGGTTGGTCACCAGACGGCATCTTCAACATCGAAGGCGGTTGCTACGCCAAGACGATCAACTTGTCGCGTGAGAACGAGCCTCAAATTTATGACGCTATCCGTTTCGGATCGTTGATCGAAAACGTCATCTTAAACGAAGACCGCTCACCCGACTACAAAAACATCTCGCTCACCGAGAATACGCGAGCAGCTTATCCGATTCAATACATCGATAACGCGATGCTCCCTTCACGGGCCGGTCACCCGAACACGATCGTCTTCTTGACGGCCGATGCTTACGGGGTGCTCCCGCCGATCAGCAAGTTGACGAAAGAGCAGGCGATGTATCACTTCCTATCTGGCTACACATCAAAACTAGCCGGGACGGAGCGCGGCGTGACCGAGCCACAAGCAACGTTCTCGACTTGCTTCGGCTCACCGTTCTTGCCGCTCGCCCCGGAACGATACGCCGACATGCTCGGCAAGTTGATCGAACAGCATAACGTCGACGTCTACCTCGTCAACACGGGTTGGACCGGCGGGGCTTACGGTGAAGGGTCGCGTATGAAGCTCAGCTACACACGGGCCATGGTGAACGCCGCGATCAACGGCCAATTACGTGACGTCGACACTGTGAAGCACGACATCTTCAACGTCGACATCCCGGTCCATATCGATGGCGTCCCACAAGACGTGCTCAACCCACGTGACACTTGGAAAGATACGGCTCATTACGATGTCGAAGCGCGAGCGCTCGCCTTGAAGTTCCAACAAAACTTTAAACGATTCACGAAAGCGAGTGAGAAGGTCATCGCGGCCGGCCCAATCGTCTTCTAAATCAAAATGAGGCTGGGACATAACTAGCCGGTTTTAAAGCTTTTCAATAAAAAGAGGGGTCCGGTCACCGATTTTCGGTGGCCGGACCCCTTCTTTGCACTTCTCCCGAGGCCCATGGCGATGAACTTCCGTAAGTTCACCGCCATGAGGGCGAAGCCGAGCTCCCGTTTCACGCGTTGTTTTCCCCTGACGGAGAAGCGAGTGAAACCTAAATTGGCCTTCAGATATCCAAAAACTGGTTCCACGTCCGTCTTGCG
>NZ_MKXO01000012.1 GCF_001766415.1 Exiguobacterium aurantiacum | reverse complement strand
TAGGTCATGGGTGGAAGCACGGCGACGTGTGGAGCTGAATGATACTAATCGGTCGAGGCTTTGATCTAGAAACGGTTTGAACTTGATGAGTCTTCAGTTTTCAGGGAACAATTCCCTTGTCTGGTGGCGATAGCGAAGCGGCCACACCCGTTCCCATGCCGAACACGGAAGTTAAGCGCTTCAGCGCCGAAAGTAGTTGGGGGTCTCCCCCTGTGAGGATAGGACGTTGCCAGGCCATATGAAGGACGACCAAGCAGATGCTTGGTCGTCTCTTTTTGTATAATTTATGCGTACGGTGTCGGATAAGGAGGATTTCCACATGACTCGAAAGCCTAAAAATAATCCATTCACGTTTATGGAAATGCTTGAACAGCACGTTCGGGAAGGACGTGTGTCGTTTCATGTGCCAGGTCATCATAACGGGACCGTGACAGATGATAGCCTCCCGACAGCATTTAATAAAATCATGCCGTATGATTTAACCGAACTTGCACATCTGGATGACCTTCATCACGCTGAAGGGATTATCCAGCAAGGTGAAGAGGCTCTTGGGACCCTGTATCAAAGTAAGAGTAAGTGGTTAGTCAACGGATCGACCGTTGGCAACTGGAGCATGTTAGCTGCGACAGTCAAACGAGGTGAGCGGGTATACGTCCAGCGAAACTCACATAAATCAGTTTGGAACGCAATTGAATGGTTGGGCTTAGAGCCGATTTTACTAACTCCTGAACTAGAACGGGGCAGCGGTCTGCCGACGGTCGTTTCCCTTCGTACTGTCGAAGCGGCAGTTACGCAATATCCCGGAGGAAAAGCGTTACTGCTTACGTCCCCGACTTACTATGGAGATATGGCAGATGTACGGGCAATCAGTCGTTTTCTGCAGACGTTAACGATTCCCTTACTTGTAGACGAGGCGCATGGGGCACACTTGATTCATCCGAATCTTCCAAACCGCTCAGCGATTTTTGAAGGTGCGAGCGCTGTCGTCCAGTCCGCCCATAAGACACTCCCGGCATTCACGATGGGGGCCTGGATTCACTATAAGGAAGATATTAATGAATCGCGTTTGTTTCATGCGCTTTCTTCCTTCCAAACGTCTAGCCCGTCTTACTTGATTATGGCGTCTCTTGATCACGCTCGAGCTTATCTCGAAAATTTGAGTGACCGAGATTGGTCACTGATTCAAACGAGTCATTTAGCTTTTATTATGGAAATGAGACGTGCCGGTTTCACGATAAAAGTGGGCGACGATTTCACAAAAATGACGGTACTGACTTATCCGAAGAACGGTTTGATTTTTAGTAGACATCTATCTTCGATTGGAATTGATATTGAACTTGCGGCCGAGGACCATGTGTTATTCTGTCTGCCGTTCCGGGAATTAAAAACGCAAGAGATTCATCATTGGGTGAAGCTGATTAAAAATGCTTCTCAGCATGTCCCGCTCATTGACGAGGATGAAACAATTTATCCGTTTCCGATGACGGAGCCTGTTTCGCGCCTTCATCTTATAAAAGAAGATACACACGTCGTGCGCCTTCCGTTCGATGAGGCGATCGGACGCGTTGCAGCTGAGACGATTATCCCTTATCCGCCAGGGATCCCTTGGATTTTAAAAGGTGAGACCGTGACGGATGAGAAAATTCGTGTGTTAAAAGAGTGGATTTCGTTGGGACGGAACCTCCAGGCGAACAGACATGTTATGATAAAACAAATTGATGTTATCGTAGAGGAGTTTTAAACGTGAAAGGTATGTTCATCACTGTCGAAGGTCCAGACGGGTCTGGAAAGACGACGCAGTTGCAATTGCTGGCTAACGCCTTGACTAAAAAAGGGTATGAGGTTGTTATGACACGAGAGCCAGGAGGAACGAAAGTCGGGAATAGCATCCGGGAAGTGTTATTGTCTCCAGAGCATGACGAAATGACACCACGCACCGAAATGATGCTGTATGCAGCGTCTCGTGCACAAAACGTGGATCAGGTGATTCGTCCGGCCATCGACCGGGGGGCCATCGTTGTTTGTGACCGGTTTGTCGATGCATCCATCGCGTACCAAGGGTATGGTCTTCAGTATGACTTAGAGCAAGTCGTATCGCTCAATAAGTGGGCGACAGCTGGGGTCACACCCGATTTGACTTTCTTATTCGACTTAAGTCCAGAGCAGTCGAGTCATCGCATGAAAGAACGCGGGCAGTTAGATCGAATCGAGAGTCGGGACGAGGCGTTTCATCAACGCGTCTATGAAGGTTTCTTGACGTTACTTCAACAAAATCCTGGCCGAATGGTCCGAATCGACGCAAGCCAGACGATTGAAATCATCCAAGATGAAGTGTTCGATATCACGATAGAACGACTACACGAAAGAGGAGTGAACGAATTATGAAAATGGTAATCGCAATCGTACACGATAAAGACAGCGCGCGTTTGTCAGACGCTTTAATTGAAGAAGATTTTCGAGCGACGAAATTGGCTACGACCGGAGGTTTTTTGAAAGAAGGCAATACGACGTTCATGATCGGTGTCCCGAAAGAACGCCTTGACGATTTGCTAGGTTTGATCAAATCGAACTGCTCAAGCCGCGATCAAATGATTACGCCAATCTCGCCTATGGGTGGACATGCCGATTCATACATTCCGTATCCTGTTGAAGTCCAAGTTGGCGGAGCGACTATTTTCGTCTTGCCGATTGAAGGATTTCATCAGTTTTAATGGGAATGGTCACACATATGCGATTCCAAGAGTTGACTGAATCACAGAAAGTCGTAGCAAAAGTGATTGAGAATTCGATTGCCGCTCAAAAAATCGGGCACGCCTACATTTTTTCGGGTGACTATGAACCTTATCTGATTGAAACGGCCCAATTATTTGCCAAGGCACTTTTTTGTGAGATGCCTAGCGGGGCTGAACCTTGTGGCGTTTGCCGAAACTGCAAACGGATGGATTCTGGCAATATCGTCGACTACATGGAAGTTGAACCGGACGGGGCCAGTATCAAAAAAGAACAAATCCAGCAGCTATTGAGCGACCTGTCATTACGGGGAGCCGAGGGCGATCGTCAAGTCTATGTGATCCACCAAGCGCATAAGATGACGACGCAAGCAGCGAACAGTTTATTAAAGTTTTTTGAGGAACCCGGTGTCGGCAAACTCGCCATTTTGGTGACGACGCAACCTCAACTGCTTCTCCCGACGATTCGTTCACGGGCTCAACACTTAGTATTTCGCCCCATTGACCGGGTCCGCCTTGCTGAAAAACTGGCAGAAGAGATGCAATGCACGAACGATTTGGCACGTCTTGCCCTGACCGTTTATCCGAAATGGGACGATGCGCGCGAGGCACTTCACAACGACTGGTTTGTACAGGCGTACGGGCTAGTGGTACAATTAGTTGAAGTATTGACAAAACGGCCGCAAGAGTTGCTTTTGTTCGCCCAAGAGAAGTGGCTCGGTCACTTCAAAGGGCGCAATGAACTCCGAGTCGGCCTCGAACTGTTCGAAAGTTGGTTGGAGGAAGCTCTCCACTTCAAAGTTCGAACCGATTATGTCCCGGAACTGTTCACGAAAGAGCAGTCGTTATATACGGCTTTCGTGAATGATCGTCCGGTACACAAAATCGTCCATGCCATCGAATTCGTTCATGAAGCGATTCGACGACTCGAGGCAAACGTCAATCCTCAATTAACGTTCGAACGGTTAACGTTCGATTTGCAGAAGGGATAGGAGAGCGTGCTTGAAGTAGTTGGAGTCCGTTTTAAAGAAGCGGGAAAAATCTATTACTTTTCACCAGGCGAAGCAACGCTTGAACGTGGAGACCATGTCATCGTCGAGACGGTGCGAGGAATCGAATACGGTGAAATCGTCCAAGTTGGTAAACAACTAGGTGAAGACGAAGTCGTCTTGCCGTTGAAAACGATCCTTCGTGTCGCCGATCAAAAAGATGCCGAAATCGTTCAAGACAACCGATTGGCAGCTGTTGACGCTCACGCCGTCTGTGAAGAAAAAATTCGCGAACATCGACTTGAGATGAAATTAGTAGATGTTGAGTATACATTTGATCGTAATAAAGTTATTTTTTATTTCACGGCTGAGGGGCGCGTTGATTTTCGCGAGCTTGTTAAAGACTTAGCGAGCGTGTTCCGGACACGGATCGAACTCCGACAAATCGGGGTGCGGGATGAAGCGAAGCTACTCAGTGGAATCGGTCCTTGTGGTCGAGTGCTGTGTTGTTCCTCGTTCTTAGGCGAGTTCGAACCGGTGTCCATCAAGATGGCCAAGGATCAAAACCTTTCCTTGAACCCTAACAAGATCTCCGGTGTATGCGGTCGTCTCATGTGTTGTCTCAAATATGAGAACGATACGTATGAAGAATTGAAACGAGACTTGCCAGACGTCGGGAAGCGAATCAAAATTCCAGAAGGTGACGGACGTGTCGTCGGTCTCAACATCTTGGATCAGTTGATTCAAGTCGAATTGAATGACCGGACTCGTGTTGTGACGTATACGATCGATGAACTCGTCGAAGTCGGTGCGGTCAAACGAAAACCGTTGAAACAGTGATGGGGTGCTGAGCAGTGGAGAGAATGGATAAAAAAGAAGTTATGATGCGGGTCGATGCCATCGAGCAACAGATGTACGTGTTGACGGAGCATTTAAGCGTGCTCAAAGAACAACTCGCCTATTTGCTTGAAGAAAACCAACATATGTATCTCGAGAACCATCACCTGCGTGAAAAGGTTGAGCAGCTTGCAGAAGTCGAAACCCCTGATGGCGATCCGCAAATCGCTTTGTCCGGAAAAGGACAGAACAACTTGGCGGCGCTCTATCAGGAAGGGTTCCATATTTGCAACTTGCACTACGGACAAGTCAGAAAAGATGGCGATTGCCTCTTCTGTATGTCGATGTTAAATAAGCATTAATCGGGGGCGATAGACGGAGGAAATCTCTGTCCGTCGCCTCTGTTGTTATATAGGAGGGAAACAGCGTGACTGTAAAACAAGGGGAGCGCCTTGACGATTTGCTTGGACGCCCCGGTAAAATCATCCAAAGTGATGATGTCTTTTCATTCTCATTGGATGCGGTGCTACTCGCCGAATTCGTTTGGGTACCGATTCAACAAGGAAAGTTGGTTGATTTATGCGCTGGCACCGGCGCAATCCCGCTCTTTTTATCTTATCGGACGAAAGGGACGGTGACGGGCGTCGAGATTCAACCCCGGCTCGTCGACATGGCGAATCGCAGCATTGAGGTGAACGGTCTCGAAGAGCGGCTTCACATCATCGAAGGAGATGTGAAAACGGCCGCCTCCAGTCTCGGCCATGCCCGTTATGATGTTGTGACGTGTAATCCACCTTACTTCCTGGCCAATGAGACGTCGCTTCGCAATCAAAATGAGCACCATACGATTGCTCGTCACGAAGTACTCTGTACGCTTGAAGATTGCATTCGTTCGGCAAGTCAGCTTGTGAAGCCAGGCGGGAAAGTCGCGTTCGTCCATCGGCCCGAACGGCTGCTCGATATCGTCACGCTCATGCGGGCATACCGCATTGAGCCGAAGCGGATGCAGCTCGTCTACCCGAAGGCAGGACGAGATGCGAACACATTACTTATAGAGGGGTCTAAAGATGGAAAACCAGGACTCACGATCTTACCTCCGTTTATCGTTTATGAGGAAGATGATACGTATACGAAAACGATGCGAGACATCCTCGATGCGTAACTATTATGCGTATATTCTCGAATGCAGTGACCAAACCTACTACACCGGTTACACGACCGATATCGAAAAACGGGTCACTGTGCACAACGCCGGTAAAGGTGCGAAATATACGAGGGCGCGTCTCCCGGTCAGTCTTCGATACGTCAAGTCGTTCGAGACGAAACAGGAAGCGATGCGGTATGAATGGTCGATCAAACAATTGACCCGCGCTCAAAAACAGCAGCTGATGGAGGGGACGACCAATGAATTCACAGAAAAGTTATCAAACTGAGGGGCCGACGCTTTATGTCGTACCGACACCGATCGGCAACTTAGAGGACATGACGTACCGGGCCGTCCGCATCATGCGTGAAGTCGACTTGATTGCGGCCGAAGACACACGGCAAACGATGAAACTATGTCGTCATTTCGAGATCGAGACGAAATTGGTCAGCTATCATGAGCACAATAAGCAAGTTAGCGGACCACGTTTAATTGAAGACATTCAAAACGGTAAGTCCGTCGCCGTCGTATCGGATGCGGGCATGCCTGGTATTTCAGATCCGGGGAGTGACCTCGTCCGACTCGCGATCGAGGCGAAGCTGCCAGTCGTCGTCTTGCCGGGTGCGAACGCGGCACTCACGGCACTCGTCGCATCTGGCCTCGCGACAGAACGGTTCTTATACTACGGGTTTTTACCTCGTAAAAAGAAAGAGCGGACCGAAGTGTTGGCTTCCCTTCAATATGAACCGGGTACACTCATCTTTTATGAGGCACCGCATCGGTTGAAAGAGATGTTGACCGGGGTGAAGGACGTACTCGGTAATCGCGAAATCGTGCTCGGTCGAGAGTTGACGAAAACGTTCGAAGAGTTTTTAAGAGGCACGGTTGAAGAGGCGCTCGCATGGTGCGAGGGCGAGGTGCGTGGCGAATTCGTCGTCATGGTGAGCGGCTCTACAGAGTCGGCACCGACGAGCGACTGGTGGGAAGCGCTGTCGCCTTTAGAGCATGTCGACCGGTACATCGAAGACGGACTCAAACCGAACGCGGCCATTAAGCAAGTCGCGAAAGAGCGTGGCTTGGCACGAAGCGAAGTCTACGATGCGTATCATCAAGTCGACAAAAAAGAGTAAGCAAGGATTCCCTTGCTTACTCTTCGCTGTAGTAGTTCTCGAGCATGTTTTTCAACTCGACGAGAACGCGCTGTGCGCCTTCAGGTGAAAGGATGAGTTTTCCGTCAGCCAACTTGAAGTTGTCGTCAGATACTTCGCCTGTCACTTGGCATGTCATGTTCGGTTTGTATTTTTTTAAGATGATTTGTTCGTTGTCGACGTAAATTTCGAGTGCGTCTTTTTCAGCGATACCGAGTGTCCGGCGCAATTCAATTGGAATAACGACGCGGCCGAGCTCGTCAACTTTCCGTACGATACCTGTAGATTTCATTTTGTGTTTCCTCCTCCAATGATGTCGAAATCTCATGGTGACATGAATCGTCAAAATTCGACAATGTGGCTTCAGCAAAAAGCATACTAAACTTTCCAATTGCAGTCAACTGCTTACTATTGGAAATGCGCATTTTTCGAAAAATGACGATAAGGGAATCATATATCCATAAAATTCCCCGAAAGTTTGCACCTGAAACAAAGAAAGGGTTTTTTTGGAACATATTTTATGAACTAGCATCAAATTAATTCCAAACAATTGGTTTGGAAATTCTTTTGTCGAACCGTGTATAATGGAAATTGCAAATGTCGAAAGGATGGAGAACATACTATGGCGAAGCCAACTTTTTATATCACGACTCCGATTTACTATCCGAGTGCGAAACTACACATTGGTCATGCCTATACGACGGTGGCCGGCGATGCGATTGCTCGCTATAAGCGTTTAAAAGGATTTGACGTCCGTTACTTGACTGGGACCGACGAGCATGGACAGAAGATTCAAGAAAAGGCCCAAGAAGCTGGCGTGACGCCACAAGCGTTTGTCGATGAAGTCGTCAAAGACATCCGTGTGCTTTGGGACAAGCTTGAGATCTCATATGACGATTACATCCGGACAACTGACGCCCGTCATAAAGCGGTCGTCGAGCACGTATTTGAGACGCTGCTTAAAAATGATGATATTTACCTCGGTGAGTACGAAGGGTGGTACTCAATCCCGGACGAGACGTACTATACAGAATCACAACTCGTTGATGGAAAAAGTCCTGACAGCGGTCATCCGGTGGAACTCGTGCGCGAAGAGTGCTATTTCTTCCGCCTCAGCAAGTATGCGGACCGGTTGATCGAGTACTTCGAGTCACATCCGGATTTCATTTTACCGGAATCGCGTAAAACTGAAATGGTCAACAACTTCTTGAAGCCGGGGCTGCAGGATTTGGCAGTCTCGCGGACGACGTTCGACTGGGGTGTACAAGTCCCGTCGAATCCGAAACACGTCGTATATGTCTGGGTCGACGCGCTCACGAACTATATCTCCGCGCTCGGCTACGGGACAGACAACGATGAATTGTTCAATCGTTACTGGCCGGCGGACGTACACTTGGTCGGGAAAGAAATCGTTCGTTTCCATACGATCATTTGGCCGGCGCTGCTCATGGCGCTTGACCTACCGCTACCGAAACAAGTGTTCGCGCACGGCTGGTTGCTCATGAAAGACGGTAAGATGTCGAAGTCAAAAGGGAACGTCGTCGATCCGATTCCACTCATCGACCGCTACGGTCTTGATTCGCTTCGCTACTACTTGCTCCGTGAAGTCCCATTCGGTGCAGACGGCACGTTCACACCGGAAGCGTTCGTCGATCGCTTGAACTTTGATCTCGCGAACGACCTCGGGAATCTTCTCAACCGGACCGTTGCCATGATCAAGAAGTATTTCGATGGCAACGTACCGGCTTATGCGGGGAATGTGACGGCGTTCGATGCGGAACTTCTCCGTATGGTAAACGAAACGACGAACAAGACAGAAGAAGCGATGGAGCATATGGAATTCTCGGTCGCCCTCGCAAGCATTTGGCAACTCGTCAGCCGAGCCAATAAATATATCGATGAGACACAACCATGGGTGCTCGTAAAAGATGAGTCGAAGCGTGATGAGCTTGCATCTGTGATGACGCACCTCGCCGGCGTACTCCGCCATGTCGCGATCATGATTCAACCGTTCATGACACGGGCGCCGAAAGAAATGTTCCGTCAGCTCGGACTCGTTGACGAAGACATGTCATGGGAAGCGCTCGATACGTTCGCTGCCTTTGATGGAGCGGTCGTGACGGACGGAACGCCGATTTTCCCACGTCGAGACGTGAAAGAAGAAGTCGATGCGATTCAAGAGATGATGCGTCAAGCTTCGCAAGCGCGCATCGAAGCGGAAGCAACGCCGACTGAAACTGAAGATGAGGACGTCCGTCCAGAAATCACGATCGATGTGTTCGACCAAGTTGAGTTTCGGGTCGGGCAAATCGTCGAAGCAGATAAGATCAAGAAAGCGAAAAAACTACTGAAGCTTCAAGTCGACCTTGGCGGCGAAACGCGACAAATCGTCTCGGGCATCGCCGAATGGTATGCGCCGGAAGACTTAGTCGGTAAAAAAGTGATCGTCGTCGCCAACTTGAAACCGGTCAAACTCCGCGGTGAACTGTCTCAAGGAATGATTTTAGCAGCCGATAAAGATGGTAAGCTAGAACTCGCCACCGTCTCAGAGAATATGCCGAACGGGGCCATCGTCAAATAATTTTGAGGGAGACTTCGGTCTCCCTCTCTTTGTCTAAATAAGGAGGATGCATCATGTTGATTGATACGCACACCCATATTAACGCTGAGCAGTTCAATGAAGATGTCGAGGCGACAATCGAGCGTGCTCGCACTGCCGGCGTCTCGCCGATGCTCGTCGTCGGATTCGATACACCTACGATTGACCGTGCCATTGAGTTGGCTGAGGCGTATGAGGACGTCTACGCCATCGTCGGCTGGCATCCGGTCGACGCGATTGACTGCAGCGAAGCTGAACTCGCCCGAATTGAAGCGCTTATGGCACATCCTAAAGTGATGGCACTCGGGGAAATCGGCCTTGATTATCATTGGGACAAGTCACCGAAAGATGTACAGCAGCGTGTATTCCGTCAGCAAATCGCAATCGCGAAGCGGACGCACATGCCGATCGTCATCCACAACCGCGAAGCGACCGCGGACGTGCTCGATCTGCTAGAAGAAGAGCACGCGGAAGTTGTCGGCGGCGTGTTTCATAGTTACAGCATGTCTGTTGAACTGCTCGAGCGCTGTTTGAAGTTGAATTTTTATATCTCGCTCGGCGGACCGGTGACGTTCAAAAACGCCAAAGTGCCGAAGAAAGTGGCGCAGCAGGTACCGCTCGACCGTCTTCTTGTCGAGACGGATTGCCCCTATTTGACGCCGACACCGTTCCGCGGTAAACGAAATGAACCGGCATACGTCACTTACGTCGCTGAAGAGATTGCAGCGCTCCGCGGCATGCCTTACGAAGCACTCGCCGAGGCTACGACCGCCAATGCGAAACGGCTGTTCCGACTTCCATGATGATTAGACGTTTCGTGTTAAGTGCAGGCGTCATTGTCGTTGCCGTCTTCGCCTACATGATGATGCAGCCGGAGAAGATTACGATTATCGATAACGGTGTCAAGATTGAGCACGATACACAGGCTGATTCGGTCATCGAAGTGCTCGCCGAGGCCGGGATCACGATCGATGAGGCTGACTATGTGACGCCGGCGCTCAGTGCGGACATCCCGCCGGAGCGTGTCATTCATATCGAACGGGCCCAAACGGTGTCGCTCCAGATCGGTTACGGTCAAATGGAGACGATCGATACCCGTGAGCGGACCGTTGGTGATGTCCTGCTCCGATACGGTGTGAGCGTGCGAGAAGGTGATGATGTCTATCCGTCGGTCAGAACACCGATCACGTCAGGCATGACGATTCGCTATCAGCCGGTCGTGGCGCTTGATTTGATCATAGGCGATGATGCGACAAAAGTTTATACGATGGCATCGACCGTGGAAGAGGCGTTACGAGAAGCCCGAATTGAGATTTCAGATAAAGATACGGTCGTTCCGGCGCTCACGGCCGAAGTGCGTGATGGGATGACGATCACCGTCAACATAAGCCGAGACGTCGTTCAATATGAGAACCGCTTAATCCCGTTCGAGATCATTGAAGAAGAGGATGCGACACTTGCAGCCGGAACGACCGAAGTGTCACAAGTCGGCGTCCCTGGTCTAGAGCGGACGCGGTATGCACTGACAGTTGAAAATGGTACAATTACAAATCGGACCGAGACAGACGTCGAAATGGTGCAGACAGTCCGACCGCAAATCATTAAGGTCGGTACGAAAGTCGCAACCGAGCGCGAAGCCGAGTTTGAAGCAGCCGAAGCGCCGGCTGAGCCCGTTGACTCGACAAGTCCATTCCGCGAGGAAGCGGAAATCAAAATCGAGGAAACGCCTCGGGCCGACGATGTCCTCGACTTCACATCAGCCAAACAGCTCCTCGTCGAGGCCACCGCCTATACGAACAATGCAGAAGACACCGTGACGTATGACGGCAGAGTACTGACGCGCAGCGGCTATGACGTGACGGATACGATCCTTTATGAAGGAATGCGGATCATTGCGGTCGACCCGGCCGTCATCCCGCTCGGAACCCGCGTCTATATCGAAGGGTTTGGCATGGCGATCGCTCTCGATACAGGCAGTGCGATTAAAGGCAATATTATCGATATCATGATGGATACGAAAGAGGAAGCGGTCACGTTTGGTCGTAAGCCACTGACGATTTGGGTGATCCCGAAGCAAGAAGAGAAAGAAGGAACTGACAATGCGTGAGAAAATACAAGAAGTGATCGTCGTCGAAGGACGCGATGATACGACCCGGCTTCAAGAAGTGTACGACGTCGACACGATTGAGACGAACGGTTCGGCCGTGTCAAAACAGACGATCGAACGGATCAAACGTGCCCAGGAGACACGCGGTGTCATCATCTTGACCGACCCGGACTATCCGGGCGACCGGATCCGGGCCATCGTCGAAGAGCAAGTGAAGGGCTGTAAACACGCCTACCTCCCTCGGGCCGAGGCGAAAGACAAACGAGGGAAAATCGGCGTCGAACACGCGACACCTGCGACAATCCGTCGTGTGCTCGAGGCGGTTTATGAAACGCGAGTTGAGACAGACGAGCCACTCGTCACGCGACAAATGGTGCTCGAGGCCGATTTGATCGGTGGGGCGGATGCCGCAACTCGGCGCAAGCGTCTAGGTGTTTTGCTCCGCATCGGAGAACCGAACGCCAAGCAATTTGTGAAACGAGTCGAAGCGTTGCGTGTGACCATCGAAGAATGGGAGCGGGCGCTCGCTCAGTTAGAGGAGGAAAATCAGTGAAAGATATTGCAACGATTCATCGCACGAAAGCGATTTTACAACGTCACGGCTTCTCATTCAAAAAGTCGCTCGGACAAAACTTTTTAATCGACTTGAATATATTAAATAAAATCGTCGACGCCGCAGAACTAGGTGAAGCGAGCGGTGTGCTCGAAATCGGTCCGGGAATCGGCTCGTTGACGGAACAATCGGCCAAGCGGGCGCAAAAAGTGGTCGCGCTTGAAATCGATCAACGCCTTCTACCGATCCTTGAAGACACGATGGCGCCTTACCCGAACGTTCACGTCATTCATGGGGACGCGCTCGAGCTCGACATTCGCAGCATCGTGGAACGTGAGTTCTTGAGTGAAGGGATTGATGATATCGCGGTCGTCGCCAACTTGCCATATTATGTGACGACGCCGATTATCATGCGTTTGCTCGAGAGCCGGATCAAGTTCCGTTCGCTCGTCATGATGATTCAAAAAGAAGTGGCTGAGCGCATCGGGGCGAAACCTGGCACGAAAGCGTACGGTTCTTTATCAATCGCGATCCAGTATTATGCGGAAGCGAGTGTAAGCTTTATCGTACCGAAAAGCGTGTTCATGCCGGCTCCAAACGTCGACTCGGCCGTGATCACGCTCAAGATGCGTCCGCGCCCGGCTGTCGATGTCGAAGACGAAGCCTTTTTCTTTGAAATCGCCCGCGCTAGTTTCGCGCAACGTCGAAAAACGATTTTGAACAACTTGACGAATCATCTCGGCAAAGATAAAAAAGTAGACCTTGAATGTCTCTTGAATGAAGCGGGAATCGACCCGAAACGGCGAGGCGAAACGCTTTCGCTTCAAGAGTTTGCACGCTTAGCAGACACAATTTTACCACTTAAAAATAGTTGACGACTGGATAGCGAGTCGCTATAATATTTACTCTTTATTTCCGTTTTAGAATATGCTATACTTGTAACAGTGAGGTGAAGCGTATGCCAAAGACGTTGCAAGAAATCAGACAAAAACTCGAATCACATGTTGGAGAACGATTGACGTTGAAAGCAAACGGCGGTCGTAAGAAAGTCGTTACTCGGTTTGGAACGCTCGTTGAGACGTATCCCGCGGTGTTCGTTGTCAAGTTGGATGAAGAGCATCACAACGTGGAACGTGTCTCTTATAGCTACGCTGATGTCCTAACGGATACAGTTAAAATTGAATTCAGTAATTGATCGATAAATGAGGGGCGGATGCATTGGCAGCTGCTTCTTTTTTTGTGCGTCCGTTTACGGTACAATGGCGAACAGGAGATACATTGGGAAGGGTGAACGATATGCGTACGATCAGTGTGAAAGCGCCGGCAAAAATCAATTTGACACTAGACGTCCTCGGGAAGCGGACGGACGGCTATCATGAAGTAGAAATGGTGATGACGACAGTGGACTTGTCCGACCGGCTCGAATTGACCGTACTCGATACGGATGAGATTCGAATCCAGTCTGAGCACGCCTATGTCCCGAGCGATCATCGGAACTTGGCTTATCGCGCGGCCGATTTATTGCGGAAGCGGTTCGACATCACAGAAGGAGTCGAAATCGTCCTCGATAAACAAATCCCGGTCGCAGCAGGGCTCGCCGGAGGATCGAGTGATGCAGCGGCGACGCTTCGGGGAATGAACGAACTGTTCGAGCTCGGTTTAACGCTCGAGGAGTTAGCAGAGCTTGGAGCCGCGGTCGGTTCAGACGTCTCGTTTTGTGTGATGGGTGGAACCGCGATCGCCCGGGGTCGCGGTGAGATATTAGAGACGATTCCGTCACCGCCGCCGTGCTATGTCGTATTGGCGAAGCCGAAGCTCGGTGTATCAACGGCTGACGTGTATCGAGCCGTTCAGATGGAGAAAATCATCCATCCAGACACTGCGGCGATGGTTAAAGCGATTCGTGAACGGGACTTTGACGGAATTTGTGCGAACCTCGGCAACGCGCTTGAAGGCGTCACGCTTGAACTGCATCCCGAAGTCCGTCAAATCAAAGAGACGATGCTGCATTGTGGTGCTGATGGCGTGTTGATGAGCGGCAGCGGCCCGACCGTATTCGCGCTCATCGAGCACGAGCAAAAAGCGCACCGCGTCTATAACGGACTGAAAGGATTTTGTCCGGAAGTGTTCGTCGTTCGGATTCTCGGCAAAAAACATTGAACAAAGACGAATGAAAGTGATATATTCTGTTTAGAACATTCGTCTATTATTGACAAAGTGAAGGGGAATCCGTATGAAAATTCGTAGAAGTGGTCGTCTCGTCGATATGACCCGTTATATGCTTGACCATCCACATCAGCTCGTCTCGTTATCGATGTTTTCGAGCCGCTATCAGTCTGCTAAATCATCGATCAGTGAAGATTTAGTCATCGTCAGTGAAATGCTCGCCCACGACGGTACCGGAAAATTGATTACCGTCCCAGGTGCGGCCGGGGGAGTCATGTTCATTCCAGGGTGGAGCAAAGACAAGTCGCTATCGATGATCGATGGCTTGTGCGATCAACTGTCGAAACCGGAGCGTCTGCTTCCGGGAGGCTATTTATACTTAACCGACGTGCTTGGTAATCCGCGTCAAGTGAAACCGATGGGACAAATCTTCGCCTCGGTGTTTGCGGACCGTAAAGTCGACGTCGTCATGACGATTGCGACAAAAGGGATCCCGCTCGCCTACGCGGTCGCTGAGCAATTAGGTGTTCCGTTCGTCATCGTCCGGTCCGACAGCCGTGTCACGGAAGGGTCGACCGTCAGTATCAATTACGTTTCCGGCTCGTCAAAAGCGATCCGTACGATGGCACTCGCACGTCGAAGCTTGCCACGAGGCGCAAACGTCTTGCTCATCGATGACTTTATGAAAGCAGGCGGGACGATCCGTGGGATGATGAGCCTGTTGAATGAGTTCGAGGCAAACCTAGCTGGTGTCGGTGTCTTGATGGAAGCCGAAGGTGCCGAGAAGAAAATGGTGAGTGAGTACGTCAGCTTGATGAAGTTGACGAACGTTGATGCAGATGAAGGACTCGTCACAATTTCACGCGGTAACGTCGAACAGTTCTTAAAGTGATTGGCAAAAATTTGATTTCGTTTTATGATGAGAGGGTATATCAGTCATACGGAGTCAATCGGTTCGCTTGAATCACTTTAACCTTTTAGTGAAAGTACACCATGGCATAGACAACGAAGAAAAGGGGATGCGAAACATGCAGATCACAGACGTAAAAATTCGCAAAGTGACGACGGAAGGTAGGATGAAGGCGCTCGCTTCAATCACGCTCGACCAAGAGTTTGTCGTGCATGACCTTCGAATCATCGAAGGAAGCACCGGGCTCTTCGTCGCGATGCCGAGTAAACGAACGCCGGAAGGCATCTTCCGAGACATCGCTCACCCGATCAATGGAGATATGCGCCAAAAAGTCGAGGCGGCTGTGCTCGAAGCCTACGGCACGGTCGATGTTTCCACTTACGAAGCACAGGAATCATACAACGGTATAAACGAATAATGACTCGACAGCGGATGGGGACCCTTCCGCTGCCTTTTTGCGTTTGATTGGTTACGAATGGTTACAACGGTTGAAACCGCGTCACGGTTTCGATATAGTAGAAACGGTGTATTCAGGATTTAAATATAGAAAAAACCGAACGATTGAATAAAAACAGTCGATTAAGATAGGGGCGAATCAAGAATGGATCGTTTTGCAGTCATTTTGGCAGCAGGTAAAGGGACGCGTATGAAGTCTAAGCTCTATAAAGTGCTTCATCCGGTCCTCGGAAAACCGATGGTCGAACATGTCGTCGACCAACTCGACAAAATCGGAGTCAGTCGTCAAATCGTCATCGTCGGTCACGGGGCTGAAGCGGTACAAGAGACGCTAGGCTCGCGCGTCGAGTACGCGGTCCAAGAACAGCAACTTGGAACGGGCCATGCGGTTCAAATGGCAGAAGCTGAGCTCGCTGGTAAATCAGGTGCGACGCTTGTCGTCTGTGGTGACACACCACTTCTCACAGCGGAAACGTTGGAGGCGCTCCTTGCCCATCATGAGGCGCAGCAAGCGAAAGTAACGGTACTGACGGCGATCGCTGACGATGCGACCGGTTATGGTCGTGTCATCCGTGGAGAAGACGGTAACGTGACGAAAGTCGTCGAACATAAAGACGCCTCTGCTGCAGAGCAAGCGATTCTTGAAATCAATACGGGAACTTACGTGTTTGACAACGAATTATTGTTTGATGCCCTCAAACAAGTCGGTAACGATAACGTTCAAGGTGAGTATTACTTGCCAGACGTCATCGCGATTGCGAAAGAAGCAGGCGAAGTTGTCGCGGCCCATACCGCGCCGACGTTCGGTGAGACGATCGGTGTCAACGATCGTGTCGCTCTCGCGCAGGCTGAAACACTCATGCGCAAGCGGACGAACGAACGCCTTATGCGCGAAGGCGTAACCTTCATGGACCCGGCCTCGACATACATTTCGCCGGACGCCGTCATCGGATCAGATACGATCATCTACCCAGGGACAGTCATTCTTGGCAAGACGGTCATCGGTTCGGAGTGCGTGATCGGACCGAACTCGGACATCCGCAACAGTGTGATTGAAGACGGTGCGACCGTTCGTCAATCGGTACTCAGTGATAGCCGTGTCGGAAGTCATGCGCAAGTTGGGCCGTTCGCCCACCTTCGTCAACAAGCAGTCCTTGGCGCCAATACGCGCGTCGGCAATTTCGTGGAAATCAAAAAATCAACGTTCGGGGACGGTGCGAAAGCATCGCATCTCAGCTATATCGGAGATGCCTCGATCGGTGAACGTGTCAATCTCGGATGTGGATCGATCACGGTCAACTATGATGGTAAGAATAAGTTTGAGACGGTCGTTGAAGCAGACGCGTTTGTCGGATGTAACGTCAACTTGATTGCCCCGGTAACAGTCGGGAAAGGTGCGATCGTCGCTGCCGGTTCAACGATTACAAACGATGTCCCTGAAGAAGCTCTCGCGATTGCGCGCGAGCGTCAAACGAACAAAGAAGGTTACACGAAACGCTAAGTTGCTGCCTATTACTATGGAAAACGATGGAGGAGAATCCTAAACATGTCTACTGTATATGAACGTGAAATTCGCCTATTTAGCTTAAACTCGAACCGCCCGTTAGCTGAAGAAATTGCCAAAGAAATCGGTGTCCCACTCAGCGACTGCCAAGTGAAGCGGTTTAGCGACGGAGAACTTTACATCAATATCGAGGAGAGCGTCCGAGGCGACGATGTGTACATCATCCAATCGACGAGCTCACCAGTGAATGAAACGCTCATGGAATTGCTCGTGATGATCGATGCGCTGAAACGGGCCTCGGTTCGCACGATCAACGTCGTCATCCCATACTATGGTTACGCACGCCAAGACCGTAAAGCACGGTCGCGTGAGCCGATCACAGCGAAACTCGTTGCCGATCTGCTTACGGTAGCCGGAGCGACACGCGTCATCACAATGGACTTGCACGCCGCTCAAATCCAAGGTTTCTTCAATATTCCAGTAGACCAATTGTTAGGTGTCCCGCTCATCTCGACGTATTTCGAGACAGATGAGTTCAAAGCAAAAGATATCGTCGTCGTCTCACCAGATCACGGCGGTGTCACGCGCGCGCGGAAGCTCGCAGAACGTTTGAAAGCACCAATCGCCATCATCGACAAACGACGCCCGGAAGCGAACGTGGCCGAAGTCATGAACATCGTTGGCAGCGTTGAAGGCAAAACAGCCATCTTGATCGATGATATCATCGACACGGCCGGTACGATCACACTCGCAGCAGACGCAATCGTCCAAGCGGGAGCAAAAGAAGTATACGCTTCATGTACCCACCCGGTTCTGTCTGGCCCGGCAATGGAGCGAATCGACAACTCGTCAATCAAAGAACTCGTCGTCCTTAACACGATCGATTTGACTGGTCGCGAGTACTCGAGCAAAATCAAGCAGATGTCGGTTGCCCGTTTGCTTGGGGAAGCGATCATGCGTGTCCACGAGCACAAATCGGTGAGCACGCTGTTCGATTAAAAAAACGAGGCCCGAAGGCGTTCGCCTTTGGGCTTTTTTGTTCAGGAGGAACATGATGAAATGTATCGTCGGTCTCGGGAATCCGGGCAAGAAATATGGAATGACCCGTCATAATATCGGGTTTTTAGCAATTGATCGGTTAGCGGACAAGCACGGGATCACGCTTGACGAAGCCAAGTTTAAAGCAGTCATTGGAACGGGAAGAATCAATGGAGAGCGGGTCGTCCTCGTCAAACCGCTCACGTACATGAATCTATCAGGTGAAGCGGTCCGTCCGATTCTCGATTACTATAAAATCGATATCGACGATTTACTCGTCATCTATGATGATTTAGACATGGTCCCAGGCAAACTCCGCCTGCGTCCGAAAGGGAGTGCCGGTGGACATAATGGCATCAAGTCATTGATTCAGCATCTAGGGACGATGGATTTTAAACGGCTTAAGCTTGGCGTTGGACGTCCGCCGCACCCGATCAAAGTTGTTGATTGGGTACTGATGAGTTATCGAAAAGAAGATATGTCCGAATTGAACGATACGCTCGACCAAGCCGTGGCCGCCGCAACAGATTTTGTGGACACGGACTGGGTCGCGCTCATGAATCGATATAACTAAAGGGTCACAGCACCCTTTTTTGTCGTATAAGGTGGAGGAAAACAAATGAACGCTTTAGAGAGATTTATGGTGACACTGCCGGAGACGAACGTGATTCGAGACCGGTTGCCTAAAGTCGACCGTCAACTCGTCACGGGGTTGACGACAAGTGCCAAAGCGCTCGTTTTGGCCGGTTTGGCGAAACAGTCGACACGCCGTCTCGTTGTCGTCACCCATAACATGTACCAAGCCCAAAAGATGTTCGACCAGCTTGAGCCGCTTGTCGGACCGAGCAAGACGTTGCTCTATCCGATTGACGAGACGCTCGCCGGTGAACTGTCGCTCACATCCAGTCCCGAGCTCCTCGCCGCGCGAATCGAAGCCAGAACACGTCTCCTGACCGAAGAGGGAGGCGTCCTTGTCGTCCCGCTCGGTGGCTTGCGTCGTTTCGTGCCGAGTCCGACCGATTGGCTGGCGAGTCATCGGACGATCAAACCAGGGCAAGAGCTTGATTTAAAGCCGTTTGCCTCAACACTGATTGAACTTGGTTACGAGCGGACGGCCACGGTGACGGCACCGGGTGAGTTTTCGGTCCGCGGCAGCATTCTTGACGTCTATCCGCTCACGGAAGCGAGACCGTATCGAATTGATTTGTTCGACACGGAAGTCGATTCCGTCTTCACGTTCGATGCGGAGACGCAACGGTCGTTAGGTGTCGTTTCGGAAGCGGTCATCACGCCGGCGACCGAGTTCGTCGCATCGGTCGAACAGTTGAAGAAAGCCGGACAAGCGCTCGAACGGCAATACGACCGGACGCTCGAGCTGATTGAAACCGAGACGATTCGACAAGCGCTTGAATCAGGTATCGCCCGCGACATCGAGCAGTTCGGGCGCGGTGATGTACCGGAGAAGCTCGGGAAGTACACGCCGCTACTTTATACGTCGACGCTGCTTGACTATGTGGGTGCTGATTCGGTCCTCATGTTGGACGAAGTGGCACGTATCGAGGACGCGGCGGACGTGCAAGACCGTGAAGAGGCCGAATGGTTCTCGTCACTGATCGAACGCGGGGAGTCGGTCAGCAACTATACCCTCGCCGTGCCGATGCACAAAGTGTTCCGAAGCTTGAAACAAGTTGCGTTCTCGCTGCTGCCATCACGGCGTTCGGGGATCCCGGAGACGAATACGGTCCATCTCAGTTGCCGCCCGCTCCCTGCCTTCCACGGACAGATGCACTTGTTGAAGCAAGAGGTCGAGCGGTGGCAACAAAGTGATCACCGGATCGTTTTCCTCGCCGGGGATCAAATGCGGGCAGACAAAGTCGTGGCGCTCCTTGAAGACTACGGTATCCCGTCCACGTTCACGAATGTTGACGGGGAGCTGTTGCCACGCCATGTCCACGTCATGATCGGACAGGTCGAAGGCGGGTTCGAGTTATCGACGAGCCGCCTCGTCGTCGTCTCGGAAACGGAGCTGTTCAAGCGGGTCACGAAACGGAAACGGCAGACGAAGAATTTGACGAACGCCGAACGAATCAAGAGTTATCAAGAGCTGAAGCCGAATGATCATGTCGTTCATATCCATCACGGGATCGGGAAATACTTAGGGATCAAAACAATCGAAGTCGGCGGGATCCATCAAGATTACCTCCATCTCGTGTACGCCGGGGATGACGCGCTTTACGTGCCGGTCGATCAAATCGACCTCGTCCAAAAGTACGTCGGGGCCGAAGGGAAAGAGCCGAAGATTTATAAACTCGGTGGGACGGAATGGAAGAAGGTCAAATCAAAAGTCGCCAAGTCGGTCGAAGACATTGCCGACGAGTTGATCAAACTTTATGCGGCCCGAGAGGCATCGGTCGGCTTCGCCTTCCCGGCGGACGATGACGAGATGAGCCAGTTCGAATCGACCTTCCCGTACGCCGAGACGGAAGACCAAGTTCGATCGATTGCCGAGATCAAGACAGATATGGAACGGTCACGCCCGATGGATCGCCTGCTTTGCGGCGACGTCGGATATGGCAAGACCGAAGTCGCGATCCGGGCGGCGTTCAAGTCGGTGCTCGCGGGCAAACAAGTCGCGTTCCTCGTTCCGACAACGGTGCTCGCGCAGCAACATTATGAGACGATGCTCGAACGGTTCAGTGAATTCCCGATCAACGTCTCGGTCATGAGCCGTTTCCGTTCGAAGAGTGAGCTGGCGGCGACGAAAAAAGGACTGAAAGAGGGAACGATCGACGTCGTCGTCGGGACGCACCGCGTGCTGTCGAAAGACGTGACGTTCGCCGATCTCGGCCTCGTCATCATCGATGAAGAACAGCGGTTCGGGGTCAAGCATAAAGAGCGCCTGAAACAGCTGAAGACGAACATCGACGTCTTGACGCTGACGGCGACACCGATTCCGCGGACGCTTCATATGTCGATGATCGGAATCCGTGATTTATCTGTCCTCGAGACACCGCCGGAGAACCGTTATCCGGTTCAGACGTACGTCATGGAATACGACGGCATCGTGTTGCGAGAAGCGCTCGAGCGCGAGCTCGCCCGTGGCGGCCAAGCGTTCTTCTTATATAACCGAGTCGAAGGGATCGAGCGGAAAGCCGAAGAGATTCGGGCGCTGTTGCCGGATGCCCGTATCGCGACGGCGCACGGCCGGATGACCGAGACCGAGCTTGAAAGTCAGCTCATCAGTTTTCTTGAAGGAGAAGCCGACGTCCTCGTCTCGACGACGATTATCGAGACCGGCATCGACATCCCGAACGTGAACACGCTCATCGTGCACGACGCCGATAAGATGGGGCTGTCGCAGCTGTATCAGCTCCGAGGACGCGTCGGCCGATCGAACCGGATCGCGTATGCGTACTTCACGTATCGGAAAGACAAGCGGTTGACCGAAGTTGCGGAGAGCCGCCTCCAAGCGATCAAAGAGTTCACCGAGCTCGGCAGCGGGTTTAAGATCGCGATGCGTGACTTATCGATTCGCGGGGCCGGCAACCTGCTCGGTGCCCAACAGTCCGGGTTCATCGACTCGGTCGGGTTCGATCTGTATTCACAGATGTTGTCAGAAGCGATCGAAGAGCGGAAAGACCGCATGCGCGGTCAAGTGAAACAAGTCGTCTTCAAACCGGAAGTCACGTTCCAAGCGGATGCCTACATTCCGGACGATTACTTGTCGGACAGCGAACTGAAGATCGAGATGTATAAGCGGTTCAAATATGTCGATACACCAGAAGCACTGTTCGCGCTTCAAGACGAGTTGATCGAACGGTTCGGAGAATTCCCGGAACCGGTCGCGTTGCTCATCCAACTGACGCGTCTGCGCATTTACGGGGAGCTGGCGAAAGTGACACGGATCAAACAGTCACCAGAGCGGATCGACATCGTGTTATCGATGGAATCGACGACGGCACTCGATGTGCCGTCGTTCATGGAATGGACGATGCCGCTCGGACGAAAACTCGGAGTCGGGCAAGACAACGGGGCGCTCAAGCTGTCACTCAGCGGACGTATGCCAGTTGTCGAGCTGTTGAACGATGCCGACACGGTCCTTGAGGAACTCGTGAAGCGGTTGGTGGTCCATGCGGACGCCAAGTAAGTTTGCGACAGGTGTCGTCTTATTTGCGCTCGCAGGATACATTTCAAAATTTATTAGTTTTGCCTATCGGGTCCCGTATCAGAACATTGCCGGTGATTTTGGGTTATACGCTTACCAGACGGTATATCCGTTTGCGGCGATCGTCGCCTCGCTCGGAATTTACGCGATGCCGGTCGTGATTGCCAAAATCGGGGTTGGGGCACAAGGTCCAAGACAGAAGTTAGAAGTCCTGTGGGGCAGTTTTTATGCGCTCCTCGGCCTCGCTGTCGGCCTCGTGGTCGCGATGTTCGCGCTTGCGCCTGTCATCGCGCGCTTGCTCGGTGACCCCGAACTGGCGACGACGCTCCGGGTCATCAGTCTCAGCTACTTGTTGATGCCTGCGCTTGCGGTACTGCGCGGGTCATTTCAATCAATTGATGACTTGCGACCGAGTGCGCTGTCGCAAGTGCTTGAAAACTTGATTCGGGTCGCGGTGTTGCTCGTCTCACTGCTCGTCGGTGTCCACTTTGGGCGTGACGCATATGAACTCAGTCGCTATGCCTATGCGGCGACGTTAGTCGGTGGGAGTGTCGCCGTCGTCGTCTTGTCGATTTGGGCGAAAGGGTTCCGAATCGTCGCGGTCCGTGCCACAACACTGCGCGCCGTACTGCGTGTTCTCTTGACGAGCGGGCTTGCGGTCGGATTTGCGTCGCTCGGTATTCTTTGGATGCAACTCGTCGATTCATTCACGATTGTCAATTTGATGGGCGGCGATTATTCGGCCAAAGTGAGTAAAGGCGTGTTCGACCGTGGCTATCCGCTCGTGCAGTTTGCGATTCTCTTCACCACGGCACTCGGGATGGCGAACGTGCCGAACTTAGTCCGCCATTACCGGGCCGGGCGACTCACGGCGACGGCAACGGGCCTCAGTTCGATGATTCGAGTGACGACCACGGTCGCTGCGGCTGCAACGATCGGACTGATGGGCGTCATGTGGCCTTTGAACGTCGCGTTGTTTGAAAATGCTGACGGTACAAGAGCGCTTGTATTGTTATCGACGAGTACGTTCGCGGCCTCGCTCGCGGTCGCGAGTATGACGTGCCTTCAAGCTATCGACAAAGAGCGGACGGCCGCCTTTGGTATGCTGTTTGCCATGATTGTAAAGTTTGCGATCAATTTGCTGCTCGTTCCACGTTATGGGATTGACGGGGCGGCAGTCGGTACATCGCTCGCATTTTTAGCGATGGCGGCCTTTAATTTTAATCGGCTCGACCAGAACATTCCGCTCGGTACGTTTCGGTTGCACCATTACGGACTGCTCTTAAAGACCGTCCTACCTATGGGGATCGTCTTGATCGGTTTGAACGCGTTAGCGTCTGAGTCACTATATAACCGCGTCAACGCACTCGGTTGGCTCGGTTTGATGGTGTTGTGCGGCGGCGCTTTGTACGTCTGGCGAGCGGTCAGGGAACAGGTGCTGACGATCGAAGAATGGGAGATGATTCCGTTTGGAAATCGACTCATCAATTTGATTGATAAAAAGGAGACCTAATATGAGTTATGGAATTACCGTCGTCGGACTCGGCTCCGGCGAACTCGAGCAACTTCCGCTCGGGGTATATCGTCATTTGAAACAGCAACCGCTCGTTTGGTTGCGCACGAAAGAACATCCGGTCGTCAAAGAGCTCGAGGCGGAAGGGGTTCATTTTGAATCGTTTGACCACATTTACGAATCAAACGATACGTTTGAGGCCGTCTATAAACAAATCGTTGAGACGTTGCTCGACAAGAGCGACGAACTGGCGATCACATATGCGGTCCCGGGCCATCCGTTCGTCGCCGAGCGGACGGTCGAACTGCTCGTCGAACAAGGGGCGGACGTGACGTTCCTCGGCGGACAGAGCTTTTTGGACGCCATGTTTCAGGCGCTCCAGATTGATCCGATCAATGGATTTCAACTGCTCGATGCGACCGCACTCGACGTTGAATGGCTCCAAGTCACACAGCACGTGTTAATCGGTCAAGTGTACGACGGGTTTGTGGCCGGGGATGTGAAAGTACAATTGATGGAACGTTATCCGGACGAGCATCTTGTCAAGCTCGTCACGGCGGCCGGAACGAAACGAGAGCGAATTTCCGAAGTTCCGCTCTACGAGATGGATCGAGTCGCTGAAGTCGACAATTTGACGACGCTCTATGTCCCGCCACTCACTGACGAGACGCACCTCGCGCGGGAGTTTGCGACGTTGACAGACATCATCGCGACACTCCGCGGTCCGAACGGCTGCCCGTGGGACCGAAAACAGACGCACGCATCACTGCGGAAATATTTACTCGAAGAGGCGTATGAGTTAATCGAGGCGATCGACGAAGAGGACGATGATGCGATGATCGAAGAACTCGGAGACGTATTGCTCCAAGTCATGCTTCATGCGCAAATCGGGGCCGACGAAGGGTACTTTGACATTCGTGACGTAATCGGCGCGATCAGTACGAAAATGGTCCGTCGCCATCCGCACGTCTTCGGTGACGTGACGGTCGCAGACGCCGACGACGTGGTTTCGAACTGGAATGCGATTAAGCAAGACGAAAAAGGGGAAAATAAACATTCGCAGCTCGATGGTGTGCTCATGACCCAACCGGGGTTAATGCGTGCTGAGCAACTCCAAAAGAAAGCGGCTCAAGTCGGGTTCGAGTGGGATGACGTAACCAGAGCGTTCGAGAAGCTCGAAGAAGAGTTACAAGAGTGGCGAGACCGTCCCGAAGACGAACAAGAACTAGGGGACGTACTGTTCTCAGTCGTCAACGTAGCCCGTTATTTCGGATTGAACGCGGAACAAGCACTTGAACGGACCAATCAAAAATTCAAGAGACGATTTGAATATATCGAAGCGAACGGATCGCTCAGCGACATGACGCTCGAACAGATGGATCGGCTTTGGGATGAAGCGAAGGAGAAGGGATTATGAGACTAGATAAATTTTTGAAAGTGTCGCGCTTGATCAAACGACGGACGTTAGCGAAGGAAGTGGCCGATCAAGGCCGTATCCGCTTGAATGGCCAAGTCGCCAAGGCCAGTACGGACGTCAAGGCCGGTGATGAGCTCCAAATCCGATTCGGGAATAAGCTGGTGACGGTCATTATCGATTCAATTGCCGAGCATGCCCGGAAAGAGGATGCGAAAGAAATGTACCGGTTGATCAAAGAAGAAAAGGTGAACAGTGGTACGGAAGCATAAAAAAAAGGTATACTGAACATAATAGGTCAAGAGGAAGGTGATTCGATGAATGGACGTAACCCGATGGAACGCAAACAGCGGATTCGGGCTCTCGACGAACGGAGAGAACAGCTGGAAAAAGAACAGAGCCGGCGACGTATCCATCTTCGACGCCGCCTAGCCGTGGCCTCACTTGTCTTTTTGTTGTTGATTGTCTTCATCGGTCAGAGCTATTTCTCAAAGGTCGGATATGTAACGGATCAAGAGCTAAAGCAAGACGAGGCTCGTGTCGAGCTTCGTGAAACGAAGGAAGAACAAGCGGAGCTAAAAGAGCAGGTTGAACGTTTACAAGACGAAGAATACATCGCCAATCTTGCACGCAACGAGCTGTTGTTCTCGAAAGATGGCGAGATTATTTTTTACTTCTCACCAGAGGAATAAGTAGGTTCGTTGACCGTTGACGAATCGACTCGTATAATTGTAGGGAATCATTCAAAAAAAGGAGTACATTATTTTATGTCAATTGAAGTAGGAAGCAAGGTACAAGGTAAGGTTACAGGGATTACGCATTTCGGAGCGTTCGTAGAGCTCCCTAATGGAAAAACGGGTTTGGTGCACATCAGTGAAGTGGCAGATTCTTATGTCAAAGACATCAATGAAGTCCTAACGGTCGGTCAAGAAGTCACAGTCAAAATCTTGAACATCGAAAGTGATGGCAAAATCGGGTTGTCTATCAAAAAAACTGTCGATCGTCCTGTTAGCGAACGCCCAGAACGTCCAGCCGGCGAACGCTTCTCACGGGGCCCTAGTTCAGGCGGCCCTGGTCAAGGTGGCCCACGCCCGGGCGGTCCACGTCCAGGTGGTCCTGGTCAAGGCCCACGCGGCGGCGGTGGCCCACGCGGTGGCGGCGGTCCCCGTGGCGGTGGCGGCGCGCGTCGTGAAGTACGTCGTGAGCCAGAAACGTTTGATACGTTGATGACCAAGTTCTTGAAAGATAGCGACGAACGCCTTACAACGTTGAAGCGTCAAACTGATTCAAAACGCGGTGGACGTGGAGCCAAGCGCGGGTAACCCTTCGTAAACCATCAGCTTCTACTCGTAACGATAACGCCACGGACACCGGTCCGTGGCTTTTTTTCATGGCGCGACAATTGTCGGCGCTTTTTTTGTTATGAAAAATAACTAAAAAAGGTTGCAATTTTTCGACGGAGCGAGCACAATAGGGAACATGAAAAATAGTTATGTTTTATAAGTAAAGGTGGAGAAACAAATGAACGGATGGAAGTTATGGAAAGCAGAATGGCAGAGCATCGGTAAAAATCCGCGGGTATGGATTCCGATTCTCGCGGTCGCGCTCGTGCCGCTCATGTATGCGGGCATGTTCTTATGGGCATTTTGGGACCCTTACGGCCAAATGAAAGATTTGCCCGTCGCGATCGTCAATGAAGACCAAAGGGCCACGTTTGAAGGGGAGGAACTCGCTGTCGGTGACGAACTCGTCGATAAGTTGACGACCTCGGAAGCGTTCCGATTCGTCGAAGTGTCGAAAGCAGAAGCGGACGCCGGGTTACAAGATCACGCCTTTTACATGGCAATCGAAATCCCGGATGACTTTTCAGAGAAAGCGACGAGCGCGCTGTCCGCTGACCCTGAACAATTAGAACTTCGATACATCGCGAACGAGTCGTATAACTTCCTCGCCGCTCAAATCGGAGGTTCGGCGATGGAACAAGTGAAAGGCGAACTGTCGACTGAAGTGACGAAACAGTATGTCAACGCCATGCGGGACGGATTGAAAACCGTCGCTGACGGATTAGATGAAGCCGCAACCGGTGCGACGGAGCTTGCTGACGGATCAACGGCCGCTAAAGAAGGAGCCGTTAAGCTAGCGGACGGCTCGCAACTGCTCGCTTCAAAACAGCAGGAACTAGCGGACGGCGCAGCCAAGCTCGATGACGGACTCGGTGCGCTTGAGTCTGGGACGGCTGATCTCGTCGACGGGAGCCAGCGTATCCAAACTGGGAGTTCCACGCTGTCAGACGGTGTCCATCGTGTCGACGCCGGGGCCGCCGTGCTAAAAGACGGTACGACTCAGCTCGTCGACGGAACGAGCGCGTTCTCTTCGAAGTTAGGCGAGTTGCATAGCGGGACGCAACAGCTTGACGCTGGGATTCATGAACTCGCAGCCGGACTCGAGGACGCACAGGCCGGAAGCGGCCAACTCGTCAACGGCTCGAGCACACTCGCAGAAGCGCTTGGTGCGGCTAGTGCCGGAAACGAAGCACTTGTAGCGGGAACGGTAGGTGTCACCGCTGGCATTGACCAAATGAAAGCGGAGCTGTTAGGCCAGCAAGAGCAACTGATCGCCAAGTTGTCTGCGCTCGCCGAATCCGGAACGCCCGCAACGCCAGACATGTTGCAAGCGCTCGTCGCCGAGCTGTCTACAGGCATGCAGGCAACGGAAGCGGGATTCACATCGCTTTCAGAGGGCGCGTCTCGTGTCACGGAAGGCCAAACGGCACTCGGGGACGGGTTGGGACAAGCCGAAGCCGGTGCCAATGAACTCGCGGCCGGATTGGTTGCGTTGAATGACGGACAGACTCAGCTCGTCAACGGGGCCGCGGCGCTGAGCGAGGGATCAAGCCAAATCGAGCAAGGTGCCAAAACCGCGATGGATCGTTCGGGTGAACTTGCATCGGCAAGCGTTCAATTGAACGAAGGGGTGGCGACGCTTCATGACGGGACGACGGAACTGGCGTCGGGGAGTGATCAATTGGCTGACGCCACGCTCGCCTTGTCTAAAGGAAGTACGAAACTCGCCAACGGGGTCAAAACGGCCGGTCAAGGAACGGGTACCATCGCTGAAGGGGCATCGCGTCTGGCCGAAGGGGGTCAAGCGCTCGGTTCTGGAAGTTCGGACCTGGCGGAAGGTCTGACTGAACTAGAGTCTGGTAACGGAAAACTTCGTGACGCCTTACTCTCGGGTGCGGAATCGGCTGACGTCGACATCCGCGACGAGAACGTTGAAATGATGGCGGGGCCGATTCAAATCGTGAACGACTCGATTCATCACGTACCGAACTACGGGACAGGATTTGCACCATACTTCATGTCGCTCGGTCTCTTTGTCGGGGCGCTCTTGTTGTCAATCGTCTATCCGCTCTATGATCCGGCTGGCAAACCGAAGCGGAGTTTATCTTGGTTGTTATCGAAATCGGGCGTATTGCTCGTCGTCGGTTTTGTTCAGGCGCTCGTCTTAAACGTGGCGATGATGGCGTTGCTCGGACTCGAGGTCGAGTCACCGCTTCGCTTCTTCGGTTTCAGCTGGCTCGTCAGTATTACGTTCTTATTGATTGTTCAGTTGCTCGTCACGACGCTCGGGAACCCGGGGCGGTTCGTTGCCATCGTCTTATTGATTCTTCAATTGACGACGTCGGCCGGGACGTTCCCGCTTGAATTGATTCCACGTGCCTTGCAGCCGTTCAACGCGTTACTTCCAATGACGTATACGGTGGCCGGCTATAAAGAGATTTTGTCGGCGGACGGGCTCAGTTATTTACAAGGGGCGATTCTATACTTGGCGCTCGTGTCGGTCGGTTGCTTCTTCTTGCTCTGGGGATATTTCCGCATCGCTTGGAAGAAAAAATATCGACCGGCTC
The DNA here is from genome assembly GCF_001766415.1 of Exiguobacterium aurantiacum. Classification (GTDB taxonomy): domain Bacteria; phylum Bacillota; class Bacilli; order Exiguobacteriales; family Exiguobacteriaceae; genus Exiguobacterium; species Exiguobacterium aurantiacum_A. The sequence goes on along the minus strand of NZ_MKXO01000012.1, from coordinate 14,821 downwards.
CGTCGGAAGCGTGATGCACAATCAACCGAAAATCGTGTATAGTGTATGAAATGGCACTATACACGTTTTTTTGTGAAAAAAGTTTTAAAAAAGAATTGACACGGACGTGGCTACTGGTTATTATAGAAAATGTGCTTAGGACACAACACAATAACATGGCGGTGTAGCTCAGCTGGCTAGAGCGTACGGTTCATACCCGTGAGGTCGTGGGTTCGACTCCCTCCGCCGCTACCATTTTATTTAGGCCCGTTGGTCAAGCGGTTAAGACACCGCCCTTTCACGGCGGTAACACGGGTTCGAATCCCGTACGGGTCACTTACCTAAGCGAAAAGAAGCCATCTCAACTTGAGATGGCTTCTTTTGTTATATCAAGGAGGAGCGACGATGACGAAAGTGCTGGTGGCCGTATCGGGTGGGATGGATTCGATCGTCTTGTTAGACCGCGTCGTGAGAAGCGGTGCTGACGTCGGGGTCGCCCACGTCCATCATGGACTTAGGCCTGAGTCCGATGAAGAGTTCGAGTTCGTGAGACAGTTGGCGAAAGCGTACGGTGTGCCGTTTCACGGGAAGCGTCTTGCGTTTCCGGACGGGGGATCGCAAGCCGTCTATCGGACGGCGCGGTATGCATTTTTTGAAACGGTCATGCGTGAAGACGGGTATACCGAACTGATGACGGCTCATCACGGCGATGACGAGCTCGAAACGGTACTCATCCAGCTTCATCGAAACGTCGTCGAAGTGACGGGGATCCCGGAACGTCGTCCGTTCGCCGGAGGGACAATCGTTCGTCCGTTGCTGACGGAAACAAAACGACAGCTCTTGGCGTACGCGTTAGCGAACGGACTCGTCTGGCGAGAAGACGCGACGAATGAGCAGACGAATTATTTGCGCAACAAGATCAGACACCACATCGTCCCGCAGCTCCTCGATGTTTGGCCGAACGTGGTTCAAGACGTCGGTAGCGCGGCCCGTCGGCAGCGTGAGCTCTGGCATAAGCGCTACGACGACGTCGGGAAGTGGATGGTGCGCCACGTCCGTTATAATATGAAAACGTTTCATGTGAAACTTGAAGACGTGGCCGGTTTGAACGAACCCGAACGATACGTACTCGGCCGACTCTTATCGGCTAGATATGGTGTCGAGATGGGCGAAGCCATCCGTCGTCTCCTCGGTAGTCCAAAAGGAACAGGACGATACGACCTTGAAGGCGGCGCGCGCCTGCAAAAGTATGATGGGGTGATCAGCCTCGTCCCACATACCGATCCAGTGCTGACTGAAGTACCAGGTGACCGAGTGATCTCGAGCCTCCCTGTCCAGACGTCTTTTGGCGACCGCGAGCTCTCACTTGAAGTTATCACAAGCAAGGACGGGATCCCGCTCGAGGCGCTCACGTTCCCGTTGACCGTCCGCTCCGTCCGACCAGGGGATGTGATGAAACTCTCGATCGGGACGAAAAAAGTCGCCCGAATCTTGATCGATGCGAAAATCCGACGTGAAAATCGTCCGTTTGTCCCCTTAGTAGTTGACGCGACAGGGAGGATTGTCGCTATAGTAGGAGTAAGAGTTTCGGATTTTCCGGATAAGTCAGATGCGATTTGCCCACGATTAATGGTAAAATGATGATTGTGTCGGATTAGAAAGAGGAGGATTTCAAGATGTCATTAATGAACGATATGGAAAAGGTGCTTATTTCAAGTGAAGAGATTCAAGTAAAGGTGAAAGAACTCGCGACAACGCTCAGCGAAGAATATAAAGAAGAGTTTCCGCTTCTCGTCTGCGTATTGAAAGGCGCGATGCCGTTCATGTCGGACCTCGTCAAAGAGATGGACATCCATTTAGAGATGGACTTCATGGACGTATCGACGTATCACGGTGGAACGTCATCGACAGGTGAAGTGAAAATCGAGAAAGATTTAAACACGTCTGTAGAAGGACGAGACATCCTGATTGTAGAAGATATCATTGATAGCGGGCTCACGCTCGGCTATCTCGTCGATCTCCTCAAATATCGGAAAGCCAAGTCGGTGAAGATCGTCACGTTGCTCGATAAACCGACGGGTCGCAAGAACGGTCTATCGGCAGACTATAGCGGTTTCGTGATTCCGCACGAGTTTGTCGTCGGCTACGGTCTCGATTACGAAGAGAAATATCGTAACCTTCCTTACGTCGGTGTGCTCAAGCCGAGTGTTTACGGGGGCTAACGTTTTTCTTTTGAAAATGTGACGTGTTAAGATAAAAGAAATACCCCAAAGTATACACATATACTGAATGGGCGAGAACATCGTTTCTCGGAATAGGAGGCAGAGAATGAATCGTGCAGTGAAAAACACCTTAGTGTTCGGTGTGATTTTCCTGGCCTTGATCTTGTTCCTTCAATATTTACAGAACCCGAGTAGCCAGAGCGAAACGCTCTCTTATTCGAAGTTCTTGGAATATGTGGAAGACGATCGGATCGAAACGGCAACCGTACAGGAAATCCCGGGAGCCATCTCAATTACAGGTGACCTTACAGGAGACGAAGACCAGCTTTATGAAACGAATATCCCGGCCAACGAGGCCGAATACGCCGAAGTGCTCTCGCAACTTCGCGCGAATACCGACATTCAAATCGAAGAATCAGAGTCGAGTGGTAGCTGGTTTAGCATCGTATTCGCGATCTTACCGTTCATCATCATCTTCATCTTGTTCTTCTTCTTGCTCAACCAAGCCCAAGGCGGCGGTGGTGGCGGTCGCGTGATGAACTTCGGGAAATCGAAGGCGAAACTCTACGACCAAGAAAAACGTCGTGTAACGTTTGATGACGTTGCCGGGGCGGATGAGGAGAAACAAGAACTCATCGAAGTCGTCGAATTCTTGAAAGACCCTCGCAAATTCTCGAGACTTGGAGCGCGGATTCCGAAAGGTGTCTTGCTCGTCGGTCCTCCGGGAACAGGTAAGACGTTACTCGCTCGTGCAGCTGCGGGAGAAGCCGGTGTACCGTTCTTCTCGATCTCAGGTTCTGACTTCGTCGAAATGTTCGTCGGTGTCGGGGCGTCGCGTGTCCGCGACTTGTTCGAGAACGCGAAAAAGAACGCACCGTGTATCATCTTCATCGATGAGATCGACGCGGTCGGACGCCAGCGTGGTGCCGGTCTTGGTGGTGGCCACGACGAGCGTGAGCAAACGCTCAACCAGCTTCTCGTCGAGATGGATGGATTTAGTGACAACGAAGGAATCATCATGATTGCCGCGACGAACCGTCCGGACATTCTTGACCCGGCCCTTCTTCGTCCAGGTCGATTCGACCGTCAAATCACGGTTGACCGCCCGGATGTTAAAGGCCGTGAAGCAGTACTCAAAGTTCACGCCCGTAACAAACCGCTCGATTCGACAGTTGACTTGAAGTCGATCGCGCAGCGGACGCCTGGATTCTCAGGTGCTGACCTTGAAAACTTGTTGAACGAAGCAGCGCTCGTCGCAGCCCGGTCTGACCGTTCAGCGGTCTCGGTCGTGGATGTCGAGGAAGCGATTGACCGTGTCATCGCTGGTCCTTCTAAGAAGAGCCGCGTCATCTCGGAGAAAGAACGCCAAATCGTCGCCTATCATGAGGCGGGTCATACGATTATCGGGATTGAACTCGAGAACGCAGACGAAGTGCACAAAGTGACAATCGTCCCACGTGGAAATGCTGGCGGATACGTCGTCATGCTTCCGAAAGAAGATCGTTACTTCATGACGAAACCTGAACTCGAAGATAAAATCGTTGGTCTCCTCGGGGGCCGCGTGGCGGAAGACGTCATCTTCGGTGAAGTGTCGACAGGAGCAAGCAATGACTTCCAACGCGCGACTGGTATCGCTCGGAAGATGGTCATGGATTACGGGATGAGCGACAAGCTCGGACCGCTCCAACTTGGATCGAACCATGGAGGACAAGTCTTCTTAGGTCGCGATTTCCAAACGGAACAAAACTACTCGGATGCGATTGCACAAGATATCGACCTCGAGATCCGGGACATCATCAACCGCTGTTACGCGAAAGCGAAACAGATTTTGACTGACCGTAAAGACGATCTCGAGCTCGTCGCGAAGACGTTGCTCGAAGTCGAGACGCTCGATTCGAAGCAGATTCGTCACTTGATCAAGACGCGCGAATATCTTCCGCACGAACCGGAAGAGCCGTCTGAACCATCGAAAGATGATGCAAGCGATGAGGCGAAGAAAGATGAGGCGGCCGTCAAGCACGGGCAAGTCATCGATCAGCCTGGAGTCGTTCAAGAAGCGAAGCCGGACGTTGTCCCTGAAGGCGATAAGCCGGAAGCGACACCGACGGAACGCCCGAATAACGAATCACGGTAAGTGTAAGAGACGAATGCCCTAAATAAGGCATTCGTCTTTTTTCGTGTTATAATTCGAGCGAACTGTAATTGACAACAAAGTGAGGAACCATATCATGATTTTAGTGATCGATGTTGGGAATACAAATATTGTCCTCGGGATGTACGATGGTGAGACGCTCGTCCATCATTGGCGCATCTCGACGGACCGCACGAAAACGACCGACGAGTACGGTATGCTCGTCAAATCGCTGTTTGACCACTCGAACGTCTCGTTTGACCAAATCGACGGCGTCATTTTGTCTTCGGTTGTTCCACCGGTCATCTTCCCGCTCGAACAGATGTCGCAGCGCTACTTCAACGTCCGGCCGATCGTCGTCGGTCCTGGCGTGAAAACAGGTCTCGACATCCACGTCGATAATCCGCGTGAAGTCGGGGCGGACCGCATCGTCAACGCGGTCGCAGGTATTGCCAAGTACGACGGTCCATTGATCATCGTCGACTTCGGTACGGCGACGACGTATTGCTATATCGATGACAAACGCCGTTATCACGGCGGGATCATCTCCCCGGGGATTATGATCTCGGTCGAGGCGCTCTATCAACGGGCTGCGAAATTACCGCGCATCGAGCTCGCGACCCCGCCGACCGTCGTCGGGAAAAATACGATCCAAGCGATGCAATCGGGCACGTATTACGGGTATGTCGCCCAAGTCGACGGCATCGTCAGTCGCGTCAAGCGTGAAGTCGGGGAAGCGACCGTCATCGCGACAGGTGGGCTGGCCCGTTTGATCAGTGAACATGCCGAAACGATTGACGTCGTCGACTCGTTCTTGACGCTCGATGGACTTCGTCTCATCTATGAGCGCAACCAGAAATAAACTTTAAAGGAGTTACTCAATATGATTCAACCAGAACAACAAGCGTTACTTGACCAAATGAAAGACGACTATCTCGTCCGTGCCCTCGGGTTCGGTGGAGAAGTCCGGGCGTTCGCCGTACGGACGACAAAAACGATTTTCGAAACGCAACTTCGTCATCAGACGACACCGGTCGCCTCAGCCGCGCTCGGGCGGACGATGACGATCGGGACGATGATCGGTTCGATGCAAAAAGGAGCTGCACGCGTCACCCTTAAAGTCGAAGGCGATGGACCGATCGGGAAAATCATCGTCGATGCGGACACGGCAGGAGACGTCCGCGGATACGTGTCACATCCGCGTGTCGAAGGCGGAACATTCGTCAACGACCACGGATTGACGAAGTTGAAAGTCGGCGATGTCGTCGGCCGCGGCACGGTCTCGGTCATCAAAGACCTCGGGCTAAAAGACTTCGTTGGCGGTTCGTCCGAAATTCAAACGGGTGAGATCAGTGAAGACTTCACGTACTACTTCGCGACGTCGGAACAAGTGCCTTCAGTCGTCGGAGCTGGTGTGCTCGTGCTTCCAGAAGATGAATCGATTTTAGCTGCCGGCGGGATTATCGTCCAGTTGATGCCGGACGCTTCAGAGCAAACGATTCAAGCGTTAGAAGGCGCATTGAAAACGTTCCCGCCAGTGTCGGTTCTCATCGGAGAAGAGAAGACACCGGAAGAGATGCTGCATATGCTCCTCGGAGATAGCTTAGAAGTACTCGACCACCAAGCGATACAGTTCAACTGTACGTGCAGCCGGGATCGGATGGAAAGTGCGATCATCGGGCTCGGTACCGAAGAGATCCGTCAAATGATCGAAGAAGACGGTGGCGCCGAGGCGGTTTGCCACTTCTGTGGCGAAAAGTATCACTTCTCGGCTGAACAGCTCGAAGTGATGAAACAGCAAGCACGCTGAGGCTGTCGTTCCAAATTGCATATTTTCAATCCGATAGGGTATTATTACAATATCGGAATAGTCGGAATTATGAAGGAGGAAATGAAATGCGTATCGTAGATTCAGTGACAGACTTAATTGGAAAGACTCCGGTCGTGAAGTTGAACGGGCTGACTGGCCCGGATGACGCGACGGTTTACATGAAGTTAGAATATATGAACCCTGGTTCGAGTGTAAAAGACCGGATTGCCTTAGCGATGATCGAGGCCGCTGAGGAAGAAGGCGTCTTAAAGCCGGGTGACACAATCATCGAGCCGACGAGTGGGAACACGGGCATCGGACTCGCGATGGTCAGTTCTGCTAAAGGCTATAAGGCAATTCTCGTCATGCCGGAAACGATGAGTATGGAACGACGCAATCTGCTTCGCGGATACGGTGCCGAGCTGATTTTGACGCCTGGTCCTGAGGGGATGGGCGGAGCGATTCGCCGGGCGACAGAAGAAGCTGAGAAAAACGGCTACTTCCTCCCGCAACAATTCAATAATGCGGCCAACCCGAACGTCCATGAAATGACGACCGGCCCTGAGATCGTCGATGCGTTCGACGCGTCAGGTCTTCAAGTCGATGCGTTCATCGCTGGTGTCGGTACAGGCGGAACGATCACAGGAGCGGGTAAAGTATTGAAAGCCCACTATCCGGACGTGCAAATTTTAGCGGTCGAACCGGTCGACTCTCCAGTCTTATCTGGCGGGAAGCCAGGACCTCATAAAATTCAAGGCATCGGGGCCGGCTTTATCCCGTCGATTTTAGACACTGAGATTTACGAAGGTGTCCTTCAAATCACGACAGAGCAGGCGTTCGAGTACGCGCGTCTCGCGGCTCGGACGAACGGTGTGCTCGGTGGCATCTCGTCAGGTGCAGCCATCGCGGCCGCGGTCGATACGGCGAAGCGCCTTGGGAAAGGCAAAAACGTGCTCGCGATCATCCCGTCAAACGGAGAACGCTACCTTAGCACGCCGCTCTATCAGTTCGACGAAGAATCAGATAGCGTTCGCGCATAACAAACGGCAGTTACCAGAAGACATCTTCTTTCGGTAACTGCCTTTTCTTGTGTACAATTAGAGGCATGAATGAGTGGAACGGGGGGATTTGACGTGAGAACGACAGCGTTCAAAACGATGCGAACGACAAAAGAGAGAATGTATGAGACGTATATGACGTTGACGGAAGCGGGCGAGCGCTATGCGTGGCTCGAGAGCGGGAGGGCTGGACGTTACACGATGGCCGGGATCGAGCCGTTCGGTGCGCTTCACGTGAAAGATGGGACTGGAACGCTCGTCATTTCAGATAAGACCGAGACGTTTTATGGCCAACCGCTCGACATCGTCGAGCAAGTGCGGGCCCGTTACGTTGCCGCAAGACCAGAAGGAGCACCGCCATTCTTCGGTGGGATGATCGGTTATGTCAGTTACGATGTCGCCCGGACACTCGAACGCTTGCCGCTTCAAGCCGAAGATGATCTAGGGACGCCCGACGTCTCGTTCTTGCTGTTTGACGAAGTGGCGGTATTTGACGAAGCGACATCGCTCCTCTATTTGCTGGTCACCGCCGATGAAGAAGTAGAAGCGAAGCTCGAGCGCTGGGCTGCCCTATGGCAGACGGAGACGCATTACACGTTCGGACCGGTCGCGCAAGCGCCACTCGAGCGAGCGCGTTCTCTATCGCAAGGTGAATTCGTCGAAGCTGTGCAGAAAATTCAAGACTACATCGTCGAAGGCGACGTGTTCCAAGTGAATCTGAGCGTCCGCCAATCGGAAGCGTTGCTCGCGGACCCACGCCACGTCTATGACACATTGCGCCAAATGAATCCCTCACCGTATATGGGGTACTTCGTCGACGATTTTTTGACGATGGTGTCGGCCTCGCCAGAACTGTTGATTGAGAAACACGGGACGTCGATCTCGACACGCCCGATCGCCGGGACACGGCCGCGCGGACGGGACGAGGCAGAAGATATGGAACTAGCGCGGACGTTGCTCGACAACGAGAAAGAGCGGGCCGAGCACGTCATGCTCGTTGATTTAGAGCGGAACGACCTCGGGAAAGTGGCCGCTTATGGGACGGTACACGTCGACGAATTGATGGTCATCGAGAAGTACTCACACGTACAGCACATCGTTTCGAACGTGCGCGGCACGATGCGAGACGGTGTGTCCGGGTCAGAGGCGCTCGGGGCGATGTTCCCGGGCGGAACGATTACCGGTGCCCCGAAAATTCGGACGATGGAAATCATCGAGGAACTTGAACCGGTTCGACGTGGGATTTACACGGGTTCGTTCGGCTGGATCAGTTGGGACGACGACCTCGTCTTTAACATCACGATCCGGACGATGGTCGTCAAAGACGGGATGGCCCACGTCCAGGCCGGGGCGGGGATCGTCATCGACTCCGACCCGGTCGCTGAATATGAAGAATCGTTGTCGAAAGCGAAGGCGCTATGGGCCGCGAAAGAAATGACGGAGGCGACGGTATGATTTTACTCATCGATAACTACGACTCATTCACGTACAACTTGGTTCAATACTTTGGTGAGCTCGGAGAGGACTTGATCGTGCGTCGTAATGACGACGTTACGATCGAAGAGATTAAACAGATGGGTCCGAGTTATCTCGTCATCTCGCCAGGTCCGCGGACGCCGAACGAAGCGGGGATCAGCGTCGACGCGATTCGGACGTTTGCTGGGAATATCCCGATTTTCGGGGTGTGTCTCGGTCATCAAGCGATCGGTCAGGCGTTCGGCGGGAAAGTCGTCCATGCGGACCGCCTCATGCACGGGAAGACGTCACCAATCGAACATGACGGCAAGACGTTATTTAAAGATATCCCACAGCAGACGATCGTGACGCGTTATCATTCGCTCGCCGTCGAGCGCACTTCATTGCCGTCCTGCTTAGAAGTGACGGCTGAGACGAGCACGGGAGAGATCATGGCGCTACGCCATAAAGAGTTGCCGATCGAGGGCGTCCAATTCCATCCTGAAGCCATCTTGACGGAACATGGGAAAGACATGATTAAAAACTTTATCGAGGCGTATCGTCATGTGGCTTTGGCATAACGGCGAACTGCGCGGCAGTTCAGAAGTGACGGTGCCGGTTCACGACCACGGTTTTTTGTACGGGATGGGGTTGTTCGAGACGTTCCGGACGTTTGACGGGGTCCCGTTCTTGTTCGACCTCCATTGGGACAGGCTTGAGAAAAGTATGGACGCACTTTGGATCGATCTACCTTATACGAAGCAGGAAATCAGACAGGCGATTCAAGACGTCGTGCGTCAAAACGAGGCGCCGAACGTATATATCCGACTGAACGTCTCCGCCGGTGTCGCTCCGCTCGGTCTGCACGACGGGCGTTACTCACGGCCGAACGTGACGCTGCTCGTCAAACCGTTACCGGAAACGTTCGAACCGACCGAGAAACGGCTTGAGGCACTCCCGTTTCCGAGAAGTCGACCGGAAGCGGCGTTCCGTTTGAAGTCACATCACTATATGAACAACATCCTTGGAAAACGTGCCTTGGTCGACCGGGAAGCGGAAGGTTTGTTCGCGGACGAGGCGGGACGTGTCGTCGAGGGACTCGTCTCAAACATCTTTTGGGTGGAACAGGATGGGCGGCTATGGACGACGCCGCTCGCGACCGGGGCGCTTGCGGGCGTGACCCGGCACTGGCTGATGGAGACATTTGACGTGCTCGAACGTGACGTGACGTTTAAAGAACTCGAGCATGCATCCGAAATTTGGCTCACGAACTCGGTGCAACAAATCGCACCGGTCACCGCTTATGCCGGCCGGACGTATCCGGGCAAGCAGGGGGCTCGATTTACAGCGTGTTGGTCCGAGTTACGACGAGCAATTGAAAGCGAGGGAACAACATGACAAAAATTATGGGCATTTTAAACGTGACGCCAGATTCATTTTCAGACGGTGGACGTTATAACGCAGTCGAGCAAGCGCTCGAACACGCTAAACGGCTCGTTCAGGACGGGGCCGATGCGATCGACGTCGGAGGCGAGTCGACAAGGCCGGGCGCACAGTTCGTCACAGCGGATCAAGAGATCGACCGCGTTGTCCCGGTCATTCGCCGCTTGAAAGAGGAGCTTGACGTCCTGATCTCGATCGATACGTACAAACCTATCGTTGCGCGAGCGGCACTTGAAGCGGGCGCTGACATGATCAATGATGTGTGGGGGTCGAAGTGGGACGATCAATCGATGGCAGAAGTGGCCAAAGAGTTTAACGTCCCGATCATTTTGATGCATAATCGAGACAACCGAAACTATGGACACTTCATCGAAGAAGTCGTCGGCGACATACAAGAATCAATCGCGATCGCCCGTGCCGCCGGTGTTCGTGATGACCAGATTTGGTTAGACCCCGGCATCGGCTTCGCCAAGGACTACAACCAAAACTTAGAGCTCATGAATCGGCTCGACGTCATCACGAATCTCGGGTTCCCCGTTCTGCTCGGGACGTCACGTAAGTCGTTCATCGGCCAGACACTTGATTTACCTACCGAGGAGCGGGTCGAAGGGACGGTCGCGACGACATGTCTCGGGATTGTGAAGGGGTGCGCCTGGGTACGGGTGCATGATGTGTTAGAGAACAAACGGGCGTCACGGATGATGGATGCGATGTTAGGAGGCGGACAAGTTGGATAAGATGTTTGTGAACGGGATGCGTTTTTACGGTTACCACGGTGTATTTGAAGAAGAGAACCGGCTCGGTCAGCGATTTAATATTGATTTGATGTGTGAGTTAGACCTGGCCCCTGCCGGCCAGTCCGATAATTTGGAAGACGGCGTCAGCTATGCCGGACTCTATCAACTGACAGAAGACATCGTCACAGGCGAGGCGGTCAACTTACTCGAAGCACTCGGTGAACGGATCACGACGGCCGTGCTCGCCCACAGTGACAAGATTCAAAGTGTGACGGTCAAGGTCATCAAACCGGATCCACCGATTCCGGGCCATTACGATTCGGTCGCGATCGAGATGACGCGGAGGCGTAACGGATGATGTATGTGGCGCTTGGTTCGAATATCGGTGAACGGGAGCGTTATTTGTTCGGTGCCCTTCAAGAGATGGAGGCGGCCGGTCTTCATGTGACGAAGCAATCGAATGTATACGAGACGGCACCGGTCGGCTATACAGATCAACCATCGTTTTATAACATGGTCGTCGAAGTCGAGACATCGCTAGGGGCGGACGATGCGCTCGTTCGTCTCCAACAGGTTGAGCGCGGTCTTGGGAGAGAGCGTCTGTTTAAGAACGGGCCGCGTACGATCGACCTTGACATCTTGCTCTATAACGGCGAATATATACAATCGAAGCACTTAACTGTTCCGCATCCGCGAATGCATGAACGTGCTTTTGTCCTTGCCCCGCTCGCGGAGATTGCTCCGACGCTCGAGGTTAATGGGAAGACGGTACGACAATTATGCGATGCCTTGCCGGAATCGGAGCGGCGCGACGTCGTACGTCTACAGTCGTTAACGTCATTAGTCGGTTCTGTTTAACGCTATTGAAGGAAGTGAAGCAATGTCAGGGTTCAAAATTGGTAACGTTGATATAAAAAATCGGGCGGTCCTCGCCCCGATGGCCGGAGTGACGAACTCGGCATTTCGTTTGATTGCGAAGGAATTCGGTGCCGGACTCGTTTGTGCGGAGATGGTCAGCGACAAAGGGATTTTATTTGAAAACGCGAGAACGCTGCGCATGTTGTACGTCGATGAGCGCGAAAAGCCGCTCAGCCTGCAAATTTTTGGCGGTTCGAAAGACACGCTCGTGAAAGCGGCGCAATACGTGGATCAAAACACGAACGCCGATATCATCGACATCAACATGGGGTGCCCGGTCCCGAAAGTCACGAAATGTGAAGCGGGTGCCAAGTGGCTCCTCGATCCGGATAAGGTTTATGAGATGGTGAACGCCGTATCGAAGGCGGTGGACAAACCAGTGACCGTCAAGATGCGCACCGGCTGGGACAGTCAGCACATCTACCTCCTAGATAACGTCAGAGCGGCCGAATCCGGTGGCGCGGCGGCGATCGCGATTCACGGACGGACGCGGTCCCAATTGTATGAAGGAACAGCCAACTGGGAGCTTATTGGTGAGGCGAAGAAAATTGCCGGCATCCCGATTATCGGGAACGGTGATATTACGACGCCGCAACAAGCGAAGCATGCCCTCGACCATTACGGTGTCGATGCGGTCATGATCGGGCGGGCTGCCCTCGGAAATCCATGGATGCTCTATCAGACGGTGCAGTACCTCGAGACGGGTGAACTTCCGGCCGAGCCGGAGGCACGCGAGAAAATTGACATTTGCATGCTGCATCTCGATCGTTTGATCGACTTGAAAGGCGAGGTGGCGGCGGTTCGTGAAATGCGTCAACACGTGGCCTGGTACTTGAAAGGTCTCAAAGGGAACGGGCCGGTCCGTAAGCAAGTCTTCGAGTTGGAATCACGGGATGCCGTCGGGAGTGTGCTCTACGATTTCGTCGGACAGATCGAGAACGCGCCACAAGAAGTGTGAACTAGTGTAAAAAAGTGATTTATGGTAAGCTTGTTTGGCGAAAAAGTGATACGCAAAGAGCGAACAGCTTAGGCTGTGCTGTTGGCCGTGAGGTCGACAGCTTTTTGTTAGGACCAAACCCAATATGTATAGAGGAGTGAATGGAGTAGTGAGTCACGAGTTGGAAATGAACGACCAAATGCAGGTTCGATTTGAAAAGATGACTGAGATGCGCGCGCAAGGGCTCGACCCGTTCGGACATCGGTTCGAACGTTCAGCCCATGCCGGTGAATTACATGAGCAATATGAAGCGATTGAGAAAGAGGCGCTCGCTGAGCAAGACGTAGAAGTCACGCTCGCGGGACGGATTATGACGAAACGTGGAAAAGGGAAGGTCTTCTTCGCCCACATCCAAGACGTCACGGGACAGGTTCAAATTTACGTCCGTAAAAATGACGTAGGGGATGAGGCGTTTGATTTGTTCAAATCATCTGACCTCGGTGATATTGTCGGCGTGAAAGGTAAGCTGTTCAAAACGAATGTTGGCGAGTTATCGATTCACGTCGAGACGTTTGAACTTTTGACGAAAGCGCTCCGTCCGCTTCCAGACAAATATCATGGCTTAAAAGATGTCGAACAACGTTATCGTCAACGTTATCTCGATTTGATCACGAACAATGATTCGCGCCAAACATTCATTTTGCGTAGCCGAATCATTTCAGAGATCCGTAACTTCTTGAACCATCGCGGTTACTTAGAAGTTGAGACACCGATGCTCCATACGATTGCAGGCGGAGCAGCTGCCCGTCCGTTCTTGACGCACCATAACGCCCTCGATATGGAACTTTATATGCGCATCGCGATCGAGCTTCACTTGAAGCGCCTCATCGTCGGTGGCCTTGAGCGTGTTTATGAGATTGGCCGTGTCTTCCGTAACGAAGGGATCTCGACACGACACAACCCAGAGTTCACAATGATCGAGCTCTATGAAGCGTACGCTGATTACAACGACATCATGGATTTGACAGAAGAACTCGTTGCGCACGTTGCTAAAGAAGTACTCGGTACGACAGACGTGAAGTATGGAGAAGATACGATCCATCTTGGTGTCGGTTGGAAGCGGGCCCATATGGTCGACTTGGTTAAAGAAGAGATGGGTGTCGACTTCTGGCAGCAGATGTCTGATGAACAGGCACGTGAACTTGCGAAAGAGCACGGAGTAGAAGTCCAAGACCATATGACGTTCGGTCATATCGTCAACGAGTTCTTCGAACAAAAAATCGAAGAGACGTTGCTTCAACCTACGTTCGTCACGGGACATCCGGTCGAAGTGTCGCCGCTTGCGAAGAAGAACGATCAAGACCCGCGCTTCACAGATCGCTTCGAGCTGTTCATCGTTCGTCGTGAACACGCGAACGCGTTCACAGAGTTGAACGATCCAATCGATCAACGTGAGCGCTTCGAAGCCCAACTACTTGAAAAAGAAGCTGGGAACGATGAGGCCCATGAACTTGATAACGACTTCCTAGAAGCGCTCGAGTACGGGATGCCGCCAACAGGTGGTCTCGGAATCGGGATTGACCGTCTTGTCATGTTGCTCACAGACGCACCATCGATTCGCGACGTATTGCTCTTCCCGACAATGCGTCACCAACAGTAACAAGTTACGACCTCTCACCATTGCGGTGAGAGGTTTTTGGTTTCTACAGCCAAGCTATAACGTGGCAGGAAACTTTTTCAGAAAAACTTTTACCGAAACTATTGCATTCTATTTGAGGATGGGTTAAAGTAATAAACGTTGCCGCTGATGGCAGCGGAAAAGAATTAAAAAAGTGGTTGACAACTGTGTCGATGACTTGTAATATTGTAAGAGTCGTTAAGAGCGACAGACGAACTTTGAAAACTGAACGATGAGGCAAAAAAAGTTTTACAAGTTTTGATTGAAGCGCAAGCTTCGTCATTTTCAAGAGCTATATCAAATTCTTTGGAGAGTTTGATCCTGGCTCAGGACGAACGCTGGCGGCGTGCCTAATACATGCAAGTCGAGCGCAGGAAATCGACGGAACCCTTCGGGGGGAAGTCGACGGAATGAGCGGCGGACGGGTGAGTAACACGTAAAGAACCTGCCCTC
>NZ_MKXO01000011.1 GCF_001766415.1 Exiguobacterium aurantiacum | reverse complement strand
GCAAGACGGACGTGGAACCAGTTTTTGGATATCTGAAGGCCAATTTAGGTTTCACTCGCTTCTCCGTCAGGGGAAAACAACGCGTGAAACGGGAGCTCGGCTTCGCCCTCATGGCGGTGAACTTACGGAAGTTCATCGCCATGGGCCTCGGGAGAAGTGCAAAGAAGGGGTCCGGCCACCGAAAATCGGTGACCGGACCCCTCTTTTTATTGAAAAGCTTTAAAACCGGCTAGTTATGTCCCAGCCTCTATTTGTATTTATCGAGCAACGTTTGCGGGATATGGCAATAATCGTCCGGACAGCGTTCTAACCGGTCTTGATGCTCGTCCGCACTCCGTACGTAGTTCGTGAGCGGCAACACCTCGAGCGCAATCCGGTCGACATCACGCCGCCTGTGGATAAACGCACGGGCCGCATCCACATGCCGAAGATCCTCGCTATAGACACCGGTCCGATACTTCTCCCCGACGTCCTCGCCTTGACGATTGACGCTATACGGGTCGATGATCTCAAACAAGTAATCCATCAATTCATCCATCGTAACGACTTCTGGGTCAAACGTTGTTTTAACGCATTCGGCGTAGCCATCATAGTCCCCATCAAGCGTGTTCGTCGTCCCGTTCGCACGTCCAGCTTCCGTTTCAATGACACCAGGTAGCGTCTTGATGAACGCCTGGACGCCCCATAGGCAGCCACCTGCTATGTAGATTGTTTGCATCCGATCATCCCCTTTGAATTTTAGTAAATAAATCCCACAATTCGTAATAAATACGCTACGATAAAAGCAAATCTTTGATCAGTTCACAGATACGGGGGACCTCCTTTGAAAAAACTCATGTTGACCACATTTTGTACGATCACGCTCGTCTCAGGCGTCTACCACACGGCAACAGGAGAATCATTCGTCTCGATGAGCCAATCCGTTTCCGTTGATCAAAATGAGATCGAACGCTATTTGACGACAGAAGTGATGGAGCCAAACTTCGGCGGCGACGTATGGACGACGTATAAAATCCTCGACACGAATACAACGAAAAATGAGGTCTATGTTTGGGCGCTCATTCAAGAGTACATCCAAGAAGGAGACCGTTTTGAACAAGGCACGGGCATGTCGGTCCCACTTGTATTATACCTCGATGACAAAGACGAATCATTCACGATCCAAGGTCATCGGGTGCCTCGTGACGGTTCGTACTATCCGACCGATCTATGGACCATGTTCCCGGTCCACGTCCAAGTCGCGATTTCCCCACATCCGGATGGGACCGTCACCAAATTACATGCGCAAATGAAAGAAAAACTTTCACAAAGTCAGCAAGCGAAACACAGAAAGGGAGATTGAATTGAACATCACGAAACGCTCCATCCTTTTCTCGACCGCAATCCACCTCCTATACTTCGTCGGTACGTTCGGGATTGGCTTCATCCGAACACTCAACTATGAGCCAGACATAATCGCTGAGTCGAACAACGTCAAAACGCTTCAGAGCGAAGTAGCCATCGGCATGACTGGATCGCCATTCATCTACGTCTTCGGTCTCGCCATCGTTCTGGCGCTCGGAATGCTCACGGTTCAACGTATCCGTCAAACTCGTTAAACAGGGAATACATTCGCTACACTCGCTATAGATGCCAATGGAGAACCTTGAGACGCGGATGGCCTTCTTTAACGATTCCGAGAGCAACACGCATGCGTTGCTGAGTGAAGTTCATGCAAAGTAAAGTGAGTAAAAGATGGGTTACCGATATTCGGTGACCTGTCTTTTACTTTCGACTAGTTTTTAGCGACTTACTCAATCGCTCCTTTATCATTTTTTAGTCTGCTTGAATCATTTCAGCCAGTCTCACGACTTGAAGTTCCGTCTTCACTTCATTGATAGATGAGATCGTCCTCTTCGATCGCTCGGCCATTTCTTCGGGGAGATTTTTTAGACGCTCTCTTGAATCTGCAAGCTCTTTTTCAATTTGATCATACTTGTCCTGATCGATTTTGTTCTCGTTCTTTTCTTCTTTCCAAAATTGCAACGTCTCGATGGCTTTCCCGCTCGTGTTTTTGGCCTTTTGATAAGCAGAGATGGTATAGTTCGTTGCTACAATCACATCTGTAGATGATTCTAGGGCCTCCCTCGCTTCAATCGTTGAGGTTCGAACGTCTTCGATTTGATACACGAGTTCCGTATCCAATTCGTGCTCCATCTCTAAAAGTAATGCTGGATCATTCTCAGCTTGATAAGTCTCATACAATTGACTGACCCGTTCACGCGTCTCATCCATCTCTTGTTTGATACTCGATAAGTGATCTAATCGAAATAAAGCGGCGTCCACTTCATTTAACGTGCTGTTGGCAGAACTTAAATAAGAACTCACTTTTCCTAACATCGGACTGCTTATCACATTGTTGACTCCTGCAATAACGAACGTCGCTGAATCGATGTACTCCAACATCTCACGGACAGGTACCACATTTTTCTTTAACCAATCAATTTGTCGAACGAGTTGGGCTAAATCTTTATCGTATTCCTCTAACTCATGAATGATTTGTGGTATTTCTTTTTCAATAGTTGTGACAGACGTTTCCTGCATATCGTCGACGCGCGATTGCATTTCCGCTTGAGCAATAGACCTGTCTGCATCCCTATTTATATTGAAGTGGCTGACAAAGTACCCGACTGTGCCAGATACAATTACAGACGTAGCGATTGTGATTGGTATCAAATATGTTTGATAAAACGATGTTCGTCGGGTCGTTCGTTCTCTTTTCGATTCCATTGTGGAAGGCTCCTCTAATAGTACGATTTTTTATAAAAAATACCATTTTATGATGATTTTTATCTATATTTTAAATTTGAAACTAAATATCAACAATCCTTTTAAGATTGGATTCAATAAAAAAGAGACTAGATTGATGCTCTAGTCGCTGTCTGGAGATAACCTCATAAACAACTTTTACCTCGTATGTGGCTTTCACCAATTAGACGAACCGGTTTACGATGCCAGGTAATGTTACACTTTTAAAAAGACCATCTATGATGTTCTGGTAAACAGTCATCACATAGTAAATTCCCTTTAAAGGTCGCTCCATTCCCTAACTCTAACACCGGATCATTTTTTTCTCTGTCCGTTGTCCAGCGTCCACAAGCCGCACATTGTCCACAGTTCATCGACAGGGGGTCTAATAATACTGTGGAGCAACTCTGCCAATCCACATTCACTTCATTCGTGCCAATTTTGACTGCCTGATCATGGCATAACTCGTTCGTGACCTGATCAATCACTCCGAAATCTTTATGTATTTCCGCCTCCTCTACTTCCATCAAGAAAGCAACATTGATTAAAACGATTCTTTTCAAAAGCTCAATCTCCTTTCAATCCTTAATAAGACTACCATTCGTCAGCGAAGAAGATTCGCCTAAAAAAAACGTCAAAGACTAATGAATGCCTTTGACGCTTCAACCATCTTTTTATGTGGTCATTTGTGGTAAGGTTCATTCCGATTGATCCGATATGACCTACACATCTGCCGAGCTTCTTCAATTACCACGGTAGCTTCGAACCGCTTATTTCTTCTTCCCATAGTTTATGGAGCTCATTTAACACCTTCATCGACAACTCACCTTCTGATGCAGAAATATTGTGTTGCAGTTGTGCAATATTTCGCGCTCCAGGAATGGTGGTGGACACTTCTTCGAAAGAGAGAACATATTGGAGTGCCGCTTGTACCATCGAGCGTTCTTCTCCAAGAATGAGACGAACTTTTTCTACCAATCGAGCTCTTCTCTGAATTTCTTCTTCACTCCACCTGTCCCGAATCCCGCTAAATTTACTATGACGATCATACTTTCCAGTTAGCCAACCTGAATCGAGTGGAATCTTGGCAATGATTCCGACGCCTTGTTGGTATGCCAGCTTGATTGACTCGGCTGGTTCCTGATGAAACATATTGAACATGACCTCAATCACCTGACTGTCGGTATGCTTGATTAATTCGGTCACTTCTTTTCCCGTATCAACCGAAGCCCCATACGCTTTAATTTTCCCTTCAGCTTTTAGCTGTTCTAGTAACTCAAACTGCGGAGATTCACTAGTTAGCGTTGAGAACGGAGGATTATGTAGTAAGAGGCAGTCTAAATAATCGGTCTGTAATCTGCGTAAACTACTTTCGACAGATAAGCGTAACTGCTCTGGTTCAAAGTTCAGCTCTCCATTTGAATGATGGCCGCCCTTACTACTAATGACGACTTGATCTCGTTTTCCTCTAACGGCTTTTCCGATCAACTCTTCACTTTTCCCGGCTCCATAGTTTGGTGCCGTATCAAAAAACGTGCAATCTTCATCCATTGCTTGTTCCACTAAATGGATCGCTTCTTCATCCGTCATCTTGCCCCAGTCTTTTTCATTACCTAACTGCCATGCTCCAAAGCCGATCTCCGATACTTCAATCCCTGAATGTCCCAATGGTCGTTTTTTCATTTTTAACATAATTAAGCGAGAATTCTCCCACCTCTAAGCGTCTCGGGGCGAGGCCCAGCGTAGGTGGGAGATGAATCGCCCGTACATAAACCTTTTGGCCACCCCTGTGACAGATATGACGAACGGAAGTTCGTGATTCCGTCAGATTCCCCATCACCCGTCGCGGGTATCGGAATGAGAAGAGAATCATCCTACTATCTGGTGGAAGGGAGGGGCAGACATGCTGAAGGGCTACAAATACAGGCTCCACCCGACGGCGGCACAGGCCGAGTTCCTCGTCAGGACGATCGGCTGCGCCCGCTTCGTCTACAACAAGCTGCTCGAGGACCGCATCGCCCTCCACGAGGAGGCGAAGGCGAGCGGCGGGCCGAAGCGGAAGCCGCCGACGCCGGCCTCCTACAAGCCCCTGTTCCCGTTCCTCGCCGAGGCGGACAGCCTCGCGCTCGCGAACGCGAAGCTTCACCTCGACGCGGCGTTCGCGAAGTTCTTCGCCGGGACGGCCGGCTTCCCGGTGTTCAAGTCGAGACGGAAATCGCGCGCCTCCTACACGACGAACAACCAGCACGGCACGATCCGCATCGAGGGGGACCGGGTCCGGCTCCCGAAGGTCGGGTTCATCCGCTTCACACAGCACCGAATTTTCGACGGCGAGATCCGCTCGGCGACCGTGTCGATGACGAAGACGGGCAAGTTCTTCGTGTCGCTCCTCGTCGAGCAGCCCGACGAGCCCTGGGTCCCGGCCGAGCACAAGATCGGGATCGACCTCGGCCTCGGGCACTTCGCCGTCATGACGAACGACGCGCTCGTGACGGAGAAGGTCCCGAACCCGCGCAACCTGCGCGAGGCCGAGGAACGGCTGAGACGGGCGCAGCGCTCGCTCTCCCGCAAGAAGCCCGGCAGCCGGAACCGCGAGAAGGCGCGGCTCCTATTGGCCAAAAAGCATGAAAAGGTACGGAACCGCCGACATGACTTCCTCCACAAGCTGTCACGACGCATCGTCGACGAGAACCAAGTCGTCGTCGTCGAGACGCTGAAACCGAGGGAGATGATGCAGGACCGCCGCCTGGCGAGGTCGATCGGGGACGCCGGATGGGGCGAGTTCGTCCGCCAGCTCGCCTACAAATGCAGGTTCCACGGCCGCACACTGATCCAGGCCGACCCGTGGTTCGCCTCGACCCAGGTTTGTTCGGCCTGTGGCGAGAACGGCGGCAAGAAGGACCTGCACGTCCGCGAGTGGACATGCGCCGTATGCGGCACGCACCATGACCGCGACGTCAACGCGAGCCTCAACCTGTTGCGCCTCGCCGACTGAAACACTCCAGGGTAGGGACTGCCCGACGAGCTTGGTCCACAACCGTGGCTGGTCAAAGCACGGTCTTCCCAAGAAGCTCCCACTTCAAGTTGCGAAGCAAATAAGTGGTGAGTAGTTCACCCTTCCAACCTTTCTGTCTAGAAAGAGTTATCATCAAATGAGGGTTTTCAATTTATTATAGTGACTGATCCTTGGTGTTTCAATACACATAATTACTTCAGATAACTCCTAGCGACGGCTACGATGTCTATGAATTCACTCTAGCCTTTCTTCACGCTTAAGACGGTCACAGTTATCAATATGATCGCCATTCCACATAGTTGAACAACGTTGAGTGTTTCACTGAGGAGAAAAAATCCAAAAGAGGACGCAGTGACTGGCTCGACCATGGCAATAACAGAAGCTGAAGTTGGCGACGTTTTCTCCAAACCTACTACGTATAAAAAGAAGGATAAACCCGCACCAAAGATCCCTAATAGAATCATCCAGAACCAGTCTGGTGAGTAAATGACGGATACTGCTTCATTCAAATCTGTGAAGAACAACATGATGAACGTAAACGTAAGAAAAGCGATTGCCAAAATCCCTTGTGGTTCTCCATGCTTTGAAGCATATTTAAAACCAAAAATAAACAACGCATATGATAGTCCAGCGCCTAGGCCCGCTAGAAGTCCAATCGTTGTAACCTGATCAGAGCCGACATTGTAAACTTCCGTCAGCAAGACGACACCAACCATCACGAAAGCGATTGCTATGAATTTGAAGAGAGACGGTTTTTCCAGATGAAATATAAACGAGATAAGGAGAACAAAGATAGGTGCCGTGTACATCAAGGCCGCCGCTACGGCGACGCTTGATTCTGAGATGCTAACAAAGTAAAAAACAAAGTTTCCTACTATCCCAATGCCTGCTACGACGGCCCAAAGGCATAAACGCTTGTTTAACCGGACTGGTCGAAATGCAAACCAAATTAGAAGACATATTAACCCTACAGTTCCTCTGTAAAAAGAAACGACCAAAGGGTCCCAACCTTTATCCATTAAAAAACTGCCAAGTCCACCGGAGATACCCCATAAAATTGCCGATAAAGCCACTAACAACAGGCCCTTATTAAGCATATTATTACCTCCACATTCCTCATTTAATCTATGTGGAGGTAACTATACCTTTTAATCAAAAATTTATAACTTGATTTTGGTGCAGTTTACGACTAAATTCTCATTTATTTATGGTACGGTTCATTCCGATTGATCCGATACGCCCGGTAAATCTGCTCACACAAGACGAGCTTCATCAATTGATGCGGGAACGTCATCTTCGAGAACGAGATCGTATCGTCCGACCGTTTCATGACGTCGTCGGATAAGCCGAGCGACCCACCGATGACGAAGGCGATTTTGCTCTTGCCGTACGTTGCCAACTTGTCGAGCTCACGGGCGAATTCTTCACTCGTCCGCTGCTTGGCATCGATGGCGAGAGCGATGACGTGCGTGTCCGGACTGATTTTCGCCAAAATCCGCTCGCCTTCTTTTTGTTTTACTAGAAACATGTCGGCTTCACTCAAATGTTCGGGCGCTTTCTCGTCCGCAACCTCGATTTCATGCACTTTCGCGTATGCCGACAGACGCTTCGTGTACTCCGCAATTCCTAGTTTCAAATATTTTTCTTTTAATTTGCCGACCGTGATAATTGAAATATTCATCCAATTCTTCCTTTTTCCACAGTTTTTTCGGAGTTATCCATAGGGTTATCCACAGAGTTATCCACAAATCCACATGTTGACAATCATTTTTTGCTTGACACAACATATGTTGCGTCGGCTTCGCAGAACTCACATTTGACTTGTCCACTTGTGGATAGTTCTTCGAGTAACGGGTACTCCCCCGTCTCATCGACAATGATGTCTAAAGCGATTTCAACATGTTCCTTGCATACTTTTTTTTCCACAAATTTTCCTCCTTAAAAAAGAAGCGTCGCCGCTCCTTTACGTTGCTTCTGTTAATGTGGCCTCGGTCGTTTCTGCCTTGCCTCGCCGTGTATATTCGATGACGATGTTATCCCCGACCGCGGCGTCTCGGTACAAAGCGTCACGTAAATCGACGTAACGTTTAATCTCACGGTCGCCGATCTTCGTGATGACGTCCCCGACGCGAAGCCCCGCTTGTTCGGCCGGACTACCGGGTGTGATCGCTTCGACGAACACCCCGTCCTCTTTGTCAAAACTGATGCCGTATTCTTCCCGGACGTTGCCCGGGACGGCGATGACTTCTTGGATCGTGACGCCGAGCTGAGCCCGTGTCACCCGTCCGTCACGCTCGAGCATGTCGATGACCGGTAGCGCCACATTGACCGGGATCGAGAAGCCGACCCCTTCGACGCTCGCTTCGGCGATCTTCATCGAGTTGATGCCGACGAGCTCACCGCGGATGTTGATGAGTGCCCCGCCCGAGTTGCCGGGATTGATGGCGGCGTCGGTCTGGATGACTTCGGCGTTATAGTCCATGAGACCGTCCGCGTTCGTATCGACCGGCACGGTCCGTTCGACACCACTGACGATACCACGCGTGACCGAGTTTGAAAAGACGCCGAGCGGGTTGCCGATCGCCATCACCGTCTCGCCGGCCTGTAGCACCGTCGAATCGCCGAGCACGATCGGATTGACGTCGATATTCTCCGGAAGTTTCACGGAGGCGACCGCCAAGTCGTTGAGCGGGTCTTCTCCTAAAATCGTGGCCGGGGCGACTTGCCCGTCGGCGAAGGCGACGTTGATCTCGTCCGCTTCCTCGATGACATGGAAGTTCGTGACGATGTACGCCGTGTCCCCGTCGACTTTATAAACGACACCAGAGCCCGCACCGGCCTCCCATTGCGAGTCCGAGGTGAAGGCACGCTGGATGTTCGTGATGCTGACGACGGACGTCTTCGCGCCCGTGACGGCGGCCGTGATGTCCGACTCCGTGACGGTGACGGCTTGCTCGGTACGGACCAGCTCGTTTGTAACAAAACGAGAGGTCGGCGAATCCCAGAGCATCATCGCGAAAAAGAATAACGCCGCTCCTAAGAATCCGCCAACCCCTCCGAGTAATAACGGTTTTACATTCAGCCGTGGCTTATGGCGCACGTGTTCCTCTTGCTTCGGACGCCACTCGCTTCGGGATGGATAAGTCGATGGTGAATCGTTCATTGATGCTGCTTCGTGCTCTAAAGGTTCGACGTCTTGAGGTTCATACTCATGGTGTCTCTCTTCGTTCACGACGCGCCCCCCCTTCAGGACAGTGTTACCTGTCTTTTCCCAAGTTCGCTTATAAAGAAACGAGCGGACATGGGATTAATGGGTCGGTGTCATGCAATTTGATGCGTCCAAGATCGACGTCACGCATGCCGAGCGTCTGTGCGACGCTCATCTGCGCGAGTTCTTTCATATTGTTGTCTTTACTGAGGTGGGCCAAAAAGATCCGTTTCGTCCGCTCACCGATGACCTCGCTCATCGCGATGGCAGCGTCTTCGTTCGAGACGTGGCCATAGTCCCCGAGGATGCGCCGTTTGACGCTCCACGGGTACCGTCCCATCTGTAGCATCGAGACATCATGGTTCGACTCAAAGATGAAGTCGTCCGCGCCGCGGATAAGCCCTTTCATCCGGTCCGAGACGTACCCGGTATCGGTGATGTGGGCCAGCCGCTTGCCGTCATGGGCGAACTGATAAAACATCGGGTCGGCCGCATCGTGGCTGACGTTGAACGACTCGATCTCGATGTCCCCGAACTGTTTGACGTCACCGACCTCGAAATGAAACTTCAAGGCCGGGTCGATCTTCCCGATTTTGTCTTCCATCGCTGCCCACGTCTTCGTGTTCGCGTAGATCGGCAAGTTGTACTTCCGGGCGAGGATCCCGACTCCTTTAATATGGTCGGAGTGCTCATGTGTGACGAGCAGTGCGTCGATACCCTCGAACGACTGGCCGATGTCTGTGATGCGTTGCTGCATCGCCTTGCCGGTCAATCCGGCGTCGACGAGCAATTTCGCCCGGTCCGTCTCAATATAGAGCGCGTTACCGGTCGAACCGCTCGCGAGCACACTGTAGCGTAAAGTCACTCGATCACTCCTTTCAGTCTTCTAAATTAAATTCGACCCGCTCGACCGTCCCATCGATGGCGTTGACGAAATACACGTTGTCGTCGATGGCGATCGACCAGAGCGGCGGCATGATGATCAAGCTGCCGGAACTATCGAGCGGTAAGCTATAAAACCCGGTGTTGATGGCGCGCATCTCTTGGTTCGGCTGGAAGTACTTCCGGGCCGCGAGTTGCGAGATCGCCTCGCTCGCCGTCAAGACGAGGTCGTCTTGCGATTTCGACGACAAGTTCGTCAAATGGCGCTGCTTGTAGTCCGTCACTTCGTAGTTTTCATTCAATTGAAGCAATAACAGGGACGGACCGATATATGTCTCCGTGTCCGCCTCGATTTCCGGGTTCGAGAAAATCTTATTGTTTTCATACGTCTGAACGAACGCGAGTTGGCGCGTCTCTTGGTCAAACCGCCAGTAGGCGTACTCTGACCCGAACGGCACGTAATCGGTGACGAATGTCGACGCCGTCGTCCGCAAGTCGTTCTCGTCGAGCGGGACGGCTTGTTTGAGCTCGACTTCAAGCTGCATGTTGTCGAGCGTCGTCGCTAATTGTACTTCACGATTTTTCGTGATCATCGACGCCGACATCTGCTCAGACGAGCCGGTCAAATAACCAATATCCCGTCCCATCCGCGGCAACTTCGATGCGTCGACGTCACGTTGGTCCAAGATTTGGGCGATTGACGTGTTATCGCTCGTCACAACTTCGGTCGCCCACGTTTCCGTCAAGAGCTGGAACAACAAGTAGATGTTCAGCGCGAGGAAGGCGAAGATTAAAATCGTTTTCGCTTTACTCCAATCCACGGTACATCATCCTCTCTGTCCAATCTTCCGGCTTGTCGTAAGGGATCCATCTCCCGGCTTCACGGACGAACCAGTTCGGGGAGAACGTGACGTAACGACTCGCGTCTTCATTGTATTCGATCTCATAACCGAGACGAATCTCAGTCACGTTTTCGAACCGGTCTGCGTTGACGAGCGTATCGATGACGTCTTGCCCGTCTGCAAGCTGTGTCGTCCCGACCGAGATCAACCGGTCGATTTCGAGATGATGACGCGTGATGGACCGGACTTGTGCCCCGTCGTTTTCAACGCGCAGTGTGGATAAGTCGATCGCATCGTTGTTGATAAACGCATCACGTTGGCTAAAGACAGGGTGCCCTTTCACGTGAAACCGAAACACGGTCGTCTCAAAGCCTTTGTTCGCTGGTGTGATCGCATCGAAACGAAGGGACAGACCTTGACTCTCTGATGTCTCATCGACCCAGCCGCCATGAAAGTTGACGAAGTCGACGATCGTATCAAGCCCGATCGCCGACTCGCGCTCGGTGCTATTGCGTGACAAGTTGCGATAGCGGCTCGCGTTCAACGTCGCGTCATACTCGGCGACGCTGATCCCGTTCGTGAGTGCGCCGACCGAACTCGCCGGATCGACTTCTTGAACGTTCGGGTCCCCGGGGAAGAACGTATCGCGCATCCAATCAAGGCGTGCCGAGATTTGGATTTGTGAGACGTCATACGCGAACAGCTCGTTCATCTCAGGCCCGACGACCGGGATATAGTTGACCCGCTCGTCCGTGTACGTGACCCGTTGCATCGCGCGGTTCGAATCTTTTAAGAACAAACTGTTGACGTCCCCTTGTCCGGCTTTAGAGAGCCGGCCTTCCCACAGCGACTGATCGCTCATGATCGCCCGGACTTTCCAGACGTTGTCGTCCATGAAGATGAGCGCCCGTTGCGGTACTTTCCCTGACAAGCTGTAAGACCCGGGCAAAATGTAACTGAGCGTGTCCGCATAGTATGGTTCCGGTAAAATCAGTTCAACTGCCTCGTTGACACCGGCATACAAGCTCGGTACGTTTTTGGCGGCGAGCGGTTTAAACTCGTTCGCCTCGAACGCATCGCGAATGACCCGAGCGATTTGCTTCGGCGTGTTCTTCGTCGCAAAGACAGCGTTGTTCTCGTGGACGACCGTCTGGGTTGGCACGATAATTTGCCTCGCCTGACGTTGCAGCGACTCGTCCACCGTCGCCACTTGGGTCTCGGATTGGACCGATTGATACTTCGGATGGTAATCCCAAAGGATGACCGTTTGGACGATGGACGTGACGATCAAGGTAAGCAAGACGAGCGATTTCATCAGCTCTGGCTTCGCCCAGAAACGTTTTCGTCCCATCAGTCATTCACCTCCACGATCGTATCGAACGGGATGGTGAAGTAAATCGTCGTGCCACGTCCAAACTCGCTCTCAGCCCAAATGTCGCCACCGTGGGCTGAAACGACTTCCTTGGCAATCGACAGACCGAGTCCGGTCCCGCCGATATTTCGCGCTCGGGCCTTGTCGACCCGATAGAACCGTTCAAAGATTTTCTTCAAGTTCGACTTCGGAATCCCGACACCTTCATCTTTGATACCGATGACGAGACGTTTCGCCCGCAGCATCGTCCGGAACGTGATCGTCCCGCCTTCTGGCGAGAACTTGACCGCGTTCGTGATGATGTTGTCGATCACTTGCGTCATCTTATCTTGATCGGCGTGCACGTAGACGCGACGCTTCATGAGCTTCCGGCGGAACTGGATCGTTTCGCCTTTCGTCATCTCATGGCGCTCGATGATATCGTTGAAAAATTGGATGAAGTCAAACTTCACTTTTTGCATCGTATACTCTTTACTGTCCATCTTCGAGAGCTGGAGTAAATCGTTGACGAGACGAATCATCCGTTCGGTCTCGTTTTGAGTCGTCTCAAGGAACCGCGGTGCGAGCTCATCATCTTTGTACGCGCCTTCGGCGAGCACTTCGAGATAGCTCCGCATCGTCGTGAGCGGCGTCCGCAGCTCGTGGCTGACGTTGGCGACGAACTCACGGCGGTCTTGTTCGACTTGCTCTTGCTCGGTCACGTCGTGCAAGACGACGATGAGACCGGTGATCGGACCGCTATGCTTTTGAATTGGTGAGAAGTAGGCGCGGACGAGGAACAGTTCTTCGTCCGTACTGAGATCGATCAATTTCGCCGGCATCGTCCCGTCTTCCGGGATGACGATCTCATCATCAAACTCGAGCAGGCTCTGCAGATTCGCCCCCATCGCCTCTTCTTCGGCGACACCGATCATATCGCGGGCCTGGTCGTTCATGAGGATGACCCGGAGCGAACGATCGGTCGCGACAACACCGTCCGACATGTTCTCTAACACGCTCGTCAAGCGCCGTCGTTCCGCCTCGGTCGTCGCGTTCGCTTCCATCAGTTCATCGGTCAGTTCGTTAAAGGCGTAAGCGAGTTGCCCGACCTCATCGTCGGAATAGACTTTAACTTTCCGCGAGAAGTTCCCTTTTCGCATCTCGACGGCTTGACGACGCATGTCCGCAATCGGACGCGTGATCGTCCGTGACAGCAAAATTCCGAGGATGGACGTGATAATCAAGGCGATGAGCGTACCGGTCGCAAGGATCCTCGTCACTTGCTCCATCTGGTTGTAAATCGATTGCATCGACGCCTCGATATAAATCATCCCGGTCGTCGTCCCATCGACCTCGGATTTGATCGGGACGGCGACGACGCGCATCCGCTCGTTCGAGTCCTCATAGACGAGCGTCTCTTGCGCACCGCTTGTCGCGAACGATTTTTGAATGAATGAACTCGCCGTCCGTTGTCCGACGAGGCTTTGGTTGTTTTGGTTCGAAGTCGCCCGGACGACACTGTTCGTGTCGATAATTTGGACTTCGCGAATATCGTCAGCTAGCGTCGTGCTCTCCGTAAACTCAGACAGCAGTTGATCCAGTACCTGGTTCAACTGCTGATCAGTAGTCGAGTCACCGCCGTTCGATGCGATCCCTTCACTGACGTTGTAGCTCAGAAGGTTGGCCCGATCGACGAGCGACTGCGAGAAGTTGTTGATGTATTGTCGTTCGAGGGAGCGTACGAAGTACACTCCGATGACTTGCATCGCAACAAGGATGAGCAGCGCATAGATGACGACGAGCTTCCACTGGATAGATTTAAAGAAGTTCGTCCGTTTCATCGTTTAGTCTTCTTCTCCCGCTTTTAAATAGTACCCGACACCGCGGCGCGTAATAATATACGTCGGCGTGCTCGGGCTGTCTTCGACCTTCTCCCGCAAACGGCGGACCGTAACGTCGACCGTACGCACGTCTCCGAAGTAGTCGTAACCCCACACCGTCTGAAGCAAATGCTCGCGCGTCATCACTTGGCCGATGTTTTGGGCCAGGTAATGGATGAGCTCGAATTCACGGTGTGTCAGTTCAATCTTCTCTTCACGTTTCGTGACCATGTATGAATCCGGATGAATCGTCAAGTCACCGATCACGATATCGTTCGCGTTGGCGCCTTTCGCTTCGACAGCCGGTGCCGTCGCGTGACGACGCATGTTCGCTTTGACGCGGGCTAAGAGCTCGCGTGAGCTGAACGGCTTCGTGACGTAGTCGTCGGCGCCGAGTTCGAGGCCGAGTACTTTGTCGATCTCCGAGTCTTTCGCCGTCAACATGATGATCGGCATATCATACTTCTTACGCACTTCACGACACACTTCCATGCCGTCTTTGAGCGGGAGCATGATGTCGAGCAAGATCAAATCAGGTTTGACCTCCTCGACTTTCACGAGTGCCTCTTCCCCGTCATAAGCGACGTGGACGACATAGCCCTCTTTTTCAAGTTTAAACTTCAATATATCAGCGATTGGTTGTTCGTCATCTACCACTAAAATCGTACGATCCATTCAGTGAGTCCTCCTCTATCGTTAAACGTACACGTCCTATTGTAACTCTTTTTCAATGGGTTAGAAAGCGTGGTCCATTTCCACGGAAATGAAAAAAGAGCCGCGAGGGCTCTTAGTCTTATGCTTCGTAGATGTCACGCAAGATGACTGTCTGTTCACGCGCCGGTCCGACCGAGAACGTCAACAGTTCGATGCCCGTCAACGCTTCGATGCGCTTGACATAGCGCTGTGCGTTCACCGGCAAGTCTTCGAACTTGCGGACCCCTGTGATGTCTTCCGTCCAGCCCGGGAGCTCTTCAAACACCGGCTCACACTTCTCGAGGACGCGGAAGTTAGGCGGGTACTCATCGAGGAGCTTGCCTTCGTACTCGTACGCCGTACAAATTTTAAGCGTCTCAAGACCTGTCAACACGTCGATCGAGTTGAGGCATAGGTCAGTGATGCCGCTGACACGACGCGAGTGGCGGACGACGACCGAGTCGAACCAACCGACACGGCGCGGACGTCCTGTCGTCGTACCGTACTCCTTACCGACTTCACGGATCATGTGACCGATTTCGTCATCGAGCTGGGTCGGGAACGGGCCGTCTCCGACGCGCGACGTGTACGCTTTACAGACGCCGACGACGTGGTCGATCTTCGAAGGTCCGATTCCGGCACCGCTCGATACCCCGCCTGACGCCGCGTTCGACGATGTGACGAACGGGTACGTCCCGTGATCGATGTCTAACAGCACACCTTGTGCGCCTTCGAATAGGATTTTCTGTTCTTCGTCGAGCGCATCGTTCAACACGACCGATGTATCACACACGTACTTGGCAAACTGTTGGCCGTAAGCATAGTATTCTTCAAAGATATCATCGAACTCGACCGCGTCGACTTCATACATCTTGACGAACATCCGGTTTTTGATTGCGAGGACCGTCTTCAGTTTCTCGGCGAACACTTCCTTGTCGAGCAGGTCAGCGATCCGGATCCCGATCCGTGCCGCTTTGTCCATGTAACAAGGGCCGATCCCTTTGAGTGTCGTCCCGACTTTCGCGTCACCTTTCGCATCTTCTTCAAGCTTGTCTTGAAGCTGGTGATACGGCAAGATGACGTGGGCCCGGTTTGAGATGCGGAGGTTGTCCGTGCTCACGCCGCGCTCATGTAAGTATGCAAGCTCTGTAATGAGTGACTTCGGGTTGACGACCATTCCGTTCCCGATGACACATGTCTTGTCCGAATAGAAGATCCCCGATGGAATCAAGTGAAGTTTATACTTCGTATCATTGAAGACGATCGTATGACCAGCGTTGTCTCCCCCTTGATAACGCGCGACGACGTCGGCTTGTTTAGACAAGAAATCGGTGATCTTCCCTTTTCCTTCATCGCCCCACTGCGTTCCCACTACGACTACTGATGACATAATGAATCCTCCTTGTAGATAAACGTTCTGTTCAAACCATTGGTAAGTGTACACTTGCCACTTCAGAAAGTCAACCTAATACCGAACGATAATTTTATGTATTACCCTTTCGTTCGTTATTGACTCGCATTCAATTACTATTTCCCCGATTCTACAAAAAAACACCACCGATCTCACATCGGTGGTGCGAAGGCTTGCGTCTCCATGTTGACGAACTTGTTGTACTCTTTCCGGAACGAGAGTTTGACCGTCCCGGTCGGACCGTTACGCTGTTTGGCGATAATGATCTCGATCGTGTTGGCATCTTCACTCTCTTTATCGTAATAGTCGTCCCGGTACAAGAAGGCGACGATATCGGCATCTTGCTCGATCGCTCCGGATTCCCGAATATCCGACATCATCGGCCGTTTGTCTTGACGGCTCTCTACGCCACGCGAGAGCTGCGACAAGGCGATGACCGGTACTTGGAGTTCCCGGGCGATCGCTTTGAGCGTACGCGAGATCTCAGAGACTTCTTGTTGCCGGTTCTCGCCCGGCTTGCCGGTCCCGACAATGAGCTGCAAGTAGTCGATCATGATCATGCCGAGACCGTACTCTTGCTTCAAGCGGCGGCATTTGGCCCGAATCTCGTTGACGCGAAGACCTGGTGTATCGTCGATAAAGATACCGGCCTGTGATAACGACGACATCGCGAGCGACAGCCGTCCCCAGTCCTCAGACTCGAGTCGCCCGGTCCGCAGACGCTGCGCGTCGATATTGCCTTCCGCACAGAGCATCCGCATGACGAGTTGTTCGGCACCCATCTCAAGACTAAAGATGGCGACGTTCTCGCCCGTACGGACGGCGACGTTTTGCGAGATATTGAGGGCGAAGGCCGTCTTCCCGACAGAAGGACGGGCGGCCACGATGATGAGGTCGTTACGCTGGAACCCGGCCGTCATCTTGTCGAGGTCACTAAAGCCGGTCGCGATCCCCGTGATCTCACCGCTCGATTGATGCAGCTTCTCGATCGTCGAATAGGCATCCGACAAAACCGAACCGATCGAATGGAAACTCGATTGGCCTTTCCGCTGCGAAACTTTTAAAATGTTTCGCTCGGCATCAGATAGGACCGCATCGACTTCGTCTTGACGCTCGTATCCGTCCGAGACGATATTCGTCGCCGTCCGGATGAGACGCCGGAGCGCCGCCTTTTGATCGACGACGTTCAAATAGTACCCGATGTTCCCGATGGCAGGAACCGCCTCGGCGATTTCGGCCAAGTAGTTCAATCCACCGATCTCATCGAGGATTCCTTGTGATTGGAGCTCCGAACTGAGCGTGACCAAGTCGACGAGTTCCCCGCGGTCGTTGATCTTCAGCATCGCTTCGAAGATCCGTTGATGGCTGACACGATAAAAGTCGTCCGGGTCGACTCGTTCCGAGGCCGTGATCAGCCGGTCAGAATCGAGAATAACTGCCCCAAGGACGGCTTGTTCCGCCTCAACGCTATGTGGCGGAGTATTGACTTGAATCGCATCACTCATTCGTTTCTACCTCGCCTTCAAGCTTCTTGAACATGTACGTTTAACAGTGCCGTGACGTCATGGTGCAACTTCACGGGCACTTTTGTGAAACCGAGCGCTTTGATTGGATGTTCAAGTTCGATTTTACGCTTATCGATCTTGTAGCCCATCCCTTTGAGCGCTTCACCGATCTGTTTGCTCGTTACCGAGCCGAAGACACGGCCGCCTTCGCCTGATTTCGTCTTGACGACGATTGTCTCTTTTTCAAGCTTGTCTTTCAACTGTTGCGCGGCTTTCAGCTCTTCTTCGGCTGCTTCCTCGGCACGGCGTTCTTTCGCTTGAAACGCCTTCAAGTTGCCTGGTGTCGCCTCGACTGCCAAGTTTTGCTTGAAGAGTACGTTTTTTGCGTAAGCATCGGCGACGTTTTTCACGTCCCCTGCCTGTCCTTGACCTTTAACATCTACTTTTAAAATGACTTTCATTCCGATTCCTCTCCCTCGTTTTCATCTGTCGTGTAATGATCGATCGCTTCTTTTAAAAGCTGCTTCGCCTCGTCGCGACCCACGTTCAACTGCGTGGCCGCGTTCGTCAAGTGGCCGCCTCCGTCGAGCATCTCCATGATGACTTGAACGTTGACGTCACCGAGCGAACGGGCACTGATTCCGGTCCGACCGTCTGGCAAGATGGCGATGACGAACGACGCCTTGACGCCTTCCATGTTCAGGAGTTGGTCCGCCGATTGGGCGATCAACACTTGATGATGGGCCTCGTCGTCTGAAGCGACCGCGATTGCCATACCGCCTGCATAAATGTCGGTATTCTCTAGAATATGCGACTGTTCGATATAAGAATCGAGGTCTTGCCGCATGAAATGTTGGACGAGCACGGTGTCCGCTCCTTGAATCCGGAGGAATGAAGCGGCATCAAACGTCCGCGACCCGGTCCGGAGCGTGAACCCTTTCGTATCGACCATGATTCCGGCAAGGAGCGACGTCGCCTCTAAAATCGACAGTTTGCGGGTACCCGCTTGATATTCAATCAACTCTGTCACGAGTTCACACGTCGACGACGCGTAAGGTTCCATGTAGACGAGCACCGGGTCCTCGATAAACTCTTCGCCACGACGATGATGGTCGATGACGACGACTCGTTCGGCCCGGTCTAAAAGATCCCGTGAGATGACGAGTGAGGGACGATGCGTGTCGACGATGACGAGAAGTGTCTGGTCATCGATGAGCGGTTGCGCCTCAAACTCCGTCAAAAAGCGGCTGTACAAGTCTTCATCATTCTCGACTTCATGGACGAGCCGTTGAATCCCGACACTCGTCTCGCCGGCCGGGATGACGACGTACGCCTCACGACCGACAAACTCAGCGAGCTTCATGATTCCAATCGATGCGCCGAGCGAATCCATATCCGGGTTTTTATGTCCCATGATGAGGACACGGCTCGACTCTCGAATCAAATCACGCATCGAGTTCGAGATGACGCGGGCACGTACCCGCGTCCGTTTCTCGGTCGGATTCGTCTTGCCGCCGAAGAAGCGGACTTTTCCGTTATGACGTTTGACGACGACTTGGTCACCGCCGCGTCCGAGCCCTAAATCGAGGCTCGATTGGGACAAGTTGCCGAGTTCGGTCAGCGTCGTCTCGCCGCAGCCGATACCGATCGAGAGCGTGAGCGGAATTTTATGTTCCTTCGTCGCTTCCCGTACCTCATCAAGAATCGAGAAGCGATTGTTCTCGAGTTCCGAGAGCGTTCGTTCGTTCATGACGAGGAAAAACCGGTCGGCAGCCGTCCGCCGCATATAAATGTGATATTTTTGCGCCCACTGGTTCAAGAGAACGGTCACACGGCGGTTGATTTCGCTGCGGACCTGTTCATCGACGGCAGTCGACATCTCATCGTAGTTGTCTAAGTAGAGGACGCCGATCACTGTCTGCGTTTCAGAGTACTTCTGTTCAATCTCCGCCTCGTCCGTCATATCGAACAAGTACAGCGTTTGATATTCCTTATTGTACAGGACACGGTATACACGGTCCCCGACTTCAATCGTCGCCTCGTCCTCTTCCTCCTCGATCAACTCCGTAAAGGCCGAATGAATCGAGTCGATCGAGATGCCCAGTTCCATCTCAAGTTCAAAGATGAGTCGGGACTGTTCATTGAACCAACTGATGCGCCGGGTCTCATCGAATATTAGAATCCCGATCGGCATACTCGTGAGCGCTTCTTTGCCGACATCCTCAATCCGATGTGAGAGCGAGTGGACATAACGTTCCCACGCTTTGCGTTCTCGCCGGATCGTCACTTGCTGATACGTGAAGAAGATCAGCGTGCCCACGAACAGGGTGATTGCCGCCACAATGCTGTAGAACGCCAATCCTAACGAAACGAGCATTCCAATCACATACGGAATCGCGTAACGTGCGTATTGGTTCTTCACTGATGTTATTGCTTCACCACTGTGCATGTGTGCCTCCTAAAATGAGTGCCGAGCACTCATGATGTCTAAATGGTTTCTGCTCTATCATACCATATCTGCCGGTTTCACTTACACTCCTACGTGGAGACAGAAAACAAAAAAACG
Source organism: Exiguobacterium aurantiacum (assembly GCF_001766415.1). Classification (GTDB taxonomy): domain Bacteria; phylum Bacillota; class Bacilli; order Exiguobacteriales; family Exiguobacteriaceae; genus Exiguobacterium; species Exiguobacterium aurantiacum_A. The sequence continues at coordinate 24,421 of NZ_MKXO01000011.1, read as the reverse complement.
ACTTACCCCAAAGGATAAGCCGTGTGTCAAACATTACTCTGCAACGTATGGAAGCAAAGCCATTTGACGTGAACGCTTGATAGCGACAGTAAGTGGACGTTGGTATTTCGCTGAAGTACCGGTCACACGACGTGGAAGAATTTTCCCACGCTCTGAAACGAAGCGCTTGAGCAATTCTACGTCTTTATAATCGATATGAGTGATGTTGTTCGACGTAAAGAAACATACTTTACGACGACGACGACCTCCTGGACGACGTGCCATGTGAAGACCTCCTTTATTAGTTTAGTTTCGAATCGACGCGATCAAAATGGTAGATCGTCATCCGATAAGTCGATTTTGCCGCCACCCGAGAACGGATCTGCTTCAAAACCTTTGTTTGAAGATTGGTTTGAAGATTGGTTTGAGGACTGAGATGAAGTCGAAGAAGCGGCTGCGCCCCATCCTGATCCACTTGACTCACCACCACCGAAAACATCTCCCGCTGGTGCTGTATCACGTTGCGCTGAGGCACCGCGTGGTTCAAGGAAGCGTACGCTATCTGCTACGACTTCTGCCCGGTAACGACGTTGGCCATCTTGACCCTCGTAACTACTGATTTGAAGGCGACCGTCTACGCCGGCCATGCTGCCTTTTTTCAAATATTGCGCCACGTTCTCTGCTTGTTTGCGCCAAACGACACAATCAATAAAGTCCGCCTCACGCTTCCCATCTTGTCCAGTAAATGGACGATCGCAAGCGAGAGTGAAGCGAGTTACGGCGATTCCGCTCTGCGTATAACGCATTTCTGGATCGCGTGTCAATCGACCAACTAACACAACTCGGTTAATCATCTCAAAGCTCCCCTTTCACAATATGAAGCGTCAAGAATCAACGCTCATCTTTAGTTGTCATTTGACGGACAACGTCATCAGAGATCTTCATGAGACGCTCTGTTTCTTGGATCGCTTTAGGTTCAGCAGTGATGCTAAGAAGAACATAGTATCCTTCGCGCATTTTGTTGATCTCGTAAGCGAAACGACGTTTACCCATATCTGTTGTTTTTTCAACAGTACCTCCGTTTTCAGTGATGACGTTGTTAAAACGTTCAACCAACGCTTTTTTAGCTTCCTCATCAACTGATGGACGGATAATGTAAAGTAGTTCATATTTACGCATTATCTTTCACCTCCTCTTGGACTAGCGGCTCCTACCGGTTGCAGGAGCAAGGAGCAAACAATTGTTTTACTCACGTCATAATATACTATCAAACTTATTCGCATTTTACAATACGTTTCAAGGAAATGTCTTAAACGTTGAAGCGGAACGTGACTACGTCGCCATCTTCGAACACATATTCTTTACCTTCTGAACGCAACTTGCCTTGCTCTTTGACGAGCGTCATGTTGCCGGCAGCCGACAAGTCTTCGTACGAGACGACTTCTGCCCGGATGAATCCGCGCTCAAAATCCGAATGGATGACGCCGGCACACTGAGGAGCCTTCATCCCTTGTTTGAACGTCCAAGCACGGACTTCTTTCTCACCTGCCGTGAAGTATGTGGCGAGACCTAGCGTCGAGTACGCGGCATGGATCAGCTGATCGAGGCCAGACTCTTCAATCCCGAGGTCTTGTAAGAACTCAAGGCGCTCTTCTGGCTCAAGCTCAGAAATTTCTTCCTCGATGCGCGCGCAGATGACGATCACTTTCGCATCTTCCGTCGCGGCGTGTTCACGTACGGCTTGCACGTACTTGTTGTTGTCCGAGTCTGCGACTTCGTCTTCGCTCACGTTCGCGACGTAAAGCATCGGTTTCATCGTCAACAGTTGGAAGTGTTTGACGATCGCGAGTTGGTCTTCCGTCAATTCGGCTACACGGGCCGGGCGCTCTGATTCGAGGACCGCTTGAACGATCTCGAGTGCTTCAAGTTCTTGGGCGGCCCCTTTATCTTTTGACTTCACCATTTTTTGAACGCGCGTGATGCGCTTGTCGACAAGTTCGAGGTCCGCCAAGATGAGCTCGAGGTTGATTGTCGTGATGTCATCGATCGGCGATACTTTACCGGCGACGTGGGTGATGTTGTCATCTTCAAAACAACGGACGACTTGGCAAATCGCGTCCACTTCACGGATGTTGGCTAGGAACTTGTTCCCGAGCCCTTCTCCTTTTGATGCTCCTTTGACGATTCCAGCGATATCTGTAAATTCGAACGCTGTCGGTACCGTCTTCTTCGGTTTGACGAGTTCCGTCAACCGGTCCAAACGCGCGTCCGGTACTTCGACGACTCCGACGTTCGGGTCGATTGTAGCAAACGGATAGTTGGCCGCTTCTACACCTGCTTGCGTGATGGCGTTAAATAATGTCGATTTCCCGACGTTCGGTAACCCGACGATTCCTGCTGTTAATCCCACTTATATTTCCTCCTCATCCGGTGTTTCCCGGGAAATGTTGATCCGTCTGTGGAGTGGGTACGTTCAGTACACCACACCGTCACATCCTTCACAATTATAGATAGTCCTCGATTAAACCGCAACTCACGGTTGCAACATAGAGAAGAACGCCACTTATTCAGCGGCGTTCTCTTGTTTAAGCACTTTTTTCAAACGTTTGTCAAAGTCACGTCGCGGCATTAAGACGCTCGCTCCGCAGCCTTGACATTTGATTCGGATGTCCATCCCGACCCGTGTGACTTGCCAACGGTTCGTCTGACAAGCGTGCGGTTTCTTCATCTCTACAAAATCGTTTAACTCATACGATTTAGCCTGCATTTTCGGGCGCTCCTTTAGTCGAAGTCGTTGGAGGCATCATGACCGTGCGTGGATATGGAATTTCAATCCCGCGCTCATCAAGTCCGGCCTTCAACTCTTTATGCAAAATCCGGCCTGCCGCGAAATGTTGCGTCGGCGGCACTTCGGCCATGAGACGGTACACGACTTCCGACGGTCCAAGCGACTGCACGCCGGCGAGTGTGATCGGTTCGATGAACAGATCGTGATACTTTGCCTCGACCGCTTTCGCGATTTCTTTCAGCGCCTTTTCGACCCCTTCTACCTCTTCCTCATAAGCGACCCCGATATCGACGACAGCGACGCTGTTCTCAAGCGAGTAGTTCGTCACTTGCATGATTTGACCGTTCGGAATGATCGTCACTTGTCCGTTCAATCCTTTAAGTTTCGTCGTCCGGATGCCGACTTCGATGACGGTCCCGTCGACTTGTTGGTTCAAGTTCACATAGTCCCCGTTCTTGTACTGGTTCTCAAAAATAATGAACGCGCCTGTGATGACGTCTTTGACCAAGTTTTGGGCACCGAACGAGATGGCGAGACCGGCTACCCCGGCCGATGCGATCAAACCGGCGATATTGACCCCGAACTGGCCGAGCACGGTCAAAATCATAATGAGCCCGAACACATACCGGATCGTGTTTTGCGCCAATTTCAGCAACGTTTCATTTTGCCGTTGTGCCACGATGTTGTCTTCATGGATTTTACGTAACGTGAACACACGCTGAACCATCGACGTCAAAATTCTTGTCGCGACGTAGAGCGCTACGATGATGAGTACGACCCCAGTCAATTTAATACCGAGGGCAATCCACATCTCGGTATCTTGGAAGTATGCGACGAAACGGTTGACGTTTTCTATCGTCTGGTCGGCTACCGTTGTCAAATCAGTTGTTTCTGTATTCTGTGAAGCCATGTTGTCACCTCTAAAGTCATATATTCTAACCCATCAAACCATAATTGATGACTTTTCTCAAACCCTACATCCGGACGTTATAAGTTTCCTTGTTCCGGGAATGGGTTAATACGATATCCTTCCGCAAATGCAACTAGATCACAAACAGCTTAGAAGAGAGGATGAGATTCATGCCGTTTCGCCTAAAACCTCATAAACCATACTCTTTCTTCATCGAACATACTGAACGGAGTGGATCCAAACTTTTTGCTGACCAGCTTCACGAACAGTTGGCGAGCGAGACACACCGTCCGATCGTTCTCGTCTGCATCGGATCCGACCGTTCGACCGGAGATTCGCTCGGTCCCCTCGTCGGTACGTTTCTCGAGGAAAAAATGGTTCGGAACTTGCACGTCTACGGAACACTCACGAAACCGGTCCACGCATTAAACCTAGTAGAAACGCTCCATGAGATTCAGACACGCTTTCACCGTCCGCTCATCATCGCCATCGATGCCTGCCTCGGCCGCTTATCGAGCGTCGGTTACGTCTTCTTCTCGGAAGGCCCGCTCGCACCGGGCGCTGGCGTTCAAAAAGAACTCCCCTCGGTCGGCGAATACAACATCAAGGCGGTCGTCAACGTGAGCGGCTTCATGGAGATGATGATTCTACAAAACACGCGTCTCCACCTCGTTTACGAACTGGCGCGCTTCGTCACCGCCGGATTCGTCGAATTCGATTCGCGAATCGGAAACATCCACCATGAAGAGGCTGCGTTCACAAGACTTCGTCAATCACGTGACGAATCAAAATCTTGAGGTGACAACAGCGTCAACAAATGTTCCAAGTCTTCCTGCGAAAAATATTTCAACTCGAGGACGCCGCCTTTTCGACGTGACCGAATCGAGACATCCATTTGAAGACGTTCCGCAAGCACGGCCTCGACGGCTTCGACGTCGGCGTCTGAGCGTTTGAGCGTCTTTTTTTCTGTGCGCTCTTTTTGCAAATGGCGCTCGAGCCGGCGGACCGTCCACTGCTCAGCAATGACACGTCGCGCGATTTGTTCCATCGCCGCCTCCGACTTCATGCCGGTGATGGCACGGGCATGACCCATCGTCAGTTCTCCGACCATGACCGCGTGTTGGACCGCGCTCGGCAGTCTCAGGAGCCGGAGGCTGTTCGTCACATGGCTCCGGCTCTTCCCGACACGTGCGGCGAGCTGTTGTTGCGTCAGCCCTAATGTCTGCATGAGTTGCTCATAGGCGAGCGCTTCTTCGATCGCGTTCAAATCAGCCCGTTGGATGTTCTCGATTAGCGCGAGCTCCATGACCCGATCCGAGTCGGCCGTAACGACGAGCGCCGGAATGTCTTCCTTCCCGGCAAGCCGCGCCGCCTGATAGCGCCGCTCCCCAGCAATGATCTCATAATAGCCGCTCGCCTTACGGACGACGATGGGCTGTAAGACACCGTACCGTTCAATCGATTGTCGCAGCTCTTCTAGCTTCTCGGCTTCGAATTGCTTCCTTGGTTGGTTCGGGTTGGGACGGATAAATTTGAGTGCTAACTTTTCCATCGTGACGCCTCCTTGTTCATGAATTATAAAAAAAGCACGAGCTCACTTTTGTGGCCGCGCTTTTGGGATTCGGATTCGAATTTCAACAAACTCTTCTTCATCGACTTCTTCGGTTTGAACTTCGATACCGGTTTTCCCGATCAAATCAATCGAGTCACGGATCGTGTTGATCGCGATTCGAGTGTCTCGGGCAAAACTTTTCGTCCGCCGGCGTTGCTTCTTCGGTTTCCGTTTTTCTTCTTCAATCGGTGTCGTCAAGAACGCGACACGCTGTTCCGTCTCTTTGACATTATAGTCTTCTTCAAGGATCTCCGTGAGTACTTGAATTTGCAGCAACTCTTCTTTGAGCGGCAAGAGCGCCCGGGCATGTCGTTCGTTGATTTGACGGTCACGTAAACATTGTTTGACGTCGTTCGGCAGCTTCAAGAGGCGTAACTTGTTCGCGATTGTCGACTGGCTCTTACCAAGGCTCTTCGCGAGCGCGTCTTGCGTCAACTGTTTCATCGACAACAACCGGTCATACGCTTCCGCTTCTTCAATCGGGCTAAGCTGTTCGCGTTGTAAGTTTTCGATGAGCGCCAAGGCGGCCGTTGTATCGTCATCCATGTCACGGACGATAGCCGGAATGACGGACCATCCTAACGATTTGACCGCACGAAAACGACGCTCCCCAGCGATGATCTCATAGCGGTCCCCTTCCGCCTTACGAACAACGATCGGCTGAAGCAATCCGTGCTCTTCGATCGTGACGGCCAACTCTTCAATCTTAGCCGGTTCAAATACTTTACGCGGTTGATAACGGTTTGGAAGAAGTAATGCTAAAGCGATTTCTTGGACCGTGTCGTTCGGTTTAACTTGCGTCATTTCCGTGACGGCCACTTCTTGACGACTTCCGAACAGTTTAGCAAATGTTTTCTTCAACGTCGGCACCCCTTTATGTAAAAAATAAGCAGATTCCACCACTGGAATCTGCTTTTAGTTTCACGTGAAACAAGAATACTCAGATTAGCGGCTCTTTCGCCGGCGTTCCCGCTTTACGCGGATATTTCCCGGGCGTTTTACGTAATTTATCTACAATTACGATATTACGCTCACTCATCTCTCCTGGCAATAGGAACTGGTGTGTCGCTTTTACTTTCCCACCGAGCACCGCCAAGGCATTCTTCGCGTCCACAAGTTCGTCGGAAACTTTCGCGGCTTTGAGCGCCACGAACGTTCCGCCGACTTTTGCGAGCGGTAGACAGTACTCGGCGAGCACCGTCATCCGCGCGACGGCACGGGCCGTCACGACATCAAATTGCTCACGGAATTTTTTATTTTTCCCGAACTCTTCGGCGCGTCCATGGTGGAACGCGACGCCATCTAGCTCGAGAGCGAGGGCGAGTTCGTTCAAGAACGTGATGCGCTTGTTGAGCGAATCGACAATCGTCACATGTAAGTGCGGGAACAAGATTTTGAGCGGTAAGCTCGGGAATCCTGCCCCGGCGCCGACGTCACATACCGTCTCGACGGCCGTGAAGTCGAAATGAAACGCAGCGCTCAGCGAATCGTAGAAATGCTTCAAATAGACTTCTTCTTTATCCGTGATTGCCGTCAAATTCATCTTCTCGTTCCATTCGACGAGCATCTCGAAATACCGTTCGAACTGGGCGAGTTGTTTCTCGCTCAGTTCGAACCCTTCTGCCTGTAAGGCTTCAATAAATTGGGATTGATTCATCGTTTCACTCCACCGTTGCGTATTGTCCCTGCTCGATATAGACAAGAAGAATCGATACGTCGGCCGGGTTCACCCCGGAAATACGTGACGCTTGTCCAATCGAGAGCGGACGAACTTGTTTCAATTTTTGTTGCGCTTCCGTCGCAAGACCACTGATCGCGTCATAGTCGAGCTTCTCAGGGATGCGCTTCTCTTCCATACGACGCATTTTTTCGACTTGCTCGAGCTGTTTCGAGATGTATCCTTCATATTTCACTTGAATCTCGACTTGTTCAGCCACTTCGAACGGCACTTCGACCGGAGCCGGTGCAAACCGCGTCAGCGTCGCGTACGTCACTTCGGGCCGCTTCAACAAGATGTTGGCATGTGCTGCTTCTTTGAGCGGGTTCGCCCCGACTTCTTCCAAAATCGCATTCACTTCAGCCGACGGTTTGATCACGAGCGACTGGAGCCGCTTCACTTCCGCAGCGATGGCTGTACGTTTGTCTTCAAGATTTGCATGGCGCTCAGCCGACAACAAACCGACTTCGTGTCCGATGTCGCTGAGGCGAAGATCGGCGTTATCGTGGCGAAGGAGCAAGCGATATTCGGCACGTGACGTCAGCAGACGGTAAGGTTCGTTCGTCCCTTTCGTCACTAGGTCGTCGATCAAGACACCGATATACGCTTGCGACCGGTCCAAGATGACCGGGTCTTTCCCGAGCACTTTGCAGGCGGCGTTCATACCGGCCATGATACCTTGCCCGGCTGCCTCCTCGTATCCGCTCGTCCCGTTGATCTGCCCAGCCGTGAATAGACCGCTGACCGTCTTCGTTTCGAGTGTCGGCCAAAGTTGCGTCGGTACGACCGCGTCGTATTCGATCGCGTAACCGGGGCGCATCATCTCTGAGTTCTCAAGACCCGGGATCGTCCGGAGCATCTGGTGCTGGACGTCTTCCGGCATGCTCGTCGAGAAGCCTTGGACGTAGATTTCTTCCGTGTCGCGGCCTTCTGGCTCGAGGAAGATTTGATGACGCGGCTTGTCGTTGAAACGAACGACTTTATCTTCGATCGACGGACAGTAGCGTGGCCCTGTCCCTTTGATCGCGCCCGAATACATCGGCGAACGATGTAAGTTCTCGTCGATCAACTGGTGCGTCCGCTCGCTCGTATACGTGAGCCAGCACGGGATCTGTTCGATCGGATTGAGGTCGGTCGACGTGTAAGAGAAGAGCGACGGGTTCTCGTCCCCCGGCTGAATCTCCGTTTTTGAATAATCGATCGTCTTCCCGTCGATTCGCGGCGGCGTACCCGTCTTGAAACGAACAAGTTCAAGCCCGAGTTCTTCGAGATGCTTCGACAGCTCGACAGAAGGCATTTGGTTGTTCGGACCGCTCTCATAAGACAGTTCTCCGATGATGATCTGTCCGCGCATGAACGTACCGGTCGTGACGATGACCGCGTTCGCCCGATACTCCGAGCCTGTGTTCGTGATGACGCCGCGCACTTGCCCGTCTTCGACGATGAGTCGCTCGACGAGTGCTTGACGAAGCAACAGGTTCGGCTCGTCTTCAAGCACTTTCTTCATGTGATTTTGATATTGGAATTTGTCCGCTTGCGCCCGTAACGCACGCACCGCTGGACCTTTTGATGTGTTGAGCATTTTCATTTGAATATATGTCGCGTCAATCGCTTTCGCCATCTCGCCTCCGAGGGCATCGATTTCACGAACGACGATCCCTTTAGCGGGACCTCCGATCGACGGATTGCAATACATAAACCCGACCATGTCCGGGTTCATCGTGAGCATCGCTGTCTTCGCGCCCATGCGCGCCGACGCAAGTGCCGCTTCGATCCCCGCGTGACCGGCTCCGATGACGATGACGTCAAACTCGCCTGCCGTGTAAGCCATAGTGTTTCCTCCTTCTTATTTCCCAAGACAAAACTGTGAAAACAGTTGATCGATCAAACTTTCCTGGACCGTGTCCCCATTGATTTCCCCGAGCGTATCCCACGCCCGACGTAAATCAATTTGGACCATGTCAATCGGCATGTTCATGCCGGCGCTACCGAGCGCCTCATCGATTTGCTCGATCGTCCGTTTAATGAGTTGAATGTGTCGTGCGTTCGAGATATATGTCATATCTTGCGACTCGACGCCTTTGGCGAAGAACAAGTTCGAAATCGCCTTTTCAAGCGCATCGATCCCTTCTTCCAATAATAGCGATGTAGCCACAATCGGGCGCCCTGCCGCTAATTTCTCTAGCTTAGAAGAATCCATGTTTTGTGGCAAGTCCGTCTTGTTGATGATGATAATCGCATTCATGCCGGCAATCGCCTCGAATAGCGCCTCATCTTCGACCGTCAAGCCCTCATGACCGTTCAAGACGAGCAAGATGAGATCGGCGCCCGCAAGCGCCTTCCGCGATTTTTCAACACCGATCCGTTCGACGATGTCTTCCGTCTCGCGAATCCCGGCCGTATCGATCAGCTTGAGCGGAACGCCTTTGACGTTCACGTACTCTTCGATCGTGTCGCGCGTCGTTCCCGCGATTTCCGTGACGATCGCCTTCGTTTCCTGGACGAGCGTGTTCAACAGCGAGGACTTGCCGACGTTCGGCCGTCCGATGATCGCTGTCGCGAGACCTTCGCGCAAAATCTTTCCTTGGCGAGCCGTTTCGAGCAGTTGTTCGAGCACACGTTTCACTTCGCCCGCCTTCTCTTCAACGATCGCTTGCGTCATCTCTTCAGCATCGTACTCTGGGTAATCGATATTGACCTCGACGGCTGCGATCGTTTCAAGCAACAGTTGACGCAAATCGCGGACGAGCCGCGACAAACGACCTTCCATCTGTGACATCGCCACGGTCATGGCGCGGTCGGTCTTCGCCCGAATCAAATCCATGACCGCTTCCGCTTGTGACAAGTCGATGCGGCCATTCAAAAAGGCGCGCTTCGTGAACTCGCCTGGTTCTGCCAATCGAATGTTCGGTTGTTCGAGGATCAGCTCGAGGACACGATTGACCGCGACGATTCCTCCGTGACAGTTGATTTCGACGACGTCTTCTCGCGTGAACGTCTTCGGCGCCCGCATGACGCTGACCATCACTTCATCGATGACCTCGTCTGTGCCAGGCCGTTTCAGTTTTCCGTAATGAATCGTGTGCGAGTCCACTTCCGTCAAGTCTTTGCCCGCGAACACGTTCGCCGTCGTCTCGACAGCCTTGTCACCGGACAAACGGACGATTCCGATTGCCCCTTCACCCATCGGCGTCGAAATGGCTGTAATCGTGTCAAACTCTAGCATAATCTTCCCCTCCCATACTTCAAACATCTTTATCTATCATATGCATAACGCACCTACTATACACGATATTTAGCTCGAACGAAAGGGTCCGACCTTTACGTTACAAGTTGCTTTTTCAGTTTTTACTTTTGTACAATAGCGGAATATATTTCCAAAGGAGGCACGACGGAATGAGACAACTTGAGGCCATTTCTAAACTGACGGACGTGTTACAGCAAGACGAAGCCGTTCAAGCGATTTTTCTTAAAGGATCGTTTGGACGCGGGGAAGGCGATGAGCATTCGGACGTCGACCTTTATGTCATGGTCGCCCCGGAGAAGGTCGCTGACTTTTTAAGCCGACGGCGCCAGCACTTGTCGGCGTACCGTCCAATCTTGCTCGAAGACGACATCGACATCGTCGCCCCGCAACTGATTGTCGTCTACGATGACTTCTTACATGTCGACTTGTTCACCGTCACGTCGGAGACGTTGAACGGGTACGACGAAATTATGGTGCTGTTCGACCCCAGCAACCGGCTTGAACATCATCCCCGTTCGCTCACCTTGGCTACAGATGACTTATACGGGCACGCCTTCGATGCGATTTGGTTTTTCTTTCAATATACGAAAGCACGCGACCGCGGAAACGACATTTGGGCCGTCGAGATGTTGCGCCAAGGGATGAACCATTTCGCCTACGTCCTTGCAGCCCATTACGAGCCGCATCGTAGCGTCCTCGGGTTGAAAGACGTGGCTGCACGCGCCCGCATTGATTTGCGTGCGTGGTATGAGTCGTTGACCCCGACAAAACATGCCACGGCAGCGCGACTGTACGTCGCTCGCCTAGAGGAGGAACGTCGATTTTTGGAGACGATCGAAGGGTTCGCAACAATCCGACCGTTTCTCATAAATTTGCTGCAACGCGAAAAGAGCCGCCTGTGAAATCAGGCGGCTCTTCATTCATCCATGCTGGCTTCTTGCAGACCGAAGCGTGAAATAGAGTACTAATTCGATGAGACCGACGGCAATTAAAAAGCCGCCGAACAATTGAAACAAGACGAGTAAGCTGTCGAACGGGTTCGCCAGCATGAGTAGCCCGATCCCGATCCACAACAAGCTGCTCAATAGAAAGAACATCCACCGACTCGCAATCGTCTTGCGAAAACCAACGGCTTGAATGAGCCGGATGAGCCCGCCAAACAAGAACAAGAAACCGATGAAGAGCGGCAAGAGGCTGGCTAACGTTTCAGCGAAGAAAAAGACGATCAAGGCAATCAAGATATAGACGATCCCCATAAAGAAGGATGGCGGCAAACCATCTTTTCGTTGGCGAAGACCTTGGAACAACACCCAAAGACCGAGTACAGCAAAATAACCGGCGACGAGATAAACGATGACGTCAAAGAAAAAGCGCGGATTAAATAAAATCAGTAACCCGATCAACAAATAAATACCGGCTTGGACTAACGTCGAACGCTCAAGCCGTTTAATCAGCGTCTCCATTAGGAATGCTCCCTTCTTGATTCAGATGATTGGTCCTTAATCCTATTCCCGCATTTTATCCACAATACTTCTCTTGTCATAAAAAAAGACTGTGGATTATTTATCCACAGCCTCAACGTTTATTTACGTTTTTTCTTTTTGTTCTGTTTTTCTTCTTCTGCGAGTACCGCGCGCTCTGCTTCTTTCGCAGCGATTTTCGCTTCAGCTTGAACTTTCATCTTCTCACGCATCGGCAACATGATCGCCATCGTCACGATGATTGAGATGATGTAACCGACGACCCAGTACATCGAGAGGGCTGCCGGGAGGGTGATCGACATGACGAAGATCATGACCGGGAAGATATAAAGCATCATCTTCAACTGCGGGTTTTGTTCTTGCCCCGCCATTGAGATTTTTTGTTGGGCGTACGTCAAGATCGCAGCAAGGATCGGCAAGATGAACGTCGGATCCGGCGCACCAAGGTCGAACCAAAGGAAACTTGCTTCAAAGATTTCAGGTGTCCGACGAATCGCATCATAGAATGCGAATAAGATCGGCATTTGAATCAAGATTGGCAAACACCCTGCGAGCGGGTTGATTTGGTAGTCTTGATACATCTTCATCATTTCTTCTTGCAGTTTACGCTGTGTCTCTTGGTCTTTCGAGCTATACTTCTCACGAAGCTTGAGCATTTCCGGTTGCAACACTTGCATCGCACCCATACTCTTCGTCTGCTTGATCATGAGCGGTAAGATCAAGAGGCGGACGATGATCGTCGCAACGATGATCGAATACCCGTACTGCCAAGTGCCGCCGATTAAATAAGCCGCTTCTTTTAACAACCATGCTAGTGGCCATACAAAGTATTGAGACCAGAAGCCTTCCGTTTCAGCCGTGATCGGCTCTCCTTGGATTGTCGATGGATCGACACATCCAGCCATCAACAAGATGACACCAGTCATGACGGCCAATAATCCTAATTTCAGGTTTTTGCTCATAATTCCTCCTACGCTTTCTGTATCGATTCTTTTAGTTGCGTCACACGTCTATCGGTCAATCCTAATTAGTTCGCGTTATATATGAAAGAACGAGCTCGGATTGTTATGATCGATCGACTTGTCTCTGTTGCCAAACTTTAGCTCGTTTGAACACATGTTTCAAACTCTCCGTCACTTCATCTTGCGAGAGCGACGTCGCCGGTTTACGAGCGATGATGACATAATTATGCGGAGCTACGTTCGGTTCGAGCAAGCGAAGCGATTCACGCATCAATCGTTTCATTCGGTTTCGTTCCACTGCGTTCCCTAACTTTTTGCTGACAGAAAGTCCAACCCGGAAATGCGCTTGATCCGCCTTTTGCGTGTAGACGACAAACTGACGATTAGCCACGGAGCGTCCTTCGCGAAACACCGCTTGGAACTCTTCATTCTTTTGGAGGCGGTATTCTTTTTTCAAAATTCTCACTCCATCCTTCGCTTCAAAAATCGTCACCTAACATCATATCATATCCCATTCATTTCAACGAGTGAGAATCGATTTTTTCCGTTCGATTCTGTGACGATAAAAAAAGATTGCCCGAGGATCAGTTCCCCGGGCAATCTTTTGATCTTTATTAGACAGTCAAGGCTTTGCGGCCTTTACGACGACGAGCTGCAAGAATGTTGCGGCCGTTTTTAGTCGCCATACGCGAACGGAATCCGTGAACTTTTTTACGCTTACGGTTGTTAGGATTAAAAGTTGGTTTCATGGTTAAAGCACCTCCTCAAGGTTAACGCTCTATTAGCAAGTTATAGTTTCATTTAAGGCAGTCTTTAAGATTATATAAACTGTTCTACCGATTGTCAATGGCATTTCAAGAGGTTTTCGAATCGGGCACGAATAGTTGGCAGCGATGGACTTGATCTCCCCAGCTAGACGGATCAGGCTAGACATCGATAAAATAGGGGACTAAACGAGACGCAACCTTTACATTTGAGCCGTCATTCTTTTACAAATAGCTTGATAAAGCCGTTTTATCCACATATCCACCTAGTTATCCACACTTATATGTGTATAACTCCATCTTTTTCAACAATTGTAACGTGCGGTTTCTTAAAATTCCACTTTCTTCTCTTACAAAAACAATACGATATTTTCCTTCTCCCTCTTTTGTGCATAACTTTTTCATGACGGCTCGTTCACTTTAAGTTTATCCACAACATATCCACAGCTTATCCACACTGTCCACAGCATGTGGATAAGTGCCTGTGGATTGTTTTTTAAATCTGTGGATAAATGTCAAAAACCGTTGCCACGTCTATTTTATTTTGCTAAACTAAATGTGCACAACTCATGGATGATATTTCATCAATTCCGAGATATACACAGCCTGTGGATAACTGTTATCCCCATAGTTAACACCTTGTGGATAACGTTATCCACAGTTTTTGTTTCCTGGGGATAAGCCTAGTTTCTACTATAAGAATAGTGAATGTGTATATCATGTGAATAAGTTTCGCCAATATGTGAGTAAAGGAGGTCTTTCATTGAAAAATGCTCGCGAGATTTGGAGAAATGTTTTATCTCTAATCGACGAAGAAGAACGAACACCAAAAGCTAGCTTTGACATGTGGTTGAAGTCAACGGAAGGAATTTCATTGATGGGAACGACACTCGTCGTATCCGCCCCCGCTAGTTTCATTGTCACTTGGCTCGAACGTCAGTACTTGTCATTACTGCAAGATACGGTTGAGGAAGTGACGAACAATCGACTTGAGATTCATTTTATCGAGGAGTCGCAAGCGCACAAGTATGCTCCTGCAGAGGGATCAAAAGAAGCGATTGCCGCTACAGAAACGAGAGAGCAGCCGGTTCCAGTACGATCAAAAGAGGAAGGGAACCTCGGTCAATTAAACGATAAGTATATCTTTGAAACGTTCGTCATCGGTTCGGGCAACCGGTTTGCCCACGCTGCCTCACTGGCTGTGGCCGAAGCGCCTGCGAGAGCTTACAACCCGCTCTTCATCTATGGGGGAGTCGGACTTGGAAAGACACACTTGATGCATGCGATCGGTCATTACGTGAAAGGGCAGAAGCCAGGCGCACGAATCGCCTACGTTTCGTCGGAAAAGTTTACAAACGAGTTCATTAACTCAATCCGCGACAATAAGACAGAGGAGTTCCGTAACCGTTACCGGAACATCGATGTTCTATTAATAGATGACATTCAGTTCTTGGCCGGGAAAGAACAGACGCAAGAAGAGTTCTTTCACACATTCAATGCGCTCCATAACGATCAAAAACAAATCGTCATCTCGAGCGATCGGCCGCCTAAAGAGATTCCGACGTTAGAAGATCGTCTCCGGTCTCGGTTCGAATGGGGACTGATCACGGATATCACGCCGCCTGACCTCGAGACGCGGATCGCGATTTTGCGGAAGAAAGCGACAGCTGAAGGGCTTGATATCGCCAATGACGTCATGCTCTACATCGCGAATCAAATCGACACGAACATTCGTGAGCTTGAAGGCGCACTTACCCGCGTCGTCGCCTATGCGAAGCTCGTCGCCCGGCCGATTGACCCTGATGTCGCTGCCGAAGCGCTCCACAACATCATGCCGGTGCAAGAGGCGAAGAAGATTGTCATCCGTGACATCCAAGAGATCGTCGGTCATCACTTTAATATCGAGGTCGATGAGCTCAAAGCGAAAAAACGGACGAAGACGCTCGCTTTCCCGAGACAGATCGCGATGTATTTATCACGCGAGATGACCGAGAGCTCACTCCCTAAAATCGGAGAAGAGTTCGGTGGGCGGGATCACACGACAGTTATCCACGCGCATGAGAAGATTAGCACGTTACTCAAGCATGATCCGGAGATGCAAGAGACGATTAAAACATTGAAGAAGGCGTTGTCGTAACCGTCTCATTCCTCCTGTGGATATCCTGTGGATAAACAAGCCGAGTTATCCACACGTTATTCACAGGCAGATTGGCTCAACACCAGTTATTCAAGTGAGTTATCCCCACTATCCACAGCCCTTATTACTATTATGACTTAAATAATACTATTATTATTAAACTATATGACTCATTTCACTTAGGAGGAATTATCCACATGCACTTAACGATTCAGCGCGATGTATTCATGCAAGCCGTACAAGATGTATCAAAAGCTGTTGCTTCTAGAACAACGATCCCAATTTTGACAGGATTAAAACTGGAAGCCCATGCGGATGGATTGACGCTCACAGGAAGTGATACGGAAATTTCGATCGAACGATTGATCCCGGTCGAAGAGGGTGGAATCGAACTCATCCAAATCCAACGTGCCGGTAGCGTCGTCTTGAACGCCCGTTTCCTTGGTGAAATCGTCAAGAAGCTCCCGACGAACGAAGTCACACTCGAAGTCTCACCAAACTTCATGACGCGTATCGAATCAGGTCAAGCGGAGTTCCATCTGAACGGACTCGACCCAGACGAGTATCCACGTCTCCCTGAACTAGCGAGCGACCGCCGGTTCTATCTTCCGGCCGATTTGTTGAAGACGATCATTCGCCAAACAAGCTTTGCCGTCTCGTCGCAAGAGACACGTCCAGTCCTGACAGGTGTGAATTTCTCAGCTGAAAAAGGATTTTTGACATGCGTCGCGACGGATAGCCATCGGTTGGCACTGCGCCGGGCCCGTTTTGAAACAGATGACGATTTGACGTTCCAAAATGTCGTCGTGCCGGGTCGTTCGCTCAATGAGCTCGCAAAATTACTTGACCGTGAAGAGTTGCCGATTGAAATCGTCTTGACGGACCAACAGATTCTATTCCGTCTGAAAAACATTTCGTTCTTTTCACGTCTTCTTGATGGAGCGTACCCAGATACGTCTCGCTTGATCCCAGAAGAATATCGGACTGCAGTTCGTTTGAATGCGAAAGATTTCTTACAGGCGATTGATCGTGCATCGCTGTTGGCACGTTCGGATCGCAACAATGTCATCAAGTTCGTGGCTGAAGAAGCGAACACGGTCGAAGTCTCTTCACACTCGCCTGAAGTCGGGAAAGTGTCCGAGCGGGTCAGCATCTTATCGCTCGAAGGTGAAGAACTCAAAATTTCGTTCAACTCGAAATTTGTCATGGATGCGCTTCGTGCGCTCGATGCGACGGAAATCGAGGTTCAATTCACAGGTTCGATGCGCCCGTTTATTTTGCGTCCGGTCGAACAAGATAGTGTCCTTCAGTTGATTTTGCCAGTCCGCACATCGTAATCAAGATGGAGCGAATCGGGGATGATGAGGTGTTTCACCTTATCATCCCTATTTTTGCCTTATTCGACGTTTTTCGATAAACTAATATGTATGGCGATTTTTTGTGAAAAGTATGAAGGAAAGGAAGTGACGACATGGAAAAAGTGTCGATTACGACCGAGTATGTAACACTCGGACAATTTTTAAAATTAGCTGATATTATTTCAAGCGGAGGCCAAGCGAAATTCTTTTTGGAAGACGTTGAAATCAAAGTGAACGGCGAGGTCGATCAACGCCGCGGCCGTAAACTCCGCGACGGAGACAAGATTGAAGTCGAGGGCTACGGGGACTTCCAAATCGAGGGGAACTAACGTGCACTTATTGTCGATTCGACTGCAAAACTACCGCAACTACGAAGCCCTTGAGCTAAATTTTTCAGAACAGACGAATGTTCTCATCGGTGAGAACGCCCAAGGCAAAACGAATCTGCTCGAATCGATTTACGTACTTGCGCTCGCAAAGTCGCATCGGACGACGCAAGACCGTGAACTGATCGGGTGGGAAGCGGAAACGGCCATCGTCGAGGGTCGGATCCATAAACGTACCGGTGAAACGGTACAGTCGCTGAGCTTTTCTCCGAAAGGGAAAAAAGCGAAACTGAACCACCTCGAGCAACGACGGCTCAGTGACTACGTCGGAGCGTTCAACGTCGTCTTGTTTGCGCCAGAAGATCTTGCGATCGTCAAAGGCAGCCCTCAAGGACGAAGACGTTTTTTAGATATGGAAATCGGACAAGTCAGTCCGATTTACTTACATGACTTGAATCAGTATTTGAAAACACTGAAGCAACGAAATGCATTTTTAAAACAACTGTCGATCAAAGGTGGGGACGAGACATTGCTCGAAGTGCTCACCGACCAACTGATTGAGCTTGCCGTCAAAATCGTCTCCAGGCGCCACCATTTTATCGATCAACTCGAGAAATGGGCCGGACCGATCCATGCAGGAATCACTCGGAACTTAGAAACGTTGACGATTCAATACGTCTCGGACACGTTTCAAAAAGAACGTCACACGAAAGAACAGATGTTTGAAACGTATCGGCAAAAGTTTGATAAAATAAGAGAGAACGAACGAAGAAGAGGTGTGACCTTGTTCGGTCCCCATCGCGACGACTTCGAATTGTACGTCAATGATCGGAACGTCCAAACGTTCGGTTCACAGGGCCAGCAACGCACGGCGGCCTTGTCGTTAAAACTAGCGGAGATTGAACTGATCCACGAAGAGGTCGGGGAGTATCCGCTGCTGTTGTTAGACGACGTCTTATCTGAATTAGATGATCATCGCCAAACCCATCTGCTTGATACGATGGGGCAGAAAGTCCAAACGATTATTACGACGACCAATATCGATGGAATTGCTCACGAAACGATTCAACAAGCCAAGTTGTTTCACGTGAAACAAGGTAAAGTTGAGACGGAATCTGTCTAACGTACGACCAATCCTTATGAACACCAATTCATGTATAGTAGGTGAATGAAACCGATGAGTAACGAAAACGAAAAACAAATGCAAGATTATGGTGCCGATCAGATTCAAGTGCTTGAAGGGTTAGAAGCCGTTCGTAAACGCCCAGGGATGTATATCGGTTCGACGAGTTCACGCGGGCTCCACCACTTAGTGTGGGAAGTCGTCGACAACTCGATTGATGAAGCGCTCGCCGGTCATTGTGAAACGATTACCGTGACGATCGAACCAGGCAACTCTGTCGTTGTCGAAGATGATGGCCGGGGGATTCCGGTCGACATTCAGAAAAAGACAGGACGTCCTGCCGTCGAAGTCATCTTCACCGTTCTCCACGCCGGAGGTAAATTTGGCGGCGGTGGATATAAAGTGTCGGGTGGTTTGCACGGAGTCGGGGCGTCCGTCGTTAACGCCTTGTCGAAGAAACTCGAAGTGTTCGTACGCCGAAACGGTAACGTTTACTATCAATCGTTCAAACGCGGCGCACCTCAAGGTGAGCTCGAGATTGTCGGCACGACAGACACGACCGGTACGACGGTTCGTTTCTTCCCAGATGGAGACATCTTCGACGAAACACTCGAATACGATTTTGATCTTCTCGCAACGCGCTTGCGTGAACTTGCTTTCTTGAACAAAGGACTCCGTATCATCGCAAAAGATGAGCGGGGCGATGAAACGATTGAGCGCAATTATTATTACGAAGGCGGGATCAAGTCTTACGTCGAGCATTTGAACCGTTCGAAGTCTTCGATCCACGAGGAACCGGTTTATGTACACGGTACGAAAGACGGGATCGAAGTAGAGATTGCGCTGCAGTACAACGAAGGGTTCTCTAGCAATATTTACTCGTTCACAAACAATATCCCGACACACGAAGGCGGAACGCACGAGACCGGATTCAAAACGGCACTGACACGGGCGATCAACGATTACGCCAAACGCTTTGGATTGATGAAAGAGGCTGATGGCAGCCTTTCTGGCGACGACGTGCGTGAAGGGATGACCGCGATCGTCTCGGTCAAACACCCGTCACCGCAGTTCGAGGGACAGACGAAGACGAAGCTCGGTAACGCTGACGCCCGTACGGTGACAGATTCACTCTTTAGCGAGACGTTCGAACAGTTCTTGCTTGAGAACCCGTCGGTCGGCCGACTCATCGTCGATAAAGGGCTCATGGCAGCCCGTGCCCGCCTCGCGGCCAAACGCGCCCGTGAAATGACACGTCGTAAAGGCATCCTTGAAGTCAGCTCGTTGCCAGGTAAGCTGGCCGACTGTTCATCGAAGGACGCATCGAAATCTGAACTGTACATCGTCGAGGGTGACTCGGCCGGTGGATCAGCCAAGTCGGGACGCGACCGTCATTTCCAAGCGATTTTGCCAATCCGAGGTAAGATCATCAACGTCGAGAAAGCAAGACTCGATAAAATCTTAGCCAACCAAGAAGTCCGGACAATCATCACGGCACTTGGGACCGGGATCGCCGACGAATTCGATCTCGGCAAGGCGCGTTACCATAAGTTGATCATCATGACCGATGCCGACGTCGATGGTGCCCACATCCGGACACTGTTGCTGACGTTCTTCTATCGTTACATGCGGCCACTTATTGAGAGCGGCTACGTCTACATCGCCCAGCCGCCACTCTACGGTGTAAAACATGGTAAAGAGATTGTTTACGTCCAAAACGACCGCGAACTCCAAGAAGCAATCAAACGACTTCCTGAGAACGCACGCTATAGTGTACAGCGCTACAAGGGTCTCGGTGAGATGGACCCGGAACAACTTTGGAGCACGACGATGAATCCAGAGTCTCGCTCGATGCTTCGTGTCGACCTTCAAGACGCCATCGAGGCAGATGAGGTCTTTGAGACGCTCATGGGCGACAATGTCGAGCCGCGCCGTGACTTTATCCAGTCACACGCACACTACGTGAAAAACCTCGATATTTAAAAAGAAGGGTAGGCAATAACGAATGGCAGAACAAGAAAATATCAAGGATATAAATATTAGCCAAGAGATGCGGACGTCGTTCATGGACTATGCGATGAGCGTCATCGTGTCGCGTGCCCTCCCGGACGTGCGAGACGGTCTCAAGCCGGTTCACCGCCGTATCCTTTATGCGATGAACGAGCTCGGGATTCGTGCCGACAAGCCTCATAAGAAGTCCGCCCGTGTCGTCGGAGACGTCATCGGTAAGTATCACCCACACGGTGATTCAGCCGTTTACGAGACGATGGTCCGGATGGCCCAAGATTTCAGTTATCGCTACGAACTCGTCGACGGCCACGGAAACTTCGGGTCCGTCGATGGAGACTCGGCAGCGGCGATGCGTTATACCGAAGCCCGAATGTCGAAAATCGCGATGGAACTCGTGCGCGATATCGGTAAAAACACAGTCGACTATCAAGCAAACTTTGATGGCGAAGAGAAAGAACCGATTGTTATGCCGGCCCGTTTCCCAAACTTTCTCGTCAACGGTACGAGCGGGATCGCGGTCGGGATGGCGACGAACGTACCGCCACATAACTTGAACGAAGTAATCGATGGCGTACTTGCGCTCACGCACAATCCGGACATCACGATTTCAGAGCTCATGCAGCACATTCCGGGTCCGGACTTTCCGACGTCTGGTGAGATTTTAGGACGCAGCGGTATTCGCCGGGCGTATGAGACCGGTCGTGGATCGATCACGATGCGTGCGAAAGCCGAGATCCAAGTGTTGAAGAACGGTCGTGAACGCATCCTCGTCCACGAAATTCCGTATCAAGTGAACAAGGCACGTCTCGTTGAAAAGATTGCTGACCTAGTTCGCGACAAGAAAATCGAGGGCATCACAGACCTTCGCGACGAGTCGGACCGAAACGGAATGCGCGTCGTCATCGAGGTACGCCGCGATGCGAACGCAAGCGTCATTTTGAACAACTTATATAAACAGACGCCGATGCAAACGACGTTCGGGGTGAACATGCTCGCGCTCGTCGGAGGACGTCCGAAGACGCTCAACTTGAAACAAGCGATCTATTATTACATCGAGCACCAAAAAGAAGTCGTTCGTCGTCGGACGCAGTTCGACCTCGATAAGGCAGAAGCGCGTGCGCATATTCTCGAAGGTCTCCGTGTCGCGCTCGACCACCTCGATGAAGTCATCGCCATCATCCGCAGCACGCGGACCGGTGACGAGGCCCGTGAAAAGTTGATTACCCGCTTCGGGCTATCAACAGAGCAGACGCAAGCCATTCTCGATATGCGTCTCCAACGGTTGACCGGTCTTGAACGCGAGAAGATCGAAGGCGAGTATCGCGAGATCCGTACGTTGATCGAAGAGTTGCGTGCGATTTTAGGGGATGAGGAACTCCTTCTCGAAATCATTCGCAATGAGTTGACTGAAATCAAAGAGCGTTACGGCGACGCACGTCGTACCGTGATCCGTACCGACATCATCGAGCTTGAGGATGAGGACTTGATTCCGGTTCGGGACATGATGATCGCACTGACGAGTGAAGGCTATATCAAATCGATTCCGAGTGACTCGTATCGCACACAACGCCGCGGCGGGCGAGGGAAACAAGGAATGGGCACGAATGACGAAGACTTCGTATTGCGCCTCTTATCTGCTTCAACGCACGATACGATCTTATTCTTCACGAACTTCGGTCGCGTGTTCCGCTTGAAAGGATACGAGATTCCTGAGATGAGCCGAACCGCGAAAGGGATGCCGATTATCAACTTGCTCCAAGTCGATAAGGGCGAGAAGGTCGAAACGATGATTCCAGTCGACTTCACTAGTTATTTGGCGGACAAAGCCATCGTGGAAGACGTTGGCGAAGATTCAGCAGAAGAAGTAGTGGCTGATGAGCAATTGTCGCTCGTGTTTATCACGAAGCATGGACTCGTCAAACGGTCACCGCTTTCTGCCTATGCCCGCATCAACAAAAACGGATTGCGTGCCATCAGCTTGAACGATAGCGATGAGCTCGTTACTGTACGTCTAGCGAAGAGTGACGACGAGATGTTGATCGTGACACACGCCGGGATGTCGATTCGCTTCCCGCTCGAAGGTGAGGTCCGTTCGATGGGCCGTACCGCTCGCGGTGTACGTGCGATTCGATTGAAGAAGGATGATGATCGAGTCGTTTCGATGGAAATTGTACGCCCGACGCAAGACGTGCTCATCATCACGGAAAAAGGATACGGCAAACGCACAGCGATGGAACAATTCCGGACACAAGGTCGAGGCGGTTCTGGAATTATCGGAATCAAGACAGACCGCGGAACTGTCGTCGGGATGCGCGTAGTCGATGAAGATGATGACATCATGCTCATGACCGAGCTCGGTGTCGCGATTCGAATCGATGCCCAAACAATTTCGCAAATGGGGCGTAGCACGCGCGGTGTTAAAGTCATGAATATCGAAGATGGCGACCGCTTGGCGACAATTGCTAAACTGAAAAAAGATGAATTAGAAGATGAATTAGAAGAGGAATCGACAGTTGATGTGGAGAATGGGTTTGTTGATGAAGCACCCGAAGTTGGCCCATCGTCTGAAGAGACTGAGTAAGACGAAAAGGTTGAACGGTGCTTCCGTTCGACCTTTTTTCATACAATCAGGAGGGATGAGCATGCGACTTGCCATTTCAAACGTTCACGTTGGGATGACGCTTTTGACGTCAGTTTCTTCGTTAGAGGCAGGAACGAAACTGACAAACGAACATTTACGCTTGCTCCGTTTTTTAAAGGTGGGAGCCATTGATGTCGCTCCGGTCGAATGTCGCCATCTTACCCGCGACGAGGAAATCGATCTATGTGCAAAAGTGCTCCAATACGAACGGCATTACAATCAATGGGAAGAACGGATTGCCCCCAACCCTTACGAAGCGCTTGAATTCGTCCATCAACTGTTTAAACGTGAATATCCGCTATCAGCCATCGTCACCTTCTTTACAAATCAACCACTTCGAAAAAATCATGTGATTCATCATGCGATTTATCGAGCCTTAGTAGCCAAGACGCTATCGAAATACCGAGGAGACGAACACCGCATTCAATTCGATTATGGCGTGGCTTCTTATTTCGCAGATGCGAGCTACGCTAAAATACGAAAATGGTCCCACATGCGCTATTTCACAAAAATGGAACGAGAGCTGTTGTATCAGCACCCGCTCGTCTCGTTTGCGATGTTACCGCAAGATCAGACACTTAGAGCCAGGGTCGGTAAATTGATTGCCGAACATCATGAACGCTTAGACGGGTCAGGTTTTCCGAATCGGCTAGAAGAACGAGCCCTCCATCCTGCATCACCGTTGTTTATCGTCGCTGATCGGTTCTGCCAATTGACAGCCCCACGTACGTTCAGGTCAGCGTTGACAGCAGAAGAGGCTTATTTTTATATGTGGCAAAATGAGGCATACGATGGGGAAGCGTTGACGCTTTTAGCTACACTGCTCGGCTTTTACGAAGTAGGACGGACTGTCTTACTGAGCAGCGGTGTGCGCGGAACGATTCAAGGTTACACGCCGAGCGTGGAACAACCGGTCGTGATCGCCGAACCAACGCAAGAAACGTACGATTTATCTCAACTTGATGAGGTTCGAATCGTCGCTTTTCAATAACCATCTAGCGTGTTCCTTCTATATAGTGCCGTTGAAAGAATACGCTAGATATTATTCTTTTAAAATATTTTGTTTTTATAGTTGACGAATATAATTACAGGTGATATTATTAATGAGTCGCTAAGAGCGGCAGACGAACTTTGAAAACTGAACGATGAGGCAAAAAAAGTTTTACAAGTTTTGATTGAAGCGCAAGCTTCGTCATTTTCAAGAGCTATATCAAATTCTTTGGAGAGTTTGATCCTGGCTCAGGACGAACGCTGGCGGCGTGCCTAATACATGCAAGTCGAGCGCAGGAAATCGACGGAACCCTTCGGGGGGAAGTCGACGGAATGAGCGGCGGACGGGTGAGTAACACGTAAAGAACCTGCCCTC
>NZ_MKXO01000010.1 GCF_001766415.1 Exiguobacterium aurantiacum | reverse complement strand
GACGATGAGGTAGATAGGTCATGGGTGGAAGCACGGCGACGTGTGGAGCTGAATGATACTAATCGGTCGAGGCTTTGATCTAGAAACGGTTTGAACTTGATGAGTCTTCAGTTTTCAGGGAACAATTCCCTTGTCTGGTGGCGATAGCGAAGCGGCCACACCCGTTCCCATGCCGAACACGGAAGTTAAGCGCTTCAGCGCCGAAAGTAGTTGGGGGTCTCCCCCTGTGAGGATAGGACGTTGCCAGGCAAGATCGTTCCGCAATAGCTCAGTGGTAGAGCAACCGGCTGTTAACCGGTAGGTCGTAGGTTCAAATCCTACTTGCGGAGCCAATAAGGCCCGTTGGTCAAGCGGTTAAGACACCGCCCTTTCACGGCGGTAACACGGGTTCGATTCCCGTACGGGTCACCATTTTGGAGGATTAGCTCAGCTGGGAGAGCACCTGCCTTACAAGCAGGGGGTCGGCGGTTCGATCCCGTCATCCTCCACCATTTTAATTAACCAATCAAACCATATATGCCGGTGTAGCTCAGTTGGTAGAGCATCTGACTTGTAATCAGAGGGTCGAGGGTTCAAATCCTTTCGCCGGCACTCCTTGGGGGGGTAGCGAAGTGGCTAAACGCGGCGGACTGTAAATCCGCTCCCTCGGGTTCGGCGGTTCGAATCCGCCCCCCCCCACCAGGTTTGAGCCATTAGCTCAGTTGGTAGAGCATCTGACTTTTAATCAGAGGGTCGCAGGTTCGAGCCCTGCATGGCTCACCATTTTTTTCGCGGAAGTAGTTCAGTGGTAGAATACGACCTTGCCAAGGTCGGGGTCGCGGGTTCGAATCCCGTCTTCCGCTCCATATTTATTCCCTGTAACGGGGCCTTAGCTCAGCTGGGAGAGCGCCTGCCTTGCACGCAGGAGGTCAGCGGTTCGATCCCGCTAGGCTCCACCACTTGTTTTTTTCTTAAGTTACTTACGACTTAAGTTTTTTTTTGCCTAAATCCATGAAACCATTCACTTAAGAGTACAGAGAAAGGCAGCCTGCCACCATTCAGGCTGCCTTTTTGCATGTTTATTCACCGGCGTGTTAAGTTGAACCACACATTTGGTAGCGTTTACAATGTAGGTATTAATTGCTCAAGGGGGAATGGCTATGCAATGGTCATATATTGAAGTACCACTCCGTTACGGACAGGGGAAACACGGAGTCGACCAAGGTCCAACTAAATTGCGAACACTCGGAATCGAGGCGTTACTGCCAACAGGGACGCTACAACAAACGATTCGTGTCTTGCCAGAGTCAGAAATTCAAGTGAATGAAGAACATTTAAAGCGCGTAGACGGCGTCTTGTATACGGTCAATGAGCTGGCAGACGTCGTCGCTGCCGATATTGAAGCAAATCGATTCCCGTTGATCGTTGGGGGCGATCACAGCATGGCAATCGGGACACTCGCTGGGCTCGCCAAAACCGGACCGTACGGAGTGATTTGGGTCGATGCCCATGCTGATTTGAATACGGGGGAAACATCACCGTCAGGCAATATCCACGGGATGCCGCTTGCCGCTGCGATGGGTCTAGGTGACATCCGATTGACGGAAGTCGGTGGGCGTGAACCAAAGCTTGCGTCAGAACATCTAGTGTACATCGCTTTACGTGATATTGATGAGGGAGAGATGCGAGCGATTAAGCAGCTTGGAATCAAGGTCGTGACGGTCGAAGAAGTTCGGACACGTGGCGTCGAGACAATCATGGCTGAAACGATCGAGTATTTACGTGACCGTGTCGATCGCTTCTATCTAAGCTTTGATATGGACAGTTTGGACGCTCGACTCGTCCCCGGAACAGGGACCCCGGTCGACGGCGGTTTGACGGCAGAGGAAGGGAAAGCAATTTTGGCGGAAGCGATGAAAGCCGACGAGTTGATTGCGATCGAGCTCGTCGAATTGAACCCTGCACTTGACCAAGAGGATACAACCGCTCAACTCGCCTTCAGTTTATGCGAAACGATTTTGAAATCCAAAGAAAACCTGTTACTGGAAAGCAAAACAGTCTAATCGCCTTACAGTTTCCAAATCCGTTTGTTACAATGGGTTTGGAAACTTTTTTTTGTGTGATGTGAAACCTGATCAGACAACTGAACGTATAATGTATTGACCGCATAGGTTGCGGAGAGGGGAAGTGGATTGATGGAACGGCTGACCACCCGTTTAGTAGACGAATTAAGGTCGGGGAATCACGATTCGTTTGCTGAGCTGGTAGAACTGTACAAGGATGGTGTCTTTGCCGTCGCCTTTAAGATTTTATACGATCGTGGCGAAGCCGAGGATGCTGCCCAAGAGACGTTCATTCGTGCATATACCCGGATTGATACGTATGATCCGCAGTATAAGTTCAAGACATGGTTGTATCGGATCGCCACGAACGTCGCCATCGACCGTCTCCGAAAGCGAAAGCCGGAGTACTCGATGGATGCCGAAATCGCTGGCACGGATGGTCTCACCTATCAAGACCATTTGGCCGATGATGCCCCCCAACCCGACGC
Organism: Exiguobacterium aurantiacum; assembly: GCF_001766415.1. Lineage (GTDB taxonomy): Bacteria > Bacillota > Bacilli > Exiguobacteriales > Exiguobacteriaceae > Exiguobacterium > Exiguobacterium aurantiacum_A. The sequence goes on along the minus strand of NZ_MKXO01000010.1, from coordinate 49,738 downwards.
CCAAGTCGTTCACCGCGAGATTCGAGGCGAAATGCATGAGGCAATCCAGCAACTGCCGGACAAATATCGTATCCCGTTACTGCTCAAGTATGTGGACGATTTGTCGCTCAAAGAAATTAGCGTCATGATCGATATGCCGGTCGCAACGGTTAAAACAAGGATCTTCCGGGGAAGAGAAATGTTAAAAACAATCTTTCAAAACAGGGAGGGGTTCAATTGACTCCTGAAGAGAAACTGCAACAATACTTGGAAGATGGCATCCTGCCCGAAGAATCTGACGAATTACGTCAATTACTAGAGGACGAATCCTTATACGAGGCGTACCTTCAGTACGAACGAATAGATGCCGAACTTAAAGCACTTCCACGTCCTAAGCTATCAGACGATTTTACGGCGCGCGTGATGGCGGCCATTCCTGAAGCGAAAACGTCTCCGCCGGCGACACCGGTCGTGCGTCTTGAAGACCGTCCACGGCCACGGAGAAAACCGCATTCGAAACAGATGACTTGGTTCCGGAAGCATCCAGGACTCGTCGCGGCCTTACTATTCTTTAGTTTAATGTCGAGCGCGACACTCGGTTTATGGAACGGGTCTACCGAAACCATGACGTACACGAAAGTACCTGGAATCGTTGTCACAGCGAACGAGGTCGTCGTACCGAAAGACGTCATCGTCGATCGTGACATTACGGTCCAAGGTGGGGACCTGCGGATCGAAGGTACCGTCAACGGCAATGCGACAGCCGTGCACGGCCGAGCCTATTTGGCCAGTGCGGGTGAAGTGACCGGAGAGCTCGAACAAATCGAGCAGATTTTTGAGTGGGTTTGGTACTCCATCAAACAAATACTTTAAGAGAGGCGCCTCAGGGCGTCTTTTTTCATTCGTTTCAATCTGGTTTCGTTTTGTCATCTAACGATGCGTCGTTTGGGAAATATGATATAATGAAACTTGCACGAATTGGCTAGGTAGTTGAGGAGGGGAGCATTTGCCGCTACTTGAAAAGGTTTCAATCTTATCATTTTTTAGTCTTTCAGAGAACGTACATTGGTACGATTATTTGAATGACGTTTTAGATATTGTCGTCGTCACGTACGTCATCTATAAACTGATGATGATCGTCCGTGGGACAAAAGCGGTCCAACTGATAAAAGGGATTTCAATCATCCTCGTCAGCTGGTTCCTCAGCGGATTTTTTGGTTTAAAGACGTTACAGTTCTTGCTGAACCAAGTGATCACGTATGGTTTGCTTGGGATCATCATCATCTTCCAACCAGAACTTCGACGTGGGCTTGAGCACTTAGGGCGAACGAGCAATTTGTTCGGTCGTACGAGCACGAGCGATGAGGACAAGCAACGACAAATGATCGAAGCGATTGTCAGTTCGGCACAGTACATGTCGAAACGTCGAATTGGGGCGTTGATCGCGATTGAACGAGATACCGGATTGAACGAATACGTTGAAACCGGTATCCGGATGGACTCGCACATCACGTCACAACTGATCATCAATTTATTTATTCCGAATACACCGCTTCACGATGGGGCGATGATTATCCAAGACGGGAAAATTGCAGCGGCGGCTTGTTATTTACCGCTCTCGGAAAGCCCGCACATCGATAAGGCGCTCGGGACGAGACACCGGGCCGCGATCGGGGTCAGTGAAGTGACCGATAGCGTGACGCTCACCGTTTCAGAAGAGACGGGTGCGGTATCTCTAGCGATTGCTGGACGTTTATACCGCGAGCTAGACGAGGAGGCACTTCGCAACAAGTTGATCCAAGAACTTGTTATTGAAGAAAAAGAGACGACACTCTCGTTCTTTAATAAAAAAGGGGGGGACAAGTAAGTGATTGATCAGTGGTTACAACATAAATGGTTTCTCCGCATCATCGCACTTGCTTTGGCCATCCTTCTTTATTTTATGGTCGCCGAGACGAGCTCGTCGACCAATTCAACAAATGCATTGCCGATTGTCGGGCAAAGCTCGATGTCGCTTGACGTTCCTGTCGAAGTATTTTTCGATGAAGTACAATACGTCGCGTACAACGTTCCGGAAGAGATGAACGTTGAGCTGCAAGGTCCATCGAGTAGTTTGACGATGACAAAATTGGTGAAAGATTATCAAGTGTTCGTCGATTTAACGAACCTCGGTACTGGGTTCCATCGTGTCCCGGTGGAAGCACGAGGTTTCGGCGGTGACGTCAACGTAAAGCTTGAGCGGGACACTGTTGAAATTTACATCGATCGCAAACAGACAGTTGAAGTGCCCGTTTCGGTCAACTTGTTAAATAAAGACCAGTTGCCGGAAGGGTATGTGGTCGGAGAAGCAGAGATCGAACCGGCGACTGTAAAAGTGTCTGGTGGCGAAAGCCGGATTCAAAACGTAAAAGAAATCACATTGAACGTCGATGTGGCGAATCAAAATCAGACGTTCACGCGTGAGGTGCCGCCGACGATTTTAGACGCGAACGGAAACCCGCTTAACGTGACGGTCGAACCGAATATCATCAACGTCACGGTTCCTGTCTATGAACAAAGTGCCGTGTTCCCGATTGAAGCTGTCACGACCGGCGAAGTTGCCGATAAATTCAGGCTCGTTGACACGTTGTTAGAGGAAACAGAAGTCCGTGTTTTCGCACCGCGCGAAGTGCTCGATGCACTAGACCGTGTTGAGACCGAGCCGATTGACCTTGATGGCGTCGATCAGACGGGGAAAGTGACAGCGAAGCTTGTCCTGCCGGAAGGCGCATCATCGCTCGCTGCCGAACAAGTGGAAGTCCAGCTACTCGTCCGAGCGGATGATCAAACGCGAGATGATACCGGGGAATTGACGGAACGCATCCGTTTAACCGTGCCTGTCACGGTCAGAGGCTATGATCGGACGAACTATACGCTTCAAGCACCGGAAGTCGTCAGCGTCACATTGTCAGGTAAACGATCACTCCTTGAGAGCGTGACGTCGAACAGCATCAGTGTGACACTAGATTTGACGGGTCTGCCGAGTGGTTTGCATGGGGTCGATGTAGACTATGAAGTACCGAAAGGCGCGACGGTCGTCTCGCCGAAAACAATCGACGTCGAGTTAACGAGCGTCGAAGACCAAACCGAAACGTCTTCGCTTCAATGAGACGTTCAATCATACAAAAGTGAGGAAACGAATATATGGGTAAATATTTTGGAACAGATGGGGTCCGCGGTGTCGCGAACTCAGAATTGACAGCAGAACTAGCTTATCGTTTAGGACGCATTGGTGGTTACGTGTTATCGAAGCACTTGCCAGCCGGTGAACAGCCGAAAGTATTGATCGGGCGTGACACACGCATTTCAGGTCATATGCTCGAAGGCGCACTGATCGCAGGTCTTTTGTCAATCGGAGCGGAAGTGATGCGTCTCGGTGTCATCTCGACACCAGGTGTGGCTTACTTGACGAAGTCGCTTGACGCGACAGCAGGTGTCATGATCTCAGCTTCACATAACCCGGTTGCCGACAACGGCATCAAATTCTTCGGTAGCGACGGTTTCAAGCTCGATGATGCGACCGAAGCAGAGATCGAAACGATTCTCGACGCGGCGGAAGATACACTCCCGCGTCCGACAGGGAAAGATCTCGGATTCGTCTCGGACTACTATGAAGGGGCACAAAAGTACCTTCAACTCTTGAAACAGACGGTTGATGAGGACCTCGATGGTCTCCATATCGCCCTCGACTGTGCCCATGGCGCGACGAGCGGCCTTGCGGCTCGCTTGTTCGCTGACCTTGAAGCGAACGTCTCGACAATCGGGAACTCGCCGAACGGGTTGAACATTAACGAAGGCGTCGGCTCGACACATCCGGAACACTTGGCACAATTCGTTCGCGAAAAGGGAGCGGACATGGGCCTTGCGTTTGACGGAGACGGAGACCGCTTGATCGCGATCGATGAGAACGGCGACATCGTCGACGGCGATAAAATCATGTACATTTGCGGAAAATACTTGAGCGAAAAAGGTCGTTTGAAAGACAATACGATTGTCGCGACAGTCATGAGTAACCTTGGCTTCCACAAAGCAGTCGAAGACGCAGGTATGACGGCTCTTCAAACAGCTGTTGGTGACCGTTACGTCGTCGAAGAGATGAAGAAGCATAACTACACGCTCGGTGGCGAGCAGTCGGGTCATCTCATCTTCCTCGATTACTCGACGACGGGCGACGGGATGCTCTCGGGTGTCCAACTCGCACAAATCGTGAAGACGACAGGACGCAAGCTGTCTGAACTAGCAGCTGAAATGCCGGTCTATCCACAAACGCTCGTCAACATTCGCGTCACGAATAAACAGGATGCGATGACAGGGGAGCGCGTGCTCACAACGATTCAAGAAGCGGAAGCTGAAATGAACGGAAACGGGCGTATTCTCGTCCGGGCATCAGGTACAGAGCCACTCGTTCGAGTGATGGCTGAAGCGCCGACGAAGGAAGAATGCGACCGTTACGTCGAACAAATCGCTCAAGTCGTCCGTGAAGATTACGGTGTTGAAGGATAATTTTGTCGAAACAGGGAATAACACAAGGGAATCCAATTTTGGGTTCCCTTTTTGTTTCCGTTTTGTCACTGTGAAATCATTTGATTTTCTTGACGGATGGGGGTGTGATTTGTACTATTAAGAGCGTGACCTTAGAAACGGAGGGGCACAAAGTACGAGAAAGCGCCAGAACTCTTTATGAGTTGACGAGGTTGGAGGTTATCGAGATTTCGGCGGATGCCTCCTAGTCGCCTGTCACGACTAAAAGCAATCCCTCAAAACGTCCGGGTGACCGGACGGCCAAAGGGGAGCGCATTGACAGCTCTTTGAAAAAGCCCGTTTCCTTTTTCGAGAAATCGAATATAGAGGAGATTTTTGTATGTGTGGAATTGTAGGAATGATTGGGAATACCGGAGCGAAGGAAATCCTTCTCAAAGGTTTAGAGAAACTCGAGTACCGCGGTTATGACTCGGCAGGTCTTGCGTTGATGCACGATAACGTCAACGTTCATAAGGAAGTCGGTCGCATCGCTGCGCTACGCGAAGTCGTCCCAGCAGAAGTAGACGGATTGATCGGAATCGGCCACACACGTTGGGCGACACACGGGGTACCGAGCGTACCGAACGCCCACCCGCACCAGAGCACGACGGGCCGCTTTACGCTCGTCCACAACGGCGTCATCGAGAACGACGAGCAGATCAAGGCGACGCTTGACGTGCCGTTCCTCTCAGAGACGGACACGGAAGTCATCGTTCAATTGATGGAGAAGAACTTCGTCGAGCTTGGTGACGTCGAATTGGCGTTCCGCAAGACGCTCTCAGAGCTCCACGGCTCGTACGCGATCGCGATGATCGACTCAGAGGACCGCGAACGCCTCTATATCGGTAAGAACAAGTCGCCGCTCCTCGTCGGACTTGGTGATGGCACGTTCAACGTCGTCGCGTCGGACGCGATGGCGATGCTCCAAGTGACGGACCAGTACCTCGAGCTCCACGACGGCGAGATCGTCATCTTGACACGTGAGTCGGCGACGATCAAGACGCTCGACGGCGACGTGCTCGAGCGCGCGCCGTACACGGCCGAGATCGATGCGTCAGACATCGAGAAGGGCACGTACGCGCACTACATGTTGAAGGAGATGGACGAGCAACCGGCCGTCATCCGCAACATCATCCAACACTACCAGAACGACAATGGCGACATCGAGCTCACAGAAGGCGTCCGTTCGCTCGTCTCGGAAGCCGACCGCATCTACATCGTCGCTTGTGGAACGAGTTACCATGCTGGTCTCGTCGGCAAGCAATTGATCGAGCGTGTCGCTGGTGTGCCGACAGAAGTGCACGTCGCGTCAGAATTCGGTTACAACATGCCGCTCCTCACGGAGAAACCATTGTTCCTCTTCATCTCACAATCAGGTGAGACGGCCGACAGCCGTGCCGTCCTCGTCGAAGTGAAGAAGCGCGGCTACAAAGCGCTCACACTCACGAACGTTGCCGGTTCAACGCTGTCGCGTGAAGCGAATGAGACGATGCTCCTCCATGCTGGCCCTGAGATCGCGGTCGCATCGACGAAAGCTTACACGGCGCAAATCGCCGTGCTGGCGATCCTCGCTTACGACATCGCTCGTGCGAACGGGAAGAAGCTTCCGTTCGACCTCATGACGGAACTCGCTCGCATCGCGACGATCATGGACTCGGTCATGGCTCAAAAAGAAATCTTTGAGCAGTTGGCTGAAAAGTTCTTGAAAGAATCACGTAACGCGTTCTTCCTCGGTCGTGGGATGGACTCATACGTTGGTCTTGAAGGCGCGCTCAAGCTGAAAGAGATCTCGTATATCCAAGCGGAAGGCTACCCAGGCGGTGAGCTCAAGCACGGACCGATCGCGTTGATCGAAGACGGCACACCGGTCATCACGCTCGTCTCGCAACCGAACACGCACCTCAACATTCGTGGAAACATCAAGGAAGTTGTCGCTCGTGGCGCAGTTGCCTGTACGATCTCGATGGAAGGCATGGAACACGAGAGTGATTCATTCGTCTTGCCGCGTGTCGAGCCGTTGCTCACACCACTCGTAACAGTACTCCCGCTTCAACTCATCTCATATTACGCTGCACTCGCGCGTGACTGTGATGTCGACAAGCCACGTAACTTGGCGAAGTCAGTAACTGTAGAATAAAGAGTAGGCCAAGATCTTTCGAGATCTTGGCCTTTTTTTGTGATTTACGTTGCGTCAACCGGCTTGATATACTGAGTTTATAAACGACTAAGGAGAGAACGCCATGCGAATCCAAACATTTAAAACATTCATCCTGCCGGAGGAAGTGCGTTCATAAGTTGGCCCACCTCCTCCGATGATTCACCGTATTGGAACAATCATATCGGAGGACTACCCAATTGAAGATTCAACAACTGTATTACATGGTCACGAGTTCGCGCTCACTTGTCATCCAGATGGTATTCACGCTGAACGCCATCTATTACGTGACGACCGCCGAGCTTAACGCGCTGCAGCTCGTCTTGATTGGCACGATTTTAGAAGTATCGATTTTCCTGTTCGAACTGCCGACGGGACTCGTCGCGGATTTGTACGGCCGCAAACGGTCGATTGTCATCGGCACCGGTTTGATCGGGGCCGCCCACTTGTTAGAAGGCGGCATCCCAGAGTTTTGGGCCATCGCAATCGCCTCTTCACTGTGGGGAATCGGTTGGACGTTCATCAGCGGGGCCGAGCAGGCGTGGATTGCCGATGAGATGGGGAACCAGGAGTTAGAACAGGTGTTTTTACGAGGCGCTCAGTACAGTTCACTCGGTCGCTTTATCGGGATTGGGATAGCGGTGCTATTCGCAGAAATGACGTCCGTGCAAACGACGATTGTCGTCGCTGGAGGTTTGTTAATAGGACTCGCGCTCCTCATCTGGAAAGTAATCCCGGAAACGAGGTTTGAGCCGATCACCCGAGCTGGCACCTCAAATCTGCTTCAGGCGAAGCGGACGGTAGCAGAAGGCTACGCCCATATCCGCGGCAATACGATCCTCGTTGGGTTGGCCGCCATCACGCTCGTCTGGGGACTCGCGAGCGAAGGGTTCGACCGGTTGTGGGGCGCTCATTTGATCGATACGTTTCGGTTGTCAGAACAAGCGGCCATCTATTGGTTCGGCCTGTTTTATGCCGTTGCGTTTTTACTGAACATGCTCGTCCTCAAAGGTGTCGAGACGTACATCAAAGGACGCTACGCGACGACATTGTTTTGGTTCAACGTTTTGCTCATCCTCACGATGCTTGCGTTCGCATGGGTCGGACAATTCTTTGTGGCCGTCTTGTTGTATTGGACGATTGCCGCGCTTCGGAACGTGCATTATCCGCTCATGAGCGTCATGACGAACGAGCGGCTCCCGTCCAAGGGCCGGGCGACGATTTTGTCGATGTTCGGTCAAGTCGATGCGTTCGGCCAAGTCGCCGGCGGTCCACTCATCGGCCTCGTCGCCCTATATACGTCGATTCAAGGGGGGCTCGGGGTGTCAGCACTGTTGCTATTACCGATGCTCTATTTTTTAAGAAGGATTAAGCACCACTAATTCGAAGACCGTGCCTCGATTCGTTCGAGGACGGTTTTTTCAGTTAGATAACGAATCCGCTACAAATGTCTTGTCCGAGCGCAATCAGGGTACAGTAAATATGAGACGGCACAAATGAGGGGAGCGATTCGATGAAACAAAAGAAATGGGCGACGACACTTGGTGCCATGTTGCTCGCGACGTCACTCGCCGCCTGCGGTGATACGACAGAAGAAGACCAAGCGATTGACGTGACAGAAGAACAAATCGCAGAGGAAGAAGAGGAGCATGGCGCGATGGACCATTCGGGATCGGGTGAGGTGCCTGCCGAGTTAGAAGAAGCGGCAGACCCGACGTATCCGATTGATTCGATGGCCGTGTTGACTGCGGACCATATGCTTGAGATGGAAGGCGCGGAAGCGAAAATCGTCGGTGCTTATGAGACTACAGCTTACGCGGTCACGTATACACCGACAGATGGCGGGGAACCGGTCGAGAATCACAAATGGGTGATTCATGAAGAACTCGATACATCCGAACCGGCCCCGCTTGCTGATGGGACCGAGGTGACGCTTCAGGCCGATCATATGGAAGGCATGGACGGCGCGACCGCGACGATCGACTCCAGTGAACAAACGACCGTGTATATGGTCAACTTCATGTTGCAAGACGGAGAAGAAGTGACGAATCATAAATGGGTGACTGAAAATGAATTAGAACCGAAAGAGTGACGAGAAGACTAAAAACAGGGCGATGCCCTGTTTTTCTATGGAGTTTGAAACATTTCATGTCGCGTTACGTATAAGACAGGAAACACGAATGAAAAGAGGAAACAATATAGTTCACACATGGAATGAGCGAGCGCATACTGCGTTAAAAGGGAAGACGGGGATGTTGCTCATCTGGTCGTTCGCGTGCTCGGTTCTATTAGAGATAGGATTGATGGTAGACACGACCTATTACGGCTTGGCGATAGAATCTGTTGCGCTGACCGTCCTTAGTCTTGGTGGTATCTTATTTTACATAGCCCTCTACCCAGTTATCGTCGGATACAACTGGATTATGTTAGAGACGGTACGAGGCCAGACAGTTCGATTGAGTGACGTCTTCGCTCCGTTTCGTCACCGCTACGGGAAGCACCTGCTTGCGACGCTTCTCGTCATGTTGTTCCAAGTCTTATGGACACTATTGTTGGTCGTACCTGGCATCGTGAAGTACTTCTCGTATGCATTCACGTATTTCATCTTGCGCGACGAGCCGGACCTTTCCATTACAGAGGCAATTACGAAATCAAGGGATTTGATGCGCGGACAAAAATGGGATGCGTTCAAACTAATTTTGCCGTTTATCCCGATGTATTTAGTCGGTTGGATTTTTTACATACAGCTCGAATTGGTCGTTCTCGGCTCATGGATTTTTCTTGTCGCGACGTCACTCATTCGTCCGTTCATCGTCAGTCGGTTTGCGGTCATGTATGAAGACGCACGTCGGGCGTATGACGAGCAGTGGAACCGCTCGGCATGAAGCGCATCGAGTCTGATGTGACACGCTGACTCGTGATACAATCTTCCTAAAAGAGGGGGAATGCACATGAATATTGGAATCATTGGGGCAGGACTTAGTGGGATTGTCGCAGCACGGGAACTCGTCCGGCAAGGACATACGGTTGAACTGATTGAGAAGAGCCAGAGCGTCGGTGGACGCTTGGCGACCCGACGGATCGGGGCCGGGAAAGCCGATCACGGGGCCGTCTATTTCACCGTACGCGGGGAAGCGCTTAAACAGGCGGTCGCCGATTGGGTCGAGCGGGACTGGGTAAGCGTCTGGTACGCCGACCCGTATCCGCGGTACATCGCCCGTGACGGCATGAACGCGCTCGCCAAACAGTTGGCAGACGGCTTGACCGTCCAATTGAACGAGCGGGTCGAGGCGGTCAGTATGGAGAGTGGGACGGTCATCGTCACGACAGATGTGGCGACGCGCCACTATGACCTTCTCCTCATCACGTCACCGCTCCCACAGACGTTCGAGCTGCTCGCTGACTTATCGAGTCAGGTGGCTGAGTCGTTGCGTGAGCTGACTTACGCCCCGACGTTCGTCGGGTTGTTCGAGTTCGCGGGCGACACCCAAATCGGTGCGGACGGGATTATCGATACGGACTTGGCACCTGGTCTGTTGAAAATCATCAATAACCGTCAAAAAGGCATCTCGACGTCAGAACTCGTCAGCGTCTACATGGATGAGGCGTGGAGTGAAGCTTGGTATGAGCGTCCTGCTGAAGACACGCTTCTAGAAATCGAGCGGTTGCTAACAACTGTGACCGGAGACGCACCGATTCAGTCGAGACAGTTGAAGCGGTGGCGCTACGCCCAGGCGACAGACGTTTGGCACGAGCCGTACTATAAATTGAACGACGCACCGATTTACTTGGCGGGCGACGTCTTTCTCGAGCCGGACGATGCTTCAGGGCGGACCCGGTTTGAAAGTGCGTACGTCTCGGGTCTCCGCGTTGCGGCAGCGATGCGGTCCTAAACCTTCTGCGGAAGGTTTTTTTGATCACGACGATACGATTTTGAGAAAGGAGGCGTTAATTACGTGAATCGGGTGAGTCTGAAACCGTTGCGCATACAGGACGAAATCGCATTGTACACGTTTGAATGTGAGAACCGACCCTATTTCGAACGTTACGTCCCGAGCCGTGGAGACGCGTACTATGAACCTGAAGCATTTCGTCAGACGTTAGAACATTTGTTGGCCGAACAAGTGAACGGGGATGGATATTATTATTTGATTTGGCATGGTGAGTCCATCGTGGGGCGTCTCAACGTCCATCATGTCAATTTCGAGACCGGGGAAATCGGCTATCGAATCGGTGGGGACTATGTAGGTCGTGGATATGCCACCGCAGCTCTTCAGCAATTACTTACGCTTAACCTTCCTCGATTCACACGATTGATTGCCAAGACGACGACAGATAACAAGGCGTCCCAACACGTCTTGATGCGTTCTGGCTTTTCTCGTGAAGATGAAATACATCAGATTGAATGGGAAGGACGATTCTTATCTTTTTACACATACGTTTACGAAATGGACCGATGAAGCGCCTACTTCATCGGTCTTTTTATTTGACCTCATCTAGTTTAGGGCATAAACTATCTCTAACTAGTTTAGGGGGTAAACCAAAATGAAAGAATTGATGCGGGAGGCCGTCCAACTATTTGAAGAAGTCATGTTCCACGGAGCGGAACATGTCATTGAGGCGATGGAAGGCGACGTTTGGCGCGAGTATTCGCGTGAACAGCTCCAACTATTAAAACTGCTCGAACAGTTCGGCCCGATTCAAGCAGGTCAGTTGGCGATGAAACAAGGTGTGCATAAGAGCGCCGTTTCAAACCGCTTAAAAAAACTCGTTGAGAAACAGCTCGTCGTCAGTCGACGCGGGCAAGACCAACGCGAACGGTTGATCGAACTGACAGCGGCGGGACACCACGTCGTCGAACAGGCAGATACGGCCGTCTACCATTATGTCGAGTCACTACTCGACGGGAAAATAGATGAGGCAGAGATCGAACAGTTCGTCCGGACGTTCCGGAAAATCAAAGAGCTGCTTCGAATTGGGGAGGAATAACACGTGCGCAAAATTATTCAATGGCGCTTCGGCATCTTGATCGGTCTCGTCGTGTTGACGGCGGCCTTGTTCGTCGCGGCACCAAACTTGACCGAACAGGCAGAACAGGCGGGAAGTTTCCAACTGTCTGAAGACATGGACTCGCAACGCGCGCAAGACATCTTGAATGCTGCGGGCAAAAGCGATAAGACGATTTCGCTCGTCTATGAATTTGAAGCGCTCGGAGATGCCGAACGGGCCGATATTGCCCGGGTAATCGACGAGCTGGAACAAAATGATACGGTCGTCAAAGATGTGCTCGACCCGTTCGAGAACGCCGAGACGGAGGCACAACTCGTCTCGGAAGATGAACGTATCGTCCTCGTCCCGATCACGGTCGAAGGATCGATGGAGGACATCAACGCTTTCGCGGACGATGTCCGCGAGAACATCCTCCCGACAGACGAGACCGTCTACATCACAGGTGAAGAAATCATCAACAACGATGTGAACTTGAGTGCGCAGGAAGGGTTGAAGAAGACCGAGATCATCACGGTCGTGTTGATCTTCGGACTGCTCTTGCTCGTGTTCCGTTCAATCGTGACCCCGTTCATTCCGTTGATCGCGGTCGGGTTCACCTATCTCCTCAGCCAATCGTTCGTCGCGTTCTTCGTCGACTGGTTCGGTTTCCCGGTCTCGAACTACACACAAATTTTCCTCGTGGCGATTTTGTTCGGGATTGGGACCGACTACTGCATCCTGCTTCTTAGCCGGTATAAAGAAGAACTCAGCGCCGGGCACGCGATCGAGGACGCCATCGTCAACACGTATAAGACGGCTGGGCGGACGGTGCTCATTAGTGGTCTCGCCGTATTCGTCGGCTTCGCCGCGATCGGATTTGCCGATTTTCCTATCTTCAAGTCGGCCGTCGCGGTCGCGGTCGGGATTGCCGTCTTGTTGCTTATCTTGTTCACGGTTGTGCCGTTCTTTATGGCGACGCTCAAGAATCGCTTGTTCTGGCCGTCGAAAAAAGCAGGCGAGCATCACGACAGCAAGCTGTGGGCCGGATTCAGCCGCATCTCGGTCAATCGTCCGTTCGTCTCGATCCTTGTCGTCGCACTGATCACCGTGCCGGTGTTGTTCACGTACGACGATGCCCGGTCGTTCAATACGGTCGATGAGATCGGTGACGATTATGACTCGGTGCGCGGTCTCAATTTGATCTCGGAAGGGTTCGGGCAAGGCGAATCGCTCCCGGTTCAAATTATCTTGAAACAAGAGTCGGAACTGACCGAGTCGGATATTTCGTACATCGAGAAGTTCGCGAGCGAATTAGAAAAAGTCGATGGTGTGAGCGGTGTCCGTTCGATCACACGTCCGACCGGTGACGTCATCGATGATTTTTATGTCGATACGCAACTCGAACAAGTGAGTTCAGGGCTTGCCGAGGCAGAGACCGGTCTCGGTGATGTGCAAGACGGGCTCGCTCAAGTCGAGACCGGTCTAGACGCGGTCGTCAGTCAACTGCCGGCTGGTACGACGAACGCCGGGGCGCCGCTCGCAGAAGCGGCGGCGGGACTCGGCCAACTGAACGCCCAACTCGGTTTGATCGGACAAGGTCTCACGGCAACGCAAAACATCCCGGCGACCGTGGCGCAACTGCAGCAAGTGTCTGGTGGTCTTAGTCAGATCGAGGCGGGTATCAATGAAGCAGCGTCTGTGTTGACGGCGCAAGGTGCGCAAGTCGGTGAGCTCGGATCGGGACTCGGCCAACTCGCGACTGGTGTCGGTGAAGCGAACGCTGGGCTCGCGCAAATCGAAACCGGTCTTGGCGACGCGGTGGCGTTCCTCTCGGCACTCAGTGAAGCGGACAACCTGCGTGATACGGGCGTCTATTTACCGGAAGGAACGCTCACGTCAGATGAGTTCGCCCCGGCCGTCGAACGTTACGTGTTCGACGAGGGGACGGCGACACAACTCGAGGTCATCCTTGATATGGATCCGTACTCGCCGGAAGCGATCGATACGGTCGAAACGTTGAAACAGACGATGGAACGTGTCGTCACGGACACCCCGTTTGATGACGCGACCATCGGTTACGCCGGGATTTCAAGCATTAACAGCGATTTAAACGAGACATCGACAAACGACTTCAATCGGACCGTCGCCATCATGCTCGTGACGCTGTTCGTCGTTTTGACGGTACTATTCCGTTCGATGATCATGCCGCTCTATATGATCGGGTCACTGTTGCTCACGTACTACACGTCAGCGGCGATCACGGAGCTCATCTTCGTTGAAGGGCTCGGTTATGACGGCATCAGCTGGGCCGTACCGTTCTTCGGGTTCGTCATGTTGATCGCGCTCGGCATTGACTACTCGATCTTCCTACTCGATCGGTTCCGTGAAGAATCGATTAACGGGATGACGGTACGTGACGCGCTCGTCCACGCCATGACGAAGATGGGGACGGTCATCATGACGGCGGCCGTCATCCTCGCCGGGACGTTCGGGGCGATGATTCCGTCTGGTGTACTCAGCCTCGTCCAGATCGCGACGATCGTCATCACCGGTCTGTTGTTGTACGGGTTGATCGTGCTGCCACTTCTCATCCCGGCGATCACCGTATCGTTCGGAGACGGTGTCTGGTGGCCGTTCAAACGAAAGAATAAATGACTAAACAAGACGTCATTCAATTAAACTGTCCCTCAATTGTTAAGTACAAATGACAATTTGAGGGACAGTTTTTATTTGTTTAGTCAATGTAAGAAAAATAGCGAAAAACAAACTTCATATTGGAAAAAATGCACCGAAGTATAGTGTAGATCTCTATTCTACTGAAAGAAGGCAACAATCATGGTGAATCATTTTGAGAAAATAAGTTCGTTGTTAGTATCGCGTATGTTGATCGTTTTATTTTTCCTCTCTTATCCGATTATGGGTGTTTTGTACTGGATCGGGGAGCTCGCCGGACAAGACGCAGTCAGTTTTATTGTGGTGGGGAGTGTCATTCAGATTGGATCATGGCTCGGCCATCGCTTCTATGTAGAGCATGCTTGGTTGAAGTATGGGCTCGTCACATTGATGTACATTTCGGCTTCAGCGATTATCTTGACGCTACCAGGTGTGGCGATTCAAAATGTCGTCTTTCTTTACATCGTATTGACGTTGATCTACTTGAATCGGCATCTTGTACTGTACGGTAGCATGCTCGCGCTGATCGTCTCGGTCGTAGCTGTGTTAACCGGGCGCTTTTCATTTGCAACGCCGCTCGACCTCGTCATTTGGTTCACGGTGCTCACAATGGCTTTGTCTGGCGCGTACTTTGTGTCATTCTTTGGCGCAAAGTTGTTGCATGAGACGTTCGCGCAGCAAGAGAAAGCAGAACAACATGCAGGGGAAATCGAGCTGACAATGGCGAAAACGACAGCGAGTGCGACTACGCTTCACGGAGCTGTCTTCACGATGAATGATTCAGTCGAGTCAGTCACAAATGCTTCAGAACAGGTGACGGAACAAATCAGTTCGATGACGAAACGGACATCTGAACAGGCAGGTCTTATTCAAACTGTCGCTTCACAAATCCATTCAACTGTACAGGCGTTTGAACGAATGCAGCAGCAGCTCCAGGAGACAACGTCTCAAGTGAGTGGCGTCTTGCAGGACGCTCACGTCTCGCATGAAAACATGGACTCGACAGAACGGTCGCTCGCTGAACTGAACTTAAGTATCGGTGAAGTCAATCATGCGTTTAAAGGGTTGGCGGAGCGCTTCCAAGAAGTACGGACCATCACGGGGACGATTCAGCAGATTTCATCTCAGACGAACCTCCTGTCGCTCAATGCTTCAATTGAAGCGGCGCGAGCGGGTGAGCACGGGAAAGGGTTTGCCGTCGTTGCGTCCGAGATTCGAAATTTGTCGGCTCAAACCGCCCAAGCCTCATCTCAAATCAATGATATTATCCAACTCGTCATGCAAGAGGTACAAGTGACGGAACGGGCAATCGATGGCAGTACAGAACGTTTGTCGACGCAGGAAGAACAAGTACGTAAGAGCGGGACGTCGATTCTCTCCATGATTCAAACGACAGGGACGGTAGCGAGCACGGTAGATGAGACATCGACCCAGCTCCAAGTCGTCGCATCAGAACTGAACAAAGTCCATCAAGTAACGGGCCAAATGTCAGCACTGATGACAGCTCTCGAAGAGAACGGTCAAGACGTGCATGTGTTGACGACGTCGCAGCAACAGGCGTTGGCTTCGTTGAAAGATCAGATTGCAGAATTGAACGAGATTGCGAACGAACTCGTCTAAACGATGGAACGCCTTGAAAATAGGCGTGTCCATTTGCGTATACATCTCTTCTAAAACGGGAAAAGTTTTGCGTCAGTCCTAAGATGAGGAGGAACGATCAATGGAAATTACAATCACAGCTATCTTAAAGGCTCACCCGGGTAAAGAGAGTGAGTTGCGTCAAGCACTCGATCAGGTCATCCCGCCGTCGCGGCAGGAAGAAGGGTGTCTCGCCTACGTGTTACACGAGTCGATCGATGCGCCGGGTACGTTCGTGTTCTACGAGAAGTATCGGGACGAGACGGCGCTCGACCATCATATCAACTCAAGCCACTATCAAGCGTATCGGCAAGCTGCCGAGACGTTACTCGCTGTCCGTGACGTGTACCGTTTGCAAGAGGTCTGAAAGGAGACAGTCCGATGATCACGCAACCGATTATTCCGTGTATTTGGTTCGAACAAGACGTCGAAGCGATTGCCGATTGGTACGTCTCGATATTTCCGGATTCATTCGTCGACTATACGACGAAACTTATCGACACTCCGCCTGGCGAGACGACGGTCGTCACGGTCTCACTCTTTGGTCAGTTCTTTCAACTGCTCGGTGCCGGTAACTTGAAGGAGCGGAATCCGTCCTTCTCCTATATGATCTCGCTCCCGACGTCAGAAGAAGTCGATACGCTGTGGGACAAGTTATCGGACGGTGCTGACGTCCTCACGCCGCTCGACACGTACGACTTTAGTGAACGTTACGGCTGGTTGAAAGACAAGCACGGCGTCTCTTGGCAAATCATGCACAACGGCGGCATGGACATCCAGACGGTGACGCCGTGTCTGTTGTTCGTCGGGGAGGCGTTCGGCCGGGCCGAGGCGGCGATGGACGATTGGGTCACAGTGTTCCCGGACTCGTACGTGCTCGACGATCAGCTGATCCGTTACGATAAAGACGATGGCCCAGAATTAGAAGGGAAGTTGAACTACGCCCGTTTCGTCTTATCTGGACGTGAGTTCATCGTCATGGACAGTGCCGAGCATCACCAGTTCGCTTTCAACGAGATGCAGTCGTTGATTGCGTTTTGTGAGACACAAGAACAGATTGATGCGTATTGGGATGAACTATCGTCTATACCTGAAGCCGAACAATGCGGGTGGCTACAGGACCGCTACGGCGTCTCCTGGCAAATCGTGCCGTGGGAAATGGAAGAGATGCTGACGACCGGCACGCCGGAACAGTTGGCACGGGTGACGGCAGCGTTCTTGCCGATGAAGAAGATCGATCTGACCGAGTTGCGGAAAGTATATTGAAACGAACCATGCCGCCCTTAGCGAATCAGGGCGGCATGGTTTTATTCGCGTTTTGTTTTGGAGAGTGCGTCTTTCTCGATGATCGTATCGGACAGACGCAGTTGTTCGGCCGCTTCGTCGATGAAAGGCTCACATTGACTGAGCGGTAGCTCATCTCCTGTCTCGACCGCGTAACACGTCCCGTTTCCGATGGGATCGGTCAAGTTTGGAACATAGTAGAGCGTGTCGTACCGGAACGACCCGTTACGGAACACGGTCAAGTTCGGTTCGTCGTCGAGCAGCGGGCTGCCGAGCATGTAGGCGGGCTCCATCCCGAGCAATTCTAGGATGGTCGGGGCGATGTCCGTTTGACCGCCGCTCGCTTCGATCGTTCGACCTTCGTTCAAGTTGGCTGGTTTGATGTAGAGCGGAACAGAACGGTCGAGCTGAAACAGTTCGACTGCCGAATCGGCGTTCGCTTGCTCGGCCATCTCGTCACCTGCTGAGGTCAGGCCGCTGTCATGATCGCCATAAAAGACGACTAACGAATTATTCCACGTCCCGTTCGCCTTCAATTGATCGACCATCAACCCGACGGCCGCGTCGACGTAGTGGACGGTATGGTAATAGTTTTGAAGCAGCGGGTCGTCATAACCGGTCAAGTCCAATCGTTTTTCAGCTTCTGGGAGCTCATATGGCGTATGGCTCGTCAAAGCGACCATGAACGCATAAAACGGTTCCGCTAACGTGTCCATCGCTTCGACGGAAGTGGTCAAGAAATCTTTGTCGTTAAGCGCCATGCCGATGACAGGTTCTTCCGGATAGTCATCTTTGCTGAAAAAATGATTGAAGCCGATATTGTCATAGACGTTGTCGCGGTTCCAAAACGTTTTGTCGAACGCATGCATCGCGGCCGTATCATAGCCGGCTTGGCGCAAACGTTCAGGTAAGGCGTCAAACGTATGGTCACCGTACTGGGTGTACACCGAACCGGATTTGACCGGGTAGAGCGAGGTGTTGACCGTGAATTCCGCATCCGACGTCCGGCCTTCGTGCGTCTGATGATAGAAGTTCGGGAAGTACAACATCTCGTCACGAAGCGCGTTCAAGTTCGGTGTCAGTTCCTGTCCGTTGATCGTCTGTCCGATCACCGACGTCTGGAACGACTCGAGCTGCAGCATGATGACGTTCGTATCAGCCGTTGTCTCGACGTCGGTTGGAGCCGAGGTACCGAGCCGCGTCTCTTCTTGTGCGGTTAAGCCGTCTCCGAAGCCGAGTTGGTCGCCGATGCCACGGAACAAGTCGAGGCCGTGATACCCCCAAAAGCCGTACTCGTAATATTCACGCATGTTCGAAATCGGTGCTTGCTCATCACCATTCGGCTGACTGACGGTTAACGGAACGACGAAGGCGGTCAAGCCGACGACAAAACCGGAAGCGGCGATCCGGCGATTTTTTCCTGTGCCTTGCGCAGGTCTTTTTCTCATATAGACGAGGACAGCGGTATAAAGCACCAGGTCCACGAACAATAGAAAGTCGGTCGGTTGAATCAACGTCAGGAAGCCGCCGCCGACGTCGCCCATCTGACCAACGTCTGACAAAAGCGCGACCGACAACAGATTGCCGAAATAGCGATAATACCAGACGTCGGAGATGAGGAGTGTACTGTGTAGAAACAGCGAGGCGAATAAAATCCAGCGCCGTGTTTTCGTCTTCACGAGCAACGCCCAGCTCGTCATCATGAGAATCATCCCGATGTTGACGAGTAAAAAATGAACGTTGAACGCACTCGCGGTCAAGACGCTGAATAAAAATAGTTTGGCAAGTGATAGTGACAGATAACTCCAATAATCAAGATATTTCATAAATAGCCTCCAAACGGTACGTACACGTTGTATTCTTTTTCATGTACCTGTTCGCAAGTGGCGGGAAACATGGGGGTGTGCGATACGGACGAAAAAAAGCGAGGCGAGCGCCTCACTTGATCAAAAACGTGTCCCGAAGCTCGATGATCGTGCCTTCCGGGGCTTTTAGTTTGCTCAAATGTCCGTCGACGACGAAGTAGATGTTGCCGCCATGTTTCGGCAAGAACGTGACACCGAGCGCCTCGAGCCGACGGACTTCCGCTTCAAGGTCATCGACGTACAAGGCGAAGTGAACGGGTCCGGCCGCATGTTTCGAATACGGCGATAACGTCTCGTCGGTCTTCGCCGTCTGGAGTTCGATATAGAAGTCGCCGAGCTTGAGCCAACTGTTGAACGCCCGGGTATGGAAGTTGGTTGACTCTTGGACGAGCTCAAAACCGAGCGTTTCATAAAATTGCTTTGACGCCGCATAGTCGGGCGTTTGGATACAGAGATGGTGGATTTGTTTCATCGTGTCACTCCTTTGCTTTTATTTTAGCGAATAGGAGCCTGAAGCGGAACTTTTCTTGAACGAAGACGTATACGACACCGAGGAGGGATACATATGGAAATCCAATACGAATTGACGGAAGAAGACTACATTCACTTCAACTTGAGTCATATTAGACGTTCAAAGATAGGAAAGAGGATGCTATTCCTGCAGCGCATCATCGGGCCCGTCATCATTTTAAGTGGTGGCGCTTTGACGTTCGCGACATTGTTTCAAGATACGAGCTGGTGGTTGTTTGGGGTGTATGGCGTCATCAGCCTCATCTGGTTTCTGTATTATCCGAAGTATTTTGAACGGCATATCCGAAAACAGACGAAGCGGATGATTCAAGAACGAAGCAATGAAGGCATGATCGGCCCGCATACGATGGATCTGGATGAAGACGGTCTTCGTGACAAAAATGCGTTCGGGGAGACGAAAGTCTCATGGAGCGGCATCAAGGAAGTCGTCGAGGAAGCCGATTATGTGTATTTGTATAACTCGTCGGTCAGCGCCTACATCTTGCCGAAACGCGGGCAGGACATGGAGGAGGTACAACGATGGCTACCGATGCGTTGACGATTCAACCGATTGATGAGACGAACTTGGATGCGGTCGTCGCCTTGACCGTCGCACCTGGTCAGGCCCGCTTTATCGAAACGAACGCGGAATCGCTCCGGGAGATGGACGTCGACGTCAAGCACGCGTGGGCATGCTACGCGCTCTGTCGAAACAATCAACCGGTCGGCTTTATGATGATTGGGGCCGAGAATAAGGCGGAGCGTTACGTCTGGCTCGACCGGTTTATGATTGATCTGGATGAGCAAGGGAAAGGCATCGGGTCAACATTTTTGCAACTTGCGATTGAGTGGATGCAAGATCGATTTGATGTCGATGACATCGTCCTCAGCCTGCATGCGACGAACGAACCGGCGAAACGATTTTACGCGAAAGGCGGATTCGTCGACAGCGGCTTGATTGATGAAGCGAACGGAGAAGAAATCTGGGTGTATCACGTAAAACAGGGATAACCGTCACAAGTCGGCTGTCCCTGTTTTTGTGATTCTTGTTCAATTATCGCTTCACCGTAAGTGGACGCAACTGTTTGACGCGGGCGAGGACGATCCAGCCGAGGATGGCTCCGGTCACGCTCGAGGCAAGGAAGGCCGGGAAGAAGAACAGCGCCCCAAACTCAGAACCCATTAAGATTTTCGCGTACGGGACGGCGATGAACGAGGCAATGACGCCCGTCCCGATGACTTCACCGAGCGCAGCGAAAGCGACCCGGTTCGTCCGCACGTAAAATAGTCCAGCAAGCAAGGCACCGATCATACCACCTGGGAAGGCGAGCAACGACCCGGTCCCGGTCATGACACGGACGAGTCCGGTCACGAACGCGACGAGGACGGCACCAATCGGACCGACGGTGACGGCGGCGATGACGTTCACCATATGTTGCACCGGATAGGCCCGGGCGACACCGGTCGGGATGGAGATGAACAGGGCGCCGATGATGGCGATGGCGATGAGCATCGCCATCCAAGTGAGTTGTTGAATACGCATGAAGTGTCTCCTTTCAAAATGAAAACGCCACTTCTCCAAGTGGAAAAGTGGCGTGGACAGACAGACGTATCCAAGCCACTTCCCTACGCTGGTATGAGCCAGATCAGGTTCGAAGGGTCCGGCAGTTGCCGTCTCAGCCCGAAGGCTCCCCTAGTGGTCGTTTATTGGTTTGAGTATAGCATAACGTTATTTTGTTGCCTCAATTTTTCGCGGTCGGAAGATGAAATAAATGATACCGCTATACAGGGCGTATAAAAACAGGGAAAACACGAGATTGATGAGCCACGGGAGTGTACCCATAAATACGGTGACCGAGGCGTTACGGAACCAGCCGAGTGAAAGACATAGTCCGACAAAGCTGAGCACGATCGTCGTCCAAAAGCTGATATCTGGACGTCTCGCCACGCGGCGAACGACTAGGCCGATTATGAAGCTGAAGACAGCCGTCGCACCTAAATACATATAGAGTAACGCATCGACCGGGTATGAATAATAGACAACGTCCATATTATTTCCTCCTAAACGAAGTGTGGTGAAAGGAAGTGAGGTCAGTGAGGAGTGCGATCCCATGGCGTGACGAGTCTTACCGTGAACAGTTCGAACGCTGGCTCGATGGCCATGTGCCAGGTGTGACGTGGCGGGTTGTGAAAGATACGGATTTGACGTACTTGATGTATGGAGAGTACGGAGCAGACCGTTACTACGCCAAGGCGGTGACGCCAATTAGTGATGGCGAGGCTGAACTGTCGATGCATCTAGCCGAACGGCATCCGGGACTCGTCCCGGAGGTCATCGCCATTGACGCGGCACGCAACTGGCTACTTATGCGAGACATCGGCGGGGATGCACTTCGCGAATACCCTAAGCACAGTCGGTATGAAGCGGCTGTGCGTCAATATGCGAAACTACAGAGAAAAGAAGCGAATTACATGGATACGCTTTTGGCCTACGGCATCCCGGACCGGCGTCCGGCTCGTCTAAAAGAAGAGATACGGACGTATTTACCCGAGTTATGTACGGGGTTAGATCGAGATAAGGCAGAGGCGGTGCTGGCGCTCCAAGACGAACTCCTCACCATGTGCGACGAGCTCGCGACTGGGCTGCCGATGAGTCTCGAGCACGGCGACTTACATGGCGGCAACATCTTTTGGCGCAAACAGACGGATGACTTATGTATTCTCGATTGGGGCGATGCGACCGTCACCCATCCGTTCTTCAGCGTCCGTGTGTTTTGGAACGCGCTCTACGACTTGTTGCCAGAAGACGATGAAGTCGCATGGTATGAACAGATTCAGAAGATGCGTACCGTCTACTTGGCTGAGTGGGAAGGTGTAGCGCCTCGGGACGTGCTATGGCGCCATTTGTTGATCGCTGAAGAGCTCGGTTGCGTGTATCGGGCGCTGTCGTGGCATGTATATGTGACCAACTATCGGTATGATCCGTCCGAGTCAGCCGATAAACCGGCCCAATGGCTTAACTTGTTCCTCGAGTATCGGGACTTGAAACGTCGCGGTACGTGATCACTCGTTCTTCTCGAGCAGGTTTTCATAATCCGTTTCGTTCCAAAACAGCTGGGCGATCGACTCCGGTGCTTTCAAAATCTCACCGTCTTGGTCGTAGACGATAGCGTAGCCGTTTTCGATCTCAAAGACGATCAAGTCGGCCGTCACTTCCTTGACGCCGTTCCCGGCAATGATGACGTTCTCGATTGGGTCGCGTGCGACTTGAACTCCCCATTCGTCGAGCTCGACGATGAGCGCTGACGTGTAGGCATGGCGGTCGTAAATCGATTGAAACTCGTCTTGCGTCAATGTGACGTCGGTCGGCGGGGCACTCGTCCCGTATTTGCGCTTCTCAATCTCCTCAACGAATTGCGTGAACGACTCTTCTTGCCAAAAGAGCGGTGCGACCGACTCGGGACCGTTGGCAATCTCACCGTCTTCATTCTCATAGACGGTCGCGTACGTACCGTCGTCGAGCTTGAACGGATAAATATCGGCGTATGTATGATGGATCCCGTCCCCGGCGATGACGACGCGTTCGAACGTCTCCCGGAACGGTGTTAGCCCTTGGGTTTCGAGCGCTGCTAACAAGTCTTGGGCAGTCTCGTGTTGGTCAAAGACGTCTTTGAAATCTTCTCGTGTCCATTCGATCGTCGCTTCTTCATCTTGTTCGTTCATATCAGGAGAGACGATTGGTTTCTCGGCTTGATCGGTACAGCCTGTCAGCAAGAACGCGCTTAAGCCAAGTAGTCCTAACCGTTTCATAAAACAACCCCCTAGTAAGTTACATTATTTCCCTATTTTACATTAGCGTAGCATGTATGAAATGGGATGAGAACCTGGATACTTTCTCATCTAGGGCAAATGGAATCGCTACCTCGTCTGGTTCAATCAATACAACCTGTACGATTGAACAGGGGAATGTCGACTTTTGGCGAACACATTTAGGAAACTGATCTAAAGGAGAGAGAGAGATGCCAAAACGAAAATTTGCCAATCGTCGTGATTGGGAACGCATATTAAAAAATCGATACGCACAAATGGAGGTGCAGGACGATCGCTTCTCGGGCACCGTCGCCCTCTTTCAAATTGACGCCGTCCGAGCCCCACAATATAAGATGCATAACGGCGAGGAGTTCATCGTCGCCGACGCAGGTTACGCGTGGCTCCAGTACTTCTCAGAACATGAACCGTTCGGGGTGACCGTCATGTTCGATGACCGGGGCAACATCGTCCAATGGTACATCGATATCGTCGAGGGGATCGGGTATGAGGATGGGATTCCGTACATGGATGACCTCCTGCTCGACATCCTCATCTTCCCGAACGGTGACGTCGTCCGTAAAGACGAGGATGAGTTCGAAGCGGCAGCCAAGTCAGGTGAGCTCACACCGGAGATGGTCGACCGTGGCTGGCGTGATTTCAAGGCGACGCTCGATCGGATCGAACGCCGCGACTTCGTCTATTTTGATTTAGCGAACGAGCATTACGAGCAGTTGAAGCAGAAGCTTTGAGTCTTCCCTTACTGCTTTTGGTACAGTGAAAGAACAGGGGGGGAAGATAGATGATACAAATTGATCTCGAGAAGTGGCCGCGTAAAAAGCATTATGAGTTTTTCAAGGCGTTTGACGCCCCGCATTTCAACGTGACGGCGAACGTCGACGTGACGAAGCTACATACGTTCGCGAAGACGCGCGGACAGTCATTTTTCAAGCTGTTCTTATACGGCGTGGTGAAGACGGCGAACGCCATCCCGGAACTTAGGTACCGGATGCGCGGTGACGTGGTCGTCGAGCATGATGTCGTCCATCCATCGTTCACCGTCATAATGGATGATGACGTCTTCAATTTCTGTACGGCGACGTATAAAGACGCGTTTCCCGACTTCATGGAGGAAGTGGCCGTGCGGATGAGCGGGGCGAAACGAGAAGTCGTCGTCGGCGATGACGAGCCGGACAGCCTGCTCTATATTACGAGCGTACCTTGGCTCACGTTCACGAGCATCAGTCACCCGACGAATGACCAACAGCACGATAGCGTTCCGCGGATCGCCTGGGGCAAATTCACGAAGGTTGGCGACCGGATGATGATGCCGCTCTCGGTTCAAGCGCACCACGCGCTCGTCGACGGCGTCCATGTCGGGAAATATTATGAGAAACTGCAGGCGTGGCTCGATGATTTGAGCGACCTTCACGTCAAACAGCCAGAAGAAGTCGGACTCGACGAGGCGATCCGCCTGCGCGAGAACGGAGAGCTCGAGCGGGCGAAGCAGCTGTTGCTCATGCTGTTGCGTCAAGATGAGAAGAATCCACGACTCCACGCGCAATGTGCCTGGTGTTATGACTCGCTCGGCGAAGAGCGTCAAGCCGTCCCGCACTATGAGCGGGCCATCCGACTCGGTCTGAGCGGTCACGAGCTCAGTGAGACGTATATCGGGCTCGGCAGCACGTACCGTGCGCTCGGTCGTTACGAGGATGCCGAGGAGCTGTTTGCTAAAGCGATCGAACAGTTCCCTGACATCGCTGCCTTGAAAGTGTTCCAAGCGATGACGCGTTACAACCTCGGACAGCATCAGGAAGCGACCGGTGCGTTGCTCGAGCTGCTCGCTAGTCCGCAGCCAGATGACAGCATTCAACGATATCGTCGCGCCATCGCGTTTTATGCGCGCAACCTCGACGAGACGTATGACTGATCCGGAAGACAAGGCCTGTGGAAGCGGCCTTGTCTTTTTTGGAGACGAATTGATTGACCGATCCAAATTGCCGTGTTATATTTATCTCGAATTAAAGATAATTAAATTTAAAGTATTGTTTTCTCTCAACAAAGGAGGGGAAAAGATGAAACAATCAGATGCCTTAAAAGCGATTACCGTCTTATTTCGAGCCTCGCAGTCGATCCAGGACATGGTCAAACAAGAAGTCGCCGCATATGGACTGAACGCGACCGAATTCTCGGTACTCGAACTGCTCTATCATAAAGGCGACCAACCGATTCAAATCATCGGTAAAAAAGTCTTGCTCTCGAGCGGCAGCATGACGTATCTCGTCGATCGGCTCGAGGCAAAAGGCTACTTGGTCCGGAAATCTTGTCCGAGCGACCGCCGCGTGACGTATGCCGCATTGACTGAAGCGGGAACCGACTTGATGGATCAAATTTTTCCGATACACGCGAAACGGATGCACGAGTTGTTCGACGGACTCGATTTAGATAACACAATCACTCAATTGAAGACGGTCGGCAAACGTGCCGAGGCGTCAAAATTTTTTAACTAATTATCTCGAAATCAAGATTTTGAAGGAGCGATTTAGATGAACCATGTAAAAGGGATTCACCACGTGACGGCGATCACGAGCAGCGCCGAAAAGAACTATGACTTCTTTACGAACGTCTTAGGGATGCGTCTCGTCAAGAAGACGGTCAACCAAGACGACATTCAGACGTATCACTTGTTCTTTGCGGACGATAAAGGTAGCGCCGGGACGGACATGACGTTTTTCGACTTCCCAGGCATCCCAAAAGGCGTGCACGGGACGAATGAGATTTCAAAGACGTCGTTCCGTGTCCCGACGGATCAGGCACTCGACTACTGGGTCCGCCGTTTTGATCGGTTAAAGGTAAAACATGAAGGCATCACCGAGCAGTTCGGCAAGAAGACGCTGTCGTTCGTCGACTTCGACGACCAAGCGTATCAGCTCATCTCGGACGAGTTCAATCAAGGTGTCGCTTCTGGTGAGCCGTGGCCAAACGGTCCGATTCCGCTCGAGTATGCCATTACTGGACTCGGGCCAATCTTTATCCGTATTTCTGACTTCACGTACTTCAAGCAAGTGATGGAGGAAGTCATGTTGTTCGAAGAGATCGGGCAAGAAGGTGACAACCATCTCTTTGAAGGAGGTGAGGGTGGAAACGGAGCGCAAGTCGTCGTCATCCATGACGAGACATCTCAGCAAGCACGCCAAGGGTTTGGAACGGTTCACCACGTCGCGTTCCGCGTCGACGACCGCAGCGTCCTCGATGAATGGACAGCGCGGCTGCAACAGTTCGGGTTACCGACGTCAGGTTACGTCGACCGCTTCTTCTTTGAATCATCATACGCACGCGTCGCACCGCAAATCTTGTTCGAATGGGCGACCGACGGACCAGGATTCATGGGTGACGAACCGTATGAGACGGTCGGTGAGAAATTGTCGCTCCCACCGTTCTTAGAGTCGAAGCGTGAGCAGATCGAAGCGATGGTCCGGCCGATTGATACGGTCAGAAGTACCAAAACGTTCGAGAAAGAATATGAGGGTATGCCATCATGAGTTTTTTCAATCGTTTGTTCGGTAAACAAGAAGAACCAACCAACTCACAAGGAGGAACTACTATGTTGAAAATTGGAATCGTACTCGGATCGACTCGTGAAGGACGCGTTAGCCCGCAAGTCGGAGAATGGGTAAAAAAACTTGCCGACAAGCGCGGTGACGCCAACTATGAAATCATCGATATCGCGGACTACAGCTTACCGCTTCTCGGTGAGGCTGGCGGTGACGCGACAGGTGCTGCGGCATGGTCGGAGAAAATTGCAGAGATGGACGGTTTCGTCTTCATCGTACAAGAGTACAACCACTCGATGACAGGCGCGCTCAAAAACGCCCTCGACTACTTACGCAACGAATGGCATAACAAGGCGGCAGGGATCGTCTCGTACGGTTCGGTCGGCGGTGCTCGGGCAACTGAGCATGTGCGCGGTGTCTTGAGCGAACTCTTGATTGCCCACGTCCGGGTCCACCCAGCGCTCTCGCTCTTCACAGATTTCGAGAACGGCACGCACTTCGCACCGAAAGACGTACAAGTCCAATCGGTGAATGATATGCTCGACCAGCTCGTCCCGTGGACAGAAGCGATGCAGACGGTCCGTACGAAAGCGGCGGAAGCAACGAACAACTAATCAAGCAACTGGTTGTCCTTTTAGGGACGATCAGTTTTTTTGTGTTACTGTTCATTCGATATTGCATCGTGTATCGTCAGTAAAAGAAGGGAACAAAAGAAGCATACATATAGCCTGAAGGAGGAAACAACGATGAAATGGATGATCTATGGCGCGAACGGCTATACGGGTGAACTGATTGCCCGGCAAGCAGTAAAAGAAGGGATGACACCGGTGCTCGCAGGGCGGCGCGCGGACGCGATTGAGCGTCTTGGCGATGAGCTCGGATGCGAGACGCGTGTCTTTAGTCTGTCGCTCGACAAAGCGAAGCAGGAACTCGCTGACATCGACCTCGTCTTGCACTGTGCTGGACCGTTCGCCGATACGAGTCAGCCGATGGTCGAGGCGTGCCTTGCGTCACAGACTCATTACCTCGATATTACCGGGGAAATTGAAGTGTTCGAATATATCCATTCGAAGAAACGGGCCAAGCTCGCGCAAGAAGCAGGCGTGTTGCTGTGCTCGGGTGTCGGCTTTGACGTCATCCCGACCGACTGTGTGGCCCGCAAGTTGAAGGAACTCATGCCGGACGCGACGAATCTCGCCCTCGGCTTCTCGGCCGCTGCCGGTATTTCGCGCGGAACGATGAAAACAGCAATCCGTGGGCTCGGCTCGAGCAGTGCCGAGCGGAAAGACGGAAAACTGTCGCCGTTCCCGCTTGGGGCCAAGCGTCGACAAATCGACTTTGGGCGCGGCAAGAAAACAGCGCTCGCGATTCCGTGGGGTGACGTCTCGACCGCGTATTATACGACGGGAATCCCGAACATCACGACATGGATCCCAGTTCCCCCAGTGGCCGGATATGCGTCTCGTCTCATGTCGTTCTTTAGTCCGATTCTTGGTAGTGACGCTGTCCAAGGACGTCTCTTACGCTATGTCGATGAACATATTAGCGGACCGGATGAGGCGGAGCGGGACGGGTCGTCGACGTATGTTTGGGGCGAAGCAACGAATGCAGACGGACACAAATATATCGTTCGCATTCAGACGGCGAGCACGTACGCCTTCACCGTCTATGGCGCGCTCGAGGTCGTGAAACGTCTCGTCGGTTCAAGCCGGGTCATTCCTGGAAGCTTCACACCAGCGATGTTGTTCGGCTCGCATTTTATCGAAGAAATCGAAGGGTCGTCCTCGTTCGTGATTGATGAAGTCCGCCTGTAAAGCGGTGCCTTGTAACGGAATCACAACATGTTCGTAATTGAAGTGTGGTAAACTCAGGGAAGATTAGAGGGAGGGAATGAGATGAAACGCTTAGAACTAGCCAGGCGCATCGAACGCATCAAAGCGGAAGGGACGTCTGCCTACATCAGGCATCGAAAACAGACCCCTCCCTATGAAGGCTCGGAGTTAATCGTTGAAAATAAAGGTCATGTGTTCCGGATGGGGAATACGAGTTTTGCGGTCGGGTTCGGCTTGAACCGTCCGACGAGCTTTTACGATCTGCACCAAATGGAGAAGTGGGTCCGTGGTAAGAACGTGTCCCGCCTACATATTGAGGTGTGTCCACTCGCGGACATGTCGCTCATTCGCCTGCTGCAGGAACGAAACTATACGCTCGATCACTTTCTCGACGTCTGGTTGCTCGATGTGAACGCGTTTGAGTTGCCAGAGAGTGAAGCGACACGTGTCGAACGTGTGCACGCCGATAACGTGAACGAATGGGCTCGGGCGATCGCGACAGGATTCGCCGAGACGGGGACCGTCCTGCAAGAGACGATTGATACGGCGAAAGGGTTTTATGCGTTACCGGAAAACCAGGCGTTTCTCGTCCGTGAAGACGAGACAGCGGTCGCCGGTGGTATTCTCGCCGTTCAGGATGGGATGGGGGAACTGTTTTTGACGAGCACGATTCCCGATTATCGGGGAAAAGGGTATCAGACCCAACTCATTTTAGAGCGAGTCGCCGCGGCAAAAGCGATAGGTTGCGAGTACGTGACGGTGACGACGAAAGTCGATACCGCCTCGGGACGCAACATGGAACGCCTTGGTTTTACACCGTTTTACCAAAAAGCAGTTATGAAAAGTCCGATCCTCAAATAAACAGGTCGCCCCGCGGGGCGACCTGTTGTCGTTAGAGTAGTGATTCGGCACCGTCGACGTACACTTCTGATCCGGTGACATGGCTCGACATATTGCTCGCAAAGAACAAGACGACGTCGGCCACTTGCTTCGCCGTACCTGATTTTCCGGCGAGCGGTTGGTTGCCTTCTGGATATTCAATCGGGATGACGATTTCTTCAAGTAACGCGTCGTCCCGGTTCGTCGAATCATCGATGTTCGTATCGATTGCACCCGGACAAATCGTGTTGACCCGAATACCGAACTGGGCGAGCTCGGCCGCAGCCATTTTCGCAAAACCGGTCTGGCCGGCTTTCGTCGTCGCATAGCCGCTGAAGCCAAAGTTTTTAAAGAAACGGTTCCCGTTGATCGACGACGTGATGATGATGCTGCCGCCTTTCTCTTTCAAGTGGGGAATCGCATGTTTCACGGTTAAGAACGTGCCCGTCAAGTTCGTCTCGACGACCCCGTTCCAATCTTCGAGCGACAAGTGCTCGATTGGTGTGATCGTCCCGTTCCGTCCCGCGTTCGCAAACACGATATCGACATGTCCGAACCGTTCGACCGTCTGTTCATAAGCCCGCTTCATCTCGTCTTCGTTTGAGACGTCGGCGCTAATACCGATGGCGCGGTCCTCGCCGATTAAGCTCGCGAGCTTCTCGGAGTCCTCTTGGTTCAAGTCGACGATGGCGACTTTTGCCCCTGCTTGGACGAACCGGATGACAGCGGCGCGTCCGATTCCTGACGCCGCTCCTGTGATAAACGCGACTTTACCCGACAACAATGTATTTGAAATCATGTATTTATCTCCTTTCAGCTACCTGTTGTCATATTCCACTGTTCTATAAAAATTAAGCCCGTTTTCTTGAAAAAAGACGATTCTTCGTTTAATCGGACGTTACATGAATCGATAGCGCGATGTTGAGCGTCGCATCTGGGTCAAGCTCGATAGTCACATGTTGACCGGCGCGAAGCTCTTGCACGTCGCTAGCAAGACCCGTCACTTCCGTCTGGTCATTAACTAAAATCGTATGCAATTTGATTTCATCCATATCCGTCTCGGCTGGACCAATCATCAGTTGAGGGATTTCAATCCGTTCGATGCGTCCGTCGAGCGTGTGATCGTTCCACGTGCTCACCCAATAGACTGCTAACAAAAAAAGACCGATGAACGCGAAGGCAAAGATGAGTCTAGCTCTCATGGTGATCCTCCTCTGCGGTACCCCGGTGCGATGGTTTCCATTAGTTATTTACCCGGAATCAGGAATTTATATAGGCTGATTTTTACAGGGATTTGAATGACAGATGCGGAATATAGTAAAACAATTTGCGGAGTGGAGGCGCTGACGATGGTTCTAATCGGGATGGTTGGGTTAATCATTTTAGGATTGATTGCTTTCGGGTGGTGGACGATTGGGTTTCCCAGACGGAGGGTGTGGGGTGGGCTGATCATGCTAGTGGTTTCCTTCCTCTTTTCGCCGCTACTGCTCGTCGCGAGCGGCGAGCGCTACGGATTTGATGGCATCGTGGCCGGATTGGTCGCGCTGTTCTGTATGGTCGGGGGCGGTTTTTTCTTCACGACACTTGGCTGGACCGGTCGTCACCGAAAAGTCAGGAAAGTCCGGACATTGTCGGAAGACCCTGATCTGTTTTAGTTTAGGTTGTCGTTGCCCCTTCGAAACCCGTACAGTAAACGTATGGAACAAAATGGAGGGATACATATGTCGACACTGATTAAACCGACCGCGTTACGGCCGGGCGATACGATCGGCATCGACGTCGAGCTCGATGCGACCGCCGGGACGATCACCTTTTTAGAGAATGGAGTGACGATATGATTGAATTCATTACCGTGGTCGACCGGACACGTAAAAGAGTCGGGTTGAAGTCCCGGGCCGACGTCCATCGTGACGGCGATTGGCATGAGACGTTTCACTGCTGGATGATTGACCCGACGCATCTTTACTTACAGCTCCGCAGCGAGACGAAACAAGATTTTCCAGGACTGTTCGACATCACGGCAGCAGGGCATCTGGCTGCCGGAGAAACCGTTCGCGACGGAGTCCGTGAGATACAAGAAGAGCTCGGGATTGAACTGTCACTTGAGCAACTCCACCCGCTCGGCGTCTTTGAGGACGTGATTGAGACGGGAGCGTTTCTAGACCGGGAGTTCGCCCATACATATGTCTATCCGTACGCTGGGGAGGCGTTCACGTTAGACGTTGACGAAGTAGCAGACGTCGGCAAAGTTGACTTCGAGGCGTTCGTCGCCTTGCTCGACGGTTCGCGCGAACAGATTGAGGCAACTTCGGTCGTAACCGGAAAGACGTTACGCGTGACGAAAGAGACGCTCGTTCCACATCCAGACACATACTGGAACCAAGTTGTTGAAGGGGTTCGGACATTTTGGGAGAAAGCAGAAGGCCATGATGATTGATATCATCTGGCGAC
Organism: Exiguobacterium aurantiacum; assembly: GCF_001766415.1. Lineage (GTDB taxonomy): Bacteria > Bacillota > Bacilli > Exiguobacteriales > Exiguobacteriaceae > Exiguobacterium > Exiguobacterium aurantiacum_A. The sequence goes on along the minus strand of NZ_MKXO01000010.1, from coordinate 17,562 downwards.
TGTTGAACGGATTGCTCGTGCTAGGTTTAGGAGGAGTTCTAGTTTGGTGTTTTCGCAAGTGAAGAGGGGGAAGTGACGAGATGGAAGTTGTACATCCAGTAACACCGCTCGAGATCGAGTCGGCGCGCTTACGATTGCGGGCACCACGGCTGAGTGGAGACGAGCATGTCGTGAATGCGGCGATTCGGGATTCGCATGAGGAGTTCCGGCAGTGGTTGCCGTTCGCGCAGACGGTCCCGACGTTAGAAGAGACCGAGATCAATTTACGACGTGCCCACGAACTCTATGTAACAGGGGAGAGTTTTCGCTATCTCACCTTTTTACGAGACACGGGAACGTTCGTCGGCACGGTCAGTCTGCAAGGCATCGACTGGGACGTTCCGAAGGCAGAAATCGGGTACTGGCTGCATTCAATGCATACCGGACACGGATACATGGGCGAAGCGGTCGAGGCAGTCACGCGGTTCGGGTTTACACATTTCGGATTCAAACGGATCGAGATCCGTTGTGAGTCGACGAACCGGGGCAGCCGGATGATACCAGAACGTCTAGGGTTTCAACTTGAAGGCATACTGCGGAACGACGACTTGTCCGCTGATGGAGCTCGTCTGACCGATACAGCCGTCTACGCGATGCTGCCCGATGAACTCAAACCGTCAGCGACATGATTCGTTGTTCGCCGACGGGTCCGGTCATACGACGTCCCGTATCCTTAAATCCGACAGTTTGATAGAGTGCGAACGCCGCCTCATTTTTTAAATTGACGGACAAGACGACTTGTCGCTTGTCAGAAAAATGGTGGTGGACGTATTCAGGTAGTTGCTGAAGCGCCGACTTGGCGTACCCGTTGTTTTGCGCCGGATGATTGATGGAAAAAATCGATAAGAGCAAGGCGTTCGGATTGTCCGTGTACGATTGGACGCGCTCGGTGTCGTGCAACAAAAAGAAGCCGACGGGTATGTCGTTCACAATGACGACGGGGTGCACACCGTCCGGGATTATCGAGTCGATATCTTTTGGCAACGTCGTATATTTCTCTTGATCGAGCGGCAGCGTGAACGTCTCGAGGACGGGCCAGTGTTTGTCTTGAAGCGGTTCGAGTGTGACGGATGACATCGTTATTCCTCCCTCATTAGAAGTAGCGCACTTTCAGTATACAAAAAATGAATGGGAAAGGACCAACTATGGACCAACAGATCTCGTATCAACAAAATGCACCACTATCCGACATGTATCAAGCTTTCATGGACGGGTTTTCTGATTACATAATTCGCTTTGACATGGATGCGGCAGGATTCGAATCGACCTTCCTCGTCCGGGATCAAAATCAACCGTCACGCTCCATCGTCGCGTATGCGGACGGACGTCCGGTCGGTGTCGTCTTGAGTGGGGTGGCCCATTTAGAGACAGGTTGGGTCACGCGTTGTGGTGGTCTGGCCGTCTCCCCTGCGTTTCGAAAAATAGGGATTGCCCGCGAGTTGATGCGCCGTTTTGACGAGCAGGCAACAGGGGCACGTCTACTTGAAGTCATCCAAGGCAACGACTCGGCACTCGCTTTGTACGAGCGGCTCGGGTACGAGACGGTGCGCGAAATCTTTTATTTCGACTCCGTTCCGACCGAAACGGAAGCGACACGCGCGATCGAACCGATCGTGACGCTGTTCGATCGCTATTACCCGTCGGCATCGCACCGACCGATCTGGCAAACGGACGCCCGGACGACCCAGCAACGAGCGGAGCTCGTCCGGATCACAGAAGGCGACAAAACAGGGGCGCTCTTGTTCCGGTCAGGCGTCCTCCTCGACGTTTTCGGCCGGGATGAGGATGCGGAATGGCTCCTGCGGGCGGCCGCAGCGAATGGACCGATCAAGTTGACGCTCACGTCGGATCGTCCTGAATTGATCGAGGCGGCGCGAACGCTCGGGTTCAAACAAGATGCCATCGCCCAGTTTGAGATGGTGAAGCGCGAGACAGGTGTCTGATGAGACGTCTTCTTCCTATGTTGATGGTCGGTCTCATCGTCGGAAACTTGTTCACGATTCTCGGATTGACGACGAACTTGTCTCCTTCAATCGACCGTGTCTTTCTGTTCGGGGGCCCGTCGGTGACGTTTATAACTGCTGTGGGTATTGTCTTTGTCGTCCTAAAAATGAAGCGAGACAAACGGTGATGAACTATTCGTGAAGTTTGTGAGAGTGCTTGCTCACCGTTTTGAAATGTTAGACATATAAATGAAATGCTTCATATATTGAACTTTTCAGGTAGGGATGCTATATTCGCACTTGTAGCTTTTTATATAGCTAGCGAATCATCCTATTTGGAGGTTTTATCAATATATGTGGAAACAACTTTTACTAACTGTCGGTGTTGGCGTACTCGTTTTGAATGGCCCAGCGTCGGCCTCAGCAGATCAACTTACCCCGCAAGAGCTCGTCAAGACGACGAAGTCTCTTCAGAAGATAGAGCGTGATGTTCGCGCGTCAAAGCAAGCGGTTGAAAAGGCGGAACGTCACGTGCAGGCGGTCGATGAACGGGCGGATGCGCTTCAAGCTAAACTAGATCAAGTAAGCACTCAGCTCGAAGCGTATGAAACGGCTTCGACCCCTGAAGAGACGTCTTTGTTTAAACAAGTACTGTCGTCTGTCCTTCCTAGCGCGAAGGCGGAAGCGGCGGAATCCGAAAAAGCCGAGACAGATTTAAAAGCGAGAGAAGCCGAAGCTGCTCGAGCGTTAGACGAATTGAGTGATCAACAGGCCGAAGTGAAGGCCGAGCGGGAACAGGCGAAGGCTTCACATGCGGCAGCGTATAAGCAGTTGAAGGCACAAGCTGCGCAATTAACAGATTTGAAGAAGCAAAAAGCAGCCATCGCACCAGATCAGTTTATGATTCCGGCGACGGGACGTCTGTCACAAGGGTTCGGCCCTGCTAGTGGACAATTCGGTTATACGTTCCACAACGGGATCGATATCGCCGCCAAAGTCGGGACACCGATTCACGCAGCGGCTGACGGTAAGGTCATCGACGTCAAGACGAGCGGTCCTTACGGCAAGCACGTCTTCATCGAGCATGACTTGAACGGACAGAAGTGGACGACCGTCTACGCTCATATGCATAAAATCGAAGTGAAGAAAGGCCAAGCGTTGCTTCAAGGTGAAGGCATCGGCCAAATCGGCAACACGGGCAACTCTTCGGGTCCTCACTTACATTTCGAGGTGCATCAAGGAAAATACGGTTACTCGTCAAGTTCGGCCGGCAATACGGTCAATCCGATGGACGTAGCGGAAGTACTCGGCGGCACATCACCAATCAAAGCGGTTTATTGACACGACGCGGCGTAGCGTCGTGTTTTTTTGCGCAAAAAAAGCCGCATTGCAGCGGCTCTCGTTCATTCGCGGGTTGGATCGTGATTGCCTTTGGTGTCGGCGATTGTATCCGAGCTTCCGAAGTCTTCGACTTGGCTGAAGGCGTCAGTACTTTGCCCGGCGTCATCTGTTCCGTCGAGCTGTTTATGGGCAGCCGTCTCAGACGCATTGAGGACATCTTCTTCGACCGGACGATCGAGGTCTGTTTGATGCTCTTGTTCTTCCTGCTCACGTGCATGTTCGATGCAAAGCGTCGCTTCTGGGATGATCTCGAGCCGATCGAGTTCAATTTCTTTCCCGCACACTTCACATTTTCCGTACGTCCCGTTTTTGATGGCGAGAAGCGCCTTATCGACGTCCGTTAAAAATTCTTCGTCGAGTTCAGTGAGTGCGTGGTCACGTTCGCGTAAAAACAGCTCTTCTCCCGAATCGGCGGGATGGTTGTCATAGTGCGACAACTCTCCTTCGTCGTAAACTTCTTCACGATTTTCCAGATACCCTTCGGTCTTGGCTTTCTCTTTTAGTAGACGTTCTTTGAACGTATCGATTTGTTTTTGTGTCAACATACGGTCCACTCTCCAGTTCTGATTTCATTAGTATAAGCATTTCCCATTTTGCGACGCGACAAACCTTTCTGTCGGCAAAGCGGATTTCTAAAGACTTGAGAAAACGGGTATGATGACAATGAGTGTCAATTGTCGTGGAATAAGGAGGAAGCAACATGAGAAAAGTTGAGGTTGTGGAATACGATACAGCATGGACGGAAAAGTTTGAGGACGAGTCGAGCAGGCTCGAACGATTGCTCGACGGTGAACTGATTGTGATTCATCATATCGGCAGCACGTCTGTCCCGGGTCTTGACGCCAAACCGATCATCGATATCATGCCGGTCGTTCGCCAAATCGAACGCGTCGATGGATTGATCGGTCACATGGAGGCCCTCGGTTATCGCAGTTTCGGCGAGCACGGTATTCCGAGACGGCGCTTCTTCGCCAAAGGTGCGGACGTGCGGACGGTCCATGTCCACGTCTTCGAGGAAGGGGACGAAGGGGTCGTCCGGCATTTGGCCTTTCGAGACTACTTGATGGCATTTCCGGACGTACGTGCCGAATATGCCGCTCTCAAACAACAGCTCGCGAGCCAACATCCGGAAGATATCGAAAGCTACATCCAAGGAAAACAAGAATGGGTGTCCGAAACGGAGCGAGTGGCGACGCTTTGGTATTTGTCCCAGCAACAGAAATGAAACTTTTTCTCGCTTCATCTCGTAACGATAGATAACAAGTTGAGGGGGGAGATAAAGTGAAGCAATTTCTTGGGAAATGTATCGAGTACGCGTTTGTCGCGCTCGTATTCATCGGATTATTCGTCGGTCTGCGCTATGGGGTCCATCAGTTCGTCCCGGCAACGGAAGAGATTCAACGTTATACTTATCTCGTCTTAGGGACAGCCGTTCTCGTGTTTCCGGCTTCGTTGTTCGGCGGCTATTTTCTCGCCCGTCCGATTCAGCGCCGGTTGAACGGAACAGCGACGGTCAGTTCGAACCACGTGTTGCGTGGTGATGAAAAGCCACACGGAATCACGGAAAATCGAAACGGCACGCACACTGGGGGCGGTTTATGATGCGCTTGCGCCCCACTAGTTCGGTTAACGAAGAAGCCGACACGTTTTACGAACGTGTCGGCTTTCAAGCGAAACGTCAAATCGTCGTGAAGCACCTTTAGAAAGGGGAGACGGATCATGACGCGGCGCCTCGTGCTATTTATCGTGTTCACGTTCGCGTGGTCATGGTCATGGTGGGGTCTGAACATCTGGCTCGTCCGCTCGACCGGTGCTTCGTCTTCGCTGCTGCATTTCGCTGGGGCGTTCGGACCGCTCGTCGCGGCATGGCTGACGACGGCTTGGACGGATGGGTGGTCAGGGTGTCGTCGATTGTTTGAGCGCGCCTATGGCCGCTTGACGATTCGCTGGACGTTACTCGCCGTGTCTCTACCCGTTTTGTTTTTCGCAATCGGTGTCCTCATCGTCAGTATGATGCCGGAAGTCTCAAATAGTTCGAATTGGTTTGCCAACGACAAGCTTCCGGACTGGTCGCCGTTTGTGTTATGGCTCGTTTGGGGGGCGACATACGGGTTTGGTGAGGAGAGCGGGTGGCGCGGGTATTTGCTGCCGACACTATCAGAACGGATGGCGGTCCGACCGGCGACGCTCGTGGTCGCGCTCGTTTGGGCGCTTTGGCATGTGCCCGTCTTTTTATACGACCCAGATTTTCAAGACATGTCGGTGTTCATGATTGCCGGTTGGACGATTGGACTTATCTTCGGCTCCTTCTTTTTAGGCTGGTTGACCGTTCAGGCTGACTTCAGCATCTGGCCGGCTATCCTGTTTCACGGAACGTTCGATTTTTTGAGCGCCGGGGATGCGTTGCCGGACTTCATTCCGGCGATCTCATCGGTACTTTTGATTGGACTCGTGCTCGTATTGGCCCGTCGTTACGACGAGCAATTTCATAAACGTTGAAAGTAGGGATTGGATGGAAACGGTTATTTTAGTGATTGGGATCATCGGAGTGATTTCTTTAATGTTTTTCATGTCGAACCAGTGGATGGGATACAGCAAAGGCAATATCGTCATGACGCTCGATGATCATCACACGGACTTGAATCAATACGTGCCGGCGATTTTGACAAAACTCTATGAGGACGGCAAGTCGGCCCATTATCTCGGCGACCGGAAGTTTGAGGTGGACGGGAAACGATACGTCCTCGTCGAACGGACCGTACCGATCGGTCGGGTTCCGACCCAGCAGACGGTACTCATGCCGGATAAAACGAAGTAAAGCCACGCTGCCGCGTGGCTTTTTGTTATTGTGCAGGGGGTCCAAAACTACCGGCATGATAATCGCGGAACGCTTGGCGAATCTCGTCCTCGGTATTCATGACGAACGGACCATGGGCGATGTAGTCCTCACGGATCGGCTGTCCTGAGTAGACGAGCAAGCGGGCCCGTGACGTCGCTTTGACGCGGATTGCGCTCATGCTGTCTGCTGTTTCGTCGTACGTGAGCGTCGCCACGTGCGTTTTCGCGAGCGGGGTCGCCGACGTGCCGAGCTCGACTGAACCGGCGAGCACGTAGACGAATCCGTTATGGTTTGTCGGCAAGACGTGCTCGTAGACGGCACCGGCTTTCAGACTGATTTCGCTCATCGTGATCGGCACGAGGCTGTTCATCGGCCCCGTTACCCCGGCGACGTCGCCGGAGTAGACGCGCACCTGCCCGCCGTCGACCGGTACGACCGGGGCGTCTTCGACATATACGTTCTGATAGGAAGTTGTCGTCGATTTGAGCGATTTTGGCAAGTTGAGCCATAGTTGCAGCGTATGGATCAAGTCGTCATCGACGGCTTCCTCGGCATGCCGGGCTCCCCAACCGGCGTTCATATATTGAACGTCACCGGCGTCTAAAACCGAATGGCCGCCATGGTTGTCGATATGCTCGAGCCGACCGTCGATGACGTACGTGATCGTCTGAAACCCGCGGTGCGGATGGTCAGAGAACGTGCCACGCTTGAACCAATCCTCGGCCATTAAAATAAACGGGTCGAACTCGTCTTTTCGTTCCGGGGGTAACACCCACCCTTGTTGGACGTGCGGATAGCCGTTCTGTTTATACGCGACTTGCCAGTGTGCGGCGACATCGCGGTCAAATCGTTTCGTCATCAGACCATCTCCTTCGAAAGCGTTTGGCTCCATTGTCGCACATGGTCGATCTAGAAACGGGTGATTTTGCTCTCTGAACGTGCAAAGACAGACGGCCAGGAGACCGTCTGTCAATAAGGGGCGAGCGACAGCCAGGTGGCGCTGTCCTCGGAACTGAGTTTGTAGTGGTTACCTTTGGTCGTGACATAGACGTCCGTCTTTTTGGAACGTTCATGGAGCGTCACGTCGAACGTTTGGGACTTAACGCCTTCGGCCAAGGTGAATAGCGGATATGCGGCCGCCTCACCGTTCCGGTTGACGCGTTCGGCCCGCTGCAGCATCTGTTTAAGCGTTTCTCCGTCGGCAGTGGTCGTCTGGATGGCGTCCAAATGATGAAGTTCGGTCTTACCGGAGAGCGACGTCTTATGGAAATAACCGATGGTCGCTTCCTCGACTTCTTCTGTCGTTGCTGCGTCGACTTCTGACTGTGTCATCATCACCGGCGGCTCATAAGACAACGAGACCGTTTGCTTGACCGTCTCACCGTTGACATCATACGTCAACTCCCAGAGCGGATACATGTTGCCGAATTGAAGCTCGTCAGGGAGAGGATAGACGGTTGAAAGTGTCGGGATGCCGCCATCTGGAACAGAATCGAGCGACCCGTATGCCATGTTGTTTTCAGAAGATTGAATCAAGAGTGGTTGGAGGACCCCCTCCATCTTGACGAGATAAAGCGACAGCGCCATCGTCTTCATGTTCGGGTCAAACGGGTGAAAGGATGTCATCGACGAGTCCTGCGTCTTCACTTCTAGAGCGAGTGAGGCGAAGAGGGGAGAATGCAGCGCAACAAACGGTGAATCGAATGGGATCAATTCGAAAAACGGATCGTCTTCAAGCTTGGTTTCGGTCGTTTGACGCATTGCATCGGACACGCCCACAGAACGCGGTCGGAGCGGTTCGGGCTCCGCTTCACGCCGAGCGGCCGGGAGGAGATCGGCATCGATCAGTTTCACATATTGGCTAACGTCAGTTTGACAGTAAGCGTATGTCGCCTCGTCGTCATGGAACACGGACATCGTCGTGAAGTTTGACGAAAAACGTGAGAAACTGCGATACGTCGCGTCATAGACGAACGGTCGGTCCGAGATGGAAGCGGCGCCGGTGTCGTCACAAATCGTATGCACGGCAATCTGTTCCGTTTCGTCGAGCTGCATCGACTGTTGGTCCGGTTCATAATGATAGCCGTCGAATAGGATGGGGCGAACTTTGAGGTCGAGCGCGGACTCTTGTTCTGTGCAACCGGTCAAGATGATTGTCGCCATGAGCAACGTTGTGATGCCGATGGTTCGCACGCCATTTGCCCCCTTTACTCCATGAATTGGGCCTGCCACTTGGCCGCATCGTCGCGGAGTAGCTGGAAATGAGACCCAGTCTTCGTATTCGTCAAAAACACGTCATTTCCTTCATAGCTGACGTCGAACGTTTGTGCACATATGCCTTCGAAGACGGTCAAATAAGGGGTCGAGGCAGGTGTGCCGGCTTTCGAGACGGCTTTCGCGCGCTCGATCGCATTGAAGATGAATTGCGTATCGTCAGCTGTGGCGTGGCTTAAAAACGGCTCGTCTTTCGATTCCGTACCGATCAAGGCGAGCTCGTGAAAGACGACGTGCCGGCGGTGGTCGAATTGTTGGCGCATTTTGTTCTTCAAGCTATCCCCGCGCAACAAGGTTTCTTCTTTATAGGTGATCGACACGACTTGTTTATGGGCTTTTCCATCGCGGGTGAACGAGAAGCTGAACAACGGATAGCGTTCGTTCGCTACGAGTGTCGATGGGAGCGCACTTGCTTGCCGGACTCCTAGAAAACGGTCGAACGTCGCGTCAGGTGGTCGGACTACATCGTGATAGAGCTCTTGGTTCGACGAGGTGTAAATGCCGTAGCGCTGTTCGCCATCAGCCGACTCGGTACCAAATCCAATCGAGAGAAACGGCTGTCTAGAAGATAGATCAATAGGGACCACGAGGGTCTCGGCCGTGTCCGTTGACTCGAATGTGAACTCATATGAACCGTTGAACGGCATCGTCACGTGGACGAGCGTTTGCTCGAGAGCAGTCCGGAGCGGATACGGTTCGTTGCCGACCGGTTTGTCCATCTCGTTTAGAAATTGAAGTCGTTCGTGCGGTTGAGCGTTTCGCAGTTTCGAGATGGACGGATAAGTGACGGACAAGTCTTGAAAAGCGGTGAGACTGTCGGGAACGGATGCGACTTGTTTGATATAAGTGATTGTGCCTGCCTGACATTGCACATAAGACTGATTCTCCACTTCAAAGAATGTAGCGGTCGGGAACGCTTCGGTTGACGTTGTCGTCGTCAACGGCTGCGTCAACGTGACCGTTCCGACTAAACGGCGATCGCCGGCGGGAACGTTCGTGATCGCATCTTCTGGATAACAAGCATCGAGCACGTTCGTCCGGTCGGACTCGGTCATCTCGATCTGTTGCCCCGAAGGAAGCGTAGCGCGACCTTGATAATACTCTGGAGCTGTATGTAAACGAAAAGCATGTTCTTCCTCACATCCAAATAGGAATGACAAAATGGCAAGCGTACAGAAAAGCAGGTACTTTTTCACAGCGGTGCACTCCTTCGATGAATAACTTTCATCATTTTAGCACCAATTTTTTGTGACTTTAGTCTTAGGAAAACTAATGTGTTTTTTTAATAAAAAAGCGAAAAACCCGCTCGACTTGAACTGAGCGGGTCTGGTTTACACTTATGGATAAGAAATGGAATTTCTCGATTTGAATGTTGTCGATTTTTGACGAATGAACCTTGATATAGCGTCATTGCTAAAAAACAGACGGAAAACGTTGAAATGTAGTATGGGTTTTATAGGTATTTATTGGTTTTTATATTCCTTTAGTCGACGTCGCGACCGCGTGAAGCTTTCAAAATTTCGAACCATTCTTCACGGCTGAGCTCAATTTCAAGTGCGTCGACGCCAGTGCGGACTCGTTCAATTTTCCCAGAGCCGATGATCGGCATGATATTGACCGGATGTTTGAGCAACCAAGCATAGACGATTGAATCGATACCGCTAGCGTCATGACGGACGCGGATCTCTTCAAGCTTTTCACGAAGTGGCGCGTAGTCGTCTGCAGAGAACAACTGGCCTCCGGCGAGCGGGCTCCAGGCCATGAGCGGCATCCGCTTTTCGTGACATAGGTCGACAGAACCATCTTCGAAATGTTTCAACTGCATCGGCGAGAGCTCGAGCTGGTTCGTCACGAGTTTGAACGGTAACCGTGACTGCAGCAGTTGCTGTGTCGACGGTGCGTGGTTCGAGACGCCGAACGTCCGAACTTTTCCGCTCTGTTGCAACGTGATGAACGCCTCGGCGACTTCATCTGGATCCATGAGCGGGTCGGGACGATGGATCAAAAGTGTATCAATCTGGTCAATCCCGAGCTCGCTCAAAGAACGTTCGGTTTGGCTGATGATATGTGCTTTCGTCGTGTCGTAATGATTGAGCGTTTGGCCGGGGTTGAATGAGCCGGTCAATTTGATGCCCGTCTTCGTCACGATTTCGATTTGGTCACGAAGCGAAGGTTTGAGGCGCAACGCCTCTCCGAATAATCCTTCACACGTATACCCGCCATAAATGTCGGCGTGATCGAACGTCGTGATGCCGAGCTCGATACATTGCTCGATGAACGTGAGACGCTCCTGTGGGCTCATCTCCCATTCGGCGAGACGCCACATTCCGTGGATGATGCGTGAGAACGATAAGTCTTCCGTTAGTGCGATTCGTTGCATAATCGATTCCTCCTAATTGTCTGTCGCTTTCATTATACGGGTATTGTCCAACATCGTCACTTTCTGCGCGCGAGCAGGGATGCTGAAACAGGGTCAATCGTGACGGAATCCGTTATGATAGACGAGAGACAAACAGAAAGAGGAGTTCTTCATGAATCGTTATGAAATTTATGCGGACGTGTCGTTCGAACAAGACGTTCACGAGACGCGTGCCACCGCTTATCACCAAGACCTCGAGCTGCATGGGATCGGACGGAGCGCCGCCGTATTTCGCGTGAAAGACACGCAACTCGTCATCAAAGTGTTCTTCCCGGGCTATACTCAAATCGCAGCGGAAGAAGCCGTGATTTATCGTACGCTCGAAGGGCTGCCCCAGTTCCCATATTTGTACGAAGTCGGGCCGAACTATATCGTCATCGATTATATCGAAGGTAAGACGCTGTTTGAGTGTTTGACCGAAGGGATTTGGATTGATGCGGCGTACATCGAGCAAGTCGACGAGGCGCTGATTAAAGCGCGGCAGCTTGGACTTACCCCGTCAGACGTACATTTGCGCAACATCATCCTCAGTCCGCAAGGCCGCATCTATTTGATCGATTTGGCCCGGTTCCGGCAAGGGCAACATATCGACCATCAATGGGAAGACTTGAAACGGATGTATCGGCTCTACCGGCTCCGCTTCGTGCCGAAACGATATTCCGAGCGGCTGTTGAACGGCATCGCCTATTTATACCGCACGTTTGTCAACGATCCGAGACGTTAGTCGAAGGTCGTTTTTCTTTTGGCGATTAGGGAACAACAGTAACGTATCGTTGTCGTGTCACTTAAAAAGGAGGACGTCCGAATGGCTCACCGAATTTATGCGAATGAACTCGAAACGTTGCATGACTGTGTGGAGACGTGTAACTACTGTCTTGAATCGTGTCTTGAAGAGCGCGATGTGAAGATGATGGTCGATTGCATCCGGCTCGACCGCGAATGTGCCGCTATGTGCTCGTTCCTCGCCGAGGCGATGACACGGGATTCGGCGTTCGTGCCCGAACTCGCACGGGCTTGTGCGGTCATGTGTAAGGCGTGCGCCCAAGAGTGCGAAAAACATAAGCACGAGCACTGCCAAGAGTGTGCGCGCGTTTGCTTCGAATGCGCTTCGATGTGCGACCGCTTAGCAGCTTGAGCGGAATACGGTCAGTCGACGCGGCTGACCTTTTTTTGTGGAAAATGCGTCGCGACGTGTGTTTTGAGAGTGAGATACGTATAATGAAGAAAACTCATGAAAGTGGTGTATGTATGATCCGTAATTGCCGTCGTGACGACCTTCAAGCCATCTTACATATTTACAATGACGCCATCGTCAACAGTACTGCCGTCTATCACTATGAACCGGTGACGCTTCAAAATCGAGTCGCCTGGTATGAAGATAAAAAAGCGTCCGGACACCCCGTCATCGTCTGGCAAGACGGCGACGTCGTCATGGGTTTCGCCACGTTTGGCCCGTTCCGTCCATGGCCAGCCTACCATTACACGATTGAACACTCTGTCTACGTTCATCCGGGCTATCGCGGCAAAGGTGTCGGCAACAAGTTGCTTCGTGAAATCATCCGCATCGCGGAAGCGCGTAACTATAAGACGATGATTGGCGGAATCGATGCTGCCAACATCGCGAGTATCAAAGCGCATGAAAAATTGGGCTTCGTTCATTCAGGGACGATCAAACGAGCCGGCTACAAATTTGGAAAATGGCTCGACTTGTCATTTTATCAATTGGATTTGACAGGTCCCGAAACACCGCAAGAAGGCTAAATGTTGTCTATCGACATTTCTGAAATACGGTATACTGGCAACAGTGAATCGAATGGAGGAATCAAGATGACAGAACTACCGAATTGCCCAAAATGTCAGTCGGCCTACGTCTATGAAGATGGCGCTTTGCTCGTCTGCCCGGAATGTGCTTACGAGTGGTCACCGAGCGAGGCGGCCGAGGCCGAGGCCGACGCTGAGGTTAAAGACGCGAACGGGAACGTGCTCCAAGATGGAGATGCGGTCACGGTCATCAAAGACTTGAAAGTGAAAGGTACGTCACTCGTCGTCAAACAAGGGACGAAAGTGAAAAGTATCCGCCTCGTCGACGGTGATCACGATATCGATTGCAAAATCGATGGGTTCGGCGCGATGAAGCTCAAGTCAGAATTTGTCAAGAAACTATGAAAAAACTGTTTCGGTCCACGGACCGAAACAGTTTTTTGTATTACGAGAAGAACGGCTTGTATTCACGGCGTTCATGCATGACAGATACCCATTGGAGCGTCGTGAACTCCTCGAGCACCCATTCGCCGTTGAAGCGGCCGAGCCCTGAGTCTTTCTCACCGCCGAACGGTAAGTGCGGCTCGTCATTCACCGATTGGTCGTTGATGTGGATCATCCCGGTCTCGACGCGGCGAGCAAACTCGGTCGCCCGGTAAATCGAACCGTGGACGGCGCCGCTAAGACCATATGGGAGTTCGTTCGAGATATGGAGCGCTTCTTCGTCGTCTTTGAATGACAAGATGACGGCGACCGGTCCGAAGATCTCATTTTTGGCGAGCGGCATGTCGTTCGTGACACCGCTAAGGACCGTCGGCTCGAGCACGTTGCCGTTCGCTTTGCCACCGACGTGGAGCGTCGCCCCGGCGTCGACCGTCTGATCGATTTGGTCGAGGATACGATCGATTTGATCATGGTCGATGAGTGGTCCGACCTGTGTATCGGCTTCATTCGGATTTCCGAATTTAAGACCGCGGACGCGTTCGTTAAACCGTTCGAGGAACGTGTCATGAATCGATTCGGCGACGAGAATCCGGTTCGTCGACATACAGATCTGACCTTGATGGAAGAACTTGCTGTAGACGGCCGACTCGACAGCGCGGTCGATATCAGCATCGTCTAGGACGACGAAGACGTTGTTGCCACCAAGTTCAAGCGCGGTCTTCTTCAACAAACGTCCGGCCTTCTCGGCAATGCCTTTCCCGACCTCGGTCGATCCCGTGAACGAGATGAGTTTTGGGATCGGGTGTTCGACGATGGCATCGCCAATCTCAGAGCCGCGACCGACGACGATATTTAAGACGCCTTTCGGAAGCCCGGCTTCTTCAAACAATGAAGCGAACAGGAGCCCGCCTGTGACCGGTGTCGCCGTCGCTGGTTTGACGACGACGGTGTTGCCGGTCGCGAGCGCCGAGACGATCGAACGGACCGCGAGATGGAACGGGAAGTTCCATGGGCTGATGACGCCGATGACGCCGAGCGGCTTCCGGTAGACCCGATTCTCTTTGTTCGGTACGATCGATGGTTTGATCAGACCGTCCATCCGGAACGGGAACGTCGACGCCTCTTTAATGATTGCCATCGAGGCAGCGAATTCGCCTTCTGCCTTGATGCGGGTGCTGCCTGACTCTTTCACGAGCCAGTCGATGATGTCGTCTTTATAGTGTAACGTCAGTTCAGCGAACCGCTCGATCAGGGCGCGGCGCTCTTGCGGCAGCATGACCGCCCATTCGCCTTGTGCTTCCTTAGCTACCTGATACGCCTTGTCGAGATCGGACTCGTCTGCTGACCGGATCGAGAACAGCTTCTCGTCCGTGAACGGGTTGACGTTGTCGATCGACTTGTCGCTCGAACCGTCTACCCACTGGCCGTCAATGTACATCTTCGTAAAATCGGTATGCATAACAACACTCCTTTATTTTTTCTTCACCATAAGAAGTATTCACCTCTTGTCAAAAACTAAACATTGGAATGTGCACTATCTTGCTTTACAAACTAGTTGATTTTGGTATCTTTATCCATTACTATTGTGTATAACAAGTTAGTTTGAAGGGAAGCAGGGTTGCGCTATGGCAATGAGTCAAATGTTGAAAGGTCTGCTCGAAGGATGTCTGCTCGCCATCATCGCAAAAGGGGAGACGTACGGCTATGAGATGTCGGAGAAACTTCAAGCGTACGGTTTCACGATGGTGAGCGAAGGCAGTATCTACCCGGTTCTGTTACGGATGAAGAAAGAGGGATGGGTCGAGACGGTTCAAAAACCTCTGCCTTCAGGAGGTCCGAAACGAAAGTATTACGTATTGACGGAAGCTGGGGAACAGGAATTAATGGCGTTCCGGAAGCGTTGGGCAGATGTGTCGAGCGGTGTCGACCGCGTACTAGGAGAGGGGAATGAACGTGGAACTTTCGAAAAAGAGTCGTGATTTTTTAGATGATTTGGCGGTCTATCTCATGTCGAGTGGGAAATCAGAACGTGAAGTGAAGGACGTGACCGAAGAATTGAAAGACCATTTAGAAGAAGCGGAGCGAGCAGGGAAAAGCGTAGACGATGTCGTCGGACAGAGCCCTGAGGCGTATATGCGCCAACTCGGGAGCGAGATGGCGTTTGACGTGAAAGGGGTAGTGAAAGTTGTCGGCATGATCATTCCGAGCGTATTCGCCTACATCATCATCGGAAACTTTATTCAAGGAGAGATGACGTTCTCGACGGTCCAACTGATCGGCTTCCCACTCGTCGCCGTCATACTTTTACTCGCCGTGACACAAGTGTTCCGTAAGATGTCGACCGGTTCGTCTCGCGGCAAGATGAAAACTGGGTTGACGTATGCCGCGCTCGGTGCATTGCCGATGACGCTATTCCTAGGCTTGATGACTTTCGACCTGCTCGTTGAGACACCGAAGATCACGTTTGGGACGGTCGGGCAGTTCGTGTTGTTCGGGCTAGCAGTGCTCACACTCGTCATCGTGTCGGTGTGGACGAAGACGTGGATCAATCTGATTATTCCACTTCTACTGTTTGTGCCGCAATATGTGTTCGCGCAAACGAGCCTGCCGCTTGAACAACAGTTGATTTTCTCAATGATGGTTCTGTTCGTCGGCATGGGAATCGTTATGTTCGTCTGGTGGAAAAAGAATCAACAGGAGGAAGTCTAAGACGTTTGTCATAGATGCTAGCTCGATTGTTAGGCATCGCTTGGACGGTCTTGTTCGTTATCGGTGTCGTCTTGGCATTCTTTTATCATTCTAAATTTCGAAAAGTGTGCGAGTCTGCTTAATGACGGGTTCGGCTGGGAATAGGAAACTGTACGCCAATAGAGAAAGAAGGGGTTCCCATTGCCAGTCAATCCGACGATTCAATTTTATTTGGATCAATTTAAAAATCAGATGTCACCCACATATGAGCAAATGAACCCACTCGAGTTAAGACGACAGGAAGATGCAGTGCTGACGAGGTTCCAGCATAAAGAGCACGTTCACGAAGTCGAGGACTTGGATCTCTCGCTCCCAGGGCGTACGCTCCCGATTCGGATTTATCGGTCAGGAGCAACGACCGCCCCGGCACTTGTCTACTATCACGGCGGCGGTTACGTCACCGGCAGCATCGAGACACACGATGCGATTTGCCGCACCCTCGCGAACGAGGCGGACTGTACCGTCATCTCGGTCGGGTATCGCCTCGCGCCGGAACATAAATTTCCAGCCCCGGTCGAAGACGCTTACGATGCACTCGTTTGGATCGGGGAACACGCTTCGGAATTAAACGTAGATGCGTCACGACTCGCCGTCGGCGGCGACAGTGCCGGCGGGACGCTCGCCACGGTCAGCGCATTGATTACGAGTGAGCGCGGGGGGCCGTCACTCGTTCATCAGCTCCTGTTTTACCCGGTGACCGGGACCGAAGAGAACTTGCCGTTATCTTTGATTGATTACGCTACCGGCTACTTGCTTGACGAAGGGTTGATCCGTTGGTTCCAGCAGCAATATTTTAATGACGAAAATGAGTTGACACATCCGTATGCGTCGCCAATTTTGTCCGATCGCTTAGAACAACTGCCTGCGACGACACTACTGACGGCCGAGTACGACCCGCTCCGTGACGTCGGTCGGGCTTATGCGAACAAATTGATCAGCCTCGGTGTCCCGGTGACGTATAAAAATTACGGGGGGCTGATCCACGGCTTCACGAACTACTATGCGTTCGTCCCAGAGGCGAAACGGGCGGTGAAAGAGGCGGCTCATTGTTTAAAAACAGCGTTTGAGAACCAAAAAAATATTCTTGGATAAGAGAAGAGGACCATTCTGACCTATTGTCGGAACGGTCCTCTTCTCTTATGAGTACGCTCGCACCATCAGACTCTGTTGCAAGGCGCGTTATTTCATGCTTTCGATAAACTCGGGAAGCGACAGCCTTCCGGGAAAAGGTGGCCGTCACTCATACGGATCATCCATTGTCCGTCACGTGCACGTGACGCACGTCGTTCGACATCGGCCAAGTCAGGTGTGAATTCAAAGACGATTTCCGCGATCCCATCAAAGGAGAGCCGTGCCACGACGTCGACGTGTTCGAGCGGGGGCGCCGAGCCCGAAACGGAGACAAATAGCTCCGGTTCGTGTTGGACAGTGAACCCTTGCTTCTCTTGAACTACCCCCACCTACGCCTTGCTTAGCGGTGGAGGATTCCTGAGTTATCCGACCTATCAGCCGGAACCTGATCAGGCTACCCCCGTCGTCCCGACGGTTGAAAGTTGACCTTGTCCGTTTCTTTAGTGCTGATGCCTACTTTGCTTGGTTTTCGCTACTTCGGTCATCCGCTAGGTGAACGTTGAAGATTTTACGTGACAGACGAACTTCCTGCCACAACCCTATATCTTCAGTTTTCAAGGAAC
>NZ_MKXO01000009.1 GCF_001766415.1 Exiguobacterium aurantiacum | reverse complement strand
TTGTTCCGCCAGGAGCATCGCTGGGTAGCTACGTGCGGACGGGATAAGTGCTGAAAGCATCTAAGCATGAAGCCCCCTCCGAGATGAGATTTCCCTTTGAGCAATCAAGAAAGACCCCTCAGAGACGATGAGGTAGATAGGTCATGGGTGGAAGCACGGCGACGTGTGGAGCTGAATGATACTAATCGGTCGAGGCTTTGATCTAGAAACGGTTTGAACTTGATGAGTCTTCAGTTTTCAGGGAACAATCCCTTGTCTGGTGGCGATAGCGAAGCGGCCACACCCGTTCCCATGCCGAACACGGAAGTTAAGCGCTTCAGCGCCGAAAGTAGTTGGGGGTCTCCCCCTGTGAGGATAGGACGTTGCCAGGCCATATGAAGGACGACCAAGCACATGCTTGGTCGTCTTTTCTTTTGAGCGACGACGCATTTGCGTCGTCGCTTTTCGTTTGCCTTTTTTTAAATCAGTGATAGAATAAAAACAAAAGTCAAAGATGGTCAGAGGGTGGTGGAGATGAGAAACATATCTGATGTAATCGAACAGTATTTGAAGCAAGTGCTGAAGGAAAGTCAGGCAGAAGCGATTGAAATCAAACGACAAGATATCGCGAAACGTTTTGAATGTGTTCCGTCTCAAATCAACTATGTCATCAATACACGTTTTACGGTCGAAAAAGGCTACCTTGTAGAAAGTAAGCGAGGTGGGGGCGGTTATATTCGAATTCGTCGTGTCATTCTTCATGAGAAACAAGACTTGCTGACGAGTTTAATGGACATTTTACAAGACCATCCTCGCCTGACGGAACAACTTGTTGAAAACATTTTGATCCGTTTATTTGAAGAAGGTATGTTGAGCGAGCGGGATGTCCGTTTACTGTACCACTTGTTGTCCGACGAAACGCTCGGCTTGAACGCCGACGACCGCTATCTGATTCGAAGACAGCAGCTACTCGCCTTGATGAAGTTACTTAGTTATCACTGACGGAGGCTTAAGACATGTTATGCGAACGGTGTAAACGGCGTCCTGCCGTCAATGAAGTCGTTATGTTGGAAAACGGGGTCCCAGTCGAACGAAAACTATGTCGGAACTGTACAGTCGAAGTGATGGCCGGTTACGTTCCTGTCGTGAAGCGGTGTCCAACTTGCCAGATGACACAGAGCGAGGTGACGCACCTAAGAAAAGCGGGCTGCGCCTCATGCTACACAGTTTTCCGTGAAGAGTTGATTAAAATGACACGTCAGTACCAGCAAGGGCATGACCATCATGTCGGTTCGGTACCTGACGCGTTACGCACACCGGATGAGCGAATCGGCGAACGTCTTGTAAAGTTAGCAGGGGAGTTAGAACGGGCCGTCGAACAAGAAGATTATGAACGAGCGGCACGAATCAAAAAAGAAATGACGCAACTGAAAGGGCAAGGTGAGGCGTGATGGAGACATTCCTCAAACATCCACTCGGTCCAAAAATGAAAGAACGGGCCAAGCTTGATGATCTTGTCATCTCGACACGAATTCGTTTGGCACGCAATTTAAAAGACACCGTCTTTTCTCCGACATTGTCTCAAGAAGGACAGCGACAGCTATGCGAACGCATCGAGACGGCCTTGGGCGGCTTACAAGGCTTTGAATATCTGCATATGCGCGCCTATGATCAAGTGACGCGGCAAGCTCTCGTCGAAAAGCATTTGATCAGCCCGACGATTGCGGAAAAAGATGAGAGTGCTGTTTTCCTGAGTGAAGACGAGACGATTAGCGTGTTGATTAACGAAGAAGATCATTTGCGCATCCAAACGTTGCTTCCCGGCTATCAAGTCCAAGAAGCGTTCGAACTTGCGAAACGAGTCGACGCGCTTTGTGGCGAGTCGCTCCCATACGCTTTCGATGAAGAGCTAGGCTATTTGACGACGTGTCCGAGCAACATCGGTACCGGACTTCGCGCATCGGTCATGCTGCACCTGCCGGGTCTGACGTTAACGGGACGAATAACTCCTATATTAGTAGAACTTCGCAAACTCGGATACACGATTCGAGGACGTTACGGAGAAGGCAGTGACGCAGCCGGGCGTTTGTTCCAGTTATCGAATCAACGGACGCTTGGCAGCGATGAATCGCAGCTGTTATCTGATTTTATGGAAATTACAGAACAAATCGTCCACGCGGAACGTCAAGCCCGAGAACAGCTCCTAGCCAGTAACCAAGATGAATTGGAAGATCAGTTTTATCGTTCTTACGGGATTTTACGGTATTCCAAATTATTGTCGTCGACAGAGGCGATTGAACGGTTATCCGATTTACATTTAGCGAGTGACCTCGGTATTTTGTCCGACTGGAGTCCACCGCAGTTTCATGATTTGATCGTCCGCCTACAATCAGGTTTCCTACAAAAACATTTCGGGAAAACATTATCTACGAAAGAACGAGATCGCGAACGAGCGACTCTCGTACGTCGAACGTTAGATCATGGTTTAGTTTGATCCAACTTTAAGGAGGTTTTGTCAATGATGTTTGGTCGATTTACAGAACGAGCTCAGCGCGTATTAGCTTTAGCACAAGAGGAAGCGGTACGACTTGGCCATCATAATATTGGTACGGAACATATCTTGCTCGGACTTGTCCGTGAAGGTGAAGGGATTGCTGCCAAAGCGTTGTTCGCTCTCGGTCTAACTTCTGAGAAGATTCAACAAGAAGTCGAGGCGTTGATTGGCCGTGGTTCTGAGAACGGGTCGACAATCCACTACACGCCGCGTGCGAAAAAAGTAATCGAGCTCTCGATGGATGAAGCCCGTAAACTCGGTCATTCTTACGTCGGGACAGAGCATATTTTACTCGGATTGATTCGTGAAGGCGAAGGCGTCGCTGCCCGCGTCTTGAACAACCTTGGTATCAGCTTGACGAAAGCACGGCAACAAGTGCTTCAACTTCTCGGGAACACGGAATCGTCGTCAAACGCATCACAACCAGGCACGAGCGCTGCGACACCGACACTTGATGGCTTGGCCCGCGACTTGACGCAACAAGCCCGTGAGTCACGTCTCGACCCTGTTATCGGCCGTGCCGGTGAAATCCAACGGGTCATCGAAGTGTTGTCTCGCCGGACGAAGAACAACCCGGTCTTGATTGGAGAGCCAGGCGTCGGTAAGACGGCAGTTGTCGAAGGACTCGCGCAACAGATCATCAATAATGAAGTGCCGGAGACGCTTCGCAACAAACGCGTCATGGTGCTCGACATGGGTACGCTCGTCGCGGGAACGAAATACCGCGGTGAATTTGAAGACCGATTGAAAAAAGTCATGGACGAGATTCGCCAGGCCGGCAACGTCATTCTCTTCATCGACGAGTTACACACGTTGATTGGGGCGGGTGGAGCCGAAGGGGCGATCGATGCCTCGAACATCTTGAAACCGTCGCTCGCGCGAGGGGAGCTCCAATGTATCGGTGCAACAACGCTTGACGAGTACCGGAAATACATTGAGAAGGATGCCGCACTCGAACGCCGCTTCCAACCGATTCAAGTGAATGAGCCGACGACGGACCAGGCTGAACAGATCTTGTTTGGTTTGCGTGACCGCTATGAGGCTCACCACCGTGTCACAATTACGGATGAGGCGATTCATGAAGCGGTTGTCTTATCTGACCGCTATATTTCGGACCGGTTCCTTCCAGATAAAGCGATCGACCTCGTCGACGAAGCGGCTTCGAAAGTTCGCCTCCGTTCATTCACGGCGCCGCCGAACTTAAAAGAGCTTGAAGCACGTCTCGAATCGATCCGTAAAGAAAAAGATGCGGCCGTCCAGAGCCAAGAGTTTGAAAAAGCGGCTTCGCTTCGTGATACAGAACAGAAGCTTCGCGATGAACTCGAGCATCTCAAATCAGAATGGCAGAACAAGCAAGGCAATGAAAAGCTTGAAGTGACGAAAGAAGACATCGCTCAAGTCGTCGCAAGCTGGACGGGTGTGCCGGTGACAAAAATTGCCGAAGAGGAGACAGACCGTCTCCTCAAGCTCGAGTCGATCTTACACGGTCGGGTCATCGGTCAAGATGAAGCCGTCAAATCAATCTCACGGGCGATCCGTCGGGCCCGGGCCGGACTGAAAGATCCGAAACGTCCGATCGGTTCATTCGTTTTCCTCGGACCGACCGGTGTCGGGAAAACGGAACTAGCGCGTGCTGTCGCTGAGGCGCTCTTCGGTGACGAGGATGCGATCATCCGAATCGACATGTCGGAGTATATGGAAAAACATGCGACGAGCCGTCTCGTCGGATCACCTCCAGGGTATGTCGGATACGAAGAAGGCGGTCAGTTGACGGAGAAAGTCCGTCGTAAGCCATACTCGGTCATCTTGCTTGATGAGATTGAGAAAGCTCACCCTGAAGTGTTCAACATTTTGCTCCAAGTGCTCGATGACGGGCGTCTGACCGACTCGAAAGGTCGTACGGTCGACTTCCGCAACACGGTCATCATCATGACGTCAAACGTCGGTGCGGCCGCACTTAAACGGAACAAATATGTCGGTTTCACCGTCGAAGATGACGTGAAACGTGAATATACGGAAATGAAAGATAAAGTCATGGAAGAATTGAAGAAAGCGTTCCGGCCTGAGTTCTTGAACCGGATCGACGAGATCACCGTCTTCCATTCGCTTCAAAAAGAGCATATCCAAGAAATCGTCAAACTTATGGCGAAGACGCTCACAGACCGACTTGGCGAGCAAGGCATCGATTTCACTTTGACAGAATCGGCGCTTGAGAAGATTGCCGTCGTCGGCTATGACCCTGAGTACGGGGCTCGTCCGCTCCGCCGTGCGCTCCAGCGCGAGGTGGAAGACCGACTCTCAGAATCGATGCTCAGCGGGGAGATCACGAAAGGCAGTAAAGTGGCTCTCGATGTTCAAGACGGTGAATTCATCGTCCGCAACGAAGGTGTCGTCCAGTAAATACGGAGCTCCCTCTCTCTTGTGAGGGGGCTTTTTTAGACAGAAGGGAATAACATGGCAAAAATTAAAACGAAGTACGTATGTCAGTCTTGTGGCTATGAATCCGCAAAATGGATGGGTCGTTGTCCGGGATGTAACGAGTGGAACACGCTCGTCGAAGAATTTGTTGAAGAAAAGAAAGCGAAACGGGGAGCTGCGTTCGTCCATAGCTCGTCGCGACAACTGAAGCCAGAGCGTCTTTCAGACGTCGTTTCCCAAGAAGAAACACGTGTGCATACGAACAGTCAAGAGTTCGACCGGGTGCTCGGGGGCGGAATTGTCCCGGGCTCGCTTGTCCTCGTCGGTGGGGACCCGGGGATCGGGAAGTCGACAATTCTCCTGCAAGTGAGTGCACATCTCGCCCATAGCGGTCGGAAAGTGCTATATATTTCTGGGGAAGAATCGTTGAAGCAGACAAAGCTGCGCGCGGAACGACTCGGATTGCCGACACAGGATTTATACGTTCTCGCCGAGACGGACATGCTCATGATCGAACGGGTCATCGATGAAGAGGAACCTGGGTTCGTCATTATCGACTCGATTCAGACGGTATACATGGATGAAATCCAATCGGCGCCAGGCAGCGTCGCCCAAGTGCGGGAATGTACGGCTGCGCTGATGAAAATTGCCAAGACACGAGGGGTCGCCGTCTTTATCGTCGGCCACGTGACGAAGCAAGGATCGATTGCCGGACCGCGTCTGCTCGAGCATATGGTGGATGCTGTTCTGTATTTTGAAGGAGAACGTCACCACACGTTCCGGATTTTACGGGCCGTCAAAAACCGGTTCGGTTCGACGAACGAGATTGGAATATTCGAGATGAAAGAAGGCGGTCTTGAGGAAGTGCTCAATCCGTCAGAGATTTTCCTCGAAGAACGGACGGCGGGCGTCTCAGGCTCGACGGTCGTCGCGTCGATGGAAGGGACACGGACGGTACTCGTTGAGCTGCAAGCACTCATTTCCCCGACGTCGTTCGGGAACCCGCGCCGGATGGCAACGGGAATCGACCAAAACCGGGTCGCTCTTCTTATGGCCGTGCTGGAGAAACGTTCGGGTCTCTTGCTTCAAACGCAAGACGCTTATTTGAAGGCGGCGGGCGGGGTCAAGCTCGATGAACCGGCGATCGATTTGGCGATTTGTATTTCCATCGCCTCGAGTTTCCGGGACCGTCCGACTCGTCCGACCGATGTCTGCATCGGCGAGGTCGGATTGACCGGAGAAGTGCGCCGTGTGTCACGGATTGAGCAACGTGTCGCGGAAGCGGCCAAGCTCGGTTTCACGCGTGCGATTATTCCGAAGAATAACCTAGGGGGCTGGACCGCCCCGCCTGGTATCGACGTGGTCGGTGTCAGTACTGTCGATGAAGCGCTCCAACTTGCCATCCCGTTCTGACGGGGCGCTTCCGGCAGTTTTTAACGCTTTGTAACGAACGGATTTAAAAGAACCGTGTTACAATATAAGTGTTATTTTTTTGAAATTTTAATTCAATAGAAGGAGGTGGAATGAGTGAAGATTGCAGTGCGACTCGGATTTATTTTGATTGGACTCGTCGTCGGATGGTTTGGCATGATTGAAGCGATGGTGCTTCTTGATGACCTCGGTGTCAGCGTGCCGGCATGGTTGACGATTCCTTACGTTGCTAGTTTGATTGGTGGACTTATCTTCTTCATTCTCAGTTTATTTTTGACCGATGTGATCGTCAAATTTATCCGTTTTGTCGAAGAACGGCTCGTCCGTTTACCGGTCGGCGATATTTTATTCGGCTCGATCGGATTGATCATCGGTTTATTGATTGCCTTTTTGATCAGTGTATCGCTTGAGGTCACAGGCATCTTCTTACTCAGTAAGATTGTACCGATTTTTGTGACTGCCTTGTTCGGTTACTTTGGATTCGCCGTTGGTTACCGGAAGCGGAACGAATGGATCAAGTTGTTCGTGAAAAGTGAACGGGACAAGCCGGAAGCGGAACCGTTACGCCGCTCGAACGACAAGATATTAGATACGAGCGTGATCATCGATGGTCGGATCGCCGATATTTCGAAGACCGGATTCATCGAAGGGACGCTCATCGTTCCTCAGTTCGTCATCGGAGAGTTGCAGTACATCGCCGACTCGTCGGATACGCTTAAACGGAATCGAGGCCGACGCGGTCTGGATATTTTAAAAGAGCTCCAAAACAACGATCGAATCGAGGTCGAGATTTACGATGGTGACTTTGAAGACGTAGCCGAAGTCGATATTAAATTGATCAAGCTCGCCGAGTTAAAGAAAGGCATTGTCGTGACGAACGATTACAACTTGAATAAAGTGTGTGAAGTCCGAAACGTACCGGTGCTCAACATTAATGATTTGGCCAACTCGGTCAAACAGATCGTCATTCCCGGAGAAGAGATGGTCGTGACGGTCATCAAAGAAGGGAAAGAACAAAACCAAGGGGTCGCTTACCTCGAAGACGGGACGATGGTCGTTGTCGAAGGCGGACGCAAGCTCATCTCGAAGACGCTCCCTGTCGTCGTGACGAGCGTACTCCAAACATCCGCGGGCCGAATGATTTTTGCTCGCCCTGAATAAGTATGAAAAAAGAGACGCATCAGCGCTCTCTTTTTTCACGAAGAGAGGTGAACGTGATGGTACGTTACACGGTCGTCATCCCGGCTGCCGGGAAAGGCAAACGTATGGGAGCCGATGAGAACAAGTTGATGTTGTCGCTCCAAGGAAAACCGATCATCGTCTGGACCGTCGAGGCGTTTGCGAGAGACACATGGTGTGAACAGATTGTTCTGGCGATTCGTCCGGAAGAAGAAGCCTGGTTCGCGCATGAGTTACGTCACGTCCCGACGCCGATTACGTACGTGGCAGGCGGGGAAGAACGGCAACAGAGCGTTCGAGCCGGTTTACAGACAATCGACACGGACGGAGTTGTGTTGATCCATGACGGGGCCCGGCCGTTCGTTCGAATCAGTCAGTTGCATCAAGTAGCGGAAGCGGCTCAGACGAAAGGGGCCATTTTAGCCGTTCCTGTGAAAGATACGGTGAAACAAGTGACCGCGGGGACGATTACGCAAACTGTTCCCCGTGAGACGCTTTGGCTCGCTCAGACACCGCAAGCGTTTCCTGTGGCTGACATCCGGGCGATTCATGACCAGGCAGAATCATCCCGATTCATCGGGACTGATGATGCGAGCTTGTTCGAGTGGTCAGGTAAAGAAGTCACCGTCATTCCAGGTGACTATCACAACATAAAAATGACGACCCCTGAGGATTTGTTGTTCGGGGAAGCGATCTTGACGAAGGAGGACTATCGATGAGAATCGGACAAGGTTTTGATGTACATGCGTTCGCAGAAGGGCGCCCGCTTATATTAGGAGGGATCGAGATTCCCCACGACCGCGGTTTGCTTGGACACTCGGATGCCGACGTGTTACTTCACACCATCGCAGATGCGGCGCTCGGTGCCATCGCGGCAGGGGATATCGGCAAACACTTCCCGGATACGGATCCCGATTTTAAAGATGCAGACTCGAAAGTGTTGCTCCAACACGTATGGCAACTCGTCAAGGCAGAAGGGTATGTGCTCGGCAACGTAGACGCGACCGTTATGGCGGAACGGCCGAAGCTCCGGACGTATATCGATGACATGCGCGCGGTCATCGCCGAACTGCTTGAAGCTGATATTAGCCAAGTGAACGTGAAAGCGACGACGACGGAACGGTTAGGTTTCACGGGACGTGAAGAAGGAATCGCCGCCCAGGCGGTCATCTTGCTCAACCGTGCTTGAAAAAAGTGGTATACTATTTGGGCAGAAGAGAAGAAAGGTGGAAATATTATGAGTGAAGTGCGTGTACGCTATGCGCCAAGTCCGACGGGTCACCTTCATATCGGGAACGCCCGGACCGCGCTATTTAACTATTTATATGCTCGCCACGCAGGCGGGAAAATGATTCTTCGGATCGAGGACACGGATCAAAAACGAAACGTCGAGAACGGTGTCGAAAGTCAGATGAAGTACTTGGAATGGCTCGGTATCGAGTGGGATGAAGGTCCAGGTCGCGATGGCGATTACGGTCCATATTTCCAAATGGAACGACTCGATCTCTACAATAAACACGTGAACGAGTTGATGGACAAAGGGCTCGCTTATAAATGCTACATGACGTCAGAAGAACTCGAAGCGGAGCGCGAGGCACAGATCGCACGCGGTGAAGCACCACGCTACTCGGGAGCACATCGCGACTTGAGCGACGCTGAGCGCTCGGCGTTTGAAGCCGAAGGACGGAAGCCGTCGATTCGGATTCGAGTGCCAGAACAGGTTACGTACAAATGGACAGACGTTGTCAAAGGCGACGTTTCGTTCGAGTCGAAAGACTTCGGAGACTGGGTCATCGTCAAGCAAGACGGAATCCCGACGTACAACTTTGCCGTCGTCGTCGATGACTACTTGATGAAAATCAGCCACGTGTTGCGCGGGGATGACCATATCGCGAACACACCGAAACAGATGATGGTATACGATGCACTCGGATGGGAGTATCCGACGTTCGGTCACATGACATTGATCTATAACGAGAACCATAAGAAGCTCTCGAAACGTGATGAGTCGATCATCCAGTTCATCGAACAATATGCAGACCTCGGATATCTCCCTGGTGCGCTCTTCAACTTCATCTCGCTTCTCGGTTGGTCTCCAGTCGGTGAAGAGGAAATCTTCACGAAAGAAGCGTTTATCGACATGTTCGACGCGGGCCGTCTATCGAAGAGTCCGGCCGTATTCGACCAGCATAAGCTCGCTTGGATCAACAGTGTCTACATGAAGCAGGCTTCGCTTGACGAAGTGGTGGCACTCAGTTTACCATTCTTACAAGAAGCAGGACGATTGCCTGAAGCCTTGTCAATGGAAGAGGCGGACTGGGCCACAGCGCTCATCGCTCTTTATAAAGAACAAATGACACACGGTGCCGAAATTGTACCGTTGACAGACTTGTTCTTTAAAGACGAGGTCGAGTATGACGAGGCGGCGAACGCGGTGCTTGCCGGTGAAGCGGTGCCGGCTGTACTCGCCGAGTTCAAAACGCAGCTCGAGG
Organism: Exiguobacterium aurantiacum; assembly: GCF_001766415.1. Classification (GTDB taxonomy): domain Bacteria; phylum Bacillota; class Bacilli; order Exiguobacteriales; family Exiguobacteriaceae; genus Exiguobacterium; species Exiguobacterium aurantiacum_A. The sequence continues at coordinate 43,973 of NZ_MKXO01000009.1, read as the reverse complement.
CGATTGAGGACTTCACACCGGAAGCTGTCAAAGCGGCTACGAAGGCCACTCAAAAAGCTACTGGGCAAAAAGGAAAGAACTTGTTCATGCCAATCCGTGTCGCCACGACCGGACAAACACATGGACCAGAACTTCCAAACGCGATTGCGCTGATTGGCAAAGAGCGTGTGTTGGCACGTCTCACAACATTATTAGCTTAAAGGCAACGATGAGGAAAGTAAGCGGGTTGACACTTGTCAGAGACTAGAACCTAGGCTGGAAGTTCTAGAAGCGTCCCCCGTCGAAGTGCACCTCGGAGCCGTTCCGGCGATATGTAGTCGGGACCGCGACTCGGCGTTAACGAGACTTGAGAGGGGAACTTTCCCAAACAGAGTGGAACCGCGCTTACGGCGTCTCTGTGCCTTGGCACAGGGGCGTCTTTGTTTTTGATATGGAAAAGGAGAACAATTATGGGATTTTGGAAAAGTGTGAGCGCCGACATCCGGAACGTGCTCGAACTCGATCCGGCTGCCCGCTCAAAAGCAGAAGTCGTATTGACGTATCCAGGCCTCCATGCCTTATGGTCGCATCGGATCGCGCATGGGTTGTGGACTCGCAATATTAAACTATTGGCTAAAATGATTGCCCAGACGAGTCGCTGGGTGACCGGGATTGAGATTCATCCGGGTGCCATCATCGGCGAAGGTGTCTTTATCGACCACGGATTCGGGATCGTCATCGGGGAGACGGCCATCATCGGCAACAACGTCACCATCTATCAAGGCGTGACGCTCGGCGGAACCGGCAAAGAAAAAGGGAAGCGGCATCCGACCATCGGGAACGATGTGCTCATCTCGGCCGGCGCGAAAGTGCTCGGTAATATCACGATAGGCGATTGCGTCAAAATCGGGGCCAGTTCGGTCGTCTTAAAAGATGTCCCATCAGACTCGACCGTCGTCGGAATCCCTGGACGTGTCGTCATCCGCAACGGGGAGCGGGTCAAACAGCACGACCTCGACCATCGCTTACCGGACCCGGATCGTGAATGCCAAGAGCGGTTAGAGAACGCCGTGGCTGATTTGGAACGTAAGTTAGCATTACTCGAGAAACAGATGGAGGAGAAGTCACATGATTCAGTTTTACAACAGCCTCACGAATAAGAAAGAACCGTTCAACCCGATCGTTCCTGGGAAAGTGTCCATGTACGTATGCGGACCGACCGTCTATAATTATATTCACGTCGGAAACGCCCGTCCGGCCATCGCATTCGACACGGTACGCCGCTATTTGACATACCGAGGCTACGACGTGAAGTACGTCCTCAACTTTACCGATGTGGATGATAAGATCATCCGTACGGCGAATGAGCTCGGTGAAGATGTCGGAACGCTGACGAACCGCTATATCGACGCTTATTTGGCGGATACGGGTGCGTTGAACGTCTTGCCAGCGGACGTGCATCCACGTGTCACCGACACGATGGAGGAAATCATCGACTTTATCCGTAACTTAGAGGATGAAGGCTACGCCTACGCGTCAGAAGGCGATGTCTATTTCCGGACGCGTAAGTTTGAAGAGTATGGCAAGCTCAGCCAACAGTCGATTGAAGACCTTCGGGCCGGGTCACGTGTTGACGTCGGGGAGAAGAAGGAAGACCCGCTCGACTTCGTGCTCTGGAAAGCGGCTAAACCAGATGAGCCGGCTTGGGACAGCCCTTGGGGACAAGGACGCCCCGGCTGGCATATCGAATGCTCGGCCATGGCGAAGAAGCACCTCGGCAAAACGATCGACATTCACGCAGGCGGGCATGACCTCAAATTCCCGCACCACGAGAATGAGATTGCGCAGTCTGAGGCGTGCAACCATACGAAGTTTGCGAACTACTGGCTCCACAACGGCTTCATCAACATCGAGAACGAGAAGATGTCGAAATCACTCGGGAATTTCCTGCTCGTCCACGAGGCGTTAAAAGAAGTCGACGCAATGGTGCTCCGTTTCTTCATGTTATCGGTCCACTACCGTCATCCGATCAACTATAGCCGCGAGCTGATCAATCAGGCCGCGAACGGATGGGACCGGATCAAGGAAGCGTACCATAACGTCGAATACCGTCTGTCGGTCACGGCCGGTCTCGTTGAACCGAGCGAGGCGATGGAGCGAAAACTTGCGACGGTGAAAGCAGCATTTATCGAAGCGATGGATGATGATATCAACACGGCGAACGCCGTGACAGTATTGTTTGATTTAGCAAAAGAGGCAAACATCTACGCCAAAGCAGACCATGTCTCGAAAGATACGCTCGAGCAAGTGCTCGACTTGTTCAAGGAATTGACGGGCGTGCTCGGGTTGACGATTGAAGTGGAAACAGAACTACTCGACGCCGAGATCGATCAGTTGATTCTCGAGCGGAATACGGCCCGAGCAGAGCGTAACTTTGCCCGTGCCGACGAGATCCGTGACTTGTTGAAACAACAGAACATCCAGCTCGAAGATACGGCGCAAGGCGTACGGTGGAAACGGTCATGACGAATGCGAATCAACTAAACGCGCTCGCCCTCGCTTATATGGGCGACGCAGTGTATGAGATGGCGGTACGAAAACGACTGCTCGGCAAAGGGTTGACGCGACCGAACGACCTCCATCGCGGGGCCGTCCGTTACGTGAACGCAACCGCGCAAGCGAGCGTCGTCACCCACTGGTTAGAGACGGGTATCTTGAGCGAGGACGAGACAGCGATCGTCCGGCGCGGTAAAAATGCGAAATCAGGGTCGATCCCGAAACGCACCGACGTCCACACGTACCGCTACTCGACAGCTTTTGAGGCATTGATCGGCTACACATATCTAATAGAAAGAAGGGATCGTCTTGAAGAACTCATCGAACAGGCACTCACATGGCTCGAAACCGAGCAACCCGAAACGACATGACGGAGGACGAGCGAACGACAAGCGTTCGTTCGACCGTCCAAGAGGCGAACGGGGCGACCGTCCGCACCGTCAAAAGCCGGAACGCCCGGACTATCAAGAAGTTGACGTCCTTGAAGAAGGCATCGATTTCTTATATGGACGTAATCCAGTAATCGAGGCGCTTCGGAGCGGACGGGATATGAATAAAGTCTTTATCATGGAAGGGCAGCACAAAGGGCCGCTCGCCCAAATTATCGGCATGGCCAATGAGGCCTCGGTACAGATCTCGTTCGTCCCGAAGACGAAGCTTGAAAAGATGGCGGGCAGTGAACACCATCAAGGCGTCGTCGCGGCCGTTGCGGCTTACGAGTATAAGACGCTTGACGATATGTTCGCGCTTGCCGAGTCTAAAGGGGAGACACCGCTCTTTATTTTGCTCGATGAGCTAGAGGACCCGCACAACTTGGGATCGATTTTACGGACAGCTGACGCGGTCGGCGCCCATGGAGTCATCATTCCGAAACGGCGCTCGGTCGGCTTGACGCAAACCGTCGCGAAAGCCTCGACGGGAGCAATTGAATATATCCCGGTCGCGCGTGTCACGAACTTGACGCGGACGCTCGAAGAATTGAAAGAAAAAGGGATGTGGATCGTCGGAACTGACGCGAGTGAGAGTCAAGACTATCGTCGGCTCGATGGGAACATGCCACTTGTCGTCGTCATCGGCAGCGAAGGGAAAGGGATGGGCCGTCTCGTGCGCGAGGCGTGTGACTTCCTCGTCCATATGCCGATGGTCGGTCATGTCACGTCGCTCAACGCTTCGGTCGCGGCCGCACTTCTTCTGTATGAGGTGCATCGCTCTCGTAATCCGTTATCATGAGCCTGAAAAAGCGAGAATTACTCCTCGTCGATGGCTATAACATCATTGGGGCGTGGCCGCATCTTCGAAAACTGCGGGACATCGACTTCGATCAAGCTCGAAATGACTTGATTGAAGCGATGGCCGAGTATCAGGCCGCTACAGGCCGCATGGTGACGGTCGTCTTTGATGCCCACATGCGCTATGGGCGCGAGTCGATCCAGAAGCGGAGCCGGGTCGAGGTCGTCTATACGAAGGAGAACGAAACGGCGGATGAGTGGATCGAACGGCGGGCCCATGAACTCGTGGACGATCGTTTAGTGACGTTATTCGTCGCCACAAACGACTTTACCGAGCAATGGGTCATCTTCGGTCAAGGTGCCCTCCGTGTCCCAGCGACCGAACTATTAAAGGATTGGAAGCAAGCGAAAGTGGCGATTGAGCAAGAGCGTCAGACGCTCGCGAGCGACCGGTCCAATCGAAAAACAATCGATATCCCGCCCGACGTCATGGCCCGTTTTGAAGAAATGCGGCGCCGTAAGTCGAACGGTGAGGATTCTCACTGACGAGTTCATACAATGGACTCGTTTTTTGTTTTTAGTTTGACATTTTTTTGGAAAGAAATGTTGTATACTATTAGTTGTATGAGCTACACCATATCTAATTGACGGAATTTTTCGAAATTTATTTGACGGTCGTTTTGTATGACGCCTATAATAAGAGCACTAACTTACATAGTTCATTATCAATTGCCGGGGGGTATGAAACATGAACGGATGGCCATACGAGCAGTTTGAAACGATGTCAGACGAAGAGCTCGTCTCTCTAGCGCGGAATGAAGGGGATAGTGATGCGCTCGAGTTTTTGATTGAACGTTACCGTTACTTCGTGCGGGCGAAGGCGCGGTCTTACTTTTTGATTGGCGCCGACCACGAGGATATCGTCCAAGAGGGAATGATCGGTCTGTATAAAGGCGTGCGTGACTATCGGGATGAACGCCTCGCGTCGTTTAAGAGTTTTGCCGAGATGTGTATCACCCGTCAGATGATCACGGCGATTAAGACGGCGACGCGTCAGAAGCATATTCCGCTCAACTCATACGTCTCGCTCGACAAGCCGATCTTTGACGATGAGTCTGACCGGACGTTGCTCGACGTGATTTTGCCTCCGCATCCGAACGATCCGCAAGACTTGCTCGTCACGCGGGAAGAACAACTGTTCATGGAAGAGAAGATGGATGAGCTCCTCAGTGACTTGGAACGAAAAGTGCTTCGTCTTTATTTGGATGGCCGTTCGTATCAAGAAATCTCTGACGACCTTGACCGTCACGTGAAGTCGATCGATAACGCCTTGCAGCGCGTGAAGAAAAAATTCGAGCGGCATGTTGACGTTAAAATGCTGACGAGTTAACTCGTATTGACCGCACGCCTCCTATGTGATACTTTTAAGGCAGCGCCTTGTCCGTAGACGCCATTTACAGGAGGCGTTTTTTTTTCGCTCTTTTTTAATATGGAGCTGTCGAAAGGGGCGCTTATGGATGGCAAAGAAAGTAAGTCTCGAGTGCGCGGATTGCGGGTCAAGAGTTTACTCGACGACCAAGAAAGATGATGTGCAGACGCGGCTCGAGCTGAACAAGTTCTGCCGTCGTTGCAATGCGCACACAACACATCGAGAATCAAAGTAACGTAGATTGGCATTCAACGTAGGAGGAAGCTACCATGAACTTTTTGCGCGATGTATGGAAAGAGTTAAAGAAGACGAGTTGGCCGACTCGTAAAGAGCTCACAAAATATACCATCACAGTCATCGCGACGGTCGTCGTGATCGGCCTGTTCGTGTTCGGCGTAGATACTGGTGTCAGTTATCTCGTCAACCTATTGATTAACTAAGGAAAGAGGTGAAAGCCGTGGAGAAACAATGGTTTGTTGTCCAGACGTACTCTGGCTTTGAGAACAATGTCAAAGAAAACCTAGAACGTCGAATCGGTTCGATGAACATGGAAGATAAAATTTTCCGCGTCCTCGTTCCGACCGAAACAACGCAAGAAGAAGTCACGTTGAAGAGTGGCGAAAAGAAAATTAAAGAGCGTGAAGTGAAAAACTTCCCTGGATATGTCTTCGTCGAGATGATTATGACAGACGATTCATGGTATGTTGTTCGTAACACGCCAAACGTAACGGGCTTCCTCGGATCAACCGGGGGCGGCGCCAAGCCGATCCCGCTCCAGCCTGACGAAGTGACGAACGTCCTTTCGCAGATGGGTCTGATCGAGAAGAAAGACCGTTATAACTATGAGCTTGGCGATCTCGTTCGTGTCAAAGAAGGCGCGTTCGAGAACTTTGAAGGTACGATTGATGAGATCGAAACTGACAAAGAGAAGCTCAAAGTCGTCGTCGACATGTTCGGCCGCGAAACAAAAATTGAGCTTGATTTCGAACAAGTTCAGAAAATTAACTAAAACCCACTTGCCATTCTCGGAAACGGATGGTACAATCGGAAATGTTTGATGTTGTGCTATATTTCAGTACAAACTCGACCTAATAGATTGAGTGGGAGGGCGCACAACGTCCAAGAAACCACATTTTAGACTTAAGGAGGTGTGTCTCGTGGCGAAAAAAGTTACTAAACTCGTTAAACTTCAAATCCCTGCTGGTAAAGCTAACCCAGCACCACCAGTTGGTCCAGCACTTGGTCAAGCAGGTGTTAACATCATGGGATTCTGTAAAGAGTTCAACGCTCGTACACAAGACCAAGCCGGATTGATTATTCCTGTAGTCATTACGGTATACGAAGATCGTTCGTTTACATTCATTACGAAAACTCCACCAGCTGCAGTTCTTTTGAAAAAAGCTGCTGGTATCGAGAGCGGTTCAGGAGAACCGAACCGTAAGAAAGTAGCAACGGTTAAGCGTGATAAAGTTCGCGAAATCGCTGAACTTAAAATGCCTGACCTTAACGCAGCGTCTGTAGAAACAGCGATGCTTATGGTTGAAGGTACTGCGCGCAGTATGGGTATTGTAATCGAAGACTAATTTATTAGTCTCTGGGATTGTCGGTGCATATTTTGCTCACCTTCAATCCCTTCATTATGTGGGAGGAAATTCCGCTAACCACAAGGAGGAAAAGAATCATGGGTAAAAAACACCAAGAAGCAGCTAAGCTTGTTGATCGCACGAAGTCTTACGACCTCGCAGAAGCGGTTGAACTCGTTCAAAAAACTGCAACAGCTAAGTTCGATGAAACAATCGAAATTGCTGTCCGTCTCGGCGTAGATCCGAAGAAAGCGGACCAACAAATCCGCGGTGCCGTTGTACTTCCACACGGTACTGGTAAAACACAAAAAGTTCTCGTCTTTGCAAAAGGCGAAAAAGTTAAAGAAGCTGAAGCGGCTGGCGCTGACTTCGTCGGCGACGCTGAGTACATCACTAAAATCCAACAAGGATGGTTCGACTTCGATGTTATCGTTGCGACACCTGACATGATGGGTGAAGTTGGTAAACTCGGTCGCGTTCTCGGACCAAAAGGCCTCATGCCTAACCCGAAAACAGGCACAGTCACGTTCGACGTTGCGAAAGCAATCGCGGACATCAAAGCTGGTAAAGTTGAGTACCGTGTTGATAAAGCCGGTAACATCCACGTACCAGTTGGTAAGAAGTCATTTGAAGCAACAAAACTCTCTGAGAACATCGAGACTATCCTCGAGACACTCATGAAAGTTAAGCCTGCTACTGCAAAAGGAACTTACCTCAAAAACATCGCGCTTTCTTCGACAATGGGTCCTGGTATCCGTGTCGCGACTGCCGATTTCATCAAGTAATTCACTTGAAATAAACTGTTGACAACGTGTGATGCCGCTGTTAAAGTAAAACACGTTCAACCGAATATGTTGGATTACCGCAGACAGAAGGTGGACATCGGTCCGTAAACCCTTCCGAGGTGTCTTTGCTCGAACTTGAGCCTGTTGTCACAGGTTTACTTTCAAACAATTACGCCCTCGTATGTCTTCATACGAGGGATTTCTTTTTGGAGAGCAGCCTCTCGTCCGGTATAAGAATTGACTAGGAGGTGCACAAACATGGCAAGCGAAAAAATCGTAGCTCAGAAATCGGTACTCGTTGATGAAATCGCTGAGAAAATGCAAGCAAGCGTTGGAACGATCGTTGTTGACTACCGTGGACTTACAGTTGAAGAAGTGACTACACTCCGTAAAACACTTCGTGACGCTGGAATCGAGTTCAAAGTATACAAAAACGGTCTCCTTCGTCGCGCGGCGACTCAGTCTGGTTATGACGGTCTCGATGAAGTCTTCACAGGTCCTACTGCAATCGCGTTCTCGAAAGAAGACGTTATTGCTCCAGCGAAGATCTTGAACGACTTCTCAAAAGAGCACAAAGCGCTCGAACTTAAAGGCGGAATCATCGAAGGCAAAGTAACTTCACTCGAAGAAGTTAAAGCCCTTGCAGAACTTCCATCACGCGATGGTCTTCTCTCGATGCTTCTCAGCGTCCTTCAAGCTCCGATCCGCGGGCTCGCAATCGCAACAAACGCAATCGCAGAACAAAAAGAAGAGCAGTCTGCTTAATCTTTGTCGCGTAGCGTAAAAAAACTTTTTACAACATCAAAGGAGGAAAACCATAATGGCTTTCAACAAAGAGCAATTCATCGAAGACCTCAAATCAATGACGGTTCTCGAACTTAACGAACTCGTAAAAACAATCGAAGAAGAATTCGGCGTATCAGCAGCAGCTCCAGTAGCAGCAGCAGGTGCAGGCGCAGCAGTAGCTGAAGAGCAAACTGAATTCGACGTAATCCTCACAAGCGCAGGTTCTGGTAAGATCAACGTAATCAAAGCAGTACGTGAACTTACTGGCCTCGGTCTTAAAGAAGCAAAAGCACTCGTTGACGGAACTCCGGCTCCAGTCAAAGAAGGCGTTTCTAAAGAAGATGCAGACGCAGTTAAAGCTAAGCTTGAAGAAGCTGGCGCATCTGTCGAAGTTAAGTAATCTAACTTTTACTTCACAACGTATAGAAGCTCGCTATGGCGAGCTTCTTTTATTTCCTTGAAGAGTGGGTTAGGAGGTTCAATGCATGGGAGATCATTACTATACGAACGATCCGAGTTCGAAAAGTGCCCCTGAGACGTGGACGTATGAGTTGCGAGGGAAGATGTATCGCTTCACCTCGGACCGCGGCGTGTTCTCGAAAGGATCGGTCGATTTTGGGTCACGTCTCTTAATCGAGTCATTTGAAGTGCCGGAAGTTGAAGGTCGCATTTTAGATGTAGGCTGCGGCTACGGTCCGATGGGGATCTCGCTTGCCGACGCCTCTGGGCGTGAAGCGCTTCTCGTCGACGTGAACGAACGAGCGCTTGCCTTGTCAGAGCAAAACGCCGCCCAAAACGGGGTGACGATCGAAACACGGCTTAGCCACGCATATGATGGAGTCGGAGGCGAGCAATTTGCCGCTATCGTGACCAATCCGCCGATTCGGGCCGGGAAGCAAGTGGTTCACACGATTTTAAGAGATGCGTACGCGCATCTCGTCATAGGCGGGGCACTCTACGTCGTCATTCAAAAGAAACAAGGAGCGCCTTCTGCTAAGAAGTTGCTTGAAGATGTGTTCGGTCAGGTCGAGACGGTTGCCAAAGACAAAGGCTATTTTATTTTCCGGGCAATTCGCTCTTGACAAACGGTTGAGTCTTGTTGACTCGCTATAACGTATATGCTAACATTATAAAATGCCATTGGAATGGAATTCGCCTTGAATTGCCGCGTTTGCCGCTTTTTAGACGCGGAAAAAGGGCGACATTCAATGACAATGTTCGATTATTACGCCCGAAAAATTCGATAGAGAATTGGGGGTCTGAGAGGTGAATCAGTTGACTGGTCAACTTGTTCAGTACGGTCGTCACCGTCAGAGAAGAAGCTTTGCCCGTATCAGTGAGGTATTAGAGCTTCCGAATTTGATTGAAATTCAAACTGCTTCTTATGAGTGGTTCTTACGTGAAGGATTGAAAGAGATGTTTACCGACATTTCGCCAATCTCCGACTTCACTGGAAACCTCGTGCTTGAGTTCATCGATTACTCGCTTAGCGAGCCGAAATATTCGATTGATGACTCGAAGGAGCGCGACGTCACTTATTCTGCGCCATTGCGCGTGAAAGTACGTCTGCAAAACAAAGAGACAGGTGAGCTTAAAGAACAAGAAGTATTCATGGGTGATTTCCCGATTATGACAGAGTCGGGAACGTTTATTATTAACGGCGCAGAACGCGTCATCGTTTCCCAGCTTGTTCGTTCGCCGAGCGTCTATTACAATTCTAAACTCGATAAAAACGGTAAACGTGGTTTCGGTGCAACAGTCATCCCGAACCGTGGAGCATGGCTCGAACTTGAGACAGATGCTAAGGATATCGTTTATGTTCGTATCGACCGTACCCGTAAGATCCCGGTAACGGTGTTGTTGCGTGCTCTCGGATTTGGTACGGACCAAGAAATTATCGACCTTCTCGGGGATGATGAATATCTTCGGAACACCCTTGAAAAAGATAATACCGAGTCGACAGAGAAAGCGTTGATCGAGATTTACGAGCGTCTCCGCCCTGGTGAACCACCAACGGTTGAAAACGCGAAATCACTTCTCGTCTCACGTTTCTTTGACCCGAAACGCTACGACCTCGCAAACGTTGGTCGTTATAAGATGAACAAAAAACTTCATCTTAAAAACCGTCTCTTCGGTCAGAAATTGGCCGAGACGCTCGTTGACCCAGAGACAGGCGAAGTGATCGCCGAAGCTGGAACAATCCTCGACCGTCGCAACTTAGACCGCGTCCTTCCGCATTTGGAAAACGGTCTCGGTTACATGGACGCTGAGCCAACTGGCGGCGTTGCTGAAGGTGAGCCGTTTGGTCTCCAATCGATTAAAGTCATCTCACCGGATGACCCGGATGGAGAGCGTGTCTTGAACATTATCGGTAATGGCAACATCGACCGTAGCATCAAGCACGTCACACCAGCGGATATCATTGCATCGATCAACTACTTCTTCAACTTACTTCACGAAGTCGGAACAACAGATGACATCGACCACTTAGGAAACCGTCGTCTTCGTTCAGTCGGAGAACTTCTCCAAAACCAATTCCGTATCGGTCTTTCTCGTATGGAACGTGTCGTAAAAGAACGGATGTCGATTCAAGATCAAAATGCGATCACACCACAGGCGCTGATTAACATCCGCCCGGTAATCGCATCGCTGAAAGAGTTCTTCGGTAGCTCGCAGTTGTCACAGTTCATGGACCAAACAAACCCGCTCGCAGAGCTCACGCATAAGCGTCGTCTCTCTGCACTCGGACCGGGTGGTTTGACACGTGAGCGTGCCGGCTTCGAAGTTCGAGATGTTCACTATTCGCACTACGGTCGGATGTGTCCAATCGAAACACCTGAAGGACCGAACATCGGTCTCATCAACTCGCTTTCATCTTTTGCGAAAGTAAACGAGTACGGTTTCATTGAGACACCGTACCGCCGAGTCGACCCAGAAACAGGTCTCGTCACGAGCGAGATTCAATATATGACGGCGGATGAAGAAGATCTCTACGTCGTCGCCCAGGCGAACATGCCGCTCACTGAAGACAGTTACTTTGCAAACGAGCAAGTCCTTTGCCGCTTCCGCGGACAAAACTTGTCAGTTGAGCCAAGTCGAGTCGACTACATGGACGTTTCGCCGAAACAGGTTGTTTCTGCGGCAACAGCATGTATCCCGTTCCTTGAGAACGATGACTCGAACCGTGCCCTCATGGGAGCGAACATGCAACGTCAAGCTGTACCACTCCTTCAACCAGACTCGCCGATTATCGGTACTGGTATGGAGTACGTGTCAGCGAAAGACTCTGGGGCCGCGATTATCGCGAAATACCCAGGTGTCGTCGAGCGTGTCACAGCGCGTGAAATCTTGGTCCGCCGCACGTCTGACGTGAATGGAACAACGGTTTCAGGTGACCTTGACCGCTACAAACTTCAAAAGTACGTTCGTTCGAACCAAGGAACGTGCTATAACCAAAAGCCGATCATCGCTGCTGGTGACCAAGTCGAAAAAGGAGAAATCCTTGCTGACGGTCCATCGATGGATATGGGTGAGCTCGCGCTCGGTCGTAACGTCGTTGTCGCCTTCATGACTTGGGACGGTTACAACTATGAGGATGCGATCATCATGAGTGAGCGCCTCGTGAAAGATGACGTCTACACTTCGATTCACATCGAGGAGTATGAGTCAGAGTCACGAGACACGAAACTCGGACCTGAGGAAATCACACGTGATATTCCGAACGTCGGTGATGACGCGCTTCGCAACTTGGACGATCGTGGGATCATCCGCATTGGTGCGGAAGTGAAAGATGGCGATATCCTCGTCGGGAAAGTCACGCCTAAAGGTGTAACTGAACTGACGGCGGAAGAGCGTCTCTTGCATGCGATCTTCGGTGAGAAAGCCCGTGAAGTCCGTGATACGTCACTCCGTGTACCAAACGGCGGCGACGGCATCATTTTGGACGTCAAGGTGTTCGACCGTGAGAACGGCGACGAACTTTCACCGGGTGTGAACCAAATGGTTCGTGTCTACATCGTTCAAAAACGTAAGATTCACGAAGGGGATAAGATGGCGGGACGTCACGGTAACAAAGGTGTTATCTCGCGGATCCTCCCTGAAGAAGACATGCCATACATGCCAGACGGCACACCGATTGACATCATGCTTAACCCACTCGGTGTACCATCGCGGATGAACATCGGTCAGGTACTTGAACTCCACCTTGGAATGGCGGCTAAAAAGCTCGGCATCAAAGTGGCGACACCTGTATTCGATGGCGCACGTGAAGAAGACGTATGGGCAACGATTGAAGAAGCTGGAATGGACAAAGATGCCAAGACTCGTCTCTATGACGGTCGTACTGGTGAACCGTTCGATAACCGCGTCTCGGTCGGTGTCATGTATATGATCAAACTTGCGCACATGGTTGATGATAAACTTCACGCTCGTTCGACAGGACCATACTCGCTCGTTACGCAACAACCGCTCGGTGGTAAAGCACAGTTCGGTGGACAGCGCTTCGGTGAGATGGAAGTTTGGGCACTTGAAGCGTACGGCGCAGCCTACACGCTCCAAGAAATCCTTACAATCAAGTCGGATGACACGGTTGGTCGTGTGAAAGCATACGAAGCAATCGTGAAAGGCGAGAGCGTTCCGAAAGCGGGCGTTCCTGAATCGTTCCGCGTCTTGATCAAAGAGCTTCAAGCGCTCGGTATGGAAGTCAAGATGATGTCTGTGGACGACGAAGAAGTTGAAATGAAAGATGAAGATGACGACAACATCCCGAACGCAACATCGGCGTTAGAACAAGTCGTTCAACCGACTGTTACGGAAGAGGAATAAGGCGAAAAGGGAGGTCGGCCCCTTGGTAGATGTTAATCGATTTGAATATATGAAAATCGGCTTGGCTTCACCCGAAAAGATCCGTTCGTGGTCTTACGGGGAAGTCAAAAAGCCGGAAACAATCAACTATCGTACACTCAAACCAGAGAAGGACGGACTGTTCTGTGAACGAATCTTCGGTCCTACGAAAGACTGGGAATGTTACTGCGGGAAATACAAACGAATCCGTTATAAAGGAGTCATTTGTGACCGCTGTGGCGTTGAAGTGACGAAAGCGAAAGTGCGTCGCGAACGTATGGGCCACATCGAGCTCGCGGCTCCGGTTTCGCACATCTGGTACTTCAAAGGGATTCCAAGTCGAATGGGGCTTGTTCTCGATATGTCACCGCGTGCGCTCGAAGAAGTAATCTACTTCGCGTCGTACGTCGTGACAGAACCAGGTGACACTCCGCTCGAGAAGAAACAACTTCTCTCGGAAAAAGAATTCCGTCTCTACCGTGAGAAGTACGGTAGTGACTTTAAAGCAGACATGGGTGCGGAAGCGATCCGGACACTCCTTCAAGACGTACAACTCGAGAAGGAAGTCGGAGAACTCCGCGAAGAATTGAAGACAGTTCAAGGCCAACGTCGTACACGTGCGATCAAACGTCTTGAAGTGCTCGATGCGTTCTTCACGTCGGGGAATGATCCAGATTGGATGATCCTCGAAGTACTTCCTGTCATTCCACCTGAGCTTCGCCCGATGGTGCAGCTCGATGGTGGGCGCTTTGCGACTTCTGACTTGAACGATTTATATCGTCGAGTCATCAACCGTAACAACCGTCTCAAACGTTTGCTCGATCTCGGCGCGCCGAACATCATCGTGCAAAACGAGAAGCGTATGCTTCAAGAAGCGGTTGACGCCCTCATCGACAACGGTCGTCGTGGTCGTCCGGTAACAGGTCCAGGTAACCGTCCACTTAAGTCGCTTTCACATATGTTGAAAGGGAAACAAGGTCGTTTCCGTCAAAACCTTCTTGGTAAACGGGTCGACTACTCAGGACGTTCGGTTATCGTCGTTGGACCGAACTTGAAGATGTTCCAATGTGGTCTCCCGAAAGAGATGGCCCTTGAACTCTTCAAACCGTTCGTGATGAAAGAACTTGTCGGTCGCGGGATCGCGTCGAACATCAAGAACGCCAAACGCAAAATTGAGAAGATGCAACCAGAAATCTGGGGCGTCCTCGAAGAAGTCATTCGTGAGCATCCGGTTCTCTTGAACCGTGCCCCTACACTTCACCGTCTAGGGATTCAAGCTTTCGAACCGATTCTCGTCGAGGGCCGTGCGATTCGTCTACACCCACTCGTATGTACGGCTTACAACGCCGACTTTGATGGTGACCAAATGGCGGTCCACGTACCACTTTCAGCCGAAGCGCAAGCAGAAGCTCGTCTCCTCATGCTCGCTGCACAGAACATCTTGAACCCGAAAGATGGTAAACCAGTTGTTACACCATCGCAGGATATGGTCCTCGGTAACTACTACATCTCGCTTGAACGCGACGATGCCATCGGACAAGGGAAAATTTTGTCGAACGTCAACGAAGCGCTCATCGCGTATCAAAATGGATACGTCCACTTGCATACACGTGTCGCCCTTCCAGCACGTACGCTCAACAACCCGACGTTCACAGCGGAGCAAAATGAGAAAATGTTAATCACGACAGTCGGTAAGATGATCTTTAACGAGATCTTGCCGAACACGTTCCCATACTTGAACGAACCGACGATGGAAAACTTGCAGGAAGCAACGCCTGATAAGTACTTCATCGAAAAAGGTGCCAACGTCGCGGAAGAAATTGCCGCACGTCCACTCATCGAACCGTTCAAAAAAGGATTCCTTGGTAAAGTCATCGCGGAAGTGTTCCAGAAGTTTGAAACGACTGAAACGAGCCGCATGCTTGACCGGATGAAAGATCTCGGCTTCAAACACTCGACTAAAGCGGGTGTGACGGTCGGAATCGCCGATATCATCGTTCTTCCGGACAAACAAGAAATCCTTGATGAAGCGCAAACTCAAGTCGACCAAATCATGAAGTCGTTCCGTCGTGGTCTCATCACTGAAGATGAGCGTTACGAGCGCGTTGTACGCTCTTGGAACGAAGCGAAGGACGAGATTCAATCGCGATTGATGAAATCCCTCAACCGCTTGAACCCGATCTTCATGATGTCTGACTCAGGTGCCCGTGGTAACGCGTCCAACTTCACGCAGCTCGCAGGGATGCGTGGTTTGATGGCCGCTCCATCTGGCCGCATCATCGAACTTCCAATCAAATCGTCGTTCCGTGAGGGACTAACGGTTCAAGAATACTTCATCTCAACGCACGGTGCGCGTAAAGGTCTTGCCGATACAGCCCTTAAAACGGCTGACTCAGGTTACTTGACGCGTCGTCTCGTCGACGTTGCCCAAGATGTCATCATCCGTGAAGAAGATTGTGGAACGGACCGCGGAATCCGCGTTGCCGCTCTCCGCGAAGGCACGGAAGAAATCGAAAACTTGTATGACCGCCTCGTCGGCCGTACAGCGTTCGAGACAGTGGCACATCCGGAAACGGGTGAAGTCATGATTGAGAAGAACCAATTGATCACAGAAGATATCGCCCGCGACATCGTCGACGCTGGTATCGAACGAGTTGAAATCCGTACAGCCTTCACATGTAACACGTCACACGGCGTATGTAAGAAGTGCTACGGCCGTAACTTGGCGACCGGCTCGAACGTTGAAGTTGGCGAAGCAGTCGGAATCATCGCCGCGCAATCAATCGGTGAGCCAGGAACGCAGCTTACAATGCGTACCTTCCACACAGGTGGGGTAGCCGGAGATGATATCACGCAAGGTCTTCCACGTATCCAAGAGGTATTCGAGGCTCGTAACCCGAAAGGTCAAGCGGTCATCTCGGAAATTCCTGGTACGGTCATCGACTTTACCGAGTCGCGTGACAAGCGGGAACTCACGGTCGAAGGACTCAGTGAGACTCGTACGTACACGATTCCGTTCGGAGCGCGTTTACGCGTTCAGATCGGCGACACGGTAGATGCCGGGGAAGTCTTCACGGAAGGTTCGATCGATCCGAAAGAATTGCTCACCGTCCGTGGTGTGTCTGGTGTCCAAAACTATCTTCTTCAAGAAGTTCAAAAAGTATACCGGATGCAAGGGGTAGAAATCGGCGACAAACACGTCGAAGTCATGGTTCGCCAAATGCTTCGTCGCGTCAAAGTCATCGAGTCAGGTGACACGCCACTTCTCCCTGGTTCACTCGTCGACATCGGCGTCTTCAAAGAAGCGTGTAAAGATGTACTTCGCGTAGGTAAGAGCCCAGCAACGGCGAAACCGGTCCTTCTCGGAATCACGAAAGCGTCGCTTGAGACAGATTCGTTCCTCTCGGCCGCTTCGTTCCAAGAAACGACTCGCGTGTTGACAGACGCTGCCATCAAAGGCAAACGCGACTATCTTCTCGGACTCAAAGAGAACGTCATCATCGGTAAACTCGTGCCAGCTGGTACAGGGATGCCGGTATACCGTGACGTTAAACTTAAAGAAGATGCGTCGAAAGCCGTCCTCGAAGACGCGAACGTCGAGTAAAAACGTCTTGACAGCACTCTTTGGCGGTGCTACTATGATTTAGTGCCGCCAATCGGTTGTTGTCGATGACAATGGTGTCCAGCAGTCGGCAAGCTACTTGGACGTTAACCGATCTTTCTACGGAAAGGTTTGGCTGCTATTATTGCCACTTTCAAGGTATAACTCACGTTTTTGCGAGGTCATGGAATGCCTACGCCTCGTAAAAGCGTTTCGTTATGACCTTAAATGAACCACCCGGGTCGGTGGGTCTAGAAAATAGCATAATTCAGGAAGGGAGGATCTTCAAAGATGCCTACTATCAACCAGTTAGTCCGTAAAGGACGCAAATCGAAAGTCGTTAAATCTGACTCTCCAGCACTTAACAAAGGTTACAACAGTTTCATCAAGTCACAAACAAACGTGAGCTCACCACAAAAACGTGGTGTTTGTACACGTGTTGGTACAATGACTCCGAAGAAACCGAACTCGGCTTTACGTAAGTATGCCCGTGTTCGTTTGACTAACCAAATCGAAGTGACTGCGTACATTCCAGGTATTGGCCACAACCTTCAAGAGCACAGCGTTGTTCTTATCCGCGGAGGACGTGTAAAAGACTTACCAGGAGTACGTTACCACATCGTTCGTGGTGCACTTGACACTGCAGGTGTGGACGGACGTATGCAAGGCCGTTCTAAATACGGTACGAAACGTCCGAAAGCTGCGAAGAAGTAATTCTCGCAAACTAAACTACTGAAATTTTGAAAGGAGGGTACTCGGATGCGTAAAAACCGTGCAGAACGTCGTGACGTTATCGCAGATCCGATCTACAACTCGAAATTGGTAACTCGCCTCATTAACCGTGTCATGTTAGACGGTAAAAAAGGTACAGCTCAAACTATCATTTACAACGCATTTGGTCTCATCGCTGAACGCTCAGGCAAAGAGCCTATGGAAGTGTTCGAAGAAGCAATGACAAACATCATGCCTGTACTTGAAGTTAAAGCTCGCCGTGTAGGTGGAGCAAACTACCAAGTTCCTGTTGAAGTTCGTCCAGAACGCCGTACGACACTTGGTCTTCGTTACCTCGTGAACTACGCTCGTCTCCGCAACGAGAAGACGATGGAGCAACGTATCGCGAATGAAATCATGGATGCAGCCAATAACACTGGTGCTTCTGTTAAGAGACGCGAAGACATGCATAAGATGGCAGAAGCGAACAAAGCGTTTGCTCACTATCGTTGGTAAGTTAAACGTAAAGACCACTCCACGTCACCAAGCGGTGGCTTAATGGAGTGGCTTTCGGGTATAATCATATCGTGTGCCAGCACACGAAAAACACATGCGGAAGGAGAATACCCAGTATGGCAAGAGAATTCTCCCTAAAGAATACTCGTAACATCGGGATCATGGCTCACATCGATGCCGGTAAAACGACTACAACTGAACGTATTCTTTATTACACAGGTCGTATCCACAAGATTGGTGAAACTCATGAAGGAGCTTCACAAATGGACTGGATGGAGCAGGAGCAAGAGCGTGGAATCACGATCACTTCTGCAGCGACGACTGCACAGTGGAATGGCCACCGTGTAAACATCATCGATACACCTGGACACGTAGACTTCACAGTTGAAGTTGAACGTTCACTCCGTGTACTTGATGGCGCAGTTGCTGTACTTGACGCTCAGTCAGGTGTTGAACCACAAACAGAAACTGTATGGCGTCAAGCGACAACATACGGTGTTCCACGTGTCGTATTCGTCAACAAGATGGATAAGATTGGTGCGGACTTCATGTACTCGGTGAAAACACTTCACGAACGTTTGCACGCTAACGCACACCCAATCCAACTTCCAATCGGCGCAGAAGATGAATTCAAAGGAATCATCGACCTCGTCGAAAGAAAGACATACATGTACTCGAACGACCTCGGTACTGACATCGAAGTAACAGAAGGCTTCCCAGCTGATATGGCTGACCAAGCTGAAGAACTTCGTGGTCGCTTGATCGAAGGCGTTGCGGATTACAACGAAGATTTGATGATGAAATACCTCGAAGGCGAAGAGATCTCAATCGAAGAACTCAAAGCTGGTATTCGTCAAGCAACACTTAGCGTTGAATTCTATCCTGTACTTGTAGGTTCGGCCTTTAAAAACAAAGGTGTTCAATTGATGTTGGACGCTGTTGTTGATTACCTCCCATCACCAGTTGATGTCGAGTCAATCAAAGGAATCAACCTCGATACAGAAGAAGAAATCACGCGTGAACCTTCTGACGAAGCGCCGTTCTCGGCACTTGCGTTCAAAGTCATGACTGACCCTTACGTCGGTAAATTGACATTCTTCCGTGTGTACTCTGGTACAGCACAAGCTGGTTCGTATGTGAAGAACTCGACTAAAGGGAAGCGCGAGCGTCTCGGTCGTATCCTTCAAATGCATGCAAACAGCCGTGAAGAAATTCCAATGGTATTTTCTGGTGACATCGCCGCTGCTGTTGGTCTTAAAGATACAACGACTGGTGACACACTTTGCTCAGAGAAAGACAACGTCGTTCTCGAGTCAATGACATTCCCAGAACCGGTTATCTCGGTCGCAATCGAGCCTAAATCGAAAGCAGACCAAGACAAGATGGGTCAAGCCCTCGCGAAACTCGCAGAAGAGGATCCAACTTTCCGCACTGAAACAAACCAAGAGACTGGTCAAACGATCATCTCTGGTATGGGTGAGCTTCACCTTGATATCCTCGTTGACCGTATGCGTCGCGAATTCAAAGTCGAAGCAAACGTCGGTGCACCACAAGTTGCTTACCGTGAGACAATCCGTAGCGCTGCGAAGATCGATTCGAAATTCGTACGTCAATCGGGTGGACGCGGTCAGTACGGTCACGTTGTCGTTGAATTCGAACCGAACGTAGAAGGTGCTGGATTCGAATTTGAGAACAAGATCGTCGGTGGTGTTGTTCCACGTGAATACGTACCAGCTGTTCAAAACGGTATTCAAGAAGCTCTCGAAAACGGTATCCTCGCTGGTTACCCAGTAGTTGACGTTAAAGCTGCCCTCGTCTTCGGATCGTACCACGATGTCGACTCGAACGAGATGGCGTTTAAAGTTGCTGCTTCGATGGCGGTCAAACAACTTAAGGAACAAGCGAAAGCTGTCATCCTTGAGCCAATGATGCGTGTTGAAGTTGTCATCCCAGAAGAATACTTGGGAGACATCATGGGTGACGTCACGTCACGCCGTGGACGCGTAGAAGGTATGGAAGCTCGCGGTAACGCACAAGTCGTTAAAGCGATGATTCCACTTTCGGAAATGTTCGGATATGCAACGTCACTCCGTTCACGTACGCAAGGACGTGGAACGTACTCGATGCACTTCGACCACTACGAAGAAGTACCGAAGTCAATTGCAGAAGAAATCATCAAAAAAGCGAACGGCTAATAACGGTTGTAACGCTGAAATGATTGTTGTAAGCTAAGGAGGACGTATGTTAAAAGTAGCCTACGTCTTCCTAGTTAAATAAAAAATTAATTGTCTATAGAGGAGGAATCTAGAATGGGTAAAGAAAAATTCGACCGTTCTAAACCGCACGTTAACGTTGGTACAATTGGCCACGTCGACCACGGTAAAACAACTTTGACTGCAGCGATTTCAGCTGTACTTTCAAAAGCACAAGGGAAAACAGCTACAAAGTTTGACGCAATCGATGGTGCTCCAGAAGAGCGCGAGCGCGGTATCACAATCGCAACAGCTCACATCGAGTACGAAACTGAAAAACGCCACTACGCACACGTTGACTGCCCAGGTCACGCTGACTATGTTAAAAACATGATCACTGGTGCTGCACAAATGGACGGCGCGATCCTCGTTGTTTCGGCAACAGATGGCCCAATGCCACAAACACGTGAGCACATTCTTCTTTCACGTCAAGTAGGTGTTCCTTTCATCGTAGTATTCATGAACAAAGTTGACATGGTTGACGACGAAGAGCTTCTCGAACTCGTTGAGATGGAAATCCGTGAACTTCTTTCTGAATATGACTTCCCAGGCGACGACCTCCCTGTAATCAAAGGTTCAGCTCTTGGCGCGCTTAACGGCGAACCACAATGGGAAGAAAAAATCATGGAACTCATGAACGCAGTTGATGAGTACATCCCTGAGCCTGTTCGTGACACGGACAAAGACTTCATGATGCCAGTTGAGGACGTATTCTCAATCACTGGTCGCGGTACTGTAGCGACTGGTCGTGTTGAGCGTGGTATTCTCCGCGTCAACGACGAAGTTGAAATCGTTGGTCTTACAGAAGAAACTAAGAAAACTGTATGTACTGGTGTAGAGATGTTCCGTAAGCTTCTTGACTATGCAGAAGCTGGCGACAACATCGGTGCTCTTCTCCGTGGTGTATCACGTGAAGACATCGAGCGTGGACAAGTACTTGCTAAACCAGGTACAATCACTCCGCACTCTAAATTCAAAGCTTCAATCTACGTTCTTTCTAAAGAAGAGGGTGGCCGTCACACGCCATTCTTCGCGAACTACCGTCCGCAGTTCTACTTCCGTACAACTGACGTAACAGGTATCGTTCACCTTCCAGAAGGTACTGAAATGGTAATGCCAGGAGACAACATCGAGTTGACGATCGAATTGATTTCTACAATCGCGATCGAAGACGGAACACGTTTCTCAATCCGTGAGGGTGGCCGTACTGTAGGTGCTGGTTCGGTAACAGAAATCGTCGAGTAATCGATGTCTTAAGCAGTCCGCATTTGCGGGCTGCTTTTTTGTTTTTTGAAACGAAGTGATAGGATAGGAGATAGGATTGTAGGAAGGAGAATCGATGATGGAAAAGCAAGTGGAGACGCTTTGCCGGTTGAACGGCGTTGCCTGCCGCTTTGGCGGGTCAAGTTTACTCAAGCATCACGGAATCGTCGAGACGGCGCGTGACTTGGATCTATTCGTTGAGCCTGACCAGTTCGAGACGATTGACCGTGTGCTCAGCCGTGCCGGAAAAAAAGAAGAGTCTGGTCCGCACGACGAGTATATGACGACGTACTTTGGCGAATATACGTTTGAAGGCCAGGACATCGACGTGATGGCTAGTTTTCGGATGCGTTGCACGGACGGGATTTATACGCATCCTTACATTGAACCGGACGAGAGTTGGATGCATCTTGAAGAGTGGGTCGTCCTCTATTCAGTGATGGGGCGGGAAGAGAAAGTCGACAAGCTGCACGAATACTTTATGACGCACCCGTTCAACAACTCGATTGTGCAAACGTGTTTGAAACGAGCTCCGGCATCGGTCGTCGAAGCCGTCACTGAGCAGTTTAAAGAGTATATGAAACGCTAGGAAGAGTTGGCATGGGCCTTCTTTTGAAAAATAGTTCAACAAAAGAAGGAAAAGAACTTGCAAAAGGATTCGAATCTTGTTACATTAGTGAACGTTGAACAACTCATCAGACATCCGGCACGATCGAAAAAAATCAAATCTTGCATTTGTTTTGCAGATTCGATATAATGATTAAGTGTTTGTGCGAGTGGTGAGAGACTTTACAGCAGAAAATGGGTCCTATCGTTGAATTGCAATGATCGGATGCCTCTGCTGACACAAGCACGCTGCGATGAAGCGGGAGGTTATGACACGCCAGGCAGCTTTGCCATGGCCGGTGTGGAAATTTCCGCTGAGAACTGTCTATTTTTAAAAGTAGGCGACAAAGGAGGGAAACTTACATGGCAAATGAAAAAATCCGTATTCGCTTAAAAGCATACGACCATCGCGTTCTCGATCAATCAGCTGAGAAAATCGTTGAAACTGCGAAACGTTCAGGTGCGAAGGTCTCGGGCCCAATCCCGCTTCCAACTGACAAATCGATCTACACGATCCTTCGTGCGGTCCACAAGTATAAAGATGCTCGTGAACAGTTCGAAATGCGTACACACAAACGCTTGATCGACATCGTTAACCCAACACCAAAAACGGTTGATGCGCTTATGCGTCTCGAATTACCATCAGGTGTTGACATCGAAATCAAACTTTAATTCTTCATATAGTAGATACTAGCCAGAAGAGACAATAATTATTAAACAGGAGGTGTATCTCATGGCTAAAGGAATCTTAGGAACAAAACTTGGTATGACTCAAATCTTCAACGAAGCAGGCGAAGTCGTACCGGTAACAGTAGTTGCTGTCGAAGGAAACGTCGTGCTTCAAGTTAAAACACTTGAAACAGACGGTTACGAAGCAGTTCAACTCGGTTTTGGAGACATCAAAGAATCACGTCAAAACAAACCGGCAAAAGGTCACGCTGCGAAAGCAAGCGCGACACCTAAGCGCTTCATGAAAGAAATTCGTACTTCAGTAGAAGGATACGAAATCGGTCAAGAGATCAAGGCGGACATTTTCGCTGCAGGTGAATTAGTGGACGTAACAGGTACTTCAAAAGGTAAAGGATTCCAAGGTGCGATTAAGCGTCACGGACAATCACGTGGACCAATGTCCCACGGTTCGCGTTACCACCGTCGCCCTGGTTCAATGGGTCCTGTAGCGCCTAACCGCGTATTTAAAGGGAAGCTTCTTCCTGGTCAAATGGGTGGCGAGCGTAAAACGATTCAAAACCTTGAAATTGTCAAAGTTGACGTGGAACGCGGCCTTGTACTCGTTAAAGGCGCAATCCCAGGCGCTCGTAAATCGAACGTCATCATCAAGACAGCTGTCAAAGGTAACTAATTAACTGCACGGAAAGGAGGAATTACGAATGCCTAAAGTAGCTTTGCTAAACCAAACAGGTTCACAAGTTGGCGAAATCGAATTGGCTGAAGCCATCTTCGGTATCGAGCCAAACGAATCAGTACTTTATGACGCGATCGTCATGCAACAAGCATCACGCCGTCAAGGTACTCACGATACGAAAGGTCGCTCGGAAGTACGCGGTGGCGGCCGTAAACCATGGAAACAAAAGGGAACTGGTCGTGCGCGCCAAGGTTCGATCCGCTCACCACAATGGGTTGGTGGTGGAACAGTCTTCGGTCCAACTCCACGTTCATACTCTTACAAGCTTCCTAAAAAAGTTCGTCGTCTTGCACTTCTCTCGGCTTTGTCGTCGAAAGTACAAAACAACGAAATGATCGTCCTCGAAGGCCTTGCTTTCGATGCACCAAAAACAAAAGATATGGTCGCAGTACTTCTTGGCCTATCAGTAGAACGTAAGGCTCTTGTAGTCACAGCGGACTACAATGAGACTATCGCTCTCGCAGCTCGTAACATCCCAGGAGTGACTGTAATCGAGGCAGCGGGCGTTAACGTTCTTGACCTCATTGCTAACGATAAAGTCATCTTCACTAAAGATGCGGTTGCGAAGGTAGAGGAGGTGCTTGCATAATGGCTCAAGCATACGATATCATCAAACGTCCGATCATCACTGAGCGTTCAGTTAGCCTCATGGAAGCTAACAAATACGTTTTCGAGATCGAAGTTAAAGCGACTAAATCACAAGTGAAGCACGCTATCGAAACAATTTTCAACGTGAAAGTTGCTTCGGTAAACACAATGAACATGAAACCGAAAGCGAAACGTGTCGGTCGTCACTCTGGTTACACATCGCGTCGTAAAAAAGCGATCGTAACTCTTGCTGAAGGCAACACAATCGACTTCCTCGGTTAATTTACTACCTTAGAAGAAAAGGAGGGAATCCTCGATGGCAATTAAAAAGTTTAAGCCGACCACTAACGGTCGCCGTAACATGACATCTCTCGACTTTGCAGAGATCACAACGAACCGTCCTGAGAAATCGTTAACTGAAAAGCTTTCGAAAAAAGGCGGTCGTAACAACCAAGGTCGTTTGACTGTACGTCACCAAGGTGGCGGGCACAAACGTAAATACCGTATCATCGATTTCAAACGTAACAAAGATGCTATCATCGGACGCGTTGCTACGATCGAATACGATCCAAACCGTTCAGCTAACATCGCCCTCATCAACTATGCAGATGGTGAGAAACGTTACATCCTCGCTCCTAAGGGCATCAAAGTAGGCATGGAAATCATGTCTGGTCCTGAAGCGGATATTAAAGTGGGGAACGCTCTTCCACTCGTAAACATCCCTGTCGGTACTACTATCCACAACATCGAGCTTAAGCCTGGTAAAGGCGGTCAGCTTGTTCGTGCGGCTGGTGCATCGGCACAAATCCAAGGACGTGACGGCAAGTACGTCATCGTTCGTCTTCAATCAGGTGAATCACGCTTGTTCCTCGGCACTTGCCGCGCTACAATCGGTTCAGTTGGTAACGAAGAACACGAACTTGTAAACATCGGTAAAGCAGGACGTTCACGTTGGTTAGGCAAACGCCCAACAGTACGTGGTTCTGTAATGAACCCGGTTGATCACCCACACGGTGGTGGTGAAGGTCGTGCGCCAATCGGTCGTTCGGGCCCACTTACTCCTTGGGGTAAACCAGCTCTTGGTTACAAAACTCGTAAGAAAAACAAATCGAGCGACATGTACATCCTTCGTCGTCGTAAGAAATAATTATTACATGATTCTTGGGCGGTTCGAAAGAGCCGTTCCCGAATCATTCCAAAGGGAGGTTCTATCATGGGTCGCAGCTTGAAAAAAGGTCCATTCGCAGATCACCATTTGCTCGCTAAAGTTGACAAACTTAACGAATCTGGTGAGAAGCAAGTCATCAAAACTTGGTCACGTCGCTCGACAATCTTCCCAGAATTCATGGGTCACACGTTCGGTGTACACGATGGTCGTAAACACGTACCAGTATTCGTGACAGAAGACATGGTCGGTCACAAACTTGGTGAATTCGCTCCAACACGCACGTACAAAGGTCACGGATCAGACAAGAAAACGAAACGGTAATCTGAGGGGAGGTCAAATCCATGCAAGCTAAAGCATCAGCTAATATGGTCCGTCTTGCTCCTCGCAAAGCACGTCTCGTTGTAGACTTAATTCGCGGGAAACAAGTCGGCGAAGCGCTCTCTGTCCTTGCTCACACGAACAAGGCAGCGTCGCCAATCGTTGAAAAAGTATTGAAATCAGCGATCGCTAACGCAGAGCACAACTACGATATGAACATTGAGAACCTTGTTGTATCTGAAATTTTCGTCAACGAAGGTCCAACACTCAAACGCTTCCGCCCACGTGCGATGGGTCGCGCAAGTCGTATTAACAAACGCACAAGCCACATTCACATCGTGGTAACTGAGAAATAAGGAGGGATATGTAGTGGGTCAAAAGGTAAATCCGCACGGTTTTCGCGTTGGTGTTATCAAAGACTGGGATTCGCGTTGGTACGCTGAGAAAGACTACGCAGATCTCCTTCATGAAGACTACGTTATTCGTGAATACATCGAAAACAAAATGAAGGATGCTAGTGTGGCTAAAGTTGAAATCGAACGCGCTGCAAACCGCGTAAACATTTCGCTTCACACTGCGAAACCAGGTATGGTCATCGGTAAAGGTGGTTCGGAAATCGAGTCACTCCGTAAAAATATCACAAAGCTTGCTGAAGGCAAACGTGTTCACATCAACGTTGTTGAAGTGAAAAACGCGGATGCAGTCGCTAAGCTTGTTGCTGAAAACATCGCTCGTCAATTGGAAGGCCGTGTGTCATTCCGTCGTGCAATGAAACAGTCAATTCAACGTTCGATGCGCACTGGCATCAAAGGGATCAAAACAGAAGTTTCTGGTCGTCTTGGTGGCGCTGATATCGCTCGTTCAGAGAAGTACTCAGAAGGATCAGTTCCGCTTCATACAATCCGTGCCGACATCGACTACGGAACAGCTGAAGCTGACACAACGTATGGTAAAATCGGAATTAAAGTATGGCTTTACCACGGAGAAGTTCTTCCAACAAAAAACACTAAATAATAAACACTCTTTCAGGAAGGAGGCAACACACTATGTTGTTACCTAAACGCGTGAAATATCGTCGTGTACACCGTGGTAAAATGCGCGGAAATGCAAAACGCGGCACAACAGTACATTTCGGTGAATTCGGTCTCCAATCGCTCGAAGCGAGCTGGATCACAAACCGTCAAATCGAATCAGCACGTATCGCAATGACACGTTATATGAAACGTGGCGGTAAAGTGTGGATCAAGATCTTCCCACACAAGCCGTACACTAAAAAGCCTCTCGAAGTTCGAATGGGTTCGGGTAAAGGTGCTCCAGAAGGCTGGGTAGCTGTAGTTAAGCCTGGTAAAGTAATGTTCGAAATCGCGGGTGTATCTGAGGAAGTCGCACGTGAGGCACTTCGCCTTGCAGCGCACAAACTTCCAGTGAAATGTAAGTTCGTGAAACGTGAAGAAAATGGTGGTGATACGAATGAAAGCAACTGATCTCCGTCAATCAACAAATGAAGAGCTCAACGGTAAAGTAGGCGAGTGGAAAGAAGAACTCTTTAACCTTCGTTTCCAATTAGCTACAGGTCAGCTTGAGAATCCTGCTCGTATCCGTGAAGTACGCAAGTCGATTGCGCGTGCTAAAACGATTCTTCGTGAACGCGAACTCGGCATCAACAACGGCTAATCTAATCGGATTATTGAAGAGGAGGTAACACTCATGGAACGCAATAAGCGTAAAGTACTCACTGGACGCGTCGTGTCTGACAAAATGGACAAAACGATCGTCGTTGCAGTTGAAACAAAAGTACGTCATAAGCTTTATGGAAAACGTGTAAACTACACGAAGAAATTTAAAGCGCACGATGAGAACAATGTCGCTAAAGTAGGCGATGTGGTCCGCATCGCGGAAACACGTCCGCTTTCTAAAGACAAACGTTTCCGTCTCGTAACAGTAGTAGAAGAATCAGTAATCATCTAATAACAGTTCGGATCTATAAACATCCGGAGGGAGGTACACTCGCATGATTCAACAAGAATCTCGCTTGAAAGTAGCAGACAACTCTGGCGCGCGTGAACTGTTGACAATTAAAGTCCTCGGTGGTTCAGGTCGTAAGACTGCAAACATCGGTGACATCATCGTCGCGACGGTAAAACAAGCAACACCAGGTGGCGTTGTTAAAAAAGGTGACGTTGTCAGAGCAGTTGTCGTTCGTACAAAACGCGGCGCTCGTCGTAAAGATGGTTCGTACATCCGTTTCGATGAGAACGCAGCAGTCATCATCAAAGATGACAAGAGCCCACGCGGCACTCGGATCTTCGGGCCAGTTGCACGTGAACTTCGTGAAAAAGAATTCATGAAGATCGTTTCGTTGGCACCGGAAGTACTTTAATTTCCAATTTCAATCCTATAAGGAGGTGCGCAAAACGATGCATGTTAAAAAAGGCGATACAGTCCAGGTAATGTCTGGTAAAGATAAAGGCAAGCAAGGGGTTATCCTCAAAGCTATGCCAAGCAAGAACCGCGTAGTCGTTGAAGGGGTTAACGTGATGAAAAAACACGCTAAACCATCACAAGCGAATCCACAAGGCGGTATCCTTGAAATCGAAGCACCAATTCACGTCTCGAACGTCATGCCAATCGACCCTAAAACGGGCAAACCAACTCGCGTTGGTTTCCAAGTAGTCGATGGTAAAAAAGTTCGTGTCGCGAAATCGGGCGAAGTACTCGATAAATAAGAACAACGTGACGAAAGGAGGTCCATTCGACTATGAACCGTTTGCAAGAGAAGTATAAAAGCGACATCGTGAAAGCGATGATGGATAAATTCAACTATGACTCGGTTATGCAAGTGCCACAAGTCGACAAGATCGTCATCAACATGGGTGTAGGTGACGCTGTTTCGAACTCGAAAGCTCTTGACATGGCAGTGGAAGAATTATCAATTCTTTCAGGTCAAAAACCACTCGTAACGAAGGCTAAGAAATCAATCGCTGGTTTCAAACTTCGTGAGGGCATGCCGATCGGTGCGAAAGTAACACTTCGTGGCGAGCGCATGTACGATTTCCTCGACAAATTAGTAACTGTTTCACTTCCACGTGTACGTGACTTCCGCGGTGTATCGAAGAAAGCATTCGACGGACGCGGTAACTACACGCTTGGTGTGAAAGAGCAGCTTATTTTCCCTGAAATCGATTACGATAAAGTAACTAAAGTACGCGGTATGGATATCGTTGTTGTTACAACAGCGAACACAGACGAAGAAGCACGTGAATTGCTCACACTTCTCGGAATGCCATTCCAAAAATAATAAAGGGAGGTCGACAACATGGCTAAAAAGTCAATGGTGAATCGCGAGCAAAAACGCGAGAAACTCGTTGCCCAGTACGCTGAGAGACGCGCGCAATTAAAAGCTGAAGGCGACTACATCGGACTCAGCAAATTGCCACGTAACTCGTCACCTGTACGTCTTCATAACCGTTGCCGTATCACAGGTCGTCCACATGGTTACATGGGTAAATTCGGGATCAGCCGTATCAAGTTCCGTGATCTTGCATACAAAGGTCAAATCCCTGGTGTTAAAAAAGCAAGTTGGTAATCCACTAACAGTGTGAAAGGAGGTACATCGCATGGTAATGACAGACCCTATTGCAGATATGCTTACACGTATCCGTAACGCTAACATGGTTCGCCATGAAAAATTGGAGCTTCCAGCTTCTAATATCAAACGTGAGGTTGCAGAGATCCTCAAGCGTGAAGGTTTCATTCGCGATGTTGAATATATCGAGGACGCTAAACAAGGTACACTTCGTCTTTTCCTTAAATATGGAGCAAGCAACGAACGTGTTATCACTGGTCTCAAACGTATTTCGAAACCAGGTCTTCGTGTATATGCAAAAGCAGATGAAGTACCAAAAGTACTCGGAGGACTCGGTATCGCAGTTCTTTCGACATCAAAAGGTCTTATGACTGATAAAGAAGCTCGCCAACAACAAGTCGGCGGCGAAGTGCTCGCCTACATCTGGTAAGTCACTTTTCTAACAAGAACGGAGGTGTAATCAATGTCACGTATTGGTAAAAAACCAGTTACGATTCCAGCTGGCGTTACTGTAACGGTTGCAGAAGGCAACATTGTCACAGTAAAAGGTGCTAAAGGTGAACTTTCGCTTTCAGCTAACCCAGCCTTGGAAGTCAAAATTGAAGAAAACGAACTAACTGTTGTTCGTCCGGATGACTCGAAAGAGAACCGTACGATCCACGGTACGACACGTGCCCTCATCGCCAACATGGTGGAAGGTGTGTCTAACGGGTTCCAGAAAACACTTGAGATCTCAGGGGTTGGTTACCGTGCTGCTAAGCAAGGTAACAAACTCGTCCTCAGCCTCGGTTACTCGCATCCAATCGAGTACGTTGCTGAAGAAGGTATCGAGATCGAAGTTCCTTCAAACACGCAAATCATCGTAAAAGGGATTAGCAAAGAGCGCGTCGGTCACGTTGCAGCTCAAATCCGCTCGTACCGTGCTCCAGAACCTTACAAAGGTAAAGGTGTTCGTTACTCTGATGAACGTATTCGCCGTAAAGAAGGTAAGACTGGTAAGTAATTCGTCACGAAATGAACGGAAAGGAGTGGCATAAATGATCACAAAAGCAGATAAAAATGCAGTTCGTAAGAAACGTCATGCTCGTGTACGTCGTACGATCACCGGGACGGCAGCTCGTCCACGTTTGAACGTATTCCGTTCGAGCAAGAACATCTACGTACAACTTATCGATGACGCGTCACAAACAACGCTTGTGTCAGCATCTTCGAAAGATAAAGCACTCGATCTTACAAACGGCGGCAACGTTGAAGCAGCGAAAGCTGTTGGTAAACTTGCAGCTGAACGTGCACTCGAGAAAGGTATCGACACTGTTGTGTTCGACCGTGGTGGATACCTCTATCATGGCCGCGTCAAAGCTGTTGCAGAAGCAGCTCGTGAAGCGGGTCTTAAATTCTAACAAAAAGGAGGGGACACTCGATGCGCCAGTTAGACGTTAACATGGAACAACTTGAAGAACGCGTTGTTACCGTAAACCGCGTCGCGAAAGTTGTGAAAGGTGGCCGTCGCTTCCGTTTCGCCGCTCTCGTAGTCGTAGGTGACAAAAATGGTCACGTCGGTTTCGGTACAGGTAAGGCACAAGAGGTGCCAGAAGCGATCCGCAAGGCTATTGAAGCCGCTAAGAAAAACATGGTTCAAGTACCAATGGTTGGTACAACAATTCCACACGAAATCACAGGAGTATACGGAGCAGGTCGTGTATTCATGAAACCTGCTTCTGAAGGTACTGGGGTTATCGCCGGTGGTCCAGTTCGTGCAGTGCTCGAACTTGCAGGTGTAGGTGACATCCTTTCGAAATCGCTTGGATCAAACACACCGATCAACATCGTCCGTGCGACGGTCAAAGGCTTGACAGAGCTTAAAAAAGCAGAGGAAGTTGCTAAACTACGCGGTAAAAGCGTAGAAGAACTTCTTAAATAAGGGAGGGAACTAGACATGGCGAAACTCGCAATCACCCTCACACGCAGCACAATCGGTCGTCCCGAGGATCAGCGTGTAACAGTACGTACACTTGGTCTTCGCAAAATGCATCAAACCGTCGTTGTCCCTGACAACGTCGCGATGCGTGGTATGATCAAAAAAGTGTCGCACCTTGTGACTGTAGAAGAAATTAACGAATAATATCGATTTTAATAATAAGGAGGTGCCACTATGAAACTCCATGAATTGAAGCCAACTCCAGGTTCGCGTCACGAACGCAACCGTGTCGGTCGCGGTATGGCGACTGGTAACGGTAAAACTTCTGGCCGTGGACATAAAGGTCAAAAAGCTCGTTCAGGCGGTGGCGTTCGTCCAGGGTTCGAAGGTGGACAAAACCCACTTTACCGTCGTCTTCCAAAACGCGGTTTCAACAACCCTACTCGTAAAGAGTATGCAGTTGTTTCCCTAGACACGCTTAACCGTTTCGAAGCAGGTACTGAAGTCACTCCAGAACTCTTAATCGAGACTGGTGTCGTCAGCTCTGCTAAAGACGGAATCAAAGTACTTGCTAACGGCAAGCTTGAAACAAAATTAACTGTTAAAGCCAACAAATTCTCGGGTGCAGCGAAAGAAGCGATCGAAGCAGCTGGCGGTTCAGTTGAGGTGATCTGATGTTTCAGACGATCTCCAATATGTGGCGCGTGAAAGATATTCGACAGCGTATTCTCTTCACACTCGCAATCATCATCATTTTCCGCATCGGGGCCCATATCCCGGTGCCGATGGTGAATACGGATGTGTTGCGTTTTGACTCAGGAGGTCTACTCGACTTCTTGAACTTGTTTGGAGGAAATGCTTTACAGAACTTCTCCCTGTTCGCAATGGGGATCATGCCGTACATCACGGCATCGATCGTTGTACAACTTTTACAAATGGACGTCGTTCCGAAGTTTGCCGAATGGGCAAAACAAGGCGAGTCCGGGCGTAAGAAGCTAGCGACGGTCACGCGCTATGGGACGATCATGTTAGGGTTTGTCCAAGCGACATCACTGTCGTTCGGATTTAACCGCCTCTACCCAGGTCTCGTCAATGAGACGTGGGGAACGGCAACCTATTTCGTGATCGCGATTGTACTTACTGCAGGTACGGCGTTCTTGATGTTCCTCGGTGAGATGACAACGGAGAAAGGTGTCGGGAATGGTATTTCCGTCATCATCTTCGCGGGTATCATCGCTGGGTTCCCAAGAATCTTCACGCAGATTTACGAGACGAAGCTCCAAAATGCTGGAGACGCGTTATTCATTAACATCGTTTACTTGGCTGTGCTTTTGCTCGTTATTCTTGCTGTGACGGTTGGGATCATTTATGTTCAACAAGCGGCACGTAAGATTCCGATTCAATACGCGAAGCGCACGGCGAACCGTACCCCTGTGGGCGGTCAGTCGACGCACTTGCCAATCAAGCTAAACGCTGCTGGTGTCATCCCGGTTATCTTCGCGATTTCCTTCATGGTGACACCGCCAACTGTTGCAAGCTTCATTGCTTCTCCGGAAACGACGCAGAAGTTGCAGACTTACTTCGATACGACATCTCCAATCGGAATGTCAATCTACGTAGCGCTCATCATCGCGTTCGCTTACTTCTATACATTTATTCAGGTCAACCCAGAGCAAATGGCAGAAAATCTGCAGAAGCAAGGTGGCTATATTCCTGGGATTCGTCCTGGGGCGCAAACAGAACAGTACATCACGAAGTTGCTCTATCGATTGACTTTCTTCGGAGCGATTTTCCTATCGCTCGTCGCGATCATGCCGACAATCTTCATTAAGCTTGCCGGTCTCCCAACTTCGGTGCAAATCGGAGGGACGAGCTTGTTGATCGTAATCGGGGTAGCCCTCGAAACGATGAAACAAATCGAAAGTCAACTCGTAAAACGACACTACAAAGGCTTTATCCGTTAAAGCGGAAGGAAGGGCTCTCCCTTCCTTCCTGTCGTGTTTACGATGTGTTGTGAAAATCAAAACTGGAGGCTAACTGAGATGAATCTAGTACTCATGGGCTTACCGGGTGCAGGGAAAGGGACTCAAGCGGCTAAAATCGTCGAAGAGTACCAAATCCCACACATTTCGACAGGCGACATGTTTCGTGCGGCAATCAAAGGCGGAACGCCACTTGGTAAAGAAGCTAAATCGTTCATGGATAAAGGTGAACTCGTACCGGATGAGGTAACAATCGGAATCGTACGTGAACGCTTGAGTCAAGATGATACGAAAAATGGCTTTTTACTCGATGGATTCCCGCGTACTGTTGCTCAAGCAGAGGCACTCGAAAGTTTGCTTAAAGATTTGGGGAAACAGATCGACCACGTCGTCAACATTGATGTGGCTGCGGAAATTCTCGTTCCGCGTTTGACAGGTCGTTGGATCTGCCCGACGTGTGGAGCGACATATCATGTGATCTTCAATCCACCAAAAGTGGAAGGCATCTGTGATGTGGATGGGTCGGCACTCATGCAACGTGAAGACGATAAAGAGGAAACGGTTCGCCGTCGCCTTGACGTCAACATCGAGCAATCGAAACCACTTATTGACTTTTATGCAGAAAAAGGGTATCTTCGTACATTGGATGGAGATCGTCCAATCGATGTCGTTTATGCCGATGTTAAAGCGTTACTCGGTGATACTGAATGATCATCACGAAGACGCCTCGAGAAATTGCGATTATGCGTGAGGCTGGGCAAATTGTTGCTCGAACGCACCAGGTGCTCAAAGAGCACATCAAACCAGGTATTACGACGCTAGAGCTCGACCGGATTGCGGAAGATTACATTCGCAGCCAAGGTGCGACACCGTCGTTCAAAGGCTACAACGGTTTTACCGGTAGTGTTTGCGCTTCAGTGAACGAAGAACTTGTTCATGGAATTCCCGGAGAACGGGTATTGAACGATGGAGATATCATCTCGATCGACATCGGTGCCCACTATAACGGATACCATGGAGATTCCGCTTGGACTTATCCAGTGGGAACAATCTCAGAAGAGACACAGCGGTTGCTTGACGTAACCGAAGAAAGTCTGTATAAAGGATTGGAGCACGCCAAGGCTGGACTGCGATTGACAGACATCTCGCATGCGATTCAAGCGTATGTTGAATCTCATGAGTTTTCTGTCGTCCGTGAGTATGTCGGTCATGGTGTCGGTCAAAATTTGCATGAAGAACCGCAAATTCCGCACTATGGTCCACCGGGGAAAGGGCCGCGCCTAAAGACTGGGATGACGTTAGCCATTGAACCAATGGTCAACGCTGGTCAACGCTATGTTCGAACGCTGGCTGACAACTGGACAGTTGTGACAGTGGACGGTAGCATGTGCGCCCACTTTGAGCACACCATCGCCATCACAGACGATGGATACGAGATTTTAACGAAACTCGATTCCGGTGAATGAGGCTCTATTGTTGCGTGCTGATCCGTTATGGATCCTTCTCTCACAGTACTGTACAATAGATCGTCTGTGCTCCTAAATATCTTCATATAGAAAGGGGAATAAATGATGGCGAAACAAGATGTCATTGAAGTGGAAGGCACTGTTATCGAACCACTTCCAAACGCAATGTTTAAAGTGGAGTTAGAAAACGGCCACACGGTGCTCGCGCACGTCTCAGGGAAAATTCGGATGCACTACATTCGAATCCTTCCAGGCGACCGCGTAACTGTCGAGTTGTCTCCGTACGACTTGACTCGCGGGCGAATCACGTACCGTTATAAGTAACTCCGATTTTTCCAGGAGGAGGGTATAATCATGAAAGTAAGACCGTCGGTAAAACCGATTTGCGAAAAATGTAAAGTTATTCGCCGTAAAGGAAAAGTAATGGTAATTTGCGAAAACCCGAAACACAAACAAAAACAAGGTTAATCTAAGAGGAGGTGCACACATGGCACGTATTGCTGGTGTAGATATTCCGCGCGAAAAACGTATCGTTATTTCGCTCACATACATCTTTGGTATTGGTAAAACAAAAGCACAAGAAATCTTGAAGACTGCAAACGTATCTGAAGATTCACGCACACGTGATCTTACAGAAGACGAAATCAACCGCATCCGTGAAGCAATTGACGGAATTAAAGTTGAAGGTGACCTTCGTCGTGAAGTTTCACTCAACATTAAGCGTTTGATCGAGATTGGCGCCTACCGCGGTGTCCGTCATCGCCGTAGTCTCCCTGTTCGCGGACAAAACACGAAGAACAACTCGCGTACTCGTAAAGGCCCACGCCGTACAGTAGCGAACAAGAAGAAGTAAAGGAGGGAATTGAACAATGGCGAAACGTAAGCAAAATGTACGTTCAAAACGTAAAGTCAAAAAGCATATTGAAGTCGGTGTGGTACACATCCGTTCTACATTTAACAACACAATCATCACAATCACTGACACGCAAGGTAACGCGATCTCATGGGCTACTTCTGGTAACCTTGGATTTAGAGGATCACGTAAATCGACACCGTTCGCAGCACAATTGGCTGCTGAAACTGCAGCGAAAGTTGCAATGGACAACGGTATGCGTACAGTAGAAGTTAACGTTAAAGGTCCTGGTGCTGGACGTGAAGCGGCAATCCGTGCCCTCCAAGCTACTGGTCTTGAAGTAACTGCAATCCGTGACGTAACACCTGTTCCGCACAACGGTTGCCGCCCTCCAAAACGTCGCCGCGTATAATCGTTTGTGCGTGTGATGGGCTTACCTAGCACGAACAACATATACAATGCAGCGCAAGCTGCGTGGCAGGATACACTCAAGGAGGGGTTCAGATGATCGAGATTGAAAAACCAAAGATCGAAACGGTCGAAATCAGCGAGGATGCTACGTTTGGTAAATTCGTGGTGGAACCGCTTGAACGTGGATATGGCACTACTCTCGGCAACTCACTGCGTCGAATTTTATTGTCATCGCTTCCTGGTGCAGCGATTACGGCGGTTCAAATCGATGGCGTGCTTCACGAGTTCTCAACGATTGACGGAGTCGTCGAAGACGTCACCCAAATTGTTTTAAACCTCAAGAAGTTAGCGCTCAAAGTGTACTCGGAAGAAGAGAAAACGCTTGAGATTAACGTTTCAAGTGCCGGTGCTGTCACTGCGGCAGACATTACCCATGATAGCGACGTTGAAATCTTGAATCCTGAGCTCCACATCGCGACTCTCGCTGACAATGCGACGCTTCGCATGCGTTTGACTGCTCGCCGTGGTCGTGGTTACGTCCAGGCAGAAGATAACAAACGTGATGATATGCCGATTGGTGTCATTCCAATCGATTCGATCTATACACCGATTCAACGCGTGAACTACGAAGTAGACAAAACACGTGTCGGTCAAGATGCTAGCTTCGATAAGCTTCTATTAGACGTGTGGACAGATGGTTCAATCCGTCCGGAAGAAGCAGTATCGCTTGGAGCGAAAATTTTGACAGAACACTTGAATATCTTTGTTGGTTTGACTGACGAAGCTCTCAACGCAGAAATTATGGTCGAGAAAGAAGAAGACCAAAAAGAAAAAGTACTTGAAATGACGATCGAAGAACTCGATCTCTCAGTTCGTTCGTACAACTGCTTGAAGCGCGCCGGCATCAACACTGTTCAAGAACTCGCAAACAAATCAGAGGAAGAGATGATGAAAGTCCGTAACCTCGGACGTAAATCACTCGAAGAAGTTCAACTCAAGTTGGACGAGCTCGGTTTGGGCTTGCGTAAAGAAGACTAAGTTCAACCGAAGGAGGGAAATGTAATGGCTTATTCGAAACTTGGCCGTACAAGCTCGCAACGCAAGGCTCTTTTGCGTGATCTTGCAACTGACCTTATTATCAACGAGCGCATTCAAACAACTGAACAAAAAGCGAAAGAACTTCGCCCAGTCGTTGAAAAATTAATCACTCTTGGAAAACGTGGCGATCTTCATGCCCGTCGTCAAGTAGCTTCATTCGTTCGCAAAGAGAGCGCTGGAGAGAAAAACGCAATCCAAAAATTGTTCGAAGACGTGGCACCACGCTACGCTGAACGTCAAGGTGGATACACACGCATCATGAAAGTCGGCCCACGCCGCGGTGACGGTGCGGAAGTCGTAATCATCGAACTCGTCTAATTCATTAGGCAGTCAACAGGGCATGCGGTCACGTATTGCCCTGTTTCCACATCGGAAAGGAGTCGACAGATGGAATCTCAAATTATGGTACGTGATGTCGTGTTTCGTTACCCGGGACAAACCGAGCCAGCCTTAGACGGGTTGTCACTCGATGTATACAAAGGGGAATGGCTCGCCATCGTTGGCCATAATGGTTCCGGCAAGTCGACTTTGACGAAGTTGTGGAACGGGCTTTTGCTTCCTCAGGAAGGAGAGGTCCGGGTTGAGACGCTCGATCCGACGGACGCCACAGACGTGTGGGACGTTCGTAAACGGATCGGTGTCGTCTTCCAAAATCCCGACAATCAGTTTGTCGGGGCGACCGTGCGCGATGATGTGGCGTTCTCTCTCGAAAACATGGGACTTCCACGTCAAGAAATGGTTCGTCGAATTGATGACAGTCTAGCGCGCGTTGGATTATCGGAACTAGCGGACCGTGAACCGCATCAGTTATCCGGTGGACAAAAGCAGCGTGTTGCGATTGCTTCGGCTCTCGCAATGCGCCCGCATGTCCTCGTGCTCGATGAAGCTACCTCGATGCTCGACCCGATTGGGCGTAAAGAGGTGTTACAAACGGTACAACAGCTCGTCTCAGAAGGGATGACCGTTGTCGCCATTACACACGAGCTCGACGAAGTGTTGTTTGCCGACCGTATCATTGCCCTGTCTAAAGGGAAAATCGCAATGACCGGTACACCAGAAGACGTGTTTAGAAATCCGGAAGCGTTACGTGCCATCCAATTGGATGTGCCGTTTATCGTACGGATGCAACTCGAACTGAAGGAACGGGGCATACCACTCGATCGTCTGATGCTACAACATTCGGAGTTGGTGAACCATCTATGCCGATTAGCATTGAAGAAGTGACATACCTTTATCAATTGAATACTCCGTTTGAACGAACCGCGCTGCGCGATGTGAATGTATTTATTCCGTCGGGGGCGCTTGTTGCGTTTCTTGGCCATACCGGCTCTGGGAAATCGACACTCGTTCAGCATATGAACGGCTTACTGCGACCGACAAAAGGTCGTGTCGTCGTGGATGACATTACAGTACGTGCGATTACGAAGCGTCGCGATAAAAAGCAAAGTTTGCTTCCGCTTCGGCGCCGCGTTGGGCTCGTCTTTCAGTATCCCGAGCATCAACTGTTTGAAGAGACGGTCGAACGCGACGTTATGTTTGGTCCCCGCAACTTCGGTGCGACGGAGGCCGAGTCGAAAGAACGGGCCCATGCGGCCCTGCGCCTTGTCGGTCTCGATGAAACGTTATGGGACCGTTCCCCGTTCGATTTGTCGGGCGGACAGATGCGACGCGTCGCGATTGCGGGCGTGCTCGCGAGCCGTCCGGACGTCTTAGTCGTCGATGAACCGACGGCAGGACTCGACCCGCTCGGCCGTCAAGACATGCTGGCACTGTTTAAACGTTTAAAAGAAGAACTCGACTTGACGCTCATCCTCGTCTCGCATGACATGGATGACGTGTTGACGTATGCGGAACGTGTCGTCGTCATGGAACAAGGACGAGTCGCCTTCGATGGTGACCCGTTCGAACTGTTCAAGGACGAGTCACTCGTTCGCTCGTTGCAACTCGACGTCCCGAACGTGCTTCGGCTCGCGCTTGAACTCGCACCGGCGTTCGGGGTCGAGCCTCCATCCCTTCGGACGGAAGTCGAACTGGCGGACTGGATTGCGGCCGAGTTGAGAAAGGGGGGAGCCATATGATCATCGGGCAATACATTCCCGGTCATTCATGGCTGCACACACTTGACGCTCGGGCCAAAACGCTGTTCATCCTCGGGTTTATTCCAGTCGTCTTCTTGGCCGACAATTTGTGGACGAACGTGTTTTTACTCGCGTTCACGTTATTTGCGGTCAAATTGTCTCAGTTGTCATGGCGCTATTTATGGAACGGGTTGAAAATGATTTTATTTTTGATCGTGTTCACACTCCTGTTGCAACTGTTCTTTAATCGGGAAGGGACGTTGCTCGTTTCACTCGGTCCGTTCTCGATTTATTCGGAAGGGGTGAGAATGGGCTTGATCGTCTCGCTCCGTTTCTTCTATCTCGTCATGTTGACGACGCTCGTCACCTTGACGACGACGCCGATGGAACTGACCGATTCGATTGAAGCCGGTCTTCGTCCCCTCGAACGCATACGAGTGCCGGCACACGAGATCGCCCTGATGCTGTCCATCTCGCTTCGTTTCTTGCCGACGCTAGCCGACGAGACGGATCGCATCATGAAGGCGCAACAGGCACGAGGCGTCGATTTGAAGAGTGGTCCGATTAAAGATCGGTTAAAAGCGGTCGTCCCGCTCATGATCCCGTTGTTCGTGTCCGCGTTTAAGAGGGCTGAGGACCTTGCCACGGCGATGGAAGCTCGCGGGTACCGTGGGGGTGAAGGGCGGACGAGATGGCGTGAGATGACGTGGGAACGGCGCGATACCGGATTGTTGATCGTGTTTGTCTGCTTGACGCTCATATTGATTGGATTGCGAGGGATAGGATGAGACGGGTTAAATTGACGATTGCTTATGATGGGACGAATTATGCGGGCTATCAAGTCCAGCCGAACGGCAATACGGTTCAGGCCGAAGTCGAGACGGTTCTTGCGAAGATGCATGGTCAAGCGGTGAAAGTCGTCGCTTCTGGGCGGACGGACGCCCGTGTCCACGCTAAAGGTCAGGTCATCCACTTCGATACGCATTTATCGATGCCGGCAGATCGCTTCGTCAAAGCGTTGAACGCGATGTTGCCAGATGATATCCTTGTTTGTTCGGCCGAAGAAGTAGATGCTTCTTTCCATGCCCGCTATGGTGCGAAACGGAAAGAGTATCGTTACTTCATTCGCACTGACGTTGATCCGTTCCGCCGCCATCATGCCGTGACGGTGACGTATGCGCTTGACCGGGAACGGATGCGTCAAGCGCTCCGGTCACTCGTCGGGACACATGATTTCACTTCGTTTTCGGTGACGAAGTCAGAAGTGGTGGACCGTGTCCGCACGATTTATGAAGCGGAACTCGTTGAGGCGGGAGACGAAATGTACTTTCGGTTCGTCGGATCCGGCTTTCTGTACAACCAAGTCCGGATTATGGTCGGTACGTTAATGGAGGTTGGCAGAGGGAAGTATGAGCCGGCCGATGTGAGTCGAATGCTCGCGGCGAAAGACCGCCGCAGTGCTGGGATTACGGCTCCACCGCACGGTTTATATTTATGGAATGTGAATTATAAAAAAGTAGATTGACATTCCCCTTGTAAAAACGTATCATATTCATTGGCATTTCATTTTCACATTGAGAGATGAACCACAATCTTAGCCCCGTAAACTAGGATTATGATAAAGCATCAAACAAGCATTAAAAAATTCAAATGAACAGACATTTTAGGAGGTATTCCACATGCGCACGACATTCATGGCTAAAGCATCTGAAGTAGAACGCAAATGGCACCTTATCGATGCAGAAGGCAAAACACTCGGTCGTATGACTAGTGAAGTAGCATCACTTCTTCGCGGTAAGCACAAGCCAACTTTCACACCACACGTTGATTGCGGAGACCACGTCATCATCATCAACGCTGAGAAAGTCAAATTGACTGGTAACAAACTGAACGACAAGATGTACTACCGTCATTCAGGTCATCCAGGCGGCTTGAAATCACAAACTGCAAAAGAGCTTCTTGCAAAACGCCCAGAGCGTATGCTTGAACTCGCGATCAAAGGGATGCTTCCAAAAGGATCACTCGGTCGTCAACAATTCACTAAACTCCACGTTTACGCTGGAGCTGAGCACAACCACGAAGCACAAAAACCAGAAGTTTACGAACTTCGCGGTTAATCGGGACACAAGGAGGAACTAAACGATGGCAGATGTACGTTACTACGGAACTGGCCGCCGCAAGCACTCGGTGGCTCGTGTTCACCTCGTTGCAGGTGACGGCAAAGTTGTTGTAAATGGCCGTGATATTTCAGAATACTTCGGTCATGAGACTTTGATCATGATGGCAAAATCACCACTCGTATTGACTGAAACAGAAGGTAAATACGATATCATCGTTAACGTTAACGGTGGTGGATTCACTGGACAAGCTGGAGCGATTCGCCACGGCGTATCACGTGCGCTTCTTCAAGCGGACCCAGAATTCCGTCCAAGCCTCAAAGAAAAAGGCTTCTTGACTCGTGACGCACGTATGAAAGAGCGTAAAAAATACGGTCTTAAAGCAGCACGTCGCGCACCACAGTTCTCGAAGCGTTAATCTTCGAACAGTTTGGTCTAAACTCTTCGCCCTTTATGGGCGGAGAGTTTTTTTGTTGCTCGAGAAATAGTTGGTTTTCGTTCCCTCAAGAAAACGCTTTTTTTGATATACTGTTATCGAGACAGAAATTAGGGGGAAATGACATGCTTACAGTAGAACAAGTTCGTGAAGAATTAGCAGGATTGGTCGATCCGACGATCAATCGTACGCTTGGAGATACAGCTGGCGTGAAAGACGTCCGAATTAAAGAAGACTATGTCAGCGTGAAAGTGGCGCTCGGTCAGACCGGGAGCGGGGAGCAGCTTCAGCTGCAGCAAGAGATCGTCACATTGCTGAAAGGAAAAGGCTTTAAGACGGTCGGCCTTCGTTTCGAAGCGCTAAATGACGAAAGTTTAAAAGAAGCGACAAAACCGGCTATCCTTCGTGAAAACTCAGGAACGACGTTCATAGCAATCGCCTCAGGAAAAGGCGGCGTCGGGAAGTCGACGGTGTCGGTCAACTTGGCGGTCGCGTTAGCACGTGCCGGTAAAAAGGTCGGCTTGATCGATGCCGATATTTACGGGTTCAGTGTCCCGGACATGCTCGGGATTGAAGAACGTCCCGTCGTCCGAGGTGAAAAAATCATCCCGGTCGAGCGGTTCGGGGTAAAAGTCATCTCGATGGGCTTCTTCGTCGAAGACAATGCGCCGGTCATCTGGCGCGGACCGATGCTCGGGAAGATGCTCAACAACTTCTTCAATGATGTGGAGTGGGGCGACCTCGACTACTTGTTGCTCGATTTACCGCCAGGGACAGGTGACGTCGCGCTTGATATCCACTCGATGCTCCCGTCATGCCAGGAGTTGATTGTAACGACACCTCACGCGACCGCTGCGTTCGTCGCGGCTCGAGCGGGTGCGATGGCAATCAAGACGAACCATAAAGTGCTCGGAATCATTGAGAATATGGCGTACTTCGAGAGCAAGGTAACGGGCGAGAAAGAATACGTCTTCGGTTACGGCGGCGGCGAAAAATTATCAGAAGCGCTCAAGAGTAAACTGCTCGCGCAAATCCCGCTCGGTCAGCCGTATGACAATGAAGACGACTTTGCGCCTTCGGTCTACCGGGATGGGCATCCGTTTGAGACAACATATGATGAATTGGCGCAATCGGTCATTCAACAAATAGAAGGGTGAATGGTTAGCAGATGAAAGTACAAGGTTTTTTACGTTTGTTTTGGACGACACTCGTTTTTGGGACGCTATTTGGGTTCCTGATGAATTTACTCGCCAATCCGGGTTATTTGGTCAGTCAGTCGTGGGAAGCGATCGTGACGGCACTCAGTTACTCGAGCACGTGGACGGGAATCAGTATGATGGGCTTTTTTGCCTACTTGATCGTCCACCGTGTCGGCTTGGATTTATTCCGTGGAGCGAAACTGTGGAATCGAGTTCAAGTGCTCTTGATTGTATTCGCGTTATTTGACGCGGTCTATCTACGCATGCTCGCATTTGGAAATGATCACATGTGGCGTTATATCGGAGAGATGCTCGTCCTAGTCGTCGTGTCGTGGATCGTAGCGACGAGCAAGGCGAGACAGACGAACGCGAGTGCATTTATCCCTGCGCTCTTCTTGATGATCGTCATTACGTTGATTGAGTGGATTCCGGCACTGCAAGCGACAGATGAGATCGCTCTTCTATGGCCGGCACTTGCGACGCTCGTGTTCGCCAACGCTTATCAAGTGTTGATGCTTCATCGCTTCCAAGCGCCAGCGCACGGTGAAGCAGTGTCAAAATCGAATAGTGGTCCTAAAGAGTCATTAAAGGCGAAGAAACGCGTCTCGTCTAAATCGTCGTAATGTTCTCTTGCCAGTGATGAGCTCAGGTGATTTCGCCTGAGCTTTTCCATTGGTTAAGAAGGGAGTCCACGGCCAATTTAAGCGTATCGAAATAATTTTTGAAGCAATCAAAGTTTTTTTAGAAAAACAGTTGACGAATAGTGCAGGCATTGATATATTAATAAACGTCGCTGCTGTTCAAATTTGAGCAA
This sequence comes from Exiguobacterium aurantiacum, assembly GCF_001766415.1. Lineage (GTDB taxonomy): Bacteria > Bacillota > Bacilli > Exiguobacteriales > Exiguobacteriaceae > Exiguobacterium > Exiguobacterium aurantiacum_A. Next base: position 380 of record NZ_MKXO01000009.1, on the reverse strand, counting down.
CAGAAAAAAAGTGAAAAAATAATAAAAAACGGTTGACTTTAAAAAGTGAACTCGCTATTATTAAAAAGTCGCTAACACGACAACATTTGGTCTTTGAAAACTGAACGATGAGGCAAAAAAAGTTTTACAATTTTTGATTGAAGCGCAAGCTTCGTCATTTTCAAGAGCTATATCAAATTCTTTGGAGAGTTTGATCCTGGCTCAGGACGAACGCTGGCGGCGTGCCTAATACATGCAAGTCGAGCGCAGGAAATCGACGGAACCCTTCGGGGGGAAGTCGACGGAATGAGCGGCGGACGGGTGAGTAACACGTAAAGAACCTGCCCTCAGGTCTGGGATAACCACGAGAAATCGGGGCTAATACCGGATGGGTCATCGAA
>NZ_MKXO01000008.1 GCF_001766415.1 Exiguobacterium aurantiacum | reverse complement strand
GAGGGCAGGTTCTTTACGTGTTACTCACCCGTCCGCCGCTCATTCCGTCGACTTCCCCCCGAAGGGTTCCGTCGATTTCCTGCGCTCGACTTGCATGTATTAGGCACGCCGCCAGCGTTCGTCCTGAGCCAGGATCAAACTCTCCAAAGAATTTGATATAGCTCTTGAAAATGACGAAGCTTGCGCTTCAATCAAAACTTGTAAAACTTTTTTTGCCTCATCGTTCAGTTTTCAAAGTTCGTCAGTTAAGATGGTGGGCCTAAGTGGACTCGAACCACCGACCTCACGCTTATCAGGCGTGCGCTCTAACCGGCTGAGCTATAGGCCCATAATAAAAATGGTGCACCCTGAGAGATTCGAACTCCCGGCCTTTAGATTCGTAGTCTAACGCTCTATCCAGCTGAGCTAAGGGTGCATGGTGCGGTCGAGAGGACTTGAACCTCCACGGTGTTAACCACCACTAGGCCCTCAACCTAGCGCGTCTACCGATTCCGCCACGACCGCAGCGTAATTAAATGTTACGAGGAATAAAAATGGTGAGCCATGCAGGGCTCGAACCTGCGACCCTCTGATTAAAAGTCAGATGCTCTACCAACTGAGCTAATGGCTCAAATATAAGCTGGGCTGGAAGGGATCGAACCTTCGCATGTTGGAATCAAAATCCAATGCCTTACCACTTGGCTACAGCCCAACGTAAATGGCGGTCTTGACGGGATTTGAACCCGCGATCTCCTGCGTGACAGGCAGGCATGTTAACCCCTACACCACAAGACCAGTATACGCGCTTAAATTTGAAATGGTGGAGGATGACGGGATCGAACCGCCGACCCCCTGCTTGTAAGGCAGGTGCTCTCCCAGCTGAGCTAATCCTCCGAAATGGTGACCCGTACGGGAATCGAACCCGTGTTACCGCCGTGAAAGGGCGGTGTCTTAACCGCTTGACCAACGGGCCATTTATTTGATTGATGTTTTCTAAAAAGTAAGTGGCGGAGACGGAGGGATTCGAACCCTCGCACCGGTTTCCCAGCCTACTCCCTTAGCAGGGGAGCCCCTTATAGCCGCTTGGGTACGTCTCCAAAATAAAATGGCTCCGCAAGTAGGATTTGAACCTACGACCTACCGGTTAACAGCCGGTTGCTCTACCACTGAGCTATTGCGGAACGTTGCTTGAATTTTTCAAAGTAACGATTTAAATTGTAACCGCAAACCCGAAACGTGTCAATCACTTTTTTAGAAAAGCTTTAATTTTTCATGCCGCGCTCTTGGCGACCTCTATAAGATATCACGGTCAAAAACGACCGTCAACACTTTTTAATAAAAAAGTTGAGCAAAATGAAACCACTTTGCTCAACTCCGACTTTCTTCTTACTAAATATCGATTTATTGTTTTTTAGGCTCTAGCATCGTCAGGCTGATCCGGCCCCGGTTGGCATCGACTTGCTCGATCCAGACGGTGACGATGTCCCCGACCGCGACGACGTCGAGCGGATGTTTGACGTAACGGTTCGACAACTTCGAGATGTGGACGAGCCCGTCCTGTTTGACCCCGATGTCGACGAATGCCCCGAAGTCGATGACGTTGCGAACCGTCCCTTGGAACTCCATCCCGACCTGCAAGTCTTCTAAGTTCATGACGTCCGTCCGTAAAAGCGGCTTTTGAATATCCTCACGTGGATCACGGCCCGGTTTGGCAAGCGACTTCAAGATGTCTTCGACCGTCGGCAGTCCCGCCTCAAGCGTTTCGCTGAGCACTCGGGCATCGACCGAATTCAACCGATCTCGCAACTCGGCCGTGCCGACCGCTACTTTCGAGACACCGAGTTCCTTCAATAGAGATAACGTCAACTTGTAACTCTCTGGGTGGATCTCGGTTTGGTCGAGCACGTCGCTCCCGTTCGTGATGCGAAGGAAGCCAGCTGCCTGCTCATACGCCTTCGCCCCAAGACGCGGCACTTTCTTGATTTCTTTACGGGTATTGAAGCGCCCGAACTCATCACGATACGCGACGATGTTTTTTGCCGTCGTCTTATTGAGGCCCGATACGTACGTGAGCAACGACTCGGAAGCTCGGTTCACATCGACACCGACCATGTTGACGACGCTCTCGACGACGAACTCGAGTGAGCCTTTCAATTTGTTTTGACTGACATCATGCTGGTACTGTCCGACCCCGACCGATTGCGGGTCGACTTTCACAAGCTCGGCCATCGCATCTTGGATCCGACGGGCGATCGATACAGCCGAACGTTCTTCGACTTTCAACTCCGGGAACTCAGATCGCGCAATCTCGGAAGCCGAGTACACGCTGGCACCGGCTTCATTGACGATCGCGTACGCGATCTCACGCTCGGCCGTCTTCAGCCAGTTCGAGACAAATTGCTCGGTCTCACGTGAGGCGGTCCCGTTGCCAATGACGATGACGGAGATCGGATAGCGTTTCACAAGAGATGAGAGCACTTTTTCTGAACCGGTCACGTCATGCTTCGGCGCCGTCGGATAGAACACGCCAACTTCTTCGACTTTCCCGGTCTCGTTGACGACGGCCCACTTACAGCCGGTCCGGTAGGCCGGGTCAATACCGAGCACGACGACTTCCCGGAGTGGCGGCTGCATATAGAGCTGCTTCAAATTCTTCGCGAAGACGTCAATCGCTTGTTCTTCAGCCGTCTCGGTCAACGAACTGCGGATTTCACGTTCGATGGCCGGGAAGACCGATTTCTTGAACGCGTCCTTTATAGCGAGCGTCACGACATCCCGTTTCTCGGTCGGAAGACGATCTAACTTACTGATTGCTCGTTTCAAGAACAACGTCTCGTCAAAGACGAGCTTCACTTGGAGCACGTCGGTCCGCTCACCCCGGTTCAACGCGAGGATGCGGTGCGGCACGATGCCGACCACTTTCTCCTCGTAGTCGTAATACTGGGCGAACACTTCTTTCTCATCTTCTGCCGCCTTTTTCTTTTGGGACCGGAGGAGTGCCTCGTTCCGCACTTTCGTCCGCAGCGTCTGGCGGAGCGCTGCCTCTTCCCCCCACTCTTCCCCGATGATCGCTTGTACGAACGGAAGCGCCTCTTCTAGCGCCAGTTCACCCGCGAGTCCCTCCGCTTGTTGCACCGAATAAGCAGATACTTCTCGGAACCAGTCGGCGAGCGGCTGCAGCCCCTTCTCTCGTCCCTGCTCGGCTTTCGTCCGGCGCTTCGGACGATACGGCAAGTAGATGTCCTCGACTTGTTGGAGACTCGTCGCGACCTCGATGGCCCGTGTCAGCTCCGGCGTCGCCTTCTCGAGTTCTTCGAGTTTTGCGAGGACGTCTGTTTTCCGTTTTTGGAGACTCTCTTCGTATTGGAGCGAGTCGAGGATCGCTTTGATCTCGACTTCGTCCAAATTCCCCGTCATCTCTTTTCGATAGCGGGCCATGAACGGGATCGTCGCTCCATCCGACGCAAGTTGTTGTACCGTCTCGATTTGACTCGTATTCAGCTTTAATTCGTTCGCAATCTTCGTAATCAATCGAATCACTTCCTTTTCTCTTCTCTATTGAAGTGTAGCAAACTCTGTAGAAGACGACAAAAAAACGATGACCGTTTAGTCATCGCTTGAGAATACTTCGTTGAGTGGGACTTTGATGGCCTCACGCAATTTCTCGAGCGCGCGTCGTTGTAGACGTGACACGTGCATCTGGGAAATACCGAGGAGTTCGCCCGTCTCTTTTTGACTCATGTTTTTATAGTAAGCACATTCCAAAATCGCTTGTTCCCGCTCGTTCAAGACGCTGAACGCCTTTTCGAGAATGAGGCGCTGGTCGACTGACTCATACCCACGCTCTTGGCTGCCGACGAGGTCGAGCAGTGTGACCGTGCTGCCTTCATTGTCCGCTTCAATTGAGCTGTCGACCGAGAGCGCTTGATAGCTCTTGCCCATCTCGAGCGTTTCGAGAATTTCTTCATCGGAAACGCCAAGGTATTCGGCGATCTCATCGATGCGCGGTGACCGTTGCAGTTCTGTCGTCAGCTCTTCGACCGTCTTCTTGATTTTCGGTCCAAGCTCCTTGATCCGACGCGGCACGTGAACGCTCCACGTCTTATCACGGATGAAACGCTTGATTTCACCGATGATCGTTGGAACGGCGAATGATTCGAAGCTGCGTCCGAACTCCGGGTCGAAACGGCGAAGTGCGGCGAGCAACCCGATCATCCCGACTTGCACAAGGTCATCATGGATGGCCCGGCCACGCGAGAATTTTCGAGCGAGCGCTTCAACAAGGTCTGAGTATCGGTTGATGAGGAGCATCTGGACTTCTTCGTTTTGATCGTCCTGTTGATAGCGCTCAATCCACTCTAATACTTCATCATCACTGTGATGGCGTTGTTGAGATTTTGCTGGCACTCTGATCCACCTCGTCCCTGTTAAGGAGTTTCGTCATCGTCACTTTGACACCGTTGTCCTTGTTGATCGAGACGTTATCCATTAACGCTTCAATGAGGAAAAGACCGAGTCCCCCTTCGTGAAGCGATTCGATTTCTGCCGTCTCCTCGACCGGAGCCGCTTGGCGTTTCACGTCGTCCGCGAACGTCTTGCCCGAGTCTTCGATCGTCATCTCGAGGCGGTCGTCGTGGACGCCGCACGTGAGCTTCACTTCACCCTCTTGGTCTTCATAAGCGTGCTGAACAGCGTTGCCACACGCTTCCGAGACCGCGATTTTAATATCCTCGATCTCGTCGTACGTATATCCCATACGGTTAGCGATTCCTGAGACGACTAAACGGACCACGCCGACATATTCCGGTTTGGCCGGGAACGTCATCACCGTCTGTTCGATGTTACTCATTTCGTGCCACCTCTTACGTTTGTATTGATCGACAATAACTTGTCTAGGCCTGTCAATTCAAAGAGACGGTTGACGCGATCGGTAACGCCGACGAGCGACAACTCTTTCTCGTTACGTTTGGCAATTTTAAGTGCGCCGACGAAGACGCCGAGACCTGTTGAGTCCATATAGTCGACTTCGTCCAAATGAACGATGACATCTTGTTCCGTAATCGCCGGGTGCAAGACCTCTTTCAATTTTGGTGCCGTATATGTGTCTACCTCTCCAGAAACGTAAAGGTGTAATTGTTCTCCAATGACTTGCTCGCGAATCGCTAAATCCATTGTATATTCCCTCCTAATGTTACGCATAGAAAAATTGAGTACGATTAATCATATTTCCCTTATTTCAGGATTTGAAACCACTTTTATCGATCTTTTTGAAAAAAAACCGATACCCATGTACCGGTTTAGTTATATGTAAGCTAGAGCGGGATTAATCCCATACTGATCTCTAGCGCTCGGTCAACTTTGTGCATCGTCTCATCATCGAGATGAGTGACTTTATCCGTCAGACGACGCTTATCAATCGTTCGAATCTGTTCAAGCAAAATCACGGAGTCTCGTTCGAGGCCGTGTTTGACTTGATATACTTCCACATGAGTCGGCAGTTTTGCTTTCTGGATCTGAGCCGTAATCGCAGCGACAATGACGGTCGGGCTAAAGCGATTGCCGATATCGTTTTGAATGACGAGAACCGGACGAACTCCACCTTGCTCTGAACCGACTACGGGCGACAGATTCGCATAAAACACGTCACCACGCTTTACGATCACTCCGCTCACACCCCGCTTACTTGACGTAAGAGAGCATGTTCGGCTTCCGTCTCAATCATCAGCATCTCTTCTGCCATATTCAAATTAAACGCGGCCATCTCTTGATAGCCTTTCGCCAATTCTTCACGCAGTGCTTGTTGTCGATCAGCAATTTCCTTAGACAAGTACGTCACTACATCGTTCAATGACAGTGATTCACGATCTTTCATCGAAATCGGACTCACATGCTGCGAGAACCGATCTGGAACGGACACTAGAGCACCCGCAGTTCGCTGTTTCAACATCTTGCACCTCCAGAATCGTTTCGGTGATTGGCGGAATTTTTCCCGCGTTCTTTATCAATATAACACGCAAGAATGGGAAAATATAGAGGATTCACGAAAGAATTCAGATAATTTCACACGTTTATGATTTACACGTAGCGCCGTGGCAATCGACTCGTCAATTGACAAACGACCTCGTAATTGATGGTCCCGAGGTGTGCCGCGAGTTCATCGATGGCGACCGCCCCGCCGATCAACGTGACGACGGTGCCGACCGAGAACTCGTGCGGAAGGCGGATCATGAAGCGGTCCATGCACACCCGTCCGACGATCGGGCAACGCTCGCCCTCGACGTCGACTTCGAAGCCGCTCGCCTTGCGGATCCAGCCGTCGGCATAACCGACCGGCACCGTCCCGATCCATTCATCGGCCGTCGTCGTGTAAGTCGCACCGTAGCTGACCGTCTGCCCGGCTTCAAGCGTCTTCACTTGCATGAGTCGGCTCTTCAATGTGAACGCCGGTTTCAAGAACGCATACGCCGACGCCATCTCGCTCGATGGGTATAACCCGTACAGCGCGATGCCGACACGGACAAGGTTATAGGGAACATCTTCTCCGGCCATCCGGATCGCCCCGGCCGAGTTCGATGTATGAATGTAGCGGAAGCGCGGGATGAGTCCGTCGATCAACTGACTGAACCGCTTTTGTTGCTCGTAATAGAGCGGACTGTCCGGTTCGTCGGCCGTCGCGAAGTGTGTATAAATCCCTTCGACGTCAAAGCGGTCGTCGGCTGCATCGAGAAGTGCGTCAAGTTCGGCCCGCGTCCGCAAGCCGAGACGTCCCATGCCTGTGTCGACTTTGACGTGTACGGTGAGCGGCCGCTCGGTCACATACGCTTTCGCCTCACGTAACCAGTCGGCCGAGAACACGGAGAGCGTCACATCATGCTCGGCCGCGACTCCGGCGTATTCTGGGAATTGTGCTTCCATGACGAGGATCGGGGCGGTGATACCGGCGTCTCGAAGCTCGATTGCTTCTTCAAGCAAGGCGACTCCGAGCATCGTCGCCCCGTTTGCGAGCGCGATGTTCGCGACCTCAACGGCCCCGTGCCCGTAGGCGTTCGCTTTCACGACCGCCATGAGCGCTTGCGGGATACGTTTTTTGATTTCGATGATGTTGTGGGCGATCGCCGCCCGGTCGATTTCAATCCAACTTGGACGAAACATGGTGATCCCCCTCTTCAATGATGACTTGTGCGACGGCGTACCGTTCGCTATGGCTAATGCTGACATGAATCCGGCCCGGGTGAGGCGCCGTCATATGCGGGCGTCCCGTCTCGTCCGGCAATATTTCGATCTGCTGCCACGACAAACCGCGGGCGATGCCTGTCCCGACCGCTTTGGCGTAGGCTTCTTTCGCCGCGAACCGACCGGCGACGAACTCGATTCGGCGTTCGTCTGAATACGTGAGGGCAAGCCCGCGCTCTGCCTCCGTAAGCACCCGGTTCATAAAGCGAGGTTGTTCGATCGAGCGAGCGATCCGTTCTAGCTCGACGATATCGATTCCGATTCCCGCAATCATAGGACACTCGCTCCTTTCCTTTTTCACTCGTTTCCTTATACAATTAAGAAAAGAGGTGATGCTATGTTTAGTCGTACTGAGAATGTTCAAACGTTCGTACGGGCGTATCCGCTCGTAACGCTGTTCATTGTAATCCAACTGCTCGTGTTTGTCATCGATTCTTTGATGCCCTCACTGCGTATCGTCGCGCTCGGAGGGTCGTTCCACCTCGCGCTCGCCCAGGGCGAGTGGTACCGTCTCGTGACAGCCAACTTCATTCATTTAGGCCTCGGTCACTTGCTGTTCAACTCGTTCGCGCTCATCATTTTCGGACCTGCCATGGAACGCATGGTCGGTCATGTGAAGTTCGCCGTGTTTTATCTCGTGGCGGGTGCGCTCGCCAACTTGTTGACCTTCTTCACGGTGAGCGAACTGTTCTACCTGCAGGCCGGTGCTTCGGGTGCGATTTTAGCGATTCTCGGCTTCTACGTTTTCATCGGCCGCTTCCGCCGTACGCTCATCTACAGCCAAGACGCTCGACTCGTCTATATCTTCGTCGCCATCAGCGCCGTGTTCACGCTCATCGGGTCGAACGTGTCGCTTTGGGGACACGTGTACGGATTCTTGGCCGGATTCTTGCTCGCGATCCCGCTGGCTCGTTTCACGGTGCCTTACTCGCGTCCGCTCCGTTACGGGAAGTACAAGCCGCGGAAGTACGCTCCGCCTGTCGTCCATTCGAGCGACAGCAAATGGATTTTCTACGTCATTATCGGGCTCGCCGTTTTCGGCTTGTTCGCACGGTTCTTATGAAAAAATGGCCAAGCGCTCAGCGCTTGGCCATTTGAATTAAATCTGATTTTTATGACGTGCGTCTTGGAGCGCGTCGACCAAGTCTTTGACGTCTTCGACGAGGTTTTGGATCGTGTCTTGGTTTTCTTCGTACAACGCCTTCAAGTCCATGACGCGATCTTTCAAGCTGCTTTTCGATGAGGCTTGGAGCCCAACCGAATGTGATTGCGTCGATGTGTCCGTCGACTTGAGTCGTGACTTCATCCCTTTGAGCTGTCTGATCTGCTGATCGCGTGTCTCTTTGTGGAGTAGCGATGCGCTGGCACCGATAATGGCACCTGCCGCCAAACCCATCCAGAAGTAGTTCTTGTTCATAAAAAAATCCTCCCCTAACGTGACGTTATGTTTATTATAGGTTATCCGGTTCACTGACGACATAGTGTTTTATGATCGGACCGGCCCCTTTTTGTTCGACGGCTTCTTTCAACCGTTCTTGAAACAGTAAGTAGTCGGTCGAATCACGGAACCGATTTCCTTCTTCAGTGAATTGAATGATGACAATCCCGTGGTTGTCGTCCGGGTCAACGCCGAGCCGATACGCGGCAAATCCGTTGTGCCCAGACCCGAGACGAGACTTTTCTTTCAGCAATCGGTGGAACAAGAGCGACCGGGCGTTCGAGTCGACCGGGATGTTCGCATAGATGATATTCCCTGTCGGCGCGAATTGTCCTGCCGCTTCTTCGATCTGGAACGTCTTCCCACTCTGGAACGGGGACTTGTCCCCTTCGGCAAGCAAGATTGTCTCGTTGCCGCTCGCGACGATGACGCCCGGTTCCTTGCGCAACCGATCGGCCACACTGCCTGAGGCGAACGTCATAAACAGTTTAGACAAGTTCCTCACAGCCTTTCGCGAGCATGATGTCCTTCTCTGTGATGCCTCCTTCGTCGTGTGTCGACACGGTGAGCGTGACGTTGCGATACTCGATCAATATGTTCGGATGATGGTTGAGCGTCTCGGCCATATCGGCGACGAGATGAACGAATTGGATCGCCTCCGGAAACGTCTCGAGGCGATACGTTTTTTGTAACTCCCCTTCGACGACTTCCCAGCCCGGTAATCGTGACAACTGTTCAGACAGTTCGGTCGATGACAAAATCATCAGCTGATTCCCCTTTCGATTGCAGTTCCTCTTACACTTACTACCCGACCAAGCGCGAAAATAATCTTTTTCGCATGCCGCAAAATGATTTAGAATAAGAAAGATAGCCAAATCATTCTTCACAAGAGAGAGGAGACTTCCCATGCGGGCATTGATCGTCATTGATTATACGTTTGATTTTATCGCAGACACGGGTCGTTTGACTTGCGGGAAACCCGGGCAAGACATAGAAGAACGAATCGTCCAGTTGATCGAGGAATTTTCAACAGAGGACTACGTCGTCGTCGCGAACGACGTCCATGACGCCGGCGACACGTATCACCCTGAAACGACGTTGTTCCCACCCCACAACATTCGGGGCACGGAAGGTCGCGAGTTGTACGGCGCCGTCAAACCCGCCGCCGAACGCGCCGATCATTGGATCGACAAGACGCGTTACAGCGCCTTCGCAGGCACAGACCTTGACCTTCGCCTACGTGAGCGCGGCATCCATGAAGTCCATCTCGTCGGTGTATGCACCGACATCTGTGTGCTCCATACGGCCGTCGATGCGTACAACCTCGGATACAAGATCGTCGTCCATGCGGATGCGGTTCAAAGCTTTAACCCGGTCGGACACGACTGGGCGCTCGAACATTTTGTCACGACCCTCGGAGCTACTGTGACCGGGAAGTGACGCCAAACAGAAAGGAAACTACAATGTTACATCGCAACTTAGCGCTTCATACCGACCTTTATCTCCCACGCTGGATGTATATTTATTGGAAACAAGGCCGTCATAACGAAAAAGTCGTCTTCGACCTTTACTACCGCTCGAACCCGTTCAGCGGCGGTTACGTCGTCTTCGCCGGCTTGCAAAATATCGTGCACTATTTAGAGAACGTCTCGTTCACGGAAGCCGATATTGCTTATTTGAAAGAACAACTCGGGTTCGAGGACGAGTTCGGTGACGTTCTCCGCAACTTCAAGTTCACCGGTTCTCTCTATAGTGTGCGCGAAGGTGAAATCATCTTCCCGCACGAACAAGTCGTCCGGATCGAGTCGACGATCTTCGAAGCGAAGCTGTTCCAAACGGCGCTCCTCAACATCGCTAACCATGAGTCACTCATTGCCTCGAAGTACGCCCGAATCCGTCAAGCCGCGCCGAATGAGACGTTGCTTGAAGGCGGGGCCCGCCGTGCCCAAGGCGTCGACGCCGCCTACTATGGGACGCGCGCCGCTTACATCGCCGGCTTTGACGTGACGAGCCTCGTTTCGGCAGGACGTGATTTTAACGTCCCGACCGGAGGGACGATGGAGCACGCCGACATCCAGTTCCATGATGACGAACTCGAGGCGTTCCGTTCGTTTGCCGAGATGTATCCGGACAACACGAGCCTGTTGATCGACACATACGACACGCTCAAATCGGGGCTCCCGAACGCCATCACGGTCGCAAAAGAGCTCGAGGCGAAAGGATACCGCTTGAAATCGGTCCGTCTCGATTCGGGCGACCTTGCCTACTTATCAAAACGGGCTCGGAAAGCATTGAACGCGGCCGGTCTCGACTACGTTAAAATTGTCGTCTCAGGTGACCTCGACGAGTACGTCATCCAAGACTTGCGGATGCAAGGCGCTGAAGCCGACACGTTCCTCGTCGGGACGCGCGGGATCACGGCTTATGAACAGCCGGCCCTCGGGATGGTGTACAAGCTCGTCGCCCGTGAAGGGGCCGACGGCGAGTTGAAACCGGTCATCAAAGTGTCGTCCTCGAAAGTGAAGACGACGACCCCGCACAAGAAAGAACTTTACCGGATCATCGATAACGAGACGGGCAAGTTCAAAGGGGATTACATCGCGCTCGCCGACGAACCGGTCGAGACGTATACAGAGATCGACTTGATCGACGTGCGTGACCCGGCGTTCCGAATCAAGACGCGCAACTTCACCGTCAAACGTTTGCTCGAACCGATCTTCCTAGATGGGAAGCGCGTGTACGACTTGCCGAGTGCGACAGACATCCGCCAGTATCACCATGAGCAGATGAACGGACTATGGGAAGAGTACAAGCGACTCCGGTTGCCAGAAGTGTATGCGGTCACGTTCAGCAAGCCGCTGTGGGATTTGAAGCTCGAAATGATCCGTCAAACACGGATTCCAAAATAAAGAAAAGGTTACGGGGCGTCCCCGTAACCTTTTCTTTATGCGGTCGTCATTTCGTGCGCATGGAGTTTATCTTCTTTTCTCCGAAAGTAAAGTGCGATCGAAAGGGAAATCAAAATCAAGATGAAATAGATGGTCCGCTGCCAAAACGTCGCCTCCGTGTCCCCCTGGAACAAGGCGATGATATAGTCACTCCCACTCACGAAGAACAGTCCCGAGAGTAAAAGAAAGATGCGATACCCGGCTCGACTCCGTTCTTGCTTTACTTTGAAGAAAAGGACACCGTAATAACCGATTGCTAGGATCGTGATATATCCGATTATGCCAACAATCCAACTCATGGTGATGCCTCCTTATCCTCTGATATTCACGTCGCTTCCCCGTTATCGTAACACAATCTTCGAATCAGACTATGTTAAGATGAGTTAAAGAAAACGTGGAAGGGATCGATACGATGAAAACGTTCCGTCTGGTCCAAGTCCGCCTCGTCCAAGACGAGTACGGCAACGAGTTAAACCTCCCGATCGAGCTGCTCGACGGGTTGATCATCTCGAAAGAACACGATAATGAATGGCTCCTCGAAATGCTCGTCCCGACCGAATTTGCCGTCATGCTCCACCACTATTTGAATAAACGGATCCTTCTTTTAGCAGAGGCGGTCATCACCTCGGCCAATAACCGTCCCGCGGCCATCGCGATGACGTTCACGAGCGAGCGTTCGCTGTCGAACCATCACACGTTCGTCGCTGAAGGATTGATGCTCCTGCCAAAACAAGATCCGACGAAACAAGTTCTCGACTCCTTGATCTCAGAAGGGGTGGCGGACGCCAATCTCAAACCGTCGTTCTTCGAAAAACAAGTCGAGCAGCAACAGTCGTTCAGCCGCTCTGCCTTCACCCAGCTCGTCAAGACAGGATCGTTCGAATAAGCGAACGGTCTTGTTTTTCTTTCCCCGTTTTTGTAAACGGCTCAACAAAAAAAGACGAAGAATTTTCTCCGCCTTTAGATATACATGAAAAACAAGATGACCATCATCGTCATCCCGATGACTTTGAGCACGGTGCTCCCAAGGAATGCGAGCACCGTCCCGACGCCGATGCTCCACGCCTCGCGCGTCGTTTTGCCGAGCGTGAGCTCCGCTAAAAACGCAAAGATGAACGGGAAGATGAGTACGCCGACGAGCGGGAAGATGAACGGTCCGGCGATTAAACCGATGGTCGCGCCCCACTTCGCCCGTTCCGAGCCGCCGCGCTTGTCGACTGTCGCCCGTGTGACGATGTAGTCGACCGCAAACAAGAAAATCAAGAACAGGATTTGCCAGAGCCAAAACGTCCATGTGAGCGGTTCAAACGAGAACCCGAATCCGTAAATCACATAACCGATGAATAAGAACAGCACGCTCGGGATGACCGGATAGATCAATCCCGCGAACGCGACAACAAATGATGCGATGATGAAAATCCAGAGCAATGTCGTCATGAGCCTCTCCTCACTTCGTGACGATCTCGTTCGTAATATGATCGGCAACGTTCACTGCCTTTACGACGAACTGATCTTCACGATGTTCGATATAGTTCGAGCAGGCGTTCCGCATGGCATGGCGGAACGTGTACGTGTCATCGACCGCCGATAGGGCGGCTTTGATTGCATGCGAATGGCAGACGACGATGATCCGCTTCCCTTTATGCACCTCGACGAGATGTTCCATCCCTTCAAGCACCCGGGCCCGCATCTCGTCTTCCGACTCAAGACCCGGAACCCGTTCCTGATCGTCCGCTTGAACGGCCTCGTAAATGCCAGGCACCGGTTTGCCTGACGCATGGCCGAACTCACGCTCGATGAACCGTTCGTCTTGAATAATCTCGCCCGGACCGATCCCACACGCCTCCGCGATGTAATGGGCCGTATCGATTGCTCGCGTGAGCGGGCTCGCGACGATCACGTCCCAGTTCTCTTGACTTAAAAAAGCCGCGCTCTCTTCGGCTTGGCGATGTCCAAGCGCGTTGAGCGGGATATCTTCCCGTCCTTGAATGATTTCTTGAAAATTCCAATCCGTCTGACCATGTCGGACTAAACAAAGTTCCGTCACACTCTTCACTCCTTCGTAATCGTTAAATCTTTTCCAATCGTAACATCTTTCTAAAAAATCGCAACGTCACGTCAAGGCATCGTCGATGAAACGATCGATGCGGGCCATGAGCTGTGTTTCTTTAATCGGATTATCAGATTGGAGAAAACTTGCAAGCGAGTGGGTACCGTTCGGGAACGAGATGAGCTGGACGTTCGCCCCGACCTCACTGGCGTGCTCGACGAAATGGAGCGCTTGCCCGAACGGGACGATCGGGTCTTTTTTCCCGTGCAAGATGAGAATCGGCGGCGCGTCGTCATACAGATGTGTGACCGGTGAACATTTCACCATCAATTCACGCCACGCCTCGCGACTGCCCTCGTAAAACTTCAAGTGCGCGAGCCATGTCTGGATGAACTTGAACAAGAGGAAGTTCGTCGGCGGATACAGCGCGATGACACCTTTCATCGGCGGCACATCGTCACCGAGTTCACCTGTGAACTGTTTACCCCGGTCGAGCGCCGTCGCGAGGACGAGCGCCGCCCCAGCCGAGTCCCCCCAGCCGATCAATTGATCGATATCGAGATTGAGAAGCCCGTCATGTTGTTTCAAGTAACAGAGCGCGTCAGACACGTCGATGATGTTGTCCGGGAAGTAGACCCCGTCCTCGAACAGTCGATAGTCGATGCTGACGATGGCGAACCCTTTCCCCAAGAAATGATCGAGAAGGGGATGGAACAACGTCACCATGCCTCGGCCTCCTCGGACGAACGCGCCACCGTGCGCGTAGACGGCGACCGGGAACGGTCCATCGCCCGGTGGGTAGTATATATCGAATTGGAGCGGTTGGTCGTTGACGACCTTGTACGTGTGGGTTCGTCGTTTGCGTATAGACGGGCGAACCGTCATCTCTGGTTCTTGCCATCTAACGAGCGAACCGTACTGATTCCAAACGCTCGCCCCGGCCGCGGTCGCCGCCGCTAACGCAGCGCCCCCGACAAACCAGGCGGTCTCCTTTCTCATACAAATCCACTCCTCGCTCTTTTTTTAATCATATTCCCTTTTTCTTAAAAAACCATCCATCGGAAGTCGGACTTGACGTGTGCTTGACTGCCCCCTATAATATTAGACGCAGTCACAGAACGTAATCGTTACGGTTTAATAGTTGATATAGAGAATGAGAGGCGGAATAATACATGAACAAGAAATTAATGAGCGTCGCCGCGGCCGGGACACTTTTACTCGGCGGTTGCGCCAACAACGAAGAGAGCGATGCTACAAATGCTACAGACGAAGCGAGCGATCAGTTGACGGTATACGCGTCGACATTCGCCTTAAAATCGATTGCCGAAGAGATCGGGGGCGATCGCGTCCGCGTTGAGATGGTGATCCCGCCAGGTGCCGACCCGCACACGTACGAG
Source organism: Exiguobacterium aurantiacum (assembly GCF_001766415.1). GTDB lineage: Bacteria > Bacillota > Bacilli > Exiguobacteriales > Exiguobacteriaceae > Exiguobacterium > Exiguobacterium aurantiacum_A. The sequence goes on along the minus strand of NZ_MKXO01000008.1, from coordinate 39,176 downwards.
CCGACTTCAAAACAGATGACACAGATCGCGGAAGCTGATCTATTCCTCACGATCGGCCATGACCTTGAGCCGTACGTCGAGTCGATGGAACAGAGTCTCGCGAGTGAGGACGTCACGTTCGTCAAAACAGCAGAAGACATCGCTCTGCTCTCGGCTGACGACACGGTCCACGTTCACGGTGAGGATGAGCACGGCCACGAAGCAGACGAGCATGGCCACGAGGAAGATGGGCATACGGAAGAAGACGCAGGCCACAGCGAGGACGACGGTCACAATCACGGCCAATACGACCCGCACGTCTGGCTCGATCCGATGAACGCCGTCTCGATGGCAGAAGCGGTTGAGGCGTCGTTCGCCGAGCAAGCGCCTGACTATAAAGACGAATTCGCAGATCGGTTGAGCGCATTCAAAGAAGAAGCCGACACGCTCGATGCCGAGCTGCAAGCGGCTGTCGACGCCGGTTCGAAGTCAGAGCTCCTCGTGACGCACGCGGCTTATGGCTACTTGGCGGAACGATACGGTTTCGACCAGCTTCCGATCACTGGTCTCACGCCGTCTGAAGAGCCGTCACAGCAAGCGTTGAAGCGAGTCATCGAAGAGGCAGAGCTCCATGACTTGAAGTACATCGCGTTCGAGGACACGGTGACACCGAAAGTGGCCGAAGTCGTCAAAAATGAAATCGGTGCCGAAGCGGTGACGATTTACAACCTTGAATCGGTCACGAAAGAACAGATGGACCAAAGCTATTTCGACTTGATGCGCGAGAACGTCAAAGCGCTTGAAATCGCATTGAAATAAACGAAATCCCGAAGCATGTGAACTTACACGCTTCGGGATTTTTTATGCATTGGCTCGACGATCCACCATCTTCAAACAAACGATAAGTAAGAGGATTAACGCGATTATAAGTGTCAACAGCAAGGTTTGTGTATCGACAAGTTGAGACGTCTTCCACGTTTTGAAGGATAGAACTGACCAAATTTGGCTCAACATAAAGCTAGACAGTGCAATGAAACTGATATGAAATACTGTCAGTTCTGGAACAAGTCGTCGACTAACTAAATAACTATTCATGACGAGCATGAGCAGATAAACCGTAAGTAGCACATCCCATACGCTTTGCAACGACTCATACGCATCGAATCCGCTATGCCGATACAAAAACAAGCCCATCAATACGAGTAAAGATCCGAGCGTCAGACGCCCAATCCATTTCTCCCCCGTTTGATAACCTAAAAACGGATTAATGAAAAGCCCAATCCATAACAGAAGTCCTAAAAAATCCACGCTCCATCCCTCCGTCATTTTTGTTAAATTATACCATATGATAGAGGAATTCATTCATAATAAATCAACACGAGCTCATCCCGCTCGCTCGCCTCGTCACAGAAGCGCTTCAACAGCGTCCATTTGAGCCAAATGTCATCGAGACTGTCACGATTCACTAGCGCCATCTCTCCGACATCTTCTTTTTTGAAGGCGTTCATCGCGTCTTTGACGATATGAAGCAGCTGCGGCGTCAAAATCCCGACGACGACCGCCTGCTTCTCATTGACGACCAACTCTTCCCCGATGACGGCCATCTCCAAGTTATACGTGTCATTCCCGTCGATATACACCTCGATTTGACCGAGTATTTGTTGAAACCGTTCAATATTTGGAAGCGTCAACGTCTCGTACGTGTCACGGTGTTGCTCGTGCACGTGAAGCAACCAGTCTAGAATCATCTCCGGGTCTTGACCGAACGAGACCCATACTTCCGGGGAAATGCGTATATAATGTGTCGTCTCCATGAGTGAACGCCCCCCTTTTCTTCACTTTACCCTTCTTTCAGACGCAAAAAAACCGTCTACGTATATTCGTAGACGGTTTGTTGCTTATGAACGGAACGTACCCGTTTTGACTTCTTCTTCCTCGTTATCCCAAGCCTCTAAATATTCACGACCAGGCAGGTCTTCGATCGAGTCGGCATAAAATACCGGATCGTCTCCTTGACGGCGTTGCTCCAAATAATCGTCGAGCACGAGCCGCGCGACTTTCGCAAGACGGAAAATCGCATACAAGTTGACGAGCGCCATGAGTCCCATGAACACGTCGGCGATCGACCAGACGAGACCGGCCGAACGGACAGCTCCGAAGAGGACCATCCCGACGACACCGATGCGGTAGAGCGTGACATAAATCTTTTTATTCGAGATGAACTGAATGTTCGTCTCACCGTAGTAGTAGTTTCCTAGGATCGAGCTGAACGCGAACAAGAAGATCGCGATTGTCAGGAACGACGTCGCCATCGGACCAATCTCAGCCGTGAGCGCCGCTTGTGTCAATTCGACACCTGCGAACGCTTCCGAACCAGCCACGCCTGACAACAAGATGATCATCGCTGTCGACGTACAGATGAGAAGCGTGTCGACGAAGACGCTGAACGATTGGATCAAGCCTTGTTTGACCGGGTGTGATACTTCAGCAGTCGCTGCCGCGTTCGGAGCCGACCCCATACCCGCTTCGTTCGAGAACAGACCGCGACGGATCCCTTGAAGGACCATCGCCCCGATCGCTCCGCCGAACAGTTGCTCGAGACCGAGCACACCTTCAGAGAAGATGAGACCGAACACGCTCGGCAATAGCGAAGCGTTTGAAATCATAATCCATAAAGCGAGCAAGATGTAACCGCCGGCCATGATTGGAACGATGATACTTGATAACATCGCAATCGACTGGATGCCGCCGAAGATGACAATTGCTGTGATGGCAGCCAACACGAGACCGACCGTTGTCGGGCTGACCCCGAACTGGTTGCTCATCGAAAGCGAAATTGTGTTCGATTGGACCGAGTTAAAAGCAAAACCGAACGAGAACGTGATGAGGATGGCGAACAAGATGCCGAGCCACCGTTGCCCGAGGGCACGCTCCATGTAGTAAGCCGGTCCCCCGCGCCATGTACGGCCATCTCGAATTTTATAGACCTGTGCGAGCGTGCTCTCGACGAACGCCGAGGCGGAACCGACTAAAGCGATGATCCACATCCAGAAGACAGCTCCCGGACCACCGAGCGCGATCGCTGTCGCGACACCGGCGATGTTGCCTGTTCCGACACGTGCTGCCGTCCCGATGGCGAACGCTTGGAACGAAGACACTTGTCCTTTTTCACGCTTCATGCCGTCTTTGAACAAGAGGCGGAACATTTCAGGAAGCATACGGAACTGAACGAACCCCATGCGAATCGTGAAGTAAAGGCCTAACGCGACAAGAACGACGATGAGCACCGACGACCAGAGCAGGTCGTTCGCTTGCCCAACAAACTTTTCGATCATATTCTCCATCTTCAATCCTCCAAAATGTATGTTTAGTTATAAGTAAAAGTTATGTCAACTTTCTTAACATGATTAGAATTATAGGAAAAGTGTGCGGAGAATGCAATCTTTTTCAGCAATTTTCAAGTTTCACACCCAAACAATAGAAAAAGCGACCGGCCCATGGCCAGTCGCTCTGATTATTTAATTCACTTAGATGAACAGGTTCAAGTTGCCGCCTTCAGCTGCCCCGAGGTATGCTGCCACACCGCCGAGATTGATGCCGTCGATCAACTCTTCTTCTTTGATTCCCATGACATCCATCGACATCGTACAAGCGACCATCTTGACGCCTGCTTCTTGTGCCGATTTAATCATTTGGTCAAGTGATGGCACGTTCTTGTCGCTCATCACTTTCTTCATCATTTTCTGGCCAACCCCACCGAAGTTCATGTTCGAGAGCGGAAGTTCTCCAGCATGCGAAGGCATCATCATGCCGAACATCTTCTCGAGACCTTGCTTCTTCACGTCAGGTGCGTCTGGTTTACGAATGACGTTCAATCCCCAGAATGTGAAGAACATCGTCACTTCTTTGCCCATTGCCGCTGCGCCTTGAGCGATGATGAACGAGGCGAGGGCACGGTCGAGGTCTCCGCTGAAGACGACCATCGAAGCGCCGTCGCCGGCTGGTGCTCCTGCTTGAGCGGCCGCAGGGCCGTTGCCTTTTTGAAGGATCGCTTCGACGCGACCGTTCACGAACTGTTTCGAGACGAGTTTATTACCCGTCTTTTTCGCCCATGCTTCGATGTCTGCGAAGAAACCAGGATCGCTTGCGAGGACGCGGAGCGTCTCGCCTTCGCCGAGCTCTGCCACTTTTTTATTTACTTCTAAAATCGGGCCCGGGCATTGAAGACCACATGTATCAAGGAAAATCGGTTCTCCGACTGGTTCATTCGTCATTGCGGGTGGTGCCTCCTTCGTTGCTGTCGCAGCAGTCTCATCTGCCGTTTTAACTGTCTCGAGCGCGTCAAAATCACGTCGTACTTGCGACCACGTCTTGTAGCCACCGCTCAAGTTTTTCACTTTAAAGCCATTTTGGCGCAAGATGCGTGAAGCCAGGTAGCCACGAAGGCCGACTTGACACGTCACGTAGATCGTCTCGTCTTTACTATAGCTGTCCAAGTTGTCACGGAGCGAGTTGAGCGGGATGTTGATCGACCCAGGAATTTTCCCGAGCTCATGCTCAGACTCGTCACGGACGTCAAGGAGTGTCGCACCGTTCTCGACCAATGCGTCAATCTCGTCCCAATGCACGACTTCGTTGTCACAGAGGATGACGTTCGAGGCGACGTAACCGATCATGTTGACCGGATCTTTCGCCGAGCTGAACGGCGGTGCGTAGCTAAGTTCGAGGTCTGGCAGGTCGAGGACCGTCAAACCACCTTTGATTGCTGTCGCGATGACGTCGATCCGTTTATCGACACCGTTCATCCCGACACCTTGAGCACCGTAGATTTCACCCGTTGTCGGATGGAACAACAGTTTGAGTGAAACCGGAGTCGATCCTGGGTAGTAGCCTGCGTGTGAACCTGGGTGCACGTGGACGGCTTCAAACTCTTTGCCGGCCGCTTTCAAACGTTTCTCGTTCCATCCTGTCGAAGCGACAGTCATGTCGAACACTTTTGCGATCCCGGTACCCATCGTCCCGTTGTACTTCACGTCGCGGCCGTTGATGATGTCGGCAACGAGGCGTCCTTGACGGTTGGCTGGCCATGCGAGCGGAACGACCGTTGGCTCTTTGAAGATATAGTCGAGCACTTCGACCGCGTCCCCGATCGCATAGATGTTCGGATCCGACGTGAGCATCTTCTCGTTGACACGGATAGCGCCACGTGTTCCTGTCTCAAGACCGGCTTCTCGGGCGATCGTCGATTCAGGAATGACCCCGATCGACATGACAACCATGTCCGTTTCAATGACACGGCCGCTCGTCAAATGAATCTTCTTCCCTTGATCAGAGAACGACGACACGCCGTCTGACAATTGGAGGTCTACGCCATGGAGACGCATATGTTCATGGATTGGTGCGACCATCTCACGGTCGAGCGGTGTCATGACTTGATCCGCCATTTCGACGAGCGTCACGTCAACGCCGCGTTCACGTAAGTTTTCAGCCATCTCGATTCCGATGAAGCCGCCTCCGATGACCGTCGCGTGTTTCGGTGCCTTGTCATCGACGTAGCTGCGGATTTTATCTGTGTCCGGAATATTTCGGAGCGTGAAGATATCTTCTGCTTCCTCGATTCCAGGAATGTTCGGACGAATCGGTTTCGCTCCAGGCGACAAGACGAGGACGTCGTATGACTCATCGTACGTTTCACCCGTTTGGACGTGTTTCACCGTCACCGTCTTCTCAGCGCGGTTGATTTTCATCACTTCCGTCAAGTTGCGGATATCGAGTTGGAACCGTTTGTTCATGCCCTCAACTGTTTGGACAAGCAATTTTTGACGGTCTTGAATCACGTCACCGATGTAGTATGGGAGACCACAGTTGGCAAATGAGATATATTCGCCACGGTCGAACATGACGATTTGATTTTCTTCATTTAAGCGACGGAGACGTGCGGCTGCCGAAGCACCACCTGCTACCCCACCGACAATTACGATTTTTTTACTCATTGCTCATTTCCTCCTTTGACGACTTCACCAGGCCAGCTCATCAAGCCGTCTTCTATATTGACCACTTTATAACCTTTTGCTTCCATTTGCCAAGTAGCTTGCGTGCTGCGAGCGCCCGAACGACAGAGCACGATGTACTCTTGGTCTGTGTCGAGCGTATCAATCCACTCCGTTATTTCAGAGAGCGGATAATTCGCCGCCCCCGCGATGTGTGCTTCTTGAAACTCGTCGCGTTCGCGCACGTCGACGATGTTTACAGGGACTTCAAAGTCCATTTGACGTTTTAAAGCCGATGCTTTCATCTTTGTTTACCCATCCTTTTTATCTATAGTCATTTCACGTATTCATGATCAGCTTGGTAGCGGGCGTTCGATAAACTTTGTGATTCATTGAACAATTCGCTTCCACGTCATTAATATACCCCCTATGGTATGTGATTGCAAGGGAAATGTTTGACGAATCGGCAAACAGTCGATTTTTTCCGGCTTAAACGTTGTTGCTCGACACATACTCCCCCACGTATTAAGATGAGACTACACAATACTAGTTGGGTTACTGAACGATTTGAATATAGAGGTGAAACTTATGGAACAGTATCAATACGACACGAAAGTGTTGAACCGGATGAAACGGGTCGAAGGCCAGATCCGGGCCATCATCCGCATGATGGAAGAAGGCAAGGAGTGTCGCGACGTCGTGACACAACTGAGCGCGGCCCGATCGGCACTTGACCGCGCCTCGACGATCATCGTCGCCAAGAACTTGGAGCAGTGCATCATCACGGCGCAACAAGATGGCGAAGATACGTCGGAAACGGTCGAAGAAGCCATCAAAATGTTGATGAAACGCTAGTTCCCCTTGCTTTCCCCTCTCAAATGGGGGAAAGTTAGAGTAACGACTTTTAAGGGGGATTTCTTTGTGAACTTTGAAGAAAAAGTAGAATCATTCAAAGCGCTCGTCGCAGAACGCAACATGACGTTCAAAGAGAGCGAGACCGAAACGCACGTCACGTTTTTAACGCGTGAAACGACTAAATCTGAGGCCCAGCCCGTTATGATTATCGCCTTCAACAAAAAGACGACTGACGCCGAGCTATACGCCGCGACAGTGACGCACGTGCCGGACTACGTCGAAGACCTACCGATCCTCAACGCATTGAACGAGTTCAACCAAGAGTTCAAGTACTTCCGTTGCGTGCTCGACAGCGACCGTGACGTCACGCTCGCTTCAACGCTCGACCTCGACCTCGGCTTCTCACCGGAAATCATCTTGCAACATTCGTTCATGATGTTCCAAGCAGCCGACGAAGTGAACGAGTACATGCAAAAACTGTACACGCAAGTTCAATAATTGTAGACCGCCAGACAGAAAAGACGATCATCCCGAACGCATCGGGACGATCGTCTTTTCTTGTGTACTCATACGTTATCTCTCGTAGCTAGGGCACGAGGAGAAGTTGCAATATACCACTGGTAACAAAGAATGATGATTAATAGAAGATCAACCAAATCCCCACCGTAATACATCCACATGGCTCCTGCCTCTGCCTCTCCTGTTGGCACCCCATTTGGTGGGCTCACATAAATTATTTTTGCCAATATCTTATGTCCGGCCAATGCTGCAATCAATACAAGTGATCGGTATATGTAGCTGTATCGGTGTGACGTGACGTCCACATAAATCAAAGAAATTGTAAACAAATACCCTGCTAAAAACACATGCAGATGAATTAACACATATAAAAGAATTGATTGATGCATCAGTGAATACAAATCCGTCATGTAGAGCAGATATAGTCCTCCAATGTTGAGAACGGAAGCCGTGACCGGATTCGTGAAGAATTGGAGCGGCAGACTTTTTAATACGCGTGTCACTCTTCTCGCGACGTGTACATCAAGCGTCCGTAACAGTAACGTCATCGGGGCGGACAAGGCGAGACACAATGGCGCCAACATGCCTAGAAACAGATGACTAATCATATGCCCGACAAAATTGGTGTGGGCAAAAGTCGCTAACGGTCCAACCAAAGTAAGGCCTACACAAACAATACCTATCATCCATAACCCGTAGCGATATAGCGGCCACGGTTTATAAGCGCGACTCGTGAAAATTCCGGCGAACGAATAAGCAAGGAGAGCCATAAACAACAAAATCACGACCACCGCCTCATAACCGCCACTTATCGTCTGGACATGGGAATGCATCCTCATTTATCCTCCTTCTTTCACAAGTAGCTTCCGTTTCTGCGTTTGGTTAAAGAGCACTAAACCACCTATGAGGATGACGAGGGCCGTAACATTCCAAACGAGGTCATATGGAAGAATCTCAACGCCATAACGAATCTGATGAATTTTCAGTAGTTTGTGATGAACAATCCCATCGTAGAGTTGAAAAAAACCAACGCCGATCAGGACGCCACTGATCCACCGCTTCATCCAAAATGACTTTCTTCTCCGTAGGTCTGCCAGGAGGAACAAGGAAGCTACGGTCGCAAACCAACTGAACGCATGAAATAACCCGTCTGAGAATAAGCCGACGGCAGACGTCGATTTATCATAGAAATGATGCCACGCCAATAATTGATGAAATACCGTCTCATCCACAAATGCAATCAGGCCCAATCCGAACAGAAATCCCGAACCAAGGTTACGGAACGCGTATGCATACGGACTACCTTCCATGTTTCGGCACCTCCAAATTAATAACAAAGTTTTCAGACATATTTCGATTCCCTTTTGTTTACTAATTAAACGCCGTCCTAATTTAAGAACAGAAACGATATCACTTTTATGAAACGTTTAGCCCGATTTTTCCGTACGAATAGAAAAAGGAGGAAATGCTAATGATGACGCGTTATATTCGTTACCTAGATTCGCTCGAAGCCATCAAAACGGCGACCAAGTGGGCACTCACTGACGACTTCCGGCGTTTGATGGCCGTCAACTACGCCATCCATGACACCCCGTTCGACCCAAATCGGTTTGAACAGGCGCAGGCGGCCGTCAAACAGAAGACCGGCTTGTTCTCCAAATTTCGCGGTAGCAACAACCTCGTCTGGTTATCGTTTCTCGACGCCAAGTATGAAGACGTCGGTCCCGCGATTGACGAAGCACTTCATCTCGACACGCTGCTCGACCGAAAACATTTCCGTTTCAGTGCGCTGCGGCCATTCCTCGCGAGCCAGTTGATCAACGTCGACGAACCGGAACGCAGGCTCGATGAGGCAAGCGCCCTCTATCAAGCATTTAAACGCCAGCATCCGTGGCTCACGAGTGAAGAGGATCTGCTGTCGGCACTCGTCCTCGTGCAAGCGTTCGACGACCACACTGAACTGAACGAGCGCATCGAATCGTATTACGAGGCGTTGAAAGTCCACTTACCACGCTCGAACGAACTGCAACTCGTATCGCATTTGCTCACATTCAGCAAGTTGGACCGAGATGATGCCGTCGCTCGCTTCTTAGACTGGCGCACCCGCCTTGAAAACCAACAGCTTGCCGTCAAGAGTGAGCAGCTACCGTCGCTCGCCTTGCTCTCGATCGTCTCGGCACCGAACGACCAAGACGAACAAGCGATCCTCGACATCACGAACGCTGAAAAAGAGCAGCAACGCTGGTTCAACACGCACGGACTAAACGTCGCCATCCAACTCGTCGCCGCGGAACATATAACCGAAGATGCGAGCGACCTGCTACTGAACGGGACGTTCGCTCATTTGCTGGCGATGCAACAAGCAGCCTCGGCGGCAGCAAGCGTCGCCATCATCGCGAGCACGTCGTCAAGCGACTAAAAAAGAAGGGTTGCCCCTTCTACGTGTAAAGATATACGCTCAAACAGATTAAAACGAACACCGAGTTCACGATCTCAAAGATCCCGATTTTCATGATTGGGATCTTTTTGCCGTAGAAAACGATCGCCCGGACGAGGCTCGGCCCGTATGCGAGCGCCAAGACCGAATAGCCGAACGCGATGAACGCTGCGACGAGCATGAGGTGATACCCCCACGAGATGTTCCGGTACAACGCGCTCTTCTTCTCCCGAATCATCGTCTTGACGTAAAAGATACTGCCGAGGAAATACAAGTACGGCAAGATGAACAGCCAGACGATCGTCGCGCCCAACGTCTGCGCACCCAAGTAATAGCTCGCCATCCCGCCGATACAAAATGACGTGACGGCACTGACGTCGTTCCAGACGTTGCGCTCGTCTTTGATTTTGGCGAAATAGGCGTTGACGAGACCGAACGGGATCATCGCGAGGACGAACCAGACGAGACGCCACTCGGTGATGAACACCGGGATCGCCGCGACGGTACTGATGCCGAGATACGTCACGACCGTCCGCAACAATTCATTCGACTTCTTCCGTTGCTTCACGTATTGAAACAAGAAAAACGTCCCCATATAAACGAACAACCAAGCGATAGCGAACGGTAAGTGCGCGAGTGTCCATCCTCCGACGATGCCGCCGAGTAAGAACGGTAAAATAAGCATCGACCAGGCGCCGTGCTGTTTTGGAATCATCCATTTCATGTGACTCACTCCTTCTATAATCAGTTTAGAAGAACGGCGTGGGGAAAACTGTGACAAATTTTACAAAACAAAAAACGATCTCAGGCGAGATCGTTTTTTGGTGTTAGTTTGGTCACACTTGGTATGGCTACTTCGACAGCGTCTTCCGTCAACATCTTCGTGACGACACGACCCGCGATTGAGACCGCGATGAGCGTGTAGAGCGCGTTCGAGAGCGGCAAGTAGATGAGCGAGATCGCAAGAACAACCACATCGAAGGCGATGAGAATCGTTCCGACCGATACGCCGGACCACTTTGACAGACCGAGTGCGAATAAATCGTCGCCTCCGGTCGCTCCACCTGACTTCAAGACGAGACCGAGACCGTAGCCGGTCACAATCCCACTCGCAATCGCAGCAAACAGTGTCGCCGGCCAGACCTGGATGTCAAACGTCAACAGGTCGAGTCGATCCCACATCGCATAGCTGAGCGAAAGTGACGCCGCGGCAAGCACGGCTTGTCCGACGAAGCGCCAGCCTTTCCACCAAAGAGCGATTAAAAAGAAGGGGATGTCGAGTACGATCATCGAGATCGCCGGATCGATATCAAATAAATAGCGGCCGAGTAATGCTAACCCGACAAAGCCCCCTTCTGCCAAACCAAACTGTTCATTCAAATAATAATAACCGAACGCCATGATCAGCGTTCCGAGCACTATGGTAGCAACTCGTTTCATTCCGATTGTCCTCCCCGTTTTCAACGGAGAGGAGGATCCTCAGTCGTAGCCGCGGTTCCATCTGTTCCATCTCCGATCTTCCGTTTGTTGATTTTTTACATCGATGTTCGTCTGTAAAAACTCAACGCTAGAAGTCCGGCAATTGAAACAGAGGCCATGTCCTCTCGGTGTCCATAAAGACCTTCCTTTCCCAAATTGCGCGTAATCATGAGACTATTTTAACATACTCTCGCGACTATTTCATTAAATGTACATTTAGTGTAGATTACGTTTCGGTAAATCCTTCTTCCCGAACCACCACCAGTTCCAGTCGCCGAACAGTTTCATCAAGGACGGGACGAGCAACATCCGGATGATCGTCGCATCGATGAAGATGGCGAGCGCGATACCGACCCCGAGCTGTTTGATCGGGCTGACACCGGTGAAAGCGAACGCGCCCGTGACGACGATCATGATAATCGCGGCCGACGTGATAATCTTGCTCGTCTTAGCGAGCCCCATCTCGGTCGCATAGTCGTTATCCCCGGTCTCGCGGTAATACTCCTCGATCCGTGAGACGAGGAACACCTCGTAGTCCATCGACAGGCCGAAAACGAGCGAGAAGATGAACACCGGCGTCAAAATACTGATCGTCTCGGCGTCGTAGACGTAGCCCGACTCAAAGATGATGACCAATAACCCAAACGTCGCCCCGAGTCCGAGCACGTTCATGATGATCGCCTTGATCGGAATCAAGATCGAGCGGAACGCCCACATGAGGATGACCATCGTCGCTAAAATCACGGTCACGACCGCATAGGGGATGCTGTCGTAAATCTCTTCATAGATCTCTTCGTTGAAGGCGGCCGGTCCGCCGACGTCGAAGCCTTGGTCGCGCCAATCGCGGACGAACGCCTGCGCTGCTTTATCACTCGGCGGCACGTCGAAGCTGACGTTGACGAGTGCGAGGTCGGTATTCCCTTCGAGCGTGACGAGACGTTCAAACGCCTCGAGCTGTTCCGGGGCGACTTGAACGAGCTGTTGGAATTCCGCAGCTGTTAAGTTTGATGCGGTCAAGAACGTCGTGACGTTGTCGACAATCGGGTCTTCATTCAACTCGTCTGTAAGGGTTGTCAACTCGTCAAGAATCATCGAGTCGGTCAAATCGTTCGTCTCAAACAACAGCACCGCATCGGTCGACGTCTCGCCGAACACATCGTCCCACCGCTCGAGGGCGGCCCGGGATTCGTACGACGTCGGGAGCGCATCGGCGTCCGGGATGTTCAGTTCTAAGTCGCGGACGAACCAAAGGCTCGGCAACAAAAGGAGCAACGCGACGAGCGTCATCACGACCGGACGCTTCATGACGAACCGGGCCAACTTTTGCCAGCGCACTTCAGAGCGCGTCTCGTTCGTTCTGATGAGACGTCCTTTATTGATGGCATCGCCGACGATATAGAGCGCCGACGGCAAGAGCGTGAGCGCCGACAAGACGGCACCCGCGACCGCAATCAAGGCACCGAGCGCGATCGCTTGAAACACATCGACTTGAATGAACAACAGTCCGGCGAGCCCGACGAAGACGCACAGTCCTGAGAACAGGATCGAGCGACCTGCCGTCGCGACCGTCCGGACGATGGCCGCTTCCCGTGACAGTCCTTTGGCGAGCTCTTCACGGTAACGGTTGACGAGCAGGAGCGAGAAGTCGATCCCGAGCGCAATCGCGATCATCGCAACGGCGTTCAATACGAAAATCGATAGCTCCATCGTCTGCGTGAAGAAGAAGAGCGATCCCGCCGCGACGATGAACGTGATCAGTCCAACGAATAAGGGCATGAAAGCGGCGAGCGGTGTCCCGAAGACGAGCAGGAGGACGACGAGCGCGACCGGGATCCCGATCAATTCGGCCCGGATCAAGTCATTTTTCGATGCCTCGTTCAAATCTTGAGCAAAGACCGGCTCCCCGGTCAACCGGACTTCCGTGTCCGTATCTCGAATCAATTCAGCACGAACGTCGGCAATCGCCGCCTCGGCCGCTTCCTGGTCCTCGAACTCGAGCACGAAGTACGCGGCGTCACCCGAACGCGCGTCCGGGTTCTCCGCTGGCGTGATGACGCCATCGACGCCTGAAACAGATTCGAGCCGTGTTTTTTGTTCGGCCATGACCGTCTCTAAGTCACCGCCTTCAAGCAAGACGATCATCGAAGCGCCGGCCCGGTCGAACCGATCGTTCAACGTGTCCTCCACTTGCGCGAAGCGACCATCTTGAACCGCAAACCCGTTTCCTCGCAATTCCCCAGGCAACTGCAATCCGAAGTAAATCGAGACCGCTAATAACACAGTCCACACGGCGACCACCCAAAAGCGCCACCGCACCAAATTTTTACCTAACCGTTCCATCCAAGTCCACCCCTCTCCATCTAAGAAGACTGTTCCCGTTTCGCACGAGTTTCATCAAGTCTTCGCAAAAAAATCCTGAACCGTGAGTCCGGTCCAGGAACGTCAACGCTCGAACACTTGTAGCCAACTATGGCAAAATCGTCGAGGCGTCGATAATACGACGAGGCGGTCTCCCGACTCATCAAGCAACATCACTTTCAATAATTCACTTTCGGCACATACTTCAGAAGCAAACAGTTGACGGTCACGATTGAACAGTTGGAACGACGTCGTCGATGTGATTGCTGTCGTCGCACCGATCTGGTCGACGATGACCGTATCACGGTCGCCGCCGTAAGGAATCGTCCATCGTTCACCCGCTTCGACCTGCTCGACCATGAATTGCTGATTCAATTCATCGTAAAGCGTGACGAGGCCCGGGGCCGTGAATCGCTCAAAATCATAAATCGGATGATAGGCTAACTCAATGATGGCGCCAAACTCCGGCGTCTCCTCATAGCGGCTATAGCGGAACGTGTGGTCGGTCATGTTTAACGCCACGATGTCAGATTCCGCCGAGTAGAGAAATAAATCGTCTCCTCGCCAATGACATAAATTGCTGAACCAATCGTCATGAAACGTTTTTGGGATTGGGTGACACTCCATCATGCCTTGCTTTAAATCAATGACTCCATACGTTTGCATGTCTCGGAACAGCGCGACGGCTTTTTTTCCATGTGGTTCAATATATAGTGCGCACGGTGCCCATTTCCACTCGAGTTCCCATCTGATTTGGAACGTTTCGTCGAAAAAGACAAATCCAGTTTGCGCCAAATACAACATCCATCCTCCACCGACGCGCTCTAACCATTCAACCGTCTGATGAAACTGATAGTCTGCTACTTGTTTGTACATTTGATCACTTCCTAGTTTCAGCTTAGCAACGACCGAACGGTTTATCGATTTTGAATGTGTTCACACGACACATTCTCGCTCGGTCCGTTTTTGCTGTATACTGGCTGTAGCAAACCTGAATTTAGAAAGGAGAAACCACATGCGCCCACTACAACTGTCTCCCGAGACGGCGGTCGAGCTTGCCAAAAAGTTGAACGTACCGCTTGAAGAACTCATGCATATGCCAAAACATATCCTCGTTCGGAAGATGATGGAGCTTGAAGCATCTAAGACCGAGCCGAACGAAGAAAAGGAGACGGAATGACGTCTCCTTTTTTTGTTACCCTTGTTTATTCTTCCGTTTTTTCGCGACGTACCAGAGTCCAAGGATGGCAAGCGCAGCCCCACCGGCGACGGCGTACTTGCTGTAATCCGGACGGCGTTCTGTCACGACGAGCGTCGACAGCGGCGCGACGGTGAGGTGCCGGTCTTCGACGAGGCGTGGCGCCGTCAAGTTGACGGTATGGTCCTCGACATGAACTTCGAACTTGCCTGCTGGCAGCTTCACGTCGACCGGTACTTCGAGTCCGTTATGGTAGACGAGATGACGCTCGACATAACCTTCGACGTGACGATGAAGTTCGTAGGCGATTATCCCTTCTTCTTCGTCAAAGAAACGTAAGTGCTTTCGAATCTGTTCGGTGTTCTCGAGACGGAACAACGGATACTGTTTGCGTAAGTTGATCAAGCCTTTCACATATTCGACGCTCGGCGTCTCTTGCTCGGCCCGGGTCCAGTCCAATCGGTTGATGACCTCGCCCGATTTGAAACTGTTCTCGTCCCCGTCTTTCGTGCGGAAAAACTCTTGACCGCTGTGAAGGAACGGAATGCCTTGACTGAGCAGGACGATCGTCGTCGCAAGACGATGACGGCGGCGGCGCGTCGTCTCATTGTCGTCAGGACTAGCGGCGGCAAGTTTGTCCCAAAGCGTCAAGTTGTCATGGCATTCGACGTAGTTGACGACTTGGTTCGGCTCATCGGCGAAGCTTTGACTCGTGACCGCACCGGCGATCCCGCGCTTCACGTCAGCCGTCAGCTCGGCGTTGCCGCTGATCCAGCCCGGCAAGTCTTCGATGAACACGTCACCACGGATTCCGTCCCGGATTGCATCGTTGAACTGGGCGATACGTGGCATTTTATGGGCGTTGTGTTGGTTTGCCTTCTTACGAACTGCCAGTGGTGTATCGAGATCCCAGCCTTCTCCGGTGACGAGGATCGAGGGATCGATCCGGTCGAGTGCTTTGCGGACTTGGTTCATCGTCTTGACGTCATGCAGCCCCATCAAATCAAAGCGGAAGCCGTCGATCATAAACTCTTTGGCCCAATACGAGACGCATTCGACGATCAGCTTGCGCATCATCGCCCGCTCTGACGCCGTATCGTTGCCGCACTCCGAGCCGTCGGCAAGCGTCCCGTCCTCGTTCAACCGATAGTAGTAGTCCGGCACGAACTGGCCGAGCGGTGTCGTCAAAGCGTCATACGTATGGTTGAACACGACGTCCATGATGACGCGGATCCCGCGGTCATGGAGCGCTTGAATCATCGCCTTCAATTCGAGGATACGGGCGGCCGGGTCATCCGCTGTCGAGGCGTACGAACCTTCGACCGCGAAATAATGGACCGGGTCATAGCCCCAGTTATAGTTCGACTCGCTTTCCCGCGACTCGTTGACCGAACCGTAGTCAAAGAACGGCATAAGTTGAAGGTGGGTCACGCCGAGCGCTGTGATGTAGTCGAGCGCTGTCGGGTATCCGTTTTTCGTCTTCGTGCCGGCCTCGGTCATCCCGAGGAATTTACCACGGTGCATGACACCGCCATCCGGATGGCTCGTCAAATCTCTCACATGTGCTTCATAAATGACCGCTTCTTGCGAAGAGTGGAAGAGCGGACGTTCTTTGACCCAATGGTCCGGGTTGATTGAAGACGGGTCGAGCAGGCAGCCCCGCTTCCCGTTGACGCCGACGACTTTCGCATACGGATCGAGGGATTCGATGCGTTTGCCGTCAACGATTGCCTCGAACACGTAAAACTGACCTTCGAATTGTGCCCGGTCAAGCTCGACCATCCATGTCCCTTTTTCGGCCCGTTCGAGCTCGATGCGATCAAACTTACGCGCCCGCGCCGTGCGATAAAGCTTCACTGTCATTTGCTCGGCTACCGGCGACCACACCCGCAGACGGATGAGTTCACTTTTAAACGTCACCCCAAGGTCTTTTCCATGATATGCAACGTGATCCAAGTCTACATTTGTCTGTCTATCGATTGTATGTTCCATCGTTTCACTCCTTCACTGCTTCAAATCTGCTATCATTATAACAAAACCCATACAAAGGATGGATGAAACATGGCAAAAGACAATTCTTTTGATATCGTGTCAGAAATGAACCTCGAAGAAGTGAAAAACGCGATCCAAATCGCCGAAAAAGAAATTTTGAACCGTTACGACTTTAAAGGGTCGAAGAGTGAGATGTCACTCGATAACGGTGACCTCGTCCTCGTCTCAGATGACGATTACAAACTCGAACAGTTAAAAGACGTCATGATCTCGAAGTTGATCAAGCGCGGTGTGCCGACGAAAAACCTCGACTATCAAAAAATCGAACGCGCACTCGGCGGTACCGTCCGTCAACGTGTCAAGTTGAAGAGCGGAATCGACAAAGACGATGCCAAGAAGATCAACAACGCCATCAAAGAGTCGAAGTTGAAAGTGAAATCGCAAATTCAAGACGATCAAATTCGTGTGACGGCCAAGTCACGGGATGACCTACAAGCGGTCATGCAACTCGTCCGTGAGCTCGAGTTATCGGTCGATGCCCAGTTCACGAACTACCGATGAAACTCGCCATCATCAGTGACCCGCACGGTTCGTTTGATGATTTGAAAGCCGTCCTCAAGGCGGTCAGGCGCGAGACCGAGCACATCCTCTGCCTCGGCGACTTGTACGAGTGCCATATCGGCAAAAAACGGCGCAACGAACGGTTTCATGACGTCTCTGACGTCATGACGTTTGACGAGCAGTACGAGGCGCTCTTGACGTTCCCGAGCCTGCGCGGCAACCAAGAAGAACGGATTGACGAAGTGCTCATCGTGTCGCACCCTGTCAAGACCCGCATCTCATTATTGCCTGAACAGACGACACTCGATGAGGCGCTGTTCTTACATGGTCACCAAATCGAGTGGAGCGCCGACTGGGAGCCGATCGTCGAAAAAGGCAAGTACCCGCTCGTCTTCATCGGGCATAGTCATATTCCGGGCATCTACCGGAAAGGCCGCTCGATTCCCTGGGAAATCGGGACACCGTTCAAGTTGAAGAAGAAGCGCTACGTCATCAACGTCGGCGCCGTCATCTTCGACCGAGAATGGTGTCTGTATGATACGAAGACGCGAACAGTCACGCGGATGAAGGCGTGACACAACAAAAGGGACCTTTCGCAGGTCCCTTTTGTTGTATTTACATTTCTTCTGGAGCTTGAACACCGATTAAACGGAGTCCTTCCGTCAAGACGATCGTCACGGCTTTGACGAGCGCGAGACGCGATTGTTTGCCCGCATCTTCTTCAAGCACACGGACGTGGCCGTAATACTTGTTGAACGATTGCGCCAAGTCGAGGACGTAACGGCTGATGATCGACGGCTCACGGCGCTCATGGGCACGCGTGATGACGTGTGGGAACGCGTTGAGCATCGTCACGACACCCCACGTGTGGTCGTCGTCCGCACCTGCGAACGTCGAACCGTCGTAGTTGCCTTTACGGAGGAGCGAGTTCGCCCGTGCGTTCGTGTACTGCACGTAAGGTCCCGTCTCCCCTTCGAACTTGAGCATGCTGTCGAGGTCGAACTCGATGTTGTTGATGCGCTCGTTCTTCAAATCGTGGAAGATGACGGCGCCGACGCCGACCATACGAGCCACGTTCTCTGCGTTTGGAAGCTCAGGGTTCTTCTGTTCGATGTTCGCTTGCGCTTTCTCGATCGCTTCTTTCAATACTTCTTCAAGTAGGACGATGCGGCCTTTACGTGTCGACATCTTCTTCCCTTCTTGCAAGATCAAGCCGAACGGTACGTGGTGCATGCCGTCGACGAAGTCGTAACCGAGCTTGCGGAGTACCGAGAACAACTGTTTGAAGTGGAGCGCCTGCTCGCCACCGACGACGTAGTTCGCTTGGACGAATTTGTACGTCTCATGACGATAGACGGCCGCAGCCAAATCACGTGTCGCGTAAAGCGTCGCGCCGTCTTTCTTTGTGATCAGGCAAGGTGGCAAGTTCTCGTCTTCAAGCGAGACGACCATCGCCCCTTCACTCTCGACGAGCAGGTTCTTCTCTTCGAGCATGGCGACGATCCGGTCCATCTTGTCGTTGTAGAACGCTTCACCGTGGAAGCTGTCAAACTCGACACCGAGAAGATCGTATACTTTTTGGAACTCTTTGAGCGACTCGTCACGGAACCACGTCCACAGTTCGGTCGCTTCAACGTTACCGTCCTCGAGCTTTTTGAACCAAGCACGGCCCTCGTCTTCAAGCTCAGGCTGAGTTTTCACTTCTTCATGGAAGTGAACGTATAGCTTTAAGAGCTCAGCGATCGGATTTGCCCGGACCGCTTCCTCATCGCCCCACTTCTTATAAGCGACCATGAGTTTCCCGAATTGTGTACCCCAGTCGCCGAGGTGGTTGACACCGACGACGTTGTAGCCGTTTTTGCGAGCGATCTGGTTGATGGCGTTACCGATGACCGTCGAGCGCAAGTGTCCCATCGAGAACGGTTTGGCGATGTTAGGTGACGAGAAGTCCGTGACAATCGTCTCGTTGCGTGTCGCATGCGTCGCGTAATCCGCTTGCTCGTCGAGAACCGTGTTAATGATTTCCTGCGAGACGACGTCACGGCTCATGAAGACGTTCACATATGGACCGGCCGCTTCAACTTTTGTGAACAGTTCGTCGTTCAATTCACCGGCGATGTCAGTCGCAATCATGACCGGCGCTTTCCGGTACGCCTTGGCGAGTTGGAAGCATGGGAACGCGAGATCCCCGTGCGCCTCATGTTTTGGTTTTTCAATCAATGCCTCAATCTGGTCGAGCGTGAGTTCGTCACCGATGACACGTGACAGAGCCTCCGCATACTTGCGTTCATAACTCATGTAAATTTCCTCCTTCAAATCTAGTCATAAAAAAAACGCCCTTTGCACAGATGCAAAGAGACGGGTTGGCCCGCGGTACCACTCTTCTTGCCTGCTTTACACAGACCACTTTAACGGTGATAACGGGGGGCCCCCGGCTACGCCTACTCGCTTCGGATAGCATCTCAAAAGTGCGTTTCGCGATGTTTGTCAGCCTAGGCTCTCACCAATCCCTAGGTCGCTTTGTTGACTAAACGATCGTTACTCTCTTTTTCATCGACTTTCGTCTATGTGGTTGAAAAGCAACTTCATTATAGAGGATATTTGATGTAGACTCAATGCTAGAATTCAGCCATTATGATGAATAGGCAGGACTTGGGCGCAACCGTGCCGAATCTCCTACCATACATATGAGAAGACTTTTCCCACACAGGAGGGAACTATGAATCATTTTCGCAAAATGTCCGTCCTCGGTTGGAGCATTTGGAGTTTGATCGTTTTACTGACCATCACCTTGTTTACAACCGGTGTTCTTGATATTCCGGCGATCGAGCCGCTTCCGTTCATCTTGATCGCGCTGCTCGTCGTCATTTTCCAAATGGACTCGATTGAACGAAAAGGCATTTATTTCACGTTTTCAGAAAGCATCGTCCTCATCATCTTTTTATTCTTTGATTTTGAGACGGCGCTCCTCGTCAACCAAATCGGACTTCTCGTCTTTCAGTTCGCCAACCTAAAACCGCGCGTCGCGCTCCGCCGCTTTCGGTTCACTTATCCTTGGAACGCGATCACGTCATTTTTAGAAATCGCCATCCCGGCAAGTGTTTACTTGGCCCTCGGAGGTGAAACTGGTCTTGGCTTCTATTCGCAGGATTCGTTCGTTCCGCTCGTCGGTCTGATCATTGCCATCATTTTGAACACGGTCGTCCAGAAGTATCAGGTCGGCTGGTGGTTCCGCGTCGATATCCCGGTCCGTGATTTTTTGAGCATCGCGTTTTACACATACATCGTCAGTTTGGTCTTCATCTTCGCCGCGTCGTTCTTCCGTGAGACGAACTTGCTCGTCGTCAGCAGCATCGCGGCCGCCCTCACGTTCTTTATTAAGCGGTTGATGATTCAAAAAGGGCGCCAAGACGCGTTCAAGTCATTGATCGAACAGTACGATGAAGCGAAAGAGGCCGTCTCCCTGTCTCAAAGCGAGGCCCAGGCGATTGAAGTGTTCTTGAGTCAATGTGAGCGCCTCAACCAATATGATAAAGGGTTTGTCGAGTTCGTCCTGTTCGACCGAACGCTCTATTTCGATTTGTTGACGCGACAGCCGATCGACCGTCCGCTCGTCTTCGACTTGATGGAAGCGCGCCATCCACACGCCAAGTCTGTCGATTATGAGATGCGCTTCGAATGGGACGCAGCGTTGTCAGATGCGTTTCATGACGATTACCACAGCTTCATCTCGGTCCAGTCAGAAGAGATTGACGGGATTCGCACACGTATCGTCATGATCGGTGAACACGTCTATGGCTATCCGCCCATCATTCAAAACGAGATGGTAAAACTGTTGAAATCGTTCAACCGAACGATCAGCCGATGCCACGAACGCGACCGCCTATACACGGAAAGCCGCACCGATAGCTTGACGCTGCTCGCCAACGCGCGCGCGTTCTACGAGTATGGGATTCAACAAATCTCGGACGGCTCGATGTACCCGATCTCGGTCGCGATGCTCGACATCGACTTCTTTAAAAAAATCAATGACACGCACGGTCACCAAGTCGGAGACAGCGTGCTCCAAGAGTTCGGGCGGCGAATTCGGCAAGTGCTCCGGACCGATGACTTTGCGGCCCGTTACGGGGGCGAGGAGTTCATCTTGCTGCTCAATCATTGCGACGTCGACCAAGCCGTCGATATCGCCGAACGGATTCGGCAGAAGATTGAAGATAAGCCGTTCCGTGTCGATGGGGTCGATATTCCCGTGACCGCCTCGATCGGTGTCGATACGATTCAAGCGTTCGGCGACAAACGGCTTGACGATACGATCCGTAACGCTGACCGGGCCCTTTACGTCGGCGGCAAGTACGCCGGTCGTAACCGCGTCGCCCATTACAACTTTTTGACGACATGACTTCCCCCCGCGTCCACTGGCGCAGGGGGATTTCTGTTGACAACCCGATTTGAAACAGGTACGTTAGGAAACGTGTCTAACAACTACATCATGACGACTTTTTATCAAGAGAGACGGAGGGACTGGCCCTTAGATGTCTCGGCAGCGGGTAACCTGTGCCAAATCCAGCGAGCGTTCTGCTCGAAAGATGAAAAGGGTGTCTCTTACAGAGAGAGCCTTTTTCGGAAGGCTCTTTTTTTCTATTCTATTAAATGAGGTGAATCGATTGGAACAACCAACAGCTAACAAATGGGCACTCTTGCCTTTGCTCGTCTTCCTCGTCTTCTTCATCGGGGCAGGTATTTATTATGGCGACTTTTACAAGTTTCCGGTACTGATCGCGGCGTTGATCGCTTTAATTGTCGCTGCGATGATGACGAAAGGAAGCGTCACTCAGACCGTCGAGCGTATCGCACAAGGCGCCGGTAATCCAGGCATCTTGATCATGATATTCATCTTCCTGCTCGCCGGCGCGTTCTCGAGCGTCGCCGGTGCAATCGGTGCGATTGACGCGACGGTCAATGCGGCCTTGACGTTCCTGCCACCGTCACTCTTACTGAGCGGACTGTTCGTCATCGCCGCTTTCATCTCGATGGCGATGGGCACATCGACCGGTACGATTGCCGCGCTCGCCCCGATCGCGCTCGGCATCCATCAAGAGAGCGGGGTCAATATCGCGATCGCGGCCGCGGCCGTTGTCGGCGGGGCCATGTTCGGAGACAATTTGTCGTTCATCTCGGATACGACGATCGCCGCCGTCCGGACACAACGGACGAACATGCGCGACAAGTTCCGGACCAACTTTTGGATCGTGCTCCCGGCCGCAATCATCACGACCGTCCTGTTAGCCGTTCTCTCAAGCGGAGAGTCGACGATTGAAGTGGCCGCGTTCGAATGGTACAAGTTGATTCCGTATCTCGCCGTCATCGTCCTCGCCTTGACCGGACTGAACGTCATCCTCGTTTTGCTCGGCGGCATCGCGCTCGCTGGCATCATCGGGCTGATTGACGGAAGCTTGGCCGTCACGTCTTACGTCACGGCGATGGCCGACGGCATGATGGGCATGGCCGAGATCTCGCTCTTGACGTTATTCATGGGCGGACTCGTCGGACTCATCTCGCATAACGGTGGACTCACCTATTTACGAGACGCACTCACGTCACGGATTCAACGCCGGGCTGGTGCGGAATGGAGCATCGCCGGGCTCGTCAGTGCGACGAACGTCGCGACGGCGAACAATACGATCTCGATTCTCGTAGCAGGCCCGCTTGCCGCGAATATCGCCGATACGTATGACATCGAACGGAAAAAGTCAGCGAGCGTACTCGACATCTTCTCGTGCGGGGTACAAGGACTTCTGCCTTACGGGGCGCAGCTCCTCATCGCCGCCGAGTTGACGAACACGGCGTCCCCCGCCCTCGTCCCGTATATGTTCTATCCGTTCCTCCTGTTCATTTGCGGAGGCTTGGCGATCGTCTTCAACTTCCCACGTTTCAAAAAAACCAACTAAGCAAAAATCCTCGAAGGCGGTCGCCTTCGAGGATTTTTATGTTCTCGCTTCACGTTTACGTTTGAGCTCTTCGTTCCGTTTTTTGAAAGCGCGCCGTTTGAGAAGTTCTTCGAGACCCCGGCTGATCGCCCACAATACGAGCAAGAGCAGGCCGAGCATCGACAAGCGGAACGGGCTTTGGATGAACTCTTGCCACTGATCACCGATGACCGAGAAGATGATGACGACGAGCAGTTTCCCGAATCCGGCCGCCAATACGAACGTCCGGAGCGGCATTTGAATCAAGGCGAGTAAGTACGTGATCAAACTGACCGGGATGAACGGCAACGAATATAAGAATCCGAGCGAGATTGGACTCATATGGTTGATGCGATCGAGCCAATAGACACCCTGTTTATGTTTTTCGAGCCAACGCGTCATCGGTTTGCGGAACACGTATCGGACGGCGGCGAACACGAGGAGCGTCCCTGCCAAACTGCCGATCCACGATAAGAGCACACCGAGCCAGAAGCCATACGTGGCCGCGTTCGCCGAGATGATCAAGACGAGCGGGAGGAACGGGAAAATCGCTTCCAGGAACGGGGCCCCGAGTCCAGCCCAAGGACCTCCCGGCAGTCCTTGGAGCCATTCGATGATGTTCAATATATATTGTTGGAGTGATGTGAGCATTTCAGTTTCCACCTTCGGCTTTCGTTACTACCTTTTACCCGAATTCGTTCAAGAGGACGCATCCCCCTGCCCTCCTCAAAAAAAAATAAAAAGTATTTGCGAAATTTCACTGTGATATCTATCATATAATAATGGACTTGTGGTTGCAGGCAAGTTCATTCGTCGAACGACACAACCCAACGTTCGTTTTCCTGCAAAAAACTGAACACAGGGGAGCAATAACATGGAAACAAAACCAATGCGGGTCTTACTGTACTATAAGTACGTCAACATCGAGGACCCAGAAACACTGACACAACAACACCTCAAGTATTGTAAGGACCTCGGGATCAAAGGACGTATCTTGATTTCTTCCGAAGGAATCAACGGGACGT
This sequence comes from Exiguobacterium aurantiacum, assembly GCF_001766415.1. Classification (GTDB taxonomy): domain Bacteria; phylum Bacillota; class Bacilli; order Exiguobacteriales; family Exiguobacteriaceae; genus Exiguobacterium; species Exiguobacterium aurantiacum_A. The sequence goes on along the minus strand of NZ_MKXO01000008.1, from coordinate 14,817 downwards.
GCTCGGGCACTTGGGAACAAACCGAACAGTACATGAACGACTTGAAGGCCGATCCATACTTCAGCGACATCGAGTTCAAAATCGATGAAGTCGAAGAGCATGCTTTCAAGAAAATCTTTGTCCGTCACAAACAAGAGCTCGTGACGTGGCGCTTTGATGGCGAGTTCGACGTGCCTAAACAACACGGTGCGTATCTCGAACCGGAAGAATGGAAAGAGATGATGAATCGCGATGATGTCGTCATCCTCGACGTTCGTAACAACTACGAGTACGATCTTGGTCACTTCAAAAATGCGATCAAAATCGACGTAGAGGCTTCTCGTTACATGCCAGACTGGCTCGAGGAGAACAAAGACCTCTACGAAGGGAAAACACTTCTCACGTACTGTACCGGAGGCGTCCGTTGCGAGAAATTTACCGCATATATGCGTGACCAAGGTCACGACAACATCTTCCACTTAAAAGGCGGCGTCGCCATGTACGGCAAGGACGAAGCGACGCAAGGTGAAAACTGGGACGGCGAGCTTTACGTCTTTGACGAGCGCATCAACGTCCCGGTCAACACGGTCAATCCGTCAGTCGTTTCAGCATGTATGCACTGCGGAACGAAGACGGTCCGTTACGTTAATTGTGCCAACCCGGTATGTAACGCCCAACACTTCTGTTGTGAAGAGTGTGAGCCGAAACAGATGCGTTCATGCTCGAAAGAGTGTCAGGAGCATCCACGCAACCGCTTTATCATCGAGAACATCGCGGAAAAACTTCAAGAGACTGAAGGCGTCGTCGGGTAACAAAAATCGACCGAATAGCGTCGCGGGCAAATGCCCGCGACGCTATTTTTGACAGAAACTTTACGTCTAGCGCGGCATGGAATCGGGTATAGTGTAGATACTATTGTCAGACAGGAAGTGACTGAATTGCTCTTTAACGAACCGTTACTCGCCGCAATACTGGCCTGGTTTATCGCCCAGGCGGCCAAACTTGTGACCGAACTCATTCGAACACGTGACTTTGAACTTGAAATTATGTTCGCCTCAGGCGGAATGCCAAGCTCCCACACCTCGACCGTCGTCGCGCTCGCGACCGCGATCGGCCGGGCTGAAGGCCTCGACTCAAGCATGTTCGCCCTCGCGCTCACGTTCGCGACGATCGTCATGTACGACGCGACCGGCGTCCGTCAAGCCGTTGGTTTCCAAGCCCGTCTATTGAACGACTATTTTAAAGGAATCAAGCACGACACGCCGATCTTGAACGAACTCGTCGGCCATACACCGTACCAAGTCATCGTCGGCGCATTGCTCGGCCTCGTCGTCGGACTATTTTTCCCAATGTAAACGATACACATGTCCAGGCATGTCGGTCCCCTCTCAAAAACTGTCCATCTTTTTGTGAACTTTCACAACAGAGACGGTATAGTGATAAAGAGGAGGAATCGACATGCCTTTTTTACAGAAATCATATGAATCACTCGACACGCTCGCCGAAGCGATCGGGCAAGCGATCCGCGCACCGATCACGATCGAAAATCGCCACCATCAGCTACTCGCCTATAGCACGCATCCCGACTCGACCGACCCGGCTAGAATCGCGACCATCATCGGCCGTCGCGTCCCGGAAGCCGTCATCGAGGATTTATGGGAAAGCGGTATCCTGCAAGAGCTGATCGACCGAGACGAGCCTGTCGTCATCCCAGCCCGGATGGCCATCGGTCTAGGCGAGCGCGCCGCCGTCGTCATCAAGCAGCAAGAAGACGTGCTCGGCTACATTTGGAGCCTGGCTCGGACGACCCCATTCTCCGAGCAGGAGCTCACCGTCTTGAAGGAAGGGGCAAGTATCGCCAAGAAACTGCTCATGACGATCGCCATGCACGAACGTCGCATCGATGCCGAACTCGAGCGTTTCTTTTTAGAAGTGCTCGCTTCGCCATACCTCGCTTCCGCACATCGGGAACGCTTGAACGAACTTGCCCCGATCGCCGTCGCGAGTCGCCTGACGATCATCGACTGCTTGCAGCCGATCACTCCGCAATTCGCTGAGCGGTTATTTTATGCGCTTGCGACACAAGAAGCGATCGAGGTCGTCCTTCACGCCATCGACGGCCAGCAACTGCTCGTCTGGCATTATATGAAGTCCGAACTATCTGAAGAAGAGGCCGCCCTCCTCCAGTGGGCCGGTCGCTTCGAGACCCAGCTTCAAGACAAGTTCACTGACGCCGAACCTCGCCTCGGGATTAGCGGGCGTTTCTTCGAAAGCGATACGCTCTATGCCGCGACCGAGGAAGCAAGACGGGTCACATCGCTACGCCGGAAGTTCCCGTTCGAGCTCGCTAGTGCCCGGGCGTTCGAACAAATTGGCATCTATCAACTCGTCCCCGATTTGTCCAGACGAATCGGCCTGCGCCTCGAGACGCACCCGACGATCGAACGGTTGCAGGCGTATGACCAAGTCCACCGCACCGAACTCGTGACGACGCTTGAATGGTATTTCTATTTTGACGGGAACGTCAAACGAGTCGCCGCCCACCTCCATATCCATCCGAACACGGTCTTGTATCGGATTCGACGGATCGAAGAACTGACGAGCATCACCCAAGTCTCGCTCCCGGAACGGGCCGCTATTTATTTAGCGATCAAGGCCGGACAATATCGTCAAGACGACTGACCCCCACTTTGTGAAAAATCACAAAGTGGGGGTTGTCGCTTTTAGAATCCATGCTAAAGACAGCGATTTCACTTGGGTCTATACTAGAGGTGTGAACAAATTGTGTCAGCAGATAGAAAGGGGAATTACACATGAAAATCGGGGTACTGAAAGAGATTAAAAATAACGAAAACCGCGTCGCGTTGACGCCGATGGGTGCATCAGTCTTGACGGAACTCGGACACGAGGTGCTCGTCGAGACGGGAGCCGGCATCGGGAGCGGCTTCACGAATATGGAGTACATCGACGCTGGGGCAAGCATCGTCGATTCAGCACAGGACGTTTGGGGAGACGTTGAACTCGCCTTGAAAGTAAAAGAGCCACAGCCGTCAGAGTATCAATATTTCCGTTCAGACCTTACGCTCTTCACGTATTTACATTTAGCGGCCGAACCTGAACTCACGAAAGCGCTCGTCGATTCAGGCATGACCGCCATCGCCTACGAGACGGTCGAAGTCGACCGCACGCTTCCGCTGCTCACACCGATGAGCGAAGTCGCAGGACGGATGGCTGCTCAAATCGGGGCGCAAATTTTAGAAAAACCGCATGGCGGCAAAGGGATCCTCTTGTCAGGTCTTCCTGGAGTGCCTCGTGCGAACGTCACCGTCATCGGGGGCGGTGTCGTCGGGATGAACGCGGCCCGCATCGCGATTGGTCTCGGAGCCAACGTGACAATCATGGACATCAGCCCGGCTCGTCTCCGCCAAATCGACGACCAGTTCGGGAACACGATCAACACGCTCATCTCGAACCGCTATAATATCGCGAAGCAAGTCGCCGAAAGCGACCTCGTCATCGGTGCCGTCCTCATCCCGGGCGCGAAAGCACCTAAGCTCGTCACGAAAGAGATGGTGCAACAAATGTCACCGGGGTCCGTCATCGTTGATGTCGCCATCGACCAAGGTGGGATCTGTGAGACGATCGATCATATTACGACGCATGACGCACCGACGTACGAACGCTACGGTGTGCAGCACTATGCCGTCGCCAACATGCCAGGGGCGGTCCCGCGCACGTCGACGCTCGGTTTGACGAACGCGACGATGCCTTATATCGTCGAGTGCGCTCAAAAAGGAGTCTTCCCGGCGCTTCGCGAAAATGCAGCGCTCCTCAAAGGGTTGAACGTCATCGACGGTACGGTCACATACGAAGCCGTCGCCCGTGACCTCGGCTACACGTTCGTACCGGCCTCTGAAGCCGTCACGAAGCAGCTCCACGCGTAATCGAACACATCCGAAATATGCGGACAGAAAGACGCCCGAACGGAAAATCCCGTTCGGGCGTCTTTCGTATGTTTATGCGTTTTCAACGGCGATGTCTTCACCGATGATTTTCACCTCAGGTTCAAGTTCAATCTCAAACTTCTGTTTGACCGTCGCTTGGACGTGACGAATGAGCGAGATGTACTCAGTCGCTGTTGCCTGATTGATATTGACGATGAAACCCGCGTGCTTGAGTGATACTTCCGCCCCGCCGATGCGCTTGCCTTGCAGTCCGCAATCTTGAATCAGTTTGCCGGCAAAGTAACCAGGCGGGCGCTTGAACACACTGCCGCATGACGGATATTCAAGTGGCTGTTTCGATTCACGCTTATGCGTCAAATCGTCCATCACGCCTTTGATCGCTTCATAACCGAGCGGATCGAGTTCGAACGTCGCCTCTAGGACGATCAATCCTTCTTTTGAGACCCGGCTCGTTCGATAATCGAGGTCAAGCTCATCTTTCGAGAGCGTGAGCAGTTCGCCGTCTGGCGTCAAAACGACCGCACTCGCGATCACATCTTTCGTCTCGCCGCCGTAGGCGCCCGCGTTCATGTAGACGGCGCCTCCGACCGTTCCCGGAATACCGCATGCGAACTCCAGTCCAGACAGCTCTTCAGTGAGCGCCTGGCGCGACACGTCGATGATGGCCGCTCCTGCTTGGGCGATGATCCGGTTGCCGTCGCGGCGAATCGTGTTCAACTCGTTCAAGTTCAAGACGATGCCACGCAGGCCGCCGTCTCGAACGATCAAGTTGGAACCGAAACCGAGAATCATGAATGGTACGTTTTCGCGATGGGCGAGCTCAAGGACGGCTTGAACTTCTTCATACGTGTGTGGGGCCACGAAATAATCCGCTTTCCCGCCCAGTTTTGTATATGTGTGTGCTGACAGCGGCTCGTCTTGCTTGAAGCGCTCGGCCGGGATGATTGTGAGTAGTTGGTCTAAAAAGCTCATGCGTTGCCTCAATCCTTTACGGTCTATTTTATTAGTGCCGCAAGCGAAAAAGTTCGCCTCGGACACGTTGCTGAATGGTTTCAGTACGAAACACAGTATACAAATGTTTACCGAGAGTGACAAGCAACGTTTTCTTTACAATCTAGCGAATAGTTTACAACAATAATGATGTCGCGACGGCGACGACAATCGGGATTGTGAAATTATCCCAATCTCGATACGAAATCGCTTCTGTTAGCGTCGCTATGATGGAAATGATAAACCCATAAGTTACCACTTGCCACATCGGAATATCTTTCCACAAAAACAATAAAAAGAGTACCGCATACGAACTTAAGAACATGGCCATGCTGCCTTGGAACGATCGCTTTTGCCCATACAGGTCATAGATCACCGTCCCGTATTTGCGTCCAATGAGGGCTGCTAAGCCATCTCCCCATGCCAATACGAGCGAACCTGCTAAAAAAGCGAGCGGTTCCGTCTCGAAAAAGAAGAACAAGATGACGAGGAGTGCGATCGGGTAATAGACGGTCCCGAGCGACTTCCGCTCGGTCTGATGGACCGGAGACGGGCTCTTATATAGAAGCCACGCGTTTGCGAACGTAAAGAATACGAGCGGTATGGCGGCGATGTACCATGTGTCCATCAACCAGACGGCGAGCAATGACCAATGCCCGACCGCAATATGTACGCTCTTTCGAATTGTCTCATCCGTCCAGCCGAGGCGCTTGCCAATCTGTTCGAGACCGACGAGAAACACCAGGACAATGACGATGGACAGAATAGAACTGACCCATTCATTCATCCTTGGACCACCTTTATGTGCGATTTTTATACGTATTCATTATACCTTAATCAGGCCAGAACCTAGCTTCCTTTTCAAACATTTGGTAGAATGAGGTCAAATGACTGTATAGCCCGCGAACGAAGTCGGCTATAGAAAGGATGCCTGTATGCGCGACGCAATTTCGATTCAAACGTTGGCTGATTGCCTTCACTATATGCGGGTTGGTGACGTCGATCGGGCCATCTCACTTTTTCCTGAAGAAGTGCGTGAGCATTTCCCGAAAGAGCTTCGTAAAATCCATTTGTTTCATATTGAAAAGAACGGATTGTCGATCAATCAAATCGTGGCCTTGGCCAACACACTGACCGGAGAACATTTGTCCGCGACGACGATTCAAAACTGGACGAAACGCGAAGTTCGCAAAATCATCGGTGTCCCTCGGGTCGGCAAAAAATATTCGCTGCAACAGGCTGCGATCATTTATTTGCTAGACGACTTGAAGCATTTGTTTTCGCTCGAAGAGACGAGCTCGCTGCTCGCACTCATCTTCAACAATCCCGACCGCGACGAGGACGACCTCATCTCCCCGATCGACTTCTACCGCTTGTACGCGGAGTATGCCAAGTCGACGAGCCCGATCGAGATGTTAGACACTCGTGCGAAGCGTTCGATCGAGAAGATGGGACATACCCATCCAAACATCATGCACGTCCTGAAGCTTTGTTTGTACGCGCACCGCGTGACGACACTCGAGCTCGAGGCCAAACACTATTTAAGCCGCTTCATTTGAGCCAATCAAATGAAGCTTTTTTTGTGGAACGCAAAAAAAACACCAGTCGCAGTGACTGGTGTTCGTCATATTGGTTAGACTGACATGGCGACCGGCATCCGTGATTTGACCGTCAACGTCTTCAAAACTGACAACAACTCGAACATCGAGAGCTGATCCGCCTCTTTCGTCAAACAGAAAGAATCGTCATCTTGTTTGCGAAGTTCCGCCACAAGTTTTCCAGCTTTATCGCGAACACTGAACTTGTAGCGTTCGACATCGTATTGAATCGTGTAGAGACCACGTTCATAGACGTTGTATTCACACTTTTTCCCGAATAACGAGAACTTGTCTTTCAATTGACCAATCGCTTGCCCGTCGTGGTTCATGACGACCCACTTTTGACAGTTTGGGATGTACTTCCCGTGAGCGATTTGTCGACCGGACAAGTTGTGCACTTGAACACTGCCCTCCGTGTCGCGGTGAACAGATCCGATTGCATCATTTGTTTCGTCATAAATGGTCGCCTCGCCTTGCGTAAAGACACAACCTTTTACATAAATTAATTTGCGCACCGCTTTTTCCTCCTACTACGTTCCAACCTCGATTTTTGTGTTTGTTCGGTTGGTCATTCTGTGAAACCCCAATTTAGTTTCTAGTAGTCGTGTTTCTCTGTTCAACTACTACATATTTCATATGACGAAGATGATTATTGCACCGTTTGAGGAAAAAGACAACCCCTTTTTCTTCGACACAATCCGCCAGTCTGTCAAAGCTGTGAACAGGCGCCACTTTAGCGCTTAAATCCAGCCTGTTTGAGCAGCTGTTCGAGCTCTGTTCTTGCAATCAGACGAACTTGATTTGGTTCGGCGAGTTCGTATGCACTATCCGTATAGGACGAGTTCGTGACGACCCATCCTTCGTTCGCTCCGTAGTATGGAACGGACGCGGCTACTTGCTGGACCGCTTCGAGTCCGACAACTTTTTCATAGCGTTTTGCTTGGACCGCGATCGACCAGCCGTCCGACGTTTCAAGGAGCAAATCCGCCCCGAAATCACGTGACGCCGGCGTGACCGTCACGGTGTACCCGAGCGCTGTGAATACTTCTTCTAAAAACAGCTCAAACTCACGGCCGTCCATTCGATCAATCCGATCAATCGTCGACAGGCGCATCCGCCAGATGAGCCAAGCAATCCCGAGAGCGAGCACCGTGACGACGCTCCACATCGGTGCTTCAAACCACCATAATCCGATGGCGATCAATAGGCTAAGCGCCATTCCTTTCACGTCAATCGTCCTCCCTACCTTTTCTTTTATTTACTTTACCGAATCAATGCAGGAAAACAAAGGGTCTTCTGTCGAATGTATTCCAAATGTACCCGTTTGATATAAAGAAGGAGGGATCAAACGTTAATGGAGAAAAGGATGTATCTCCAAAACGAACTGCTGCACGCTTTACCTTACGGCGTCGCGCTGATTACGAAGGACGGTACGATCGTTCAGGCGAATCGTCCGTTCATGGAGCAGTTTCCTGAAGACTTACAGACGAAAACGAATATTTTCCACATGGTCAACCAGTCACCTCTCACCATGGAATTGTCGCGCCGGATGGAGCAAGGACTTCCTTGGATATACGAGATGCCGACGATTCGCGTCCATGCGATCCCATATGAACATATATATATTCTCTCCATCGAGCCGCTCCCGCTCGACACGCGGGTCACGGTCCAACATAACGCCTTTGAGGCGATGATGCATACCGAGCTCGACATGGCGATGATCATGACAGATGCCAATCTGCTCATCAATCGCTTCAATAAAGGAGCGACCGAGCTGTTCGGCTATCAACCTCACGAAGTGCTCTATGAGATGACACCGTTCGCCTTGTTCGAGTCGCGAGAACTGAGTGAGAAGCGAACGCATTATCAAGACGAGACGGAGCGCTTGTTGTCGTTCGAACAGATGCTGCGCGTCGCACTCGATCGTGGAGACCGAGAATGGAAGTTTCAGCGTAAAGATCGCACCCATTTTGTCGGCAAACTGTTCATGCAGCCGGTCTATGAACACAATCAAATCATCGGCTTCTTTTTCTTCGTCTTTGATGTCAGCCCTGAAATCGCGCTCAAAGGCGAACTGCTCCATAAAGAGCAGCGTTACCGCATGTTTGCTGAGTCCGTGATTGAAGCTGTCCTGTTTCACGAAGGGGGAACGATTCTTGACGCGAACAAGGCGGCCGAAACGATTTTCCGTATCCCGGCCGAGGACATGGTCGGACGCCAAACGATTGAATTTATCGCGGAAGGCTATCGGGCCGATGTCCTCAGACGGGTCCGTAATCACATTCAAACCCCGTACGAAGTCATCGGACGGCGCGAGGACGGTACCTTTTTAGAGATGGAAGTCTATCCGAAAGAAGTGACGTTCCAAGGCCAGACGCTCCGCGTCGCCGTCATGCGCGATATTAGTGACCGTAAAAAAGTCGAGCGCATGCTTGAACGAGAGAAAAATGCGATTGCTCGTCAGCGCGACATCATCCAATCGATTCTGCAAGCATCGAACGAGGCGTTCGTCTTGACCGAATCGAACGGTAGTGTCCTGTTCATGAACGTGCATGCCCGGCGCTTACTCGACCTGCCCGGCATCGCTCCGAACAAGATACAGGAACGCATCCCGCTCCTGACGACATTCCGGGGCCGTGATCGCACTGAAATGTTAAAGAAAATCGACCTCTTGCTCGACGGGTCGGCTCGTGAAGTGTCGCTCCGTTTTTCGATTCCGCAACCGAACGATCGCGACGAACAGTATTATGAGATGTACGGAACCGGCATGGACACAAAACGGCAGATTGGGATGGATAGTGGCTTTTTGTTCGTCTTCCGCAACCGGACCGAAGAAGAGCGGATGGACCAAATCAAAAACGAGTTGGTCAGCACCGTCTCACACGAGTTGAGAACGCCATTATCTTCTTTATCAGGATACATCGAATTGATGCTGACACGTGACTTGTCGAAGGACAAGCGCGAACGTTATTTAAAGACGATGGCGAAAGAAGCGAAGCGGTTGACGGACTTGTTGAACGACTTCCTTGATATTCAGCGCATGGAAGATGGCAATCAAGAGTATAAACAAGACCGCTTCGTCCTGAACGAGCTCGTCCGTGAAGTCGTCGAACGCTTCCGCGAGACGACTGACCACTCGATTCATTTCGATGATGCCGACGAGTTGCTCGTTCTCATCGCCGACAAAGACCGGATCGAGCAAGTCATCATCAACTTGCTTTCAAACGCCATCAAGTACTCACCTCACAGTCATGAGATTGAAGTTCGCGTCCGGAAAGAGCACAAGCAAGCCCACGTGTCCGTCCAAGATTTTGGAATCGGGATTCCCGAGCACGCGTTTGAAGAACTGTTCAAAAAATTCTACCGTGTCGACAACTCAGATACGCGTCAAATCGGAGGCACCGGCCTCGGGTTGTCAATCTGTAAGGAGATCATCGAGTCGCACGGCGGCAGCATCGAAGTCGAGTCGAGCGTAGGCGTTGGCTCGACGTTCACGTTCACGTTAGATGTAGCGGAGGAGACGTCATGAATCAATATGCCTTTACCGGTTTCCCAGGATTTTTAGCAGGAAAGCTGATTACCCATCTCGCGACATTGCCAGATCAGATTGGAACGATCTATGCGCTCCATTTACCGGCACAACGACCAGAAGCGCTCGCTTTGAAACAAGAACTGTTAGCCACGACTTCGCTTCAAGACGAGCAGTTAATGCTTGTTGAAGCCGATATCACACTCCCGGAAGTCATTCTCGACCCGATCATGCGGTCGGTCATCGAACGGGAAGTGAATTATATCTTCCACTTAGCGGCCGCTTATGACTTGAGCATCCCGTATGACGTCGGCTACCGAGTCAACTTGCTCGGGACGAAGCATATGACGGCGTTCGCCAAACGGGCAAAACATTTAAAGCGATACGTCTACTTTAGTACCGCCTACGTCTCCGGACGCCGCCAAGGGACCGTCTATGAGAACGAGCTATGGCATCGGGTCCAGTTTAAAAACCATTACGAGGCTACGAAGTATGAAGCGGAAGCCATCGTCTCCCGTGAACTCGGCTCGATACCCGCGACGATCATCCGTCCCGGTATCGTCATCGGTCATAGCAAGACCGGAGAGACGAAAAAATTCGATGGCGTCTACTTCGTGTTGAAGTTGATGGACCAGTTGCGTCAAGCGGCGCCGCTCCCGTATATCGGACGGCAAAACATCGAAGTGAACCTCGTACCGTATGACTACGTGGTCGAAGCGACTGCTTATCTCGCCCACGCCCCAGTCGGTCTAAAGCGCACGTTCCATTTGACCGACCCGTTCCCGCATGGGGCTCGGGAAGTGTACCGTATGATCCATGAAGCGATGTTTGGTCGCTCGCCTCGCGGAACGATTCCCCATTTCGCCGCAGAAACCGGATTTTCCGCTTTGCAGCTATCGGAACGATATGGGGTTCCAAAAGAACTGCTCGCCTATTTTAAGCATCAAGTCCATTTCGACACGACGCAGACGCTCCGAGCGTTAAACGGGACCGGCATCGTTTGCCCGGATTTACAAGACTACTTGCCTGACATCGTCGCTTATTACAACACACACAAAAAGCCCTGACCAGGGCTTTTTGTGTGTCTTCATCCAATTAACAGCTTCTCTTTCGGATAACGGATCTTCCGGTCCATCTGTCGTGCGACCGTGAACAGAATGGTCAGCGAGCCGACACGGCCGAGGAGCATCATGAACATGATGAACCCTTTCCCGGCGTCATTCAGTTCAGCCGTGATGCCGAGCGAGAGCCCGACCGTCCCGAAGGCAGACACGGTCTCGAACAAGAGGGCGGTCGCCGGAATATGAGCATTCGTCAAAATCGTAAGTGCCGTGATCAACATAATAAAGAAGAAGCTCGAGATGGCGACGACGTATGCTTTCTTGATTTGAAACGCGTCGACCGTCCGCTCGAGAATGACTGTCTCTTTTTTACCGACGATGAACGCCCACATGTCCGCTAAAATGACAGCGACGGTCGTAACTTTAATACCAGATCCCGTTGATGCCGCTCCGGCCCCGATATACATCAAGATGAGGATTAATCCGATCGACACCGGCGCCATCATCGAGATGTCCACCGTATTGAATCCAGCCGTCCGTGTCGTCACCGCTTGAAAGAACGTGACGTTTAACGCCTCGCCAATCGGGCGGCCGTAAAGTGCACCTTCCACTGATACCCACTCGAATAGCATGAGTCCGAACCAGGCGATCCCGTTGATGACGCCAAGCGAAGCAATCATGATTTTCGAATGCAAAGCGAGTCGCTTCCATCGTTTCACCTCGGTCGCGTCGGCAATCGTCGTGAATCCGAGACCACCGATCATCAAGAGCATCGAAATCGTGACGACGATGGCCGTATTTTGCTCGAACTGCATCAAGCTGTCGGGCCATAGAGCGAAGCCCGCATTATTGAACGCCGAGACGGCATGGAAAAAGCCATAATACAGTGCTTCGCCGAACCGGTAATCACCCGTGCTGTAAAGTTCGACCGTCAAAAATAACATCCCGATGAATTGGACGATGATGGTCGTGAAGACGATGTTGCGGACGAGGCGGACCGTTCCACCCGGCCCTGACAAGTTGAGCGACTCTTGGAGTAAGATCCGCTGTTTTAAGCCGATTTTTTTACCGAGCACACTGAGCAGCATGAGCGCGACCGTCATGAACCCGAGTCCGCCGATTTGAATCAAGGCGACGATGACGAGCTCGCCGAGCGTATTGAACGATGAGCCGATGTCGATCGTCGACAGTCCGGTCACCGTGCCTGCTGACGTCGCGATGAACAGGCAATCGATCCAAGAGACCGGTTCGGTTTGGGCGAATGGCATATACAGCAACGTCGCTCCGATCAAGATGGCGAGTAAAAATCCAGTCGCGATAAATCGGGCCGGCTTTTCAAAGACGAGCCGGTATAACGCCTCAATTCGTTTAAGGCGCAACTCCCGTACTGTCAATCGATGTCGCATCTCGCTATCTCCTTCGAATCAAGTTTTCTAAGCATCATCTTACTCCTCGGCGTGTAAATTGCCAACTAGAAAAATGTATCGCTAACCCTTCCTATATTTTTTTGGTAATATGAGAGATAGACTTTATGAATATTGAGGAGGTTGAATGAAACCGTGGACCCTAGTACGGTAGATCATTCGCTAAAGGATGTCTCGCGAAGGTTGGAGCGTCAATCACAATGTATGCCCGCCCATCTCTATTTCCAGCTCGAAGAACTGTTGAATTGGTCACTTGATCAAGAAGTTATGAATCAATTGTACGCATTATTAAAAAAATACGATGTGCTAACCGATATAGAGCGTGAAGAACGAAATATCAGCATCCAACTGCTGATTGACGAAAACGGCGCTTAACCATCGGAACGCATTTGCGGGAGACGAGTTAAGTCTCTCGCTTTTTTTATATCTTGATTTTTTTTAGAAAGGTGGAAAACATAGACATGGATGTCGTCACTTTAGTCGGACTTTTACTCGGTTTCTTTACGTTAATCGGAGGGATGATTTTGAAAGGAGCGGGGGTCGCTCCGCTGATCAACCCTGCGGCGCTCGTTATTATTTTTGTCGGGACGGCGGCCGCGGTCAGTATCGCCGTTTCGAAAGAACAGCTACAGACGGTACCCCAACTATTTAAGATCTTATTCAAAAAACAAGAACTGCCAAGCAAATCTGGTTTGTTGACACAATTCGTCGACCTGTCGACGCAGGCACGTAAAGAAGGCCTGCTGTCACTCGAGACGGCACTCGAGCAAGTCGAAGAACCGTTTTTGAAACAAGGCATGATGATGGTCATCGACGGTCAACCGTCTGAATATATCGCCGAAGTGATGTCGCGTGATATCGAGAATATGGAAATACGCCATAAAGCGAACGCTGATGTGTTCACGCAAGCAGGCACGTACGCTCCGACGCTCGGTGTACTTGGAGCCGTCATCGGGCTCGTCGCCGCGCTAAAAGACTTATCCGATATTGATAAACTCGGCTACGCCATCTCCGCCGCCTTTGTCGCGACGCTGTTCGGGATTTTCAGTGGATATGTTCTTTGGTTCCCGTTTGCCAACAAGTTGAAGCAATATTCGAAAAGCGAGGTCGTCGTCAAGGAAATGATGATCGAAGGAATTTTGTCGATTCAAGGCGGAGAGTCACCAAAGACGTTAGAAGATAAGTTGGCCGTGTATTTGTCTCCAAAGGAGCGAGCGAACTATGAAGCGCAAAAAGAAGCATGACCATGAAGAACACATCCCGGAAGGCTGGCTCATCCCTTACGCTGACCTGCTGACGTTACTTCTCGCTTTGTTTATCGTGTTGTTCGCCTCAAGTAACGTCGATCAGACGAAGCTCAATAAGATGTCTCAATCGTTCAATCAAGTGTTCTCAGGCGGCACGAGTGTCTTCCAAGCCTCAACGGCGTCAAACAGTGACATTAGCCGAACGGACAAGACAGATACGACCGCCAATCCGCGGACGTATGAGCTAGCCAAACTCGACGAGTTAAAAGAAGAAGTGAATCAGTACATTAAGAAAAATGGATTAGAAGACGAAATCGAGGCGACCATCAACTCAAGTGGGCTCGTCCTGACGATCCAAGACCGGGCTTTGTTCAGCATGGGGGAAGCGACACTCGACGCTGACGCCCGCACGGTCGCCCAGTCGATCAGCGGCATTCTCGAACAAGCCGGGAATCGAGAAATCGTTGTGTCCGGTCATACCGATAACGTGCCGATCAATACGGCTCGTTTCCCGTCGAACTGGGAACTCAGTTCAGCCCGAGCGACTGCGTTCATGCGAGGTCTGTTGACGAATGAGTCGCTCAATCCGAATCAGTTCACGCTCGCAAGCTACGGGGAATATAAGCCGATTGCGACGAACGAAACGGACGCCGGCCGTTCTAAAAATCGCCGTGTCGAAGTATTGATCAAGCCGCTCGTCGACTTATCAGAAGGTTCACCAAAAATGATCGAAACGCTCGTCTTACCATGAAGAAAAGCCCACTCTGCGACAGAGGAGGGCACTGAAAAACCTCCGCTCTATCCGAGCGTGAACAGAAAAAAGGGCGATTGGACCGACTCAAGTCGGGACAATCGCTCTTTTTCCTTGCCCTTATCCTGTTTTTTCTTTTGAGAGGGTGATGATCCGCTTCAGGTTTACCGCGATGATCGCCATCACGCTCTGTAACGTCATGCCTTTCAGGTCTGACGTTTTGTTTCGCGCCAGACCTTGCGGGTTCTTCAGTTGGCTGTTCTTCGGCTCAAT
>NZ_MKXO01000007.1 GCF_001766415.1 Exiguobacterium aurantiacum | reverse complement strand
GTTTTCGCTACTTCGGTCATCCGCTAGGTGAACGTTGAAGATTTTACGTGACAGACGAACTTCCTGCCACAACCCTATATCTTCAGTTTTCAAGGAACGTGACACTTATTTTTTACCTGATTTCAGGAAGTTCAAACACGATGTCGAACGATTGACGTATCGAAAGACAAGCCTGGTTCGAAGGCGATTCATCTCCCACTTTCACTAGGGCTTCGCCAGCGTCGTTTAGAAGTGGGCGTATTCTCGCCTAATTTTGATAAATTGTGCCATCGTCAGGCGTCTCGGTGCCGACGATCAAGTGTAGCAACGTCGTTTTACCGCTGCCGTTCCGTCCGACGAGTCCGATCCGCTCGCCTGCGTTCACGTGAAGATTAGCATCAACTAAGACGGCATGGCCACCGAATTGTTTTTGAATGTGTTGCATGTCGATCAACATGTAAGTTCCTCCTAAAGTCGAGGCCTATCAAAAAAAACCGAGCGCAAACAAGCGCTCGGTAAGGAAGAGAGGCGCTTCGTCGTATTTTCAGCAATGTCTAAAACAGGACAGACGGGTCCTATGGTTAAGCAACATCGTGAAAAATCGCACGCAAAATGTACAAATGTTCAGTTGACCAGTGCGTACGTTCGACAAAGTTCACCTTTCTCCCTCCTTTCAATCATCGATACAACTAGTGTAAGCGATTTCTTGGGTTTCGACAACGCTTGAAAAACAGGAGTTCATTCGATGGACGTCGTATTAGTTAGGAATCAAAGGAGGGATGAAGATGCGCAAGGAATGGCTCGGTGCCATCAGTTTGGCGCTCGCCGCTAGTATTTGGGGCGGTATGTACGTCGTCAGTAAGTATGCGCTCGGGTTTATCGAGCCGTTCACGCTCGTCTGGATGCGCTACGCCGTCGCGTTCATCGTCTTGTTCGCGGCATGGTCGTTGTTTGGTCGTGAACAAGTGAGGCGCGAGGATTTGAAATGGATCACGCTCGTCGGTGTGATCGGTTACGTCGCCTCGATCTCATTCCAATTCATCGGCACGAAGCTGTCCGATGCCCACACCGGTTCACTCGTGACAGCAGCGACGCCGGCGTTCATGGTGTTGTTCGCCCGGTTGATTTTGAAAGAGCAGCTCACACCTGTCAAAATTGGGTCACTCGTCTTAGCGACGCTCGGCGTCATCATCGTCGTCGGCTGGCACGTCGATGGGACGTATTTGCTTGGCAGCCTCGTCTTGGTCGGTGCCGCCATCACCTGGGCGCTCATGTCCGTGTATGTCAAAGTCGCCTCGCAAACGGTCTCGTCTCTGACGATCACGACGTTCGCGATTGGGATCGCCTTCGTCTTGATGACACCGCTCATGGGGCTAGAAGTCGTGCAGTCTGGCGTTCCAGACATGACGAGCGTCCTTTGGCTCAGCGTTTTATACGTCGGCATCATCTCGACGGCCGGGGCGTTCTTCTTTTGGAACAAAGGACTCGAACTGATGGATGCGAGCGTCGGGTCGTTGTTCTTCTTCTTTCAGCCGCTCGTCGGAGGTTATCTCGGTTGGCTCGTTCTCGGCGAACAGCTCGACCGAAACTTTTTCATCGGCGCTGCCTGTATCGTCACGGCCGTCACCTGGTCGACACTCGTCGAACGGCGCCAAAAGCGTCGCCTCGACGTGACGGCTTCATACGAACGAAACATTTTATAACACGAACGGTCGGCCCAATGAAGGGTCGACCGTCTTTTTAAAATCCGTGGTCATCCAATTTGTCCTGGTCGCGCTTCATCTCGAGTTCGAGCCGCTGGATTGCCAGCTTTTCTTGCTCGACTTTGAGCCGCAGCTCCTCGATGCGGGCTTTGCGCGTCTTGATGATTGTGTCCGAGGCGATGGCGATGACGGCGATGATCATGATGTAGAAAAAGAAATCCATCTGATTTTTCCTCCTCTCAGCGTCTGCTGAACAAGTCTGTGACTAGTTGTTGGGTGAGCAACGCCTCGCGTCCGTCCGTCAAAATCGGGGTATCGTCAGTCAGCGCCGTGATGAAGTGATCGATTGCTCCTTGGAAGCCGCGTTGCGTGAGCAACGTATCCCACGAACCGAACGTCTCGGTCGAATGCGAGCCGTGTTCGAAGCGATGGAACGTCACCATTTCATCGACCGTCAACCGAAGTCCGTCCTTGATGGCGACGAGTCCTTCGTGATTGACGCCCGCCTTGCGGTGCATCGACGTCGTATGCAGGCCGTTTTCATCTTGCCAGACGTGACGTGCGAAATGGAGTCCGTTCGATGCGGTCGTCTCGATCTGTCCCGTCACGAGCCGTAAGTCGCTTCCGGCAAAATAGCGGAGCGTATCGACGACGTGCAAGTAATCGTCGAGTAACGTGAACCGGTAATCGTGTCCGCGCAATCCGTCCCCCCGGTGCTTGACGAAGTCGAGCGAGTGGAACGGGGCCGCTGCCTTCACTTGATTATACATCGGGGCGAAGCGACGGTTAAAGCCGACCATCAGCTTGCGGTTCGTACGTTCTGCCGTTTCGACGAGCCGTTCGGCCTGTTCGACGGTTGCGGCGAGCGGCTTGTCGACGTACACGTCGACGCCTTGCGCGAGTAAGTAGGAAACGACCTCGTAATGCGTCTCGGTCGAACTATGGACGAACGCTGCATCGACGGACGAGGCGAGCGAATCGAGTCCCGTGAACGATTCCATCCGATGTGCCCGACAAATTTCATCCCGTTTAGCCTGTGTCGGAGAGTAGGCGCCGACGAGTTCGAACGAGGTGCTGTTCGTCAAGATGGGCAAATACGCTTTTTGGGCGATGCCGCCGAGGCCGACGACACCGATTTTCGGTTTTCTCATATGTACCACTCCTTTCTCTCATCATAACGAAAAAAGAACCGGATGACACCTACGCTTCACGCGTAAAGTCATCCGGTTCTATGTCAGAGACTGGCACTTAACACGATGTCGCCCTCGGGTGTTTGATTGCCCCGTTCAGGCTCTTTCGTGACGGCGACCGTGTCCCAATCTGTCGCTGACTCGGTCGAGTCGAGCGTATAGATGACGGTACCGTTGCCTTTATCGTCTGTGACGAACGCACCGGTCGGAATCGGAGATTCGTCCTTGAGCAACCAGACTTGATACACTTCGTTCGCCTCGAGCGGTGCGAGGCCGTTCGTCTGGACGATGAGTTGGCGATCGCCGTCTTGTTCGGCCAAGTAGGCGACCCCTTCTGATTCGCCTTCGAGTGGCACCGTATCGGTCAAGGTAATCGCGGTCGGCTCGTCTTGATTCATCAACAGATAGCCGTTACCGACGAGTGAGAGGACGAGTGCGGCCGCGAGTGCGAGCGCTCCCCACGAAGACTTCTGCTTCTTACGGGTTTCCGTGAACGGTGTGACGGGAGCCGGTTCGGCTTTGACGAGCTTCGGTTCAGTTGTGTCTTCGGCAAAGACGTTGTCGAGGATGCGAGCCTTCATGCCGCTCGGTGGTTCGGTCGGCTCAGAGAGGAACGCGACGCCTCCGACGAGTGCCTCGAGTTGTTCGAGTTCTTCTTGGCACGTTTGGCATGTTGCTAAATGTGCCTCGAAGCGAATCCGTTCGTCTTCCGTTAAATGTTGGTTGAAATAGTCGATCAATTGGTCACAGGCGTTCATCGTTCCACCTCCTTATCTATATCGTCATGGGATAGATGTTTTCGTAACTGTTTCAGCGCTAATCGAATCCTTCCTTTTACGGTACCGAGCGGGATGTCGCACGCATCGGCAATTTTCTGCTGGCTGAGACCTTGGAAATACATGAGCCGGACGACTTTTTGTTGCTCGACCGGCAACTCGGCCATCGCCGTCTCGATTTGGGCCCGTTCTTCTTGCCACTCGACCTCGGTCTCGACAGAAGGGGACGGGGAAGGAATCGCTTCAGCATATGATTCATCGAGCTGTAAATCGGGTTTGCGTTTTCGAATCAAGTCGATCGTGACGTGTCGGCTCATCGTGAACAGCCACGATTTGAACTTGCCTTTCGACTCGTCGTACACACCGCCGCCGCGCCACAGCTTGATGAAGACTTCTTGCATCGCTTCTTCGGCGAGGTCGCGGTCTTTCGTCAGTTGCATGACGAACGCGTACAAGATTCGTTCGTAGCGGTCATATAGTGTTTCGAGCGCTTGCTTGTCTTTTTTCCTGACGCGCTCATACAATTCAATATCAGTCATGGCGTTCTCCTTTACAGAATTTGCGAACGGGAAAGCCCAATCCTTTAGTGGTGGGATGAACGTGAGCTTGATTTCGGAGTCCCGCTAGTCGGAATTTCAGAAATCAACAAGTATGATCTTATCCCAAGAAAATGTATCACTCTAATAAAATTAATGATACGATAAACGTATGAACAATTACAGAAGAACCAAAACCACCGTGTCGATGATCCAATATCATTTCGTGTTCTGCCCGAGGTATCGCCGAAAATTATTCGATGACGATACGTTCGAGCAACGATTCAAAGAGATCGTCCGTGACGTCTGCGAAGAGCTCGACATTCGACTCATCGCCATCGCGTGTGATCGGGACCACACACATCTATTCTTGTCGGCGTTGCCATCCCTCAGCCCGTCTGACATCATGGCGCGCATCAAAGGCGTCTCGTCGAAGCGACTACGAGAGGAGTTTCCCCATCTCACACATCTCACGAGTCTTTGGACGAGATCTTTCTTCGTGTCGACGGAGGGAAGCGTCTCCAGTGAGACCATCAAGCGTTATGTCGAGGAACAAAAAACAAGGGGGTGACACCGTGTCGCAGACATTGACGGTGAACATCAAACTTCGTCCGACAAAAGAGCAACAATCGATCTTAAAGCGGATGATGCGCACCTACATCGGCACGACGAACCAGCTCGTCTCGGACATGGTGCAAGCTCGAGAAAGCTTAAAGCTGACGAGCAAAAACGTGAGTTCCGACCTGCCCAGCGCCGTCAAGAATCAGGCCATCCAAGACGCGAAGAGCGTGTTCAGGAGGGCGAAGAAGAAGGACTTCCAGGTCGTCCCTGTCCTCAAGAAGCCGTACTGCACCTGGAACAACCAAAACTACTCGTTCGACTTCGAGTCGATCTCCTTCCCGATCATGATCGACGGAAAGGTCAAGAAGACGGCAATCCGCGCCGAGATGGTCGACCCGGACAACCGGAACGCCACGCTCCTCGCCAACAAGCTCGGAACGCTCCGCATCACGAAGAAATCGAACAAGTGGATCGCGCAGATCGCCGTCACGATCCTCACGACGGAGAAGGGGGGCACCAACGTGCTCGGGGTCGACCTCGGCCTGAAAGTCCCCGCCGTCGCATCGACAGATCGTGGCAAGGCGCGGTTCTTCGGGAACGGGCGTGAGAACAAGTATATGAAGCGCAAGTTTCGTGCGAAACGGAAAGAGCTCGGTCAACAGAAGAAACTGGATGCGATCAAGAAGCTGAACAACAAAGAACAGCGCTGGATGAAAGACAAAGATCACAAGGTGAGCCGTGAGATCGTCGACTTCGCGCAAGAGAACCATATTTCTGTCATCCGCCTAGAAAAACTGGCGAACATCCGACAGACGGCAAGAACAAGCCGTAAACACAACAAGAACCTGCACACCTGGTCGTTCTATCGCTTGGCATTGTTCATCGAGTACAAGGCAAAGCTCGAAGGGATCAAGGTCGAATATGTCAATCCGGCCTATACCTCCCAGACATGCCCTTCCTGCGGCGAACGAAACAAAGCGAAAGACCGGACGTACGCCTGTCCGTGCGGATTCAAAAAACACAGAGATCTAGTCGGTGCGATGAACATCCGATACGCACCTGTGGTCGATGGTGACAGTCGACCAGCCTGAGAACCTATAGGGTCTGTCTCAGGAGGGGTGATGGCACACCCTCATCTGAAGGCTCGGACAAAACAGAAATGGACTGCGTTCGCACAAGCACTTCGGAATCCCACTCATCCTGAAGGGATGGGCTTGCGGCTTTAGCCGTGGGAGTGTCAATCATGAAGGGAGTCCCTTGTATTGATCTAACGGATGAAACCGTAAAATGGATGCCTATTTGATATGACTATTTTGTGAACAGTCGTATGTAACCATCGTGTTCAACGTGAACACGTGGAAGTTGCATCCCCGATTTGACGGAAGAGTCGTAAATTCAAGTAGGTGAGCAGCTGATGTGTCGCGTAGCTGAAGAGCGCCGCCGTGACGAGTGTCATGACAAGCGCGGGCCCGTTTGACAGCGACTGATGCCAGAACGGATACGTCCGCACGCCGGACAAAAAGGCGAAGACGAGGGCGAAACCGATCAGGATTCCGCTATACTGACAGTAGTACCGACTTAATCGATTTTTCATGTCGCTCATTCCTTTCGTCCTTTTACTATACGAGATGGGGTATGACGACACAAGGAGGATGACCATGAAACGATTTACGAACGAGGGGCGGACGCTCGTCTGTTTTGATTTCGACGAGACGTATTTCCCGCATGCGTGTACGGCTGAACAGCTCGAGCACTTGCGGCGGCTTGAAGATTTTCTCGAGCAGCACTCCCATCGGTTTTCGACGATGTGGGTGACGGGGAGCTCGCTTGAGACGATTGCTGAGAAGGTGAGGCGGGCCGACATGCGCTACTTTCCGCATCGGATCGCCTCGAGCCTCGGGACAGAGTTATACCATGTCACAACTGCAGGAGAACTCGAGCTAGACTCGAACTTCCAGTCACTGTTCCCGTCTGATTTCTCTCGCCGTGTCGAACAGGTCGTGACTCACCATGCGCTCACGATTGAGCCGCAGACGAACATGGGGACGAACGCGTGGATGCACAACTATTATTACTTCGGTGAAGATGAAGTCGAGCTAGAGCGTATCCAAACGGCCGCTCGTGATTTTGGGATCGCGGTCAACGTCAGTCGCTGCAATCCGCTCGCCGGAGATCCCGTCGGGGCGTATGATATCGACTTCATCCCACGCGGAGCCGGGAAGACCGCCGCGGTCGATTACGTCTGTACCCGCTGTGCATTTCAAGTGGGCGAAGCGTATGCGTTCGGTGACAGTGGGAACGACTTGGCGATGTTGAAGCACGTCGGTAACGGATACGTCCTCGGCAACGGGACGGAGCAAGCCATGTCTGAGCACGATCGTGTGACCGCGGGAAGTTATGCGGAAGGAATACTAGAGGTGTTGATGCGGTTTGTGCAGGAGACACGGTCGCACTAGTTCACTTCATGCACTTTAAGCGAAACGGAGTGCCGATTGTTGCGCGCTCGCGAGCAAATAGGACCGAACCGTTCTCGTGGAAAAATCAAACGAGACGTGACTGTGCCAAAGTTCGGTGAACACGGTCACGAGGGCGGCTTCCGCCAAGTCAGGGCGTGTCGTCAAACGCAGTGTAACGGCGTATAAGATTCGTTCGTAACGGTCGTATAGGAGTTCTAAAGCGAGGGTGTCTTTTTGTTGGATGCGTTCGTACAATTCGTGGTCGGTAATAAATGACATTGTAAACTCCTTTAGAGGGTCCAGTTCTCTCATGTTTTGGTCGCGGTGGTCAATCGGCTAAATAAGTAATGGTTATATTTCACTAATCACCGTGCCGTAAACGGTTACTTTGACCGCGGAGCACATTCAAAAACACCCGAAGAACCGTTTGTGCGGGTCTTCGGGTGTTTTAGGTCAAAATGAATGATAGCAGTGGGGGCAAGTTTGGCTACTGCCCGGTGCCCGTTTGAACGTCTGTTTACAGTTCGGGCACGTGACGGTCTTGCTCTCTTGACCGAACAAGCTTCCGCGGTTGAATAAGACGTCTTTCAAGTTCGGCAACGCCTTGGCGGCAAAAATCATGGAAATAAATAAGAAGATGGCCAAAACGGCCAACATGACGTATGTCATGACGGGCGTACCCCTTTCACAAAAGATTCGTTTCTTCTAGCATACGGGAAATTACTCAAACGTACACCTTTAGATTAGAAACAAGAACAAATGTTCTGTATAATGAATGTAACAAAGGAGGGGGCAGGATGAAGGATGAAGTGACGCGTTGGATGCGGATGGGCCGGGTCGTCGAATTGATGTATGTGGATCGTCACGGGATCATCTCGAAGCGACGGGTCAAGTTGATGAAGCTACAAGGGGAACAAGTAATCGCATGGGACATCATGAAGCAAGCCCGGCGGACGTTTTGCATCGAGCGCATCCTCGCCTGCCTCCCGATGGTCGACCGGAAATTTGGAGGAGAAGAGGGAGTCGGATGACGCCACTCCCCAAATGTTCGGCGCCGGCAGAACGCGCACTGCCGCCTCTACTGATACGCTCGAACAACTCATGGCTTATCCGAGAATGAAGATCGCCGTGATGCATGGTGTCGGACCGAGTGTGTTTCGATTGTTAAAGAGTGCTTTCGCTGAACAAGGACTTCGGTTCACGGATAGCGAAATGAATTCCTAGTCCCGTTATGGGCTAGGAATTTTCTGGTTAGACGTATGTTTTCCTATGAAAGAGGGAAGTAATATATTTGTCATCTCTATTTCAGCCTAAAATCTAGTACCATGACGATAAGGTTTGTTAACCTAGCGACACCCATGAGAAAGGAAGTACACAGCATGAGGACGAAACATTTATCCGCCATTCTAGGAAATGAGATGGATGATATCGAATGTGATCCATGGGTGACCGGAATTGAAACAGATTCCAGAAAGGTCAGTCCAGGGAATTTGTTTATATGCATCCGTGGTTATACGGTGGACGGACATGAATTCGCCGAAGACGCTGTCTCTAAAGGAGCGAGCGCGGTGATTTCTGAATCTCCGCTTGACCTCGAGGTGCCAAACATTGTCGTTGCCGATACGAAACGAACGGCCGGAGTGGTGGCGAGCGCGTTTTACGACCACCCGTCCCATCGGATGCGAATTTACGGCGTCACCGGTACGAACGGGAAGACGACGACTGCTACGTTAACATATGATTTATTTCGTTTATCAGGACGTCCGGTCGGGATTGTCAGTACGATTGGAGCCCGTTATAAAGATAAGAAGTTAAAGACGCCTAACACGACGCCAGAAGCCGTCGTCTTGCACCGCATCTTGGCCGAAATGGCAGATGCCGGGGTGACCGACTGTGTCGTCGAAGTATCGTCGCACGCCATGATGGAAGGGCGCGTCGAAGGAGTCCGCTTCCATGCGGCGGCGTTTACGAACTTGACGCACGACCACCTCGACTACCACCGTTCAATGGATGAATACGCACGGGCGAAAGCGCGTCTATTCGAACAAGTTGAAACGACGGACGGCGACGCCATCATCTTGAACGCGGAAGACCCGGCGAGCGAGACGATGGCCGCATTCGCACCGACGCGGCGGAAAGTCATGTACAGTACGCACGCAGACGTCCCGGCCGATATTCAAGTCATCTGGCTAGGTCACACCGTCCGCATCAAAATGAACGCGATGACAATCGAAGCACCTGTTCACTTTATGGGATCGTTCAACGCTGCCAACTTGGCCGCGGCCATCGGTCTCGTCTCGACGTCGGAGCTCATGCTTCGCGCGATTATCGATAATGTTCCAGGGCTCACACTTCCGAAAGGTCGTCTCGAGCGGCTTGACACGGAAGATGCGGAGATTTATATCGACTACGCCCATACACCGGACGGGCTTGAAAAATGTCTGTCCACTTTACAAAAAGGGGAGCGGCAGCTCGTCGTCGTCTTGAGCGCGGCCGGAGACCGTGACCCGACGAAACGGGCTGAGATGGGACGCATCGCGAGCCGCTATTCGGACGATTTGATTGTGACGGTACACGATGTCCGAACCGAAAATCCGAAGCAGATCATCGACGGGCTGCTCGAAGGGGTCGACGCGGACACGCATTATGTGACGTTTGAAGCACGAAGAGACGCGTTGCACCACGCGGCCGTGCAAGCGCTCGACGGCAAGCGCATCGTCGTCGTCGGAAAAGGGCACGACCATGTCGAACGTGTCGGCAGCGAAGCGATCCCGTTCAATGAATCGGATATCTTGTTAGAAGAACTGAAAAAATTAAAAGGCCAAGAACCGGCCGTTTGAATTTCATTACCAAGCATACAGAAGAAGGGCTGAATCGTTGGATTCAGCCCTTCTTTGACGTTTAGTCGTTCATGCGGACGACGGTCCGGCCACTCAGCTCACCGCGCATCATCGCCTCGGCTTGACGCGGGACGTCATGGAGCGGGATCTCGTGCACCATCTGGTTGAGTACGTGCGGTTCGATCAGCTCGTGTAGACGCTCCCACGCCGTCACTCGTCTTGCGATCGGCTGCATGACCGAATCGATGCCGACGAGACGGACGCCTCGCAGGATGAACGGGTAGACGGTCGCAGGAAGTTCGTGCCCTCCAACTAGTCCACAAGCGGCGACGGTTCCTTCGTATCGGGTTTGGCTTAAAATATTTGCGAGTGTGTTACCACCGATCGAGTCGATCGCAGCATCGAACCGTTGGCGAGCGAGTGGTCGGGGGGTTCCTTCCAATTCACTGCGTGGTATTGTCTGTTCAGCACCGAGATCAGTTAAATAAGATGAATCTGTTTTTCCAGTCGAGGCAATGGCGTGATAGCCGAGTTTATGGAGCAAGGCAATCGAGAAACTTCCAACTCCTCCGGATGCTCCCGTGACGAGCACTTCTTGACCGGGATGAACGCCTTCGTGTTCGAGTGCCTCAATCGCGAACATGGCGGTCAGTCCGGGTGTCCCGATCGTGATGGCATCTCGCATGTTCATGCCTTCCGGTAATTTCACGAGCCAATTTCCTGGAACTTGTGCAAACTGGCTGAAGCCACCGAAATGACGCTCACCGATGCCAAAGCCGGTCGCGATGACTTCGTCCCCAGGCTTGAAATCAAGATGATCAGATTCGGTGACTTTCCCGACGAATTCGCAGCCTGGGATGAACGGATAATGGCTGACGATTTTGCCCGATCCGGTCAATCCGAGGGCGTCTTTGTAGTTGAGTGCCGAATAATGGACCTCGACGAGGACGTTGCCGTCCTCTTCTTTAGGTAGTGAGTCGAGCTCGACCTCAGTCACCTCGGAATGGAGTCGGTCGTCACGATTGTCGAGCACGAGTGCTTGAAATGAGTCGTTCATTGTAAATTGGCCCCTTTCTGTATGGCAAATCTGTTCCCTTTGTATCATTACCCACTCTGGAAAATATATACGCGAATGTTTCGTTATAACGAGGTGTGGAATGGTACAATGTAGTAGATTCAATTAGAGTGAGGAGGAATGAAGCATGCGGCACGACGACTATGAGTTTGATGAAGAAGTAGAAGTAGAAGAAGGCGAATTGTTCAACGTATACGACATTCTGCCACCAGATGGAACTATTCTCGAAATGGCGACTGCCGAAGAGATGGTCCGCGCGGCGGAGCTTGAAGCGACACATAACGCGCTCGAGCGAATCCAAGAATCAAACTTCCAGTTGTCAGGAGTAACGTTTAAAGAGTTACTGACAGAGTTCGAACGATACGAGCAAGAATCGATGGAATTCTGGACGGGCGTATATAGCCGACTGCGCATTCCATGGGCATGGACGATTCGAATCGATGTGGCCAATGGCCCGATTCACGTCGTCAATGATCGTGACATCTTTATCGATGAGGCAGACTTCGAAGAGTACGATTTTGAAGAGTTTGCCGATGATGACTTTGAAGATGAGACCGATAACCAAAACTGAATCCAAAACGTCTTTCCCTTATTCAGAAGGGAAAGACGTTTTTTTGACTTCGCTCATGTCCATACGCATACGCATCACTTCCGTGGCACCGAACCAGAGCCCGACGCTACACAGCAGGGACACACCGCTCACCAACGCTCCGACGATCGCGATATCTCCAATCATCGTGAACGATAGCACGAGGCTGAATATCCCGAAAAACAGCAATCCTCCCGCTATAGTCTTCATACATCACGCCACCCTTTCTCATTTGATTTGACTCTAGTGTAGCCGGTCAAACGAGACAGGGTTGGTCTATTTTTATACCTGGTTGAAAATTAGATGAGGTCGTGGATGGTATACGTTTTTCCATTGACAAACGGCTTGTCGATCAACTGCTCGACGAGGACGCGGCCGACCGTCTCAGGCGAGCGGAGTTTTCCTTCCGTCTCGTAAGCTTGAAACTGTTCGACATCTTGAAACGCTTCTCGTGAAGACGCGCGGATCGTCTGTTGCATGGATGTGTCCATCACGCCCGGGTTGAACAAGGCGAGGCGATGTCTCGTTCCTTCTAGTTCGAGCGCGACGGTCTCACTAAAGTGGTCGAGTCCAGCTTTCGTGCCGCAGTAGGCGCTCCACCCCGAGATCGGACGTTTGGCGGCACCTGACGTCACGTGGATGAGCGAGACGGGCACATCGTAAGCGAGGACGGCGTTCGTGATCAGCATCGGGGCGAGCAGATTCGCCTGAACGTGAGCGGTGAGCTGCTCCGTGTCGAGGTGGCCGGCCCGATGAATCGGTTCGATCAACGCCGCATTTTGGATGATGAGTAGCGACGTGGCGTCAGCGATGTACGGCTTGATTTGGTCAAGGGCTCGAAGTGTACTCGATACGTCGGATAAATCGACTTCGATATGTTTGAACGTTAAATCGCGTGATTGCGAGCGTGATAGGTTGATGACGTCGTAGTTTCGTCTCGACAGTTCTTCAGCGACAGCACGGCCGAGACCGCGTGACGCACCGGTGACAAGGGCAAGTTTCAAATAAATTCTCTCCTATTCGTGAATCGTTTTTCGAAAACCGTAGAAGGGGCGGAAGTTCAAGCGTTCATAATACGTATGCGAGGAAGCGCTCGCGAGCATCTCGAGTCGTGTCTCAGGATAGAGTGCATGGACGTGTGTCAATAACCGTTCCCCGAGGCCAAGCCGGCGGTGCGAAGCAGCGATGAGCAACTCGCACACGTAAAGGCTGACTTTTGTGTCGGTCAAACCGCGAAGATAGGCGATCACGTGTCCCGTTTCAGACTCGATGACGAAAGCGATGTTCGAGCGGCGCCATGCTTCTTTTGTCAACTCATCTTGACGAACGAGCTGGTGCCAGCCCTCAGCTTCGTTCAATGCTTGAATCTGTTCAAAATCTCGTTCATCGTAAAGACGGATGATCATCAAGACACACCCACTTTCACTTCAATCGCTTTCATCACATCAAACGCCCCCTCTGACTCGTTCGAACAGACGATCGAAATGACTTTTAAAGCAGGGTAATAGGCAGAATGGAAGCTGACACCGGGATCGTAGCCCATCACGTGATATTTGAATACATCTTCATTGGGTTCGAGTTGAATCCAGACGCCATACCCGTAATGTCCGCCCCGGTCATTGACGGTCACGTGAGGAGTCAACAATCGTGCTGTCATCTGTTGTCCGAGAAGACGGTGCCCGAGCAACGCGTCCCATAGTTTGGCCATGTCGGCCACCGTTACGAACGCCCCTCCGTCCGAACCGCCTTTGACGGGAATAGAGTACTGGTTCGTCCGCCATGAACCGTCCGGATTGTTGATGTAGCCGAGCGCTGTATCAGCAGGCAGGGCGTCAAGCGAGAAGTAACCGGAATCGGTCATGCCGGCCGGTGTGAAGATGAACTGTTCGATGTAATCCGAGAACGTCAATCCGCTCGCTTGTTCGACAATGAGACCGAGCAAAATGTAACCGGCGTTATTATAGTGGAATTCGCCGATTTCATGTTTCATTGACTGTTGCTGGAACATGGGCAAAAAGTCGCTCAATCGTCGTAGCTGATACATCGGCCGAACTTGCCATAACTCTTCAAAGTCGTCCATGACGGATTCATCAAAATAGTCCGGGATGCCTGACGTATGAGTGAGTAACGTTTCGACTGTCACACGTGTATCAAACTTAGGTAAATCAAGGGATAGACAGTCTCGGAGCAGCGAAGTGAACGCCAGCTTCCCTTGTTCGACGAGCTGACAGATGGCGATCGCCGTGAACAGCTTACAGCCAGAGGCGATCCCGAAACGAGTCACGTCACGGTTTGGCAGTCGTTCGGAACGATTCGCATATCCTTGTTGGCGTTCGATTAATAGGTCATGCTTTCGGACAGCGAGACATGTGCCTGAAAAAGCGGATGAGATTTCAAAATCTGACCAATTAGTATTCATGAGTGGACCTCCGACGTTTGGCTGTTCCTTTCCGTTTCTAAGTATGTAAATCATACCATTACACATTAACCTAAATAATGGAAAAATGATAGGTGTCATTCTTATGGTGAGGCGATTTTGCAGATGAAAAAACACCGTTCGAACTGATTCATTTCAGCAGGAACGGTGTTTTTGTAAAGAGGCAGGTCACCCGCCGCTCGCTTTTTCTTCGATCTCAGTTTCGGTCGTTCCAAGGTTGTTCAAGTACACCTCGTATCTCGGGAGCCAGTACCGGTACGATACCCAGACGAGACCGCTCGTCGCGGCGAACAATGTCAGCGTCGCTGGCCAGAACCAGCCCGAGACGATCCCGTCCGCATAGGCGAGACCGATCGGAGAGAAGACGAAGTAGACGAACACCATCGAGGCGACGAGGATGATTGACGTCGAGATCGCATGACGCCAAGGTTTCACCCGACCGAGGTCGATCCGGATCGGCTTGATTTGTTGCATCGGACGCAGTTTGGCGAACAACAACATGATACTCGTCTCGATGACGAACAAGATGCCGTAGATGTGGATGAAGTTGATGCCAAGGTCAAATCCGAACCATTGTTTCATACCCCAGACTAAGAAGTAGTACGTGATGACGTGGAAGCCGATGACGATTTTAGCGGCGATCGGCGGCACGCGCTTGACGAGCATGCCAATCAAGACGACGACGAGAATCGGGATGTTGAAGAAACCGGTGAAACGGCGAATCAAGTCCCAAAGACCGTCCGGCGCGTACATCAAGTTCGGTGCGACGAAGAACGAGACGAGCGCGACGAACGTCCCGAACCATTTGCTGACCCGGATCAAATCTTTGTCCGAGGCATCGGGTTTGAACTTCGGTTTATAAATGTCGAGCACGAACAGTGTGGCGATACTGTTCAGCAATGAGTTGAACGAACTGAACACCGCACCGAGCAAGACGGCGAGGAAGAAGCCCATGAGCCACGTCGGTAACAAGTCGGCGATCAAACTCGGATAGGCGAGGTCTGCCTTGTCCATGTTCGTGCCGTATAAGTGAAACGCGATGATGCCTGGAAGCAGCATAAAGATCGGAACGAGCAACTTCAAATAACCGGTGAAGAGGACACCTTTTTGTCCTTCGGCGAGGTTTTTAGCCCCAAGAGCCCGTTGAATGACATATTGATTCAACGCCCAGTAGAACAAGTTCGCGAAAATCATTCCGGTGAAGATGGATAGGAATGGCACCGAGTCGTTCGATGACCCGATCGCGTTCAACTTTTCAGGGCTCGACGTCGCGATCGTCTTCATTCCTTCGACGACGCTGCCGTCGCCGAGTGCGATAAAGCCGAGCGTCGGGACGAGGAAGCCGATGATGATGAGCCCGATGCCGTTGAGTGTATCCGACACCGCGACGGCGCGGAGGCCGCCGAAAATGGCGTAGATAGCGCCGATGATGCCGATGAACCAAATGACGAGCCAAAGTGACTGTTCAAAGCTGATCCCGAGCAGTTCGGGCACGTCGAAGAGCTGAAGGACCGCGAGGCCGCCGGAATAGAGCATCGACGGAATCGTGACGCACATGTAACCGAACAAGAACAAGAGGACGGTCAAGCGCCGGACGTCCTCGTCATAGCGTTGGCTTAAAAACTCAGGGATCGTCGTGATCCCGATGCCGAGAAAGCGTGGCAGTAGGAATAGTGCCATGATGATGGCGGCAATCCCGGCCGTCACTTCCCACGCCATCGCCGACATGTTGCCTGCGAACGACTGTCCGTTCAAGCCGATCAACTGCTCGGCCGATAAGTTTGTGAGCAGGAGCGACCCGGCGATGAAGAGACCGGTCAGCCCGCGACCAGCCAAGAAATAATCATCGGCGCTGTCGACTTTTCCTTTTGTCAGGCGATAGGATACGTAAGCGACGAGTCCCATGAATAAGGCTCCGGTCACTAATATGTATATAACTTGTTGAATCGTCACGATTTATCCCTCCTTGTATTACTTCTTATCTATAAGTACTTTTCGTAATTACCCGACTGGCACGATAATTATTTCCCATCATCGCTTTTGTAAACAAACCGTAACAAAGCTCACACGAAAAAAGACACCTGAAACGTCAGGTGTCAGAAAAAGCGAAGCAATGAAGTGGCGACAGTGAAGTAGATGATCAATCCGAGATTGTCCACGACCGTCGTGATGAATGGACCCGAGGCCACGGCCGGATCGAGTTTCAGGCGGTTGATCAAGAGTGGGACGAGTGTACCGACAATCGTGGCAACGCTCAGTGAGGCAAAAATCGACAAGCCGACGATCATGCCGATCAAGGCGCTATCGTACAGGACCGTGATGACCCCGAAAATAACGACCATACAGGCGAGTCCAAGCAGGACACCGGTTCCGAACTCCCGGCGAATCATCTTGGCGACATTTTTCCGGTTGATCGTGCCGAGTGCGATCGAACGCACGGCGACGACGAGCGACTGGGTGGCGGCGTTTCCGGCCGATCCCATGACGAGTGGCATGAAGACGGCGAGCAAAACGATCGTCTCGAGCGTATCTTCAAATCCACCGATCGTCGATGCGGTGATCATCCCGAGGAACATGAGGCTGATGATCCAAGGGGCACGTTTTTTCGCTGCCTCGACCGGTCCCATGTTGATGTCAGACGAGCCTTTCGTCGCGGACAGCTCTTCAAAGTCTTCGGTCGTCTCGCGTTCGATGACGTCCATGACGTCGTCGACGGTGATGATGCCGAGCAGGTGATCATCGCTATCGATGACCGGGAGCGCGAGCAAGTCATACTTTTGGACGGTTCGGGCCAAGTCTTCTTGATCGGCCATGACGTGGGCCGAAACGACCCGCCGCCCCATGATGTCAGCGATGAGATGGTCGAGTGGGGAGACGATCAAATCACGGAGCGACACAACGCCGACGAGACGTCGGTCTACATCGATTACATATAAATAGTAAATTGTCTCAGCTTCAGGACCGAGGTCACGCAACTCTTCGAGTGTCGCCCCGATCGTTTTGTCGGCCTGTAACACGATGAACTCGGTCGTCATGATGGCACCGGCCGTATCGTCCGGATAGCGCATCAAGTCTTTGACCTCGGTCGCCTCGGTCTCGTCCATCTGTTCGAATAGTTCGTTCATGAAATCGTCCGGAAGTTCGTTCATGAGATCGGCGGCATTATCCGAGAACATATCGTTTAAGACGCTGACCGCATATGGGCGTGGCATTTCTTGGATGAACTGCGGTTGTTCATCGAGCTCTAATTTTTCAAATAAATCGGTGTACTCTTCAGGTGATAAAGCGCTGTATACAAACGCCCGATCGGGTTGGTTAAGTTCGATGAAGATGTCGGCCTGTTCACCCGGGTGAAGTGTTAAAAACACGTCGCGGAAATCGACCGGATCCCCTTTTTGGATGAGCGCTGTCACTTGGGCTTCATGACGCGCGCGTTCTGTACGTTCGATGGCCATCGACTCACTTCCTTTTCTAAAGTCATTTTTCGTATCCTGTCGTTATCGTACCTTAATTTGAAAAGAAAAAATAATGGATTTTATTCACAGTTCATACATCGTGTATCCATCCTAACCGTTGCCCTCTCCTTGTTCATTGATTCACAACCGTTTGTTCATTCAGTTTGACTTATATTGTATCCATTTTTTTGTGAAATCGACCACAATCAGAACGTCGGAATTACCCGCCTCGGAATCGGGTAAGTTGATAATGTAAGGGTAGAAACACACCCGAATCACTAGGAGGAAGCGAGATGATATCGATGACGGATCAATTGACCGCACGGGATACAACGCTGAAACATCCGATTCACGTGTATTCAGAAATTGGTGAACTAAAGACTGTACTATTGAAGCGTCCAGGACGCGAACTTGAAAATTTGACGCCGGAGTATTTGGAACGACTCTTGTTCGACGACATTCCACATTTGCCGGTCATTCAAAAAGAGCACGACTACTTTGCGAGCGTGCTACAAAACCGGGGCGTCGAGGTGCTCTATTTAGAAAACTTGATGGCAGAGACACTATCGCTGCCTGGCGTACGTGAACGATTCGTCGCCGACATTCTTTCAGAATCAAAATCAAATATTAACGGTTCATACGAGACGCTCAAAGAGTATTTACTCGCTTATGATAACGAACAGTTGATCGAGACGGTCATGGCCGGTATCCGTAAAACCGAGATCAAGCGCGAAAAGCGCCGTCATCTGCACGAGATGATCGAGGACACGTATCCGTTCTTTCTCGACCCGATGCCGAACCTGTACTTCACGCGCGACCCGGCCGCGGCGATTGGGAACGGCTTGTCGATCAATCGCATGAAAGAACCGGCGCGTCGCCGCGAATCACTGTTCACGCAATATATTATGAGATACCATCCGCGCTTTGCGAAGCATGATATCCCGATCTGGTCGGATCGTGACTATCGGTTCGCGATGGAAGGCGGGGACGAACTCGTCCTATCAAAAGAAGTCGTCGCCATCGGGATATCGGAACGGACGACCGCCCAAGGAATCGAGCGCGTCGCCCTCAACTTGCTCGCGAACGGAGGCACGTTCAAGAAAGTCATCGCCATCGAGATTCCGAAGTCGCGTGCGTTCATGCACCTTGATACCGTCTTCACGATGGTCGACCACGATAAGTTCACGATCCATCCGTTCATCCAAGGACCGGGCGGCAAGATGAACATCTTCGAACTGACGTTGAACGCAGAAGGTGAGCTACACATCACGCAACACACTGATTTGTTGAAAGTGTTGAAATCAGCTCTCGGTCTAGAGGAAATCGTGTTGATCCCATGTGGTGGGGGCGACCCGATTGCTGCGGCGCGCGAGCAATGGAACGATGGGTCGAACACGCTCGCAATCGCCCCAGGTGTCGTCGTTACGTATGACCGGAACTACGTTTCGAACGAGCTGCTCCGTTCAGAAGGGGTCGAAGTCATCGAAATCATGTCGAGTGAGTTATCACGAGGCCGTGGAGGCCCACGTTGTATGAGTTGTCCAATTATCCGTGAAGATATTTAACGAGGAGGAGAAACACATGTCCACAACGTTCAACTTTGATTTGAAAGGTCGTCATTTTTTATCGCTTAACGAGTTTTCGCGGGACGAACTGAACTACTTGATCGACTTATCGGCAGCGTTCAAACGTCAAAAGAAACAAGGGATTCCCCACCGGATTTGTGAAGGCAAGAACGTGGCGCTCTTGTTTGAAAAACCGTCGACACGGACGCGCTGTGCGTTCACCGTTGCGGCAATCGACCTCGGCATGCATCCTGAATACCTCGGGAAATCGGATATCCAGTTCGGGAAAAAAGAATCTGTCCGTGATACGGCGATCGTGCTTGGACGCATGTTCGACGGCATCCAATTCCGTGGCTTCGCTCACGAAACGGTGGAAGGTCTTGCACGGGATGGCGGGGTCCCGGTTTGGAACGGTTTGACGGACTTGTATCATCCGACGCAAATTTTGGCCGACTTCTTGACCGTCAAAGAACAAAAAGGTGATTTGGCTGGCATTCGTTTCGTCTACGTTGGAGATGGACGCAACAATATGGGCAACACGCTGTTGATCGGTGGTGCCAAAGTCGGCATGGACATGCGAATCTGTGCGCCGAAATCGCTCTGGCCGTCTGACGAGGTCGTCGATTACGCGCGTTCGGTCGCGGCTGAAACAGGAGCACGCATCACCTTGACGGAGAGCATCGACGAAGCTGTCGCTGATGCGGACGTCATCTATACCGATGTGTGGGTATCGATGGGCGAAGAAGCTGAATATGAAGAGCGGATCAAGCTCCTTCATCCGTACCAAGTGAATATGGACATGGTCGAGAAGACCGGAAATAAAGACGTCATGTTTCTGCATTGCCTGCCGGCTTTCCACGATTTAGAGACCGAGGTCGGGCGAGCGATTCATGAACAATATGGGCTGAAAGAGATGGAAGTGACCGACGAGGTGTTCCGCAGCCGCCATTCATACGTGTTCGATCAGGCGGAAAATCGGATGCACACGATCAAAGCCGTCATGGCGGCGACACTCACCGATACGTTTGAATGGCTCGAACGCTGACGAACGAGGAGGCATGTCCTCCTCATTCGTACTAAACGAAAGGGATGAGTTATATGTCTACTAAATTAGATCATGACTCAAGTGGTTCGGCTGGTGCGAGTCCTGGTAAAAAAGATCAACGGTTAGGTCTTGGTGCACTGACAGCCCTCGTCGTCGGTTCGATGATTGGAGGGGGCGCCTTCAACTTGGCGGCCGATTTGGCCCAAGGCGCGAACGCCGGAGCTATTTTGATCGGGTGGGTCATCACCGGTATCGGGATTATCACGCTCGGTCTCAGTTTTCAGAACTTGACGATGCGTCGCCCTGACCTAGACGGCGGGGTATACAGTTACGCTCGCGCCGGCTTTGGCCAGTTCGTCGGCTTCAACTCGGCGTGGGGCTATTGGTTATCCGCTTGGCTCGGTAACGTCGCCTACGCCACACTATTGTTCAGTTCGGTCGGTTACTTCTTCCCGATCTTTGAAGGTGGTCAAAACATCGCCTCGATTATCGGCGCCTCCATCATGTTGTGGCTCGTGCACTCGTTGATTTTACGAGGCATCCACGAAGCATCGATGATCAACATCATCACGACAATCGCGAAACTCGTTCCGATTTTTGCCTTTATCACCATCACCTTGTTCTTCTTCAATATCGATAACTTCACGTTCGACTTTTGGGGCCAAGGCGGCTTCTCGTGGGGCAGTGTGAGAGACCAAGTCGTGTCGACGATGCTCGTCACGCTTTGGGTATTCATCGGTGTCGAAGGGGCGGTCGTCTTGTCGGGCCGGGCCCGTAAGCGCTCGGACGTCGGGAAAGCGACCGTCATCGGCTTACTCGGTACGCTCGTCATTTACTTGCTCATCTCGATCATGTCACTCGGATTGCTGAACCCTGAGAGCGTGGCGAACGCTTCGCAACCGGCGATGGCGTACTTGCTCGAATCGGCTGTCGGACCGTGGGGCGCGATGCTGATCAACGGGGGCCTCGTCATCTCGGTACTCGGTGCTTGGCTTGGATGGACGTTGCTTGCGGCGGAAATCCCATTTGTTGCCGGTAAAGACGGCGTCTTCCCGAAATGGTTCACGAAAGAGAATAAAAATA
This sequence comes from Exiguobacterium aurantiacum, assembly GCF_001766415.1. Classification (GTDB taxonomy): domain Bacteria; phylum Bacillota; class Bacilli; order Exiguobacteriales; family Exiguobacteriaceae; genus Exiguobacterium; species Exiguobacterium aurantiacum_A. The sequence goes on along the minus strand of NZ_MKXO01000007.1, from coordinate 42,072 downwards.
ACGCACCGGCCAATGCGCTCTGGCTCACGAACGGGTTGATTCAGTTGTTCCTCTTCACCTTCCTGTTCTCAGACGCTGCTTATAACTTTGCGTTCTCACTCGCTTCGAGCGCCATCTTGATCCCGTATGCGTTCTCGGCGTTCTACCAAGTCAAAGTCGCCAAAAACGGGCTCGGCTATAATGTTGGCGAACGTCGGACGCGTGACCTTATTATCGGTGCGGTCGCCTCGATTTACGGGATTTGGCTGATCTACGCGGCCGGTATCGACTATTTACTGCTCACGACACTTCTGTATGCACCAGGGACGTTGCTCTATATTAAAGCGCAGCGTGAGAACGGAATTAAGACGTTGACGAAAACCGAATGGATCGTGGCTGGTATCTTGACCGGACTCGCGATCTTGGCAGTCGTACGGATTGTATCAGGCAACATCTCAGTCATATGATCGGGGGAATCGAGCATGCGTAACAAACGAGTAGTCATCGCCTTAGGCGGGAATGCGATTCAACAAGGAAAAGATGCGACGGCGGGCGCTCAAATTCGGGCCGTCGAGGCGACGGCCCAGTCGTTGGTCGCCCTTATCGAAGAAGGCGTCGACGTCATCATCACGCACGGGAACGGTCCGCAAGTCGGAAACTTGATTTTGCAACAGGCGGCCGCGGACAGTGCGGCGACGCCGGCGATGCCGCTCGACGTCTGTGGAGCGATGACGCAAGGGATGATTGGGTATTGGTTCGAGAACGCCCTCACGAAGGCGCTTCGGTCGCGCGGTCTCGAACGTTCCGTCGCCCCGATCGTGACGCGGTGTGTCGTCGATCCGAACGACAGTGCCTTCAGTCACCCGACGAAGCCGATCGGTCCCTTCTATTCAGAAGCGGAAGCGTCGGTGCTCGAACGGTCGACGGGTCACGTGTTCAAAGAAGATGCGGGCCGCGGTTATCGCCGCGTCGTACCAAGTCCGTACCCGACAGCGATTTGTGAGCATACGGTCATCCGTGACCTCGTCGACAACGGCCACATCGTCGTCGCGTCCGGCGGTGGCGGGATTCCCGTCATCGACACGCCAGACGGATACGTCGGGGTCGAGGCGGTCATCGATAAAGACTTTGCCGCCGCGAAGCTCGCGGAACTCGTCGAAGCGGACATGTTGCTCATCTTGACGGCCGTCGAGCACGTCTACGTCAATTTCGGGACGACCGAGGAAGCCGCGTTAACCGAAACGACGAACGAGCAACTCGAGACGTATATCGCCGAAGGTCAGTTCGCACCGGGCAGCATGTTACCGAAAGTTCGGGCCGCCTTGCAGTTTGCCGAGTCGGGAACGGGACGCGTATCCGTCATCACGTCGCTCGAGCAGGCGCACGCTGCTGTCCGAGGAGACGTTGGGACGAGAGTCCGGCTCGCCGCGACGCTCCAACAATGATCAACGCCGTAGACATCTCGTCTACGGTTTTTTTTTGTGCATAACGCGGACTGGCCGTTTTTGAACCGCGAACAAGGGGAAGGGTTGTTGTATGTCAAACCTGACATTGCTATCATCATCTGTAAACGGTTGCACTAATATGGGGGAAGGATGTGACGAAGAGCGGAAACGCTCGAACTTATGCGTCTATTTGAACAGGAGAACGTATACACACAGCAAATGAAGCCACTTGCAGATGAACGTGCCGTCGTCCAAGGGAGCTGCTATCGCTTCACGGTATTGACGAGCCAGTTGATCCGGATGGAGTACGCCGAGGACGGTGTGTTCGAAGACCGACCGACCCAAGTCGTTTGGAACCGGGACTATGACGTCCCTGACTTCCGGATCATCGAGGACGAGAGTGAACTGCAAATCATCACCGATCACGTTCATCTGTATTATACGAAAGGACCGTTCGCGCCGAACACGCTCTACGTCGACGTGAAAGGGAACTTTAGCACGTATTATAGCCGCTACACGTTCAACGGCCCGGAACGGACGCTGAAAGGGACGGCCCGAACGCTCGATCATGTCGATGGAGCGACCGAGCTCGGGGAAGGGATCGTCTCCAAGCAAGGCTATGCCGTCATCGACGACTCGGACTCGTTTCTCATGACAGACGACCGCTTCGTTGAGCCGAGACGAAAAGGCATCCATGATTTGTACTACTTCGGCTACGGGCACGAATACAAGCAAGCGCTTCACGATTTTTATAAGCTGACAGGTCCGACACCGATGTTGCCGCGAAAAGCACTCGGCAACTGGTGGAGCCGCTACTGGCGCTATGACGAGACAGAGTACAAAGGCCTCATGCGCCGGTTCAAAGAGGAAGACATCCCGTTCTCTGTCAGCGTCATCGATATGGACTGGCACGTCACCGACGTCCCTGAAGAATACGGGAGCGGCTGGACCGGCTACTCATGGAACAAGAATCTGTTCCCGGACCCAAAAGGCTTCTTGACGTGGTTGAAAGAAGAGAACTTGCTCGTCACGCTGAACTTGCACCCAGCCGACGGGGTCCGGGCGTTCGAAGACCAATACGTGGCGATGGCCGAAGCGATGGGGCTTGACCCGTCGAACGGGGATCGCATCCCGTTCGATTTCTCTGATAAACGCTTCATCCAAGCGTATTTTGAACAGATGCATCATCCGCACGAGGTAGACGGCGTCGATTTTTGGTGGATCGACTGGCAGCAAGGGTCGACCTCGAAAATGGAAGGGCTCGACCCGATGTGGATGTTAAACCATTATCATGCGGCCGATATTTCCCGGGACGGAAATCGTCCGCTGATCTTCTCGCGTTATGCCGGACCGGGAAGCCATCGCTATCCTGTCGGTTTCTCGGGAGATACGCTCATCTCTTGGGCATCGCTTGCGTTTCAGCCTTACTTCACGGCGACGGCGTCGAATATCGGTTACGGTTGGTGGAGCCACGACATCGGCGGGCATTACCGAGGGTCGAAAGACGATGAGCTCGCCGCGCGCTGGGTCGCGTTCGGGGTGTTCAGCCCGATCATGCGCTTGCATTCGACGTTCAGTATCTTTAACGGCAAAGAGCCGTGGCGCTTCGGTCTCGAGTCCGAACGGTCGATGAAGTCGTTTTTACGACTCCGCCACCAACTCATCCCGTATTTGTACACGATGAACCGGCGTAATCATCAGGATGCGCTCCCGCTCATCCTCCCGATGTATTACGATCATCCCGACGAAGAAGCGGCGTATGGCGTACCGAATGAATACTACTTCGGCAGTGAACTCGTCGTATCACCGATCGTCGAGCCGATGAACAAGCGGCTTCACGTCGCGGCGACGAACGTCTGGTTGCCGACAGGCGATTGGTTCGACTTCTTTACGGGTCATCGCTACGAAGGTGATAAGTCGATCCGAGTGTTCCGTGGGCTTGACGAACAGGCCGTGTTCGCGAAAGCTGGAGCAATCGTCCCGCTGGCCGCTCATCGCTCTGGACGCAACGACACCGACAACCCGACCGATCTCGAAGTCGTCGTCTTCCCAGGGGCATCGAACACGTTCACGCTCTATGAGGATAACGGGACCGACCGGGCTTATGAGACCGGGGCTTACGCCGAGACGACGTTCACCCTCGACTGGGACGAGCGCAGCCTGCACGTTCATGTCACGGGCGACACGTCCGTCTTGCCGTCAGACCGGACCGTCACATTACTCGTACGCGGGGTGACCGGTTCGGGTGAGTATAAACCGGAGACGCAGACGTTACGACTCGAACTCGGTAAAATTGATGAGGAAGTGACGGTGTCGCTCCCTGTCGAGGTGACGAACAACGGTCATCGACTGGAGCGCCTGTATCGCTTCATTGACCGCGCCGAGATATCTTACGATTTGAAAGACCGCCTCTACCGGATGGCGGCGTCGAAGACGAGACTCGAAGCGTGGCTGTTCGATCTCCATGCGCTCGAACTCGAACGCGATTTGCAAGATGCGATCATGGAATTGATGCTCGACTGAGGAGAGGGGGCAACCCCTCTTTTGTCTTGTCAGAAAACTGTCGGAATTTGAAAGCGTTTTCACAAGCTGGGTCTCGTATACTAAGAGAAAGATCACCAGTTCGGGAAGCGAGGGATTGATCATGAGACAGCAATGGACAGTCGACGATTTAAGACAACTCGATATCTTCAATAAATGCACGAGCCGCGAGCTAGAGAGCTTGCTACCGCACGTATACTGTCGGACGTACCGCAAAGGGCAGCTTTTATTCATGGAAGGCGACCCGCGTGAGCGCGTCTACTTTTTAATCAGTGGGTATGTGAGGCTCGAGCGGTGCAATGAAACGGCGACCCATCAATACACCGACTACTTGAAGCCGAAGCAGCTGTTTCCGTACCGGGGACTGTTGACGGAAACGTATTACCAACATTCGGCGGAAGCGCTGACCGATATTGAAGTCATTTATATGCCGACGGATCGCTTTGAAGCGCTTGTCTCAAGAAATGCGACGATGCTCTTGCATATCGTCGGTCAGATGAATCGAATCCTTGACCTTCACGAACGCCGTGTTCAGGAAATCATCACGCCGAGCGCGAGCGACCGGGTGATCAATACGATCCATTACTTGATTGAAGACCTCGGAGAAAAAGAAGCCGACGGTGTGCGCGTACGTTGTCCGTTCACGACAGTTGAAATCTCGAGACTGTCGGGGACGTCACGCGAGACCGTGTCCCACATCTTGTCGCGACTGCGAAAAGAAGACATTCTCCAGTTCGACGCCCGTCAACTCGTGACGTTGCACCCTGAGTATTTCGAACAAGCGACACACTGACGCCACGCTGCATTCGTGGCGTTTTTTTTGCACGTCTCGATAAGCGAAGCGTTCGCTATGGACACTTACATCAGTTATAATTAGTGAGAATCATCACAAAGAAAAATTGTCATGCACGTTTAGAAAGGATGAACGCAGTGAAACGACTGCAAGCTCTCGCTTTGGCCGAGAAAGGACATATCGTCGGGCTCGTCATCGCCGCGGTGATGATCGGGTTGTCCATCTTGGCTCAGGCTTATTTGATCGTCGACGTCGTCGACCGAGTATTTTTAAAAAACGAATCGTTCCAAAGTGTCATCCCATCTCTAGGTTGGCTCGTGCTCGCGTTGCTCGCACGTGCCTTGTTCGGATATGTCTCAGGACGCATCGGTGCCAACTTGTCGGAGCGGGCGAAGCGGACGCTTCGACGTCAACTGCTCGACCGCTACACATCGAATCCGATCGAGACGTCTCTATCCGGACAGTCCGGGAAGAAAGTCAGTGTCTATATGGATGCGGTCGATGAGGTCGATGCTTACTTTAGCCAGTACTGGCCCCAAGTCATCCAGACGTCGATCATCCCGCTGCTCATTCTCGTCGTCGTCTTCAGTCAGCACTGGATCTCAGGTGTCATCATGATGGTGACCGCGCCGTTCATTCCAATCTTTTTCATCATCATCGGTATCGCGACCCAGAAGAAGTCTGAAGAGCAGATGGAGAAAATGAACCAGTTCTCGGGGAAATTTTTAGACGTCCTTCAAGGATTGACGACACTCAAGCTATACGGACGTGCCGAGCAAGAAGCGCAAGCGATCGAGAAGAGCAGTCTCGACTTCCGGGGTGCGACGATGGTCGTCTTAAAGACCGCTTTCTTGTCAGGGCTCATGCTCGAGTTCATCTCGATGCTCAGCACCGGCGTCGTCGCCTTAGAAGTGGCGCTCCAGATGGTCGTTTGGCAAAACTTGACGTTTTTCGCCGGCTTTTTGATTCTTGTCTTGGCCCCGGAATACTATTTAGCGATCAAGGACCTCGGCAGCGCCTTCCATACGGGGCGTGGCAGCATGGGTGCGGCCGATCGCATTTTCGAGGCGCTCGACGCCCCGGACGATCGTATCGAATGGGGAGACAGACCGCTAACAAACCGGACGCCCGAACTCGTGCTCGATGCGGTCTCGTTCCAATATGAAGGGGGTCGCTTCACGCTCCACCCGCTGAGCGGGGTCATCCCGGCACGGTCACACGTCGCCTTGGTCGGCGCGAGCGGATCAGGCAAGACGACCGTGTTGAACGTGCTGTCCGGTCTTGTGAAACCGGATAGCGGCCGCGTCCTCGTCGACGGGGAGCCGCTCGAATCGTTCACCGATACGTCTTGGTACGGGACAATCGGGTATATTTCGCAAAACCCGTACTTGTTCGCCGGCAGTCTCGCCGCTAATATCGCCCTCGGTGAGACGGCGGACGAGACTGACATCATGCGGGCGGCTGAAGCCGCCGGCCTCGTCGAGGTCATCGCCAATTTGCCGGACGGGTTGAATACCGAGCTCGGAGAAGGCGGTTACGGATTGTCCGGTGGTGAGCGGCAACGCCTCGCCCTGGCCCGTGCCTTCTTGAAGCGTCCAGGTATCATCTTGTTCGATGAACCGACGACCGGTCTCGATTTGGTGACCGAGAGAATCGTTCGGCGCTCGATCGAGGAGTTGTCGCGTGACGCGACGCTTGTCACGGTCGCGCACCGTCTCCATACGATCAAGCAAGCGGACGCGATTTGGTTCATGGACGAGGGGAACCTCGTCGCGAACGGCACACATGAACAGTTGCTCGCTGTCCCGGCCTACGCCGACTTGTTCACGTTACAGAAAGGGGTGAGAGGATGAACTCACTTTGGACGATCACAAAATGGATGATGAAAGAGAAAAAGGATATCATCCTCTCGATCTTCTTCGGTTATACGGCAGGCCTCGCGGCTGTCGCCTTGTTCGCGGCGAGTGGATATCTCGTGTCGCGGGCCGGCCTTGTGCCGCCCCTCTATGCGCTCATGGTGCCGGTCGTCCTGATCAAGCTGTTCGGCGTCATTCGGGCGGGGAGCCGCTACCGCGAACGCTTGGCGTCACACCGGGCGACGTTCACGATTTTAAGCGAACTGCGCGTCCGGTTTTATCGCCAGCTCGAACCGCTCGTGCCGAACATCTTCGCCAAATACCGGAGCGGGGACTTGCTCGCCCGTGTCGTCGGAGACGTCGAAAGCCTTCAAAACTACTTTTTGCGGGTGTTTTATCCGCCAATCATCTTAGTGCTCGTCTTCTTGAGCACGATCTTCTTCGTCACGTTCTTCTCGATGACGGTCAGCCTTTGGCTCGTGTTCGGGGTGTTCGTGACCGGCTTTTTGATTCCGATCTTGTTTGCCGGCATCCGAGCGAAGCATGACCAGGAAATTCGGGCCTTGCGCGGCGACTTGTCGAGCGGGGTGACCGAGATGATGTACGGGTACCGCGATCTATTGTTGCACGACCAGCTCGGCCAGACCCGTGACGACTTGCTCGCTCGAAGCGATCGTTACGCCGCCGCACAGCGCCAAGACGTGACGAACCAGTTCTTCAACTCGTCGCTCGTCGTCGCCGCGTCACTGCTCGTGTCGTGGGGCGTGCTCGCGATCGGTGCCTACCTCGTCGTCGATGGCGAACTGGACGGCCTGTTCTTGGCCATGCTCGTCATGATGTCATTGACCGCGTTTGAGAACGTGACACCGATGGCGGTCTTCCCGGGTCACTACGCCGATAGTAAACAAGCGGCAAACCGCTTACTTGAGGTCGTCGAACCGAGTGATCACCTCGTGGCGGCAGAAGCGGCCCGTGACGACATAGCGCTTCAGACGGCACCTGACATTTCGTTTGAACGTGTAAGTTACCGCTATCCGGATACGTTCCGTGCCGTCCTAGACACAGTTGATGTGACGTTACCGCGCGGATCGAAGACCGTGATCGTCGGTCCGAGCGGGTCTGGTAAGTCGACGCTCCTGCAACTGTTGCTCGCGTTTGTAAGGCCAGAGACAGGCGAAGTACGAATCGACGGTCAGCGCTTGAATGAGGTCACACAAACATCGGTCTGGTCTCAAGCGAGTGTCGTCATGCAAGAGAACCACTTCTTTTTCGGTACCGTCCGAGACAACTTGGCCCTTGCCGGAGACTTCTCCGATGACGAGATGGAGCTGGCGCTGCGAAGCGTCCGCCTCGGTTTCGCGCTCGATGAGCCAATGCTCGAGAAAGGGGCGAACTTGTCCGGAGGGGAACGGCAACGGCTCGCCATCGCCCGGGCGTTGTTGAAGAACGGGTTGCTCTGGATTTTAGATGAAGCGACGTCGGCGTTAGACGCGCGGACCGAATCCGATGTGTTCGCTGAAATCTTCCGGAAGGCGGACGAGGCGACACTCGTCATGGTCAGCCATCGTCTGACCGGGCTCGAACGGTTCGACCAAATCATCGTCATGGAAGCAGGTCGCATCATCGAGTCAGGGTCATACGACGACTTGATGCGCGCCCGCGGCATGTTTTATGAGTTGAAACAAATTGAACAAGATGTGTTCGCCTGAACGAAAAAAACGAGCGGCTCCGTCGGAGAGCCGCTCGTTTTTATATGGCAAATCTGGGTGCAACAAATGGGGGTTGTCGCAATGCTTTCAAAAAGAGTGTCGTGGAGGGGAATCCACGGGCCGTAACAAGTTTGGGGAACGGTTACGTCCAGCTGTGGCAGCTACAACTCGAGTATAAGTGATAACGATTCTCATTGTCAATTGGAAAAATAAAAATAAACCGCAGACGGGATGTCTGCGGTCGAGGTCATACGAGTCGAGTCAGTTTGACGGGACGCCTTTACTGAGTGTAAAGCGGATCAAGCTGAACAAATAACGGATGTAGAACAAGGCGAACGCGTAAAATACAGCGACTGCCGGTGCGTTCAATTCGACACCCGGGATGTTCATGAGAAACTCCAAGATGAGAATCGACAGCAAGAAGACGTAGAGTCCAGCATCGAGATAGAGCGGCATCAGCTTGCCGCGTTGATGCCAAAACGTCCGGACGAGCGGGGCGACGATCATCCCGATGATGCGCTCGGCGAAGCCGATGCTAAGCACGGCGATCATAAAGGCGGCTACCGTCTCGAACGTCACAAGTTTTGAGAAGGCAAACATGGACATAAGCAGGAGCGGCCCGATGAAAATCATCATCGAAAGGGACGTGCGTAAAAAGATGAGTAGGTTCTGTTTGATTGTGTCGACTCCCCCAAAGAGCGACTGTCGGAACGTCTTGCCACGTTGATAGTCGAGGACGAACGATCCCACGAACATCAATCCGAATAGCGATAACAATATTGTCATGAAATGTGTTTCCCCTTTTTCTAGTCAAATCTATGATTAATTATGTTTATTCTAACCAAAGTCTAGCCTAGTGTACCGATTCGCTAGTTGAAAGTAAAGCGGGAAAACTGTCAAAGTTAGTAAAGTTTTGAGAACGTTATCGGCTTCATCAAGCCAAAATGAAACGGTTTCGTCCAGATTCTTTTGCGTGGTATAACGCTTCGTCGGCATGCTTCAAAACGCTATCGACTTCGATATCGTTCGAATGGCAGGCTCCGAGCGAGACCGTGATGTGAAGCGTGCCTGCACTCGTCTCGAATGGGAACGTCGAGACTTTTTCTCGTATAGATTCGGCGAGACGGGTCACTTCGTCCTTTTTGGCGTTCGGCATGATGATCAGAAATTCTTCACCACCGAAGCGACCGACGAGATGTCGGTCGTCACTTTCTGTGACGAGCAACATGCCGAGCTCGCGTAGTACGTCGTCCCCGACATCATGACCGTACGTGTCGTTGACGCGTTTGAAGTGATCGATATCGACGAGGATGAGGGCGTACGCTTCCGCCTCGACGGTCAAGTTGGCCATCGCCTCATTCAACAGACGGCGGTTGGCGATGCCGGTCAAAGCGTCGGTACGGGCCAGTTGCTGCTGATGCTGAACGTTCTCAAAGTGACGTCTCAGCTCTTGTAGCAAGCGATAAGCGGCACATGCCCCGGCGTAGATCACAACGATATAGACGAATAAAATGGGATAGAACAGTTCGAGCGGGAGGGCATAGTAGAGCGCCGGCCCGAACGCGGCGACGCTGATCGTCGTGAAGACAAGGAGCGTGTTACGGGTGTTGTCGAGCTTGAGCCGCAACAGACTTGTCGGCAGGACGAGTGCGACCATCGTCGCGATAGCTAAGTAAAATCCGACGTATTCGCCATCCGTTATCATGAAAAAACGACCGATGAGAAACAACATACCGGCGACGACACCGCTCACCCAACCGCCGAACAAGACGGCGAGCATAATCGGGATGGAACGAAGGTCGATCAATATTTTTTCGAGATGAAGCGCGTTCGCGAGCAAAATCAAGGCGATGAGACCGCTCTGGATACCGAGCAGGATACGCAACTTTAAAAACGACTGCGGCGTAATTCGAGGCCGGTTACGAAACGGCAAGAACGAGATGGTGAACAGGGTGAACAGAATACAAAGGTTGATGAAAAAAGAGTTGATGATGGTGAGCATACACGTGTCCCCTTGTGCGAGATAGAAATCATTAATTCAAGTATGACAACTGTGGATCGCGATGAATCGTCAAACTGTTACCATTCACGCCATTCCTCCGTGACGTCTTCATCGGTTTCATACCCGGCGATGGCTGCACCGGCTCGGATGAAGTCGTACAGCTCTTCACGCTCGAGCGTCTCGATAAAATGGTCGTGCTCTTCGTCGAGGCCGTTCAAACGCAGGACGACATCGCGGACTGCCGATAGGATCGAGGATTCTGTGCCGTCGGAATGGGTCAAAGCGCTCGTATAACGCCGGAGCGCGGCGTCGACAGCGAAAATCGCCGACAGCGTATAGACGTCGTCGCCTTCGTTCAGCCGGTCTTCCCACAACAAAGTCGGGCGGTTCGCCCACAACTGGTCAAAATCCATGGATGGATCCTCCTTCTGGCCGTGATTGTATCTTCCTCTCTATAATAGCAAAAAAGTTTGGTATGATAGATGAAAAGGGGGACTGTCCGTGCGTTATTGGGATCATTTTAAACGAGCGTTCATTCCGATCGCGCTCATCTTAATCGGTTTAGCCATCTTTTACACATTATCGGCACGAAACAATCTGGTGTTGACCATACTCGGGGCAGCGATTGTCGGTGTGATTTTATTTTTAGTGATGCGCCATATGAACCGGGTCGAAGACTGAAGACGAGAACACGTTTGGGGTTCTCGTTTTTTGTTGTCGGCGTGCTTTTTTGGGTACACTACATAGTAAGGAGGGATTCATTATGGCAAAAGCTACATTTGCGGGAGGCTGTTTTTGGTGCATGGTCAAACCGTTTCATAAATACGAAGGGGTTGAAGGCGTCATCTCGGGTTATACCGGTGGACACGTCGACAATCCGACATACCAACAAGTCTGTTCGGAGACGACCGGTCATCTAGAAGCGATCGAAGTGACGTTCGACCCGGAGGTCATCTCATACGAGGAGCTGCTTCGGATCTACTGGCGACAAATCGATCCGACAGACGGGGGCGGACAGTTCAACGACCGCGGCGAATCGTATCGACCGGCCATCTTCTATCATTCGGAAGAGCAACGGGACACGGCCGAGCGCTCGAAGCAAGAAGTCGAGAATTCGGGACGGTTCGACCGTCCGATCGAAGTCGAGATCCGTCCGGCCAAGACGTTTTGGGAAGCCGAGGACTACCATCAAGACTACTATAAGAAAAATCCGTTCCGCTATGAGATGTACCGGGTCGGCTCGGGTCGCGCCAAGTTTGTGAAAGAGGCGTGGAGCGATAAGAAACAAAAACAAGAACTGAAAGACCGTCTGACGCCGATGCAGTTCAAAGTCACGCAAGAGAACGGGACCGAACCGCCGTTCCAAAACGAGTATTGGGATGAAGAACGGGAAGGATTGTATGTCGATGTGATCGATGGCACGCCGCTGTTCACTTCTCGCGACAAGTTCCAGTCGAACTGTGGCTGGCCAAGCTTCGCGCGACCGATCGAAGAGAAGCGGCTCGATGTGAACATGGACACGACGCACCACATGGTCCGGACGGAAGTGCGCTCGAAGCATGCCGACAGTCACCTCGGTCATCTATTTGACGATGGTCCGAAAGAACTCGGCGGCTTACGCTACTGTATCAATTCGGCTTCGCTCCGATTCATCCCGAAAGAAGAGCTCGAGTCTGCGGGATACGGGGAATACAAACATCTATTCGACGCATGAAGGGGAGACAGCCATGTTCACATCCGTCAAACAACAAATTCGCCGTGATACGATCGCGACGGTTCTAGATTATTACGATCATTCGATCCGGAACCTGACCGAAACGGCACGGCGTGAAAAGTACGACAAGATGAGTACGAGTCCGTTCTCGTTCTTTCGCGGAAGCTCGCATTTGTTCTATTACGATTTTGCGAAAGTACCGCTTGCTTTCGACACGAGCGAGGCCTATCCGACGTTCATTCAAGGGGATCTTCACTTTGAAAACTTTGGGGTGTTCGGGGACGGGGCTGGGACGATCCTTTATGATGTGAACGACTTTGATGAGGCATACCTCGGTTCGTATTTGTTCGATGTGCTCAGAATGGCCATTTCTGTCGACTTGTTCGCCGCTGAATCGGGCTTCGATTCCAACGAAGCGATTGAAGTATACGCCGAGACGTATGCGCTCGCCATCAGACGGTACGCGAAAGGGAAAGACGAAGACGTGCAGTTCACGAAAGCGAATACGTCTAAAGCCATCAAAAAAGTGATCAAGAAGGCAGAGAAGAAGCAAGACGCGTTCATGTCGGAACGGACCGAAGTCCGGGACGAAGAACGTTACTTCGCGACGAGCGATGACTTAATACCGGTCAGCGAGAAGACGGCGACGAAAATCAAACAGGCTTGGCCTGAGTATTTGAACTCGTTGTCGGAAGAGCATCGCCATCACGCCGATCATTACGACATCAAAGACATCGCCATTAAACGCGAGAGCGGGACGGCCTCAATCGGGCTCGAACGGTACTATATCTTGATCGAAGGGGCCGATGAGGAACATGACGAGGACGTCATCTTAGAGATGAAGCAAGCGCAATCGGCCGTCCCGTCCTTGTTTTTGCCGACCCATCCGTTGTTCGAGGACGGTCTGTCCCATGAAGGTGCGCGGGTCATCGCTGCCCAACGTGCCATGGTGCATAGCCAAGACCCGTATCTCGGTTACTTCACGATCGACGGCAACGAGTATTATGTGCGGCAACGTTCGCCCTACAAACGGAAAGTGAAAGCGAAGCACATCAAGAACGAATCGTCGCTGATCGAAACGTTAAAAGTCCAAGCCGAGATCACGGCGAAAATCCATGCCCGGGCCGATGCGGACGCGAACGTTCTCGAGTACGAGGCGAGCGAGCGGATTGCGGAAGCCATCGGAGACGCGCTGCCGTTGTTCGTTCGTCAAATCTCACGCTGGGCCCATTTTTACGCCAATCAAGTCCGTTTCGATTTCGAGGCGTTCACATCATGGGTCGAGACACGGTCTGAATCCGACTGAGCCGAGCAAGACACTTGCGGCGAGGGACGGGTTTGTTTCAAAATGAGAGGGAAAAGGATGTGTTCGACCTATGATCACTGAGCAACAAGTCATCGCGCAAATGAAACACGTGATGAGTCAAATCGAACAGTCGAGCGGAGAGACGCAAAAGCGCCATCTGGCCAAGTTGATGGGTTACTGTGAGCTCATGTTGGCGGAGGCGACACCCGCCGCACCGGTCGCGCAGGCACCTGTCGTCTCGGCGGAGCCGAAGCAACCGTTAGACCGGCAAATGGCCGCATTCCTCGGCATCCCTCTAGAGGATGAGGACGAACCTAAAACCGATTCGCTGCTCGATTTTTAAACTACGCCATCTCCGGCGTAGTTTTTTTAATGCGTCTTCATTGACTTGTATACCATAGGGGGTATAATGGAGGTACTAAAACTTTTGAACAACGGAGGCGTGCCCATGCTTGATTTTTTGTTTGTCGCAGTGGTGATCGGATTGATTTATTTTTGGTGGACGAAGCGAAACAGCACGAAAACAGTATCGACGGACGAGTTGAAGCGAAAGATTGCGGAAGAGCGCAACATTCAACTGCTCGATGTGCGGGAGCCGCACGAATATAAAGGCGGACACATTAAACAAGCGAAAAACGTACCGCTCTCAGGGTTCGGTAACGCGGCAGCACAATACCCGAAAGACAAAGAACGTCCCGTTTACGTCATCTGCCAAAGTGGGATGCGGAGCCAGCGGGCAGCGGCGATGCTGAAGAGTGCCGGCTATACAGACGTCTACTCGGTCAAAGGCGGCATGAGCTTCTGGCGTGGCTGAGCAACAACCGGTTGAACGATCTCGTTCAGCCGGTTTTTTTGTGGGCTGATGTTTCTACTTTTGATTTGGAAGCGAGTCTGCTACGGTAGGAGAATAGGAAAGAGAGAGGGGATACCGACATGGCAGTCATTTTATTTGATATCGATGGGACGCTCGTCGACACGACCGTTCCGATGACGAAAGCGATTCACGAGGCACTCGAACAGCTTCCGCATCTTGAAAAACCGAGCGAGGATGCGGTCCGGTCTGGCTACGGTTTGGCTGGGGACGCCTTTTGGGAGCACGTCATCCCGGAGGCGACGCGCGAAGAGATCCGTCAAATCCGTAAACTTCGTCACGAGACACTCGAGCAGGCGATGGCGGGGCAAAACGTCTTGTTTGACGGCATCTACGACATGCTCGAGACGCTTCGCGCGAACGGGCATACGTTGACGACGGCAAGCAACTGTGGCGTTCACTATATGAACTTGATCCTCGATACGCAAGGCATCCGTCAGTTCATGACGGCACCTGAATGTCTCGAATCGGTTGGTGGCGAGAAGAAGGCCGATATTTTGACGGCGCACCGCCTGCGCCACGGAGATGCACATTATGTCATGGTTGGTGACCGCAAGTCGGACGTCGAAGCGGGCCGGGCCCATGATTTCCCGGTCGTCTTGACCGGATTCGGCTTCGGGAACGAGGACGAGTGGGCGCTCGCCGATTATGTGATCGCGACGCCAAACGATTTGGTGACGTGGCTCGACAACTGAAAAAGCGCCTGTTGAAAAAATTCAACAGGCGTTTTTTTATAATCCGAGCGAAATGTATTTCACTTCTAAAAACTCTTCGATGCCGTGATGACCGCCTTCACGGCCGAGACCGCTCTGTTTCCAGCCGCCGAACGGCGCTTGCGGGGTCGAAGGTAGCCCGTCGTTGACGCCGACAATCCCGTATTCGAGCGATTCCGCCAAGTAAAGGGCCTCATTAATATCTTGTGTGAAGATATAAGACGCGAGGCCGAACGGCGTGGCGTTCGCCCGCTCGATGACTTCGTCGAGCGTGTTGAACGAGGCGATCGGGGCGACGGGACCAAACGTCTCCTCGTTCATGCAGAGCATATCCTCGTTCGCGTAGCGGACGACGGCCGGCCGGACGAACAAGCCGTCAAGCTGTTCGCCGCCCGTGATCTCACCCCCACGGATTTGGGCGTCCTCGAGGTGCTTCATCACTTTCTCGACCGCAGCCTCGTCGATGAGCGGACCGATGTCGATGCCGTCGTCGAGCCCGTTCCCGACCTTGAGCGCTTGCACGGCCTCGATGAACCGCTCCGAGAATTCGGCGACGATCGAACTCTCGACGTAAATCCGATTGGCACAGACGCATGTCTGTCCACCGTTACGGAACTTAGTCGCAATCGCTTGTGGGACGGCCTTGTCGAGGTCCGCTTTCGCCGTGACGATGAGCGGGGCATGGCCACCGAGCTCGAGCGAGATCTTCTTCATCGTGTCGGCGGCACCGCGCATGAGCGTCTTGCCGACTTCGGTCGACCCGGTGAACGTCAGCTTGCGTACACGTGGGTCGTGCTGCCAAACGTTGACGATACGAGCGGCACTGCCGGTCACGAGATTGATGACACCTTTCGGGAAACCGGCCTTCTCGGCCAATTTGACGAGTTCGATTGCTGTGAGCGGTGTCGCCGAGGCCGGTTTCAAGACGACGGTGCAACCGGCTGCTAGAGCCGGTGCCAATTTGCGGGTGATCATCGCCGCCGGGAAGTTCCATGGCGTGATGGCAGCGATGACGCCGACCGGTTGTTTGATCGCGAAAATACGTTTCTCGTTTGAAGAAGCAGGGATCGTCTCACCATAGACGCGTCGTCCTTCCGCGGCATACCACTCGATGAATCCGTTGGCGTAACGAATTTCGCCGATCGCTTCTTTCAGCGGTTTGCCTTGTTCTTCGACCATCGTTCGCGCGAGCGCTTCCGTCTCTTCATCGATCAAGCGATGCCATTCGAGCAGTAGGGCGCCCCGGTCTTCGGCTGTCCGCTGTTGCCAGTCTTTTAAAGCGGCCTGGGCCGCGTCGACAGCGAGGCCGGCCTCGGTCTCGTCACTCTTTGTCACGTTTGCTATTACGTTACCGGTCGCCGGATTTCGGACCTCGATCGTCTCATTCGTCTCGATCCAGTCACCGTTAATGAAGTTGTTCTCAGCTCGCATCGTGTTCTCCCCTTTCATCTAGGTCACATTGTAAAAGTACCCGATTTCAAAAAACATACACAATTTTACAGCGGGGCACGACAAAAAACCGTCACTCGAGCGAGTGACGGTCCGATTAGACGCGGAAATCTTGACGGGCCAAATGGCGAATTTTGCGACCGAGGCGTCTTGAATTAAAGTAGGCGACGACGGCGACGACACCACCCGACCAAAACAGCCATTCATCAGGCCGGATATAGCCGAACAGACCGACGAGCAATCCGAGAACGATGACACCCGAGTTGAACGTCTGGCGATGGAGCAATTCTTTCGATTCGAGCTCGCGTTGGAACATCGCCTGCTCAGACAACCGTTTCCGGGTCGGCTCTTTCAAATAGTTCTCGAGCAACGGCGGTACGTTCAACAGTTTCTTGCCGTAGTTGAGCGCCGTCATGACGTAGCGGTTTTGGATTGTCGTCCCGTCTGATTCGAGCCATTGAATCACAATCGGTTTACCGAGCGTGAACAAATCGATTTTCGGGTCGAGAATCTGTAAAATCCCGAGCAACGTCGAGGCGGCACGACCGAAGAAGGCGAACTCGGCCGGCAGTTGGATCGGCTCGTTCTTCACGAGCAGTTGGATATCTTGGAGCACTTTTTCGATCAATTTCGTATCGACCGTATCAATGTCGGTCTCTAAATAGAATGTGACCGCCTTTTCGATTGCTTGGCGGATGTTATGTTTATTCGCTGTCGGCAACAAGAAGCGCAAGTCTTCGAGGGCATCGACGACACCGTCGTAATCGAGCGAGATGAACGCCTGCAAGATCTTCCGGATCGTCGCCATGTCTTGCGCGGTCGACGATCCGACCATGCCGAAGTCGAGCAGGATGATCGTTCCGTCGGCCCGGATCTGGACGTTCCCAGGGTGAGGGTCGGCGTGGAACTGTCCGCCGAATAATAGCTGTTCCGCGGCCATCGTGAACAGCCGTTCGGCGAGAGCGGAGCGGTCGATATTGTTTTCTTTTAAGAACGCAATATCGGTGATGCGACGGGAGTCGACCCAATCCATCGTCAATATCCGATTTGTACATAAATGATCGTAGTAGCCCGGGATGTAGACGTTCGGATTTTCAGCATACTTCGCTTTGAAATACAGCGCGTTTTTTAATTCGGTTTGGAAATTTAGTTCATCCCCGATGACAAAAATCATTTGGCGATATAAGCTATCTAAGTCGGTCGATTTGGCGAGCGGCGTCCGTTTGAGCATCGTCGTGACGATTCGCATCGCTTTGAAGTCGGTACGGATGATTTTTTCGATGTCCGGACGCTGGATTTTGAGCGCGACCCGTTTCCCGTTTTCAAGGAGAGTGGCCCCGTAGACTTCCCCGATCGAGGCGGAGGCGACGGCGTCGATGCCGACGTCTTTCACGACTTGGGTGTACGGTACGCCCCATTCGGCCTCGAGGATGGCACGAGACTTATCCCAACCTGACGTCGGTACGCGGTCGACGAGCTCGGACAACTCATTGAGGACGGACGGCGGCAGCAAGTCGGCCCGGATCGACAAGAATTGACCGAGCTTGATCAACAGTCCCTCTAGGCGGAGCGCGTTACGTTTATACTCGCGGGCGAGCTGCAACATGAGCGCCTCGTACTCTTCCGGAGAGGCGAGACCTTGCTGCTGTTTGCGGGAGAATGCATAAATCTTAATGATGAATCGGGCGAACATTGTGACGATGATCCATATGCGGAACAAGGCGATTCGTTTCATAAAAATACCGACATCCTTTACAAGCAGTCGCTCGACTGATCTGATTTTTTTGTATCTTTACTTTACCATATAATGCTTTCGAGAAAGGGCAAGGGATGTTTATGGAGTGGGAATTATTGAACGTCGTCGGAACGATTGCGTTCGCGGCGAGTGGAGCCATCATCGCGATGGACGAAAAGTACGATATTTTTGGGGTTTGGTTGCTCGCCTTCACGACGGCTTTCGGCGGCGGGGCAATCCGTAACGTCTTGCTCGGCAACCCCGTCAGTTTGATTTGGCAACAAAACGATTTATTTATTCTCTGTTTTCTCGTCGCGCTCCTCATCTTCCTGCTCCCGAGCGTCGTCTTGCCGCATTGGGAAAGATGGGGCGTCATCGTCGACGCGATCGGCTTGGTCGCGTTCTCTTTCCAAGGGGCGCAAGTCGCCATCAAATTGGATTTGCCGTTGTCGGCAGCGATTGCGGCGGCCGTCCTGACCGGAGTCGGCGGTGGTGTCGTCCGCGACTTGCTCGCCGGACGGAAACCGCTCGTCTTGCAGGCGGAAGTGTACGCGATTTGGGCGATCATCATCGCGGTCGTCACGTACTACTTCCGGCTCGAAGGCGGACTTCCGGTGTATGCGTTATTGATTGTCGTAGCGACGCTTCGAGTGATATCCTACTATCGGAAGTGGAATTTACCAGCACGAAAAGTGAGATAAGGGGGAAATTATATGAAATTGTTACTCATTATCGGTGCTGCCTTGATGGCGCTCGGTGTCGCGCTCGGCGCGTTCGGGGCTCACGCATTGAAAGAGCGTCTGGCACCGAACATGCTCGCGAACTGGCAGACGGGGGTCTTGTACCACATGATCCATGCGATCGGCATCATTGCGCTTGCTAGTATTTTGACGAAAGTGAGCATCAGTCAATTCAACACAGCCGGTTGGCTCATGTTTGCCGGCATCCTATTCTTCTCGGGCAGCTTGTATGTCATGGCGCTTACAGGTATCACGAAACTTGGAGCGGTCACACCAATCGGCGGTGTTCTTTTCATCGCGGCATGGGTGTTCGTCATTATCGGTGCATTCAAACTGTAACGAAATATCCATCGAGCGTTAACACTTCGTCTGTATCCTTAGACGTGTGAGACCCCTCGATTTCACACCCGCAACGAACATTCGGTCAGTCCTGTCATCTTCGCCTTGAGCGAGAAGTCAGACTGACCCTTTTACGTTTTTTGGAAATGGATGAGTTTAGAAAAAATGCTGAAATATGCTTTTTCGAAATAAGGTAAATGATTTACGGTTTTCAATTACTATTACAGAAACGTTTCAAACCATAAAAAATCGAAAAAACGTTGAAATACAAAGAAGAGGGAATGCCAACGGCTCTCCCTCTTCTTTGTCGTAATCAAAGTGAAATATAACTTTAACAGGAAAACATTCGACACTTCGATATAATTAGTCGTGTTGAAACTGAAAAATTAATCGTTTTTGTTACATAGCAAAACGACCGACTTAAATAGAGTATGTAAAACTAGCCCGTCAAATTAGAAAGGATGTCTGCATTGATCAATTGGAAACGTACGATCTCGACACTTACGCTGAGCGCCTTGCTCCTCGGCACGCACTCGGTAGCCGATGCCTCGACGACAATCAAAGAGAAGCAAGAGCAACAGAAAAAAGTGAAAGAACAACGCAATAGCGTCAAACAGAATCAATCGAATACGTCTTCGAAAATCGAACAGAACACTAAAGAAATCTCGAAGGTACAAGAAGAAGTCAATAAAATGGACGCTCAGCTTCAAGACATCATCTACGACGTAGCGGCGAAACGCCAAGAAATCAAACGTACCGAGATGAAGATTGAAGATCTCGAAGCGGACATTAAAGGTTACGAGAAAAAGATGATCGCTCAAGAAAAAATGATGAAAGAGCGGATGGCCACGATGCAAACGAACGGTGGCGGTTCAATCAACTGGGCAGAATTCATCTTTGGATCAAAAAACTTCTCTGACTTGATCACACGCATGATCACGGCTGGTACGATCCAACGTAGCGACCAAGAGTTGTTTAACGACTACGAAGCGACACGTCTGTCTCTTCAAGAAGCACAAGCCGCACTCAAAGCAGAGCGGGCCTCACTTCTAGAGCAACAGAAAGCACTCGAAGCGCGTCAAGCCGAACTCGAGAAGAAGATGAAACAGCGTGAAGCTCGCATCAAAGAACTCGAAGAGAAAAATATCGAATTTGAAACGCAAATCTTCGACCTACAAGAAATCGAAGCGACGTTGATCGCTCAAGAAGAAGCGATTGCAGCTGAAATCGAAGCACAGCGCCGTGAAGAAGAAGAAGCGCGTCGTCGTGCGGAAGAGGCAGCACGTCAAGAAGCGGCTCGTAAAGCCGAAGAGGCACGCCAAGCTGAGGCTGCCAAAGCAGCGGCCGCGCAACAAGCTGAAGAAGCGAGAGCGGAAGCGGCTCGTCAAGAAGAAGCGGCTAAAGCTGCTGCTGCACAAGCTGCTGCTCAGAAAAAGCAGAACAGTAATACTAATTCCCAGTCATCGTCATCTTCAAACCAAACGACAAAAAATAATGTGACAGCTTCTAAACCGGCTGCACCACCGGCACCTAAGCCTAAGCCAGCACCAAAGCCGGCACCAAAACCGGCACCGGCTCCTAAACCGGTACCGACTACGCCGACAGCTTCGGCACCGGCACCATCGAGCGCGAAGTTCATTCAACCAACGACTGGCCGTTTCTCGCAAGGTTTCGGACCGGCAAGCGGACAGTTCGGCTATACGTTCCATAACGGTGTCGATATCGCCGGACCAGTCGGTACACCGATCCGGGCTTCGGCAACAGGAACGGTCATCCGGGCTGGATGGGGTGGCGCTTATGGGAACCACGTCATGATCGCCCACGTCATTGGCGGTCAAGTTTGGACGACTGTCTATGCGCACATGAACTCGGTATCAGTTAGCGCTGGTCAGCGTGTGACGCAAGGATCAAACATTGGAACGCTCGGGAACACTGGAAACTCTTCAGGCCCGCACCTTCACTTTGAAATCCACCAAGGCAGCTACTCGTACTCGTCTTCGAGCGCCGGTAGCACAGTCAACCCACGTCAGTTCTTCTAATCCTAAACAAACGAGCACTCGTCAATCGCGACGGGTGCTCGTTTTTGCGAAAAAACAGTGCCCATCCATTGCGGATAGGCACTGTTTTTAGTTAGCTTGCTCGATGTCGTCTTGTTTTGTGTCAGTCTTACGGAATCGCTCGCGAACGAGATAGATGATCGTTAAGCCAACCAACCATGGGATCCCGAACTTGAGTAAGATGTTGAAATCGGTAAACCATGTCGTGATCATTAAGCTGAGCAGCAGTCCGGCACCTAGGAGCGGTAAGAACGGATAGCCGATCATACGGACAGGGAGTTTACGCCCCGTCCATTTTTTGCGGAAGAACAAGTGTGAGACGAAGACCATGAACCATGTGAAGATCGCTCCGAACATCGAGATGCCCATGAGGAACGGATACGACGTCTCCATGAATACTTGAAGCAGTGCCGCGAGGACGATCCCGCCTGTCGAAACGAACAAGGCAGGCATCGGAATCCCGCTGGTGCTTACTTTTTTGAAGATACGCGGTGCGTCGCCGGCTTCGGCGAGCGAGTACATCATGCGCGTCGAGGCATACAATTGCGCGTTCATCGCCGACAAGGCGGCGACCAAGATGACGAAGTTCAAAATACTAGCCGCGCCAGGCACGTCAAACTGCTGCATGACGAGGACGAACGGGCTTTGATCGATACCGGCCTGCTGCCATGGGATGAGCATGAGCATGATGGCGATTGTGATCAAATAGAAGAACGTCAAGCGGAACACGGTCGCCCGCAACGCCTTTGGTACGGCGCGGTCCGGGTCTTTCGCTTCGCCAGCCGTGACGGCGACGAGCTCTGTCCCGAGGAAGCTGAAGAGCGAGATGAAGATCGTCACCCACATGCCGTAAAATCCGAAAGCGAAGAACCCTTCATTTCCGGTCGTGATCGATTCGATCGGTGAGCCTGGTTGACCGAACAGTGCGGCCGCGCCGAGGACGATGAATAAAATGATGGCAGTGACTTTGATGAATGATAACCAGTATTCGGTCGTCCCGAACGTATGGACGTGCCGAGCGTTGACGTAAATGAGCAATCCGCCGAACACGGCGACCCAGACGAATCCGTTCACATCCGGGAACCAGTAGCGCATGTAAATCGCGATCGCACTCA
The DNA here is from genome assembly GCF_001766415.1 of Exiguobacterium aurantiacum. Classification (GTDB taxonomy): domain Bacteria; phylum Bacillota; class Bacilli; order Exiguobacteriales; family Exiguobacteriaceae; genus Exiguobacterium; species Exiguobacterium aurantiacum_A. The sequence continues at coordinate 19,708 of NZ_MKXO01000007.1, read as the reverse complement.
CTTCGACCCCGATAGCGAGGACGTTGGCGATCCAGTATGAGTAACGGACCAAGAAGCCGGCGAGTGGATGGACATAACGCTCGGCGATCGTGCCGAACGAGCCCGAAGTCGGATGGGCGACGGTCATCTCGGCGAGACAACCCATGAGCAAGAGGACGATAAACGCCCCGATGGCGTAACTGACGAGCACGCTCGGTCCTGCCGTTTGGATGGCGAGGCCGCTTCCGAGGAAGAGGCCCGTTCCGATGGCGCTGCCAAGCGAGATCATCGTGAGCTGTCGGGTCGACAGTTCACGTTTTAGTTTGCTAGTTTCCAAAGTCAAATCTCCTTTAGTTGAGTGAAGTGTTGTTGGGGACGACTATAGCAGACAAAAAAATCACGTGTCAACTTGCGACGTTCTGAAACATGCGGTCGATTCGTCCGCACTTATAGAAGCAAAGTTTTTTTTGCACACTTTTGTTTGACAGGATGAATCGGGAACGGTATAGTACGAGTTAACTTAACTGAAACGAACAAAAGCGTCGACGAAGAGAAGTAACGACGGTCCCCGCATGACAGAGAGCTGATGGTTGGTGTGAATCAGTATGTGGGACGTCGCGAATGGACTTCCGAGCTCTAAACCGAAATTTTTAGTAGGCTTTAGCGGGTTACCCACCGTTATCACGGGGAAGCGGATGATTGTCCGTGAAGTGGGTTCGACATGAACCAACGAAGGTGGCACCACGGGGTTACTCGTCCTTCTCATAGCGTGAGCTGTGAGTTGGACCGAGTGACCCTTTTTTGTTTTTCAAATTGAATCTTAAATCGATGATTGAGAAGAGTAGCGTGAAGAAGTCTCGTACAGAGAGTCAGGGGTGGTGGGATCCTGACCGAGACCGTCACGTGAATGGGCTCATGAGAGCACGGCTGAATGTTAGTAGGCCGTGACGGCTTCCACCGTTATCAGGATACGATGTGATAGCATCGGAAAGTGGGATCGATTGATCCAACGAGAGGTGGCACCGCGGTCCATACCGTCCTCCATACGACAGACGTCGTATGGAGTTTTTTTATACCCAAATCGCTTAAGGAGGAACGGACATGTTAACAAGACTACTGACGAACCAAGTGACGACGACCGAGATGAAACAGGCGGCTTCCGAGTTGTTTCAAGCGGATGAAACGCAAATCACCGAGGTGCTTCTCGCATTGAAAGCACGCGGCGAGACGGCCGAAGAGATGGCGGGGCTGGCCGATTATATCCGTGAGGCGGCGACGTTCCCGGAGACGACGCTCCCTGTGCTCGACGTTTGTGGGACCGGCGGTGACGGAGCGAACACGTTCAACATTAGTTCGACCGTCGCGTTCGTTCTCGCCGGACTTGGTATCCCGGTCGCGAAACATGGGAATCGGAGCGTGTCGAGCCGGTCGGGTAGCGCCGATGTGCTCGAGGCGTTGAATATCCCGATTGTCCAAAGTGCTGACGACGTGTTAGCTGAACTTGAGCGGACGAACTTGAGCTTCTTGTTCGCCCAACACGTCCATCCGATCATGAAACATGTCATGCCGGTGCGAAAACGGCTCGGGACGGCGACGATCTTCAATCAAATCGGTCCGCTGACGAACCCGCTCAAGCCGAGACGGCAATTGATCGGCGTCTACCATCCAGACTTGATTGAGAAGATGGCTACGGCGATGCGCCATCTCGGAGTCGAACGGGGCATGGTCGTCCATGGGGCCGGCGGGCTCGACGAGGCGAGCCTCGTTGGTGCGAACGAGGTACTCTTCTTTGACGGAGAGCAGACGGCACGATATCAAGTCGACCCGCGAGACGTCGGGTTGATGCGGGCACCGCTGTCGGCGCTACAAGGTGGTACACCCGAAGAGAATGCGAAGACGCTCGTCGCCGTTTTGAACGGCGCGGCAGGACCGGCGCGTGACGTCGTCTTGTTGAATGCGGCACTCGCGTTATGCACATACGGCGCCGTCAAGACGTTACGTGAAGGTGTGGCCGAGGCGAGCCGGAGCATCGACGAGGGCCACGCCGCCCGCGTCCTTAAGCAACTACAAAAAACGGAGGTGGGCGCATGAGCTACTTGACGAAAATTATTGGGACGAAAATCGAAGAGGTCAATCAGATGCAAGACGTCACGGTCACGGCGACAGAGCCGATCTCGTTACAGCGGCTGGTCGCGGACGGGTTTCATATCATCGCGGAAATTAAGCGGGCGTCCCCATCAAAAGGCGTGATTCGAGCCGAACTGGATGTGGCCGAACGGGCTCAGGTTTACGAACGGGCCGGTGCGACGATGATCTCGGTGCTGACCGATACGACATACTTTAACGGATCGTTCGATGACTTACGCCAAGTCGCTGACGCCGTCAATATCCCGGTCCTGTGTAAAGACTTCATCATCGATGAACGACAGCTCGACCGGGCGAAAGCGGCCGGTGCGAGCGCGGCGTTGTTGATCGTCGCGGCGTTACATCCGACTCGCCTGCACGCGTTGAAGCAACACGCGCGCCTGATCGGCCTCGACGTGCTCGTCGAAGTGCACGATGAAGCCGAGCTCCAGACGGCGCTCGAACTTGAGGACGTGTTGATCGGCATCAACAACCGGAACTTGAAGACGTTCGACGTATCGCTCGAGACATCGATTGAATTGATGAAGAGTTATCCGAACGTGGCGTTCGTCAGTGAGAGCGGAGTCAGCACCGGCGAAGCAGCAGGCCGACTGCGAGACGCGGGAGCCAAAGCGATTCTCGTCGGAGAGGCGCTTATGCGACAGGATGACCCGACGGCGTTGATTGAGGAGTTGAAGACGTGTTCGTTAAAATATGTGGATTGAAAACAGAAGCAAGTGTGACGGCGGCGGTTGAAGCCGGGGCCGATGCGATCGGCTTCGTGTTCGCGAACAGCTCACGCCAAGTCGATGTGACGACGGCGAAACGGCTACGACAGTTGATCCCGAATCACGTCCGTGTCGTCGGAGTGTTTCTCGACCCGACGCTTGATGAGGTCGAGACGGCAATCACGTGTGGATTGACGGATATCCAACTGCACCGGCGCACGTTGCCGCTTGAGACGTTCCGACAGTTCAATCTGCCGATCATCGAAGCGAGCAGCGAGACGGAGGCGGATATCGTCTTACTGGATGCACCGACGCCCGGGAGCGGGGAGACGCTCGACTGGTTGCAGTTGGAACGTCCGCAGCGAACGTTCTGGCTCGCCGGTGGTTTGACGGCCGACAACGTGAGACAAGCGATGCACGACGTACGGCCTGACGGGGTCGACGTCTCAAGCGGCGTCGAGACAGATGGAGAGAAAGATATCGATAAAATTCGCACGTTCATCAGACGTGCCAAGGAGGAAACACTATGTACACACAACCAGTGAACGGAAAGTTTGGCCCATACGGAGGCAAATATATACCGGAAACACTCATGCAGGCCGTTGAAGAACTCGAGGTGGCTTATGAGGAAGCGAAGTTAGATCCTGAATTTCAAGAACGCTTCGACGCGTTGCTCAGCGAATACGTCGGACGGGAGACCCCGCTTTATTATGCGGAGAACATGAGCCGACGCCTCGGGACGAACGTTTACTTGAAACGGGAGGATTTGAACCATACCGGTGCCCACAAGATCAACAACACGATCGGGCAGGCGCTCCTCGCCAAGCGGATGGGGAAACAGAAAATCGTCGCCGAGACCGGTGCTGGACAACACGGTGTGGCGACAGCGACGGTGTGCGCGTTGCTCAACTTAGAATGTACGATTTTCATGGGTGAGGTCGATGTCGAACGGCAAGAGTTGAACGTGTTTCGGATGGAACTGCTCGGGGCGACGGTCATTCCGGTGAAGTCAGGCAGCCGAACGTTGAAAGATGCGGTCAACGAGGCGTTACGCTACTGGGTCAAACACGTTGACGATACACACTACGTCATGGGCTCTGTACTTGGGCCACACCCATTCCCGACGATGGTGCGTGACTTCCAAAGTGTGATCGGAACAGAGACACGGCGCCAAATTTTAGACAAGACCGGACGCTTGCCGGATGCCGTCATCGCTTGCGTCGGTGGTGGCAGCAACGCCATGGGGATGTTCTACCCGTTCTTGAATGACGAGGATGTCGCCTTGTACGGGGTCGAGGCAGCAGGAAGCGGCGTCGACACGGACAAGCATGCGGCGACGCTCACGAAAGGTGAGGTCGGCGTGCTCCACGGCTCGCTCATGTACGTGCTGCAAGACGGGGCCGGGCAAATCCAAGAAGCGCACTCGATCTCGGCCGGACTCGATTATCCTGGGGTCGGACCAGAGCATAGTTTCTTGAAAGACATCGAGCGTGTCCGCTACGCGGCGGTCACCGATGAGGCGGCGTTAGAGGCATGTATGTCACTCAGTCGACATGAGGGCATCATCCCGGCACTTGAGTCGTCACATGCGCTCGCCTATGCCGAGACGCTCGCCGCGACGATGGACGAGGACGATCTGCTCGTCATCTGTCTGTCAGGCCGAGGTGATAAAGATGTGCATACGATTCGTGAAAGGGTGGGACAGAAATGAGCTTAGAGACAGCGATTCGAAATAGAGACGGGGCAGCATTCGTCCCTTACATCATGGCCGGAGACGGCGGACTCGATCAACTCATTCCGACGATCGAGCGGCTCGAAGCGATGGGCGCGACGGCAATCGAGCTCGGGATCCCGTTCTCAGATCCTGTAGCGGACGGACCAATCATCGAGGCGGCCGGGATGCGTGCCCTCGCGGACGGGGTGACACTCTCTGGCGTGTTGGATTGTTTAATAGAAGGAACTGAGCGTTTCTCAGTCCCGATCGTCCTGATGACATACTTGAATCCGGTGTTCCGGTTCGGAATCCAGCCATTCTTCGACCGTGCGGCCGCATGCGGCGTCAGCGGTGTCATCATCCCCGATTTGCCGTTCGAAGAGAGCCTCGAACTATTCGCGGGGATTGAACGGAACGGGGTCGCGGTCGTCCCGCTCGTCACATTGACGAGTAACAAACAACGAATCGACACGATCTTAAGTCAGGCCGAAGGGTTCGTCTACGCGGTGACGCTCAAAGGGACGACCGGAAAAGTCGACGCGTTCCCGGACGAACTGCTCGCCCATTTGCGCTCGTTGACAGAACGGTCTCCGGTCCCGGTACTCGCCGGATTCGGTGTCCATCGCGAAGACCAGGTCCGAGCACTCGGTGAGGCGTGTGACGGGGTCGTCGTCGGCAGTTTCATCGTCGAGGCGCTCCACGCCGGACGCGAGCAAGACGTCGCCGATTTGATCGCAGCGGCGCGTCGAGTCAAAGCATAAAACAAGGACCGTGCCTCGGGCACGGTCCTTGTTCGTTCATAGCTCGACGCGCTCAAGCCCGTCTTCGCCGAACTTGCGATCGAGTTGGTCGTGACGATACGTCGAGGCGAGGACGTACAATAAGTCGCCCGGCTCAATTTTCGTTTGACCCGTAGGCGGGATGAGATAGTCTTTGCGGACGATCGCATTGACGACCGTGTTCGGCGGTAACGTGATGTCGGCGAGCGTGCGTCCGATCATCGATGACGTTTCTGTCGCCACGTACGGAACGAGCTGATGCTGCGACTGTTTACTCGACACGAGCGCGATCGTATACGGCGAGCGGATCTTATCCGGCCCGAGCAGGTTCAGTCTGGCCGCGAGCGGTGTGAGCGTCGTTCCTTGAATCAACGCGCTCGTCACGACGACGAAGAAGACAGCGTTGAAGATGAGTTGGCTGTTGTCGATCCCAGCGATGAGCGGGAACGTCGCTAGCACGATCGGGACAGCTCCTTTTAGGCCGGCCCAGGAGATGAACAGTTTTTCCTTATGCGTGAACGGCATCGCGATCGTCGATAAGTAAACGGCGATTGGACGGGCGACGAACATGAGGAAAAATGAAATCAACAGCCCTTTCCAAATGAGTTCTGGATCGAACAGTTGTTTCGGATAGACGAGAAGCCCGAGGATGACGAACATGATAATTTGCATGATCCAAGCGAGCGCCTCCGAAAATTGGACGATGGTCACTTCGTGGGCGGTGTGGGCGTTCCCGACGATCATCGCGGCAAGATAGACGGCAAGCAAGCCGCTGCCGGCGAAGTAGGCGGCCACGCCATACGTCATGAACGCCATCGAAATCATGAGGACGGCGTGCAGGCCGCTCGATTCAAGGCGCAAGTGATTGAGCATGAGCCGTGACAGGTTCCCGAGCATGTACCCGGCGAACGCCCCGACGATGATCTGGAGGATGAACATCCCAATGCCGTCCCAAATCGTCGTGTCCGGTTTCAACATGAAGTCGAGAGCGAGGATTGTTAAAAACATCGCCATCGGGTCATTCGTGCCGGACTCGGCTTCGAGTGTCGCGCCGACTTTCGGCGCGATATTCTTTCCTTTGAAAGCGGCGAATACGGCGGCGGCATCGGTCGAGCCGATGATGGCACCGAATAGGAAAGACTCAATCCAGTCGAAACCGAATACGAAACGAACGGCTACGGCGACAAGCCCGGCCGTCAATAAGACGCCGATCGTCGCGAGCGAGGCGGACGGAGCGAGGACACTCCGAAGCGAGGCCCATTTCGTCTGCAGACCACCTTCGAACAAAATAACGATCAGAGCGGAGATTCCGATCATCTGGGCAAGGTTCGAGTCATCGAAGAAGATTAAGCCGGTGACGTCACTGCCCATGACCATGCCGATTCCCATGAACAGAATCAACGCAGGAAGGCCGAAACGGGTGGACACGCGCGTGGCCAAAACCCCTGCGACGAGGAGGAGACCGAACAAGAGGATTAAAACGTCTGTACTTAAAATAGGTGCAGTCAAACACATCACTTCCCTTTGAAATTGTCACTTTTCACATAGATTATTAAGTTCATTATACCATGAAACCGTTATGAAATAAGAATGAACGTATCGTCAATTATGCTAATTGGAATAGTCGGATATCGGTGTGGTACATTAGGAGTATCAAAGGGGGATTCATATGGCTAAAATTCACGTTTTGCATGAAAACAATGAGTGGACGGACCATCTCGTCAAACGGCTCGAGGAGTTATCGCTTCCATATGAACTGTGGCATTTAGATGAAGGAATCATCGATATTGAAGCGACGCCGCCGGATGGTGTGTTCTATAACCGGATGAGTGCGTCGTCACATACGCGCGGGCATCGCTACGCGCCAGAGCTGACGGAAGGGGTACTTGCCTGGCTCGAGGCGAACGGACGGACCGTCTTCAACGGGACACGGGCGATTCGCCTCGAAGTGAGCAAGGTCAACCAATATACGGCGCTTCGTCAAGAAGGGATCCGTGTGCCGAGGACGATCGCTGCTGTCGGAAAAAAACAAATCATCGAGGCGGCCGAGAAGCTTGGCATGAGCCCGTTCATCACGAAGCATAACCGGGCCGGTAAAGGGCTTGGCGTGCAGCTATTCCATTCGATTGAGGCGTTGAAAGGGTATGTGTACGGACCGGCGTTCGAGGACTCGGTCGATGGCATCACGCTCATCCAACAATATATCGAAGCGCCGAAACCGTTCATCACGCGCTGTGAATTTATCGGCGGAAAGTTCCTCTACGCGGTACGGGTCGACACGTCGGAAGGGTTCGAACTATGCCCGGCGGATGCGTGCTCGATTGAAGACCAATTCTGCCCGGTCGGCGAGACGCCACCGGCCAAATTTGAAATCGTCGACGGGTTTGCCGATCCGATCATCGATCAGCTAGAAGCGTTCTTGGCAACAAATAATATCGCAGTCGCGGGGATCGAGATTATCGAAGACCGTGACGGCAACGTCTATGCGTACGACGTCAACACGAATACGAACTATAACTCGGACGCGGAAGCGAAGGCAGGTCAATACGGCATGCTGGAACTCGCGACGTTCCTTGGCGACGCGCTTCACGCGAAGACAAAATAAGGGTCAGGCTTTCGCCTGACCCTTTCGCTGTGTATGTTGTAATTGTTGTTCAAATCGAATTTGGACTAGCTCTGCTGTCGGGGCCATTCGTTCAATGAACGAATCTAAACGTTTTGCAGTGTCTCGATCTGATTCCTTGAACACGCGCATCGTTGTTCACCTCATTGATCATTGTTGTAAGTGCCTCTACAACGATGTTTCCCGAGGGGGTCGATGCGTAAACCTCAATCAACCGAGGAATGTGCCGAGTTCTTCTTTTGGAAGGATGTTTCCGACGTAGAAGTCACCAAACTCGCCATATTTGGCGCTGACTTCATCGAAACGCATCTCGTAAACAATCTTCTTAAATTGGAGCGAGTCTTCCGCGAAGAGCGTGACGCCCCATTCCCAGCCGTCAAATCCGGTTGATCCGCCGATGAACTGCTGGATCTTGCCGGCATAGCTGCGGCCGATCATGCTGTGGCGGTACATGAGGTCTTTCCGCGCGTCCATCGACAGCGTATACCAGTTATCCTCGTCACGGCGCGCTTTGCTCATCGGATAGAAGCAGATGTGGGCTGCTTTCGGCAACGTCGGGTACAAGCGCGAGCGGATGTGCGGGTTCTCGTATGGATCCCCGTCACCAGAGCCACGGTACATGCCGAGCTCGATGACCGAGACGTAAGAGTACGATGGGATCATATAGTCGTACAGTTTCGTCTTACGAAGGGCGAGTTCGACTTGTTCGAGCTCTTTGAACGTCGGACGAAGGACCATGAGGACGACGTCCGCTTTTTGACCGAGGATCGAATAGAAGGCGTGACTGCCTTCTCCGCGTGTTTCGACGTCTTCAAGCGAGGCGAGGAAGGCGACGAACTCCTCAATCATTTCTTGACGCGCCTCTTTGTCGACTGCTTTTAGACGTGTCCAATCGATCGAGCGGAAATCATGGAGCGTATACCAACCGTCTAATGTGGCGGCTGCGTGCTGTGTTTCGGTTGTCGGTGCTGGACGTTCTGACATGAAAAAACTCCTTTCAAGACTTGGCTTCGCTGTTTATTTTACCACAGACACTTTACCGCCTGGCAAATTTGGCGCTGTCTGTGAGGGTAATCACAATCGAGACGGGGGAAAGGGAAAAGCGGACACGGAAATGTAAACGGCTTCACAGCAACCTGTATCAGTCATAAATACATAACTGTTCTATTCATATAATGACTGATTTCAAGCGATTTATGACGATATGGGCAGAATAGTTTATTTTAAAAAAAGGACTGTGTATAATAAAACACGCATACGGACAATTGTGTCCTAAAGAGAAAACATAGATATCTTCCAATCGAAAAGGAGTTCACTTACCATGAAATTATTTGACACGTTGAAGCAAAAAGTCAGCCCGATTCGTCCGACCATCGTCTTAGCAGAAGGCGTCGATGAGCGCGTCCTTGGAGCTGCAGTCCGTTTAAAAAATGACGGCATGGTCAACCCGATCGTCGTCGGTCCGAAAGCGGACATCGATGCAGTCGCAGCGAAACACGGCTTTGATATCTCGAACTTGACACAGTACGACCCAGCGACATACGAAGATATCGACACGCTCGTCGAATCGTTCGTCGAGCGCCGTAAAGGCAAAGCGACGGCTGAACAAGCTCGTGAATTGTTGTCGTCAGATGTGAACTACTTCGGTACGATGCTCGTCCACACGGGCAAAGCGGAAGGTCTCGTCTCGGGTGCGATGCATGCGACGGCCGACACGGTCCGTCCGGCACTTCAAATCATCAAGATGCAAGAAGGCATCAAAAAGACGTCAGGTGTGTTCATCATGGTACGTGACGATGAGCAATACGTCTTCTCGGACTGTGCGATCAACATCGCACCGGATGCGGCCGACCTTGCCGAGAACGCCTACTTGTCAGCGTTGACGGCGAAGACGTTCGGCATCGAGCCGCAAGTCGCGCTCCTCAGCTTCTCGACGAAAGGTTCGGCGAAGTCGCCTGAAACCGAGAAAGTCATCGAAGCGACGCGTCTCGCCAAAGAGAAAGCGCCAAACCTTCCAATCGATGGTGAGCTTCAGTTCGACGCAGCGTTCGTCCCGAGCGTGGCAGCGAAGAAAGCACCGGGCTCTGACGTCGCCGGTAACGCCAACGTGTTCGTCTTCCCGAGCCTCGAAGCCGGGAACATCGGCTACAAGATGGTTCAACGTTTCGGCGGATTCGAAGCGATCGGACCGATCTTGCAAGGTCTCAACAAGCCAGTCAACGACTTGTCGCGTGGCTGTAATGAAGAAGACGTCTATAAATTGACGCTCATCACAGCGGCACAAGCGATTGACGAGCGCAACGAAGCGTAAGTCAGAAGCATCTTCCCACAGCGGAGGATGCTTTTTTTGATGCGTAGTTGTAAACTATTGGAAAAGGAGGCGGTCACATGGAGGAGATTGAGGGAGCCATCACTTTACCGGAAGGACATCGCTACGCTATGTTCGGCGGTGGAGATGATTTTCCGATTAAAACTTACTATGAGGGCGTGTTTGAAGAAGTGTTCGTCGCGTACCATCCGTTTCTCGGACCGATAGAAAATCCTACCGCAATTGACCGATATGTCGAGATGAACAAAAACGAAGTGGAACAGCATTTTCGTGCCGTCGCATGGGAAGATATGCGCCGCCAACTTGGTTTTGAAGACGTCAAACGTATCGATCACGCACTCCGAACGATGATTGGGGCATTGAAACCGCATGCCGAAGATAAAGAAGGCGCAAATCGAATCATCGAATTTTGCGAGCGCGAGAATTTGCTCCCACCTGGCGAAGGCGAGCTGTCTGATTTCTTAAAGAATCGAGTATTAAGGGCGCTTCTGGAGACGGGAGAAGAATGGATATGGAACGGCGACGAATTTTGTACGGAGCGCCATCTTATCAACATTCAAGAAGTTCTTGCAGCCGATACATGGGACATGAATCATCGCACGTTTTTCGGCTATCAGCATGATTGGCTCATCGTACCGCCATGGGATAGCCACTTCACTTTATTTTGCGGCAGTCAGTCTTGGGTAAGTGACATGGTCGAACGTTGTGGTCTGAAAGGTTTCTATTGCGATGACGAGACGACCATCAATTGGAGTTTGTCCGACACGAAACTGAGGTAAACTAGTAGGGGATAACAATTTAAGGGGGAAACAGCATGCAAAGCATCCATGCAACCGAATTACGTGAAAAGCTTGAGAACGGGGAGTCGCTCCACATCATCGACGTGCGCGAACAAGACGAGTACGACGCGGGCCATATCCCGAACGTGCCGCTCTATCCGCTGTCTGAATTCCCGGGCGTGACCGAGAAGCTCGCGCAAGACAACGTCTATCACGTCATCTGCCGCTCGGGCGGACGCAGCCAGACGGCGTGCGACTATTTGGAATCGGAAGGGTTCAAAGTCGTCAACGTCGAGGGCGGCATGCTCGCTTGGGACGGTGACGTCGAAGCGTGATGCTCGACAATCCGTGGGTCGTCATTCCGCTCTTGATCGTCCTCTATTTGACGGTATACGCGTTCGTGAAGCGTCTCGACTGGAACAGATGGCGCACCATCTGGGCGGTGTGGATCGTCCTGATTGTCCTTTTGTTGACGATCCGCCTCATACAAAGTGTATAAAAAAACGAGTGAAGCCAAGTACATGGCTTCACTCGTTTTTAGTTGTCACGTTTATCGAACGTGATTGACGCGATGGCGTCGTGCTGGTGGATCGACTCTTCGTTTCGGCATTCGACGAAGAAGTTGACGACTTGTTTCATCTCGTACAAGTCGGCTGCAATCAAGCGGACCATATCTTCTACGAAACGTGGGTTTTCGTAAGCGATTTCTGTAGCCCGTTTCTCATCCGGACGTTTTAAGACCGGGTGAAGTGGTGCCGATGCGTTCGACTCCGCCGCATCGAGCAATGCGAGTCTCCAGTCGAAGCCGTCGAGCGACGCTTCGTCAAGACCGGCTTCGATTGTGATGTAGCCGCGCTGGTTATGGGCGCTGTATTCGCTGATCTCTTTTGAACATGGGCATAGCGTCGTCACGTTGATGACGAGACCGACCGTCACGCTCGCCATACCTGTCTCGAGGTTGTACGTCACGTTGTGCATGACGTCAGCGTTCATAAGACCGCTGAGGCCCGTCGCCGGTGCTTTCCGGCTGAAGAACCATGGGTAGCGGACCGTCAATTGACCTTCCGTTTGTTCCATACGCTCGGCGAGTTCTTGGGCGAACTCGATGAGCGAGCGGTTTGATAACGTCCAGCCTTGCGTATGGTACGCGTCGAGCTGTTCCGTCAAGCGTGACATGTTGATGCCTTTACGATCTTGGACGAGTGATGTCGTTAATTCAAACGTTGCGACCGTCGCTTGGATGCCGTCTGGAGTTTCGATGTTGACGGGATGTTTGACGTTCGAGATCCCGACGCTGTCGAGTGCGAACAAGAAGTTCTTAGGTGTATTTTGAAGATCGACCATTTTATCTTTTTCTGTCGGTTTCGTACCTTTGACCGGCGGGACCGAGCCGAATAGTTTATGTCGTTCTGCTTTAGTAGGTAAAGCGACATGGCTTGTAGACATAATCGGATTCTCCTTTTTTAAGAGGGCAAATGACCGCCACTCGTTCTTGTTAGGATTTTATCACGAAATGGATACAAACTGGGTATCATTTTGCTTCGTGAACATGCTTTGAACCTGTTCTGCGGAAAAAACTTCAGACATTGAACGAAAGAAGATTGATTTAATTTACGCACGGGAATAAAATGTTCCTGTGAACTTAAAAATAGATCACTATTAAATATGAAAGAACACAAACAAAAAGGGGATGTTTTAATGGATTGGCAGTTAATCCTGCAGTACGCCTGGATCATCGTCGTACTCGTCGGTCTTGAAGGGCTACTATCTGCAGACAACGCGCTCGTGTTGGCCGTCATGGTCAAGCACTTGCCGCGGACAGAACAGAAGAAAGCGCTATTCTACGGTTTATTAGGAGCGTTCGTCTTCCGCTTCATCGCATTATTCTTAATCTCGTTCTTAATCAACGTCTGGCAAGTCCAAGCACTCGGTGCCCTTTACTTGATCGGGATGAGCGCGCGACATCTATATATGACGTACAAGGCGCGCAAGATGGATCCAAGACAAGACCTCGCCGCCGAGGCGAAAGCAGAGACGGCAATTACCGAGAAGCCGGTCACGAAAAAAGAGTTTTGGTGGACGGTCGTAAAAGTCGAGTTCGCCGACATCGCTTTCGCGGTCGACTCGATCTTGGCAGCGGTCGCACTCGCAGTCAGCTTGCCGCCGCTCGGTCTTGGAGAGATCGGTGGTATCGACTCAGGTCAATTCTTCGTCGTCTTGACGGGTGGACTCATCGGGGTCATCTTGATGCGATTCGCGGCCCGCGTCTTCGTGAAGCTGCTGCATCAACGTCCGACACTGGAGACGGCCGCCTTCCTCATCGTCGGCTGGGTCGGTGTGAAGTTGACGGTACTCGTCCTCGAACACCCTGGCTTCAAGGAATTGATTGCCGGTACACCGTTCGCGTTCATGGGTCTTCCAGACGGTTTCGTCCACTCGTTAGGTTGGACACTGTTCTTCTGGTCGGTCATGGTCGGGATTGCTGTTTGGGGTTGGTTCTCTTCCAAACCGACAGCGGTCAAGCATTAAAAAAGTCCTGTCTTTCGCGTATGCGGAAGGCAGGATTTTTTGTTAGGCAGTCACGTCTTGTTTCTCGTAGATCGGCACCCAGCCCTCTGTCGTCACGAAGATGCGGACGGCGACGACTTGGCGGTCGTCTTGAAGCGTGAAGTAGTGGCGCGTGTTCACCGGGACCGAAATCAAATCGCCCGGATTGAGCTCGATATTGAAGTAACCGCGTTCGGCGTCGTCGATGGCGAAGATGCCGTGACCGCTGACGATGAAGCGGACCTCGTCGTCCGTATGATGGTGTTCCTTTTGGAAGTTGACGAGCAGTTCGTCCAAGTTCGGTGTCGCGTCAGACAGCGAGATGACGTCGGCCGTCTGATAGCCGCGGCGCTCCGACACGTCTTGAATCTCGTCACGGAACGTTGCGAGGATGGCTTGCTTGTCGTCGTCCGTCAGTTGGTAGTTTTCTTGAAGCGCGACCGGAAGTTTAGCGATGTCCCACTGCTCGTACAGGATGCCGCGCGATTCTAAAAATACGCTCACTTCAGTTTGGTCGACGAGACGCTCTTCAGTTTGTTGAAAATAGACAGTTGCCATAGATAGTTCCTCCTTATGAATGGACGCCTAAGGCGCGTAGTTTTAGCGTGTAGCTGAACAAAAATTCGTATGCTTCTAAATAGCGCTTCGCCGCATCCGGCGTCTCGCCCCAGACCGTGATGCCGTGATTACGGATGAGGACGGCACCGGCGCTTGAATGGACGTGAGGCGCGAAGGCGGCCGCGAGCGTCGGGATGTCGGCATGATTGTCGATGATTGGGACCCGGACGACCGCGTCCTCTTCCCAATAACCGAGTGCCTTGATGATCTCTTGCCCCGTGAAGACGACCTCATCGTTCACGGCATGGAGCTCGGAGATGACGTTGTTGTCGACCGTATGTACGTGGAGTGAACACGCCGCCGCGGTCTTGTTGAACACCTCGACGTGTAACAGCGTCTCAGCGGACGGTTTACCAGTTTGTTCGCCAAGCAAGCGACCGGCCGCGTCGACGAGGACGAAATCGTCCGCGGTCCGTTTTCGTTTATCGCGTCCGCTCGCCGTGACGAGGAAGGTCAGCGGGTCGTCGGAGACACGAATCGCCAAATTGCCACTCGTTCCGGGGAACCAGTCGCGCGCGGCGAGTTCGTCTTTAATGTCGGCGAGTTCAAGCCAACGTGCGGTCACGCTCATACGTGCACCTCCTTCATGTGATGGGTGATGTCGTCGAACGTCTCGAACGGGGCGTAGGCGATGCCTTCCGCTTCACAGAGCGTGATGAGCTGCCCACGGGCGTAGACGAAATCGGCCCGTTTGGCGATCTCGAAGTCGGTCACCGAGTCACCGATGACGATCAAGCGATCAACGGGATCGACGATCGTCCGGGCGATTGTCGGTTTGCAGCAACCACAATCATTCGTACAATGCGCGTCACAGGCGTAGGGCCAGTCGACGCGTACCGTCTCATCCGAGAAGTCGGCGACGTTACAGTAGATGTGGTCCGGCGCGACGTGGTCTTGCAAGATCGGGTGTACGAAAAAGTTCATGCCGCCGCTGACGACGTCGAACTTCCAAACTTGTTGCCGGACTTCTGCCAAAAACGTCGAGAACCCTGGGCGCAAGGTGATGCGGTCCAGCAAGTAGTCACGGTACGCCGAAGCGTCAGCGCTCGGCAACAGCTGGAACATCTGCCCGACCCCGGAGCGGATCGAGATGTCTTGAGCGAGCACGTCGTCTTTGAGCGCGTGCCATTCGGGCGGTGCGAACGCCCGCATCAAAGCGATGATGTTGTCCTCGGCCGTGATCGTCCCATCGAAGTCACACAAGATGTGAATCGTCATTGTTTTGACCACGCCTTTAACGCGGCCTCGAGCTCGTTCGTCTGGCTCGCCACGCCCAATACTTGCTCAATCGCTTGTCGGAACGCCCGGGCCCCGGCGGCCGCGCCGTCTGGGTGACCGTGGATGCCGCCGCCGGCGTTGATGACGACGTCTGTGCCGAAATCACGGATGATGTCCGGGACGAGCCCCGGATGGATACCGGCCGATGGGACCGGTAGAATCGGTTTCGTCCAGTGCGGCCGAGCACTGCCATCCCGAATCGTGAACGCCTCATCAGGCGGTGTCGCAAGTGAACCGTATGGGGACGGGAACAGCGTCAAGTCGGCCCCCGCGAGGCGGATCAATTTTCCGAGCAAGAGCGAGTGGCTGATCGAGCCGGTCAAGGCCCCGGCGAACGCCGGGTGCGCCAAAATCGGGACGTTAATTGTTGGATCGCTCGCGAGTTCGCGGAGTGTGTCGAGCCCGTATGTATAGACGTTGAACAACAGTGCCGTCGCGCCCGCCTCGATCAAGCGGAGCGCTTGGTCACGCAGCCCGAACACCGGACCGCTGAGCGTGATGGCATAGAGCGAACGTTTCCCGGTCGTTTCGAACTGTTCTTGGATGACGGCCGCTCCGATTTTAGCTCGTTCAAGCGACGGAGTGAGCGGGTTGTCGTATAGGATTTCATCATCTTTGACGATGTCGATGCCGCCGGCGAGCTGGTCTCGAAGTTGCTGTTCTAAGAAGCGTAAATCACGGCCGATGATCCCTTTAAAGATGCTCATGACGAGCGGGCGATCATGTACGTCGAGCAACTCACGAACGCCTTGAACACCGAACTTTGCTCCGGGGAATTCAGACGCAAGCGTTTCGGGTAACGTTAAGTCGATCAAGCGTACCGAGTCATCGAGCGATAATTTCCCGAACGTCGTCGTCAAGATGGATGAGAAGTCGGGCGTGACGTTATGGAGCGGATAACGGATCGTGAAGCGGCTCGTCGTTTCCGTGTGCGTCGTTGAGACGACCTCGCCCCGATACGCCTTTAATTGTTCTTGTTCTAGGTGAGGCAGTTCCGTCCACGTGCCGACGGTCAGTTCGAGGGCGATTTTCTCGGCGACAGTCGCGACGCGGTCCGTCCGGCTGATTTCATATGTGGCAGTAATACTCATGTTCGTTCCTCCTTCCGGTCAAACAAAAAATGACCCCATGCCGAGGCAAGAGGTCATCATAAAAAAATGAACTCTTATCTCTCAGCTTACGCTGCAAGAATTAGCACCGTGCCCAATCGGGTCGGTTGCTGCGACATCATCGGGCTTGTCCCCTCCGTCTGCTCTTGATAAGAATGTATTTTGAAGTTGTGAAATTTAATTGAATTTTGTCACACAATATCCGGTTCGTCAATTCCTTTTTTTGATAAAAAATAGTTGAATTCATTGTTTCTATATATGCCCGGGAAAAGACAACACCGGGTCCGAAAATTGACGTTGACAACTTGGTGCTCGAGTAAGTAACATTCATCACAACAAGTTCACACAATCGAATATGACACTCTTATCGCGAGTTGGCAGAGGGAATTGGCCCGATGATGCCGCAGCAACCGACCAGTAGGCACGGTGCTACATCCACCAGACATACGTCTGACAGATGAGAGGAACAACCGTTACGGCTGTGCCTCTTTCTCGCGGAGAAAGGGGCTTTTTTTGTGGGGAATATACCGAAAGGGGAAACAGACATGGCTTATCAACCATTTACAGAACAGACAGTCGTCGAGCACGTCAGAACGTTAGGGTTACTCGAAGATGGGGGCATCGCGCATTGCGAGGAGATCGGGGACGGCAACTTGAACCTCGTCTTCCGCATCCGTCAAGGCGAAACGAGCCTCATCGTCAAGCAGGCGCTACCGTATGCGAAAGTCGTCGGCGAGAGTTGGCCGCTCACACTTGAACGGGCGTGGATCGAGCAGCTCGCGTTGCGCGAATTCGCCAGCGTCGTCCCGCGTTTCGTCCCGGTCGTTCTCGGCAGTGACCGGACGCTCGCCTATACGATTTTAGAAGACTTGTCCGACTTTGATATCGTCCGGACGGGCTATTTGGAAGGGAAAACGTATCCTGAACTTGCCCGTCACATCGGTGAGTTTTTAGGACAGACATTGTTTGAGACGTCCGACTATGCGGCCGGCCCGATTGAGAAGAAGCGGAAAGAACGGGATTATTACAACCCGGAACTATGCGATATCACTGAAAAACTGATCTTCACCGATCCGTACAAAGATGCCGAATCGAACAACATCGAAACCGCGCTCCGTCAGGACGTCGAAGCGCTTTGGCGTGACCAGAAATTGAAAGTGGAGGTCACGAAACTGAAAGTCGGTTTCGTCACGAAACACGACGCGCTCTTGCACGGGGACTTACATACAGGCAGCATCTTCGCGACGCAACAAGAGACGAAAGTCATCGATCCGGAGTTCGCTTTTTATGGACCGTTCGGCTTTGACATCGGGCAAATTGTCGCCCATTTGACGCTATCGACGTTCCATGACCCACTCAAACGGTTCGAGCGGTTCACCGACGTATTGACGGTATGGGAGACGTTTGAGAAGACGTTCCGGACGAAGTTTGAGACGGCGGTCGAACCGTTCAACACGGACGGATTCGTCGATGAACTACTTCAAACCATCTTTAGCGACACGATCGGCTATGCCGGATGCGAACTGATTCGCCGCGCCATCGGCCTCGCCGGAGTCAATGACCTCGAGACGTTACCGGAAACGGTCCGGCTCGAGCGGAAACGGGAAGCGCTCACGCTCGGCACGACGCTCATTAAACAGCGCCACGATATCCGTTCGATCGATGATTTAGTAACGGTGTTAGCGGGGGTACGCGTATGACAGTCCAAAACATTCGCTTCGAACCGTCCCGGGACGAGCTCGTCATTTTAGACCAAACGTTACTGCCGCATGAAGAGCGGTACGTGACGATCGCGACGCTCGAACAGGCAGAGCACG
This sequence comes from Exiguobacterium aurantiacum, assembly GCF_001766415.1. Classification (GTDB taxonomy): domain Bacteria; phylum Bacillota; class Bacilli; order Exiguobacteriales; family Exiguobacteriaceae; genus Exiguobacterium; species Exiguobacterium aurantiacum_A. Next base: position 1,284 of record NZ_MKXO01000007.1, on the reverse strand, counting down.
CCATCGAGACGTTACAAGTCCGAGGCGCGCCGGCCATCGCCTATTTCGGCGCATTCGTGCTCGCGAAAGAAGCGGTCCGTCTCCAGGATGACCCGGACTTCACACGCCGGCTCGACCTCGTCGGCCGTCGATTGATCGCGACCCGGCCGACGGCGGTCAATCTGCAAAACGTGATCGAGTCGCTTCTCGGATTCAATGTAGGTGACGACTTTGAAATGATCGCGACTGACATCAAACATCGGGCCATCGCGCTGTTCGAGCGAGACGTCGACACGTATCGGGCCATCGGGGAGCATGCGCTCACGGTGCTGCCAGCAGGGGGGAACGTCTTAACGATCTGTAACGCCGGGGCGATCGCGACGTCGCGTTACGGGACTGCGCTCGCTCCGTTTTACGTCGGGAAAGAGCGAGGTATCGCGTTTAACGTCTTCGCTTGTGAGACGCGGCCGCTCCTCCAAGGGGCACGCCTGACCGTCTGGGAGCTCGACCAGGCCGACATCGACGTCACGCTCATCACCGACAATATGGCCGCTTGGACGATTCAGGCGAAAGGGGTCGACGCCATCATCGTCGGCGCTGACCGCATCACACGGACGGGTCACGTCGCCAATAAGATCGGCACGCTTCAGCTCGCCGTCCTGGCTAAACATTACGGGATCCCGTTTTACGTCGCGGCCCCGCATTCGACGTTCGATTTGACGGCGGACGATGTGATTCAAATCGAGGAGCGGAGCGCGCTAGAAGTGACCCATATCGGCGGACAACCGACGGCGCCGGTCGGGATCACCGTCTTTAACCCGGCGTTTGACGTCACACCGCCTGAACTGATCACCGGACTCATCACCGAAGCGGGCGTGTTCGAGCCGAATGAAGCAGCGATCACACACCATGTAGGGGGAACGGTTCACGTGTGAAACAGCAGCTCCGTACTTGCCCGAACGATGAAGTGTGACCGTCTTGGTATGAGACGGGAATGGCCAGATTTACTTAGTCGACAAAGGCACCGGGCAGCAGAAAAGCCCTCAGAATCTATCCGAGGGCACTGAAAAACCTCCGCTCTATCCGAGCGTGAACAGAAAAAAGGGCGATTGGACCGACTCAAGTCGGGACAATCGCTCTTTTTCCTTGCCCTTATCCTGTTTTTTCTTTTGAGAGGGTGATGATCCGCTTCAGGTTTACCGCGATGATCGCCATCACGCTCTGTAACGTCATGCCTTTCAGGTCTGACGTTTTGTTTCGCGCCAGACCTTGCGGGTTCTTCAGTTGGCTGTTCTTCGGCTCAAT
>NZ_MKXO01000006.1 GCF_001766415.1 Exiguobacterium aurantiacum | reverse complement strand
GAGGGCAGGTTCTTTACGTGTTACTCACCCGTCCGCCGCTCATTCCGTCGACTTCCCCCCGAAGGGTTCCGTCGATTTCCTGCGCTCGACTTGCATGTATTAGGCACGCCGCCAGCGTTCGTCCTGAGCCAGGATCAAACTCTCCAAAGAATTTGATATAGCTCTTGAAAATGACGAAGCTTGCGCTTCAATCAAAACTTGTAAAACTTTTTTTGCCTCATCGTTCAGTTTTCAAAGTTCGTCTGCCGCGCTTAGCGACTAAATGATAATAACATTTCATTTTAAATCATGTCAACAACTTTTTTCTCGTTTCCGAAAGCGTTGTTGGCAACAGAGATAACTATATCATCCTCCAAACTGCCTGGCAAGCATTATTCTAAAAAAACTTTAGAAAAATTTCTCTTCTCTTTTTCATTAAAGAAGGAATCACTCTCCGCTACTCGAATACGTCCCCTATACTCATTCACAGAAGGTGGCCACAACATGCAGCAACCCCAACCAAAACATAGGTCGCCCCTACGTATCTAGGCTGGGACACAAGCATATACGCTCAAGCGAAGTCTCGAATGGATGACAGACGAGAAGCACTATGCGTCCACTAAAAGTAAAGCGCCGTTACCTCATTTGATCTACACCCATCGCACACCTTTATACAGAAGACTCCGTGATGTCGATATGGAAATGCAACGAAACAAAGTGATCAACCTGCACATCGCAATTAAGCAACTTAACAACTTGATCGTCCACCCTGGTGAAGTATTATCTTACTGGAAATCAATCGGGCGGCCGACGAAACGGAAAGGATATGTCGACGGCATGATCCTTCACTACGGCAAAGTCACTACCGGTGTCGGGGGCGGCCTATGTCAACTTTCGAATTTGATTTACTGGATCACACCGCACAGCCCACTCACCGTCACCGAACGTTATCGGCACAGTTACGATGTATTCCCGGACTCTAGACGCGACCAACCGTTCGGCAGCGGGGCGACATGTTCATACAATTATCTCGATCTGCAAATTACGAATCAGACAACCCAAACGTATCAATTGCTTCTATATATAGAAGGAGATGAACTTGTCGGCGAATGGCGGTCCGACATCCCGCCGGCCGTCAGTTATAGAATATACGAACAAAACCACCATTTCACAAAGGAATGGTGGGGCGGTACAATCCGGAACAATCAAATTTTCCGAGAAGTCATTTCACAGGACGGGACACTGCTACGTAACGAGTTCATCACCGAAAGCCATGCCTTGACGATGTATGACCCGTTCCTGCCAGAGAATACCGTATACAAAAAGGCCGACTCTTGATCGAGTCGGCCTTAGTCACATTATGCGTGCGGTAAGAACATGAAGTAAGCAAGGAAGATGACGAGCATCCCGTACATGATTGGATGAATTTCTTTCGTCTTCCCTTTCGCGATCATCATGAGCGGATAAAGGATAAACCCAAGTCCAATCCCAGTAGCAATCGATGAAGTGAGCGGCATCATGATAATCGTCAAGAATGCCGGAACTGCGATTTCGATTTTTTTCCAATCGATATCGAGGAGAGCTGAGGCCATCAACACACCAACGATGATGAGTGCCGGTGCCGTAACCGGTGCCGTGACGACTGCTAAGAGTGGTGAGAAGAACAACGCTAACCCGAAGAAGAGACCCGCGAACACAGCAGTCAACCCTGTACGACCACCCGCCGCTACACCCGCTGACGATTCGACGTAAGACGTCGCTGTCGACGTACCGAAGATCGCACCTGCAACCGTCGCAGTCGAATCCGCCATGAGCGCCTTACTCGCACGCGGCACTTTGTTTTCTTTCATGATTCCAGCTTGACGCGCAACAGCAACGAGCGTTCCTGCCGTATCAAAGAAGTCGATGAAGAAGAACGTCAAGATGACGATGAGCATTTGAAGCGTGAAAACATCACCGAAGTTGATGAATGCTTGGCCGAACGTCGAAGACATGCTTGGCGGCATCGATACAACATCTGAAATTGCAGTCGGTGTCGGCACGAGACCAAAAATCATTCCTGCGATGGCTGTCAACAACATCCCAATGAAAATTCCACCCTTGATGTCTCGAGCCATCAACAATGCACTGACGACGAGACCGAATACCGCGAGAAGCGTAGTTCCTGTCCCGAGCGACCCAAGGCCGACAAGTGTCGCTTCGTTCGCAACAACAATCCCTGCATTTTTCAAGCCGATGAAGGCGATGAAGAAACCAATCCCTGCCGCCACCGCCATTTTAAGCGGAGCCGGAATCGCGTTAACGACCGTCTCACGAATACCTGAGAGCGTCAAAGCGATAAAGAACAATCCTGAGACGAGAACACCCGAGAGCGCCGTCTGCCACGGGATGCCCATCCCGATGACGACACTGTAGGCGAAGAAGGCGTTAAGCCCCATACCTGGCGCGATGGCGATCGGGTAGTTGGCGAATAGCCCCATCGTGACCGATCCAATAAGTGCGACGAGACCGGTTGCCACGAAGACGGCACCCATGTCCATCCCAGCAGCCCCGAGCACGTTCGGGTTGACGAACAAGATGTACGCCATCGCGAGGAATGTCGTGAATCCTGCGACGAGTTCGGTTTTCACGTTCGTTCCAAGTTCTTTCAACTGGAAGTGACGTTCGATCCGGCTTTCTGACGGTTGATGTTTCGGTTCTTGCTTGAGCTGTGTGCTCATTGGTTTTCCTCCTTGGCTCGCCGTAAAACGAGAAAGGTCCCCGATCAATGACCGAGGACCCCACGCGAAACATACAGGGACAGACGTCCCCTTATATATGTCTCGCCGTAGTGAAATCATTTAAGGTGATTTCGTAGAGACTCTCGGGCCATATTCCCGATATTATACGGCAAAATTTAATTTGATTGTTCGGATATGAATAAGAACGTTTTTATCTTATCAGCGTTAAAATTGAATGTCAACAAAATGACGGATTTTATTAATATTTTTTCGTTAAATGTTCGGAATTAGACAAAAGCAGAGGGATTCCCCTCTGCTCAAGTTTATTCCCACTCGATTGTCGCTGGTGGCTTCGATGTGATGTCGTACAGGACACGGTTGACGTGACTGACTTCATTGACGATTCGAACTGAAATCTTTTCAAGCACGTCCCACGGGATACGCGCCCAATCCGATGTCATCCCGTCAATCGACGTTACGGCACGAACGCCGACCGCATAGTCGTACGTCCGCTCGTCGCCCATGACCCCGACCGAACGGATCGGTGTGAGGACAGTGAAGTACTGCCAGATATCGCGTTCGAGTCCAGCCTTCTTCACTTCTTCGCGAAGGATCGCATCCGACTCGCGGACGATTTCAAGCTTCTCTTCCGTGATCTCACCGAGGACGCGAATGCCAAGACCCGGTCCCGGGAACGGCTGACGCCAAACGATGTATTCAGGAAGGCCGAGTTCGGTCCCAAGTTCCCGTACTTCATCTTTAAATAGCGTGTTGAGCGGCTCGATTAACGTGAAGTTCATATCTTCAGGCAGGCCACCGACGTTATGGTGCGACTTGATCGTCTGCGCCGTGTCGGTACCGCTCTCGATGATATCCGTGTAAAGCGTCCCTTGGGCAAGGAAGTCCATATCGACGAGTTGAGACGCTTCTTCGTCAAACACGTAAATGAACTCATTGCCGATAATTTTCCGCTTCTGTTCCGGATCCGAGACGCCGGCTAGTTTCGCCATGAAGCGTTCTTGCGCGTCGATTTTGATGACTTTCATGTTGAATCCGTCCGCGAACGTCTTCATGACGCTATCCGCCTCATTCTTACGGAGCAAACCATGATCGACGAACATACACGTCAACTGGTCCCCGATCGCACGATGGACGAGCGCTGCGACGACAGATGAGTCGACACCGCCAGACAAGGCGCAGAGGACTTGTTTATCGCCGACGATCTCACGGATCTTCTCGACTTCGATGTCGATAAAGTTCTCCATCGACCACTCGCCTTTGGCACCACACACTTCATAGATGAAGTTTTTCAAGATGTCGTTGCCGTACTCCGAGTGACGTACTTCCGGATGGTACTGGACACCATACATTTTGAGGTCGTCGTTTTTGATCGAGGCGACCGGGCAAGACGGGTTCGTCCCATCGACGATGAACCCTTCCGGTGCTTCCATGACGAGGTCACCGTGGCTCATCCACACCGTGTGCTCAACCGGCAAGCCTGTGTAAAGGGCAGATGCTTCAGGTGTCGAGAACAGCGTCGCTTTCCCATACTCGCGATGGGCCGCACGTTCGACGCGTCCACCGAAGTGATGCGTCATGAGCTGCATGCCGTAACAGATCCCAAAGATCGGGATACCGAGTTCAAAGATTTCTGGATCGCAGCGGTACGCACCTTCCGCGTAAACGCTGTTCGGTCCGCCCGAGAAGATAATACCGGCCGGGGCAAGTTCACGAATCTCGGCAGCGGTCATCTTATGGGAATGAAGCTCACTGTACACCCCAAGGTCACGCACTCGGCGTGTGATCAACTGATTGTATTGTCCTCCAAAGTCGAGCACCAAAATCATTTCTTGTTCTATCTTCACAAAACCTCCACCTTTCTGCCTTCATCTCAAAAAAAGAGCGAGCCTCTCCCACGGATTCACCAAACCGAAGAAGAAGCACGCCCTTTTTTCTGTATACGAAACGTGCTCCTTCATAGTCGGTCCATTTACGGTGGTCCGGTAGAGACTCTCGCGCCAATTCGCGAGTATATACGAAGGAATGCTTTGTTCAATTGTCTAACTAATGCGTCTATCTTACTGTATGCACCCGTTCACTTCAACTCATAATTCGGCGAATCATGATTTTCCAATATTCTTTATATTTTGAATTCGGAGTTTGATCGGCGTAAAGGCTCTGTTCGAACAAGCGCGTCAGGCGCGTCATTTCGTCCGATTCGTAGTACGCATCGACTTCGGCCGCGAGCTCGGACGGCGTCCGGCCCTCAACTTTAAATCCGGCGCCGCGAAGCCGTTTCACGAGATAACGATGCATCGCCACGAGCCGTGGTTCATTGAGCGGACGTCTCGTCCACCAGAGGACCATAATCAACCGTTCGAGTGACTTACGGTTCCAGACGAGCAAGGCAACTGCGAACACGATGAGTACCCAAGCCCAAACCGGTATGTTCCACGACTCGACCGCCGTCTCGCCTGTCGCGACGTCGTCGAGCGCCAAGTCTTCTTGCGGACGGTTCGTCTGTTGATCGTTTTGGTTCGCCTGAGGGTCGTTCGCCACCGGATCATCTGCTCGGATGTCCGATTCTGTCTCGACTTGCAACAAGTTGGCGTCAGAGAAACTGATCGTCGCCTCGAGCGGCACCCAACCAGCCCCTTCCACGAAATACTCGACCCACGAGTGGGCGTGGCGGTTTCGGACCGTATATTCTTCTTCACCTCGGATGACTCCGCGTGTATCCCCCATCGTAAAGCCTTTCACCCAACGCGTCGGCACACCGTTCGCCCGCAGGAGCACGGCAGCTGACGTCGAGAAGTTATCACAATATCCGACGAGCGTATCGAACAAGAACTGGTCGACATAGTCGGTCTCACCTTCCGGGGTCGCCACATCTTCCGTATCATATTGGAACTCACCTGACCGGAAGAAGGCTTGGATCGCTTGCGCTTGATCGTACGGGTTCTCACTGTCGGCCATAATCTCGACCGCTAAATCACGGACCCGGTCCGGTAGCGTATCCGGCAACTGCAAGTAGGCTCGTTGTTCCTCATCCGTCAACGTCGTCACCGGTTCGTTCAGTTCGAGTTGTTGTTCTGTAAATGCAGGGACGCCGTATCGCAACTGAATCGTCTCCGGCGTCACCTGTCCGTCATTATCAAATACGATTTTTCCGGAAGGTCGAATGTGTATCGTCTCATTCGGGAACGACTCGTCGATGTCTCCGACGAGGAACTCCGTCCCACTCTCCGTCTCTGCCGCCTGCGGGTATTCCCCGCCATACGGGACGAACGACTGGCGTCGGTCAAATCGGAGCAACGCCTGTTCCGGGGTCGTATCGACCTCATCGTCGACGAGTTGCCCCCGGTTATAGTCAGAATCGAGGACAGGGGCTTCGACCCATCCTTTACCCGTGTAAATCTCTTTCGCCTCGATGCGCCAATAGCGGGCAGGCACACCGCGGGCAATGAAGACGATGCCGTCATCTTGTTCGAACGGACCGCCGAGCTGTTCGTCGTTCACGCCATAACCGACGCGGCCGCTCCCTGAACCGCCCTCGTTCAAAGCGTTTTGGAAACTCGTCGTCACCCGATCAGACCAGTCCCCTTCGATTGTCGGAGACACACTGCCAAGTACGATGACGACCGCCGCGAGCAGGCCGATGCTGACGTAACGGACGAACGATTTACTCGGACGCTTCGCCACATCGGTCACGAACAAGAGGAAGAGCGATGCCAAGATGGCGAATAGGATGTTACTTTCACCATCATAGAGCGTCCACGTGTCAAAGTACGCCATCAACCCAAGTGTCGACACGATCATTCCGAGAACGAAGCCGTAGCTCGGATACGTCCGGCCGACCAAGATGGCAAACAAGACACCGATGAGCGCCATCGCCGAGAAGAAAATGGCTTCTTCAGGCAGCGCCCCGCTCAATACGCCCGTCAAGTCGTCGAGCCATAGCCCGAACCAGTCGAGCAAACTGCCGTGATAAATGTAGAGGACAGTAAAAAAGTTGAGGACGACGACAGCGATAAAGCCGTACCAAGGGAGCAGGCTCGCAAACATCGGCACGAGCAGCAAAAATAAAAACGGCCAGTTCACATCAAACGTCGTGCTTCCGACGATCGGTTCAACCCAAAATGACAACAAATAAGCGGCCAGCGCCGTATAAACAATTCGCTTCACCCACTCGGTCATGTCGTCACCTCATTCGCCGTATAGAGATGATAGCTGCCTTGGGTCTCATGCATGAGTTCGCGCACCCATTTCGTCTCAAACGGGCTGATCAAAATCAAGTTGCCCGTCTCTTGCGGCAAGTTGCGCTTGACCCGCTCGACGAGACGGCCTTCCGGTTCCGGCGTCGCCGTCAACAGATAATGCCCAAGCTCGGCACTTTGGTCCGGCAAGTGGAACAAGCGGACTTGCTCTTCGATGACGTACAGTTCAAACGGCAAGTTTTTGCGCTCGAGTTGCCGAATCGCCCCGACGAGCAGTGACAGCGAACGTTCGAACGCTTCCTCATGTCCGGCCGAAGTCGACGGCACGAATACGAGCGATAGTTTCTTTTCTTGCTCTTGGTCGAACGTCTTCGTCATCAAGTTGTCTCGACGGGCCGACGCTTTCCAATCAATCCGGCCGATACGGTCTCCGGCCGCATACTCACGGACACCGCTCGTCGTGTTGGCGACTTCGGTATATGTCCGGGTGCGCCGATATTGCTCGCCCCGTCCGCCGACGTGTTCATCGCGCGGCAAATCGAAAGGAAGTTCAGCCGGGGAGACTTCGACGACCGTCTCAATCCGAAGCGTCCGTTTACGGTCGAATAACCCAAAGACGTCACGCACGTGAAAAAGCGTCCGGTCAAACACATGAATACCACGTTTAATGTGCTCCACTTCATAATGGACCGTCTCACTGCGTCGAAAGAAACGATCGACCGGGGTCACGATCGGATCCGTCACTTCGGCCAAGCGCGGTGGCGGTGTCTCTTCGAGCGTGACGACACCGACGAGGAACGGGTACTTCCGTTCGATTCGAAGTGCCACGTCCATCGTCTGCCCGGAGACGAGACGTTTTGTCGTGACGCGACGAGACACGTTCGCCGCCGTGACCGGATACACCATGAACAACGTCCAGTACACGGTCAAGACGAAAAATGACCACCATAGCGTCGACGCGACGATACTCCCTTCGATGCGAGCGAACGCATAAAGTCCGAATGCCGCCGCCCAGACGAGGAACAGCTTCATCCAATTTTTCATACTTCCTTGACCTCGCGATCCATCGGGACAGGAAGTGTGTCGAGCCACCCTTTGACGAGTTGCTCTGACGTCTTCCCTTTATAGCGCGCTTCCGCCGTCAACAATACCCGGTGCCCGAGCACGCTTCCCGCGAGCGCCTTGACGTCATCCGGTAAGACGAAATCACGGTTATGGATGTATGCCCACGCCTGAGCCGTTTTCATTAGAGCGAGCGTCGCCCGCGGACTTCCGCCGAGGTATGTGAACGGGTCGTTACGCGTCTCATGAATCAAGCGGACAATATACTGCTTGACCGCGCTCGAGACGTGGACGTCGCGTACTTCACGTTGCATCTGTTCCACTTCTTCTTTCGAGATGACACTTTGCAACGCTTCTAGTGGTTCAGCTTTTTCGAAGCGGGTCAACAAGGCAATCTCCTCATTGAATGACGGATAGCCCATCTCGATTTTGAGAAGGAAACGGTCGAGTTGGGCTTCCGGTAACGGGTACGTCCCTTCATGCTCGATCGGGTTTTGGGTCGCCATGACGAAGAACGGCGACGGAAGAATCTTCACTTCGCCGTCAACGGTCACACTGCGCTCCGCCATCGCCTCTAAGAGCGCCGACTGCGTCTTTGGTGACGTCCGGTTGATTTCGTCAGCTAGGACGATGTTGCCCATGAGCGGGCCAGGGCGATATTCAAACTCTTTCGTCTTTTGGTTATACATCGAGATGCCCGTCAAATCGGACGGGAGCATGTCTGGAGTGAATTGAACGCGTTTAAAGTTAAGGTCGATGGCACGGCTGAAGGCACGAACGAGCATCGTCTTCCCGACACCCGGGACATCTTCTAACAGCACGTGACCTCCGGCAAGCAAAGCAGTCAAACTTTTCGCGATGACATCTTCTTTTCCGACGATCACCGTCTCAATGGCGGTGATGATCGATTGAATGGCTGGACGATAAGACATGGCCGACTCCCCTTTTTCTCTTGTTCCTGTCTCTTCCGAAATTCGAATGTTCTGATTTTATTGTGACATATTGAGCCGCTTGAATGAAAGAAATACATCGTACGAATCGGCTTTCCGTTCTTTACCCGAAAACAGGCGCCCTCTCTCCAAAACGAGCGGGCGCCTTCGATATTTATTTAGGTCGTTCAATCTCGAACTGTTCACCGAGTTTGGCATAAAAATCACCAGCCAGACGGCTGACTGGTGCCAATTGCGCTGCGTCGACGCGCCCGGCTTGATACAATTCGGGATCGACATGAAAACGGACGACACGGGCGATTAAAACATCGGCCGTCACTTTTCCGTCATGTTCGATGGGAACGTGATGATGAAGTTTACACTCCATCCGGATCTTCGCTTCTTTGACACCCGGCGTTTCAATGACGTCACTCGGTTCGAGCGTGAACGTCGTCCGATCGAGCTCACTTTCCTCCGGCCCTAGGTTCGCCGCCGTCTCGTTTACGAGTGCGACGTTCGTCTCATCGACGATATGAATCACGAGTTCTTCCGTCGCAACTGCATTCCGAGCCGTATCTTTCATGACGCCATCTTTTCGTTGGATGGACACCGAGACGAGCGGAGGGTTTGACGCGATGATATTAAAGTAACTGAACGGGGCAGCATTGACGATATCACCGTTGCGCGTCGTCACAAAAGCAATCGGCCGCGGGACGATGCTCCCGATTAAAAACTTATACGTGTCTCGTTCAGTCAATGCAGTCGGATCGATTGATAACATAATCCACCTCTTCTTTCATCATATTATTACTTTCAAGCTAGCTGTTCCGAATGGGCGATGTCAAACGTAAACGCATCGGAATGTGTAGGGTTATTAAATTCGGGGTATATCCGTCTAGATGTGTTAATTAGAGAAAAAGAAAATCAGCCGATTTCACAGTACATGAGCAGTTCGGTTTTCAGACGATTTCTCTTTATGTATATTTCGATTATTTGATGAATGAAGTGGAGTGGTTTTCAAAAAAGGAAGGAAGTAGAGCGTATTATGGGCAAGTGGATTGAACAATTGGACAGTCGCCAAATACTCCGTATCTTATACGGAGTATGTATCGCTAGCCTCGTTTTGACCGGGATCGGAGCTTGGGTCGTTCGAGACGGGACAGTCTCGTCAAGCGAACTGATGTCGCTACGTTGGATCTGGGTAGTCGGGTTAGTCATGTTTATCGGAGCTATTTTATTAATCGGGCGACCGCTCATCAAACGGATGGCTGCTCAAAACGAAAACATGCACGCGAAGCAGCAAGAGACGCAACAAGTGCTCGAGGAATCAAAACAAAATGAGACCAAACTACAATCCCGAAACGAATTGATTGAAGTGCTCGCCTCGAAGGAATCGTTATTCGACTATTCTTCAGTCATCGAAAAAATCGTCTTGTTGACCGAAGCAGAATTCGGGGCGTTGATGCTCGTCAAGGACGGAGAAATCCATTCGGTCGTCCCAAATGGAATGACCGAGGAGCAACAAGAGAGCTTAATCGAAAAATCATATTTATTACAACGTACCATGACCTCACAAGCACTCGAGGCGACGTCGAAGAAAATTGCCGACGATGTTCACAACTATCCTTACTATATCCACGAGACGGCCATCCCGGTAAAGGATCCGTCTGATGGCAAGATGATCGGGTGTCTCTACCTCGCTTGTTATGACGAACAGTTCGATGCGAGTGAAAAGTCGGAATTGAACGCGTTCGCGAATCAATTGGCGATTTCCTTGCTACGGACACGCCTTTACAGTCAGATGCAACAAGACCGGAAAGAGACGGCCCAATTGATCAACTCGGTGCGCGAAGCGATTCTCTACTTGAACTATGAAGAACAGACCGTCGTCGGTAACCGGGCTTTCGTGCGCATGTTCGATGAGCTTCAGTTCGAATACAAAGGCTATGAGGAATTGGCCACCGTCTCGATCGATATCGAACAGTTGGCCGAACGCGTCGACCAACGTGAGTTGTTCATCGACTACGTTGAACGCGTCTTCAACCAAGACCCTCCGGTAGACGGACTTTCGATCTCGCTTGACCAGGGGGATTGCTACCTTCAAGTGTACGCGGAAAGTATTTACCGGGACGAGACGCTTCACGGAACGATGCTCGTCTTACGTGATGTGACGGCCGAAACAGAAATCGACCGAATGAAGTCCGAGCTCGTTTCGACCGTGTCTCATGAGTTACGGACGCCGCTGTCATCGATTTACGGGTTCACAGAATTGATGCTCGAACGTAATTTGAAAGACAGCCGCCGTGAATTGTATTTGAAGACGATTCATGACGAGGCGAAACGCCTCTCCTACTTGGTCAGCGACTTCCTCGACCTTCAAAAGATGGAGGCCGGAAAACAGACGTTCGAGTGGGAACATGTCGATTTGTATACACTAGCACGCGACAGCATCACATTCTATCAAGAGACGACCGACCTGCACCACATTCACCTCGACGCCGACTCGGCCCAAGATTTTCATATCGAGGCAGATCTCGCCGGGATGCAACAACTACTCGGCAACTTGCTCAGCAACGCCATCAAATACTCACCAGAAGGCGGCAACGTCCTCGTCTCGCTAGAACGGATCGACGATCAAGTCGTCATAAAAGTACGCGATAACGGAATCGGAATCCCTTCGTCCGCTCTGCCGAACTTATTCGGGAAATTTTATCGTGTCGACAATTCGGATCGTCGTAAAATCGGCGGCACTGGGCTTGGCCTTGCCATCTGTAAAGAAATCACTAAAGCACACGAAGGCCACCTTCATGTCGAATCAGTTTACGGTGAAGGCAGCACGTTCATCTGTGAATTACCGACTTTAAAAGAAGCGATTCATCAATGAACACGATTGGCATTTCAGCCGATCGTGTTTTTTCACCGCTTTTTGCTTTTTAATAAAGGAATCTTTTGGCATAATATAGAAAAACAATAGCAACGGAATAGAACGAGTTCACTCAGTTATACCTACACCAATATTCTTACACGTCTTTTATAGAAAAGAAGTTATACTAAGGAAGAAGAGAGACACACGATTGGAGGTCATGAAGTTGGATCACCAGGACCCACCCGCGTTTTCAGAATTAGGCGACTTTAAACAATGGGGACGTTTTGATTTAAACGTTCCACTTCAAGGTGGACAAACCGAACTCCAGATTGCCGTATCAATCGTGAGAAACCACATCCCGCTTCGCTTAGGTGGTTTCTACATCATCGCGAATGAGGATCATATCCTCCATAGCGGTTCCCACGATTCAAACTTGCAAAAGCACATCATCCACTTGATCCAACAAGTACAGGCAGGGCATGCGGAACAAGAGTCACTTCTCCATGAATCGTTTTGGACGGTCCACTATTTTACTACACCATGAGAGAGACGATTCGGGCGTCTCTTTTTTTATGCATGAAAAAACGCCTCCTTTTGGGAGACGTTATTCGGATTGAGACATAATCGTTATTACTTTTTCGTAGTATTCAGTAGCTAGTTTGTACTTGCCGTTTTCTCTTAGTTCTCGCGCAAGCCAAAGTGCATATTTTTTTGTGTACATGTATTCATCATGGGATTCAAAATATGAGACTGCTTTTTTCAAGCTGAAGATCAGTTTATCTATATTTTTTTCTTTAAAATAATTCAAATATATATCAAAGTGATGATTGAATTCTTCTATTTCTTTTTCTTTTGTCATTAAGTCATATCCTACTGTTAACCATTTCACCACACCTTCTTCGTTACTTTGATCAAAGTTAACTTCAATTAACGATAAAACACTATATAATTTGCTTCGCACATCAATTTTATATTCAAAACTTTCAATAAAATACTGCAAAGCTTTATCTTGCTCCCCAAGCAGAGAATAAATTTCACCCATATTGTTGTAAAGCATTCCATAATAATTCTTTAAATCTGTGGCACTTATCACTTTAATCGCTTTCTGATAATAAGATAATGCATCAGAAAAACGCTTCCTCCTCTTATAGGATAGGCCAATAATTAAATGACATTCTACAATTCTCTCTAAATAAAAATTCTCTTGGAAATAAACGAGTGCAAATTTCACATTTTCGATTGCTTGAATATTATCTGTAAATTTATAGTAAAGCCCCCCCATGATGTAACGGATATCAGCGACTTCCCAATCAGGTATTCCTGAACCCGCTAGTTCTCCGTTTAATTTTTCCACAAGTTCAAAAGCAATCTCTTTCTCATTCTTGTGAAACATCTTTAGGGCCTTTATAATTGTGTATCTTAGCTGATCATCTTTGGTCAACTGGTCTTCAATCCAACCAACCTCTGTAACATATCGCTCATCACCACCAGGCATCATACCAAATCTTGCCAGAGTAACCATTAAAGTAATATACAGAGTCCTCGACTGTTTGACAGCTGGATGTTCTATATATTTTTTAATCATATTTTGCTTATCTTGATCATTACGATTTAAGATTGCTTCTTTTAGCAGACTTCGAATTTCACTTCTTACTTTTTCTACTTGATTGCTAAAGTCAAAATAGAGTGGTACATCCAGATCTAACCTATCAAAAATAAGTTCCAGTACTTCTTCACTAGGAGAAGTTTGATTATTTTCAATTTTACTTAGATAAGAAACTGAACAAATCCCTCGGGCTAAAACGGTTTGTTTCATATTTTTTCTCATTCGCTCTACTTTAATTAGGTTTCCATAGTTATATTCCATTATAAGCAGTAGCCCCTTCGCCCTAATATCAGACAGTTTTTTGTTATCATCCTTCTGTTTCTTTCGAATTTAGGAAAATTTAAACGTTTTGTATCAAAAAACAGGCCTTTCGACTGAAAATTTCCCAACTAGTCACAGTTCGACCGATACACAATTCATGATAAGATTTAACTATAAAAGAGTAATCACTTAAGATAATTTTAGGTACAAAGATTCAACCTTAAAAAATAAAAGGAATCTAAGTCAATGGAGGTGAATACATCATATGGGTAAATTAAACTTTTTACTTGCAGAAGATTACATTAAGCCTAGAATATACTTCCAGCCGAAGCAAACGTCTTCTTTCAAGGCTTCTTATTCCTATACTGACACTAATCAGTTCGAGGGATTAGAACATTTGACCCAATTGTTACGTTCATCTAAAGGCTTTATCCTTAACGCGTTTCAAATTGATTACTATCAGGCTTTACCGAAACTGATTACAAGAACACTTCAAGAAAATCGATCTCATAAAAGGCTATACATTCTTGGGCCTGAACTGTCTCTCTCTATTCTAAAGCGCAGTTCAAAAACCGTCTATGAGAAACATTTTCAAGAGTTCGGCTATATCAACATTGAACAGGATCAACAAAGTGTTGTTAGCCAGTGTCTGTCTTTATTGAAAGAAGGACACATCCTATATATTCTTCCAGAAGCATCAATCTGTTGGCGACCAGAACCGCTCCAACAGTTTGAAAATCAATTTACTCCTCTTTGCAGCACACTGCTCAGTCAAGAAGCCCATGTTCCAATTTTGTCATCTGCTACGACAGAAGAATCTGACAAAGTTAAGCTCTATGAGCCGAACATGCCACAACAATTCATCGGAGATTTTGAATCACGGATTGCACAACAATCTGAAGCAATCTACACATTGCTAGAATCACCACTCTCTGACTACTGAGCAACATCACACTAGGGATCATAGCTTATCCACATAAACCAACACACATCGGAGGAATTTAATCATGAAAAAAGCAACAGGATTCTTTTTTATCGCAGCAGCAATTTTTCTACTAGGAAGTTCGTTTAAACCACTAGCCGAAGAAGCTCCACGTATTACCAAAATCGAAGCTCCAGTTTTAAAATATGCTGAAGAAGCTCCACGAATCACTAAAGTTGAATCACCAATCAGAAAATTTGCTGAAGAAGCTCCACGTATTACTCAAGCGGTAGAAACAACTAAACCCTTTTCTGAAGAGCTTCCACGTCTTATCTAATTTCAAAAAACGTTTCTCATATGAACACCTCAAGAAGTTCGGACTTAAAAGTCCAACTTTCTTGAGGTGTTTTTATAGGTAGATAATTTAGTTTATATTCGTGTCTCTTTTTTTATTCCAAATGCGACTATCGTTCTATTTTTTAAAAAAAGATAAACAATTTACATATTAATCTCCATTTTTTTCTTGTTTACTTATATAATAGCGAAGACATGAAGACGATTTCATTTCATCGTTATTTCAAAGACTCAAGAAAAAGGAGCGAATCACGATTGAACATAGAAAAAACGCCTTGGCATTTAAAACTCTTACTTAGCACATCCCTCGTCTTCACTGGCGCAGCAGTCATCCCGCTCGAGCTTTCACAGACCGGATTTGAATCAACTCGTGTCGAAGCGGCCACTACATATAAAACAACAGCTAATTTAAATCTTCGCCTTAGTGCAGCGACTTGGAGCAAAGTCCTTCTGACAATCCCAGCAGGCGCGACGATCAAATACATAAGCAAGTACGGCTCGTGGTATAAAGTCTCTTATGGTGGCAAGACGGGGTACGTCGCTTCACAGTATGTGAAGCAGACAATCGCTTCGACTATGACGACCAGTTCAACGAAAGCCTATACGACAACCGTCAACTTAAATTTACGAAAAAGTGCTTCGACGAGAGGTACGATTCTGTTGACGATTCCAACAGGGAAACGAGTGACTTATGTCAGCACATACGGTTCATGGTACAAAGTGACGTATGGCGGACAGACCGGTTACGTCTCCTCACAATATTTAAAAGCTTCAAGTCCATCGACAACGACAAGCTCGACGAAAGCTTATACAACGACTGTCAACTTGAACTTGCGGAAGAGTGCCTCGACGACCGGAACGGTATTGCTTACCATCCCATCTGGCCGCAATGTGACTTACCGAGGGACGTATGGCTCGTGGTATAAAGTCTCTTACGGTGGGAAGACCGGCTACGTCGCAGCGCGATATTTGAAAGCGGGCACAACGACGACACCCACTACTTCAACCGGGTCAGGACGCACCGTCGTCATCGATGCCGGTCATGGCGGGAACGATCCGGGTGCGGTTTACGGATCTGTCCAAGAGAAAGTCATTGCACTCGACATCGCTAAGCGCTTGGCGAACACATTATCGAGCACGTACAACTATAACGTCAAAATGACTCGTGCAAACGACGGATACTTGTCGCTCGCCCAACGCGTCTCGTTGACAAAGTCTTATAAAGGGAACGCTTTTGTAAGCGTCCATGCCAACTCGGCACCGAGTACGGCCTACCATGGTCATGAAGTGCTCGTTCCGACGACGGAGAGCTACACGACAAACCCTTATGCCTCGGCGAGTCGTAACTTAGGAGCGGCCATCAATCGTGAACTCGGCGTACGCATCCCGACGATCCGTAACCGTGGCGTGAAGTATCAAAACGTGTATGTCGTCGGAAAGAATACCGTCCCGTCGACGCTTGTCGAATACGGATTTATTGGCAACGCGAACGATCGCGCTCATCTGACGAGTACGACATATCGTCAACGGATGGCTGATGCGACTGCTTCCGGCATTCATCAATTCATGCGTTCATCGAACTAATTCAAAGAGACCCGGCTGAATGTTCAGCTGGGTCTCTATCTGTATTGCGTCACATCACACCGCCAGATTTTATGAGGCGCTCCGAGTCCCCAGTAATGGTCGATCGTGAGTACAGGTGGACCCATCCGTTTTTCCCAGTACGTTTGGGAAGTCGGAAACCCCGCATCGAGATAAAAAATCGGCTGTCCCCTGCTCAACAGCTCGTCCATCACGTTTTTAAGCAAGAAATGACCGACCCCTTGCCGCTGCTCACTCGGCGTCACATAGATGCATCCGACTTCCGGTACGTCCGGCTCGACATCGAGATGTGCCGTGATAATCTCGTTCGGAGGAAGGATAGCCGCTGTTCCAACGATGACGTCGTCTTTTAGCACGACAAACAATTGGACAGTCTCATCATCCAAACTATCTTGAACGGTCGTATTCAAGCGCGCCACTTCCTCGTCCAACAAATCAGCGTCTTCAAACTGTTCCCGGCGGATCAAATCGCTCAGACTCTCCATAAACAAACGCTGGAGCGGTTTGACATCATCTCGTTCAAGCGGACGAAAGTTCAATATTTCCACTTCCCTCTATCCATAATCATACGTTTCCTTCTTTACCCGTGTCTCTGCCTACCGTAACGTTCGGTTGATGCGATCCTTCCACCGCCTCGAGCTGTTCGAGATGGTCATACCCGAAATGTCCGTGCGTCTTCCAGACGAGCACGATTGCCGTCGTGAACAACAAGAGCGTCAAATAAAGAAAACCGATTGAGACCTGCCCCGGCTCGATCAAGGGGACGAGGGCAAACGAGACGTTAAACGTCGTATGCAGTAAAAAGGCCGCCCATAAGTTCATCGTCGTGACGTTATATAACCACGAGATGATCAACGTAAACGATAGAATGGCAACGGCGTAAGCCCAAAACGGGAGGGATGCCTGGCCGGTGCCCGTCATCAAGAAGAGCGGAATATGCCAAACCGCCCACACCACGCCGACGAACAGGCTCGCCTGGAGCGGCGTCTTGTTGAGTTGCAACGCGTCGAGCAAATACCCGCGCCAACCATACTCTTGTTGAATCGTTCCCCCGAGAAATAACATGTAGAGAAAGTACGGGATGACGAGCCAAGGTTCGTTCAGCAGTAACGCACCGCTCGCATCGGTCAGCCAGTACGCGAGGACAAACAAGAACGGGATGAGCAACAGCCCGAACGCATAGTACTTACCAGCCATCCGCCACTCGAAGCCTCGCTTCCACAGTGTCCGCACCCCACTCCATCCGTTTTCTCGAAACGCCATATAACCGCCGGCCACGCTCGGTCCGAACGAACCGATCAAGACGGTCGCTAGAATCGGCAGGCTTGTCCACGTATAGAGCCCCCACCAGCTTAACCATGAGAACGCGAACGCGATGATGATAAACGTTATGACTTCTTTTCGTGTCGGGATCATGCGCTCCGCCTCCTTTTATATGTAGTTTACCCACTCTAGAAGCGACTTGCCTACTTCACCGGCAAAATATTTTTACCATATGAAGCAAAATGATAGGTCGGCTACTATTTGCCGAGGTATAATCAGAGTTACAACAAAATCACATTTACTAGCGAGGTACACATGGAACCAGTAGTCGAACACTCGATGAGTCACAATTACTTTCTCGTGATTCTTTCTTATATTATCGCCGCTGTTTCCGCTTATGCTGCCATCGAACTGGCACGCCGCGTGAACGCGACGAATCGCTCCACTCAAAATATGTGGATTTTGGCGGGCGGCGCCACCCTCGGACTCGGGATTTGGTCGATGCACTTCATCGCCATGCTCGCTCACGAGGCGTTGCGCCCCGTCACATATTCGATCCCTCTCGTTTTACTGTCCGTCATCATTGCGATGGCCGGCTGTATCTTTGGCTTCTTGATCGTCTCGCGCCGTAAGACTTATCCTGCCTTGATCGGTGCAGGACTGTTGATGGGAACCAGTATCGCCAGCATGCATTACGTCGGCATGGACGCGATTCAAGGCGTTGCGATTTCGTATGATCCATGGTTGGCCATGTTGTCGATCATCATCGCCATCGCGGCCTCACTTATCGCCTTATGGATCGGCTTCTACTCGAAGTACGCCAAACAAAAGATCGACCTCGAGCTGAAAGTGTTCTTTTCACTGCTCATGGGCATCGCGATTTTTGGGATGCATTTCGTCGGTATGGCCGCGTCATCGTTCGCGTTCATCGAAGCGAACGGTCCGTTCGCCAATGCCGTCGAACCGTCGCTCCTCGCCTGGCTCGTCACGGCGATCACGGTCATCTTGTTTGTCATCTTCTTCTTGTCGCTCACGCTCGATCATCATCTAAAAAAACGAGAACTCATCCAAGCGACGATTCTTGATTCGACGACGGATGCGGTCGTCACGACGACGAAAGATGGTGTGATCCAGTACGCCAACACTGCGTTTTATCGTTTGTTTGATCAGACGGACGATACTTTTTTCCAAGACTATCATTCGTCCTTGACGATCAATCAACCGTTCTATGACCCGAGACGGGTCGAGATCGACGATAAGACGATTGAAGTGACGAGCTATCCGCTCAAAGGTGAAACGATGGACCAAGTGCTCTGGTTTTTACGGGACGTCTCGGAGGCGATCGCCTCACAACGTCTCGTCGAACATATGGCGTATCACGATACGCTCACCGATCTGCCGAACCGCCACAAGCTCGAACGCATCCTTGCGGAACATATTCAAATCGAGGACCCAGTCGCTTGTCTTTACATCGACATCGACCGCTGGCGTTTCTTGAGCGATATGCTCGGACATCACGGCACGGATGAATTGACGATGCAAATCGCCGAACGTCTTCGCGTCACGATTCATCCAGATGATATTTTGACACGAGTCGGTGCTTCAGAATTCATTATCTTACTGTTCGATAAGCGCAGCACACTCGCCAAACAAAAAGCGGAGAAGTGTATTAAAGCGATCTCACAGCCGTTCGATATCGACGGGACGACCGTCGAGCTCACGATGAGTGCCGGCGTCAGTCATTATCCGAAAGACACGACGTCCGCGGACGAGCTCGTCCAATACGCGCGACTCACCGTCCACGAATCAAAACGGATCGGGAAAAACCAAATCAAAGAGTTCGAAGACGAATCGAAGCATCAAATTTTACGCACGGTTGAGATTGAGAAAGCGCTCATTCACGCACTGGATCGTCACGAGTTCACGCTCGTCTATCAACCGAAAGTATCGCTCACGAAAAATCGACTCGAAGGCGTCGAGGCGCTCTTGCGTTGGAATCATTTCGAACTCGGCGATGTCACACCGACCGAATTCATCCCGATCGCAGAAAACACCGGACTGATCCACCAGATCGGCAACTGGGTCATGCGCGAGTCGTGTCTCGCTTGGGTACGGTGGAATAAGTCCGGCGTCAAGCCGTTCACGCTCTCAGTCAACGTGTCACCGCTTCAGTTCGCGCGTGAAGACTTCGTCGAGACGCTGCAAACCATCTTACAAGAGACCGGCATGGACCCGATGTTCCTCG
The DNA here is from genome assembly GCF_001766415.1 of Exiguobacterium aurantiacum. Classification (GTDB taxonomy): domain Bacteria; phylum Bacillota; class Bacilli; order Exiguobacteriales; family Exiguobacteriaceae; genus Exiguobacterium; species Exiguobacterium aurantiacum_A. Next base: position 123,122 of record NZ_MKXO01000006.1, on the reverse strand, counting down.
AACTCGAAGTGACGGAATCATCGATGTTGTCGTACGAGGCATCGACGCGTGAGAAGCTCGCCCAACTTCATCAGTACGGGATTTTGATCTCGCTCGATGATTTCGGGACTGGTTACTCGTCGTTCCGCCAACTGCGCGAACTTCCGGTCCAAGTGCTTAAGATCGATCGCTCGTTCATCGTCAACTTGTTCATGGACCGGAACCAAGAAGCGATTGTCCGGTCGATGATCCAACTCGGCCATAACCTCGGCATGAAAGTGTTGATGGAAGGCGTCGAAACGTCTGACCAACTCGAATGGTTGCTCAATGAACAGTGCGACTACGTTCAAGGCTTTTACTTCAGTCGTCCGCTTCGCGAGAAAGATGTCTTGAAGCACGTCAAATCGGTCACGACCTATATCGAGTTCGGAAAGACCCGGGCTTAACACTAATAAGAGGTGACTCATCCGTATCGGATCAGAGTCACCTCTTTTGTTGGTGCCGAGTGATTGGTCAACCGTCGATTTCATCCTCAAATAATAAATAAACTGGTTCATCCTGTAAGGCCGTTGCTTACTTTTATCTAACCATACGATCAGACCACTTACTTCACTTACCTTTTTGCTTGTTGTCAAAATGATCGGCAAACAGTAAGACGCACCTCTCCTCAATCGGAAAGATGCCGTGTCTAAAGTTAAGCGGTCTTCAGGCGTTTTCGTGTATGAATCGACTTCATGACGGCTCGAGCAATCGGCTGAGCGAACAACAACTCTATCCAAAACGCGATGCCGAAATTGCGGAACCACGTCGGGAAGAAGTGATGCAACGTTTCGAAGTTGATCTCGCCCATACCGATCCATGGTCCGATAATCGTCATGACAAACGAGATCATCGAGACGTTTAGGACGATGTTCAACAAGATACGGGCGTTGAAGCCGTCCGTCTGACCGGCAAGCCGGTTAAATAGTATACCGGCTAGCGGCTTCACGATAAAACGGATCAACACGATGAGCGCAATCCAAGCGAACGGGATGATTTTGAGCGTATCGACGTAATGGGCGACACTAAAGCCGCGCTCCATGCCGACGATGATCGGGGCAATCGTGTTCACGGATAAAATCGAGATAATCAACATGAACAAAACGCCTTCTTTTGGGTTTTGAGGTAACCGGTCTTCCAAGTGCATAATAAAGCCTCCGTACACATATGATTTCAGATGGCAGACGTATCTTGCGACATATATTTTCGGTACGAAACCGATATCTCTACAAACTGATTTTCATAGTGTAGCAAATTGGAGGCCTGCTTCGTAAGCATTATTTTTTTGTTTTTTATTCGACCGTTTTTTTCAGATACAGTCTCATGCTAGTCCGTTTCGAATGGCAAAACTAGTCGCCTGAACAAACTTCGTGCTGTCGACTTTTTTACCGTTCACGTAAAAGTCACCACTTTCACTAACAAGCCATTTTTTTGGAGGCTTGTCCGCCTGACGCGGTTCGTGCATGATAATAGTATATAGAGATGAAACGGAGGAACGGATATGAGCGGGCTCTTTCTCGTCATCGGCATCACCTTATCGATTCTCTCGAAATGGCTACAGTTTAACGGACAGGATGCGCGCGGGGATGTGCTCGTGTTTCCGGCTGCGTTCTTTCTCGGCTTGGCGCTGTTGTTCAGCTTGCCGTTCTTTAAAGAGTGGTGGGAGGAACCATCAAAGCGACCGAAAGCGCTCCGCTTCGCTGGGCTCGCGGCCGGTGGCATTCTATCGTTCCAGTTGTTCGCCTGGCTCGTTTTCGGCCAAGGCGAATGGCTCGGTGCACTGTTCTTAATCCCCTTCCTCGGCTGCCTTTACTTCATCATCCGTACGTTCAAATGAAGACGGGGAAAGCGCTCATGCGCTCCCCCATTTTCGTTCTTCTCGCAATTCGGCTTCGGTGACATAGTTGTTGTCGAGATTGACCATGTGGCGTTCATACAAACGTTGTTCGACGATGGCAATCAAATACGCCACCAAACCAATCAACGCAAACGTTTGGAGCGAAATCAAATCCGTCAGCAGCGCATATACCCATACCAAAATGAGCGGTAGGAAGATGAGCCCGAACAATGAATTGAAGTGAATGAGCCGCCTCGCTTCCCGCGACTGTAAATACTGTTTCTTGATGTTCTCACGACGCCACATTTTCCGGAAGTCCGGCAGACTCGCTACCGCACCGAGAAACATAACCATCACCGGCGAGAGCCAGCCATATTCTAGCGAGAAAAACATGAGCCCAGCGAACACCGCTGAGATGAACGCGACCGTGGAATGCTTTGCCTCATCGAACGCCGTCAGTTCACGCATCTGGCTCCGCTTATCCATATCGTTCTTCCTTTTCAATTTCCCGCGCTTCTTTAATTGCTTTGATATCTTGATCCGTCAAATAGTTACCATCATGTTTTTGAATGATACGGTCGAGCCATTTTCCAAAGAACGTCGCGCCCCAGAAAAAGGCTTGTGATAAAAGAAATGCTTGGAACGATTGCGGCTGCGACGTTTGATTGAACACAACGATCCCGTAGTAGCCGAGAGCGACAAGTCCCAGTAAATAAGCGGTATACCGTAGCGTCAACAGCTTTCGCGCCTTCTCATTTTTCACGAAGCGGCGCCACATCCGGAAACGCATCACCTCTGTCGTGACGACGAGACTAAATATAGAGAATATGAATATCAGGAAAAACGAGTCCGGCATCTCCCAATACGACGCGTAAATCAGCATGCCGATAATTGCTGACACACCGATTATGCCGACACCCCAGCTTGTCCATTTATCCATTCGCAACACTGTATCGATCTGTTGTTTTGTTTGCGGTGATAGTTCCATTATGGTTTCATCCTTTCAATCACTTGGTCGTATGTCGGCATGTCAGGGTCAACCGCTTTCAGTTTGTTTCTAATCAATCGGTCTCGATAAGAATCGGTAAAACGCATCATAGCAAATAAAGCCCCAATCAAAAATCCGATTGAGTGATTGAGAACCAGCGCCGTCATTGAAGTCGAAAGCAATAGTGCATCCAACCAAGTCATTGCATATTGTATGCGAAGCAATTTGAGGGTTTGAAAAGTTTCTGCAAAATGACGCATGATGCGATATTCTTTATTCCCCATGATGATGAGAAAAATTGCGAGTAACCACATCAAGGGAATGAGCCAGATCTGTTCAAAGAAAAGCGCGAATAGAAAGATGGCCATATAAACAATCCATATCGGGACACCATACCTTCGAATATTGACGACTCTCTTAACATCGTGTCGCACCTGGTCCATTTCCTCACCTCCCTATTTCTTTATATGTAGGACGCCACACGTCTTCCTGCTTCATCCGCTTATCAATCCTCATCGTCATCCATCCAGCTAACACAATCACGAGCAAACCGACTGTATAGAAAACTTTCGTCTCCAACAATTCATTGCCGTTCAATGCGAGAAAGAAGGCAACCGTATTCAACACGTCACTCCCCAACTGTTGGCGATAGCGATGCGTCAATTTCGGATTCAACCGTTGTCGCATCTGATAGCGACGTATATACATCACATTGACGGGAACGAGCACGAGTGCCATGTAGACGATGCCCCAAAACAGACTGTCCGTCCACCAAACGATTGGAAGAATGACGACTAGAAACACCCCTACAATCCCAAACATGAGTTGTTGGAACGAATGGATCCACGCCCGTTCCTGTTCGACTCGTTCATTCATCGCGCTTCCTCCAGCTCGAGGGCGCGTAATATCGGATCATGCGCTTGTAGCGCCCGATTCAACCGACGTGACACGATTTCGGCGAACGTTCCCCAAATCAGGACGGCGAACCCCCAATAGATGTTGTCTTGGCTAAAAATTAAGAGCCCACCAACCATAATCGTGAGCACGCTCGTATTCACGACGTCATATAACAACTGCCAACGGAGCAATTTCTGGGCTGCGGAGTCGAATAGATACATCCGTCTCATCCGAAATTTCGCCACATCTGAAGCGAGCAGGGCTACGCCGACCAGGCCAAGCGGGACTGTAATCCACGTTGCCCGTCCAAAGAACATCAAAGTGAACGCCAGAACGACGACTGTTAATAAAGCATAGCCGATGCGTGTATGTCGTTGCTTCCATTCTCGTTCTCGTTCCATCCGAACTGATTGTGCCATACCCTTCTCCTCCTCACTCTTCTCCTTTTTTATACGAAACCCTTTCGAATTCGTTTCGCCGATTTCAATGATTCTCTGTACAATCATTCGACGTTTTTCAACAATTGGCGAATGATTTACGACCGTTACAAATTATTTCTGCTATAATGATAGCGTATTCATTCCTACAAATTGATGTGAAAGGTGCAAACAGTCATGGCCCCAAAGTATAAGCAAGTAGCTGAACAGATTGAGACGGATATCGTCAATCACGTCTATCAGCATACGAACAAACTCCTCACGGAAGACGAATATGCGACGAAATACGCCGTCAGCCGCAACACGGTCCGGAAAGCGATCGAGATTCTCGTCAACAAAGGCTACGCATATCAAGTCCAAGGGAGCGGCGTCTTCGTCCGTGACCATTACGACAGCGATTATGTGAACCTCGAAAAACTCCAAGGTCTCACGAGCGACTTCAGTGGACGAAAAGTCGAGACACACGTCCTCGCCTTTGAGGAGACGACGGCAAACGAAGAAGTGGCGGAACGGATGAAGTGTCCGGTCGGGACGCCAGTCTATTACGTCAAGCGCCTCCGTCTCGTCGACGACCACCCGTTCTCGGTCGAAGATTCGTACTTCCGGAAAAACCTCGTCGTCTATCTCGATCGAAACATCACCGAGAAGTCGATTTATAACTACTTCCGTAACGACCAAAAACTCGCCATCGGTTTTGCCGACCGTGTCATTTACGCCGATTTCTTGAACGCTGATGATGCCGTCTTACTCGGATTGAACGAAAATGATCCGGCCCTTCTCGTCGACAACACCGTCTATTTAACGAACGGCCAAATCTTCGACGTATCGCGCTCGACACATCATTTCCGCCATGTGAAGATGCTAAAAGTCTCTAACATCAAATCGTAAACGCACTCGAGAGGTTAATCTCGCGTGCGTTTTTTTCGTTCACATTTTATTCAAAAAGAAAGGGTTTACATGTAAGCGGTGTCGTGCTAGTATCAAACTATAGAATTTGTACCTACGAATCTTAGTTATCCATACAAAAAAAGGAGAGATATTATGGTTTCTGAAACAATCGAAATTACACCCGAAGACATCTTCGGTTTAATCGCCCTCTCAGGTGACGCGAAAGCAAGTTACCACCACGCAATGCTCCTCATGCAAGAAGGCAAGCCAGAGGAAGCGGCTGAAGCGGTGACAGCCGGTGACGCGACGTTGAAAGAAGCACACGCTATCCAAACAAAATTCGTCACGCTCGAAGCACAAGGGAAAACGGCGACAGTCGGCGTCCTCATGGTGCACGCGCAAGACCACTTGATGAACACGATCCTCGTAAAAGAGATGCTCGGCTACATGATGAACATGCAAAACGAAATCAACCAATTGAAAGGAATGGATCAAAAATGATGAAAATCGGACTCTTCTGCGCAGCAGGTATGTCAACAAGTATGTTAGTAGAAAAAATGAAAGCGGTTGCCGCTGAACGTGGCCTCGAGGCAGAAATCGCAGCCTACCCAGAATCAGAAATGGAAACGTATGTGAACGACCTCGACGTCGCTCTTCTCGGACCACAAGTGAAGTACTTGCTTTCAAAAGGCAAACAGATCTGTGAGCCAAAAGGCGTTCCAATCGACGTCATCAACACAGTCGACTACGGCATGATGAACGGAACGAAAGTATTAGACCACGCATTGAAGCTTGTAAATAAATAAACTGGGGTGACCACTTTGAAAATGCCAAAAGATTTCTTGTTCGGCGCTGCTTCGGCTTCTTACCAAGTCGAAGGCGCATGGAACGAGGACGGGAAAGGACTCTCAAACTGGGACGTCTTCTCGAAAATTCCTGGAAAAACATTTGAAGATACGAACGGCGACGTCGCAGTCGACCATTACCATCGTTATAAAGAAGACATCGCGCTCATGGCCGAAATGGGACTCGAATCATATCGCTTCTCAATCTCATGGCCGCGTATCTTCCCGAACGGCACAGGGGAAGTAAACGAAAAAGGACTTGAGTTTTACAACAACTTGATCGACGAGTGCTTGAAGCACAACATCGTCCCGTTCGTGACACTCTACCACTGGGACCTCCCGCAAGCGCTTGAAGAAACAGGCGGCTGGAAAAATCCAGCTACGGTTGACGCGTTCGTACGTTTCGCCGATACTTGTTTCCAATCGTTCGGCGACCGTGTCCGTCACTGGATCACGTTCAATGAAGCGGTCATCTTCTGCTCGCTCGGCTACTTGACTGGGGCACACCCACCAGGTATCGAAGGCGATGTCAAAGGTTACTTCCAAACGACACACCACGTTTTCGTCGCACACGCCCGTGCCGTCGAGTTGTTCAAACAAAACGGTTACGAAGGTGAAATCGGCATCACGCACGTATTCAACCCGGCCTTCAGCATCGATGAAGCCGAGGAGAACAAATTTGCGGAAATGCACGCGAACGCTTATGCGACGCACTGGTTCTATGACCCGATCTTGAAAGGCGAATATCCAGAATACGTCGTGAAAGGACTTGAAGAGCAAGGTCTTCTCCCTGAAATGACAGCTGAAGAGCTCGAGCTTCTCAAGCGTACAGCTCCGATGAACGACTTCATCGGTCTCAACTACTACAGCCCGCAACGCGTCATGAAAAATGACTCGGCGCTCGTTATGGCCGGTGGTCGTGAGAACTCGACAGGCCGCCCAGGTAACCCATCGTTCGACGGCGTCTACAAGACAGTCATGATGGATGACAAGGTATATACGAAATGGGCATGGGAAATCTCACCGGAAGCGTTCCTTGACGGTATGCATATGTTGAAGGAGCGTTACGGCAACGTGAAAATCTATATCACCGAGAACGGTCTCGGCGACGTCGATCCAATCGTTGACGGCGAAATCCTCGACGACCCACGTATCGAATACATCGAAGGCCACTTACGCGCTGTGAAACACGCCGTTGAACAAGGTGTCAACGTCGCAGGTTACTACGCTTGGTCGGCAATCGACCTTCTCAGCTGGCTCAACGGATATAAGAAGCAGTATGGCTTCATCTACGTTGACCACGCGAATGGACTCGCTCGCAAGAAGAAAAAATCGTTCCACTGGTACAAAGACATCATCGCCACGCGCGCTGAAAACCTATAAGGAGGTTCCCCATGAGCCGCTTAGAAAGAGTATTTGAAAAGTTCACACCAGGTTTCGTTCGTTTTGCGAACGCAAAGCCCGTCCTTGCAATTAAGGACGGGTTCATCCTGACAATGCCGATGACGATCATCGGTTCGCTGTTCCTACTGATCTTGGCGTTACCGATTCCAGGTTGGGCCGAGTTCATGTCAGGATTGTTCGGAGCCGATTGGACGCTCCCACTCACGCAAGTCGTCGGTGCGACGTTTGACATCCTAGCTTTGATCGGGGTATTCGGAATCGCCTACTCGTACGTCAAAAACGAAAAAATCGAAGGCGTACCAGCTGGTATCCTCGGAATCATCTCGTTCTTGATCATCACACAAGCATCTGTCCTCTCTGAATCAGGAGAAGCAGTCAACGGAGTCATCCCGAAAGTATGGACAGGTGGACAAGGTGTCCTCGCTGCCATCGTCGTCGGTTTAGTCGTCGGATTCATTTATTCGCAATTCATCAAACGCGGGATCAGCATTAAAATGCCTGACGGTGTCCCACCTGGTGTTTCGAACTCATTCTCGGCACTCGTTCCTGGTCTTGCGATCATCGCACTTGCTGCTGTGACATTCGCTATCTTCCAAGCAGTTGCAGAGCGTACGTTCACAGAAGTCGTCTATGACGTGCTTCAATCACCACTTCAAAACTTGACAGACACGCTCGCAGGAGCAGTCATCATCATGGTTCTCATGTCAGTCATGTGGTGGTGTGGAATTCACGGTGCCGCAATCATCATGGGTATCATGGGGCCACTCCTTACAGCAAACGCACTTCAAAACCAAGCACTCATCGATGCGGGTGAAACACTCGTTGCCGGTGAGAACGCGAAAATCGTTACAATCCAGTTCCTCGACGTCTTCACGAAGCTCGGTGGTTCAGGAATCACGATCGGATTCATCATCGCCACACTTATCGTCGCCCGTTCGGCTCACTTGAAACAGCTCGGTAAGCTCTCGCTTGCACCAAGTTTGTTCAACATTAACGAGCCGGTCATCTTCGGGATGCCGATCGTGTTCAACCCGATCATGTTCGTACCGTTCGTCATCGTACCTGCAATCGCATCGTTCATGGTGTACTTCTCAATCCTTTGGGGCTGGGTCGATCCGTTCAACGCACTTCAAGTGCCATGGACGACACCACCGATCATCTCTGGTTTCTTAATCGGCGGATGGCGTGCAGCGCTCTTGCAGATCGTCACGATCGCTATGGCCGTAGCCATCTACCTCCCGTTCGTCCGCATGCAAGACCGCGTCTCGTACGGTGAAGAGTTGAAAGCACAAGAAGAAGCAGACAAAGCGTCAGCTTAATCAAAAAAGACAGCCCTTCTCAGCGATGAGAAGGGCTGTTATATTTAGGGAAACAAGTAAGGAAATGGTTTGCTTATTCGACTATACTAAGCGATTAGAAAGGAGTTATATGACGAGAAGAATGTTGCAATGGATTGCATTTGCTATCGCTATTTTGCCTTCGTCCGGTTTTTTAGTAATTGCGATGATCAGCGGAATGCATGTATCAAGAGACGCAATGAAAGATTTCTCGCTTATCTTTTATGCAATCTCGATTATCATACTCTTGGTTTCTCTTCTCTTCCCTAAGAAAGTTGGTAAACAATGAAACTTAACTACACTTCTCTCTGCTGTTTCTTATCAGGTATATCCGGCTTTGTCGGCCTTGCAACCCAATCTGTCTATCCGTTGTTTTTAAGCACGGCATTCCTTTTACTCGCTGGCTATCCGTTTGGAAAACAGCGGCAAACCATCACACGTAGCAAAGGAGAAACTTAATTTGAAAAACTATACACCGAGCTTTATGATCTTATCGAGCGCAGCCCTTGCCTTTGGACTTGGCTTCAAATCGATCGTGCCTTATGCAATGTTGATCGGCATCGGTCTGCATACGATTTTCCTTCTGTGCGCTGCCTACTCGTTAGGCAAATATCGGGCCCACGCCTCACAACTCGACTCATAACGCCATGACCCTTGCTGTCACGGCGTTTTTTCTTGTCATGCAAGTCCTTATGTTGGATGATGCTCTTTTAGAAGGGCGCTTGAATCAATCCGTTTAATCATTCCTCCATCTAGCGCACCGGAAATTCGTCTGCGATGTCCCGTAAGCCTTTTAGAAAGCGCTCAACGTTCAACACGGACGTCTCAAACTCGAACCTCAACTCTTCTGCGTCGTCCCCGAGCGGATGCTCCAGATGGCCTCGTACGTTCACTTCGTCACCATCCCCGTCCCTTCTCGTCAACGTCAAACTGACGAACGGTTCCGTCGGCTCGAACTCGACTTCCTGCACGTCACCCGCTACGAACGACTCAAATACTGGTATGTAGTGCGCGACGAGCAAACTATCAAGCATGATGTCATCGAACGTGATGCGGTGCTCCGGTGCGTGAAACCCGATCCAATTGCGGTGCCACGCCGCGTCATGGACGTTGTCGGCGTCAGGATAAGCGTACGCATAGCTCTCAATCGTCACATCAATCGTTTCGTCGCGCGACATCAGTTTTGTGATCGCCATTACTTTTCTTCCTTCCGCAACGAATAGCCGTCAATCTCTAAGAGGCGCATCCGCTTCTGGTCGATTGCCGCATGGACGATGACGATCACCCCAGGATTCAGTTCCATCATCTTTTTGATTTTCGTCAAGTCGTCCCCTTTGATCTCGACCGGTAAGACGAACTCGCCTTCCTTCAAATGAATGAATTTGATCTTGCCTTGGTCATCATAGCCTGTCACTTCGTATGTCGCATATTCGCGTTTCATCAACATCTCCCCCTCTTTTGAGTCGAGCTCGATCCCCATCTCGCGAATCGCTCGTTCCCGCTTGATGCGGTCATCGCGCCGAAACACGCCTTTGATTCCGAAGACGAGCAAAAAACAAGATAAGAAGACAACGGCAACGTCCCGATACACCACACCGTACAACATCCCAAAGATGAACCCGTTGAGCGTCCACATGAAAAGCGCTGTCGTCCAACGGTCTTCGGCGCGTTCTTCGTCTGTTCGATAGTCCAACGCCATCGTCGCTCCTCCTCCCTACTTCATACGTTCCCCCCTTGAATAAGTTCCACACAAAAACAGCCAATCCCCGTAGCGGCAGGGACTGGCTGTTTTGTTGGTTACGCTTCGACGCTGTCGGCGTGACCTGCTTTATGCTGTTCGATGACGCCGGCGTACCATTTCGCACTATCTTTCCAGACGCGCTCTTGCGTCTCGAAGTCGATGTAGAGAATGCCGAAGCGCTTCTCGTAACCGAAGCTCCATTCGAAGTTATCCATGAGCGACCAGAGATAGTATCCGGCGATGTTCATGCCTTCGTCGTTCAAGTCAGATACGGCTGTGAGGTGCTTTTTGACGTAGTCGATGCGTTTATCGTCATGGACTTCGCCGTTCTCAAGCACGTCGTCATACGCTGCGCCGTTCTCTGTGATGATGATTGGAAGATCTGTGTACTCGTTACGTAAGCGACGGATCAGGTCTTTGAATTCGTTCGGGGCGATATCCCAGCCCATGCCCGTCTTGTCGTAATCGGAGTAAGCGGCGACTGTCATGAAGTCGTTCGCTGCGCTGAACTCGACGAGTCCGCGACTGTAGAAGTTGATGCCAAAGAAATCGCACTCTGTCGAGATTGTCTCCATGTCACCTGGTTTGATGAAGTCGTACGAGTGAACGTATTTCGAGAACAAGTTCATCATGTCGACCGGATACTGGCCTTTGAAGACCGGATCGAGGAACCAACGATTCGAGTACCCGTCCGAGTTGTTCTGAGCGAGTTTGTCGTTCGCCGAGTCCGTCTTCGCGTACACCGGTGATAAGTTGAGCGTGATGCCGATCGGTGTCGTCGACTTCATGTCGTTCTTGAGCAATTCAACGGCTTTACCGTGTGACAGCAACATGTGGTGCACGGCGCGGACCGCTTCGTTCATGTCACGATGTCCCGGTGCGTGAACACCGACATGGTAGCCGAGGAAGCCGGCACACCATGGTTCGTTGTGCGTGATCCATGAGTCGACGATACCGTCGAGCTCATCGAAACACACTTTCGCGTACTCGAGGAACCAGTCGACCGAGTCGCGGTTCACCCAGCCGCCTGCTTCATGGGCCCACATCGGGAGGTCCCAATGGTAGAGCGTGACGGCTGGCTTGATGCCTTCTTCACGGAGACGCGTCGCGAGCGTCTTGTAGAATTCCATACCGGCCGGGTTGAACTCACCTTTGGCCGGGAAGATGCGTGGCCAGGCAATCGAGAAGCGATATGTGTCAACGCCGAGCTTTTTAATGTGCTGAATGTCTTCTTCATAACGGTGGTAATGGTCGCAAGCGACGTCACCGTTATGCTTTTCGAACACACGTCCGTCGATGTCACAGAACATGTCCCAGATCGACGGCGTACGCCCGCCTTCGTTGTGGGCGCCTTCGATTTGATAAGACGAAGTTGCCGTTCCGAAGACAAAGTCTTTGTTAAACTGCATAGTCAATTCCTCTTTTCTGTCTAGTTATTCTTTGACCGCACCAGCCGAGATACTGCTGACGATGTATTTCGACAAGAACAAGAAGGCGATCATGATCGGCACGACTGAAATCGCGATACCGAGGTAAAGGGCGCCGAGGTTTTCGGCGACTTGCGAACCTTTCAAGAAGCCCATGAGTACCGGCAACGTGTACTTCTCTGGTGAGAACAAGAGCACGAGCGGCATCAAGTAGTTGTTCCACGAGCCGATGAACGTGAAGATCGACATCGTCGCAACAGCTGGCATCATCATCGGAAGCGCGATCGTATGGAAGATGCGAAGCTCGCTCGCTCCATCGATCCGCGCTGCTTCGATCATACTGATGTGCAGCGTCGCTTGCGTGTACTGGCGGATGAAGAAGACGACGAACGGACTCGCGATCGACGGGATGATGAGCGGGATGAACGAATCGAGAATCCCGAGCGTCTTGCTGATCTCGTAGAAACCGATAAGTCCGAGTTGTCCCGGGACCATCATCATGACGAGCATGAAGATGAACATCACATTTTTTCCTTTGAATTCATAGAACGAAAATCCGAACGCAGTCATAGCCGAGAAGTAACCCGAGAGTAACGTCACGAGCACTGCAACAATCAAACTGTTTTTAAATCCGGTCCAAATGTTGATGTAGTCGCTCAAGATCGCATAGTTATCGAGTAGTGATGTCCCTGGGATGAGCGAGAAACCGGTCATGATTTCTCCGTTCGTCCGTGTCGCGTTGACGAGCATCATGAGGAACGGGATGAAACAGATAATCGTCAAGATGACCAAGCCTGTATAGATCAAGCCACGGCTAAACCGTTTCTTTTTGACCTTGTTTTTTGGCGGCTCCACGCGGAGAGGTTTCTCCTCGCGCGGCGGCTGTACTTCGCTGTCGGCGAGCATACGCCGTGATTCTGCATTTTGTTCCATTGGTTATGCTCCCTTCTGCGCAGCGCGCTCTTTACGGAACATGCCTTTGAAGACGACCGCCGAGAAGACGAGCGTGATCAAGAACAAGCCGTAAGCAACCGCTGATGCATAGCCGTAGTTGTTATACTTGAATGCTTGGTTGTACAAGTAAAGCACCATCGTGTTCAGTGATCCATCTGGCGCACCGACTCCGTCTGTCAAGAGAAGCGGAAGGTCGAACAATTGAAGGCCACCGATGAGCGATGTGATCATGATATACAAGAGAATCGGTTTAAGCAGTGGCACCGTGACGTTCGTGAACATCTGCCAACGGTTCGCGCCATCGATATGGGCAGCTTCGAAGAAGTCTTGCGAAATCCCCGACACACCGGCCATGACGATGATGAACGAGTGACCGAACCACATCCATGTCAAAATGAGTGAGACGGACAGTTGTGCCGTCACCGGTTGCGATAACCAATTGATTGGGTCTGAGATAATGCCGAGTTTCAAGAGCATCATGTTGAGTGATCCATGCTGCCAGTCGAGCAAGATTCCAAACAAGAGTGCGACCGAACTGATCGTGATCAAGTTAGGAAGATAGAAGAATGAACGGAAGAACGCGAGGCCCTTCAATTTCAAACGAAGATCTGAGAACAAGAGCGCGAGAGCCAGTGCGAGACCGATTTGCAAGACAAAGTTTATTCCCCAAATCTTAATCGTATTGACGAACGCCTCGATGAAGTATGTGTCTGTCAACAAACGCGCGTAGTTCGCGAAACCGACGACCTCTTCACCCGGACTGCCGGTATAGTTGGTGAAACTGTAGTACAGGGTCAAGAAGACCGGGTAGATACTGAATGTCAAAAAGACGACCCAAAATGGGGCAATAAACGCATAGCCGTAACGGTCAAGTTTTTTCACGTCGTGTTACTCCTTCCATAGCAACCCTTAAGGGGGGAAATCCCCCCACGGGTTAGCTTGCTTCAGTCAACTGTAATGTCTGGGTAAGCGTTCTTCGCTTGTTTTTTGAACTCTGCGATTGCTTCGTCTTTCGACTTCTTGCCTTCAACGTATTGGAGGACAGACGCGCCGTAGAGTGTGTCGAGCTGTTGGTCGTATTTCGTTACGATCCCTGGTGTGATTTCATCAGCTTGGTCGAGGAAGAACTCGTAGTTGTTCTGTCCGCCGAGGAACTCGTCGCTGAAATCGTCTTTGATCTTATCTGTGACCGGTTTGTAAGAAAGAACGTCACCAGTCTCTTCAGCCCAACCTGTCAAGAACTCTTCGTCTTGCGTCATGAGTTTAACGAAGTCGTATGCTGCTTCTTTGTTTTTTGATCCTTCGTAAACTCCGAGCCATGTGCCGCCCCAGAAGTACGGGCTTGGACCGTTCGTGACTGCCCAGTCACCAGCTGTATCTTTCGCGCTGTCTTTCAAGACGCTGTGGAGACCCCATGTTGGGAGGACGTATGAGAAGACTTGTGTTTCGACTTCTTTGCCGCCTTCTTTAACTTTGATCGGTTTAGACATACCTTCGAACCAAGATGGTGACCATTCTGGAGCGAGTGCCGTGTATTGTTTCTCACGAAGCTCTTTCGCGTAGTCCATGTAGTCGATCTTGTCTTGTGTCAAGACGAGTTCGTTCTTGTCGTTTACCCATGCTTCAGGGTTTGCGCCTTGTGAGAACCAACGGATTGCGCCTTCATCTGGGAACATACGATAGCCTTTTTGCTTCATCTTCTCAGCAACTTCGAAGACGCCGTCCATCGAGCTCATCATGTTTCCGATTTCAGTCGGATCATCCGTGCCGAGCACTTCTTTCGCTAGGCTACGTTTGTAGTAGACACCACCTGGAGTCGTTTGCCATGAAAGGGCGCGCACGTTGCCTTCTTTATCTTTCCCGAGGTCAAAGACGTATGGGATGTAGTCGTCCGCGATTTCATTGACGTTGTATGGCTCGTCTGAAAGGTTTTCCCAGTATCCTGCGTCAACCCATTGCTTAAGGAACGCGATTTCCCCAGTGAATACGTCTGGTGCCCCAACGCCGCTTTCAAGTGCTGGCTTGAGTTTTGTCGGATAGTCGGCGATTGGAACGATTGTCAATTCTACTTTGACGCCGTTGCGCTCTTCGTACGTTTTGATTGGTTCTTTGAGCTCATCTGTGAACGACCAAACTTTTAGAACGTCGTCTTTAGAAGCTGTTTCAGAACCTGAAGTTTCTTCGTCGTTTGAGCACGCGCCCAAGACGCCGACTGATAGTGCTCCGATTGAAAGTAAGCTGACTAATTTTTTACGCATGTGTGAACCCATCCTTTTAATGTTTTTTAGAAAGCGTTTGCAAGAAGAGGTAATAATTTGTCGAAAGCGCTTTCGAAAATGTCGAAATAAAATATCGAAAGCGATTTCGATTTTTTGGGAATGACTTTCGAAATCGCGCTCTTCCCTCTATCCGGTTAAAGGGGAGAGAGCGACTTCGAAATATCATCGGGACTACTTTACTTTTTGACCGGTGCGCATGACAAGCGTTCGATCAATTTGACCGGAATGACGCGACGTTCTGTGAGTCGTTCTTTAGCGGTCATCTGTTCAATCAACAACTCGGCCGCTGCTTCGCCGATCTCGTCTGTATCTTGACGAATCGTCGTCAGCTTCGGCGTGATGTACTTGATCATGTCGATGTCATCGTAACCGATGATCGAGATGTCTTCCGGTACCCGGAGACCGTGCTCATGGACGGCTTCAATCGCACCAATCGCCATCTGGTCACCCGCGACGAATACTGCGGTCGGAGGGGCTTCGAGCTGGAGAAGCTTCTCCATCGCTTGTTTACCTTCTTCGACTGAAAAGAATCCGGCGTTGATCAAATAACCTGGTTCAATTGGAAGATCGAGTGCCTGCATGGCGAGCTCGTACCCTTTGATTCGGGTCGCACCGGCGTCAATCGTTCTGTCACCGGCGATATGTGCGATCTTGCGATGACCGAGCTCGTACAAGTGGTTCACGGCTAGACGTGCACCCGCGATATTGTCCGAATAGACGACGCTACAATCCGCGCTGTCCATATCGACGACGACGATCGGGATGTCGCTTTGCATGAGTTCTTGAACTTGCTCATCCATCCGGTCCGAGCAGATGACGACGATGCCGTCAACGGCGCGGTGTTTGAAGTGTTCGAGATAACTCATGTCACGGTTGCGGAGGTTCCTTGAGGCAAACATCAAATCGTAGCCTTGTTCCTCTGTCGCGTGACGGAAACTCTCAATGATTCCGTTGAAGAACGGGTGTTTCATCCCGACTTCGTTCGCTTCCGAGAACATGACTCCGATCGCCCACGACTTCTTCGTCGATAACGACTGGGCGTGCGCGTTCGGCAGATAGTCCATCTCGGCGGCAGCTTTTAAAATTTTGGCTCTCGTCTTTTCGTTTACGTCCTTGTAGTTGTTCAACGCTTTAGAGACGGTCGTGATCGAAAAGCCGGTTTTCTTTGCTAAATCATAGATCGTACCCATGTCAGTCTCCTCTTCCCGAAAGCGCTTTCGGTAACTTGATTGTAGCGCATGAATTTGTAGGAATCAATTCTTTTTCGTGGAATATTTTGAGATTTATTTTTGTGACGTCTTTCTTCTATATAACAGCAACAAGAAAGTTTTTGTCGTCAATGTGTCCGTGTATACAACCAGACAAGGTTCGTAAATTTTTGTACCTCGGTCTCGCCGGTCACACCTTTGAACAAACGTTGGAACGGCTTGAGCAATTGCTCGATGACAATTTTCCGAAGCCGCTCTTGATGCAGTTCATACGTGATCGCCTCAAATAAATCCCCTTGTTCTTCCGTCATCAGCACATGCTTTTGGATCCGCTCTGCCATTTTGAGCAACTCTTCTTTCGTGACCAAGTTTTTATCCGTCGTCCCCCGCATTTGATCGACCGTGACCGGGTTCAAAATATGTTCGCCCGTCTCGACCATCCGTGCCGCCATCAGCTCGACGTACGCATACAGGTTGCGGACGAGCTGTTGGATCGAGTAGGCCGTGTTGGTGATGCGAAGTGTGAATAGCACGTGTTGCAACATCCCGTTGAATAGAATCGTCAATTCGATCGAATACGGACGAATCGCTTCGCCGATAATTTCTGTCAGGCGCATGGCGAGCCACTCGATCTCATAGACGCGGTGCTGCAAGACGAGTTTCTTCAGTTCGGGTTCGTTCGCCGACATGATCGACTCGAACAAGGCGTACAGATTACGTTCCTCATTCAACTGAATGAGAATCGAGATCTGCTCAATGAAGACGTCTTTATCGCGCTTGTCCCGCCCCATCTGCATCTCAATGCGACGCTGGCCGGCGTCATAGCGCAAGTTCTCAAGGATGTTGGCGACACAGTCCGTTTTCGAGGCGAAATAATTATAAAACGTCCCTTTCGAGATGTTGGCTCGCTCGATGATTTCTTGGACCGACGTCTGCTGTACCCCATTCTCGATGAACAACGTCATGGCGACGTCCGCGACTTTTCGTTTCTTATCTTTCATATACTGATTACTCCGTTCTGTTTGGTTTGTATCCTAAGTATAGCATTTTAAACTCGTGGTACAAAATTGTTGATTTATTTGTACAACGGGTATAAAATCATGTCATCGACACTTACTAGCATATAACTATTTAGAAAATAAAGGAGCAGTCCAGATGAAACCAGAATTCCAAAAGAAACCGCCGTATCTCATGCTCGCGGTCTTGTTCGTCGGGGCATTCATCGCCTTCTTGAACAACTCATTACTTAACGTCGCGCTCCCATCGATCATGGTCGATTTGGACATCGCCGACTACTCGACCGTCCAATGGCTTGCGACCGGCTTCATGCTCGTGACGGGTGTCCTCGTCCCGGCATCGGCCTACTTGATCACCCGCTTTTCGAACCGAGCGCTCTTCATCACCTCGATGGCGATTTTCGCCCTCGGGACGGCGATTGCCGCCTTTTCTCCGACGTTTGGCTGGTTACTCAGTGGCCGGATGATCCAAGCGGTCGGGGCTTCGACGATGGGACCACTGCTCATGAACGTCATGCTCGTCAGTTTCCCGCGTGAGAAACGCGGAACGGCGATGGGCATCTTCGGACTCGTCATGATCACGGCACCGGCGATCGGCCCGACACTGTCAGGCTATATCGTCGAGTACTACGACTGGCGCGTCTTGTTTGAGATGATTCTCCCGCTCGCCATCATCGGACTCGGACTCGCGATTTGGAAAGCCGAGAACGTCATGGTTCAAAACAAAGACCAATCGCTCGACTACTTGTCGCTCGTCTTATCGACGCTCGGCTTCGGCGGTATTTTATACGGCGTCAGTTCGGCCAGTTCGGACGGTTGGGACAACCCGATCGTCTTGACGACGATGATCGTCGGCCTCGTCACTTTGATTGCGTTCGTCGTCCGCCAGCTCAACATGGAAAAACCGCTCCTCGACTTGCGGGCGTATAAATATCCGATGTTCGCCCTCGCGTCGGTCATCGCGATGGTCAACGCGGTCGCCATGTTCTCAGGCATGATCTTGACGCCAGCCTACGTCCAAAGCGTCCGCGGCATCTCACCGCTCGACTCAGGACTGATGCTGTTGCCAGGTGCCATCATCATGGGGATCATGTCACCAATCACGGGGAAACTGTTCGATAAATTTGGGCCGAAGCTCCTCTCGATCACCGGTCTCACGATCACGGCGATCTCGACGTATATGCTCGCCAACGTCCAGCTCGACTCGACGTATACGTATATCGTGACGACGTACACGCTTCGTATGTTCGGGATGTCGATGGTGATGATGCCTATTTTAACAAACGGTCTCAACCAATTGCCGACGAGCCTTAACCCGCACGGTACGGCCATCAACAACACGGCTCAACAAGTATCCGGCGCGATCGGGACGGCTGTCTTGGTGACGATTATG
Source organism: Exiguobacterium aurantiacum (assembly GCF_001766415.1). GTDB lineage: Bacteria > Bacillota > Bacilli > Exiguobacteriales > Exiguobacteriaceae > Exiguobacterium > Exiguobacterium aurantiacum_A. Next base: position 104,453 of record NZ_MKXO01000006.1, on the reverse strand, counting down.
AACTCGGTGACGCGGACTGAAGCCGAGTCACTTATGACCGGCGTCGACCCGTCGACACTGACCGAGAGCGCAATGGGTGTGATGACGCAGCAAGCGCTGCTGTCAGGGATTCAAGTGTCGTTTTATGTTGCGTTAGTCATGAACATTTTGGCGCTCATCTTGGCGTTCTTTGTGAAACGGGTTGATGTTCGAAACCTTGATTTCAAACAAGAAGATATAAACAAAGAATTGAAACGCGCAAACTAAACAAACATGAAATTAATTTACAGGCAAATGGACGAATCTCTGAGGAGGTTCGTCCATTTGCCTGTAAAGACGATGTAAGTCACTTAGAAATGTCAATGCTTATGATACTGATTATGCCTTTTCAATCCACGCACCTACACGAGGTGCGACCTTATCCTCGCGTTCTTCGTGAAACGGGTCGATGTATTTCAATCCACGCACTCACGTAGAGTGCGATCTCGGAATCAGGACGTGCCTTATAGACATAGCGATTTCAATCCACGCACTCACATGGAGTGCGATTTGCGCGAAGTGACCTTGACCCGCCCGGCAACAATTTCAATCCACGCACTCACATGGAGTGCGATACGACGAGGTGGGCGGTGCGTTCAACCTTGCGTGATTTCAATCCACGCACTCACATGGAGTGCGATATAAAGTGATTCGTCATTTCACCACAGGTTACGAAATTTCAATCCACGCACTCACATGGAGTGCGATAATGCCTTGCTCCTCACATTCAGCTTTCATTAGCTTATTTCAATCCACGCACTCACATGGAGTGCGATTCGTGTGCAAAGTTGTCAAACGTAATGTACTGCATTTCAATCCACGCACTCACATGGAGTGCGATCCGGTGTGTTTCACGCGCTGATACATCATCTGGGATTTCAATCCACGCACTCACATGGAGTGCGATCGCTCGCAGATGCCCGGAATGTGACGCTATTGGAGATTTCAATCCACGCACTCACATGGAGTGTGATAGTTTCTCATAAATGTTAATATCTGAGGTCCCTTATTTCAATCCACGCACTCACATGGAGTGCGATGAGGTTCGCGAGCAACGTTCCGAGTTTCGCTTCTATTTCAATCCACGCACTCACATGGAGTGCGATTAACGGTGTGCCGTCCAATCGTTCCCCTTTGTCGTATTTCAATCCACGCACTCACATGGAGTGCGATAAAAAGCCGTTACTTCGCCGAACAAACTCAACTATTTCAATCCACGCACTCACATGGAGTGCGATGATTTATCGACGATAGGCGAAGTATTTCAATCCACGCACTCACATGGAGTGCGATACTATGGCGAAATTATCGGTCAGAGAACGGTTATTATTTCAATCCACGCACTCACATGGAGTGCGATCCCACACATTCCCTATCACACTTATCGCCTTGGAATTTCAATCCACGCACTCACATGGAGTGCGATCTGGCGCCGAATACATTGTCGAACGGATTCGGTATTTCAATCCACGCACTCACATGGAGTGCGATCGGAAGCAAATCGAACACCGGGAATTCTTCGAACATTTCAATCCACGCACTCACATGGAGTGCGATACCGGGCGAGGAACAAACCCCGTGGCAGGCGTTATTTCAATCCACGCACTCACATGGAGTGCGATCGAGCTCACGGGCATCGAGGACACCTTCGCAACATTTCAATCCACGCACTCACATGGAGTGCGATATCGAACGCGAGGACAAGGTCGAGCACCTGTACGGATTTCAATCCACGCACTCACATGGAGTGCGATGACATAGATTATTTACCCCGTATATAAGGAAGGATTTCAATCCACGCACTCACATGGAGTGCGATATGTCCCCTTTGGAGAAGCATTGCCAACCAAGGCATTTCAATCCACGCACTCACATGGAGTGCGATGTGGGACCCAGGTCGCGATTCAAGGTACGGCGCAAATTTCAATCCACGCACTCACATGGAGTGCGATTACCTCTGTCGCGTCCTTTGCCACCATCGTTACCTATTTCAATCCACGCACTCACATGGAGTGCGATTGCCATTATGATTCACTCCTTTTAAGATAGAGGATTTCAATCCACGCACTCACATGGAGTGCGATGTGATATTAATATCGAAAACTCTTACTTCGAAGCATTTCAATCCACGCACTCACATGGAGTGCGATGGCAAAGCGATCCACGACTTTAATAAAGGGTTTATTTCAATCCACGCACTCACATGGAGTGCGATAGGCGAAATCAGATGAAGCAGTATGACGAGTACATTTCAATCCACGCACTCACATGGAGTGCGATGAAGACCCGCGAGGTTCGCGTTTTGCACGTCTTATTTCAATCCACGCACTCACATGGAGTGCGATGATATGCAAAAACCCGTCGCCGAGGTCGCCGGAAATTATTTCAATCCACGCACTCACATGGAGTGCGATCATCATGACCCGCGATGGCGAGTGGACATCCAAATTTCAATCCACGCACTCACATGGAGTGCGATTCGAGCACGATGTCGCCGGGATTCGACCACGAAAATTTCAATCCACGCACTCACATGGAGTGCGATTAAAGAGACATACAAGTGGTGGTCATTCAAGCCATTTCAATCCACGCACTCACATGGAGTGCGATGAAGTCGGCACTACCGGAAGCGACGATTGACCCATTTCAATCCACGCACTCACATGGAGTGCGATTGTTAGGGAATGATATCGTTGCCAGCGCAGATTTATTTCAATCCACGCACTCACATGGAGTGCGATTTGTATACGGAGGGATTCGACAATGAACTTTAAATTTCAATCCACGCACTCACATGGAGTGCGATGACGTGTACAGCCATGCGACGGCGACGATGCAGATTTCAATCCACGCACTCACATGGAGTGCGATGCGCGAGTTTCAAAACCTCGTCACCGTGCGTCAAATTTCAATCCACGCACTCACATGGAGTGCGATTCGGCACACGGTGGCAACATACGGGCGCGCGGAAATTTCAATCCACGCACTCACATGGAGTGCGATGCTCCGCTCCTACTACACGCTACCGATGACCATTATTTCAATCCACGCACTCACATGGAGTGCGATACAAATGATAAATTTTATAGGAGGTTATAGAAATATTTCAATCCACGCACTCACATGGAGTGCGATAACCGTAAACATAAATACTTATATTGCGGTAATATTTCAATCCACGCACTCACATGGAGTGCGATACTTTATTCGGACGACGATCCTTCCAATTGCGAAATTTCAATCCACGCACTCACATGGAGTGCGATCTGCACAGTTACGGCATGAAGGTGCGCGGGGCGAAATTTCAATCCACGCACTCACATGGAGTGCGATAGGTGGACGATTACGAGTCGCTGATGATCGAGACATTTCAATCCACGCACTCACATGGAGTGCGATAGCCGATTTAAGCTAAAAAAACCGACTAAAATAAATGTGATAAACAATATTACCTATTTCTGTATTCCGAAGACTAGATTCGTTGATCTTTCATTCAAAAACTTTATAAAAACCAGGTGCGAACCTCTCTAGAAAATGATGTGCACTTCAAGTTCGCACTCACTGAAAACACCTTCATCTTTAAAAAATGAGAGGGCCTTCCAAATCTAAAGATTCTTTCACTCCATAATGCTCTACTTTAGATGCATGTTGGTTCCCAAGTCTATAAAAACGAAGACTGTCACGGTCTACGTCTACAATCTCTTGTAACCGCAATTTCAAGGTCGTAAATTCTGTCTGATCAACGATACATTCAAACACACTATTCTGAACTCGCTGACCGTACTGCTGACAAACTTTTGCTACTTGTCTAAGCCGTTTCGTGCCTCCGGGTGAGATAGTATTCACATCATATGTCACTAAAACGAGCACATGCATCCCTCACTTATACAAGAAAGTTGGATATTCCTCTAAATCTCCACGCAAATGTCTAGCCAATAGTAAGGCTTGCGCGTAAGGTACGAGTCCCCACATCATTTTTTCTTTTAAATAAGGATGGTGAATCATCTCCTGTTTTCTCTTCTGCCATGCTGAGAGGAAGACTTTGCGCCCTTCTTCAGTCATGAGTACAGCACCATTTTCTTTTTGAACGAAATGTTTCGCTTGAATTACTTTCATATTTATTAGTGAAAGTACGAACCGATCCGCATAAATCCCTCTCAACTCTTCCATCAAGTCAAGAGCCAGCGAAATCCGTCCTGGACGTTCCCGGTGCAAAAATCCGACGTACGCATCGAGACCAACTGCTTCGAGTGCAGCGCCAGTATCGCGTGCCAACAAGCTATAGGCGAATGACAACATCGCATTCACGCGATCAAGTGGTGGTCTTCTCGAACGTCCTTTGAACACGAACTCTTCTTTCTGCTGAAGAATCATGTCATCAAAAAGTTGATTATAATGAACCGCCACTTTCCCTTCAAGACCTCGTAATCTTTCCAGATCTCCGCACTCACGAATTTCTATTAGCTTTTTCGAGAAGTATTGCGATGTTTCCTTGAAGCGTGTAACGTCAACCCGCATCGGATAGTCGCGAGTCGTCCGTTCAAGCATCCATTTTTGATTGTATACTTTTCCGAGAATAAAATTCCGAGCGAGTTTTACCGATTGAAGTTCACAGTCAGATTGTCGATACTGCGTTTTGCGTAATACGACATTACCTTTACTTTCTCCGATGACACGTGCTAAAAACCGACCGTTCTTTGTCATAAATGTCAGAGGCACATCGTTCTCGGCGCAATACCCCATCAATGCAGGACTAGCCCCGGTATATCCGAACGTAACGATTCCTTCAAGGTTATGGAGAGGCACTCGCCCTAAAACTTCGTCATCTTTCTTTACTACTACATTCCCGCCATCAAGAGCAAGGTATGCATCCGATTGGTTCACGAATAGCGTATTCAACATCTTTTTCAATCCCGAAGTCTCCTCTCCATATACTCACTGAAACTCTCTCGAACCATCAATTCTGGCAAGCAGATATTTTGGAGAGAACAACTTTTACAACGTGGTCCCATTTTTACTTTTGGAGTATGTCGCCGCCTATAGTAGTCGTTCATTTTCTCAACGATCTCCCTAACTTCATGTTTCAAACTTTCCGATAGCAGTACCTGATGACGATGCTTCGTTTCGTTATAGTAAAGATAACCTTCTGTGATTTGACATAAAAACATCTCTTCCAGACAGATGGCTTGTGCAGCCAACTGAAGCTCATCTTCTTTCCCGACTTTCGGTTTCCCACGCTTATACTCGACGGGGATCGGACGATACGTATCAGGGTTTCCATACAAAGAGACCCCTGCTGGATCTTGGACAAATTCAACGACATCACACTGGCCGCTAACGTTTAACACTTCTGACTTAATTGCCATCCCTCGCACAATTAGTTTGTCTTTCCGTTTTTCACGCGCGAACGGATCGTCCGCTTTTTTGTGCAGGTGTTGCCCTTCAACGGTTCGAGAATTCTCTTCCCACTGCTGTTCGATGTGGATGAGCGCCCACTGCCTCGGACAAAATTGAAAGTGTTGAATGCCCGACAACAGCAAATAGGAATCGTCTTGTTTATAATCCATCCAACACTTCAGGCTCTAAGCCATCAAGTGGAGCAACATGAATTTCATAATCCGAAAAGTCTTTTGGCTCTTCTGTCGTCGGTTTTACCGAGATGGAACGGTGCACTTTCGCAGATGAATATTGTCCTAATTTCGAACTATGTTCCCACCAATACACTTTATGAACCTCCATACTTCCTTCGGGACGCGCGGATGAAGCATCATTTTCAAACAGTGTAACAAGAACCTGTTTTAATTTTTCTGCATCTTCTTTCGTAAAATTCGTCTTTTCAGCAAGTTGAGTATTAATGCTTCCATTCAACACATATACTCCGTGATCGACGCGGTGTTTCATTCCCATTGTGTCAGAGCCACGTTCTTTTCCACTCTCAGAGTTCACACTTTTTGTAATCTGCATACTCGTAATATCGATTGGTGCAACGCTCGTTGCTGTATGGATAGAGACAGGTCCTCGCACACCGATAGACACTCCAGATTTTTCACCTTTGAATGCGAACACTTGTCCAAATGAACGCACGTCCATCCAAGTCGCACATGCTTCTTGAGCGAACTGGTCACCCATCCCTTTTCCTTTCATCAATTTCTTCAGCTCTTCATTTCCTTCTGCGCGATCGCGTAGACTCTCGTAACTATCCGAACGACGGTCATTCGATTGTACAAAAATTGTCTCTCCCATATCCTGTAGACGGTTTCGAATTTTACGTTTGATGGCAACATCTGAAATCTCGCCGTAGCCATCATAATTTTGACGTGGACGATTTCCATTGAGTGGGTCTCCGTTCGGATTCGCTTTCGAAACAGATAACACAACAGTAAAATCGATTTTGTGGTCTAGTACGTTCATGCTTCAACACTCTCCTCTTTGGATGTTTGCGTTTCTTCACGCTTCTGATACAAGTCATGTCGCTGACTGTAGAAACCTAATAAGTATTTACCTGATAACGGCTTATTCGTAAAATCACTCGGATCGATTTGTGCCCCAACCTCGTCAATTAAACGATTGATGTACGTTAATTTTGTTCCGAGCTTAGCCTGATACGGCTGAAGTGCACTTTGAATCGTCATCCACGTCCGAGCCGGATTTTGAGAAAATGCATTCATATAACGGATTGCATTTGTGGCACGTTTTTCATTCCCTAGCGCCCGACGTTCCAAATAATCAGCAAGTGCCAATAGCCGTCCAAACAAATAATCTCGATCTGTCATGTCTTGATTTAATGCCATGTTCATCCCTTCTTTCTTGTTAATCATCCCGCAGGCAATTTGTAGCGTTTTCTCCCATTCCCAGTTTTCCATACCAATCGGATTCGATGCTCGCTGAGTCAAACTACGTCGAATATCGTCCGGTACGCCACGTCCATCTACCACACAAGGAATCAACCGCTCGACAGTTGCTTTGATTAATTTTTCATTAGCACGCGGTCCATAGGCCATTGTTGCAATATCGTTCAAAGCAGGTGCACCAATGAATACTCGTCGTTTCTTCTCGCTATCAAAGTAGGTGTACTCCCATGGATGTTCCGTATGCCATGCTTCAAGTCGACTAAAGTAGTGCTCTTGGTCAAATGAACGGTAATAAAGGATCGCCAAACGACCTGTCGTTGCCGCATCTAGTATTAAAATATTCACGGTTTGTCGAGGTAACTTTCTTTTATAACCGATTAGTGCGTCAGAAAATGCTCGTGCACCGCCCTGGTTCGTATCGAATACTTCTTTCTCCTCCACATCGTCAAACAATGCAGCAAGTGAGAAAGTCGAATCAACTGCACTTGGCATCTCGGTCGCTTGACTCCCCCAAACCAGAAAGACACGTTGATCAATCATTCTTCCTTGTCTTTGAATGAGCCATTTCAAAGCGTTATGCGCTTTTTGTGATACCTCGTAACTAATCGAGGCAGCTTCAGAAGATTTATCGAATCGACCTCGAAAAGTGAATCCGCTACTATCATTTGCAGAAATGAGTTTAGCTTTGTCTCCAGCATTCCGAATCTTATTCGCGTGTTTCGTCGACCCAACTTTTTGTTGTCCAGTAACGAAACATAAGGTGGATTCACCTGCCTGCTCGGCATAATAATCAATAAAGGATTGGTAAAACTCAGGATCTCGCCATGGATCTTGGTTCAATTGTTCAGACGAATGGACATGAAAACGGATAAATGCCCCTTCAAGCCCCCCTGTCACAACAGAGTAAATCAAAGGTTTCTCCTCTTTCTCTTTCCACGTCCATTTCAACGTCCCATCAGTCTCTGCAAAAAGCACCTTCTCGTCCACTAAATCTTCAATGAGTCGTCCCTTTTGCAAATACGAATAGATGCTCTTCAACCGATCAAATCCATAAGAGGATTCAGACCATTTTTTCAAGTTATCAATATAAACCAGATGCGCATTATCTTTTTTATACACCCCGCCAAATGCTTCATAGTCTCCAGCCACATAAGGCAATTTGTCATGTAACGGATACGGTGCGACGACACTCCCTGCTCGACTAGATGAATCTTCGGTACTTGGAATCAATGTGTTTCCGTTACCCTTCTCGATCACTTCAGCCGAGTGGAATTCGCCACTTGGCGTTATGTTGACAGTTATGTGCGCTGTTTGCGTCGTATGAGAAATCGGGAGTAACGTGAACGTCTTGCCTTCCCAACGACTTTCTGGCTTACCTACTTCATCAAGATGTTGATTATACGTCTCGTATAGTTGTTGCCACACGCTCATACATTCACCCTCCTATAGTTGTTCATACAACAACTCAGCTGACTCAATATCCTCTTCTATAAATGTTTTCGCCTGCATTTTTTTAATTGGTTGGACGAGTGAACAGTCTTCTGGTCTTGTGAATGTGATCACCCCGTCTTTCATCACTGGTTGCCACAAGCGAACGGCAAGTTCATCGACACCCGTCTCATCTGGATAATTGAAGCCATGCACCATTGTCCCAAAGTGAAGATCAACTCCGTCATAGAAGCCTTCTCCTTCATCAAACTCGATGGGTTCCACGTAGGCTTGACACTCTCTCGCCCCGAGGAAGATGTCTCTACGACCCCCGGCTTCAAGCGAGCGTTTTAAAATGGCATAGTGTTTTCCTTCATTTCGATCAAACGCCAAGTCCGGGCGATGTGAATTAAACTCAAAATGAGCTCGAACGTGATAGCACACATCGCGCAAGTACGTGTAGTGTGCTAAAGAGTTCCCACCGCCGTACTCAATTGGACGCATCCCTTTCGATTCCATCTTGATCGGATTCATGATTCGAATCGCATCGACGACCATGACAATTGTCGGTTTCCAATAAATCGATTCGACAATTCCTTTGATAGCTTGATACGTCGGAATTTGATACGACATTTTCTCTCCGCCCAGTTTAGTCAGTGGATCCGTAAACAAGGCATAATTTCCGTAAACTTTAAACTCAATCGAATTTCGCATAATACTCTCCTTTCATCACATAAATAGACCTTGCATCTCAGAATCTTGCGAAAGATTTAAACCGTACTGTTCATCGTATGCCGATGGTTGGAGCACGAGCAATCTTCCTTCAAGTAGAGAAACAAGTCCTCCACTCCGTTCAAGTATTTGTCTTTCATGGTTATAAATGCTGATTGTGTATTGTTGAGACTCTTTTAACCACTTCCGCGCATCATCCCAGTTGACGTCACCATTCAACAGTGCAATCAACTCTTTTCCTTTGTCTCCATAAGGTACGAGTACGTCATCTGTCAGTTGCTCAATCACGTGAAAGTTGTCAGCCACGGTTCGATGACGAGCGACCAATAGTAGTGGCGTGTCACTCACTTGATGTTGATTCGCATTTCCTTTGAATAGCATAGGCGCAAGCGTTTCAGCCGAACCTTTTACTGGGTAATCTAAATCAACTTCACGGAGCTGATAAAATTCTTGAAAATATCGCTTCATCGCAAGCGGGGATAGTAACTCTCCACCATAAGCGTTTGGATCTCGCTCTAGATCGACAACAAGCCGCTTTACAATTTCCTGTCCTTTTGCGATATCCGTTAATTTAGAGACATTTTCCTCAATGTGATTGATCAAGTAGACCGTTTGCCTTTCTACTTCACCATGTCGATTACAACGTCCGGCCGCCTGCGCGATTGAATCAAGTCCTGCGAACGAACGAATGACACACTGAAAACTAACGTCAACTCCTGCTTCAATCAGCTGGGTGCTAATACAAATCACTCGCTTGCCCTGATCGAGTCGGCCATTGATTTCTTTCAAAATGCACTTTCGGTGAGCGGCACACATCGATGTGCTCAAGTGATACACTTCGTCTTCAGAAAACGATTGTTTCAATGACTCATAAAGCTTACGGACAACCGTTTTTGTATTTAAAATGATGAGAACGCTTTGATTGGCGGCGGCCTTGTCTTGCACGAATGAACCGAGCCGATCCGTATCAAAGTCGTCTGAAACAACTTCAATCTCTGTTCGTTTGAACGCTTCAATCACCGTCGGCAAATCATGAATCATTTCTCCATCACTTGTTAACCGATGTTTCACAAAATCCAGTGCCGGTTGCGTTGCCGTACATAAAATCACACTCGAACTTAGTCCATTTTTCAAGAAGTTCAGCGATTCATTAAATAGCGATACGCATTTGGTCGGAACTTTTTGCACTTCATCGAAAATCACGATTGCTTCACTTAAATGATGAAGACGACGCGTGTTACGATTTCCTTTGGCGTAAAACGTGTTCAAGTATTGAACCATTGTCGTAAAGATAATCGGGGCGTCCCAGTTGTCTTTTGCTAAATTCAATTTCGCCTGTAGATTCATCTCATCTTCCGAAGCGTCATCTAACTGAACGACGTTCGAGTGGTGCTCGACGATTTCTTCAGTTTTTAAAACCGATCGCGCGACCTGAGCGTTCTGTTCGATAATTGTCGTGAACGGGACGACGTAAATAACTCGTCGTTTATGATAATGAACAGCATGGTGAAGGGCATACCGAAGACTCGCTAGCGTTTTCCCTCCCCCTGTCGGAATCGAGAGCGTATAAATCCCACTTGGTTGCTTAGCATGTTGCATTACTTGCTCTGACATTTTCTGTCGCAACGCGTTAATCGGAGAAACTTTTGACGAGGTACTCAATCCTGTTATATGTTGCTCTAAGCGCTCTTTGTAGAGAAACAGATTATCTATGAGGCCCGAATCGATTTTATTTTCCTCGAACTGTCTTGTATTCGTTCGATCGGCGTCAATCAAAATACTAAAGACTAATTTTGTAAGAAATGAGGAATTTGGTACTGTAGCACCGATCCGTTTCAAATAGTTCCATAATTGTTGATTGGCAACTTCAACGTAGTCATTGAAGTCAGTTTCTGAGATAACTTCGTCAAAGAATCGATGTTTACAAACCTCATACTCTTCGAGTGTTTTCACTTCTACTCGTTGAAGAAAAGGCGAGTCCTCACCCTGGACGTAATCATGAAGATTTCCGTGATGAGAGATGATCGCATTGCTTACAATCTCACCTAATAGTTGATTTGGTGACTTCCCTTTTAACTTGTCGAATAATAAGCGACCACCGGCCGTAGCATGGTCTACTTCTCCACGCCTCACCTTCTCACCCGACACAGCTCGGCGTATGTAATCTTGAAATGTGTCGCTGTATTTCCCCATATCATGAAGTAACGCCGCAAGACCACACACTTTCGAGAGTCCAAGTGGATCTCCCCATTGCTCAGCTAAACATTTTGCATCGAGCAAATGCTGACGAACTGACTGAATCTCTCCATCTTCTATACGAACATGAGCAATAAACTCCATAACCTCATCCTTTCTTCAGCACTAAAAATATTCCATAAAGCCGGTATACGCACCTTCATTTTATTACATTATTTTACTTTAGGTGGTTACTTTTTCTTTTAAGGTACAAACAAAAAAAGCGACTTTCGCCGCTTTAAATCATTTCACTCGCTTCACCGTCACATACTCTTTCAACAAAAAGTTGATGCGATCGACTTCATACGGCTCAACTTCTTTTCCTAACTCAATCATTTCTTCATGTTGCGGATGGTTCGGATCATTTAAAATCTCTTGCAGGTGTATGTTTCCAGCCATGCCACCGATATCCTCGAACGGCGTCTCGCCCTCCCACTCCGTCACCATCGGATGCGGGTGCGGATAATCGGCGATGACTTTCTCCAGAATCAGTTCATGTTGCCAATCGTCCCCATAGTCGTACGTGTAGTAGAGTGTTTGATGGGACTCGATGATACTCGGGAGCTTCACGTTTTTCATGTCCCGGACCGTTACTTGCTTGAACCGTTCCAATAGGTTCGTTTCAAATTCGCTCAGCTTTGACTGAGCCTTTAAATACGCGAGACGATCTTTGTGTTCATACACTTCTTCAGGATTTAACACGAAGCGGAACGTCGGGTTACGTAAATCGTCCTCGAATTTTGCCAAATGTGAATCTTCCCACCACATGACGAGTTGAATCGCGTCATGAAGCCGTTTGAAATTCGTCTCCGCCGGGATGATGAACCGGCGCCATACAGGGGTCGGACTCCCCAGCAATTTAATCTGGAATTGATATGCTGTAAACATGTGGTACCGCCTCTCTAAATCGATTGTTCTCGAACATCTGCCCGTCTCGGTTGCTCCGGGTCAAGCAACCGAATTTGTTGCTCATAATACCACTGCACCACATACTGACCTGCGACTGCAACTATAAAAAATAAGCCTAGGAGTGGGCGACCTAATAGAACCATGACAAATAAAATCAAACTTGGTAACACCATGAACAAAAATGTCCATATGTACTGACGACCAATCAATCGCTTGACGTTCACCTCAGGCGCCATACTCCGCGCGAACTGACTCTCCTTATAATGGAGCCCTCCCGTCACAACGATAGACAAGATAACCCCAATTCCGAGCCCGATATAAAACTGTCCGATTTGATATGCGAGTATAAACGTCAAAACGAGTAATAGAGCGAGACTAATTTGAGAACGATTTCGTTTCTGTTGATGCCGTTTTAGCGCTATGGCACATGCTTGTTTATCCATTCCCCTCACCTCAATTCTAATCTACGACGCAAATTTGGATTATGTTCCCTTTTTAGCTAAAATTAATGATTGTGACTCTGAATAATATGGTATTATCTGTATAGTTTATTCAATCGAATCGGAGGATGTCTTGATGAAAAAAGTGCTCGCTTTTGGCTTAGCTATGATCTTGATTTTAACTTCATGCTTCACCTTCGAAACATCGGCCGAAGCCGCGCCAAAGAAAGAGAATCGTGCTATTATGGGAGCATCGACTTTAACTCCTCAACAGATGGCAGACTACGTGAAAGCGAAAAATCCTAGAACCGTCCGCCTTCATGGCGTGACAGTCGAAGAGCTCGCCAAACTGTTCGTCATCATCGGCGCAAAAGAAGGCGTCCGCGGGGACGTCGCCTTTGCCCAAGCATTGAAAGAGACAGGTTACTTCCGCTACGGCGGGGATGTCCTCCCGAAGCAGCACAATTACTCAGGGATCGGTACAGTCGGCAAAGGGGTCAAAGGCCATTACTTCCGCTCCCCGCACCAAGGCGTGACGGCACAGATTCAACATTTGAAAGCATATGCTTCTAAAGAAGCGTTAAACTCGACCCGCGTCGACCCGCGCTTCCATTATGTGAAGCGAGGCTCTGCGACGACATGGCCGGCCTTGCATCGCAAATGGGCGATGCAGCCAAAAGGCAACTACGGCACCGAGATTCTCTCTATCTATAAAGAGATGGGACGGACCCAAATCCGGGTCGCCAAAAAATGAACGAATGATCATGACTTATAGGGGTGAACGATAGTGACTTGCAATCAAGTACGGTTATTCAGCGGACTCACGCTTCTCGTAACGGGCGTCGTCTTGCTACTTAAACGCTAACAAGCATTCAGAGCATCTGCTCGGATGCTTTTTTTGTTCATCGAGTAAAATGAAGAGACGAGATCGCATGCCGGCTCGACCGTCGATAAGGAGGAACATCACATGTCAACTTGGGATCAACGTTTTGATACAGATGAGTATGTCTATGGAGAAGAACCAAATGAGTTCGTGAAGCAACAAGCGCACTTGTTCAAAAAAGGAATGACCGTTCTCGCGATCGCCGAAGGAGAAGGCAGAAATGCCGTTTGGCTCGCGGAGCAAGGACTCCACGTCGAAATGTGGGACTATTCGCAAGTCGGGTTAGACAAAGCCACACGGTTGGCCGAACGTCGCGGCGTGACGCTGCAGACCCGTCTCGTCGATTTGGCTGAAGCGAACTGGCCTGAACAGGCTTACGATGCCGTTTTATGTATATACGGTCATTTCCCGAAAGAAGTGAAAACGGCCGTCTTTACCGGGATCACGCGGGCATTGAAGCCAGGAGGCTACTTCGTGACAGAAGTGTATAGTGAAGAGCAACTCGCTTATGGGACGGGCGGACCTAAACAGAAGGAACTGCTGTATACTTCAACCGATTTCGCCGTACTAACGGATTCAGTTGAGACGGTTTTCTTGTTCGAAGGGACCGTCGAGCGCAATGAAGGGATGCTTCATAACGGCCAATCCGCCGTAATCCAATACGTCGGCAAAAACATGGCTCATTCGTCAGACACATCCATATCTATATAAACCGTTTCAAATCAACAGATAAGTGCTAAATACATCACTAGACACCAAGATTCCTATGAGGCTGTTCGGATTGCACATTCACCCTAAGCTCTATGCAGGGAATCAGCACTCCGACGGCAAAGTACTTAACAACTAACGGCTTTTGAAAAAAATAGATGTTGGAAGGAAGGCGACACGGTATATGAACAACGTGAACAAGTCTGTGATTGTGATCGGGGGAGGACTTGGCGGCTTGTCAGCGGCCATTTCTCTCGCTCAACAAGGGTATGAGGTTTCCTTATATGAAAAGAACGGCCATATCGGCGGCAAAGTGAACCGGCTCGAGCAAAACGGGTTCGGCTTCGACCTCGGTCCGTCGATTTTAACGATGCCGTACATCTTCGAAAAATTGTTCGCGGGCAGCGGCAAGCGGATGGCAGACTATGTGCCGATCAAACGTCTCGACCTCGAGTGGCGCTCGTTCTTCCCGGACGGCACGGTATTGGATCTATATCACGACCTCGACGTGATGGAGCGCGCCAATCCGACGCTGTCACATAAAGACATGGAAGAGTATCGGGCACTATTGGACTATGCCGAGCGCATCTACCATACGACCGAGAAGAGTTACTTGAAGGAAGGGTTTGAATCGCCGCTAGAAGCGGTGGCAAAGACCGGCCTGTTTTCGACGTTGTTCGGATTTGACTTGACGTCGACGATGTACGACGGGATCTCGAAACGGATCAGCAACCCGCATTTACGGACGATGCTCTCCTACTACGTCAAATACGTCGGTTCGTCTCCTTACAGTGCCCCGGCCGTGCTCAACATGATGATTTATATGCAGTACGCGCAAGGCTGCTGGTACGTCGAAGGCGGTACGCACAAATTGGCCGAAGGATTGACGAAACTCGCCGAGGAGACCGGCGTCCAAATCCATACGGGGCAAGGTGTCGTCCGTGCCCATACGATCAACGAGAAAATCACCGCCATCGAACTCGAGGACGGCCGACTCCGGTCAGCCGATTACTTCGTCTCCAACATGGAAGTCATCCCGTTCTATCAAAAGATGGTCGATGCGGATGAAGACTATGTCGACAAGCTCGTGAAAAAGTATGAACCGGCGAGTTCTGGCTTCGTGATTCATCTCGGCGTCAAAAAAGAGTATCCGGCCTTAGGCCACCACAACTTCTTCTTCTCCGAGAACTTGCACGAACAGATGGATAAGATCTTCGAGAAACACGAGCTACCTGACGACCCGACCATCTACTTGGTGAACGTCAACAAGACCGACCCGACACAAGCGCCGGCAGGACATGAGAACATTAAAATCCTGCCGCACATCCCGTACATCCAAGACGAACCGTTCACACCAGAAGAGTATGCGGCGTTTGAGGAACGCGTCCTCGATAAGCTCGAACGCATGGGCTTGGACGGGTTACGAGACAATACGGTGACGCGCGACGTCTGGACGCCTCATGACATCGAACGCACGTATGGATCGGACCGGGGCGCGATTTACGGCACCGTCGCGGATAAAAAACGGAACGGCGGCTTCAAGCATAAGAAGCAAAGCGAGCTGTACAACAACCTGTATTTCGTCGGCGGCACCGTGAACCCTGGCGGTGGCATGCCGATGGTGACACTGAGCGGTCAACAAGTGAGCGACAAGATCGCGAAGCGTGACGGCGTTAAAAACTGATCATAAAAAGGATTCGAGCCCACGCTCGAATCCTTTTTTAGTGCCCACGATACTTCCCGAGCGCCCGCATATTCAATAAATAAAGCACGCCTGCGTAAACGATCAAACCGAGCACATACCCCCAGACCCCGGCAAAACCGCTCCCGTACACCATCACTTCTTTGATCGCCGTCGCCCCGTAGAAGATCGGCATGGCGTAGCTCAAATTGCCGAGCCCGTACGGAATCAAGTCGAGCGGGATCAATCCTGAGAAGAACACTTGCGGGATGATCGTGAACGGGATCATTTGGACGACTTGGAGCTCCGAACGGGCGAACACCGAAATCGTCGCCCCGAACAAAACGGCCGTCCCGGCCATTAAAATCATCACAAGAAATACCCAACCGATGTTCCCGAGCGACGTCAGCCCGAGCACGTAAATCGTGTAGAGCACGATGAGGACGGACTGCACGACCGCGAAGACGCCATAGCCGAGCGTATACCCTAAAATGACTTGCCCGCGTTTGATCGGTGTCATGAGCAGCCGTTCGAGCGTGCCCCCGCTCCGCTCTTTGACGAGTGCCATCGCCGACAGGATGAAGACGAAGAAGAATGAGAACAGTGACAAGAACACGTAGCCGAACGAATCAAACGTCGACTGTCCTTCTTCTCCGTATACGTAATTCATCTCGATGTCGGCCGCAGGATTGAGCGCCGACAACGCCGCTTGGATCTCGCGCACCGCTTTCGACGATTTCGTCGACGGTTCGCGCAACGTGATCACGGTACCCGCTTGTCCCGCTTCGAAGACGGCATCGACGTCTTTATTGTCTTCCAAGTAAGCAACCGGCTCCTCGACCGTATCGAGTCGCACGTCGAGCGTCTCGGCTTCGAACGCGTCGACGAGCTGCTGCTGGGCGGCCTCGTCGAGCACGACGACCGGCACGTAATCCGAGTCGCCGAGCAAGAAGTAGACGAGTGTGAGGATGAGGAGCGGGGCA
This sequence comes from Exiguobacterium aurantiacum, assembly GCF_001766415.1. Classification (GTDB taxonomy): domain Bacteria; phylum Bacillota; class Bacilli; order Exiguobacteriales; family Exiguobacteriaceae; genus Exiguobacterium; species Exiguobacterium aurantiacum_A. The sequence continues at coordinate 87,585 of NZ_MKXO01000006.1, read as the reverse complement.
ATCAAAATCAAGGCGACGCTCCGCTTGTCGTTCAACGTCTGAAAGATGACCCGTTTCGCCAAGTTACGCATCGTGCTTCGCCTCCTCTCGTCCGGCAATGAGGAACAGTTCCTCGACGCGTCCGTTCTCGGTCTGCTCGAGCAAGTGCGTCACCGTGTCATAGGCGATCAAGCGCCCGTTGTAGATGAGCGCGGCCCGGTCACACTCGAGCACCTCGTCCATGACGTGGGTCGAGACGATGATCGTCGTCCCACCGGCTCGAATCGTTTGAAACTGATCCCAAATCTGGCGGCGCAAAATCGGGTCGATTCCGACCGTCGGCTCGTCTAAAAACAAGACGTCCGGTTGATGGAGGATGGCGATGGCGAGCGACAACCGCTTCTTCATCCCGCCCGAATAGTTACGGACGAGCTTTCTCCGGTCAGCCGACAAGTCGACGAGGGCGAGCACGTCGTCGATGCGCTGTTTGAGCGCCGCCTTGCCGAGCTTATAGATCGAGCCGAAAAACTCGAGGTTCGCCTCACCCGACAAATCGTCGTACAGTCCATCGTTTTGCGGCATGAACCCGATCTTATGAAGCATGTTCATGTTCGGCATCACCGTCTCGCCGACTCGAATCGATCCTTTGTCTGCCGCCAATGCGCCGATCATCAAACGGATGAGCGTCGTCTTCCCCGACCCAGACGGTCCTAAGAGACAACAAATGTCTCCCGAGTTGATCGTGAAGCCGATATGATCGATGGCCAGTTGGTCACCGAACGATTTACTGACGTCGTTCAGTTGAATATTCATATTGGACTCCCTCCCGATGTCTGCCTCGTGTACACTGGACTAAAAGACACCGTGTTGGTTTATACGTTCAGTATAGTCCGCGCTCGAACGGCCAACAATCATCAATCTCGGTCACAGTGTCGTTTTTCCGACAGACGGCGACAATGTGTTGGATAAAGGAGAAAAAAATATGGAACAGACAGACTTACGGGTCGTCCGGACGAAGCAGTTGATCAAACAGGCGTTGCTCGAATTGATTGAAGAACAAGGATTTGAAGCGGTCACGGTGAAGGCACTCACGGAACGCGCCGGCATCAATCGTGGGACGTTTTACAGCCACTATGTGGATAAGTACGACCTCATGGAGAAATCGATTGAAACGATCTTTCATGAGGCCGAAACAAAACTCATCAAAAATTTTCCGAACGTCTTTGGCAATCAGCAAGGCTCCGCTCCCCATCAGTTGCTCGTCCCGTTCATCCGGTTCATCGAGCAAAATAAGATTTTGATGAAACCGCTCCTTGGTCCGAACGGCGATCCGCAGTTTCAGGCGAGACTCCGCGCCTACATGTACACGGCGCTGTTCCACCGTTCCCCGACCGTATTGTTCGACGAGACGCAGTCGCTCGTCCCGCCCGATTATTTAGTCTCCTATATCTCATCGGCACATATGGGCGTCATTTATGAGTGGCTCTATAATGACCGAACTGAAACGGTAGAAGACATCGCACGCATCATTTATACGATCACGTTTGAAGGACCGCTCGTGGCGGGCGGGTTGAAGCCGGACAGACAAAAAGACAGGTAGCAGCTACCTGTCTTTTTGATCGGGAAGCGTCACACGCACCGTCGTCCCTGACTTCAATTCGCTCGTGACGTCTACATGACCACCGTGTAACGTGACGATTTTTTGGACGATCGCCATACCGAGTCCTGACCCGCCTTGATGTCTCGAAGGGTCGGCCTGATAGAATCGCTCGTACATACGGCTCACTTGTTCCGGGGTCATGCCCTCCCCGTCATCCGTGATCTCGCAAACAATCGATTCCGCCGTTTGCATGAGCTTGATGCGGATCGTGCCGCCGTCATAAGAGTGGGTCATCGCATTTTGGATCAGGTTGATCCACACTTGGTGCAGCAGTCCGGCATCGCCGACCATCTCGACTTCATCAAGCTCAGCGATCAGGTTCAACCGTTTGCGACTCGACTCTCGTTCAAACGATAAGATACTTTCCCGCATCTGTTCACTGAGCGAGAAACGGCTGACGTCTAATCCGACGACCGAGTGATCCAACTTGGCAAGGCGCAGCAAGTCACGTGACAACCGCGACAGCCGCTTGCCTTCCTGTTCGATCATTGTCGCATAGTTGACTCGTTTTTCCGTCGGTACGTCAGCCCGTTTCAATAGCGTCGCGTAGCCGAGGATCGAGGCGACCGGCGTCTTGAATTCATGCGCCATGATCGCCGTCAATTCCTCGTTTTTAGACTCGTTCGTCGCCAACGTCTCGGTCATCTGATTGAACTGACTCGCCAACTTGCCGATCTCATCGTCCCCGCCGTCATGTACCCGTACCGTCAAATCACCAGAAGCGACTTTACTTGCCGCCTCGGTCACCCGGTCGATCCGTCTCGTCATGAGCCGGACCGCGAACAAGACAAGCACGCTCGAGACGAGCGCCGTGAGCAACAACGTCTGAAACGATAGATCGCGGAAAATCGTGACCGGGTTCTCGTCCGCGTTCGGGGACAACGTCACGACAGTCCGATCGATTAAAAGCGTGACGGCAGGCAATCGCTCGTCGCTTACGGTCAGCACGTCGCCTCGTTCAAGACGCGCGCGCTCCGCGACCGACCAACTTGCGGCCGCGTAGCGGTCCGTCTCGACAATAAGCGTCCGTTCGGAAAACAAGTCGATGACCTCATCGGCTCCTAATTCATAACGCTCAGAAGCCGTCAGCATGCTCTCGGCCCGTTCGACGAGCATCGTCTCGACTTGCGACGTCAACGCATTCATTTGGAACGTCAAGAAAAGCGTCAGCGTCAGTAAGATGGGGATGAGCAACAGCCCGAAGAAGATGGTCAGGAAACGTCCGTAAATCGAGCTGAAGAAGGACTTCATGACTTCAACTCCAAGCGGTACCCAAGTCCCCAGACGGTACTGATTTGAAATGCGTCGACATGCTTCAAGCGGCTCCGGAGCCGGTTAACATGGACATCGATCGTACGGACGTCACTTTCCGTTTCATAGCCCCATATGCGATCGAGCAACTGTTGTCGCGTGAACACTTGATTGAGATGCGTCGCCAAATGATACAGCAACTCAAACTCTTTCTTCGGCACCTCGATTGTCTCGACCGGGGTGATCACCGTCAGTGACGTTTCGTCTAACACGCAATCGTGCAGTTGAATCTGGTGGTCCCGATATATGTTGGCTCGTCGTAGCATCGCCTCGATGCGGAGCTCGAGTTCTTCTAGATCGACCGGCTTGACGAGATAGTCGTCGGCCCCGGCCCGGAATCCTTTCTTCTTATCAGGCAACGTCTCAAGCGCGGTCAACATGAGAATCGGGAGCGTGTAACCGGCGTCCCGCAGTTGCTCGGTCAACGCTCGACCATCGAGACGCGGCATCATAATGTCGGTCACGATGACGTCGATCGGTTGCTGATCGAGCAGATCGAGCGCCTCCTCTCCGTCAACGGCCCACAGCACGCGGTAGCCCGCTGTCGTCAAATATTCAAACAGAAGACCTCCGAGTGCCGGATCATCTTCGACAAGCAATAGCGTGACCATACGAGATTCCTTCTTTCTTTATGCGTTTCGTAACGCTTCAATCGGCTGCAAGGCGGACGCCTTACGGGCCGGGATATATCCAAAGATGACACCGATCACGACTGAAAACCCTAGTGCCAAGCCGACGGTCGAACTAGCCAACGTGAACGGTACACCCATGACGACGGTCAAACCGAAGGCAAGGAGCGCGCCGACCACTACACCGACCAACCCACCGAGGACGGACAAGAGCACCGATTCAAACAAGAACTGTTGGCGAATTTTCGCCGGTGTCGCGCCCAACGCTTTTCGTAAGCCGATCTCACTCGTCCGCTCCGTCACCGAGACGAGCATCATGTTCATGATGCCGATACCGCCAACGAGTAGCGAGATGGACGCGATGCCGATGAGCAGCATGCTGAGCAAGGCGTTGATTTGGTCGATGGACGCGAGGGCGTCTTCAAAGCTCGTGACGGTAAACGCGTCCCGACCGTTAAATGCGGTCGTCAACTGCTGCGTCAATTCATCACTTACTGTCTCAGATTGTCCTGATTCCGTGTACAGGTCAAACGTCGAAATCGTATTCACATGAAACTGGTGAAGCGCGGTCGTCACCGGAATGACGATCGTCTCGTCCGTCGACATCGAAAACTCTGAAGACGGGGCGAGCGTGCCGACGACGATGTAACGGATCCCGCCAATCGTGATCGTCTCACCGATTGGCGACGTGGTCGGGAACGATTCCTTCACGATCGTATCGCCGATTACGGCGACGCGCGTCCGCTCCGAGACGTCCACTGGCGTGATGCCTCGCCCGGAAGCGAGTGTCGAATCTGAGAAGAACGCGTCACTCTTCCCAAGGACGCTCTGTTCGGTCGTTTGACCGCCCAAATAGACGTCCGCTTGATGACTTGTCGTCGGTGATAACGACTCGACACCGTCAATCGCTTCGAGACGTTCCACTTCGGTTACGCTGATGCCATTCTTCGTCGCATCTTCGATTTGGACACTCATTCGGTCCGCCCCGAACGTCGCGACTTCTTCATTGATCGAGGACGTGACACCTGAGATGACCGTCATGAGTGTGATGATGGACGCCGTCCCGATGACAATTCCAAGAATCGTCAAGAAAGAGCGCATCTTATGACTGATCACCGTCAGCCAAGCCATACGTATATTTTCTCGAATCATCGTCGTTCCTCCTTCTCGATACGGCCATCCCGAACGTAGACGATGCGCGTCGCTTCTTTGGCGATGTCGAGGTCATGTGTGATCATGATGATCGTCTTCCCTTCCGCATGCAATTCATGAAACAAGTTCAGAATTTGACGTCCGTTCGTCTGGTCGAGCGCCCCGGTCGGCTCATCGGCGAGCAGTAGAGACGGATTTGTCACGAGCGCCCGAGCGATGGCGACACGTTGTTGTTGCCCACCCGACAGTTGATTCGGGTAATGGTTCTGTTTATCGCCGAGCCCGACACGCGTCAACATCTGGTGCGTCCGGTCTTTTCGTTCCGACTTCGACAGCCGTTGATAGATGAGTGGTAACTCGACGTTTTCGCTTGCCGTCAATCGCGGCAGTAAGTTGAACTGTTGAAAGATGAACCCGATCTGCTGATTGCGGAACGCCGACAATTCGGTCTCGGATAACCCGGTCACGTCACGGTCGCCAAAGCTGTAGCGACCGCTCGTGTATCCGTCCAGACAACCGAGAATGTTCATGAGCGTTGATTTCCCCGAACCAGACGGCCCGAGGATGGCGACGAACTCGCCGTCGTGAACCGTCAAATCGATACCGTTCAACACGATCTGTTCGTTTTCACCCGACCCGTACGCTTTCGTCAAATCGGTGACTTCAATGAGTGCGCTCATTGTCCGCCTCCGATCTGTGGTGGCATGATGCCTCCAGCTGTCGCCTCATCCATTAAGAGGACGCTATCTTCGTCTAATCCGTCTTTAATCTCAACGCGGCTGCCGTCGCTGATGCCGAGCTCGACTTGCCGTTTCACCGGACCATCCGTGCCCTCGACGTACACGTAGGCGTCGCCTTCTTCAAACGTGATGCTGTCGAGTGATAGCGTCTCTGCTTCTTCGACACGTTCGACGACAATCGAGCCTTCGAGCGTCATCCCGTTTCGTAATCCGTCCGTTTCAGGCAACGTGACGTTCATCGCATAACGTGCTGACGAGCCCGGAGTCGTCAATGCTTCCGCTTCATCCGCAATCGATTCGACCGTTCCTTCGAGTTCAGTGTCCAATGCGTTCGCATAGATCGTCAGCGCATCACCTTCCTCGACTCTCCCTAAATCCCGCTCGTCGATCAACAGTCGTCCGGTCGCATCTTCTCCGACAGTCGTCACCTGACCGGCAAACGTATAGACGTTCTCAATCGTCTCCGTCGCCACTTGCTCTGACTTATATTCGACCGATTGCGGCATCAAGAAAATGCCCGCTCCTAACGCGATGGCAAGGGCGCCACCACCTAATCCCCACTTCAGTTTTTTATTCATCTGTCGATTCCTCCTTTTGGTTGTACCTCAAGGATAAACAGAAGTTATAAACAAAGTATGAACGGATAAATTTACAAATAATTGAAACTATCATGCTAGTAAATGCGTATATCGAATTAATCCACATCAACCTCGGAGGTATATATGCATCAAATCACGAGTTATTTCTTTCTGTACGCAAAAATCGTCCTTACGGATAAAGTTCCATTTCTTTTAACGATGGGACTCCCGCTCGGTGTCGCCCTCCTGTACAGTCCACCAAATATCGGTACGATGACGTCTGCCGAGTATGCCACGTACTTGTCGTACTTTTGGGTGTACATCATCTTGGCGACTTATTTGAACGGGATTGCGCTCGAACTCGCACGAATGCGCGAATACGGTCTCATGAAGACGTACGTCATGATCTCCGGCAACAAATATACATACATGTTGGCCATCTTATTGGCCCAGCTCTTGTTTGCCGCAATCAGTCTCCTACTCTTCACAGTTGTCGTCACGCTCGTCCACGGTCATTTCACTTTCGGTTTGCTCGCGAGCCCAATCCTGCTATTACTCGCCAGCTTCCCGTTCGCGCTCGGAAGTGTCGTCTTGACGCTTCTGCCGGTGAAAGTATCGAGCTTGATGAAATTTGCGAACATTCTCACCTATCCGCTGTTCCTTTTAGCCGTCAAACAGCCAGATGTCTGGTTCGGTTATGCCAATCCGTTTTATGCCCTACTTCAACTATCGCTTGCCGTCGTTCATGGTGTCACGCAAGTCGACGTCTCGTTTAACCTGATTACGACAATTCTCTCTCTTGTCGGTTACGTCATCGTTGGCCTGTTCGCGATGAATCGCTTCAACCTCGTCTCATCCGTCACACGCTAGGAGGAAATGATGAACATTCAAAACTTGACCTACTCTTATCCGAAAGCAACACGTCCCGTGCTCGACGACGTCTCATTCACGCTACATCCGAATAAACTGAACGTCTTGATTGGCCTGAACGGGGCCGGGAAGACGACGTTGTTTGATTGTATGACAAGGACGCTCCCAGTCGACCGGGCCTCGCTACAGTTCGTGCCATCGTCTGACATGCTGTATTTAACGCAACAGATTTTGTATCACAACGAATTAACGGGAAAAGATCTCACGTACTTCATCGGACGGCTCACAAAGCGGCCTGACTTCAAGCGACTAGCGACTTATGTCAACGGACTCACGACCGCCCGGGAACAAGAGCTGTTCGAGCATCTGTGGAAGATGAAGCTCGGCAAAATGTCGGTCGGAGAACGCAAGTGGCTATTCGTGACATTGCTCGCCTCGGTCAAACGATCGCTCTACTTGTTCGACGAACCGACGAGCGGCGTCGATCCGGCGTCACGCATCAACATCATGCGCCATTTACAGCGACTCGTAAAAGACGGTCGGACGTGCCTCATCTCGACGCATCAACTGCATGACTTATCCCAGCTGGAGTCCCATGTCATCTTCCTCCATGAAGGTCGTGTCCTGTATGAAGGCGATTTCCAAGACTGGTTGCGCGCGTCCGGGACGACCGACCCAGACGAGGCGTTCGTGAAGATGGTCGAAGGCATTCAAGATGATGTGGCGGTGACAACGTGAATGACTCGTTTTGGGAAAGACACCGCTTCAAGTTTTATACAGCTGGTATGGTCATCTGTGGCTGTTTAGTCGGTATGTTTTCATAAGAAAACCCAGCCTCTGACGAATCAGAAGCTGGGTTTTAGTCTTCCATCCAGCGATAGACAACCATAAAACCAATCCACGTTGCACAAAACGTCAGAACGATGTTAATCAGTTGCCACATTCCATCTGTGAGGTGCATTTATTTATCTCCTTCTAGTTAAACCGATTCTTCGACGCATCGCGATGCGCCGTCCGCAACTCATGGTTCGTCACATGCTCCGGGTCAATCAGTTCAAGCTTCCGGTTCACCCAGACCGATAAGAAAATGAACGGGATGAACAAGGCAAGAAGCATTCCCGCGAAGACGAGGAGCGAGCCTTCAATCGACCAGGCGATGGCGATAAAGATACCCAGCAAGATGACATTGGCGAGCACGATCCCGAATTCGAGACGGACGAACTTTTGATAGCGCGCCTCGTCGTTAAAGGTGAGCAGTAAGTTCATCCGGTGCCAGGCCCGATATAAACTCGGCAACTGGGTCGCCATGATGATGACGGCGAACGTCGCCACTTTAATGTTTTGCGTGAAAATGAAGTAAAAGGCGATCCCTAAAATTGCGAACGTGAGCAAAAGCGCCGTCCGGTTCACGTTGCGGTCGTTCTCGACCATTCGTTTCAGTCGTTCTTGTTTTTCTACCATAGCCACGGCCTCCATCAAACGTTCTTTCATTTTTTGCGCTCACGTTGCACCTTGCTGAGTTCAATTCCTGTCACATGTTGCGGGTCAATCGTTTTCAACTCGCGATCGATGCGGACACCTAACACCACGAACGTGATGAGTCCGACAATAATGACGATGATAAATGTAAGCAATGTGATCCACCCGAGCATCGAACTCGTAATCAATAGCAGGAGAAACACGAGATTCCCGACGGCCAAACCAAATTCGGACCGTACTTTTTGTTGATAACGGACATCGTCGTTGAAAGTAAGCAACAACTTCATGCGGTGCCAGCTTTTATAGAGCATCGGGAACTGTCCGACCAAGATGATCGGCAACAGCAACAAAACCTCCGTTGTCATGAAATAAACGATGAACAGTGCAATGAACCCGAATGTCGGATACAGCGTCTGTTTTTGTCGCTTCTGGTCATTTTCAATCATTCGTTCAAGTCTTACCGTATGGTCAACCATCAAATCCCCCTCATTAAATCTCATTACCTTTTTTTACGAAAGAGAACAGCAAATAGTTTCACTCGACTCAAATATCGTTGTCGAGAATGTACATCGTCTCTTCGTAACGTTGTTTACTATAGGCGTCGTCTTGCCTGTGGAGCGTCTCAAAAAATGCTTCGAACAGTTGTTGATTTAAAGGCTTCCGTCGAATGATGACTTCTTGAATGACGCTTGTCGCCGTATCTCGTAACAGCTCGTGATCCATCCATGTTAACAGTTCACGAACGAGTTCGTTCGCTCCGAGCGAGTCCACTTCATTGAACCAAACAACCGCACCGTGCAGTTTCTCTTTCGGTTCTTCGCTATAAAGCAGACGTCGTGCATCGTCCAAGAGTGACTGCCTCTGCTTCACTTCAGCGACCGGTTCTGGAATCATTTCTGCATGTACTCCCATGTCGACCGTCGTGAGCGCTTCGCTAAATTGACTGAACGAGTCGAACAAGACATCAATCTCTTCCGTATCCGTATCGATATAGGCAATCTTTGGCGTCGCTCCTTCACGGTAATCGAACACGAGGAAGAAATGTCCATCGCCTGCGAAGGCGATTAACTGGTCATCCTCGACACCCCATTCCGTCAACAAGGCTCTCGATTCGATTAACCCTTTGTGACTCCCGACCCCAGAAATTGAATCGACGAGGGCGATGTCATCTTGTCCATTCCATACAATCGGCAAATCGCGCTGTTCGACATATCCCCCGTTTTGGATACGAATCGCCTGGAGATAATCGTCCGGCAGTTTCACCCCAAGGCGCCCTTCCACTTCAATCAATACGTCGTCCGTTAATACGGGCAACCGGTTCGGGTCGTCCGGTATATCGTTCCAAATGATCATTGTTCTCCTGCTTTCTTCATTCGTCTGTATTGGCGAATGTCTTGATTCGTCACATGCTCTGGGTCAATCTTTTTGAGTCGCTCATTCACCCACCATTCAAAATATAGGAATGGTAAAACGATTAGCGTACCAAGCAATGAATACGTTACGTTTTGAAAGTTTTGAATGACTGTGCCCCAAACAAATATAGCGAGCCCGATTACCGTCATGAAGATGAATAAAAAGTTGATTCGAACATATCGGCGATACAGCTTATCCGAACTAAAGCGGAGCAATAGCTTCATCCGCGACCAGCCCCATAAGACCAGTGCTGCGTAAATGACTACAAAGGCCGCGAACACTTGAACGTTCGTCAACGTATACCGACTATGAAGATAGAATGAGCTTAAGATGATGACGGCGACTAGCAGACCAAACAAACGAATCGATACTTGTTCAAGTCGCATCAATTGAAGCAAGCGATTTGTATGCTCGACCATCACTTCTCGTCCCATTTCCGTTTCATCTGCTCCCGCTTCGTCAGCCCGAACAGACTGTCGACGACGTGCTCGTCATCGATGCGGAGCAAGCGATAATCGAGCCACGTCTCAACCACTAACATACCTGCAATCAACATCGCCGACAGTCCACTGAACACTGATAATGCGAAGAAACCGGATACGTGTCCAAACATCAGACCGAGCACGCCCCACAACATCGCAATCGCGATGATGCCTTTCGCCCGGATTAATCGTTGATACGAACGATTTTCATTGAATGTCACTGATACGCGCGTCTTCTGCCACGATACGTGACTGAGCGGGACAGCCGTCATCATACAAAAGGACAACATCGCAAGCATTGGCAACGATGCATTGATATATATCCACCAACCAAGTCCTAGTCCAGCGGCGGCGGCCCACAACAATTTAAATGCACCTTTTTTCGGACGCACCTTCAATTGTTCGACTCTTTCTTCTCGTGTCACCATAATTTATTCCTCCTTGAAACCAAATCCATCCATGACGCGTATATACAACTAGCATACCAATTATTAGGAGGGATTTCGATGGATATCCTCATTTTAGCCGTCTTGCTCGGCGTCGTCGGTTTTATTGTGACTCGTTCCTATACTTTATATCCGTCATCGTTCGAGGAACGCTCACTCATTCAACCGAACGCCTCGCACACGACAAAATGCCCGCATTGCCAAAGCGTCGTGAGACGGCAGGAACACGGGCAAACTTGTACAAATTGCCGTAAATCATTCTGAAGATCAACCTACTTGTTTTACCTGCTGGCGCGCGGTCATTTTCTTCCCACTCAACTGGAACAACAGCACCCCGCCGACGATCAAGACGATGCCGAGCGCCGTCTTCCACGTGAACGGGATCGCCTCAAGTCCGAACCAACCGAGCGTATCCCACAGCAAGGCGAACAAGATTTGCGACACCATGACAATCGAGATGGCGTAACTCGGACCGAGCTGCTGGACGCTTTGCGTCACGCTCATGACGACACCGACACCGATGATGCCGCTGAACCAGTACCACGTCTCCATGTCACGTAAATCAAACAAACCGCCGCCTTCACTGATCAATCCGATGAAGAGAGAGGCGAGAAAACCAAGTGCGAGGACGAGCGTCGTCGTCGCCCAGGCCCCGACCCGTTGTTTCACGTTGGCGTTGAACGTATTCTGTACACAGACGAGCATGCCGCCCATGACCGCGAGCATCATTCCAAGTGCCATTGTCCTTCCCCCTCACTCATAAATACTCTCCCCTGCGACAGCGATCAACCCGGCGCGATTGATGATTGCGATCGACCGACGATCCCGTTCGATCAATCCTTGCTCGACGAAGCGTTTGAGCGTCCGATTGACGTGGCGATAACTCGTCCCGATCAAGTCGGCGATATCGGTCAACTCATCGACCGTCGACCCGAGCGCACGCTCGTCCGGCGTCATCGACAGCAAGTAGCTCGCGAGCCGGACGTCGACCGGATAGAACAAGTTGAAACTCATCGACTGCGACTTCAACTCGAACTTTCTCGTGATCTCTTCTAACAGATAATGGAGCCACGCCACATCGTCCGCCGCGTGCCGGGCCAAATCGTCGAACCGGATGACGAGCATCTCGACCGACGTGACCGCCTCAACCGTATTTAAGTACGGAGTCCGGCGCACGTATTCGATGTCACCGATCAAATCGAACGGACGTTTGAACGACAGTACGAGGCGTTTACCCGTTGCCGACGTATGCGCCACGCGAATCTTGCCTTTGACGAGAAAATGAAGGTGGTGCGCGTCGTCACCTTGGGCGCAAATCGTCGCGCCCGGCTCGTAACGGACGAGCGTGAAGTGTTCGTGTGTTGCTTTTGGCAAGACTTGTAACTCTTGTTGCGTCAAATAGTGTTCTAGCATCCGGTCCCCTCCTACCATTTCAACAAGATGATGCCGGCGACCATCATCGCAACACCAAGCAATTGTGACACGTTCAACTCACGCCGCACCATCCCGAACCAGCCGCGCCAATCGATGACGAGCGCGAGGGCGAGCTGCGCAATCAGAAACAAGGAGATTGTCAACGTGACGCCGAGCTGATGGACGGCCGTCATGTTGCTGAACAAGATGAGGGCTGCGAACGCGCCACCCGACAAATAGAGCGGGTGCACGTGTCGCATCTGTTTATACGTCCGGTCACGCACAGCCAGCATGACGAGCAGCGCCACGATGAAGCCGGTCATCTGCGTCAATGTCGCGGCCTGCCACGTGCCGATCTGTGAACTGATTCGTGCGTTGACGACGCTTTGCAACGTTAAAAAGAACCCGCCGCTGATGGCGAACAAGACTCCGCGCATCGTATCCCCTCCTTATATGTTATGACAAGCGGATCATCATGATGCCGAGCACCATGACGAGCAAACTGACGAGTTGAATCCCGGTCACTGGATTTTTGGCCGCACCGAACCAACCGAACCGGTCAATCAGCAAACTACCGCATAATAAGCCGACAATGACGATGACGACGGCGATGCCGGTCCCGACCATCGGGACGATCAAGACGTTCCCGCCGATGAAGAGCGCGCCGATGATCCCACCAAGCCAAATCCACCACGGTTGTCCCGATAGCCCGCGCCATTCGACGCTCGGCCGTAGGATGAGTAAGACGAGGAGAAGTGTGACGATTCCGACGACGAACGAGACGAGCGCGCCTTTTAGCGCAGACTCGAGCACAGTCCCTAAATAGCCGTTGATGGCGGTCTGCATCGCACTCATCATCCCGGTCCCGATTCCGAGTAAACGCCAGACGTTCAAGTTACCGGTCTCCACCCGGTTCGCGATGACAAATTTCCCACGTCGGCGATTGATCCAGTCTGTGAGTGCGACCGTCCCGACGACCCCTAGTAAAACAAGCAAGGCCCCAAACACGCGCCACGGTGTGAGGACGCTCACGGTCGAATTGAACCAACCGAAGTGATCGATTAACAGCCCCATCACGATCTGTCCAAAGATTGGCATGATGACCGTCTGGACGCTGCCGAGCCGTGGGAACAAGAGGATGTTCCCCGTTAAAAAGATGACCCCTAACAAGCCGCCCGACCATATCCAGATCGGCTGTTGCTGAAAGATTGACGAGTCGAACCCGAATCCTTGTCCAGAGACAAGAAGGATGAGCGATAAAAAGGTCGTCCCGACCGCGAATGATAGGAACGAAGCGACAAACGGTGACCCGACGATCGAACGCAGACGCGAGTTCACGCTCGTCTGTATCGGTAGTAAGATGCCGATCACGAGTCCAATAATAATGGCTAACATATTTCATTTCCTCGATTCTATGATGTAGTGCAAGTGATTATCTCAATGTACATCTCACTCATCTAAAGTATAAAGGACCGATGTCCTGAGTATAAAAAAAGAACCTTACATGGCGTAAGGTTCACTTCATCCCAGATATATTGTACCCTTCGATGATGTACTTTTGGAAAATCATGAAGATGATGATGATCGGCACGACCATGAATGTGGCCCCGGCCATCTGTAACGCATAGTTCCCACCGTGCTGCCCTTGGAGGAGCGCAAGTCCGACAGACAGCGTGTAAAGCGCTTCGTCGTTAGCGATAATAAGCGGCCATAAGAAGCTGTTCCAGGCCCCGATGAACGTTAAGATCCCTTGTACAGCCAAAATCGGTTTTGACATCGGCAAGACGATTGAGAAGAAAATCCGAAACTCACTCGCTCCATCCAAGCGGGCCGCTTCTAACATTTCTTCTGGAATCGTCGTCATGAACTGCCGGAACAAGAAGACCCCGAACGCCCCGACGAGACCGGGGAGGACAATCCCCGTCATCGTGTTCGTAAGACCCATTTGATTGAGCATCAAATAAACTGGAATCATCGTAACCTGACCCGGGATCATCATTGTCGCCAAGACACCGATGAACAGGACGTTACTTCCCTTAAATTTATGCTTCGCAAACGCATAACCGGCCATTGCTGTGAGCAATAAACCGAAAAATGATGCAAGCACGATCAACAACGTATTCTTCAAATACGTCAAAAAGTTTAAATTTACGAATAAATCGATGTAATGCTCGAACGTCACGTTTTCCGGTAAGATTGTCAACGGTAGCGACAAGATTTCCGCATCCGTTTTAAAGGACGAGATCACCATCCAGAAGAACGGCAACATGAAGGCGATGCCAAGGACGGTCAAAACAAGCGCGACGAACAACTGCGACAGCTTGGCTTTTCGTTTATGGTTTAAGTCGGGAAGTGGCGAGAATTTCTCCCGCTTCACATTCACGGCAACCGGTTTTTCGTTTGGAATCATGAATGTCCCTCCTTAATAGTTATTCTCGCTCTTTTGAAGACGGAACTGAATGAGTGTCACCGTGATGATCAAAATGAACAGTACGACGGACCCGGCAGCCGCATAACCGAAGTTACTAAGCTGGAAACCGTTGTTGTAAATAAAGAGTGCGAGCGACGTCGTCGAATTGAGCGGTCCACCCTCGGTCATGATGAGCGGTTCTTCGAAAAACTGGATCCAGCCGATCAGCGTCGTGACCGTCACGAAGAAAATCGCGTAACGGAGCAACGGGATTGTGATCTTGAACATTTGCTGGAACGTACTCGCTCCATCTAACGCTGCCGCTTCATAGTACGTGCGTGGAATCCCTTGAAGCGCCGCTAGGAAAATAATCATGTTGATTCCGACTGCACGCCATACAGCGAGCATGATCAACGATAACTTAGCGACAAATGGGTCTTGGAGCCAAGGTACGTCTGGAAGGCCGACTGTGTTTAATAGGAAGTTGAAGAGGCCGTACTGCGGATTAAACAAGAAGCCCCAGACGACGGCGACCGCAACGACGTTCGTGATCGACGGCATATAAAAGACGACACGGAACCATTCGAAGACTTTGCCAGTCCCGAAATTGATCGACATCGCAATCGCGAGCGAGAGACCGATGACAATCGGTACCCCAATGACGACATAAACGACCGTATTCAATAGCGCTTGAATGAACACTTCATCTTTGAAGATTTCGATGTAGTTGGTGAGCCCGATCCATTCGATGTTTGCCCAGTTCGCAATCCCCGCCAAATCCATGTCTGTAAAACTCATGAAAAACGCGATGAATAACGGCATGATCGAGAACATGAGTAACAAGAGAACGGTCGGAGCGACGAGCAAATATGGCGCTCGATCATTAAGAAATTGTTTCATAAGGTTCTCCTTTAATAAAACGAGAGGGGGTGTACCCCTCCGTTTATTTTAAAATCGACTTCGCTTTTTCTTGGAACACCTTAGCTTCATCTTCTACAGTAGCCGCACCGCGATACATCTTCTCAAAACTCTGCAAGTACGTTTGCGCTACTTTTTCCCACGTTGTCATCATCGGCATCGGCTCTGCTGCTTCCATTTGCTCACCGAACGTTTTGAGTTTCTCATCGTTTTTGAGCGTCTCATTCTCTGCCCATGTCGCTTTCGTCGATGGAAGTGACTTCGTCATCTCCATCCACTCTGTCTGTGTTTCTGGTTTACTCATATAGGCGATGAATTTCGCAGCTTCGTCTTTCTTCTCACTGCTCTCAAAAATACTCAAGTTCGATCCACCAAGGAACGAGATATTGTTTTCTTTCGCTGGAAGGACGGCTGTACCCCACTTATCTTCAATGTCAGGCATTTGGTCATTGATGATGTTGATCATCCACGGTCCACTGATGAACATCGGCACGTTCGGTTCCTCGACCCCAAACGCTTGAACGACATCAAGCCCTAAATCGATTGGCGCATATCCTTCTGTGAAGTAATTAGTTAAGTACTCTGCGCTTTCAATGAATTCCGGTTGATCAAAGAGCGGTTCTTGATCTTCTGTCAACAGCTCTGAACCGTTTTGACGAGCGAACATGAACGATAGCATTTGGTCGTTCGTGTCCAACGTGATCCCGTACATGTCTTCCCCGTCACGAGCCGCTAGTTTTTTCGAAGCGTCTTCTAATTCATCCCACGTTTTCGGTGCTTCCGGGTAACCTACTTTTTCAAGCGCGTCTTTCCGGTAATAAAGAACGCGTGTGTCGACATACCACGGTGCTCCGTAAAGGCCGTCCTCGAATTGAACCGTTTCAACCGATCCTTCATAGAAGTTCGATGGATCGAGCTCCGGGTAATCTTTTACAAGATCTTTCATATCTGCGAGTGCTCCCGCTTCTACGAATTCAGGCATCCAAGACGTTCCCATTTGAACGACATCCGGACCATTTTTCGAAGCGACCGCAGTCAACAGTTTATCGTGCGCCGTGTCCCAAGGGATCGCCTGTACTTTGACGTTGACATCTTCATTCTCTTTTTCATACTGTTCTGCTAGTTTCGGTAAAGCTTTTCCTTCTTCGCCCATCGCCCAGACCGTGATTGTATTCGCGTCATCGCCGCTCGATCCAGAAGAACATCCCGCCAACACACCTGAAATGATTACCGTGCCCGCTACCGCTGCTAACCCTAATTTCTTCATCTGAATTCCTCCGTTTCTCGATAATCGAAACGTTTCGATTATCATGTAAAAAAATAATGTTTATACAAAGGTTTACTGCAAAATCAACAGGTTAAACGTTTCTATAAACATTATAGTTCACAATGTATCCGCTTACAATACGTATTTTATTTTTTATTATTTTTTTTTCGGATTGAAGCGTCTTTAATGAATTTTGAAGGGATTGTCTGTTTTGAATTTTCCTTCGCTTCAATCAAATGGAGCAACGCACGAGCCGCCTTCTTGCCCCAGTCCGGCTTCGAATAGCTGACACTCGCGATTCGAGGTTGAGTATAGTTGGTGATTTCAAGTTTATCAAAGCCAACGAGCGAGATATCTTCCCCGATCCGGAGAGAAAAGTTTTGCAAGACGTCATAAACCCCGAGTGCCATATCGTCGTTCAAACAAATAATGGCGTCGCCTTCTTGAATCACTTCAAGCAATTCACTCGCTGCCCGGATACCTGAACGTTTCGTAAACTCGCCGTTCCATTCTCGAACAGCGACTCCGGCTGCGCTTGCGCGATCAACGACGACTTTCCGTCGTTCGACAGCATCATGGTTGCCGACCGGACCGTTCACAAGATGAATCTGATTAGGGTTCGTTTCCAAGATGGCGTCCATCTCTTGATTCATTCCGATTTGATTATCGAGTAGCACACAACTGATGTTCGGATGTTCAATCTCACGGTCGAGCATCGTCAGCGGATGGCCTCGATCCGCGAACTCTAAAATTTGTTCTTGGGTGAAGCGATGCCCTAAGATGAGCGCCCCGTCTACCATGCGCTCAGTCATCAGACGATGTGATTCGGGACCGTTACAAACGATCAACTCATAGCCGGTATCAGCCAGCTCTTGGTTGATCCCTTTTAGTAACTCCCCGTAGAACGATCCGGAGTAGTCCCCGAGAAACGCTCCGATGATATGCGTTTTTCTTGTCTTTAGCGTACGCGCCGCGGCGTTTGGCACGTAGTTCAACTCTTCGGCGATTTTAATGATGCGTTGCCTCGTTTTTTCTGTCACTTTCGGACTACCGTTTAGCGCATACGAAACGGTCGATATCGAAACGCCCGCCTCTTTTGCGATGTCTTTGATTCCTGCCATTTCCTCACTTCCTTCTGTCAAAAATTATAACATATGAACGCTTCATACGGCCGTAGCATTGGTGACTCGACCTGCTCTGTGGCAATCAATCGGTCCCCGCATTCAACCGGTATCGGTACCGTGTCCGGAGACAGATTCACGACGACAAGGAGTGGTGTCTCCTCCGCGAGGAAGCGGCGATACACGTACAGATGATCTTCGGTCGGAACGAGTTCATACGCCCCGTCACGTAGCACTCGATTCGTCCGACGCAGTGCAATCAGTTCTCGGTACAAGTGAAGCAGACTCGTTTCATCCAAGCGCATCGTCGAGACGTCCCTACCTTCGTCGTGGTGAAGCGACCGAAGCCACGGTGTTCCCGTGCTGAACGTGTCCGCTCCTTCCCCCCATGCCATCGGAAGCCGGGCGTGATCACGTCCTTTCATTCGAACGGCATCAAGCGTTCCACCCGTCCCTAAATAATTTAGCGTCTCGACGTCTTGATAATCCTCTGGCGCGATCATACCGTTCGTCATACCGACCTCTTCTCCTTGATAGAGGAATGGGATTCCTTTCAACCCGTATAGGAGGACCGCGAGCATTTTCGCTGCTCGCTCGTCACCGTCATACCATCTTGAAATGGCGCGAGGCTGGTCATGGTTGTTCCAGAACAGGCTATTGCGTCCCTCGGCCGCAAACGCCCGTTGCCACGTGTCGAGCGTGGCTTTCAGCCGCGACGGCTCGAACGAGGCGAGCTTCCATTTGCCTTGCCCCACTTGTTCGTCAAGGGCACAGACTTCAAAATTAAAGACGACGTCTAATGAACCGTCCCGTTGCAAAGCTAGAATTTCGTCCCGGGTCAATCCGCCCGCTTCACCGACAAGAAGCATAGAAGAGGCATCGACTTGCGCCACTAAATCTTTTAAGTAGCGGCGCATCAACGGAAAGTCGAGCCATCGTTTGCGGTCGACATCTTTCCCGATCAAATCGATGACGTCAAAACGAAAACCCGTCACCCCGCGCTCGGCCCAAAACGCCAAGACGCCCGCCATCTCCGTCCGTACTTGCTCATTCCCCCAATTCAAATCCGGTTGCTCCGGGGCGAACGCATGGAAATAGTACTGGCCCCGGACCGGTGAATACGTCCACGTCCCGCCCCCGAAGAACGAGCTCCATTCGTTCGGCGTATCGCGCCAAATGTAGAAGTCGCCGTATGCTCCTTCCGGGTCACGCTCGGACTGGAGGAACCAATCATGCTGATGCGACGTGTGGTTGGCGACGATGTCCATCATGATGCCGATCCCTCTATCTTTCGCTTTTCGGATCAACTCGTCCATATCTTCCATCGACCCAAACATCGGGTCGATCCGCGCATAGTCCGCGACGTCATAACCGTTATCGTAACCGGGCGAGACGTATACCGGATTCAGCCACACCATGTCAATCCCAAGCCATTCCAGATAGTCGAGACGCCCGATGATGCCTCTTAAATCACCGACCCCATCACCGTCGCTGTCTTGAAAGCTCTTCGGATACACTTGATAGACCGTGTTCACTTGTTTTGCGTCCATATGATCCTCCTATTAAGAAAAGGGTGACGAATTCGTCACCCTTTCACCGTAATCACTAACTCATTCTTTTCCTTGGCGTAGCGTAAAAATTCATCTTTTTCGATGCGTTGTCCTGCCTCTCGGTAAGGATTCGACAGAGCATGACCAGTCAACTTCTGACCGTTCAGCGTCACGCTCGGGTCACCCTTGCGGAACTGAATCGTCGTATCCGCACCAAAGAGGCGGAGCTGGACATGCATATCGGCATCCACGATCGGATCGAGCTCGACATGGTTTGTCCCGAGACGAATCCCGAGGTAGTTCGAAACGAGCTGGTTGAACCAGATTCCCGGTCCACTCGAATAGATGCGCCATCCCGCTTTCACGGGTACTGTCCCATCTTTCAAGCGGTCGAATTGCGACTCCGCTGCGTAGCGGTCAGCGAAGTCCCCGTCCGAGCTACTGAAGTAGGCGTTCCGTTGCCGTGGTGCGGCATTTTTCACTTCGTCCATCCGGACCGGGTTGATCATGTTGAAGGCCGGGCGAATCTTCTCACGATGTCCTGCTTTCGCGAGCGCCTCGATGTAACGGATATGGGCGTGCACGTATTGCAGTCCGATCTCCCGACCGAAGTTTGCCGCCTGCTCGGCCCGCATAAAGTGACGGCTGACGCCGCCGCGGTATTCAGCCGGCCGGTTCATGAGACGAACCCCGTCCGGGAACGTCAAATGCGTGGCGATCAAATCAAAATTACGTGTCATCTGGTCTTGATCGACAAGTTCCGCGATGACACTGCGCGTCATCGGCAACAAGCGGTAGCGCATCGGCAACGTTTCATCAGACGGGTGGAGCATCGCCTCAAACCGTCCATCGACTTCTTTCAAGAACCCTGCGATCACACCGTCACGGATCATCTCGTCGGTGAACTGTTTGCGGATGATTTGGCTCAACTCGCCTAGACGTTCTGCCAAAGCAGACGTTGGCAACTGTTCATGCAACTGACGGAACGCTTGGTACGTCAAGGTGACCGTCCATGAACTGATCAAGTGACGTTTCAACTCTTCGTCGGCCGGTTGCAGCGTATCGTCCCAATCGCCCCCACCATAAGCGGAGAAGACCGAGCCGTCGACGAAATGCTCTTCAATGAATCCGAGCGCGCGTTCGACGTGTGCATAAAGTGTAGCGTTCGCCTCCGCTTTACCGTCCCGGTCGCGGAACGGAATCGTTTCATCGAGGCACGTCACGTCCTCAGTCCGGCTCAAATAATCCGAGAGCGCCTTGAGAGGCCAGACGATGACGTCACCATGGCTATCTTCTTGTTGGATGCCCGCATATTCATCGAACATGAACCATTGCGGCCAGTCCCCATCTTTGAATTGATGGCTGAAAATCACGAGGAGAAGTTTACGCGCCTCGTCAAAGTGACCGGTCGAAAGCAAGAACTCCATCGGTCCTTGCGACACGTCCCGCGTCCCCCAAGCGGCTCCGCCATATTGCTCAAGACCGTGCGGTGACTGGTAGTGGACCCGCATGTTTTGGACGTACCATAGCGCCTGAATATTCAACGCCTCGATGTCCGGTGTCTCACCTTCAAGTGTGAGCCCGTTCATATAGCTGTCCATCCATGTACGGTAAGCGTGTAGCTCCTGCTTTTCATCTAGCTCGAACGGAGTGTGCGTCGCCAGACCAAGGTGCATCGTCACACGCTCACTCGGCTCGTAAGCCATCCAGACGAGATCGTCCTCGAACGGTTGATCGAACCAATCCGATGTTTTGAGGAGTTGGAACGGCTGATCGCTCTCGATTGCATACGTCAGATCAGGTCGTATCCCGGCGCTGTCTGACGTCTCATCCGCCTTGAATACGAGCCGGTTGTCCGTCTGCTCCATGTGGAACGGGGCGACGTACTCTTGCGTGTTCATCGCGATCTGGTTACTCATGACGAAGCGTCGCGGTTGCGACGATTCGACGGTCGTCTTGATGACTGGAGCATCCGAAGCGATGAACGTACGGACGACGATCGTCTCCCCGTCTAGCTCGTAGCGCCACACTGCCTCGTTCAGCCGCATCTCGAACAGGCTCGGCATCGTCAACAAACGGTATGCCCCGTCCATCTCGACATAGATGCGCTGCCCTGAAGTTTTCGGGACGTTGAGCGGGTTGCGGACGTTGGTCGTCCACTTGTTGAAGTTTGTGTTGCCGTAAACGATGTGCGAGTTGAAGACGCCGTTCATGAACACGGTCGTCGCAAGCTTCGACTCGTCCGGCATCAGGCTGCCGGCGTTCAATAAGATGTTGCCGTGACTCCGTTCAACGAGGTGCTCTTTCGCCGCCAACACGACGTGCGCGCCCTCTTCTGTGAAGAAGGACAAGAGCTGTCCGTCTTCCGTCTCCTCGAGTCGGCGCACCGGATAGAGGCGCTCGACTTCGGTCATCGTGAGCCCGGCTCCGCTGATTGGTTGGAACGGTTGGCGAAGACGCGGACGCGGACGTACTGTTTGTTCGACAGGCGCTCCCGCTTCGACCGTTACGAAACGCTCGATCGATTGCTCGGTCAGCGCCTCTGGATGATCTTGAACGAATGACAATTCGAACGCGATTTCTCGGTCCGTCCCCATGTCCAACGTTTCGGTCCGAAGCGTCGGCAAGGCGAACTCATATTGATACACGCGGGAAGGCAATGCCCCGTCTAGCCCCGCGGCCCGTCCAGTCAATTTATACGATGTCCCATACACGTCAAATCCGTCCGTCGCATATTCTGCGATGGCTCGGGACGACGTCATCCGAATCGCCGGGAACCCGGTCGACTGCTTTTGGTTTTGGCGGGCCATCAGCGCCGCACCCGTCTTCACATAGTCGATATACTGGGCCATGTACGCCTCGTTCGTGCGGACACCGCCTTCATCAGCGAGCCCGAGATCTTGGACGTATGTGACGTCGAATCGACCTGTCCCTTCGAATGTCGCATCAAAGCGAACGCCAGTGTCACTGAGCGTCCCCCGTACTTCATAAGCGAACTCAGGGTATCGCCCGGACCAAACGATTTCCTGGCCTGAGGCCACGAAATCACTAGGTGAATGAAGCCCAAGCAACGGACGGGCAACCCCTTTCTCATATCGGACGTAGAGGTTGGCCATTGAGCCATCAAATGGATGGTGGATCAACTGGTTGACCATGATCGGTCCGGTTTTTAATTGACGGATATCTCCCATCGGAGTGAGCGAGAGGCTCACGTCTCCAGCTGTCAGCGTCGTCTGTTCGGTTAATACATTCACGTCGTACACCTCGTTTTTGTTTTTAGTTCAAAAGATTTTGCCAATACGTCACGGCTGTTCGGGCCCACAAAGAGCGTAAACGTTCCAGGGTCGGCGTCAAACGTACCGTTCGGCTGAAGATAGCGGAGCATGTCTGCTTCAACAGTGAACGTTACCGTCACAGACTCACCTGCTTCGAGCGTCACTTTGTCGTACCCTTTCAATTGCTTGACGGGCCGCGAGACTTTGGCCACTTTGTCTTGGATATACCATTGGACGATCTCGTCTGCCGTCGTCGTCCCATCATTCCGAATGACAACCGTCGCCTCGACGATGCCGTCCGTTACTTCTTTGACGATGAAGTCGTTGTAACTAAACGTCGTGTATGTCATGCCATATCCGAACGGGAAGAGCGGCTCGTTCGGCGCGTCGAGATATTTGCTCGTGTAGCGTGGGTCGGCGTGTTCGATGTCTGACGGACGCCCTGTCCGTAGCGCATCATAGCGGATCGGCACTTGTCCGACGTTGTAAGGAAACGACATCGTCAACTTCCCGGACGGACTGACTTGCCCATACAACAAGTTCACGAGTGCCGAACCGGCCTCGGTCCCCGGATACCAGGCTTCAAGCACTGCATCCGAATGCTCGACAACGTCGCGAAGGTCGAGCGGACGGCCGTTGAACAAGATCGTCACGACCGGCTTCCCGAGCGCCTTCAGGCGTTTAAGCCCTTCGCGTTGCGTCTTCGGAAGACGAATGTCCGTCCGACTGCCGGCTTCTCCACTCATCCATGATGCTTCACCGAGCGCCAAGACGATCACGTCCGCTTGCTCCGCGATACGGCATGCTTCCGTCCAATCAATCTCTGCTTCGACGGTCGCCCCGCCCGTAAACGTATATGGAAGTTCGGCCCGGTCGAACGCTTGTCGCAACGTCACGGCCTCTTCTTTTTTCCCGTAGCCCGCCCATGGACCGAGCACGTCGTTCGAGTCGGCGAACGGTCCGATGAGCGCGACACGTTGCTTTTGTAACGGGAGGACACCATCATTTTTCAAGAGGACCGCACTCTTTTCGGCCAGACGCCGCGCTTGATCACGGTGCTCATCTGACAGATGGAGCGCTGTCTCTTTCGTCTGATCGATCCCTCGGTAAGGGTTGTCGAATAAACCTAACTCTTCTTTTAGCGTCAAAATCCGTAAGACCGCCTCATCGAGTAACGCCTCATCGATCCCTGCTTCAAGCATCGCTTCGATATAGTTAGAATATGCGCCCGACATCATGTCGATATCAACGCCAGCTCGTAGCGCGAGTTCGCCCGCATCCTTCAACGTTTCGGCGACACCGTGGTGAATGAGTTCTTTGATCGCCGTCCAATCCGAGATCAGTACGCCTTCAAACCCCCACTCGCTTCGGAGGATGTCCCGCATGAGATATTCGCTCGCAGTGGCCGGAACACCATGGACGACGTTGAAACTCGTCATCACCATTTTCGCCCCTTCTTCAAGGGCCCGTTTGTAGGCTGGTAGATGGTACTCACGCAGTTCGCGATCGGACACATCGACCGTATTGTAGTCGCGTCCGCCTTCCGGTGCACCATAGGCCGCGAAGTGTTTGACGCAGGCTGCTAGCGCATCTTCTCTCGTCAAATCGTTCGTCTGATAGCCACGGACGAACGCCGCCGCCATCTCCCCGTTCAGCCAAACGTCTTCTCCGGTCGATTCCATGACGCGTCCCCAACGTGGATCGCGTGACAAGTCAGCCATCGGAGAGAACGTGACGTGTAGACCGGAGGCCGTCGCTTCGATAGAAGAAGTGCGTGCCATTTGTTCGAGTCCGTCGAGATCCCAAGAACAGGCCATCGCGAGCGGGACCGGAAAAATTGTCCGGTGCCCGTGGATGATGTCCGCCATGAACAGGAGCGGGATGCCGAGTCGATTATGTCGCAAATAACTTTCCTGCAGTTTTCGCGCTTGCTTCGCGTTGCTGATCCCGATGACCGATCCCATGTTCCACCGATTCTCGTCGGTGATGCCGTCTTCCTTAAGCAGCTCCGCGATCGGTCCGGTGATCACATCTTGCTCGTCATCCGAAAAAATGGATGGCAGTGTCTGAACAAGCTGTCCCACTTTTTCGGCTACCGTCATTTGCTGCACTAATTGTGTCGCTCTCATTCCATCCCGCCTTTATCTCTAATTTGTAAATCGAAACGTTTCACCTGTGTATATCAAAAGTATAAGCGCTTACAAAATGAGATGCAATGGTTTATCGAAACGTTTCTATAAAAAATATAATTTATGGATAAATCTTATCTTTAGGTCAATGACCTTGTTACCTATGCCCTCGGTATTCTCCAACTCTCACAAAGTGGATCCTTATGTGAACTAGCGTCTTTACGAAGCTTATCGATTCATAATTCGAGATTGCTTAATGAAAAAAAACGAACCATGACATGTGTCATTGACTCGTTTTGTGCTCGGTATTCCGTTGTTCTTTTGCTTTGCTCAACACTTTCGCGGTGACATGGTCGTCATCGAACATCAAGATGAATCGATCGAGCCAGCGTGGGGTGAGGATACTGAAAACAATCAAACTGACAATGAGTGCCAGCAGAACTTGAATCGAAACAACACCTGCATGATAGAAAGCGAACAGGCTCAAAATCGCGACGAATCCGATCCATTCGAACACGAAGCCCATGTAGACCCAGCGTGTGTAGCGACGGCTTTCGTTGAACGTGAGCAGGAGCTTCGTCTTACGCCACTCCAGGCATAAATACGGGAAATAGGAGATGGCCAAGACAAACGGGAGCCACGTCGGTGCCATATAGCCGACGACGACCGTGGCGACGAGCCCGGCCATCCAAATCCACCACCGTACAAACCAATGGGTATCGTCTTGTACGAGTAGCTGATTAATGCGTTCTTTTCTCGTCAGGCTAGTCATAGGACACCTCTCGCCGTAGCTAATTCTGAACGAAGCGGTTGCTCGGGGTCTTTGCTGACGGATTTGTTGAATCGGTTATAAAAGAGCGTCAGCACGAGGGCAACACCAACAAACAGTATCCACACCTGCCATGGGGCCACGATTTTATAGCTGACGACACTACCGACTGTGAAGGCGAGCCAACCGATGAGAATCCAGTAGACGTTCCGTGTCGCCCGTTGCACCTCAGGTTTGTCAGACAAACGAGCAAACACATCGGCTTCCTTCCACAAAGATACTATCAGTCCGGCTACTAACAATGCCATCAACCCTGTCCATAACCACCAAATCTCTTCAGCGAGTAGAGAAAAAAAGAAGAATGCAGGGAACGGGGCGAATAACGTCTCCCGCCGTTTCTTCCACTGACTGCGATATGTATCCATTCGGTCTATCCGTTCTTGTTTCGTCATACCGTTTCATTCCTTTTCTAATCATTGATTCCGTCAAGCCAACGCTTCAGTTGCTCACGACTGGCTTTCGCTAGCATACTGGAAGTAACATGTTCCGGATCAAGTTGCAACAGTTTCCGATCAATCCAAAACGGCAACAAGATGGAAGGTGGTGCCCCGATCACCATTGCCCACATGAATCCGTCACGGTTCATGTGGCCCGTCAAAAACAAGGCGACCAGACCGAACAGTAAAAAGAAAGTAAAGCATAGTGAGAAAAAATTCACTTTGATTAAACGACGATACGCCCAGTCGTCATTGAATTGCAGGTAGACAATCGTCTTCTTCCATTCGAAAAATAACGTCGGCACGAGGCCAACAACCGCGATCATGCCGGAGTAAGTCGTCTGCATCATAAAGTAGAGCGCACCCACGAAAAGGAGTACACTGCTCCCAAGCATAAAGCGTCGATACGTTTTGTCGACTTGTAACAGCGCTTGGAATCGAGTTTCCTGGTCCATCAGTCTCCTCCTTAATCTTTGACGTTACCAAGTTTGATGTCGCGACGTCTCGGGTGTTCTGGATCTTCACGCATCAATCGATCTTCGAGCTTTCGTTGAATGCGGTAAAATCCGATTATGACACCGATTACTAAAACAGGTCCCAACCACATTACCCCGAGTCGTCCGGTCAAAAGATAGATGAAAATAAGTAGTGGAACGACAGCAAAATCGTACACATATTGCCTCATGATGATTTGTTTCGCATTATGCTTTCTCGTCAAACTCTTCACAAAACGGCTTTCATAACTGATCACGACACTAATCAACATGAGACTACTAGCTACGCCAACGATGTACCATCCGCTTCCCTGTTCGAATCTTTGAATCGAGAAAACACAAAACATCATCACAATAACCAAGACACTGCGAGCCCACATTAACTTTTGATTCATTTTATAAATGGCGTTGATGCGCTCTTGTTTTGTCATCTAATCCCCTCCTCAAAAACTTTCTCGTTTGACGTCTCGACGCGTCGGTTGCTCGGGATCGATTCGTTTTACCTTCTCATCAAGCAGACGCTCGACAAGCACCAAGGCTAAAGCCGTAAGCGAAAACACTAAAAACGGGACCCAGATGATTGTTTCTAGCTTCATGAGCAACGGGAAAGCGAAACCGATAAAGCCGATCATCACATAATCAAATGCATACTGGATGTGAATGACACGCTTGGCCCGGACCCGCTCGGTAAAACTGCTCATGAACTGACTTTTTCGAACAACAGTAAATCCATACGCCAGCAATGTCGCAATCATCAAACTGCCATATACCAACGCTTGCGTCTCGGTTTGTAAAAATAAGAAGATAAGCACAGCAAGCGGAATCGCAAAACCGAGCCGTACGAGAAGCCATTTCCGATTTCCTTTAATCATTTCATTTAAGCGCTCTTGTTTGGTCATATCGTTCACCTCTTCTATAATTATACGTTTCTCCGCCTCAAAAAGTTCCGTTTTTTTACATTTTTCTCGTCGGTCCGATTTGCTTGACCAGATTCAAATCTCGCTTTATAGTTTAGTTAACTTAACTTTATTTAAAAATGAGGTCTTCTTATGAACTTGCTACACAATTCCCGTTTCATTTTCACTTGGCTGTCCGGCATGACGCTGACGCTCGGTTTTTCGATCTTCTTTTTGAGCATGTCGTGGCTCACGATTGATGTGTTGAGACAACCGGCCCTGCTCGGCATCATCATGACGGCCGTCTCGTTGCCGCGCGTGATCATGATGATGTTCGGCGGTGTTTTCGCCGACCGTTATCAAAAGAGTCGTCTCTTATTTTTGACGAACCTCGGGCAAGGTGTCTTGATGCTCGTCGTCGTCGCGTTGCACTTGGCCGACGCTTATTCCGTGATCGCCTTAATCCTTATCTCGATTGCGTTCGGACTATTGGACGGCATGTCGTATCCGGCACTGTCTTCACTCATCCCGTCACTCGTCAAAAAACATGAGCTCCAACGCGCCAACTCGTTATTCCAAGGGTCGCTCGAGCTCATGTTCGTGATCGGTCCATTTTTAGCTGGTCTTCTGTTGACATGGGGCGGCTTCGGTCTTAGCTTTAGTACGGCGGCCACGCTCATCTTTATCTCTGCTTTCTTGATGATGCCACGGCTGATTCGAGACCATATCCCAGCGGCACAGACGATGTCGCTCAAACACGTCGTCTTTGATTTGAAAGAAGGAATCCGCTACGTCTCGAAGACACCAA
The DNA here is from genome assembly GCF_001766415.1 of Exiguobacterium aurantiacum. Taxonomy (GTDB): domain Bacteria; phylum Bacillota; class Bacilli; order Exiguobacteriales; family Exiguobacteriaceae; genus Exiguobacterium; species Exiguobacterium aurantiacum_A. The sequence continues at coordinate 59,299 of NZ_MKXO01000006.1, read as the reverse complement.
TCCTACGGAGCGGTACGTTCTCGATTGCGATCGTCAACTTGTTCATCATGGGACCGCTCATCATGAGCATCCCGATCCTCGTCGGTGAACGCGGCGGAACGGCGTTTGATTTGAGTCTAATTGAAGGCGGGCTTGCTGTCGGGACGTTCGTCGCGAGTTTCCTCGTCCTGTTGTTGCGGTCGGTCCACCGCGGCCGCTTCGTTTTCCGCGCCTTGTTTTTGACGATTGTCGCGTTTCTCTTCTACACGCAGGCCGAGTCCGTCCCGATGCTCGCTTTCGCGGCGGCCATGAGCGGCTTCATGCTGATGCTCGTCTATTTACCGGCCGTCACGCTCATGCAAGAGCATAGCGACCAAGATAAGATCGGTCGCGTCATGAGCATCATGGCGCTCGCCGCGTCCGGCCTAGAGCCGATCGCGTTCGCCGTGCTATCAATCCTTGTCGCGTTATCCGTTCCGATTCAAACGCTCCTCATCACGTTTGGTATAATCGGACTAGCATTTAGTATCGTCCTGTATGTGCGGAGCCAGACGTTCCGTGATACACGTTAAGGAATGAAAGGAGAACGGGTTTTGAAAGAGACACGCAAACAACAAGTCATTGAGATGTATCGTCAAGTCGACGAGCTCGACTTGTTGTTCACCAAATACTTTACCGACTTGAACGAGTTTGAACTCAGTTACCAGCAAGAACAGATGTTGCTGCTCTTCAAACGAAAAGACACGTGGACGACGACCGAGATTGCGACGAAGATGAACATCTCAAAAAGTGCGGTCAGCCAAGTGTTGAAAGTGCTCGAGCAACGCCAGTTCGTCCAAAAAGAGAAAAACCCGGACAACTTGCGCGAGAGTTTCATCCGGCTCGGTCCGGTCGGCCTTGACTACTCGAAACAAGTCGACCGAATCGAAGAACAGCTCGCCGAAGAGATGTTCTCTGTGCTCGAGGATGACGAGATGAAGATGATCAATCGCGCACTCGCGTTGATGATTCAGAAGTTCAAATAAAAATGCGTATCGTCCCGACTTGGGAGGATACGCATTTTTGGTTAGAGTTGCTCGACGACCCGGATTGCAGAACGAAGCGCCCCTTCGATATGACCGCCGAACATGGAATCCGTCTCGGTCCCAGCAAGTGAGAGCTTGTCTCCCCAAGAGATGTCGAGCGTAATCGGTCCGTAAACAGGGAAGTCGGTCAACGGTTGGGCATCTTGCGAACTTGCCGTGTCGCGGTCACTCGACCAATCCACGTACAAGACGCCACGCGGCTCGCGCGCCTCTTCCCCGAACAGTCGAACGAGTTGCTCGACGACGAGACGATTGAGCTCGTCCCGGTCAAGCGCGGCCCGCTCAGCAGGCGACAACCGGAAGAAACCGAACAGTGCCCCGTACCCTCCCGGCGCTGACGCGTCATGAATCTCCTGCAACACCCCGGACCAACTCATACCGAGACCCGATAAGCCGGCGTCTCGCCAAAATGGACGATCGTAGACGGCGACCACTTTCGCTTGTCCAGCCATCCACGTCGGTGTAGCCGACAGCTTCGCCTTTGTCGCTTCAGACAGTTCCGGTTGAAACGAGATGCGTGAGACGAGCCGAGGTGGGGTGGCTAACATGACGTGATGGAACGTTTTTGTCCACCCTGCTTCGACTGCGACCGATACCCCGTCTTCTGTCTGGTGAATCGACGTGACGGTCGTCTCGAGTTCGATTGTCCCTTCTGGAAGTCTGGCAGCGAGCGCTGTAGTCAGTGTCGTCATACCGCCTTCAAGTCGCATCGATAGAACGGTCTGTTCGGGTGGCAACGTGTGGCGCTCGATCACGCCAGCTTGCCGCTCGAGCATCAAGTCGCCGGTCGCGTATTGCGGGAACGCCGGAAGTCCGAGCCGGTCGACGAGTTGCGTGATCGTCTTCTCGGTATCCGGCCAATACCACGTCGGACCGAGGTCGAAGCCGTTTTGGCTCAACACCCGTCCCCCGATGCGATCGCGTGCTTCAAACACGGTGACGTCATAGCCTTTTTCGATGAGGAGCGAGGCGGCGTACAGGCCGCTGACGCCCGCCCCGATGATGGCGATTGATTTGCTCATGTAAATACTCCTTCTCTATACGTGGTGCTCCCATTATACTGAAAAAGATACTTCTACATGACTTGAGCGAATCGCTCGAGAAAGGACGTCACGACGTGAAACGAATTTTATATTATCTTTTATTCCCGTATATTTTATTGATGCGTGGGTTGTATCCGTTTATCAAAACAGAAGGTGGGATGACGTATGCTCTCATGCTGTTCTTTATCCCTGGATGGATTCTCGTAATCGAAGATTTACTCCCAGTGCCATTATTACTAGAAACCTTTATCTCACTTTATCTTTCGACAAGTTTGTTCACCCCACTGTATTACTTCGAATCGGATGTCAGACGCAGACGGACAAAACCCGGTTACGTTCCACGCAATGAGCGATGACATCCAAGAAAGGATTTACCAACATGCCTAATTCATTCAAGACGTTCCTTTATCCGTTCCTCGTAGGCATCCGCCTGTTTTCTCGATTTCGCAGAGGAAAGGTTTTCATGTATCTCCTCGCCTATCTATTCGTGTTCTCGTTTGAAGGGCTACTGTTTTTCCAAATCCTCTACGTGCCCGATTTAGTTCGAACCCTCATAATCATGTATCTCATCCTCGGGCTGATTTTCGTCGAGTTTCATTTCGATGATGCAGACCAAAATGAGACGCCCTTGAAAAAATAGACCGTGACAAAAAGTTGGACAAACGTCACATCCATGACTCCCTTCCATTTTGTATGAATTTGGAAGTATACTTATTTAGGATTACTTCGGTAAGGAGGGAACAGAATGGATTTCTTGCTCATGTCACTATTTAGTTTATTGGCGATGATTGTCCCACTCGCGTTAATCATCACCGTCATCGTGTTGATTGTTCGTTTTATCGGTCGTTATGAAAAACGAGCTGACACGCGACTCGATCTGGAGCGTCAAGCCGCAGCTCATCAGCAACAACAGTTCGACGTTTTAGTGGAACGTCTCGAACGAATCGAAGAAAAGATGGAGGCACGCCCTTAATGTCGACATCATTCACAATTTGGACGAAACGTCTCGTCATCACAGCCATCATCGGCGGTGTGGTGCTATTTTCGACGATTGCCTGCCAACGCGTATTTAACATGTCGGAGATCAATCTGCTGGTCGATAAGGCAGACGAACAACAGCTCAGCTATGAGTTAATCATCCATAACCCGCTCACGAACGCCTACAGCTTCACGATCGTTCAGGATTAAAGCGAAAGGGAGTAGCGCGCGCTACTCCCTTTTGATTGCTTTCATTTCGGAAAGAAACCGACTTTTCCGCGTTCATAGACTTTATGCGTCACGTGTTCCGGGTCGATGGTGGCAAGCTTTTGATCAATTTTAGAAGAAGCCATCCACGCAAATAGGTTGAACGCCACAACGAGAATTAAAATATTTGCTTGTTCCGAACGTAACAGCAACGTCACAATCAATACACAAAAGATCACAATCATGGCCATACCGCTCCAATATTCATACCAGACGAGTCGCCGATAGTCGGGAGCATCGTTGAACGGGAGCATCGTCTTCGTTCGTGCCCGTATTTTGACGAACGAGACGACCGGAATGAACAAGACGAACCAAATTAGTTCGGCGAGTCGACGCTCGCCTGTAAACCAAAAGATAAGACCTAGTAGGACAATGAACAATCCAAGAAGAAGTGCTTGGCGGGTGGAACGTTTCCCCGCTTCATATAAATGATCAAAACGTTCGCGTTGAGTCATGTTGATATTCCTTTCTTTCGATTACTTCCTTTATACTCAAATAGACTGTCATACAAAGAAAAGAGGCTGTACATGATTCCTGCACAAACTGAAGTTTTGGTCTATTTCCGACTGCTAGCCGAGGATTTCTCAATCGAAGACGTGACACATCGGCTAGGACTCATTCCTACAGAAACCTTCAAACGAGGTGAGAAAGGCTATTCTTCTCGTCCTCGCGAACATACATCGTGGTCACTTGGTACAGGATATCAGCCTTCGTTTGATGTGAACCATCAGCTTCAACACATCATTACGCAACTTCGTGGAAAAGAAACAATTTTAGATGACATCTATAACACATATGACGACCTGCAAGCGCGATTCATCATCGTGATTATGATTGAAGAAGGACAAACACCTGCGCTTTCCTTTGATTTAGACACGATTCAATTCGCCCATCGGATTCGGGCCGAGTTTGACATCGATTTGTATGCGAATCCGTATCAAGATGAGGGTTGTTAGATCTCACCTGACTAACATTCATTTGTTTAATGACACTTTCTGTTCTTGTCTCGCTAACAGAATCTGAAACCCGCACAGTAGCAGCGGGACAATCATACGTGACAAAGGAAGTCCCACGATTGGCACGAATAAACCAATTATCCCGTGAAGGATAGCGAGCCCGTACCACATTTTGGCTCGTGCATTCATTCAATTGGTCTCCTTTTGATTTGGCTCATACAACTTTACTATGTTCATCCGCAATTTTTTTCATTTGTTTCCACTGCACAAACGCATTCGCAAACCAAATGACGGTCAATAACGGAAACATGATAAACATCCAAGTCGTGCTCTCCACCTGGAGAAACGGCATGAGCAGTAAAAGCCCGATATTTAATAGACCTGCCCCGAGATATAGAAAAAATAGACGTTGATGCTTTGTTCTCATTGTGAGTTCTCCCCCTTCTCTTCACAACCACTAATCAAAAATGGAATCTTTAAGTTCGCAAGTTTCATTAAGAAATCAGATTCGAACTCTAGTTTCATATCACCGTAATAGACGACACCTAAATCTATATAGATATCATCGGCTCCACAAGAACGAAGGGTATCAATATGTTCCGTAAGAGTGTTTATCATCCACAAAAAGTCCTATATAGGGATTTTCCATTTGCTGAAATTCAAGTGGCGGTTCAAATGACGCATGATCGACCGGAGCGATCCGTTTTCCTATGCGCTCAATCTCCCCGACTTCCGTTTGTTTATAAAATTGAATACCTGTTTTTTTCTGATGCGATGCGGGGAGAGAAATGCGCTCCGATTAAATGGCAAAGAATCATAAATCAATCGGATGGGGTATTCACTTCGAGTTCCTCACTCATTTTTGCGGACTCGGATACTTCACCGCATTCTTCACGAGCTTGTCCTCAATCGCCTGCGACACGTCAATCCCTGCCGCGTGAGCGAACGTCAACGCATAAATTAAAACGTCTGCGAGCTCTTCCCCCATCTCGACTTTCTTCGTCTCGAGCGCTTCTTCACTCGACACCCATTGAAACAGCTCCAACAGTTCGCTCGCCTCGAGTGATAGCGATAACGCCAAGTCTTTCGGGTTATGATGAAACGCCCAATCGCGCTCGTCTCGGAATTCGATCACTTTGTCCATCAGTCGTTGTATTTCGTTCATGTTTGTACCTTCTCTCTTTGAATATGTAACAGTTTCTGTCGCAACGCTTCATCGCTTGCATACAAATAAAGCCCTTGAACGCCTCGCTTCATCAAAATGTTAATCGAGTTCAAGACGATTTGTTCTTTCGCCAATTCAACGTTGTCGATGCCGTCAATTCCGGCATATGCTCCTGTATCTTTATAAAAATTCGTGTCGATCACCAGGCAATCTTCCGTATGATCGTATGTTACCGACGGACCTAAAACGACCCCGACATAGTTCAAATCAAAGCCTTGAATCGTATAAATCGATCCAGCCTCGGCAAGCGTCTCCGACTTCTCAGCCCACGTCGTTTTACCGCCTGTCGTGTTCCAAGGCAACTTGTACTCCCCGTTCGACTCATAGACGTAATAGGTGTCGCCGTCCTTCTTATGAAGATAATCAAACGTCGACACGACCCGGCTGAGTCCATGCTCCTTATCTCTTCGCATGATCACCTGGTGCATTTCTTCTAACGTTTCAAAGATGCGCAACTCATAGCTTGTCGACTGAGGGAACGCCTTTATGCGCTTATCTTTGAAGGCGTTGATCCATTCGATGACATCCTCGCCCGCCTGCATCCGGAATTGGTTCGTCAGCTGATATGTCTCCGCATGCTTCGCTTTCTGTTTGAATGACTCGAGTAAACCTTGATTCCACTTGCTTTTCAATTTCAACACTTGATGCTGGTCGAAAATGACGATGACGACTTTCGCTACCTTCATCAATTCTTCGAGATGGTTATCCGCACGAAAGTTGTTGTACGCATCCGATTTCGTCAACAAAAGGTGCGCCTCATCGACTAAAATGATGTCCACCTTTTTGTCTTGTAACTTGTTGAGGAGTGGTGTCGGTTTGACAAAATTGACAGCCTTTAAGTGTTTGACTTGTTTGGCAATCCCTTTATACGTCTTAAGCATCTCTTCGTGATTGACGACCAGATAGTTCTCCGTCTGATACAGCTTCGAACCCGCCTCATTCGTCCGTGCCTGAATGGTATTGAAGATGGAACTGAGCACGACACTCTTGCCGACGCCCGCCTCTCCTTCAATGACGTATAAGTCTCCATATGTATCATCAGGCTTCGACTCTGTAATCCGTGCCTCACAAAATTCGAGCACGCGCTCTTTTAAGTCTATCTGCTCAACAGATAGTTCTTTGAAGGGAGACAATTTGAAGATGTCTTTGTTCTCGATGGCGTGCAGGTCGTTTTCGACGAGCCCATTCTTATGTAGCTCTCCCCATAACTCAGGAAACAACTCATTGTCATAGAACGATTTATTGTAATAGTTGTGCGTGAAGTCGCTCGCCGTCTTGCTTTTGTTTTGTAACGTGTACTTCTCGTCCCCTAAAAAGTAGTTGATCAACTTCGTCTCGAGATGGAACGTCGCTGACCGATTGAACGTCTCGTGCTTGACGAGATTGATTTGGTCCACATTCTTGCGTTCTGCCTGCTTCAGCTTCAAATGTTGCTTCATCCGTTTTTGGAAATGCACCGTTTCCCCGATGTACGCTTCTTTTTGTCCGTTCAGGATGTAAATGACCGGATAGTTCAAATAGTCTGCGGTTCGATTGATTGTATTTAAACTATGCTGTTCAAATGCTAAAGGAATGACTTCAATCGTGTTCAAGCTCTTCACCTACAGTTTTTCAGTATTTTTTCTGCCGCTATACTTCTCACCATCGTTTCCATCAACGCCTCCTGATACCCCGCTCTCCTTCTCACTTTCATCTCTTCCACCACGTCTTCCAACTCAACAGCGGTCACCCGAGTCAACTTCACCAATCGCTCTGCTGACATTTCAACACTCGGCTCGGACGCCACATAACTCTCCAAGTCCATGCACCAGTAATCCAACTTATCCCCGTAACGTTCTTTCAACCGTACCGCCATCTGCAGTCCTTCCGGATCAAAATCTCCGGCATACTTCAACTGGCAACCTGAAGAGACAAGTGCGTCCAACAACCGATAGGCCGCGAGTTTGAACTGTCCGTGGGTACAAACGAGCGGGGCATTCGGCACGTCATCGAGTAAACTTGAGAACACTCCTGAGTTCTCAACAATCCACACCGTTTTCCCATGACTTGGATAAATCCGGTCAACGTTCAACAACTCCCGCATCGGTACGTTCAAGACACTGTGGGTCGCTCGTGCCCCTTGCCACATCGCATGTTCTACACCCTTACTGTCGGCCGATAAATTTGCACACGACACATAGTTCGTGATGTCGTCCCGAAGTAGGTTGTACTCAAGCAACAGTTCGTTCACCCGCTCCGTGTCGCTCGGTGGCGGACCACCTTGCCCACGTTTGACGTGCAGTGCGTGAATCAACAATCGCCCTAAATCGTTTGTCCGGTCGAACGCATGCGGATTTCCGACGATGCGTTGCCCAAACACCGGCAGCCGCTCATAATCGAGCGGCAACCCGTCTAGTGCTTGCGTCAGCTGTCTACAGGACACCTCGAACTCCTCCGATCCAAGCATCCGGTTGATCCAATGCGTATCGGCTGACTTTTGTTCGATGTGGGTGAACCAATAGCCAAGCTGCGGGTACGTCAGCGCGAGCTCACGAAAACGTTCCGCTCGCTGTCCTTCGAGTTGGACAAGCGCTTCTTGTTTCGTTACGAGCGTCTCCCCGAAATACGCCTCGAGTAACTCGAGTAACGTCACCCCTTCAAACTTTGTCGTCTGCAGTTTTTTCTCGAACGCTCGAAGCGTCACCGTTTTCTTCAACCGGATCGTCGCAACGTCGTCTCCGAAGAAACGGGCGATCGCGTAGAGTTCATCATCTTTAAACGATTGAACCGAAACCGATCCACCTATTTTCCCGAGCGAGGCATACTTGTTTCGAAACTGTTCAAACAGACGCAAGAATCCTGTCGATGTTTTAAAATAGTGTGCGGCTTCTTCGACTAGCATCTTCATTGGAGTGTCTCTTCTCTCGCGTGCCGTTTCTCCCCGTCCCAAACGTAATGGAGGACGGTGACATAGTCCGCGTTTTTCGGGCGCAACAGCTCACAAATCGACAGCGACGAAATCGTATCGTAATCGCCCCACAGAATTTGGGAGTTCATGATGTAATCGAAGCCGAGCTGCTCGACAATCTCGAACATCTCGCGGATGTTGTTCTCGTCGACCCCGGCGAACGCCTCGTCGAGCGAAATGATATACGGCGCTGTATCAGCCGCCTCTTGATAACGCGAGTAACACGCTGTGAAGAGAGGGATGTACATCGCCATCGCTTTCTCCCCGCCGCTGAACTTAAAGAAGTTGTTATTTGTTAGTTCACGCTTTGGTTCATTCGTCCGCTCGAAGTACAATACGAACGAGAACCATTTCCGATAATCGAGCACTTCACGAAGCACTTGCAGGAGCGTCTGTCCATCCCCGTCTTCTTTGATCATCTGCTTCGCTTTAATCAGTTTCGACCGGAAATGGGTCGTGATCCGCTCGAAGTCCTCGTCTTTCAACAGCTTCGCATCTTGTTTCAAAATATGGACCAAATCTTTCGTGTCGAGTTCTTCCTCACTCTCTGCCGTACGTGGCCGCCATTTGATTGAGAACGTAAGGCCTGACGACGTGTTCCGACTCTCCATCAACGCATTCATTTTCTCAGTCCATTGTTCGGCGCGGCGAATACGAGAGCGGAGCTTCGTCCCGACTGATTTGAAGAGGATTTCTTCATACAGTTCTTTATCGCTCTCATTCAAGATGCTCTCTTGGCGTGCGAACTCTTCCTCGACCGTTCGTTTGACCGCTTGCGGGCTTGCCTGCTGACCACGTAAGTCGAGCGAGATGATACGACGTGTCGTCTTCTGTTGCCATATCTCGACTTCTCGTCTGAACCGGTCGTCGACGCCCTGCATCCACGCTTCAAGCGGTAGCTCTTCGGTGAAGTTTCGCATCCGATATTCCATCAAATCATTTTGTTGGTCGATGAACGCTTTCGATAAAAGTTCGTCGGCTTTTGATGCGCTACTCGTAAGTCGTTTCCTGTATACCGCTTCAATCGTTTGGGACAACACTTCGGGATCATCCCCGTCCACGTCGAGTGAGACGATTCCTCGTTTCCACTCCGCTTTTAGGGCCGTGTCCCATGCTTGCCGCATCTGTTTTGACAGCGTATGGCTATGACTCTTAGCGTCTAGCTTGGTCGCATCCGCCTCAAGTTGTGTTTCTCGAGTCGTGACGAGCTTCCACGATCTACTCAATTCAGATTCAATTCTTGCCAACTCCGCTTGAACAGCTTGACTTTGTTGATGGATGTCGTCAGCGTCCTCTTGTTTCAGCTGTTCTTCAATTTTCGCGATATTTTTTCGAACTCGTTCCATCCCGTCCTCGAGCTCGTTCAGTGTACCCATCAGTTCGATGATGTCTTCCTCTGCTTCCTCGATGGTCGTTTCAATCGTTACGAGCCGTTTGTTCGACGCGACCGCATTGTCGTGCTCCCGATGCGTCTCGAGTAATAAATCTTTATAATTCACCATCGCCCGCTTCGCTTGCTCAAACACGGATTGCGTCTTTTCTAGTTCGAACGGCTCGGCCAATGTATATACTTCACGCTTCAACACGTTGAAACGCTCACTCGTCTGTTTCAACATGTCTTCAATCTGCCGGCAACGTCGCTCCAGGCTCTCGATCTCAAATCCGACCTTTTGAATCTCTTGATGGCTCATCCGCAGATCGCGGTCGGACGGAAACACGTTCCATGCCGCGTCGGCCAATTCGATTTGTTGGCACAACCCCGCTTGCTCACCACGTAACGTCACGCGCTCGAGTTGAAGTTGTTCAATCTCATGCGTTAACTGTTCAATCTTCTCGTCTCGATAACGTTTCCGGGCAACACGTCCGAGGAAACGGACGTGTTCAACCGGCACTGCATGTCCTTTCAATTGTCCGAGTCGATACGTCCCGTCTTCTCGGATCGACGTTTCACTGTCGCCAATGAGGACGCTGCGGAGCACGTCGTCGATTCGGTCTGAAGCAATACCTGTATCGCCCGGACTCGGCTTCAAATAATCGGCTAACGTGTGTGCCATCATCTGTGGCGCCGGTAACAGGACCCGGTCGTATGTGACATCCGCCTCGGTGATTAGGGCGTCTAACATCCCGCTGTCAATCAACGCCGCTTCGATCCGTTTTTGAATGTCTACATCCACTCCGTCCACGAACTCGACGAGCGCATATAACGGTGCGAAGACGACGCCGTCGGCCCGCATCTGGTCACGGTATGCTTTCGTCATCGGATTGATGGCTGGTTCGGGATCAGTCTTCGCTTTCCATTCAGAAAGCGTCGTCTCGACGGCTTGAATGTTCGTATTGATCGCCTGTTCGGCCGCTTTCTTCAAAGCAACTTTTTCGCGCAGTCGGTTCTGATAACGGACCACATGTGGTTGAACGAGACGCAACACATCCTCATACGTCGACGGGTCATAGTCGTTTCGAAGCGTGCGCTCGATGTGCCCGACCGTCTCTCTTTCGACGTCAAATTCGGGATGTTCCTCGGTCCAGCTGTACACGTCTGCGAGATGACGCTCGATGTCTTGATCGAACGTCTTTTTCCAATCATTCTGTTCGTGCTTTTTCTGATCACGCGCTTGTTGCTCGTCGGCGAGTTGCTTGTTTTCCGTTTGGAGCTTCTGCTTCGTCTCTTCGAGCGCCCGCATCCCTTCTGCTACTTTGCTGAGGCGGTCCGTATGTTCGACCACTTCTTGTTTCCACGTCAGGAAGTCGAAGTCTTGATTCAAGCGTCGATAGTCGGAGACGTTCAACTCATGACGGTCGAACGCCGCCTGTTCCGCGTCGTACTCCATATCCTCGATCAGTCCGTCAATTGCTTGACGCGTGGCGCGATGGACCAACTGTTCTTCGTCTTGGCGCTGTTTCGTATCATGGATTTTTTGAGCGGTCTTCGTTCGCCGCTCGTCTTGACGTTGATAATCAGCCGTGATGCGCTGTAACGTCTTCCCTTCTTTCTTCAACTCGTCTTCTAAGTTCCAAACTTTGTGGGACGCCAAACGTTGACGCTGACGTTCGGCCGTCGCTTTGTCTTGCTCGAGTTGTTGAATCGATTGTTGCAACGTCTCAACCTCACGCGCCCTTGACGCTTGGAGTTCACGTAACTCGTGGAGTTCTTGTGTTTCTGTCGTCTCTCGTTCGGTCGCGATCCGGTACTCGACGGCGAGGTCGGCCACGTGACGCTCGTTATACGCATCGTACGTTCGACTCAACTTCTGCAATGCGATGAGCTCACGTTCGAGCTGCTCGAGTTGTTGCTTCGTCTGGTCCATCTGTTCGATCGTGTCGGACAAGTGGCGTAAGTCATCATCTGACAACGGTGGCAACGCCGCCTCGAGAATCTCGTAGATGACGGTCGGCCGGAAGTCTTTTGACAGTTTCGGGCTTCGCAACTGGATGAGCAGCTTGATCAACTCTTCATAGGCGTCGATCGACTCAAAGCCGAAGACGTGTTTGTTGACGAGTTGCATATAGTCACCTTGCGTCGTCACGACTTTTCCGCCTTCCCCGATAACCCGTTCGAGTTCGACCCGCGAGTACGGGATCTTACTCGTCTGCGTCCCTTGGCGGTCGAGTTTATACAACTCGATGTCGATGTTGATGCGGCGATTGTCCGTGATGACAAACCCCCAGAATTTGAGTGGCTTCCCACGCTTTGCTTGGAGCCCGATCCCTGTCGTCACGTATTGATTCGTCTCGGCTTTCTTGTATTCGATGAACAAGTAGCCCGTCCGCTCTTCCCGGTCGACGACTTCTTTTTCACCGAGTAAGTAGTCTTCCATCTTGCGCGCTCTCGAACCGAACGGGTCGAGCCGGTCCGGTGACTTCTTCCCGTCGAGTAACACGGGCAGGAAGCTCTGCATCGTCACGGATTTCCCTGACCCGTTACTGCCTCGAAGCAACAACTTCCCATCCGAGAAATCGAACGTCTCTTCTGTGTAATACCAAAAATTGAGCAAGCCTGCCCGATTCATTTGCCAGCGATTTTGCGCCCTCATTTGTTCGCCAACTCCTCTACGAATTTTTCTGGATAATACCCGACGGTGCGACCGAACCCGGACTGGATGACAAGGATCCCTGAATCGGTCTCCACGTATCCGAACTCCCATTCACGTAGGAGCGAAACGAGTTCTGCTGCTACTTTTTCCGGTGTGTCTTCCCGGTACTGTTTCGCCCAGCCCGGTCCCCACTCAAGCTGGACCGCCTCAACGATTCGTTCAAATTCAAGCAACGTGATCCGGATCTCGCCCATCTCATTGATCGGTAGTTCACGTTTCCTGATATGGTCTGCCACATGCAAGGCGGCACCCGTGATCCCTTTTTGGTTTGGGAACAACGTGTAGCGTTGTTTTTGCTCGGACAAGACGAGCATGGCCGCATTTTTGAATACTTCTAACCGGAATGGGGTGAACTTCTCGAACTCTTCCCCGAGCCGATTCCTGAAATTACGGATATAGGCAAAGTCCGGATCGTCTTTCGACTCCCGGTACACGATCGGAGAGAACATGAGCTTGCGGTACACTCGTTTCCGGCGCTCATCTTCTTTTTGACGACTCCACTCACTCGTTAAGATGTCTTGAATCGTCTCGTAGTTGAACAAGTCATCTGGATAAGACCGCATGAAGTAGCGTGCGTGGACGCTCACTTCATACAACACTTCTTCCGTCTCGCTCGTCGCGAACAAGTCGACATCCCCATCGACCGCTCGAATCAACTTCAGCTCATCGAGTTGTTTGAGCGCGCGGACGAGTGATTTGCGATGACGGTAGTTCGTCCAGTCGAGAGGCAAGTCGCCCGGGTACATCTCTTGAACGTCCTCCGTGATATGGGACAGCAAGAACTGCTCATCGACCGACTTGCTCTCCGTAAATGCTAGCGCACAACAGAAAATGGCGTAATCCATCGGTTCGGTGAACGCCTGGATGCCCATCCATGGCTTCGGGTCGACCGGGAGCTTCTCGAGTTTGATGAAATGTTGATGCACAATCAAATCGAAGCCGAACTTCTCTGTCACGTAGCGTTTCAACTGATGTTCACGTTCACGGATTTTTTGGTAGACGAGCGGTTGCTCCGCCCGAAGCACCCAAAACTGTTCGAATAGAATCCCAAGTGCCTCAAGCATCCGTTCATCTACTTTTGTTTCCCCACTCATGACGTCACCTCCTCGTCGATAAAGTGATACTCTACGTTCGGCATCTCAAGTGATCCGTCGGTCGCCCGCAGGATGACACGCTCTTCCTCGAGCGTCACGCGCACGCGGCGGCCATACTCCGTTTTGACGACCCGATCTTCCCGTACCATCGCTTTACCGAGCCACGACAATAACAGCTTCCGCACGTGCGGCTCGATGACCGGGAGCGCTTTGATCGAGATGACGCCCGCTTCGATGTAATGTTCGATCGCTTCTTTCTCTTCTTCGAGTTGCTTCAAGTGGAGTTGGCGCATCTCCGCAATCTTCTCAGACCGGTCGATGATGGCCCCGGCTTTCGTCGATTCTTTATATTTCGTCGTCCGTGGTTTTGTCTCGTGCTGCATCGGCGCCTCGTCCCACACGTCGACGTACATGTCGTCGGTCGGGACTTCTTCTCCGTACAAGTGCCGGGTGTGGAACACGCCGAACACGACAGAAGACAGCTCATGGGCCATTTCAATCGTCTCGATCCCATCGAACCACTTTGCCAAATGTTCGTAATCACGGCGCCGGCTCCGGAACTGTTGATGCCGTTCGCTCATTCGTTGGACAATCCGGGTGATCCGTCGGATGGCTTCGTTCGTCCGTTCCTGTAGACGTTCAAACTCACTCTCGCCATGCGTCGTTCCAAGGAACCACGCTCTCAAGTTACGCCATTTTTCGACTAAGTCGATCATCGGGTCCATGTCGTCTTCTTCGAACCGGAACGCCTGATGTTGGTGTCGGACGACTTGTTGGAAGAACGGTTCGAGCCGCTTCGTCGTAAGCGACGTTAGCAAGTCTTGAATTTGCATCGCCGTCCGCTGCAAGGCGATGATGAAGTCGCGTAAATACGTCGTGAATCGGTCCTTATAGACGAGGAACGCTTCCGTCTTCATCTTGTCGACGACTTTCTCACTATGGATGTAGGCGATATAGTCCGACGTGTTTTGCGTGATTTGGCGGAAGTAGAGCATTGCGTCTTCCCAAAGCTGGGCGCATTCAGCGTCGGACTGTCCGTTTGCTTTCTCGATGGCGTCGAGGACGTGATAGAGCCGCTCGAACTGCGTCTTCTCAAGTGAGCCGCCGAAACTGTCACCGAGTTGTTCGAGCTGGATCATCATCCGCTCGAATTCGACCGTGTACGGCGTGCATTGATAACGGAAACTTTTCTTTTTGTATTCTTCAATCGTCTTTGCCTTCCGGTGCTCTTGGCTCGCGATCAAGTTGCCCCATTTGACGAGCGACTCCAAATCCTGATGCAATCCGTCCATCGTGTATTCTTGAAATTCTATGTACTGACTTAAATACTCATAAATCTCTTCCGGATATAAAAATTCACGCATCCGTTCATGTTGGATGTAGAAGTAGCGCAGGATTGGGCGATAGCTCCACGCCTTCTCCGCCGTCAAATACGTCGCTTCTTTAATCTTCTTTTGCAGTCCTAGTTGCATGCGGTTGCTCCTCTCAGCTTTTCTCCATGATTAAGCATAATACAGATCCATGAGAGCGGAAATAGACAATTCCTATTTTTGGAAGAGGATGAACAATTTTGTGTTAGGTCAAATTTAATGGAATCAAAATCCTTAGTAAATAAGTAATATTGTTTCTACTCATTTTTATGAGAGAATCAAATCAATAGGTTCATCTTTCTTATGTTATGCCAAAAAGTAATAAGGTCTTTGGAGAATAGACGAAATATTAAGAGGTGAAATAAATGAACGAGAAAATCAAGTTAAGTGACGCCTTCGCCATCTATTTTTATGATTTGGAATTTAATCAAAAGAAATCTAAACAAACACTTAAATCTTATCGAAATACATTAAAGCAATTTGAACAATTTGTTTTAGACAAAGGCGTCGTTTACATTCAAGACATTACCGAAACAAAACATGCGATTCCTTACCGACGCTCACTAATTGGAAAATCAGAAAACACAGTTAGCTCATACATTCGTTCAGTCAGTAGCTTCTTCTCATTCGCAATTAAAGAAGATTGGATTATAAAAAATCCTTTTAAACTCATCAAAACAAAAGCTGCTCCTCCAAAACAAAAGACTGGGCTATCCCGTGAACAGTTCGAAAAAGTTCTATACTATGCCCGCAACGAGACCCTATACACAATTTATTTAATAGGCGGTGATGCGGGCTTACGTATCACTGAAATCCTAAATTTAAAAAATCATCATATTGATTTTAAAGGAAACTGTATTATTGTCGAAAAAGAAAATAAAAGTGATCGTCGTATCGTACCTATGACTACGCGCTTAGCTCAAGCTTTGAAGCAATATATCGAAAAAAGTCGTCCTAAATTTCAAAATTCAAATCTAGTTTTTATTATGCCGAGTGGACGACCTGTTAATTCTAACTTTGTAAATGAAGACTTAATGAGGATCAGCTCTTCAGAATTAGGATTTCACATAACTAGTGAAACGTTGCGATATAGTTTTGCCATGGCCCTTTATAGTCGAAAAGTTGATTTGATGATGATTCAAAAACTTCTAGGTCATAGAACAATAAATGCCACTGTCGCATATTTAGAAATTCCAGAACCTAACGTAAAAGACGCAATAGTGAGTTTAGAATGCTAATGTCTATTTCAACTCCCCACGCTTTCCATCCCTGATAGTTTTTAGTGACTCGAACAAAAAATAACAGGAGCGCCTTATTGATTCACGGCGCTCCTGTTATTTTGTTCGATACACTTGGTCTAACACTTCAATAATTTCAGTCGACGTAATTGGCAGTTTCAACGACTTAGGGTCGGTCGGGTCTTTGCGATACAATTCCATGAACTGATTCATATCTTCTTGAATGCGGGGTGGCAACTCACATACTTCATTGCTGATGAGTAGGGATGCCAATCGCGTCACATCATTTTTATGTTTCTTAATATCCCGTGAAGATAAAGATGGATTGTGTCTCTTACGTTCAGTCAAATCGAGCCAAGCTTTTGCCTTGAAGGGAATCAAATAACGTTCAGATAATACGACGACACCATCAATCGTTTTACGTCCCTCTACGAGCATATGGTAATAGTCTTCGTCGAGCAAAATCGCAGATAAACTTGAGACGGTATCATCGATTGGGAGCGGTGTTAAATGATTCGGAGTCTTTAATTCAAATGGTGATCGGCTGAATAACTCAATCATAAAAGGGAAATGATTGGTTTCCGGCTTATCAAAACGATAAAATTGCGGGGTTCCTGTGCTTTTTGCAGAATGTTCATACTTTCCATCACGGATAAATGACCAAAACCGCTCTCCAAACTCCGGTGTTAACACTTCAACTATCAATACCATGTCTAAATCTTTTGTTGCTCGAAACGAGGAACCTTCTTCTTCAGAGAAAATAATGTCACAAGCAGCTCCACCGATTAGAACGTAGTGGTCTTCATAATCCTGAAAATATTGTTTGAACGTTTTTAACCCTTTCATCCTCGTAACACCCTTTCCTTCAATCGTTCGATTTCAATGTCAATCCGAGGGTCTGCTTTTTCATCATCAGTTAACGACAACACGACAGATAACGGGTCCATCAGGTGAGCCGTATCCAACTTTATTTTATACTTTACAATTTGAACCACACATACAGGAGTGTCATCAGACCGGATCGTTTTCTGTTCTTTCAACTGATATTCTTTCTCGTCTTCGCGCGTCATTCCATAAATCGGGTAGTCTGTCTCATTTAACATCGTATATTCACTGAACGCGGACAGACCACTTTTCATGAATGTATCGGCTTGAATTTCTTTGTCTAATCGATATTCACGGATCACTGGATTAAACAAATACGGGAAAATTGTATCCCAAAACGTTTGTAGACCCACTTTTCTTGAGAAGATCCTTTCTTTTCCTTTCCGATGAACAAGTGATGAATCAATCGCTTCTAACTCATCAAATATTCGCGAAGCTGTCATTCGAGAGACGCCTAACCTTTGCGCCGTCTCTATTAGAGAAAGTTTTGCCCAATTTTTATAGATACTAAGCAACAGTAACCGTTGTGTTTGAACAGAAACCTTCGTCACTTCCGGTAAATCACGAAGATGTGCTTTGCTTAAGAAGGTCCCTATAAACGGCATATAGATTTGTTGCTCATTCAGAATAAAAGGAATTCCTTTTGCTGTCATCTGGTTCACTTTATACGTAGACAAGGTGTTAAAACCAAAAACGACTGGTGTACCCGTCGTCTTGCTCAATTTCCGCAAATGTTTTTCAAGTGTTACGACACTCACATTTGTTTGAGGAAGAGCCAAAAGAATATGTTGTTCCTCGATTGTCCATTGGCGAAACTCATATATGTTTTTTAGAGAAAGAGGCAACTCGAGTTTGATTTTGGCTTCCGCTAAATCAACATGTATCGTTTCTTCGACATAAGATTTCATCGGGGAATCCTCCTTAACATGTTTTTTTAATCATAACATAATTTATGTTAAGGTTTAAAAATTTATGTTAAAGACAAAATAAAAACCATCCACCAGCTTTCGCTGATGAATGGTTTCCATTAGAACGTATGACTTACATCATGCCGCCCATTCCACCCATGCCGCCCATGTCAGGCATGCCGCCGCCAGCGCCTGCTGGTTCTGGCTTGTCTGCGATGACCGCTTCCGTTGTGAGGAACATAGCTGATACTGATGCCGCGTTTTGAAGCGCTGAGCGCGTCACTTTCGCCGGATCGACGATACCGTATGCGATCATGTCGACGTACTCGCCAGTCGCGGCGTTGTAGCCGATGCCGACCGACTCGTTCTTGAGCTTCTCGACGATGACCGAACCTTCTTCACCCGCGTTTTCCGCGATTTGACGGACCGGTGACTCAAGCGCACGGAGGACGAGTTTGACACCTGTCGCCTCATCCGCTGTCACTTCAGAAAGAAGTGCGCGAACCGCTGGGATGACGTTGATGTAGGCTGTACCGCCACCTGCGACGATACCTTCTTCGACCGCTGCGCGTGTCGCGTTGAGCGCGTCTTCGATGCGGAGCTTGCGCTCTTTGAGCTCTGTCTCAGTCGCTGCGCCAACTTTGACGACGGCTACGCCGCCTGCGAGTTTCGCGAGACGCTCTTGAAGCTTCTCACGGTCGAAGTCAGACGATGTCTCTTCGATCTGGTTACGGATCGTTTGAACGCGCGATTTGATCGTCGCTTCATCGCCAGCACCTTCAACGATCGTTGTCGTGTCTTTCGTGACGACGACTTTCGATGCGCGTCCGAGCTGTTGGAGTGACGCCGACTTGAGCTCGAGACCGAGGTCTTCTGTGATGACTTGGCCGCCTGTGAGAGTCGCAAGGTCTTCCAGCATCGCTTTACGACGGTCGCCGAATCCTGGTGCTTTGACCGCGACCGCGTTGAACGTACCACGGAGCTTGTTCAAGACGAGTGTCGCGAGCGCATCGCCTTCGATGTCTTCAGCGACGATCAAGATCGGTTTCCCTTGTTGCACGACTTGCTCGAGCACTGGGATGATCTCTTGGATGTTCGAGATCTTCTTATCAGTGATCAAGATGAACGGGTTGTCGAGCACCGCTTCCATCTTGTCTGAGTCTGAGATCATGTATGGTGATAAGTATCCGCGGTCGAACTGCATGCCTTCAACGACGTCGAGTTCGGTCGTGAAGCCGCGTGATTCTTCGATCGTGATGACGCCGTCGTTGCCGACACGTTCCATCGCTTCAGCAATCAATTCGCCGACTTCTTCGTCAGCAGCCGAGATGGCCGCGACTTGCGCGATCGCTTCTTTCGACGCGATCGGTTTCGAGATCGCTTTTAGTTCTTCGAGCGCACGGCGGACCGCTTTGTCGATCCCTTTACGAAGGATCATCGGGTTCGCGCCCGCTGTGACGTTCTTCAACCCTTCACGGATCATCGCTTGAGCGAGGACTGTCGCTGTCGTCGTACCGTCCCCTGCGACTTCGTTCGTCTTCGACGCGACTTCCGCGACGAGCTTCGCGCCCATGTTTTCGAAGTGGTCTTCAAGTTCGATTTCTTTCGCGATCGTCACACCGTCATTCGTGATGAGTGGTGAGCCGAACTTCTTCTCGAGGACGACGTTACGTCCTTTCGGTCCGATCGTTACTTTTACCGCGTCAGCGAGTGCGTCGACGCCGCGAAGCATCGCGTGACGTGCGTCTTCTGAGAATTTAATTTCTTTTGCCATTGTTCATTTCCCCCTAAAAAAAGTTTTGAAGAATGGTGAGTCTTAGCCTACGATTGCTAGAATGTCGCTCTCACGAACGATTAAGTATTCTTTTCCATCATGCTTCACTTCGGTACCCGCGTATTTCGAGTAGATGACCAAATCATTTTCTTTGACGTCGAGAGCGATCCGCTCGCCTTGGTCTGTCACACGGCCTGTGCCGACTGCGAGGACCTTCCCTTGTTGCGGCTTTTCTTTCGCCGTGTCAGGAAGCACGATGCCTCCGATCGTCTTTTCTTCTTTCTCCACGACTTCGATGATAACGCGATCTCCTAGTGGTTTTAACATTGAAAAAACCTCCTCCGAATATGAATGATGTATCGTTGTATCGTAAGTTTTAGCACTCATCAAAATGGAGTGCTAACACTGTTTAGTGTAGTATGAGACGATGAAAAATGCAAGCGGGAACATCGAAAAATGCTTCCACTCGCGGTCAAGAGACCTTATTTGTTACAATGGTCAAAAGGAACGCTTAACTCTTGTGAATAAGGAAGTGTTGAATTGGCCACATTAAACTCAAACCAATCGATAAATACCCGGTTTTCGATGGCGCCTAACATTCGGATCCGGCACATCATCCCAATTCTCCTCTACGCGTTCGTGCAGTTCTTCCCGCTGCTCATTAGTGGAGTCCGTCCCGAGTGGATCACCCCGCTGTCGACCGGCCTTTGGTTCGCAATCGGCTTCAGTTTAACGATCGTCATCTCGTTCTTCTTGCTTTGGCCGGACTTGAAGCTGTATAAGCAACAAGGCATCCAGTCGAACTTAAACGACACGGTCAAATGGATCGGGCTCGGGATTTTGATGCAGTACGGGCTCGTCATCGTCGCCAACCTGATTGAGACCGCGATATCAGGTGATCTCGTAGGGTCACAAAACACCGAGCAAATCGCTGATATCGTCCGTCTCGTCCCAGTCATGACGCTCTCAGTCGTCTTGCTCGGACCGATTATGGAAGAGATTTTGTTCCGCCACATCCTGTTCGGGAACTTGAGCGCCCGGTTCGGGTTTTGGATCGCGTTTGCGGTCAGTTCACTCTTGTTCGCACTCATCCACGGCGACAACAAGATCCTTGTCTATGTGGCGATGAGCTTCGCCTTCACGGTCGCTTACGCCAAGACGCGTCGCTTGATCGTCCCGATCGCGATTCACGCGTTCAACAATGCGCTCGTCATGGTCGTATTATTCCTAATGTAGAAATGAGGTGGCACTTATGCCGCGACACTTAAAAGTCATGTTTTTGTTCAGTCTCTCGTTCGGGATTCTGTTTACGGTCCTCGCCTACTACTCGGTGCAAGAGTACGGCTTCAGTTTCTGGACGTACTTCATCATCGCCGTAGCCGCTTACGACTTCTTCAAGGTGTACCAAATCTTGACGCTCGCTCGGAAAGAGAAAAAAGACGGGTCAGACAAATCTGCATAACGAAAGCCCGGGCTTAGGAGCTCGGGCTTTTCTTCATGTAAACAATATTTGTCGTATCAATCATTTCATCGAGTATGGCGCGTCGAAGCAAAAGACCCCGTCGTACCATCACCAATCCAACGATGACGTACAGCGTATCAAGTAACGGAACGGTCATCTCATCAAAGAACCAGACGACGACAAAAAATACGAAAATCGTCACGAACGAGAGCGACGACACCAACTTCGAATCGACCGTCCGTTGTAGCGATATGATTGTCTCGGCGTCGAGCCGTTCGAGTTGCTCATGATAATACGTGTGCACGACAACACCGAACGCTGCCCACGTGATCATGATGAACTCCCCATTCCACCATCCCAATACAAACACGATTGGGTTAAAGAGCAGAAACGCAAACAATATTTTTTTCCTCATCGAGTCCCTCCTCACGATACAGACGTCCTTCCGTTCTTCATTATAAAGTGAAATGAAATAAGAGCTTTCTTACAACTTGCACTCGATCTCACGATGGAGCGGCGTCGAATGTCCGCTTCAGCCTATTGTCGTACCCGTTCTGTCATCTCGTCTTTGTCACAGCCAGATGCCTTACCTCTCATCCTGCTCCTGTTCAACCGCTTGCTCATACATATGTATCTCATTCATCAAGAACAGTCCTTTTGTCGCAAACAAATACGTCAACGCAGTCAGTGCGAGTTCTTGTGTCGATTGCGTCACGCGCGTCGCACCAAACCCGATTAAGAAGATCACAATGAACACGATGATTGCGACAAGCCATGTCTTCTCACTAGAGCGCCAAAACAAGCGTTCTCTGATCGAGGTCGGATACTGTCCGGCTTTTCGTCGGTGCCACCGATAAAACAGCACACTCGCGATGAGAAACAATAGATGCGAAGACACACCGAATAGAACCGCTGCGGCCACTAAACCAACACTCACCGCTACTGCCATGTTACGTCCGCTCATCATTTCCCCTCCTCTGTTCAATCTATACGAAGAAAAATGATCAAAGTTTCATTCACTTTTGAAAAAGACGTCAATCTACGTTATATTTGATAGACGGACTATCAAATAAGGAGAGATACGATGAAGAAAGCACTTCTCGCGATGGTCGATTCCCTATTTCTCGTCGCCTGTTCAAACGCAGACGACCTGTCAACATACGAAGAGTATAGCGTGCTCGAAGAGACGATTGATGTCGCACAATATGAACCGAAAGTCGAGACAGACAACGACGGCAACCGCGTCATTCTGTTCTATGAAGATGAACGTGTGGCGTATAAAAGTGTCTATGTGAAAGACGAACGTCATTTGAAAGTCATCAGCACAGGCGCTGAAGCCCCGCTCTATAACAATGTCCTCTGATCGACGCTCTCATTCGTGAGAGTGTCGTGTTTGTTTAGACTGTTAATTCGACGATTTATTCGTCCATCAGTCGATTTTTCAAGACATACTGGACGAGCTCATGTCGATGATTGAGTTGCAGCTTTTGCATGATTCGCCCTCGGTGATTCTCAACCGTCTTCGGACTGATGTTTAACCGCTCCCCAATCTCCGAAAGAGAGTAGCCAAGGGCAGTACAACGAGCGATCTCCTCTTCACGACGTGATAAAATCGATGCATCTTTCTTCTTGCTTTGCTGAATCATGCCACGAATAACCTCATCCTTCAAATAAGTACGATACACACGCCGTCCTTTTGCCACACTTCGGATTGCTTCCACCATTTCATCGGGATCCGTGTTTTTTGACAAAAATCCACGCACACCAATTTCTAACGCCCGCTTCACGTAAGCCTCCTCATCATGCATCGTCAACAGAATGATTTCTCCATCCGGATGTTCGTTCTGCAAAGCAGTAGCGGTCAAAAACCCATCCAACCCTGCAGGCATCGTAATATCCAGCAACGTGACGGTCGGCCTTTTTTGAATCGCCAATCGGATTGCTTCTGCCCCGTCTGCGGCTTCACCGACGACGTTGATCCCATGTGCAGTCTGTAACATTAACTTGAGCCCTCGTCGAACGAGCGCATGGTCATCTACGATTAACACCGTTATTGCTTCCATGACTCCTCCTTCTCCCTAGATTAACCGTTCCCGATGTAGGGAATTCCCCTCAACTTCTAACTATGATTCATTGATATAAAGCCATTCTTTGTCGTTTCCTTGTTTTTCATCAGTTGACTTCAGATACCCTAAATCGTATATTTCAGTTTATCAAAACCCACGTCAGTTAGCGATAAATTCTCTAACGACGGACAAGGAGATGTTTGTATGCGTAATCTATATGTACTCCCCCAAAAATTTTTGACACTCAGCGTCCCAATTGTCCTGTTTCTCGGCTTCACCATCGGTAGCCTCATCGATACGAGAGCGTTGCAGCCTTTTATTTTGATTGCGACCATCCTCATGATTTATGCGACGATGGTAGGTTTCAAATGGAGCGAGCTCACATCACGACGAGGGAATAACGTCGTCGGTTACTCCCTACTCTTAAACTTTATCGTAATCCCAGCCATCGCGTATGTCATCGGACACACGTTGCTAGTAGACGAGCCTCTCTTGTTTGCAGGTCTTGCCTTGTCGGCTCTATTACCCACAAGCGGAATGACGATTTCTTGGACGATGCTTCAAAAAGGCAACGTCTCTGTCGCCATCAAGCTGACGATTATCGGTCTTTTAGTCGGTTCCTTGTTAACCCCTTGGTACTTATATGGCATGGTCGGACAGCTCGTGGAGATCAATCTTCTTGCCACGTTTCAAACAATTGTTCTTATCATCCTCGTCCCGATGATTCTTGGTCAAGTCACTTATGTCTTGATTTTGCACTGGACCGATGAACAGACATTTAAACGCACAATTAAGCCGAATTTCGCCCCTCTCAGTGTATGGTCGATGTTATTTGTCGTATTTGCGAGCGTCAGTATGCGTGCCACAACGATTTTGGAAAATCCTGCTCTTTTAGTTCAGGCACTCGGCGCACTCATTCTATTCTACGGACTGAATTACGTGATCAGCACATGGGTCGCCGTGAAGCGATTGAGCCGAGCCGATGGCATCGCTCTCGTCAACGGGACCGTGTTACGAAATTTATCGATTTCAATCGGTCTCGCCGCAACCTCGTTCGGTGCGGAGGCGGCACTTCTCGTCACATTGGCTTTTATCGTTCAACAGCAATCCATTCCGCTTTACAGTTCCATCGCACTAAACAGATGGTTCAAAGATTCGACAGAAAAAAAGGAGATGATTTCCTGACCATTACTTCATTTAATCAAAGGTCAATCATTCGATTCTTGATTGCAAACTGCACGAGCTCGTGCCGATGTCGGATTTGAAGTTTGTTCATGACTCTCCCTTTGTGGTTCTCCACTGTTTTCGAGCTAATATTTAACTGCCTGCCAATCTCGATATTGCTGTATCCGAGAGACGAGAGCCGAACGATTTCTAGCTCTCGTCTCGTCAGAACAGATTGCTCTGATGACTTTGATTGGTTGAACATCTGCTTTAATACTTCTTCTGGGGCAAGTCCCCTATAAAAACGGTTCCCTTGATGGACTTGTCTGATTCCTTCTACAAGACGTCCCGGGTCACTGTTTTTTGACATATATCCGGGAACACCAAGCTCGATCGCACGTCTGATGTAGGCCTCTTCGTCGTGCATCGTCAAAAATATGACTTTCACTTCAGGTGCTTCCTCTTTTAGTGCCTGGAATACTAAAAATCCATCTAGTCCGCTACCCATTGTGATATCAAGAAGAACAATGTCGGGACTGAACTGAATTGCTGATTGAATCGCCTTCGTCCCGTCTTCTGCTTCTCCGACCACATCGATTTCTTCATACGACCGAAACATTAATCGGAGTCCTTTCCGGACGAGTTCATGGTCGTCCACAATCAACACTCTTATGCGATTCATAATGTACGCCTCTCGATCGGCACCGATACCGCAATCTCTGTTCCATGCCCTGGAATGCTCACTAATGTAAATGTGCCATTTAGCGCCTTTGAACGTTCTTCCATGTGACGCAGTCCTAGACCACTTATATACGCAGTATCTTTTGTATCGAAACCCTTACCATCATCTTTTACCAACAAATTAATCCATCCATCCTGTTCAAACACTTTGATTTCAACCGTCTTCGCATCCGCATATTTCACACAGTTCACAAGTGCTTCTTGCACGATTCGGTAAAGGTTAATCTCGATGATGTTATCGTAGCGTCGATTCGTAAAAGTTTGTAATCGAAAGTCTGTATACTTATATTGCGTCATAAAACTATCGACCAATACGTTCAAGGCAGATACAAGGCCAAATCGATCGATTTCAATCGGTCTCAGCTGGCGAGAATAATTTTTGACATTATCGATGAGGCGCGCCACCTCGTCAAGTACAGAGGCGATATAAGCACGTCGCTCAGGGTCTTGGACATCTGCCCGTAATGACCCCAAAGCTAATGAAATCGTGAATAATGACTGACCTACGCCGTCATGAAGTTCTTTCGCAAGACGCTCGTGCTCTTCCTCTCTTGCACGAATTAACTCCCTCATCATCCGCTCTCTCATTTCGTGTGCTTCGCGCTTTCTTCGCTCTGTCAAATCTCTCAAGACAAGTACATATGCCATCGTTCCAGTTAGAGGATCTTCTAAAATCTGAGCTGTACTCATTTCTACATCTAACATTTTCCCCGAATATATTGGCATCTCTGATGTCAGATATGGTGACTGTTTATGCTCCATCAGGTAACAGCGCTGTTCACCTGCCACCACTTCTCTATTTTGACAAAAAGAGCAATAAGGTACATCTTCTCCAACCACCCAGCCAGTGAGCATCGAGGCGGCTTCATTCATTTCTAAAATAATGCGACTAGCATCCATTACAATGATCCCATCTTTTATAACGTCAAATATTTGTCTCTCTAGTCTTTTCAATCTGTTATCACCGAACAAGAGGTGCTCCTCTCCACTCATGCTTTTCCACCTCGATTCATTCCCTTCACGTAAGTTTGGTCAAACAAGAACAAACGAAGCAACAAATATAAAGCAGGAACAAGTAAGGCGAGACCTGCGATAAATGCAATAATTAATGTGACCGCCATCGCTTCATTGACCACACCGTCTTGAATATTTATATATGGATACAAGATGTAAGGGAGATGCGTGGCTCCATATCCAAACCATGCCGCAGCATACTGTGCCATGACCGCTAAAAAACCAAGACCATACTTTTTTCTTGAAAAACTAAAATAAAGGGCGGCCAAGAAAAAGATGAAGCTCGCGAGAAATGCAATCCCATTCGTATCCATAATCTGTTCGAAGTGCCAAGGTGCATGGGACTTCAATCCGATGAACACAAAAACAGAAGCGATTATTGTCGGAATGCTCCAAAGTTTAGCCCAGCCACGCACTAAATTCTCCACTTCTACATTCTCTGCGCGATGCGCATAATAGAGTAAGAACATAGAGCTGATGTAAAGAACCGATACAACGGCCATTAAAACGACAGACCAAGAATAAAGGCTTGTGAATAACTCGATTGGTTTAA
Source organism: Exiguobacterium aurantiacum (assembly GCF_001766415.1). Taxonomy (GTDB): domain Bacteria; phylum Bacillota; class Bacilli; order Exiguobacteriales; family Exiguobacteriaceae; genus Exiguobacterium; species Exiguobacterium aurantiacum_A. Next base: position 32,459 of record NZ_MKXO01000006.1, on the reverse strand, counting down.
ACACGACCTGGTTTTCTACTTCTTCAATAAACCCACCTTGACTGACCGTTAAAACGGTCGACATCGCGGCCGGGATAAACAGCCCCGTCGCGCCATATAAAAACACATAGAGTGTACTTTCTTTTGAACCATAATTCGCAAACGCATAAAAGCTACCTCTTACCGCCAAAAGAATTAACACAATCGAAGCCGGTACTAAGAGGGCGCTACCATAATAATAAGCCGTATCCGGAAAAAAACCGACAATCCCAACGAAAAAGAAAACGAAGAAGACATTCGTCACTTCCCATGTCGGAGAGAGATAACGTTGAATCAATGTATTGACTTGTTTTTCTCGATTCTTGATTTTGCTGTAGAAGGCGAAGAACCCTGCCCCAAAATCAATCGAAGCCACAATCAAATATCCATATAGAAACGTCCACAGCACTGTAATTCCAATCATTTCAATCATGATGAGGTCCCCCCTTCATTTGATGATTCCTCAAAGAAAGATTCACCCGTCTTCTCGTTCCGGTCTAATTCTTTTTGAATCGGGTTCTTTTTGAACATCTTAATCAAAACAGAAACTGTAACGGTACCTAATATGGCATAAAGAATCAAGAATAGGATAAACATCCAGCCGACCGAACTAGAAGTTGTCGCCGCTTCACCTGTACGCATGAGCCCGTATAGAATCCATGGCTGTCTTCCGATCTCAGCAAAGAACCAACCTAACTCAATTGCGAGCATAGAGAGCGGTCCACCTATCAAAATTGCACGGAGCATCCAAGGGTGAAACGAATCAAGACGACGAATATAATTCCCGAGCACGAATAGAAACGCAATCAAAGCAAGGAGCATTCCGATTCCGACCATTCCATCGAATAAGTAGTGGACGTATAAAGGAGGCTGATCTTCAATAGAAAACTCGTCGAGACCAGTCACTTCGTAGCTTGGAAGTCCTCCTGCTAAAATGGACAAGGCGTAAGGGACCTTGATCGCACCACGGACTTCATATCCACCTTCCCCATCTTGCTCTAACCACCCTCCAAGAATCAGTTCCGCCTCAGAGGAAGTCTCAAAATGCCATTCTGCCGCTGCGAGTTTTTCTGGTTGATATTTTGCTAAGTATTTTCCAGAGAAGTCACCAATAATCGCCGTCGCCATAGCAAAAATTAAAGCGACAGTCATCGTCAATCGAAGCGCACGACGATGATAGTGAACCCCTTCATGAGATAAGTCGTTACGGCGCAACAGATGAAACGCTGCGATAGAAGCAAGAACAAAAGCGGCTGTAAGGATAGCCGATGTGATGACATGCGCCATCTTCGTCGGCATCGCCGGATTAAAAATTGCTTCAATCGGATTGACATTCGCTAGCTTACCGTCGACTAAGTCAAACCCGATCGGTTGATTCATGAATGCATTTGTCGCAGTAATAAAAAAAGCTGACATGATTGCCCCAAAGGCGACCGGTATCCCTAGCAATAGATGATACCATGGGTTTTTAAAACGCCCCCATGTATACAGATAGATCCCTAAAAAGATTGCCTCAAAAAAGAAGGCGAATGTTTCCATGAAAAGGGGCAGGGCAACCGTCTGACCAGCTAAACGCATGAAGCTTGGCCATAGAAGAGAAAGTTGAAGGCCGATTGCTGTTCCTGTAACGACGCCTACCGCCACTGTCACGACATATCCTCGTGACCAACGTCTTGCGAGCAATAAATACTTTTCATCACTCCGACGAATCCCGATAAATTCTGCCAACAAAATCAACAAAGGAATCCCTACACCGAGTGTCGCGAAGATTACGTGGAACCCGAGCGTCAATCCAGTTAAAGACCGACTCATGAAAACCGGATCGTTGAACATATTTCATACTCCCCTTCTTTATTATATGCTTCTCATCATGCGAGCAAGTCCGACCAAATTTTGATTGCGGTCGCTAAAATAAGTAATGAAAGAATCCATTGGAGGATTTTTGTGTTCATTTTTTGACCGAGCTTCGCTCCAAGTGGCGACGCGATTACACTAGCAACAATCATGACAGCCGCAGGTTCGTATAACACTTGTCCCGTCGCCACTTTTCCGACTGTCGATCCAATCGATGAAATGAATGTGATGGCCAAAGATGTCGCAATTGTCACACGTGTCGGAATTTTTAAGACGAGCAACATGATTGGAACAAGAATAAAAGCCCCAGCCGCTCCGACGATACCAGACGCCAACCCTGTCACAAATGCAAGCGAGGCGGCCAGTGGTCGATTGAACTCAATCTCATCAGCTTTCTTAGATTCGTCCCCTTTTTTCGGAAGAAACATCATAATGACAGCTAATGTTGCCAATACGGCATAGACGATATTAATACCATTTTCAGACATATACGTTGATCCAAATCCACCAATCAGTCCGCCGATGAGGATACTACTCCCCATATATAAAATGAGCGGCTTATTTAAATATCCACCTTTTCGATATGCAAAAACTCCAGCGATTGTCGCAAAAAAGACTTGAATCGCACTGATTCCGGATACTTCATGCGCACTTAATGCAGCAAATCCTAGAGCCGGTGGAATATAGAGAAGCATCGGATATTTGATAATGGATCCACCGACGCCTACCATTCCTGAAATAAACGAGCCGATAAAACCGATCATAAAAATTGTCACAAACCATAACCAATCCAACATCTATCATCCTTTTCCTTATAATTTTTTTCATACTAAAACAGACCGGACGCAGAAACTCGCGTCCGGTGGGCCCTTCTGTTTCTTATTTGACGACTTCGCTTTCGTATCGGTTGTATCCACCAATCATATTGATAGCGTTAATGCCATGACGGCGTAAAATCGACGTCCCGATTGCTGAGCGTGCCCCGGACTGGCACTGCACGATCACTTGTTCAGCTTGAGGGATTTCCTCGATGCGACGATTTAATGAGCCAAGCATGATGTGTTGTGCGTCTTCAATATGACCAGCCTCCCACTCTGTCAAGTTTCGGACATCAATCAAATGAGCCCCCTGCTGAAGATACTCTCGGACATCCTTCGGTTCAATCTCTTCATATACATCATTGAACTTGACGTCTTCAGGTATCGCATATCCAGCTAAATTATCGATTCCAATCGAGCGAAGCGCGATTTTGATTGCCTCGATTTCCTCGTCTTCCGCAATAAGATAGAAAGGTGTATCATAGTCGACAATCCATCCCATCCAGTTTGTAAAAGATGCGTCAAATGGCACATTTACTGTTTTTTCCAAATGTTGCACTTTGAATGAATCGGATGGACGTGTGTCGACTACAAGATGCCCATTTGACACGTAGTTTGCAATTATGTCTCCCTCCATTTTCTTGACGGCTGGCAACTCATGAACAAGCGGCACGCCGACTTTGTTCACGCGCTTCATGACGGCAAAGTATCGCGGCGGTTCTGGTTGCCCCTCGAGCAATGCCTTCATAAAGCTCGCTTCATCACTAAAACGCATCGCCCAGTTGAACTCTTTCTCATACCCGACTGTCGAAGAAGGAACAGCCCCAAGTGATTTACCACAAGCACTTCCAGCGCCATGGGCCGGCCAGACTTGAAGGTAATCCGGTAGTTGTTTAAATTTCTCGATTGATTGATACATCGCCTTCGCGCCAGATTCAGAAGTGCCTACAATCCCTGCTGCTTTTTCCAATAGATCCGGTCGCCCCACATCTCCTACGAACACAAAATCTCCCGTGAAAATCCCCATCGGTTTATCCGCGCCGCCACCTTGGTCGGTAAGCAGGAACGAGATACTTTCCGGCGTGTGTCCAGGTGTATGCATGACCTCAAACTTTAAATTACCAATCGGGAAAGAGTCCCCATCCTTCAAGAGCTGAGCTGTAATACCATCTAAATTTTCGTATTTCCAATTCTCATCACCTTCATCCGAGATGTACATAGTGGCACTAGTCTCAGCTGCGAGTTCACGTGATCCAGCGACGAAATCCGCATGGATATGCGTTTCTAAAGCTCCTACGATGTGAAGACCTTCCTTTTTCGCCGTTTCAAGATAAGGCGTAATGTTTCGCATCGGATCGACCACGATAGCCTCTCCTGTTTTTTGACAACCTACTAAATATGACGCATGTGCCAATTTTTCATCGTAAAAATAACGTAGTAACATGTGTGCGTATCCTCCTTATTTTTTGTTTATCGTTTTTTCTGACATGACTTCAATTGTGGCTTGGATATATCGTAGCCCTTGTTGTACTGAAGGTTCTTTCAACCATTTCATCATCATAAAGAGCGAAATCGGTTTTGTGTCATTCATGGCCCGTCGGCGAACCTCTTCTGCAATACTTTTAGTTTCAGTTGCTTTCTCGACCAACGGCTTCGTATAGCCTTCAAGGCGATCCGCGACGATATCTCGCGTCGATTCATCTTCATAAGCGTCTTTCATAAACATAAATAATTGTTCCATTTGTTCTATAAGCGTCAATAATAAAGGAAGTTTTTCTGTCAGCTTTATCGCACTTGTCCATGTATCGATATTCAGATTTGACGTATCCATTAACACGTCAAGCTTTTCCCGTACGGCTTGATCCATTAAACTGGCGTGCCCAAAATCAATCGCGTCCTCTACTCTTCGAAGTGATCGTTCAATCTCCGGCAAGCGGGCGGCAAGCGAAACTAATGCTTTTTCGACATCTTGCTGAGTCAAGACGCTCTCGAGAGTTTGTTCTCCGTGAACTGTAAAATTCATATTACTCCCCCTCACATCGTCCCTTTTAACATGCCGTTCCAATACATGATCGGAAGGAAATCTTTTTTCAAGATGTACATACTATGTCGCTCTTTTGCTTGATTGAACGGCATCGACTCTTGGGGAACCTTCTCATAATCAAATTCAGCGAGGATTAACTTGTTATATCCTGTGACAATCGGACACGAAGAGTAACCATCATAAGAAGCCACCACGGGCATGTTGTCGATAAGTGACAGCAAATTCGCCACAACGACCGGGGCCTGCTTACGAATCGCCGCCCCTGTTTTCGATGTGGGAAGGTTTGTACAGTCTCCAATCCCAAAAACGGTATTGAACGATTGATGTTGGAGGGTATGTTTATCAACATTGACCCATCCTCCTGCGTCACTTAAGGGACTGTTTCGAATGAATTGTGGTGAACGCATCGGTGGTGTGACATGAATCATGTCATAGCGAATTTCGAATCCACGATCTCCGTCTAAATCTTCGAATACAGCGATCTTTTCTTCAGCACGAATCTCTATTAAATTGACACGAAAATGTGTTTCGATGTCTTTTCGATCAACTACCTTCTCCAACGCGTTGCGATATTTTTCAACATCAAATATTGCTGGATTTGCCGAACCAAAAATGATTTCACTCTGATCACGAAGTCCTTTTTTCTGTAAATGGTCCTCGACGAGATACATAATTTTTTGCGGCGCCCCCCCGCATTTCACCGGAGATGCAGGATGCGTAAAAAGGGCCGTTCCGCCTTTGAACTGACGTAACGTTTCCCATGTGTAATCCACATGTTCAAACGAGTAGTTGCTACAAACTCCATTCGTGCCTAGTGATTCTTTCAAACCCTTGATTTTTTCCCAATCAATTTCAATCCCCGGCGATACGACTAAATAATCGTATTGTATCTTCCCGTGTTTAGCTGTCTCTACTTGTTGCTCATTAGGTAAGAACGTGGTCACTCTATCTTGTAACCACTCAGCCCCTTCTGGAATCAACGTTTCCATATCACGTTCTGATTCTGACTTCTGGGCAGCACCAGCTCCCACAAGTGTCCAGAGCGGTTGATAATAATGTTTTTCAGCCGGATCGATTAATAACACCTCTCCGTTCAAGCTCTTTCGTTCTCTCAACAGACGCGCAGCGACACTGATTCCTCCTGTCCCAGCGCCAATAATAACGACTCGAAAACGCGTTTTCATGGAACTCCCCCTCTTTTGTTTTTCTCTCTGATTGATATCATCTCTTTTGAACAAACTACAACAATCAACCATGAGATTTATCACATTACTATCTTAGTTGAAAGCGCATGCAAGACACATAGGGGGATTCCCTCAATTCGACACGAGCCATACCCTTATCAGAGAATTCTGAGGAAGGTATGGCTCGTTTATAACTTTAAATTTCCTTTTTACAGAAATACCAATCTACACACTCGTATCGTGGGTCTTTTGCCCGTTCTTCAGCTTCTTTCTGTGTCTTAGGCGGTTTGACAATGACTTTATCACCTTTCACCCAGTTTGCAGGGATTGAAACCATATGTTCGTCCGCAGTTTGAAGTCCGTCGAGCGCACGCAAAATTTCTTGCATATTGCGTCCTAAGCTCAAAGGATAGTAGATGATTGTACGTACTGTTTGATTCGGATCAATGATAAAGACCGCTCGTGACGCCTCCGTTGTCCCGCCTTCTGGCATCAACATCCCGTAGTCCGTTGCGACTTTTTGATCAAGGTCTGCAATGATCGGGAACGTCAATTCGACACCGAACTTCTCTTTTACATTCAAAACCCAAGCAATATGAGATGACACACTATCAACACTGAGACCGATCAAGTCAGTATTGCGAGCTTTAAGTTCAGGGTAGATTTCTTGAAAAGCAATAAATTCTGATGTACAAACAGGAGTGAAGTCAGATGGGTGTGAGAAAAGAATCCACCATCTTCCTTCAAAGTCTTTATTCGTGAGCGTCCCATGCGTGGTTTTCGCTTCAAATGCTGGAGCTTGTTCACCGATGCGAGGCATTGGTTTAATAATTGTTTCATTCATAAATGATAATTCCTCCTACTTGATAATTTATATTACATGATAATTATTATCGATAATCACTTCTTCGTATATAGGGGTATTCCCTCAATTGTCACGTAGACCTTTGCATATGTTGAGCCAAGCCGTTATCGATATGGATATAATGGGTACCAAAGAGTTGTCAGAAATTCGTTTTTTATGTGTAACACTCTCGTTGCCCTTGAATGTTTAAATCGCATAATAATCGAGATGACAGCTTTTTTAAATGTGTTTGTTAAGAGATGGATAAAAATGCATTGGAGGAATTTATGATGGCAAGTCAGATTGCATTGGACACACTGAACAAAGAAGTTGCGAACTACGGACTACTCTATGTCAAATTACACAACTACCATTGGTATATTAGCGGCCCACACTTTTTCACATATCATGAAAAGTTGGAGGAACTATACAAATTAACCGCTGAACTTTATGATGACGTGGCTGAGCGTCTTCTTATGAATGATGGAACACCTTACGCAACGATGAGAGAATACCTTGATCATGCAACGTTAAATGAAGGTGACCGTAATAATTCTACGGATATGATGATTGAAGAAATAATCGAGGACTTTAAAGCGATTCGTAAAGAGATGCAAGAAGCCATGGAGCAATTCGAAGATGGAGATGAAGCCATCGAGGATACTTTTGTATCACACATCGAACAACTTGAAAAAGAAATCTGGATGCTCTCTACAGCACTAGGCAAAAAAACGAAGTTATGATGATTTACTATTTGGTAGAATGATACTGTTTTTAATAACTAGATAGGTGAACATAAAAGACTATCGTGCACTCAGAATACATTTGAGGCAGCGTAGACATAAAAATGGTACACAGAAGCAAACGACGACTGTGTAAAAACGTAAGAGACTGAGCGTCTATACGAAAATTGGCAACACGAACGATAAACCTCCGCTCTATAACACACAAGCTCTCTCGCTTCAGCTTTCTGCTGGGCAAGAGGGCTTGTTGTCAGTTCGCGTAATGAATCTGTTGCCCGGTGACGAGCGGGTAAACAATCAGCCGCGTCCCGTCTAAGTCTTCATTGAACAGCGACACGGCCGTGATCTGGCTGTTCTCATACGTTTGATAGTAGTAGATGCCTCGGTCCATATTGCAGCAAGACGAGTAGGTCGTATATTCGAACGTCCCATCTGCTGCCTCGTTCAGCCCCCGTGTCTGCATCACGGTGTCCAACAGCTTGAAGAACTGGCTGACGCTCTCGGACTCGGCCTGCCCGGAGACCGAGTTGAATTTGGCGAACGTCGCTCGTACGAATCGCGACGTCGACGATAAGTCCCCGGGTAACCCATGACCGCCTAAGCCGAGGCAATACGGTTCGAGCTCGAGTGCTTTCGCAAACGTGTTGTCCGGTAGCTTCGTCGACAGATGGCGGTAGTCGTTCAAATTGAACAGTTGATAGTCGAACGAAGGATTGTTCGTCAATACGCCGACCGGATTGTCGTACACACGCAACCCGTTTTTAAGTGGTTCCACGACAATCGACTGCTGTTGGTCGGCAATCATCCAATGGAGCGGATGCAGCCGCAGTTCATTGCTGAAATCGATGTTGACTAAGTTGATCGTCTCGAGTCGTTGCTTCGCCTCGCCCACCGTGGCACACTTTCCGAGTATCCACGGGATGAACTCGAACGGAGACACATTGTCTAACCCGCTCGCTTCCGGTTTGAAGTCGGCGTTGCCCGGAAAATTAAGACCGGCCATACTGAGACCAGATTCATTTGTCGCATCATAATAGAGCGGATAGTCGTCGACGATTGTCGCCATCCCGATCATCGCGTAATGATGAGGGGCATCGCCAACTCGTCTATATTTAAAGGGATAGTTCCTGGGCGTGATCGTCACTTGCTCGTGATAAGAGACGTTCAGGTCAAGATTGCGTCCGAAATAATGGTCTTTTGTCGAATACGTGATGGCTGTACACATAACAGGACTCCTTCCGTTCAAAAACAGACAACGACACTCTTTGGTCTATTCACGTTATCTGGAGACTTCAACCACAGTTCCTGACGACAAAAGACCGGTCAAGCTGTCGCTTTACCGGTCTCATATGCTTTATAACACGATAAACCCGACCGTCAATAGTCCATACATGAAGCCAAGGACAATCACGCTGATGGCGATCGATTTATACTGCGGATACTTATGTAACACGACCGCTCCCGCGATGATGTGGATGAATGCGACGATAAACGTCAAAATGGCAAAGCCCATACGTTTCCTCCTACAGCTAAAATAGCGTTCGCCATCATTATAACCATACCGACCGCCTCAATCTATAACAAGACAGCCACGCAAGCACGCGGCCGTCTTTTGGTTAGAAACTATTCTCTTTTAAGTAGAATGCGAAATTGCGATGTTTCCGCTCTTTCGTCGCGTAATGAATCCATAGCCAGGCGAGCGACTCGAGTTCACGGGCGAGCTTCAAGTGGTGGAGCGTATGCGCGTCGAAGCCGATCTTCGAGGCCAAGCCTTGAACGGCCCGGACCGCCTCCTGATCGTCCCCGGCGATAAACATCATCGACTTGTTCGGATTCTCCAAGTTCTCGACCCCGGTCTGGTTGAACGCCTTGACGATGCGGACGTGCGGGGCCAAGTCCTGCAGATGTTCGGCCCCCGACTTCCCATCCGGCCGCTCAATCGCGTCAAACTCTTTCGCGATCGGGTTCGTCACATCGATAACGATCTTGTCGTTCAAATCCCGGAGCGACTGAATCAAATCGATCGCCGCCGCGAACGGTGTCGTCAGTAACAGAACGTCACTGTTTGACGCTACTTCTTGGAGCGACATCGTTCCCTCTCGTTCCGTCCGAGTCCCGTATAACACGTCATAGCCGACGTCCTCGAACTTGCGGCCGAGCGTCCGCCCGACCTTGCCGGCTCCTAATATCCCGATCTTCATGTATCGAGTCCCCCTTATAATTCTTCGTCCGTCCGCGTAATCGTCCCACCGAGTTCGCTTGCGAGCCCGTCGAGCACCGAATGGTCAAACTCTTCCCCAATCCCCATCACACCGGTCTGCCCGGGCTCGATGTTGCCGACGGTCCGTTTGAACGTCTCTTGAATGCTTTGGACGTGTTTCAAATCTTTCGTCCCACCGATCAGTCCGCCGGTGAGCGTCCCGAACAGAATTCCGAACGGTCCCCCGAGGATACCAACCGCCATCCCGATCAACGCGCCTTTCGTCGACTTCGTCACCGGTTTCAACTGCACCGCGTCCTCAAATGAAAACGCCCCGTTGTCCTCGCGCTTGATGACGACGAGTTGTTCGAACCCGATAAGCCCGTCGGCGTGATACTTTTTCAACTTGCTGAACGCCTGATACGAAATCGCCTCTTCTGGAAACGTGAACGTGACGATATGGTACGGCTGTTTTTCCTTCTTACTCATGTCGGCTCCTCCTTTTACACATACAGGGACACATCAGCTTTCCTTTAGTTCTTCCCCGGGTTCAGACGAAAAAAAACCTAGTCCGAAGACTAGGCGTTCAAGGATGTTTCTCATTCAATTCATAATGCGAGTACGGGATACAGAGCGGCGTCCCGTACAGCGGGTCTTTCGTGACGACGACTTTTAAGCCGAAGACGTCTTTCATGAACGTCTCATCGACGACGTCGTTCGGATCGCCTTGACGGTAGACGTTGCCGCCCGCGAGTGCGATGACGTGATCAGCGTAACGACAAGCGAGATGCAAGTCGTGGAGCACCATGATGATCGTCTTGCCTTCCAACCGGTTCAACCGGTACATCAAGTCGAGGATCTCGATTTGGTGCGACATGTCGAGGTACGTCGTCGGCTCATCGAGAAGGATCGTCTCCGACTCTTGGGCAAGCGCGAGGGCGATCCAGACGCGCTGCTTCTGCCCACCCGACAAGTTGCTGACGAGCGTGTCTCGAAGCGAGACCGTGTCTGTGAAGGCGAGCGCCCGCTCGACGGCGCGCTCATCGTCTTCCGAATAGCGCTTGAAGAACGTCTGGTACGGATAGCGGCCGAAGCGGACGAGCTGTTCGACGGTCAGGCCGTCCGGAGCGACGTTCACTTGCGGCATGAACGCCATGAGCCGGGCCGCTTCCTTCGCCCGGTAAGCGTCGAGCGGCTTATCGCGGAACGAGACCGTGCCTGCTAAAGCGTCGCGCTGCCTCGCGAGCGTCGATAAAAGCGTCGACTTCCCGCACCCGTTCGCGCCGATGAGCACGGTGATCTTTCCGTGTGGGATCGAGAACGTCAAATCGTCGAGCACCGTCTTCTGTTCATAGCCGATGGCGACTTGCTGTAAATCAAATGTATTCATCTCATGCTTCCTTTCATCATACGGCGAAGTAAATAGAAGAAGTACGGCGCACCGATGACGGCTGTCATCACACCGGTCCGGAGCTCATACGGATAAAAGATCGTCCGCCCGATCGCGTCCGCCAACACGACGATTGTCGCCCCGACGAGGAGCGTCGCCCAAACATAAGGCAGTTTCAATCCTTGGCGGGCGATATGCGGCGCCATCAGTCCGACGAAGCCGATGGCGCCGACGAAGGCGACACCGATGCCGGCGAGTAAACACGACAACAAGAGCGTCCCCCGCTGGATCCCGCGCACCGGCACCCCGATGCTCGTCGCGACCGCCTCACTGATGTGGAGCGGCCGGACGTGCCGTTCAATCAAGAAAGCAGCGAGTAAAAATAAGATCGCGAGCGGGACCATGATCGTCAGTTGCTTCCACGTCGCTGCGTACACTGTACCGGTCAACCATTGTTGAATATCGTTCTTCCGATAGACGTTCGAGGCGAGCATCATGAACTGGACGAGCCCTTGCGAGAAGATGCTGATCCCGATCCCGATGAGTGCGAGTCGGACCGGCGGGACGCCGCGCTTCAATAAATAAAACAAAAACGCCCCGACCACGAGTGCCCCGGCAAATGAGGCGAACGGGATATAGGCGAGCGGGACGGACAACTGATTCGTCCGCTCGTCGGTGAAGACGGTAAAGAACGTCGCCGTCGCCACCCCGGCCCCGCCGACGATCCCGAAAATCTCGGGTGAGGCGAGTTCGTTTTTAATGGTCAACTGTAACAAATGCCCGCTGACGGCGAGACAAGCCCCGGCGGTGATCGCCATGAGCACGCGCGGCATCCGGAACTCGTAGACGATGAGCTCCGCGAACGCGTCACCCGATCCGACGAAGAGTGCCCCGAGTGACCACGGCGTCAAAAACGTTTCTCCGATGGCGAGACCTAAATAAATGGCAATGATGAGACCGACAAGTAAAGCAACCGCCAAGACGACTTCACGCCTCCTGAGCGTGAACGAGAACGGTCCTTTTCGAAAACTGTATGATTTCATGACTTAAAGACTCCTTGTCTAGCACTGACGAGATAGATGAAGAAAGCTCCACCGATGACGGCGAGCACGACACCGACCGTGACTTCGCGGGGGAATAAAATGATACGTCCGAAAATATCGGCCGCGAGCAACAGTACACTTCCGAGCAGGGCGCTCCCGAGCAACCTCGCGAAAAACGCCGTACCGAACATGTACCTAGCAAGGTGCGGGGCGAGCAATCCGACAAAAGCGATCGGACCGGCCAGCGCGACACCGAACGCCGACAAGACGACGGCGAGCGTCACGGCGACGAACTTCACAACCCCAACGTTTTGACCGAGCGAACGGGCGACTTGATCACCGAGCGACAACGTCTCAAGTTCTTTACTGATGAAGATGACGAGCACGGTCGCGCCAATCATCCATGGCAAGAGCGTCGTCACGAGCGTCAGCGATCGTCCTGCGACTGACCCGGTCAGCCAAAATAGCACTTCGTCGAGCGCCCCTTCCTCATACGCGATAATCGATTGGGTGAACGAACTGAACAGCGCCGCGAGCGATGCGCCGGCGAGCGTCATATACATGACGTTGCCACCGTTCGCGCTGAGGAGATAGACGATGACACCGGCGATAAAAGCTCCAATGAGTGCGGCCGTCGTGAACGAGGCGATACTGCTGAACCCGAACAGCGTCACGAGCACGATGGCGAGACTCGCCCCGGCGTTGACGGCCAAAATATCGGGTGACGCGAGCGGGTTGCGCGTCACGAGTTGAAACAAGAGTCCGGCCAAGCCGAGGACACTCCCGACGACGAGGGCGACGGCGGTCCGCGGAATCCGATTGTCCTCTAAGGCGATCATCGCCTTAGAGGATACGTCACCACCTAAGCCGAGCACGTCTTCGTGACCGACCGGGATGACGCCGACCCGTAAACTGATATAACTCAAGATTGGTAATGCGATGATCAAGGCAAATAGTTTGATCCACGGTTTCATCATTTCCTCACTTCTTTCCTCCCCTACCATAGCAAAATCTCGCTGTTAGAAAAAGGGGTTGACAGTGATAATCATTATCACTTATAGTCGGGAAGGAAAACTTACTATACAGAGGAGACTTTATCCATATGAAAAAACTTACATTAGCGTTACTCACGCTCTGTCTGACCGTTGTCCTCGCTGCTTGCGGCGGGTCGGAAGAGGCGAGCAACTCGAACGAATCAGAAGAAGCAGCGACGCGCACGGTCGAGCACGCCATGGGCACGGCTGAAGTCCCAACAGAACCGAAACGCGTCGTCGTCTTGACGAACGAAGGGACCGAGGCGTTGATCGCCCTCGGTGTCAAACAAGTCGGTGCCGTCAAGTCATGGAACGGTGACCCGTGGTACCCGCACATCGAGTCTGAGATGACAGATGTGACGGAAGTCGGGACAGAGAGCGAGGTCAACCTCGAGGCGATCGCGAAACTCGAGCCAGACCTCATCATCGGTACGAAGCTTCGCCAAGAGAACATCTATGACAAGCTGAACGCGATCGCACCGACGGTCATGTCAGAGACGCTTAAAGGCGACTGGCAAGAGAACTTCGCGCTTTACGCGAACGCCCTCAACCTCGAAGACAAAGGAAAAGATGTGTTAGCCGACTACGACCAACACGTCGAAGACACGAAAGCCGAGCTCGGCGACGCTGTGAACAAAGAACTGTCGGTCGTACGTTTCCTTCCTGGCGCGTCACGCATCTACTTCACGGACAGCTTCTCAGGCGTCATCTTAGGCGACGTCGGCGTCAAACGCCCAGCGTCACAAGACCGCACGGAATTCGCTGAAGAAGTCACGTTGGAACGCATCCCCGAAATGGACGGCGACCATATCGTCTACTTCACATACGGTGGTGCGGACGGATCGAAGACGGCCGAAGAATGGCAGTCGAACCAGCTTTGGAAAGACTTGAAAGCCGTCAAGGCCGGTGAAGTGACCGAAGTGAGCGACGATACGTGGAACACGTCAGGCGGCGTCTTGTCAGCCAACGAAGTACTCGACGAACTCGTCACCATCTTAAAATAAGCAAAAGCGCGCCAAGTCGGCGCGCTTTTTTTAACATAATTAAGCGAGAATTCTCCCACCTCTAAGCGTCTGGGGCGAGGCCCAACGTAGGTGGGAGATGAATCGCCCGTACATAAACCTCTTGGCCACCCCTGTGACAGATATGACGAACATAAGTTCGTAATTCCGTCAGATTTCCCTTCCCCCGTCGCGGGTATCGGATGAGGAAGGCGTTCATCACGATCATCGGCCGAGAGGAGGGGGAGACATGCTGAAGGGCTACAAATACAGGCTCCACCCGACGGCGGAACAGGCCGATTTTCTGGTCAGGACGATCGGCTGTGCCCGGTTCGTCTACAACAAGCTGCTCGAGGACCGCATCGCCCTCCACGAGGAGGCGAAGGCGAACGGCGGGCCGAAGCGGAAGCCGCCGACGCCGGCCTCCTACAAGCCCCTGTTCCCGTTCCTCGCCGAGGCGGACAGCCTCGCGCTCGCCAACGCGAAGCTTCACCTCGACGCGGCGTTCGCGAAGTTCTTCGCCGGGACGGCCGGCTTTCCGGTGTTTAAGTCGAGACGGAAATCGCGCGCCTCCTACACGACGAACAACCAGCACGGCACGATCCGCATCGAGGGGGACCGGGTCCGGCTCCCGAAGGTCGGGTTCATCCGCTTCACACAGCACCGAATCTTCGACGGGGCCATCCGCTCTGCGACCGTGTCGATGACGAAGACGGGCAAGTTCTTCGTGTCGCTCCTCGTCGAGCAGGACGACGAGCCGTGGGTCCCGGCCGAGCACAAGATCGGGATCGACCTCGGCCTCGGGCACTTCGCCGTCATGACGAACGACGCGCTCGTCACGGAGAAGATCGCGAACCCGCGCAACCTACGAAAGGCCGAGGCGCGGCTCAAACGCACGCAGCGTGCGCTCTCCCGCAAGAAGCCCGGCAGCCGGAACCGCGAGAAGGCCCGGCTCGTCCTCGCGAAGAAACACGAGCAGGTCAAGAACCGACGGCACGACTTCCTCCACAAGCTGTCTAGACGCATCGTCGACGAGAACCAAGTCGTCGTGGTCGAGACGCTGAAGCCGAGGGAGATGATGCAGGACCGCCGCCTGGCGAAGTCGATCGGGGACGCCGGGTGGGGCGAGTTCGTCCGCCAGCTCGCCTATAAATGCAGGTTCCACGGCCGGACGCTCGTTCAAGCCGATCCGTGGTTCGCCTCGACCCAGGTCTGTTCGGCCTGCGGCGAGAACGGCGGCAAGAAGGACCTGCACGTCCGCGAGTGGACATGCGCCGCATGCGGCGCGCACCACGACCGCGACGTCAACGCGAGCCTCAACCTGTTGGGTCTCGCCGACTGAAACACCCCAGGGCAGGGACTGCCCGACGAGCTTGGTCCACAACCGTGGCTGGTCAAAGCATGGTCTTCCCAAGAAGCTCCCACTTCAAGTTGCGAAGCAAATAAGTGGTGAGTAGTTCACTACACATATGGTAAAATTTACATATCAAATTCGAGATGGGAGTCTACTTTATGCAACGTGCTCTTCGAAAATCCGCGACCGACCGTTCTCTCGCCGGTGTCTGCGGCGGCATCGCCGAGTACTTCGGCATGTCCTCGCTCGGCGTCCGGTTACTCTTTCTTATCATGCCCGGAAACATCCTCGTCTACATCATCCTCGCCAACTCGATGCAGGACGCGCCACGTTACCTATAAAAAAAAGATTCGAAAGCGGCTGCTTTCGAATCTTTTGCGTTATGCGTTGACTTTGTCTTTCATCGCCGCGAGCGCTCCACTGTTGATGAAGTGCCACGGCTTGTTGTAGTGCGGTTGGAAGAAGAAGTCGACGTAGGCGAGCTCTTCGACCGTCATCTCGTTTTGGATCGCGAGCGACAGCGTGTTGACCGCTTGCGTCATGTCCGCTTTCGAGAGCACTTGCCCCCCGACGACACGATGTGTGCCGACTTCATAAACGAGTTTGAACTGGACCGGTTCGGCCGTCGGCATGAACTCTGGACGGTACGCGTCCTCGATCACGACGCTCTCGACGTCGAGACCGAACAATCCGGCCGCTTCTTCCGTGAGACCTGACGAAGCGATGTTCCAGTCATAGAGACGAAGTCCCGACGTCCCTTGCGTCCCTTGGTAACGGACACGTGGCGTGACGAGGTTCTCGGCGACGAGCGTGCCCATGCGGACGGCGTTCGTCGCGAGCGGGATGTAGGCGTGTGTGCGCGCCGGGTTGTAGTAGACGGCACAGCTGTCACCAGCTGCGAAGACGTCCGGGTTGCTCGTGCGCATATATTCGTCGACGATGATGGCGCCGTTGCCGAGCATGTCGACTTGTCCTGCGAGCAGTCCCGTGTTCGGGCGGAAACCGACACATAGAATGACGAGGTCGGCTTCGAACTCACCTTTGTCGGTGACGACGTGCGTGACGTTTCCGTCTGTGCCGCGGAACGCTTCGACCGTTTGGCTGAGCTCAAGGTCGATACCGCGTGACGTCATGTCGGCTTCAAGTTGGTCCGTGAACGACTTGTCGAGGTACTTGTTCAAGATGCGGTCAGCACTGTCGATGAACGTGACGTGCTTGCCGTACACTTCGAACGCCTCGACGAGCTCGACGCCGATATAGCCGGCACCGATGACGGCGATATTTGTCGCACCCTTAGCCCGCTCGATGATGCGCTGAGCGTGACCATAGTTTTTGCAAAGTTCGATCCCAGTCATCTCGATGCCAGGCAGCGTCGGGACGATCGGCCAAGATCCTGTCGTCACGATTAAACGGTCGAACGTGTCATATACGTCTGCACCCGTCTCGAGGTTTTTGGCGTGGACCGTCTTCGCTTCCGCATCGATGTTCAACACGTCATGCTTCATGCGCATCGTCGCGCCGAGTTCTTCGAGCTCGGTCGGTGATGAGTAGAACAATTCTTCAGCGCGTTTGACGACGCCGCCGACGTGGAGGGCGATCCCACACGAGAGGAAACTGACGTTGTCGTTCCGCTCATACACGGTGATGTCGAGATTGTCGTGCTTGGCGAGTAAGCCTTTGACTGCTGCTGTTCCTGCGTGTGTACATCCGATGACTGCGATTTTCATATGGTAGTCTCTCCTTTGAGTTGTAGGCAAGTTAGTGTTTGTGACAAATATCACATTCGCTTTCTGAACTTAGTGTACTATTTCACAAGAAGGTTTGACAATCCCTTTGCTCAGTTTTTCACGTAATTATGTCTAAAGTTTGAACGACGGTTATGACGACAAAAAAACCGCTCCGCGACCGGAACGGTTTTGATCATGAATTGGACGTGCGTCTCGCTTTCACCCAGTGATAGATGACGACACCGATATAGGTGACGAGCCCGATCACGTACAAACTGAAACCGATCAAACTCCAGCCCATCCCGTCCCAGCCCCGGACGAAGACGAGCCCGACCATGAACAGGACATAGCCCATCACCACGAGCGTCAACGGAAAGACGAGTCTCCGCCTGTATAGTAACTTCAAAAAAGATAGCACGACGAGTAAGAGCACCGTCGTCAACATCCCTGTGACGATGAGCGCGTCCCCGTAATATTCCCAAGCCATCGCTTCTCCCCCTGACTTGTGTTTGATTGGTTTCATCGTATCACTTTCTTGTCACATTCCCCATCTCAGAAAAAAGCCATCCGCTTCAGCGAATGGCTCCTCTATTACCGTACATAAATTGTTTTCGTCACACTCCGACCTTGCGGCGTCACGAGACGGAGCGTCAATTTCGTCCCTTTCTTTTGTGAGGCGAAACTGAGCGTCGTCGACGTAGCCGTCACCGTCTTCTTGGTGAGGACGGTCGAGCCACGTGTGAGCGTCAACGTGCCGTATGCGACGTTCGAAGTCGCCTTGAGTGTCTTCGACGCACTCGACGGAATCGTTGTCATGAGTGTAGGCGTCGGACCAACAGTCACTTTCGACGTCTGCACATGGCGGAACAGTCCTCCTTGACTCGTCAAGGACAGCGTCCCGTTAATCGGCTGACGGGTGAAGCGGAGCGTCACTCGCCCGGTACTGCTTGCCTTCGCCGTAGCAAGTACTTTCGAACCGTTCTTCAACGTGACGGTACTGTTCGGAATCACGTATCCGACCCAAAGCGACTTCTCATCGTTGATTGAGAGCGTCGACAGCGATGTCTTCGGCAAATTGACCGAGACGTCACGCGACTTCGATCCGACCGCCGCTCGGACACGAATCACATCTCCCGGTTTGGCCGGGACCGTGTATCGCGTCGTCGACAGACGTTTCGCCGTGACGAGCTTATCATTCACGTAAAATCGAACAGTCGCCGTACTCGTCTTCTTGATCGTGAGCGTCGCCTCTGTCTTCGTCATCAGCGTGTCCGTCACACTGAGCGTCGGTGTGAACGCTTGGACCTTTTTCGTGAGTTGGTACGTCGCATCGCCGCTCGAGCGTGTGACGAGAATGACCTCCCCTTCTTTCAGTGGGGTGTCGAACGTGTACGGCATCGCGCGTGTTGTCGCCACATGCGTACCATTTCGATAAATGCGATAGGCCTGATCGGTACTCGATGTGACATTGATGGATTTGTCATACATCAACGGTGTCCGAGTCCACGAAAACACAGGCGGTTCCACTCTTGTCTCAACGGTTGTGAGCCGGAACGCTGAAGCGGGTGCCTCTTTTAATTTGTAGTAGACTTTTGTTCCGGTGTCTACAGGCATCGTATTGAACTCTTTAATCGAAACGAGCCCGTCCTCATCTGCCTGCTCATTCAAAACTTCGTAGTATTTCCCACTGCGAATCAACACATCCACCGAGGCGTTCGGCGTCGTTTTCAACGTGACACCTGAAGTGACCGTTTTCGTCAGAACCGAGATGCCGTTCGGTGACGTGTCCTCACTCTCCTTGACCGTCTGAAGTTCGATTGGTTCGGCGTACACGCCCGACTTACTACCGATTTTCACAGTCACGCGAGATCCCGGTGTGAACCAACGCGCAGGTTGCCACGTATAGCGCCCTGATTCATCCGATTGGACCGTCGTCGATTGATAGTTCAACAATGAATCCGATGAATTCGATTGATACAAGTTTTTCGTCACGCTGACAAACACCGGCGTGTTCGGCGCCGTCTTCCCACTGATCGGACCTAATACGCCCGACGGTGGATCGAGTGTGAGGGGTACGTAATTCGACGCCCATAAATCTAAGCGTCGGTCCAAATCATTCCACTCGAAAATCATGTCATAAGAACCATTCGTCTGCAGCGTCAGTTTGTCTTGCTCCCAGACGAATGGATCGTCTTGGTAAGCTAAACGGGCCTTCAACTCGGTACCCGAGACAGGTAAAACCGTCCCATCGACAAGTGTCACGGTTCCGTTCACTTCATAGGGACGACCTACTTCATAACGTGCCGTCGTTTTCGGCACGTTGACAAGCAGTTTCCATGGTGCTTTCCATAACGACTCCGGCGTATAACCTACCGTGCGGTTTTCAGAAAAGACATACCACGGTCCGTGCTGTCGGACGTCCGCGTCATCGATCGGCGCTTCTCGCCACTCATTCGTCGCCACGTTATAACTGACATAAAACGTCGTGTACATCTTTCGAATCGTGAAGTAGTAGACGCCGTCTTTCCAACTTAGATTCCTTACGTCTGGCGCATCTTTCTCAATCCATCGTTTCGTCGCTATATCGAATATATTGAGATGTTCCCAGTCACCGGATTTTGTGACGACCCACTGGTTCGCTCCCTTGATCAACGACGCTCCCCTCACCTGGCCCGTATATGAACCAAGCGTCTCGAACACTTCACCCGTCACTGTCCGTTTCGTGATTTGGCCATCCACGAATGCGAGGACATTTCCGTCGTCGAGCAGTCCGTATGCTTCATACATACTCTCTTTAGTGATCGACCCGAGGATGTCCCCTGCCATCGACGTGGTGACATATTTTTTGTCGTCGGTCCATAAAACTGTTTCCGCCGACTGATTGATCGCAACGACTGCATCCAGACCGCTTCCCGGCTCAATCGGAAAGCTTGAACCTGAATCGGTATGGATATCCCATACCATCCATTGTTGCCACCCTTCCAAAATAAATCGACCGTCCCCGACTGCGTGAATGTTGTGCAAGACGGACACTCGAATCGGTAATGTATAGACTTCACCGGTCTTCACATGGACGAGCGTCTCAGGATCTCCTGAGCGCCACACATATTCACTATTTCCTACCACTTCTCCTGCCGGAATGACTTCAGGCTTGGCATAACCCTCTGCCCGAACGTCTAATCCGGGCGCTGCCACCATGACGAGCACAACGAGTATGCTCCATAACCATTTGTTCATCGTTCTCCTCATTTCTGTTTATGAATACATAACTTTCAAAAATAATCCATTTTTAATTCAACCTTCCTAATTTTAAGTTGTTTTTTCAAAATTTAATAGCCCTAAAATTAAAAAAAACACCACGTCACATGACGTAGTGTTCACTTCTCATTCATTTGCTTCATCAAATCCATCTGTTCTTTCACCATCGCCTCTTTCTCACGTCGGAGCACACCGCGGTACGTCACACGCGAGATCGATAAGCTGATCTCATATAAGAAGAAGAGCGGCAGCGACACCATGAGGTGCGACGTCAAATCCGGCGGCGTGATGAATGCCGCGATTACGAACAAGGCGAAGTAGGCGTACTTCCGAATTTTTGAGAGGAAGTACGGCGTCACGACACCGATGCGCGTCAAGAACATCGTCACGACCGGAAGTTGGAACAACAGTCCAAACGGGATCGTCAGTTGCAACAGGAACGTGAAATAGTTCGTCGCCCCGATGATTTGCGTCAGACCGAGGTCTTGCCCGAGGTCCGTCGAGATATCGAGGACGAGCGGGAACAACCAATAGTAGGCGAATGCGAGACCGATGAGGAACAAGATAAAGATGACCGGGATATAGGCGAGCGTCCATTTTCGTTCATTCGGATGCAGACCAGGTGCGACGAACGCCCACAGTTGATACAGTAGAAATGGACCCGATGCGACGAGCCCGATGACGAGCGCCAAGTTCAAGTAAATCATGAGCGGGTCCGCGACCCCAAAGGCGTTCAGCTCGAGCCCTCGTTCGACGAGGTCCGCCTGCAGATAGGCGAGCACGTATTTGACACTCGGCAAAGCGATCAGAAAGAAGGCAAAGACGACAAATGCCGACAGCATCAGTCGTCTCCGCAGCTCTGTCAAGTGATCGGACAGTGCCCGTTCTTGATCAGGTTGATGGCTCATGGCTTACTGCTCTTTCTTCTCAATTTCTTTCTTGTCGGTCTCATCGTGCTCTTTCATCATACCGTTCGTGGCATTTTTGAACTCACGGAGCGTCTGCCCCGCTGCCCGGCCGAACTCTGGCAATTTCTTCGGCCCGAAGAGGATGAGCGCGATGATGGCGATGACGAAAATACTGACGCCACCTGGGATACCGACGACGAGTGATGATTGTAGAAATTCCATTATTGATGGACCCCCTCAGCGGATGGATAGTGTTGCATAAAGTAAATGAGCGACTGGAGTTCGATCGACAAGTCGATATGATGGACGCGGACCGTGTCCGGTACAGTCAATCGCGCCGGCGTGAAGTTCAAGATCCCTCGAACGCCATAGCGGACCAAATCATCGGCGACCGGCTGCGCGTAAGCGGACGGGACCGTGAGGATGGCGACATCGATTTTGTTTTGCTTCATAATCTGTTCCATCTCATCGACGTGATGAATCGGGACACCTGACATCGTCGTGCCAACTTTTGTCTCGTCTGCGTCGAACCCGACGACGATATGTGTGTTATTGTTTTTAAGGAAGTTATAGTTGACGAACGCTGTCCCGAGATGACCGACCCCGACCAAGGCGACGTTCGTGATCTCGTCTTGATTCAGCGTCTTACGGAAAAATTCTAACAGATACTGTACGTTATAGCCATATCCCTTTTTACCGAGCGCACCGAAGTATGAGAAGTCACGGCGAATCGTTGCCGAATCGACCTTGACCG
The DNA here is from genome assembly GCF_001766415.1 of Exiguobacterium aurantiacum. GTDB lineage: Bacteria > Bacillota > Bacilli > Exiguobacteriales > Exiguobacteriaceae > Exiguobacterium > Exiguobacterium aurantiacum_A. The sequence goes on along the minus strand of NZ_MKXO01000006.1, from coordinate 10,285 downwards.
CCTCGCTCAGTTCAGCAGAAGAGACACGCTGTTTCCCTGACGAATGTAGGCTTTGGATAAACCGATAGTATAGTGGCAACCGTTTGGCTGTCGCTTGCGGAATCTTTGGTTCGTTTTGACTCAACGGAAAGAGCCTCCTTTTTACGACGCGTTTCAAACGAATCTGATTTCATACACCTTGATTGTAAACGAATTCACATAAGCACTCAATGAATATACCTGAAAAGGGGAAGAAATAAAGTATACTAAACAGAGAGAAAGGGGTTTTTTCACTTGATCCTACTGCAAGTCAACAACCTATCCAAATCGTTCGGCGTCGAGCCGATTTTAGAGAATGTCAAACTAGAAATCCAAGAAGGCGAACGCGTCGCCCTCGTCGGCCGCAACGGCGCCGGCAAGTCGACGCTGTTAAAAGTCATCGCCGGCGAGTACAACTATGACTCGGGCGACATCATGAAGCCAAAAGACGTGACGATCGGCTATCTCGCCCAAGACTCAGGTTTAGAGTCGAACGAGACGATGTGGAACGAGATGCTCACCGTCTTCACCGACTTGATCGAACAAGAGAAGACAATCCGCCAGATGGAGCAAGACATGGGCTCGGAGCGCATCTTGAACGATCCGGCCGCCTACGAGCGTCTGCTCGCGGCTTATGACGAGGAGCAGCACACGTTCAAAGACCGCGGCGGCTATCAGTATGAAGCGACGATCCGCTCGATCTTGCACGGGATGCGGTTTTATCCGGACGACTTCGAACGTCGGATCGATACGCTCTCGGGCGGACAGCGGACACGTCTCGCCCTCGCGAAGATGCTGTTGCAAAGCCCCGACCTGCTCATCTTGGATGAGCCGACGAACCATTTGGACATCGAGACGCTCAGCTGGCTCGAGAAATATTTGAGCGGCTATAAAGGTGCCGTCCTCATCGTCTCCCACGACCGTTACTTCCTCGACCGCGTCGTCTCGGTCGTCTACGAGCTGTCACGCAACCGCAGCCGCCGCTTCGTCGGGAACTATACAAAGTTCCTCGAGCAGAAGGCCGCGCTTTACGAGCAAGAGAAGAAACAGTTCGAGTCGCAGCAAGAAGAGATCTCCAAGATGCAAGACTTCATCCAACGGAACATCGCCCGGGCGACGACGACGAAACGCGCCCAAAGCGTCCGCAAGCGCCTCGAGAAGATCGACCGCATGGACGTGCCGGACGGTGACGAACGGAGCGCGGTGTTGTCGTTCTCGATCAAACGCCAAAGCGGGAACGATGTGTTGAGCGGCAGCGACCTCGCCATCGGCTATGAGGAACCGATCGCACAACACTTGCGTTTCCAACTGCAACGCGGCGAGTCGGTCGCCCTCGTCGGCCCGAACGGAGTCGGCAAATCGACGCTCCTCAAAGTGTTGACGAAACAACAACCGGCACTGACCGGTGACATCCGCTACGGTACCGGCGTCGAAATCGGCTACTACGACCAGGAACAACAGAACTTGTCGGACGCGAACCGCGTCATCGATGAGATTTGGAACGACTGGCCGCTCATGCGCGAGCAAGAAGTCCGCAGTCTGCTCGGCCAATTCTTGTTCAGCGGGGACGACGTCATGAAACGCGTCCAAGAACTCTCCGGCGGCGAACGGGCCCGGCTGACGCTCGCCAAGCTCAAGCTCGAGCAGCCGAACTTGCTCGTCTTGGATGAGCCGACGAACCACTTGGACCTCGACTCGAAGATGATCCTCGAGAACGCGCTCGTCGACTATCCCGGGACGATCCTGTTCGTCTCTCACGACCGTTACTTCATCGACCGGCTCGCGACGCGTGTCTTAGAGATCACGCCGAACGGCATCGACGAGTACCTCGGCGACTACTCGTATTACGTCGAGAAGAAAGAAGAGCTCGAGGACCTCGCCCGGCTCGCCCGCGAGGAGACGAAACAAGTCGTCGTCAAGAAACAGCGCGCCGACAAAGAGCAGCAACGCGAAGAACGCCGGCTAAAACAGCGGGTCGAAGAGATCGAGCTGACAATCGAGCGCCACGAAGCTCGGCTTGAAGAAATCGAGCAGCTGTTATGCGAACCGGACGTGTTCAACGACTTCGCCCGCGCCCAAGAGCTGTCGACCGAGTCCGACGCGACGAAAGAGTCGATCACGGAACTGTTCACAGAATGGGAGGAACTCCATTCATGATGCGTTCCCGTGCCATGCGGATCGATTGGATGCATGCGTTCCTGACCGGGTTCGTCTACATCGTGCCGAGTGGGACCGAGTATATCTCGGAACTCATCCGCGGCGAGGCGACGAACGTCCCGATCATTTTGTTTTATTTCCTGCCGATCGTCGTCGGGTTCATCATCCAGACATGGTCCGGTATCGTCATCAGCCTGTTCAGCGGCTTGCTCATGAGCACCCTGTTCATCCGGCTCGTCATTTGGCCGGTCGATGTCACGGTGCATAGCTTTTATACGCCCGGCTCGGTCTGGGGCCACTTTTACCGAGAGACACTGTTCATGTGGGTGCTCGCGCTCCTCGTCTATACGGTCAGCCGGATCAACACGTGGCATCGCGAGACTTATAGGAAACCTAAAAAAAGCGCATGATTCCTCATCGAGGACCATGCGCTTTTGTCTATTATGTCGGTTGTTACCGACTGTGCGAACGAGAAAGCCCACTCCTCCTTATTCTTAAAACAGAGATTGACAATGAGAATCATTTTCAATTATCTTATAGGTGAGGTGAGGTGAGGTCATGAAACTATTAATCGGTTACGTCAGTATGTCTGGGAATACAGAAGACATCGCCAAACTGTTAAAAGATACATGTGAGCAAATGGGCCACGAGGTCGTCATCGCCGAGCTCGATGGATTATCGGTCACTGAATTACGTGACTACGACGGCGTACTGCTTGGTGCGTACACGTGGGGTGACGGTGATTTACCGTATGAAGCAGAGGATTTTGTCGACGATTTGGAAACGACGACACTTAGCGGCCTTCCCTGCGCCGCCTTCGGTTCGGGAGACACCGATTATCCGAAATATTGTGCCGCTGTCGACACGATTGAGGCCGCCCTCCTAGCTTCTGGAGGAAACATCATCACGCCTGGTTTAAAAATCGAGTTCGATCCCCACACAGACGAGCAAAAAGAAGCTTGCATTGCGTTTGCGAAAGCATTTGTGTCCCCTTTACTGCTCACATAAACAAGAGGAGCCAGGTCTGATATGCGAGACTTGGCTCCTCTTGTTTATTCATTCTCGCTCTCCCTTTTCTCACACGATCAACATACGAATAGCCTGTTCACTTCGGTATCGAGTGAACAGGCTATTCTGGCTGAACTTAGAAGTAGCGCAACGGTTGGAAACCGCGCTTGTGGAAGTCGAGCTTGATGCCGTCTTCCGTGATAAAGAACACGTACTCGTTCGTATCGACGTCACGGACGAATACTTTATAGAACGTCAGTGTCTCTTCGCGGTTCGTCACATAACGGGCCTCATGTGCCGAGATGACTTGCGCGAACAGTTGCTCTTCATCGAACTCCTTGACGAGCGCATCAAACTTGGCCGCCTCTTCCTCGGTCGCCTCACGGCCCGGGAAAAGCTCGTAATAGGCGTCGCTCGCTTTCGGCTGCACGCCGAGGTTACGATCGACGACGATGACACTCGTGATGTCTTGGTCATTTAAATTTTTATAACCGTACAGCGTGTCGACGAGTGTGTTCTCACCGGTCACACGGGTGATGCCTTCGAGCGTATCAGCGCCCGTCAGCGAACGGACCCGCGTCTCTTCTGGGACGATTTCTTCTACATAAGCGATATTATAAGCGCGGATGATCTCACGTACTTGCAAAAACGTCGCAACGACGAGCAATACGATGAGCCCTCCAATGATGATACGTTTCGTCATCTCTCTGTTCCCCCTAGACTGTCATGCTCTCTTCTAAGGATAACCCAGGAACCGCATTCATCGCCAGTGTATCGCGCTTGCCGCGCACATACGCGTGATGCGCCGCCACACCGATCATGCCGGCGTTGTCCCCGCACAGATTGAGCGGCGGGATGACGAGACGGATGCCTTCCCGTTCCGTCGCTTCCTTGAGGGCGGCCCGGAGCCCACGGTTCGCCGCGACCCCACCGGCAACGAGCAGCTGCTTCGCGCCTTTTTCTTTCACGGCCCGGATCGCTTTCTCCACTAGCACCTCGACGACGCTCGCTTGGAAGCTCGCCGCCAAGTTTTCTGGTACGACCGTCTCACCGCGTTGTTCGGCGTTATGGACGGCGTTGATGACGGACGACTTGAGTCCGCTGAAGCTGAAGTCAAAACTGCCGGCCTCGAGCCGGACGCGTGGGAACTTATACGTGTCTTCCCCGCTAGCTGCCAACTGGTCGATGGCCGGGCCACCTGGATATGGGAGACTGAGCGTGCGGGCGACTTTGTCGTACGCCTCACCAGCCGCATCGTCACGTGTCTCACCGATGACTTCGAACACACCGTGCTCCGGCATGTAGACAAGCTCGGTGTGGCCACCTGAGACGACGAGACAGACGAGCGGGAACTGCATCTCTTCGACGAGTTCATTCGCATAGATGTGTCCGGCGATGTGATGGACACCGATGAGCGGTTTACTGTGGGCGAACGCGAGCGCTTTGGCCGCGCTGATCCCGACGAGAAGGGCACCGACGAGTCCTGGTCCTTGCGTGACTGCGACCGCGTCGACGTCATCCATCGTCACACCGGCTTCGCTAAGCGCGTCATCGATGACGTACGTGATCCGCTCGACGTGGTGACGCGAGGCGACCTCGGGTACGACACCGCCGAACCGTTTATGACTTTCAATCTGCGACGAGACGACGTTCGATAAGAGCGTCTTGCCGTCACGAATGAGGGCGACCGACGTCTCATCACAGCTCGACTCGATCGCGAGAATGAGCGATGTGTTCATAGTGATTCACTTCCTAACTTCGCCCAGTAAATATAGGCGTCTTCATTATTGTCTTGATAGTATCGTTTCCGGCGACCTGCGTTCTCGAAGCCGAACTGTTCATATAATTTTTGGGCGCCGATGTTTGAGACGCGCACCTCGAGCGTGAGCGCGGCGAGTGACTTCGAACGAGCGAACTCGACGAGCTGCGTGAGGAGCATATTGCCGACGCCTTGGCCCCGGTATTCCGGTAAGACGGCGATGTTCGTGATATGCCCTTCGTCGACGATTTGCCAGACGCCGATGAACCCGATGATGCGGCGCTCATGGACGGCGACGAAATAAATCGCCTGCTCGTTCTTGAGCATCTCGTTCATGAACGCTTCTTTCGTCCACGGGGTGGCGAATGATGCCTCTTCAACTTTCGTGACTTCTTCGACATCGAGCCAGTTCATCCGACGGATTTTGATGTCAGCCATTATTTTGTCCCTCGAGCCATTTTGCCTCGGCCTCAGCGAGACGAAGGTATTCCGGTTCGAACGCGTGCACGTCCGCCGTCGCTTCACCTAAAGCGACGAGATCACCGGCCCGACCATAACTGTGGGCGGCCGGCGCTTCTGTATAGTCATATGCTGCAAGCACGTCACGGAACGGCTCGACGTCACCGACGACGACGAACGGTCCCGTCATGTTCGCTTGTAGCCAATCGGCGACCGAGGCGTGACTGTCCGGCGTGACTTGTGCGTTTTGTTGATAGTGCCCGATATAGGCGTTGCCGCGCCGTGCGTCAATGAGTGACACGACCGGAAGTTCGGTGTTCGGGGCCGCCGCCATGAGGCGGAGCGCCGATACGCCGACGAGCGGGAGTTTCAATGTATAAGCGATTGTCTTTGCCGTCGTCACGCCGATGCGGATGCCGGTGTAAGACCCAGGTCCCGTCGTGACGATGATGCGTTCGAGCTCGGTCGGTGTCCATTTGACGGCCGCCATGAGCTGTTCGATCATCGGCATGAGCGTGACGGCGTGGTTTTTCGAGACCATGACCGTCGCTTCTGCCTGGATGCTTCCGTTCTCACTGAGGGCGACGGACAGACGTGTCGTCGCCGTGTCGATCATCAGTTGCTTCATGCGAGCACCTCCTTGACGAGCGTGTCATACGCTTCACCAGTCGGTATGAACGTGATTGAACGTTCCTCGTCGCCTGTCCGTTCGATCGTGATCGCGAGCCGCTCGGTCGGTAGCGACGACTCTATCAAGTTCGACCATTCGACGATGGCGACGCCGTCACCATTAATGTATTCTTCGAGACCGATATCGTCCCCGGTGTCCTCGAGACGATAGACGTCCATATGGTAGAGCGGCAAGCGCCCTTGGTATTGTTTCATGATGGTGAACGTCGGGCTGTTGACGTTACGCGTCACGCCGAGTCCTTTGGCGAACCCTTGGGTGAACGTCGTCTTGCCGGCACCGAGGTCCCCGTTAAGCGTTATGACCGTTCCCGCTTTGACGAGCGCGGCGAGCTTTTCCGCTACGGCCTGCGTCTCTGGCGCGGAATGGGTAATCAATGTATACATGATGTTTCTCCTTTAGTCGATTCTAGCGATACGTACTCATTGTACACTCAATTTTAGGCAAAAAAAAACACGAAACGTCATCGTTTCGCTATCTCATTTAAAAATTGGTTGCGGGGGCTGGATTTGAACCAACGACCTTTGGGTTATGAGCCCAACGAGCTACCAGACTGCTCCACCCCGCGACGACATATGAAATTAAATAAAAATTGGTTGCGGGGGCTGGATTTGAACCAACGACCTTTGGGTTATGAGCCCAACGAGCTACCAGACTGCTCCACCCCGCGACGATTTGAATTGTTTCGACATCCTCTATAATAAGCGAGACGGTTATAAAATGCAACCTTTTTCTTAATGTTTTTTGGAAATTAGAATCGGGAACACTTAAAGGAGTGTAACTTTATTAACAGAAAAGGAGCGCGACCGACATGTCGAAATGGGGCAACCGCTTTAAAAAATGGTTCTTTTCCGAGTTAGATGCGTCCGTTTATTTCCATACGATCCCGTTCGTGCCGAAGCAAACCGTTCACGGGACGCTTCGCGTCTTGAACCCGACGTCAAAAGTGATCCGTCTGCATGAACTGACGCTCAACTTCCTGACGACGTTCAAAGACATCACGCTTGAAGGTAACGAATTCAACCGCGAGGCCGACATTCAGGAAGTCCCGATTCGCCTCACGGCCGTGCTTGAGCCCGGGGCAGAAGAACACATCCCGTTCACGTTCGACTTGACGATGTATGCCCCATCGACATCGGGCGCCCCTTATAGTGTCGAAGCGACTGTTTGGGACACCGATGGTAAACGCGTATGGTTCGACGTCGTCGAAAACATCGAGATCGAACCACTCCCTGAGTTGAAACGATTGCTCGAGGCGACCGAGCATGCCGGACTCGAGCTCATGTTCGTCCGTAACGTCATCGACCCGCTCGGTGAAGAACGACCTTATCCGTTCGTCGAGAAGTATGGGTTCAAGCCCGTCGGCGACTGGGCCGATGAGTTCGAGGTCGTGAAATCATTCTGGCGCATGGATGAAAATGGGGTCGACGTCTATTACTGGCTCGACAATATCGAACGACAGCGCACGCTCGACTCGATGGCGACCGACGTCGAACTCCGGCACCGATCCCTCACCTGGGAACAACTCGAGCACGAACAAGACCGACTCGGACTCGGGATCCAAGATACGCTACGCAGCCACCGCTCTTCATGAGCGGTTTTTGTATGGACTTTTCTCAATCGTCCACCTGTCACCACTGATCGAGACGATCGTTTGAAAGTTGTCGCGATACGGATGCATGAACAACTCGTATTGCAGACGCCGTTCTTCATGCGATGCTTTCAAGTATTCCATCTCCATCCCTCGCTCCGTTATGTCACGAGCAGCGCGTCGGGCGAACTCCGTATCCCCATCTGTATATAGATAGACCGATAAATCCATATACCTTGGATCGAGAAAGGCGACGCTCATCCCCTCGACGATGGTGACCTGCTTCTCGGGATCGATCCACGTCCGTTCGAGATACGGGACATCCATCGTATAAAACCCGACCCCTTCCCGTACCATCCGGACGTCCCGCTCGAGCGACAACAAGTGATGCGCCGCCGGATGACAAGCCGTCATCTTATAGTGATGCACCTTCCCATCGACCGTATAGTCGATTATCGCACTCTTCCGAAGCGTCGAGTCCGTGATATACGGGTCGGTGTTAATGTAGTTGACCTCCCCGAGACGTGTTTGTAACTGTTTGGCGAACGTCGTCTTCCCGGCACCCCCGTGACCCGAAATCCCGATGAGCGTCCGTTCGTTCAGATCAATTTGATCGATGATTTGATTAATGAATCGCTCCATAGTAAATCCCCCTTTGATACACTATACACAGAAAGGAAGTGTACCAATACAATGTCGAACTGTCCATTTTGTCATCCACATCTCGATCCGTCCCAACGCATCATCGCTGAGAACGACACGTGCTACTTTCTGATGCATGACCGCGAACAAGACGTCCTCGTCGGTTCCGGTGTCATCGTCCCGAAACAGCACCGGGCGACAACGTTTGAGTTAACACCGACGGAATGGAGCGATACATACACCTTGCTTCATGACGCCAAGTCTTTCCTAGAGGAGACGTACGGTCCTGACGGCTATACGCTCGGCTGGAACGTCGGTACAGCGTCCAATCAGACAGTTCCCCATGCTCACTTGCACATCATCCCGCGCTACGCAGACGGACCACATGCCGGCAAAGGGTTACGTCACTGGCTGAAGCGGCCGGAATGATCAAACAGCTCATCGTGTGACGATGAGCTGTTTCCGTTTCTCTTCCATGTCTTCGAGTTGTCGTTCCATGCGCTCGACATCTCTCGTCATTTTCTCAATCAGTTTGGCGATCTCGCGATCGAGTCCGTTCACCTTGTCGAGTGAATCATTGATTCGTCCGTGCATCGTCCATTCAGAAAAGATATCATCGAGGAAGTAATCGGCGAACTGAATGAGTGATCCGCGTTCGATGTGTAAGCCGCTGACGACTCCTTTCACATCAGTCAATTCACGCGCGAAACGCTCAAGTGCGGATTGGAGTTCATGCATCTTCCGTTCAGAAGCATCGATCGCGTCATGTTTCATCGCTGTCGCAATCAAGCCACCCCCGAAGAACGTGTCATATGTCGACCAACTCTTCGCACTATCGAGATGTTTGAGCGTCTTTGAGATGGCAGCTCGCGCATCCTTACCAGCTGCAATGGCTTCTTTATATTCAATGATCGCTTCGGTCGTCTCTACCTGTTGATTCGTGAGACGGTATAACGCTTCTCTTACGTCACGATCCTGCTTCAGGTGACCTTCTTTTTCTTTTATAAACGCTTCCCATTTTGCATCGATTCCGTTATATGCCTTAAAGGTTTCATACAAATCACGACGCTCAAGCACTAACTCATCAATCATCGCCTCGTGTTCTCGTAGCTTGAATTCTGCCCGGGCCGCTTCTTCTAGTTCAATCGTACGTTGCTCGCTAAACGTTCCACGCAACTTACGCCACGCATTGACGAGTGAGAATGTCTCTAAGTCATAGACATCACGCTGTTCTTTCGTGAATGTATTGAGCAACTGTTTTCGAACGGTCTCATGTTCGACAATTTGTTTGTCGAGAGTTTTCAGTTTACGAGCTAATCGGTCTCGTTTAGCAAGGCTTTGTTGAAGTATCAACTGGCGTTCATATAATTCATTCATAGTGGTAACTCCCTTTCTTCTGTAACCCTTGTCTAGTTGTACGATAAAATCCACCATAAAGTTTCAAATAAACGACAAAAAAGGACGACCAAGCATGTGCTTGATCGTCCTTCATATTGCCCGGCAACGTCCTATCCTCACAGGGGGAGACCCCCAACTACTTTCGGCGCTGAAGCGCTTAACTTCCGTGTTCGGCATGGGAACGGGTGTGACCGCTTCGCTATCGCCACCAGACAAGTACTATAATACCGCTGTTTAATTAAAAAGTCAACGCTTTTTCTAAAAATAGTTTGTTTTATTATACATGAAACAAAAGGACGACCAAGCGTGTGCTTGATCGTCCTTCATATGGCCTGGCAACGTCCTATCCTCACAGGGGGAGACCCCCAACTACTTTCGGCGCTGAAGCGCTTAACTTCCGTGTTCGGCATGGGAACGGGTGTGGCCGCTTCGCTATCGCCACCAGACAAGGGAATTGTTCCCTGAAAACTGAAGACTCATCAAGTTCAAACCGTTTCTAGATCAAAGCCTCGACCGATTAGTATCATTCAGCTCCACACGTCGCCGTGCTTCCACCCATGACCTA
>NZ_MKXO01000005.1 GCF_001766415.1 Exiguobacterium aurantiacum | reverse complement strand
GTATTAGCCCCGATTTCTCGTGGTTATCCCAGACCTGAGGGCAGGTTCTTTACGTGTTACTCACCCGTCCGCCGCTCATTCCGTCGACTTCCCCCCGAAGGGTTCCGTCGATTTCCTGCGCTCGACTTGCATGTATTAGGCACGCCGCCAGCGTTCGTCCTGAGCCAGGATCAAACTCTCCAAAGAATTTGATATAGCTCTTGAAAATGACGAAGCTTGCGCTTCAATCAAAACTTGTAAAACTTTTTTGCCTCATCGTTCAGTTTTCAAAGTTCGTCTGTCGCGCTTGGCGACTCAATTAATTTATCACGTTTCCTGATTAAAAGTCAACAACTTTTTTCACAAATTGTTTTTCTGGAATAATCATTTGCCGTGACAACGTTTATAACTATAATGCCTATTTACCACCGCGTCAATAAAAAATAACAAGAAAATAAAAAAAGATTGGATCTCTGTATTTAGAGACCCAATCCCAATCAATTTGTAGCCAGTGGCACGTATCCTGTCTTTTCAACAAGTGACTGTCCTTCTTCAGACGTCAGCCATTCGATGAACGGCTTATATTGCTCGTATTTGTCGGTCGTCGTGACCGCATAAAACTCGGATGTGATCGGGTACGTCCCGTCCCCGATCGTCTCGACCGTAGGCGCGACATCATCGACCCGTAACAATTTAATCGCATGTTCATCTACCATCTCCGTTGCATAAAAGCGGAACGAGAATCCGATGGCATTTTTATGGTTTTGATAGGAAGCCGTCTGTTCGATGATGCCACCCATTCCTTCCGGGACATCCTCGACCGGGGCGTCCATAAGCTTTGTGTCCCCCATCAAACGCTGCAAAGCCGTTTGGCTCCCGCTGTCTTCTGGCCGTTGGAACGCTCGAATCGAATCTTTTTTACCACCGACTTCATCCCAACTCGTAATGTCCCCTGCATAGATGTTTTGAATTTGTTCCAATTCGAGCGAGTCGACCGGATTGTCTTCATGTACAAAAAAGACGAACGCCTCACGGCCGATCGGTGTCATCTGAAACTCTACTCCTTGTCGCTCAGCTACTGCCAACTGTTGATCGGACGGTCCGGCTACAAAGATGATATCCGTTTTCCCTTTAACCAATCGCTCATACGCTGTACCTGTCGTCGTCGAGACGACCGAGCTGACTTCAGGGCTATCGGGGTTATAATCCGCTTCAGGATAAACCGCCTCGACGAATGCAGCATACATCGGATACAGCGCCGTCGCGCCGTCTAGTCGGGGAATGTTTGTTCCAATCTCAAATGTTGAAGGCTTATCGAGTTCAGCCAAATCAGACTTAGGCTTGAACGGTTGATAGTCACGCAACGAGACGCCACGTTCTTCAATCCGTAATCCCGCCGTATACACGTAATATCCTTTCACGGAACTAAAGAAAACAATCCCGACAACCGTTCCAATTAAAGCGATACGTTTGAGTTGTCCTTTCGATAACGATGAAAAGTCATATAGCGCCATAATAACAATCAAGAGAACGACCACGTACCAAATCGTCCAAATGATCGGCCGCTCACTTCCGAGAGGATCGCCCATCGCAAACAATCCTGTCACAATTGATAAGAATCCAGCCGTAAATATAATAAACACGCTGCCGAGCAGAAATTTAGTAACCTTCATTCGATTCAGTTTCCCCATTCTCTTCTATATAGTTAAGCAATTTCATAAGCGACCGCTTCGACGCCTACTCCTTTTGTCGGACGTGTCACTGCCCGAACGTAACCTTTCCGGACTAAGAAGCCGACGATGCTGCCGAGGTCGACTTTTAACTCTTGTAAGTTCGGGTGCTCCATCAACTCCGAGAACGACCATGGTTCGTCACGTTGTTGCATCGCCTGCAAAAGTAACAACGTACCCGGCAAGACTTTAGATTGAATTAAATGCTCCATGCCGATGATGACCAGGTGAATACGTTGTTCGAGTGATTCGTGCCCGTTCACGAGTTCGTCGTGAAGCTTATACACTTCTAGGTCGAGTTTACGGACTTGCTTCCATAATACAATCTCTGGGTGGATTCCTGCCTCCAGGATGGAGAGCCGCGCCAAATGCGTGAGCGCATGGTGGATTTGGGTGAACGCATCTTGATGCTCTTCCTGTAAGAACAGTCCGCGCCCATCTTCGAAACGTCTAAGCAGCTTGGCGAACGCGAGCGAGAGTTGCAGTCGTTGTTCCTCGTTCGAGAAATTGCGCAACCGTTGCCTGAGCTCGAGCAAAAACTCATTTCGTTCGAACAGCACCATGCCGTCTTCGATCCAATGGATGGCACGCCGGTTCTCGTTCATTAGAATCCAACGATCCATCATCGAATCACTGACTATATGAAGAACGATTTTTTCTTGTCCGACTTGATAGTGTTTCACTGTCCAAAATGGTTCTTCCTTCGCTTCAATCACAATCAACAATCGATCCGATTGATCTGTTAATGGATCGCGCGGCCGTTTCTTCTTCACTTCAATGATGCCAAGCGTTGTTTTCAAGGCTGCATATTCTGAATAAATTGTTCGAGTCGCATATTCCATCGTCACCTTGATACCTTCTTTCTAATTAGTAAACGTCAATCGGTTCACACGATTATCTAATCTGATACAAAAATGATTCGCCTTCTTTTAAAATTCTCCTGCCACCGATTGTACGAACTTCTCAGCTTCGAGCAGATGAGCTATAGTAAAGACAGACATGGAGGGATTATGTATGAAAAAACGGGGGAATAAAATCAACCGCGCCAGAAACCTGGCTTTGCTGCTCGTGTTCGCTGGGATTGGGGTCATGTATCTCGGACTACTTGCCAAAAGCATCGCGTGGCTGATGATTATTTTCATGTTGCTCGGTTTCGTGATGGTACTGTCGAGCTCGGCGCTTTACTTCATCGTCGGCATGGCGTCGACGAAAGCAATCATCGTCACTTGTCCGAACTGTGAGAAAGAAACAAAGATGCTCGGACGTGTCGATCTATGTATGCATTGCGATGAACCGTTGACGATCGATCAATCGCTCGAAGGCAAAGACTTCGATGAGAAGTATAACAAACGTCAATCACACCAGAACGACTAAAAAAACATCCTCAGCCTGAGGATGTTTTTAATGTTTATGCGCTTGTTCAGTTTGGCAAGCCGGGCACGTCCCGTATACTTCGAGGCGGTGGCGATCCACTTTGAAACCTGTCAATTGAGAAGCGACGGCTTCAATCTCGTCAAGGACAGGATAGTTAAAGTCGACGACTTTCCCGCACGCATCACAGATAATGTGATAGTGACGTGATGTCACAAAATCGAAACGGCTCGAAGCGTCACCATAATTCATCTCTTGAACAAGTCCGATATCTTTAAAGACACGTAAGTTGTTATAGACGGTGGCGACACTCATGTTCGGGAACCTATCCGAAAGTGCCTTATAAATGTCATCCGCTGTCGGGTGACTGTGCTCCGTGACGAGGTACTCCAAAATCGCCTGTCGCTGAGGCGTCATTCTGACTCCATGTTCTCGGAGCGACTGAACAGCATGGTCAAGCATTTCGCTTCCCACGTCAATCCCTCATTTCTTCTATTAGAATTTATGCGAAGTGTCTGTTTAGAATTAACCTATTTCTTACATAGTAATCTTTATAAATAGTGTACTGATTTCTAAACCCTTCGTCAAACGTTGAGCTTATGCGGTTGACGGCTGTGATACAATAATTGCGAATTTGTAAAAGGAGGCAATACATATGACAACATCATCAAATCGTAAAATTTCAGACGTACTATATGAAGACGCATTGACGCATATCGTCGGGGGTGTCAACAGTCCCTCACGTTCGTTCAAAGCGGTCGGCGGCGGTGCCCCGGTTTATATGGAGCGCGGCGAAGGTGCTTATTTTTATGATGTGGACGGCAACCGCTATATCGATTACTTGGCCGCATATGGACCAATCGTTACCGGCCATGCCCATCCCCATATCCACAACGCCCTCATCGAAGCGTCCTCAAAAGGGCTTCTTTACGGGACGCCTCACGCGCTTGAGGTCGACTTCGCCAAGAAACTAAAAGCGGCGATCCCATCGATGGACAAAGTCCGCTTCACCAATTCCGGGACCGAGGCCGTCATGACGACAATCCGTGTCGCCCGTGCCTATACCGGACGCGAACTCGTCGTCAAGTTCAGCGGCTGCTACCATGGCCATTCCGACTTGATGCTGATTGCGGCGGGAAGCGGACCGGCGACGCTCGGCTCACCCGACTCAGCCGGTGTGACCCGCGCCACGGCGAAAGAAGTTATCACCGTCCCGTTCAACGACGTCGAGTCGTACCGGGCGATGATGAACGAATGGGGCGATCAAGTCGCTTGCGTTCTCGTCGAACCGATCGTCGGAAACTTCGGGATCGTTGAGCCAAAACCCGGCTTCTTGCAAGCCATCAACGAGATCACCCATGAACACGGCGCGCTCGTCATTTACGACGAAGTCATCACAGCGTTCCGGTTCACGTACGGAAGTGCCCAACAAGTGTACAACATCGAGCCAGACATGACGGCGCTCGGTAAAATCATCGGTGGTGGACTTCCAATCGGAGCATACGGCGGGAAAGCAGAAATCATGGAGACGGTCGCACCGCTCGGACCCGCTTACCAAGCCGGGACGATGGCCGGAAACCCCGCCTCGATGGCGACCGGACTCGCTTGCCTCGAAGTGCTCGAGCAACCGGGCGTCTATGAAACATTAGATTCGTTAGGCGCACGTCTCGAAGCAGGGATCCGTGAAGCCGCGAAAACTCACGGCGTCACGATCACGCTTAACCGCCTAAAAGGCGCGCTCACCGTCTACTTCACGGACGAGATCGTCACGGACTACGAAGGAGCCGAGAAGTCGGACGGCGAAGTATTCGGCCGCTTCTTCAAATTGATGCTTGAGAACGGTGTCAACTTGGCCCCTTCTAAATATGAGGCGTGGTTCTTGACGACGGAACATACGGAACAAGATATCGATGAGACGATTGTCGCAGTAAATCGCGCGTTCGCACAGCTATAAAACAAGGAGATGCCGCGGCATCTCCTTTTATGTTCATACGGACGGACGAATCCACAATTGATCATATCGCGGGTGACCGAACACATCGAGCGGCACATCTCCAAAGAAACTCGGAAAGCGGCGCTCACGAGCGACATGATACAGCGGGATGACGAGGGCCTCCTCAGTCAAATAGCGTTCGACTTCGCGATGCAGCATCGACCAAGCGCTCATGTCAGTTTGTTGATAGCGGTCCATCATCGCCCGGAGTTCCACTTCATTCGCGAGCAATTTGCCGACAAGCGACAGTTCACTCGTCAAAAAGGCTAGGAACGCCAAATCGAGATCTTCACTCATCATCTCTCCGCATAAAATCAAATCGGCACGGCAAAGCGTCTCATCTTGTAACAAAGACCCAATCGTATACGTCTCAGTCTCGACGGTAAACCCGGCCGTCCGCAACTGTGTAGCCACGAGCGCCGCGTCTTGCGCCGCCACTTCAAACGGCAAGTGCAACAGCCGGAGCGGACGCTGACAAACCGTTCCCTCCCCGGGCACGTGAACGGGACGACTCGTCTCCGGAAAAAATCCGTGTGCTACTTGGTGGCGCTCTCCTCCCATCTCCACAAACGCCTCTTTTTGAATCGCTCGTTGAATCGCACGACGCGCCGGCGCATCGTCCTTCAACCAGGACTGCCTCATGTTGAACACGAGATAGCGTGCTCCCGCCTCGGCGATCCACTTCACGAGGCTATGGTCGTCACGGGTGCTCCATTTCGCATAATCCGTTTCGGAAAACGTGACGAATTCAACCACATCCAAAGACGGTCTCGGCCGGAGCCCGCGCTCGAACGCCCTTAAACGTACGACTTCCTCCGACGTCTGCTCCAGCTTGAACGGCCCCGTCCCCACGACCCCTTCGGCCCCTTGATACGTGATCGAGGCCGGGGTTTGGGCGAGAAGTCGTTCGATATAGGCCATATGTGCTTTCGTATGTAAATCGATGACGTACGATGCTTTGGACTCGACCCGTTCGATCGGTGCGAACAGCCATACTTGTTTGCCATGATCCAATAACCGATTCAACGAGTAGACGATGTCCTTGGCCGATAGCGTCACCCCGTTATGAAACGTTACCCCTTTGCGGATATAGCAACGAAATCCGAACGGCATCTCCTCTATATAGTGGGCGAGCGAGGGCTGGACAGTCGTCCCGTCCCATTCGAACAGGCGGTCGAAGACGTGCCGTGACAAAGACGCCTCCATCGCGATGTGGATATCGAGCGGATCGAGCGATTCAAGCGCTCTCGTCCGCGGAAAAATGAACCGGTCTTCTTCAGTCTGCTCAAAACCAAAACGGCTCCAAATAAGTGCTTGAATCACTTCTCGCAAGGCGGGTGGCCAGTCCCATTCCAACCACTTGGCCGCATCGGCCATCGAGGCCTGAACGAAAGACTCATCGATCCAAACTCTCAGGGTTCGGTCAAACTCCGGCTGAAAGCGGAGCACCGATTCATGGCCTCGTCCTTTCCCCGGCCGATACTCCACCCACCCGAACGTTTCCCACGCCTTCATATCCCGTTTCACTTGTTTCTCGCTATAGCCGACCGTATCGACCGCTTCCCGTAGCGTCAGTTCCACTTTGTTCTGTTCCAACGCACGACGATAAATCGCCACCAGCTTCGCATTCATGTCGTTCCCCCTAAAAGTGGACATCTAAAAATCATTTGTCTCTTTTTACCAAGTGTAGTCCACGTTTAAAGTAGTGACAAGGAGGTGCTCGCATGAAATTCAAAGATTTCCCATTAAATGTTCGACTCCGACTCGTCTGCGGCTTTTTCATCCGTATCGTCGGCTCGGCTATCTTTCCATTCATGGCTTTATATTTTTCCGAAGAACTCGGCAAAATCGTCGCTGGAATCATCATGACGTCGTTTGTTGTCGTCGGCTACGTTACCGGCTTGTTTGGCGGGTACTTCTCAGACCGTTTCAACCGCAAGCACGTGCTTCAAATCGGTCAGATCGTCCAAATCCTTTGTTTTATGGGGATGACGGTCGCCATTCATCCGTCGAATAACTGGGCGCTCGTCGTCGCCGTGCTTTACTTCGGTCACGCCGTCGCGAACGGATTGAACTACCCTGCTCTCGAAGCCATCGTCATCGATTCGATGGAAGAGTCGAACCGTAAAGCGATTTACGTGTATGACTACTGGCTCGTCAATTTGGCGATTGCCGGCGGCGTCATGCTCGGAGGTGCTTTTTATCGAGATTATCGTTTCGGACTATTCGTCGGGATGACGCTCGTGTTGACGATCACGACGCTCGTCTTGCAACGTTTTCTCGTTGATAGCTATAAAGGAAATCGTTCGACGTCTGCTAACCCGCTCGTCGGCGTGTATCAAAACTATCGAATCGCACTCAGTGACCGTCGTTGGATGCTGTTCGTCCTCGGTAGTATGCTCGTCTTCTCGACCGAGTTCCATATGGCAAACTATATCGGTGTCCATTTGGCCGAATCGTTCACAGAACGGTCGATCGTCGGCGTCCCGTTTGACGGTGTACGCATGATGGCGTTCATGCAGCTTGAGAACACGTTGCTCGTCGTCGCCATCACGTTCGCGGTCACCGCTTTCGTGAAACGCTACCGGGAAAAGTATATCTTCTTCATCGGCTTATCCTTATACGTGACGGCATATGCCGCGATTACGTCAATGAACTCGTTCATCACGCTTGCCGTCCTCGCCATCGTCTTCACCATTGGGGAGTTGCTCTATTCGCCGATTCGACAAGTGAAACAAATCGACTTGATCGACCCGACTCGACGGGCCTCATACCTCGCCTTCGGAGGCTTGACGTTCCACGGGGCGAAACTTGTCGCCGCAGCCGGCATCGTCGTCGGCGCGTTCATCGGGCCGGTATTCATGAGCGGCTACATGTTCTTATTCGGCGCCCTTGGAGGTTACCTTTATTACGTCTCGCTCTACAAGATGGAGCCTGCCCGTCAGCTCGCCGCTTGACGTTTGAGCATTCGTTCGAACGGATAAAGTCAGGAGAGAAGGAGGCGCTCCCTATGCCAGCCATTGTCTTATTCGACGGAGACTGCAACTTTTGTGACGCCAGTGTGCAGTTCATCTTAAATCGTGATTCAACAGGAAACTTCCATTTCGCCTCACTTCAAGGCGAGGCCGGACAAGCAATCCGAAAACGTCATCGTATCCCGGATACGGTCGACAGCATCGTTTTGATCAAAGACGGCGTCCCCTATTTGAAATCGGACGCGGCGACCCGAATCGCCGGAGGATTGGACGGGAACTGGCGGATGCTTCGCTTCGTCCGACTCGTCCCTAAACCGCTTCGTGATTTCGGTTACGACATCATCGCGAACAACCGCTATCGCTGGTTCGGTCAAAAAGAGACGTGCAAACTGCCGACCCCGGAAGAACGGAGTCGCTTTATCGACCAAACATTAAACCAGCCGACTCATCAATGAGCCGGCTGGTTTTTTTAGTCCATGCATGTCAAGTACGTCCAGTGGCACTCTGGCATCGGATTACCCATAAAGCTGACCCCGAGGTCGTCCGCCCGGTGGATCGTCATCCATGGCGCATCGCCGACCTGAACGTACACTTCATGATGCGGCGACTGGGTGTGACTTCCGGACAGTTTGAACGTCGCACTGTTTTTAAGTGCCGTGACGATGGTGTATTTAATATCCGGCGCCACGACGAGCGGATTACCTACCGAGTGTTGCAAACGAAATGCAACCTTCCCCCGCTCGATGTCGACATCTTCTACGTACACGCGGTCGACCGAGGCGACGTCTTCACCCGTCAATCGGTGATGCTTCGTATAACCACGGGTCACATTCGCATCTTTTTTTAACGAGATAATCGGAATATCGGTCAACCCCTCGACTTTCACTTCCGTCCGGGTCCGATATTCGGTCGCATGGACGTTATACGGTCGTCCGTCCCCTTCAAAATACGGATGCGGTGACATCAGGTTCGGGTTTTTAATCATCGGGGGACGAATGAACGTCTGGACACGCAGGTTAATGCCATCGACCGTGGCTACGTCCGGACGTGTCGGACTGACGAGGAAATACATCGTGTAGAGCTCCTTGTCACGCCTCGTATCCGACTTCATCTCTTTCGCGAGCGACATCGCTTTTCCGACCATATGCACGAGACGGGTCCCCGGTTTATCATCCCGCTTGACCGGACGCAAAGCCCGAACTTCATAGAGCGTCGGTTGTTCGAGCGGTGTCTCGTCGATGTATCCGCTCCCGACGATTTCCGCGATACGGCGTCCTTCACGATATACCGCATACGTGTCGACGTCCGCGATCGGGTCCCACTGTAAATACGTTCCGCTCGGCGCCACGACCGCCGACGTCAGATGACGATTCCAATACAAGTCGTCATTTGGATTAACAGCCGCAGTATACAGTTTTGCCACTTCGCCAAACTCGTCCGAGATACGGTAAGCGACTTGCTCCCCAACGCTCGTCTCCCGGTCGACATAATGCTGATCCGTCCCCTCATACACGTACTTCCCGTTGCGTGTGACGCGCACTTTCCCATCAAACGACCACGTTAACTCTAACCCGTCGTTGAGCGGACGGACATTGATCAATCCTTCCCCATTCATCATCGTGTCATCCCCCTTTTGGCATGTCGTTTCTTCATTCCCGTCTACTAGATACGGAAAACAAAAAAAGACTTCGAGTTGAACTCGAAGCCTCACTCCACGACAGCTAAGTCTTGGATCATATACAAATCATAGTAAGCGCCACGGCGACGCATCAATTCTTCATGCGTTCCCGCTTCCATGATTCGACCGTTGTCGACGACGACAATTTTATCGGCGTCGGTGATCGTTGATAGGCGG
The DNA here is from genome assembly GCF_001766415.1 of Exiguobacterium aurantiacum. Classification (GTDB taxonomy): domain Bacteria; phylum Bacillota; class Bacilli; order Exiguobacteriales; family Exiguobacteriaceae; genus Exiguobacterium; species Exiguobacterium aurantiacum_A. Next base: position 202,466 of record NZ_MKXO01000005.1, on the reverse strand, counting down.
TGGGCGACGATGAGCGTCGTCCGTCCTTTCGTCAATCTTGCGAGCGAATCTTGGATCATCGACTCACTCTCGAGGTCGAGCGCACTCGTCGCCTCATCGAGAATGATGATCGGCGGGTGTTTGAGGAAGACGCGGGCGATGGCAAGACGTTGCTTCTGTCCCCCCGACAGCTTCACGCCTTTTTCGCCGACCGGCGTGTTGTAACCGTCCTGCAAGTTCATGATGAACTCGTGGGCGTTGGCCGCTTTCGCAGCGGCGATGACGGCATCGTCCGTCGCTTCCGGATTCCCCATCCGGATGTTCATGGCGACCGACTCACTGAAGAGAACCGAATCTTGCATGACCATGCCGATTTGGTCGCGAAGGGCCCGGAGTTTAAAGTCACGGACATCGACGCCGTCGATTTTGATACTGCCGTCCGTCACGTCATAAAAGCGTGGAATCAAACTGACGAGCGTCGATTTCCCGCCGCCGGACATGCCGACGAAGGCGATCCGTTCCCCGGACCGGATGTGCAGGCTGACGTCATGCAAAGCACGCGTCCCTTCTTTCTCATAGGCAAAGCCGACACGGTCGAGTTCGATATCCCCGGCCGTCTGCACCGGCACGAACGCATCGCGTTTCTGTTCGATATCATACGGCTCATCGAGAAATTCAAAGACCCGGTCCATCGACGCGACCGACTGCGTGAGCGTCGTCGCCGAGTTGACGAGACGGCCGAGCGGTGCGTAGAGGCGGTCGATATAAGCGATGAAGGCGACGAGCGTCCCGAGCGAGACGTCGTCTTGTAAGACGAGCCAAGAAGCCGACGTAAAGATCAAGATTGGCGCGATGTCCGTGATTGTCGAAACGACGACGTACGTCTTCGCATTCCAACCTGTATGGCGAAGTGCGGCTTTCAAGAAGCCACCGTTCTGTTGTTCAAACGCCTTGTTCTCATACGGCTCGAGCGCGAAACTGCGGATGACGGCCATACCGTTGACACGTTCGGTCAAATGGCCTTGAAGATCAGCGAGCGCGGCCGAGCGTTCCCGGGTGAGGCGGCGCAAGCGTCCATAGAAGTAGCGGACGGCGATCGCATAAAACGGGAGCGGCAAGATAGCGATGAGCGTCAGTTGCGGGTCGATCGTATACATGATGGCGATGGCGATCAAAATCGTGACCATATCGAGCCAAATGTTCATGAGTCCCGTGATGACAAAGTCTTTCGTCTGCTCGACATCGTTAATGATACGCGAGATGATTTGCCCGGTCTTATTGTTCGAATAGTAACGAAGCGATAGCTTTTGCACGTGATCGAACAATCGGTTCCGAACGTCGAACAAAATTCGTGTTGCGGCCCATTGCGCTAAATATTGCCGCAAATACTCGATCGGCGGCTTCAAGACGAGGAAGATGAAGAAGACGATGCTGAACAACCAAACGAGCTCAGTGTAATCCGCCGCCGGGTCCGGCTCCGTCAAATATTTATCGATCACATGTCTATAAAGTAGCGGCAATCCGAGAGGGATTGAGAATTTCAAGATCCCGACGAAAATCGTCAAAGCAATTTGTTTTTTATATGGTTTTACAAACTGTAAATAGCGTCTAACACTTCCCATAGAGCCCTCCTTCAAGAAAAAAAGCGGAGATGAGTACTCATCTCCGGTAACGTGCTTCGTATTCGCGATACCATTCATCGACGAATGTTGGGTTGAACGGCCCTTTCCGTCCTCGAATCCAGTTGATAAGTTCTTGAACGTTCTGTTTCAAGATTCGATCAATCGCTTTCGGATAATTCATTTCGCGACGATGCCGCTCATATTCATCCTCATCTAAAATCGTGTACGACATATCCGGGAACACTTTAATATCTAAATCGTAGTCAATGTACTTGATGGCTCGTTCTGCCCCATCGAACGTTGTCGGCGAACCTAGATTACAGTAATAGTAAATCCCGTCTTCGCGAATCATACAGATGACATTAAACCAAAACTCAGATGAAAAGTAGCAAATTGCCGGCTCTCTTGTTCTCCATTGCCGGCCGTCTGATTCACTGACCATAATGCGGTCGTTGAACCCAATCATATCCGTTTTTGACGATTGAAGGACGAGCGTTTCTTCCCAAACGCGATGCAAAGTCCCGTTGTGCTTGTAGCTCTGTATCTCGATCTTGCTACCTGCTTTGGGAAATAAGCTCATAAGCTCCTCCTTTCCGCTATGATGCTGTACATTCTCATTTTTAATTATAGCGACTTTCAGAACCAATGAAAAAGGAAATCTCTTATTTTCACGAATTTAGTGCTTTTTGGAAGGCGACGGCTCGTCCTGCGAACATCGGGCGGAGAATAAACTGCTCGACAATCGCTTCGGGTAAGTAACTATCGAACGTCACTTCATCGACCATGACGGCCTTCCCATCGACTTCTTTCACACTGTGAACGTGGCAAAAGCGTTTAAACGGGAACGGCAAAGTCACACCTTGGTCACAAAATGCGTGCCGCCCCGCTAACGTGATCGCACTGATCCACGGCAGCGTGACCGGTCCGACACCGACACGGAGATGGATTCGATTACCTTCTACGGACGCGCCATTTCCGACGAGCGTCACTTCTGGAAACGTCGTCAGTTCAGATAAAAGCGACGCGTCTTGCAACAATTCCCACAATGCCTCGACGGAAGTGTCGAACGGCGTTTCGACGTCAAACTGTCTCATTTCTATCCCCTACCAATCGTTCTAGTTTTTGTTGGGCAACCGACACGGTCAACACATCCCGCTCGTCCCCGGCGAGCCAAATCCACTCCTCGTCCGGCAACGTTTCGACCTCATATAAATCGACGTACCAGATGATGTGTGAAAACACGTGTTTCACTTGTCCAATATAGGTTCCGTTTAACTGTTCCCCCGTTCCACGATCTGTAAGCGGGTATTGCCACATTCCCGCGAGCAGACCTGTATCGGGCCGCTGAACGTAGGCGATGCGACCGTCACGTTTACAGTAGAGGGCATCGAACATCTCGATCCGGGCCGCGCCTTTTTTCGTCTTGACCGGAAGTTCATCCTGGACGTGATGCGCATAGGCGTAACATTCGTCTTGGACTGGACAGAGCGAGCACATCGGATTTTTCGGGGTACAGACGGTCGCACCGAGCTCCATGACAGCTTCATTAAAATCGGAGGCATGCTCCGGGTCCATCAGGCGCCGAATGACTTGATCAAAAATCTTCCGCGTCTTTGGTACGGCGATATCTTCATAGATGCCAAACTGGCGGGCCATGACGCGCATGACGTTCCCGTCGACGGCAGGCTCGGGCTGATTGTAGGCGATCGAGAGCACGGCTCCGGTCGTATACGGACCGACCCCTTTCAATTTTTCAAACAGTTCTTTTTCCTCCGGTACGACGCCGTCATACGTAGAGACGACTTCTTTTACCGCTTGATGGAGGTTACGAACGCGTGAGTAATATCCAAGCCCTTCCCAATATTTGACGACCTCGTCGGGATGAGCCTCTGCTAAGTCCTCGATCGTCGGGAAGCGGTCCATGAATCGGTTGTAATAAGGGATGACGGTATCGACGCGCGTCTGTTGGAGCATGACTTCGCTCACCCACACCCGGTACGGATTTTTCCCGTGTCGCCACGGCAAATCGCGTTTTTCACGATTGAACCAGGTGAGTAAATTTTCATTGAACTGACGAATAGTATAATTTGTGAACAATTTATCAATATCGAGCATTTTGTTTCCCCTCGTTTTAAAAATATTGTATGATGGTAGCGATCATTGAACGTCGTTTCTTTATTAACGGAGGTGCTGAAGCACATTGGATACTGCGACACACATTGGAATGGGCCTTGGTTTAAGCGCCCTTGCGACACTTAGCCCGGAAGTAGCAGGCGACTCGCAAATGTTCTTGGCTATGACGGCTACCGCTCTTGTCGGTTCGCATGCGCCAGACTTTGACACCGTCTTCAAACTTAAAGGAAACAGCACGTATTTACGCCAGCACCGCGGTCTTTCACACGGAATCACCGCACTTCTTGCTTGGCCGATCATCGTCAGTGCCATCATCGGTATGGTACTTGGCGTCAACCCTGCTTCATTATGGGTCATGGCACAAATCGCGGTATTGTTACACGTCACCGTCGACTTGTTCAACGCTTACGGGACGCAAGCCCTGCAACCTTTCTCAAAGAAATGGATTGGCTGGGGCGTCATCGGAACGTTTGACCCCTACTTGTTCTCTGCTTATTACGGAGCATATGTATTATGGCTTATCACAGGGGCAACTGTCCCGATTTTTGCACTGCTCATTGCGCTCGTCATCAGTTACTATGCGATTCAGTTCAAACTACGTAACCGTGCGCTCGCAACGGTCGCCCGTCACTTCGCCGGTGCCCATGAGCTCTTTATCTCACCAGGTATTGGTTGGGACGACTGGCACGTCGCCGTTCGTTTCCGCAACGGACTCGGTGCGGTCAAAGTGAAAAAAGGTGAAGTCATCGAATGTGGTCGCTTCCGTGACAAGGCGATGCCTGGCGAAGACGACCTGCATTTCGTCGAAGCACGTAAAAATGCAGACTTGCAGTCGTTCTTGGCATTTTCAAAAATTCACACATACACGGTCACACGTCATAACGGCATGATCGAGTACCGGTTCACAAACTTGCGCTACTTCTCGAAAGACATCTACCCGTTCGTCGCTGTCGTCATCGTCGACGAAGAGTCGAACGAAGTCTTGTCTTCGTTCACCGGTTGGGTGTTCAGCGAAGAAAGCTTACAAAAGAAACTTGTCTATGAACAGTAAAAAGTCGCTCTCACGAGCGACTTTTTCTTATGCTTCAGACTCCTTGAATTGGAGCTTGGATTCGAACGTCTCCTCGCGCGTCGTCCCCCGAATCGTCAAGTTACCGGTCAAAACGAACTCGTCAGGCTGCCCGTTCGCATTAACCGCAAACTCGATAAACGTGATTAAGCTTTGTGCCGGGTCGACCTAATATGTTTTTGCCGTGAGTGCGTCCACTCCTTCGATTTGAAACTGATTCCACGATACTCTGTTTACGGCAAATCTTGGCTTCAAAACATCCTGACAGAATTGTGTCAAATTATTGTCAAAAAATTTTGACTTTTATCACTACAACCCGTTAGGATGAAAAAGGGAGCTATTGGCTTACTACAAAATGTAAGCGCATACATAGAGCCCCTATACTTTACGGAAAAGGGAGGAACGATCATGATTTATGAAGTACCGAACTCTGCAGGCACGAAAGTCCAGTTCAAGGACCGCTATGAGAACTACATCAACGGAAAGTGGACAGCACCTTCAGGGGGAGACTATTTTGAGAACACCTCTCCGGTAAATGGTAAAGTGTTATGCGAGGTCGCTCGGTCGACGAAAGAAGATATCGAGCTGGCACTGGACGCGGCCCATGCCGCCAAAGGCGCCTGGGGCAAAACATCGGTCACCGAACGCTCGGTCATTTTAAACAAGATTGCCGACCGAATGGAAGAAAACCTTGAGATGCTCGCTTACGCGGAGACGTGGGAGAATGGAAAAGCCGTCCGTGAGACGTTGAACGCCGACCTGCCGCTCGCGATCGATCACTTCCGCTATTTCGCCGGTGTCATCCGCTCGCAAGAAGGCGGCATCAGCGAGCTCGACAACGACACGGTCGCCTATCACTTCGCGGAACCGCTCGGCGTCGTCGCTCAAATCATCCCATGGAACTTCCCGATTTTGATGGCAATCTGGAAAGTCGCACCGGCACTCGCCGCCGGCAACTGCATCGTCTTAAAACCGGCCGAACAGACACCGGCCTCGATTATGGTACTGATGGAGCTGATTGAAGACTTGCTGCCGCCAGGCGTGCTCAACATCGTCAATGGCTTCGGACTCGAGGCCGGGAAGCCGCTCGCCTCAAGTAACCGTGTCGACAAAGTCGCGTTCACTGGCGAAACGACGACGGGCCGATTGATCATGCAATACGCGTCGCAAAACATCATCCCGGTGACGCTCGAACTCGGGGGCAAGTCACCGAATATCTTCTTCGCCGACATTATGGATGCGGACGATGATTTCTTTGACAAAGCGATCGAAGGGCTCGTCATGTTCGCGTTAAACCAAGGCGAAGTGTGCACGTGTCCATCGCGCGCCCTCATCCACGAGTCGATTTATGAGCCGTTTATGGCACGCGTCCTCGAGCGCGTCAAAGCGATCAAGCTCGGCAACCCGCTCGACCCTGACGTTATGATGGGTGCTCAAGCATCAAATGAACAGCTGGAGAAGGTTTTATCGTATCTTGAGATCGGAAAAGCCGAAGGAGCCGAATGTTTGATCGGCGGTGAGCGCAACATGATGGACGGTGACCTCGCCGACGGCTATTACGTTCAACCGACCATCTTTAAAGGTCACAACAAGATGCGCATCTTCCAAGAAGAAATCTTTGGTCCAGTCTTGTCGGTGACGACGTTCAAGGACGACGCGGACGCGCTCGCCATCGCGAACGATACGCTCTATGGTCTCGGCGCCGGCGTCTGGACACGCGATATGAACCGGGCTTATCGGTTCGGCCGTGAGATTCAAGCGGGTCGTGTTTGGATCAACTGTTACCATCAGTATCCGGCCCATGCCGCGTTCGGCGGTTACAAAATGTCTGGGATCGGACGTGAAAATCATAAGATGATGCTCAACCATTACCAACGTACGAAAAATATGCTCGTCAGCTACAGCGAACAAAAACTCGGGTTCTTTTAAGATGGTGCGTCGCGTCGAGGCCACCCCCGCCACGCTCGCGCTCCTCGAGCAGTTGCTTGCGAAACACGGTCCGCTCCTGTTCCACCAGTCGGGCGGTTGCTGTGACGGGAGCTCACCGATGTGCTTCCCGCAAGATGAGTTCATGATTGGCGATCACGACGTCCTGCTCGGAGAGATCGGCGGCTGTCCGTTCTATATCCACGAGAAGCAGTACGAGTATTGGAAGCACACCCAGCTCATCATCGACGTCGTCGACGGCCGGGGCGGCATGTTCTCGGTCGAAGGCGTCGAAGGGAAACGGTTTTTGAGCCGTTCCCGCGTATTCACAGACGAGGAGCGTGCCGAGTTGCAACAGTCTTGATTGTTTTTTTGACCAGTCATCTTAACAGATGGTTGGTCTTTTTTGTGATTCACCGTGTACTTTTCAATTTCTTATTTCCAATAATCCCCAAAAATCACTCAATCGTTTCTCGTCATCTTGTATAGTGAACGTAGATAAGAAGGGAGAATGATGATGAGCCAATTATTAAACGAAGTACTTGGAAGTGTATTAATCTCCTTACTCAGTTTTGCTGTCCCGCTTTTTTTAATTTGTGGGACAATCGTGTACACAAAAGTAAAACGGTATAAACAAAGTCAATATTTTGCTCAGACTGGTCATCGCTACATCAAAGTCGTGCAAGATATCGGATTATATGGAGAGTACCGCTGTGTTGCTGAACTTGAGGCGCGCCGGCTCGCCCCGCTCATCTTGACGAACCTGTATTTGCCTCATCCAACAAAACGTGACCGGACGACAGAAGTCGATGTGGTGTTCATCGACGAGAGCGGTGTTCACGTCATCGAGTCCAAAAATTATAGCGGTTGGATCTTCGGACGGGAACAAGATCGACAGTGGACACAGGCTTTATCCAATCGAAAGAAGTTTAAATTCTACAATCCGATTAAGCAAAACGAGCTCCATATGCGGGCAATCGAACAGCTACTACATCTCGATCGAAGCTATTTACACTCCTGGATTGTCTTCAGTGATCGCTCTACGTTGAAGCGGGTTGAGTCGTCTAGCGTTCCTGTGTTGAATCGAAAAATATGGGCGAAGCAAATGATGGCCTCTCGTGAACCTCGATTGACGGCAGCTGAACGGATTGAAGTGTATGAACGACTCCTTCCTTATATGAACGCGAGCATCGAGGTCAAGGAAGCGCACATCGACGCCATCAGGCAGACAAAATCTCCAATCGGTTAATATAAGAATCAGCCTAAAAAGTCCCGCTCAACGTTTGAGCGGGACTTACTTTATTTACTCTGCATTTTGAAGCGCAAGTACAACTCGTTGTAATACGCGTTCATGCGTTTGCCTAGGTTTTCGTACACTTCAAGCTCATCTGTCACGTCTTTAGACGGATAGAACCGTTCGTCCGATGTGACTTCTTCATCTAAAAATTCAAGTGCTGCTTCGTTCGGTGTCGAATACCCGACGTAATCGGTATTTCGTGCCGCGATTTCAGCATCGAGCATGAAGTCGATAAATTGATGTGCCCCTTCAATGTTTTTCGACGTGCTCGGGATGACGAGGTTATCGAACCAAAGATTCGTCCCCTCTTCCGGGATCACGTACGTCAACTCGTCGTTCTCGTACATGATCTCAGAAGCGTCACCCGACCAGACGACGGCTGCGGCTGCTTCACGATTGGCCATGAGCATTTTGATCTCATCACCGACAATCGCTTTAATGTTCGGCCAAAGCGTTTCGAGCTTCGCTTCTGCCTCGAGCAGTTCATCACGGTCCGTCGTGTTGAGCGAATAGCCGAGCGAGTTAAGACCGAAGCCCATCACTTCTCGTGTCCCGTCCGCCAGCAAAATATCATTCTCGAGCGGCATGTCCCACAAGTCGTTCCATGATGTGATCTCACCGTCGACGAGTTCAGGATTGTAGACGATCCCGACCGTACCCCAGAAGTAAGGGACCGAGTACGTGTTGTCAGGGTCGAACGACTTGTCGAGGAAGCGTGGGTCGATGTTATCGAAATTTTCGAGTTTGTCGTAATCGATCGGCAAGAGCAGATCGTCTTCGATCATCTTACTGATCGCATAATCGGACGGGACGGCGATATCAAACGCGGTACCGCCTTGCTGGATCTTCGTCAGCATCGCCTCGTTCGAGTCGAACGTTTGGTAGATGACTTTGAGTCCGGTCTCTTCTTCGAATTCGCCGATCAAATCTTCATCGATATAATCACCCCAGTTGTAGACAACGAGTGTGTTATCGCCGCCAAACCCTTGGGCCATGTTGATTTGATACACCCAAACCAACAAACCAAAACTGACGAGAAGCGGCACTGTCAACATGATGACTAGTTTTTTCATCGTCTTACCTCCTTCGCACTCCGTTGTGCGAGTACGTAATAACCGAGGACGAGTATGAGCGTGAACACGAACAAGAGCGTCGACAACGCGTTGATCTCAAGTGAGATCCCTTGGCGTGCCCGTGAGTAGACCTCGACGGCAAGTGTCGTGAAGCCGTTACCCGTGACGAAGAACGTCACCGCAAAGTCATCGAGTGAATACGTCAGCGCCGTGAAGAACCCTGCGAAGATACCTGGCGTGATATACGGCAAGATGACTTTCGTGAGCACGTCCCACGAGCTCGCTCCAAGGTCACGCGACGCATCGATCAGTGTCGGGCTCATCTCTTGAAGTTTCGGTAACACTAAAATGACCACGATCGGAACCGAGAACGCGATGTGCGCCAAGAGCACCGAATAGAACCCGAGCTGAATGCCGAGCATCGTGAACAAAATGAGGAACGACGCTCCGATGATGACGTCCGGGCTGACGATCAAGACGTTGTTGAGCGATAAGAGCGACGTCTTCGTGAACCGTTGACGTGCCGTATAAATGGCAAGCGCCCCGATGACACCGAGCACGGTCGAGATGGTCGCCGACAAGAGCGCAATGACGATCGTGTTCAAGACGATGACGAGCAAACGGGTATCTGTGAACAGCGATTTATACCACTCGAGGGTGAACCCTTCAAAGTTACTCATCGTTCCTCCACTGTTAAACGAGTAAAACACTAGATAGAGGATTGGTGCGTACAGAATAAAGAACACCGCAATCAAATACAAATTCGCTAACTTGAATTTTTTCTTCTTCATCGACGCACCGCCCCTTTCGCGCCCCAGTCACGTGTGATGACCATGACGAGTACCATCGCCAAAATCAAGAATACAGCGATTGTTGACCCCATGCCCCAGTTTTGCGTGACGAGAAATTGTTGTTCGATCGCCGTCCCGAGCGTGATGACACGGTTTCCGGCAATGAGGCGCGTGATCATGAAGAGCGACAACGCCGGAATGAAGACGATTTGAATCCCTGACTTCACCCCGTCGAGCGTCAATGGGAAGATGACGCGACGGAACGTCGTCCAGTTCGAGGCACCGAGGTCACGCGACGCGTAGACGAGCGACGGTGGCAGCTTCTCGATGGCGTTGTAGATCGGCAAAATCATGAACGGGATGAAGATATAAACCGAAACGAATACGAAACTGAAGTCCGTGAATAAGATTTGTTTCGTCCCGATGCCGATCGCCTCTAAAAATTGGTTCGTGATGCCGTACGTTCCAAAGATACCAAGGAACGCGTACGCTTTCAGTAATAAGTTGATCCATGATGGCAAAATGATGAGCAACAGCCAGAGCTGCTTATGTTTCGTTCTCGTCAATAAATAAGCGGTCGGATACCCGATGAGAAGCGAGAAGGACGTGATGAGAAACGCATACCAGAACGAAGACAGTGTCATCGTCAAGTAAGTCGATGTGAAGAACATCTGATAGTTCTCTAAACTCAAGTTCCCTTCGATATCAAAAAATGAGTAGTAGACGACCAGGAGTAGCGGCGCGATGACGAACAGCGCAATCCATATCCAGTACGTCGTCAAATAGACCGTCTTGGCGGTTTGACTAGTTTGATTCATGGGCGACCTCCTCATACGATTCGAGACGACGGTCAAACTCTTCTTCGGTCTCGCCTAGACGCATGACGTGAACCGCCTCGTCATCGAACGTGAGCCCGATTTTCGACCCGACGACTGATTTCTTCGTCGAATGGACGAGCCACTCGTTGCCTTCTTGGTCGTAACAGCAAATCTCGTAATGGACGCCACGGAACAGTTGTGAGTCGACATCGACGACGAGTTTCGCCGCGTCGACCGACGTCATCTCCAAGTCTTCTGGACGAATGATGACTTCGACTTTTTCATTGCGGTCAAACCCTTGGTCGACACAATCGAACGTTTTCCCGGCAAACGTGACAAGGTGATCTTCCGGCATAACACCAGGAACAATGTTCGACTCCCCGATAAAGTCAGCGACGAAGCGGTTGATCGGCTCGTCATAAATATCTGTCGGTGTCCCGCTTTGAACGATCTCCCCGTTGTTCATGACGAAAATCTCGTCGGACATGGCGAGCGCTTCTTCTTGATCATGGGTAACGAAGATGAACGTGATGCCGAGACGCTGTTGAAGTTCGCGCAACTCGTACTGCATCTCGGTCCGAAGTTTGAGGTCGAGCGCTGAAAGCGGCTCATCGAGCAAGATGACTTCCGGTTCGTTGACGATGGCACGGGCGATGGCGACGCGTTGACGTTGTCCGCCTGACATCTCATCGATTTCACGTGATTCGTAGCCTTCCAAGTTGACGAACTTGAGCGCTTGTTCGACTTTCGTCTTGACGTCCGCCTCTTTCATCTTCTTGATGCGCAAGCCGAAAGCGACGTTCTCGTATACGTTCAAATGCGGGAACAAGGCGTAATCTTGAAAGACCGTGTTGACTTGACGTTTGTTCGCCGGCACGTCGTTGATCCGCTTCCCGTTGAACTCGATGTCACCTTCTGTCGCATCGGTGAATCCGGCGATGATCCGCAGAATCGTTGTCTTTCCGCATCCCGAAGGACCGAGCAGCGTATAGAATTTCCCACGCTCGATTTCAAAGTTAATATTCTCTAAGACGACAGTATCGTCGTACCGCTTCGACACGTTGTCAAAACGAATGATCGTTTCTGGGTTCATTTGGTTTCCTCCCTTGTTATAAATACGAATGTGTGGCGACGACGAGACACTCGCTTGCGCCATCAAAATCGTTGACGAGCTGATGCGCGTCTGAAGCGACGTAGTACAACGTCTCGCCCGGTTTGGCGAAGTACGTGTGGTTCCCTAGCTTGAGGGCGACGCGGCCGGACAGTACGTAAACGAACGTCTCCGCGCGTGACGGCTCGTACCGTTTGAACTCCCCTTGTTTTGAGAACGTGAGGAGAATCGGTTCCATCTCTTTCTCATTGGATTCTGGGATGAGCCACTCCGTCCGATACAGCCGATTCTCGTCGACATATACCGTGCGGTCGTCTTCCGTATAGACGACTTTTTGATTGATTTCCTCATCGAAAAACTCTTTAGGCGAACATCCAAGCACTTCTAACAAATCAAACAGCGTCTCAAGCGAAGGAGAACTCAAATCACGCTCGATTTGAGAAATATAACCTTTACTTAAATCGGTACGTTCCGCCAACTCTTCTTGGGTCAACCCTTTTTTGACGCGGAGTCGTTTAATGTTTTGACCGACTTCCAAACTGTATTCCTCCTTCCCTTTCTAAGGAAAGTTTAGTGATACATGATACTTACTAAAGAAAGTTTATAAATACTCAACTCTAAAGCAAACAAATAGCGACTTTTATTATAACCAACTGTACCACGTTTGCAAGCAAAAAATCACGCAAGAATCGCGTGATTTTTTAGTGGAGATCCCGTTTCGAAATCAGGTGTTTGAATTTTTCATTTTTCGTTTGAAATAAGTGTAATTGCGCCCCGTACGCATCGATTTGTTGAACGACGTATTGGAACGACTTTGCCTCCCCTGGGTACGGTTCACCAGCGCGGGCGAGTGTCGTCTCAAAATCTTCCCACAACACTTCAACCCACGTTAACGCCTCGTCTTCATTCAACAAGTCGTTCTTGTCTCTTAAGATTTCTGCCAACCGCTTGTATTGGTCTGACCGGTTCATACGCGCACCTCCGATAGCTCAGAGAGCGGGATCGCATGTTCCATCGCTTCTCCTTCAAACGTTCCCCAACCCATGACGCCGTTGACAAACTTCAATCGGAACGGACGATTATTGTAGGTGACGATATACGTCGTACCTGGTTTGAACGATGCCGGATCAATCAAATAACTCTCCGCGATGGCGATGCGGCGAAGCACGACCTCAATCTCACTCACCATACCCATCTGTTCGGCTTTTCGTTTCCGCTCATGCAAGTCACGAATTTCTTGCTCGAGCTCATACTTTGATAACGCACTCAACCGTTTTTCCATTTCGTTCACCTCACTTGTAGCGTATCAGATTTTCCGAGTAAAAGAAAAAGGCGAAACTGAATAATGTTCAGTTCGCCTTGAAGTTATAAAGCGGTTTAATCAGTTGATCAATCGTGACGGCCGGTTCAATATAGCGCACAATCTCTTTCATCGATTTATAGACGAACGGTGATTCATCAATTGTCGACTTCCGAACCGAGCTCGACCAGACGCCTTCCATCGATTTTTTAAATTCGTTGAAGTCGACGCGTTTTCGTGCCGCTGAGCGCGACATGATGCGCCCGGCGCCATGCGGACCTGAGAAGTTCCAGTCCGGGTTGCCTTTTCCGGTACAGATGAGCGACCCGTCACGCATGTTCATCGGGATGATGACGCGCTCTCCGGCTTTTGCGGAAATCGCCCCTTTTCTGAGGATCATGTCGTCGTGATCGATATAGTTATGCACCGTATCGAACTGATCGACGACGTTCCAGTTCATCGCTTCGACGATGACATCGGTCATCGCCAGTCGGTTACTTGCCGCGTATTGTTGGGCAATCCGAACGTCATGCATGTAGTCGTCCATATCTGTACCTTCGATATAAGCGAGGTCTCGCAATCCTTCTTTCGCCGCCTTCGCGTACTCGAGATAAGCTTGAATATCACTTTCGCGTCCAGTTTCTTTCAAACGCTCGATCTCATTCTGTACTTCTGTCGTATCCATCATATGACGGATCGCTCGCTGCTGATAGTGTTCTGCAATTTGGACACCGAGGTGGCGTGAACCCGAATGGATGACGAGAAACGTCCGTCCATGATCATCACGGTTCACCTCAATGAAATGATTGCCCGAGCCAAGTGTTCCGACCGAGCGTAACGCCCGGTCTAGCTTATACGGGGCGCGAACGTCTTCTAGCGGAATCTTTGACGCGTATGAATGCGCCGACTCCCGGATGTTCATCCCACTCGGAACAAGTTGACGAATCATATCGTCAAGTTTTTGAAAGTCAATCCGCTTCACATTGATCTCGGTGCAAAGCATGCCACACCCGAGATCGACACCGACGAGGTTCGGTACGATTTTGTCGTGAATCGTCATCGTCGTCCCGACGACCGAGCCTTTGCCGGCATGCATATCCGGCATGATTCGAATCGCTGCCCCTTCCGTGAACGGTTGGTCGACGAGCGTTTGAATCTGTGCACGCGTCATATCGTCAATCCGTTCATTGAAGACTGTAGCTTGATTATATTTGCCGATGATCTCCATAACGTCTCCTTTCTCAGCTGATCACTTGCTGTTTACTTTGCAACTCATGCATCCGGGCGTAGACGCCGCCGTCAGCGATGAGTGACTGGTGATTCCCGCGCTCGATGATTTGACCGTGGTCGAGGACGAGGATTTGATCGGCCTCACGAATCGTCGACAATCGGTGCGCGATGACGAACGTCGTGCGTCCGTATGTGAGCGTCTTCAGCGCGTCTTGGATGAGCGCCTCTGTCTCTGAGTCGACACTAGCAGTCGCCTCGTCAAGGACGAGGATGGCCGGGTCAAACACGAGCGCCCGGGCGAAACTGATCAATTGTCGCTCTCCACTCGAAAGTGAAGCGCCGCGCTCAATGACCGGCTCGTCGAGTCCTTGCGGCAACTGCTTGACGAACCGGTCGGCACCGACCGCCGTCAACGCTTGCCAAATCCGTTCATCAGGAATGGTCTCATCACCGAGCGTCACGTTCGTCCGAATCGAGCCCGTGAACAAGAACGGGTCTTGCAACACGATGCCGAGATGGTCCCGAACGGCTTGCGTCGGAAGTGTCGTCACGTCTACCCCGTCGATGCAAAGTTTTCCTGAAGACGGATCATAAAAGCGCATGAGCAAGTTCATGATCGAACTCTTACCGCTGCCGGTGTGGCCGACGAGTGCGACCGTTTCACCAGGTGCAGCTTGAATGTCGATCTGTTGTAACACGGGCTTTCCAGCCTCATAGCTGAACGTCACGTTGTCGAACACGACTTCGCCATTAAAGCGCGGAATGCGTTCAGACGAGACGTTTTCGCCTTTCTCGTCGAGCAGTTGGAACATTCGGTCCGCTGAAACGAGCGCTTGTTGGAGCGGTGACAACTGGTTCATAATTTGCGTCACCGGCTCAAAAATACGGGACACGTAATCGATGTAGGCGTAAAGTATCCCGAGCGTGAGCACACTGCCCGTTCCGAGCGTTTGCGCACCAACGACCCAAATGAGGAGCGCGAGTGCCATGTTGCGGAAGAAGTTGACCAAGTTGTGCGACATAAGGGCGTCGAGCTTCAACAGTTTCCGGCGTGTCTGGAAGTTGTCGCTGTTCTTGACATCGAACTCATCATAGACGAGGTCTTCACGCACATACGATTGAATGATCGGCATCGTTTGGATGCTCTCGTTCAATTGTGCGTTCATATCGGCGACGAGCGCCCGGACTTTAAAGTTGTTCCGGGTCGAGAGACGCTGGAACAACTTCACCCAGACGATGACGACCGGGATGATGATGAGCGAGACGAGTCCGAGGCGAACGTCTAGGAAGAACATGGCGATCAAAACACCGATCATCATGACGACGCTTTGGAAGACGCGGGCGAGAACGCCCAAATACAAATCACGAATCGTCTCCGTATCGTTCGTGACCCGGCTGACGATTTTCCCGATCGGCGTCTGGTCAAAGTAACGGACTGGAATCGTCTGCAAATGCCGCATGACGTCAAGGCGCATCGTCTTGACGATTGTATGCGCCGAACGTTGCAGGAGCATCTGTTGCCCCCAGTTGAGACCTGCTGCGATGAGCAACAGGACGACGTAGATGGCAGATAAGACGAGGACGGCCCGAAGATCCGTCTCATAAAACTGGAAGACGTCGGTCGAAGACAACGGCACGATGTTGTCGTACGTCGCTGTCTCCTCACTCCGCGTGATGGTCAAGACACCGTTATCGACTTCTCTGACCCCACCGCTCATGACGGCGTCCGGTACGAGATAGTAGCCTTCGGTCGTCTGAACGATCGAGACGGGACGGACGACGTCTTGCCCGTCCAACCGCGTCTCTTTCTCATAGTTATTGCCGTCAAACGAGACACTGCCCCCGGCCTCGACTTGAACCCAGTCGCGCTCGATAGCGACGATATGGTCATCGATGATAATTTTTGCGATATACGGTCCCGCAAGTTCTGCGCCGACCGCTAAAAAGAGTAGGATCAACCCGAGGAAAATCGAGCGCTTCACTTGTTTGGCATAGCCAACGAGTGAGCGAATCGTCTTTTTCCTGCGGACCGGATCTAATTCGTGTTGATCGATCATAAGAGATTCCCCCTTTCGTACGGATTACTCCGTCTCTCCTTGTCGATTGAACTGTTCGAAATACCAACCGTGCTGTTTCATCAGTTGGTCATGTGTGCCGCGTTCAGTGACGCGACCGTCTTGCAAGACAAGGATTTGATCAGCGTGGGAAACGGCAGACAAGCGGTGCGCGACGATGAACGTCGTCTGTTCGGCACGGCTCGTCCGGACCGAATCGATGATTCGGGCTTCCGTTTTCGCATCGACCGCCGAGAGCGAATCGTCGAGCAATAAAATCTCTGGGTCTTTCAAGAGCGCACGCGCAATCGACAGACGTTGTTTCTGTCCGCCTGACAGCATGACCCCTTGCTCGCCGACGACCGTATCGAGCCCGTTCTCTAAATGCTCGATATCGGTATCAAACGCCGCAAGCCGAATCGCCGTCTCGAGGTCGGCTTCGGTCGCGTCATCGGCCCCGAACAAGATGTTGTCGCGGACCGTCTTCGAGAACAATAGATGTTCTTGTGACACGTAACCGCTCCAACCTCGTACCGTGTCGAGTTTAATTTTGTGAACCGGGATCCCGTTGACGAGCAAAGAGTCATCGATTGGATATTCGCGGATCAGCTGACGCAGGAGCGTCGTTTTGCCGGCCCCGGTCGGTCCGACGATTCCGATCGTTTCTCCGCGTGATACGTGGAGTACGATGTCTTCGAGCGACGGGCGGCTCGCACCCGGATAGCGGAACGATAACGATTTGAAGGTGATCTTCTCTGGCACGTCGACTTGCACCGTGCCGTTCGAGACGACGTCCGGCGCTTCGTTCATCGTCGCTTCAATCCGCTCTAAGCTCGCCGTCCCGCGTTGGACGACGTTGATCAACTCACCGAACGCGTACATCGGCCAAATGAGCATCCCGAGATAAATGTTGAACGAGACGAGTTGACCGAGCGTGATGTCATTCGTAAAGACGAGGTACGTCCCGAACGACAAGCCGATCAAGTAACTCAAACCGACGAGCAATTTGATAACCGGTTCGAACAAGACGTCGATTTTGGCGACGTGCATGTTTTTCGCCATGACGTCGTCGGTGATCGTATCGAACTTCTTCGTATCCGCTTCTTCTTGCACGAACGAACGGATGACGCGAAGTCCTGAAATCGATTCAACGACTTGGTCGTTCATAACGCCGAACGAATCTTGCGCCGCGGTGAAGCGAGCGTGAATTTGACGGCCAAGCTTATTCATCGACCAGGCAAGTAACGGCATCGGCAACAGTGCCGCAAGCGTCAATTTCCAATCGATGAACACCCCCATGATCGTCAATGCGATCAGTGTCATGTTGAACGAATCGACGAGCGTCATGACACCGAAACCGGCCGTCCGTTCAACCGCTTTCAAATCATTCGTCGCGAGCGCCATCAAGTCCCCGGTGCGGTGCTGTTGATAAAACCGCGGCGTCTGTTTGAGCAAATACCCGAAGAATCGGGCCCGCAGTTTTTTCTCGAGCAGGAACGCCGTCCCGAATAGACGCGCGATCCACAAGTACGATAAAACGTACGATAACACCATGATGCCTAGCAGTGAGCCGACGATTGTGATGAGCCGTTCCGTCGTCAAACTTCCTTCACGGATTGCATCGATCGCTTGCCCGATAATCCATGGCGGGAGCATATCGATGACCCCGGTAATGATGAGCAAAATGATCGCAATGACATACGTTCGTTTCTGCCTCTTAATAAACCAATCCAATTGTTTAATCAGTTTCACGACTGATTCCCCCTTCCGTCCTTTCCGAGCACGCAAAAAAGCGCACTCCACCTGATTGTGCAACCAATCGGATGAAGTACGCTTGAAAGTCTTCAGTCATTTGCATGGTCAGGGAAAGGACACTACCCCTATCCAGCTGCCGTGTTACGCAGTCAAATACGAGTAGCCATATGATGTTGTGTGTGTGCGTTGTAGTGTAGTCAAGTACTTCATCATGCTGGCTCCTCTCTCTTCATAGTTTGAAAATCTACTAAAACCTTAGCAGACTGTTCAGAAAATTGTCAATATTTTTTTGTAAAAATATTGTAACTTGTTTCAGTTTAAGAAGAACGTCGCGAGAATCATCCCGACGATTCCTGTTGCTGTCACATAGTAGATCATCGGCATGAGCGTGTAGCGAATGATCGTTCCTTCTTTACCGAGCAGACCCGCGACCGAAGCGACCGCGACGACGTTCAGCACACAGATCATGTTACCAGCGTTCGCGCCGGCCATCTGCATCGATAAGGCGAGCGTCTCACTCATCCCGACCGAATCGGCGACATTTGTCGTCAAGCTCGAGAACATCATGTTCGAGAACGTGGCCGATCCCGATACAAACGCTCCGAGCGCCCCGATCCACGGCGCGACAAGCGGCCAAACGCCACCAAACGTGTCCGCTGCAGCCGTCGCGAGTTCGACTGGCATCGATGCGAGTCCAGCTCCGCCATTCTCTGAATGGATAAAGATTCGAACCATTGGAACTGACGCCGCAAGCGTAATTAACGTTCCGCCGATGCCGAGTGTCGTCGCTTTAAAGACCGACGTCACTTGCGACCAACTCATATTGTGCAAGAAGAACGTCGCAATCATCGTCAAGATGAACATGAACCCTGGTGAATAGAACGGCTCCCACGACGTCGAGATTCCTTCTACTCCTAAAATGTTCGGGAGGTCGATCCGGACACTGCGCGTCAACTCGTTCAAGAACGGGACCGTCCGTGTCAAGATGAGGAAGATCGTCAAAATCAAGTAAGGGGCCCATGCTTTCCACTGCGGAAGTTCACGTTTCCCTTTCCCGACTGTCGGCTGTTCAACCGGTTGATCGAGCTCGTCGGCGTAACCGTCAAACGTCCAAATCCGTTTTGGCATGAGAATACCTTTTCGTGCCATCGCGACGAGAATCACAAGACCGGTCAAGCCACCGAGCATGCCCCCAAATTCAAATCCGAGGATGAGCGTCCAAATGTAAGCCGGAACGCTGTAGACGAGAGCCGCCACAAGGGCGATCGGCAATACTTCGAATGCGGGTTTGACCGACTTCGCTTTACTAAAGAATCGAGTCAGCATCAAAATCAAAATGAACGGGATAAAAAGACCAACGAGCATATCGATCAATACCGTCTGTAAGACGACACTTGTTAAAAATTCGATTGATTCCGGTTTGCTCACATCGAGCGAGAGTCCGTTACCGATCCCGATCAAAGCCGGTGTCCCGACTGCACCGAACGTGACGGCTGATACGTCGGCCGACAAGGCGATGACAACAGCCGCAATCGGCGGGAAACCTAGTGCGATCAATAGCGGGGCCGCCACCGTCGCCGGTGTCCCAAAGCCTGAAGCACCTTCAATGAACGAAACGAACAACCAGCCGACGATGAGGACTTGAATCCGCGGATCCGGTGTGATGGTGACAAAACCGGAACGGATGGCGTTCATACCGCCGCCCTCTTTCATCGTATTCATCATCCCGATCGCGCCATACACGATCCACGCTGCCGTGATCGCGATGACGATTCCTTGTAACACTGCCGCTGTAATGCGGGTTGCATCAAGTTCCCAGACGAAGAACGCAAGTAGCGCCGTCAACAGGAGCGAGAGTGGCATCGCAACCGATGCTGGTAAACGCATAATAACCAATAATACAAGCACAGCCAAAATTGGCACAAGTGCTGTAATCCATTCAAAAATCGTCAATGTAGACCCACCTTTTCAGATTTTTTCCCCTGCCGTAAATGAATTTCCCGTTATGTCTCTTGTTCAGCGAGTCGTTCTAAAGTCCGGTCAATCACCTCATACGGAAATCCTTTGCTACGAAGCTGCATCTTCATGCGCTGTTTCCGTTCATATGGGGCATACCCGTTGTACTTCCGACTCAGTTTTTCAGCCTGCTTCAAGCAAGCTGCAAGCTCGACGTCCTCATCCTCGTTTTCCCAAAACGTAAGGATCGCCTCTGAAATGATATCAAACGAAAATCCTCTTTGCACCAGGGTTTGTTGAATTCTTTGTTGCACTTCTGTGGCGGAACGGCGATTCGTTTCCAATTGTTTCCTATTTACGAACTTTCCGGCTTTCTCAAGCTGGTCTTCGTGCGAGATCGCAGCGATGACCTCTTCAATGATTTCAGGTGTGATTCGAAGCTGGACCAATTCCCGCTTGATTTTGCTCGGGCCGCTCGGACTCGTATTAAACTTTGTCTGGGTGTAGGCTTTGGCGAATTCGGCATCGTTCAAATAGCGTTGTTCAATCAATCTGTCAATCACGCGCTTGATGGCTGCCTCATCTATCTCTTTCTTCACGAGATAGTCACGGACCTCTGAAACGGCACGCATTCGGTACGATAAATAATTGACGGCTGCTTTGTATGCTTTCTGTTCCTCTTCGGCTTGGAGGACGTCACGGACAAAATCGTCTTCAAGTTCCATCCCTTTCGTCAATCCATATTTAATGAAGACGTCTAAATCGATGGCGAACGCGAACTCTTCTTGCCCATCTTTCTCGATGAAGACGTTCAAGCGGTCCTTGTTTTTCTTTTGAGCCGTAAACTTGCTGATTTTCATGAAACCCCTCCTTTTCCTGCTTCTAACATATCACGTTCCCCTTTTCAGAAGGATTTTTGATAAGTTAAAAGAAAGGGTATTTATTTAACTAGCTATTGTATTTACCGTTATCATACCCGATTTGAAAACGCTTCAAGAATAATGGAGGGATTCACATGAAAATTGCAATCACCGGTGGTACCGGATTGATCGGCCGGCCGCTCGTTCGGGCGCTAGCCGAGGCCGGTCATCAAGTCGTCGTCTTGACGCGCCATCCGCGCCCACGTCAAGGAGGCATCTCGTTCGTCGAATGGTTGACGCCAGACAGCCATCCCGAGACCGAACTCCAAGATGTCGACGCCTTTATCCACTTGGCAGGAGCCTCCATTAACGACGGACGCTGGACGCACAAACAAAAACAAGCCATCCTCCAAAGCCGTATCGATGGGACGAAAGAAGTCGTTCGCATCATCAAAAACATGAAGCAGAAACCGGACGTTGTCATCAGCGGATCAGCAATCGGCATTTACGGCGAAGACCGGTCGATCACTTACTCGGAATCGACACCGCTCCCGGACCGGACCAACTTCTTAGGAAACGTCTGCGTCTTGTGGGAGAAAGAAATCGCGCCCGTCGCCGATATGGACATTCGTCTCGCCACGATGCGAACTGGTGTCGTCTTGTCAAACGACGGGGGCGCGTTCCCGCTCATGAAGCTGCCCTACACGCTCGGTGCCGGCGGACGGCTCGGTTCCGGAAAACAGTGGGTCCCTTGGATCCACATAGACGATCTCGTCCGCTTATTCGTCTACATCATCGAGACCGATTCGATGCATGGACCGGTCAACGGGACGGCGCCGACACCGGTGACAATGGACCAATTCGGGAAAACGCTCGGACAAGTGATGCATCGTCCACACTGGGCTCCGGCTCCGGCCCCGATCCTCAAACTCGTACTCGGCGAAAAGAGCGTGATCGTACTCGAAGGTGCCAAAGTCGTCCCGACAAAAGCGCTCAATCACGGCTTTCGTTTTCGCTATGAGACGTTAGAACCCGCACTAAAACAACTACTGCATTTGACTTGAGAGGAGACAGCTCGTGAGTAATCTATTAATTCGTAACGCCCATATTTATCCGATCACCGCGCCAAACTTTTACGGGGACATTCGCATAAAAGATGGAAAAATTATCGAAATGGCGGACTTGTTAGACCCAACGGACGGCGAGACCGTCATCGAGGCGGAAGGCAACTTCCTGTTCCCCGGTTTCATCGATGCCCATACCCATCTCGGACTGTATGACGAAGGGACGGGTTCCGTCGGGAATGACGCCAATGAGACGGTCGAAGCGATGACACCGCACGCACGGGCCATCGACGGGGTTTATCCGCTCGATGAAGGCTTCCGTGAAGCGCTCATGGCCGGTGTCACGGCGGTCCAAGTCATGCCGGGCAGCATGAACGTCATCGGCGGAGTGACGAGCGTCATTAAAACGCACGGTCGCTTTATCGAGGATATGGTATTGCGCCGTTACGCCGGCTTGAAACTTGCTCTCGGCGAAAACCCGAAGCGCGTCCACAGTATGGGGAAATCCGGTGAGTTGACCCGCATGGGCATCATGGGACTACTGCGCGAGGCGTTCCGGACCGTCGATTCGACGAAGACGATCGGCACGTTCGGGAGTCAGATGATCCAACTCGCGCTCGACCGGAAGATGCCGGTCCGAGTCCACGCCCACCGTGCCGACGATATTCTTTCGGTCGTCCGCTTCGCTCAAGAGTTCGATCTCGATTACCGGATTGAGCACTGTACGGAAGGTCATCTCGTCGCCGAGAAGTTGCGTGAACTCGGCGTCAAACATGTCACCGTCGGACCGACGTTCACCCGTAAGTCTAAAATCGAACTTCAAAACAAAACGTGGGAGACGTACCGCATCTTGCATGAACACGATATGATCGTCTCGATCACGACCGACCATCCATATACCCCGGTCCAATATTTGAATCTTTGCGCCGGTCTTGCCGCCCGTGAAGGCCTTCCGGTCGACGTCGCCCTGCGCGCCATCACGATCCATCCGGCCCAGTCACTCGGGGTTGATGACCGCGTCGGGTCACTCGAAGTCGGCAAAGACGCCGACCTCGTCTTGTGGAGTCACTTCCCGCTCGACTACATGTCGAAGCCGATCATGACCATCGTCGACGGCCGTATCGTCTACTCGACGGATCGCTCGAAAACCCATCATGAAATGTGAGTAACCCCAGACGTGAAAGCGCTCTTTTATTTTTTTTGTGAAGTTACATTTTATTTGCTTGCTTTTTCAAAAAAAGTCTATAAAATAATCTTGTAACTCATAAAAGAGAGCAGCCAAGGCAAGTTCGAACAACGTAGCCAGAAGTATGCTTTCGTTACAACTATTCTTCAGCGGTCTGAACTAGGAGGAGGAATGTTTGGTGCTCAAATTTCGTGAGCTTACCGACTGCGCGGAGTTGTTCGAACTGATGCAACACCCAGATGTCTTTCCATATGTCCGTCAAAAGACGGTCCACTTTGACGAGTTTTTATTTAGCACGAAGCAAATCATCGAGCTAGAAGAGCAAGGAAACATCATCTCACGTACAATTACGAACGAGTTCGGTACCCCGATCGGGACGATCAGCTTGTTCGATGTGGAAACCGGTTACGGCTTCCTCGGTACGTGGCTTGGCAAACCGTACCATGGGAAAGGTTACAATCAAGTCGCGAAAGAAACGTTCTTCTCAGAGCTGTTCTTCGACCTTGATATTGAGAGTGTATTTTTAAAGATTCGCAAAGCAAATGAGCGTTCGATCGCGGCGGCGGCAAAACTTCCTTATGCGTTTTGCGCCGACGAGATCCGGCCCGATTTGTTAGCAGAAATTAATAGCGGTGACGTCGAATACGTCTTGTATGAAGTGTCGAAGTCGAGCTTCCAGCTGTACTTGCATTCACTTCATGCGCCTGAGTTCGATCATTCGTACGAAGCCCAACTCGAAGCATAAGCCAATTCTGACAAAGAATTGGCTTTTTTGTGGCGTTTTTGTGTGGATTTGTTGAGGACAACTTTACGACAATGAATAATTCTGTTCTAATTCGAAGAGATAGGTATGATAGAAGTATGAGGGAATTATCACATCCTTCGTTAACCGGTTTGTAAAGGAGAATGCCAGATGATAGAACCAGTATTTCGAATCTTAGTAACCGACGATGAGGAGCAGATGCGCGATTTGCTCGTTTCCAATTTAGAAAAAGAAGGCTATGAGACGGTCACCGCAACAAACGGCCTTGAGGCGATCGACCTGTTAAAAGAACAGTCGTTCCACCTCGTCTTGCTCGACGTCATGATGCCCGAGCTTGACGGTCTGACCGCCTGCATGCGCATCCGTGAGTTCTCGAACGTCCCGATCATCATGCTGACGGCCCGGTCTGAAGAACTCGACCGGATTCACGGATTGAAGATCGGCGCGGACGACTACATCACAAAACCGTTCAGCCCGCGCGAACTGCTCGCCCGAATCGAAGCGACACTTCGGCGCACGCACAACTTCTCAAAAGAACAAGAAGCCACGTTCGACGCCGGTGTCTTATCAATCGATATCGAAGGCCGCGCCGTCAGCGTGAAAGGCAAAACTGTTAACTTGACGCGTAAGGAGTTCGATCTCCTCTACTTGTTCATCACAAACGAAGACAAAGTGTTCTCTCGAGAACAGCTCCTCGACCAAATTTGGGGTACCGAATACCACGGCAACCTCCGGACGGTCGACACGCACATTAAAACGCTCCGTCTCAAGCTCGGCGAAGCCGGTGGCTACATCCAGACCGTCTGGGGGATCGGCTACAAGTTCGAGGCGAACGTATGAAGCAATACACGATCCGGAAGCGGATTTGGATCACCATCTGGACGGCCAGCCTCTTCTCTGCGTTCGTGTTCATCATCATGACGTTTTACTTGTACGACAAGTTTTACATTCAGACGCAAGAAGAACTGCTGATCAACCGAGGGGAGAAACTCGTCACCATCTATAAGGCGGACGGCTTCTCCGACGCGTTCGCTGACAGCATGACGTACACGAATGAACTGACCGAAACGAAAGTATTCCTCTCGTCCGTACGGGAAGATAGTCTCGGCTCCGGGAAGACGTTTTTACGCGAACAAGATCTCGCTCGTTTGCAAGACGGCTACGCCATCTCGGTTACGCGCAAGCACCCGACCGAGGATGTCGACATTCTCATGTCCGCTTTCCCGCTCATCCGTGACGGCGAACTCGATAATGCCCTCATCCTCTATATGGAGCTGAGCAAAATCAGTGAGCCATTCCAGCCGATCCGGCTGATGATCACGTTCTTGCTCATCTTGATGATTGTCAACTTGCTCATTTTCGGGACGCAAATCATCGACACAATCATTCAACCGCTCATCCAAATGAAACGCGCTTCCCAAGTGTATGCCAAAGGTGACTTCTCGCACCGCATCCCGATCGATTCCGATGACGAGATCGGTGACTTGGCCGAGACGCTCAACCGGATGGCCGAGTCGCTCGGACTCGTCGAGGAGCAGCGCAAAGAATTTTTGGCTAACGTCAGCCATGAGCTCCGGACCCCGCTGTCTTACATTCGCGGGTATACCGAGATGCTGCAAGACCCGACGCTCGACGAGAAGACGCAAGCCCAGTATTACGACATCATCGAGAACGAGACGGAACGGTTGCAACGACTCGTCAACGATCTGCTCGACCTCGCCCAGCTCGAACGCGATTCGTATCCGATGACGAAAGAACCGGTCGTGTACTCACAAGTGCTCGAAGACGTGTTATACCGGTTTGAACCGATCGCGCGCGCGAAAGGTGTCACCATCGAAGCGGATCTCGACTTCGACCTCATCATCCTCGGGGATCACGATCGCCTCGAACAAGTCGTCGGAAACTTACTCGATAACGCTCTTCGTTACACGGATGCCGGCAGGTCGATCCATGTGAGGACGTTCGCGGAAGAGAACTATGCCATCACCGAGATTCGCGATGAAGGCCGGGGCATCCCGAAAGAGGATCTCGATCAATTGACGAAACGTTTCTACCGCGTCAACAAATCGCGGACGCGTGAAGACGGCGGTACCGGACTCGGGCTCGCCATCGCCAAGCACATTATGGAACGCCATGGCGGCTCGATGCATTTCACGTCCGAAGTCGGCAGCGGCACGACCGTGTCGCTTGCTTTGCCGCTCTTGCCAGACGATGAAGACATATAAAAGAGGCAGCCGCGGCTGCCTCTTTTTAAATATCTTTGCCTTTATAGGCATCATCTGATTCATTCATGAGCCGCTCGCGTTCGGCGTGTGTCTGCGGGAACCCGTTCGCTTGCCACTCGGCCCGATGATTCGAGTCGAGTTGCGTCAACCCTGCTTCCGCCTCGTCTTTATCGGAATCGACACTTTCCATCTTGTCCATCTTGCTCCACGTGTTATCCTCTTGGTCTTGCGTCAACAGCGCTGCGACTTTCGGCGCGACGAGTGCAGCACCAGCCACACCGAGCACGATCCCCATCAATACTTTCTTATCCATCCAATACCCCTCCTTAGTCACTATGCACAGATAATTCCACTGTTCCCGAAACTTGAAACACTTTTCTAAAGCGTTTACACAAAATACGGAAGTGGAATAACACTCAAAGAAGGAGGCGATGGAGATGAAGAAGCAGGAACAACCGTCAAAACGACCGTTCGATAATCCGGACGCCGTCGATACGGACAAAGAGAGCATCTTTGACCAAGAAGGCATGGAGACGGTCGACCCGATCCCGGTCGAAGAGCTGAATCAAAAAGTGAAAGACGAAAAACGAAAGCGCCACTCAAAAGACGACTCAGTCAGCGAGAAAAAATATGACGGCAACAAATAAGGATGCGGACAACTTTGTCCGCATCCTTATTTTCATGTTAAGTCTTTTGGCGAGAAGCCGTATGGCAGCATCTCTTCTTTTGTCATCACTTTCGTCTCACCGGCCATGTTGGCCAAGATCAACGTGAAGTCGTCACTCGCAAACTCGGCGATGACTTGACGACAAGCGCCGCATGGCGAGATCGGGCCTTCCGTGTCTCCGACGACGACGACCGTGTCGATCGACTTGCTGCCTTCCGACACCGCCTTGAAGATGGCAGTCCGTTCCGCACACATCGACAAACCGTACGACGCGTTCTCGACGTTACAACCTAAGATTTCCTTACCCGTCTCATCGATGACGACGGCACCGACGTTGAACTTCGAGTAAGGTGTATATGCGCGCGACCGCGCGTCAATCGCCTTATGAACGAGCTCTTGAACTTTTTCATGTGGAATCATTGAATGTTCCTCCGCTTCTTGAATTTAAAAAAGAAGTCTGACATCTGAACTATAACGTGAAAACGTTTTCTTTACAAGCGTTTTCACGGTCCCGTCAATATTTTTTCTTCTTCTTTTTCTCGAAGACGACAATCGATTCGACGTGAGCCGTTTGCGGGAACATATCGTACGGTTGGACGTAGTTGACCTTATAATCGGCTTTCATGAGTTGATCCGCGTCGCGCACGAGCGTCTGCGGGTTACATGACACGTAGACGATCCGTTTCGCTTTCGAAGAAATCATCGCGTTTAGGAGCTGATGGTCCACACCTGTTCGCGGCGGGTCGACGACGATGACGTCAGGAATCCACCCGTCTTTCACCCAGCGCGGAATCCAATGTTCAGCGCGCCCCTCGACGTATGTCGCATGATTGTAGCCGTTCTCACGCATGTGAGCATTTGCGTCTTCAACCGCTTCAGGTACGACTTCCATCCCGCGAATCTCTTTCGCGTGCGGTGCGAGCCAAAGTCCGATTGAACCGACACCGGCGTACGCATCGATGACGCGTTCTTCACCAGTCAGACCGGCCGCCTCGACGACTTCACGGTACATGACTTCGGTTTGGGCCGGATTGAGTTGGAAGAAAGCACGTGGCGACAAGTGGTAATGCACGTCGTCTAGCTGCTCGTCCATCTTATCTTGACCGGCGATGTGGACCGTTCGGTAACCGAAGATGACGCCCGACCGGTTCGAGTTGATGTTGATATGGAACGAGACGACGTTCGGCAATTCCATGATGCGGTCGCTGAGCGTATCCAAGTTCGGTACGTCCTCACTCCCGACGACGAGAACGACTTGAACGTCGTTCGTCTTGTAACCTGAACGGACGACGATCGTCCGGGCAAAACCGACGTCACGTCTCGCGTCATAGACCGGGATGTCGAGCTCGTTCAAAATACGGACGATAGCGTTGTTGACGTTCGTCGTATCACGTTGTTGCACCATGCAGTGCTCGATCGGCACGAGGTCGTTCGAGTTCGGCTTGTAGAGGCCTGAGACGATTTCGCCGCGTTGGACTGACAACGGGAATTGGGACTTATTACGATAGTACCAAGGGTTTTCCATCCCTTTCGTCGGACGGATATCGGACTTATCGACGTTCAACTTCGTCTTCTGACGGAACGCGTTGCGGACGATATCTTCTTTATAGTCCATTTGCAGACGTGAACTCATATGTTGAATCTGGCAACCGCCACATTCGTCATAAATTGGACACGGCGGTTTGACCCGGTCCGGCGAGTCGTTGTGTCGCTTCGTGACCCGCGCCTCGGCATAGTTTCGTTCGATGCGCGTGATTTCGATATCGGCTCGTTCCCCTGGTAACAGGTTCGGGATAAAGATGACCATCCGATTGATCATCGCGATGCCCTCCCCGTTAATGCCTAACCGTTCTGCTTTCGTGCTTGCACGTTCTCCTACGATCAATTTCAATGTGTTTCATCCTTTCGAGATACTTGTTCTAAATCTTTGGCGTAACGTACGACTTTCGCACGTAAGGAATCAATATCAGCTAACAATCGATGCAAATCCTCTGGCGTCGTGAATTCGTCTAACGTGTTGACTGATAAGCACAGTAACTCCGTTCTCGATTTTAACACGTTCATTTTTCCTGCCGTATCTGTTCGTGATTTACCCATCTCATGATCGCTCCTTCGCTTAGTGACAAAGAGTTGTTATTATAGCATACTATTTCATGTAACTTGATAAAAAGGTGGAATCCACATGCAAAACATCTCGACGACGTTCGATCCGTGGGAAGCGTATCTCGATCAAACCGAGTTCGGTCGACTCGTTCTCTCGAACGTCGAAGTGACGACGACGAAACTATGCAATATGCGCTGCGAGCATTGTGCGGTCGGCTATATGCTCGATCAAACGGAAGAACCCGAGGTCCCGCTCGAACTGTTGATTTCGCGCCTCGACGAGATCGAGCACTTGCGCGCCTTCTCGATCACGGGCGGTGAGCCGATGCTGTCGATGAAGTCAGTTCGAAACTATGTCGTCCCGCTTCTACGCTACGCTAAGGAGCGCGGTGCCCGCACACAGATCAACTCGAACTTGACGTTGCCGTTATCTCGCTATCATCTTATTACCCCTTACCTCGACGTTTTGCACATTTCTCATAATTGGGGAACGGACGCCGATTTCTTAGAGGGCGGTTTCGCGATGATGGACCGCAAGCCGAGCGAATCCGCTCGGCTCAAGATGCTTCAGACGATGAAGGACAATGCCCGAGCCCTCACGGCCGAAGGGGTCATCGTATCGGCCGAGACGATGATCAACAAGCGGACAATCCCCCATTTAACATAATTAAGCGAGAATTCTCCCACCTCTAAGCGTCTGGGGCGAGGCCCAGCGTAGGTGGGAGATGAATCGCCCGTACATAAACTTCTTGGCCACCCCTGTGACAGATATGACGAACATAAGTTCGTGATTCCGTCAGATTTCCCTTCCCCCGTCGCGGGTATCGGATGAGGAAGGCGTTCATCACGATCATCGGCCGAGAGGAGGGGGAGACATGCTGAATGGCTACAAATACAGGCTCCACCCGACGTCGGAACAGGCCGATTTCCTGGTCAGGACGATCGGCTGTGCCCGGTTCATCTACAACAAGCTGCTCGAGGACCGCATCGCCATCCACGAGGAGGCGAAGGCTGGGACCGGCCCGAAGCGAAAACTGCCGACACCGGCCTCGTACAAGCCCCTGTTCCCGTTCCTGTGTGAGGCGGACAGCCTCGCGCTCGCGAACGCGAAGCTTCACCTCGACGCGGCGTTCGCGAAGTTCTTCGCCGGGACGGCCGGCTTCCCGGTGTTCAAGTCGAGACGGAAATCGCGCGCCTCCTACACGACGAACAACCAGCACGGCACGATCCGCATCGAGGGGGACCGGGTCCGGCTCCCGAAGGTCGGGTTCATCCGGTTCACACAGCACCGAATCTTCGACGGGGCCATCCGGTCGGCGACCGTGTCGATGACGAAGACGGGCAAATTCTTCGTGTCGCTCCTCGTCGAGCAGGCCGACGAGCCCTGGGTCCCGGCCGAGCACAAAATCGGGATCGACCTCGGCCTCGGGCACTTCGCCGTCATGACGAACGACGCGCTCGTGACGGAGAAGGTCCCGAACCCGCGCAACCTGCGCGAGGCCGAGGAACGGCTGAGACGGGCGCAGCGCGCGCTCTCCCGCAAGAAGCCCGGCAGCCGGAACCGCGAGAAGGCGCGGCTCCTATTGGCCAAAAAGCATGAAAAGGTACGGAACCGCCGACATGACTTCCTCCACAAGCTGTCACGACGCATCGTCGACGAGAACCAAGTCGTCGTCGTCGAGACGCTGAAACCGAGGGAGATGATGCAGGACCGCCGCCTGGCAAAGTCGATCGGGGACGCCGGATGGGGCGAGTTCGTCCGCCAGCTCGCCTACAAATGCAGGTTCCACGGCCGCACACTGATCCAGGCCGACCCGTGGTTCGCCTCGACCCAGGTTTGTTCGGCCTGTGGCGAGAACGGCGGCAAGAAGGACCTGCACGTCCGCGAGTGGACATGCGCCGTATGCGGCACGCACCATGACCGCGACGTCAACGCGAGCCTCAACCTGTTGCGTCTCGCCGACTGAAACACTCCAGGGCAGGGACTGCCCGACGAGCTTGGTCCACAACCGTGGCTGGTCAAAGCACGGTCTTCCCAAGAAGCTCCCACTTCAAGTTGCGAAGCAAATAAGTGGTGAGTAGTTCACAAGAGATTCACGAGGAAATCGTCTCGCTCGGTTGTCAACGCCACGAATTGCACCCAATGTACCCCGCAGACTTCGCTAGCGCGCTCGAGTCGGCCTCTCTCGACGAGATCCGTCAAGCTATCCATGACGTACTCGACATTCGGGACGAGAACGTCTGGATGCTGTTTGGAACGTTGCCGTTTTACGCCTGCTCGGACTCAGAAGCCGACCGCGCCTTACTGCGGCGACTCTCGACCGCGAAAAACGTGACGGTCCGCAACGACCCGGACGGACGCTCCCGGTTGAACACGAACATTTTTGACGGTCAGATCATCGTCACCGACTTCGGAGACGAACTCGGCACACTCGGCACGTTGTACGATACGTCGTTCCAAGACGCGTACGATCAATGGACGAACAGCGCGTTGAACGCCACACTGTCGTGCCATTGTCCCGCCGTCAAATGCCTCGGACCGAACGCACTCGTCAAACAAGCGTACTATCCGACAGTCGACTTTAGACAACGTGTCGCCCACTCGTTTTAATTATTTCGATTCGGGAAATATTTAGTATATAAAACGAATCGAGGTGTTCGATGATGACAGCGATCTATGTGTTCATCGTTACCGTCATGGGAATCATCATTTTCGGAGGCGTGCTCAGCATCTTATTGACAGCCGCATTCGTTTCGGACAAAGTAGACCATGATGAAGTATTCAGTCAAGGCAGTTGGGACGACGAGTTACTGCAAATAAATCATACTCCCCAACCGATTGATGAACCAAAAAGCTGAGACCTCTCAGCTTTTTATTTTTGTATATGAGGTGAACTATGGAACGGTTTCGTTTTTCGATCTTATTGCTCGTCGTTTTTATTTCAGGCTTGATTCAAGGGGCGCTCATCCCTTTACTATCCACATTAATCGAACGTGACGGCAACCCGGCCTGGCTGAACGGACTGAACGCGACGATGCTCTATTTGGGCATCATCGTCTCGGCGCCGCTACTCGAACGGTTCGTCCGCAAATACGGATTCCGCCCGACGATCGTGCTCGGCATCGTGTTGACGGCGCTCGCCACGTTCTTTTTACCGCTCTGGCCGTCACTGCTCATGTGGGCCGTCATGCGCTTCGTCATCGGATTCGGGGACTCGGCGCTTCACTACGGCTCGCAAGTGTGGGTCACGTCCGTGAGCGAGAAACGGAGTCTCGGCCGGGCGATGGCGTATTACGGGATGTCGTTCAGTCTCGGGTTTGCGGTCGGTCCGTTGATCGCCCCGCTCGTCGATATTCACTTTTGGCTCCCGTTCCTCGTCTTGATCTTCTTCTGTCTCGGATCACTCTTCCTTATCTTCAAGGTCGACAACGAGTACCCCGAGGCGGAGAAAGTGAAGACGGATTCGACCGGACGCATCCGCCTCGTCTTGATCGGTGCCGGGTACACGCTGCTCCCGGCGTTCACATACGGCTTTCTTGAAGCGAGCCTGAATGCGAACTTGCCGATCTTCACCGTCCGCAACGACATCGGGCTCGCACAGACGAGCACGCTCATCACGACGTTCATCGTCGCGTCCATCATCGTCCAGTTGCCGCTCGGACGGCTCGCCGATCACTTCGGGAAGAAACGCGTCCTGCAAATCGTCTTGACGCTCGGTACGCTCTTGTTCGCCCTCGCGAACCTCGCCGTCGACAACTATTTGTGGTTGCTCGTTTTGTTTGCCTTGGCCGGTGCCGGACTCGGTTCTACTTATTCGCTCGGCCTCGCCCATATGACGGAAGTGTTGCCCCGCTCACTCTTACCGACCGGCAACATGCTGTACAGCATCTCGTTCAGTGTCGGGTCGATCAGCGGTCCGATGATCGGTGCGTTTTGGGTCGCGTTGCCTAAAGAAGTATATTTCCTCATGTACGCCTTGATCCTCGGCATCCTGTCGATCAGCCTGTTCACGTCAAAAGCCAAACCGATCGAAGCATAAGTAAAGGATGAGTCTCCGCGGAGATTCATCCTTTTCGTTTGTCATTCGTTTGGTGGCCCGACTCTGACATCGTTTCGTTCGAACGCCCGGATGAACACCTCATCGAGAGCGAACGGCTCCGTATCGAGCGATGCCAATACGTCGGACTTGAGCGTCACCTCGATGACACGATCGTTGATTTGCCACTTCGTCTGGATGTCATCGCCTTGCCTGACGGCGCGCACATCGACTTGGTCGTGATGTTCTTTCAATCCGCGACTCACGCACTTCATCACGTACTTGACGTACTCGTCTCGCGGCTGGCGCGACACGAGGATGTTTCGGACAATCAAATTTCTCGTCATGGCACAAACCCTCCCTTCTGTTAACTTGTCGTACGCAAGTCTTTACAACGAAGACCGATTCATAACTGAAAAATTTTCAGAATTTTTAATATATTTTGTCATGAAAATAAACTTCCGTCAACTGTACCTCGAACTCATTTCGCGATAGAGCCGCCCGGTCGACGACGACCTTGAAAATACGTTGACAAATAGATGCCGGCGATGACGAATAGTAACCCGACGAGCGCGTTCCAAGGAATCGTCTCACCGAGCAGTAAACTCGATAACAAGACACCGAACAAGGGAACAAAGAACATATAGAGCGACACCCGGCTCACCGGGTTGTGCTTCATGAGCGTGTTCCACAACGTGAAACCGATCGCTGACAACAATGCGAGGTATAACAGGAACAATAGCGTCTTCACCGTGTAAGGCAAGAACACGCCTCCCGGGTCAAGGATAAATCCGACGATCAACAGACCGAGCGAACCGATCACCATCGCCCAAGCGGTCATCGGGGCGACGTCATGATGTCGCGAGTAGTCTTTCGCGACCAAGTTCCCGAACGCGCCAGACACCATCGCCAAGATGAGGAGGATCTCACCGATTCCAAAACCGATTTCCGAGCTTGCTGTCGGCCAGTTCGCGATGACGATCCCTGAGAAGCCGAGAGTGAGCGCGATGCCTTTCAACCGGTTCAACCGATCATCTTCATAGCGGAAATGTGCGAGCGCCATTTGGAAGAACGATGTCGAGCCGGCGATGATCGACCCTTGCACCCCGGTCGAGATGGACAATCCGATATAGAAGAACAGATATTGCAAAAACGTCAAGAACGCCCCTAAGTGTGCGTATGCCTTCAATTTTTCCGCATTCAATCGGATCGGCCGCTTGAAGACGAGCCGGCTGATCACGAGCAACAGAATACCGGCCAGTAAAAACCGTTCGCCGGCAAAAAACAGTTGTTGGCCGTACTCGCCTGCCCCGATGTCTAACGCCTCATAACTTAATTTAATGAACGGGAAAGCACTGCCCCATAAAAACGTGTTGAACAACGCCAACAGCGTGACGCTCCAAGAGCGTTGAAAAATATTTTGCATGACACGAAATCTCCTTAATCTTTTAGTTTGTGAGTTGTTATGAATGATGATAAAATAGACTCACATGATAATCATTATAAATAAGAGACATGAAGAAAACGGATGTAAAACCCTTTAAAACAACAAAAGATAATGATAATCATCCTCAGTCATTATCATTTAACTGATATATATTCTCAATTAGAAAGAGGTGCCTACTATGAACGTACACGCAACTACTGCACAAGAAAAAAGCCACGTCTTCAAACGGGCCAACTGGTTCGAACATATCGAGCTCATCATGGCGCTCATCAGCGGTGTATTGATTGTACTCGCATATCTCGCAGAAAGACAAGACGGAGCCACTTGGATTTACGTCACGCTCTACTTGAACGCCTTCTTGATCGGCGGTTACGCCAAAGCCAAAGAAGGACTGACCGATACGTGGGAAACCCGATCATTGAACGTCGAGCTACTCATGATCATCGCGGCGATCGGTGCCGCCTCGATCGGCTATTGGATGGAAGGCGCGATCCTCATCTTCATCTTCGCCTTGTCCGGTGCACTCGAGACGTACACGCTGAACAAAAACGAGCGGGCGCTCGAATCGTTGATGGAACTCCAACCGGAACAAGCGACCCGTTTCGATGCAGCCGGCGGTCTCGAAGTCGTCCACATCGATGACTTAAAAGTCGGCGACCGGATTTACGTCCGGCCGGGTGAACGCATCCCGGTCGACGGACGCATTTTGAGCGGGACCGCCTCCGTTGAAGAAGCCGCCATCACCGGGGAATCGATTCCGGTCGACCGGACCGTCGGCGACGAAGTGTTCGGTTCAAGTGTTAACTTGAACGGGGTGCTCACGTTATCGGTGACGAAACTCGCCACCGAGACGTTGTTCCAAAAGATCATTCAGATGGTGCAGCAAGCCCAAGAAGAAAAATCACCGTCGGCCCAGTTCATCGACCGCTATGAGGGACGATACGTCCAGATCGTGCTCATCTCGGTCACGGCCATCATCTTGCTCGGTCCCGTCCTCACTTCGTGGTCGCTCGAGACAAGCATATACCGCGGGATGATCCTGCTCGTCGTCGCCTCACCGTGCGCCCTCGTCGCCGCGATCACACCGGCCGCGCTTGCCGCCATCGCCTCGTCCGCTAAACACGGGATTTTGTTCAAAGGCGGTGTCCACATCGAAAACATGGGACGCCTCAAAGCGATCGCTTTCGATAAGACCGGGACGCTCACAATCGGTAAGCCGGTCGTCCAAACGGCGTTGGTTCATCCTGACATGGCAGCAGAAGACGTTTATCGCGTCGTCAGTTTGATCGAAGAACATTCGATGCACCCGCTCGCCGAGGCGCTCGTCAAGTTCACGGGCAAACATACGGGAGACATGGATCACTTTAAAGACATTACCGGTTCAGGCATCGAAGCGACGATTGACGGCACTTCCTACCGGGTCGGTAAACAAAAGTTCGCCGACCGGAGCGGTGACTTCTACCGCGAAGACGTCGAGCGGTTAAAAGCCGCCGGACACACACTCGTCTTCGTCAGTGACGATGAACAGACGATCGGCGCGTTCGCACTGCGTGACACGTTACGCCCGGAAGCCAAACAAGCGATCGAGCGCTTGAACCATCTCGGGATCGCGACGATCATGATCACAGGCGACAATGAAGCGACCGCACGCGCCATCGCGACGGAGGCGGGCTTGACCCGCTACATCGCCGAATGCCTCCCGGAAGAGAAAGTCGAACAAATCAAGCTGTTAAAACAAGAGTACGGCACGATCGGGATGATTGGCGACGGCATCAACGACGCCCCGGCCCTCGCGACAGCAGACGTCGGGATCGCCATGGGCGAAGGAACCGACGCCGCACTCGAGACGGCTGACGTCGTCCTCATGAAAAACGACCTCGTCCGCTTGAGTTCAGCGATTGAGCAATCTCGTAAATTGAACCGGATCGTCTTGCAGAACGTCGTGTTCGCCCTCGGCGTCATCCTCGTTTTGATCGCGACGAACATCTTCGAGCTGCTCGTCATGCCGTTCGCCGTCGTCGGTCATGAAGGGTCAACGATTCTCGTCATTTTGAACGGACTGCGCTTGCTCAGTTCTTCATGGGATTGACAAATTTCGACAGCGTTTGAAACCGTCATTGAAAGCGAATGACGATTTCGCTATAATGGAAACAATGTGTCTAACAGACCGATAACAGATAGATGATTGGCTAAAGGTGGTACAGCATATGAATACGATTGCAGTAATCGGCAAAGTATTTGTCGATATTAAAGGAACATCGTTCGCCCCGCTTCATAAAGATGCGAAAAACGTCGGGGACATCGCGTTCTCGAACGGCGGAACCGGCCGTAACGTCGCGCAAAACCTAGGTGTCCTCGGTAACGACGTCCGGTTCGTGTCAACCGTCACAAACGACCAAATCGGGATGGGTGTCCTTCAAGAGCTTCGCGACTTAAACGTCAACGTCGACCATGTCGACCTGCTTGAAGATAACGGTATGGGCATGTGGCTCGCCGTCATGGACAATAACGGCGACCTCCAGACCTCGATCTCGAAACAACCAGATGAAGCGATGATGGAACAATGTATCCTCCGCCGAATCGATACGGTGTTCGCCGAAAGCGAAGCCGTCGCCATCGACCTCGATTTGTCGGTCAACGTCTTGAATGAGACGATCGAACTATGTCGCGAGATGAAGCTTCCGCTTTACGGGGTGTGCGGTCATTTGTCCGTCATCGAACGAAATCGCCACTTGCTTCAAGGCTTCACCGGCTTCATCTGTAGCCGTGAAGAAGCCGAAATCCTGTCTGATATGTCAATCGTCACCGTCGATGACGCATTGCGCGTCGCCGAAGTGCTCGCGATGAAAGGTGCGCCGCTCACGATCGTCACGATGAGCGAACTCGGTGCCGTCTACGTCGATCTCCGGACGAACGAGCAAGGACACGTACCGACGACAAAAGTCAAAGTCGCTGATTCAACAGGCGCCGGTGATTCTTTCTTCTCGGCCGTCATCTCTGAATTGATGAAGCATCATTCGATTGAAGACGCGCTCCGCCTTGGCATGCGCGTCGCCGCAAAAGTTATCGGTTCTCATGAGAACGGTTTGACTTCTGATATGTACGAATCGTTAGAACAAAAGACGACAGATTAACAAAGCGCATCGACGGTGAGTCGATGCGTTTTGTTCACTATAAGCTACCGAAAGGAACGATCCCATTGGTCAGAACAAAATTACGCAGCGCCATCATCCTCACGAACGAACACGACGAGGTCGCGCTCATTCGACGCGAAAAAGAAAACGCACTCTATTACGTCTTCCCTGGCGGCGGTGTCGAATTTGGCCATACGGCTGAAGAAACTGCCGTCCGTGAAGCTTATGAAGAACTCGGTGTCCACGTCGAGCTTGAAGGAGTCGCCGCCTACGTCGCCTTCAACGGTGAATTGAATCCTTATTTTTGGGCCCGCGTCACAAGTGGCGAATTCGGCACCGGTACAGGCGAAGAGTTCCAAGCTGAACAGACGAACGGCTCGTACACACCGATTTGGGTGAAGCGGAGCGCATTGAGCCGCCTGCCGGTCAGACCCCCTTCTTTAGCCGAGCTACTCACCACCAATCCAGAACGATTCTTTGACAAAACGTTAGCCGAAGACTGAATCAATGTGTAACCTACTGACAAATCGGGAAAGATAGTTTCTAACGATAACGTTCAGGAGGATATGCGCATGGACACTACAGAAGTGAAAGAAAAAAAGAATTGGCTTTCCTTCGGGAAAGAGTTGTTTCGTCGTTTTAAAGAGCATGACGTTCAAGATTACGGGGCAACGCTCGCTTTTTTTTGGTTCTTATCCATTTTCCCGGGAATCATTTTTATTTTAGCGTTGCTCTCGTTCTTCGACATCACACAAGCGTCGTTTCAAGAACAGTTAAATAACCTGGCGCCAGGTTCGGCGGCGACCGAGTTTTTATCAGGGATCTTTGAGGCGATCGGCGAGCCACGAGGCGGACTGCTCTCGATTGGTGCGATTTTAGCGATTTGGTCGGCCTCTAAAGGAGTCGAACGATTGATCAATATGGCAATCCACGCGTACGGTGAGGACAACGAACGCAACTTCTTCGTCAGTAAAGGCATCGCCCTCGGCTTGACGTTCCTCCTCGGCGTCGGCGTCTTGCTACTCATCATCTCGAACGTGTTCGGTTCACAAATCATCGAATTCATTTCAGACTACCTCCCGATTTCCGGTGCCGAAGTCGTCTTGATCAACGTGTTCCGTTACGTGCTGACGACGGTCATCTTGATCTTGACGCTGTCGATCTTTTATAAGATTGCACCGCAACAACACGTGTTTTGGAAAAGCACCGTCCCCGGCGCCATCTTCGGCGTCATCGCTTGGCAGCTCGTCTCACTCGGTTTTAGCCTATACGTCTCGAACTTCGGTAACTACGATTCGACGTACGGATCACTCGGAGGCATCATCGTCACGTTGCTTTGGCTGCAGTTGACCGGCATGATCATCTTGATTGGCTCTGAGATCAACGCCACGTGGCAACGCTTCTTCAAAACACCGAGCGAGCAAGAGTATGAGAAGAACTATAAGAAAAACAAAAAATCCAAGTCGAAAGACTCGGACGAAGATGACTACAAAGATATTCCGGTCAACACGTACGGATGACAAAAGGCGAGCTCTCTCAAAACGGAGCTCGCCTTTTTGCATGGATGATTATGCCTCGACGACATCGAGTCGCCCCGTTCCTGGATCGATGACAAATCCGTGGACGTCCGTACCCGGCGGCAGGAGCGGATGGTTTTTGATCAGACTGACCGAGTTGACGACGTTCGCCTCGACCGAGTCAAAGCCATGCAACCACTTCTCCAAGTTCATGCCTGAGGCTTTGAGCGTCTGTAACGTCTGCGGATCAATTCCGCGCCGCTCCATCTCGCCGATGACCGCGTTCGGGTCGATAGCGGCCATGCCGCAATCGTAATGTCCAACAACGATCACCTCTTCCGCACCGAGAGCGTATAAGGCGACGAGAATCGAACGCATGACCGATCCGAACGGATGCGACAATACCGCGCCCGCGTTTTTGATGATTTTCGCGTCGCCGTTCTTCAAACCGAGCGCATGTGGCAATAACGACGTCAACCGTGTGTCCATACAAGTTAAAATGACAATTTTCTTATCAGGAAATTTATCTGACACGTACTGCTCATACTGCTTCTCTGTCACGAACCGTTCATTGAACGCAAGCATGTCTTTGACGACTGACATATCGTTCCCCTCCTCTATGTTTATGCGATAACGCGTGCGACGATTAATCCGATGACCATCCAGGCCCCGAATAACGTGTTGACCTTCGCCGTCATCGCCATCGCCGGCATCAGGTCGGCCGGCTCACGTTTCACCCAGAACCGCTTCACCGCACGAATCATGATCGGAACGGTCATTAACGAAAGCAATACCCAAGGCGTGACCCCGTAAACGAATACGGCGACGAGGATACCAATCAGCGCAACGATAAAGAATCCGGCCAAAACGAGCACGGCCCGGCGATGTCCGACGAGACACGCAATCGTGCGTCGTCCGTTCACCTTGTCGTTATCCAAGTCCCGTATATTGTTGGCTAGTAAAATCGCTCCGATCAAGAGCGCCATCGGGAATGACACGAGCAACAACTCAGTCGTCACCGTACCGATTTGGATATATCCTGAAATCCCGATGATGACGTAGCCCATGAACAATCCGGCGACAAGTTCACCGAACGGCGTATACGCAATCGGAAGCGGACCACCCGTATACAGATAGCCGACGACCATCGACAACGCTCCGATCCAAAGCAAATGCCAGCTCGTCGAAGCGGCAAGATACAGACCGAGTACACACGCGACACCATACATCCCGAGCGCGATGCCGAGCACTTGACCCGGCGTGAACCCGTCTCGTACGATCGAGCCGCCGATTCCAATCGAGCCTTCGTGGTCGAGCCCGCGTTTGTAGTCGTAATATTCATTAAATAAATTCGTCGCGATTTGAATCAAGATCGAGGCGAAGAGCATCGCCAAGAACAGACCCCATTTCAAATCGGTTTGACCGGCGACGATAAACGTTCCTAACAGCACCGGAATAAAGCTCGCCGTCAGTGTGTGCGGACGAATCATGCGCCAATAAGCACCTTTCTCTCTCTTCTTCATCTACTTCCCTCCCTTCGTTAGTTTACGTCTCCACAAAAAAATCTGTCAATGCCCGCCCCTCAATCATCTGAACTCATGTTTCTCGAGCATTCGACGGGCAGTACAGCCGTTAAGTCATGATACACTAAAAGATGAATATTCCATCGGATTGAGGAGGCTTTTCTTATATGCCAGATACTCAAACACACATTAAACAACGAATCGAACAAGCACATAAACGCGCACGCGCATGGCAACGACCTGTCCTTGCCTCATACACGTGGGAGATCCCTTCGTTCGACGCGTTTCAGATCATTCAAAATACAGAAACATCACACTATTATTTTTCGACACCCGATCGCTCACTTGAAATGCTCGGTTGTGCCGACGCGCTCGTCTTGACGGCGTCCGGACCCGAACGGTTCCAACGTCTGCAGTACGACTGGAGCCTGCATCGCCGGGATGTCGATGCCGTCATCTATGCGTTCTCAGGATTTTCATTTGATACGTTCGTCCGTCCTCAAAAAAACATGTGGGACTCATTCGACGAGGCTGCTTTAGTCGTCCCTAAATTTTTATACCGTCGTTCCGGTGACAAGCACACGTTGACGGTGTCGACCCTTGTTTCTTCAAACCAGACCGTTGAACAATATTTAATCCAACTAGCCGACCAATTGTCCCAGTTCAACGCCCTGCACGCGCCCGATGAGTCGACGCCGACGTATTCGAAAGTAAAAGACGGCGTCGATCACTTTAAATCAAGTTTTCAACAGGCGAAAGGATATATCGCCGAAGAAAAAGTCGAGAAACTCGTCATCGCCAGGGAAGAGATTTACCAGACGTCAGATGAAGCGTTCCCGTTCGCGAAGACGCTTCGGCACTTGTCTGAACATCAAGAAGGCAGTTACGTGTTCTTATATCAACCGAAACGGGAAATCGGATTTTTCGGGGCCACACCAGAGCGGCTCGTCCGTAAGCAAGGTCCGCATATCGAGACCGCGGCCATCGCCGGCACGATCAAGCGCCCGGATATGGACGCGGAAACAGAGACGGCGAAACAGCAGTTGTTGCATGACCGTAAAAATTTAGAGGAGCACCAAATCGTCGTCAAAGACATTCAAAACGCTCTCACACCTTATGCAGCGACCATTCATGTCGCGCCGTCCCCGACGATTTTAGAGAACCGCTCGGTGTTTCATTTACACACACCGATCAAAGCGACTTTGGACACGAACGCGTCTCTCCTCTCCATCATTGAGTCGTTGCACCCGACACCCGCACTCGGCGGTTCTCCGAAGCGGACGGCCGTCCGCTTGCTGCGCGACATCGAACGGTTCGATCGCGGCTGGTACGGCTCACCGTTCGGCTGGTTGAACACCGACGGAGAAGGTGAATTTGTCGTCTCTATCCGTTCGGCCCTCGTCCAGCATCAGTTCGTGGCATTATACGCAGGCTGTGGAATCGTCCAAGAGTCTGAACTCGAATCAGAGCTAGCCGAGACAGAAGTCAAATTGAGCCCGATCAAGCAAGCGCTCGGGTTAGACCAAGTCATTTCAGGAGGCAATCACGAATGAACGATATGTTAACGAATTGGGTATCCCATATGATGAATCGACTCGTCGAAACTGGGATTTATGACGTCGTCATCAGTCCCGGTTCGCGTTCGACACCGCTGGCGATAGCCGCGTATTTGCACCCGAATATACGCCATCACGTCGTCGTCGATGAGCGTTCAGCCGCTTTCTTCGC
Organism: Exiguobacterium aurantiacum; assembly: GCF_001766415.1. Taxonomy (GTDB): domain Bacteria; phylum Bacillota; class Bacilli; order Exiguobacteriales; family Exiguobacteriaceae; genus Exiguobacterium; species Exiguobacterium aurantiacum_A. The sequence continues at coordinate 160,098 of NZ_MKXO01000005.1, read as the reverse complement.
GCTCGGACTAACCCGCGCTGGCGAAGACGTTCGGCCGGTCGCATTAATTTGTACGAGCGGCACAGCCGCTACCAACTATTTTTCAGCTGTCGCCGAAGCAACGATTTCCCAGCTCCCGCTCGTCGTCTTGACGACAGATCGGCCGCATGAGTTGCGTAACGTCGGGGCCCCGCAAGCAATCGATCAAGTCCGCCTCTACGGTGAACATGTGAAGACGAGCCTCGACCTACCGGTGCCCGAGCCAGAGAGTCTGCGCTATATGGAACAAGCCGTCGGACGGCTCGTACGCTTGAGTGCGCAGGCCCCGCTCGGACCGGTCCATATTAACATTCCGTTCCGAGAACCGTTACTGCCCGATATCGAACGTCTGAAGTCACAATTGACCGCCACTTCGAGACGGAGCGAGACCTCGTACATTCGTCCCGTCACCGACGACTTGGTTCGCTTCAAACAAGAGACGGCCGTCGAACGGCTCGCTTTCGTCGTCGGACCTGGCACGCCGACGTCTTGGCTCGAAACCATCTACAACGTAGCAAACACTCACCGAATTCCGGTGTTCGCCGATCCGCTCAGTGGCATGCGTTGCTTTGACGGCGTTTTGACGAATTATGACACGTGGCTCGCAAGTGAGCATAGCCCAGAATGGACGCCGAATGCGGTCGTTCGCTTCGGTGCGGCTCCTGTATCGAAACGGTTGAATGAATGGCTCAAACAGACCCACCAAATCTTGATTGAACAGCCCGGCTCGTTTCGCGACCCATCAAGTCGTGCGACTGTCGTCTACGGCGACGCGAATGACTATTTGGAGGTCATCGACGTCCCGTTTGACGACGTCTACTCGGCTCGCTTTTCCTTATTCGAACAAGTCGCCGAATCGGCCAAACCAAGTCTGAGCGGTGAGAGCGCCTTGACGCGTCACGTCTTGAACGCTCAGATCGACCGCTTGTTCGTCAGCAACAGCATGCCGATCCGTGACGTCGACACGACGCTCGGCGCCGGACAAGCCGTATCCGTCTTCGCCAACCGAGGCGCGAACGGGATCGACGGAATCATCTCGAGTGCGCTCGGCGCTTGCCACGACACAGAACGAGCCGCGTTACTGATCGGTGACTTGGCGTTCTATCACGACAGCAACGCCCTGCAGTTACTAAAGACGCATCCTGGCTCGTTCTCGATCATCGTCGCCAACAACAACGGCGGCGGTATCTTCTCCTTCTTACCGCAAGCATCAATCGAGCCACAGATGTTCGAAGACTTGTTCGGTACACCGCTCGACTTGAACATCCGTGGCTTCGCCGACACATACGGGCTTAGCTATCAACTGCTCGAACGTCCAGAAGACGTGACAGCAGCAATCGAGGCCGGGATTCAGTTGATCGAATTCCCGTCCGACCGTGCCGACAACGTCTTATCCCACCGGAACTGGACGGAATCGATCTGCACGCGTCTCACGTTGGAGAACGGGACGTGAGACGTACTGTCCGTGACGTGTCGTATGAAGTGCTCGAGCACGGGTCCGGAAGACCGGTCCTCTTGTTGCACGGCTTCACGAGCAACGCCGGATGGCTCTCGTATTTCCCTGACTTGCCGGTGCACCTCGTCGCCCCGTCCCTGCTTCAACATGGACAGACCGGCAGTTGCTCGGTCGCCCGCGCGAAGATGAGCCAACAAGTGAAGGATTTGTCGACGCTGCTCGACACGGACGAAAGGCCGTGGACGGTCATCGGCTATTCGCTCGGCGGCCGCATCGGGATGACACTCGCAGCCTGTGACGAGCGCGTGGACCACTTCATCGGGATTAGTACGACGCCCGGTCTCACCGCTTCAGAACGACGAGCGCGACGCGACGCCGATGAACGGCTCGCGCGACGGATCGAGACGGACGGAATCGAAGCGTTCGTCGCCGCATGGGAGATGCTCCCGCTTTGGCGTCAAACGGACGAGATGCGGGCCTCACTTCGACATGAGCGGCTCGCTCAAGATCCGTCGGCGCTCGCGAACAGTTTGCGCGCCATCGGGACCGGCAGTATGCCGTCGCTATGGACGCATCTTGACCGCCTGCCTCGAACCGATTTGATCGTCGGTGCGCACGATGTGAAGTTTCAAACGATTGCTCGCGATATGCGTGAACGTCGTCCAGACATTCGGATACACGAAATTTCGAATGCAGGCCACGCTCCCCATATCGAGAACGCCCAACAATTTGGTACAATGATAGAGAAATTGATTTTAGGGGGAATTTAAATGGAATCAGTAGCAAACTGGACATCGGTCCGTACGTATGAAGACATTAAATATGAGAAGTGGAACGGGATCGCAAAAATCACGATCAACCGCCCGGAAGTTCGGAACGCGTTCCGTCCGCTCACGGTCAACGAATTGATTGACGCGTTCGCGCGCGCCCGTGACGATAAAGAAGTCGGCGTCATCATCTTGACAGGTGAAGGCGATCAAGCCTTCTGCTCAGGTGGCGACCAAAAAGTTCGCGGTCACGGCGGCTACGTCGGTGACGATGATATCCCGCGCTTGAACGTTCTTGATCTTCAGCGCTTGATCCGAGTCATCCCGAAACCGGTCATCGCCATGGTCGCTGGATACGCCATCGGTGGCGGACACGTCTTGCACCTCGTCTGTGACTTGACGATTGCGGCCGACAACGCTCGTTTCGGTCAAACTGGACCGAAAGTCGGTTCATTCGATGCCGGTTACGGTTCAGGGTACTTGGCACGTATCGTCGGACATAAGAAGGCTCGTGAGATTTGGTACTTGTGCCGTCAATACGACGCACAGCAAGCGCTCGACATGGGGCTCATCAACACGGTCGTCCCGCTCGAACAGCTTGAAGCCGAGACGGTCCAATGGTGCCAAGAGATCTTGCAACACTCGCCGACAGCACTCCGCTTCTTGAAAGCTGCGATGAACGCTGATACGGACGGCTTGGCCGGGATCCAACAGCTCGCCGGTGACGCGACGCTCCTTTACTACACGACAGATGAAGCAAAAGAAGGCCGTGACGCCTTCAAAGAAAAACGTGACCCTGACTTCGGTCAATTCCCGCGTTTCCCGTAAATCGTAAGAGAGTAGCGAATTCGCTACTCTTTTTTTGGAGGTAATTGTAATGGATTATGATTTGAAGCAACATCCTGTCGACACGATCGCCCTCGTCACCGCAACGGAACGTCTGACGTGGGGCGAATTGATCGATGAGAGCTCGCGCTTGGCACACTTTTTAGGCCGGACCGTTCCAGATGCTCGTCACATCGGACTGTATGCGTCAAATAGTAAAGACTATGTCGTCGCAGTCCACGCCGTCCATTTGCTCGGAAAAGTACTCGTCCCGTTGAATACACGGCTGACCACAAGCGAACTCGCGATGCAACTCGACAAGGCCCACATCGACATCTTACTCGTCGATCAGGAAATCGACCTCAACGTCCCTCAAATCGACGTGAGCGTACGCGATCAAGAGCCATTGCGCCGACATCATCGCTGGGGGCGTGACGAGGTCATATCGCTCATGTTTACGTCCGGCACGACCGGACACGCCAAAGCGGTGCAACAGACGTACGGAAATCATCGCGCGAGCGCCGAGGCCGCAAAAAAACATCTCGGATACGAGCCGACCGACCGCATGCTCGTCGTCACACCGCTGTTCCACATGAGCGGACTCGCTCAAGTGTACCGCTGCGCCCTGTTCGGCTCAGCATTATACGTTGAACCGAAGTTCGACGTCTTGCGTACGATCCAATTGATCGCGTCCGAACGGATCACCCATCTTTCCCTCGTCGCCATCATGCTCGGGCGACTGCTCGACGCAGGATTGACAAGTCACCATCTCCGCGTCATCCTCGTCGGAGGCGGACCGGTGCCACGGCCGTTGCTCGAAGAAGCAGACCGCCGCCACTTGCCGATCGCGCAGACGTACGGGATGACGGAAACTTGCTCCCAAGTCGCGACGTTGTTGCCGTCCGAAGCACTGGACCATATCGGTTCAAGCGGTCAAGCGATCGCACCGACCCGCATCCGTATCAGTCGCGATGGTGAGATCGAAGTCAATGGCCCGACCGTCACGCCCGGCTATTATAACGAATCGGAAGCGAACGCTTGGACCGAGGACAGGTACTGGCGAACCGGCGACCTCGGAACGATCCAAGACGGCTATTTATATGTTTTCGATCGCCGGAGCGACTTGATCATCTCGGGCGGAGAAAACATCTATCCCGCGGAGATCGAGAGCGTCCTGTTGCGATGCCCCGGTATCGAGGACGCAGGTGTCACCGGGAAGCCTGACCCGACATGGGGCGCCGTCCCGATCGCCTATATCGTCGGAACGTACGACCCTCACGAACTTACGCAAATTTTAAACGACCACCTCGCTAAGTATAAGCACCCGAAGGCGTTGATCACGGTCACTCAGCTCCCACGAAACGCCAACGGAAAATTGATGAGGCACCGCTTAAAGGAGACCGATTATGATTCAACGAGCTGACCTTTACATCGTCCCACTTACGTTCAAACATCCACTTGTAACAGCCCATGCCGTTTTGACGACGAGACGGACGGTCATTCTCCGTCTCGAAACGACCGATGGAGCAGTCGGATACGGGGAAGGTGTCGCCTTTGAGACGCCGTGGTACACGTCGGAGACGGTCCGCTCGACCGTCGACACGTCTGAACTGATCTATCGATTGTTGAACGGGCAGACGGTCAGCGCGACCACATTTCCAGACCATGTCCGTTCGATTATCGGGCACCCGATGGCAAAAGCGATGTGGGAGAGTGCACTCTGGGAAATCGAGGCCGCCCGTGCTGGCGTGACGCTAAAACAACTTTTGCAAGCCGGACATCACGTCGCTTGCGGGCGGACGATTGGGATCGGCTTGCTCACCCAAACGTTGAACGCGATCGAACAGGCGCTCGATTCCGGGTTCGAACGGATCAAGTTGAAAGCTTCGCCTCATGAGCTATTGACGGCGCTCGCGGAAGTGCGGACTTTTTTCCCGGACGCTCCGCTCATGATCGACTTGAACGGCAGTGCGCACGAGCAGCCGCTCGACTGGTTCGAACAACTCGACGCCCATCGCCTCTTGATGATCGAACAGCCTTATCCGAGCGACTGCTGGGTCGAATCGGCCGACCTGCAAACAAAACTCAAGACGCCCATTTGTCTTGACGAGTCCATCACCTCACGACAAGACGTCGAGACGATGAATCGGCTTCGGGCCGGACGCATCGTCAATATCAAACCCGCCCGCGTCGGGGGATTGACCGAGGCGCTCGCAATCCGTGACAGCGGTACTCCGTATTGGGTCGGCGGTATGTACGAATCATCGATCGGCCGTTATCATACGCTCTTATTCGCCTCGTTGACGGGTGCCGCCTATCCGGCCGACATGGCCGGAACGAGCGCCTATTTTGAGACTGACCTGCTCGATACGCCGCTCGAAGTCGAAAACGGTCAACTCTCGATCCCTGACGTCGTCACTCCGGATTGGAAAAAGATTCATCAGTTAAGCGAACAAATCATCCAATTAACGTAAACAAGGATACAGACCGCGGTCTGTATCCTTGTTTGATTGCGTCATTCTTCTCGGAACGTGCCAGTCAACACTTCATAGCCGTCCTCGGTCACGATGACCGTGTGCTCAAACTGCGAGACGGGGCTGTCGTTCGGTGTGAACAACGCCCAGCCATCCTCTTCTGACTGGTAGACGATCTCGTCTTTCGTCGAGACGAACGTCTCGACTGCGATGACTTGACCGACTTTCAAGATGTCATTCTCTTCCCGGCTATAATAGTTGGAGATCGTCTCCGGTTCGCCGTGGAGCGTGCGGCCGAGTCCATGACCTGCCAAGTTTCGAATGACGGTGAAGCCATTTTTGCGGACATCCGCGTAAATCGCTTTTCCGATCTGGTTCACTTTCGTACCGGCCTTCACTTTGCTGAGACCTGCTTCGAGCGACGTGAGCGAGACCTCGACTAAGCGGACATGCTCTGGCGATTTCGGTGTGCCGGCGATCACCGTTCGTCCCGTGTCTGCATAATAGCCATCTTTCACGGCAGACACATCGACATTGACGATGTCCCCGTCTTTAATGACTTCTTTACCTGGAATTCCGTGGGCAGCCACTTCATTGATGGAGATACACGTATAGCCCGGAAACTCATACATCGTAATCGGCGCCGAGGCCGCTCCTTCTTCTTTAAGAATACGTTGCCCGATCGCATCGAGCTCTTTCGTCGTCATCCCTGGCGTGACGGCCCGTGCCATCTCATCCCTTGCCCGGGCGACGATTCTCCCAATCTCACGCAACGCATCATAATCGTAATCAAACATCATAATCCCTCTCAATCTAATAATCGGTTTTGGTATAAGTACTCTTCTGATAAATCGGCGAACAAAAACATGCCGTCCGGTAACGGGTAGCTGAACGTACGTGTCACTTCGTTGGAGCTGAAGTCGCGATAGTCTTCCGACAAATAGCCCCGCCCACGAACACTCATCGCCGCCATCGTCCGGATAAAGTACGGTCGAAAACTCCAGTTATAGCCTCGGTATGTGTTATCGACTTTCCAAACGTGTTGCTCTTGGTAGACGTTCGCACTCGTCTGGAAGCCCGTTTGATCGGTCAAGTAGTAGCGGACGAGCATCCCTTCTAATTTAGGGGCGATATGGAGCAGCCATTCATCCTTCTTATCCCGTGACCATTTCCCGGTTTGGACGAGCTCCGCGACTTTTCCGTGAAGTTCGAATTCTAGCTCATACAACCGCTTCAATCGCTCTTGGTCGTGCAGGAAGAACGCTGGAACTTCTTGCGTGAGCACACTCATTCCTTTTGCTTCACGCGGCGGGAAATCCTCTTGACGACCTAACAAGCCGCCCATGTAGTAACTCCCACCGTGCTGCCAGGCGTAACGCAACTGACCGAGATGATCGATTGACTTATAAAGCAGCGGGGCCCCGAGTTTCGAAGCGATGTATTCCATCGTCTGGAGCATTTGGGGGTAAGTCACCGACAACGTCTTCTTCTCGACCATCGTTGCTAAATCGACAAGCAACAACTCCGGTGCAATCGTCATGATGTCCTCGATACTCGTCGACTCCGCGAAGTCGAGCGCGACTCTCACACCAGAAGATCGATAATATTGGACGACACGGGACAGACGAGACACATCGACGAGCTCGGTCCCTTGAAGTGTCACAAATATCCGGTGGAGCGGGAAGTTCAATTCCCGTAACGGTGCTAAAAATGCTTCGCCCCCTTCTTCAAGGATCCATTCCGACCGGCAGCGGAACGTGACGAACTGCTTTTCGTCACGCAACGCTTCGGCGGCCAACCGTTCCATCCGCTTGGCGATGTCGAGTTGATACTCGACAGGTACGTCGTCATCATAAAAGAACGGGGTGAGCGACTCGCCCCTGAAATGGCCGTGTACCATGTAGCCTTCCACTTGAAACGTGGCCGCCCCGAAAATCGGTTCATACGTCACTTCGACTTCATTTGGATTCATCATCACATCCACTGCATCCAATTGGATCACCTCATCCTCATTTTCGAAACAAGAAAGCGAGCCGGTTTCAGCTCGCTCGTGTATGCACATACATATAGGCACCGAAACAAGCAATAAAATACACGATACTCATCACACCGTATCCGATTCCCATCTTCCCGCCGACGCCGATGGCCATGACTAACCAAATCATCGCGCCAAACAAAAGTGTGGCGACCGGAATATATCGGAAATTCAGACGTACTGTCCGCATAACAATCGGCTTCAATGCTAGGATGCACGCCAATAATATGACGAGACCTAAACCTAGTTCTACCATCCGTTGACACCTCATCCTTCAATCTCTACTCGTTCAGTGTAGCATGAGATAAATAAAAAAACCGCAAATCCACTTAAGGAAATGCGGTTTTCGTTTTATCGATTAGTCACGCGGACGACGTGGGCCACGGTCTTCTGATGAGCGACGACGATCGTCAGTCCCACCAGTGCGTTTTCCACGGTATCCACCGCCACCGCTACGTTCGCCTGAGCGTCCGCCACGGTCTCCGCCGCCAGTGCGACGGTCTCCGCCGCCACTGCGTGCGCCGCCACGGTATCCACCGCGGTCGTTGCGTCCACCTTGACGTTTCACACGGACTGGTTCTGCGTAAGAGATTTCAACAGGTGTTGAATCTGGCTCTTTCGTCAAACCACGAAGTGCTGCTGCGAGAAGCTCGACTGCTTCGTACTCTTCAAGGAGCTCAGTCGCAAGTTGCGTGTAAGCTTTGAAGTCGCCCGCTTGAACGCGTTCGATCAAATCTTCAGCTGATTGCTTTTGGTTTCCTTCAAGTACTTCTGCGATCGTCGGTACGTGACGACGGTTCATTTTCTTGTTCGTCACACGTTCGATTGACTTCACTTGACCGAATTCACGTGGCGTGATGAACGTAAGGGCAGTACCTGTTTTACCAGCACGGCCTGTACGTCCGATACGGTGCACGTAGCTTTCCGGATCTTGTGGGACGTCAAAGTTGTATACGTGTGTGACACCTGTGATATCAAGTCCACGCGCCGCTACATCTGTTGCGACCAAGATGTCGATCGTGCCGTTTTTGAAACGACGGATGACTTGGTCACGTTTTGATTGCGTCAAGTCACCGTGAAGGCCATCAGCCGTGTAACCACGTTTGATGAGTGCTTCTGTAACTTCGTCAACACGTTTCTTCGTACGAGCGAAGATGATGCTGAGTTCTGGTGAGTCGATGTCGATCAAACGGCAAAGTGTATCGAATTTTTGACCTTCGCGCAATTCGAGGAACTGTTGGTTGATGTTTTCAACTGTCATTTCCTTCGATTTTACTTTGATGATCGTTGGCGACTTCATGAAGCGCTCAGCGATCTTCTTGATTTGTGGTGGCATTGTCGCTGAGAAGAGAAGCGTTTGACGTTCAGCCGGAAGGCCTTTCAAAATCATCTCGATATCTTCAACGAAGCCCATGTTGAGCATTTCATCCGCCTCATCCAAGATCACTGTTTGGATCTCGTCGAGTTTGATCGTCTTGCGTTTCATGTGGTCCATGAGACGTCCAGGTGTCGCAACGACGATTTGCGGATTCTTTTTCAAGCCGCGGATTTGGCGGTCGATTTGCTGACCACCGTATACAGGAAGTGCGTATACACGCTTCGTTTCCCCGATTTTGTTTAACTCTTCTGCAACTTGAATCGCAAGTTCACGTGTCGGTGCAAGAACAAGTGCTTGGACTTGACGCGCCTTTGTGTCGATTCGCTCAATTGTCGGAATACCGAAAGCTGCTGTTTTCCCTGTACCTGTTTGTGCTTGGCCTAATACATCCGCTCCTGTAAGTGCGATTGGGATTGTTTCAGCTTGGATCGGTGTCGCTTCCTCGAAGCCCATTTTGAGTACACCTTTTACTAATGCTTCACTTAACTGTAAATCTTGAAATTTTGTCAAATTATATTCTCCTTTGTTCATGCAAAAAACGTCTGAGGTTAGTTCTGCAGACGTTCTTTAAATGTTTCCTCGTAGTCAACTCTTATTACTATACCGCATTTGTTTCTAAAATGAAAGAAATACATTCTAAAACTTTTTTTAGCCACCTGGACATGAGTAATCTTATTTCAATTTATACCCGTTGTCGAGTTTTTCAACTTGCTTTTCTTTCAAGAGCTTCCCGAGCGCCCGTTTGAAGGCCGCCTTGCTCATGCCAAACTCACGGTCGATCACGTCTGGGGCTGTCTTGTCGCCGTAAGGCATTTCACCACCGCGTTCTTCGATGTAAGAACGAATGCTTTCCGCATCCGGGTCGATCGCTTCATACGCTCGCGGTTTCATCGATACAAGAACGGTACCGTCTTGCTTCACTTGCGTCACACGTACTGCTAACTGTTCGCCGAGACGCGGCCACCGCGTCATCTCTGCTTCATGTAAGAAACCGAGTGATTCATTCTCGACCCAGACGTTGACACCGACGTCACGTTTGTTGACGACGATCGCTTGAACGTCTTGATTGCCCCACTCTTCTTTGGCGGGACGGGCGAGCAAGTTCAAATACGCATAATGAGCCGGTTCTCCGAGAAGACGGCCTTTTTGATCGTATTTGAGACGGACGCATAGCTTATCGCCTTCTTTCGGCCAATATGTCCGGTTTTCAGGAAGGTCGTCGAGCGAGACGAGCACATCCTTTTGAATGCCGATGTTGACGAACACGCCCGTATTGTAGCGAACGCCTGTCACCTCGAACCATTCATATTCTTCAAACGATACGTTCGGAATCGTCATCGTCGAAGCGAGACGGCCTTCCGAGTCGTGATAAAGGAAGACACGCACCGTTTGACCGACTGTGACTTCTTCTGTTTGTTCTTTCCGATGAAGTAATACCTCTTCACGGCCGTTCCCAATAAATACGCCAAAATCGGCTGAACGTTCCGCAACTAGATCGACTACATCTCCTGCACGTAATACCATTCTATACACATCCTTTTTCATCTTATTACTGTCAGTATACCTACCTACACACGTTCTTAATCATATCACGTTCCTTTTCCTGCTTCGGGTCAATTGTGTCCAATTTGTGAACGAGACAATGAACCACCCAACCGTCAAGCTTCTAAATCGACCGAGTATCAGCCGGAATTTTGTGACAATTTTGTGAACAATGTTTTTCCATCTAGTATCCACTTTTTGAAAACGTTATTATTAAAGGAGTGTTGTTTATAAATCAGGTTTCAGCAATGTCCGAACGGGGGAAATAAAATGTTTGATGTTCAATCTCGCTCATTTGCGAAACGCTTCATGAAGGGCCTTTTGATTGCATTCTTCGCTCTTCTCGCTTCGCTGAGTTTCATATTCTCAAACGGTGTCGATACGAACGTGTCGTCTTCCGTCACGATGGTTCAAGAGTAAGCGCCCTCTCGCTCGTCAGAAGGCGTTTTTTTGTTTTGTTCGACAAAAAAAGGAATTTTTTGCTCACTTGTCGAACGAGAAATACGTTCGGTTTTTTCAATTGAATCATCTGGGAAGGGAGAGTCACTCATGCTATTTTATTTTCTCACCACGATTCTTTCAGTCGTCGGTTTGTCCGTCTCGCTCCAAACCGGTTTTTTCAAAGATCCGATCGGCACATTCTTGTTCGCGGCGCTGCTCGCCATGGGTCTATCTTCATTTAAACAGCTTATCGCACAAATGAACGTGCTCCTGAAAGAAAGGCGCAATCAAAAGCGCATCGATCGCATCGTCGCTCGCATGCACTCCAGTTCACGCAAACGCTCTACATAACGCTCGTGTTCCCCCGCCACTTTTGGTATTCTATTCTAGATAGAAGAGCACAACGGACTTGGACCGTAGGAGGCACAAACACGAATGAATGAAATCCCTTTATCGAACGAATGGCTGTTACGCTATTCACCCGTCATGGAGCTGTGGCTGAAAGAAGACGGCATTTTGCTCGTCGATGACGACAATCGAATCCGCCTCACCTTAGAAATTGGCAGTGATCACGTGATGCAGTTTAAGAGCATCGAGCAAGACGGTGCCTACTTTGTCGTTGACCCGGTGAATAAACGAATTACGTTCGAACTCGAGGAAGAAGAAGAGGAAACCGATTCTCGCTTCTGGGAATAAAGATTCATGTCTAAGAGTCAGATTCTCTGTGTGAGAAGAAGACTCTTTCTTGCTGTTTGGCTCTATTTTGAAAAGGAGATTGATACTATGTTACGCACCGCCATTTGGTTTTTCTCGTTCTTCGCCGTCTTGCCCGTCTTGCTTCCGTTTTATCCGAAAGCAAAACGACTCGACGTACCGGCACGATACGATTACGTTCAAAAAATCGCCTACAACTGGGCCAGCTTCTTATTGAAAGTGGCCGGAGCCCGAGTCCGTGTGCACGGACAAGAACATATTCCGAACGAACCGGTCGTCTACGTCGCTAACCACCAAGGAAACTTCGACATCCCGATCATGATCACGGCGACGAACCATCCGAAAGCGTTCATCTCAAAAATCGAAGTCAAAAAAATTCCGATGATCGCGGGTTGGATGGAATTGATGGGTTGTATCTTTATCGATCGCAGTGACCGCCGCCAATCCGTCAAAGCGATCCGCGCCGGTGTCGAGACGATCCAATCCGGACAGTCCATCATCATCTTCCCGGAAGGCACTCGTTCAAAAGGCGGGCCGATGAAAGAGTTTAAAGCCGGCAGCCTGACGCTCGCCACGTCGAGCGGAGCAAAAATCGTTCCGGTGGCGATCAACGGCAGCTATCACCTGCTCGAAATGAAAAACCGGATTAGACCAGGTATCGTCGATGTGACGTTTTTACCTGCCATCGACCCGGCTGACGTCTCGAATAAAGAATTGACAGCGAAAGTAGAAGCGATGATTCGCCAAGTCGTTGAAGGAGGTTCCAAATGAGTTTATTAACAATCGAAGGCATCCGTAAAGAGTTCGCCGATAAAGTCTTGTTTGACGACGTCACGATGACGATTCATCCCGGTAACCGGATTGGCGTCATCGGCGTCAACGGTTCTGGGAAATCGACGTTCTTAAAAATCATTGCCGGCGTCGAAACAGCAGACAAAGGCACGATGCAACATCCGAACGACTATCGGATTCGTTATTTGACGCAAACCGTTGATTTCGCTCCCGGTCAGACCATTTTAGACGCCTTGTTCACGAGCAACACTCCATCTGTGTTGGCGTTAAAACAATACGAGCTCGCTCGCCAAGCACTCGAGGCGAACCCATCGAGCGAGCAATGGCTCGAACGTTTCATGAAAGCACAGCAAGCGGTCGATGCCGCTGATGCTTGGGAAACGGAAGCGAAGCTGAAGTCGATCTTGAATCGGCTCGGGTTACCTGATGTGTCGGCCGAGATCAGCTCCCTCTCCGGGGGCCAACAAAAACGGGTCGCGCTCGCTGCGGCCTTGCTCGACGAAGCCGATTTGCTCTTACTCGACGAGCCGACGAACGAACTTGACGCCGATACGATCGCTTGGCTCGAGACGGTTCTCGCTGACTATCGAGGCGCGATCTTGCTCATCACCCACGACCGTTATTTCTTGAACCGGGTGACGAACCATATTCTCGAGATTGCCGACGGCACGTCTTACTTTTATGACGGGAACTATGAACTGTTTCTCGAGAAGCGAGCCGAACGCAAAGCCCGCTCCCAGTCGATGGAACAAAAGCGGCAAAACATCTTGCGACGCGAGCTCGCTTGGCTGCGCCGCGGTGCCAAAGCCCGGACGACGAAACAGAAAGCCCGGATTCAACGTGTCGAGGGCTTAAAGCAGCAAGAGGCACTCGCCGAAGACGATGCGCTCGACGTATCGGTCGGTTCACGCCGGCTCGGAAAAAAAGTCATCGAAGTCGAACAGTTGTCGTTCCAGTATGCGGACACGCCGCTCATTCACGATTTCAGCTGGCTGTTCGGACGCCGGGAACGGTACGGCATCGTTGGACCGAACGGGAGCGGCAAGACGACGCTCATGAACTTGCTCGCCGGTCGCATCGAACCGACGTCAGGCACGGTCGTCCACGGTGAGACGGTTCACATCGGTTACTACGGTCAACAAGTCGAATTTGACGATACGACGCGACGGGTCATCGACGAGATCGAACGGATCGCCCAAGTCATCTACACACCGGACGGCGAGACGATCACCGCCGGTCAAATGCTCGAGCGTTTCTTGTTCACACCGGACGCCCAATATAAACCGATCAGTAAACTTTCCGGTGGCGAGAAACGGCGCCTTGTGTTGTTGCGGATTTTGATGGATGAGCCGAACGTCTTGTTCTTAGATGAGCCGACGAACGATCTCGATACGGAAACGTTGTCGGTTTTAGAGGACTACTTAGAGTCGTTCCCAGGAACCGTCATCGCCGTCAGTCACGACCGTTACTTCCTTGACCGTATCGCCGAGCAACTGATCGCCTTCGAAGAGGGGACGATCAACGTCTACCACGCCGAATATAGCGACTATCTGGCCGAGCTTCAAGACGAGGCACGGCAACTTAAAAAAGAACCGAAAGACAAGAAAGAACGCGCCAAAGCCGACGTCGTCAAATTCACTTTTAAAGAACAAAAAGAGTGGGAGACGATCGAGGAAGAGATCGCTACAACCGAACAGAAAATCGAAGCTGCAGAAGCGCGACTCGCCGATGCCGGTAGCGATCTCGGAAAAGTGAACGATCTTTACGCTGAAATCAGTACCCTCAAGCAAACACTCGAAGAAAAAATGGAGCGCTGGGAGTACTTGTCTGAAATCGATGAACAAATTCAAGCTCAGAAAAAATAAAAAAAGACGGATCACAATTTAACATTGTGGTCCGTCTTTTTTCGCTATGTAGCCGTATACGTACACGTCGTATGTTTGATTGCCTTGGCGCATATAGTGGCGCAGCGTTCCTTCACGAATGAAACCATTGCGTTCTAACAGTTGCTGCGAAGGGATATTTTCAGGATAGACGATAGCCCCGACTCGCTCGATGTCTGCGGAACACGCAGCAAACGTCAATGCCGCCTGCAACGCCTCTGTCGCGTAGCCGTTCCGCCAATAACGCGGATGGATCTCATAACCGATCTCCGCACGTCGATGGCGCGGGGCGCGATTGTGGAATCCGATCGTCCCCATCAACTCGGGATGACCTTTCCTCATAATGCCCCAACGCATGATCGCCCCGTCGGCAATCCCTTCTAGCATCCCTAATAGCATTTGTTCCGTCTGTTCAAGCGATTGATGCGGCTCCATCCCATAATGGCGCAACACGTCGACGTTTGAAAAAATCGTGTGTAGCTGCTCGGCATCGGTCGGTTGTAACTGCCGTAACTGCAGTCGTTCCGTTTCAATCGTTGGAATCATCCCGTTTCCCCCGTCCGAGTGATTATTTGTCCACTAAATTATGTTGAAACGCATAGACGACCGCTTGCGTCCGGTCATAGACGTCAAGCTTCGTCAAAATGTTCGAGACGTGCGTCTTCACCGTCTTCAATGAAATATATAATTCATCGGCGATGACTTGGTTCGCCTTGCCTTCGGCCATCAGTTGCAAAATCTCGCGTTCCCGCGCCGTCAAACTTTCATGAAGGGTCGTCTCCGGATGCCGCAGACGTTCGAGCATCTTGCCGGTCACTTGTGCGGCCATGACCGGATTACCGGCTGCCGTCTGACGGATCGCGTCGGCGATTTCATTCGCATTTGCCGTCTTCAAGACGTAACTCATCGCACCGGCCTCGATGACCGGATACACTTTTTCATCGTCCAAAAAGCTCGTCACGACTAAGATTTTCGCATCTTTCCAGCTCGCTTTAATACGCTTCGTCGACTCGACTCCGTCCACAGGTTCCATCACGAGGTCCATCAAGACGACGTCCGGTTTTTCAGCGATGGCGAGTTCCGCTCCGGTCGCCCCGTCCGACGCTTCCCCGACTACTTCAATGTCCGGCTGTGTCGACAGAAATGCCGAGACACCGGCCCGGACCATTTCATGATCATCAATCAATACGACTCGAATCATTCTAACCCCTCCACTTGTTGTTTCACACGCACTTCGATTTGTGTACCGACTCCAGGCACGCTGACGAGACGTAACGTCCCGCCGACTTCGGCCGTTCTCTCTCTTATCGATTGTAAGCCATATGAGGCGACTTGTGTATCCTCGACATTAAAACCGATCCCGTCGTCATTTATTTTCAAGATGACCGTCTGTTGGACGGTCCGCATTTCAATTTCGAGCCGCTTCGCCTTGGCATGCCTGAGCGTATTGCTGATCGCTTCTTGAACGATGCGGAACAACTCATTTTCCGTATGGCGTGACAATTTCACTTCCTCGAGACGCCAGATGAGCTCGGTCGATTGTTTGCGGGACAGTTCTTCTAACAGACGTTCAATCCCCGTCTTCAAGGTCATCCCTTCTAACTCGACGGGACGAAGCTGCAACAAGAGCGAACGCATCTCGGCCTGGGCGGTCTGTGCCATGACTTCGACTTGACCGATCTGTTTAGCGGCGAGTTCCGGTTTCGATTCGATCGTCTGCTTGACCGCTGTCGTCATCATCGAGATCGCGTATAGCTGTTGACTGACCGAGTCGTGCAGCTCACGGGCGACACGACGACGTTCTTCGACGACCGCCTCGCTTCGTGCCTCTTCGACACTGACCGGCCGATCGCCGACCCGTTTGGCGACCTCGATCATCTCCGTACGTTGTTTGCTAATACGGACAATCCGTTCCAGCGTGTCGCGATACGGCGATAACGGCCGGAACGTGATCTCTTTTTGATTCTCGAGCTTCCATAGGGCAATCGCCACTTCACGGAAATCCCGGCGCAAGTAAAAGTAAGACCCAACTCCGAATATGCTGCCGATCAAAACGGCGATGACAACGATAGACACACCGAAAGGCAACCCTTCTTCACGTGTAAATAAATCTCGGAGTGAAGTCGAGTCACCTATTAGAAATGCAATCGTCACGAATAACGCCGTCAGTAGACTGCTGAATAACTGGTGCCAGACGACCGTCCTTGGGTAAGAATCTTTCTTCATACGGTCATCACCTCGACGCTTCCGCTCATGAGCACGATATGAATCCGGACTTTTCGCGTCGCCGCTTGGTACTCATCAGACGCCGTATAAAAACGGCGGTTGAACACCGGTGAATAATTCGATTCATCGACTTGGATCTTGCCGAAACCGATTGAGGCGTCGATCGAGTAATCGTAACCGGCCGGGATGAGGATACGGATATCCCCGGCGAGTCCGTTCAAGAGCAAGAACGTCTCCCCTTCCGGAATGATGGCGCGCGATAAATCCATCTCGACGTCGCGTAGCAAAAAGAATTCATTCGTGTCTTGCAAGACGTAATGGCCCGACTCTTTCGTCCCGAACGAAAACGCCTGTTCTTGACGAATGTGCGACCGGAACCGATTCGACTCAAGCGGTCGATTTTTATACAAACGGTACCCAAACATGAGCAATAATCCTGATAAGACGAACCCGAACGCGGCCGAAGAAAAGATGAGTCCGACGAGCATCACACCACCGATCCCGTAAAAAATATAACTGACCGGCTGATTTCCTTTCCGGCTGAAGCGACGCCCGATATAAAGCAATAAGAGCGGCACAATCATGCTGAAGAGGACGCTGTTCCCACCCGTCACGATGTCGATAAATAGTCCGATGGCAAATAAAATAATCATGAAGCCGATAATTTGGCGTGTGTTCCAACGTTCCACTCTGCTTCCCCCTCCCTAACGATATGTACAATGAAGCAAAGAAGCGATGGCCCGAAAATACTCTGGACCATCGCTGAACCAGTGCGTCAGTCTTGTTTAAAGCGACGCTCAAGTTCTTTTAATTTTGCTTCGAAATCATCTTCGTCCGCCGCGTCGGTTTTTTCTTCGGCCGCAGGTTCTTCCTTCGTTGCGTCTTTCTTCTCTTCTTCTGTGAACGGATGCGACTTCGATGTGTCCGCTCCGAAGATTTGATCGAGCGCACCTTTCAACAAATCAAGGTTCTCACGCATCGCGAACTCGTAACGTTTGTTTTGCATCTCGTCGAGTTTGAGGCGCATCTCGAGGGCACGGCGCTCAAGGGCGTCAAGTTCACGACCGCCTTCGTCTAGCAAGCCTTCGAAGTAGCGATACTGTTCACCGTAATGTTTTGACTCGAGAGCAGCGCGTTCAGCCAACTTTTCTTCGCCGGCTTGTTTCGCGAGCTCTGTCTGTTCGTAGCGCTTGTCAGCCATCAATTTGGCATCGTCACGCTTCGTCGCGAGTTCGCCGAGCAACGCCTTTTGACGCTCGACGAGACGTTCGACCGACAACGCCTCTTTTTCAGCACCGCGGATGTGGCGGTTCAATTCGGCTTCCCCACTCGAGCGTGGCGCCTCTTTATCTTGATACTTTTTCATTTCTTTTGAAAATTCTTTCGTCAACTCGTTAGCTAAATCACGAAACTGATCAAATGGTGTCTTCATCATAAAATCCTCCTTCTAAAAACTTAGCGACGGTTTACAAACTTTTGCCAGACTTGATCGAACGATTGGAAGCTGCTACGACTAGCACGCGACCCGTCCGCATTTAAAATCTCAACGTCCCGCTTTTGGTTGGCATACATCATATACCCTTTAAACAACATCCATGCCACCACAATTCCGATTAACGCCCAAATATTCGACAAAATCGTGATGATCCCGATCACGGCGAGTAAGCCGTAACCGATTTTTGCGCCGACATGCGTCACGGCCATGAATCTGACTCCAGCCCAAAGTGCTAAGAGCGCCCCCAAACCAAACATGATCATATTTGGTAAAAAGCCGATTAGGACGAGAACTAGAGAGATTGCCGCCACGATGAACAACACTTGCTTCACTTGGCGATTCATCTGTCATCCCTCCTCATTAAGTACACTCTTATCATAATACGCCATTTAAAAGATGGCGACGAGCGGAAGGCTTGTTTTCCCTCAGTCTGTAGACCGAGATGATAGCGTTATCAGAAAATGTGATACATTGAATGTATCGAACAATGAAAGGATGATGTTTTATGAGCACCTTACAAACAGCCGTATACACCTTGTCAGCCAACAGGAGGGCAGTTGTCCTCCACAACTAAAAGGAGGATTCGATTTGGATCACACAACAACGGGACGCGTCACGGCACAGTTCCAACATATGTACACGGTAACGACAGAGGACGCTGCTTTCACATGCGGGATATCGGGCAAATTTCGCCACGAGGCGATGAGCGAGCGCGACTATCCGGTCATCGGCGACTTCGTCGAGTTCACGGTTCGTGAGCACGGTCAAGGCACGGTTCGACGTCTCCTTGAACGACGGACTGTTCTTTCACGGACAGCCGCCGGCAACGAGACGCGCGAACAACTGATCTGCGCGAACGTCGACTATATTTTAATCACGATGGCGGTCGGTCACGACTTCAACCTGCGTCGGCTCGAGCGTTACTCGCTCGCCGCCTGGGAGACGGGGGCGATACCGCTTATCGTCTTAACGAAGGCTGATCAAGTAACTGATGTGGCCCCACTCGTTCAAGACATCCAACTGACGACGCCAGGCATTGACGTATTCTCGGTCAGCTCGATCACCGGCGACGGGGTCGAGGCATTGCGAACTGCACTGCCGAGCGGGAGCACGATCGTCCTCGTCGGTTCGTCCGGCGTCGGGAAATCGACGCTGACAAACGCGCTTGCCGGGAAAACACTCGCCGAGACGCAAGCCGTCCGCGAAAGCGACGAGCGCGGCAAGCATACGACGACGCACCGCGAACTGTTCCGCGTCGATGACCTCTTCATCATCGATACGCCCGGCATGCGTGAGTTCGGTCTTTGGGACGGCGCCGATCATCTCGACGACACGTTCAGCGATATCGAGGCGTTGTCGGAACGATGCCGGTTCCGTGACTGCTCGCATCAAGCCGAGCCCGGTTGTGCCGTCCGCGACGCGATTGCGACTGGCGCGCTCGATAAAAAACGGTATGCGAGTTACGTCAAACTCGAACGCGAGCTGCGTTACGCTGAAAAACGCCAAGCCGAAGCGGCACGACTAGCAGAAAAGAAACAGCGCAAGACGAGAGCATGAAACCAAAGGAGTTGCGGAATATCCGTGACTCTTTTGGTTTTCGTTTATGATTAGCACCAATTGTTAGGACCAATTCTACATATATGAACAATCGTTCAGAAATAATTGCGTCCATAGCAGGTAAAACGCTCGAAAGTAAGCGGTTTCTTCGATACAATGTAGTCGATTGTGACAGACAAAAAATCGTACGCACACAGGGAGAGAGTTATGAAAACATTGAACGAACGCGCACTCGAGATGCATGCTTTGCACCACGGTAAATTAGAAACGACGCCAAAAGTCGACGTCGACACGACAGAAGCGCTCAGCCTCGCCTACTCACCGGGCGTCGCCGAACCGTGCCGCCGCATCGCCGACAATAAAGAGCTGTCCTATGAATATACGTTGCGCGCCAACACGGTCGCCGTCGTCTCGGACGGAAGCGCCGTACTCGGGCTCGGCAACATCGGTCCGGAGGCGGCGCTGCCGGTCATGGAAGGCAAGGCCGTCCTGTTCAAAAGTTTCGCCGGGGTCGATGCGTTCCCGATTTGTTTAGACACACACAACGTCGATGAGATCGTGCGGACGGTCGAACTGCTCGCCCCGACGTTCGGCGCCGTCAACTTAGAAGACATCAAGGCACCCGAATGTTTTGAGATCGAGGCCCGGTTGAAGCAGACGCTCCCGATCCCGGTCTTCCATGACGATCAACACGGGACGGCCATCGTCGTCTTGGCCGGCCTCGTCAATGCACTCCGTTTAGTCGACAAAGCGATGCCTGAACTGCGTGTCGTCATGAACGGAGCCGGGGCCGCCGGAATCGCCATCGCCAAGCTGCTCAAGCGCTTCGGCGTAGAGGACCTCGTCATCTGTGATACGAAAGGTGCGATCTATGAAGGACGCGCCGACGGCATGAACCCGTTCAAAGACCAGATCGCCAAGGCGACGAACCGGAAGCTCCACGTCGGCACGCTCTCAGACGTGCTCGAGGGGGCCGACGTCTTCATCGGTGTCTCGGCCGCAGGTGCCGTCACCGAGGACATGGTCCGCTCGATGGCCGCAGATTCGATCATCTTCGCCCTCGCGAACCCAATTCCAGAGATTATGCCGGATCTCGCGACTTCCGCTGGTGCCCGCATCGTCGCGACCGGTCGCTCGGACTTCGCCAACCAAGTGAACAACGTCCTCGCCTTCCCCGGCATTTTCCGTGGGGCGCTCGACGTCCGGGCGTCAGAGATCAACGAAGAGATGAAAGAAGCGGCCGTCCATGCGATCGCCGACTTGTTGACAGAAGGAGATCTCGCGAACGGCATCGTTATCCCGAGCCCGTTCGACGAGCGGGTCGCACCGGCCGTCGCGATCGCCGTCGCGAAGACTGCTGTCGAGACCGGTGTCGCCAACCGTCCGCTCGACGAGGACGCCATTCGCCGCCACGTACGTGATAAGCGGCTATAACACGAAAAACTGCGCAGACCATAACGGTCTGCGCAGTTTTTTAGACTGTACCTTGTAAGATTCCTTCCGCCCACTCGACTTCTTCCGTCGTCGGTGGTTTGATGCCTTTTAACGGATAGTCGAGGCCGAGCGCCTCCCATTTATAGACGCCCATCTCGTGATACGGCAAGATTTCGACTTTCTCGACGTGGTCGAGTTTTTGAATGAACGCCGCCGTGCGCCGGAGCGCCCCTTCATCAAGCGTCCATTCCGGGACAAGGACGTGGCGAATCCACATTTTCGTTCCGCGCTCGGATAAGTGTTCAGCAAGCGCGAGCGTGTTGGCGTTGCTCCGTCCTGTCAGTTTCTTGCACATGTCGTCATCGATGTGTTTAATATCGAGCAAGACGAGGTCGGTGTGGTCTAAGATGGCGTCAAGGTTAGGGGGACGGAGTGCACCCGACGTATCGAGCGTCGTGTGGAGCCCGTGTTTTTTCGCTTCACGCAACAGCGCTTCTAAAAACTCTGGTTGCGCGAGCGGATCGCCCCCTGAAATTGTGATGCCGCCTTTTGATGCTTCCATGAACGGACGATAGCTGAGCGCTTCTTGAATGACGTCCTCGGCCGAACGATGGTTATTCTTTTTAAAATCCCACGTATCAGCGTTGTGGCAATACAAGCAGCGAAGCGCACAACCTTGCAAAAAGACGATAAAACGAATTCCCGGGCCGTCAACGGTTCCAAACGATTCGACCGAGTGTACATATCCCATTGTCATCGAGATGACCTCCTAACGAATGAGCGGCCTTCAAGCGAAGGCCGCCAAGCCTTTACTTATAATGAACCGTGGAACGTCCGGTTGATGACGTCGATCTGTTGCTCGCGTGTCAACTTGATGAAGTTGACGGCGTAACCTGATACGCGGATCGTGAGCTGCGGATACTCTTCTGGATGTTCCATGGCGTCGAGCAACGTCTCACGGTTGAAGACGTTGACGTTCAAGTGGTGACCTTTGTGCTCGCCACCCATATAGCCGTCAAGAAGTGCCGCCAAGTTAAGTTCACGTGCGACGTCTTCTTTACCGAGTGCTTTCGGTACGATCGAGAACGTGTATGAGATACCGTCTTGCGCGTGTTCGAACGGAAGTTTGGCGACTGACGAGAGCGACGCTGCCGCTCCTTTCGTATCGCGGCCGTGCATCGGGTTCGCACCCGGTGCGAACGGCTCACCAGCACGACGGCCGTCCGGTGTATTACCTGTTTTCTTGCCGTACACGACGTTCGACGTGATCGTCAAGACCGATTGCGTATGAAGCGCGTCGCGATACGTTTTGTGTTTCCGGACTTTTTCCATGAACGATTTCGTAAGTTCGACGGCGATCGCGTCGACACGGTCATCGTTGTTTCCGAATTTCGGGAAGTCGCCTTCTGTTTCAAAGTCGACAGCGATGCCGAATTCATTCCGGACCGGTTTGACCGTCGCATATTTGATTGCTGACAAGCTGTCCGCCGTCACCGAAAGGCCAGCGATACCACAAGCCATCGTCCGTAAGATTTCAGGGTCGTGGAGCGCCATTTCAATCCGTTCGTACGCATATTTATCATGCATGAAGTGAATGACGTTGAGTGTGTTGACGTAAAGCTCCGCGAGCCAGTCGAGCGTCCGGTCGAAGTCAGCGTACACTTTGTCGTACGTGAGGACGTCTTCTGTGTTCATGTCCCAAGCCGGAGCGATTTGTTCGCCGCTCTTCTCATCGCGTCCACCGTTCATGCTGTAGAGGAGTGCTTTCGCCATATTGGCACGGGCACCGAAGAACTGCATCTGTTTGCCGATTTTCATCGGTGACACACAGCAGGCGATGCCGTAATCGTCACCAAACTCTGGAAGCATGAGGTCGTCGTTCTCGTATTGGATCGCCGACGTCTCAATTGACATCTTCGCGCAATATTGTTTGAATCCTTCCGGTAATTTCGTCGACCAAAGCACCGTCAAGTTCGGTTCTGGTGCCGGGCCGAGGTTTGTGAGCGAGTGAAGGAAACGGAACGAGCTCTTCGTGACGTTCGAACGGCCATCCTCACTCATCCCACCGATTGATTCCGTGACCCACGTTGGATCTCCAGAGAACAATTCGTTATAGTCAGGCGTCCGCAAGAATTTGACGATGCGGAGTTTCATGATGAAGTGATCGACGATTTCTTGGACGTCTGACTCTGTCAAACGGCCCGCCGCCATGTCACGCTCAGCGTACACGTCAAGGAATGTCGATACGCGTCCGAGAGACATCGCCGCACCGTTTTGTTCTTTGACAGCTGCAAGGTAAGCGAGATATACCCATTGATAGGCTTCTTGCGTCGTTTCAGCCGGGCGACCGAGGTCGAATCCGTAAGCAGCGCCGAGTTGTTTCAATTCTTGAAGGGCACGAAGCTGTTCAGACATCTCTTCCCGCGTCCGAATGTCTGCTTCCGAGAGGAAACCGCCATTGTTTGCCAAATCTTTTTTACGCTCGGCAATCAAGAAATCTAAACCGTACAAGGCAACGCGACGGTAGTCACCGATGATCCGGCCACGTCCGTATGCGTCTGGGAGACCTGTGATGATCCCTGACTTACGTGCCGCCCGCATCTCTGGTGTGTAGGCATCGAAAACACCTTGGTTGTGTGTTTTACGAATGTCTGAATAGATTTTTGTGATTTCAGGATTTGGTTCGAAGCCGTATGACTCGAGCGCGGCGTCGACCATGCGAATGCCGCCGTTCGGATGAATCGAGCGTTTGAACGGTTCGTCCGTTTGGACACCGACGACTTTTTCAAGGTCTTTATTTAAGTACCCAGGTCCGTGTGAGATAATTGTCGACGGCGTGTTTTGATCGACATCCCAAACGCCCCCGCGTTCCCGTTCTTCTTTCGTCAATTCCATCACTTGTCCCCAAAGACGATTCGTCGCCTCTGTCGGTCCGACTAAGAAACGGTCATCCCCTGTATACTCGTGGCGGTTCAAGCGGATAAATTCACCGACATTCACTTCGTTCGTCCACTGTCCAGGAACAAATCCTGACCAGGCTGATTTAATTTCAGTTGCCATTATGGTCACTCCTCATAGTTGAGATAACTGCCTGATTCCTTATAATATGAGTGTACGTGAAAACGTGAACAATATGTTTTACATTCTTGTGAAAGTTGTAACAATCTCATGAACATTGGTGTTACGCCGTTTTTGTAAGCGCTATTTTATCTGTTATAGTAGTTTTTCAACTTACATAGAAACAGACGAATCCCTATCCGTTCACGTTCTTGTGAATCCTGTATTATCTTTAAGGAGTTGTGAAAAATCATACAGTTTTTGTAGTGACTTAACTCACAGGTTCGGGATAGAACTTGAATTTTTGCCTTATATCGAGCACAATGGAAGCAGAACATTGTAGAAGAGGAAGGGGTTCTTCCCATGACGTATGAACCATTAACAGCCGAGCATAACTTAAAAGCCGGTGACCGCATCTCCCTTAAAGTCGAAGAGGCTGGAGACAAGCGCGACGGATTTATCACAGAATTTGAAGAAAAAGGCTTTTGGATTCGCTTTGATGACGATATCGAGAATGAGGATTTCATCGATTTCCGTGACCATTTAATGGTCGCACTCGTGTCGCGCCCAATCGACGTCGCGACGACGTATCCAGAACTAAACGCCTATGCAAAATTGCTTAAGGAATTGGAATACCGCGTGTATCAAGGCTTCACGGTCGAAGGTGTCGAAGCCTCACCTGAGCACATCGACGTGCACATCAAACTAGTCGAGGACGGGCAAGTGTACACACAGACACTCCGTTCATCGATTGACCAAGACACTGAACATGTTCGCTATATTTGAACCAGGGAGCGCTTATGCTTCCTTTGTTTTTGCCCAACGATAAGGAGAACTGATATGAACTTTACAAAACCATTCATTAACGAAGCCTGGGAACGCCTTGGCTTTAACGAACCGATGCCGGTCCAAGCGGAAGCGTTCCCGCCCCTTTTAGAAGGAAAAGACGTCACGATCGAAGCACCGACAGGGACAGGTAAGACACTCGCTTATCTTTTACCCGCTATTGAAAAAATCGATGCCTCGAACGACCGGATCCAAGTCGTCATCGTCGCACCGACGCGCGAACTCGTCATGCAGATCCAAACGGTGGCGCAACGTTTCACCGAAAAAGGTGACGTCCGGATCGCCTCGTTCATCGGCGGCGTCGAACTGAAGCGCCAAATCGATCGCTTGAAGAAAAAACCGCATTTAATCGTCGGGACACCAGGACGTCTCGTTGAATTGATCGAGAAGAAAAAACTTAAACTGCACGAAACGCATACGATCGTGCTAGATGAAGCCGATCAAATCATCGACAGCGGATTGACGGAAGCGGCCGAGCGCATCATCAACCATACGGCGCACGAGCATCAAATCTCACTCGTTTCGGCGACGTTGACGGACACGCTTCAAGCCTGGGCTGCCCCGTTCTTGAAAGAACCGGTTCACGTGAAGGTCGAACGGACTGTCAGTGCTCAAGTGACGTACGGCTATATGTTGACGACACGTCGCTATAAGCCAGAATTGCTTCGTCGCCTGTCACACGTCGACGGTGTCAAAGTGCTCGCCTTCATCAACAACCGCTCGTTCTTACCGCCGCTCAAAGGTGAGCTCGATAAGATGAAAGTGAACTACCGTATGCTCGATAGCTTGAAAGGGAAACGTGCCCGCGTCGAGACGCTCCGCGAATTCCGTAAAGGCGAATATCCGCTCCTCATCACGACGGGTCTCGCAGCGCGCGGACTCGACATCGATGAAGTGACGCACGTCGTCCATTTCGATTTACCTGAATCGACCGATGACTTCATCCACCGCTCAGGACGGACCGCTCGCGGTAGCGCGGCCGGGACGGTCCTCTCGATCGTGACACCGGAAGATTTGACGCACTTGAAATCGTTCGCCCGCCAGCTCGGTGTCGAATTGAAAGAGCTTGAGATTTACCGTGGCGAAGTCATCGAGAAACGGATCGAAGACAAACCGCCGGTCGTCAAACGTCCTGCAGACAAGCGAGGACCACGGCGATGAAAAAAGACCGGAAAGTAATTCCCTTCCCTTTGCTCGTCGAAGAGTCCGAATTGCTGGCCGAACTGAAAAAGTTATACGAGCAAGCGGCACTCGCACGCAGCACGCAGTGGACGAACTATATCCAAGAGATCGCTTCGGAAGGCACGTGGCACTTGAAAGACGCCGAACTGTTCCGCGATTTGTTCATCGATTGGGCCGTCTTCTTTGAGACGGATGAGGACGGGATGACACCGCACGGCCGCTATTTGGCGGACCATAAAGCCGATATGTCACCCGCCCTTTATCACGCCTTGCGTGGTCTCGCCGTCCCCCGGTGCTCTGTGTTTGAAGTGACCGAGGACGGTCTCCGCGACTGGGAGACGAAAGAGACGTACAAGGTGATGCTTCCAGAAGTTCGTGAACCGGGCGACGTCATGCTCGGCAAGCTGCTCGATATCCGTGGCAGCTGGCGCTTCGGGTCGGCCTTCCTCGCACTTCCAGCGAAGATGGCTGGCAACGTAGCAGATCTGTACATCGACTTCATGGATGAGGTCGGTCCAGGTGCGTTCCTCGATCAATTCCCTGAGTTTTGCGCGGAACTGATCGATATGTTGCTTGATTTAGAAGAAGGGGTCATCATCCCGAAACCAACGAAATAACCGAGAGGCAGCCGCCTCTCGGTTTTTGTATTAGTAAACATAGTAATGGACGGGTTGATTCGAAGTCTGTCCGCTGTCTCCTTCTGCTTTTATGGAAGCGCGCGAAACCATTTCCCCTTCATCATATACTTCTAACATGGCTCCTTCTTTTTTAGGAAGCACATGATAGACTAACTGATCGATATAAGTGATTGACCCGACTGCACCTTGAATGACTTGGCGAGTCGTCTGCTCTAACGAGTTTAAATCAATAATCAATTCTGTTCCGTCAGATCGAATCGCACGATACTCCTGATCTTTGAATAGCGTACCTTTCAATTCTTCCGATTGATTCACTGTCACTACTTTGTTTTCTTTGGCATCATAGACAAATAATCCCGGTAAATCCATTTCTGACGTATACTCCTCACCCGTATCTTCTTGCAACGTCTCAAGTGCCGTCGCCCGAATCGGAATATAGCGGTTGTCCGTCGCCACTTGACCTTGATACGCAGATGGGTACCATGACCATTCCGCCCCCACGACTCCTCCGATCAACGTCTTGGACCGATCAATCTTTTGCGTGACGAACGTCTTCGTCGATTCATCGAACGTCGCCACGTGATGGTTCGTCGTTTCATAGTTTTGATCGTATAGAAGGTGGACTTTACCGTCATAAACATAGAATCCCTTCCAACCACTTTCTAATATCTCTCGTGCCTGTTTAAACTCGGTAACGTCTACTTCCTTACCGTCTTTTGATTTGAGCAACACTAACGTATCACGATCTTTTTGGCCAATTGCCATCTCCCCATCCGTCGTCCAAATGCGTTGCGCATAATCCAACTGTTTCAGCGCTCGTTTGAACGATCGAGAGTCTTCCCCGAAATTCGCTTGAAAATCGAGGAGCTGCTTAAAGTAACTTCCCTTATTCGAGGGGGTGCTCCCATTCAATGTCACATTGATATGCGTATAGGGCTGATCCATCGAATCTTTAGCGACTTGAACGATTCGATTTTCCCACACCTTTTTATTTGATTCGACTTGGAGTGACCAATCCGTCTCTTTTTCCGTCCCGCTGACGGCATATGTGGCGAGCCCTACCGTGATAATCACACCTAAGGCGACCACGTTCACTATTCGTTTCATGCGATTCACCTCACACACTCATTTTTTTTGAAAGGAAGCGACGGCTTAGCAACGTCAGCCCGAAGACCATCCCGATCAAGGCTAAACCGAACAGTCCAATCTGTTCATCCATAAACAAATAGCGATCAAAATAAATAATCAGAAAAGTCGGCAACGCGATCAAACCGCTCACTACACAAATCGCCAAGAACGGTGACCAAAGCGTCCGTTGCCATAGACCCCGCTCCACTAAAACGAACGTGAAGAGTGCGAGCACGACAAATGCGATTAGCACCTGATGCACGAGGAAGTTAAATCCGCTCTCTGGATACATCATGGCAAGATAATCGAATTGTATCGCCCTCTCGAACGATCCTTGAAGCGGAATCATTTTGGCGTTCAGCCAAGCCGAGAACAGTTGATATTGCAAAAACAATGCCATCCATTGAATCGCGAACAGCCCTAAAATGAGCATCATGACCGTCACAAATTTCGCAACGAACAGCTCCATTCTCCCCGTTGGTATCGTCAATAGCCGCATCATAAACATACCGCGCCCTTGAAAATCGCGGTACCAAATCCATACGCTGAAAAAAATCATCGCGACGATCGCGACACCAACCGAAAGAGTAAAAATAGTGCTCCCGATGTAATTTATGAACGAGACCGTATAACCCGTCATACCCTCTAGTCTCATTTCTTCATATGTAGCATTCTGCCTCCATAAGAAAGCACCTAGCCAGCCGAATTGCAGCAGCAACAGTATACCAACCAAAATCAAATAGGATTTTTTTACGCGATCAAGCTCCCAACTGATCAGTTTCAACACGTTCATGCCCCATACTCCTCTCTCATGACGTCGACGATCGATTTCCCGTGAATGAAGCGGACGTCCTCGACGTCGAATTCACGGACGATCCGTCCCCGGTTCAACATGACGGCTTTGTCGACCAAATACTCGATGTCGTCAATCTCGTGCGTCGTGATCAAGACACCGCGGTCTTCCATGATGTCACTCGAAAACAGCTCGACGATTTGCTCTTTTGAAAACACATCGATACCTGAGAACGGTTCGTCGAGCAGCAAGTAATCCGGGTCTTGAGCGATGCCGAGCGCCAAATTCACCTTGGCGAGCGTCCCTTTCGACAGTTCTCTCAACTTATCTTCCGGAAACAGTTTGAACTCGTCGACGAGTCTAGCGAACAGTTTCGGGTCGAACTTCGGATAAAAATCGCGCATGAACGCTTCGCACTGCTCGATCGAAAAGTGGATCGGGAACGTCGAATGATCCGGTACGAACGCGACAGTGTTCAAATCGATTGGCTTGCCGTCAATCAAAACGTTGCCTTGATCGAACGGGGTCAATCCCATGATGCCTTTTAAAATCGTCGATTTACCGGTCCCGTTCAGACCGATGAGACATGTGATCTCGCCTTTATTCGCCGTGAACGACACATCTTCGATGACTTGTTTGTTACGATAGCGCTTCTTAACTCCCAGTACCTCGATCATCGAGATTCCCCTCCCCATATTGCCGTTTGATTTTGCTGACGAGCTCGTCCATCGTGACGTCGAGCTCTTGAATCGATTCGACGAAGACAGCGACCGCCTCATCGACGAGTTCGGTCCGAATTCGTTTTAATACGTGGTCGTCCGTCGTCACCCGACTTGGACGATTGCGTTCGGTCGTGATCAATTGCTGTTCCTCCATTTCCTTGAACGCCTTTTGGACGGTGTTCGGATTGATTTTCAGTTCGGTCGCGAGCTCTCGCCGCGACGGCATCTCTTCGCCCGCCTTCAACTCGCCTAGCGCCATCTTCTTTTTGAAGTAGTCGACGACTTGGATGTAGACGGGAGACCTCGTGTTAAATTGAATGATCATGTTGTCACCTCTCTAAGTGTATGATGCGACTAATACACTATCTGACTGTATTATTACCGTAATACACTTGACTGTCAATAATAATTTCCCAAAACAATCCAAAACAAAAGACGCATCCTCATTGATTAGGATGCGTCAGTTTGATGAGCGGACGATATAGTCGGCTCGTATCACTGGATTGACCGTCTTGATGTAGTGCGCTTCACCCGGCCAGTAGCGGCGCTCATATTTGGCGAGCCGTGCCGCTAAATCGCCGATATACGTATCGCGATTTAGCACACGCTCGTAACGCGTCTCGCGTGGACAGTCAAGATAAACGATGTAGTCGAAATACGACCGCCACTCGTCCCGCAATAAGAAGATGCCTTCAATCAACACGAGCGCATTCGGAGCCACATCGATCGTCCGCATGACAATCGCGTCCTCGTCTCGCTCGTAGTATGGCAACGTCAGACGCGTCTCACCTCGGGACAACGGCTCGAACAACATCTTCACGAGCAGATCGACGTCCCATTGGAGCGCATAGTATTCCACCGCCTCAGGCTGCCCCGTCTCATAGCGCCGATGCCGTTCGACGATGAAGTCATCAATATGTAGAAGCAGTTCGTTCGGCGCGATACCACTCAATTGTTCGACGAGCGTCGTCTTCCCGGCCCCGCTCAAGCCGTCGATCGCGACGATGAACGGCCGGTCGTGGACACGGTTAGCGTATGCTTCACGAATCACTTCCTGTAACGTCTCCATACGTTCTCCCCCAAATCAAAAAAGTCAGCCCTAGAGGCTGACTTCAGTTTACCAGAGCACCCAACCTTTCGCTCCCGGAGGCGCGCTTTCAATCAAGTGCCAAATCGGAACCGTGTAGGCGAATGCGATCAAGACGAACGTGACCGTGATCCAGAGCTTCCAGTTCTCAAAGAACCGTGGCGTCTCCATTGCCGCCTCTTCCGTTTCTGCGAGTGGGAACTCTTCCTCACCTTTTGGTGCGAGGAATGACAAGTTGAACATCGAATATACGAAGATGAGCACCGAGACGAGAAGGATCGTCCCGCCGATTGCCATCGCCATATGGTACGGGATCCATTCACGCGTCAACGCGTCTGAGAAATACGTCGCCGGACCGGTCCGACGCGGGTTACCTTGAAGGCCTGAGATGTGCATCGCATACGACATGATCGACATCCCGAACGCCCACGTCCCCGTCTGAATCAAACCGAGACGGTTCATTGATTTCGTGAGTGTACGTCCGCGTAGTACCGGTACGAGCCAATAGGCAGTTCCAAAGAACGTCAAGGCGACGGCCGTTCCGACCGTGATATGGAAGTGACCGGTGACCCAAAGCGTGTTGTGGACCATCGCGTTCAATTGGTGCGACGCGTTGATGATACCGCCGGCACCAGCCGGAATGAAGAACAACATCCCGACGAACGGGGCGAGGAAACGCACATCGCCGTACGGCATCTTTTTGACCCAACCGAACAGACCGCGTGCTCCGAGAGCGCGTCCCCGCAGCTCGAACGTCGCGAACAGCGAGAACGCCGTCATGAACGACGGAATGACGACGAGGAACGTCAAGATGACTTGGACGAACTTCCAAAACGGATCAATCCCCGGCTCTGTCAACTGGTGGTGGAAACCGACCGGGAACGAGAACAAGAGGAATAACAAGAACGCCATCCGCGCGAGCGCGTCCGAGAAGATCTTCCCACCGATGACTTTCGGCACGACCGTATACCAGACGATATAGGCCGGCATGAGCCAGAAGTAAACGAGCGGGTGACCGAAGTACCAGAACAACGTCCGGCTCAGTTCAATCCCGACCGTGTCTTTCCATCCGAGCGAGAGCGGGAGCAGTTGGAACAAAATCGTCCCGGCAACACCGAGTGTCGCGATGACCCATAGCAACATCGTCATGATACTCATGTACGCTGGGAGTGGCGGATGGACGCCAGGGTGTTCCCGTTTATAGTCCGCATACATGCGGAACATCGCGAACGCCGAGAACCATGTACCGACGACGAAGAGAACGAGACCGACATAGAAGATCGGGTCGGCCATGAGCGGAGCGTAGAACGTGTAAAGTACAGTCGCTTTATTGGCGAGCACCATGATCGTCACGAGTACCGCCCCGGCGATGATCATCCAAAAACCGAGCCAAGCGACACGTGTCGGGAACGATTCAAACCGTCCGAACGACTTGGCGAGCAGCGCGTAAAGTAAGCCGATGATAAACATCGTCGTAAAGACGAGACCAAGCATGATACCGTGGGCCGTCAACAATTGATAGTAACCGAACACTTCCGGAATGATTCCTGTACGGATGAGCGTCTGCATGAGTCCCGCGATCGCTCCAATCAAGACGGCGAGTACCGAGACGACAACGTGGGCATAGGCGAGGCGCGCTTCTTTCACACCGATGCTCGGCACCGGCACACCGCGCTCCATTTCCCACTGTTTCAGTTTTGAGGCTACGTCGTTCATTTAGTCCACCACCTTAATTTTTGTCGCCATCATGTGATGGCCCGTCCCGCAATATTCGTTACAGAGAATTAAAAATTCGCCTGTTTCTTCAAACGTATACGTGAGCGAGTTGATATGCCCCGGCACGACCATCATGTTGACCGGTGTCCCCGTCAACTGGAAACCGTGGACGACGTCCGGTGACGTGACGAGAAACGTCACTTTCGCACCTTTCGGGATTTCAACGTTACCCGGTGTGAACGTGAACGCCTGCGCGACCATGACGAGTTCATACTCGTTATCACCAATTTTATTAAGTCCAGGTTTATCGAACGGCGCCGTCTGATGCACTTTCGCCGGGTCGATCAAATCAGCGTCCGATGCGGGCTGGTTGCCGGCCGCAAACGCCGAAATGCCGAGCACTGTCAAAAACACGCCTAATAGAACGATGCCAAAGATCAACCAATATTTTTCAAGCTTATGAATATGCATGTTTGTTTTCTCCTTTTGACGTTATCGTGTAACAAATAAATAAAAGACCGACGACCACATGGCGATGATGACACCCGCGACGATCATGACCGATGTAAACGTGCCTTTCAGATTCGGTTCTTGTCCACCGTTCTTATCCACGTGAAGGACCCCTTTCGCTATAATTTCCTCTTTCATTGTATGAAATTCACCCCGACTTAATATGTGACTTTTATCACTTCAAAAGTGACAATCACATCAATTTTGCGTAGTTTCCACACATAAAATTCACAATTAGCCAAATCAAGACGACAAAAAAACCGCCTCTCTAAGAGACGGTTCCTCGTTATAATCGGCAAATCCCGGCCGGACAGCCTTCGCAATGGCACAGCTCTTTTAAGAAATCGATATCATGCAAGACGATCGAGTTTCCCGTCGTTGTCAGGACGCCTTCTTTTCGCCACTGGTTCATCATCCGGTTGACGGTCTCACGCGGTGCCCCGATCAGTTGACCGAGCTCCCCATCGGAAGGATGTCGTGAGATGACGACCGCGTCATCTTCCTCCACACCGTGCATGGCCGCCATCCGAAGCAACGTCGATGCGAGCGCTCCCGGCTTTCCGTACAATAGCAAATCACGCAGTTTCATCTCTGAATGTTTACGCATCATCGACGTCCAGCGCAGCACGTCACCGGCAAATTTGGCGTCTTGCTGCATGATAGTCTCGATGTCTTTCTTTGAAATAACGCCAATGACACTTTCTTCCGTCGTCTCGATGCTGTAAGAACTCGGGAACGTGTCGACGATATCAAACTCACCAAAAAAATCGTCGGCGCCATATAAGAACATGACGATTGGATTCCCTTTTTTCGTGATCTTCGTGAATTTGACAGATCCGCTCTTCAAATAAAAGAATTTATCACACTTCTCACCTTCCCAACAGACGATGCTAGCCTTCGGGTAGTCTTGAGGTGTCATCATTTCGAGCAATAACTGTTTCGTCTCCGCTGAAAAGATAAAGCTGTTCGGTTCGGTCGTCCCACATTTCGTAGACATATTCGTCTGCTCCCTCCACAATTCATTGGTGCCTGGAATGTCTCGTACGTTTCATTTATGGCTTTATTATACAGTAGCGTGAGCACCCTGATCACAAAAGTATGTGACATTTCAAACAATCTTCTATTTTTCAATTCGTTCTCATAAAAAAAAGACTGTAGAAAGTCTACAGTCTCAGATCAGTCTCAGCGATAGACGAGACGGATCAGCTTCTCCGCTCCTTTAAAGTTTGGATAACGAATCGGCACATCAAATTTTGTCGTGTTGCGTAATATTGATTTGGCATGGCTGAACGCCTCAAAGCTATAGCGTCCGTGATAAGCCCCCATCCCACTCTCCCCGACACCGCCAAATGGCAAGTTCGGGTTTGTCAAATGCATGAGGACATCGTTGACACAACCGCCGCCGAATGTCAGATGCTTGAGCACCGTCTGTTCGACAGCTTTCGTTTCCGTGAACAGATAGAGCGCGAGCGGATGCGGACGGTCGGACACAAACTCGATCGCCTCATCGAGTTGACGATACGTCAGCACCGGCAAAATCGGTCCGAAAATCTCGTCTTTCATGACAGCAGCCCCATCATGAATATCCGTCATGACGGTCGGGGCGATTTTCAAACTTTCCCGCTCCGTCGCTCCCCCGAAGAAGACGTCCCCTTGACTCAAATAACTCGTCAACCGATCAAAATGAGACTCGCTGACGATCCGGGTGAACCGTTCTGTCCCGATTCCGTTCCCAAACATCAGGAACGCTTCCCGCTTGATTGCTTCAAGAAACGCATCACGTTTCGACTCGTGGACGAGCACGTAGTCCGGGGCGACACACGTCTGCCCGGCGTTCATCCATTTCCCCCACGCAATCCGTTTCGCCGCAATGTTAATATTGGCATCTTCATGGACGATGGCCGGTGACTTCCCACCTAATTCGAGCGTGACCGGCGTCAATTGCTTGGCCGCAGCCTCCATGACGATTTTTCCGACTTGGGTCGAACCGGTAAAGAAGATATGATCCCATTTTTGCGCGAGCAAAGCTTGAGCGACGTCTTTATCCCCTTCGACGCTGACGACGTAACGATCGGTGAACGCCCGTTCGAGCACTTTCGTCATTACTTGGGCCACGTTCGGCGTCAATTCCGACGGTTTCACGACAGCCGTGTTCCCGGCCGCGATTGCTCCGATGAGCGGTGCGATTGCCAATTGGAATGGATAATTCCAAGGCGCGATAATGAGAACGGTGCCGTACGGTTCATACATGACTTCACTTTTTGTCCCGAGGTGGATCGCTGCGCCGCGAACCCGTTTCGGGCGCATCCAACGCTTCAACTCTCGATTCGTCCGACTGATCTCGTCGTAAATAAAGCCGATCTCCGTCGTGAACGCATCGAGCTCTGATTTATTTAAATCTGTTTTTAACGCTTCGATAATCTCTGCTTCGTGATGTTTGATTGATTCTTTCAAAAACGTCAACATACTGAGACGGAATGCGAGCGATTTGGTCGCTTGCGTCTTAAAGAAACGACGTTGCTTACTGATGAGCTCTTCGATCGTCAACTGTTCGATTGGTGCGAGCATAAATCTGCCTCCCTTTGAGTGATAACGCTGTCTTTATCTTATCACTATCCAATCAGACCCGACCATTTTGAACGTTCAGCCGTTGCTGCTTGATACGTGCCCATCTCACCCGGTCTTGTTTGAAACGACACGTTTCCTTGTCTGCTCGATCACAATCAAAAGCAGGCCCGCTAGCAGCAAAACAATCCCGGTCAGCGTGAATTTCTGCGTTAACGAGACGGACAGCCACCCTAAGAGAGCCGAACCCACGACCGTACCGAGAGAGAAAAACGCATAGAAGTAGCCGTATGATTTGCCTCGATTGGCACTGTTCGTCGCTTTGATCAACATCGTGTTGATGGCCGGGAACAAAATAGCGAAGCCGACGCCATAACAGCCGAGCACGAGATAGAGCAGATTTGCGCTACCCGACAAACCGATCAGAATTTGACTAACCCCAAGGATGCCGATCCCGAGCGCAGCCAAGCGCGCCGGCTCGAACCGGTCGAAGATACGGTTCGTCGGCAAGACGAACACGAGGACGGCAGCAACGCCAAACGTGCTGAGCAACGTCCCGCTGAGCCGTGAGTCGTAACCGAGCGCTTGCACGTAAAGCGGTAATAAATAAGCGAGCGCTCCTTGCGAGAACATTAATAAAAACGCCCCGACATACGCTTTGACGACGTCACGCTCTAGCGTTTTCGAACCAACCACTTCGCGCCGGTCCTCATGTTTAACAGCGAATCGCAACCGCTTTAACACGACGAGGGCAAGCAAAGCCACAAGCACGCCATACGCCGCCACGTACGTAAATACGACCGGGACCGATGTGCGGCTGGCCATGATGCCGCTGAACGCTGGTCCTAGAATCGCCGCCAACCCGACGAAGCTCCCGGTGAGCGCCACTTTTTTCCCTTGTCGATTGGCCGCGGTCAAGTTCGCGGATAGCGTAAACGCAGCCGGTACAATCAAGCCGGCCACGAATCCGTGAACGACACGCACCACCAATAACATCGAAGCATCATCGACAAGGCGATACATGAGCAGACTCGCACTTGATAACACTAAACCGACGAGTAAGATTCGGAACGGACCGAACTTGTCCGTCCAAACGCCAGACAAAATGTTCCCGAACGTGTTCGACAATGAATAGATGGCAATGACGACACCGGCGATGAACGGCGTCGCACCGACTGAGGTCGCGAACGTGCTCATGACGGGAAGTTGGGCAAACAGATCAAAAAACGCAAAAAAGACGATACTATAAATCACAAAAGCGGATGGTTTATTCACGGAATTCTCTCCTTAGCTCAGCACCTCCACGGACACTGAGTTTTCAGCTTCAGTCTAGCTTGCCGGTTCCGCTTTGTATAGACACGTTGGCAC
The DNA here is from genome assembly GCF_001766415.1 of Exiguobacterium aurantiacum. Lineage (GTDB taxonomy): Bacteria > Bacillota > Bacilli > Exiguobacteriales > Exiguobacteriaceae > Exiguobacterium > Exiguobacterium aurantiacum_A. The sequence goes on along the minus strand of NZ_MKXO01000005.1, from coordinate 123,449 downwards.
ACTGACACAAAAAGTCCCTACAAACGTTGCGTCTGTAGGGACTTATGATTTAGTTCGTCACTTCGACTGCTGTGTCGAGGGCGACACGAATCATCTCGTCGAACGTCGATTGACGTTCTTCTGATGTCGTCTCTTCACCCGTTAACAAGTGGTCAGAGATCGTGAGGATCGTCAAGGCGTTGACTTTATGTTTCGCCGCGAGCGTGTAAAGGCCGGCTGCTTCCATCTCGATTGCGAGGCAACCGAAGTCCGCCCACTTTTTGAAGTGGTGGAAGTCATCTTGGTAGAACTGGTCGGCCGTGAAGATTTGACCGACTTTGACCGGGATGCCCGCTTTCTCCGCGTTCATATACGCACGATGTAGGAGGTCGAACGTCGCTGTCGGTGCGTAGTCCATGCCGTCGAACCGGACACGGTTTTGTCCCATCTCACTCGATGCGCTCATCGCGATGACAACGTCACGCACTTTGACGTCTTCTTGAATCCCGCCGGCTGTACCGACACGAATCAAGTTTTTAGCACCGTACGACATGATCAATTCGTTGACGTAAATCGACATCGACGGCACACCCATACCTGTCCCTTGAACAGAGATGCGTTTGCCTTTATACGTACCTGTGAAACCGTACATGCCACGCACTTCGTTATACAGTTCGACATCCTCTAAGAACGTCTCGGCGATGTATTTCGCGCGCAACGGATCTCCTGGAAGTAATACCGTTTCTGCGATTTGTCCTTCTTTTGCCCCAATGTGTACACTCATGATAAAATTCCTCCTTTAAAGTTGTCGTTGGTAGTCTTCCCGATATTCGTTCGGGGTAACACCAACTTGTTTTTTAAAGACTTTTCGGAAGTATTTGTCGTCCGAAAAACCAACCGCTTGGGCGACTTCATAAATACGTTGTCTACTTGTTTCAAGGAGACGCTTGGCTTCGAGCATGCGGATCGACAGCAAGTACTCGGATAAGTTGACGCCATACTGCTGCTTAAAACGACGCGATATGTATTCGCGGCTCAAGTAAAAGCGCTCGCTCATCCCTTGCAAGCTGAGCTCTTCCGCATAATGACGCTCAATAAACGCACCGATTTGGAAGATTGGGTCTTCCTCGGCTGGACAGACGTCTGCGAGGGCACGTTCGAGCGTATCGTTCAACACGTCCGGATCAATCGGTTTCAGCAAGTAATCGAAGCTGCCGAGCTGAATCGCGCGCCGCATATACGAATACTCATCGTACCCGGTCAACACGATCAGCTTTACCGACTCCACCTCTTGATGCACCCATTCCATCAACTCAATCCCGTTGCAGCGCGGCATTTGAATATCCGATAAAACCAAGGCCGGGCGCTCTTTCGTGATAATCCGTTTCGCTTCTTCGCCGTCGCTCGCTTCGAACACTTTCGTGACGCCGAGACGTTCCCACTCCCCAAGCAATTTGACCGCTTCCCGTACCGGCGACTCATCGTCGACGATCAATACTTTCGTCATGACGCACCCGCCTCCTTCACGGCCGGGAAACGCATGACGATGCGGAATCCGCCGGTCTCTGGTGTAGCCAACATAAACTCAGCCTCCCGATTATAGTTTAACATGAGTCGATCGCGAATGTTCTTTAAACCGGTGCCTTCCGCACCATGAATCGGTCCTGTCGACCGTTCGATCCGTTGTTGCAGGGCGTTCAGCTCAAAGTCCGAGATCGCTCGCCCGCTGTTCTCACAACGGATGATGAGGTCGGCTCCCGTTTGACGGATGTTTAAGCAGAATCGATTGGCCGCCGTCGCCCCGTCCCGCTCAAACCCATGTTTGAAAAAGTTCTCCGCGAGCGGTTGGAGGATCATCTTCGGAACGATCAAGTCGAGCAACGCGTCCGGGACGTCGACCTCGACGTCGAACTGATCGGGGAAGCGGACCTGTTGGAGCCGAACGTACGAATTGAGATGCTCGACTTCGCGCTTGAGCGTCACCATCGACTCGTCCGGGTGCATCGTGTACCGCATCATCGAGGATAACTGTGTGATTAAGCGATAAACCGTTTTACCGTCCCCTTTTAGGGCGAGCGTCCCGATCGACTGCAGCGCATTGAATAAAAAATGCGGGTTCGTTTGTGCCTGCAGGGCGCGCAGTTCGTTCGTCCGATTTTCGAGTGCCAACCGATATTCGCGCTGAATCAAGTCATCGATCCGTTCGATCATCCGTTTGAACTGCCGACCAAGGACGCCGAACTCATCATTTCCCAGGGAATCGAACGAAACGGTCATGTCCCCTTGCTCGATTCGCCAAATGTTCGACGTGAGCGTTTTAATCGGCGTCGTCAAACGCATCGATGCGTATGTCGCCCCGATCAACGCTAAAACGAGCGAAACCATCCCGACGACGAAGATGATGAATGACGTCCGGGATGCCGGTTCAATCAACAACCGATCCGGAATCGATTTCCCGACATAAAACGTTTGATTTTCAAACTCGAACGATTTAATGATCCGATGATGTTTCCCGTCGACCGACATCGACTTCGCCGCCACAGTGTCCGGGATGTCCTCGTCCCCGAGCTTGGCAAACACTTGATTGTTCCCGCCAATAAACCAAAGGCTTTCCTCCGGATTGTTTTGCAACGACGCGAGTTGTCCGACAAACACGTCTTCCGGTATATCGATCGAGAGAATCGCGAGCGGTTTATCCGTCTCGATCTTGTCGAGCCGGAAATGGAGCGTCACGACCTCTTCTGCCGAGACTATCGGTCCAAAGTCATGGTACGGGACGAGCGGATGCGACGCCTCGAGCAAGACACGGCTCTCTTCATACTTCAGCAATTGTTGTTGAATCGCACTCGGTTGTTTTTTCGAACGTGGTGACACTTTCATTTTATAGGCGGCGAACGAGTCCATGTCTTCAAGCATGAGCAATTGAATCTGTGCGACATCCTCCCGTGATAAGTACATACCAAGGAGGGCCCGCCGAACTTCAAGCTCCGTCTGCTCGAGTGACAGCCCGGGACCGTATTCAAGAATGTCGAGGACGTCCCGATTGGCGTATAGGCTCGTCGGCAGGCGGCTCAAGTCAGAGATGTAGCGTTCGATCTGCAACGTCCCGCGCTCGAGTGACCAGTCCGTGAGCTCGAGACCGCGCTCTCGTTCCCGGTCTTTGACGTACCAAAATGATATGACGGTCGCTAAAATAACCGGAACGATGATCGTCAATGCGATCATCCCGGTCAATTTCGTACGGATGCTCCTCACCGACACCCCTCCTCTTGAAGATTATATCACGGGTCATGCAAGCGTTTGCAATCCCAACATAAAAAACTCGTCCCTCAGTTTCCCGAGAGACGAGCCAGCTGTTCATTCATAAGAACGTAGCAGTTCTATAATCCCAAATTCGTGGCTCCAATCTTTCGCCACATCGATCGGTGTCATACCATCGTCATTTTCTATGGTGACATCTGCCCCGCTTTCGAGCAAGAGCACTAATGAATCGTAGTCCATTCCATCGTTGTACAGCAAGTTATGGAGCGGCGTATCGCCATAACTGTCTTGCATATTGACATCTGCCCCATTCGCCAGCTCTTCTCGAATCGCATCGGCACCTGCATTGTCGTACGCCAATTCTTGGAGCGGTTCTTCCGTCATTTCACCAGCGAACCCTTCGCTGAACGGTGAAGCGGCGAGGCTCGTGAACCCGTCACTCATAACGAGCCACGCGATGATGGCCCCGTTGACGAGCACGGTGACGACAATCGTTCCGATGATTGAGGCTTTGACATAACCAGCCGTCTTGAACATCGGCACGTTCGCCTCACCGGCATGCGTGGCGATAGCGGCGATCCGTTTCGGCAATGTCGGATGCGTCGAGATCAGTTCGCTATATTTGGCGATGAACCCGTTCTCACGACTTGCTTCATATAAATAGTCAAACTCGTTCACTTCTTTGGCGAGCCTTCCACCGACGGCGAGGATAGTGAGCGCCCGTTTTGAAGCCGCTTCGTCTTGAATGTAATGCGCGGCCATCCGGTCGCACGTATATTCGCAAGCGCGTGAATACGCTGTCCCTAAAAATGGGACGATATTCCCGAGCAAGACGAGCCACTGTTTTTGGACATGATTGCGGCGGATGTGCGCGAGTTCATGCGCGATGACGAACTCGACTTCTTTCGTCTGACCGTTCCGAGACAGTTCCACGACGTCCGAATACAAGATGATCATATTCTTTTGGAAGAATCGGGTCGCGAACGCGTTCAAGACCCCGCCCGCCTGTAAAATATAGACGTCTGGCAACAAACGGATGCCCATCCCTTGTCCGACGCGCTGATACATCTCATGCAGGTCGGCGAATTGTCGCTCCGTCACTTTGACCCCGTTCGTCCGAATATAGCCGATTTGAATCCAGTGCGCGAACATCGACAGCGAGACGATTAGCCCGATGATCCACAGGAAGATACCGAGTGAGGCAATCGTCAAGACGATGCCGACAATGATCGTCAGGATGCTCATCGCGACGAGCAGTCCGAAATACAATTGTTCGTGCTTATGTACCAATTTTGAATGATCCATGTCATTAACTCCTTCATTTTCCAATTAACGTCTTTATTATACGTAATCTCACAAGTAATACAACAAAAAAATAGAAACTGACGAGATGTCAGTTTCTAACGTAATTCCAACATGAACAGTTGATCGTCTTCCGCTCCCGGATTTCCCCGGCCGTCCGTATTGTTCGTGATGTAATACAGACGGTCGTCTTCTAACCAGACGTCCCGGATGCGCCCTTGATCCTCGACGAGCGGAACGACTTCGCGCGTCTCACGGTCGATCGCGACCAAACGATTTCCACGCAACGTCGCCATATAGACGTACTGTTCGTCGGCAACGATGCCAGATGGCGCCCATGACGTTCCTCCGACCTCAAACCAAGGCGTCTCGAGACCGTCTTCCGTCTCATTGGCCTCGATGATCGGCCACCCGTAGTTGTTGCCTGGCTCGATGATGTTCACTTCGTCATGACCGGACGCCCCGTGTTCGCTCGCATAGAGCACGTCTTCGATGACGGTCAACCCTTGCGGATTCCGATGGCCGGACGAATAAATCCAATCGACCGGGTCCCCTTCGCCGGACAACGGCACGCGCAGGATTTTCCCGGCAATCGACGTCTCATCTTGAGCGAGGTCTGGGACGAGTGCGTCTCCGGTCGTGACCCAAATCACGTCACCGTCGAGTAATAAGCGTCCGCCGTTATGGAACTGCGCCCCGGGTATGTCTTCCAAGACGATGTCCGTCTCTTCAAATCGTTCTCCGTCCCACGTCAATTCGACGACCCTGTTCCGCACATCCCCAGGTGTCCCGTACGTATGATAGGCGTACAGCTGTCGCGACGTCGCAAAGTCATCCGCGAGAGCAAGACCGAGTAGTCCGCCTTCCCCGATTTCAAGCACATCTTCAGTCAGATCGACCGGTTGACGCGAGACGTTACCGTCAGCATCAATGACTGCAATCGTTCCCCCGCGCTCTGAAACAAGCCAACCGTCCTCGGTTCGTGCAATCGACCATGGGACGTCGAGCTGTCGTGCAATCGATTCGTTCGCCCCAACCGATAACGCGTCATCTTCGTTCGGCGCCCCTTCCGTCGATTCAGCCGGTTGTTCGATCGGGGTTTCCTCTTCTTGGACCGCATCGTCCGCCGAATCAGATGCACAACCGGCAACAAAGACGAGTGACAACATGAGTAACCATCGTTTCAACGTGACCGCCTCCTTTCCCCCATCATACCGCGCTTTTAGGCGTCGCGTGAAGGTTCGGGTGGGCGGGTCGGTAACCGAAGCGCGATGAGCAAAGCGATGAACGCCGCGAGCGCCGCTCCGACGAAGACACTGTTCAGTCCCGAGGCGATCAACTGCTCACCTTGCAGACGGACGCTCTCGTCAAGCGTGGCACTCGCCGCCCGGTTGAAGAACGATTCGAGCGAGACACCGCTCAACGTTTCGTCGTTCCGGAATCCGCTCAAGACGATAAAGTTGAACATCGCCCCGAACACCGCGACGCCGAGCGTCTGTCCGACCGTACTTAAAAATGAGTTCGCCGCTGTCGCTGTACCGCGCTGACGGTATGACACGACCGTCTGCAACACGACGATGAACATCGGTTGTGATAAACCGAATCCGACGCCGATGATGGCGACGGCGAGGTACACCCAGACGTCCGAACTCGATGGAGTCATCAGCGTCAAGATGACCGTCCCGATCAAGAGCAGGCCCATCCCGAAGACAGCCCGTCGTCGCGGTGATGCCGCTCCGAGCGTCCGTCCGCCGATAATCGACGTGAACGTCCATGCGACCGAGAGCGGCATGAGCATGAAGCCCGCCTCCGTCGCCGATTTACCAAGTACAGCCTGCGCCCAAATCGGGATGTAGGCTGACATCGAGACGAGCACCCAAGCAGCAAAGAAGACGGCCCCGTTGATGGACGCGATAATCGGCTGCTTCAACAGCTCGAGCGGCAGGAGTGGTGTCTTGGCCCGGCGCTCTGACATGAAGAAGCTGACGAGCAACACAAGACTGAATAGACCGCTGACGACGACCGGTAGCGTCAAGATGTTCGTTTCACTGAACGTGATCAAGGCGTACAAGAATGCGGTCGTCCCCCCAGCGAACAGGAGTGCTCCTTTTATATCGATCCGTTCGGTCGTCTCAGCGACCGTCTCTTTATAAAATGTGACGATCATGATGAACGATAAGAGCGCAAACGGAACGTTCAACAAGAACACGTAGCGCCAAGACAACGTCTCGACCAAAAATCCTCCGATGACCGGTCCGAGTACACCGGACACGCCCCACACCGCGCTTAAAATCCCTTGGATTTTGCCGCGCTCTTCATACTTATACAAGTCCCCGATAATCGTCATCGAGATCGGCAGGACCGCACCGGCACCAAGACCTTGCAGCGCCCGAAACACGATCAACTGCTCCATCGATGTCGCTAGACCGCATAAGAGCGAGGCGAGTGTGAACAGCCCGATCCCAAACAAGAGGACGCGCTTACGCCCGAACAAGTCGGCGACTTTTCCGTAAATCGGTGTCGACACCGCGGTAAATAGTAAGAAGGCGGCAAATACCCAACTGACGAGCGCCGCGCCGTTCAACTCGCTCGCAATGACCGGCGTCGCGACCGAGACGACCGTCCCTTCGATCGCCGCCAAAAAAGTCGCAAGCAGTAGTGCGACCGTAACATTCTTTCTCATCTGTTCCATCTCCCCACAAAAATAGTGGCGCCGGAAGGCTCCGACCACCACTTCAACTGTCTATTATTTTGTGCGAGCGGCGTCTGTTTGACAAGCCTCAACTTCCGGTTCGAAAAAGAAGTTTTTAATTTCGGCGTAAGCGGCCTGTTCATCTTGAACGAGGACACGTCCGGCCAGCCGGCCGGCATCAAGCATCCAGACTTCGTCAGCAAGCCTCGCCGCCACATCGAGCTGGTGTGTCGAGAACACGATCGTCGTCCCGCGGTCGGCCTCTTCCCGCAACAGTCGGCCCAATACATGCATCCACGTCGGGTCGAGACCGTTCGTCGGCTCGTCTAGCAGTAAAATGTCAGGTTTCGTGACCAACGCTTGAGCGAGCAGGAGACGTTGCCGCATCCCTTTCGACAACATCCCGACCTGTTGCCGGGTCTTGGCGTCAAGCCCGACACGGTTCAATAGAGACGCATCCGGTTTGACTCCTTGAAGCAACGCGTAATACGCAAACGTCTCACCGACGGTCCACGACGGATCGAATGCGAAATCATCAGGCATATAACCAAACGATTGATTATACGATTTTCGACGGTCACGCGTCTCCCCGTTCAACGAGATATGACCGACACTCGGTGCGAGCGTACCGTTCATCATGTTCAGTAGCGTCGATTTCCCAGCCCCGTTGCTTCCGCATAAGGCGACGACCCGACCGTCGGCAATCGCTCCGTCAAGCGGATGGAGCGACCATACATCGCCATAGCGTTTACCGACCTGTTCAAGCTGAATCATGTCGTCCCTCCTGTCGAAGTAACCAAGCTGTCCCGAACCACAACACAAACACGACACTCAAGATCGCGATGCTGACGGTCAAACTACCGAGTGGGTCGCCGAGCCAGCCGATAAACGTTTCATAGACGGCCCCGAACAGGTCAGGTGCCGACAAGACCGAGCTCACCCAGACGCGCAGTAGCTCAAATCCGTTCAAAAACAGAAGCCCGACCATCGCACTCGCTTGCGACCCGTAAGGCAGCCAAGCAATCGTTGCCACGAGGAGCGTCGGCCAAAGTAAAACGAGGACGACCCAGACGATGAACGAGAGGAGCACGGCTCGAAGCCTCGTCCGTCCGACGACGCCGATGAACGTGCCGATCGCGGCACCGTACGCGGTGAGGCCGAACGCATACACCCATAGGACGAACCACGTCTCGAGCGGCATCGAAACAAGGAACGAGGCGAGCGCGAACGCAAGCGTGATGATGAGTCCTTGCGTCGCCAGGAATGCGCTGTAACGCATCCAGACCACGCGGCGCATCGACACCGTGAACGTCGAGACGAGTCGCATCCGCTTTGATTCACGCTCATTGCCCCACTGCAGTGCCGTCGTCAACATGACGAGGAGCGGTAACACGAGCCCGATCACCGTGACGAGTGTCGCGCTGACGTTCGTATACGCCGTCGCCACCGGGATCGCTTGGCCGAGACCACCCAGCAAGACGAGTGTCAGTACCCAAGCAAGCAAGAAGACGTAACTTTCTTTCTGACGCAGCGTACGGGACCATTCGATCCGCCATAACATCGCTTACTGCCCGTGACCGTCAGATGACTCATCCGAATCGTGCGCGTCACTCATGTCGCTCGCTTCGCCATCGTCGTCCGAATTCATTTTTTTATGACCGTTCATCTCGCCGCGTTCCCACGTGTGTTCTTTCAAGTCGTCTAAATCCATCACCATGCCGCCATTCTCTTCGGCATACGTCTCCGCGTCCGCTGCTTTCGCGAACGAGACGATGTTATAAGCCATCGGCGTTTTCGCTTCTTTATTATAGACAAACGTACCTTCATCTAAATCGACCCAGTCCATCGTATTGTAGTCTTTCACATACATCGCCGCGATGTCCTCTTCCGTTTGCTCAGGGTACCAGTCACGCATCAAACAACCGATATCGTCGAACGCATAGCCTTTCCCGTTGTCCATGATCGCTTCGGCAGCGAATTGTTTATCCATCACTTTCATCTTGCACACTTCACACTCGGTCTCGCCCCATTCGATATCGAACGGTTCCGCCGCAGCGCTCGAACACGCCCCAAGTGCGAGCGTCAAACTTGATGCAGCGAATAGTCCTGCCATTTTCTTATACGTAGTCATATCGTTTCCTCCCAAATATCCATAGTAAAACCATCATTCCGGTTAAAGCGACCGCTCCGAACGACCCGTTCCACTCGATGCGAAACGCGGACACAATTGGTCCTGCGTCCGTGAGTGTGACCTCGTCCGGGCTGCGGAGCACACGTTCAAGCACGGTTAGCCCCGGGGCACCGTACAGCAACTCGAACGCTTCATATGAATCGGCCAATAAAAACAAGTACGGGTCGGCCCGAAACGGGATCTCACTGAACCCGTCGCGTGTCAAATCGAGCGTCGGTCCGCCCCAATCGTTTCCTTGAATCACATTGTCTGCCGACTCAAACGAGACGACCGGATACCGATTGCCGGTCAAGTCATTCCCTGCCATCGTCATCCCGTTCGCCGACTTCAAGCGCAGTCCTACATCATTGCCATTCACACCGTTGTCATGAATCGTCGTCCACTCCGATTTTTCCGCATAAATCCCGATCCGATTGCCGAAGATCGCGTTGGCACGCAACGTCGTCTCGACTGCTTCAAACAACATAATCCCGGTCGCCGTCGCGCCGACTTGGTCATGGATTTGTCCGTTCTCGATGACGACGCGCTCTGTCCCCATGATCATCGCACCTGCTCCGTTGCGCCGGAGGTTCGGCAAATTGATCGACACGTCTGTCGGAAACATGAGATGGACACCGTATCTAGCATCGGCAACGCTCGGTCGAATCAGCTGGTGACCCGACCCGTTCTCGATGTAGATCCCGTCACGGACTCGGTCGATGACCGCCCCTTTGATCAAAGCCGCTTCGCTGTTCAATAGCGAGATGCCCTCGTGTTGATTAGACCCCGAGATGACGGGACGGACGAGCCTTACCCCGTAGCTGTCTTCCACTACGATACCGGTCCCGGACGCTTCGACGGTCACATCGATCAGCTGATGGCCAAGCCCTGAGACTTGTATGGCAGCCACGTCCGTCTGCCGGCACTGTTCGACCAAAACATTCTCGAGCACCGCCCCGGTCCCTTCTAACCGAAACGCCGGTTCATTGCAGCTGACGAAGCGTTTCCCCGCACCGTCAAACGTCTCATTCGAACGGACCACGATCGGTTCGTCAAGCGTCACTAAATCGGACTCCGCGTGGACAGACGGGACTGCGAACAACAAGCCGATGAACAATCCAAGTTTTAGTTGTCTCATAACCCCTCCTCTTGATCAATCGCTTACAAAACATATTGTACGAAAACCTAGGGGGGTATGTGTGTGCTTTTTATGGGATTCCTGTGACAGTTTCTTCATAAAAAAAACACAAGCGGCGAAGGGGTCAGTTCGCTGCTTGTGTTTTCTTTATTTAGCTTTATCCATCCATACTTTTGTGAAGTCTTGGAGCATCTCGTCACCGGTCTTCTGACCGCCGACGTACGCTTGCATCAAAGCACCATACTCGTTGACCGCGCCGTCCGGATACTTGAACCAGTTCCATGAGATCGTCTTGCCTTCGTTCGAATAGGCAAGGATATCGTCAGCGAGTGGTCCGAGGTCGTTCGCTTCGATCGACTTGAACGCCGGGATGAACTTGAACTTGTTGACCATGTAGTCTTTCCCTGTGTCTGACGTCGCCATCCACTCGAGGAAGTCTTTCGCTTCTTCTTTATATTGTGAGTTTTTGTTGACGACCCAGTTATTCGGGACGCCGACCGGCAAGCGGTCCATCTTCTCTTTATCATCATTGATCGGAATCGGTACGAAGCCCATCTCGATGTCCGGATTCACGTCGAGAATCATCTGTTGGGCCCAGTTGCCCTGCTGGAGCATCGCTGTCTCGCCTTGGGCGAACTGTGTGACTTGCGTGTTGTAGTCCGTCGTGAGCGGGTTCTTGTTGCCGTATTTGATGGTCAGGTCGAACAGTTTCAAGAACTGTTGGAACTGCTCATTGTCTTCGAACTTCTCTTTGTTGTCGTTGAGCGCTTGGATGAACGCATCGGGATCATCTTGTTGTGCCATCGGGATGTTGAGCAAGTGGATGCCGAGAATCCAAAACTCCGCGTATCCGACCGAGAACGGGGTGATGCCCGCCTTGTCCAATTTTTCAGCCGCGTCCGTCAATTCAGACAGCGTCTTCGGCAGTTCACTGATGCCCGCTTTCTCAAACAGCTCCTTATTGTAGATGAAACCGTAGCCTTCAAGGTTCATCGGCATACCGTACAGTTTCCCGTCCATCGTCATCGGTTCTTTGGCCACTTCCGTCAAATCACCGACCCACTTTTCATCCGACAAATCTTCCAACTTATCTTTCCACGTCTGTGCTTCCGTGAAGCCACCGTTGTTAAAGATATCCGGTTCATTGCCAGATGCGAATTGCGATTTGAGCGCGGCACCGTAGTCGGCTCCGCCGCCGACCGTTTGAACGGTTACTTTGACGCCCGTCTCTTCTTCATATTCTTTCGCCATCGCCTCGAGGTCTTTAGCGATTTCGGCTTTAAATTGGAAGACGTTCAACGTCACATCTTTTGAGTCACCGCTATCCGCGTTCCCGTCAGCCGACCCTTCCCCTTCTGTGAGCGATCCGCCCCCGCAGGCAGCGAGCGTCAATACCATGCCAGCCGTCATCACAGCTGTCGATAATCTCCATTTGCGTTTCATCTTGCTTCCTCCCTCGGTGTGTAAGTCGACTAAAATAATCGATCCAATCAGTACACCCTTACTTTAAATGAAAACGCTTCCATTATGTAGGTGTCAAAATTGACGTGTAGGGTGGAAAATGTTGTACAGAAAACCAGGACTTTCTCGTAAGAAAGTCCTGGCTCATTTGCTTCTATATAATTACAACAGGCTAATTCCAGCTTCTTCGCACGCCGCGACCATCTCGCTCGGCCAGACCGACGATTGGACTTCACCGATATGACGGGCCCGGAGCAGATACATGGCGACACGTGACTGGCCGATTCCGCCTCCGACCGTAAGTGGGAGACGTCCTTCGAGCACGGCTTGATGGAACGGATACTTCCGCTTCTCTTCCGCGCCGGCTGTCACCAACTGCTCAGCGAGCGCTGTCTCATCGACACGGATCCCCATCGACGACAGTTCGAACGCCGTCTCGAGTTCTGGATGCCAGACGAGAATATCGCCGTTGAGCGACCAGTCGTCATAGTCAGCCGCTCGGCCATCATGTTTCTCTCCTGAGGCGAGCGCGCCTCCGATTTGTGAGAGGAAGACCGCGCCATGCTCTTTACAAATCGCATGTTCCCGTTCTTTTGGCGTCAGCGTCGGATACAGATCTTCTAGCTCTTGGCTCGTCAAGAAGTGAATCGACTCAGGGAGAATCGCTTCGATCGCGTATGCCGACTCGACCGACCGTTCCGTTTCAAGCAAGGCCGCATAAATCGATTCGACGGTCGCTTTCAAATAGTCGGTCGTCCGGTGTTCCCGGGCGATGACGCGTTCCCAGTCCCATTGATCGACATGAAGCGAGTGTGTCGCGTCGAGTTCTTCGTCGCGGCGGATCGCACGCATCTGTGTATACAACCCTTCGCCAACTTTGAACCCGTACCGGCCGAGCGCTTCGCGTTTCCATTTCGCAAGCGACTGGACGATCTCAAGCTCATGTCCCGGATATTGTGTGTCGAACTGAATGATACGCTCGACGCCGTTCAAGTGATCGTTGACTCCGCTCGCCGATGTGACGAACAACGGTGCCTGTACTTGCGTGAGACCTAGCGCCGTACTGAACTTGTCCTCGAACATTGCCTTTACCGCCGTGATTGCCTGTTGTTTTTCCTTCATCATGCTTGTTGCTGTCGTTGTCATTTTGTCTTCCTCCAATTGTGGGATTTGGGACGGAGCAATAGAAAAAAGCCCTCCAATCCCATGGACTATGGGACGGAAGGCTTCAAGCTCCGCGGTGCCACCCAAATTAGTAGACGAATCTACTCACTTTTTCGAGACGAACATCTCGTAGTTCCGATAACGGGGAACGGTCCGGCTACGTCTACTTGCAAAGCGTTCGGGTAGCGACTCCAGGAGGTTCTTCGACAGAGATTTCAGTCCGGGCTCTCACCTTCCCCGGCTCGCTTTGCTTACGTCTTCTGTGTACTCGTCCTTTCAATGTCGTTCACAATTGAATTGAACTCATTATTATAAATATTCAGACGAATGTCAACAGCTTTTCTAAAAAAAATTCTCCCCCGTGTAGCGGACGAGGGAGATCCCTTGGGAAGGGTTATTTGATCGAGCCGCTCGTGATCCCTTTGATGATATGCTGTTGCATACCGAAGAAGAAGATGAGGAGCGGAACGATCCCAAGAACTAAACCAGCGAGTGCCAAATCCCATTGTTTCGTATATTGTCCGAAGAAATAGAACGTCGCGAGCGGGATCGTCCGCAGTTCAATGTCTCGGAGGACAAGTGAAGGTAACAGAAAATCGTTCCAAATCCATAGGCTGTTCAAGATGACGATCGTCACCGTGATCGGTTTCAAGAGCGGGAACACGATCCGCCAGAACAGCCCCCATGTCGAGCAACCGTCGATGATGGCCGCCTCCTCGATCTCTTCCGGGATCGATTTCATGAAGCCATGATATAAGAACACCGAAATACCTGACCCGAACCCGAGATACATGACCATCAGTCCCCAATGACTGTTCAATAGACCGAGCACGCTCGATACTTTTACGAGCGGAATCATGATCGATTGGAACGGGATGACCATCGCCGCGACGAACAAGAAGAAGATGACGGTCGAGATCCAATGTTTCGTCCGGACGAGCTTCCATGCCGCCATCGACGTGAAGATGACGATGACGATGTTCGCGCCGGCCGTGATCAAAAGCGAGTTCAAAAAGACGCGGCCATAGTTCATCGCCTCCCACGCTTCCGTATAGTTCGATCCGAGCCAGACGTTTGGGAGTGCGGACGTGTTCGTATAAATCTCAGCAATCGACTTGAACGAGTTGACGATGACGTAATAAAACGGGACGAGATATAAAAGTCCTAGTAAAATAGCGACCAATTCGATGAGGCCAAGGCCGGTCGTATATCCGCTCGTCCGCAGCGGCTTTTGCGGCAACTGCCGTCTCGGCGTCTGATCTATTTTTGGTTCGAACTGTTCAATTTTTTCCGTCGTCATGCCTGCACCTCCCGTTTTTTCGTCAAATACACTTGGGTGACGGTGATCGCCGCGACGACGAGGAAGAAGATGACCGCTTTCGCCGAGCCGAGACCGTAATTGTTGTTCACGAACGACTCTGTATAAATGTTCAAGGCGAGCATCTCGGTCGATTTGAACGGTCCTCCGTTCGTGAGCGACAAGTTCGTATCGAATACTTTGAACGACCAGGAGATCGTCAAGAACAGACAGATCGTAATCGATGGCATGATCATCGGGAGCGTGATATGACGCAACATTTTCAACCGGTTCGCCCCGTCGATCCGGGCCGCCTCGAGCAAATCCGTCGGCACGTTCTGCAGCGCCGCGATATAGATGACCATCACGTAGCCCCCGCCTTGCCAGATCGCGACGATGACGATTCCCCAAAACGCTGTCTGGGCGTCGCCGAGCCAAGGCAGCTCGAACAGGCTCCAGCCGGTCAATGATCCGATCGACTCGAATCCTTTCACGTAAATGAATTGCCAGATGAAACCAAGGATAAGTCCGCCGATCAAGTTCGGCATAAAGAAGACCGTTCGCAATATATTTCGCGTCTTAATATTCATCGTCAACAACAGCGCCAATGAAAAGCCGACAATGTTCGTCATGATGACGGCCACGATCGTGTATTTCGTCGTGATCCAAAACGACGAACGGAACTGGGCGTCCTCGAACAAGAGTCGATGATAGTTATCCCATCCGACAAAGTTCAACTGACCGGTCACCCCGTTCCAGTCCGTGAAACTGTAATAGATCCCGTTAAAGAACGGGATGAGTACAATGGCCACGAACGCCAAAAAGGCCGGACCGACAAATGCGATAAAGCTTGCCGGCTTCTTCCAATTCCGTCTCTGTTTGCTTCGCTTCGGTGTTTCAATCATCTTCATCGCCTCCACTATCAATTTACCTGCAATGAAATGAAATGAAAACGGATACATTTGACGGAATGGGTGGAATATATTGAACTCAATTAGTGAATTTGCAGAACTGATGCGTTATGATAAAGTCAATGACAATACGAACGAGCCAGTTTATATTAGAGAAACGATCCAAATTATGGCTCGAATCACGAATGAATCAAACATAATATTAGTAAAACGTTCGAAAGTGGAGGGAATTTATACATGACGACAATCAAACCGTTATCTGACTTAGCGATCGCCCAACAAGCGGACATGCTCCCCATCAAGCAAATTGCTGAAAAGCTCGGCCTACAAGAAGATGATCTCGACCTATATGGGAAATACAAAGCAAAACTGTCGTTCGATTTGCTCGAACAAGTGAAGACCCGAGCAGACGGCAAGCTCGTCCTCGTCACAGCCATCAATCCGACGCCCGCCGGAGAAGGAAAATCGACGGTCACCGTCGGACTCGGTCAAGCGTTGAACCGACTCGATAAACAAGCGATCGTCTGTCTCCGCGAGCCGTCACTCGGCCCGACGATGGGGCTAAAAGGCGGAGCGGCCGGCGGCGGATTCAGCCAAGTCTTGCCGATGGAAGACATCAACCTCCACTTCACGGGTGACATGCACGCCATCACGTCAGCCCACAACACGATCAGCGCCATGCTCGACAACCATCTTCATCAAGGCAACGACCTAAAAATCGACGTTCGGAAAATCGTCTGGAAGCGCGTCCTCGACTTGAACGACCGTGCCCTTCGCCACGTGACGGTCGGACTTGGCGGAGCCGCACACGGTGTCCCGCGCGAAGACGGTTTTGACATCACCGTCGCCTCAGAAATTATGGCGATCCTTTGCCTCGCCGATTCGCTCGCCGATCTAGAGGCGCGTATTAAGCGGATCGTCGTCGCCTACGACTTCGATAATGAACCCGTCACGGCTGAACAGATTGGTGCGGCCGGTGCGGCCACACTCTTACTGAAAGAGGCGTTCAAGCCAAACTTGGTCCAAACACTTGAACAGACCCCGGCTCTCGTCCACGGCGGCCCGTTCGCGAACATCGCTCACGGCTGTAACTCGCTCATCGCGACAAAGACTGCCTTGAAGCTCGGCGAATACGTCGTCACCGAGGCCGGCTTCGGAGCTGATCTTGGCGCCGAGAAGTTCTGTCATATTAAATCGCGTATCGGCAACTTAAGTCCTGATGCGGTCGTCCTCGTGGCGACAGTCCGCGCGTTGAAGATGCATGGTGGTGTCGCCAAAGACCAACTCCACATCGAAAACGTCGAGGCCGTCACAAAAGGCATGGAGTTGCTCGCCAAACATGTCGACACGATGACAAAGCTCGGTTTGCCAACCATCGTTGCCTTGAACCGCTTTAATTCAGATTCGATCGCAGAGCTCGACACTGTGCTCGACTGGTGCGAAACGCATCAAATCCGCGTCGCCCTCAGCGAAGTTTGGGCGAGCGGCGGACAAGGCGGACAAGCACTTGCCGAGGCCGTCATCGAGACAGTCGAGTCGAACGAAGCCATGCTCACACCACTTTACGAGCTGACTGATTCGATCGAACAGAAGATTACGACGATTGCCCGAGAAGTTTACGGAGCGGCCGGCGTCACGTTCACCGCTACGGCGAAAAAGCAAATGGCTCAAATTAAAGCGAACGGATGGGACGATTTGCCGATCTGTATGGCCAAAACACCGTTCTCACTATCCGACGATCCGACAAAACTCGGATACGTTCAAGGATTCACGGTAACCGTACGAGAGTTGAAACCGTCGGTCGGTGCCGGCTTCCTCGTCGCTTTGACGGGTAACGTCTTGACGATGCCAGGACTGCCAAAACATCCAGCCGCTCTCAACATGGGCATCGACGAGACAGGTAAGGCCATCGGATTGTTTTAATCCACACGACAACGGAGGGATGACTTTGGACGTCCTTGAGCACACGTACGCAGACGGGTACCGCACGCACGTATTGCATGTCCCGGCAACGAACCCGATTGGAAATTGTTTCTTGTTTCACGGCATGCTCGAACACCACGGCAGGTATGTCGAATTCGCCGACTTTATGGCAACAACTGGATTTAACGTTTTTGTTTGCGATCTTCGCGGAGCTGGAAAATCAGCGCGTGCTCAATCCACATACGCTCACTTACTTCCAAAAGAAGGATTTGACCAAATGGTCGAAGACGCTGTCGCATTGATTGGTCACTACCAAAATGATTTGCCTACGTTTGTAATCGGACATAGTTTCGGTTCTTTGCTCGTCCGTCGTCTCGGTCAAATCATGGGTCATAACCTAGCCGGCATCGTCGCCATTTCACCGCCTCCTGGCTCTGGTTTCGTCGGCCGGCTCGGGCTTTACGCCATCGGGTCGGCAATTCGTATGAAAGGGAGCGATTACCACTCTCGCCTGTTCGAACGCCTCTTGTTCGGGCGCTACAATTTAAAATTCTTCCCAGCCAAGACGGAGAACGATTGGATTTCTAGCGTCCCGGAAGAAGTGGCCTCTTACCGCAGCGACCCGGACTGCGGCGGTATCCCGACACTCGGTTACTTATATGAAGTAGCTAGCGCTTCGCTAGAGGTCACATCCCTCGCCCGTATCCATGAACATCCGAAGACGCTCCCGATCCTCTTCGTCGCCGGAACGGACGACCCGGTCGTACACGATGGGGAAGGGTTGAAAGGGATTGTTCGAAACTATCAGGCAGCGGAAGTCGAGCTGACGGTGTTGTCTTACGACAACGCGCGTCACGAAGTGCTCCGCGAACGGCAACGCGACGAAGTGTGGACCGATATAAGCAGTTGGCTCTTGCGCAACCTTTAAGCTAAAACATGGAAAAACCTCCTATTAAATGGAGGTTTTTTTATTTTTACATTTTAAACCAACGACTTTCTAATTCATTTACCTTTTTTGAAATTTTTCATCTTCTTTCCATTTTTTAAGTGCGCTATACTTAGACCGCGCACTACGAAGAACACTTATAGATTGAAGTATATGGAATGAAAGGGGTAACACATTGAAACCAACTATTACACGACTGAGCGCGGCCGTCCTCATCTCTAGCACAGTATTGAGCATGATCGGACCGACCGAGTCATATGCAGCAACATACGAAGGCACGGTGAATACCTCCATTTTGAACGTCCGGTCGTCTACGTCGACTTCGGCAGCAATTGTCGGCAAGTTGACGAAAGGGACTGCTGTACAAGTTTATTCGACAAGCAACGACTGGGCCCAAATCGAGTTTCAAGGTCAAAAGCGCTATGTTTCTTCCTCGTACTTAACGTTGAAGTCTACCGTCACGAAAGCTTCAACAGCTAAAACGTATACAGCTAATGCGACCGTCAATATGCGCTCTGCGATGACGACGAGCGCTTCAATCGTTACAACGATTCCAAAAGAGGCGACCGTCACTTACATATCGACGCACGGCGCGACGGGATCATGGTTCAAAGTCACATACGGCGGGAAAACTGGCTATGTGGCTCAACGCTACTTCTCTCAAGTAGGAGGCGAAACCGTGGCACCCCAAGCGAACCCGACGCATAGTACGACAACAAACACGACGATGCATAGCTCGATGATTTCAACGTCACCTGTCGTCGTCACGATTCCAAAAGGGGCAAGCGTGACACTCGTGTCGACTCACGGAGCAACCGGATCATGGGCGAAAGTGACGTATGCCGGAAAAACAGGTTATGTCGCGATGCGCAACTTACAATCTATCGTGACGGTCGAACCGAAAACGATGTACGTTAAGGCAAACTCAAGTATTTTCAGTTCAATGTCGACATCAGGTCAATCCATCGGTACACTGCAAGCGGCGACAAGCGTCAAACTCTTGTCAACTCACGGTGCGACTGGCTCATGGGCTAAAATTTCGGCCGGTTCATTGACGGGTTACGTACCGATGCGCAACTTGTCTGAAACGGAAGTTGCTGTACCGGTGACACCGTATTACGCGACACAGGCAGTGACGATGTATTCATCGACTTCGACGAGCGGAAACGTCCTTCAAACGATTCCAGTCGGCGCGAAAGTCGATCAACTTTCGGCTCACGGTGCCACTGGCTCGTGGTTCAAAGTCCGCTATGCGAATGTGACCGGTTACGTCGCAGCACGAAACTTTTCTTTGACGCCACCAGCGACTTCGACCGAACAATATGGACCGGAGCGTGAAGTACAAGTCATCTCAAGCGGCACACCACTGAACGTCCGTCCGACTTCCGGGACCGGAAATGCCGCCATCGGTACTCTTACTCATGGCACAGTAGTAAAAGTGAAACCTGTCTTGAATACAGAATGGGGCATCTTGACGAGCGGAAGCTTTGTCGGGGGCTATATCCACTTAAGTTATACGACTGCTATCACGACTCCACCGCCGGCAACCGGTATTCAACGCGTCGTATCCTATACGAGTTATCCGATTTCAGTTCGGACAATGGCGGAACGACAGATGGCACAGTTCGGCCAGACCGATGCTCACCGCTATGCCAAAGCGTATTTACCACGTTCGTGGGTAAAAGTGGACGGGATTTCTGGAACGATTGTCAATAACAATATGCAAGTGATTTCAGGCGTAGGTGCCGCTCTTAAAACGACGGCTTCTTCAAGCGCGGCGACACTCGCCACGATCCCAAACGGTACGACGCTCGAGTATGTCAGCCGTCAAACGGTCGGTACGACGGTTTGGTATCGCGTCAAATACGGGACGATGACTGGCTTCGTGACACCGAGTTCGGTTGTTGGTGAAGCTAAAATGTTTAGCCGTGCCAGTCTCACGTCACACGCATATGGCCAAATCAATCCAGGTGAAACAGTAACAATCACGGGACAAGATGGAAACTACTATACCGTCTCTTACAAGCGCCCGTCTGGCCATAACATCCGTATTTTTGACAACACGTGGCGTCGCGCATCGGTAGCTGATATTGAACCGTACGTCAATCCGAACAATTTCGCGCAAGATTCACAAGCATTTTACCAATTCCTCGACTTGTCGAAGAGCGCCGGTACGAGCGCTGCTACATTGAACGGGGTTCTCACAAATAGCGGAACGCTTACCAATCAAGGTCAAGCATTCATCAACGCAGCAAATCAATACAGCGTCAACGAAATCTACTTGCTCGCACATGCCGTCCATGAAACCGGGCACGGTAAGTCAGTCCTCGCTCAAGGGGTCCCGGTCGATAAAGACGGAAACGCCTTAATCAACTCGAGCGGCGTTCGCATCTATCCGGATCGGGAAATCGCGGCTACTGTCTACAACATGTACGGTATTCAAGCAGTCGACAGCAGTCCATTAACGACAGGTGCCAAATTCGCTTTCGAACAGAAATGGTTCACGCCGGAAGCTGCCATTGTCGGGGGAGCTTATTGGATTGGAGCAAGTTATATCAATCATCCGACACATAAACAAAATACACTCTATAAGATGCGCTTCAACCCGGCCGCTCCTGGCAACCATCAGTACGCAACGGATATCGGTTGGGCGACGAAACAAACGACACGTATCTTCCAGATCTATCAAAACCTCGATTCATACACGCTCCACTTCGACGTACCAAAGTTCCAATAACGAACAAGAGACACGAGCCAACTTGGCTTCGTGTCTCTTTTTATGTCCATTCGATGGAATCGACGATCGCTTCGATCTCTAACTTTTCATCCGTCTTCTTGTCGGCGACGTACGTCAAAAACAACAGGCGCTTCCCGTCCGTGAGCGACCAGACGTCTAAATACATGTCGTCTTCAATCCCGCTCGCGTAAGCCGTCGTCATGCCGCCCGATTGATCCGTCACGCTCGGTGCGACTTTAATGTCGATCGGGAACTCCCCTAAAAAGGTGTTCAGTTCTTGCAGCGCCGCATCTTCAGGGGCCTGGGCCTCCTCTGCTTCATAGATAGACATTTGAAGCGTGCCTTGCGCATCTTCCTCCACCGAATAGAAGCTGACGTGATCCTCTTCTTCATTGTATTCATAGTGCTCTGGGTAGGATAAACGAAGCCACCCGTCGATTTCGTATTCTTTCATGCTAATTGCTCCTTCGTTTTCTTGAATGTCAGGCCGGTGACCATTTTGGCTTGCAGCGCATATTTGAGCCGCTCCGTCACGTAAAGGCGTTGGCTGTTTCGATCTTGGGCGATCATATGTCCGCATAAATCCATCCGAACGGTTTGTCGGGACAGAAAGTAGAGACGATCCTCGCTTAACGGACGATATTCACCGGAATCCTCGAGGTGCTCGATCTCAAATCGGCGTAAGACGTTGAGCGCGCAATAGTGATCGGTCTTGCCGGTACTCGTATGCAGTTCAACCCGGACGAGCTGGATGTCGTACGGACATAGATTCATAAAGATGGGTCCGATTCGTTCGTGGATGAGCAAGACGCCCATATCCGTCTCAATCAAATCGGGTAACGCCCCCGCGTCTTGGGAGATGCTCAAGACGACGTAGGGTCGTTCAGTCGGTGCGAGCAGTTCCCCTTTAAAAAAGCGGAACCGTTGGATGCCGGTCAATACGCGGGCCCGCCAAGCGCTGCCACGGGCTTCCGCTTCAATCCGATACAGTCGTTCTCGACTCACGACTACTCCCCCTTCAATTGTTTGAGCGCTTCGACGAATCGTTCCCACTCTTGGTCGTCGCAGACGATCTTACTTTCAATTCCCCATTCTTCCTCGATTTTCAAACGTACCTCGTTCGTTTCAACGTGGCGCGTGAGATGCAACGCTCCGATTTGAACGAACATCGGCTCGATGACTAACGTCTCGGTCGGTGAACTGACCCATTTTAGCCGGTCAGCCCGTAAAATCACATGCCACATCGACTCATGCCGCACCGAGAACGTCCATTGACGGAGCGTTACAGTTTGTTCGACTTGTTTCGCCTGGTTCATCATGCGAAACCCTTCACTCATCATCTTCAAATAAGATTTTCGTTCGCTCATGCCCGTCCCACTCCCCTCTTCTATTATCTTAGCAAGACCACCTATCCGCCACAACTAATGTTTTTTCGAAAAAGGGTTTGCAAAGGTTAAATCGTGTGCTATTATATTACCGTAACGTTAAGCGTTTCGCGGGTGTAGTTTAATGGTAAAACCTCAGCCTTCCAAGCTGATGACGAGAGTTCGATTCTCTTCACCCGCTCCAATTTTAAATTTCATACTTGAATGTGCGGGTGTAGTTTAATGGTAAAACCTCAGCCTTCCAAGCTGATGACGAGAGTTCGATTCTCTTCACCCGCTCCAATTTCCGACATATTCGCGAGGCTTAACTCGCACACATAACCACATGGTGCACACCATGTAACGAGCAGGAGGTCATTCGACTTCCTGCTCTTTTGTTTTTTGACGTCACGCTTAAATGAGACCGATTCGGGAAAAGAATTGGAGATATGAAGGAGGGATCACCATGATTCAAGTCCGCCTACAGCCATTTACCGTTTATGAGAGTGCTTTAATGCGAACCACATCGACTTTGATCGACACTGAAGACAGCCTCATCTTAATCGACCCGAACTGGTTGCCAGAAGAAGTTGCGACCATCCGTCGCGACATCGAGTTGAAGCGACAAGGTAAGAAATTGTACGTCATTTATACGCACCAGCACTATGACCATATCATCGGCGCTTACGCTTTCCCTGATGCGACCGTGATTGCTTCAAAAGCGTTCGTCGAAACAGACGCCAGCGCCCAACTTGAAGAGATTAAAACGTTCTACGAACAGTATTACATCGACCGCCCGATTCAAAAGCCGGTCGTCGACATCATCATCTCCGAAGACAGTACGGTCGAGCTCGGTGCTACCCCGATCACGTTCTACTTGACGCCAGGACATGAAGCGACCCATATGTCACTCATTGTCGAACCGTTGCGTCTGCTCGTGTGCGGTGATTACGGATCGAACATCGAACCACCGTTCATTGAGCACGACGCGGAAGCGTATCTCGAATCGCTTCAAAAACTTCAATCCGCCGTCTACGAACACGAGATCCGTTGGCTCATACCCGGCCACGGCGACCTATGTGATGACCGCAGTAAGATGATCGAGCGACTCAGCGCTGCCGAAGAATATATCCTCGCTTTGCCTGAAGAACGCGTCTGGTCCCCGCTTTGGCCTGAGCACGCCTTTTTTAACCGGGTTCACGAACGCAATCGAAAACATGTCGAACAAAAAGAGCATGAGCGCGAGGCACGCCAACGCGACTATTGACGCAAAAAAATCGCAACGTCTCCCCAAGACGTTGCGATCCCCCTATGTAAACCTATTTCTTTGTGATGCGTTCTGAACGGACCGTGAACATACGGTCAATCCCATAAATCGTCACTCCGGTAAGAGCGAGCAATCCGATCATAGCTGATGAAAACATTGACCATACCCCCATTGTTCACAAATTCGTCATAATCACCCCGTGCCTTCATTATAGAAGAAAACATTTCAAAAAGAAAGCGTTTTCTTCAAACTTTCTTCACAATTACTGATCGTTGTTTACTTCTCCTTCGTTTGTGTAGCAACATTCAAATATGTGTAGGTTTTATGGAATGTGGGAATACACTCTATAAGAATAAAAGAGACAGAAAGCTGTTCGCTGAGGAGGAAGAGGCATGATCAAATACGGCACGTTGGTGCGAGTCGAAGGGAAATACGCCGTGTTACGTTGGAACAACGGCTCAAGTTTTATCCCACGACGATTCTTGCCATCAGAAGCACGGGTTGGCGATACGATCATTCGAGATAACCACCATTATTATCTTGAAGAAGACATGACACCGAATTTCGATGCGCTCATCAAACAACATTATAAAAAGTAAACAAAGACAGACCGGTTCTCTTCCAGTCTGTCTTTGTACGTTCATTTTGTCTGTTCGCGTAACCAGTTAAAGTCGACCGGACCGACTTGTTTGGCTGTAATCACACCGTCCGGACCGACGACATACGTTGTCGGCAAAGCGACGACGCGGTACGTCTTCTCCACCGTGCCTGCTTCGTCCAATAATACCGGGAAGCTGACCGGCACTTCTTTCAAAAACGCCTCGACGTCTTGTCTGCCGCGTCGCTCATTTTTCGTGACGTTCACCCCGAGCACCGGAATCCCGGTTTCTTCGCCGAACTCGATCAATTCCGGCAGTTCTTCTCGGCAAGGCGGGCACCACGATGCCCAGAAGTTTAAGACGACTTGCTGTCCTGCGTACGCATCAAGTGCCAACGTTTCCCCTTCGATTGTCTCCAGTTCGAAGGCGGGCGCGCGTTGACCGATCTCGAGACCACCGAGAACCGTGTCGTCCGTCGCGACACGGTCAGTCTGTTCGCTCGCTTGACTCGCCTTGTATTCGTCATACCCTTTATAGCCCAGACCGGCGAT
The DNA here is from genome assembly GCF_001766415.1 of Exiguobacterium aurantiacum. Taxonomy (GTDB): domain Bacteria; phylum Bacillota; class Bacilli; order Exiguobacteriales; family Exiguobacteriaceae; genus Exiguobacterium; species Exiguobacterium aurantiacum_A. The sequence continues at coordinate 98,687 of NZ_MKXO01000005.1, read as the reverse complement.
CAGTCCCGCCATAATCAATCCAATAGCCAGTTTATGAAATCGCATCATTTACCCCTTGTTCTCTGTCCTATTCATTTCTAAACTTAACTTATCACATTCACTCAAAGGAGCGGAACTATCGTGCAACTTCACAATGAAAAAGTCAGTGTCACTTTGAAAGCGCAAGGCGCGGAAATGACGAGTTGGAAAGTCGACGGGACCGAGCTACTCTGGCAAGGCGACCCTACGTATTGGGGACGACAAGCCCCGATTTTATTCCCGTTCGTCGGACGGTTGTTGGATGACCGTTACTTATATGATGGCTTGACGTATACGATGAGCCAACACGGATTCGCTCGCGATGAGACGTTCGAAGTCGCAGAATCGTCTGATACACACGTCCGGTTCGTTCTCCGTGACTCGGTCGAGACACAGAAACACTATCCGTTCCCGTTCGAACTTCACGTGGACTATCGACTGATCGGCGAGGAATTGAACGTGACATATCGCGTCCGAAACGGCGGCGACGAGGTGTTACCGTTCAGCATCGGCGGACACCCTGCCTTCAATATCCCGTTCGCGGGCGGGGTGTTCGAAGAGTATACAATCGATTTCGGTGAGACGCGCTCACTTGATCGCTTATTGTTAGAGGGTCCTTATTTGACCGGCGCCTATCAACCGCTCGGCGAACGTCGCTACATCCCGCTCTCGCATCACTTGTTCGACCAAGACGCTTTAATTTTCGAAAATATCGAGTATGCTGCACTGCGCCACCAACCGAGCGGTCGCGCCATCGTCATGGAGTGCCCGACATTCACCCATTTCGGGATTTGGTCACCGCCTCAGTCTGACGCCCCGTTCGCCTGCCTCGAACCTTGGTTCGGTCATGCCGATTATAAAGGACATCGTAAAGACATCCGTCAAAAAGAAGATATGCAGTTGCTCGCACCGAACGAAACGTTCGAAGCGACTTACACGCTCTATACGGAATGAAAAAACGTGCTGACCGCATTGGTCAGCACGTTTTCGTTAGAAGCGGCTTTCTTGTTCCGCCTCATACTCTGAAGGCGGTTTTTTCATGACAATCGCGAGCACGATATAAATTAACAAGCCCGGTCCGCCGAATAAGGCGAGAACGACGAAGATGATCCGCATCAACGTCACGTCTACTCCGAGGTACTTCCCGAGCCCCGAGCAAACGCCTGCTATCATTTGGTCAGACGGATCTTTGTACAGTTTTCGTTCCATCAAGACACCTTCTCCTTCATTTTTTCGGTCATCGCTGTGGTCGACGAAGTGTCGTTCTTCCAGCTGTCGCGGCTTCGCCTCGACTATCAAAATCGAGTGCATCGTTGATCGGTGTACTTCCTGATCTAATTTCAATCCGACGTCCGTACAAGCCCCGATTATCGAGCGAGGCAGCAATGACTGTCGCGACGTCCGTCTCGGAAATCGTGGCGCCTGAGGCGTCACTTAAGTCTTCTGAAGCTTCGATCGACCCTTTTCCAGGTCCATCTGTAATTGCCACTGGGCAAATGATCGTGTAGTTCAAGCCGCTATGTTCGATATACTCATCGGCCGCATTATTCGCAGACAAGAAGTTGTAATGTTCTTTCGGGCCCGCGTCTGGTCGATCGGCACCGTATGCGCTTAGTAAGACCACGTGACGGACGCGCTCTTTTTTAGCGGCGTCAATCGCTTTCATCGCGACGTTCCGGTCAAGCAGTTCAATCTCTTTGCTCGTGCCTTCAGCACCTGCTGTCGCAGCGACGATGACGGCGTCTTGGCCAGCGGTCGCCTCGTGAATCTTTTTATCAAGCTCTTTTTCAACATCGACGGTGAGCACGCGCGCACCCATTTTTTCGTACTCTGCTTGCAGTTCAGGATAACGAATTAAAGCGGTCACTTGATGCGTTTTCGCTAAACTTTTCAAGACACGTCTACCGATCTTTCCTGTTGCTCCAATGACTAAAACTTTCATTCAAATTTCCCTCCTCAAAAGAGTAGTTCATTTGATTAAAATTCCTCTTTCCGTACGGAATCAAACCCGTTTCGCAAAATTATCTCACAGTTCCCCACATCGTTAAGTCGAGCGCGTCACGAATCGATTGGACGCTCTCTTCATTCGGTTGGTAATAGTAGATGTTGTCAATGTAAGCATCTTGTCCGTCGACTTGAAGTTTGTTCACTTCGGGTTGAAGCATCATCGTGAGCCCAACCGACGCCATTTGCAGCGGATTCATTTCGAGCCCCATCTCATCTTTCATAAAACTGTACGTGGCCGGGATCTTCGACCATCCGGCCGGGCTTACCAACTTGTCGGCCACTGCCGACATGACTTCGGTTTGGCGACTTGAACGGGCACCGTCTGTATCCGATTTACGATGTCGCGCGTAGGCGAGCGCCATATCCCCGTCCATCGAATACGATACACCTTCCGTGTATTCATACGTTTGATTAAACCCCTTTTCGCTGAACGAATGGGTGGCCGTGATGTTCACTCCGCCGACGACGTCGATCAATTCCATGAACGTCTCGAACGTGATGACGACTTGACCGTCGACCGAAGTCTCGGTCAATCCTTCGACTGCACCGACCGTACACTCAGCGCCTCCATAAGCGAAGGCATGGGTAATCTTATCGCCTTCGCGCTCAGGTTCACAAGGGATCGCCGTATACGTATCTCGTGGAATCGATACGTTTTGAACGGTCCGCGAACGCGGGACGAACTCCATCAACTGAAGCGAATCGGTTCGTGAACCGGACACCGATTCGCCGACACGGGCGTCACTGCCCATGACTAAGAACGTAACTGGGTTTGATGCCATATAACCGACCCCGATCACGAGGAGCAACAAGACGAGCAAGAGCTTTCCTTTCCAACTTCGGCGCTTGCGCTTGTCTTTTTGCGGCTTTTGTTTCGGCGGTACGCTGCTTTGCTGCTTCGGAACACGCTCTTTCGTGTCATGAGAGCGAGGTTCCCGCTTGTCCTCACGCTTTTGGCGCTTCGCTTTTTTCCCGAACGGCATCTTCAGTTTAGGTGCCTGAACCTTCCGTTTTCGATTATTGTTCGTCTCGGTCCGTTTTTCATCGGAACGATCTAAAAATGGATGGTCTTGTCCTTCCGCTTGCTTCGACTCTAGTGAAGGGCGAATCACTTCGTCTTCCGCCTCACCCGGATTCACTTGTTCATCGCGAGACAGTTCTTCTAGCCGCTCGCGTTCTAATTCACGTCTGCGTCGTTCGACACGCGAGAGTTGTTGATCGTCATTCATATGATGTACCTCTATAGTTTAGATTTTCCTACATTATCATCGACAAACTCTATTCTGACAACGGTTAGCGCAAAAATCCGTCTTAAGCATGAGACGCGAGGATTGTTTTAAATGAAAAGCGGGAAAGGAATAATAATCGGTGTCTGCCTATAAACGAGACATGGCAGCCCGTTCGATGTCCTTTGAAGGGAGGGAGAGCTAATGCGCATCGGGAAGCTCCGCATGTTACTTGAACAGTACGGAGAGACGACTCTTCGCGATTTAGTCGTCGAAATGTACCGAAACACCCCTAAAGCCGTTATCGAAGAAAAAGATATGGATTACATGATTAGTCAGTTCACTCGTTACAAAGAACAAAAATCGTCAGACGAGCGACATTCGCTCTCGCAGACAGTAATCCTCGCTGAACGCTTCGTGGAATTGGCTTACGATCACCTCTACTTGCTGCCAAATCAAATCATGAGCGAACGCGATCAAAAGAATTGGTATATACACGCCAAGAAAATCATTCGTGACTTATCGTATTACGCCGAAGATGAAGCAGAGGCACGGACGATGTATGAGGAAATGTTTTTACTCTTGTCCTCTTCGGCAGGGGAAGAGCCCCTATTTTCAACAAGTGACCCGTTTCGACTGCTGAAACTCTCGCAAACCACGATGCTCACTCAATTGATTCATTACTATCAACTCGACGCCCCCACCTCCGACGTGTGGATCGATCGTTCTTTGTACACGGCGCTCCACGTCCCAAAAGATGTTGACTCGACACGGGTCGACTTACTCTCTACACTTCTTGAGCAACCCTACACTTCGTTTGAATGGAATTTATTCCATCAACGCATCATCACACTTTGTGAACGGACACTTGCCAAAGCCCCGTCCGATGACAGTGCACTTGAGGACTATCAAGCACTTAAAATGCTTGAACTCGAACTCCTCGTTGAGCGCGGACAATTGTCAGAAGCTGAACGGAAGTTGTTTTCTGAGTACATCCCCTTCTTCTCACACCGTTCAGAACCGTTCAAAGTGTATGTCAATATGCTCGAGAGCCGCGGACATTCTGATGAAACGAAACGACTTCGCCGGCTAGCCAAAGAGAAACGCATCCAATTTTAAAAAAAAAGGGAGTCAACCGACGGCGTCGGTTGACTCCAAAACATGATATGAACGAGGGGTGTTCATCTGAAAAGAGGAGTGGAAGTTGGTGCAGAACTTCCTTCCTACATACCTAGTATAAAAGATATTTGAAACCGCTTCCGGGATAGTTATTGCAGTTTTGTGAACGTTTTCACGTTATTCAATCGCGTTAATAATGCCCAACCCGATCACTGACAACAGAACAATTAAAACGAAAATAAACACCATCTCATTTGGTGACCGGAAGCCTTCGTATAACTCGACCTGTTCTTCAACGATGACATTGTCATGGACTACAATCGGTTCAGTCTCGGCAAGAGCCGTGGCCGGGACACCGACCAATAGCAGCGCCAACCATAAACTTATTACGTATCGCATATCATACTCCTGTCGTTTTTTCTCACTGACAGTATAGCACGTCTCTCTCTCTTCGACCCATTCGTTTCTCCTCTTCCCACCGGAAAAGTTTAACAAATCTCACAGCCCCTTCGTTGCTCTAAACTTCCTCGTTCCGACACGGATCACACTTCGATAAAATGCTCATTCCAAAGCCATTTCCCTCACCATTCCCCTTTAAAAATCTGACTTTCCACGTGTCAAAACAGTAATCAAACATGATGAATGTTCATAAAATGAACACGACATTTTTCAATTGGTAGCCCTTACAATTTAAGGGTAGTGATTATTTTAGAAGAAAGAAGGATTCCTCATGAAACGGACGCTTATATTCGCGGAGTGTCGCCAAATCCAACCTAAAAAACGTTCACTGCTTCACCAATTGTACAACCCGGGCGAGTCGCCTCACATCCTCGCCATCCGACCACACCAATATGTCCATACGGCCTGGCAAGGAGATGTTCCCGTCGCAGCAATCGCCTCCGACTATAGCGATTATGCAACGGATCAGATGATCCGGCTCACGCACGAGGCTTATCGGGACCGCTATGTCTTCCGAGGTTTGCTCGACCGACTGATCCGTGAGATACGTCGAAACAGTATACATGACACAACGTTGCTGTTACACGTCAAACAAGACCACGACCAAGATAAGCGTCGAATGTTTGAAGTGCTCGGTTTTGATCCATATCACGAGACTGTCACTTACACATTGCCGCTCATCCTTTTCCAAAAATATACATACGAGAACTGGTCGCTTCACGTTGATTATTTTGCGACACACTCTAGCTGGCTCGCCTACCGAAATCAATATGCGCATATGCTGACTGATGTGTTGCCGCTGACTGCATCACGACTGCTCGAGCATGAACGTCGTCAGGAAGTCTTCCATTCCCTTAAATTAAAAGGGAAAATCGTCGGCATCATGCGATCTCGAATTGGATCTGGACGACTGGACGTATATGAACTCCACGTGTCAGGTAGCGATGAATTGATTCAAGAGGCCGTGTCTTTTATTCAGCAAGAATTTTATTTCCGGTTCAGGTCGCTTGAACAAATTCGGGTCACGTTGACTTCACTCCAACCAGAGCTACGATACGCTTTGATCCGACAAGGCGGATCGCCAACCCAAGCAGGAACCTACACGATGATTAAAGAAGTGGCGCCTTCCGCGCCATCGTTTCCACTCAATTAGAAAAAGACGCTAAACGTCACGTCCTTTTCACGGAAAGGATTCGTTCGTTTGGCGTCTTTTCTTCATTCAGCAGCGTTTGCCGATTCGATTGCTAAGGGTGGCATCTCTTCGAACAGCACGGTTCGAAGCCCGATATCACGTCGGTCCAACGATTCAATCCGATCGAATTGAATTTCACGGTCCGCGACACTGAACCAATACGTGATGTGAGGTTCATCCGTGAAGCGAAGCGCATAATTCGAACCGTTCAAATGAAAATCCACTTCGGTCGAAAGGATTTCTGCCGGGCCGATTTTTTTGTGGGTCGTCAGTCGTTCGAGAACGACTTGCTCCTCATTGATCTGATAATCGACAAATGTCGCAAGTGAGAGTCCAAACACAAATGATACCAGCGCGAACGCGCTGATCAATCCAAGAGTGATCTTTCCGTTCATGTCGCCGTCCCTCCCTCTTCTACTATATCGGATTTTGCTAAAACGTTGTGAAGTGACATTTTGTTCAAGTTTCGGCAAACTAGAGCAAGAGGAGGGATTAGTATGCAAATTGACCACACCGGGATCGCTGTTCGCGACTTAGACGAAGCGATCTCGTTTTACACGAACGTGTTACAAGGAAAACTTGTCGACCGTTATACGAATACGGCAGCCGGTGTCGAAACCGAGCTCGCCGTGATTCACGTCGGTGAAGACGTGATCGAGTTGCTCTTGCCGACAAGTTCGACGAGCCCGATCGCCCGATTCATGAAAGCACGCGGCAAAGGCGTTCACCACATCGCCTATCGGGTCGATGATTTAGAAGCATCGATTGCCGCTTTGAAACGCGACGGCATCACGTTTTTAGAAGATACGCTCCGAACGACGGCAAAAGGCCGACGCCTCATCTATATGGACCCACGCCACTCGGGCGGGGTCATCGTCGAACTATGTGATTATCCGGCAATGAAGCAGTGAGGGACATCCCTCACTGCTTCATTATTGTCCGCTCGATAATATCACGATTTTTCGCTTTCAACCGTTCGTTGTGCGACGACACCATCGCCGACTTCGTCGCGTCCGGATCGATGAACGTCTTGGCCCGGTTGACCGCGTTAGCCGCATCTTGGAACGCTCCCGCAATCAGATGCACCTTGCCTTCATGCGTCAAAATATCGCCCGCCGCATAAAGTCCAGGTACTGACGATTCGCTGCTCGCGTTCCCGTTCACATAGAACCCATCCACCATCTCGACTTTTAATTCGCTGTCGTTGAGGAGAGCCGAGTCCTGTTCGTAGCCGTGGTTGATGACCACTTCATCGACCTCGACCAATTCACTTGCCCCGGTCCCGCAATCGATGAGCTTGACGGCATGGATCGTCGTGCCATCATTGGAAATCAAGTCCTCGATCGTTGTATGAAGTCGGCAGTCGACTCGGCCACAGAGGAGCTTGTCGACTTGCGATTCATGCCCTTTGAGCGCTTCTTTTCGATACGTCAAAATCACGCGCTCCGCAATCGGCTCAAGTTCGTTCGCCCAATCGATGGCGCTGTTGCCGCCACCGGAAATCAATACCGTCTTCCCTTTAAAACGCATCAACGACTTAACCGTATAATGAAGGTTCGAGACTTCGAACCGCTCCGCCCCGCTGATCTCAATTTTTTGAGGTTGTAAAATACCGCTCCCCGTCGCGACGATGACCGTCTTTGACACGTGCCGGCCGTTTGTCGTATCGAGCACGAAATGACCAGTGTGATCTTTCGCCATCGATTCTACTTTCTCGCCGAGCACGACGGTCGGATCGAACGTGAGACCTTGCTCAATCAATTGTTCGATGAGGCGGGCACCCGTCGTCGGGGTGACGCCACCGATGTCCCATATCATCTTCTCCGGATAGACATGGATCTTACCACCGAGATGCGGTTGAAATTCGATCAACTTCGTCTTCATCCCGCGCAACCCGCTATAAAAAGCGGCATACAATCCCGCCGGACCGCCACCAATGATTGTTACGTCGTACACGTCCTGTTCGCTCATCCGCTCCATCCTCCTTAAACATTTACCGTCACTGATTATCATTCTCATTTAATATACATCGAAATTTTAGTTCAGACAATCTATTTTGATATCAAAACATTCGTTGACAGCTTTTCATTCAGACTGCTATAGTTGACGTTACATTGAGAATCATTATCAAAACTACTGTTACGAGGAGAGGGGAATCCACATGTCACGGATCCATACGGCAGACATCGAGGTCGGTTACGGCGGCAAAACAATTGTGAAGCAATTGAGTTTATCGATCCCGGACCGTCAAATCACAACCATCATCGGCCCGAACGGTTGTGGGAAATCGACACTCTTGAAAGCCATGACTCGGATTCTGTCCCCGTCTAACGGTTCGGTCCATTTAGACGGAGCGGACATCGCCAAATGCAATACGAAAGAAATCGCCCAAAAGATGGCGATTTTGTCGCAAACGCCTGAAGGCGCTGGCGGCTTGACCGTGGGAGAACTCGTCTCGTACGGTCGCTTTCCTTATCAATCCGGGTTTGGTCGTTTATCGAAACATGACCATGAAGTGATTGATTGGGCGCTTGACGTGACCGGTACGCTCGAGTTCAAAGATCGAAGCGTCGACGCCCTTTCAGGCGGACAACGCCAACGGGTGTGGATCGCGATGGCACTGGCCCAAGAGACGGACTTGATATTTTTAGATGAGCCGACGACGTATCTCGATCTCGCGCATCAGCTCGAAGTGCTCGAACTACTCGAGACGTTGAACCGCGAGCAGGGCCGGACGATCGTCATGGTCCTCCACGACTTGAATCAGGCCGCCCGGTTTGCCGACCATATCGTCGCCATGAAAGACGGAGAAGTGCTCGCGACGGGCTCCGCCGAGGAAGTCATTTGTCCGCTCGTCCTTAGACAAGTCTTTCATATCGATGCCATCATCGGACGAGACCCACGGACCGAAAAACCGATGTGCCTCACCTACCAACTTATAAAAGATGAGATTCAACGTGAAGCGCTCGACCCTTCGAGTGCTGATCTCGTTGCTAGTTCTCGTTAGTATGATGAAGCGAACGGAGCGCCTCGCACATTGCGAGGCGTTTTTCAGCAGGAAGAGGCGGGTAATGAGTGGAACATATTGAAGAAAGGGGGAAACGCTATGGATTGGCTCGATGGTTTGTTCATTCTCGTCTCGACCGCATGGCTGTATGAGATGAGGCGATACCGTAATCGTGATGAACCGACCGATGGCAACAGTGAGCACATGAGCTTTTACATCGTCTCACTCATTATGGTCACCGTGTTCGCCGTCTCGATCGGTTTATCTATTTTCACTGAAACACGCCAACCGCTCCTAGTCCGTTGGCTCGGGCTCGGGTGTTACATAGCCGGTGTTTCACTTCGTTACTGGGGAATCGCGCATTTGCGTCATCAATTCACTCGTCACGTCGTCGTCCGTCCTGCTGATGAGATCGTCAGCTCTGGACCGTACCGCTTTTTGCGCCATCCGCTCTATACCGGGCTATTATTTATCACGTTCGGATTTTCGCTCTATTTCAGTCATTGGGGCGTCGCGCTCGTCGGTACGTTCGCCATGGGGATCGCCTTGCTTTGGCGCATCCATATCGAAGAACAGATGTTGACGTCACACTTCGGCAGCGCCTATCAAACTTGGGCGAAATCACGAAAACGATTGATTCCGTTCATTTATTGAACAAGCGTCGAAAAACACGAATTGATAACCTCGACCCAACAAAAATGCGATCCTGTCAGCAAATGACAGGATCGCATTTTTTATACGGAAAATCGGCCGAGCAGTCGGACGATCAAAAAACCGGCAACGAACGAAACAACGCTCAAGACCCACATCGTCGCCGTCTCCGGAAGACCCGGGAAGACGACGGCGAGGGACCCGATGACGAGTCCTAAGATGACCGAGAACGTCATGCCCGGGAAATTCCCGAGCAAATAACGGATCACTTTACTGCTGACGATGAATCCGACGGCTACACCGAGTCCGACGATCCCGATAATGAGCACGTTCAAGTTCGACAAGGCGCTGATGACCGTCGGGTACACGCCGATCAAGAGCAAGACGAACGAGCCGCTGATCCCCGGGAGCAACATCGCCATACTGCCGAGCCAACCCGAGAAGAACAACAACAGCGCCGTGCCGGTCGACAGTTCAGTAATAATGGCTGTGTCGGCCGGTTTGATGATTGCCATACTTGCTACTAGAATCGCTCCGATCACCATCGCCACGATGTGCACGGGGCGCATCGTCGCACGCGATTTAAATTCAAACATCAACAGTGGGATAATCCCAAGAATCAAGCCGATGAAAAAGAACTGTGTAGGTGCATAGTATTCTAACAATAAAAATTCAATTAGACGGCTCAGTCCTAAAATCGCGGTTCCCATTCCGATTGCTAACGGAATTAGAAACCCAATATGCTTTTTCCACTGCCGACTGAACACACCGCTGATCGCTTCGATCAATCGATCGTAAATCCCTAAAATGACTGCGATTGTCCCCCCGCTGACGCCAGGAATCAAGTCACTCGTCCCCATCGCGATACCGCGCAGGATATTTTTCCACTCCATAATCGATCTCCTTTTATATCTGATTCGTTTCAAGCACTTAGTATATCCGAGAAGCTCGGGTTTTGCATCGGTTTCGAGACTGAGACTCGGACTTCGGTCCATGTTTCACAAGTCGAGCATCATATAATCGAAACGGTCTCCTGAAATCTCAATCTCTTTATGTTTGCGGAATCCAAGACGTTCGTACAGACGAGCCGCTGCCGGATTGCCCTGGTCGACGTTGAGTGTGACGGCCGGGATGTTTGTTTCGCGAGCATGTTCGACCACTCGCTGGATCAACTTCGTACCGATGCCGCGTCCTCCAAATTCTGAGTCGACGGCCACGGAATCGATATACAAAACGTCTCCTTCCGTCTCCACGTCAAGATGTCCAGGCTGCCCATGTTCGATGAGCCATTGCTTAATCGGCTCATCCAACTCAATCGCGCGCTTGCCCTCGTAGGCGATAATAATACCTGCGATGACGCCGTCTATGTCTGCCACCCAAATGTTTTCATAACTTAACCGGTTGTTCGGCCGACCGATCCACATCGCTAAGCGCTCAAGCACTTGCTTTTGGTCTGCCGTCCCCGTCAATGAATAGGCGATATCATGAATCGCTGAGTAAACGAGCGGTGCGATTGCTCCACTTTCGTTTGACTGTGCGTGTCGAATGTTCATCATTTATCTCCTCCATCAATCAGTTTAGCACAAAGCTAGAAACTGGTGGTTTGTCACATCTAGAAGTGTGGGATGATAGAAACAGAAGGGAGGAATTTGTAATGAAAGCTATTTTAACGGGCATGAACGGTACAGTCGCACCGGTCGTCGCCAAAACAATACAACGACATGGGATCGAACCTGTCGCTTGGGACAGGTCAAAAGTTTCGACGTCAGACGAGGCGGCGATGCGTGAATTTATCGAATCGGTGCGTCCTCATTATTTTCTTCATATCGGTATGGGATCGGTTGAATGGGCGGAAACGTTGGCCCGCCTTTGCGGAGAATACAACATCCCGTTCTTGTTTACGAGCACGGTCTCGGTATTCTCAGACAATGTGACTGGTCCAATCACGCCGGACACACCACCTGACGCAACGGACGAGTACGGCACCTACAAACGCGCCTGCGAAGAAGCAATCGCCCGGACCAACCCTGGTGCACAAATCGTCCGACTCGGCTGGCAAATCGGCGAAGCTGCCGGTTCGAATAATATGATGGACTATTTTACGAATGAAATGAACCAGCACGGTGTCATCAATGCGAGCGCACACTGGTATCCATCCTGCTCCTTTTTAGAAGACACGGCTGACGCATTGTTCGAGATATTGACGAAGCGCGGTCCGGGTCTATATCAATTGAACGGCAATCCGAGCCTGTCGTTCTATGACATCGCCACTTCGTTAAACGAGTTGCATGACCTCGCGTGGCGCGTCGAGCGAACGGATGAACCAAAACGCGACAATCGGATGGTCGACATGAACATCACGATCCAACCGATCACGAAACGATTGACACTTCATACAAAATGAGTCGACGAATTCGTCGACTCATTTTATGGTTATAAAGGATGTTACCTCGCTTCTACCGAACAAACTTACATAGGAAGGGAGGGGGCCGTATGCTCTCATTCATATTGACGTTCCGTCGCATGTTCCGTGGGATTTGGCGTGGGTTGAAAGAACCTGAATTTCAAGTTCTGTTCAGTCTAGCGTCCCTTACCATATTGTCGGGAACGCTGTTTTATACCCGCTTCGAAGATATGCGTTGGTTAGACGCCCTCTATTTCAGCGTCATCACGCTCACGACGATCGGCTACGGTGATTTCGTCCCGACGACCGATATTGGCAAAGTGTTCACGATCGGTTACGTCATCACCGGCGTCGGCATCATGGTCGGATTCATCACCCAAGTATTCAATCACTTGCAGCAGGCACGACTCGAGGAGATCAAGAACAAACGAAAAATGCCGCCATCCGATTAAGGATAGCGGCGTTCGTTCGTTACGATGCTTTTCGACTTCGATTCTCGATTGCCAACTGCTGATTAAAGCGCTTCGTCTCAGCGATGACGACACCCGACAAGAACAAGAGCCCAATTAAGTTCGGAATGGCCATCAAGCCGTTGAAGACGTCAGACAGTGCCCATACCATGTTCAAGTTCGTCGTCATCGCCCCGAGTCCAGCGACGAGTACAAACGCGATCCGATACGGGATGATCGACTTTTGACCGAACAAGTAATGAATCGACCGCTCACCGTAATACGACCAACCGAGCACCGTCGAGTAGGCGAACATGACGAGACCGATTGTGACGACATAACTGCCGAACGGCCCGAGGAACTGCTCGAACGTCGCCGTCGTCAACTCGACCCCTTCGAGTCCCGATCCGATTTGACCGCCCATGACGAGCGTGATCCCCGTGACCGAACAGACGATCAACGTATCAAGAAACACCTGCGTCATCGAGACAAGGCCTTGACGACCTGGCATGTCCGTCTTGGCCGCGGCCGCTGCGATCGGAGCCGAGCCAAGACCAGCTTCGTTCGAGAAGACGCCTCGCGCAACCCCGTACCGGATGGCTGCCCCGATGGCCCCGCCGCCAATCGCTTCGGCGCTGAACGTGCTGCTAAAGATGAGCGCGATCGCATCGGGGATGAGTGTGTAGTTCATGATCATGATCAAGAGACCGCTCCCTAAGTAAAAGACGATCATGACCGGGACGAAATAACTGACGACACGACCGATCGATTTGACACCACCGAGAATGACGGCGCCCGTGAAAATCATCATCAAGATACCCGATACGTAAAGCGGAACGTCGAACGTCGAGTTGAGCGCCAACGCGACCGAATTCGTTTGAACCCCGTTCCCGATCCCGAACGCGGCCAGTGAGGCGAACGCTGCAAACGCGACCGCGAGCCAGCGTTGCTTCAAGCCCCGTTCCAAATAATACATCGGTCCTCCGGCCATTTGACCACGTTCGTCCGTCACCCGGTACTTGACGGCGAGCACGGCTTCGGCGTACTTTGTTGCCATCCCGAAGAAGCCCGATACCCACATCCAAACGATCGCGCCTGGTCCCCCGAGGACGACCGCAGTCGCGACACCGACGATATTCCCCGTACCGACGGTCGCTGCGAGCGCCGTCATGAGGGCTTGGAAGTGGCTAATATCTCCTCGTGACGTCTTGTCTTGATTTTTAGAGAATGCGAGTTTCAACGAGTAAGGCAACTTCGTGATTTGGAGCCCCCCGAGACGCACCGTCAAATAAACGCCTGTCCCCACAAGCAAAATTAACAGCGGCGGTCCCCACACAAAGTCTGAAATCGTACCGATTAGTTCGCTGAACGATTGACTCATGCTGTAATCCCCTTTCCCCTTATGTAATAAATACACCTCTATTTTTTCAGAATACTCGGAACGTTGTCAAAAGTATTGTGCTAAAACAAAGAAGGGGATAAACGCCCTGTATCTAAAACAGCGAGCCGTCGGTTAGACGTCTCGCTGTGACGGTGGCTTTTCGCGTTGCAGGGGGGCTTTCCAATCAAAATCGTCCGGCACATAGTCAAGTCCGCCCGAATGGAACGGTTGGCACCGCAACAGGCGCCGAGTCGTCAAATACCCGCCTTTGACAGCGCCATGCTTCTCAATCGCCTCAATCCCGTAGTGCGAACAGCTCGGATAAAATCGGCACGTCGGGGGCTTTAAAGGAGAAATAAAGCGCTGGTATCCTTGAATCCCACGTACTAATACTCGTTTCATTTCAATCGCCTCGCTCAGTCAGATTACTGCAATGATAGCCCGGACTGCGTGAATTGTCATCTGCAGCGCTTCGTCGATTCTCGTTACAAAACGACGAGTTTTTTTCCTTTCTTTTACAATTCAAGCGTGGCAGGCGATAATTGCTCGAACATTTGTTATGATAGGCAACATATATACGACCGAATCAAATGAATGAAGAGGTGACGGAAATGAACATATTAATGGTAGGAGCAGGATCGATGAGCGAGGCACTCGTCCGAGGCTGGATCGCTTCCGGGCTCTCCCCTGAACAAATTACGATGACGAACCGGAGCGACCTTACACGTCTAGAGCAGTTGCGAGATGAGCTCGGCGTACAGATCGTCGAAACAGAAGACGTCAACGCTTATACAATCGTCGTGCTCGCGATGCAACCAGACGGCGTCTTAGCTTACGCTCAATCACAGACGTGGAAAACACCGCTGCTCGTATCCGTTGCGGCGCATATCGAACCGAGCGAGCTTGAAGAAGCAGCCGGCATCCCAGCCATCTGCGCGATGCCGAACACCCCGGTCGCCCATCAAACCGGGATGACCGGACTCTGGTTCGGACCTGAGACAGATGCGACCGACCGCGAGACGGCGACCGCACTGTTCAACCGTGTCGGTCGGACGGCCGTAACGGACGCGAAAACGATGTCGGCTTTCATGGCGGCGGCCGGATGCAGTCCTGCGTTCTTTTACGAGATCGTCGGTTCGATGACCCCGGTGCTGACAGAAGCCGGGTTTGATGAAGACACGGCCCGCCAAATCGTCGCTCAAGCGATGAAAGGATCAGCCGAGTTATTGTTGCATGAGACACGTCCGACCGACGAGCTGATCGCCGACGTCGCCGCACCAGATGGACCGACCGACCGCGGTGTCGGCGTGCTCCGCTCACGTGACTTGTCTGACGTGATGTCGTCCGCCCTGCGTGAGAGTGCAAAGGAAGACCACGACCCTGTCGACGCAACGATTGAAAGAACGTAAGCACTTGAACCGCCCGATAGAAGTCGAACGTTAAGTTCTGACTTCTATCGGGCGGTTTTTTTAATTCTCGCACTACTATTTTTTAGAAGTCATAAAATCCACAAATAATCTTGCTTCCCGATAGTAAAGAACGTGTTATGCTACCAAATGAGAAGAATTATCATTTGACTAAAATGGAGAGATCTTAATGAGTTCATTACTTGCCATGCCGCTACATCAACCAGTGCTCATATCCGATTTAACGAGAATCGATGACCGCTTGCGGCGTCGCATGATTGCCTTAGGATTTTATGAGGGCTGTTCCGTACGAATTAAACGTCGGGCCATCTTTTCCGGACCACTCACGATTGAACAAATCGAACATCAACAAATGATTGCCATCCGTCGCTGTGACGCTGAACAGATTGGGGTGATCGTCCCGTGACGCAACGGATTGCCCTAATCGGAAACCCGAACACCGGAAAAACGTCTTTATTTAACCGATTAACGGGCTCCTTCGCCCACGTCGGTAACTGGGCCGGTGTCACGATCGAACAGAAAATCGGGCAGCTGCATGGAAACATCGGACAGTTGATCGACTTGCCCGGTGTCTATGATTTAGACCCGCTATCGGCTGACGAAGCAATCGTCTCACGATTCTTGTTGCAGGAACCGTTCGATGGGATGTTCAACATCATCGATGCCTCGCAGTTCGAACGTAACTTACAACTAACGCTCCAACTGCTCGAAATGGGCCGCCCGCTTCAAATCGGTCTGAACATGGTCGATGTCGCTGAAGGCCGAGGCATCCACATCAATTTAGAGCGTCTGAAAGAACGTTTGGACGTGGATGTGTTTCCGATCACAGCGCGCACAGGCGCCGGCTGTGAAGTTCTCCTGTCCTCCCTGCGAACGACCCCTCGCGAACCTTTCGTACTCGATTACGGGGAAGAGACCGAACAGGCGATTCAACAAATTCTTGAAGCGACGGGACTTGGTGAGCGCGATCGCTGGGTCGCCATTCAATACTTGGCCGGAAATCGCGTCATTTCAGAACAGCTCGAGTCTTCGACGCCAACCGTCAATGAAATTCGTAAAGCGTTAGAAGTAAAACTCGGACGCTTCGCCCACGCCCACATTACAGAACGCAGACGCGACTGGACGAAAGACGTTCGCCACCACGTCGTCGATCAGCAAGGCGCACAACAAGCCACGGTCACTGACCGCATCGATGCCGTCGTGACACATCCGATCTGGGGCTTACCCATTTTCTTTACAGTACTTTACGCCTTGTTCCACATCACGTTCAACTGGATCGGTGCCCCGTTGTCCGATCTGTTGGATGGATTTCTGTCGGGTCCGGTCACGTCCGGAACGAGCTCGTTGTTACAACTGCTCGGGACCTCTTCTTTCATCCAGGCGTTGCTGATTGATGGGGTGATTGCCGGTGTCGGCGGTGTCCTCGTCTTCGTCCCACAGATTTTCGTGCTCTTTTTCTTTATCTCGTTTTTAGAGGACTCTGGCTATATGGCGCGTGTCGCCATTGTCATGGACCGATTTATGCAACTCGTCGGACTGAACGGGAAAAGTTTCATTCCGATGATCATTGGATTTGGTTGTAACGTCCCAGGTATTATGGCGGCACGGACGGTCGAGGAAGAACGGGAGCGGCTCGTCACGATTTTTATTTCGCCGTTCATGTCGTGCTCGGCGCGTCTGCCGATCTATGCCGTCTTCGCTGCCAGTTTTTTCGCATCAAACCAAGCGCTCGTCGTCTTATCGCTCTATATGCTCGGGATCGTCCTGGCGTTGATTGCCGCGAAAATATTCACGTCCGTATTGGCGGCGGAAGATCGGAACAGCCTCTTTATCGTCGAACAGCCTCCATACCGTGTCCCCCAAGGGTTGACGCTTTGGCGCAGCACGTGGCAAAAAGCGAAAGGGTTCGTCCGAAAAGCAGGTACGTTCATCTTTGGCGGTTCCGTCTTCATTTGGTTACTCGCCTATTCCGGTCCAGCCGGAATGGACGTCCCGATGAATGAGAGTTTTCTCGCTATGGTCGGCGGGGTCGTTGCGACGTTGTTGGTTCCACTCGGTTTCGGGACGTGGCAGGCCGGTGCTTCGCTCATCACAGGTTTTTTGGCGAAAGAAGTCGTCGTATCGACGATGGCGATCATTTATGCGGTCAGCGAATCTGACTTGTCCGCTTCGTTGCTTCCCGTGTTTACGCCGTTGAGCGCATATAGCTTCATGGCGTTCGTCCTCTTGTACGTCCCTTGTCTAGCGACCGTCGCCGTCATTCGGCGCGAGGTGGGAAGTGCCAAGTTGACGTGGGTCGCTAGCCTTTATGGGCTTGGTGTTGCGTACGTCGTATCACTGATGATCTATCAAATCGGTCGTCTGTTCGGATTGTCTTAACAAGGAGGAAATCATATGTTCTTATTTGATTTACTGATCGGTCTTGCCGTATTCGGGTACGCCGCCTATTCGCTCTATCGCTACACCCGTAAAGCAAAAGCCGGTAAATGCGCCACGTGCGAAATCGCACCGACTTGTACGACATCCTGTGATGCCGCAGACTGGGATAAAATCATTGCGGAAGCCTTACATGCTGATAAAAAAAGTTATCATCAATGAAAAACGGACTAGCGCATTTTTTCGCGCTAGTCCGTTTTTTCATTGAAAGATATGTAGCGTGGTGACAATGATCGCGACCATCAAAATACCGGGCAGCAAGTTGGCGACACGAATCCGGGTGATCCCGACCAGGTTCAACCCGATGGCGACGATCATGACGCCCCCGGTCGCCGTCATCTCCAAAATAAAGTCATCCATGAGCGACTCCGGAATAAACTTCATGATCTGGATGGCGAGCAACGCGATCGCTCCTTGGTACAACAAGACCGGTACGGCCGAGAACATGACGCCGATGCCGAGCGTCGAACTGAGCACAAGCGCCGTGAAACCGTCAATCAACCCTTTTGTATAGAGGACGTCATGGTCCCCGCGCAGGCCGCTGTCGAG
This sequence comes from Exiguobacterium aurantiacum, assembly GCF_001766415.1. GTDB lineage: Bacteria > Bacillota > Bacilli > Exiguobacteriales > Exiguobacteriaceae > Exiguobacterium > Exiguobacterium aurantiacum_A. The sequence continues at coordinate 80,362 of NZ_MKXO01000005.1, read as the reverse complement.
CGCCCCGATGACGGCCATCGCCCCGATCACAAAGATGAGCGTCGCCGTGATGAAGCCTTCCGCGATGCTCGACTTACTTTTTCCACCGAGACGCCGTTCTAACTGATAGCCGATCTCGTTCAACTTCTCGTCGAGCTTCCACCATTCGCCAAGTGCGGCTCCGATAACGAGACTGCCGATGACGATTAAAAAGTTCTCACTCTTCATGCCCATCTGCACGCCAAGCAAGACGACGGCGAGACCGATGGCAGCCGTGACCGTCTCTTTCATCCGCTCGGGGATTCGGTGAAACAACAACCCGAGTAATGTGCCGACCACGATCAAGGCCGCATTGACGATTGTTCCGGTTAATACCATCGTATAATTCCCCGTTTCTGTATGTATTGAGAGGAATATACCAACTGTTTATGTGGGCTGTCAATTAAAAGAATACACAAAAAAAGCCACTTCTCGTAAGAAGTGGCTGCGCGGAAACCCACGTTCCTATGGGTTTCGCATCGGGTTTGGCACCCAAGTGATTCTGACTGGGCTCGAACCAGCGACCTCTACCCTGTCAAGGTAGCGCTCTCCCAGCTGAGCTACAGAATCAGGTCGTGTCCTCTCTTTAGGACACTATTAATATATCAAGAAACTAATGCCTTGGCAACTGTTTTTTAAAACTTTTTTTATTTTTTTCACCGCGTCATTTCTTCCCGCTTCATGTGACGGCATAGACGTTCCAAATCGCCGGCATACACGGACACGATCATGCCTCCGTGTTCGGTGTCACGGTCCCAATGCAATCCGTTCGCTTTCGCGACTCGTTGTGACGGCACGTTGTCTGGGTGGATGAGCGAGATGATGTCTTTCTCGCCTTCCTCGAACGCATGCTGCATGAGACGCGCGGCCGCTTCCCGGCCGTAGCCCATGTGCCAGTGCTTTGGTGCCAGCCAATAACCGACCTCGAGCTCGATGTTGCCATCAAGTTCATGCAAGAGCGTCCCGGCATGGCCGATCGGCTCATCGCTGTGATGTGTCATCAGCTTGAGGAGTCCGGTCTGTCGGCCCGTCGTATAGCGGACCAATTGTCTCTCGAACCATTCGATTGTCTGTTCATCCGTATATGGCTTGCCGTCCGGACTGATGAAACGCATCACTCGCGGATCTTGGAGTAGCGATTTTACGAAATAGAAATCGGAGATCGTGTAATGTTCAAGCCGTAGACGTTCTGATTGCAACTCGACAAGATTCATCTTTCCCGCCCCTTTCGTTCACAGTCTGAACTATTCGATTCCCGTTTTCATCTCGTTTCAATCCTATTCACGCCACGACTTTCAATCCGATAACGCTCCCGATAATGAGAATTAAAAAGAAGATACGCCAGCGATCCCTCGACTCGTTCAAGTACAACATACCGAGAATCACTCCGCCCGCCGCGCCGATCCCGACCCAAATCGAGTAAGCGAGCCCGAGCGGCAGCGTCTCGAGGGAACGTGACAACAAATAGAAACTTAGTGCGAACGTCGTGATCGAAAGAAGCGACCATTTTAAAATCTGATAGCCTTTTGATTTCCCCATGAAGAAAACAGCAAGCATCTCAGCGAGCCCAGCCCCGATTAAAAATGTCCAACTCATGCCGATTCACCTCCTGTCACTTGCTTCAAACCGACCACCCCGATGAGGAGCGTCGCGATAAACAACAGCTTCATTCCCGTCATCGTCTCATCAAACAAAATATTTCCAACGATGACCGTCCCGACGGCGCCAATACCCGTAAAAACGGCGTACCCGGTGCCAGCTGGCAACACACGGAACGACATCGCCAACAAGCCAAAACTGACAATCAATAACACGATGGTCACGACGGTCGGTCCTAACACGGTAAACCCGTTCGACAATTTCATCGTCGTCGCCCAAACAATTTCAAGAAGTCCGGCGAGCACGAGCCACAACCAAGCCATTTGTTCCTTTTTCATGTCCACCCGACTCCTCTCTTGAAAATTTTAAATGCTGCATGCTGTCGTTGCGCTCGATTCGTTGCAAACGAAAAGAGTGAAAGCAACGCCCCGTCCAAAAAGCAATAGTACGCGTCATATACGTCGTCGAGCGATTGTTCCGGTAACTCGCCACGCTCCATCGCCAAACGGAATTGCTCTTTCTCAAACGTTTGGAGCTCGGTCTCGACCGACCCGATCGTCGTCTCGATGAACGTGCGCAGCTCAGGAGGCGGTACGAGTAGCATTCGTTTTGTCAGCATCCACGTCTCTTCTTCTTCGAAGAAATGAATCAGCGCTTCAACGATTGCCTCGATCCGTTCGAGCGGTGCCGCATCATTTGACGCGTCCCGCGCTTGTGACCAAGCTCCCTGGTAACGCTCGGCCATCTGTTCGACGACTTGTTTGAACAGCTGTTCTTTTCCGTCGATGTGCGCATATAAAGACGCCTTCTTAATCCCGACATCTTCGGCGAGCGCCGCCAAAGATAATCCTTCATATCCTTCAAGCGCGAACCGGCGTCTGGCAGCTTGTTCAATGCGCTGTTTCGTGGTCATATGCGATCTACCCCTTTCATCTCCCCTTACTTTACCTAACGAACGGTAGGTAGTCAAATTTCCGGATTGAGTTTTTGTACGGACAACGCCAAAATGAGAAGAGATTGTCAGAGGAAGGAATGATTGTATGATCGAACAGTTTAGTTTCACCTTGCCGACCGAGACGATGCGCGGCCGAAAACGAATCGTCCGCGTCTACCGTCCCGACTTCGCTCGTACCGACGAGGCGTTGCCCGTGCTCTATATGCATGACGGCCAAAACGTCTTCGACGGCAAGACCGCGACAATCGGGGAAGGTTGGGCGATTGACCGCCATCTCGACGATTTGCAACTGCCGCTCATGGTTGTCGCCATCGCGAGCGCCCCCGATTGGCTTGACCGCTATGACGAGTATTCGTTTTATGAAGACGAGATGCTTTATAAACGCATCGGGCCAGAGCTCGCTAAGACTCGGCCGACACTCGGCGGCAAGGGGCGCCTCTATGCCGACTGGCTCATGCAGGAGCTGAAGCCGTGGATTGACGCACGCTACGCGACCGACCCGGATGACGTCGGCGTGATGGGCAGCTCGATGGGCGGCGTCATCTCGCTCTACATGATGGCGACGTATCCGGCAATCCGTCGTGTCGGTTCGCTGTCGACGGCCGCCTGGTCCAACCTCGACTCGCTCATTCGCGAACTGAAACAAACTGACCTGTCTGCCCGACTCTATATGGATATCGGCACGAACGAGACGAGCGGACCGATCACGCCCGAGGACTACTTATACACGAATGCGAGACTCGTCGAAACGATCGCTCGGACCGGCGTCGCCTTCCGCTACGAAGTCGAGCCCGGGGCGGTCCACAACGAGATTGCATGGCGGCGTCGGTTGCCGAACGCGCTCGCATTTCTGTATGAACTCTCATGACATGAAAAGACGCAAAGACGGTCGCCTTTGCGTCTTTTCAACTATCTTTTTCTATTAGATGACCCAGTTCCCATCACGCATGATCGCTTCGCGTGTTCCGTCCTCGAGCTCACCGTCGATATTCATTTCGGCCGAACCGATCATGAAGTCGACGTGTGTCATCGAATCGTTCGCGCCATTCTCAGCGAGTTCTTCGGGCGACATCGTCGGTCCGCCTTCAAGGCATGTCGAGTAGGCACGACCGAGCGCCAAGTGGCACGATGCGTTCTCATCGAACAACGTGTTGTAGAAGAGGAGTCCCGAGTTCGAGATCGGCGAATCGTCCGGCACGAGCGCGACTTCTCCGATGCGGCGTGCCCCTTCATCAAGGTTCAACAGTTCATCGAGTGCTGCCTGCCCTTGTTTCGCTTCCGCTTTTACGACTTTTCCACCTTCGAACCAAAGCGTGAACCCGTCGATCAAGTTCCCGCTGTAGCTGAGCGGCTTCGTGCTCGACACGTGTCCTTCGACCGCATCTTTATCGGCGAGCGTGAACACTTCCTCCGTCGGCATGTTGGCGATGAAGTCGACGCCGTCCATGTTCGGACCGCCACCACCGAGGAAGACGTGCTTCTTCGGAAGACCGATCGTCAATTCCGTGCCTGGTGCTTTGTAGTGAAGTTTCGCGTATTTCTTGTCCGTCAACAGCTGCGCCCGTGAGCGCAACGCTTGATCGTGCTCGTCCCAGGCGGCAACGACATCGTCTTGGTCCATTCGTGTCGCTGCGAAAATCGCTCTCCACAGGGCTGGAACCGCATCTTCACGGTCTGGGAATACTTTTTTCGCCCATGCTTCAGATGCACCGGCCACGATTGACCAGCTGACATTATCACTCATGACATACTTACGCCATTTCGCGAGCGCGACACCAGACGCCCGGTTCGAGTCGGCGATGCGTGATGATTCGACACCGTTCAGCGCGTCGGGATCGTCGCTGACGATCGACAAGAATGCCGTCTTCTCTTCCGCGAGTTGCTCGAATCGTGCTTTGAGCCACTCTGGGAACTCCTTGAACGCTTCAGTCGGTGCGTTGAAGTAACGCACTTTCGTCGTCTCTTCATCGCTCCAGTTGACGTACACTTGTTTCGCCCCGGCCGCGTAGGCCGCTTTCACGATTTGGCGGACGAGCGGTGCTTGGCTAATATCGGCTCGGACTTCGAGCTGTTGACCCGGTTGAATGTTGACACCTTTTTTGACAGCAAGCTCGGCATAGCGGGCAAATTCTGCCTCGGTCGGTAAAGTTACAGTAGACATATGTACAGTTCCTCCTTTTTCACTTACTTCTATTTTCTTAAATTTTCGGAAAAGTTGCAACCAAATCGCAAAAACGGGCATATTAGTAGTTGTAGAGAGAAGGAGGAGAAAAACATGTCAGATTGGAAAACGACTTATTCACACTTTTTAAACAACGCCCAAACCGAATTCACCGAGAACGAAAAGCTAGGTGACTTATTAGTCCAAGGAGAACTCGCCCTAGCAAAAGTCACGGTCGACGTCGCCTCAAACGAAATCAGCGACATCGAACGGGAAGAGGAGCTCACACTATACTTCCAAATGAAACAACTGCTCAACATGCTACGTGCCGTCTACAACGCCCAGTTCGAGATGCAGCCCGACAAGCAACACGCTCTCGTCGCGGCCGTGCTCTATTTCGTCTCACCGTTCGACGCGATTCCGGACGACGCCCCGCTCGGACTGTTTGACGACGCTCAAGTCATCGACTACGTCCACGAACAGCTAGCGAGTGATATCGACCGCTTCCATAACGAGTTATAATCTTTCAAGACTTGAAATTCTGGCGTCATCGGAGTACGCTTGCATGAGTTCATTCAAAGGAGGCGTATGGCGCCTTAGCCACTCATATGTACGCAAAATCACGTAAACGGATCGCTGTCGAGACTATCCTTTTTATCATCGCCGGAACAATCCTACAATCTATCTTTGTCGGTCTGTTACTCAAACCGAATGAAATCGGATCCGGCGGGATTGTCGGAATCACGCTCATCGTCAACGAGCTGTTCGGCACACCGATCGGACTCACCCAGTTGGTGCTAAACATCCCGCTCTTCATCATCGGGATCAAATATCTCGGGAGACGATTTATTCTCATGACAGGACTCGTCGTCATATTGTCATCGATTTTAATCGATGCGCTGCCTGTCCTCATTCCACCGACGCCACTCGACGATCCGCTCGTCGCGTCCGTCTTCAGCGGTATCGTCTCAGGACTCGGTTTGGCACTTTTGTTATTTGCCGGGGCATCGACAGGCGGGCTCGATATTTTGGGGAAAGTCATCTTCATGAACAACCGCAACTTATCGCTCCCGAAAATCTTTTTGACCCAAGATATCATCGTCTACATTCTCGTGTTCATCACGTTCGATATTAAAGCGGTCATGTACGCACTCGTCCTCAGTTTTGTCCGGTCGCGGACGCTGTTGACGATCCATCGCTTCTTCTCCGCCCAAAAACAGTGTTTCATCATCTGTAAAAAAGCGGACGAGATCAACTTAGTCATCAAACAAAACTTGAAGCGTGGGGTCACCATCATGGACGCGACCGGCGGCTATTCGAACGACGCGAAAAAAATGCTATATGTCGTCGTTCAAAACAATGAGATTCCAAAGTTGCGTCAAATCGTCTCAGACATTGATTCCGAGGCGTTCGTCACTGTCTCAGAAATCGACTCGATTGTCGGTAACTTTAAAGAACATTCGTATACACTTTGATCGACAGCATCGTGCTGTCGATTTTTTTGTGTAATAAATACCCGAACGGTCCGATAATAAGGATGAGCCTCAGAGACATATACAGAAGGAGGTGCATAAGTTGTCTAGCCACACTTTGCGCCAATCAGTCCCCGCTCTTCTCCTCGGGACGTTTTTTATCGGTCTATTCGTTATCTTATTCAGCCCTTATGCGTTAAGGGAGACGAGCTTGTTCGTCTACTTTATGATCATCGCACTCGTCGCCACCGTGGTAAGCGGGAGTGCCGTATTGCGCCATCACGGGATGCGCCGCTATATCTATCTTCTCATTAGCGCTGGCAACGTCTGTTTCATCGCTTATTTGGTGGGACACCGCTTTACCACGGCGATGCCAATTGACATGATGCTGTTCATTCAAAACTTCTTTTATTTGATCATGGCCCTCATCGTCATCACCCAATCGATTGAAATTAGAACGTTGAAGTTGCGTACGTTTGATGTGTTCGCACTGCTCAGCTTTTTGATTGTCGGTGCGTTGCATATCTTTTTTTACACAAAGAACGGCGGCCAGTATGTCACGAATTTGAACGGCTTTGAAGAACAGATGGTGCTCATCAGCCTTTACATGGTGCTCGGTTTCTTATATTTGAATCGCATCGTGACATCCGGGCAAGGCTTCCGCGTGATGCTCCTCATCGGGATTCTCGGTTTTACAACCGCCTCGATCATCAATGAGTTGCAGTTGTTCACCGGTATCGGCCATGAGCTCCTCCATTTGCTTCAAGTCATCAGCATTCTCATCATTTCAATCAGTTATTTGTTTGATGAATCGACAGAAGACGTCCTCGCCCATGATTCTGTGTTTGATTACGTCATCTACAGTACGATTGTCATGTTGTACATGCTCGCCTCGGATCGACTGCTCGGCACCTCGATCATCGACTCGATGATTGCGAACGCGGTGTTGCTACTGCTCATCCGTCAATTCGTTGTCGCCAAACAGAACGCACTCATTAGCCATCGGTTACATACCGTCAATACAGACCTCGAAGTCGCGGTCACGACGAAAGCCCACGAGCTCGAACTCCGTGAACAACAGTACCGCTCGCTGTTCGCGTATCACGCAGAGCCCATCTTTTTGTTCGACCTTGACGGCGAAGTGTTGTCCGTCAACGAAGCAGGGAGCTCTGTCCTCGGTCATGACACCGAGACGCTCATCGGATCAAATATTTTAGACATCATCGAACAAACGGATCGATCCGCCTATACGAACGTGTTATGTGACCTTACGAACGGACGTCCGCAAACATTAGACGTCAGTGTCATGACAGAAGATGGTTCGGCACGCGTTTGGCAATTGATGAACATCCCGATGATCATTGATGGGGAAGTCGAAGGCATCTATGCCATCGTCAAAGACATCACGCAAATGATCGTCCAGCAAGAACAGATTCTTTATCAGGCTAACCACGATAGCTTGACCGGGCTGCATAACCGTTACGCGCTGCAAGAACAGATCGAGCGCCTGATCGCGGACGGCCGACCGTTCACACTCATGTTCTCCGACCTCGACGGATTCAAAGAAATCAATGACCAGTTCGGCCATCATATGGGTGATCAGTTGCTGCAGCACATCGGTAAACGTCTACGCAGCGCCTTGTTGCCAAACGAATATGCCGGACGACTTGGAGGCGATGAATTCATCGTCGTCGCCGAACACAATGATGATGAAATTCTCGTTGAACGTTTACGTCGTCTCGTTTATCGTCCTCCTTATTTCATGGCCGGGAACCTCGTCGAAATTCATGCTTCAATCGGAATCGTCCGTTATCCGGAGCACGGCACGACGCTGAAGCACCTCTTATCGAACGCTGATTTGGCCATGTATAAGGCAAAAGACAAAGGACGCGATGAGACCGTCATCTTCGCTCCTGCGCTTCGCGTCGACAAGGAAGAACGGAAATTGTTGATGGAAGGACTTGATATGGCACTCGAGAAAGGTGAAATCTCACTTTATCTCCAGCCACAGGTCGATGCCTCGACGAAGGCGATCATCGGCGCCGAGGCACTCATGCGTTGGCAACGCGACGGCAAGTTCATCCCGCCGAGCGAATTCATTCCGATTGCCGAAGAGACCGGTCATATTCATGACCTCGGTCGTTGGATGATTCATGAGACGTTCCAACTGATGTACGCGTTTGAACAAGGCGACATCGATTTGCCGAAACTATCGGTCAACTTGTCGGTCCGGCAATTGTTCGATGAACACTTGATCGATTATTTGACGACGTTGTTCGAACGCTTCCCGATCGAACCGAGCCGCTTGAACTTCGAGTTGACCGAAACGGTCGCGGCGCACCAGTCGGACCGCGTCTTAAATCGAATTCTCGAGTTGAAGGCACTCGGCATCAAACTATCGATCGACGATTTCGGGACCGGCTACAGCTCACTCGCCTATCTCGTCCGCTATCCGATTGACGAGTTAAAGATTCCGCGGGAGTTCACGATGCAGCTAGAAGAAAATCGCGAGTATCAAACCGTGACCGCGACCATCGTCGCCATGGCACGACAACTTGGGATGGCTCTCGTCGCTGAAGGCGTCGAGACCGAATACCAAGAGACGTTCCTTCGGCGGATCGGTTGCAATTCGATGCAAGGGTATCGTTACGCGAAACCGATGCCGCTCGACGAGTTCGTCATCTATTACATGAAACAAAACGCTTGAACAGACAAACGCCTCGGATCCACTTACGGATCCGAGGCGTTGCTTATTTCATTTCATAGATTTTGACTTCGCCTGGCATCAAATCGACCCAAAGGTCCCAGTTGTCGTCGAACGAATGCTCGGCGTACGGCCATGAGTTCGGTGAGTACACCATCTCGGCGAAACGACTCGCGTTCCAGTTCCGGCGACGCACCCCATCGAGCGGCACCTTCCCTTGCAGGTGCTCTTGCATATTCGTGTTGGCGATGATGAGCAACGTCTCGTTCGTATCTGCCCGTAACCAAGCCAGACCGATGAACGGCGCCCCCATATCCATCATCGTGAGCGGTTCAAAGTGACTCGGGTCGACGAGAACATCGAGCCAACGGCGGCGAACTTCCGCCACTTGATGCATGAGTTCGACCATTTCAGTCCGCTCGGGATGATCCCAATGGAACTGATACGCGTCGAAGAAAGCAAGTTTCCCGAAATATGGATCGGTCGGGAACAACTGATACGCCTCTTCCGGTCGGCAATCGAGACCGGTATTCATCGGCTGCGTCTCATACAGTTCAAGCCCCGAGTTCGTCAATGGCACCCCGTTCGGCATGAAGCCGTTCAGTACGGTGAGCAAGCGACTCGCCTGGCGTCCACCGTCTCGTGTCGCAATCCGGCGTGTATCGGCTGTCTCACCAGCCGCAAATACCGGCAACGGCAAGAAACGTGAGTCGTAGATGAATTGATGGGTGTCATGCGTGTCAAAACGCGGCTCTTTATAGAATCCGTATCCGATGATCATATTGTAGCCGGCGTCACGCGCCGACCAAGCCCCGACTTCGATCAGTTCTTCGGCGATGAAACTGAAGTTCGAATCGAGTTGACGCGGCTCTGTCAAAATGCGCTGGGCGAGATCGACTGGCAAAGCGTGTCCCATGTCGATTCGGGCACCGTCAATCCCATATTCGCGTTGATAATGCGGGATGATGTCGGCTAACATCACCCAAAGCGGCTCGTTGATCTCGTCACCCCGGAACTGGTTCGACTTGATCGAGTCGAACAAAATATACGGTGCCAGACTCGCCTCGCCGACATAAGGTGCAGCTGCTGTCGGGTGGTCGAGGAACAGGCGGAAGTATGTGACGTCCGACCACGGCGGTTGCGGATCGTTGATACAATCCGAGAACGCCGGAGCGGTCGTCAAACCGAACTCACGCTCGATGACGGCAAGTAAGTTTTCGTCCGGATGTTCGACCAAGTAGGCTTTCACCGTCTCCCACTTGGCAGCATCGACAAGATTAGGCGCCATCGAGAAGCGGCGGAGATGGTGCCAAACGTCCTCAGATCCATAGATCATCGGCAGGAATGCATACTCAGGCTTCACGTTTTCTCCGATTCCCGGTACGTGAGGCGGGTGATAGTAATCGAGTTCCGCAACCGGAATCCAGTAGAACCATTCCGGATTTTCTAAAATGAGACGGTTATCGCGGGCGCACGTGCGAGGAATGACATCGATGACGACACGAATGCCCACCATATGACACGCCTCGACGAAAGCGGCGAACTCTTCCTCGACCGTCAACCCGTCCCCTGTCAATGTCTCTTTTAGTTCTTCGTCGATGGCAAAGAAATCTTGGACAGCGTATGGGGAACCGAACTCACCTTTCTTATTTTTATGACTGTGCTGCGAGATCGGCAATAAAAATAACGTGTCGATCCCCATGTATAACAAGTGCGGCAACAGAGCCAGCGTTTTCACGAACGTGCCGGTATCTTTCATGCCTTGAGAGTTGTCCATCTCGACGTAGCCTGACCCGTCATGGTCCCACGACGTCGAGGTCCGGACTTGCATCGAGTAGACCGAGGAGCGCTTAATCCAGTCTCCCCCTGTCTCGAGGTGCCCGTCCGCTTGTGCGACCGACTGACGATAATCACGCCCGTTGACAGCGTGCGGAAGAATGCCTCGTTCAATCGTATCGATTAAAAAGTCGTACGGGTTCACCCGTTCGACACCGTCGCGCACGGGTTCTGCCGGAAATCGCATCCGGTTCCACAAGGTCGGGATTTCATATTGAAGATTGGTCCGTTTTGTTTTCAAGACCTGATGTAACTTTTTTAACGACGAGTTCTCTGGCATATTTACTCTCCTTATGAATGAAATCATTCCATCGTCTATTGTAAGCGATAACAAGAAACGTCATATTATATATTTAACTCTTTACCCGGTTTTTCCTTTCCCAAAAAAATATTTTATGCTGAAACCCGAAAAATATTGTACGATTGTCTTCATAAAGGAGGGATGAACATGTCCCAACGAAAGTGGCTGCTGCTGCTCGCCTCATTGTCCGTATTAATCGTCCTCGTCATCGCCAGTTTCATCGTTCAACTGCGAAATACGACTGACCAGATCGATACCATTCACGAGCAACGGTTCGATTCATATGAAGCAATTGAAGAAATCATGTACTACAATATCGAACGCGCCAACGCTATCCGCGGTCTCCTCGCCTATGAAGACCGCCGCTTTTTAGAAGCCTATTACAGCATGTCCCAACGTACGAAAGAGTTGAAGGAATCTATCAAGAATGATCCGAGAACGCCAAGTTCATTCCTCGACTTACTGCATCGGGACGGCATTTGGGAACAAGAAGCCGACCGCGTCCTCGTCATGTACGAGAGCGGTGACATCGAACAGGCGACGGTGACGGCCAAGTCGATGACCGATCAACGGCAGACGATACTAGAAGATTTAAGAGCTTTGAAACAGATGCAATACAACGATATCCGGAAAGAGCTCGTATCCACTCAAAATCAAATCGATATCGTCATTCAAGCACTGTACTCAATCGTTTTCTTACTCGTAGCGATCCTCATCATCCTCATGTTCATGATTTTCAAAACACGTCAAAAAAAGACCGATCACAACTGATCGGTCTCAAGCATTCACCAAACTTCAAGCTCGCTTGAAGTTTTTTTAGTTGGAACGGATCAAGCGAGTCGCGTTGCCGATCGCGAGCAACGCGACGCCGACGTCTGCGAACACCGCTTCCCACATCGATGCGAGTCCGAGCACGCCGAGCAGGAGGAACAGCGCCTTCATCCCGAATGCGAGGACAATATTTTGCCACACGATCCGCTTCGTCCGCTGACTTAACTCAATCGCCGCAACGACATCGCTCGGTGCGTCATTCATGAGCACGAGGTCTGCCGCCGTCACTGCGGCATCGCTCCCGATTCCACCCATGACGAGTCCGACGTCCGCACGGGCTAGCGCTGCCGCATCGTTCAAACCGTCACCTACGAACGCGACTTTCCCTCGCGCGGCCAACTTCTCCACTTCCTCGACTTTCTGATGGGGAAGTAACTCACTTTTCACTTCATCGATTCCGATTTTCAAACCGACCGACGTCGCAACTTCATCCCGGTCCCCTGTCAACATGACCGTCCGATAGCCGAGACGTTTTAGCGCGGCAATGGCTGCTGCGGCATCCTCTTTCACCGCATCCATCAGTTCAATCCGCCCGAGCCAGCGGTCATTTCTCATGACGTGGACGCTTGTGCCCATTTGTTCATCTTGAATCGAATGTCCTAACTTCCTCATGAAACGGGCACTTCCGACATAGATTGTATCCGTGCTATCTGTCGCTGTCAGACCGTAGCCCGGGTCTTCGGTAATATTCGCAAACGCGGTCGTCTTGCTCGCCTTCGCGACGATTGCTTTTGCCAACGGATGCGTCGATGCCATCTCAACACGGGCAGCGAGCGTTAACAACTCCGCTTCTGTCACGTCTCCGTTCGTCGTCACGTCCGTCACTTCAAAGCGACCGGTCGTGAGCGTTCCCGTCTTGTCAAAGATGACCGTCTTCACTTCGGCGAGCACGTCTAAATACTCGCCGCCTTTGACCAAAATCCCTCGTTTAGAACCAGCCCCGATCCCGCCGAAATAACCTAACGGAATTGAAATGACGAGTGCGCACGGGCAACTGATGACGAGGAAAATTAAGGCACGATACACCCACTCCTCTAAATTCCCAACGAAAAGAGGTGGGATGAACGCAACGATTGCTGCTAAAACGACGACAATCGGCGTATACACTCTGGCTAAGCGTGTGATCATCTGCTCTGTCTTCGCTTTGTTCGAGCTTGCCTGTTCGACAAGCGCAATCATCTTTTGCAAGCTCGACTCCGTCGCAGATCGTATGACGCGCACTTCAAGCCGCCCTTCTAAATTGACCATTCCGGCGAGCACTTCATCGTGCGGTCCGACTTGACGGGGAACCGATTCGCCCGTCAATGATGCCGTATCGAGTGAACTCGATCCGATCACGACGCTCCCGTCCATCGGAACTTGTTCGCCGGCACGGACGATGATGACCGAGCCGATTGCCACATCTTCAGGACGCCGTTCGAACTCACCGTCCGGACCGAGCACACGTGCCATCGTCGGTTTCATATTCAATAATGACTGGATCGACCGACGCGACGCGTGGACGGCTCGTCCTTGGAAGTATTCGCCGAGTTGATAAAATAGCATGACGGCGACCGCTTCCGGATATTCTCGAATTGCGAACGCTCCAATCGTCGCAATCGTCATTAAAAACTTCTCATCGAACCATTCGCGATGCCATACGTTTCGTGCTGCCGCATAGACGACATCATAGCCGGCGACCGCATAAGCAACAACGTATAACGGCAGTGATTCAGTCAAGAGAGCGAGCACAAGCAGGCTGAGGGCGATACCAAAGCGCCACAACAGGTGGTTCGATGCTTGCTCGATTTGATCAGTTTTCACGAAATGCGCGCCCGGTTCAATCCGCCCCATCGTCTCTTCAATTGAACGGAGCGCTGTTTCACGCTCGGACGGATCAATCCATTCGATGATCATCCGGCTCGTCGCAAAGTCGATTTGACAGGATGCGACACCGGTCTGCTCCGAGACGCTTTTCTCGATCTTCGCCGCACAATTTGTACAAGTTATACCTTCGACTGGTAAGACGTCACGTGATTCCATCGCTCTTCCTCCCACTTCATTCAAACGTTTATTTGAATATATCGTAACGCTGATTGGAAGAGAATACAATATAAAAAAGTGTCTACTGTGTTGTCGCAGTAGACACTTCTCAAAGACCTGATTGCTGTTCGGCACTGTGCGCCATCGCGATTTCGACGAGAAGGCGAACGTGCTCGTCATCTAATGAGTAATAAACAACTTTCCCATCTTTACGATATTTTACGAGCCCTTGATCGAGGAGCGTCCGTAAATGATGAGACGCGGTCGCGTTCGAGTGTCCGATCACGGCGGCGACGTCACAGACACATAATTCTTGCTCGAGCGTCAGGACGTACAGCACTTTCAGTCTCGTCGGATCAGCGAACGCCTTAAACAACCGACTGACTCGGTTCGCATCCAATCGCACAAGCGCCTGTTGCAATACAGCCACGTCTTCACTTTGGATGGCGATTGTTTCGCATTGTGGTGCCTTCATCCGTGTCACCTCATTTCGTATAATTTCATTTTAGCAAATCCAAACAGAAAAATCTGTTATAGATTATAATTGACTTAAACACAACTGTTATAATACAATGAATACAACTTAACAAACGCACGCATACTTAAAGGAGGCGCTTTATATGAATGAATGGGCAAGCCGACTCGAATCGTCAGTCGAATTTTATCGGAAATTACCAGATAAGACGTGTCAAGAATGCGGACAACATATGGATGAGCAGTGTGAGTCTTATGAAAACACATGCGCATCATGTGCTGAAAAGCTTCAACTCGCTGAACAATAAACAATCCCTCGGAGTTTCCGAGGGATTGTTTATTGTCCAAATTGGTAGCCAAGGTAGGCGGCAATTAAACCAAAGACATACGTCGCCAGTAAGTATAAACCAAAGCGAAGCCAATCTTTCGTCACGAACCGCATCACTTCAAGTTTGAACGTCGAGAACGTCGTGAACGAACCGAGGAAGCCGACACCGATTCCGAGTCCCACCACCGAAGGTACAGGGGCCGCATACAAATATCCGAGCCAAAACGATCCGGTCACGTTCACGAACAAAGTCGCCCAAGGAAAGACCGATCTCGTCCATACTTTAACGAGCTGACCAATTCCGAAGCGGGCCATCGCCCCGAAAAAGGCACCGATCATCACTGTCACAACAGTCATCACGCCTCCCCCTCTCGCTTCACAAAACGCCGGAATCGTCTTCTTCCTAGTTTATAGCCTAACCACGAGCTGAACAGACCGAGGACGATGCTCAGTGTCACATAGGTGAGCGCTCCGATCAGGTTCCCTGACTCGATCATCACAATCGTCTCGACACTGAACGTCGAGAACGTCGTGAACGAACCGATAAACCCTGTACCGACCGCCGTAATGACCATCGGTGAAAGCCGTCCGGTTTGAAACAAGTAATGGGTGAGCCAACCGAGTAGAAAACTGCCGATCAAGTTGACGGTGAGCGTCCCTAGCGGAAATGTACCTGTCCACAACGTATGCATCCCTATACCGACCCCATACCTTGCTAGCGCTCCAAGCGCTCCTGCTAAACCAACGTAAACGTAGAGCACGACCGTTCCTCCTTACGAAAAGACACCTGCCGCGAAAACATCGCCCGGCAGGTGTCTGCATTTCTTCTCAAATTATAACAAGCCCTCCCGCATTATGAAATAGGAGTCGGTGCGAATACAGCCTCGATTGCCGTGAACGCTTCATCGAGTTCTTCTTTCGTAATGACAAGCGGTGGTGCGAGTCGAATGACCGTCTCGTGCGTCTCCTTGCAAAGCAAGCCACGCTCTTTAAGCGCCTCACAATAAGGACGAGCCGCTTCCGTCAACTCGATCCCGATGAATAGGCCGCGGCCCCGCACTTCTTTAATGCGTGGGTTGTCGATTGACTTTAAACGGTCCATAAAGTACGTCCCGAGTTCGAGCGAACGCTCCGGAAGCTGTTCTTCTTCAAGCACCTCGAGCGCAGCGATCGATACCGCCGCCGCGAGCGGGTTCCCCCCGAACGTCGACCCGTGCGATCCTGGATTGAACACTTGGAGGACGCTTTCGTTGGCAGCCACGCACGATACCGGGAAGACACCGCCACCGAGTGCTTTTCCGAGGATATACATATCGGGATCGACGCCTTCCCATTCGATCGCGAACCATTTTCCAGAGCGGCCAAGACCTGACTGAATCTCATCTGCGATGAACAACACGTTGTTCGCCTTACACAATTCAGCCGCCCGCTTCAAGTAACCCGCCGGCGGGATGATGATACCCGCTTCCCCTTGAATCGGTTCAACGATGAACGCCGCCGTGTTCTCCGTGATCGCCGCCTCGAACGCGTCGATGTCTCCGTACGGCACGACTTTGAAGCCTGGGAGGAGCGGTCCGAAACCGCGCTGATAGTCCGCTTCTGTCGACATCGACACAGCCGCCATCGTCCGCCCATGGAAGTTGCCGGTGCAGACGATAATCTCGGCTTGCCCCGGAATTTGTTTGACCTCATAGGCCCAGCGCCGTGATGCCTTGACCGCGGTCTCGACCGCTTCGGCACCGGTGTTCATCGGTAACACCATTTCTTTATTTGTAAGCGTTGCCACTTTTTTGTAGAAGCGACCGAGCTGATCGTTGTAGAAAGCACGTGACGTCAACGTGATCTTGTCGGCCTGATCTTTTAACGCTTGAATGATTTTCGGATGACAATGCCCCTGGTTGACAGCCGAATACGCACTCAACATATCCATGTAACGATTTCCTTCCGGATCCGTCACCCAAATCCCCTTCGCCTCCGAGATGACGATTGGAAGCGGATGATAATTGTGCGCCCCGAATTTCTCTGTCAATTCAATCACTTCTTGTGTTTTTGACATTTGATTTCCCCCTTATGAAAAAAAACTACCTTACACCTTCAGTATATGATGACCGTCTTTCTTTTGACAACGACGAACTTGCCCGTTCCTTGGGTTGGGAAAATAAGGTACACTGAACGTATAGTATGACTTATTTGATGTAGATTGGAGGAATTTGTGTGACTTCATTGCGTGATTTGCCGATTGATACGTTCATCGATGCCCTATCGATCCCATGCTGTTACATCGATTTTGACGGCACCGTCCTTCTTTGGAACGAACAAGCGGAGACGCTGTTCGGTTGGGAGCGTGACGAGGTACTTCACCACGCATTACCCGTCGTCCAACATTTAGAGCAGGCGCTTGAAACGTGGTCACCATTGCTCCTTCAATATCCATTCTCGACGACGGCGTTGACGGCGTTTAAACATAAAAACGGCTCGGTCGTCTATGCGACCGCTTACTTACAAACTTTTTCGATCAACGACGTCAACGGCTATTTTTTAGCCTTCCTACCGAAAGGCTTCGGTCCGCTCATCAGCACCGAGCAGTTCAACCTGCTCCACCACTTCCAAGCGATGATCGAGCATTCGACTTATTATTTGGCAGCCAACGCTCGTGGCGAGATCACCGAGATCAATCCGCTGTTGTGCGACTTGATCGGGGCACCTGAACAACAATTCATCGGTCGTAACTGGTTCGAGCTCATTCACCCATCCTTTGAAGATGATCCGATTGCAGGTGTGGTACGTCAAGCGCTCACGACCGATCAAATTTGGAACGGCGAGATGCCGATTCGATCGCAACGACATGTGACGAACATCTGCTGGCTCAACTTGACGATTGTACCGATTTTAAGTGAAGACGGCGAAATCGCCCAGTACACGGCGTTTGGTTTCGACGTGTCTGATAAAAAACGTCTCGAACAAGAAGTGAACTACCTCGCCTATCACAACGATTTGACCGGGCTGTTAAATAAAAAAGGGCTCTTGCGCCAATATGCGCACTCACTTACTGACGTGAAAGAACATAACGGGTTGTTGCACGTCGCCCTCTTCGATATCGATCGGTTCAAAATTATCAACGAGTCGTTCGGTTCACGCGTCGGCAATGAACTGTTGCTCCAAATTAAAGACCGGGCTGAACGCTTCCTGCCCCAGTCGAGTGTCATGTTCCATCCTTCGGGCGGCTTGTACGGTATTCTTTTCTTTGAACAATCAAAAGAAGAAGTGTTCCAGCTGCTTCGTCAACTGCAACACGAACTGCAACGACCGTTCCGGATTTACCACCATTCGATCATGTTATCGATCTCGATCGGTTGCGTGTTCTACCCGTCGGCCACTAATTCGTTGGACGAGCTGTACACCCGGGCCGAGAGCGCTTTGTTCAAAGGCAAGCGCATCGGTGTCGGGACGATCCAATTCGTCACGAAAGACATGGACGATGCGTTCTCAAGACAAATCCATATCGAAAAAGCGCTGTACCAAGCGCTCGAAGAAAAACATTTTTATCTCGAATACCAACCGAAGTTCGACTTGAAAACGGATAAGCTGATTGGATTTGAGGCGTTACTGCGCTGGCATCACGACCAACTCGGGCAAATCCCGCCTTCGGAGTTCATCCCGCTCGCTGAAGAGATGGCGCTGATCGTCCCGATCAACAACTGGGTCATTCTTGAGGCCACCAAGCAACTGAAGGCGTGGCAACCGCTCGTCAATCATCCTCTATCGATGGCGGTCAATATTTCGCCGAACCAGTTCCGCAGCGAGAGTTTCATCAACACGCTCCGAAACATCAAGCAACAACTCGACTTGAACCCGTCCGACGTCATCCTCGAGATCACGGAAAGTCTCGTCATGCAACAGACGGAGGAAACCATCGCTCGGATGAATCAAATCAAACGGCTCGATTACCGCCTGTCGATCGACGACTTTGGAACCGGCTTCTCGTCGCTTCAATACTTGAAATCGTTCCCGGTCGACGAGCTGAAGATCGACAAAGTGTTCCTCGACGACTGGTTGACGTCGAAGTCTCACTTGCTCGACGTCATCGTCCACCTCGGCAAGAGTTTGAACCTTCACGTCGTCGCCGAAGGCGTCGAAGACCAAATCATGCTCGACCATTTAAAAGAGACCGATTGCGACTCGTTCCAAGGATTTTTATACGCCAAACCAATGCCACCCGACCAAGTCGTCCGGTTGCTCACGAATAACGAGACATAAAGAAGCACCGGTCGTCATCTCGACGACCGGTGCTTCTTTTGATTAGAGGCTAATCGCAGCCGTCCATAGTCCGTACACACCATAAGTCGCCGCGAGGATGATGACAGTCGCAATCGCATACTGAATCCCGCTTAGGAACTTCCGTCCTTGCTCCCGTTCTGCGAGCATGAAAACGAAGATTCCCGGCGCATACAAAATCATTGCGATGAGCATGTATTCAATCCCGGATGCGTAGAGTAACCATGCCGCGTAGAGCGAGGCGACACTCGAAACGAGGACCATTTTTCGAACACCAGTCCGCCGTGCCTCTTTCCAGCCGAACAAGGCCGAGAATAAGTAAGGCACGAGCGCGGCGATACCGGCGATGCTCGAGAGCACCAAGTACGTCTGTTCCGAGAACAAGGCGATGACCGTGACTGCTTGCGTGAACGCTTGCGTGATGAACAAGGCGCTC
Source organism: Exiguobacterium aurantiacum (assembly GCF_001766415.1). GTDB lineage: Bacteria > Bacillota > Bacilli > Exiguobacteriales > Exiguobacteriaceae > Exiguobacterium > Exiguobacterium aurantiacum_A. The sequence continues at coordinate 60,950 of NZ_MKXO01000005.1, read as the reverse complement.
ACCGGCGTATCATTTCGATTGAGCCGATTGAACAATTTCGGGAACACACCGTCCCGGCTCGCCACGTAGGAGATCTCCGTCGCCAATATCGTCCACCCGAGCAACGCCCCAGCGAGCGACACGAGCAGACCGATATTGATGATCGTCGCACCGACCGGACCGACGACCGCTTCGAGCACGTACGCCATCGACGGTTCCGGGAGCGCCGTGAGTTGTTCTTGCGTCATGACGCCAAAGGAGAAGATTGAAATCATCATGTAAATCAACAGCGTCCCGATGAGGCCGATCACCGTCGCCCGCCCGACATCGCGCTTATTGCGCGCCCGCGACGATAAGACGACCGCGCCTTCAATGCCGACAAACGCCCAAAGCGTCACGAGCATCGTCGATTTCACTTGGGGAAACACGTGCGACCAACTGAAACCAGACTCTCCCCAAACATCGATTTGGAACGTCTCAATCTGGAACGCAAACAAAATGAGCACGATGAACAAGAAGATCGGGACGAGCTTCGCGATCGTCGTGACGATGTTCAAGAGCGCCGCCTCCTTCATCCCTCGAGAGATGAGCCAGAACAGCCCCCAAATGAAGAACGCGCTCATCACTAACCGGAACGATCGATGCTCTGCTGAAAAAATCGGGAAAAAGTAACTGAGCGTGCTAAAGATCAGCGTGATGTTCGCTACTGTCCCGATCCAAGCGGACATCCAATAACCCCAGCCGCTATTGAAGCCGACGAACTTTCCGAACCCTTCTTTGGCGTAGGCATAAATCCCACCCTCAAGTTCAGGACGTGAATCCGCCAAAAATTGGAATACGAACGCCAGCATAATCATACCGACCCCTGTGATCGTCCAGCCGATCATAACTGATCCGACCCCGGCACCTTGGGCCATCGCGCCTGGCAAGTTAAAAGCTCCTCCGCCAATCATCGTCCCGACGACCATGGCAGCGAGCCCGAAAAAGCCGATTCCGGCTGATTGTGACTTCATTCAAAACCCTCCAACATTAGTTCACTTTTATCGAATAACTATACACACATAATGTATAAACATTCGATGATTTTCTCATTCTACTGAATAAAGGAACGTTTAGATAGGTATTTTAGTAATGTTTGTATTTTCGAATAATTTAAAAAATTTCATTGCGCATTCATTCTGTTTGTAGTTTAATTGCAATATATTCGAAACAATCAGAATTTTCGGGAGGTAAGACAATGCGGAATAAAAAATGGTTAGCTTTATCGGGTGTCGCTTTGCTTGCTACAGCAGCATGTGGCGGTGGAGAAGAGGCAACAGATTCATCGGACGGATCGTCATCAAGTGACGCGAAAAAAGAAGTCACGCTCGTTTCGGCAACTGATTTGCCACAGCTTGACCCGACGCTTACGACCGACTCGACATCGATCATCGTGACGAACAACGTCTTCGAGGGACTGTATCGTCTCGATGAGAACAACCAACCAGTACCAGGTATTGCTGAGGACGTCGAGATTTCGGAAGACGGTCTTACATACACATTTAAATTACGTGACGCCAACTGGTCAGACGGCTCACCAGTCACAGCCGAAGACTTTGTCTACTCTTGGAAACGTGCCCTCAACCCTGAAACGGGTGCCGAGTACGCATACATCCTTCAAGACTTGAAGAACGCCAACAAAATCCTCGGCGGCGAAGCTGAACTCGATTCACTCGGTGCGAAAGCAGTCGATGAGAAGACGCTTGAAGTTCAATTGGAAGCACCGGCTCCATACTTCCTCGGGTTGACAGGATTCCCGACGTACATGCCGCAAAAACAAGAGTTTGTCGAAGAACAAGGCGAGTCGTTCGCGACAGCCGTCGATAAAACGCTCTACAACGGCCCTTACGTACTTGATAGCTGGCAAGACAACGAAGGTTGGGTTTATAAAAAGAATCCAGATTACTGGGATGCTGAAAACGTCAAGATGGACACGATTAACGTCAAAGTCGTCAAAGAAGTCGCGACCGGTGTCAACTTGTTCGAGTCAGGTGAAGTCGACTATACGCTCTTGTCTTCTGAATTCGTTCCACAATTCCAAGAAGCAGAAGAGTTTAAAACACGTGCTGACGCACGGATCAACTTCCTTCGTTTCAACCAAAAGAATGAAGCACTCCAAAACGTGAATATTCGTGAAGCGTTGGCGAAAGGTTTCGACAAGCAAGGCGTAACCGACGTCATCTTGACAGACGGTTCACAGCCGGCCAACTTCATCGTCGCTAAGGACTTCACGTTCACGGAAGACGGAGCTGACTTCCGCGAGAAGTATCCTGATCTTCAAAGCTACAACGTCGACGAAGCGAAAGCTGCCTGGGATAAAGGACTTGCCGAGCTCGGCGTCGAGACGATCGAACTCGAGTTCCTCTCACGTGATGAAGAAGCGTTCAAGAAAGTCAACGAGTACATCAAAGGTGAACTCGAGAAGAACTTGCCTGGACTCACGCTTAACATCAAACAACAGCCGTTCAAAAACTTCCTCGAGCTTGAAGGTGCAGGCGACTATGATATCTCTGCTGCCGGCTGGGGCCCTGACTATCAGGATCCAATGACGTACCTCGACATGTGGATCACAGACGGTCCGTTCAACCGGATGGCGTACTCGAACGATGAGTACGATCAGTTGATCCAAAGCGCGAAGAAAGAAGCTGATCAAATGAAGCGTTGGGAGACGATGCAAGAAGCTGAACGCATCTTGCTCGAAGACGACTTCGCGATCGCACCGATCTACCAAAAAGGTGAAGCTTACCTCGAGCGCTCAAACATTCAAAACATGTACCGCCATCCGTTCGGAGCTGACGCTAGCTTCAAGTGGTTGGACGTTAACTAAAAAACAAATCCTGTCGCATAGCGGCAGGATTTGTTTTTACATTCCATACAAAAAAGATGTGTGTCACGAATCGCGTGACACACATCTTTTCGGATTGTTAGACGAGCTGTTTACGCTTCACGCTCAGCACGCATCTCTGCCGGCACTTGGCCGCGCTTCGAGATGACTTGAGCGACGACCAGCGCGACGACGAACGTCGCGAACGCCGCGAAGAAGCCAATCCACATCGAGCTTGTGATCCCAAGAACCAAGTAACCGACCGCCGACACTCCTGCCGCGATCAACGCGTACGGGAGTTGTGTCAACACGTGGTCGATGTGGTGCGACCCGGCACCCGTCGAACTGAGGATCGTCGTATCCGAGATCGGTGAACAGTGGTCACCGAACACGGCACCTGCGAGCACAGCGGCAAGTGTCGGGAGCAACAGCTCTGGGTCGACCGCCATGATCAAATCAGCACCAATTGGTAGCATGAGACCGAACGTCCCCCAGCTCGTACCTGTCGAGAACGCCATGAGACCGGCGATCGCGAACAAGATGAGCGGCAAGTATGACGCCGCGATCGTATCTGTGACGAAGCTTGCCAAGTAATCACCAGTTCTCATATCCCCGATGACGGCAATGATCGTCCAAGCGAACAGCAAGATGAGTACGGCTGGCCACATGGCCCGGATACCGGCCCACGCTGCATGACCGTAGTCTACAGCTGGAATGTTGCGACCGATGAGAAGCAAGAACGCCACGATCAAACTGATGACCGCGCCGGCAACGAGTGAACGCGTCACGTCCGTCGATTCGAACGCTCCGAGCAGCGAGAAGCTTTGACCGTCAGCAGCAAGCGCTTGGCCACCTGTGTAAAGCATGGCCGAGACGGTCGCGATGATCAAGACGATGATCGGGACGATCAAGTCGCGGACTTTCCCACCATCATGCTCTTTAATGTCTTCACTCATTCCCATCGGCGCACCTTTCGACACATCGTACAGTTCGCCTTGAAGCGCGCGAAGTTCATGCGTGCGCATCGGTCCGATGGCAAGCCCTGTGAAAGCGACGTACCCTGTCAACATGAGTGCGAAGATGGCATAGAAGTTCATCGGGATGATTTGAATGAACGCCGAGAACGACGAGTAGCTGTCGATTGAGTACTTCGTTAAAATACCAGCGATGATGGCGATGATGTAGGCCCCCCAGCTCGAAAGTGGGCTGATGACACAGACCGGAGCCGCCGTCGAGTCGATCGTATACGCGAGTTTAGCGCGCGATACTTTCTTCCGGTCCGTCAGCGGTCGGCTAATGTTCCCGACAGCGAGACTGTTAAAATAGTCGTCGATGAAAATCAAGATTCCAAGACCGAACGAGACGAGGCGCGCGCCGCGCGCCGTTTTGACGTTAGAAGCCGCCCATTCACCGAACGCGCGAGCGCCGCCCGATGTTTGGATGATTGACGATAAAATACCAAGCAAGAGCAAGAACGCGATCAAGAGCACGTTCCATTCGTTTATGGCCCCATCTGCCCAGAACAAGGCGATGACGTTCGACCATAAGTACTGAATCGATTCGAGCGGATTGAAGTTATGAAGGAGCAAGACCCCTGCGATGATCCCGACACCGAGTGACGGAATGACTTTCCTTGTTGTGATCGCCATAATGATGGCGAGTAGTGCTGGTACTAACGAAAGTACCGATGTTGAATAATCTACCATGCTGATTTCCTCCTCTTCTGTTTGAGATGAGGCCCCCCAATGCTTAAAAAAACGCAAAGCGAGGGCATCGGCAACAAAGCCGACACCCTCGCTGGATGTTCCGTCTTTCTTAGCCGACTTGGAGCGCTCCATACGTAATATATGTATGGCAGTCTGACGGGTGTTTCCCGTCAGCCCAGCATAAAGTCAGAGACATGACTTTACACTTCGGCGATTCTGCCTTTCTGTAGTCTTCACCGTTGTCATCCTCGGACTACTTACTCATCAGCATCGCACCTCTACCTCATCGATAGCACGAATATTCATTTAAAGTTACGTCTAAATTATCATAGGTTACAGTAACATATCAATAGTTTTTTTAGTCACGGACGATTTGTTTTAATACAGCGAGCGCGGCTTGGTCGTTTGACTCAACGGCTTTAAAGAAATCACTAAAGAAATGATAAAGCACGAACCGCTCGGCATGCGATGACGTATGATCTTTGATCGTCAATAAAATCAAACGGCGCAACCGTCGCTTCGTCTGCGTCTCGCTAGGCAATTCTTCACACCGGTCCTTGAAGGCACGATACACAGAATTGATCAAATCCTCATGTTCATCATACGACCGGTTGTAAGCAACTTGTTCCATCTGTTATATCCCCCCTTTCAATTTGTACCGATGAAACTTGTTGTAACTATATCAACTTAAGCGCACGCATTCAAACGTTTCGGGTTGGTCTTTACGAAAATCATACGTTAGACCGAGTCAATTTCCGATAAATGAGAACGTTGTCACATCAAACAGTCCCATGTCCGTCAATTTCAAGTCGGGAATGACGGGAAGTGCCAGGAACGACATCGTCAAATACGGGTTGAAGTGACGATGAGCCCCGACGACGTCAAGTGCGTCGTTCAGCTGTTCGAGCACGTCTGCGACTTCATGATACGGACGCCTCGTCATGAGCCCTCCAATCTCGAGCGGCAAGACGGCAAGCACTTTCCCTTCCGAGACGGCGACGACACCGCCACCGACCTTCTCGAGCGTCTCTGCAGCCAGTAACATGTCTTCCGGGCTGACACCGGCGATGACAAGGTTATGGCTGTCGTGGGCGACCGTCGCTGCGAGCGCACCACGTTTGAGTCCAAAGCCCGTCACCGGTGCGAGCGCCATATGGCCCGTCCCGTGATGCCGCTCGATGACGGCGAGCGTCACGATGTCCTCGTTAAGATCAGCGCCCGATTCATCCGGATTGAACACGTGGCGGACGTGCTTCGTCAACAGGCTGTTCGGCAACACTTGAATCACGTCGACCGCTTCTTCCTTGATCGGCAGGCGGAACGAGTCAGTTGTCAGGTCCGGGAGTTTGAGCTCACCTTTCATCGGCTTCGGCACTTCAATCCCTTCGGCCTCGAACGTGGCTTTCCCCGCTCGAGCGACTACTTCACCATCGACGTAGACGGTTTCGATGTTAACCGATTCGACGTCTGACAAGATAACAAAGTTCGCTTTTTTGCCCGGCGCGATCGCACCGACGTCTTTCAAGCCGTATGCTTCGGCCGCATGAAGGCTGGCGATGGCGTATGCCGTCTCCGGCTTGACGCCCTGACGGATTGCCATGCGGATATTATAGTCGATACCACCTTCTGCCACGAGATCATCGAGGTGCTTGTCGTCCGTACAGAACAAGAAGCGGTGGGCATTACTTTCGGTGATGGCCCGACTCACTTTCTCGACGTTCCGCGCGACCGAGCCTTCGCGAATCTGGACGTAAAAGCCACGACGGACCCGCTCGATCGCCTCTTCTGCCGTCGTGCATTCGTGGTCGGTCATGATGCCGGCTGTCCGGTACACGTTTAACTGATCAGGATTGAGGCCTGACGCGTGACCATCGACGACTTTCCCCGCGAGTTCCGTTTGTGCGATTTTTTGGAGCATGTCCTCGCTTCCGGCTTCGACCGATGGATAATCCATCACTTCCCCGAGACCGTGCACTCCAGGGTCCCCTAAAAATGGCGCAAGATCTTCGGCGTACAGTTTGGCGCCCGCGTGTTCGAACGGCGTCGCCGGGACGCAGCTCGGGAGCATCATCCGGACGTCGAGCGGCAACCCGTTCGCATCGGCAAGCATATACTCGATCCCGAGCGCACCGTTGACGTTCGCGATCTCATGCGGGTCGGCGATGACCGTCGTCACACCGAGCGGCAGGACCGCTTTCGCAAATTCATGCGGAGGCACCATCGACGACTCGATGTGAACGTGTGAGTCGATGAATGACGGAGCGAGCGTCCAAGACGGGTCATGATATTCCGTCTCCCCTTCGTAACCTTCCCCGATGGCGACGATATAGCCCGAGTCGATGGCGACATCGGTGCGAATCGTCTCGCGACTATAGACGTCGATGACCGCTACGTCCTTAAAGACGACCGCCGCTTTCTTTTTCTTGGCGGCAATGTCGATCAAATATTGTTTTTCCATCTGTCTGTCTCCTTTTGCAACGTATTTTACCTATCTTATCAAGAATAATCTTTCGGGCGCAATTTCTTTTTGTAGTTGTGCGACAATGGGAGCATATCTAATTGAAAGGGGTTACACATATGCAATACAAATTAGGAGACCTGATCCCACAAGTCGACGAGACGGTATTCGTCGCACCTGGCGCCCACGTCATCGGTGACGTCACGATCGGAGCCCATTCCGGTGTCTGGTTCAACACCGTCATTCGTGGAGACGAGGGCCCGATCCAGATCGGCGCTTATGTCAATATTCAAGACGGGTCGATGATCCATCAATACGAAGGATCGCCGACAATCATCCATGACCGTGTCTCGATCGGCCATATGGCGATGATTCACGGTTGTGAGATCGAGGAAGGGTGTCTCATCGGGATGCATGCGACCGTGCTTGACGGTGCGAAAGTCGGGAAAGGGTCGTTCGTTGCCGCCGGTGCCCTCGTCACCCCGAATATGCAAATTCCGGAAGGTGTCATGGTCATGGGCGTCCCGGCCAAAGTCGTCCGTCCGCTCAATGACGAAGACCGCTTCATCATGGAACGGACCGTCAACAAGTATGCGAAGCGGGCCGAGCAGTATTTGAACACGTGTGAACCGCTAACACCGACACAAAGTTTGTGAAAGCGTTTACAAGATTCATAAATTGTTAACGATTACCCCGATTTTTCTTCATGTTTCCCTTGTATACTGAGGATGTAGTCAAGCCGACGTGTCGAAAGGGGCCAATTGTATGTATCCAAACCATGCACAACTCATGTTAGACCTGTACGCCTCGTCCATTAACCCGAGCTATTGCCTTCACATCGATGATTCGTTCGATGATACGCTAAAAGGTACACATCGAGAGGTTTGGGAACGGATGCAATCGGATAATGACATAGAAGAAGAAACTCAAACTGGGGGAAAATAATTACCATGATTCCGACGAATGTCATTCAAAACTGGCTTGCTGGCAAGCTCAAAAAATAAACTGAGACGTTTTTAAACGTCTCAGCCTGTTTATACATCCTGCTCGAGTGCGGCCACGCCGTGCTCGAGCTTTTTCATGTTCACTCGAAGATCGTCAAACACGCATCAAGCGACTGCCGCGCCTTCGTCGGCGGAACGTCTTCAAATCGTCCGAGTTGGAGCAGACCGACGAACGTCTCCCCGTCCGCCCCGATCATCTCCTGCAGGCGAGCGTCTTCGAAGATACCGCCCGTCCGCCAGACGAGCCCGATGTTTTGCTCGGCACAGAGCAAATGGAAGTTCTGGATGAACGTCGCCGTCGCGAGCAGTGCATCCTTCTGCCCTTTCTCCGTCTCAAACGGCTTCGTCGTCACGTACACACACGCCGCCGCGTTGCGGATCCGTCCGGTAATCTTCTCTCGCTTGGCCTCAGGACCGTCTTGAAACGCCGGTTCGAGCGCGTCTAACAACACGCCTTTCCCGTCTCCATTGAACAAATAAAGATTCCACGGCTCGACTTTGTTATGAAACGGCGCTTGGTGGGCCGAGGTGAGCAACTGATACAGCAATGCCGTATCAAGCGGTTCCTCTACAAACATCCGAATCGTCCGCCGCGACTCGATCAACTGTTGTCCGACTGTCTTCTCCATTAGAAATCACTTCCCCTGATGTAGTCTTTTTCATCATAAGTGAAAATGGTTCTCACGTGTAGCAATTTGACCGAAAAGCATGGGAACTTGATAGCTCATCGTCCCGTATATAGAAATGACTAGATTTTTCTTTTGATTGAAACTTGTACTACGTTTGAAGACGATACAAATAAGGAGAGGATCACCGTGACCCCACGTTTCAAATCGTTTCTATTATGTACGCTCTCGCTCGTCATCTTTACAACAGCATGTCAATCCGCGACATCGTCACCTTTGACGATTGACATGAAGAGCGAAGAAGAACAACGCCAAATCGTAGACAACTTCACGTTCGACGATTATAAAGCACTGTTTGACGACGTCATCACCGAAGCAAACAAGTTCGACGTTGAGGAACCGTTACGAAAGTGGGTAATTCGGACATTGTCCCAAGAGAAACTGTATTATGAAACCGACTTGACGGATGAACAAGTTATCACGCTCTCAACGGAAGCGATGAAGCATGATATCGCATGGAAAACGGTCGCAAAAGAGCAGTACAACATTCACGTAACAGAAGAAGAGATTGACCGTTACATTCAACAAGGCCCGGATCGGAGTGATTTACCGAGTCATCTCGCCTACGCGAGCGCCCTCGGCTTGTCGCTGCAACAACTAAATCATCAGTTCGATCGAGACCTTTATGAAAAGAATACGATTTGGCTAAAGTTGAAACTTGAGTTGGAAAAGAAGTACCAGACAGACGACAACAACGAGCTCGTTGATCGCTATGAAGCGGAAGTCAACGCACAGCTAGATTAACCTGATAGATCGACTCGGTAAGGTCGCATCGGTCGTTCATACGAAAAGGGGTTCAGTCGTTTTTATGACTGAACCCCTGTTCTTTATCTGCCTACAAAATTATGTCGATTGTCCAATCACTTCACACGCGACCAAGTCTTCGAGCGTCTGTCTGCGAACGACGAGACGATGTGTCCCGTCTTTCACGAAGACGACGGCCGGGCGGAGCATTTGGTTATAGTTGCTCGCCATCGAGAAGTTATAAGCGCCTGTCGCTTTGACGAGGAGAAGATCCCCGGCTTCAACCGGCGGGATGAGCGAACGGTTCGAGATGATGTCTCCAGACTCGCAGCACGCCCCGACGATCTTCGCTTCAAGCGTCTTCGCTTCATCCATCCGCGTCGCCGCGATGACGTCATATTCGGCATCATAGAGGGCAGGACGGATGTTGTCTGTCATGCCGCCGTCGACCGAGACGTATGTGCGGACACCGCTCACGTCTTTGACCGTCCCGACTTCATACAGCGTCGCACCGGCGTTGGCGACGAGCCAACGTCCCGGCTCGATGCCGATTTTTGGGAGCGGCAAACCGAATCGCTCCACTTCTGAAACGAGCGTATCCATCACTTGCGTCATCGTAGCGGCAAAGTCGAGCGGGTCATCCGTCTCAAGATAGGCGACGCCGAAGCCACCGCCGATGTTCAACACATCAGCCGTAAAGCCGGTCTCCCGACGAATCGTCTCGATGAAGTTGACCATCGTCTTGACCGTATTGATGAACAGCGTCGGTTCTTGAATCTGTGACCCGACGTGACAATGGATCCCTTTCAGATGAAGACGTTCCGCCGCGAGTGTTTCCCGGACCGCTTCGAGATACGTGTCGTCATGCGTCGGGAAACCGAACTTCGTATCGACCCCACCCGTCTGGATCGCCTCGTGGGCGCCTCCGACGACTTGCGGGACGATGCGGAGCAAGACGTCGACATCGACATCATGCTTTACGGCGAGACCCGAGAGCAGACCGATCTCACGCATGTTGTCGATCGTGAAATGGCTGATGCCGTTCTCGAGCGCGAACGAGATGTCTTGCACCGTCTTATTTGACCCGTGAACGTGAATCCGGTCAGCCGGGACACCGGCATGGAGCGCGACGAACATCTCACCGCGTGAGACGACGTCGATGCTCAAGCCCGCCGTCATGATTTTCTCATACACGGCCGCGATCGACATCGCCTTTGACGCATAGAGCGCGTACGTGTTCGGATACTTATCTAAAAATGCGCTCCGGACGAGCCCGAGCCGAGCTTCAAGTTCTGGCTCGCTCATGATATAGAGCGGTGTCCCGTACGTCGCTTGAAGTTCTTGGACGGATACGCCCTCGATCATACAAACGGATTGGTTGCTGGTGTACATAAAATGCCTCCTTCAAAGCGATGCGGGACACGCCATGAGCGTGCGCATAGTTGTTCCGAGTTGTTGGCGTGCCCGGACCGGGTCACGTCATCGATCTTCGTCTCATTACCGTACAGCTCGACCCGGTCACCGATTTGAACCGTCTCGTCGACGCGGAGGAAGCTGTGGCTCATGAAAATATTGCTGACGAACGGGAACGCCCGTCCATTAATGTGGACCGGCAAATGCCGGCGGGCCCGCATCAAGCCATCGCCATATCCGACTGACAACACGGCGATCCGCTCTTTCGACGGTGCCGTGTAGCCCGTTCCGTAGCCGACGTGTGCGCCGGCCTCGATATCGTGCACGGCAACGACTTCCGTCTCCCAATGAAACGCCGGGACGAGCCAATCGACCGCCTCGACCGATGAGTAGCCGTAGAGAAAGATTCCGACCCGGACGTGCGTGCAGTGCCCGAGGCGCGGATCAGCTTGAAGCGTCGCCGCGCTGTTGGCGGCATGGACGACTTCAAACGAATGCCGTTCGATCAGCCGCGTCGACCAGTCGGCAAACCGTTCGACATGGACACTGTGCTCGATTTCGGCGTTATCGGCGTCGGCGAGCGGAAAGTGTGTGCATAAACCGACGAGGTCGAGCTTTTCATCTTGGCAGAACGCTAAGATGGCAAGCGCTTCTTCGAACGTCTTCGCACCGAACCGGTTCATGCCGACATCGAGCTTCAAATGAAGACGGACGCCGTCGAGCTCATGGCGTTGTGAGACGAGCCAATCGTACGAACCGATGGCGACGTCTAAACCGTCGCGATGCACGGCCGACCACTCGTAAACGGGGTTCATGACGAGGACGTTCGCCTCGGGTGCATGCACCCGGACCTCGCTCCCCTCGTCGAGCGTCGTCACCATGAAGTGACGCACCCCTTCTGCGTACAATGTCGTCACAACTGGCTCCATCCCTAAGTTATAGGCGTTGTTTTTCACGACGGCAAACACCGGTCGGCCGAGTGCCTCGATCCGACGTTTGTTCTCGCGAATCGCGTTTAAGTCAATTGTGACTCCCATACACATTGCTCCTTTATTCTTTGACTGCTTCTTTGACGAACGTGATCCAATCGCGGTGTGCCGGGATTTGTCCCGTCACGGTCTCGCGGTAACGGGCGAGCATAGTCGTTGCGACCGTCTGAACCCCGCCGCCGATCGAGATATTGTCGACTTCGATGACACTCGTCACTTCAGCTGCTGTACCCGTCAAGAAGATCTCATCTGCTACATACAATTCGTCACGTCCGATATGGCGCTCAATGATCTCGAACCCTTCTTCACGGGCAAGATCGATGACCGTTTGACGCGTGATGCCGTCGAGGACAGAACAGTCGAGTGACGGTGTGAAAATTTTATTGCCTTTGACGAGGAAGATGTTGGCGACGCTCGCCTCGCTGACGTTTCCGTTCATGTCGAGGGCGATCGCTTCGTCATACCCGTCTCGGACCGCTTCTCCTTTAAGGAGCTGCGAGTTCATATAGTTGGCTGCCGCTTTCGCTTGCATCGGCATCATCGTCGACGAGACGCGGCGGTACGACGCGACTTTCGCCCGGATACCGACCGTCTTGCTGAAATATTCGCCGAGCGGCCAGCATGAGATGGCAACGTGTACTTTCGTTTCCTGCGTCGGCATGAGGGCCTGCCAAGGTGTGCCGAGGAAAACGAATGGACGGATGTAACACGCTTCAAAGCCGTTGCGTTCGATCAATTCGATCGTCGCTTGTTCGAGCTCGTCGACCGTGTACGGTAGTTCGACGTGATAGTAAGCACACGAACGAACGAGTCGCTCCAAGTGTTCACGGAGTCGGAAGATGGCTGGACCTTCCTCTGTGTGATACGCCCGAATTCCTTCGAAGAACCCGCTACCGTAGTGGATCGCGTGCGTCATGATACTCGTGTTCGCGTCACTCGGCTCGATCCAAGCCCCGTCTTTCCACATCCATTGTCCATATTGTTCCATTGTTCAACTCTCCCATTCACTTTTGATATTTTCTGTCTATTATACGTTACAGGGAGCGTAAGTCATCCACTAGTTGTGTTTTTTCTGCTGTTTTTTCATCTTTTTGCTTGATGACACGGGCTGGCGTGCCGGCGACGACACTTCCTGCCGGGACGTCGACTGTGACGACACTGCCTGCTGCGACGACCGCATTCTCGCCGACACGGACACCTTCTAAAATGACCGCGTTTGCACCGATCATGACCCCGTCTTCGATGATGACCGGATCTTTTGAAGGCGGCTCGAGGACACCTGCGACGACTGCGCCAGCGCCAAGGTGGACGTTTTTACCGAGTGTGCCGCGGGCGCCGATGACGGCGTTCATGTCGACCATCGACCCGTCACCGATGACGGCGCCGATATTGATGACCGCCCCCATCATGACGACTACGTTGTTGCCGATTTGAACGTGGTCACGGATGAACGAACCTGGTTCGATGCGGGCGTTCAACTTCGTCGTGTCAAGCATCGGCACGGCGCTGTTGCGGCGGTCGAACTCGAGGTGCGAGTCGGTGATGACTGACGCGTTCGCTTCAAGGAAAGCGGCCGCACGTTCAGCCGTCGTGAGGAATAGTTTCGACTCGTCTGTTCCGAATGCTTTTGCTTCTTCGATTGTTAAACCTGCCAACTGACCGTTGACGTACAATTTGACTGGCGTTTCTTTCTTGGCATCTTTAATGTATTGCGCGATTTCATAAGCGTTTGTGAGTAACATGAGTGGCCTCCTCGTATAGGTTCGTTAAATTATATAATCCGGCCGGGCGGTCGAGAATTGTCGCCGCCGCGGCGAGTGCCCCGTTCGCGAAGACGCGTTTCGACAGGGCCGTATGTTTTAATTCAAGCATTTCATCGTCTCCGGCGAAGAGCACCGTATGCTCACCGAAGATCGTACCGCCGCGGACCGAGTGCATGCCGAGTTCGTCGGCACCTCTCGCCTCACGGCGTGACGCACGTTCGTACACCGGCGTCACGTCCCGCTTCGCCTCAATGGCACGGGCGAGCAGTTCAGCCGTCCCGCTCGGCGCGTCGACTTTTTTACGGTGATGCGCTTCGATCACTTCGATATCATAACCAAGCGTGAGCGGCACGAGCTGATCAAGCAACTGCTTCAACAGTGCAATCCCGTAAGACGTGTTATACGACTGGAAGATCGGGATCTGTTTCGATGCGTCCTCGATCTTTGCCAGTTCCGCTTCCGAGAAGCCCGTCGTCGCGATGACGAGCGGGATTTGCTTGTCTTTCCCGAACGCGAGCACGTCATCTAGCAGCGCCGGGTTCGAGAAGTCGATGACGACGTCGATCGCGGCGTCAACTTCTTTCAGTGAAACGGGATGATCGCCGCCCGCCGGTGAGACGATGGCCGCGACGTTCAAGTTTTGAGCGAGCGCGACTTCTTCAACGATCTGCCCCATCGCGCCGTATCCGTGAATTAACAAGTTCACTGTCTCACCTCATTAAACTGCTCCATCGCCGACAACAGACGTGCCTCGGCCGTCGCGCTCATCGGAACGAGCGGGAGGCGCGGCGAGCCAAATTCGAAGCCGCGTGCGTTAAGCGCCGCCTTGACCGGGATCGGGTTCACTTCGGCGAACAGTTCATCGATGACCGGAAGCAAGCGGATCTGCCATGTGCGGGCCGTCTCTAAATCTCCGGCGAGAAGCGCTTCGGCGAGCGCGACCGTCGCTCCCGGATACACGTTCGAGAGCACCGAGACGACACCTTGGGCGCCCCATGCCATGTACGGCAGGATTTGGTCGTCGTTTCCGCAGTAGACCGGGAAACCTTCCGGCAAGTGGGCCATCATTTGCGCCATCACCGAGATGTCCCCGCTCGCTTCTTTCAACGCAGCGATCTGTGGGTGTTCGGCGAGTTCACCGACCGTTGCCGGATCGAGCGCGACGCCTGTCCGTGACGGGACGTTGTAGAGCATGAGTGGAATCGGTGACGCGTCGGCGATCGCCGTGAAGTGGGCGATCAGCCCCGCTTGGGTCGACTTATTATAGTAAGGCGTGACGACCATCGCCATCTCGGCACCAAGTTCTGCCGCCCGTTTCGTCTTCGTGATACTTAACGCCGTATTGTTCGACCCTGTCCCGGCGATGATGACGGCACGACCGGCGGCGACTTCGATCGCCTTCGTGAGGAGCGTCTCGAACTCTTCGTCCGTGATCGTCATCCCTTCGCCTGTCGTCCCCCCGATGACAAGACCGCTGACGCCTTCTTTGATTTGATCTTCAATCAATGCTTCCCACGCTGTGAGATTTAACTGACCGTCCGTTTGGAACGGTGTAGCGAGTGCTGTAGCGACTCCTGTGAACATATGATTTCCCCCTTATTTCGTAGCGACTTGCCCGATCATGCACTGGGCGATTTGAACGGCGTTCGCCGCCGCCCCTTTGCGAACGTTATCGGCGACACACCAGAGATGGAACGTGTTCGGTTGCGACTCGTCGCGGCGGACGCGACCGACGTACACTTCGTCCGTCCCGTTCGCATCGAGCGGCGTCGGGTAGACGAGCTCGCTCGGGTTGTCCATGAGGACGACGCCTGGCGCGTCACTGAGGACCGCCTTCACTTCCGCGAGCGTCGCTTCACGATCGAGCGTGACCGTGATCGAGACGGCGTGGCTGTTACGGACCGGGACGCGGACACACGTCGCCGTCACACCTAATTCTGGTGCGTTCAAAATTTTGCGTGTCTCGTCGATCATCTTCTGTTCTTCTTTCGTGTAGCCGTTCTCGAGGAAGACATCGATATGCGGCAGCACGTTATCGTAGATCGGATACGGGTAGTTTTGCGGCTCTTCACCGCGGGCGCCCCGTTCGAGATCTTCGATGCCTTTTTGTCCCGAACCGGAGACGGCTTGGTAAGACGTATAGGCGACACGCGTCAATCCATACACTTCTGCGAGCGGTGCGAGGGCGACGACCGATTGGATCGTCGAGCAGTTCGGATTGGCGATGAGCATCTTGTCTGGGCTCAGTTCGACTCGGTTCACTTCTGGTACGACGAGCGGGATTCCTGCTTGCATCCGGAACGCGCTCGAGTTATCGATGACGATGACTCCTTGTTCACTCAGACGCGGTGCATACTGTTCACTGATGCTACCACCGGCCGAGAACAAGGCGATGTCGATCGCGTCTGCGTAAATCGTGTCCGACAGTTCACGGATGACGATGTCGCGACCGTTCACTTCGACTGTTTTCCCAGCCGAGCGGGCTGACGCATATAGTAATAGTTCGTTGATTGGAAACTCATATTCTGTGAGCACGTCGATCATTTTTTGACCGACGGCGCCTGTCGCACCGATGACGGCAACGTTATACATGGTAACTCCCCCTTATAAATGGAAACGCTCCGCGATGGCCGCGACCGCCGCTTCAACGTCTTGATCGTTAATCGTGTAAGAGATGCTGATCTCTGAAGTTGTGACTTGATAGAACGGGATTCCGCTCTCACGGAACGTGGCGAACAATCCGGCTGCGACACCGGTCGCGTCGCGCATGCCGATCCCGACGACCGAGATTTTCGCATGTTCGGTATGACGGTCGATTTTAATTTGTGGGAACGCCTCCGTCAGTTCGGCGAGCGCTTCTTCGAGGAACGCCTCCTCGTCAAGTGGACAAGTGAACGACAGGAACACTTCACCGTCGAACGCTGTCTGACTGATCATGTCGATATTGACGTGACGCTGTGACAACTTCTCGAAAATATCGGCAACCCCTGCCACTGAATGCGGAATATGTTTGATCGAGACGCTGAGCACGTTTTTCACGACGCTCACGCTCGTCACCGCTTTTTGTTCCATCGCCTGTGTCATATCCATGATCCATGTTCCTCCTTCGCTCGATAGCGTCTTCCCTACAAAGATGTTCACATCATATTTTTTGGCCAGCTCGACGCTGCGCATTTCCATCACTTTCGAGCCGAGCGCGCTCATTTCCATCATCTCGTCATACGAGACGGTATCTAGGCGACGTGCCGTTTTATGGATACGCGGGTCGGCCGTATAGACACCGGCGACGTCCGTATAAATCTCACAACGTTTACTGAGGACGGCGGCAAGTGCGACGGCTGTCGTATCCGAACCACCGCGTCCGAGCGTCGTTACATCCCCGAACTCGTTGACGCCTTGGAAGCCGGCGACGATGACGACGTCATTCGTTCTGAGCCTTTCTTCCAACACTTCTTTCCGGATCGCTTTGATCTTACTTTTCGTGTGAATGCCCATCGTGTCGATCCCGGCCTGTTGCCCCGTGAGCGAGATGGCGGCGACACCTCGTGAGTTCAAGGCGATGCTGAGTAGACTGATCGTCTGTTCTTCTCCGACGGCGAGCAAGCGGTCGAGCTCACGAATCATCGGACGCTCTGTAATTTGTTTTGCGAGTGACAGGAGTGAATCGGTCGTTTTCCCCATCGCGGAGACGACGACGACGAGTTTCTCGCCAGCGACGACTCGTGTCTGTAAATATTCAGAAATTGCCTGAATCTGTTCGATTGTGGCAACAGAACTTCCTCCAAATTTTAGTACGGTTGTCATCAGGTTCCCCACTTTCATGATGTCGACCAACAGAAAAAGCGGCAGACCGGTAGGAAGCACTCTCCCTACGGTCTGCCGCTTGTACGCGCAGTTGAAAAACGATTAAAAAATCGTTCCGTAGATAGCGCTCCATGGCATTTCATCCATGGCAGTGTAGGCGTTGTTCACGACTACCCCAGCCTTCGTTCGTACGCATGCGAACGTTGACTTCGGCGAATTTCCCCTTTCGGCTCGATCCGGAATGCGTCCGTTTCAATCAAGCTTACTCATGTCATTCGCAACCTCTATCTGTCAGTTGTTAGTTTTAGTTATAACAAATGCTTCCCGGCTTGCCAACCTTTTTTTAGAAAAAAAGAAACTTTCTAAAAATAATCACCACGACTTCTTCATCATCCGATGCGGGATATCGGCGTCTAAAAACTCGTCACCGAACGTCGTATAGTCGAGCCGTTCATAGAACGGGAGCGCCGTCAGTTGAGCGCCGAGCTTCAACTCATGCAGCCCACTCTCGCGCGCCACATCCTCGATTTCGAGCATCAGCTTTTTCGCATATCCGTTCCCTCTCGCCGATGCGAGCGTGGCGACCCGTTCGACTTTGCCGACACCGTCTCCGATCGGTCGTAGCCGTGCCGTCGTCACGGGCTCCCCGTCTATCATCCCGACAAAATGGATACAGACTGGATCGAGGTCGTCAT
Organism: Exiguobacterium aurantiacum; assembly: GCF_001766415.1. Taxonomy (GTDB): domain Bacteria; phylum Bacillota; class Bacilli; order Exiguobacteriales; family Exiguobacteriaceae; genus Exiguobacterium; species Exiguobacterium aurantiacum_A. The sequence goes on along the minus strand of NZ_MKXO01000005.1, from coordinate 42,846 downwards.
ATTCGAGCGCCGGGTTAATCCCTTGCTCGCCGATAAAGACAACCTCCCGTACGGAACGGGCTCGTTCGATGAGCGACGTGTCGTTGCCGTGTTCAATCGTCAACATGACACCACTCCTTCCTGTAACCGTTTGACGACTTCTGCCGTGGCCCGTTCTAGGTCGACAATCGATTCGAAGCGGGCTTGGGCTTGTTTATGACTGCCACCGCCCCGACCGATGCCAAGGTCGTCTAACGTCCGCTTTAAAAACTTGCCGATGGCGATGTCATGCGTCCCGTCATGCATGAGCAACAGTTTTTGTCCGGTATGATTGGCACCGACGGCAATCCGTCCGGTCGCCGCGATCCGTTCGACGATCATCGTCGTGAGCGTCTCCGCCTCGGTCTTGCCGATGTGCGTGATGACGTAATTGTCCTCTTGTAAGAATGCTGCGACTTTCGCCTTGGCGACCCGGGCCTCGAGCACCTTCACTTCTTTTTCACGTTCGAGTCGCGCCGTCCGCTCTTCGGCGACACGGGCCGCGACCGTCTCGTTCGTCGTCGACAACGTTTGATGGATCGCCCGTAGCGCGGTGCGCGAAGATTGGATGACCGTTAGTGCCCGCATCCCTGCGACATACGTCAAACGAACGTTCCCTCGCACTTTTTTCATCGAGGTCACTTTAATGATCCCGAGCTGGCCGGTCGTCGACACATGCGTCCCTCCGCAAGCGTTATAATCGAGTCCATCGATTTCGACGATCCGAATCGTGCCGGTGCGATCCGTCGCTTTACGTAACCGGTCATGCTCGACTTCGCCATCCTGTAATTCAAAAATGTGAATCGGTCGGTTGTCGAAGATGATCTGCTGAACGTCACGTTCTAACGTTTCGATTAACTCCCAATCGAATGATTCGGCCGCGATCTCGATCGATGAATCGTCAGCACTGATCCCAAAACTGAGCGTCTCGATACCGTATCGGTCTTCAAGCAAGGCCGTCAGCACGTGTTGCGCCGTATGTTGGATCGAGTGGTCGTGACGTGTCGCTGCGTCGATTTGACCGATCACTACTGTTGCTTCGTCGATTGGCTCGTTGACGAGGTGCCACACGGTCGAGTCGTCACGTTGCACATCTAAAACGGCTTGTCCGCCAATCGTCCCTGTATCGGCCGGTTGTCCGCCACCTTCCGCGTAAAAATGTGTTTCTGCAAGCGCGATCCACGTGCCCCGCTCATCTTCCCGCTGCGCTGTCACCGTCGTTTCAAATTGCCATGAGTTCATATTGGTCGCCACCTTTTCTGCATGATATGTTCAGACAACTAGTCTGATTTGGTCTATAATAAGTAACACTTACCCTTAGGTCAGGAGCGATATGTATGTTACAGATTGATAAAAAGTCCCCGTTACCTATTTATTATCAAATCGAAGCTTATTTAAAGCAACAAATAGATGCTGGCGAGCTCCAACCCGGCGAATCGATCCCGTCCGAACGGGAATATTCGGAGCGGTATAACGTCAGCCGGATGACGGTGCGCCAGGCGATCACGAACCTCGTCAACGCTGGTTATTTGAGCCGTCAAAAAGGACGTGGTACGTTCGTCGCCAGTAAAAAGATCACGATGGCGTTGTCCGGTTTGACGAGTTTCTCAGAAGAAATCAAACACCGGGGCATGCGCCCGTTCAGCCGTCTATTGTCATTCGACACGATTCCGGCCTCGAATAAAATCGCGCAGAAATTGAATGTCGCAGCCAGTACGCCGGTCTATGAGATGAAGCGTCTCCGACTCGCCGACGAAGACGTGCTCGCTTTAGAGACCGCCTATATCCCGGTCGCCTTATTGCCCGAACTGACCGAGGCAGATGCCGTCGGCTCGATTTATGAGTTCGCCGAACAGTCCGGACTGCGTTTGAAAAACGCGACACAGACGCTCGAAGCCCGAAGCGCCGGACCTGTTGAAGCGAACCTGCTGACCATCTCCCCGAACGCGCCCGTCCTATTGATCGACCAACGGACGTATCTCGAGAACGGCGACATGTTCGAATACAGTCGTTCTTTGTTCCGCGGCGATGCGTATTCGTTCACTGTCGCGATGGAACGCACCTAAAAAAATGGTTTGCCCCGCTGAGGGCAAACCATTTTTTTATTGGGCTTCGTATGTGATGCCGGACGGGTCGAGCATATAAGACTCGAGCTCCGTCTCCGTCATCGCTTCGACTTCGTTGCCGGAATCCGCTTGTTGCACACGGTACCGGACCTCGTCGAGCAACGGCTCGTTCAAGAAGTAATAGAAGTGGCCGTCATTGCCACGCGCACCTTCTCCGGTCAATTGATATTGAACCGTGTTGTTAAGGGCACCGACGTCTTCGATCAAACGCATATAGTCGTTCGGTCCAAGCGTCGTCTGCATATTGTCACCGACCGATTTGAGCACTTTATCATAGTTGTTGATCAATGACGTGCCGAGCGACTGCTCGAGCACGGCGTTGATGACTTCCATTTGACGTTGGCCGCGTCCGATGTCCCCGCGCGGGTCGTCATAGCGGTTTCGGACATAAGCGAGTGCTTCTTCACCCGACAACTGCTGAAGGCCGGCTTCGACTTGGACGGCTTCACGGGATGCGTCATAACTCTTCTGTTCAGACGAGAAGGGAACGTCGATTTCGACGCCTCCGACAGCATCGATGAAGTCGACGAAGCCTTGGAAGTTGAGCGACACGACGTGGTCGATTTCAACACCGACTAGGTCTTCAACTGTATTCGTCGACATGCGCATACCGTTGTTCGGATCCGACTCGTCCATCGATCCGAAATAGTAGGCGTGCGTGATTTTGTCTTGATCGAGACCGGTCTTACCGTAAGGGATATCGAATCCTGTGTAATCGATATTGACGTACGAGTCTCGCGGAATGCTGAGCATCGTCGTCTGCTTGTCTTTCTTGTTCAAAATGACGACAATCATGACGTCAGAGCGACCGAACTCCCCTCGCGCTTTCTTTTGCGGGGAGAGGTCGGTCCCGAGCACGAGAAAACTTTCGGTGTCCTCTTTATCAAACCGGGTCGGTTCGATCGTCGGATCGTCCTCGAGCGTCACTTGTGTGCCGGACAACATGTTGTGCGCTTTATAAAAAGCCGCCCCATACATGCTAGAGCCGACGATGACGGCAATGAGGATCAGCGAGCTGAACACTTTATAAAACGTAGACGGACCTTTACGCCGTCTACGCGCCTGGGTTCTTGAGTTCATGTTTTTCTCCTTCACGGTCGAATGATACGAGCTTCACTTATTATAGAGGAATCCTCGAGTTTTGTCGAAAACGTTTTGATGACAAACTCATTTCCATACAATTTCCCATAATCGCAACCAAAAAAACCTGGGGACGTGCGTCCCCAGGTTGAACGGTTATGAGCGGATCGAGAAGAACCGTGCGGCTGCTTCGCTTCCGCGTGCCTGTAAAGCTTGCGCGCACTGTGAGGCCGCCTCGGTATCAAGTACGATCGTGACACTCGGATGCGCCTGCAAAATCGTCGCGGGCCAATCGACAGACGGCACACTCTCGATCATGTGATGGACCGCGTTCGCTTTTCGGTCTCCCGTTGCGACGAGAACAATCTCGCGCGCGTTCATGATCGTATCGAGTCCCATCGTGATCGCGTGCGTCGGGACTTCTTCGCTTGCATCGAAGAAGCGGCGATTCGCCTCCCGCGTCGACTCAGTGAGCGCTGTCACGTGCGTCTTCGCATCGAGCGCCGTCCCCGGTTCGTTGAACGCGATATGACCGTTTTCACCGATCCCGAGCAGTTGAAGATCGACACCGATTGATCGGACGAGCTGTTCATACCGCTCCGCTTCAGCATCAGGATCTTTTGCGTCACCACGCGGAAGATGGCTTTCTTTGAACGGAACATCGTTGAACAGACGTTCTTCCATGAAATTATAGTAGCTTTGAGGATGACTCGGAGCAAGCCCGATATATTCGTCCAAATTAACGCTTGTCACATGGCGGCAATCGAGCTGGTCCTGCTTGAACATCTTATACATCCCGACCGGCGTGCTCCCCGTCGCCAGCCCGAGTACGAATTCCCGTTTCCCGGCCAACCGCTCTTTAATGAGCGTGTAGGCAATCTGTTCAGCGTCCGCTGGTGTCTTCGCTACTAATATGTTCATTTCACGTCCTCCTTCTCAAATCCGATGCGTCCTTGGTGAATTGTCTGCTCGACCGTCAATGACCCGTCCCAGATGACGAGATCAGCGTCAAACCCGGCTGCGATTGACCCTTTTTTACTCATGCCAAACTCAGCGGCTTGGTTCGCGGACGTCATCTTCACGGCTTCTTGAATCGTGCACCCGGTGAAGGCGATGATGTTGCGGAACGCCGCGTCCATCGTCAACACACTTCCAGCCAAGTTACCGGCTTCAAGCCGCGCCGCGCCGTCCTCGACGATGACCGGTTGTCCCCCGAGCTCGTAACGCCCGTCCGGAAGACCTTTCGCCCGCATCGCATCCGTGATGACGACGAGACCGTCCGCGCCTTTCAAGCGATACGCGAAATCGACCATCTCGGGACGGCTGTGAATCCCGTCCGGAATAATTTCAACCATGACGTCCCGTTCTAACAGGCAGTAACCGACCGTCCCCGGTTCACGGTGGTGCAACCCGCGCATTTGATTGTATAAATGTGTGCCGTGCTTCACGCCAGCCGCTTTGTTCTCGGCAAACGTCGCATTCGTATGACCGGCTGAGCCGATGGCACCCGATTCAATCATTACTCGCTCAAGCTCTCGTGCGCCCGGACGTTCCGGTGCGTACGTGACGAGTCGGATGTGACCGCCCGCCTCGTCTTGCCAGATGCGAAACTGCTCGGCGTCAGGATCGATAATATATTCTGCCGGTTGAGCCCCCGCGTTCTCGACGTTGACGAACGGTCCTTCTAGATGGATACCGGCAACCGTCGTCTCGTTTGACTCGATGACGTCACGGACAGACTCAAGCGCCTTGGTGATTTCTTCCGGTGACTGCGTGATCGTCGTCGCAAAAAACGAGGTCACTCCTTCGGCGAGCATCGATTGACTGAGGAAACGTAACCGGTCTCGGTCCGCATCCATCGTGTCGACGTCATACCCCCCGTGGACATGTATATCAATCATGCCCGGTGTCACGAGTTTTCCTGCGACATCGAGCACTGTCTCATCTCCAGCCTCATAGTCAGCCATCGCCCCGACCGCTTCAATCGTTTTACCGTTTATCCGAACATAACCGCGTTCCCACGTCTCCTGTCCAGAAACGAGGTGTGCGTTAATAATCACCATCATCAGTCATCCACCCTTTCACTACTATTCTCGACAATAGCATATCAAAAATCAGTATAGTTGTATAGACCAATTTATCCGTTTTAAAAAAATCATCAAATCATCAGTCATTTGCCCGACTTCCAATCGACTCAAACAAAAAAAGGCTGCATCCGGACGAACCAGATCCAACCCTATTTTGTCACGCTGTCTCTTCGACAGCTGCTTTGGCATTGTATCGTTTGACGATATGGACGAGGCGCATGAACAAGAGCACTGCCCCGGCGGCAAGTCCGACGATGAGCCCGATCCAATAACCATCGGGACCGAAGCCGAACCGTTCCGCGAGTAAGAAACCGAGCGGCAGCCCGATCACCCAGTAGGCGATGAGCGACAACACGAGCGTCACGTTGACATCCTTGAAGCCGCGCAAGATGCCTTGAATCGGTGCGGCGACGGCGTCAGACAATTGGAAGAAGACCGCAAAGATCATGAAGTGGGCCGCAAGTTCCACGACAGCGGCGTCATTCGTATAAATGGCGGCGACGCGTTCATTCTGCCAGAACAACAAGGCGCCTGAAAATGACGATACGGCCAGACAGAGCACAATCCCAATCTTGGCATAGCGCACCGCGTCTTGGAGCCGACGGGCACCGAGTTCATAGCCGACGACGATCGTCAAAGCGCTTGAAGCAGACAAAGGCAACATATAGACGAACGAGGCAAAGTTGATCGCCGCTTGGTGGGCGGCGACGATATTGTCCCCGTACTCGCTAAGGAGTAGTGTCACGGCCGCGAAGATGCTGACCTCAGCAAAGATGGCGAGGCCGATCGGCGTCCCGAGCTTGAGCAGTTCTTTTTGGCGCGGCCATGCCAATCGATCCGGCGCGCGCAGGAACCGATACTCAAGGAACGGTTTCCCGCTCCGGACGAACGCGAACGCCATGAAGAAGAGAAGCCAATACGTGATCGCAGAAGCGATGCCGGCCCCGATGCCCCCATAAGCAGGAAGTCCGAGCTTCCCGAAAATGAAGATGTAGTTTAACCCGACGTTAATGGGTAACCCTAATAGTATAAGCAACATGGAAATTCGGGTTTTTCCGAGTGAATCCATGAGCGTCCGGAGCACGTTGAACAAGAACATCGGCAAGACGCCGAATCCGAGCGCGAGCAAATAACCTTTGGCGATTCGTTTTCCTTCCTCACTTAGCCCCATCCCGTCCACTGCGGCCGGAACGAGGAACGCACCGAGGACGAGTGTCGCGATGCTCAGTCCGATCGCTAAGTAAACGCCTTGATACAACGTCCGTTGGATATGTTGGATATTACGGGCCCCGAGCGCCTGAGCGACAATCGGTGCGACGGCAAGCAGAATCCCGCTCAGTCCCGTATAGACCGGCATCCATAGACTCGAGCCGACACCGACGCCAGCCAAGTCGACGGCTCCGGCTCGGCCTGACATGACCGTATCGAAGAAGCTGATTAAGTAGAATGATACTTGCGTGACCAAAATCGGAAAGAAAATCGTGAAGAACAATTTTATTTTTTCGTTAAGTGAATGCGTTTGATACATGGACAACCCTCATCTCATTTCAGAAAGGAACAAATTCGGATGAATCAACGGAATGCAGAGAAGCTAAAGTACGAACTATTGGAAACATGGAATACGTTCAACCATTATATGACCGAAGCGCTCACTTTCCAAAACACAGAAGACGTGCATCAGGCCCGGGTCCATTTGCGCAAGTTGCTGACGTTCATGCAACTGTACGACACGAAACCTTCCACGTATCGGCAATTGAAACAGCTGATGGAAGCGCTCGGCGCGGTCCGTGACGGGGACGTGTTGCTCCAAGGTCTCGCAATCGAGACCGGGCTCGAGCAGGCGTTTGCCGATCACATGGAAGCGAACCGCGCCAAAGACCGGACGTTATTAAATTCGCGCGTCACCGAAAAGATGACGCCGTCGCTCGACCAACAAGTGCGCCGCTTCATCGGCGGTCAATTGTATCGCTCGTTAAAGAAGCAAGACGCCTCAGCGTTTCTCGATAAGGCAAAATCGGAGCGGAAACGCCGCGTCGAGTCCCACCACCACGCCACATCAAAGCATGACCGGCTCGAGGCACTTCATAAAGTCCGGCTCGCCGTGAAGCGTGAACGCTACTTGCACGAGTACTTGTTAAACTACGAAGAAAAGGCCTCGAAAGACCAGGTCCAAAAGTTGAAACGGCTCCAAACCGAGCTCGGTGAGATGAATGACCGTCATCAATTGCTGCTACGCTGGACCGATTTTTCACCGCCGACCGAATACGTTTCGGCGTATGAACGACTCATCGACACACTGCACGAGCAACTTGACGCTTCTGTCGACGCCATCAAGCTCTAGCGTGACGTGTAGCGTTCGACGAGCAGTTCGAGTAGCTTCATACCAGCAATCGAATTGCCTTTTGAGTCGAGCGCGGGACCGAAAATCCCGAAGCCGACGTCGCTCAGTCCGAGTTCGTGCTTCCCGGTCGCGAGAATCGCACCCGACACCCCGCTCTTCCCTGGCAGACCGACACGGACCGCAAACTCACCGGAGGCGTCATACATGCCACACGTCGTCATGATCGCTTTGACGATGCGGACGACCCGGCGCGGAATCAACTCTTCGCCTGTGACCGGGTCTTCCCCGTTGCCCGCGAGCACCCGTCCGATGCGGGCCAACTCAAAACAGTCGATCTCGATGGCACATTGTTTCGTATAGACGTCGATGATCTCATCGACGTCGCCTTCCACGATGCCGTGGTGGCGCATGAAATAAAGCAAGGCCCGGTTCAAGTCGGTCGTCTCGTATTCCGAGCGGGCGACTTTTTCGTTGTACGTCACTTCTTCGACCGGCACACCGAGTAACGTCGCTAAAAATTGACGGAACTGATAAATTTTAAGTTCCGCCGTATCCCCTAATATCATGCTCGTGACGGCTAGCGCCCCGGCGTTAATCATCGGATTGAGTGGTTTCGATGGCACGGTCTCTTCGAGCTTGGCGATCGAGTTGAACGCATCACCCGTAGGCTCCATCCCGACTTTCGAGAACACGAAGTCCTCGCCGAACTCCATCAACACGTAACAAAGCGCGAGTGCTTTCGAGACGCTTTGAATCGTAAACTTATGATGGACATCACCCGCATGGATGTAAGAACCGTCAGGCAGGCAAATCGCCACGCCGAGCAAGTCATCCTTGACATGTGCGAGCTCAGGGATATAATCCGCAACTTTTCCTTGAGCCGTATACGGACGACACTCGTCGACCAAATGCGCCAACTGCTGTTCTAATACGTTCATCAAAATCACCTCATATCCGATAGTTTACAACCGGCTCATCTTATCATATCTTCTCAAGCTTAGCCATCAGGCGGACCGTCATCTTTGGACGATCCTGGCTTGTACCAGTCCTCGTCGGCCCAAATGACCGGCGGACTTTCCTCATCCCCAGCAAGCTTCTCTCCATGTCGGTTCATCGCGGCGATGAATGCGACAATCCCAACGACGACAATCGAAGCTGTGATGCCGAACCAAACCATAGTCGCCCCTCCCTTTCATCCGTGACAATTTCGTCTAGAACCGTGTGATACTTATCCTATGTCTACACCCATATTCTCGGTACGGTTAGTTCGAAGACTATATAGAAATGGGTGAATCGATTGAACAACATTGCGATTATCGGGGGCGGCATCACGGGTATGGCCGCTGCTTACTATGCGAAACAGGCCGGTGCACACGTCACACTCTTTGAATCGAGTGATCGGGTCGGCGGGAAAATCAAGACGGTTTATCGGGACGGATTTGTACTCGAATGCGGTCCCGACGGTTATATGGCCAGAAAGCCGACGTTGACCGAGCTCATCACCGAACTCGGTCTTGATGAACAGCTCGTTCGTTCACAGACCGGCACGTCTTACATATACGTTCGCAACAAGTTACGGCAAATGCCAAACGGTTCCGTCATGGGCATCCCCACGAAATTTTGGCCGATGGTGAAGACCGACCTGTTCACGTGGCGTGGAAAGGCTCGGGCCGGGATGGACTTGGTGCTCCCCCGCGTCTATGCGGGCGAAGACATTTCGCTCGACACGTTTTTCCGGACCCGGCTCGGCTCTGAAGTCGTCGAATCGATGATCGAACCACTCCTGTCAGGCATTTATAACGGGACGCTTCAAGATATGAGCATCGAGTCTACTTTCCCTCAGTTTATCACGATTGAACAAAAAACACGCAGCTTGATTCTCGGCATGAAAGCACTCACGCCGCCTGTACAAGCCGGAGTGAAACCGCGTGAGGCCGGGAAGTTTTTATCGTTACAAAACGGGCTCGGAATCCTCATCGAGGCGCTCCGTCCGTCGATCGACCGCCTCTACACCGGCACCCGTGTCGCCTCGGTCCGCCCTCATGAGATCGAACTCGAGGACGGCACGATCGAACAGTTTGACGGCATCATCTTAGCGACTTCGCCGAATGCGCTCGGCCCGATCCTCGGAATCCCCGAGGCGGAGCGATTATCTCAATTGAAGCGCACCTCATCGATCACCGTCCTCGCGGCGTTCGACGAGAAAGATGTGGCGGCGCTCGACGGGACAGGTTACGTCATCGCCAAAGCGGAAGCCAATGCGTTGACCGCCTGCAGTTGGATGCATAAGAAATGGCCTCACATGGCACCGAAAGGTAAGGCGCTCTTGCGCGTCTATATCGGTTCCGATCACGTGCCCGCCTTATTAGCTGCAACGGATCAAGCGGTCGCCGAGTTTGCGTTAAACGAGCTCCGCAAAATTCAACACGTCGGGACACCGCTTTTCACGAAAGTCGAGCGCCACGTCGATACGATGCCACAATACGAGGTCGGTCATAAGCAACATGTGCACGCGTTCGAACATGCCTTGGCCGCTCTCGATGGCGTCGAGGCGTGCGGGGCGATCTTACACGGGGTCGGGCTTCCCGACTGTGTCGATTCCGCCAAACAGGCCGTCATGCGGGCGATGACGGCGAAGCAGGTGGTGCGCTCATGAAACGGATTGATTACAACGAGAACCCGTTCATCGTCATCTGGGAAGTGACGCGCGCCTGCGCCTTGTCTTGCGTCCATTGCCGGGCCGAGGCGCAGTACCATCGTTACCCGGATGAATTAGACACGGCGCAAGGCAAAGCGCTCATTCGTGACATTTACGCGATGGACAACCCGATTCTCGTCTTCACGGGCGGCGACCCACTCATGCGTGAAGACTTGTTCGAGTTGACTGAATACGCGGCGTCACTCGGCATGCGCGTCTCAATGACTCCATCAGCGACGCCACGGGTGACTCATGACGCGGTCAGACGGGCCAAAGCGGCCGGGTTGACACGCTGGGCGTTCTCACTCGACGGTGCCGACGCGAAAGCGCACGATTATTTCCGGGGGACACGCGGCAGCTTCGAGCGGACGATTCGCGGCATCTCCTATTTCCGGGAGGAAGGCATGTCGTTCCAAATCAATACGACCGTGACCGAGTACAACGTCGACCAACTGCCAGAGATCGCGAAACTCGTTGGTGAGCTCGGCGTCTCGGTCTGGACGCTGTTCTTCCTCGTCCCGACCGGTCGCGGCTCGCTCCTGCAACCGATCTCGCCGGAACGACATGAGGACGTGCTACGCTGGGCGTTCGCGCTGCAAGAACATGTGCCATACATCATCTCGACGACCGAGGCCCAGTTCTATCGCCGGGTCGCCCGGCAAGAAAATCAAAAACGGAAAGACGCAGGACTCGCGCCGATCGGTCATCCGCATGACGACCTCGCCAAAGCGCCACGCGGGACGAATGACGGCAACGGCTTCGTCTTCATCTCTCACACCGGTGATGTTCAACCGTCCGGCTTCCTGCCGATCAACTGCGGCAACGTCAAAACGACACCGCTTGCCGAGATTTATCGGGAACATCCGGTGTTCAAGACGCTGCGTGACCCGGACACGCACGGCGGCAAATGCGGCTACTGCGAATACCGTTACTTATGCGGCGGATCGCGTGCCCGAGCCTACGCCGTCACCGGCGACTATAAGGCAGAGGAACCGTATTGCACGTATCAACCTGAACACGCTAAATAAGGAGCACAGGCCGAGGCCTGTGCTCCTTATTGTTTAGTACGCCACCGTCGTCGGACGGAGCGTCAATTCTCCGTTCTCGACGTCGATCATGACGGTCTGACCATCCTCGACGTCACCGGCGAGAATGCCGCGCGCGAGCTTCGTCTCGATCGTCCGTTGTACGTAACGGTTGATCGGACGGGCGCCGAACTGTGGCTCGTACGCTTCGTCGGCGATGAACGCTTTCGCCGCGTCCGAAATTTCGATCCGAATCGAGCGTGCCGTCAAGCGGCTACCCATCCGAGCGACCGCTTTCTCGACAATCTGCCCGATTTGGGCACGCGTGAGCGGATGGAACAAGATCGTCTCATCGACCCGGTTCAAGAACTCCGGCCGGAAGTGGCGACGGAGCCGCTCGATGACTTGACGTTCTTCCTCTTCATCGATGACACCGTCTTTCGCGGCCTCGAGTAAAATATCGGCCCCGATGTTTGAAGTCATGATGACGATCGTGTTCTTAAAGTCGACGACGCGACCGTGTGAATCGGTCAAGCGACCGTCGTCGAGCAGTTGTAGCAAGATGTTGAACACGTCAGCGTGCGCTTTCTCGACTTCGTCAAGCAAGAGCACCGAGAACGGGCTGCGGCGCACCGCTTCGGTCAATTGACCGCCCTCTTCGTAGCCGACGTATCCTGGAGGTGCCCCGACGAGTCGAGATACGGCGTGTTTCTCCATGTACTCACTCATGTCGAGACGGACGATGTGGTCTTCAGAATCAAACATCGCTTCGGCGAGCGCTTTCCCGAGCTCGGTCTTCCCGACCCCGGTCGGACCGAGAAAGAGGAACGAGCCGATCGGACGGTTCGGGTCTTTAATGCCGGCCCGGGCCCGGATGACGGCGTCGCTGACGAGTCGGATCGCCTCATCTTGTCCGAAGACACGTTGATGAAGCACCGTCTCGAGGTTGAGCAACTTGTCGCGCTCACCTTCTGTCAACTTCGTCACCGGGATGCCCGTCCATTTCGAGACGACCTCGGCGATCTCTTCTTCCGTCACTTCTTCCCGGACGAGTTCACGCGTCACCGATCCGGCGAGACGTTCCGCTTCAGCGAGGTCACGTTCGAGCTCTGGAATCCGTCCGTACTTCAACTCGGAAGCCCGGTTCAAGTCGTAGCGGCTCTCGGCTTCTTGCAGTTCGAGCTTCACTTTCTCGAGGTCCCCGCGAATGTGTTGGACGCGGTGTGTCGACTCTTTCTCGTTCTCCCAGCGCAGGCGGAGCGCATCCGCTTGTTCACGCGTCGAGGCGAGCTCTTGCTGGAGCACGTCGAGACGTTTTTTCGAAGCCTCGTCGCTCTCTTTCTTCAAAGCAGCCTCTTCGATTTCAAGTTGCATGACGCGACGTACGAGTTCGTCGAGTTCCGCCGGCATCGATTCCATCTCGGTCCGGATCATGGCGCACGATTCGTCGACAAGGTCGATCGCCTTGTCCGGCATGAACCGGTCGGTGATGTAGCGGTTCGACAGTACAGCCGCCGCGACGAGCGCATTATCATGAATGCGGACGCCGTGATGGATCTCAAAGCGTTCTTTCAATCCGCGCAAAATCGAGACCGTGTCTTCGACGTCCGGCTCGGCGACGAGCACTTGCTGGAAGCGACGTTCGAGCGCCGGGTCTTTTTCGATATATTGGCGGTACTCATCGAGTGTCGTCGCGCCGATACAGTGAAGTTCACCGCGGGCGAGCATCGGTTTGAGCATGTTCCCCGCGTCCATCGCGCCTTCCGCTTTGCCGGCCCCGACGATCGTGTGCAACTCGTCGATGAAGAGGAGGATCTTCCCTTCCGCCTCTTTCACTTCGTTCAAGACCGCTTGTAACCGTTCCTCGAACTCGCCGCGATATTTGGCGCCGGCGACGAGCGAGCTCATGTCGAGACTGAAGATCGTCTTGTCTTTTAAGCTTTCCGGGACGTCACCGCGGACGATGCGCTGGGCAAGCCCTTCGACGATCGCCGTCTTCCCGACCCCTGGCTCCCCAATGAGCACCGGGTTGTTTTTCGTCTTCCGGCTCAAGATGCGGATGACGCGGCGAATCTCACTGTCACGCCCGATGACGGGGTCGATCTTTCCGGTCTTCACTTCTTGAATCAAATCACGGCCGTACTTCGTCAAGACGTCGTACGTCGCTTCCGGTGACTTCGACGTGATGCGTCGGTTGCCGCGCACGGCGACGAGCGCCTCGCGCAACTTGTCCTCGGTCACGCCTTTACGCTCGAGCATCGCTTGCGTCTGGCTCTTGTTGAGGAGGATGCCGAGCAAGATGTGTTCGACCGAGACGTACTCGTCACTCATACCGGTCGCTTCACGCTCAGCTGTCGTCAACACGTTAAGCAGCGAGGCCGAGATCATCGGTGTCGTCGGGTTTTGAAGTTTCGGTGCGTTCTTGAGCGCCATCGCGACCTCTGCCTCGATCTCCGCGACGTTCAACTCCATCTTTTGCAACAACAGTGGAATGATGCCGTCAGCTTGCGAAATCATCGAGGCGAGGACGTGCCATTCATTCATCTCGCTATGATGATACTGTTTAGCAAGTGCTTGCGAACTGACGATCCCTTCATGCGCTTTATCTGTAAATCGATTGAAATCCATGTTGTTTCCTCCTTATGCTCAGCGTTCTAGTTGTTCATAAACAGACCGGTGGGCGGCGTCGAGCGGCAAGTCGACCTCGAGTTGGATGAACAAATCGGACCGGACTTTTGAAGCGGTCATGAAACCACGACCCGGAATCCGCATCCGTTGGCCCGGACGTGAGCCCGGTTTGACTTTAAGCTTGACGCGGCCGCCATCGAGCGTCGCGACGACGACTTCGGTACCGTCTAGGAAAGCGAGTGGCCGCAACCGTTTGACGGTGATGACGTTCGCTCCTTCTCGTCGATACGTCTCGTCATCGGTGAAATGGAGTTCGACGTACACATCGCCCCGGTCGCCTGATTGACCGACTTTGCTACTCTTGCCTTTCAGTCGAAGTTTCTGGCCCTCATGGGCGCCTTGCGGAATCTTCACGTTGACCGTACCCGTTTGCAGGCGCAAACTCACTTTCGAATCACTCGTCAACTGGCTGAGCGGCACGTTGACCCGGACCGTCTCATCTAAATCTTCTTCTACCGCTTGGTTGAAGAAACTTCCGAACATATCGTCGAATCCGAACGTCCGCGACGTCGTGCGTGATCCGCCACCGAACTGACGGAACAAGTCTTCAAATTGCGCCGAACCTTCCCCGTATCCGTCACCGTCATACGTCCCTTGACCGAACGTCGGGCCTTCCGGACTGCCGTAACGGTCATAATTCGCTTTCTTGTCGGGGTCGCTCAACACATCGAACGCTTCTTGGATTGCTTTGAACTGATCTTGTGCCCCCGGCTCTTTATTCACATCCGGATGATATTGTTTCGCTAGTTTTCGATAAGCTCGCTTAATGTCTTGGTCGGATGCCTGTTTCGACACGCCAAGCACGTCATAGTAGTTTTTCGTCATCTCGATTCACCTCACCTTATTCTTTCCCGTTTCTGTTAAGTCTATTCTACCGATTTGGTCAAAGAAGGTCAAAGATTTTCCTCGTTACAATACATACGAAAAAAAGAGGCGCTTCGTTTCATTACGAAGCACCTCATCTGTTAAAAGTAAACTTTCGGTGTATCCATGCCTTCTTCGAACACGATCGTCACTTCTTGTGTGCCACCGAGTGAGGTGACATTGATACGGACCGGGACGTTCCGATTGTATTCCCAACGGTTCTCAAGCAAACCGACGACGTGTTGCGTGAAACCGACGAGTTCGGCCCGGCTGTAGAATTGGATCGGGATGTCGATCTCGATGCGTGACAAGTCACCGTTCTGATAGAATCCTTTACCGATCATGCCGCTGAAGTCAGGGAAGACATCAGCGATTCGGTCGCTAAACAGCGTGAACTTCTGTGCGTCATCACGCACTTCGGTCGTCGCCGTATTCGATGGGAAGTAGTAGTACTTCTCGTCGATTGCTTTCCAATCAGACGCGGCTACTTCCGCACCTTCCCCGACGAACGCTGACTTGACATAATTGCCCGGTGTCGGTGACCCTTGCGCCGACTTCATGTATAGGGCGACGTTAATGTCAAGACCCTTAAAGTCTTCACGCTTCCGCAGTTGTGCGACGAGTTCATTTGCCATCCGTTCCCCTTCTGCGATGACTTTTTTCGCATCTAACTTTTCCGTGTAGGTCGGACCGAAGTTCGGGGCCTGGAAGACGTACTCACGGTTCAAAATGAGGGCGAACGAGACACCGTCGAGTTGATATCCGCTATCCGTCTTTGTCATATAGTTTTGTTCGATGAGCGACGCCAAATAGAGCGGCGACTTCTTGTTTTCTTCAACGAACTTGGCATCTGCCACTTCTGCCGTCCCGTTCGCATAGGCCGGGTTGAGCGGTGTCAGGCCTTCAGACGTTTTATCTTTTCGTCCGAGCAGACGAGAGACGTCTTCAGCCTTCAATAATTGCCCTTCTTGATAAACGTATTGTTCAGGCGCGAACGCGCCGGTCGAATGGCGCATGAGACCAAGCTCGACTTCTTCTAGTTCGAGCGATGAGCTGACTTGGCGTTGGGCGAGCCCGCGCGCTGCGGCCGGCTTGAACGGAATCACCATCTGGTAATACGAGTCACGCGCTTCAATCGCTTGTGTGACACCTTCTGACGTCATCTCGTTCCCGGTCGGCGTCACTTCTTCTTCCCCCATCGGAATTTTCATTGAACACCCACCGAGAAATACCGTCGCGGCGAGGGCGGGGATTATTATTTGTTTCCATTTCATCTATGTCCAAACTCCTTTGACGAATCAATTCGTTATACACTTCGTCCATTATAACAAAATCGTCTGTTGAAAAAAGTGTCGAAGCGGAATCAGTCGAGAATCACAAAAATACGTCCCTCGACTTTCATCGAAGGACGTATGCTCAAGTTTTTGAAGACGGCCGGCGCCGGTGTGTGAAGAACAATAGGCCGAGTACGATCAAGACGAGGCCAATCACAGTAGCCCACGTCTCGGTCGTGCCGGTCATTGGCAATGTGCCTTGCTCAGGTGACACGGGCGTGGTCGGTTCTGGTACGTATGCTTCCTCGTCTTCCCGTTCCGGAATCGCTTGTTTGACGTGGACTGTCGTTTCCGCCGACCGGGAGACGCGAGCTGCCTCGTTGACTTCAAACGTGAACGTGACCCGGTTCGTCAAAATCCCCCCGGCTCGAACATCGTATGACGGCAGCAACACTTTTTCTAGTTCGAGCACGACTTCCTCGCCCGGAATCAATCCGTTCTCGACTTCAGCGAGCGCTCGCATCCCGTCGCGGAGCACCTCTGTCGTCTCGCGTTGTTCTTTCACCGTCAAAGCGCCGCTCGTCCACTCTTCCACCACGTCGACGAAGTAAAGGGTGACGTTCGACGTATTCGTGAGCGTATACGTATAGAGGATCGTCTCGCCCGGATGAACCGTTTGCGGGTTTGCGACTTTCGTGACCGTGAAATCGAGCCGGTTGAGCAAAACGATTTGCTGACTTTCGGCGTTAACGACACGACCCGATTCATCAGTCGCAGCGACACGGAAGATGTTCCCAACTTCAGGATGCATCACTTGGTCGTAGTCGCTCGGCACATCGAGAATTACAGTCGTTTCGACGCGTTCGCCGGAAGCGAGACCATCGTCACCGATGAGCGCCGTCAACTTGCTGCGTACTTCCTCGTTGAAAGCAGTGACGGCATCGTCTTGAATCCCACCGCTGAAAAACTCGTCTTCAATCGACGTGATCGTCAACGTCGCATCGCCCGTGTTCTCGATGACGAACGTATAAGGGATGCTCCCTCCGACGACGGCTTGGTCGATGTTCGCCTCTTTGCCGACTTCAAGTCCGATTGCGACCGCTGGTTCGACCGTCGTCACCGCCACTTCTTCGGTCATCGGCGCTTCGGTTGCCGGTTCTGCCACTTCGCTCACTGGTTCACTGCTCTCGTCGGTGACATCAGATTCTGCCACTTCGCTCACTGGTTCACTGCTCTCGTCGGTGACACCAGATTCTGTCACCTCAAGCGCTGGGTCTTCAATCGGTAGCTCTTCAATCGGTAGCTCAGCTGTAATCGCTGCTGGCGTAAACGAGTACGGCACGCCTTCCTCGTTATATAACGTGACTTGATCAATCAAGGACGTCTCGACTGCTTGAACGTCCACGATAAAACGCCAGACGTCCGCGGTCTCGCGAACCCCATAATACGTAATATCGGCATAGACAAGACTAGCTTCGTCTAGTGTCGCTTGCTCTTCAGCGGTGAGATCGACTTGGACGTACAGCGTGCTCGTTTCCGTCGTGTCGCTTGCATAAAGAACGTTTGGTGCCCACATGCCGATGAGTAAAACGAATAACGTGATGAATGCCGTGAACCGTTTGGTGGCGCTACGCATGGTGGTCCCCTCCTCTAAGATGTATGTCCATCAGTGACAAAATGTCCCGACGACAGCGCTCTGGCACGGAGGGGAGATAGAGGGTGAGTGTGCACGAGTCGTGGTGTCAAGAGTACCTCGGTTGCAGAAAAATTTTACAATTTTGTTGTTACTATTCATTACCCGTCCACCACTTTAGTGAATCCGTCCATATACTGAGATTTTTATAAATCAAGTCAATGAAAAAAGACCCTCGCTTCTTTGAGGGTCTTCCGTTCAGACGTGTTCCGCTAAAAAGGCGAGCAGTTTCGATTCATCCCATACTTCGACACCGAGCGCTTCGGCTTTCGACAGTTTTGAACCTGCCTTCTCGCCAGCGACGAGGAGATCGGTGTTCTTACTGACACTTCCGGTCACGCTCGCGCCGAGGAGTTCTAATCGTTTTCCCGCCTCACCGCGTGTCATCTCATACAACTTCCCGGTCAAGACGACCGTCTTACCAGCGAGCGGGGCGTCGGCGGCGACGGGCCGCTTCACTCCTTTGAACGTCAAGTTGACACCGGCCGTATCGAGTTCACGGACGAGTTCACGCGCCTCAGGCTTCTCGAAGTAAAGAACGATCGATTCCGCCATCTTCGTCCCGATCCCGTCAATCTCGATCAACGCTTCAACCGAGGCGTCCATAATCGCGTCCATCGTCTCGAACCGCTCCGCGATGAGTGAGGCCGCTTTCTGACCGACGAGACGAATCCCGAGGGCGAACAACACCCGTTCAAGCGAATTCTGTTTCGATTGTTCGATTGCGGCAAGCAAGTTCGTCACTGACGTCTCACCCATCCGTTCTAAATCAAGGAGTGCTTCTCGCTCGAGGACGTACAAGTCAGCGACGTTATGGACGAGTCCGGCCGCATGAAGCTGGGTGATGACTTTTTCACCGAGACCGTCGATATTCATCGCTGGTCGCGACACGAAATGAATCAGCCCTTCGAGCAGTTGGGCCGGACATTCCGGGTTGACGCAGCGATGATCCGCCTCACCGTCTAAGCGGACGAGTTCGGACTCACAAGCCGGGCACCGGGTCGGGAAAACGATTTCTGCCTCGTTCCCGGTCCGTTCGCTGACGAGCGCGGACACGACGGCCGGAATGACGTCCCCGGCCTTTTTAATGACGACTCGGTCGTTGATCCGAAGGTCTTTCTCTTTGATGAAGTCTTCGTTATGGAGTGTCGCGTACGTCACGGTCGATCCCGCGACCGCGACCGGCGCGAACCGGGCCCGCGGCGTCACTTTCCCCGTCCGTCCGACACTGAAATCGACGTCTTCGATCGTCGTGACGACTTCTTCGGCCGGGAATTTATAGGCGACGGCCCAGCGCGGGCTCTTGGCCGTAAAACCGAGCTGTTCTTGTTCTTCGTAAGCCGCGACTTTGATGACGATCCCGTCAATCTCATACGGAAGTTCTGAACGTTTCGTCACGTACATCTCGATATAGTCCCACAGCTCGTCCGCTGTCCGACATGTCGTATATTCCCCGCTCACGGCGATCCCGAGACGCTTCAAGTATTCGAGCGACTCATCATGTGACGCGACGAGCTCATCGTTTGAGACGAGCCCATACGCGAAGAAGGCGAGATTTCGTGACGCCGCGATCTTCGAATCGAGCTGACGCAGGGACCCCGCGGCCGCATTACGCGGATTGGCGAACAACGGCTCCCCAAGGCGTTCCCGCTCGTCGTTCAAGTGTTCGAACGAACGTTTCGGCATATACGCCTCGCCGCGCACTTCGAACGTCACATCCTCATTCAGACGGAGCGGGATCGTGCGAATCGTCTTCAAGTTTTGCGTGATGTCTTCGCCTGTCGTCCCGTCTCCACGCGTCGCCCCGCGCTTGAGGCGACCGTCCTCGTATTTGAGCGAGACGGCAAGACCGTCGAACTTCAGCTCGGCGACGAACAACGGGGCATAGCCAAGATCTTTTTCAATCCGCTCGACCCACTCGATCAAATCGTCTTTCGAGAACACGTTGCCGAGCGAGAGCATCGGGGTATCGTGCGTCACTTTCACGAACGCATCGAGCGGGGCGCCGCCGACGCGTTGCGTCGGCGAATCCGGGCTCCTAAGCTCCGGATAGTCCGTCTCGATTTGAATCAACTCGTTCATGAGCCGGTCGTACTCGGCGTCCGGGACGCTCGGCCGGTCAAGTACATAATATTCATAGCCGTATTGGTTCAACTTTTGTCGTAACGTTTCGACGTGTTCTGTCATCTCCATACGATCACCTCACGCTTTTTCGATCGGGGCAAATTTGGCGAGCAGGCGTTTAATCCCGACTTGCGGGAAGGCGATATCAAGTTCGAGCTGATCGCCCTCGCCGCGTGTCTGAACGACCGTCCCTTGTCCCCATTTTTTATGATTCGCTTTATCCCCGACTTGCCAGCTCATCGACTCGGCACCTGACGATTGGGCGACTTTTGGCTTCGGTTTCGAGCTGAACCCGTTGACTGGCAACTTCCCAGGTGATTCGACCGGATTCCACGGCATCGCTTTCTTCGCTTTGCCGGAACGTTCGAGCAGCGTTTCCGGCAACTCGTGCAAGAAACGGGATTCCGGATTGTTTTGGAACCGTCCGTACAACATGCGCGACTGGGCCCGTGTCAAATACAGGCGCTTCTCGGCACGGGTGATGCCGACGTAGGCGAGACGGCGTTCTTCTTCCATCTCTTCCGGGTCGTTCAACGAACGGCTGTGCGGGAACAGCCCTTCTTCCATCCCGATCAAGAAGACGACCGGGAACTCGAGCCCTTTCGCCGAGTGAAGTGTCATGAGCGTCACTTGATGCAACTCATCGACCTCTTCGAGCGAGTCAAGGTCTGAGACGAGCGTCAAATCGGTCAAGAAGGCGACGAGCGTCTGCTCTTCGCTCTCCTTCTCAAAGTTTTGAGCGACCGAGAGAAATTCTTGTAAGTTCTCGAGGCGGCTCTCGGCTTCGAGCGTCTTCTCGATCTTAAGCATCTCTTCATAGCCTGACTTCTTCAGCACTTCTTCAATCAGTTCAGAGATCGACAAATAGTCTGCCATTTGCCGAAGGTCGATCATGAGCTGGCGGAACTCGGTCAGCTTCGTCGCCGCTCGCGGCGCGATGCCCGACAGTTCGATGTCGCGAATCGCTTCCATGAGCGAGACGCCTTGCATACCGGCGAAGTCGCCGAGCTTATCGACCGTCGCCGCGCCGATGCCGCGTTTCGGTTCGTTGACGACGCGGACGAACGAGAGGTCCTCGTCCGGATTGGCGATCAAGCGCAAGTACGACAGGATGTCTTTAATTTCTTTACGCTCATAGAACTTCGTGCCGCCGACCATCTTGTATGGGATGTTCGACTTGAGCAACGTTTCCTCGAGACCACGCGACTGGGCGTTCGTCCGATATAAGACGGCCATCTGGCCGTATTCGATGCCTTCTTGGCGCAGTTCTTTCATCTCGTTGATGATAAAGAACGCTTCGTCCCGGTCGTCCGAGGCGACGTGGATGAGCAGTTTCTCTCCCTCGTCGTTATCGGTCCATAAGTTTTTGTCTTTACGGGTCGAGTTGTTTTTAATGACCCCGTTCGCCGCTTCTAGAATCCGTTTCGTCGACCGATAGTTCTGTTCGAGCAAGATGACGTGCGCGCTCGGATAGTCTTTCTCGAACGTCAAAATGTTGGCGATGTCGGCCCCGCGCCAGCGATAGATCGACTGGTCCGAGTCACCGACGACACATAGGTTCTCGTGAGCGGCCGCGAGCATCTTGACGAGCGTATACTGGGCCCGGTTCGTATCTTGATACTCATCGACGTGGATGTATTGGAACTTCTTCTGATAGAACGCGAGCACGTCCGGGGCTTCTTCGAATAACTGGATTGCTTTCATGATGAGGTCATCGAAGTCGAGGACGTTGTTGTGTTTCAGCTTCTTCTCATACGCCGTGTAGACGTCCGAGATGACTTTTTCGTACGGATTGTTGCCGACGAGTCCGGCCGCGTCTTTCGCTGTGCGCAGTTCATTTTTATGGTTCGAGATCATCCCGAGTAACGTCCGGGGCTCGTACTTCTTCGGATCGAGGTTCAACTCTTTGAGCACTTGCTTGATCGCCGTGAGCTGATCGGACGAATCCAAAATCGAGAAGTTACGGTCGTAACGGATCCGATCGATGTCGCGGCGCAAGATGCGCACACACATCGAGTGGAACGTCGAAATCCAAATGTCGTCCGCCACGCCGCCGACGAGACGGGCAATCCGGTCTTTCATCTCACGGGCTGCTTTGTTCGTGAACGTGATCGCGAGAATATTCCATGGCGCGATCTGTTTCGACGCCATCAAATAGGCGACGCGATGCGTCAACACACGTGTCTTACCTGATCCGGCACCAGCCATGATCAAGAGCGGACCGTCTGTATATTTGACCGCTTCTGCTTGTGGCGGGTTCATGCCTTTGACTAATTCTTCGCTTAAGTTATACATAGGGGGTATCCTTCCTTATTTCCAAACATTTGTTCTTATTTTAACGGACTACTTGCACAGTCGCAAGCGCCCCTTCGAGATTGTCGTAAATGATGTTGCCGACGACGATCGTGTCGGCGTATTCGGCCATCATCCGGGCCGTGTCGCTCCCGTCGATGCCGCCCCCATAAAACACGTGGGCATCGGGTAAAGCCAGCTTCACTTCTTTGACGACGTCAGGTGAACCGAGCGTGCCGCTATATTCGAGATAAAGCGACGGGAGACGGAACAGATGATGACCTGTTTCCGCGTAGGCGACGACTTCTTCAAGCGTCAACGTTGCTCTCGCCCCGGTCACAGCGGCCACTTTCGCCTCCGGATTCAAGACGATATACCCTTGCCCGGTCACGTTGTTTGAGTCAAACAGATGGCCGTACCGTTCGAAAGCCCGCATTTGATGACCGACGACCCAATCGACGGTGCCGGCGTTCAACACCGTCGGGATAAAGTAATGATCGAATCCACGGATGGCGTGTTCAGGATGACTCATCTCGAGCGCGACCGGAATCCCGCAACCTTGTAGCCGTGCGTAAAGGGCGAACGTGTTCTCCGCATCGACCCCGTCCGTACCACCGATGAGAAACGCGTCCGTACCTGAACGGACGAGCGCGGCAAGTGCCGATTCATCGAGCTGTTTGTTCGGGTCCAGTTTAAACACATGGCGCCACGTCTGAAAATCCATCCATCTTCCCTCCATTCGATACCTTCTCTAGTGTAGCGATTTTTAGGACAGGTTGCATCTGTTGGACAAAAAAAAGACTTGCCGAAGCAAGTCATGTACGTGCGGTCCGGCTACGCTCGCGCTCCGTCAACCATTTGGCGACGAGGAGCGCGAACAAACCATAGACCGGGACGAACCAGAGCGGGTTGGCCAAGAAAAAGCCAAGCACGGGGATATCGAGTAGCGGTGAATCCGGCGAACAAAGCGCCGTCCCGTTCACAACGGCGATAAACGGCAACACCGGAACAGCGAACACGTAACCGAAATTGATCCAAAATGCCTTCATGTCACAATCTCCTTAACCTAAGATAATCGATTCTTTCGGATAGTTGTACATTCGCTTCGGCTGTCTCCGTTGCAAGAGCAAGATGAAGGCGATGACACCGATCCGACCGATGAACATGAGAATGGTGAGCACCCATTTGCCGACATTGCTAAACTCCGACGAGAGCCCGACCGAAAGCCCGGTCGTCCCGAACGCCGAACACGCCTCAAACAAAATGCGCGTAAGCGATGCGTCCTCAAAGAATGTGAGAATCAACACCCCGGTCAGTAATACAGCAAGCGATACCGTGATGATCACGAACGCTTTCCAAATATCTTCGAGCACGATCTCACGTCCGAACACCTTGATCGATGAGTCCCCGCGAATGAACGCGATGACTCCGAGCACGGCGACGGCGAACGTCGTCGTCCGAATCCCCCCGCCGACAGAAGACGGCGAGGCCCCGATGAACATCAAGATGGATAAGAGCAGCATACTGCCTTCGGAGAACAAGTTGACGTCAACCGTCGACAGCCCTCCGTTTCGCGTCGTCACGGACTGGAACAACGAATCGGAAAGCGCGAGCCAAAGCGGTAAATCTTTGAACGCGTTATTGTATTCGAACAAGAACAGACCGACCGTACCTACGGCGATCAAACTGAAGAACGTTGATACCGTCAACTTTGTGAACAAAGAAAAACGACGCGGGAAGTTCTCACTCTTGCGACTGATCCGGTTCGTCAAGTACGTCCGGATCTCGACGAGCACTGGGAAGCCGATCGCGCCGCCGGTCATGAGCACGATTTGCGTGAAGATGACGAACGGGTCTTCACGGAACGGTGCGAGCGAGCTGCCGGTAATATCGAACCCGGCGTTCGTCGTCGCACTGATCGAACCGAATAAGCCTTGCAGGAACGCCTCTCCGGCCGTGTCAAAGTAGTTTAAGTAATGGACCCCGAGCAGGATCGCCCCTACCGCTTCGATCGCGATAACGGTAATGACGATTTCCGCGATGTATTTGACGATGCCAGACATCGACGTCTGGTTCTGGTCGCGCAAAATCAACTGGCGCTCGCGGAATCCGATCCGTTTCCCGAGCAAGATCCACATGATGACGTGGAGACTGATCAAACCGACCCCACTCACTTGAACGATGAATAAAATGATGAACAGTCCGAACGTCGAGAACGTATCGGTCACGACGATCGGGGTGAGTCCGGTGACACTGACGCAACTGACCGCGAAGAAGACGAGATCGGTGAACGTGATGGTGACACCAGGTTGTCTTGCGATCGGCAGAGCCAATAAAACCACGGAAAGGACGACCGCCGCGCTATAAATTAAAACGAGCGTCTGGACTGGCGTCAATTTCCGGAAAAATAGCTGTAAATTTCGCTTCATGAACTTATCTTGCATCTCGCCCCTCCTCTCCATCAAAAACAAGATGACTCTTACGAGTCACCTTCTGATTGTTGTAGACGTTCAAGGGCAAGATCATAGCCGCCTGACCCGTAATTCAAGCAACGCTTGACGCGGGAAATCGTGGCCGTCGAAGCACCTGTCGCTTCTTCAATTTTATGATACGTGCTGCCTTCACGAATTTGGCGTGCCACTTCTAACCGTTGGGACAACGCCTGCACTTCGTTCACGGTCGCTAAATCTTCGAATAGTTGATAACAGTCTTCGAGTGTGTCGAGCTTCAAAATCGCTTCAAAAAGCTGATCGAGCTCTCGTCCTCGTAATTTATCGAGTTGCATCCGCAAGCATCCTCTCTCATCGTACTTCTTTATCATTCTAAAGCACGACCGGCTCGGACTCAACTGTTCATCGTAAAATTGCCGGAAATAGTATTTGTTTTTTCATAACTTCGTATATACCGAGCGGTGTCGCCCGGACGTAAGGCAAGTGGGTCGACGCCAGGAACAGCAACGTATAGACCGGGTCCTCGAAGTGATAGCCGCGGGCAATCAGCTCGGCACGCAACCGTTGTTCTTCGACAATCAATTGTTCGAGCGGCTCTGTCGAAGTCATCCCGCAGAGCGGTAACGGGATCTCCGCGATGATTTCCCCTCTGTCGACGAGGACGATCCCGCCGCCGAGCTCTCTCATCCGTTCGAACGCCATCAACATGTCTTGTTTACACTTCCCGAGGATCAAGTAGTCGCCGCTGATCGAATACGAGCTGACAAGACCGCCGAAATCGTTGGCGAACCCTTTCAGCACCGTATTGAGCCGCCATTTTCCTTCTTTATCTAACAGCATCAAGAACGATTCGTCGCAGTCGCGCGGCAGTTCGTCTTGACCGGTGTCGTGTGTGATTTTAAACAGCTTCATAATGACCGAATTGACCATATCGAGACCGACCGGCATGCTGAACGATAAATCGTTTGGCGTCAAGTCGATCGTGACGTCGGTCGCCGGCATGAGCGCGAGCGCCGCCTCGATGAGTTCGTTCGGGAAGAGCGAGGCCCCGTCCCGGTATATCCATTGGCCTTTAGCGATGACGGCCGACGGACGCGGCTCATCGATCGCATCGAGGATGTTCAGGTGGGCGATCCGTCCCGGCGCAATCGAGCCGAGGACGTGATCGAGTCCGAAATGCCGCGCCACGTTGAGCGACACGATCCGATACGCCTCGATGGCAGGCAGACCCGCCTCGATCATAATCTTCACAAGCGCGTCCTGAAGGCCGTCTTGATAAAACCCTGGGGTCGAACCGTCCGTCGTCACCATCAAGTGGTCGTACGCTTCGAGACCTGCGTCCAATAACCCGCGAATCATGCCCGGCAAATCGGGACGGATCGACGAATGGCGGAGCGTCGTCGTATAGCCGTGTTCGAGTCGACATAACGCCTCGTTCGCCGTCATCGCCTCATGGTCGCTGTGAACACCCATCAACGCCATCTTCGTCAACGTCTTCGCGGACGCGCCTGGGAAATGTCCTTCTACCGGGAGACCGCACGTCTCCGCGTCGAGCATCCATTGGAGCATCTCATCGTCACCTTTTAACGTACGCGGCCAAGCCGTCAATTCTCCAGCCATGACGACGTCAGGATGATTGAACCACGCGTGGACGCGCTCCGAGTCGACGAGGACGCTGTCGCGGTCGAGCTCGGTTTGCGTGTCGAGCCGAGCCCACCAATACGTACTCGTCGGGAGCTGTTGAATCGCCTCGAGTTGCGCAAACGCTTGCTCCTTGTCTTGTAAAAAAAGAAGCATGTTATCGTTCACGAGCGTCGTCGTACCCCGCTCGCCTGCATACTTCGACAGCGTCGCCGGATTATAAAGTTGGAACGGATGCGCGTGCGGCTCGATGTAACCTGGTACGATATATTTCCCGGTCATGTCGACCGTCTCGACGGCCGAATCCGGCACGTCTGGTCCGACGTAAACGATGCGGTCGTTTTCAATCCATATGTTAGCCTGTTTCCACTGTTTCACGTACACGTTTAAGTATGTGGCATTTGTCAATACGAGCGAAGGTGGTCGCAATTGATCCACGACTTCAAGTTGTGAGCGAATCATCGCTTTTGACCACGGTGCCCGCGCCGATCGTTTTAAAGGCATCGAACCCAGTCCTCCCTTAATCGCTTCAATAGTATCAAAAAATAATATTGTAAGCGTTTTCTTTCATTTGTTTCAAGTTTACCTTTTCTATGAAACACCTGCAAGCTATGTTGCCAATTGTAACGGAATTCACACGAAATTCACATAATAAAGACGCCTCTTCACAGAGGCGCCTTCACCAATCGTACATCGTTGCCGTTTTCTTCAAATAATGCTCCAGTTGCGCGAGCGGAACCGGCTTACTGTAATGGTAGCCTTGAATCAATGAACCGCTATGCTCGAGCACGAACGCGAGCTGTTCCGGACGTTCGACCCCTTCGGTGACGATGTCGAGCCCGAGCGTATGGAACGTCTGGTAAAGTCCTTCAAGGAGGGCCCGGTCGAACGTGTTCTCAGGAATCCCTTTGACGAAGTTTTGATCGATCTTGATGATGTCGAGTTGCAGCGATTGCAAGAACGACAGCGACGATGTGCCGACACCGAAGTCGTCGAGTGAGATCTTGACGCCGATTGCTTTGAGCGAACGGATGAACTGTTGCAGCTCATACAAGTTACCCCCGACCTCGCTTTCCGTAATCTCGACATGGAGCAGGAGCGGGTCAAACCCTGTTTCGTGCAACACATCCTCTAACTCCTGAAGGAACGAACCGTCCGCAATTTGACGCTTCGAGACGTTGATCGACAAGAACAAGTGATGGCGGGCTGCGTGCTCTTTCATCTCCAACATGGACTGGCTGAGTACCCAGCGCCCGATATCTGAGATGAGTCCCAGTTGCTCCGCAATCGGGATAAACAGCCCAGGTGAAATTTGTCCTTTACCCGGATGGTTCCAGCGAATGAGCGCCTCGACCCCGCGGACAGCGAACGGGCGCGGGGACACGATCGGCTGGTAGTATAGCTCGAACTCATCATGTTCAAGCGCGTAGCGTAAGTCACGCTCCATCTCGAGCGTCTGGAGATAGTGACTTCCATCCTCGATGTCTTGGAACGACAGGATCCGATTTTTCCCAGACAGTTTGGCCTCATGGATGACGACGTCGAGACGTCCCATCATGACTTCGTACGTATGATGCGACTCGCGACAGGCGAACACATCGAGACCGATTGTCGCCGTCATTCCTTTGACACCGTTCACGTCGGACCAGTTTTTCAAATCTTTCGTCAGCCGTCGCGCGATCGGCTTCAATTCTTCGAATGTCCAATCCGGATGCAAGAAAATGAACTCATCCGCACCGAGCCGGGCCGCAAATCCGGCTTCTTTATAGAAATTCAGACGCGACGCGATATAAATCAAGACGGCATCACCGGTACGGTGACCGAACTGGTCGTTGATACGTCGGAAGTCGTCTAAGTCCAAACCGATCACACCGATCCGTTCATGGCTCCCCCTCACGGTCGAAAAATAGTCTTCGAGGGCGAGCCGGTTCGGCAGCAACGTCAACGCATCGCGAAACGCGCGATCGAGCACTTCTGCCCGCGTATCTTCGAGTGCCGAGAGCACTTCGTTCATGCTCGTCGCCATCTGTTCGATCTCGTCTCGGCTATGTTGATCTCGACGCAGACGGAGCCGGCTATCGCGCTCGACCGTGATGTGTTTCAACTCATCGACGATTTCCATCACCCGCCGAATCACGACATGATGAATCGTCCATAGAAGCGACAAGAACAGACCTAACGCTAAAGCAAGCAACGACAACATCCCGAGCCTCAGCATCGAGATCGTGTTCTGGTAATGGGTCGGTTCGACGATAAAGCCGACTTCAAAGTCTGCCGTTTGAAAGACGGTATCGAGTGGCACGACGACCTCGGTCCCATCATTTTTGAGCGTCATCTTCGTCTCACTATGTTGGACAGGCTGCATCGTCAGCGGAATTTTCGTTTGGGCGCTTAAGTCTGCCAAAAAATCCGCGTCAACAAATTCAAGCATGACGAGCGTTCCTTGAACAGGTCCGCTCGTGTCACTCCGTAAGATTGGGTGACTGGCGTATAGGATCGGTCCATAGTCGCTGTCATATACACCGTCTTGTTTTTCTAGGCCCGGGCTCAACCGATTCGTAATATCTGAGATGATCGTTTGCCGATCCGCTTTAGACAACGGGGCGTCTTCTTGACGGAATGTCGAATAGTGGACCTCACCTTCACGGTTCAAGTACACAATCGCTTGCACACTCAAGTTTTCGAGCGACTCCTCACTTATATTGCTCGCTATGTAAGAATCGTTCTGATTTTGAATGAACGCATACGTGTCGTTCCAAACCGCCCAGTCGACGAGCGTCCGTTCAAGCGTACTTTTTCGATTCGCGAGCGTCTCGGTCACACTCGCAATTTGACTCTCGACCGTTTGACGGTCTTGCTCCATGCTTTTCTCGATAAAGTAGGGACGAATCACAAAAAAGATGACACTGACAAACACAAGTATATTCACGGCAACCGCAATCATCAGCTTCGTCCGAATGCGCACGTCGACCACCTTCTTCCTTCAATCTACTTCACCATTGTAGAGCAGGAAGCCGGTATTCCCTTTTTTTCGCATGAAAAAAAGGATGGGTTGACCCATCCTTTAAAAAATCCGCGCAAGCGCCCGTCCGCCGATGTCTCGACGATAGAACGTGTGCGGTAATGTTAACTGTTCGAGCGCGGCGTAAACGGCCGTCTTCGCTTCAAGCAAGGTCGGTTTCGTCGACGTGATGACGAACAGTCGCCCACCGTTCCCGATGATGTGACTACCGTCACGCGTCGTCCCCGCATGAAACACGAGCACGTCTTTCGGCAAGCGCTCAAAATCCGAGAGCACTTGCCCCGTCGTCGCTTGTTCCGGATAACCGGCGGCCGCGACGACGACACCGATCGTATACCCGTCAAGCCATTCAATCGCATACGGTCGTTTAGCGACGACCGCCTCGATGACGTCAAGGAGCGGCGACGCCAAGTTCGGGAGGATGACTTCCGTTTCCGGGTCACCGAACCGGGCGTTGAACTCGATCACTTTCGGTCCGTCTTCCGTCAGAATCAGACCCGCATATAAGAATCCTTCGAACGGCGTCCCCCGCTCCACCATCTCCCGCGCGAGCGGGACGAGCACACGCTCTACCGACTCAATATAAACGGCTTCCTCTAAATGAGGCATCGGGCTATACGCCCCCATCCCGCCCGTGTTCGGTCCTTTGTCCCCGTCGAACGCGCGCTTATGGTCTTGCGACGTGATCATCGGGATGACGTGTTCACCGGAGACGAACGCCATGAGTGAAAACTCTTCCCCGTCCAAAAATTCTTCGATGACGACGCGTGACTGGTCACCGAACTTGTCGGTCGCGAAGATGTCATGAATCGCCGCACGTGCCTCATCGAGCGAGAAGGCGACCGTGACCCCTTTACCGGCAGCGAGACCGTCCGCTTTGACGACGAGCGGTGCCCCGATTGACTCAATATAAGCGAGCGCCGCTTCCGCTTCCGTGAACGTCTCATAAGCTGCTGTCGGGATGTTCGCTTCACGCATGATTTCTTTGGCGAACGCTTTGCTGCCTTCTAGCAACGCCGCTGCTTTCGTCGGTCCAAAGATGCGTCGTCCGCTCGCGTTGAACGCATCGACGACACCCGCCATGAGCGCTGACTCAGGCCCGACGATCGTCCAATCGATGTCTTCGGTCTCTGCGAAGCGGACGAGTGCGGTGACGTCCGTCTCTTCAATCGGCACACACGTCACACCGTCCATGTTCAAGTTACCCGGGGCGACGAATACGTCATGCCCGTCTTGTCTCAACTTCCACGCGAGCGCGTGTTCACGGCCGCCGCGGCCAATGACGAGTACGTTCATCCTCTTGCTCCTCTCAATGTTTGAAATGTCGGACTGAAGTGAACACCATCGTAATGCCGTGACGGTTCGCCGCTTCAATCGACTCGTCGTCCCGAATCGAACCACCTGGCTGGATGATGGCCGTAATGCCGGCTGCAGCTGCAGCTTCGACCGTATCGCCCATCGGGAAGAACGCGTCGCTGCCAAGCGCGGCACCGACTGCACGGTCCCCTGCCTGTTCGAAAGCGATTTTCGCCGCACCGACTCGGTTCATCTGTCCGGCACCGATACCGATCGTCGTCTCGTCTTTCGCCACGACGATTGCGTTTGATTTCACGTGTTTGACGACACGCCACGCGAGCTTCAAGTCTTCCCATTCGGCCGCCGTCGGACGACGGTCGGTCACGATTTGGCACGAAGCATCGTCGAGTATCATGTCGTCGCCGTCTTGGACGAGGAGACCGCCCGCGACTGCCGTCAGACGCATGCCTGTCATCTGCCCCATCTCAAGCGTCAATAGACGTAAATTCTTTTTCTCTTTCAATCGGTCAAGTGCTGCCTCACTAAAGGATGGGGCAATGACGATCTCTAAGAAGATGTTGCGGAGCGCTTCTGCCGTCTCGAGGTCGACTTCACGATTGAGGGCGACGATGCCGCCGAAAATCGAGACTGGGTCGGCCGCATGGGCTCGATCGAACGCTTGGCTGATCGTCCGACCGACAGCGACGCCGCATGGATTCATATGTTTGACGACGACCGCTGCCGGTTCCGTCAACTCGCTGAGCGCCTCGAGCGCCGCGTTCGTATCTTGGATGTTGTTATACGAGAGTTCTTTGCCGTGGAGTTGCACCGCGTTGGCGAGCGTCATACCGTCATAGAGCGGAGTCTTATAGAACGCCGCCTGTTGGTGCGGGTTCTCCCCGTAACGAAGGTCTTGGACTTTTTCGTACGTGACCGTCAGCTGTTCTGGGAACGTTTCGCCGATTTGCTGACCTAAATAGTCGGCAATCAAGGCGTCGTACGCCGCCGTATGACGGAACGCCCTCAAAGCGAGTCGTTGCCGCGTCTCAAACGACGTACCGCCATTCTGAATCTCGGCGGCAACGTTGTCGTAGTCGGCCGGGTCGACGACGACCGTCACGCTCGCATGGTTCTTCGCGGCTGAACGGAGCATGCTCGGGCCGCCGATATCGATGTTTTCAATCGCCTCTTCATACGTCGCGTTCTCTTTCGCGATCGTCTCTTTGAACGGATACAAGTTGACGACGACGTAGTCGATCGGCTCAATGTGGTGATGTTTCATCTGTTCGACGTGTGAATCTAAATCACGGCGTCCGAGCAGACCGCCATGGACGAGCGGATGCAGCGTCTTGACACGTCCGTCGAGCATCTCGGGGAACGATGTCACTTCCGAAATATTTTTCACGGGCAGTCCGGCCGCGACGAGTGCCGCTTCCGTCCCACCTGTCGAGATGAGTTCGATGCCCGCTTCGTGCAAGACGCGCGCGAGTTCGACGATACCTGTTTTATCTGACACACTCAGTAATGCTCTCACTTGAAAACCTCCTGTTGGTTCAACACTTGTTGTAATACGCGTGGATAGAGTTGGTGTTCGATCGCTTGAATCCGGTGGGCCGCCTCGATGCGGTCACATCCCGCGATGTCGACTTCTTCTTGCGCGATGATTGGACCCGTGTCCATCCCGGCGTCGACGTAATGGACGGTGACACCGCTCGTCGACACGTTCGCGGCAAGCGCTTGACCGATCGCGTCTTTTCCTGGGAAGGCCGGCAAGAGCGACGGATGGATATTGATGATCCGACCCG
The DNA here is from genome assembly GCF_001766415.1 of Exiguobacterium aurantiacum. GTDB lineage: Bacteria > Bacillota > Bacilli > Exiguobacteriales > Exiguobacteriaceae > Exiguobacterium > Exiguobacterium aurantiacum_A. The sequence continues at coordinate 10,322 of NZ_MKXO01000005.1, read as the reverse complement.
GATACGCCGCGAGCAGCACATCCCCGATTAAACGCATATAACCCGCCAAGACGATATAGTCGACGTGTAGCGCTTCTAACAGAACGAGCAGCTCCCACTCAAACTCTGACTTTGACGCATACGCCTTCGGCTCGAACGAGAACGTCTGGATATGATGACGGTCTGCCCGCTCGAGCACTTTCGCCTCAGGCTTATCCGTGACGAGGAGCATGCACTGTCCACTCAGCTCGCCATGCTCAATCGCTTCCCAAATCGCTTCGGCGTTGCTCCCAGATCCAGAGGCGAAGATAGCGAACCGCTTCACTGGTCGACCCCCATAATCCGGACGCCTGGTTTCGCTTCGACTTTGCCGATCCGATGCGACGTCTCGCCGATCCGTTCGAGCGCGGCTTGTACCGTGTCGACGTCTTCGGGACGTACCGTAATCATGAAGCCGATGCCCATATTGAACACGTTGAACATCTCTTGCTTCGACACGTGGCCGACTTGTTCGAGCCAGTCGAATACCGGCAGGCTCGGCCAGCTTGATGCGTCAAACGTGACACCAAGACCTTCAGGCAGCATGCGCGGTACGTTCTCATAGAAACCGCCGCCAGTGATGTGGGCCATCCCTTGGACGAGTCCGGTCGAAATGGCCGCTTTCGCCGCTTCCGAATAGATGCGGGTCGGTAGCAATAAGGCGTTCCCGAGCGTCGTATCGAGCATCGCGATTTCATCCGTGTACTCGAGCCCTTGCGCCTCGACGATGTGACGGACGAGCGAGAAACCGTTCGAATGGACACCTGACGAAGCTAACCCTAGAACGATGTCCCCCGCTTCGATCGTCCGTCCGTCGATGAGTAACTCTTTCTCGACGACACCGACGGCAAACCCGGCGATATCGTACTCCCCGTCCGGATACATGCCCGGCATCTCGGCCGTCTCGCCGCCGACGAGGGCACACCCTGCTTGGACGCAGCCTTCGGCCACACCCGCGACGATGCGTTCGAGCTTCGCCGGTTCCGCTTTTCCAGTCGCGATATAGTCTAAGAAGTAGAGCGGTTCGGCTCCGTGGACGAGACAGTCGTTGACGCACATCGCCACGCAATCGATTCCAATCGTATCATGTTGGTCGAGCGCGAACGCGAGTTTTAGCTTCGTGCCGACCCCGTCCGTCCCGCTCACGAGGATCGGATGTTTCAATTGCATCGAGCCGAGATCGATCATCGCCCCGAAACTGCCAAGTCCGGTCATCACTTCTGGACGCATCGTCCGTGCGACGTGACGCTTCATGCGTGACACCGCTTCATAACCTGCCTCTAAATTCACACCCGCTTGTTCATATCTTAAACTCATCGTCAGTCCCCCTCAAGCTTTTGTCTCTGTCACAAGTTCCGCTAGTTCAGTTGGATAAAGTCCGGTGAAGCAAGCGGCACACTGCCCGCGCAAGTTTCCTTCGAACGGTCGGCCGATTGCTTCGACCGTACCGTCTAATGTGAGGAACGCTAATGAGTCGGCCCCGATCTCTTGTTTAATCTCTTCGATCGATTTGGTGGCCGCGATCAACTCGTCCTTTGATGATGTATCGATACCGTAATAGCACGGATGTTTGATCGGTGGTGACGTGATGCGCACGTGTACCTCGGTTGCCCCGGCTTCCCGCAGCAACTTGACGATGCGACGGCTCGTCGTGCCCCGGACGATCGAATCATCGACCATGATGACACGCTTGCCGTTGACGACCCCACGTAGCGCCGACAGCTTCATCTTGACGCCACGCTCACGCAATTCTTGTGACGGCTGGATGAACGTCCGCCCGACGTAACGGTTTTTGATGAGACCCATCTCGTACGGGATCCCGCTCGCCTCGGCGTACCCGATGGCTGCCGAGATGCTCGAGTCTGGAACGCCGGTCACGACGTCCGCCTCGACCGGTGCCTCGTCGAACATTTTTTTCCCCATCGTCTTACGGGCCGTGTGGACGTTGATCCCGTCGATGATTGAGTCTGGCCGCGAGAAGTAGATGTATTCCATTGAACACATCGCCCGGACCGCTGCTTCACTGTAGCGTTCTGAGACGATCCCGTCTTTCGTGATCATCAACAGTTCACCCGGTTCGACGTCACGTACGTACGTTGCCCCCACGATGTCGAACGCGCAAGTCTCTGAGGCGAATACGAACGCCCCGTCTTCAGTCTTACCGAGCGAGAGGGGCCGCAAACCATGGACGTCGACGCCGACGTAGAGCGCGTCTTCTGTCAAGAAGAGAAAGGCGAACGCGCCGACGAGACGCGCCAAGCTGTCCGAGATTCGCTCTTTCATTGAGTTGCCGCGGCTCCGTTTGATCAAGTGGGCGACGACTTCCGTGTCAGACGTCGTCTGAAAGATCGCCCCTTCCGCCTCGAGCATATGTTTCAACTCGTTGGCGTTGACGAGGTTGCCGTTATGCGCCATCGCGAGATCCCCGGTGAGCGATTTGAAATGGAGCGGTTGGACGTTCTCAAGCGTGTTGCCGCCCGCGGTCGAATAACGGACGTGACCGATGGCGTGATGTCCGGTCAGGGCATCGAGCGACGGTTCGTCGAACACTTCGGCGACGAGACCGAGCCCGCGTTTCGCGTGCAGGCGCTCGCCGTCAGCCGTGACGATGCCCGTCCCTTCCTGACCTCGGTGTTGCAGGCTGTGCAGTCCGTAGTAGGCGAGGTGTGACGCTTCGTGGTGATTGAACACCCCGAACACCCCACACTCCTCGTTCATGCCTCGGATGTCATATAACATGGAATAGCTCCTTCCCATACACGTTCAAGTTCAGTGACGTCCATTTCAATTAACCGATCGCTCGAGCGGACCGTCAGTTGCGCCGCTTCGGTCACTTGACCGATTCGTGTGGCGTTCGTCAATTTGGCGAACGTGTCCGCGTGAATTGACGCGACCGTGACGAGGAAGCGCGACTGTGACTCGCTGAACAGTGTCGTCACGAGATCCGTGTCGATGCTGACGTCTGCACCGAGCCCCGTTCCGAACACGAGCTCAGGAAGTGCCGCTGCTAAGCCACCTTCTGAGACGTCGTGAGCTGCCGTGACGAGTCCTTGACGAATTGCCGTGAGCAGAGATTGCTGGTGACGGCTCTCGATCTCGAGGTCGAGCGTCGGTGCTTGTCCGCTCACTTTTCCGTCTTGCAACATTTGTAGCGCACTGCCGCCAAATTCAGGCTTCGTATCGCCGAGAAGGAAGATGACATCTCCCGCTGTCTTGGCGTGTGACGTCGTGATATGTTCCGGTTTCGTGATCAAACCGACCATGCCGACGACCGGTGTCGGGTAGATCGCCGTCCCGTTCGACTCGTTATAAAGCGAGACGTTCCCGCCGATGACCGGTGTGTCGAGTGCTAAACACGCCTCGGCCATACCTTCGACGGCTTGGTCGAGCTGCCAGAACCCTTCCGGTTTGTCCGGACTCCCAAAGTTCAGGCAATCGGTGAGCGCAAGTGGCTCGGCACCGCTCGCGATGATGTTGCGCGCCGCTTCAGCGACTGCGATGGCACCGCCGACGCGCGGGTCGAGGTAGACATACTTCGCGTTACAGTCGGTCGTCATCGCGAGCGACTTGTCCGTGTCACGGATTCGGATGACGGCCGCGTCGCTACCTGGTGCGACGACGGTCGACGTTTGGACCATATGGTCGTATTGCTCGTACACCCAACGTTTCGAAGCGATCGTCGGCATCGCGAGGACGTCTTTCCACGTCGCGAGCACGTCTGTGACGACCGGTTGAACCGGTGTCATCGCTTGGAACGCCTCGTAGTATGCTGGAATTTTTGACGGTTTATGATAAACTGGCGCATCTTCCGCGAGCGCGTCGACCGGCACTTCAGCGGCTACTTCGCCGTGATGGACGAGACGGAGCACTTTCTGCTCGATGACTTCGCCGATTTTGATCGCATGAAGTCCCCACTTCGTGACGATCGCTTCGATCTCGTCTTCGTGTCCTGCCTTGACGACGAGGAGCATCCGTTCTTGTGACTCGGACAACATCATCTCGTAAGGTGTCATATCGGCCTCGCGTTGTGGGACGAGGTCGAGGTTCATCTCGATGCCCATGCCCGCTTTCGATGCCATCTCAGCCGAAGACGACGTCAGACCGGCCGCACCCATGTCTTGAATGCCGACGAGGGCCGGATGTTTGATGACTTCAAGACACGCCTCGATCAACAACTTCTCCATGAACGGGTCGCCGACTTGGACGGCCGGACGTTTCTCATCGGCGTCTTCGCCGAGCTCTTCAGAGGCGAACGTGGCGCCGTGAATGCCGTCGCGTCCCGTTGTCGCCCCGACGTACATGACCGAGTTGCCGACCCCCTCGGCGATCCCTTTTTGAATGTCTTCGTGGCGGATGAGACCGACACACATCGCGTTGACGAGCGGGTTGCCGGCGTAGGCCGGGTCGAACGCGACTTCTCCGCCGACCGTTGGGATGCCGACACAGTTGCCGTAGCCGGCGATGCCGGAGACGACGTGGCCGAAGAGATGTTTCACACGTGATTCGTTCAAATCTCCGAAGCGGAGCGAGTTGAGGAGTGCGACCGGACGTGCGCCCATCGAGAAGATGTCGCGGATGATCCCGCCGACACCTGTCGCCGCACCTTGATACGGCTCGATGGCCGACGGGTGGTTATGGCTCTCGATTTTGAAGGCGACCGCCTGACCATCGCCGATATCGACGATTCCAGCCCCTTCACCGGGTCCTTGAAGGACGTGTTTTCCGGTCGTTGGGAATTTACGGAGCACTGGCTTCGAGTTTTTGTACGAACAGTGTTCAGACCACATGACCGAGAATAAACCGATCTCGGTGTAGTTCGGGTCACGGCCTAAGAGCGAGACGACGAGTGCGTATTCGTCGTCAGTGAGCCCCATTGTGGCATACAGTCTTTGTTCACGGATGTGCGTCGCTGTCGGTTCAGTTGTAAGTAACATGTCGTGTCCCCCATTTTACAATCGAAGTGAATAACCGTTTGCCGTCTTCTCCGCCGAGCATCGCCTCGACCGCTCGTTCCGGGTGCGGCATCATGCCGAGCACGTTTCCTTGTGCGTTCGTGATGCCCGCGATGTTCGCGACCGATCCGTTCGGGTTGTCTGTGTAGGTGAAAGCGATCTGGCCGTTCGTTCGCAATGTCTCGAGTGTTGCTTCGTCACAGTAGTAGTTGCCTTCTCCATGTGCGATCGGGACGCGAATCGTCTCGCCCACCGCATAATCGCTCGTAAACATCGTCTCGTTCGTCTCGACTTTCAGTTCGACCGTCTTGCACATGAACTTCAAATCACGGTTGCGCATCAATACGCCGGGTAGGAGTCCTGCCTCGACGAGCACTTGGAACCCGTTGCAGACGCCGAGTACCGGACGTCCCTCTTCAGCGAACCGCTTCACCTCACTCATGATCGGTGAGAACTGGGCGATCGCGCCGCAACGCAAGTAGTCCCCGTATGAGAACCCGCCTGGTAACAGCACACCATCAAAACCGACAAGTGACGTCTCCGTGTGGAATACATATTCCGCTTCCTCCCCGAGCACGTCTTTGACCGCATGATACATGTCGAGGTCACAGTTTGATCCCGGGAAGACGATGACTGCGAACCTCATGCGAGTACCCCCATCTCGATCCGATAGTTCTCGATGACCGTATTGACGAGCAATTTCTCGCACATGTCACGGACCATCGCCTCGGTCGTCTCGTCTGCGACTTGAAGTTCGATGACTTTGCCAATTCGTACCGATTCGACGCCTGTGAAGCCGAGATGCTCGAGTCCGCCTTTGACGGCGACGCCTTGTGGGTCAAGTACACTTTCACGTAATGTCACGTACACGTTCACTTTTTTCATTGGTCAGTTCCCCCTATGCGTGTTAACAATTGGCCGTACGTCTCTGTCAGTGATCCGAGGTCTCTGCGGAACACGTCTTTGTCGAGCTTTTGTTTCGTCTCTTTATCCCACAGGCGACACGTGTCGGGCGAAATCTCATCGGCGAGGATGATCGTGTCATCGAGTTTACCGAACTCAAGTTTAAAGTCGATCAAATCGATACCGTGTTTGTCGAAGAAGTCGAGCAAGACATCGTTCACCCACAACCCAAGTTGTCGCAATGTTTCGACTTCTTTGTGTGTGGCGACTTGCAGTAAACGGATATGGTCCTCTGTTAAAAGCGGATCTCCGAGTGCGTCATCTTTATAGTAGAACTCGACGATCGGCGACAACAGCGGCGTCCCTTCTTCCCAGCCGAGCCGTTTAGCGAGACTCCCTGCGGCGACGTTGCGTACGACGACTTCAAGCGGGATAATGTCGACGCGGCGTACGAGCTGCTCGCGGTCTGACAGTTTCTTGATGAAGTGGGTCGGAATCTTGTTGTCGTGCATGAGCTCGAACAAACGCGTCGTGATGGCGTTGTTCAACACGCCTTTACCTGCGATCGATTGTTTTTTCTCTCCGTTGAATGCCGTCGCGTCATCTTTATAGTAGACACGGAGCACACCTTGTTCTTCTGTCTCGTATAACGCTTTCGCCTTACCTTCGTAGATTGCTTCCATCTGTATCGTCCCCCTTTAAAGTGAGAGGGGCATAGCGCCCCTCAACGATCACAAACCACAGCGTTCAAAGATTGTATCGACACGACGTACGTGATGGCTCGGGTCGAACAAGTCATCGAGCTCGTCACTCGTGAAGAGTGCGCCCATCTCGGCATCTTGCTCGATCAACGTCCGGAACATTGTCTCTTCTTCCCACGCTTGCATCGCTTTCGGTTGGACCGCGTCATAAGCGGCTTCACGTGACCAGCCTTTCTCGATCAAGGCGAGCAGGATGCGTTGCGAGAAGATGATGCCGAACGTCCGGTCCATGTTGCGGCGCATGTTCTCCGGGAACACCGTCAAGTTCTTCACGATGTTGCCGAAGCGGTTGAGCATGTAGTTCAGAAGGCCGGTCGCGTCCGGGAGGATGATCCGTTCCGCTGACGAGTGCGAGATATCGCGTTCGTGCCAAAGCGGGACGTTCTCATATGCCGTCACCATGTGACCGCGAATCACGCGGGCGAGTCCCGTCATGTTCTCCGAACCGATCGGGTTACGTTTATGCGGCATCGCCGACGAACCTTTTTGGCCTTTGGCGAAAAACTCTTCGACCTCACGTGTCTCTGTCTTTTGAAGGCCGCGGATCTCGGTCGCCATTTTCTCGATGGATGTGGCGATCAAAGCAAGCGTAGACATGTACTCGGCGTGGCGGTCACGCTGTAACGTCTGTGTCGAGATCGGGGCTGCTTGAATCCCTAACTTGTCACACACATACGACTCGATGAACGGATCGATGTTTGCGAACGTCCCGACGGCGCCGCTCATTTTTCCAAACTCGATCGTCTCGCGTGCGGCCATGAACCGTTTCTTGTTTCGCTTCATCTCTTCGTACCAGAGTGCGAGTTTCAAACCGAACGTCGTCGGTTCTGCGTGGACTCCGTGTGTACGACCCATCATGATGTCATATTTGTGGGCTTTCGCTTTCTCGGCGAGGATGTCGATGAAGCGATCGATATCGGCTTCAAGGATGTCATTCGCTTGTTTGATCAAGTACGATAGCGCCGTATCGACGACATCAGTCGACGTGAGACCGTAATGGACCCATTTCTTCTCGTCTCCGAGCGTCTCTGAGACGGCCCGTGTGAAGGCGATGACGTCATGGCGCGTCTCCTGCTCGATCTCAAGGATACGCTCGACATCGAATGATGCCTTGTCCCATAATACGTTGACGTCCTCTTTCGGGATGACGCCTAGTTCGCTCCACGCCTCGCAAGCGTAAAGCTCTACTTTGAGCCATGCATCAAACTTGTTCTCATCTGTCCAAATCGCCGCCATCTCGGGACGGGTGTAACGTGAAATCATAAAACGGTCTCCTTCCAAATTGCCAGTTGTTCGATGGTGTGAAGCGCGTCCTCGACGGTACTGCCGAGCACGTTCAAGTGCCCCATTTTCCGTCCGGGTTTCGCTTCTTCTTTTCCATACAGATGTAGTTTAACATTCGATGGTAACGTTTGTGGGTTCACTTTATCCATATGTTCGCCGAGCAGATTGACCATGACGACCGGTGTGTACTGTGTCGTCCGTCCGAGTGACATGCCCGTAATCGCGCGGATGTGTTGTTCGAACTGTGACGTCTCGCATGCATCAAGCGTATAGTGTCCTGAATTGTGAGGACGTGGGGCCAGTTCATTGACGTATAGCTCGCCGTCTTCCATCACGAACAGTTCGACGGCGAGCGTACCGATCAATCCAACATGGTCAGCGAGCTGAAGTGCTAAATGGCGCGCATCTTCTAGAATGTCCATGTCGAGCCGGGCCGGAACGATCGATAAATGTAAGATGTTATTTTGATGGATGTTTTCACTGATTGGGAATGTTGTCGTCTCATGTGCGCCTCTGGTCACGATGACCGAGATTTCTTTTCGGAATGGCAACCACGCCTCGGCGACATATTCATCTTCATTGAACTGTTCTATGAACGCGCGTACGTCCTGTGATGTCCGGAGCACGGTTTGCCCTTTCCCGTCATAACCGAAGCGGCATGTTTTGATGACCAATGGGAGTCCTAGCAAATCTTCGGCCCGGTAAACGTCCCGTACCGATCGGACCGGCACGTAAGGTGCGACATGCAATCCGGCCGCCTCGATCATCTGTTTTTCGAACAGACGATGCTGCGTCGCTGTTAACACGTCCATCCCTTGTGGACATTTATCGGCAATCGCCTCAATCATCGCTGAGTCGATATTTTCAAATTCGTACGTGACGATGTCCGAACGGCCTGCTAGTTCTTTTGCCGCTGAGATGTCGTCGAACCCGGCGACGATACTCGGTGCGACTTGTGCTGCCGGAGCCGTCGGGTTCGGGTCGAGACTGAGCGTCTCGTAACCCATTGCGCTCGCACTGAGTGACATCATCCGCCCTAACTGTCCTCCGCCTAATATCCCGATTCTCATTAGACGAGTTCCTCCGTTCCGCGCAGCGCCATGTCTCGTTTTTGTTGACGATACGTTTCTAGACGATCGATGACTTCAGGGAATTGAAGACTGAGAATTTGAGCGGCAAACAGTCCGGCGTTTGTCGCTCCGGCTTTTCCGATGGCGACCGTTGCGACAGGAACACCTGCTGGCATCTGAACGATTGACAGTAACGAATCAAGTCCGTTCAGTGCTTTCGATTGAATCGGGACTCCGATGACCGGAAGCGTCGTCTTCGCTGCTACCATACCCGGAAGGTGGGCCGCCCCGCCTGCACCCGCGATGATGACATGTATCCCTCGTTCCCGAGCCGCTTCGGCGTATTGGAACATCAAGTCCGGCGTTCGATGCGCGGAGACGACTTGCTTTTCGTATGGAATGTCTAACTCTTCTAGCGCGTCGCACGCATGCTTCATCGTCTCCCAGTCAGAAGAACTTCCCATGATCACACCTACTGTTACCTTCACATCAACGTCCCCCTTAAATAAAGAAATCCCTAAACTGATTAAACAGTTTAGGGTATAGGCCATGACAAAAAAATGTCGGCTATACCCCATAGTCTGATCAGAATCGGTGATCAGGTAGAAACTTGCAAGCCATTTCCTTGCGATTATATGGAGCAATATTTGATTTTCTTAACTCACAAGCCTATCGTACCTTGTTCTTTGAAAACATGTCAACAAACAGCGAACAATTTAATTGTCTGAATATTTATCGTTCGTCTTTACGATGTTTTTACAAAAATAAAAAAACCGCCACGCATTCGTGACGGTTTGGCATTATGGTTTGAGAGCGACGCACTCAAATAAGATTGATTGATGAGAATGAACAGGTTCGTCTTTGGTTCCCGTTTTTTCAAAGACAGGCTTTTCAATCCTTCGTACCGGGCGATACCCCATTTGAGCGATTCGGTCTAAACACTCACCGACTGTCTCGTTTGGCTCGACGTATACTTTGATTTTCTTGGCCATCTGTTATTCCTCTCCTTCATTTGAGTCACGATACAAAATACAAAAAAGCGGCGGCCCTTGAGCGAATGCTCCAGAACCACCGTTTGCCTGGCGACGTCCTATCCTCACAGGGGGAGACCCCCAACTACTTTCGGCGCTGAAGCGCTTAACTTCCGTGTTCGGCATGGGAACGGGTGTGGCCGCTTCGCTATCGCCACCAGACAAGGGAATTGTTCCCTGAAAACTGAAGACTCATCAAGTTCAAACCGTTTCTAGATCAAAGCCTCGACCGATTAGTATCATTCAGCTCCACACGTCGCCGTGCTTCCACCCATGACCTATCTACCTCATCGTCTCTGAGGG
>NZ_MKXO01000004.1 GCF_001766415.1 Exiguobacterium aurantiacum | reverse complement strand
CGTTTTCCTGGAGACGGACTTCTAAATCTAGGGGCAAAACCAACTGGTTCATGGTATACTCTTTGTACATAGGGGCACCTCCAAAGTTATGGTTTGGTCACTTTAACTTTATCAAAGGTCGCCCCTATCTGTTTAGTCTGAAATGCGTGCACGAACCCATAAAAATGAGAAGAGGCCACCGGGAGCGAACAAGTCGCTCCCGGTGGCCTCTTTCTTATAAATCTACTGGGTTATGTCCCAGCCTCATTTTTTTCTTGCAATCGCCAACATCCAATCCATCGCTCGGTCCGTCGTCTTCCATTTTTCCCAGAACGGGAGCTGATGGGCGAACGGCAAGATCCAAAGCTCTGCTTGCGAACCGATCTTGTCGGCGAGGGCGGTCGCATGACGAAGCCGGACTTGCTCGTCGTCCGTCCCATGAATGAGTAGCGTCGGCGCCTGCCAGTCTTTGAAGAGCGGAGACCGTTCGACATACGCCTCATGGACCGCCGCCGGGTCTCCCCCGGTCATCCGGCGCAACATCTTCCGCATCGAACGCTGTTCTTCATACGTCCATTCCAAATTCGTCACACCCGCCCACGACGTGACCGACGTGACGGGACGTTTTGATGCGAGCGACAACGCCATCATGCCGCCCCGGGAAAAGCCGAGGGCGTGGATCGTCTCGTGCGTCCGGCTAACGCGGTCATACAGAGACACGACGTCCTCTAAGTCGGCGCCTCCGAAATCCTCTTTTCCGGTTCCCCCGTGGTTCCCGCGATAGACCGGCGCCACGACATGGAACCCTTTCGCCGCGAATTGCATTAGCCGAGGCAACCGGACGTCGCCGATCCTCCCGGTGCCGCCTCGTAAATAAAACAGCACCTGGCCGTTCGGGCGTTTTGGCGTGATCGTGTAGGCGACGATTTCTTCCCCGTCACTCGTCTCGTACCAACCTCGATGAACGGGGTATCCCGCATAAGGAGGCAGGACGTCGACTCGATCAAACCAACTTTTTGTCATGGAGTACTTTCATCGTTTCGGGCAACACTTTATCTTTCATCATGAAACTGTAGCGGCCGTTACGGAGCAGGTTCGTCGGTAACGTGTCCAACAAGACGGCCCCGTCGGTCTCATCGACGGCCGGATGATCCTCGAACCGTTCGATTTCCGCAAAATAAATATTTTTGATGACGGTGTCACCACGCCCGAGCACCCGGTACTGCCCTAAATAATGGAGCGTCTTGACGACACCTCCCGTCTCCTCGTACACTTCCCGAATCGCCGCGTCGTCCTCGTGTTCTCCGGGTTCGACTTTCCCTCCCGGAAATTCGAGTCCGCGCTGCTTATGCTTCGTGAGCACCCATTTGTCCGCATAGCGGGCGACGACCCAGACGTGAAGCGGCGTATCCGAAAATGGATAGTGCTCGAAGCTCAACTCGACTTTATTGTGATAGTAGTCCGTGAATGTCAACATAGTCCATCCCTTTCTTTCCCGTGTCTACTCTCACTTTACCTTGTCTCACCCTAGTTTCAAACAAAAAAATAGGCCCGCCGAGGCGGACCTACAACAAATCATTGGTTTAAGCGCTTTTCAAGCTCAGCTTTTTGTTCTTCGTAACCTGGTTTTCCAAGCAACGCGAACATGTTCGCTTTATATGCTTCAACACCTGGCTGGTTGAACGGGTTGACTCCGAGAATGTAGCCGCTCATCGCGCACGCCTTCTCGAAGAAGTAGAACAAGTAGCCGAGATGATATGGCGTCATCTCTGGCAATTCGACGACGAGGTTCGGCACGTTTCCGTCCGTGTGGGCGAGGAGCGTTCCTTCCGTCGCCTTGTCGTTGACGAATTGGATCGTCTCACCGGCAAGGAAGTTCAAGCCGTCGAGGTCTTGTGCGTCTTCAGGGACGTTCAACGCGTGACGGACGTTCGTGACACGGATGACCGTCTCGAACAAGTCGCGGCGACCTTCTTGGATGTATTGTCCCATCGAGTGGAGGTCAGTCGAGAAGTCAACTGCCGCCGGGAAGATCCCTTTGTTGTCTTTGCCTTCTGACTCGCCGTAAAGCTGTTTCCACCACTCTGATACATAGTGGAGTGCCGGCTCGTAGTTGACGAGAAGTTCGATTGATTTACCTTTCGCATACATGGCGTTACGGACGACCGCGTACTGATACGCCTCGTTCTCTGAAAGTTCAGGTGAACTGTAAGCATTTTCCGCGTCACGCGCACCTTCCATGAGGGCATCGATATCGATGCCTGCCGCCGCGATCGGAAGCAAACCGACTGGTGTGAGGACAGAGAACCGTCCACCGACATCGTCCGGAATGACAAACGTCTCGTAACCTTCTGCATCAGCGAGCGTCTTCAAAGCGCCACGGGCACGGTCTGTCGTCGCATAAATGCGCTCGCGTGCGCCGTCTTGGCCGTACTTCTCTTCCATGAACTGCTTGAGGACACGGAAAGCAATTGCCGGCTCTGTCGTCGTTCCCGATTTTGAGATGACGTTGACTGAGACTTCTTTGCCTTCAAGTACTTGAAGCAACTCCGTCATGTACGTTGACGAGATGTTGTGGCCCGCGAAGAAGACTTGCGGGGCGTTACGCTCCTCTTTTGACAACACGTTGAAGAATGAATGTTGCAGCATCTCGATGGCTGCACGAGCGCCGAGATACGACCCACCGATTCCGACGACGACGAGGACGTCCGAGTTGTCGCGGATTCGTTCAGCGGCCGCCTTGATGCGTGCGAACTCATCCGTATCAAAATTCGTTGGAAGGTCGATCCAGCCTAGAAAATCGCTGCCGGCACCGCTCCGGTCGTGGATGACCGAATGGAGTGCTTTCACCGTTTCTTGCATTTGATCGACTTCGTGTTCCCCGACGAAAGACAGGGCGTTAGAATAATCGAAACGTACTGTTGACATGGCATTTCCTCCTTTAAATCGCTCATCTAAGAGCCATACATGACCCATCATAAACGGAAACGACGGATTCGTTCAATCATTATTGCAAAATAGGCATCAAATCGCCTTATTTGCTCAATTCAAGAATCGCAGCCACGTCTTCGCGTTCGAGTGTACGGAAACGTCCGAACGCTCCACGCTTCATCGCTGAATCAAGGATCGCCTCGAACGTCGATTCGTCGATCTCATAGTCGCGGAGTGAACTTGGCGCACCAAGTTGGTCGAAGAAAGCACGAACCGCTGTGATCGTACGTTTTGCTGTCTCGAGGTCTGTCGCACCCGGTTCAACGTCGAACACTTCTGTCCCGAGTCGTGCGAACCGTGCCGCGTTGTCTTCTTCAAGGACGTGCTCCATCCAGCGTGGGAAGAGGATGGCGAGACCGCCGGCGTGCGGGATGTCATGGACAGCCGAAACGGCGTGCTCGATGTTGTGCGACGCCCAGTCGCCAGAAGCGCCCATCTGCAAGACCCCGTTCAAGGCGATCGTGCCTGCGAACAAGATGATGGCACGCAAGTCGACGTTCTCTAAGTCGTCGACGAGCTTCGGTGCCGACTCGACGACCGCTTTCAAGACGCCTTCAGTCATCCGCTCTTGGACCGGAGCGTGGTTCGGGTGGAAGTACTGCTCGAAACAATGGCTCATCATGTCGACGATGCCATAGATCGTTTGGTCTTTCGGCACCGACACGGTATAGCGCGGGTCGAGGATCGAGAACGTCGGATAGACGAGCGGGTGGCCCCAACCATATTTCTCTTGCGTCTCCCAGTTCGTGATGACCGAACCGGAGTTCATCTCAGAACCTGTCGCCGCGAGTGTGAGCACCGTCCCGAACGGTACCGCTTCAGTCGGGATATGGTCACGGAGGACGATGTCCCATGCGTCGCCGTCATACGGGATCGCTGCCGAGATCAATTTCGTGCAATCGATGACTGAACCGCCGCCGACCGCGAGCAAGGCGTCGATGCCTTCTTCGCGCGCTTTCGTGACCGCACGTCTCACCGTTTCAATCCGCGGGTTCGGTTCGACACCTGAGAAGTCGACGAACACGATGTCCGCTTTATTTAATTCAGCAACGACTTCCTCATACGTCCCGTTCTTCTTGATGCTCCCGCCTCCATAGACGAGCATCACTTTCTTCGCGTCAAGCGCTTTGAGCTCGCCTGTGAGCTTCTCGATCTGATGCGTCCCGAAGATCAATTTCGTTGGGTTTTTGTATTCAAAGTTGTGCATAAGTCATCCTCCTTCAAAAATATGTAACACCTACACTATATACCCTGTTTTTCTGGATTGAAAAGTGATTAGCCCTGACTGTATATGCGGTCGATGATTTGATGAAGCAGGACCGCCTGTTCGGCCTGCTCGTATGACGGCTCATGCCGACACGCCTCAAGGAAGGAGCGAATCTGTGTCGCGTACGGGTCTTGTAACGTCAAATGAGCCGGCGTCTTGTCAAACAGAGCGCCATGTTCTTCCGTATAGATCGTGAGCGGGAACAACGACGCCCCGCCGGCTGTCCCTCTCAGTTCCACGTTCATCGTATCCTTCGGCCCGATGTTCGCCATGAAGCTCGCGTCTAAAAAGAGTGAGGCCCCGTTCTCGAACGTGACCATCGCCCGGGCCGTGTCTTCAACCGAGAAGTTGTCGGCGTCCCAGTCGCCCATCAGACCGACACCAGGACGCGTCCCAAGATACTGTCCGACGTGACCGACCACGTCGACCGGTTTTGGATAATCCATCAAATAGAGGGCGAGGTCGAGCATATGTACGCCGATATCAAGCAGCGCCCCGCCTCCTTGAAGTTCTTTGTCCGTGAACACGCCCCAACCCGGGATGCCACGGCGCCTTAGGGCGAGCGCGGTCGCCGCATAGATGTGACCGAGTTCATTTGAGTCAATCAAACGTTTCAGCAGTTGCGTGTCCGTCCGATGCCGGAAATGGAAGCCGTAATGGAGCGTCCGGCCGGCCCGCTTGGCCGCTTGTAGCATCTCGTCCGCCTCACGCTCCGAAATGGCCGGCGGTTTCTCGCAAAGGACGTGACAACCGGCATCGAGCGCCTGGATGACATGGTCTTTATGCAGGGCGTTCGGTGTGCAGACGCTGACCGCATCAAGCTGCTCGTTTGCGAGCATGTCCGCTACCGTTTCATAAACCCGTTCGATCCCGAACTGACGGGCAACCGCCTCCCCGCGCTCCCGTGTCCGGTTCATGACCGCGACGACATCTGCCCCGGCCGCGATGTAATGCGGGATGTGTGCGTTTGTGGCGATACCGCCCGTCCCGATGATTCCAATTTTCATGTAAATCTACTCCTTTCTCTATCTCTTTCGGGAACATCTGTTCAATTTCCTGTACAAAAAAAAGGCGACCTATTTGGAATAGGCCGCCTTTCATCACTTACTTTTTGAAGTTCGTGTTTTTGATCCAGTCTTCGAGCTTGTCCTTAAGGACTGTGAAGCCTGGCGCTTCTTCTTGCTTGAAGTTTGAAGCTTCGTTGCGGCGTGGTGCGCCACGACGAGCTGGCTTAGCCGACTTCTCGCGTTTTGGTGCTTCTTGTGTCGCTTTCATTGAAAGCTTGATTTTCTTAGATGCTTCATCAACATCAAGAATTTTCACTTCAACTTCTTGGCCGACTTGAACGTACTCGTTCACGTCTTTCACGTAGTCGTGTGAGATTTCAGAGATGTGGACAAGACCTTGTGTCTCGTCGTCGAGTGCGACGAACGCACCGAAAGGTTGAATTCCTGTTACTTTACCTTTTAAAACTTGATCTTTTTCGTATTTTGCCATTACAAACACTCCTATGCTAAATTCATCAACTTACTATAACATACTTTTTTCGATAAAGTGTAGAAAATAGTAAAAAAGATTATTTAGGATTATTTTGACGTTTCAAAGTCGCACCTCAGGGTAAATACAAATCAAGCAAGACTTCAAGTATTCCCCCCTGATTCCGCTAGGCTAACGCCTAGCCCTTTTTTTGTTTTAAGATGTCGCAAACGTCCGCTGCTAGCTGATTTCATAGACGTCCCCACTAGCCATCTCGTCCAAACTCATCGCGAATCGACCGACCGATATCCCCAAGTCCGTCGCGGTCGGTTCGTACGAATGTTCAAGGTTCGGGTGCTTCACTCATTTACCTTCTAATCCGCCCTCAATCTCGACCCCATAATCTATATTCACACGCCACTTTCGTATATCTTCCCATTTTATGTTACATCGTTCAACCCATTTTAGAATAATCGGTCGATATTCGGTCGTGGGCGAGGCGCGATCACCATTCACCTTATCGCTAAAACGTCAACAGACCCTCATCGCTGAGAGTCTGTCGTTGACGTTGCCAGTTCAAACTGTTTCATGAACCGATCGATACGGCGGATCGCTTCTTGAAGCTGCTCGATCGACGTCGCATAACTCGCACGGACAAAGCCTTCCCCGCTCGCTCCGAACGCATTGCCCGGAACGACCGCCACTCGCTCTTCAAGCAGCAACCGTTCGGCGAACTCCTCGCTCGAAAGCCCGGTATGGCGGATGGACGGGAATGCATAGAACGCACCACCCGGGACGTGGGTCGGGAGACCTGCGTCGTTTAACGCCTGGATAAAATAGTTACGACGCTGGCGATAACTCTTCACCATCTTCGGGACGTGTTGGTCGCGGCTGCGCAACGCCTCAAGCCCTCCGAATTGGACGAGCGTCGGCGCACACATCATGCCGTACTGATGCACTTTAAGCATTTCCCGGGTCACGACTTCCGGGGCGCACGTGAAGCCGAGGCGCCATCCGGTCATCGCGAACGCTTTTGAGAAACCGTTGACGACGATCGTCCGCTCGCGCATGTCGTGGAGCGTCGCAAAGCTCGTGAACGGGGCATCGTAAGACAGCTCCGCGTAAATCTCATCGCTCACAACCCACAAATCGTGTTTCGTAGCGAGTTCCGCGATTTCGGCGAGTTCGTCGCCCGTCATCGTCGCGCCGGTCGGGTTCGACGGGAAGCAGAGCAAAATCGCTTTTGTCCGTTCCGTGATCGCTGCTGCGACGTCTTCCCGATTCAAGCGGAACCCGGATTCTGGACGACAAGCGACCGGGACGACGGTCCCACCGGCTAATTCAATGAGTGGCCCGTAGGAGACGAAAGCTGGCTCGACGACGAGAACCTCGTCACCTGGGTTCAATAAAGCACGGAAGGCGATATCGAGCGCCTGAGACGCCCCTGTCGTGACGATCAGTTCGGTCGCCGGGTCATACGTGACGTCAAAACGGTCGGTCATGTAACGAGCAATCGCTTCACGCAGCTCGAGCAGACCCGCGTTGGCACTATAAGCCGTATAGCCTTGCTCGAGTGCCGCGTAGCTCGCTTCGCGGACGTTCCATGGCGTGATGAAGTCCGGCTCTCCCACCCCAAGAGAGACGACATTTTCCATCGTCTGTGCCAAATCGAAGAAACGGCGAATGCCAGACGGCTTCATCGAGACGACTTGATTCGATAGCGACTTCATGGCGTGATGTTCAACCGTTTGTCTTCGACTTGTGGGGTGAACAAAATACCGTCATGCTTGTACGTCTTCAACTTGAAGTGGGTCGTCGTCGACACGACCGAGTCAAGCGGTGACAGTTTGTCCGAGACGAACGACGCCACGTCTTGGAGCGAACTCGCCCGGATGACGACTTGCAGGTCGTACGCGCCCGACATCAAATAGAGAGCCGTCACTTCCGGGAAGCGGTAAATCCGCTCGGCGACCTCGTCAAACCCGCGACCTCGCTTCGGTGTGACTTTGACGTCGATGAACGCCGTGACATCGTGACGGTTAATCTTCTGCCAGTTGATCATCGCCCGGAAACCGAGCAAGATGCCGTCCGCTTTGAACTTCTCGAGCATCGCTTCGACGGTCGCCTCATCGGTCGCGAGCAAGTCCGCGAGCAACTTCGTCTCGAGGTATCCTTTTTCTTCAAGCAATTCCAAAAGTTCTAACTCTTTTGTTGTGTACATATTAGTTGTCTCCTTCCGTTCTACCGGGAAACGTCCCTGCGAACGACCTTTCTGTCTGTCTCACGTACTCCCGCCGTTCGGACTGGACGATATGAAAATTCTTCATCTCCATATTCACCAAGCCGTGTTTTTGACAAAACCGCTCAAAGTAGCGTCGACGCGCCTCATCTTGTTTCGCCGATAAGTTGTCGGTTCCGTTAAAAGCGTAGAGCACCGTCGCCCGGGCTGGATGAACGACCGTCCCGTGCTCGATCACACGTAAGATAAAGTCCCAGTCCCAATAGTTATAAACCGTCTCATCGAACATGCCAATGACGTCGTGAAGCCGCTTGCGGTAAAGCGTGCCGGACGGAATGAACGTCGAGTCTTGCCGAATCCGGTCCAAGTCGAGCTCGTAGGCGAACGCCTCCCACTCCGTGACGACCCGCCGCCCGTCTTGCCATGTGAACCGAAACAGTTCCGCATCGGTGAAGACGAGGTCTGCCGTCGTCAAATCATCGAGCGCTCGTTCGATATGGGTCGGCATGAGTAAATCATCGTCATCTAATAAGAGAATATACTCGCCTCTTGCCTCCATCACGCCTCGGTTTCGCGCTTTGACGTGATGATTTTCTTCAAGCTCGATCAACCGAACCGACAATCGATTCAAAAAAGGCGCCAAAAGATGTTGCTTTGGCGGCCCATCATTATTTACTACAAGCACTTCGAACTGTTGAAACGTCTGTACCGTCAAACTTTCGAGCAGTTCCGTCAGTTCCGCCTCGCGCGCGTAGGCCGGAATGACGATCGAAACGAGCGGGTTCATCCGCGGTAAGCAGTTTCGACGTGCGGTAAGATTGCTTCCCAGCTGACGCCGTTCTCTTTTGATACTGTGACAAAATCGCCGTAAGCGAAGACGCTCTCGACACCTTCGATCGTGACGAGTTTCGCGAGAAGCGGTTGCTCTGTTGACTCGCCGGCTTTCACGCTTTGGCTCTTAGCTCCGAAGACGTTTTCAGGAAGTGTGATTTTCATTGCATTTGGATTAGGTGTTGGATCGATTCGTAACATGTTGGTTCCCCCTTATAATTGACAAGCTTCTGAAGATGTAAGTAATTGTCTGGCCATGGCGCGCGTATCGTCCTCAGACGGGCACTCTCCAAACGAATCCGTCAGAATACGACGAATCGTTTCATTCAACTCCGCTTCCGAGTCGATCTGCACGAGCGCCACTGTGATGTCATCGAACTCTGGCCCGTAAGACCCAAGCCCGTAACCGAGCGGGTCCCATGCTAATAATAAATCTTCTGAACGCATTTTTAAAACCCTTCTTTTTAGCCTTGATATTATATCGTACTTCCTCAATCTACCGCACTTTTGACGATGGCGCTAGCCTTACCTCGGATTTCCCGCTTTTTCAAATCGAGCCAACACTATATCTAGTATTGGTTCCTGGTCATAACCTTTTTAATAATTTATGGAATCAGTGACATTCTTCTTGATTTCCGTATTGACAAATCGGATTGAACGCTTACAAAAAAAGCGGACAGCTTTGACCTCGGGAATCAGTAAATCTTTTTTTCGTCTCATATCACGTCTCAAAACGGTTGAGAGAGCCGTTTTAGAGTAAAAGTAATTCGCATCGTCACAGTTTTATAAATTTCAATGATTGCAAAACTAAATATGGGTGATTTATGATTAAAAAGAGAATAAAACGTCAATATATAGTTAACGGATATTTATCACGTTCTATCCCCATTGACGTTGAATCGGACAAGTTCCGCTATACCTTTATAATTTCTACACCCGAAGAAGGAGTGATCGTTTTGACATCCCCTATCCACCACGAGACGATGTTGCCGGCAACACCAACCTTTGCCGACGTAGCAACATTGATCCAATCCTTAACACAACGCTACCCGCAGCTCAGCGTCGCACGCTACGAGGAACGTTTGATTCGAGCACTCGATTCAAAATCACTGACACAAGATGTAGTATATGACTTGATGACGATGCACGCCCTCGATATGTTGAAGGCTGAAGAGCCGGACTGGACATTCGTCGCGACCGAGATGTACTTAAACCGTCTCTACCTTGAAGCAGCACGCAACCGCGGGTATGACGCTTCGATGCGTTACGGCTCACTCTATTCGATGATCGAGACGCTGACGAACAAAGGCATCTTCACGTCGGCGTTAATTGACACATACTCTAAAGAAGATATCGCTTATTTAGAGACGTTGATCGACCCGTCACGCGATCGCCTCTTCACTTACATCGGCCTACGGACGTTATCGGACCGTTACCTCGGACGCGATCACGTTAAAAACTTATATGAGCTCCCACAAGAGCGGTTTATGGTCATCGCCATGACGCTCATGCAAAATGAGGCCGCGTCTAAACGGGTCCAACTTGCCGAAGAAGCCTACTGGGCGCTATCGAACTTATACATGACCGTCGCGACGCCGACGCTCTCGAATGCCGGTAAATCGTACGGGCAGCTTAGCTCTTGCTTCATCGATACGGTCGATGATTCACTCCGCGGTATTTACGACTCGAACACGGACGTGGCCACACTTTCAAAAGGCGGCGGCGGCATCGGGGTCTACCTCGGCAAAATCCGTTCACGCGGAAGTGACATTAAAGGATTCAAAGGTGTCTCGAGCGGTGCGTTGCCTTGGATGAAGCAGTTGAACAACACGGCCGTCTCGGTCGATCAACTCGGCATGCGTCAAGGCTCGATCGCCGTCTACTTGGACATCTGGCACAAGGATATCTTTGAATTCCTCGATGCCAAGTTGAACAACGGCGATGAGCGCCTCCGCACTCATGACTTGTTCACCGGCGTCTGTTTACCGGACTTGTTCATGCGTACCGTCGAAGCGCGGGGCGATTGGCATTTGTTCGACCCGCATGAGATCCGTACGGTCATGGGCTTCAGCCTTGAAGACTTCTACGACGAGACGGACAACGGCGGTTCGTTCACCGAGAAATATACGGCTTGTGTCAACAATCCCGAGCTCACACGCGTGACCGTGCCGGCCATCGACCTCGTCAAACGTTACATGCGCTCACAGCTCGAGACGGGCACGCCGTATATGTTCTTCCGGGATGCGGTCAACCGCGCCAACCCGAACAAACATGCGGGTATGATTTACAGCTCGAACCTCTGTTCAGAAATCGCTCAGAACATGTCGGCGACGACAATCGATGAAGAGTACACAGCAGACGGGAAAATCGTTATCACGAAGACGCCGGGCGACTTTGTCGTCTGTAACTTGAGCTCGATCGCGCTCGCACGCGCCGTCAAATCCGACGTGCTCGAGCGCCTCATCCCGATTCAAATGCGAATGCTCGATAACGTCATCGACCTGAACACGATCGAAGTGCCACAAGCGATGATCACGAACCAAAAATATCGTTCTGTCGGTCTCGGCACGTTCGGGTGGCACCATTTGCTCGCCCTCGAAGGCATCCGCTGGGAATCGGTCGACGCCGTCCAGTACGCTGAGAAACTTTACGAAAAAATCGCCTATCTCACGATTCACGCTTCGATGGAACTCGCGAAAGAAAAAGGCGCGTTCGGCGTGTTCGAAGGCTCGGAATGGCACACGGGCGAATACTTCAGTCGCCGCAACTACCGGTCGCACGACGAGCTCGACTGGGACGGCCTCGCGGCCGAGGTTCACCAAAACGGTGTCCGCAACGCCTACATGATGGCCGTCGCACCGAACTCGTCGACAGCGATCATCGCCGGCAGCACCGCTTCGATCGACCCGATTTATAAGAAAGTATATTCGGAAGAAAAGAAAAATTATAAGATCCCAGTGACCGTCCCTGACCTCAACTCGGAGACGAACTGGTTCTACAAATCAGCGTTTGAAGTCGACCAACTTTGGAGCATCCGTCAAAACGCGGCCCGCCAACGCCACATCGACCAAGCGATCAGTTTCAACTTATACGTCAAGAACGACGTGAAGGCGACTGAAATGCTGGGGATGCACCTCGAGGCATGGTCGCTCGGTATGAAATCGATCTATTACACGCGTTCAACGACCGTCGAAGTCGATGAATGCGAATCGTGTTCGTCGTAACATCTGTTTAACGAAAGGTGGGACCTAACCATGAACGTCGCAATCGTCTATAGTTCAATGAGCGGGAATACAGAAGAGGTCGCCGAGTTGATTCAGGCGACCCACGTCAATCGGGGCGACCGTGCCGTCTTGTACGAAGCGGACCGCATCGGCCATCGCGAGGCCCAAGCGCTCGCCACGTACGACCTCGTCTATTTCGGGTCGTACACGTGGGCCGATGGCGTCTTGCCAGACGAGATGAAAGATACGTTCCGGCTTCTCTTGAAAGAGCAGTCGGTACCGATTCGTCAAGCCGCCGTCTTCGGGACGGGTGACAGGATGTTCGTTCATTTCTGCCGCGCTGTCGACGAGATGGCATACCACCTTTCGAAGTTTGGAATCCCCCTTGCCGGTGAACTGTTGAAAATCGAGCAGTCGCCGCGTAACCAACCGTACAACGTCCGTGCTTGGACCGAACGATTGGCACGAAACGCCGAAGAAGGAGTACACGTCTATGACTATTCAAAAGATCAAACTACTGTCGCCCAAACATCCTAATCGGGCGACAGCCATTATCGGTGGCGAGACGAGTTCGATCGTCAACTGGAACGATATCGCCTATCCACAATTTTATACAATTTATAAACAGTTGCTGTCTAACTTTTGGATCCCAGATGAGATCTCGATGTCAAAAGACATGCAACAATGGCCGCAACTGACCGAGCGTGAACAAGACGCGTTCAAGCGCATCATCGGCTTGTTGTCGATTCTCGACTCGGTGCAGACGCGCTACATTCTCGAGTCGGCGATGTTCTCGTCCGATTCGTCGGTCCACTCGGTGCTCGCCATCATCGCCCAGCAAGAAGTCGTCCATAATCAATCGTACAGCTACGTGTTGTCGAGTCTCGTCCCGCTCAGCGAGCAGAACCGCATCTTCGATATCGCCAAAGATGACGAGATGGTTATGAAACGCAATCAGTTCATCTTAGACTTGTATGAAGATTTCCGGGCCGTGCCGAACGCGGAGAACTTCGCGAAGTCTCTCGTCGCCTCGGTCATCCTTGAAGGCATCAACTTTTATTCCGGATTCGCCTACTTCTATAACCTCGCCCGTCATCAGAAGATGGTCGGGACGTCGACGATGATCAGCTATATCCAACGGGACGAGATGCAACATTCGCATTTCGTCAGCCAGCTGCTTCGCGCCGTCTTGACCGAGAACCCGGAAATCGACGCCGACGGAAGCTTCAGCCAGTTCGTCTACGACACGATGGGACAAGCGGTCGACCTCGAGATCGAGTGGTGCGAATACGTACTTCGTGACCTCGATGGCCTCGACGTCAGCGAGATGCGTGATTACATCAAATACCTTGCCAACAAACGCCTGCGCGTCATCGGGTTGAACGATTTGTATGAAGGCTTCAACGAGGACGTCATGCCGTGGATCCGTGCCTATTCGGACGACTCGCTCAACGCGACGAAATCCGATTTCTTCGAACAAAAATCACGCTCATACGCGAAAGTGACCGACGCCAACGGCTTCGACGACTTATAAACCAAGCCCTCGCCCATTCGGCCGAGGGCTTGCTTATTACATAAAAGGAAGGCCCCGGCTCATTTTGAGCCGGGGCCTTCTATATACTCCTGCGCGAGCAGGTTGGAATTAATGGTACGCTCTCACGTATTGGGCAATACCTTCAGCAACACCGATTGCCATGCGCTGGCGTGATGCTTCACTACGAAGATGGATAACATCTGTCGGAGAAGTGATGAATCCGAGTTCAACGAGCGCTGACGGCATCAAACTATGATTAATGACGATATAATTCGCGGACTTCACGCCTCGGCTCCGCATCCCAGTTCCGGACATATTCGAAACGAGATTGTTTTGAATATTCGTCGCTAATACTCGACTGCGGGCACTTTGCGCTGTAGAACTTGAATAGAACGTTTCAATCCCGTTCGCTTTTGGATCTCTAGACGCATTTGCATGGATACTGACGAACAAATCACCACGAAGATTTTTTGCAATAACCGGACGTTCTGCTGGTTTATAGAAAATATCTGTCGTACGCGTCAAACGGACTTGATAGTTATATTTCGAACTCAAATATGCCTCAACTCGCTTGGATACGTCGAATACAACTGTCTTTTCATAGAATGAACCGTTAATCGCACCAGGGTCGTTACCGCCATGACCAGGATCGATGACGATGATAGGTCCAGTAGACGCACTCGGCTTTATTGCCATCGTGAAGGCGGCTGAGATGAACCCATCGCGTCCGTTGTACTTAATCTTATAGAAGCCGTTCGATGAACCGTAGTGGTCGACTTGCATGCCGTGCGTAAGTTTCCCGAGTATCGTCGAGCTGGCCGAAGCCGTCGCTCGGACGTTCAAGACATCACCCGGCGTGTTGATATACACTTTCCCTTGTGGCGATGCAGCAGGTGCCGATGGTGCCGCACCAGCAGTCAACCATGAAGTCGGTGTGAAGTAGGTCTTCGTCCCGACGAAAACGTTTGACCAGCTTGAGTTATATGGGCTGTACGTGACGGCCGTGTACTGCGGCAAGACGAGCAATACCGACGAACTCTGGTGCGTTTTACCGAACAGGTTGATGTTGCGGTTGGCGTACCCTTGAATCTTCGTCTCTACTGGCTTCGTCGTCGTCGGCGGTTGGACCGGGGCAACGCCTGGCGTGATCCATGCCGTCGGCGTGTAGTACGTGTCGCTGCCGATATAGACGGTCGACCAGCTCGAGTTGTACTTGCTCGATGCGACTACCGTGTTCAACGGGAGTACTTTAACGACTTTTGATGCCTGGTTGCGCGTATCGAACAATTTCAAGTCCCGGTTCGCGTAGCCAGTCTCTGTCGTCGTCGCCGGCTTCAGTGTTCCGGCTGTAATTCCTCGAGTCGGTGTGTAGTAGGTCTTCGTGCCTTCATAAATAACCGACCAGCTCGAGTTGTGGACGCTGAACGTGACAGTACGCTTGGCCGGGATCGTTTTCGCGACCGGTGATGTTTGTAGCGTGCGATTGAACAGCTGAATGTCGCGATTCGTGTAGCCCGATTGTTTGCTAGGCGCTGAAGCGACTAGCTTTGGCGCGATATACGCTTTCGCCGCGTAGTACGTCTTTCCATTCAAGAACACTTTGGCCCATGATGAGTTATGGACGGCATAGTTCACTTCAGTGCCTTTTTTAAGCGTCGTAACGATTTTCGCATCACGGTGTGACGTCACTCGAACGTTCAAGTTTTCTGTTGTGACGCCTGTCGATGATGCTGCTTGCGTCTTGATCGTCGTCGGTGACGAGGCGATCTGTTTAATGTACGGGGCCGAAGCATAGTAAGTGCGACTATTTAAATACACTTTATGCCATGATTGGTTATAAGTCCCATACTTTACTTTTGTGCCTTTCGGTAACGTCGTGATGACCGCTCCCGTCGTGCTTGGTTTCGATCGAACGTTTAAATTGACAGTCGTTTCGCCATCTAATGTCGATGCCTCAACCGCAGGGATTTGAGCACCGAACAACAACAGCGATAAGATGAGAGCAACTTTCAATAGCTTCATTTTCATCCAAAATATTCCTTTCTTCTCGCGCTAATTTCTACTAACAACACCTTCATAGTAGCATAACGCTTTTTAAAAAAAAGTAAGTATTTGAAAAAAAGATGAATATTTTTGATAAAAAGGGGAATACTTTTCTACCAGTTTTTACGAATGATGATAAATTTGTCTATTCCATGCCATTCTTCGTCGATTATGAACGATTCCGGCACCTTCCAGTCTTGCTCGAGAGAGGACGTCATGATGAACGGATCGTCCGGTTGACGAATGACGAACCCATCCAGCCCTTCGACATGGGCAATCTTAAAGAATCGTTCCATGTTATATTCTCGTTCTCTATATCGGCTCGCTTCCTCCGAAGGTTTAGCCTCAATTCCTCCCCAATATCGACCAGATTTAAAACGCGTGTACAATCGCACCGCCGATTCGGTGATCGGGTCAGGCGTATGGTCGAACCGTCCGAAATCCCGTGTTGATTTCTCATCGATCAGCGAACCGATTTCTGCATACAAATCAAGCTCAATCTCGCGCGCGATATCGAACACCGCTGCTTGGACGCCCTCGATTCGGTGCTGCAACGAACCCGGCGTCGATGATGCTTTCAATTTTTTATCCCCTTCGTAGGCGTTCAAGGTCCGGGCCACCTCCCCCGCTTCCCGAACGAGCGAATAGTAAGCGCGATGAACGAGGCGCTCGCCTCGTCCGTTCGATTGATCGTCAAGTTCGATCGCATACTGATTGGCGAGACAAGTTGAAATGACGAATACGTCTAACAGCTCTTCCACGAGCGCTGCTTCGTCCTGGTCATGCAAGGCACCACCCACTTCTCCCACTTCTTCTAATAATCTGGCCAAGCCTGATAACGGCCGCCAATACCCTCCTAAGTGGATAATCATCCGATCGATTTTCTGTTGAATCTCCTTCATATTTAATCACCTATCCATCCTCTTCATTTACCAGTTGCGTGGTATACTATGCTCAATCCAATTGTTAGGAAAGGGGCAACGCCTCATGTCTCCTGTAAGACTTTGGCAATTACTTCGATTTCTCCTTGTCGGCATCGGACTCGTGCTCGTTATTTGGGGACTGAGCGTCCTCTTTACGTACACATATCCTTTCGTGTTCGCTTTCTTGTTATCCTTGTTGACAGTCCCCCTCGTCAACTTGTTCGAGCGTGAAACGAAGATGCCGCGTGCCCTTGGCACCCTCGTTTCACTGCTAATCGTCATGAGTCTTGTCAGCGGCGTAATCGCCATCGTTGTCACCCAATTGATTCGTTATTTGACGATTGCGGCAGAAAGACTTCCTGCTCAAATTGAGACGTTCACCATCTATGCCCAACGTATGTTCAACGAAAAAATCGCACCACTCGTCAACGATGCCTACGACAGCATCCAGCGGCTAAACCCTGGTCAAACGACATCGCTCGAGGGCGGCATCACTGAAATCGGCGTCCAACTCGGTGCCGCGATCGGCGTCCTGTCTCGAGGTGTCGCCGGGCTCCTGCAAGACATCCTGAGCGCACTCCCGCTCGTCCTGCTCTTGTTCGTCGTCATCGTCCTAGCCTGGTTCTTCATCACGAAAGACTGGCCGTCTTACATGCGTTCGATCGAACGGTTGAACAAACGCAAAGGCTTTAAAGAGTTTGAACTTGTCATGCTCAATTTACGTTCGGCTTTGTTCGGCTATGTCCGGGCCCAATTGACCCTCATTTCCATCACGTTCGGAATCGTCTTGGTCGGGATGTTCATTCTACGTGTCGACAACCCGTTCTCATTCGCCTTGTTAGCCGCGTTCTTTGATCTGTTGCCCTACCTCGGTGTCGGGACACTCCTAGTGCCATGGGCAGCCTACGCGGCCATCTCAGGCGACTGGTTCAGCGCGATCGGACTTCTCGTGCTCTACATCCTCGTCATCGTCCAACGCAACTTGGCCGAGCCGAAGATCGTCGGCTCTCATATCGGCCTCGATCCGCTCGCGGCTTTGATCTCGATCTTTGTCGGTCTGCAACTGTTTGGTGTCCTCGGTTTCATTTTAGGACCAGTCCTCGCGGTATTGCTGAAAGCACTCTACAATGCTCAAGTATTTCATTACATATGGAAGTTCGTCCTCGGACCGATCCAGACACCAAAAGAGCGATGACGCGGTCATCGCTCTTTTGGCTTCGGTACCGCTACGAACGGTAATCCCTCTGTTTGATGCGGGTGCGTCTCTAAGCCTGTCGTCCCGGCCTCATAGGCGGCGACGGCAAGGATGCATGCGTCGATGATATCGTCGACTTTGACGTTCGACATCTTCCACTTCCACGGCGAACTTTTCGAATAGCGGCGCAGCAGTTCGATCCGCTCGGCTTCGCCGGCCTCAGTCTTCTTGCTGAACTCGGCCTCATGTCCGGTCATGACGGCGAAACAGACTTCCGGATGCGACTCATACACGTCTTCTGCCGTAATCGTTTGAAACTCACGAATACGCGGCACGAGGTTCCATGCTTGCTTGCTGATTCCTTTTCCAATCAGTTCGCGGCTTCTCACATTGGCGGCTTCATACGTCTGTTCCATCACGACGTCTTGAATCGGCGGCGTGAAGATCGACGACTTCCGTTGCTTCAACTGGGCCCGCATCCACGCATCGCACGTCCGGTCCGGGTTTGAGATCGTCCCGAGATCGTTCGGCATGTCGACGAAGTGCATTGCCCCGTCAATCAATAAATCTTCCAACTGTTCTGAGATGGTCAAGCACAGCGAGATGCTATCGTACGTGATTCGCACCCAGCCTCCGCGTGCCCCATCAATTCCTACTCCGACCACGGCGTCCCTCCTGAATCAAAAACAAAACTCCGAGCACCGCACTAAAGACGGATACCCCCAACAACAACTGGCTCGGCCAAGCCGCATAGCCGAGGCCTGCGACGATGGCCAAACCGATCAACATCAATCCGAATTTCAACGCTTCCATCCTTCGAGCATTGACGCAAGTGTACGTACCATGACACCGGTCGGGCCTTTCGGACCGAGATCACTCGCCGCAGAACGCTCGCTCGTTCCCGCGATATCGAGGTGGAGCCACGGCGTGTCACCGACGAACTCGCCGACGAACGCGCCACCGAAAATCATATGACCGTAACGGCCCGGTGAGTTGTTCAAGTCGGCGACTTCAGATTTCCGAACTTGCTTGATGAACACATCAAAGTAAGGCATTTGCCAAACGAGCTCATTCGTTGCTCGGCTCGCCGTCTCTAGTGCCTCATAGAGCGAGTCGTCGTTCGTCAGGCAACCAGTCACCTCAGTACCGAGCGCGACGAGTACACCGCCTGTCAGCGTCGCTACGTCGATGATGGCTTTCGGCTCATACGTCTTCGCGAACGTCACCGCATCGGCAAGAACGAGTCGTCCTTCCGCATCGGTATTGAGCACTTCGATCGTTTTCCCGTTCATCGCCGTAATGACGTCGTCCGGTTTGAACGCGTCTCCTGAAATCATGTTGTCCGTTGCCGGAATGACGCCGAGCACGTTGACAGCCGGTTTCGTCGTCGCGAGCGTCTCAAACAGACCGAGCACGGTGGCCGCACCACCCATATCGCCTTTCATCCCGACGATCCCGTCTTTCGGCTTGATCGAGTAACCGCCCGTGTCGAACGTGACACCTTTTCCGACGACGGCAATCGGCGCATCGTCCCCGGCACCGTTGTACTCGAGCACGATCAACTTCGGCGGAATTATCGAACCTTGATTGACGGCGAGCAGCGCCCCCATACCGAGCGCCTCCATCTCTTCTTTTTCAATGATTCGATAGCTGAAACCATGACGCTCGGCCAGGTCGACAGCGTAGTCGGCTAGCGCCACTGCGTCCAAAATGTTAGCCGGCATCATCGTCAACGTCCGAGCGACGTTGACCCCACGCCCGTATGCGGCACCCGCTTCGACGTCCGCTTCGTTCGCGTCTCCTAAAAGGGTGATCGTCACGTCCGGTGTCGCCGATTTTGGCGCCGACTTGTATGTAGGATGCTCATACGTCGCCATCTCATACGCTTCGGCGAACAAGCTCGCCACGCCTGGTTCAAACGTGTCGAGCGCGACCGCGACGTCCGTGAAGGCGCGGGCTTTGATTTCTTTCGCGACTTTCCCGAACCAATTCCGCAAGTTTTCGACGGACGAATCGTTACGTTGTCCTAAACCCACGAACAGCACGCGTTTGATGTTCCCCTCAAACGTCGGCACGATCGACACTTCCCCTGTCTTCGTCGAGATGTCAGCTGACTGGATGAGCGATTTGACGCGCCCGTTGAACAACGTGTCGAGCCCTGCTTCGACGGCGTCGGCCGCCCCGATTCCGACAACGACCGTGTCGTGTGAACCGGTCCAGTCTAATTCAGCGAATTGATACATATTTGCCACTTCCCTTCTTTATATAAGGTAAGCATAACGAACTTCATCGAAATAATGAAATAGTATGCGCAATCGTCGCTAATTCTTCAAATTCAAAGGCTATCTCCTCGTTGTGACGATGATTTATTTTATGATAGGATAGGAAAGTACGCAATCAGGCATCCCTCGTGCTCGAGGCGAGGCCACTTTGTTCGGTCGAGGCTTCCCCTAGTAGTAGACCGTTGCTACTTTAATCTTCCGGGTTTTCGTTAGTTCCTTTTTCATTTCGGGTAAGAACTAACGAGGTAACCGTCGGAAAAAACACTATTTCTTTGAAGAGAGGGATTACGCTTATGTCACACATTAAAGGTATTGGCGCATCTGCAGGAATCGCAGTTGCGAAAGCATTCGTCATGGAGACACCTTCATTTGACATCCCGACGAACAAAATCGAGGACGTAGCCGCTGAGAAGGCGCGCTTCCAAGCAGCCATCGCTCAGTCGAAAACAGAACTCGAAGAAATCCGCCAGATCACACTGCGTGAACTCGGAGAAGACAAGGCTGAGATCTTCTCGGCTCACTTGCTCATCGTGGAAGACCCAGAGATCGTCTCGCAAGTGAACGAAAAAATTGAAAGCGAACACATGAACGCTGCGAAAGCGCTCGATGAAGTCGCTCAAACGATGATCATGATCTTTGAATCGATGGACAACGAGTACATGCGCGAGCGCGCGGCTGATGTCCGCGACGTCACAAAACGCGTCATGGCCCACATCCTCGGCGTCACGTTCATGACACCTGCTTCAATTTCAGAGGAAGTCATCATCATCGCTGAAGATTTGACACCGTCTGACACGGCTCAGCTCAACCGCAAATACGTCAAAGGGTTCGCGACAAACATCGGCGGTCGTACGTCACACTCGGCCATCATGTCGCGCTCACTTGAAATCCCGGCAGTCGTCGGAACAAAAGTCGCACTCGAAGAAATCAAGAACGGCGACCTCGTCGTCATCGACGGGACAGAAGGAGACGTTTTCGTCAATCCGTCTGAAGAACTCGTCAATGAATACGTTGCAAAACGTGCGTCATTCGAAGCTTACAAAGAAGAGTTGAAGCAACTCGTCAACGAAGAGTCTGTCACGGCAGACGGTCATAAAGTGAAACTCGCGGCGAACATCGGGACACCGAACGACCTTGAAGGCGTTCTTAAAAACGGTTCTGATGCGATCGGTCTTTACCGGACAGAATTCCTTTACATGGATTCAGAAACGTTCCCGACTGAAGAAGAGCAGTACACAGCATACAAAACAGTAATCGAAGGCATGGAAGGCAAACAAGTCGTCATCCGTACGCTCGACATCGGTGGAGATAAAGAATTGTCTTACCTCGACCTCCCGAAAGAGATGAACCCGTTCCTCGGCTATCGCGCCATCCGCCTTTGCCTTGAAGAAACGGACTTGTTCCGCACACAACTTCGCGCCCTTCTCCGCGCCTCGGCTCACGGTGACCTCGCCATCATGTTCCCAATGATCGCGACACTTGAAGAGTTCCGCGCGGCGAAAGCCCTTCTTCTCGAAGAAGAAGCGAAGTTGAAAGCAGAAGGCGTCGCTGTCGGTAACTACGAGACAGGGATGATGGTCGAAATTCCTTCGACAGCCGTCATGGCGAAACAATTCGCGAAAGAAGTCGACTTCTTCTCTGTCGGCACGAACGACTTGATTCAATACACGATGGCAGCTGACCGCATGAACGAGAAAGTCTCGTACTTGTACCAGCCGTTCAACCCGGCCATCTTGAACCTTCTCCACAACGTCATCACAGAAGCACACAAAGCAGGCAAATGGGTCGGCATGTGTGGCGAGATGGCTGGAGAAGAGCTCGCGATTCCAATCCTGCTCGGACTTGGTCTCGACGAGTTCTCGATGTCGGCTTCAAGCGTCCTTCGCGCACGTAGCCTCGTAAAACGTTTGACGAAAGCTGAAACAGAAGCGATCGTCAACGACGTCCTCAACATGGATACAGCCGAAGAAGTCGTCAACTTCATCAGCCAAAAATTCGATATTAAAGCATAATCAAAAGTGGCTCTCGCAAAATTGCGAGAGCCACTTTTTTTTGCGCTTATTCCGCGCCTTTGTCATCCGTTCTAAAATCGAGCGCTTCCCCGGCGACGACCGTCTCTCCGAACGGTACGACGACGACTTTGCCGTCCCCGTTCGTCCAAATGATCGGCGTGATGAGCGACGGGACTTTGTCACGGATCAAGTTGAGGTCGACATCGAGCAGAATATCTCCCGCTTCGACGCGGTCGCCTTCTTTCACTTTGGCGACGAACCCTTCCCCTTTCAGATTGACCGTATCAAGACCGACGTGGATGAGAATCTCGCGTCCGTCGTCCGCGAGCAGCCCGATCGCGTGTTTCGTCGGGAAGAACGTCGTGATCTGACCGGTGACCGGTGCCACGACTTGGCCGGAACTCGGCTCGATCGCGAACCCTTCACCCATCATCCGGCCCGAGAAGACTTGGTCCGGTACATCGTCAAGCGACAAGATGACACCGGACATCGGTGCGAGGAAGCGATGGTCGGCATGCTCGGCCGCTTCCGGCGTGATGACCGCTTTTTCTTTCGGTTTGTACTCGCCACCTTCGATGATGGCGGCAATTTGCGACTTGAGTGTGTCGGATTTTGGTCCGAAGATGGCTTGGATGTTATCCCCGACTTCAAGCACACCGGCGGCACCAAGATCTTTCAGCAAGTCTTTATCGACTTGTTTGACATCGTTCACGGTGACACGGAGTCGTGTGATACAAGCATCAAGATGCTTGATATTCTCAGGACCGCCGAGACCGACGAGCACTTCGTACGGAAGGTCATCGTCGACGACCTTACGGGCGCCACGCCCTTCAGCGACGACATCACGACCTGGAATTTTCAAATCGAACTTCGTGATCGCGAAACGGAATCCAAAGTAATAGATGACCGCGAAGACGAGACCGACTGGAACGACGAGCCACCAAGCGGTCCGGTTCGGTAATACCCCGAACAACATGTAGTCGATGAGTCCGCCCGAGAACGTCATCCCGATTTTTACGTTTAGCAAATGCATCGTCATAAACGATAGTCCAGCGAACACGGCGTGAATACCGAAGAGAAGTGGTGCGACGAAGACGAACGAGAACTCGACTGGTTCTGTGATCCCCGTCAAGAATGAAGTGAGGGCTGCTGAGAAGTAAAGTCCTTCTACGTCTTTACGACGCTCTTTCGGGACGGTGTGGAACATGGCGAGACAGGCGGCAGGCAATCCGAACATCATGAACGGGAACTTCCCGGTCATGTACGTCCCGGCTGTGAACTCGACGCCGTCACGAAGTTGGGCGAAGAAGATCCGTTGGTCCCCTTGGACGAGATCCCCGGCTTGGTTCGTATATTCCCCGAACTGGAACCAAAACGGCGAGTACCAAATGTGGTGAAGACCGAAAGGAATCAATGACCGTTCGACCAAACCGAAGACGAATGCGGAAACCGCCACGTTCGCCTCAATGATTGTGCTCGAGAACGTATTGATGGCAGTACCGATCGGCGGCCAGACGTAGGCGAGCGCGATCCCGATCACTAAACTGAACGCGGCGGTCGCAATCGGAACGAAACGTTTCCCGGCAAAGAATCCTAAGAAGTCCGGCAACTTGATGTTAAAGTACTTGTTATACGCGAACGCGGCAATCAAACCGGCGATGATACCACCGAATACCCCCATTTGGAGCGTCGGGATGCCAAGTACCGATGCATAGGCAGGATCCCCCTGGACAATTTCTGCAGTAATCCCGTTCCACGTGCTGATAACTTTGTTCATGATCAAATAACCAACGATAGCTGCTAACCCGGCAACACCGTCTCCGTTGGCCAGCCCAATGGCGACCCCGACGGCGAACAACAGACCTAAATTGGCAAACACGATATCCCCGGCATCGGTCATGACTTGCCAAATGAGGACGAGTGCATCGTTTGCCAAGAAAGGTAACAGCGAAACGAGATCAGGATTTTGGAACGCAGTACCAAATGCGAGTAATAGACCGGCTGCCGGCAAAATCGCAACCGGAAGCATGAGCGCCTTCCCGATCCGCTGCAATACGCCAAACACTTTCTTCCACATCATGGTTCCTCCTTTTGTCAGAATACTTACTTTTCCCCATCTGATACCAGGCTGAAACCGTTTCCCCATACAAAAAAAGCCAACCCTTAACGGATTGGCTTCATACTTAGTTTGCTTTCTTTTCGTTACCTGAAGCGATGACCGCTTGCATCTCTGATTTCAATGCATCCGAACGCGGTCCAAAGATTGCTTGAATGTTGTTACCGACTTCGAGGACACCAGCTGCCCCGAGACGTTTCAACTCTTCTTTGTTCACTTGGCTCTTATCTTTAACTTCGACGCGAAGACGTGTGATACATGCGTCAAGGTGTTTGATGTTTTGTGAACCACCGAAACCAACGAGGATATCTTGTGCAAGTTCCGAACCAGTAGCAGTTGATTGCTCAACGACTTCATCTTCACGGCCCGGTGTTTTAAGGTTGAACTTACGGATAACGAAACGGAATCCGAAGTAGTAGATGACTGCGAACGCAAGTCCGACTGGAATGACGAGCCACCAGTCTGTACGGTTAGGAAGAACACCGAAGAGAAGGTAGTCGATCAAACCGCCCGAGAACGTCATCCCGATTTTGACGTTCAAGATGTGCATGACCATGAATGAAAGACCAGCGAAGACTGCGTGTACTGCGAACAAGAGTGGAGCAACGAACAAGAATGAGAACTCGATCGGCTCTGTGATACCAGTCAAGAACGATGTGAGTGCTGCCGAAGCCAAGAGACCACCGACGACCGCTTTACGTTCAGGACGTGCTTCATGGTACATTGCGAGTGCTGCTGCAGGAAGACCGAACATCATGAACGGGTATTTACCAGTCATGAACGTACCGGCTGTAAGCTCGGCACCGTCACGGATTTGAGCGAAGAAGATCGCTTGGTCACCGCGGACGATCGTACCAGCTGCATCCGTGTATGATCCGAATTCGAACCAGAACGGTGAGTAGAAGATATGGTGCAAACCGAACGGAATCAATGAACGTTCGATCAAACCGAAGACGAATGCCGCTAACGTGCGGTTTTCAGTCAACATGAAGTTCGAGAACGTGTTCAATCCGTGCTGAACCGGTGGCCAGATGAGAAGCATGACGAAACCAGCGACGACAGCCAATACAGCTGTGACGATCGGGACGAAACGCTTACCAGCGAAGAAGCCAAGGAATTGCGGCAATTCGATATTGAAGTACTTATTGTATGCCCAGGCCGCTATCAGACCGACGATGATACCACCGAAGACACCTGTTTGAAGTGTTGGGATACCAAGGACTGACGCGTAAGCCGGGTCACCTTGTGCGATGATCTCAGGTGTGAGTTCGAGCCAAACACCCATGACTTTGTTCATGATGAGGAACCCGACGATGGCTGCGAGTCCGGCAACGCCGTCCCCTGCTAAACCGATCGCGACACCGACTGCGAATAAGAGTGCTAAGTTCGA
The DNA here is from genome assembly GCF_001766415.1 of Exiguobacterium aurantiacum. Taxonomy (GTDB): domain Bacteria; phylum Bacillota; class Bacilli; order Exiguobacteriales; family Exiguobacteriaceae; genus Exiguobacterium; species Exiguobacterium aurantiacum_A. The sequence continues at coordinate 217,661 of NZ_MKXO01000004.1, read as the reverse complement.
GAAGATAATTCCGCCTGCTTGCTCCATGAGCTGAGCAAACTTGACAACGCCTGCGTTCGTCAACCAACCAGCGCGTGACGTAAGGGCCGGGTTTTGCATCGCGTTACCGAATGCGAGAAGAAGACCGGCTGCCGGCAAGATTGCAACAGGAAGCATAAGCGCTTTACCGACTTTTTGAAGAACACCAAAAATCTGCTTAAACATGATAAATCCTCCTTTTGTAATTGTTTGTGCTGAAACCGAACGTAGATGTCAGACAACCGACGTATCTAAACGTTTTCATAATGAACGTTTATAAAAACAGAAACAGGCATGAATAAGGTACAGAACGTAGACTTCTCCTCAATAGAGAAATCGTAGCCGTTCCACTCCTTACTCATGCCTGATCGAATCAGTAACACGTAAGATACGTGGTATCAGTTATCTACTTGTAGTCAGTCGCTGGAGGTGCATCGTCAAATATGTCGCTTCACCTCGTGGGACAGGACGCTTTAATTCGCGTTCCATGATGCCCATCAGCTCCCAAGCAGTACTATAGCATAGCGGATATTCTTCACGCAATACCTTTTCTATTTTTTGTGGGGCCTCGACCGTCTCACCCGTCGCAACCCGCTCAACGGCGTACCTTAAGTGCCGAAGTAAGCGCTTATAATCGAGCGAAGTCCGGTCCATTTTGACGTTCAAACGACTCTCAATCGTCTGAACGATCTGGCCGATGATCTGATTGTGACGATTGACTTCGAGGACGTTTTTAAACGTCGTCGCCGAATGGATATGAAGGGCGATAAATCCGACCTCGGCATCAGGAAGCAACACGTCGAGACGCTCATGGATCATGTCGACGATCCGTTCGGCGAGCGCATACTCGTTCGGATAGAGCGATTCGGTCTCGAGTAAGAACGGGTTCGTCACTTCCATCCCTTGCTCGATCCGTTTCATCGTAAAGAACAAGTGATCGGTCAGGCCGATATGGATATGTTGGTCGACTTTTTTCCCCGTGCTGCTCTCGATGAAGCCGACGATGTCTTGCATGAAGGCGATGAAGTCTTCATCGACGTGCTTAACGAGCTCACGGTATTGAGATTGCTCTTCCTTATCCGTCAATTGATACACTTTCTCCGGGACGCTGGCCGGGTCGACGAGATCGCCCGCTTTCTTGCCGAAGCCAATCCCCTTCCCAAGCAGAATGACTTCCGGATCCGTATCATGTTGACAGATGACAACGCTATTATTCAACACTTTTTTGATCGTATACATCGGTAATGTCATTCGTATCGCATCCCTTACTAATTAAATCGTTATCTTATCTAGTATATCGGTTCAGCTTCTAAAAAAGTAGGCAGAAACCAAAAAAAGACGAACATTTCTGTCGCCTTTAAAACATCGAGTAACCGCTCTTACGCAAGTACCGGATGGTGACCCCTGCCAAGATGGCACCGAGCAATCCGAATCCGAGCATAAAAATGTCGAGAAACTGCAGACCGAGCAGACGCTCATAGACGTTCGCGAGCGCGGTCGATGTTTCCGTGACGTAGCTTGACAGCTTGACGTTGTCGATCATCATGATGACGAAAATCGGATAGATGAACACGAGCGTCCACGTCTTTTTGAGCAGCATATTCAAGATGAACCCGATGCTGAAGAAGATGACTAAATATAAAATCGCGCCAATGACGGCTTGGATGATATGCATGTGATTGCCCCCTTTTCCCGTTGTCTATTATACCGAAAAGAAATCCGCTTGGTCAAAGAAGTTCACTGAATCGTTGACATGAAAAAACAGCCCGTTCAAATGAACAGGCTGCTCGTTGGCTCAACCGAATCAGAATTTACCTTTTTTAAGGACGAGACCGTATTTTTTGAGCTCGATAAAGTGTTTGTTGTCGATGACTTTCTTCATGAATGAAGCGTTGCGACCGAAGATCTTTTTGCCCATGACGATTCCGATTCCATCGTTATGACCAAGTGACGCGACCGTCCCTTTGCTCTCATACGTGAACTTCGAAGTCGACTTGCCGTTGATGAGCGCAGCGATGTTTTTCGCCACGTTGTGCGCTTGTTGTGTCGCGATTTGCGCCGTCGGCGGGTACGGACGGTTCGAGACCGGATCCATGACCGCTGAGCAGTCACCGATGATGAAGACGTTATCGTGGCCAGGGGCACGGTTGTCCGCCTCGACCATGACACGGTTACGGACCGCTTCGAAGCCAGACTTCTCAACGATCGGGCTACCGCTGACGCCGCCTGTCCAAAGGATCGTGTTCGCTGCGATCGTCTCTGTCGTCTCACCTTTGAGTGGACCGAACGTGACGACACCTGGCTCTACACCTTTGATGCCGTTGCCGAGTTTCATCTCGACGCCGTTACGCTCGAGCCATTTTTGCGCATACGTCGTGAGTTCCGGGTCGAACCCTGGAAGAACCGTTGGCGCTGCCTCGATGTTGACGATGCGGACCGCTTCACGGGGAACATCGTACTGTTTGCAAAGTTCAGGGACACGGTTGACGAGCTCACCGAGGAACTCGATACCTGTGAATCCGGCACCACCGACGACGATCGTGACGAATGAACGGTCAGATGATCCGTTCGTCTTGTATTGTGCGAACGAGTACTCGATATGTTCTTTAATTTTACGAACGCTGTTGAGCGAGTTGATCGTCATCGCGTTCTCTTTGAGGCCTGGGATACCGAACGTTTCCGGTACGCCACCGAGGGCGAAGACGACGTAATCGTACTCGACAGTCGATCCGTCTTCGAGCATCACTTGTTTGGCTGTAGTATCGACGCGATCGACGATCCCTTTGACAAGTTTAACGCGTGACGCATTGACGACATCGTTAATGTAGACACGAGCTTGCTCAGGCTTCATCGTTCCGGCCGCCGGCTCATGAAGCCAAGTCGTTTGGTAATGGTAATCGTGTTTGTTGATCAACGTGATGTTTGCATCTCCAGCTGAGAGCGTCTTTTGCAGGTTGACTGCCGTGATGAGTCCACCGAAACCTGCGCCGAGGATAACAATGTTAGGTCGTTTCATGTTCATTTCCACCTTATTTTAAAAGTTTTGTTTTCCTGAACAACTATGTTGTGTGTTTTTTCACATAGACGTTCACAATAAAGCCTAATTCTTGTTCAACCAATGTTCACAATTGCTTCCCGTTCATTGTACGACGTTTAATCCGTTTTCTCAATGAAAAAGCTTATCTTCTTGAATTTTTTTCGAAAGTATTGCATCTTTGTACTGAATGGATTTAGTTCACGTTAGACCATATAATAGAAGTACACGCTTCATGAGGAGGAATTCGATGAAATCGACGAAAGATGTAGTCATTATCGGTGGTGGTCCAATCGGACTGTTCACCGCATTTTATGCAGGTATGCGCCAACTCGATGCGACGTTGATCGAAAGCTTGCCGCAACTAGGCGGGCAATTATCGACGCTCTATCCAGAGAAATATATTTATGACATCGCCGGCTTCCCGAAAGTGAAGGCCCAAGATCTAGTCGACCAACTGAAAGCGCAAGCCGATCAGTTCGAACAAGATTATCGCCTTGGCGAGACGGTCGAAACGGTCGAGCGACTCGAAGACGGTACGTTCCACATCTCGACGAACAAGGACGAGTACCATACGAAAGCGATCATCATCACAGCCGGCAACGGCGCGTTCGCCGCACGTCCGCTCGGACTGGACGGTTGTGAAGATTATGCGAACCTTCATTACTTCGTCGACAGCATGGAGAAATTCCGCGACCGTCGCGTCATGATCGCCGGCGGCGGCGACTCGGCCGTCGACTGGGCACTCATGCTCGAAGGTATCGCCAAAGAAGTCCATATCGTCCACCGTCGTGACCGCTTCCGGGCTCACGAGCATACGGTCGAACAAATGAAGGCCTCGACGATCAACGTCTGGACGCCTTATAATATCGAATCACTCTCAGGCGCGACGCATATCGAGTCGGTCGAACTGACGGACAAAGATGGCGAATCGAAGTTCGTCGACATCGACGACTTGATTTGTAACTACGGGTTCGTCTCATCGCTCGGCCCGATCAAAAACTGGGGCATGGAGTTTGAGAAAAACACGATCCGTGTCGACTCACGGATGGAGACGACAGTCGCAGGCATCTTCGCTTGCGGTGACATCGCCACGTACGAAGGCAAAGTGAAATTGATCGCGACCGGCTTCGGTGAAGCACCGATCGCCATCAACCAAGTGAAGCAGCTCGTCGACCCGACAGCGCGTCACCCACAACATTCAACCTCGGTATTTGCCGGGAAATAAAGACTGGCCTCTCATCGTTCGCAGATGAGAGGCCGTTTTTTCATTTGCGGATCGTTTGAATGATGACACGGTCAATCCAATCATCGAGTTGCGTGAACACGAAGCCAGCTTTTTTCGCCTCGGCGTTCGACATGTAGTAGTCGACGTCCGTATCGTATGGGGACGACTCCCCATCCTTAATGATTTGGACCGGTTTACCGATATGCTGTCCAATTCGTTCCATGAGCGCACCTAACGAGATGAGGCCGTCGCTCGCGGCGTTGAACGGCCCCCTCACGTCGGCACGGCCGACCCATTCCAAGAAAGCTGCCGCCTCGAAACTCGAGATGAATCCCATCAGCGCCTCCGGGTGATGTAATACGATCGGTTCTTCGTTCCGAACCGCGTCGACATAAAATTTTAACCGGTCGGTGTAATCATCCGGCCCTAGGACGATCGGCAACCGCACCGTCGTGACCGGGAACGAGGCCCGATGGAAGAAGTACGATTCGGCCTCTCGTTTCCCTTGTCCGTAATCGTGTTCCGCGTCGAGGTGATATTCGTGATGGAGCGGATTGAAGTCGCTCTCTTTTAAAGCTGCCTCTGGCGCATAGACGGACATCGTCGACGTGAGCACATATTTCCCGACCCGGTCCATGAAGGCGTCTGTCGCGATCTTCGCCTGATACGGATTGAAACAAATATTGTCGTAGACGAGGTCATACTCGTTGCGTGCGAGGTCTTTCATCGTCGCGACCGACTGACGGTCGCCTTTAATGGAGCGGATGCCTTCCGCTTCCGGCACTTGCAGCTGACCGCGTGTGACGATCGTCACGTCGTCCCCGGCTTCAGCGAGACGGAGCGCGAGCCGTTTCCCAAAGTAACGTGAGCCACCGAAAATCAACACTTTCCTCATCGTACCTACCCCCTTCTCATCCTTCTCCATCCAATATTCCCGTTCATTTCCTCTCATTAACATGCTCACCAAAAAAGGTTGCCGAACATGTCGGCAACCCGTCTATCGTTTAGCAATCCCCGGGCGTGCCGGCGTTCGCCGCCGTCCGGAAACTCGAGCCGCAACCGCACGTCGCGATCGCGTTCGGATTTTTGATCGTGAAGCCCCCGCCGAGCATCGACTGCTTGTAGTCGATTTCGAGCCCGTCGACGACACCATGGTCGGCTTCGGCGACGATGACGCGGACACCGTAATGGTCGAACTGGACATCCTTGTCCGTCTTGTCTTCATCGAACCCCATCCCATAGGATAGGCCGGTACACCCACCGCCTTGGACTTTGATCCGTAAGAACTGATTTTCAGGGCGTTCGGTCTGTTTCATCATATCGATGACTTGTAGTGCGGCTGGCTCTGTCAAATGAATCATCTGAACTCCTCCTCATTTATCTTCACTTCAAGTCAACTGACTTGTGATTTTGTGAAATATCTTGTATAACTAAACTGTAACAAAAAAAATTAAATCGTTCCATCTTCGGGGCAGGGTGAAATTCCCGACCGGCGGTATTGAAGACAAGTTCTTCTCAGCCCGTGAGCGAGCAAGGCGTTGCTTGCTGATTTCGTGAGATTCGAAAGCCGACAGTAAAGTCTGGATGGGAGAAGATGGCGGCATCCGACCGATATTTGGATGTTTTCTTTGGCGTGGCTTAAACGTTGACGAGAACATCTGTTTCGTATGCGCGTAAACTCTCCCGATTGTTCACACAATCGGGTTTTTCTATGCGACGGGTGCCATTCATCAAGGAGCGACAAAAGGAGAGATTTTGATGAAAACAACGCGCAACAAACGATTGACAACACTGGTGACGCTATCGATGCTCGGGGCGATTTCATTCGTCCTCATGCTCTTTAACTTCCCGCTACCCTTCCTGCCACCATTCCTAAAAGTGGACTTCAGTGACATCCCAGCGCTCGTCGCCGGTATCGTCTTCTCGCCACTCGCAGGTGTCGTGGTCGTCGCTCTCAAAAACGTCCTCTACTATGTCTTTAACGGTGGCGGCGTCCCGGTCGGTGAAGTCGCGAACTTCTTTGCAGGTGTCGCATTCATATATCCGGTCGCTTGGTTCTACCATAAACGTAAAACGAATAAAGCGCTCGCTTCAGGCCTCGTGGCAGGTACGATCACGATGGCGCTCAGCTTGGCGATTTTGAACTACCTACTCATCTTACCAGCTTACGCGTTCTTCTTCGGAATGGCCGAGATGGCCGATCCGGCAGTCAAAACGAACCTTGTCCTGTACGGCATCTTACCGTTCAACTTGATTAAGGCATTATTGATCACCGCCTTGTTCGTCCCGCTCTTCCTGAAGTTGAAGCCGTGGATCGAACGTCAACAAATGCAACTGCAAGCTTAACGCCCAATCACCCAAGGGAGACATCCCTTGGGTGATTTTTTGTAGTCACTATATGGCAACCATGAACAAGAGCGCCCACCGGAGTGAGCGCTCTTGTTTGTGAATAACGATTAGAGAAGAAGACCAGCGAGAGTCGCTGACATCAAGTTCGCAAGCGTACCTGCGAGAATCGCGAGGACACCCATACGTGCGATGTCGTTACGACGGTTCGGAGCCATACCACCAAGACCACCGAGAAGGATGGCGAGTGATGAGATGTTGGCGAAACCACAGAGTGCGAACGCGATCATCGCTTCTGTACGAGCTGACAAATCACCTGAACCGATGATCGGTGCGAACTCAGAGAAGGCAACGAATTCGTTCAAGACGAGTTTTTGTCCAAGGAAGCTACCGAATTGTACGGCATCTGCCCATGGTACACCGATGACGAACGCGAGCGGTGCAAACACGTAACCAAGGATCAATTGAAGTGAGAGACCTTCTAGACCGAACCAACCACCGATTCCACCGAGAAGCAAGTTGACGAGTGCGATCAATGAAACGAAGGCAAGGAGCATCGCACCGACGTTCAACGCGAGGAACAAACCGTCTGACGCACCGCGAGCGGCCGCATCGACGAAGTTTGCTGCTTTGTTCTCTTCATCTTCAGCAATTTCGATATCATCATCCGGTACATCTGTTTCCGGGACGATGATTTTCGCAAACATCAAACCAGCAGGCGCTGCCATGAAGCTCGCTGCGAGCAAGTACTCGAGCGGAACACCGAGTGCGGCATATCCAGCAAGTACCGAACCGGCAACTGATGCGAGACCACCGACCATGACGGCAAACAATTCTGATTGTGTCATTGATGGGAGGTAAGGCTTGATGACGAGCGGTGCTTCCGTCTGACCGACGAAGATGTTCGCCGTCGCTGAGAGCGATTCTTTACGTGACGTACCGAGTGCTTTCGCAAGTGCCGTACCGAGGATCCGGATGACCCACTGCATGACACCGATGTAGTAAAGAAAGGCAATTAACGAAGACATAAAGATGATGATCGGTAAGACTTGGAACGCGAAGACGAAGTTGTCTCCCCCGACTGCCGTACCGAAGACGAAGCCGATCCCGGCGTTCGCCGTGTTCAAGACGTTTTGGACGCCTCCTGAGATGAATTGCAACGCCGCGCGTCCTACCGATGTGAAGAGGACGAGGAATGCGAACGTAAACTGGATCGCGAAGGCGGCAAGAACGGTACGCCATTTGATGGCTTTACGGTTGGTCGAGAAGATGTAAGCGATTCCAATTAATGCCAAAATACCAACCACGCTCATGATGTTCATTGGTGTTGTGCTCCTTTCATATTGAAAAACCGACGATTGTGTTATACCCGAATCGAGATGTGCCCTACCGTTTGAAACGCTTTCTTTTTATGTTGTTAAACGTCAGACAACCTACATTCGAACCTCTTAGAATATACCAAACCGTTTTAAAAAAAGCAACGGGTCAAAAAGAAAAAAGTTTGAGAAATCTCAAACTTTTTTACCAGGCCATCTCTTCGATTTTTTCATACACGTTCGTGACGAGTTGCTCCGGCGTCTCCCCGATCACGACTTCTCCGTCGACGAGACAGAACAAGTCGAGCGAGCAGACCCCACAGTAGCCGGTACAGCCATATTCGACGACGTCTAGGTCAGGATCGGACTCTAGTTTTGCCCGGGCGATCTGTGAACCCATCGCTAAGTTCGAGGCACAAAACTCGATGATCGGATTCATCATTTTTTTCACCGTCTTTCTTCCCCTATTGCGGGAAAATGGTTCTTCTACGAGGTATTATATCATGGTACAGTTAGAGAGTAACAAAGGGGGATTTTTATGCGCAAATTAGTCGTCTTAGGAGGCGGTTACGGGGGTATGCGTGTAATCGAACGCGTCCTCGGCCATCAGCTGAAGGACGTATCGATCACATTAATCGACCGTCTACCTTATCACGGATTAAAAACAGAGTATTATGCACTAGCCGCAGGAACGGTATCCGATCGTGACATCCGTGTCGATTTCCCGGAAGAAGTCGACTACATATACGGGCAAGTCACCGACATCGATACGACCGACAAGATGGTGTTGCTCGCAAGCGGGGAAAAGGTGCCGTACGACGACCTCGTCATCGGCTTAGGCTGCGAGGACAAATACCATAACGTGCCCGGCGCCGCCGAGTTCACGTACAGTATCCAAACGTTAGAAGAGTCACGCAAGACGCAACAAGCGATCAACGGCTTGTCGCCCGGTTCGATCGTCTCGATCGTCGGGGCCGGGCTATCTGGTGTCGAGCTCGCGAGCGAACTCCGGGAGAGCCGTCCCGATCTGACCGTCCGATTGTTCGACCGTGGCCCTTCCGTCCTGTCCTTTTTATCGAGCCGTGTCTCGATGTACGTTCAATCGTGGTTTGAAGAGCATGGCGTTGAAGTCATCAACAATGCCAACATCGTCCGGGTCGACCCAGACGGTCTGTGGAACCACGAACAACACTTTGTCGCTGACTTGACGGTCTGGACGGCCGGGATCCAACCGGTCGCTGTCGTCCGGAACCAAGGCTGGGAGCTCGATGGGGGCGGCCGCGTGAAACTGACACCGCATCACTACGTCCCTGATTTGCCTGACGTCTTCGTCGTCGGTGACAACGCCAGCCTCCCGTACGCACCTTCAGGTCAACTCGCCGAGGCACAAGCCGAACAGATCGTCCAAGTGCTGCTCTGCAAGTGGAAAGGCGTGGCTTATCCTGAGTTGCCGGATATTAAACTCCGAGGCACGCTCGGGTCGCTCGGGAAGAAGGCTGGCTTCGGCGTCTTCATGGGGAAACAGTCGCTGACTGGGAAAGTGGCTCGACTTCTCAAGTCCGGTATTCTATGGAAACATAAAGTCATCAAATAATACGACCGAATCGCGACATGGCTACCTTGCCATCTCGCGATTTTTTTATGTGATGACAGCCGCTTACCCGTTCATACTTCTTTTCCTTGCGCCAAAAGTCTTGTATCTCTGTGCCCGATACACTTGTCTAAATTTTCAGATTATTGATTCGATTGACATATTCTACCCGATGGAAAAACTTGTTACTCTATGAGCACGGCAGTTCGACATCATGTCATCTCGCCTACATAATCCAAAGGGGGAAATCCATTGAAGAAGATCTGTAGCACCGTCCTCGCCTCGCTTCTCGTCTTGTCAACCGTCCCACAAGCAGTAGACGCCAGTCCTGACAAGGAAAAAGAACGTGTCATCGTCGTGTTCAAACAGTCGGCGAAGAAAATCCCGCTCTCGATTGAAGGCATGGAAGTCAATCAGCAATACGCCAACATCCCGGCTGCTGCCATCGAAGTGCCGAAAGCAGCGCTGAACGGATTGAAAAACAATCCGAACGTCGCCCACATCGAAGTCGATCAGACGGTACAAATTGAGAATCAAACCCAAGACTGGGGAATTCCAAAACTGAAAGCACCCTCGGCTTGGCAGAACGGCTTCACCGGAAAAGGTATTAAAGTATCCGTCGTCGATACCGGAATCTCAGCGCATCCTGACTTGACGATTGCAGGTGGAGCGTCATTTAGCAGTGTGACGAGTTCATATGCCGATGACAACGGACACGGCACGCACGTCGCCGGGATCATCGCGGCACGTGACAACGGTATCGGAACGGTCGGGATCGCCCACGAGGCAAGTATTTACGCCGTCAAAGCGCTCGAGGCGAACGGCAGCGGTAGCCTGTCGAGCATCATCGCCGGTATCGACTGGTCGATTTCGAATCAAATGGATATCATCAACTTGAGCCTCGGAACGACGAGTCCTTCGACGACGCTCCAACAAGTCGTCGACCGGGCGAACAATTCAGGCATTCTCGTCGTCGCAGCGGCTGGTAACAACGGCCGAGCCGACGGCAGCGGCGACCTCGTCAACTACCCGGCGCGCTACAGCTCGGCCATCGCGGTCGCGGCGACGGACATCAACAACAATCGCGCTTCGTTCTCCGCTACTGGCAGTACAGTCGAAGTCGCGGCTCCAGGTGTGAACATCAACTCGACACTCTCAAGCGGCGGCTACGGTCAATTGAGCGGGACGTCGATGGCGACACCATACGTCGCCGGGAACTTAGCGCTCATGAAACAAGCGTACCCGACGCTCTCATCTTCACAGCTCCGGACGCGTCTGTCACAAGATACAATCGACCTCGGCACGGCAGGTCGCGATACACTATTCGGCAACGGACTCGTTCAAGCGCCAACGTCAGGCGGCACGTCACAACCGGTTCAAGCGCTCGCGGCGACTGTATCGACGTCTAAGTCGACATACTACGCTGGTGAAGTTGTATCAATCTCATCGACGGTACGTGACGCGAACGGTCAAGCGGTCGCGAACGCGGACGTTCGTGTGACGGTGACACAACCTTACGGCTCGACGCTCACAGGGACAGGTAAAACGAACTCAAGCGGAGCGATCACGTTCACGCTCTCGACCGGTTCTTCTTCACAACGAGGGACGTACCAAGTGAAAGCGGATGCGACGCTCTCAGGATACACGGCAAGTTCAGCGACGACGTCGTTCCAACTTCGCTAAATCGAAAAGAAGGTTGAACGAATGTGTATTCGCTCAACCTTCTTTTATGATGTCGTTCACTTCTGGTCAATCGCCGTATATACTTTACGCAACTGGACGACACCTTCGTCGATGACTTCCCCGTTCAAGAGGACGAGCGGGTAAAACCATTCGTCTTGCTTGATCGCCTCGGCGATCTCATCGTCCGCTTGCTCGAAGTCGATGTATTCGAACTCGAACTTGCGCTCCGGATATTTCCGGGCGAGCGCACTTTGTAACCATTCATATGTCTCGACCGAGCTCGGTGCCCCGACACAGCTCGCACACTGTACTTCTGCCCCGTATACCGTGATTTTCATCGTCATTCCCCCTATCCATTTCTATTATACAAAAATCACGCAGCGCCCTTGTCACAAAACGCTCAGCGTTAAAGATTGAGAAACAATCTCAAACTTGCTAGAATGGAATAGAACCAGAAAGGGGTAGATACCATGGAAATGTTTGATCAAGTCCAAGAAGTACTCGATAAATTACGCCCGTTCTTGCTTCGCGACGGCGGTGACGTCGAACTCGTTGATGTAGATGAAGGCATCGTCAAACTTCGTTTGATGGGTGCATGCGGCAGCTGCCCGTCTTCAACAATCACTTTGAAAGCCGGAATTGAGCGCGCGCTCATTGAAGAAGTACCTGGCATCGTCGAAGTCGAACAAGTATTCTAAACAAAAAGGGAGACAAGCGTCATCCCTTTTTTTCATGCATGTGTCCATTCGTCCAAGCTCTCGACCATATAGGTCGGGAGCTTTTCTTGTTCTTGGATGAACGCCGGACCGTGAACGCCTGAATTGACGTGCAGCGTCCGTAGCCCTCCGTTGATCCCAAACAAGATGTCCGTATGGTAGTTGTCCCCGACCATGACGACCTCGTCTTTCGTCAGACCGATCATCTCGAGGGCGATGTCGATCATGACCGGCTCCGGCTTGCCGATGAAGAACGGGTCTTTTTCCGTCGTCACCGTGAGCACGGACGTGAGCGCCCCGTTGCCCGGTAAAAAGCCGCGCTCGGTCGGGATGGCGATATCTCCGTTCGTCGAGATGAAGCGGGCGCCGGACCGAATCGCGAGCGCACCTTTCGCCAATTTCTCGTACGTGATGTGGCGGTCGAGCCCGATGACGACGTAGTCGGCTTTCGGTTCGTCCGTCACATGGAAGCCACGCTCTTCAAGCGCGATCCGGAGACCGTCTTCCCCGATCATATAAACGGTCGCCCCTGGTGTCATCTTCTCGATATAACGGGCCGTTGCCATCGCACTCGTCAAGACGTGCTCGGGCGTCACGTGGACACCCATCGACACGAGCTTATCCGCGACTTGTTTCGGCGTCATCGAGGCGTTGTTCGTGACGAACAAGTACGGGAAGCCCGTCGCCTCGAGCCGGTTCACGAAGTCGACCGCTGCTTTGATCGGCTCGGTGCCCGCATAGATCGTTCCATCTAAATCAAATAAGTATCCTTTAATTAAATTCATCTAATCACTCGCTTTCCGGTAAAAATGCTGATACTGGTCCAAGTTCCACTTCTAAATAGCGGCGGACTTGCTCGGGAAATGCTGCGAACGTCTCTTTTTGACGCTCCGTCCAGGCGTCAAAGCGAGCCGAATCCGACGTGACGAACTCCCGGACGTAATAGGCACGCATCATGACGAGCTCTTTCGCCGCTTGAGCCGTCTGGGCGTCGAGCACGCGCTCGTCCAATAAAATGTCGACGATATCTTCATAGCTCCCCGGATCGCGCATAATGAAGCCGTCGATCATCGAGTTGCCGACATCGATGACGCCTTCCATCAAATGCACGGCCAAACGCTCTTTCGCAAGTTCAAGTGTGAACGCGTCCCCTTCGAGCTGATCGATCCGATGCAACATCGTTTCCATGTGGGCCAGCGTCTCATTGATTTTTTCTCTATTTACAAAATACATCGTCATCCCCCCTGCCCCTTATCATAATCTTTTTTCCGACTCGAGAAAAGAATCTCCCCTATTTACATCATTTATCCGATTGTGATACACTAATCCACGGATTAACACTTTAATTAGTATGTCACATTAAATAGAAATCACGTGGAGGGTTCAACACTATGGAACGAGAATTAGCGTTAGAGATCGTACGAGCAACCGAGGCAGCGGCACTGGCATCATCAAAATGGATTGGTCGCGGCCAAAAGAACGAGGCCGATGACGCGGCGACGTCAGCGATGCGCGAAGTGCTCGGTACGGTCAATATGGATGCGACTGTCGTGATTGGTGAAGGCGAATTAGACGAGGCGCCGATGCTTTACATCGGCGAACGCCTCGGTACGACGTTCGGGCCGGAAGTCGATATCGCGGTCGACCCGCTCGAAGGGACATCGATCGTCGCCAAAGGACTCGGCGACGCCATGGTCGTCATCGCAGTCGCCGATAAAGGCGCTCTCCTCCACGCACCTGATATGTATATGGATAAACTTGTCGTCGGACCGAACCTGAAAGGGAAAGTCTCGCTCGACGAACCGCTCGAGTCGATCATCGAGAAAGCCGCGCTCTATAACGGCAAGCGTATCGAAGAAGTGACCGTCATCATGCAAGACCGCGATCGCCACGAACATCTCCGTCAAGCGGCGATGCGTATGGGCGCACGCGTCAAACTGTTCGATGACGGCGATGTCTCGGCCGGGATCGCCGCAGCCATCAAATCGAACCCGATCGACATCTTCATCTCGACAGGCGGCGCACCAGAAGGCGTCATCACGGCAGCAGCCGTCAAGGCGCTCGGCGGCGATATGCAAGCCCGCCTTCACCCGATGAACGAAGAAGAGACGGCCCGCGTCATCTCGATGGGCATCGAGGACCCGCTCCAACTCCTCACGATCGACGATCTCGTCAAGAGTGACGATTGCATCTTTGCCGCGACCGGTGTCACGACAGGTGAACTGCTCGACGGCGTCAAGTTCTTGACGGACGATATCGTCGAGACGACGTCGCTCGTCATGCGTTCGAAGACGAAGACGATCCGCAAAGTCGTCGCTGAACACACGTTGTCGTTGAAGCCGTACCTGAACAAACAACAAGTCGAAGCATGACAAAACCTCCGCTCAAAATTTGAGCGGAGGTTTTTTTTAGAAGCCTTGTTCCATATCAGGCGTACCGACGTGGTTCGTGCGTGGCTGATCTGCTCCTCGAAGCGAGTCATAGAACGCGGCGTACGTCGTCGAGAAGTACGGATATACGTACAAGAAGCCGATTCCGAGCGTAAGAACGCCGACGAAGAACCAACCGATGAACGAAAGGACGAGCTTGAACGCGTCCATCTTGTGACCGTCCATCATCCGGCGCGACTCGGTAATTGCCTCGAGAGCCGACAGTTCCGGCTGATCACGTAAAATATAGTTCGTGAGCGAGTACGAGAACGCTTTGACGATTCCTGGGATCACGAGTAACAATGCCCATAAGAAGATGAACAACCCTACGAAGAACGGAGCGAGCACGTGCTTCACATAGCCGGTTTGGAACGGTTCAAATAATTTCGAAACGGCCGGCTTGTCGCCGCGTGACACGGAGAGGACGAGCCATGACCATCCGATCGTGAGCGGTGCGATCAACAACGTCAGAAGGAACGATAAGAACGATAACGTCATCTCGGTCGACGTCAATGGCTCCATTGACTCTGCGTCAATCGTAGGTGCGAACGATTGGGGAATCCCGTTCAAGACAACGAACAAAATCAAAATCCCGGCGAGCAGCCAGCGATTACCTGTCAACATTTTTTGTGCGTGTTGTTTCCATTGTGCTGTCATAGTATCCATCCTTTGTTTGTGTTCTTTCCTTAGTGTACGTCATTGGCCGGCAGAAGGTTTCAAAAAACACGAAAACAGGGGAAAGGTTTCTCCTTTCCCCTGTTAATATAAGATATTGCCCATAAAAAACTGCGACATCGATAGAATAAATAAGAGCACACCTGTAGCGACAACAGTCAGTGAGATCGCTTTAAATAACCGGCTTTTTAGAAATGCATTCCGATACTCGAACCGGCGAACGAGCAAGACATGGACCAACTCAAACAAAAGGACCGCGGCTGTGAAATAGAATGTCATGATACTACCTAACCCGAAGAACAGCATCGCCAGTAAGCCCAATCCTAAGTTATGGATTCGGTTATGGACGTCATCGCGATCGCCGACGGTCGTCGTTTGTACGTGTTGCATCCTTCCACCTCACTTCCAAAACCCGAACAGAAAAAGTTATCTTATATATAAATTATCACAATTTTCTTATCCCTAAACCTGTCACACCGTCTTTTCACCTAAACGAAACATCTAGGAAATATATGTAATAAAAAAAGCGCTGATGTCATCAGCGCGTCATGAACCGGTCGAAGTTTCAGCTTCTTCCGCTTTATTGAATTTTCGTTTTAGTTTGAGCGGTTGTTTCGTTCCGCCGAACACAGGACCGTCTTCACTTTCATCAATCTCTGTCTCTTTCTTCAGGACGAAGAACGGACAACCAAAGTTACAATACTCATACACATAGTCCATCACATGATCGATTCGATTATCGTACGTGGCAAACTTCGACTTCACTTCATAAAATCCTTTGAGACGAAGTTGACCATGTCCCCAATCTCCGACGATGTAATCATATTTATCGAGCACATCACTATAACGAGCGATGAATGCCTCTTCGTCAAACCCGTCGCGTTTCTCTTCGATGACGGTATATCCATGGTGATTCACTCTAATCATTTTCACACCTCCACTTTCCTATCATATCACGCCCGTCGGCAGTTCCCCTATCGTTTTCGGATCACATCATGACGCGCCATGATCGTTTCACGCAGCACGTCACGCAGAAGTTCCGGCATGTAGTAACGCTTCGGCTGGTCCGCCAAATACGGCAGGAGCGGACCGAACGTGAACATGTCGACCGTGGCGACACGATACGTCTGTTCAAGACCAATCTCGTTGCCGCGAAGCAAGTAGCGCCCTTGTTTCAATTCAAGACCGTGGACGATCGGTTGTCCGAGCACCGTCCCGCGAAAGCCGAGCCCACGCACGTGCATCGTCGTGAACGGCTCATCATGAACATCGCTCAAGAAACGAAGCAACGTTGCGCCGTCGAGTGTCAACAGGCATGGATTGATCGGGTGCGGACAGATGCGATGGAGCATATTGAGCGTGACTTGTCCGGGTGCCAACCCTTCAAGCAGGATGCCCGATGGAAGGATGCTTACTTCGGCATCACACCAGTCCATTAATCCGTCCGCCAACAATTCCGCAATCGGAGATGGTCCGAACCAATCGCTCACATAGCCTGGCGTGGCGGCAATCGTCACGTCAAGCAAACTCTCAGCTTGTTCATACTCGAACCGCAACGCCCGTAGCGTGTCGTCGTCCTGAACGTGATCTGTCAAGTCATGGAGACACGCCTTCTTCTCTACGACTTGGCCGTCCCGAAGCGTCAACTCGACTTCTCCGACGTATTGCCCGTACTTCCCGGCCTGGGCGATCAATACCCCGTTCTTCATGACGCCGTCGTCCAACACGTGATGCGTATGCGCCCCGAGGATGACATCGATGGCCGGGAACGCTTCGGCGAGTCGTTCGTCGGCATAGAAACCGAGGTGACTGAGCGCGATGATGACGTCACATCCTTTGAGTTCCTCGAGTGCCCGAGCAGTCGCCGTCAGCGGTGACTCAATTTGCCAACCGAGTTCAGGATACAGCTCTTCATACGGTGCGGTCACGCCGAACAGACCGACACGCACACCGGATCGCTCGAGGACGAGCGTCTCCGTCGCCCAGTCCGGTCGCGTCCCGTCCGCTTGATAGACGTTCGCGAGCAAGACGGGGAACGTCGCATCCTCATAGAGCGAATCGAGCCAGTCGTGCGGAAACGTGATGCCTTCGTTGTTGCCGATCGTCACGGCCGTCGGATTGAGCCGATTGAGCAAGCGGACGTTCACTTGCCCTTTCGTCACTTCCGTCGCCGGGTGTGTTCGATCGGCATGATCGCCGAGGTCGAAGACGAGCGTGTCCTCGTGTCGGCGTTCGGTCAAAAAGGAGACAAGTTGGGGCCAATTATGAAATTTTGAATGCAAGTCATTGTAATGAAAGATTTTAATCGTACGCACGGCCATCCCCTCTTCCTAAAACAGGCTGATTTGGCTCGGGGCGAGCTCATACTCGGCACCGAGAATCTCAATCAAACGTTTTGCGTTCGGTGCCGCATCCCCGGCCGAGTTGTTGTTGAAATAGACGTAGACCGACTTGGCATCTCGTTCGAGTGCCCGGCACGCCGTCGCAAGTTCTTGCAGTTCATCCTCACTGTATCGATACAAGCAGCGGACGTGACGCCACTCTTGGCTCGTCATCCCGGGTTTGCGGAGCCACCCGGCCGTATTGCGGCCGTGCAGACGGACGACTGCGACTTCCGGGTTTGTGACGACCGGGACGAACGGGATGCTGCTCTCTTTCGTCTGCGGTTCGTCGCACACCGTGTTGATGAAGTGTTGCTCGGTCAAGAACGCGAGCGTCCGGTCGCGAAATGCTTCCGAGAACCACGTCGGGTTCCGAAACTCGACGGCGATGTCATAGTCGATCAGCTCCGCTCGAATCGTCCGCAAATAGTCGAGATGCGGCTTCGAGACGTCGAACCACGGCGGGAGTTGGACGAGGACGGCCCGAAGTTTCCCCGCCTGTTTGAGCGGCTCGACCGATGTCCGGTAGCGCTCGAACAGTTCGGCGAGCGGCAGCTTCGGTTCACGGTCGTGACCGCTCATTTCCCTGGAAACTTTGACGACGAACTGAAAGCCGTCCGGCGTCTCACGATTCCATTTCTCATAGTTTTTCACCGGTTGGATCGCATAGAACGACGAGTCGACCTCCACCGTCGGAAAGTGGCCGGCGTATGTCGACAGTTTGTGCTTCCGCTCTTCCGGCGTCGTATAGAGCAGGTCGTGGTCTCCCCAACCGGTCACACCGACATAAATCATCGTGTTCCCTCCTCACATTATTGTTCGAACGATGTCTCCGCGTTTCGCTTCGACCAATTGAGTGTCCCGCTAAACGTCACGAGCAACAAGACAAGTCCCATAATGAACGGATAGCGCATGTCGATATCGAAGGCGATCCCGGCAAGCGTCGGTCCGACGATATTGCCGATACTCATATAGGCGTTGTTCATCCCCATCGCGAAGCCTTGTTCCTTATCCGCCATCTTCGACACGAGCGTATTCAACACCGGACGAAGAATCGAGGTCGACAAGAAGATGATGAGCGTGATCGCGAAGAAGATCGCATACGATCCCGCGAACAGCGAGAACAAGAAACCGAGTGCCGCGAGCATAATGAAGATGAGCACGACTTTGATCTCACCGAAGAGCGAGACGAGTCGGTCGACGGCAAACAGCTGAACGATGACACTGACGATCCCCGTACCTGTGATCATGACGGCAATTTCTTGCGGCGTCGCACTGAACGTCTCACTGACGAACAATCCGAGCACCGACTCGTATGCCATGAGCCCAAACGCCATGACCAAGTTGATGACGAGCACGAAGAAGTACGGCTTTCGAGTCGACGACAAGAGTTGCCGTGGCAGCGATTCGGTCTCGTTCGTCCGGACGTAAGCTTCCCGATCCGGTTCTTTCAATAGAATGATCGATGAGATGACGGCGACGAATGAGACGATCGCCGACAAAAGCAGCGGTGCCTTCAGCCCGAACTCGGCGACGAAGCCCCCGATCCCTGGTCCGATGACGATCCCGAGCGACATTGCCGCGGAAATATAGCTATTTCCTTTCGCCCGTTGTTTGAGCGTCGTAATGTCGGCCACGTAAGCAAAGATGGCTGGAATGAGCAATGCGGCCCCGACTCCGCCGATGGCGCGCGAGATCAGTAAGACCGTCAAATTGTCCGATAAGTAAAAGACTGCCATCGAGATGGTGAACCCGATGAGCCCTGAAATGATCATCAGTCGGCGACCGTAGACGTCCGCCCATTTCCCCGCGATCGGTGACATGAGCAACTGCGCCCCGGCAAAGACCGAAATCATCAGTCCGGCGGCGGTACCGCCTTCGCCAATCATTTTTAAATAGTCGGGAATGATTGGAATGATAATCCCGAATCCTGCTACGGCGATGAACATGTTCAGCATGAGAATCGCCAATTGTTTCTTTTGTTTTGTCGTCAACGCACGTCACTTCCTTTTCATCTATTCATTTTACTTGTTGATGAATGGAATGAGCAAACGATAAGACAGCAAAACACCCATCCTGGACCAGAGGATGGGTGTCGTTGTGATTATGAGATGCGTGACTCAGCGAGTGACCCGCTCGACCGCTGTTTCGGTAAGAACAGTGTGACGACATAAACGATCAACGTCGGAACTGCCCAGGCGAGCCCGATCTCAGCCATCGGTAAGTTCGTGATCCATGCAGTCACGGCTGTTGGAGCCAAGCCTTGTGCCGTCTCGAACAACGAGAACACGAGCGCCGTGTAAACGGTCGCCTTCATCGCGACGTGCGGGTTACGTTGAATCCGTTCCGTGACCGAAACGAGCACGAGTGCGATCATGACCGGGTACAAGAGCGTGAGCAACGGTATCGCGATTTCAATCAACGTACCGAGGCCGACGAGTGAGATCAAGTAACCGAATAACGTTGTCCCGATGACAACTTGGTAGTACTTGAGCGACTCGAACGTGTTACTCATGAACCGTGAGAACTCGGTGATGAGTCCGACCGCTGTCGTCAAACAAGCAAGGAAGACCGCTGCCCCGAGTGCGAGCATGCCGACTTGACCGAACGATGTACCGGCAAACGTTTGAAGGAGGCTTGCTCCGTCAGTAGTTCCCGTGATACCCGTCATGTTCGCTCCGATCGATGCGAGCGAGATGTAGACGAGCATCAAACACGTGACGGCAAGCAATCCCGATGTCCGGAGAAGCGATGACGCTTCTTTTTGATCCGACATCCCGTTCGCTTTAAGCGTGACGAGAACGATTGCACCAAAGACGAGTGCCCCGAATACGTCCATCGTCAAGTAACCTTGTTTAAAGCCTTCACCGAGTGCCCCGAGCCACGTCTCATACCCTGCTGCTGGCGCGGCCGGTGAGCCGAGTGGAGCCACAAGGTTTGTGATCCCGATGCCAGCGAGCAAGACGAGGAGGATCGGTGTGATGATCCGTCCGATGATCTCGATCAATTTTTGAGCGCGGAGCGTCAAAAGGAACGTCAAGCCGAAAAAGACAGTTGAACTGATGGCGAGTGTGAACGTTGACGGCGCACCGAGGAACGGCACGACTCCCATCTCATACGTGACCGCTGCCGTCCGAGGAATCCCGAAGAACGGTCCGATTGCCACGTACATTAATCCCGTCAAAAGAAGAGCAAGACGCTTCGGAATGTACCTTGCGATTTGATCAGACCCTCCACCGACCCGCGCGACTGCGAACAAGGCGAGTAAAGGAAGTCCGACGCCGGTAATGACGAATCCGACTAGGGCTGGGAACAGGTTCTCACCTGCCAACGCTCCTAGCATCGGTGGGAACAGCAAGTTCCCGGCTCCGAAGAATAATGCGAAAATCGTAAACGCTAACGGGAATAATGTTGATTTTTTCATACAACTACCTCCACATACATTGTAGTACCTTCCGTGTTGAACAAATTCCGACTAAATGACTAAATTTTCTGACAATAAAGCGCTTGGTCTATTCCATTATACACACTATCCTTTTTTTGACCACCCTATCTTTAAAAAAGATGTTTATTTTTCTGAGAAGTAGATTTTCATATAAAAAAAGCTCCCTCTTTTTACAGCAGGAGCCTACTTGTCAACCGAATTCATGTCATCTTTTCAAAAAAATAGTCAATAGCGGATATCGAATTTACGGTATGATGCTTCCGCGATATCCGTTTCTTCGATCTGTTCGACGCCGACGAACCGATTGCCGTCATAGAGCGCTCGTTTGAACGATGCATAGTCGGCCTCGTCCCCTTCGACATGGAGCTCGACCGTACCATCGCTCAAATTCCGGACCCATCCCTTTAGATTCGATTCGATTGCGGTCGCTTGACAAAAATAGCGAAAGCCGACCCCTTGGACGCGTCCTGAGACGATCAATTGTTTAGCCAGTTTCATGCGCATTCTCCTCCTTCATATGAAATAACAGGTTTAGCGAGACGCTGCTTAGGTAAAACTATATAAATAAAATACTGGATTAGGAGTGGTGATGTGGAACAGATTGTGAATATCGTGACGTCGTTTTCGAATTGGCTATGGGGAGTCCCAATCATCTCCCTGCTCGTGTTATCAGGTCTTTACTTGACCATCAAATTAGGATTCTTCCAATTCCGATACCCGCTCTACATAGTTCAACAAACGTTAGGAAGCGTCTTTAAAAAACCGAAAGGCGAAGGCGACATCAGTCCTCGCCAGGCGTTGACGTCGGCGTTATCGTCGACGATTGGTGCCGCCAACATCATCGGTGTCCCGGCCGCGATCATGTTCGGGGGACCGGGCGCCATTTTCTGGATGTGGGTCATCGCCGTCGTCGGGATGGCCATCAAATTCTCAGAAAGTGTCCTCGCCGTCCGTTACCGCGAGAAAAATGAAGCCGGGGAATTTGTCGGCGGTCCGGTCTACTACATGGCCAAAGGGCTGAAGTGGAAATGGCTCGCCTCCTGGTTCGCGTTCGCCCTCATGATCGAGCTCATCCCGAGCATCATGGTCCAAGGCAACGCCGTCAGCTCGGCCGTCCGTGAGACGTTCAACGGCGATACGCTCGTCACCGGCTTTATCGTCGCCGGCCTCGTCGCGCTCGTCGTCTTTGGAGGCATGAAACGGATCGCTAAAGTGACGGAGATCATCGTCCCGGCGATGGCACTCGTGTACGTCGGGGCCGGGTTCATCATCGTCTTGATGAACTTCTCGCAAATCCCTGACGTTCTCGGTCTCATCTTCTCGTACGCGTTCCAACCGATGGCCGCGCTCGGCGGATTTGCCGGGGCCGCCATCGCCGAGACGATCCGTTGGGGCTTCGCCCGCGGACTCTACTCGAACGAGGCCGGTCTTGGGACGGCACCGATCGCGCACGCGGCCGCCCAGACCGATCATCCGGTCCGCCAAGGTTTCTGGGCCGTCATCGGGATCGTCATCGACACGCTCATCATCTGTAGCACGACCGCGTTCGTCGTCTTGTCGTCTGGCGTTTGGACGCGTGAAGGCGCGATGAGCGACCCGGCCGCCCTCACGACGATCGCTTTCCGTGAATACTTCGGGTATACGGGTAGCTTGCTCGTGACGATCTCACTCATCTTCTTCGTCTTGTCGACGATCATCGTCATCATCTTTTATGGTTCACGCCAAGCCGAGTACTTGTTCGGTTTAACGGCCGGTAAAGTGATGAAAGTCGTCTATATCGCCTCGATCGTCATCGGTTCGATCGGTGGCGCCCAGATGATTTGGAACTTCCTTGACTTCATGCTCGCGATGATCCTTATCCCGAACATGATCGCCGTATTGATGCTAAGCGGTGAAGTGAAGCGACTGACGACTGAATTCTTCTCGTCTGAAAAATACTACAAGAAAGACGTCGCCGAGAAAAAGGCGTCGTAACAACGAACCCGGCTGCAAGGGCAGCCGGGTTTTTGTTATGAACTTGTATCGATTTTGTCAATCGCCTGGCGAATCCGTCCGACCGAGGCGTCGAACTGTTGTTGCTCTTCAGCCGTCAAGTCGATCTCGATGATTTGACTGATACCGCTCCGGTCGATCAAGGCAGGTACCCCGATATGGAGGTCGGAGGCGCCGTATTCCCCGTCGAGGTGGGCGCCGATCGTCACGACCGTGTTCTCGTTCCGGACGATGGCCCGGACGATGCGCAGCAAGCCGAGGCCGATCGCGTAATAGGCCGCACTCTTATAGCCGATGATTTGGTTCGCCGCATCGCGCACTTCTTGATAGATCGCGTCTAAATCCTCTTGGTGATATGATTCATTGTCTGCGAGCAGTTGCTTCATGGATTTCCCGTAAATCCGGGCGTTGTCCCAGGCGACGAAACCACCGGCACCATGTTCGCCCATATAATAGACGTGACAGTTGCGCGACGACAAGTCGAAGTACTCGCCGAGCTTAAAACGCAGACGTGCCGTATCGAGCACCGTCCCTGAGCCGATGACGCGGTGTTTCGGCAAGCCCGACGCTTTCCAGGCGACGTGGGCCATCACGTTGACCGGGTTCGTCGCAACGACGATGATCCCGTCAAAGCCGCTCGCCATGATTTGTTCTGTCACGTCACGGACGACGATAGCGTTTTGCCCCGCCAGGTCCATCTGTGTCTGCCCGAGCTTTTGGGCGGCGCCTGCCGTGATGATGACGATGTCGGCGTCACGGCAATCCGTGTAATCCCCTGCCCAAATCCGGACCGGGCTCGGTGCGAACGAGATGCCGTGGTTCAAGTCCATCGCCTCCCCTTCCGCTTTCGCGTGGTTCGAGTCGATCAAGACGAGCTCTTCACAAAGTGCCGCCATCGATAATTGGTAAGCAAAACTGATGCCGACCCAGCCGGCACCGACGACAGCGATGCGGGTAATGTCTTTTGGATCAATTGTTTCCATTCAATCATTCCTCCCTAAAAACAGTCTCTCTTTTAGCATACCCGACTCTTAGCTGTTTCACGACAAAAAAAGTCGAGCCCCTGATTTAGGAGCTCGACATATTAAGAATTATCCGATCGAACCTTCCATCTCAAACTTGATGAGACGGTTCATTTCGACAGCATATTCCATTGGTAATTCTTTCGTGAACGGCTCGATGAAGCCCATGACGATCATCTCGGTCGCTTCTTCTTCCGAGATCCCACGGCTCATGAGGTAGAAGAGTTGCTCTTCTGACACTTTCGAGACTTTCGCTTCGTGCTCGAGCGAGACTTGGTCGTTCAAAATCTCGTTGTACGGGATCGTGTCCGACGTCGACTCGTTGTCCATGATGAGCGTGTCACATTCGATGTTCGAACGGGCACCTTTCGCCTTACGGCCGAAGTGGACGATTCCGCGATATGAGACTTTTCCGCCTTGTTTCGAGATCGACTTCGAGACGATCGACGACGACGTGTTCGGCGCGAGGTGAATCATCTTCGCCCCAGCGTCTTGGTGCTGCCCTTTACCGCCGAGTGCGATCGAGAGCGTCATTCCACGTGAGCCTTCACCTTTTAAGATGACGGCCGGGTACTTCATCGTGAGTTTCGATCCGATGTTGCCATCGATCCACTCCATCGACGCGCCGGCTTCACAGACGGCACGCTTCGTGACCAAGTTATAGACGTTGTTCGCCCAGTTTTGGATCGTCGTATAGCGGCAGTATGCGTCTTTGTTGACGAAGATCTCGACGACAGCAGAGTGAAGCGAGTTCGTCGTGTAGACCGGTGCCGTACATCCTTCGACGTAATGGACCGAAGCGCCCTCGTCGACGATGATGAGCGTCCGCTCGAATTGACCCATGTTTTCCGAGTTGATCCGGAAGTAGGCTTGGAGCGGTTGCTCGAGTTTCACGCCTTTTGGCACATAGATGAACGAGCCACCTGACCAGACGGCCGAGTTGAGTGCCGAGAACTTGTTGTCCGTCGGCGGGATCAATTTCCCGAAATACTCACGGAACAAGTCTTCGTTTTCTTTCAAAGCAGTGTCCGTATCTTTGAAGATGACACCTCTTTCTTCGAAGTCTTCTTGCATGCTATGGTAGACGACCTCTGACTCGTACTGAGCCGAGACACCTGCCAAGTATTTTTGTTCCGCTTCTGGAATTCCGAGCTTATCAAACGTCCGTTTGATTTCTTCAGGAACCTCGTCCCACGAGTGTTCCGTCTTCTCAGACGGTTTGACGTAGTACGTGATCTCATCAAAATCAAGTGACGTGAGATCGCCGCCCCATGTCGGCATCGGCATCTTCCGGAACTGTTCGAGTGATTTTAAACGGAACTCGAGCATCCATGCCGGTTCTTCTTTCATGTTCGAGATCGTTTCAACGATTTCTTTCGTCAAGCCGCGGCCTGAACGGAAAATCGAGATGTCTCGATCATGGAAGCCATATTTATAATCGCCAACGTCTGGCATGTTTTTCGCCATATCGGTCTCCTCCTTCTACTTACGCTTCCTCGTCGACTCCCTTTTCAAGCGCTTTCCACGCGAGCGTGGCACACTTGATGCGAGCCGGAAACTTTGAGACACCAGACAACGCTTCGATGTCGCCTAGGTCGAACGTGTCTGTATCGTAGTCTTTCCCTTGGACCATCTGTGAAAAGATGTTCGCCAATTGGAGCGCTTCGTCTACAGACTTGCCTTTTACGATTTGGGTCATCATCGATGCCGAGGCGAGACTGATCGAACAGCCTTCCCCTTCGAACTTGGCATCTTTCACGATTCCGTCTTCGACTTGAAGTTGGAGTCGGAGTGAATCCCCGCACGTCGGGTTGTTCAAGTCGATCGTCACGCCATCTTCGATGACGCCACGGTTTCTTGGGTTTTTATAATGATCCATGATGACTTGTCGGTACAACATGTCGAGATTGTTAAAACTCATAATTGAAATACTCCTTCGTTTGACGTAACCCTTCGATGAAGCGATCGACTTCATCTCGTGTGTTATACAAGTAGAAGCTCGCTCGGGCAGTCGATGATTGCTTCAGGAGGCGCATGAGCGGTTGGGCACAGTGATGACCGGCCCGTACCGCGACCCCTTGCATATCCAAGACGGTCGCAAGGTCGTGGGCGTGGACGTCGTTCAAGTTGAACGTGACGAGCCCGACGCGTTCCTCAGGACCGAAGATCTCGATCCCTTCGATCGTACGCATCTGTTCGATGGCGTACGTCACGAGCGCCCGTTCGTGCGCCTCGACATTCTCGAGACCAAGGTCTTCTAAAAAGTCGATGGCGGCAGCCAAACCGACCGCACCGGCGATGATCGGCGTTCCCGCTTCAAAGCGGTACGGGATATCTTTCCACGTCGACTCATACAAGTCGACGTAATCGATCATCTCACCGCCGAACTCGACCGGCTCCATGTTTTTAAGCAGCTGTTTCTTCCCGTATAAGACACCGATCCCGGTCGGACCGAGCATCTTATGGCCAGAGAAGGCAAGGAAGTCACAATCGAGCGCTTGGACGTCAAGCTTCCGGTGCGGTACGCTTTGCGCCGCATCGACGACCATGACCGCGCCTTTTTCGTGGGCGAGTTTCGCCACTTCCGCGATCGGGTTGATCGTGCCGAGCACGTTCGAGACGTGGCTCATGGCGACGATCTTCGTCCGGTCCGACAACACTTCCCGCACCGCGTCGAGCGTGATCCGGCCGTCTGGCGTCATTTCGACGTAACGGAGTTTCGCACCTGTGCGCTTGGCGAGCTGTTGCCATGGAATCAAGTTCGCGTGGTGCTCCATCGGTGTGAGAACGATCTCATCTCCCGCGCTGACGTTGGCGTCCCCATAACTTGAAGCGACAAGGTTGATCGCCGTCGTCGTCCCACGCGTGAAGATGATCTCTTCCGGTACTGAGGCGTTGATGAATGAACGGACACGCTCCCGTGCCCCTTCATACGCATCCGTCGCGTGCGTGCCGAGCGTATGGACGCCACGGTGCACGTTCGAGTGGATGCGGCGATAGTAATCCTCGATCGCCTCGATGACAGCAAGCGGTTTTTGGGAGCTCGCCGCACTGTCGAGATAGACGAGCGGATGGCCGTTGATTTCCTGATCTAAAATCGGGAACTGTTTACGAATCGAGGCATCAATCATCTTAACGCACTTTCCCTTCGATGACTTCACGGAGACGGTCTTTGACCGACTCGATCGCGAGTTGCTCGACGACCGGGTTCAAGAATCCGTGAATGATTAAACGTTCTGCTTCTTTACGTGACAGGCCGCGGCTCATCAAGTAGTACAACTGAATGTCGTCGACGCGTCCGACTGAAGCGGCGTGGCCGGCCATAACGTCATCCTCATCGATGAGGAGGATCGGGTTAGCGTCACCCCGTGCTTTTTCAGACAACATGAGAATGCGTTCCGTTTGGACACCGTTCGACTTCGAGGCACCGTGATGAATCATCGATGTCCCGCTGAAGATCGCTGTTGCCGAGTCTTTTTGAACACCGTGGATCAAGATGAACCCTTCCGAAGACTTCCCGAAGTGGTCGGTCCGGATGTTGAAATTTTGTTTCTGTGCGCCACGACCGATCGTGACTGCTTTCGTGTTCGAGTACGTGTTGTCTCCGACGAGATGCGTCTTCGTCTCGACGAGCGAGTTGCCGTCGTTCATATGTCCGAGTGCCCAATCAAGATGAGCGTTCTCGTAGACGACACCGCGGCGGTTCATGAACGTGAGTGCTGACTCAGCGAGCTGGTCGACCCCACCGAATACGACTTTCGCGTTCGCTCCGACGAACACTTCCGTCACGGCGTTGACCGTGTGCGGCTCATTCGTGTTCGACAAGAAACTTTCGACATACGTCACTTCACTGCCTTCGTCGGCGACGACGATCGTATGGTGGTACAACGAACCGTTCGCTTGTTCCATCGTGAAGATGGCTTGGAGCGGGTCTTTCAATTGCATATTTTTCGGGACGTACAAGAAAGCCCCACCGTTCGTGAGCGCTGCGTTCAAGGCAGACAAGCGATCTTCGTCAACACGAACGCCTTCTGTCATGAAGTATTTCTCGACGAGGTCCGGATGTTGTTCCATCGCTTGTTGGATTCCCATGAACAAGACGCCTTCTGGCATCGTAAGTTCGTTATAGACGACATGACCGTTGCGTTCAACGAGCACGTTTGTCCGGTGGTCTCCGAGCAATACTTCGATTTCAGGCGTCAACCCGTCAAGCTTCGCGAGTTCGACGTCTCCGCTTGTGAAATCCCATTTATCAATCTTGATCTTTTCAACTTTAGGCAAGGCGAGAGTCGGCGCAAGTTCTGCTGCTTCTTTACGTCGGTTGACCATCCATGCTGGTCCACCGAGCGCCTCTGCACGTGCCGCTACTGCTTGTGCATCTAATTCAAATTGTACGGTCATCGTACAGCCCCCTTACGCTTCTGTGTCTACTGTCATCCCAAGATCTTGCTTCACCCAGTCGTAACCTTCTGCTTCGAGTCGTTGTGCGAGCTCTTTGCCACCCGACATGACGATTTTCCCGTCGATCATGATGTGGACGAAGTCTGGCTCGATATAGTTGAGGAGACGCTGATAGTGCGTGATGATCAAGCAACCGAACTCTTCAGTGCGCATTTCGTTGACGCCTTTGGCGACGACTTTGAGCGCATCGATATCAAGACCTGAATCGATCTCATCAAGAATCGCGATGTTCGGTTTGATCATCATCATTTGAAGGATCTCGTTACGTTTTTTCTCTCCGCCCGAGAAGCCTTCGTTCAAATAGCGGTGTGCCATTTCTGAAGGGATTTCAAGAACGCCCATCTTCGAATCAAGTTCGCGGATGAATTTCATAAGTGAGATCTCTTCGCCTTCTTCGCGGCGCGAGTTGATCGCTGAACGCAAGAAGTCGGCGTTTGTGACTCCGCTGATTTCAGCCGGATATTGCATCGCGAGGAACATGCCTGCTTGCGCGCGTTCGTTCACTTCCATCTCGAGGACGTCTTCTCCGTTCAAGTCGACGCTTCCTCCTGTCACTTCGTACAATGGATGACCCATGAGGGCAGATGCGAGTGTTGATTTACCAGTCCCGTTAGGACCCATGATGGCGTGAATTTCGCCACCTTTAATTTCAAGATTAAGACCTTTGACGATCTCTTTTCCTTCGATTGAGACGCGGAGGTCATCAATTTTCATGTGTGGTACGTTAGACATTCGGATACCCCTTCCGTTTTCTCGCCATTTGTGGCGTAGATTAGATATATTCTAATCTTAATCTAGGCAATTTTTTATTTCAAGCGACTCACCTTATATTTCATTCTCAATAGAACATAAATGTTGAGAATGAGAACATCGGGAAATCAAGATATTATCCAACATTTTCCTCGACTTGAGCCGAATTCGCTTGTTTTTCCCGTAGCGCGCCGGTGAAGAAAAAGGCGCCACACGCGGTCAGAACGGCTAGGCTCCCAAATACAGGGAGCGACGCGTTGTCGAAGCCGTCGAGCAGCAGTCCGCCGATGACCGGCCCGATCGATTGACCGAGTGCCGTCAACCCCATCGCCCCGAAATACGTGCCGCGCAAATGTTCCGGTGCCAACTCGTCTGTCAACACGTCCGTCATCGTGAACATGAGCACTTCCCCGACCGTGAAGATGACCATCGCGACGAATAGTACCCACACCTCGGCAGCGAAGCCGATTAACAACAGCCCAATCGAGAGCGTCGCGATCCCAAAGAACAGCGACTTGATCGGCGAGACGCGAATGCCGAACCGCATGATCGGATACTGGACGATGAGGACGGTGATCGCGTTGACCGTCAACAGATAAGCGAACAGGCGCGACCCGTCACTGAATCCGTCGTGAAACGCGATGAACTGCGGCAACGTCGAATTGAATTGACTGTAGCCGATGATGGCGAAGATCATGCCGATGATGACGAAGCGGAACGTCTTGTCTTCTTTTAACACACGGAACGTCTCCGTCAGGCGCGGCCTAGCTTTAACACCGTCCCCTTCTTCAAACGGATATTTCCGGAACAACGTCGAGATGACGAGGCCGTAAAGGACATAGACGGCGGTCACGACGAAGAACGCGCTCTTCGCTCCCGTAAGTGATAAGACGACCGCAAGCAGCGGTCCGATTGCCGCAGCGATGTTGATCATGAAGTAGCGCACGTTATAGACGATGACACGCTGGTCGGGTTGCGTCGTGTCGCTGATCAAGGCCCGAGACGCCGGTTCAAGGAATGAACGTGAAACCCCCATCAATACCGAAAATATGTAAAACCAAATCAACTCGGTTGCGAGCGCGAAGCCGGTGAACGTCAAAGCGTTCAAGCCGATACCGATCAACATCAGCTGTTTGCGCCCGTAGCGGTCAGACAGCGTCCCCCCGAAAAAGCTCATAAATAGACCGGATAATGCCGACGTCGCGAACACCGTCCCGATCACGCTCGCCGAGAAACCGAGCGTCGCGAGATAAATCGCAAAAAACGGCATGACAAAAAACGTCGACAGCCGTGCAAAAAATGTACCGAACAAGACGCCAAGCGTCAGCGGATGAATCTGTCGTATGCTCACCCGGATCCCCCCTTTTTCTACATATAAATAGTTTACTTCTATTATTGAAGCAAAACCACTGCAAACAAAAAAGGCCCGGGATGTCCCGGACCCTCAGATCAATCATTATTTAACCGGTACGACCGCACCTTTGTACTCATCCAAGATCCACTGTTGTGTCTCTTCTGATGTCAATACTTCAAGGAGTGCCTTGACGCGCTCATCGTCTTCGTCGCCTTCACGCGTGACGATCAAGTTGACGTACGGTGAATCTTCGCCTTCAAGAGCGATTGCGTCTTCGAGCGGGTTGAGGCCGGCATCGATCGCGTAGTTCGTGTTGATGAGGACGGCATCGCCTTCACCGTTGTTGAACGCTTGCGGGAGAAGTGCCGCTTCGACGTCCGTCTTGAACTCCAAGTTTTTCGGGTTGTCGACGATGTCAGCGACTGTCGCGTCTGTCGTCTTGCCGTCAGCGAGCGTGAGCAAGCCTTCAGTTTGAAGCATCGTCAAGATTCGTCCGTGGTCAGCGACCGACGAGCTCATGATGATTTCAGCGCCGTCCGGAAGCTCATCGAGTGATTTGTAGTCTTGTGAGTAGACACCGATCGGCTCGATGTGGACGCCCCCGGCTGAAGCGAATTTATAGTCTTTGTTCTCAGCCATTTGTGACTCGAGGTACGGCTCGTGTTGGAAGTAGTTCGCGTCGAGTTCACCAGCTGCGAGCGTCTTGTTCGGGAGCACGTAGTCTTGGAACTTCTTGATTTCGAGCGTGTAGCCTTTTTCTTCATATTCGTCTTGGACGTGCTCTAAAATCTCGGCGTGTGGTACGTTCGACGCGCCGATGATGAGCGTCTTATCGTCGCCCGAGCCTGATTCTGAGTCCCCGCCGCCACATGCCGCGAGAATTGTGAGTGCTGAAGCTGCTGTCAATCCGAGTACTGTTTTCCATGATTTCATTGTGATACCCTCCAAGTTTTCTATTTGATTAAGCGGAACGCTTATCGATTTTTGAAACGAGTCGATCGCCGATGAACTGAACGACGAAGACGATGACTAAGATCAATACGGTCGCGACGAACGTGACGTCGCTTTGTGAACGCTGGAACCCTTCGAGGAACGCCAAGTTCCCGAGGCCACCGCCCCCGACGACTCCGGCCATGGCCGTGTAACCGACGATGGCGACGATCGTCACCGTGATGCCTGACACGATGGCCGGGAGTGCTTCTGGGAACAACACTTTATAGACGATCTGCCATTTCGTCGCGCCCATCGACTCGGCCGCCTCGATGACGCCGCGGTCGACTTCACGAAGCGCGAGCTCGACCATACGTGCATAAAACGGGGCCGCCCCGATGATGAGCGCCGGGAGCGCCGCCGTCGAGCCGAGCATCGTTCCGACGAGAAGGAGTGTGAACGGGATGAGCAAGATGATCAAAATAATGAACGGGATCGAGCGGAACACGTTGACGACCGCGCTGATGATCGTGTAAATCGGACGATTCTTCGTCATGAGCGGTTCGTTCGTGACATATAAGAGCATGCCGAGGGCGAGACCGATGACGAATGTCGCGGCTCCCGCGACGAGCGTCATATAGAGCGTCTCCCACGTCTGTTCGAACATGACTTGCCAGTCTACATTAGGAAACATCGTTTTCTACCTCCACTTCCACTGCCTGCGACCGGATTGAGGCGATGGCCCGCTCGACTTCAGCCGGCTCTCCGATCAATTGGATGAATAGCGTCCCGAGCGCACCGACTTGCGACTGCGTCACGTTACCGCCGATGATGTTGAAGCCGATGTCGTGCTGTTTCAACACTTCCGATAAAATCGGCTGTTCGGCCGTCTCGTTCAAGAACTTGAGTTTGACGATTTGGCCGCTCGGATAACGTGCTTTCAAATGCTCGAACGTGAGCGACATGTCGTCGACGGCACCGATCTGTTTGACGAACTCTTTCGTGATCGGCTGTTCCGGATGTTGGAACACGTCCGCGACTTGGCCGGTCTCGACGACTTTCCCTGCCTCCATGACGGCGACGCGATGACAGATTTTTTGGATGACGTGCATCTCATGGGTGATGAGGACGATCGTCAGTCCGAGTTTTTTATTGATGCTGACGAGCAGTTCGAGAATCGAATCGGTCGTCTTCGGGTCGAGTGCGCTCGTCGCTTCATCGCAGAGGAGCACGTCTGGATTTGTAGCGAGCGCGCGGGCAATCCCGACTCGCTGTTTTTGACCGCCCGAAAGTTGCGACGGATAGCTGTCTTCACGTCCGGCGAGACCGACGAGATCGACGAGCTCTTGGACGCGGCGTTTACGTTCACTGGCCGGTACCCCGATCAGTTCGAGCGGGAAGCTGATGTTCTCAGCGACCGTGCGCGACCATAATAAGTTGAAGTGTTGGAATACCATCGAGACGTTTTTGCGCACCCCGCGCAGTTCTTTCGGAGTGAGCTTCGTCAGCTCGCTCCCTGCGACGACGATTTCACCGCTTGACGGTGACTCGAGTCGGTTGAGCAGACGGATGAGCGTCGACTTCCCCGCCCCTGAATATCCGATTATTCCAAAAATTTCGCCGCTCTCGATTGTGAGCGACACATCATCGACCGCCTGGACTCGACCGTTCTTCGTGTCGAACCATTTGGCCACATTACGTAATTGAATCAATACCTTTCCCTCCTGACAACAAAAAAAGTACACACGTTTGAGCAAACGTGCGTACTTTATCGGTACGGACAACGATTGCTCTCATCTTCCAAGGTTCTCACCTTGCTGGAATTAGCACCATTTCGGATTGCTCCGCGGTTGCTGGGCGTCATAGGGCCAGTCCCTCAGCCTCTCTTGATAAGAGTGTTGTTTATTCGATTAGCTTTATAATAGCGACACATTATTTTCATGTCAAACTATTTTGTGCGAAAAATCAAAAAAAGGTGCCATCCGAGGATGACACAGAACGTAGCACCTTGAGTCACGGAAGGACAACCCATAGATGAAACTCTTTTGCCCGATCAGAGTGTTCATCCTTATATGGGGGATTCAAGCCATCCATCACTCGGCCTTAGAACGTACCATGCGGTTACGCGGTAGGTGTCCCTGCGCTTGATTTTTTTGGGGGACAATCGAAGGGAAGGTCCACCTAAAAGTCGCGTAAAGTGATGCACCGGCTGTTCTAAAACGTCTTGATGGCTGGAGAATCTCGTCCTATATTGTGTTCAAGTAAGATGTTGTAATGAATATACCATTCGTGAACTTTCTGTGTCAACTGATTATTTAAAATTTTCTGATTATTCTAATCATCCTATCTCATTTAACGAAAGATAGGACGTGCTGTACGTTTTGAAACGCATATAATCGGTCTTCGACTTGGCCGTCTTTAAGCTTTAACAGCGCCGGGACGCTCATCACTTGATACGCTTCTAACTCTTGCGGGATAAAGTTGGCGTCCTGCTTGTCAATCGCGAGAGTCGGGTCGACCGCTTCGACGACGGCGAGCATCCGCTCGGCCACAGCGCATGTTCCACACATCGGGGCGTATATATATAACAATCCGTCTGTAATCATTGTTCTCACCTCTTTTATAAGTATATGAATGTGAGCCGATCTGTTCAAAAGTTGTGCTCACCCCACGAATTTTCTGAATCGTTCAACATTTCCTGTTGACGCTTCACGAAAAGAGGCATAGTATGGTCATTAACTTTAACGCTTTCGTACATAACAGCGTATACGTAGAAAAGGACAGGTGAATCGACTTATGACGGAACAAACGAAACTGACAGGCAAACAATTTTTGATGAACGTATTGAACGGACTCAGTCTCGCTATTTTAATCGCCCTCATCCCGAGCGCGTTGCTCGGTGAATTAACGAAAGCCATCTTACCGTATTTTCCGTCTTTGCAGTTCATCTTAGACGCGACGACGATCGCGATGCGCCTACTCCCGGTCATCATCGGTGTCACCGTCGCGATGCAATTCGGACGCTCGGCGCTCGAGGCCGGGACGATCGGTATCGCGACCCAGGTCGGGAGCGGCGCTATCCGTATCGAGGAAGGCGCGTTCCTCATGGCCGGAATCGGCGACGTCATCACGGCCGGTGTGACCGCCGCCCTCGCGACATATATGGTTATGCAGCTGTCGCCACGCTTAAAGACGTACACCGTCCTCGTTTTACCGATGACGGTCATCGTCGTCGCCGGCGGAATCGGCATGTTCTTACTCACGTACATCTCACAGATCACGACGTACATCGGCACCGTCATCATGACGATGACTGAACTCCAACCGATCGTGATGGGTATGTTGATCGCGATGGCGTTCTCGCTCATCATCGTCTCCCCGATCTCGACAGTCGGGATTGCGACGGCGATCAGTCTGTCCGGTGTTGCCGCCGGGGCCGCTAACCTCGGCGTCGTCGCAGCCGGTTTTGGTCTCGCTATCGCCGGGTGGCAGATGAACGCGACCGGGACGTCGCTCGCTCACTTCCTCGGCTCACCGAAAATTCAAATGGCGAACTTCGTCCGTCGTCCGATCATGATGCTGCCGGTGCTCGCGAACGCGGCCATTCTCGGGGCGCTCGCCGGTATCCTTCGTATCGAAGGAACACCGATCAGTGCCGGATTCGGTGTCTCTGGACTGATCGGACCTGTCAACGCCCTGCACTTGATGCCAGGCGGCTTCGCGCTCTGGAACGTCATGCTCGTCATCGTCTTGTTCGGCCTCATTCCGGTGACGCTCGGGATTGTCTTCTACCGACTGTTCAACCGGACATCACTCATCCAGCCTGAACATTACCGCCTCGACTTCGACTAAATCAAAAAATCCCGGCTTCTCATAAAGAGAAACCGGGATTTTTGTTAGCCTTGAATCATCGCTTCATATTCTTCGGCTGACATGAGTTTGTCGACGTCCGTTGAATCGTTCAACTCGACTTCGATCATCCATGCGCCTTCGAACGGTGCTTCGTTGACGAGTTCCGGCGAATCCGCGAGTGATTCATTCACCGCCGTGATCTTCCCAGAGATCGGTGCGTACAGTTCAGACACCGTCTTGACCGATTCGACCGAACCGAACGGCTCGTCGAGCAAAATCGTGCCGCCGACTTCAGGAAGTTCCACAAACACGATGTCCCCTAGTTCGCTTTGTGCGAAATCCGTGATCCCGATGCGGGCAACGCTTCCGTTCACTTCAACCCATTCGTGTTCTTTTGAATAACGTAGATTTGCAGGTACTTTGCTCATCATGACTTCCCCCTCAAATAAATTAGACTCACATGTGTATTATAGCACTTAGCCCCAAACGTCTGTAAATGACTTTTCTGAAAAACCGACCGTCGATTTTTGACCGTCAGTGACGATTGGACGCTTTAAAAGCATACCATTGCTGACTAAAAGCTCGATTTGTTCGTCTTCTGACAAATTCGGGAGCTTATCTTTAATGCCTTCGTTGCGGTACACTTGCCCGCTCGTATTGAAAAACTTTTTGAGCGGCAGCCCTGACTGTTGCCAGATCGACGCGAGTTCATCTTTTGACGGTGTCGCCTCGACGATATGAACGTATGTATACGCGACGTCGTTCTCCTTCAACCATTTCTCTGCCTTCTTACACGTACTGCATGGCGGATAGCCATATAGTGTCACCATATTTATCACCTCTTGTTTTACTGTAGCATACTCCATTCCCGCAAATCACGCCTCGAGCAAGCGTTCGATCTCTCGCTTCAACGTCGCGTTGACCGGATGTCTTGTTTCGATATAGCGCAACATCGCCGCGGCCGCTTCGGCCGACTTGCCGTAACCTGGCAGCCACTCGTTGAGCCCGGCGACGAGCTCCGGGTGCCGTGCCTCGACCCGGCGCGTCGGATTGAACGGGTCGCCCGTCTCTCCATGTGCTTTCAATACGTTGTTGACGGCCGCGACTTGGATGAGTTCGAAGCCGGCGAGACGCTCTCCGCGTCGTTCACGGAGCAGACCGACGTACAGGTTCGTCAGCGCCTCTTCGTAGCAATACGCTGCGTCTGGGACGTCCGTGACGAGCTTAGGCGTCGCAAACGATTCGAGCGCTTCATCCCGTTTCCAGACGATCCGTCCCGGGGTATAGGCGATGTGTGGCATCTCGAACAGTTCGAACACGGCGAACTCCCCGTAAATACCGTCCGCGTACATGATCTTGTGGCCGTCTTTCGTGTTTTGGAATTGGTAAGCGATCGGTTCAACCTCGAGCCAGTCCAAGTTGTCGATGAAGCGGGTTTTTCGTCCGTCCTCGACGATCAAAAAGAAATCGAGGTCGGAGTAGTCGTCGAGCCGCTCGGTCTCGAGGCCAATCGAACCGAGGGCGAGCAGCATCAGCGCCCCTTCTTGTTTCGCGACCAAACGCCCGATTCGTTCCATTCGTTCCAACAGTTGATCTCGTCTCATAAACATTCCTCCTTTTCCTCATTGTACGTTCTGATCAAACGAAAAAGAAAGGGCTGACCGCGTCCGGCCACCCCTCCCTGTTCGAGAAATTTTTATTACAGAATTTGCGAACGAGAAAGCCCACTCCTTTAGTGGTGGGATGAACGTGAGCTTGATTTCGGAGTCCCGTTAGTCGGAATTTCAGAAATCAACAAGCAGAATCTTATCCCGATAAAATGTATCACTCTAATAAATCTAATGATACAATGGACGTATGAACAACTACAGAAGAACCAAAACCACCGTATCGATGATCCATTATCATTTCGTGTTCTGCCCGAGGTATCGCCGAAAACTATTTGATGACGATACGTTCGAGCAACGATTCAAAGAGATCGTCCGTGATGTCTGCGAAGAGCTCGACATTCGACTCATCGCCATCGCGTGTGATCGGGACCACACACATCTATTCTTGTCGGCGTTGCCATCCCTCAGTCCGTCTGACATCATGGCGCGCATCAAAGGCGTCTCGTCGAAGCGACTACGAGAGGAATTTCCCCATCTCACACATCTCACAAGCCTTTGGACGAGATCCTTCTTCGTCTCGACGGCCGGAAATGTTTCCAGCGAGACCATCAAGCGTTATGTCGAGGAACAAAAGACAAGGAGGTGACACCGTGTCGCAGACATTGACGGTGAACATCAAACTTCATCCGACAAAAGAGCAACAATCGATCTTAGAGCGGATGATGCGCACCTACATCGGCACGACGAACCAGCTCGTCTCGGACATGGTGCAGGCTCGAGAAAACTTAAAGCTGACGAGCAAAAACGTGAGTTCCGATCTGCCGAGCGCCGTCAAGAATCAGGCCATCCAGGATGCGAAGAGCATGTTCAAAAAGGCGAAGAAGAAGGGCTTCCAGGTCGTCCCTGTCCTCAAGAAGCCGTACTGCACCTGGAACAACCAAAACTACTCGTTCGACTTCGAGTCGATCTCCTTCCCGGTCATGATCGACGGAAAGGTCAAGAAGACGGCGATCCGCGCCGAGATGGTCGACCCGGACAACCGGAACGCCACGCTCCTCGCCAACAAGCTCGGGACGCTCCGCATCATCAAGAAGTCGAACAAGTGGATCGCCCAGATCGCCGTCACGATCCCCACGACGGAGAAGGGGGGCACCAACGTGCTCGGGGTCGACCTCGGCCTGAAAGTCCCCGCCGTCGCATCGACAGATCGTGACAAGGCGCGGTTCTTCGGGAACGGGCGTGAGAACAAGTATATGAAGCGCAAGTTTCGTGCGAAACGGAAAGAGCTCGGTCAACAGAAGAAACTGGATGCGATCAAGAAGCTGAACAACAAAGAACAGCGCTGGATGAAAGACAAAGATCACAAGGTGAGCCGTGAGATCGTCGACTTCGCGAAAGAGAACAAGATTTCTGTCATCCGCCTCGAAAGATTGGCGAACATCCGACAGACGGCAAGAACAAGCCGTAAACACAACAAGAACCTGCACACCTGGTCGTTCTATCGCTTGGCACTATTCATCACGTACAAGGCAAAGCTCGAAGGCATCAAGGTCGAATCTGTCAATCCGGCCTACACCTCCCAGACATGCCCTTCTTGTGGAGCAAAAAATAAAGCGAAAGACCGAACATATTCCTGTCCGTGCGGATTCAAAAAACACAGAGATCTAGTCGGTGCGATGAATATCCGATACGCACCTGTGGTCGATGGTAACAGTCGACCAGCCTGAGAACCTATACGGTCTGTCTCAGGAGGGGTGATGCCACACCCTCATCTGAAGGCTTGAACAAAACAGAAATGGACTGCGTTCGCACAAGCACTTCAGAATCCCACTCATACCGAAGGGGTGAGCTTGCGGCTTTAGCCGTGGGAGTGTCAAACGATGAACTTGTTCGCTTTGATGAGACTCGCTGCGACTTCGCGCTTCGTACCGATGACGTTGATTGGCTGATAGCGGCTGAACTTCTTCATCGCCGAGAGCAACATCCGTTGCTCGTCGCCTGACGCTGCCGCGTACAACACTTCTTTCGCCATGAGCTCGACTTGCTTGAACACTTGCTCGGCGAAGATTTCCGTGTAACGTACTTTTTGTTGGTTCTTATCGATACCAGTCCGAGCAATCGCTTTATCCGTCCGCGCAATCGCCGCTTCAAGCGCATAGATAGCGCTGATGATGTCGGCGAGCTTGGCGAGGATCTCTTGCTCGTTTTGGAGGTTCTGCTGGTATTTCTGGACGGCTGTCCCTGCGATCATCAAGTTGATCTTCTTCATGTTCGATAGAAGCATCTTCTCGCGCGCGAGCGGTGAACCGTCGAGCTCTTGCGGCATATAGCTCATGAGCTCTTTTTGGAGCTTCTGTGCTTCGGCGAGGAGTGGCAAGTCGCCTTTCATCGCTTTCTTGAGGAGCGTGCTCGGGACGATCAAGCGGTTGATCTCGTTCGTTCCTTCGAAGATCCGGTTGATCCGTGAGTCACGGTACAAGTTTTCGACCTCGTACTCGGTCATGAAGCCGTAGCCGCCGTGAATTTGAACGGCTTCGTCGACGACGTAGTCGAACGTCTCAGACGCGAACACTTTGTTGAGCGAGCATTCGATCGCATACTCCGCGATCGATTGGGCGACTTTCGAACCGTCGCGCATGTTCTCGTCACCTAGCGCGTCGAGGCTGTCTTGGAACAAGCCGCCTGTGCGGTAGACCGAGCTCTCCATCGCGTAAATGTTCGCCGCCATCGTCGCTAATTTTTCTTGGATGAGCGGGAACTGGCTGATCGGCGTCTTGAACTGCTTACGCTCGTTCGCGTATTGGACCGAGAGATCGAATGCACGTTTTGATGAACCGACCGCTCCGACCGCGAGTTTGTAACGACCGACGTTCAAGATGTTGAAGGCGATGACGTGCCCTTTACCGACTTCACCTAACAGGTTATCGACCGGGACTTCGACGTCTTGTAAAATGAGCGTCCGCGTCGACGATCCTTTAATGCCCATCTTCTGCTCTTCAGCACCTGTCGAGACGCCGTTGTAGTCGCGTTCGACGATGAAGGCGCTGAACTTGTCGCCGTCAATTTTCGCGTAGACGACGAACACGTTAGCGAAGCCTGCGTTCGTGATCCATTGTTTCTCACCGTTCAAGACGTAGTGCGTTCCAGCCTCGTTCAAGACAGCTGTCGACTTCGCGCCGAGCGCGTCCGACCCTGAGCCTGGCTCTGTGAGCGCGTACGCTGCGATCCATTCGCCCGTTGCGAGCTTCGGCAAGTACTTATGCTTTTGCTCTTCCGTCCCAAAGAAGACGATTGGAAGCGTCCCGATTCCGACGTGAGCGCCGTAACTGAGGGCGAACGAACGGGCTTTGGCGAACCGTTCCGTGATGATTGATGACGAGATCTTGTCGAGCTGATAACCGCCGTACTCTTCAGGTACATCAGCACCGAGCAAACCGAGCTCGCCCGCTTCTTTCAACAGTTCGACCGAGAGATCGAACTCATGTTTTTCGATGCGTCCAAGTACCGGCATGACACGGTCGTCGACGAAACTCGACGTCGTGTCCCCGATCATCTTATGCTCGTCTGAAAAGTCTTCCGGTGTGAAGAGACGATCCGCGTCGAGTGCGTCAATGACAAAGCTACCGCCTTTAATCAATTCGTGTTCTGTACGTTCCATAGTCATTTCCCCCTTATAGTAATTCGAAGACGCCAGCAGCGCCCATTCCGCCACCGATGCACATCGTGACAACCCCATATTTCTCATTGCGTCGTTTCATTTCATGCAGAATCGATACCGCAAGTTTCGCGCCCGTACAACCGAGTGGATGGCCGAGGGCGATCGCGCCGCCGTTGACGTTCACTTTGGACGGGTCGATGCCGAGTTCACGGATGACGCCGAGTGATTGGCTCGCGAACGCCTCGTTCAACTCGAACAATCCGACTTCTTCAAGCTTCACGCCAGCCATCTCTAACGCTTTCGGGATGGCGACGACCGGTCCGATCCCCATCACTTCCGGGCGGACCCCGCCGACTGCGAACGAGAGGAACTTCGCCATCGGCTTCAAGCCTTGGCGTTCCGCCTCTTCCCGCTCCATGACGAGTACGGCTGCAGCGCCGTCTGATACTTGTGACGCGTTACCGGCTGTGACCGACCCTTTGATTTTGAAAGCTGGACGCAATTTGCCGAGTGCTTCGACCGTCGAGTTGGCCCGGACGCCTTCGTCGTGCTTGACGACGAATTCACGTTCCGCGACTTTCCCGTCTTCACCGAGGACGTGCTCGATGACCGTCACCGGTACGATTTCTTCTTCGAACTTGCCGCCCGCGATCGCAGCCGCCGCTTTTTGATGGCTGTCGATGGCGAACAGGTCCTGGTCAACTCGTGAGATGTTGTACTCGGCCGCTACGCGTTCAGCCGTGTGGCCCATGCTCATGTAGTATTCAGGCGCCGTCTCCATGATCGTCGGGTTCGGACGGATGACGTGTCCACCCATCGGGACGAGACTCATCGATTCCATTCCGCCGGCAATGATTGCCGTCGCTTGACCGATCATGATCTTCGCTGCCGCGTCCGCGATCGCTTGAAGGCCTGACGAGCAGTAACGGTTGATCGTGACGGCGGGTACTTCGTGTGATAGTCCGCCGCGTACGGCCGCATAACGGGCGATGTTCATCCCTTGCTCCGCTTCCGGCATAGCGCATCCCATGATGACGTCGTCGATTGGTCCGTTATAACCCGACCGCTCGAGCGTCGCTTTGATGGCGTGACCTGCGAGCTCGTCCGAACGAACGTTTCGGAACGACCCGCGTTTTGCTTTTCCGACCGGTGTTCGTGCACCGGCCACGATGACTGCTTCTCTCATCTGTTAAGTCCCCCTTTTGTCAGTTCCGAAGTGGTTTGCCTTTGACGAGCATATGTTGCATCCGTTGCTGCGATTTCGGTTCTCCGATGAGGCTCAAGAACGCCTCACGCTCGATGTCGAGGAAGTATTGCTCGTCGACCATCGTGCCGTATGCCAAATCGCCGCCGCTGATGACGTGAGCAAGTTTTTTGGCGATCTTCAAGTCGTGCTCTGAAATATAACCACCGTAGAACATCTCGTACGCTGCGAGTTCGAGCGTCGCTTTCCCGGTTCGACCGACGACCGGCAACTTCTCGCGCATCGGCGCGACGTATCCGTCTGTAAGTCCAAGGACGGTTTGTTTCGCGTCGAACGTCAAGTGGTCACGGTTCATCGAGATGCCGTCGACCGGACGATGATAGCCGAGCGCTTTCGCGTCATACGCCGACTTCGATACTTTCGCCATCGCGATGTTCTCGAACGTCTGCTGTGCCGCCTTCTCGATGTTTTGCATCGATTTTGGCGTCTGTTCAAGTAGACGACGGTACGTGTTGACGTTGCCGCCGCCGCCAGGGATGAGACCGACACCGACTTCGACGAGTCCCATGTACGTTTCGAGCGCCGCTTGCATGCGTGCTGCCGGCAAACTGATCTCCGTGCCACCTCCGAGTGTCATGCCGTAAGGTGCGACGACG
Organism: Exiguobacterium aurantiacum; assembly: GCF_001766415.1. Classification (GTDB taxonomy): domain Bacteria; phylum Bacillota; class Bacilli; order Exiguobacteriales; family Exiguobacteriaceae; genus Exiguobacterium; species Exiguobacterium aurantiacum_A. Next base: position 175,310 of record NZ_MKXO01000004.1, on the reverse strand, counting down.
ACCGGGCGACCTGCGTAACGGATTTTTTGAACGACTTGTTGGAACTTGTTGATGATCCAGTCGAGCTCATACCAGTTCTCGTCTTCCGCTTCCATGAGCATCATCGCGAGGTTGGCGCCGACGCAGAAGTTTTTACCATCATTGGCGAGGACGAGTCCTTTGAAGTCTTGCTCGACGAGGTCGATCGATTGCTCGATCATCTGCATGATGTCGACCCCGATCGCGTTGTTCGGTGACGTGAACTCGAGGGCGACGACGTCGTCACCGATGTCGATGAGGCGAGCCCCGCCGTTCTCGAGGATGATCCCGTTCGACTTGGCGAGCGGTGCAAGTTTCAATTCTTTCGGGTTGACGGTCTTCTCGACGTACGTCTGCGACGCTTGATCGTAATACTGGTCCCCTTTATAGAAGGAAGTGTGTCCGGCAGCGAGCATCTCATCGATCCACGCCGGGACGGCATATCCTTCCGCTTTCATGCGTGCGACCGATTTTTCGACACCGAGTGCGTCCCATGTCTCGAACGGTCCGAACTTCCAACCGAAGCCCCACTTCATCGCGTCATCGATGGCGACGATCGAGTCACTGATCTCACCTGTGAGTCGTGCTGAGTAGACGAGCGTCTTCGCCGTCACCGGCCAGAGCAACTGTCCGATGCGTCCCTTGTTCAAGATTGCGCCTTTCAGTTTCGCTTTCGAGCCTGGGAGCGACTTGATTTGGTCGAGCTCAGGTCCTGTAATCGCTTTCAATTGTTCGTACTCAAACGTGCTCAAGTTGAGTTCCTGGATGACTTTCCCGTCTTTCTTATAGAACCCTTGACCAGACTTTTGTCCGATCCAACCTTTTTCGACGAGCGTCTTCATTTCAGCAGGGACATCGAACGTATCTTTCTCCTCGCCCGCTTCGAGCGCCTCATAGACGTTCCCGGCGACGTGGACGAACGTGTCGATACCGACGACGTCGAGCGTACGGAATGTCGCTGATTTCGGACGGCCGATGAGCGGTCCTGTGATCGAGTCCATCTCGCCGATCGTCGCGTTCTGTTTCAACATCTCCTCGAACGTGACGAGCAGGCCGTACGTGCCGATGCGGTTACCGATGAAGTTTGGCGTGTCTTTCGCCTCGACGACGCCTTTACCGAGACGGTCCTCAGCAAAGCGGGCCATGAAATCGATGACCGGGCGCGCCGTCTTCTCCGTCGGGATGAGTTCGAGCAGCTTCAAGTAGCGCGGCGGGTTGAAGAAGTGCGTCCCGAGGAAGCGTGACTTCAAACCTTCCGGCAAGGCGCTCGCCATCGCTTCGATCGAGATCCCAGACGTGTTCGAGCTGAGTATCGCGTCTTCGCGGATGTAAGGTGCGATTTTGTCGAACAGTTGCTGTTTCACGTCGAGCCGTTCGACGATGACTTCGATGACCCAGTCGGCTTCTTTCAATCGTTCGAGATCATCTTCTAAGTTCCCGACCTCGATGAAGTTCAAGTGTTCCGCCGTCGCGAGCGGCGCCGGAGTTTGTTTCAACAATTTGTGACGGTTCTCGGACGCGATCCGATTCCGTACTTCCGGTGATTCGAGCGTGAGTCCTTTCGCTTCTTCTTGCGCCGTCAATTCACGTGGTACGATGTCGAGCATGAGCGAACGAACCCCCGCGTTCGCCAAATGGGCCGCAATCCCCGCCCCCATTACTCCTGAACCGATGACGACCGCAAAACGGATATTGCTCGTCAAACGGAGGTCGGCTGATTGTTCGATGTGACTCGTCATATTGTTCCCCCCTCAATGAGAATGAATAGTGATTCATTTCACGCGTAAAAAAAATCGCAATCACCATCGTGTTTACTCTTCTATCATAAATGAATGACAATTCATTCGCAAGCGTTCATTTTTCAAATTCATTCCATTTTTCTGATTTACGATTATTTTTTGATGTGTGTGGTATAGACACATTGAGTCAATTTTTGAAAGGGGACTAAACAATATGAGTGATAATCGTTTAAATACAATCGGCAGCCGCAAGGATTTTGAATCGTTCAAGAAGGACGGACAAGCGCAAGCCCATCAACCGGGAATCGATTCGAAGATGGAGCCGTTCCCGATCTATGAGCGTGAAGGATACAAAGGAAGCGACAAATTGAAAGACAAAGTCGCCATCATCACAGGCGGTGACTCAGGGATCGGGAAATCGGTCGCCATCTTCTTCGCCCACGAAGGCGCAAACTCGGTCATCGTCTACAAAGACCAAAACGAGCTCGAGGACGCCGAGGCGACGAAAGAACGGATCGAAGAACTCGGTCAAGCGTGCTTGTTGCTGCAAGGTGACCTCGGTGATTCGGCGTTCTGCCAAGACGTCGTCAAGCAGACGCTCGAGACGTTCGGCCATTTGGACATTCTCGTCAACAACGCCGCCGAGCAACATCCGCAAGAGTCGCTCCTCGACATCTCGGACGACCAGCTCGAGCGGACGTTCCGGACGAACATCTTCAGCATGTTCTATTTGACGAAAGCGGCGCTCCCGTACTTGAACGAAGGCGCGAGCATCATCAACACGACGTCGATCACGGCGTATGAAGGTAACGACCAGTTGATCGACTATGCGTCGACGAAAGGTGCGATCACATCGTTCACACGCTCGCTCGCCAAAAACTTGGCCGAGAAGAAGATCCGCGTCAACGGCGTCGCACCAGGCCCGATTTGGACACCGCTCATCCCGGCTACGTTCCCGGCCGAGAAAGTCGCCACGTTCGGTGACTCTTCTGAGATGAAGCGTGCGGGTCAACCGGCAGAGCTCGCTCCGGCTTACGTCTATCTCGCAAGCGACGACTCGACGTACGTCAGCGGGCAGGTCATGCACGTCAACGGCGGTACGGTCGTAAACGGATAATCTTGTAAGATGGCCCAGTGTTCAGTCACTGGGCTTTTTTTATGGGAAATTAACCCAGCGTATGTTAACGTTATTTGCAGGAATTAGTCCAGTCATTTAGACGATTATACGGAAGAAAGGAGCCAACGCTTGATGATTCATTTTCAATTGACAAAAGATGATTTTTTCGCCTTACAAAAAAACTTCATCGAAAATTCCGATTACCATAAAAGAAGAGCTAGACACGTCACGATTGTATTGATGTTGCTTACAGTATTATGGGGATTCTTGCTCGCAATTTTTTTGTTACCTCAAACGATTTCTGTCCCCCTGTTCCTTGGACTCGCCATCGGTTCAAGTTTGTTCCTAGCGCTTCTATTGTTCCCCTTCTTAAAAAAAGCGTATGTAAACATCACACTTTGGCAATTCCGCTATCTACTGAAACAAGAGACGAAATGGCCACGTGACATCACGTTGTACATCAACGAAAACGGGATTGAGCGCAATTCACTCCACAACAACGTCAATAAACGCCTTCAAGTCGCATGGGACGCGATTGAACGAGTGAGTGGGGACGAGACAAATCATTACCTGTACGTTGAGGCAAGAGAAACGATTGTTGTACCGAAGCAAAACCAAATGCTGAGCGAGACTGAGCAAAGTAAAATCAATTACTTATTACAACAAAACTTAAATATCACACTCTAGTTACCTATGTCACCTAAAGACAGACATGGTCCAATGTTTCTAGACTTACACGTATATGACTTGATCAGAAAGGAGTAGCTCAAATGGTCACCACGTATAAACTGACGCTTGAAGATGTTCTATCATTTCAACAGGACATGATTCACCATTCAAATCAACATAAGAAGAGCCGCAAAATATGGTTGATTTTTATGAGTGCCCCTGCATTCCTGCTCGGATATTTAGCTACAACTTTTATTCTACCTCCCCCCGAGTCGATCGCTTTATTTTCACTCACTGTAATCGGTGTAGGGATTTTGTTTGCGCTGTTGCTCAGACCGCTCCTGAAGGATTTATATGCACCATTCGCCCTTCGGCAATTTCGTCTAGTTAATAAAGACAGTGCCTGGCCAACAGACATCACGCTCCAACTTTCTGACAGTCACGTCGAGATGCATGTCGTTCATGGCAAAATCAATCGAACGACTCAAGTCCCTTGGACGTCCATTCTCAAAGTGAACGAGAACGAGACGCATCGCTTTCTATATTTTGAAGACGATGAAGCGTTGATTATTCCGAAATCGAAAGCTGGAATCACTGAAGTCGAGCAAAGCGAAATTGACCGCTTATTAGGAAAACATCTTTTGATTAAAAAATCGATTTAATAGAGTGGTCTATTACTTTAGGAGGTGCTGTACATGCTATCTTGGTTAGGCATAACGAAAGAAAAGGAAACGGGACGGCAGTTTTTTGGGAACATACATAAGAAAACAATCACGTTCGTCTTGCTTTCGTCCCTTATGATACTCTTCGGGGTGAAATCATTGTTGACTTATCTACTCCCAAAAGCAGCTCTCGCTGATCCCCTGGTTGCTGTGCTACCAGGTACAGTAGGCATTCTTGTTGCTCTAGTGTATGTTCTAGTTATTGAACGACTCTTACAAGACAAGGCCGAACGTGGAAAGTAATATGTCATCTGACGAGTATACTAATGACTAATAGGTAAAACTGGAGGCCAATCGATGACAAACCAGCACAGCGATGATGAGTATGAAGCGTACGATGAAGACAGGTTAGAGTTCGATCCTTACTTTTCTCATGAGGCTAAAATGGAAGTCAGTCTGAATGCAGCTGGGGTCAATTTCGTCGGCAACGCAGAAGGCTATCTCGCCCTCGCGAGAATGTTTACGTTTTTAGCCGAAACACATATGTCCATTCGCATGGAAGAAAATCCTTCGCCTGATATAAATACTTCCTATGGGTATGGCCCGTATCATATGACCGATTACATCCGAGACAAGTTCATTCAAAATAAACAGTATGTATTTGACCCGGGTGCCTTGCATGATTCACATCCAGAACATGAAAAAGAGCTTTTCTTCTGGCTATCTGATCAAATCGGTCCAGATTTCTGGGTCGAAAATCGAGAAGATGACGAGCAGGAATAACGCCTCATAAGAACTCCATAAAAAAGCACACAAGTTCGATATGAACTTGTGTGCTTTCCTCATTTCTTGACCATACCTTTTAACACGAACGCCACGTTCGCCGGACGTTCCGCGAGACGGCGCATGAAGTAACCGTACCAGTCACGGCCGTATGGCACGTAGACACGGACTTTATAGCCTTGGCGGACGAGCTCGAGTTGACGCTCGACCCGGATGCCGTACAGCATTTGGAACTCGAACTGGTCGAGTGGGATGTTGTTCAATTTCACATGCTCGATGATGGCATCGATCATATGGTCGTCATGGGTCGCGATAGAGGCGTAGTTCCCGTTCGCAAGATGGAGTTTGACGAGCTTCAAGTAGTTGTGGTCGACGTCTTCTTTCTCCGGGAAAGCAACCGTCGCCGGCTCTTTGTAAGCCCCTTTGACGATACGGAGGTTCGGCTTGATCAGCGCGAGATGATTAATGTCATCTTCCGAACGATACAAGTACGATTGGATGACCGTCCCGAGTCCGTCAAAGTCCGCTTTCAACTTCTTGAACAAGTCGAGTGTCTTCTCGCAGCGCGACTCGTCTTCCATATCGATGGCGACGAAGACGCCGACCGACTTAGCCGTCGTCAAGATCTGGCGCATATTGTTCTCGATCAACTTGTCCGAAATATCGAATCCGAGTGACGTGAGCTTGAGCGACATATAGGCGTCGAGTTTCTCTTCGGCCATGATCTCGATGGCACGGATGATCTCGTCACGGTTTTGGTTCGCTTCTTCGACCGTGTTAATGAATTCCCCTAGATGGTCGACCGTGACCGATAGCCCTTTCGCGTTCAGTTCGCGAATCGTCGGCACCGACGTCTTGAAATCTTCTCCCGCCACAAATCGTGACGCCCCGAACCGAAGCCCATACTTTTTAGCCAAACTGTTGAGTGCTTTGTTTTGAGACATGTAAATAAAGCCATCACGTAACACTTTTTCCATCAGATTTTCCCCCTTGCGTTTACACTCATCTATCTCTATGACGATGTCTGAAATTATTATGACATACAAACGTCAATTCGTCTTTAGTTTTGTAACCGTTTCCAACACTTCATTGGCCAAGTTTATAAAAAAGCAGACGCCCTCACGGACGTCTGGTTCACAGGCCTGTATTCGGTGCGACGTAGAGCAAAATACTGAGGAAGACGAACACGCTCCCGGCGAGCACGAACAAGTGCCAAATCGCATGATTGAACGGCAGTTTCTGCCAGACGTAAAACACGATCCCGACCGAATAAGCGAGCCCACCAGCAAGCAGCAACATGAACCCTTGATGGCCGAGCGACTCGTAGAGCGGACGAATCACGATGATACAAATCCACCCGAGCCCAAGGTACGTCACGTTCGATACCCACATGTACTTCCCGGTCGAATACATTTTCCAGACGATGCCTAAGATGGCGACGCCCCAAACGATGCCGAACAACACCCATCCGAGCGTTCCCTGAAGCGACACGAGTGCGAACGGCGTGTAGCTCCCGGCAATCAATAAGTAAATCCCAGCGTGGTCGAACACTTGGAGCACCCGCTTCGCCCGTGGATGCGGGATCGCATGCATGAGCGTCGAGAACAAGTACAACAAGATCATCGATACCCCGAACACGCTCACCGCGATGACGTTGCCTGTGCTCCCGGTCTCTGTCGCGGTCGTGACGAGCAGGACGAGAGCGACGATGCTGAAGATGACCCCTAACCCGTGCGTGACGGCGCTCGCGATCTCTTCGCCGAGCGTATCGGCATGAAGCATGTCTTTTAGTTTCTCTTGATCCATACAGGTCCCACCTTTCATTTCCCTTCCTCTAGTATGGTCATTTCCCGATTTTGGCGCAAATAAAAACACGGGTTTGTAAAAACCCGTGTCCTTGATTATGCGACTTCCTTCACCGAAACGTCACATTCCATATTTTGTGCCCGCATCGCCCGTGCGCGCATGTGGAACAAGACGAGTAGCGTCACCGTACCGATCGTCGCGATGACGTACGGGATGACCCCATCCATCTTGAAGCCGATCGGCGCTGTGAGAATGTAGAACCAGACCGCGTACAGCATGAACGTCCCCGGGACGAGTGCGATCCAGTGATTGCGTCCTTTGATATACAAGTACATCGCACCGACGAACAAGGCGATGACCGCTGTCGTCTGGTTGGCCCAGTTGAAGTACTGCCAAAGCATTTGGAAGTCCATGTTTGTGAGCACGTACGAGATCGCGAACAACGGGAGTGCGATCCAAAGGCGTGACGAGAAGTTCTTCTGTGCGACTTTCAAGTAGTCGGCGATAATCATCCGGGCGCTCCGGAACGCCGTGTCGCCTGACGTGATTGGCAAGACGATGACGCCGAGGATGGCGAGCGTGCCGCCGATGCTGCCGAGCATGAGTGTCGCCACTTCTTGGACGACGAGCGCCGGTGTCCCCGCTTGAATCATGCCGAGCAACTCACCAGGCTCAAAGATGGCCATGGCCGCTCCGGCCCAGATCATCGCGATGACGGCCTCGACGATCATCATGCCGTAGAAGATGCTGCGGCCATTACTTTCTTTCATCGTCGTCCGCGAGATGATCGGCGACTGCGTCGCGTGGAAGCCTGAGAGCGCGCCGCACGAGATCGTGAAGAACAAGAGCGGCCAGATTGGCAAGCCGTCCGGGTGCATGTTCGTCAATGTCATCTCTGGGATTTGATAGCCTTGGACGAACAAGCTGACCCCGATCCCGATGGCGCTGATCATGAGGAGCGCCCCGAAGAACGGATAGATGCGGCCGATGATCTTATCGACAGGTAAGAGCGTCGCTAAGATGTAATAAGCGAAAATCGCAAAGACGACGAACACGAGCGTCGACGCGTTGCCGTCGAACAAGTTGTTAATCATGTTACTCGGTGACGTGACGAACACCGTCCCGACAAGGAGCAGCAGTAACAGGGCGAACCCGTTGACGATATGGCGGAGCGAGCGGCCGAGGAACTTCTCGGCGAGCTGCGGCAAGTGTGCACCGTTGTTACGGAGCGAGATCATCCCCGTCAAGTAGTCGTGCACGGCACCTGCGAAAATTGATCCGAAGACGATCCACAGGAAGGCGACCGGACCGTAGAGCGCCCCCATGATCGGACCGAAGATCGGACCGACGCCGGCGATGTTCAACAGTTGGATCATCGAGTTCCGTTTTTTCCCCATCGGCACGTAGTCGATGCCATCCTGCGACGCATAGGCGGGCGTCGTCCGCTCTTCCTTGATGCCGAACGTCTTCTCGACGTAACGGCCGTAGACGATGTACCCGACGAGTAGAATCGCGAGGGCGATAAAGAATGTAATCATGTGTGCTATCCCCTTTTAAACTGTGTAGCCGATCCCCATCGGCCCCGAAAAATGAATCCTGATGTTTTACGCATATAATGTAAACGCTTTCGTGATTGATTATACAGCAATTCCCAACGTTTCGTAAGGGGTTTCGTTCACTTTTTCGACACTTTTTTAACACGAGAAAAGACGGCGCTGTACACGCCGTCTCCACCCCATTATTTAAGTACGATTTTCGCTTGTTTCGCACCTGATCCATTATAGTCACTCGCGATGACGGTATAGTTCCCTTTCGCCAATCCTTTTTTCGATGTGAACGTATACCAACCGGCCCAGTTCGCTTTCGTTTGGGCGATTTTCTTGCCTTTCGCGTCTTTCAAGACGACCGTCGCGCCACTCGTCGTACGTCCACCAAGCGCTTTCGTGTTCGCTTTCGCCCCACGTAATACATTCGGTGTCTCGACGACTAGTTTTTTGAGGGTGAACGCTGTCTGCTTCATCACTTTCCCAGAGATCTCTTTACTCGTCACTTCATATTTACCTGCTGTGAAACCTGAACGGCTCATGAACTTGAATGAGCCCGAGTCATCTGCTGTCACGGTCCCGATTGTTTTGCCGTTCTGCTTGAGAGTGACGTTCGCCCCCGGTGAAGACTTCCCGTAAAACGTGTTCGTGTTTGTATACGTATACTTCGATGATAAGGCAGGGGTGCGGACGAACCCGGCACCGACGACTTTCGTTTCAGTCATCGTTTGTCCGTTCAACTCGCTGACGACCGTCAATGACTGACGAAGTTTGAGCGGTTTGACAGCAAGTTTGTACGTTCCGTCTGCCTGGGCTGTCGTCGTAGCCAACACTTTGTTCCCGTCTTTTAATGTCACTTTCGCCCCTGATGCCGTCACACCTGTGACTTGCTTCGCTCCCGGCTTGATGACATCGATTGTGAGCGTCACATCGACGGCCGCTACTTCAAGTTCGGCCGTATACGTCCGGAAGAGGCGGTTTGCCGCATCGGCACGTGTCGCGTCTGTCGCTTCAATCCCGTCATACAAGTCGACGTACTGCTTGCCGGCGTCCGCCGTCTCAAACTTCACGGTCCGCTTCGCGTCCGCGACAATCTTCCAGTTGTCGTCAGCTTTATAGTCGACGGCACCTTTACTCGCGATAATATAGTCCGAGATGACGTTACGCGTCTCATATGCCGAGCGGTAGACGATATTCTTTCCGCCGCCAAGTCCTGGGAACGAGCTCGACCCAGCCCGGTAGTTGTTCGTCGCGACCAAGAACTCTTGGTCCATCGTAATCGCTTTTCCGTCATACTCGACGTTTTTGACCCGGTTCGCTGACGCGTCGAGCAGTTTCCCGCTGCCGTCATACTTCGCCGGTCCCGTCACGTCGATCTCATACGTCAAGCCGTCCAAAATATCAAAGTTGTAGCTGCGGAATTGAAGGTTCAATAGTTCGTCCCTATCCGCATCGATCTCGTTATACACCCCAGCCGACATCTCGAGCCAGTCCATCACGTCCGCTCCTGTCACTTTGACGACTTCGAGCGTGTTCGGATAAACGTACAAGTCGGCCACGTTCTTCAAGGCGATTTGGCCTTTCGGGATGTTCGTGTAGTATCCGGCATCTGTCAATTCACGGCCACCTGCTTTGAACGGGGCGCCCGCTGACAGGAGTGGCAGCCCTTTGTACGGGGCGAGGTCTGGATTCGTCTCGAGCTCTTTCTCGACGTACCATTGTTGTGCGTTCGTCACGAACTGGACCGAAGCGTCGTCGCGGACGAGCGCGAAGTAGCTTTGAATGTCGTCTTGAACCTCACCGACGGAACGATTGATGTAGTCGATCGTCGCCCGGTGCTCCGTGTCGATCAGTGCGTGTGTTTCGGCATCGACCGGCGTGCTAGCCGTGACCGTGTCGAGTTTCGCCGACGCGTCGAGAATTTGCCACTTGCCGTCGACTTTCTCGAGCTCGAAGTCGATGACGCCGAGGTCTTTCCCTTGGTTGTTCGCCATGACGACCGGTTTGCCGTTGATGAGCCCTTTTTCATTGTCCACGTTCGGGAACGAGGCGAACATGCCTTTCGCATCCGGGAAGCGACCGTGTTGATGCCCCGTCATGACCATGTCGAGCCCGTCGATTTTCGTGAGCGCGTAGCCGACGTTCTCTTCGCTATCGAGTTGGGCGTCGGCGAGCGCCGCACTCTCCCCGATACCTGAGTGCGCGAGCGCGACGACGACGTCCGCCCCTTGGTCTTTCAACTTGCTGACCGCTTCACGCGCCGACGGGATGATATCATCCACCGTCACGCGGCCTTGGAGGTTCCCCGAGTCCCACGACATGATCTTCGGCGGGACGACACCGAACACGCCGACTTTGATCGTATGCGTCTCCCCGTCCGTGTCCGTGACCGTCCGCTCGATGATTTGGACCTCTTGTCCGTCAACGTTGAACTTCGATACGATTGGATTCCCCTCTAAATCCTTGACGTTCGAGTTGACGAAACGAAGCTTGCCTTTTGACCCTTCCATCGCGTCATACAAGAACTCGAGCCCGAAGTTGAACTCGTGGTTGCCGAGCGTGACCGCGTCATAGTCGAGCGAAGCCATCGCCTTGTACATCGGGTGCTCGAACGTGCCCGGATTTTGTTGATGCAATTCGCGGATGTAGTCTCCGAACGGTGTCCCTTGAATCGTATCCCCGTTATCGAACAAGAACGTGTTCGCCGCCCCCGCCTGTATCCGGTGCGATTTGATCAGCGTCGCTGTCTTCGTGAGCCCGATCGTCTCATCGACCTTGTCTTGGAAGTAGTCATAGTTGGTAATGTTCGTATGTAAGTCGGTCGTCTCTAAAAATCGAAGTTTGACGAGGTCTTCGTCCGACGCCAAGACGTTCGGTGCTTGGAGCGGTAACGTCGAAGGCAATACGAGTGCGGTCGCGATTGTCCATTTCAGAGCAGTTTTCATGTTTGTTTCCCCTTTTGAATCAAATTGGTCTCACCGTCTTCAATATACCACCAGAATGAGAGCACAACTATTAAATTTTTTCAAACAAAAGACCCGATTTTCTTTACAGAAATCAGGTCTTTTGTCACTGTTTATTGTTTTATGCGGACCGTGAACGGACCGTCCGCGGTGACGTCTTCGAAGACGACCGAGACCGGATAGGCGTGCTTGCCTTGGACCGGCTCACTTAAGCGAATCGTCGTGTTCGCGATCGCCTCGTCCCCGCTCACGAGTTCGAGCGGTAACTGTTCAACGTTCAGTTCATGCTCGTAGCCGTTACGGAGAAGCAACGTCGCCGTGACGTTCGTCTCACTTGTTTCGACCGAGACGAGCATCAAGTTGAACTCATTCTCGCCGACGGGCGGTGTCGACACGTTCGTGCGACGGAGCTGTTGCCACGCCGTGTTCGAAAATTGTTCGACTTCCTCATCTAGAAGCATCTGTAACGGATCGATCGGATTCATTTGGAAGACGAGTCGCATCGACGTCAGTTCTTCCGCTTCAAACTCGCCGAACAGTTCATCCGCGAAAAAGTCCAAATAGACCGGTTTGCTCGTCCACGGCTCGAAGCTCGGAAGGTCGACGCGGCTCAATACTTTCCGCCCGAGCGGAACGTTGTCTTTGTTCAAGAGGAGAACCGGCAATTCATTGACTTCGAACGAGCTCGGGAGCGTGTTCCGGAACAAGGCGACGAGCGACAATCCGCCCATCAAGTTTTCAGCGTGCAACAGCTCGATCGACAGTTGGTTGTCGAGGAGCGCCGGCAGCCGCTTCGCATGATAGCGGAACATGTACTCGTCTTCTTTCGGAATCCCCATGTCGCTATCGATCACGAGCGTCAGTTGACGCCCTGTCTCGGTCTTCCCTGTATCGATTTGTTTACGTTTACGAAACCCTAACATATTACTCCTCCTCCAATTGCGTGACGAAATAGCGGTCGAGCTGACATACTTCCGTCGTCACTTCACGGGCAATATTGACATACGTCTGTTCGAAGATCTCAAATCCTTCTTTACCGAACTGACGACTCGGGTCTTCCTGCCCATAACTGCGGAGTCCGATGCCTTCTTTTAATCCGCTCATTGTCGTGAGGTGGTCCGTCCATTTTCCGTCCAACGCCCGTAACAGTGATTCTTTGACGAACGTCACGACTTCCTCGGCTTGAAGACGGGCCTCGGCCGTTTTGACGATGTCGTCGATCCACGGCGCAAGCTCTGCCTTCAATTCCAACGAGTCGGCGATCTCATCTGACCAGACCGGCTCGCGTGTCGTCAAGTAGACGAGGTCTGTCTTCAACTCGTCGAGCGGCCACTCTTCTGGGACGAGCTCGTCCGAGACGTGCATGTCGATACTGTTCGCTAAAGCGAGATGCATCATGCCGAGCACGTTGTTCGTGATTGCCGCAGCGTCGGCGTTGACCGCCTGATCGCGGATCGTGTAGATGATTTTCCGTTGTTCGTTCAAGACGTCGTCGAGCTTGAACAAGTAGTCCCGAATCGAGACGCCGAGTCCTTCGATCGTCGTCTGGGCATACTCGATGACGTCAGCCGCGTCTTTTGCGGACACTTCGCCACGTTCGTCCGGCTTCAGTTTCTTCTCGATCCGCTCTAGTTTCTGGATCGCGTAGCGTTTGACGATCTCATCTTCGAGCGAGACGAAGAACTGCGTCGCACCGGGATCGCCTTGGCGTCCCGAACGGCCACGGAGCTGGTTGTCGACACGTTGCGACTCATGGCGTTCCGTCCCGATGACGAACAAGCCGCCCACTTCTTTCGATTTCGTATCGAGCATGATATCGGTCCCGCGACCGGCCATGTTCGTCGCAATCGTCACTTTGCCGAAGCGTCCGGCGTCAGCGATGATGTCCGCTTCTTGCGTGACCGTCTTCGCGTTCAACACCTCATGCTGAATCCGCTGTTTCGACAAGTGCTTACTGATGGCCTCGGACTGGGCAATCGACGTCGTGCCGATCAACACCGGGCGTCCCATCTCATGCAGCTCGACGACTTTGTCGGTCACGGCCGCATACTTTTGGTCGACCGTCATGAAGATACGGTCCGGGTGGTCTTCGCGCAAACGCGGCCGGTTCGTCGGCACTTGGACGACGTCCATGTTGTACGTCTTCAAAAACTCTTGGCGAGACGTCTGGGCCGTCCCGGTCATACCGCCGATGAGCGGATACATCCGGAAATAATGCTGAATCGTGATCTCGGCCGTCGTCTTGTTCTCCTCGGTGATCGTGACGCCTTCTTTTGCCTCGAGCGCCTGATGGAGCCCTTCCGACAGACTGCGTCCTTCCATGATCCGTCCCGTGAACAAGTCGATGAGCTCGATCTTGTCTTCTTTGACGATATAGTCGACGTCGAGTTCGAACAAGACGTTCGCCCGGAGCGCTTGGACGAGGTAGTGATAGAGCACTTGATGCTCGGCGCTGAACAAGTTGTCGACCGCGAACATGTCTTCGATTTTCAAGATCCCGGAGTCAGTGAGCGCCGTCGATTTCGATTCGAGGTCGACTTCGTAGTCCGCCTCGTCGAGCTCGGTGACGACACGTTGCGCCAACTCCTTCAAGCGGATGTGCGAGCGGTCTTTTTGGGCGATGATGAGCGGCGTCTTCGCCTCGTCGATCAAGATGCTGTCGACTTCATCGATGATGGCGAAGTGGAACGGGCGCTGGACGCGCTCTTCCGGTGACCCGACCAAGTGATCGCGCAAGTAGTCGAACCCGAACTCGGTCCCGACGCCGTATGTAATGTCGGCCTGGTAAGCAGCGTGCTTGTCGCTCTGTTCCATCTCAGGAACGTTCAACCCGACCGAGAGGCCAAGGAAATCGTGGATCTGCCCGATTTGTTTCGCGTCACGCGTCGCGAGATATTCGTTGACGGTGATGACGTGGACGCCTTTGCCTTCGAGTGCTATGACGTAACTCGGGAGCGCGGCGACGAGCGTTTTCCCTTCCCCGGTCGGCATCTCGGAAATGTTCCCTTCGAGGAGGGCGAACCCGCCGATGAGCTGGACGTCATAGTGACGCATGCCTAAGACACGCACCGCCGCCTCACGGACGAGGGCGAACGCTTCTTCGGCGACATCATCGACTTTGGCGCCGTCGGCGATTTTTGCTTTCAATGTTTCGGTATATGTGCGCATCTCGTCGTCCGAGAGCGCCTGCATCGTTGTCTCTAATTGGTTGATCCGGTCGACGCGTCGCTGATAGCCTTTCAAGCGCCGGCTCTGGTCATTCGTCAATTGCTTTACAAACTGAATCACGTTGTAGCCTCCATTTAGTTCACAGTCATTGTCAAATCCATACCCGTCTATTATAGCGAAATTTTGCTCATTTCGGAGACTTTTTTACGAAAACTTCCTAAAAGATGGTTTTTAAATTGTGAAATTCCTATAAAAATTGGGTAAATTTCAAAATATATTTACAAGTTTATTTTCATTTTTCTATTTGAGACGGTTTGAGACCGTGATACGATAAGAAAAACAGAACATTTGTTCGTAAAAAAGGAGATGGGATCATGCGCCGGCGGATCTTCTGTGTCGACAGCGTCTCATTTTATGCCAGCTGCGAGTGCGCGGCCCGTAACTTGAACCCGTACAAGACGAAGCTCGTCGTCTTATCGAACTTACAGGACAGCGGCGCCCTCGTCCTCGCCGCGACCCCGCCGCTGAAACGGCTCGGCATCAAGACCGGGTCAAGGCGGTTTCACATCGACCGGCTGCCGTGGCGTGAGCGGCGGCACGTCATTTACGCCGAGGCCCGGATGAGCCACTACTTGAACGTATCGGTGCAAATCGTCCACATCCTGCACCAGTTCGCGCCCCCGGAGGCGATCCGCGTCTACTCGATTGATGAGACGCTCGTCGACTTGACGGGGACGGAGCGGCTGTTCGGGAGCGATGAGCGGCTTGCCCGGCTCATCCGCTCGACCGTCTTCCGCTACACCGGCGTCCCGGTCACGATCGGGATCGGATCGAACAACGTCCTCGCCAAACTCGTCCTCGACTTGCATGGCAAAACGACCGGTGTCGCCAGTTGTGCCCTCCACGACGTCGAACGATTGATCCATCCGGCGCCGATCGAGAAGATGTGGGGCGTCGGGGCGAAGATGGCGGTCCATCTCCATCGGCTCGGCATCGACACAATCGGCGACCTGGCCCGTTATCCGCTCGACGTGTTGCACGATAAGTTCGGTGTCATCGGCGCCGAGCTGTGGCACCACGCCTGGGGCATCGACGAGTCTCCGACGGTCCTGCCGGCGAGTTCGCTGTTCGGGGCGAAACGCCAACGGCCCCGGACGATTGGCCACGGCATCACGCTCATGAAAGACTATACGACGGAAAGCTCGATCCGACTCGTCTTGCAGGCGATCGCCGTCGAGGTCGGGATGCGGACGCGGCAGTCGGGACTCGTCGGCGGCAGCATCCATCTCGGTGTCCGCTACACTCGGACGAGCGAGCAGCGCGGCTTCAGCAAACAAAAAAAGCTCGCTCGCTTCACAGCGGACGAGCGTGAGTTTTTGCCGGTCCTGTTCCAACTGTTTCTTGAGGCGTGGGACGAGACGGAGGCGGTCCGTTACGTCTCGGTCGCCCTCGGCAAGCTCGAGCCCCGGAGCGACCACATCCAGCTGTCGTTGTTCGAGGACGAGTGGGCCCGGGCCCGTCGGTTCGACTTTTTAGACCTCGTCGATCAATTGAACGTCCGCTTCGGCCGCGGCACGATCCGTCCGGCCTCGAGTCTACTGAAAGACAGTCCGCTCCGCACGCGGCAACGCCTGATCGGCGGACATAAACAAGGAGGTGAACCGTCATGAGTCAAACCCGCTACAAAGACCGCGGTGAATTGAAGTGGATCCCGTTTCTCATGCCCGAACACGTGGCGCTGCTCAAAAAATATTACGCCCACGTCCAAAAGATCGAGCTGCCCGACATCGACGAGCAACTCCTTTATCTGTGGCAGACCGAGCTCGAACGGGCCATCCGGGAAGGCGACCAAGTCGAACTGACGTTGTTCGAGGATGGTCTCGCCCGCTCCGTGCGTGGCTACGTCCATGCCATCTATTACGCCGAACGCGAAGTCGAACTGTTCGACACGGACGTGCGCCGCATCCCGTTCAGCCACATCCTGTCGGTCCGTTAAGACGCGTCAATCGCGTCTTGCGTCGTCTCGAACGTCGCAATCCCGTCAAGGACGCCATAGTGATCGAGCGTCTGCCGCACGGGTTCCGATAAGTGGGCGAAAACGACACGGCGCTCCGCCGCTTTCAGTTCCCGGACGACCCGGCGGACCTCTTCGACCGCCGTCACATCGATGACCGGACAGCGATGGAAGTTGAAGATGAACACGTCGGGCTCGTTATGAATCTGTTGCAGGACGTGCTCGAACATCTCGATCGCCCCAAAGAAGAGCGGCCCTTCGACGCTGAAGACGACTTGGCCGTCGCGCGTCACGTAACGTTCCGTCTGTTCGCGGACGTCGATTGTATCAG
The DNA here is from genome assembly GCF_001766415.1 of Exiguobacterium aurantiacum. Lineage (GTDB taxonomy): Bacteria > Bacillota > Bacilli > Exiguobacteriales > Exiguobacteriaceae > Exiguobacterium > Exiguobacterium aurantiacum_A. The sequence continues at coordinate 158,496 of NZ_MKXO01000004.1, read as the reverse complement.
CCATCCGTTTCGCGAACAAGGCGAGCGCACAGATGACCCCGACCTCGACGGCGACGACGAGGTCGACGAAGACGGTCAGGCCGAGCGTGACGAGCAAGACGAGTGACTCGGCGGAGCGATGTTTGAGCATCTCGAAGACGTGGTGCCGCTCCGACATGTTCCAAGCGACGCGCATCAAGATCGGCGCGAGTGCGGCGAGCGGGACGTAGCTCGCGAGTGGTGCCAAGACGAGTACGGCGAGAAGCACCGTCAACCCGTGGATGACACCGGAGCGGCGGCTGACGGCTCCGGCTTGAATGTTCGTCGCCGTCCGGGCGATCGCACCCGTCGCCGGGATGCCGCCGAAGAACGGGACGACGACGTTGGCGAGCCCTTGCCCGAACAGTTCTTTGTCCGGGTTCATCTTCGTGCCGGCCATGCCGTCCGCGACCGCACCTGACAACAGCGACTCGAGCGCCCCGAGGAAGGCGATGGCGAACGCCGATGGGAGCAGCGTCGCGATCAAGTCGAGGTCGATTGTGAGCCAGTTGAAGTCAGGCAGTCCGCTCGGGATGCCACCGTAGGCGCTACCGATCGTCGCGACTTCGCCTGGTATGACGAGGCTGATAAACGTCGGCACGAGCATCGCCATCAAGAGGAGCGGTAACTTTACGGGCAGTTTCGGGACGAGCCAGAGCGTCAAGAAGCCGATGGCGGCGATGCCGATCGGCCAGAGACTCGCCTCCGGAAGTGACGTGACGAGCTGTAGGACGTTCTCATGGAAGTGCGGCGCCTTCGCGAACGTGATGCCGAACAGTTCATCGAGCTGGTCGACGAAGATGACGACGGCGATCCCGGCCGTGAAGCCGATTGTGACGGCACGCGGCATGAAGCGGATGAGCCGGCCGACGCGGAGCACGCTCATGAGGAACAGCAAAATCCCGGCGAGAAATGTCGTCACGAGCAACCCTTCGTAGCCATGCGCCAGCATGACTCCCGAGACGATCGGGATGAAGGCGCCGGTCGGTCCGGCGATTTGGAACGTCGAGCCCCCGAACAGGCTGACGAGGATGCCGGCGATGATGGCGGTATAGAGTCCATACACCGGTCCGACACCGGAGGCGATCGCGAACGCCATCGCGAGCGGAACGGCGACGACCCCGACGGTGATCCCGGCCGAGATGTCTTTTTGCCACGCCTCGCGCTTACTCATTAAATTATCCATCTTGCATTCCTTCTTTCCATTCGTTCGAAAACAAGTTCAGTGTACGCCTGTCACCGCTTCTTGTAAACGTCACAGAAGAAACGTTTACATAATCGACAAACCAAAAAGACGTATCCATCACGCGATGGACACGTCTTTGTTAATTGGTCGGTGCTTCGACGACTTGGTCACCCTCGTCCGACTCTTCCCCGAGCAAGCGGACGTGGCGGCCGAATAGCCACATGACGACGAGATGGGCTTTCGCCTGCGTCTTCGTATAGAACCACCACGGCATGGCCGGTACGAACTCGTGGATGGCGATAAGCCCCTCGTCCGAGTCAGGGAGTCGCCTGAACTCAAGGCGGCCGGTCTTATCGTCCTCGGTCAACTTTGCGAACAGTCCTCCGTCGATCTCGAATGATGCCATGTCGTCTGTCGCCGCATCTTCAAGCGACAGATGGAGTGCGACGAGTGATGGACGGAGGAGCGCAATCTCCCAATCATCCTGTTCTTTCGTCGTCTGGATGAGCGGATACGCGACCCGCCCGAGCCATTCGAAATATTCGTCGGCCATCCAAGCCGCTGATTTATCGTCTGGCAGACCGAAACGTTGAATCGAGCGGACCGTATACTGTTGCGGCGCTTTTTTCTTCTTGCCGCCGCCCGACATCTGTTTCTCTTCTTCCTCGAGCGCGTGCTCGACCGCTTCTTTGAACGGGATCTCACCTTGCTTGACGCCGTCCGTGTCTTTGGCGACCATGGCGTGATCCATGCTCTCGACGAGCGGATAGACGGTGTCTTTCGGTTCACCGGTGACAGCCATGACCCAAAGCCGTGACAGCTTGATCGTCGGGAACGGGAAGTCGATCATGACGCGACGCTTGCCCATGACGTCAGCCGTATCTTCGATCATCTTCCGATACGTCATCACTTCCGGACCACCGATGTCGATATGATGGTCGTACAGCGACTCGGCCCCGACGACCGAGATGAGCGCTTGGACCGCTTCTCGCAAATCAATTGGATGTGTCTCCGTCTTCGTCCAGTTCGGGAGGATCATGACCGGGAGTCGTTTGACGAGTTTCGCGAGAATCGGAAACGACGAGCCTTCCGGACCGATGATGAGTCCAGCCCGAATCGTCGTCACCGGCACCCCTTGTCCACCGAGAATCCGTTCGACCTCGAGCCGGCTCTTCAAGTGACGTGACAACGTCTTCGACTCTTTCGGAATGATTCCGCTCAAATAGACGATTTGTTCGATGTCGTTCGCGCTCACTGCCCGGGCGAAGTTATCAGCGATGAGCGCGTCCATGTCTTCGAACGTCGCCTGCGTCAGCCCGCCGTCCGGGATCATCGAGTGGACGAGGAACATGGCGTAGTCCGCCCCTTCGCACGCCTCGCGCGTCTGTTCATACGAAAACAAATCGCACGACCGCCACGTGATATGGGCCTCGTCTTCTTTGTTCTTCGTCGAGCGCGACAAAGCGATGATGTCGTATTCTTCTTTTAAATGGTCCATCACGTTCGAGCCGATATAGCCGCTCGCACCCGCGATGACGATCGTTTTCCGCATATTGGTCACTCCCCTTAATTTTGCACATAGAAGTTATGTACCCGTCTTGGACTGAGGTTAAATCAGTCGCGCGCCCTACAGTATGCATTGGAAAATATATGTAAACTAAAGCCAACTACATTCGGAGGAGGAATGGCTATGGGATTTTGGTATTTCTTGATGCTGTTGATCGGTGGATGGCTCGTGATTCGCAGCCTATTCAAAAAGAACACGAACGGACTCATGCGGTTCAGCACTCTCGTGATCGGAGGTCTGTTGATCGCACTCGGACTGTTCATGTTCCAAGATGGAAGTGATGCGATTGTTGCGGATTTGTTTAACTTGTGGTGATGTTCTTCGAACTACATCTAAATGACTTTTTTATAAAACAACGGTTTGTCAAATTAAGCGCAACACTTTTTTGGAGAAGACCTTGTGTAGGAGACTGTTGATATTCTCGTTGCTTCCTCGTAACACGACGAGTAGAAGTCGTGGAAATAGAGCGGCATGCCGAGCGATGGTCGGATGAATTCGTGACAGCTGAGTCCCTTGCCCCGGTCCGTCATCACTGTCTTGGACGCGCCACTTTAGGGTGTTGCACTTAATTTTATAATTCATCAAAGGAATGAATACATGGAAACCCTACAAGAAGGAACAGAAAATCGCGACCGTCCGTGACTATCTGGACGGTCTCACTGCGACGGAAAAACTCTCCAAACATCACATTAGTAATTGATTTGTTCTTCGAAGATGGGTTAAGAATTATACTAGTCAGTCATAGCGAGTTAACAGATTCGAGAAAAGGGATGAACCGAGCTATGACAAAAGGGAGAAAAAACACATCCGAAGAACGCTTCGAGATTGTGAAATATTGTTTGGAGAATGGACGCAACTACCAGCAGACCGCGGAAAAATTTCAGGTGTCCTATGCCTAGGTCTATGGCTAAATCAGGAAGTAGTATCACACGAACGGTGAAGAGGCGCTCCTAGACCGCCGTGGGCGTACGACAGAGGGCGAACTAAGTGAAGAAGAGAAGCTGAAACGTCGTATCCGGCAAATGGAGCTTGAGAACGAAATTCTTCGTGCGGACAACCTGTTCCTAAAAAAGTTAGAGGAGGTCGTGATTAGCCAGATACGGCTACAGAAAAGATATATCGCCATTAAAGAATTGTACGAGGAGGACGGCATATCTGTGCGCGATTATCGACCTATATGATGGCTCGATCGTCGCCTATCGTGTCGGGAAGTCCAACAACAACGCCCTTTTCTTCCAGACGATAATGCCAGCCATCGCGGGGCTCCGTACAGGAGCGAGTCCGATGTCCATAGCGACCGATAGTCTCAATATACCTCGAGAGGGGTTCAAACACATGTTGTAAGACGCGGGTCGGACGTTGTATCGATAACGCCACAATCAAGAGTTTTTGGGGCATCTTGAAAGTGGAGATGTACTACTTGCCTGAGTTTCAGGCCTATAACGAACTTACGACGGTCATCGAGAAATACATATCGTTCTACAATCACGAGCGTTTACAGAAACGAATAAACGGCTTGAACCCTGTCGAATAAAGGTCTCAAGCCGCCTAGGCTGGTTTTCATTATTTACCCTGTCTACTTAACAGGGAGCAGTTCAAATCGTGTTGGGCGATTTGGTTCGTCAACAGCCTGAGTAAACTATTAATTTACTCTTGCTTCATCATAAGTAGGTATTTCAACGATTGATATTTCATGAAACCTTATATTCAAATCACGCAATTTAGATAGCTTCTCATCAAATTCTTCCATCTTTTTTTCTTGATCTACGTTAATTTCGCGCTGAGTTTTGAAGGTTAGGCTACCTCTACTACTATTAATTTTATCTAATGCAGCTTCTTTCCACATCTTCTTCGCCCCTTTCTTTGTTCTAAATTCAAACAAAGTGAGTGAATTAATCGGTACACTTCCCTTGTCTCCATTATACTATCTGTAAGAAGGAAAAACAAAGCTTTAGTATTGTCCTTATCTGCATGAAAATTAAATACCCATGTATTATTATTATTCATTTGCATACTAAGTGATACAATAAACCGATTTTTATATGGTATATCAAATTCTGGTTCGTACCTATCTTGTCTTGGTTTTAAAGCTCTTAAAACTGCAAAATCAGTTTCGCTAATCACCTCAGGAATGTCAATTATTTCAGGCGAATGTCCTGAAGTACCAATATCAGCAATCTTGTAAAGATAATTTTTTTTTGTATTACTTACCTCATAAATAGTAAAACCAGAAAAGAATTTAAGTGAGTAAATATGGAAGTGATTATTAAGAAATTGATAAAAAACTGTTACAATTTCTTTAAATAGTTCAACCACTAATAAATTTTGCTCTTGTAAATCTTTAAATTCATTTTTAAGCTCCAGAAAATTCTTCTCAGCTTCTTTAACGTATTTTTCATGTTGTTCTTTTTGTAAGTAGATTTGTTGTTCTTTTATCAATAGCTCCTGCCTACTAGGATTATGAGTAACAACTTCATCATAAAGCCCGTTGAAAGAAAAATTATACGGTAAATATTTTACAAATAGCTCATACTCTTGTTTTTTAGCAACTCTATAGGCTCCTATATGGAAATTAATAGTATCTTTAGGATTAATCATTTTAAAAAAATGCAAAACGTACGTGAGAAGGAGAGCCACAAACAGAGTGGAAATTCCACTTATTATTTTAATAATAATGGAGGTTTCAGGTAAAAAAAATATTCCGAAGTTAATAATAACACCAAGAATAAAAGGAAATAAAGATTTTATAAGACTCCAGAAATTCTTTTTAGTGAAGGGCGCTAAAAGTAAAGTAGACACCCATCCAGCTAATTTTTCATCACTATAACTTTTTTGTAATGTATTAAAGAACTCATCAAAGTCTTCACTCAAGTTCAATAAATTTTGTTTGAAATTTGAACTCATTGTACACTCCTTAATTATAGACTAAAAAACATTTATACCGGTTTTTATATTAAAAATTTCTAATATATCTCTTTTTCATGTTAATTTTTGTAATTTAATATACACTTTGATTTCATTTTCCATTAATATTTTTGGTGTTCACTTTAGTAAAGGGTCAAACCGTATTTTTTTATTTCATAACTATGATGATATTTATCGGAGAATAAACAGAAAATAGTTACTTTCATCATAGTATACGGAGGACAACGTCAAAACAATTTGATATCTGCAACTAATTACCTCATAGTCAATATAATGTGATAACCCGTAGTTTTTTTTCTTCTAGCATGTAATGGAGACTTATAACCACTCTATATATTTCGTGTTCTAAATCTGTAAGTTCTAATAGTACATTAAACTTTGATACGTTATGATCGCTCGAGTAATTTAAATTATACAGATAACTAGATTCGATCTTTGACTTAATACGTAATTCTATCTCTGATTTTGAAATACCCATGTAATCTAATCTTTTTAGTACTCCCCTTTTTTCGTTTCTTAAATATAATAACTTTTCGTCTTCTATCAGTACATCAAAATCAATAATATTTTTTGGTTTTTTCGATATAGATGTTAAAGAATAATAAATATCTTTTTTATCCGATTCTGTGGTATTGCATTCAATCTTATAGTTTAAAAAAACACCGTAAAGATTTTCTGGTATGCTTAGCACTTCATAGTTAAAATCTTCAAAAGGATAACCTGTAATATTAATATTATCTTCATCATCTCGATCATCTTCGTGTGAAGAAATTACTTTTTTTCTATACTTTATAAACACTCCAGAAAGTATAAAAGAGCAATAATCTTTTAAGTACGATGAATATGTTAAATTAACTGCACCGATGCAACTAGAAATCTCTTCACCTACTTTTTGGAACTTATCAAATTGTTGTTCTGACAAATTATTAACGTAAACAAAAAATAGTTGCGTGCAATGAACTATACTCTCAGGGAGGAAAATATACTGCTTAAGTAAATTTAATAATAATATATTAGAAGACTGATCCTGTCCCCCAACATAATCACCAACTTTAACGCTATGTATTGAATCATCACCAAACTGAGGTAATAAATCCTCTATTATTTTTTTGCCATAAAAACTCTCCTCTATTTTTGTAGAATCAAAAACTAGTAAAATCTCTTTGCGGTTCTTTTGTGGAACTAATGAGTTTTTTAAATCTTTGTAATTTATACCTTTATATAATAAAATTTTATTTAGTCTTTGAAACATTTTATTAATTTCAATATTCATTTCAATACTTTCTAGCAATAAATGTTTTTCCATTACTTCAAGCAAACCATTTCCTTTTGCATCTATTGTATAAATCAAAATTTCACCCCATAACTCATTATCTTTTTCATGATTACTAATAGTACTAAATATTTCTTTTAATAACTGAGAACATCTTTGATATTTTTTTCAAAACACATTAAATCATACAAAAGAAGACGTTATTTAAACTTTATCAATTTATATTTAAAAACGGAATGTTTCTAGCAGAGAGATTTAATAAACCGCTACTAAACTAACGGCTAAAACATTTAAAGAATTTTATAATAAGTTTAAACTAATGTCATAAATAATCCTTCTATAAACTTTATTTACTTATGATAGATCCCAAATAAATATAATTGAATCGGCAACAAACCCATTGTATATAGCATAGTCACTTTCTTAAAAAAATCACACAGCTCATTACAAGTTTGACCCATTCTTCTTTTCGATTGAATAAACAGACGCTCAGAGTTTCAAGTGGACGGAATTTCATGTGTCGTTTGAAACGTGAGCATCGTTTTTTGGTCGAGCTCAATTCTCAAGTTGATTCACTTAGCGCAATCCGCTAGTCACAATCCAATCATAATAAGTATTCGTCTAAGCCTCGAAATTTACTAGAATGTCACTACACCTTAATCGCTCAATATGGTCGCGCATTCGAGCAACGTCTTCATAATCAAACTCTTGTAAGTCGTCGCATATGTCGCGTTCATTATTTTTTTATGTAAAGCGCCACAAATCTGTTTCGGTTAAATACTCGCTTTTTGCTTCAGCAACTTTTAAGTTCCATCCCATAGCCATTTACCTACCATCAACAGTTTCTCTTGATTGATTTTGACATATTTTAATTAGTCTTTAAAGAAACATAAGCATGATACTTCAATTATAATTTTGCTTATACATAGAAAAACATAGAGAATTATAAACAATGAAGTGATAGTATACATCACAATATCAAAATTATAGAATTCATATATACAAATTTAAAATTAGAATCGGAGTAATTATGAAAAAATATAAAAGTGCCATATTTGGAGAAATAATAGAACCTGAAACTTTTGTAGAACTTATGGAATTGGTAAGTGAGAACCCTAATGATTTTAATTTCAATGTGAATTTTTGGAGAGGACAAGGAGATATAAGATGGCCAGTACATAGTGGGGCATATAGAAGACTTTTGAACTCTGGAAATAAAACAGTTTCAGAAAAAGACTTAGTTTTTTATGAAACTGCTTTACTTAAAAGAGCTAGACATAGGGGTTTAGGATTCTTAGAGGGTAGAAGGTTAAATGATATTGAATTGTTAGCGCGATTACAACATCATGGAGCTGCAACTAGATTTGTTGATTTTTCCAAAAATGTTCTCATTGCTTTGTGGTTTTGCGTTGATTCCAATAAAGACAAAACGGGTTTGTTATTAGGGATTCATTCCAATTTTGTAGGAGGGAACGAAGGTTCGCTGGAAGAATCTTTAAATTACGATGATAGTATAAAAAAACTTCCTTCATGTAGCTATCCGTTTATTGTAGAGCCAACTATCGTATCACAAAGAATATCAGCACAACACGCTATATTTCTTTATAGTGATGTTTTATCGAACTCAAAAGGAAGTTTTAAATTTCCACAAAATTTGTCAGCCAACATTTTCATAGCAATTTCTCCACAAATGAAAAAGAAACTAAGGAAACTCCTTACCGAAGTATTTGATATCAGAACAGAAACAATCTATCCAGATCTTGATGGGTTTTCACTAGCAAACAATTCAGTTACATCTGATTCAGATATATGGAGATGGTAAGTTCCCCACAAAATAAAACATCATCTTAAAGTAATTAAATCATATACTACTATATTCACTAATCTCAAAAGCAAAAACGTTAATTTTAATCAAATGAAAATTGTACATCAAGCTCGTTCCATATAAAGCTGGAGAGAACAACCTTTTTTATAGAGGTTATTCCCTCCAGCTTTATCAACCAAAAGGACTAGATATATGTCAAAGTCTTGGTAGATGCGTTGGTATTCACTAAAAATTAAGCCCGAAAGTGTAATGTGATGAGTAATTAGTTTAGTTAGCTATTTGACTCATCAATCAATTCTTGCCATGGCCAATTTACTGTTCGATACTTTCTGTAAAATAGTAATTGTCTATCAATAATTAAAACAATTTTCTCGTTATCGTTATAGGCTAAAACTAGACCTCTATTCTCACCGTCCACCTGCAATTCCTCGATTTTACCCAGAGCTTTAGTCAAATTAGGCTTAATAATTCGAGGTTGACGAGAATGACAGATATGGAATATATCATCTAAATGTATACCAATTATCAAATCATTATCATCCGATTCTAAAATAACAGCCAATGCATGTGCATAAATTTCAGTTGCAGAACTCCCTCTATTCCTAAGACCTTTTGAAACAACCTTTGCAAAGTGCTGGTATATAGCATTTAAATCTTCAGCGAGTTCGTTAGTAGCTTCTAAATAATAATCCATATCGCTTATTTCTCTAAACTGACCTCGATTTTTTTCATTAATTCCTGCATTTTGAAATAAGTTGTACACTAAGTTTTGCAATATTCCTACATTGCCATAAGAATCATTAACTATTTCCTTTACAATGTTATCACTGACTTTAACATTTAAAGCACTAGAACCTTCTAAAATAACTTGTTCAAGATCTTCAACATCCCAAATAATAGAAATTTCTTTAGTTCTAATAGCTAAATCAGGATTTAATGTATTTAAATATCCACTTTGTGACCAAACACCAATCACAACAACATAACACTTGTAATCCCAAAGAGTTTTTAAATCGTAGGCAAATTTCTCCTTTTCTTTTGAATTCATATAATGAAAATCTTCAATGACTAGTTTTCGTTCCGATTGATTTATAATATCTGCAATATATCTTAAATCGTCAATATTTTGACCTACAATTTCATATTTTTCTACCCCGACCTTTTCCCCACTCAATTGTGTTTTACCTGTAATTTTACATAAAAGAGCGAATCCGAAATCTCCCGTCGCTTCTATCATCCCTTTGATCCTGTTTTCGGAAGACTCCTCAACTTTGAATCTAATTTCAAGCTGAGAAAGAGCATCGACATATATATCTATCATTTTCATTCCATGCCTACATTGAACAGTTAATGCTTTAGGTATGTTCTTCTGCCTAAACCAAGACTTTCCACATTTTGACGATCCGTAAATTGTTATATGTTTTTTTTGTTTGAGAATTTTTTGCATTTTTTTATCTAATAATTTTCGATCAACATAGGATTTTTCTAATATTTCTGGCGAGATTCCAAAAACGTCTTCTAATTGCATTTATAAATCCCCCTCTAAAACTCCTTGTTTGAATATATAAAGTTAACTATATACTTAATGAAATTCAATAATACTCTATAAAAAAAGGTCAAAACTCTAATATTTCAAGAGTTTTGACCTTCAAAGACTTTAAATTAAGCCTAGTTAATGGAGACGGCGGGAGTCGAACCCGCGTCCGAAGGCATCGTAACGCATGCTTCTACGTGTGTAGTTTATCTATTGGATCTCAATGTGACACTGCCGATAAACAGGCGTTGTCCCATCCAGTCTGATTCATCTCTTCTTCGCGCCCTCAGACGGCGAGGTTGAAGCGTAGCTTGCTTAGTTTGAGACCCTGAAAGTCATCCACACAAGCGATGGATGTCAGGATCCGCAGGGCACTTAGGCTGCTGCGAGTTGTGTGTTAGTTTTGCCAGTTATAGGCGTTTGCGTTTTAACGAGGCCGACCCCTCGACACGCCACATACGACCGACCTACCCCCGTCGAATCCATAACGTCCCCGAGGTGGTAATTGGTACTACAACAACTATACCACAATCAGGTCTCGCTGTCAGTATTTTTGCCGGTCCCGGAGTGCCCGGTCGACGTCACGCTTCGCGTCTTTCTTCTTCAAGTCATCGCGCTTGTCATACTTCTTCTTCCCGCGCCCGATGCCGAGGAGACATTTAGCGAAGCCGTTCTTGAGATACACTTTGAGCGGGATGATCGTATACCCGTCCCGGCCTTGTGCGCCGATGAGCTGGTTGATTTGTTTTTTATGCAACAATAGCTTTCGGATACGGAGCGGCTCGTGATTGAACCGGTTCCCTTGCTCGAACGGGCTGATATGACAGTTGTGAAGCGTTGCCTCGCCACCGTCAAAGCGGACATACGCGTCAGCGATGTTGATCTTCGACTGGCGCACCGATTTAATCTCGGTCCCGGTCAACACCATGCCGGCTTCAATCGTATCTTCGATCGCATAATCGAAGGACGCTTTTCGGTTTTGCGCGAGCGCGTTCGAATCTTTCTTCTTGGCCATATTACTCAGTCCTTTATATCAAATTACGGAAGGGGTCTCCCCCTCCCGTCAGCGACGTTTCTTCGCTCCGCGTTTCGCGTCGCCTGTTCGTTTTTGACCGTCTTGTTTCTTCAGATCGAGCGCCGAACGTCCTTGTGACGATTTCGGCTTCTCACCTGGCTTACTCGGCTTGCTCGCTTGGCCCGGTTTTCCTGGTTGTCCAGGCTTGCCTGGCTTACCGCGTTTCGGACGTTTGTCGTCACGACCGCGTCCACCGCGCTTATCGTCTTTCTTCGGACGACCTTCCGTCGCTTTGATCGTCGTCGGTTGGCGACGACGTGTCTGTTCACGTTTTGGCATACCGACGACCGTGAAGTCGATCGTGCGCTCGTCTAGGTTGACGGCGTCGACTTTGACCCGGACCGAGTCCCCGATCCGGAACTGACGTTTCGTCCGCTCGCCGAGCAACATGAGCTGTGACTCGTCGAAGTGGTAGTAATCATCCATCGTTTGAAGACGGACGAGCCCTTCGATCGTGTTCGGGAGCTCGATGAACATCCCGAAGTTCGTGATACCGCTGACGACACCGTCGAACTCTTCACCGAGACGTGACTCCATGTACTCGGCTTTCTTGAGCGCTTGCGTCTCCCGTTCAGCGTCGACCGAGCGACGTTCGCGTCTCGACGTCTGTTCGGCGATCGAACTGAGACGTTCCTCGTACTTGGCGATCGTCTTGTCCGACAAGTCCTGGTTGAAGGCGTACGTCCGCATGAGACGGTGGACGATCAAGTCAGGGTAACGACGGATCGGCGACGTGAAGTGCGTATAGAAGTCGGTCGCAAGACCGAAGTGACCGAGCGAGACGTCGTCATACTTCGCCTGTTGCATCGAGCGCAACATGATCGTGCTGATGACCGGCTCTTCCGGCTGACCTTCGATCGCTTTCAAGATCTTCTGAAGCGTCTTCGGTTCGACTTTTTGGCCTTTGAAGCGTTCGATATGCACGCCGAAGTTGGCGACGAAGTCGAAGAAGAAATCGAGCTTGTCTGATTTCGGGTTATCGTGTACACGGTAGATGAACGGGACGTCCATCTTGTGGAAGTGTTCGGCGACCGTCTCGTTGGCCGCGAGCATGAACTCCTCGATCAACTTCTCGGCGACCGAGCGTGGGCGCAAGACGATATCGGCTGCTTTCCCTTCCGTGTCGACGATGACTTTCGCCTCGGCGAAGTCGAAGTTGATGGCACCGCGCGAGTTACGGCGTGCACGAAGTACTTCCGCGAGTTCGGCCATGAGGTCGAATTCACCGATGTACGGCTCGTAGCGCGCGAGCGTCTCCTCGTCGTCACGTTCGATGATTTCACGGACGTTCGTATACGTCATCCGCTCCGTCGTCTTGATGACACTCGGGAACAGCTCATGGCTAACGACTTTCCCGTTTTGCGGCGAGATCTCCATGACACAGCTGAGCGTCAGGCGGTTGACGTGCGGGTTGAGTGAACAGATCCCGTTCGACAAGCGGTGTGGCAACATCGGGATGACACGGTCGACGAGATACACACTCGTCCCGCGCTCGAACGCCTCGACGTCGAGCGGTGAGCCTTCCTTGACGTAGTGCGACACGTCGGCGATGTGGACACCGAGTTCATAGTTGCCGTTGTTCAGTTTCTTGACGTGGACGGCATCGTCCAAGTCTTTCGCGTCTTCGCCGTCGATCGTGAAAATCGTCTCGTTACGCAGGTCGACACGGCCGATGAAGTCTTTATCGTCCGCCTCTTCCGGCACGGCGTTCGCCTGGTCGATGACGTCTTCCGGGAACTCCGTCGGGATGCCGTGCTTGTAGACGATCGACAAGATGTCGACGCCAGGGTCGTTCTTATGTCCGATGATACGGACGACGTCACACGCTCCGGCGAAACGTCCATCCGGATACTTCGTGATGCGGACGACGACTTTGTGTCCTTCGACGGCACCGAGCGATTTGTCTGTGTTGACGATCGGCCAGAAGTTGATGCGTTTGTCGTCCGGTTCAATGAAGGCGAACTGGTCGAGGCGGCCGCTCGGGAGTGTATACGTCCCGACAAATTCAGATAGGCCGCGCTTCAAGACTTTGAGCAATACGCCTTCTGTCTTGCCACGGTTATCCTCGCGTTTTTTGACGAGAATCGTATCGCCGTGATAGACGTCTTTCAATTGGTCCGGTGGCAAGAACACGTCTTCTGTCTCGCCTTCGACCGACAAGAAGCCGAAGCCGCGTTGGTGGATCGAAATGATCCCGGCCGCTTGGCCGAGCACGGCGAGCGTGCCGTAACGGTTCGTCCGCGTCCGGCCGATCAAGCCTTCCGCTTCAAGTTCGTTCAAGGTGCGGATGAGCTCTTTAAAGGCATCCGTCGACTCGAGCGCAAGACGCTCGGTCAATTGGTCTACAGTCAGCGCTTTGTCGCTTGCCTGGATGATTTCTAGTAGTTGGTCACGTAAATTCAACGTGACACCTCCTTTTTCACACTGACCAGTCTAACGTTTCGAGAAAATCGAGCACGTCCTGGTGCAGTTTCTCTTTTTCTTTGTCGAGGGTGATCACGTGTCCCGAATGCTCGTACATGAGCAGTTCTTTTTGGAACGCGTTGATCGCCTCGTAGATCTCGTGTGCAGATTGAGGATCGACCATGCGGTCTTTCGCTCCTTGGATGACGAGCGCCGGTACGAAGATATCTTCGAGCCGAGACGTCGTCTCCTCGACGAACGCACGTAAATCGGTGAGTGTCGGCATCGGTTTGAAGTCCGCCATCTCCCGTTCGATTTGTTCGGTCGATTTGTCTTCCCTTGATTTATATTCTCGGGCGTATGCCTGGACTCCTTTATACAATCGGTCCTCGGCATCGATTTCAGTCGGTGCGCACATCGGCACGACACCTTTGACGCTCGCTTCTGAAGCGAGACGGAGCGACATGACGCCGCCGAGCGATAGGCCACAGACGACGATTTCGTCGTAGCCTTTGTCTTTCAACGCTTGGTAGGCGTCTTGGACGTCCTGCCACCAGTCGTTCGGTCCAAATTCGAGCAACTCTTCTGGTGGGACGCCATGTCCCCGGTACTGGGGTCCCATGCACGTGTAGCCTTCTTTTTGTAGGAAACGACCGAGCATGCGGACGTCCGCGCTCGATCCTGTAAAGCCATGTAACATTAACACGGCACGTGGTCCGCCTTCGAAGAAGAACGGTTTCGGTGCACTCACTTTCATCGTCCAAGTCAACTCCTCATACATTCCATTATTCCCAAAAAATAATGCAAAAAAACAAAAGCTGACCGCCTCACGTAAAAACCGAGAACGATCAGCCTTTCATCATAGTGATGCGACTAGTAATCCTAAAATGAAAAACAATGTGCCTAGTACAGCTGCAGTTCGGTTCAAAACAGCGTCAAAGCCGCGTGCTTTCTGGCGGCCGAACAACTGCTCCGCGCCACCTGCAATCGCCCCAAGACCTTGCGACCGACCTGACATGAGCAGTACGACGACAATCAATAAAACAGCCACGACGAGCAGGCTGATTGTAGCGATCGTTTGCATAATAGTCAGTTCCTCCTTCTTTTTACACGCTTCTTATTATATAGAAGTTGTGATAAAAACGCCAGCTTTCAAATTAACGGGATGGGTAGCTGAACCCTTCCCCGATCACTTCTTTCACTTGGTGGATGACGACGAACGCACGAGGGTCGGTCACTTCGACGATTTTCTTGAGCGGACCGACTTGGCGCTTGTCGACGATCATGTACAACATGTTCTTATCTTGCTTCGAATAATGGCCGTGACCGTGGATGATCGTCGCTGAGCGGCCGAGCGTCTCCGTCAAGACGGCGGCGAGCTCTTCGTGCTTGTCACTGATGATCGTGACGGCTTTCCGGATGTTCAACCCTTCGGCGACGAGGTCGATGACCCACGAGCCGATGATGATGGCGATGAGCGTATAAAGCACGACTTGTTCCCCGAGGAAAAAGCCCGACGCCCCGACGACGATGACGTCGATGATGAACATCGAGACGGCGACGCTCATGTGGAGATAGCGTTCCATGAGCCGGGCGATGATGACCCCGCCCCCGGTCGTCCCGCCGACGCGGAGCACCATGCCGATGCCGACACCGATCAAGATCCCGGCATAAATCGCCGCGAGCAGTTTATCCTCGGCCGGGCTGCCCCAGTTATGGGTCAAGCTGAGGAAGAACGACGTCGCGACGACGGCGACGACCGAATAGACCATCGTCCGGCGGTCGAGCAACTTATAGCCGACGATGAACAACAGGCCGTTCCCGATGATCGACGTGATACCGAGGTCCCAACCGAACAAGTAGTACAAGATGATCGTGACCCCGAGCAGGCCGCCTTCCGAGAAGGCGTTCGGGACGGTGAAGTAGTTGACCCCAAAGGCGAGGATGAACGACCCGGCGATGATCCAGGCGATGTCCTTCAATGAGATCGATTGGAGTTTTTGCCAAACTTGTTGACGCAAAAGATGTTGTTGCTGACGTTTCATAAAAAATCCCCTTTCCATTTTGCATATAAAAAAGACCGCGGCAAAAGCCGCAGTCTTAACGTTGTACTGGCTTTGGCGCACCGTCTTTCATAATCGGCAACTTGCGGTCTGCGACGTTTTCGTAGACGTTCAAGAGTGCCTCTTTTTCCAAATCCCAGTTATATTTCTCACGCGCCGTCTTCGTGTTCTCTTTGACACGGGCGTAAAGTTCTTGATCTTCGAGCAGGCGGTTGACGCCCTCCGCAATCGATTGTGGATCGTGTGAGTCGACGACGACGCCGACGTCGTTGCCGGCGACGACACGTTCGATCTCAGGGAAGTCACACGACACGACCGGCACTTCGGCCATCAAGTATTCGAACAGCTTGTTCGATGACGCCGAGTAGTGGTTAAAACAGACGTTGTTCAAGACCTGGAAACCGAGATATGCGTTCATCGTGTAGTACGGTAACGCCTCGACCGGCACTTTATCAATCATCTTGACGCGGTCACTGACGCCTTCGTCCTCGATCATCTGTTTGATGACCGGCTTCAGTTTCCCATCGCCGATCATGACGAGCGTGCCTTCTTTAAAGTCTTTCGCCGCCAAGACGAGTTGTTCGAGACCGCGTCCCGCTTGGACGCCGCCTTGATAGAGCAAGATCTTCTCATCTTGCGGCAAATCGAGCAAGGCGTGCAAGTCTTTCCGGAGCGAGAAGTCGAGCGGACGGTAGAACGGATAGTTATGGAGCACGTACGGATAGAAACCGTACAACTCTTCGTTGTGCGCCGCACGCGTATGGTTCTCGACCATCATCGAATCGACGTATGGCAACAACCAGCCCTCAAGGTTACTTTGGATGTAGCCGTAACCGGTCCGGTCGGTCTGGACCTCATGCGAGTCGTAGACGATCTTGCCTTTATTGACGAGTTTGCCGGCGATCAACGCCTGCGGGAGCGTGTTCAAGTCGTTCGCGTGATAGAAGTCGTACGACTTCTTCGTCGAGGCGAACACCATCTCGAGCATCGCGCTCGCGTTGACGATGTTTTTACGGACCGGCGGGAGCAAAATCGCACCCGCTGCCGCGCCGAGACCGAGCATCGTCAGTGGCGCGAGGATGACTAATCCCGCCCCGACGAGTCCAGCCCCGAGTTGGCGCGTCTTCTTCTCCGACACCCACGTCCGGACTGATTTCAACGCCTTCATCCCGTTGACGAGAATCGACGGTTGACGTTTCACCCGGATGACGCGGAAACCTTCTGGGCGCATCTCTTCGGCCGGAAGATCTTTATTTTTAGGGTCTTGCAAGGCGATCAAATCGACCTCGTACCCCGCCTCGGCGAGCGCCGAGCATTCGCGAAGGACACGGGCGTCATTCGTAAAGTGGTTCCAAACAAACATACATACCTTCATCGTTGTTCCTCCATCAATAACTTTTCGATCACGTCATCGAGGACGTGTATATTGTTTTCCCAGCACAGGTTGTCTTTCACGTAACGGATACCGTTCGCCCCGAACTTATCGCGCAGGTCCGGACGATCGAGCAATGTCCTGAGTGACTGTTCAATCTCGTCGATGTCACGCTTCCGTGACACGTAGCCGACTTCCGCCGCTTCGATGACATTCGCCGCATGGCCTGACACCGCAGCGACGATCGGTTTGCCGACCGCCATATAATCGATTAATTTACCCGGGATGACCGTGTCGAACACGTCTTGGTCGATCAAGCTGACGAACGCGACGTCGGCATTTTTGATCGCTTGGAACGCCTCCGTCCGTGGCATCGCCTCGAGGAAGAGGAAGTTCTTGAATCCGCGGGCTTTAATCGTTGCTTTCAATTCGTTCTTCCGGTAACCGTAGCCGATCAGCTTGAAATGGACACGCGGCTCGTCTCGGAACCGCTCCGCGAGTTCAAGCAACAGCGACACGTCTTGGGCAAGCCCCATGTTGCCGGCGTATAAAATCTCCATCCGGTCGTCTTCGGGAACGGTCCGCTCCAAGTTGCGCTCGCTCACACGGATCGAGTTCGGCATATAGTGGATCATGCCATTGTCGACACCACGTTGGCGCAAATAGCTGCGGAAGCCTTCCGAGTTGATGATGATCGCATCGGCCGACTTGTAGAGACGTTTCTCGAACCAAAACGCGGGCGTGAGCATCCAGTCGTACTTGAACACACCGACACCTTTGACCGACTCCGGCCACAGGTCACGGACGTCGAGTACGAACGGGACGCCATGTTTTCGCTTCGCATACACCCCGACGAACGCCATAAAAAAAGACGGGGTCGTCGCGAAGACGACATCCGGTTTCGTATCGAGTGCTCTGACGGCGGCGACACCTTTGATCATCTGCTCGAGGAACAAGGCGAGCCGGCTCAACATGTTCGACGTATGCTTGCGCTGTTTCGTGATCAACCGCTTGATGAACGGTTGGTTGTTCAGCTCCGTGTCGTTCCAGAACCGGTCGTCTTTATACAAGTTGAAGTTCGGATACGACGGGGCGGCCGTGATGACCTCGACCTCGTAGCCGCGTTCTTTCATGAGATGCGTAATATTTTGCATCCGGTTGCCGGCGCTGCCGATCTCCGGATAATAGTTTTGACACACCATTAACATTGTTTTCAAAAATAACACACCTTACTGTTGTTCGAGTTCGTCCACGAACCGTTTCAAGAGCTTATGGACGTTGGTTTTTAAATCTGGGTCGCATAACGCATAGGCAATCGTCGCCTCGATAAAGCCGATCGGTTCCCCGACGTCAAAGCGACGTCCGTCAAATTCGTAGGCGAACACCGTCTGCGCCTCGTTCAAGCGCGCGATGGCGTCCGTCAATTGAATCTCGCCCCCGGTACCGATTTCTTGGGCCGATAACGCCTCAAAGACGTCAGGCGTCAAAATGTAGCGGCCGAGGATGGCGAGGTTCGAGGGTGCTTCTCCGGCGGGCGGTTTCTCAACGAACGTCCGCACCGGGATCAGCTTCCCTTCGACGGCAAGCGGGTCAATTATACCATATCGATTCGTCATTTCATACGGGACACGTTGGACCCCGATGATCGAGCGTTCATGTATCTCGTACTGCTCGATGAGCTGGCGTGTCGCCGGCACTTCTGCCTCGATGATATCATCTCCGAGCAGAACGGCGAACGGTTCGTCGCCGATGAACTTGCGGGCACACCAAATCGCGTGGCCGAGTCCTTTCGGCTCCTGTTGGCGTATGTAGTGGATGTTGGCGAGGTTTGACGAGTGGCGGACCGACTCGAGCAGCTCCGTCTTCCCTTTCGACTCGAGGTTTTGTTCGAGCTCGATGGCCCGGTCAAAATGGTCCTCGATGGCACGTTTGTTCTTCCCGGTCACGATGATGATGTCCTCGATCCCTGAGGCGACCGCCTCCTCGACGATGAACTGGATCGTCGGCTTGTTGACGATCGGGAGCATCTCTTTTGGCATCGCCTTCGTCGCCGGCAAGAAGCGCGTGCCGAGACCAGCGGCTGGGATGATGGCTTTGCGTACACGTTTCATGAACGTATCTCCTTTTTTCATTATGTAGATGATTATACCCAAAAATTCGACTTTCACGCACGCTCAAAACGGCCGTGACATGCGTCACGACCATTTCCAATCGTCCATACGTGTGTAAAGCCGCCACCGCTGTTGTCTGCAGGCAATCTAGCAGTGCCGCTCGGACGGTGTCACTTGGAACATAAATTCGTCTCGTTGTCACTCGCATCCAACGCTTAAATAACCGGTCCGAGTTGACGTCAACGGCATCAGACTGTGGGCGACTCCTTGGGGAGAGTGATGCAAGGATGACCCCGTAAAGCGCGAAGGCGCTGCGGAGGCATCCGCATCACCCCAGGAAAGCGTCCCACCGTCTGATGAAGTGTCGACAACAAAAAACAGGCCCGCCATAAGGCGGACCTGAAACAATCAATCAATTATTTTTTGAGGTTTTTGAGGTTGTAGAACGACTTGATGCCGTCGTATTTCGCTACATCGCCGAGCATGTCTTCGATGCGGAGAAGTTGGTTGTACTTCGCGATACGGTCTGTACGCGAGAGTGAACCAGTTTTGATTTGACCAGCGTTTGTCGCAACTGCGATATCAGCGATTGTCGCATCTTCTGTTTCACCAGAACGGTGCGAGATAACTGCTGTGTAGCCAGCTTTTTTAGCCATTTCGATCGCGTCGAATGTTTCTGTGAGCGTACCGATTTGGTTAACTTTGATGAGGATCGAGTTCGAGATGCCTTTTTCGATACCTTCAGCAAGTTTCTCAGTGTTCGTTACGAAGAGGTCATCCCCAACGAGCTGAACTTTGTGACCGATTTTGTCAGTGAGCAATTTGAAGCCGTCCCAGTCGTTTTCGTCGCAACCGTCTTCGATTGAGATGATTGGGTACTTGTCAACGAGCTCAGCGTAGAAGTCTACGAGCTCAGCAGTTGTCATTGACTTGCCTTCGCCAGCGAGTTCGTACTTGCCAGTCGACTTGTCGTAGAACTCAGACGATGCAACGTCCATTGCGAGGTAGATGTCTTCGCCAGCTTTGTAACCAGCTTTTTCGATCGCTTCAAGGATAACTGTGATCGCTTCTTCGTTCGACTTAAGGTTTGGTGCGAAACCACCTTCGTCACCGACAGCTGTGTTAAGACCCATACCAGAAAGAACTGATTTGAGGGCGTGGAATACTTCTGCACCCATGCGGAGCGCTTCACGGAACGTTGGCGCGCCTACAGGCATAATCATGAACTCTTGGAAGTCAACGTTGTTGTCAGCGTGCGAACCACCGTTGATGATGTTCATCATTGGAGTTGGAAGCGTCTTCGCGTTGAATCCACCGAGGTACGTGTAAAGTGGAAGGCCGAGCTCGTCTGCTGCTGCGTGTGCTGCTGCCATTGAGACACCGAGGATCGCGTTTGCGCCGAGTTTACCTTTGTTTTTCGTACCGTCGAGCTCGATCATTTTCGCATCGAGTGCGTTTTGGTCGAAGACATCGTAGCCGATGAGTTCAGGTGCGATTGTGTCGTTTACGTTAGCAACGGCTTTGAGTACGCCTTTACCAAGGTAACGTGACTTGTCGCCATCGCGAAGCTCTACTGCTTCGTGCTCACCAGTTGATGCGCCTGATGGGACGAGGGCACGACCGAAGCCGCCGTCTTCTGTGAATACTTCTACTTCGATTGTTGGGTTACCGCGTGAATCCAAAATTTCGCGTGCGTAAATTTCTGTGATCATTGACATAAAAATCGCTCCTTTTTGTTTGGAAAATGTAGTTTACTTCTTAACGATTGACGTACCGGTCATTTCAGCCGGTTGCTCTCCTCCGAGGAGGTGTAAGAGCGTCGGCGCGAGGTCGCAAAGCGAACCTTTCATAACTGGTTTCAGTTCAACGCCTGGCTTCGTGACGATACACGGTACAGGTTCTGTCGTATGGGCCGTCATCGGTGAGCCGTCCGGGTTCGTGACAAGGTCAGCGTTCCCGTGGTCCGCCGTGATGATCGCCGCGCCGCCTTTGGCGAGTAGTGCGTCCACTACTTTACCGAGGCATTCGTCGACGACTTCGACCGCTTTTTTCGTCGGTTCAAGCATACCGGAATGGCCGACCATGTCCGGGTTCGCGTAGTTGATGATATACGCGTCGTACGTGTCTGATTCGATGCGCTCGAGAAGACCTTCTGTGAGCTCGTATGCGCTCATTTCCGGTTTCAAGTCGTACGTCGCTACTTTCGGCGACGGGACGAGGAAGCGATCTTCACCTTCGAACGGTGTTTCTTGTTGTCCGTTCAAGAAGAACGTGACGTGCGGGTATTTCTCAGTTTCCGCGGCGCGGAGCTGTTTGTACCCTTGCGCGGCGAGCGTTTCGCCGAGCGTGTTTTTCAAATCTTCCGGCGGGAAGACGATATCCGTATCGATCTCATCCGAGAATTTCGTCATCGAGACGAGCAAGACGTTCTCCGGATGCGCGCTCGAGAGCTCGAACCCTTTGAAGCCTGTCTTCTCTTTGAACACTTTCGCGAGTTCGATCGCCCGGTCCGGACGGAAGTTGAAGAACATGATCGCGTCGTTGTCTTTGATCGTCGCGACCGGTTGACCGTCTTTCTCGATGACCGTCGGCAAGACGAACTCATCTGTCAAACCGTCTGCGTACGACTTGTTGAGCACGTCGACCGCATTCGTTCCGACTTCGCCTTTCGCGTTGACGAGGACGTCGTAAACTTTTACGACGCGTTCCCAACGGTTGTCGCGGTCCATGGCATAGTAACGTCCAGACACACTAGCGACTTGACCGACACCGAGTTCAGCGAGCTTCGCTTCCGTCTGTTCGAGGAAGCTTGCACCTGATTTCGGATCACAGTCACGGCCGTCCGTGAAAGCGTGAATGAATACTTTTTCAATGCCGTGGAGTTTCGCGAACTCGACGATGGCAAACATGTGCTGGATGTGGGAATGGATCCCACCGTCTGAGACGAGCCCCATGATGTGGAGGCTTGAATCATACTTCTTCACATGTCCCGCCAAATGGTTCATCGCTTGACGGTCGAAGAGCGACCGGTCTTTGATGGCGTTGTTGACGCGTGAAAGTGACTGATAGACGACCCGGCCGGCACCGATGTTCAAGTGACCGACTTCCGAGTTGCCCATCTGACCTTCCGGGAGACCGACGTACTCACCTTGCGCGTTTAACAGCGTGTGTGGATACGTCTCCCAGTAACGGTCGAAGTTCGGTTTGTTCGCCGCAGCGACCGCGTTACCGAACGTTTCGTTCCGCATACCGAAACCATCTAAGATGATAAGGGCGACAGGTCTTGCCATTTAAATCGCCTCCAACAACTTGAGGAACGAAGCAGCTTCGAGTGAAGCACCGCCGACGAGTGCGCCGTCGATGTCTTCTTGAGCCATATACTCCTTGATGTTCTCAGGTTTGACTGAACCGCCGTATTGGATGCGAACCGCAGCCGCCACGTCTTCACCGTAAAGGCCTTTTACAACGTCGCGAACGTATTTGCATGAGCTTTGCGCGTCTGCTTCGTCCGCTGATTTGCCAGTACCGATTGCCCAAACTGGCTCGTACGCGATGACGAGTTGTTTGACTTGGTCAGCTGAAAGATCGGCGAGGCCACCTTCGACTTGCGTCTTGATGACTTCTTCGAACTTGCCGCCTTCGCGCTCGTCAAGTGTTTCACCGACACAAACGATTGGCGTAAGACCGTGTTCGAACGCTTTTTTCGTTTTGCTGTTGATGAACGCATCTGACTCGCCGAAGTACTCACGGCGCTCCGAGTGTCCAAGGATGACGTAAGTGACGCCGAGGTTGGCGATCATCGCCGGGCTCGTTTCACCTGTGTATGCCCCGCTGTCTTTGTCGTACATGTTTTGCGCACTAAGCTTTAAGTTCGATCCTTTAGCCGCTTCTACCATTGGGGCTAAGAATACTGCTGGTGCACCAATCGCCGCGTCAACTTTGTCCGTTGACGGGATATTGTTTTTAACTTCCTCTACGAAAGCGACCGCTTCCGAGAGTGTTTTATTCATTTTCCAGTTACCTGCAATAATCGGTTTACGCATCGATAATCCTCCTCAGTTTTACTTGTCGTTCAACGCTTCGACGCCTGGAAGTTTCTTGCCTTCCATGAATTCGAGTGAAGCGCCGCCACCAGTTGAGATGTGACTCATCTTGTCAGCAAGGCCGAACTTGGCTGCTGCCGCGGCTGAGTCGCCACCACCGATGATTGAATACGCGTCGCTGTCTGCGAGTGCTTGAGCGACACCTTTCGTTCCGTTAGCGTATTTATCGAGTTCGAATACGCCCATCGGTCCGTTCCAAACGACAAGTTTCGATTCGCGAATCGCTTCCGCGTAAATTTCGACCGTCTTCGGTCCGATGTCGAGACCCATGTGATCCGCAGGGATCGAGTCGATATCGACTGGTCCGACGTATGTTTCTTCGCCGAATTCTTTCGCAATCACAGCGTCGACTGGCAACAAGAACTTCACGCCTTTGTCTTCTGCTTTTTTCATGAACTCACGAGCGAGGTCGAGCTTGTCTTCTTCAAGAAGTGACGTTCCGACTTCGTTCCCGAGTGCTTTCGAGAACGTGTACGAGAGTCCGCCACCGATGATGAGCGTGTCAACGATGTCGAGAAGGTGGTCGATAACCCCGATCTTGTCAGCAACTTTCGAACCGCCGATGATAGCCGTGAACGGGCGATCCGGGTTCGAGAGCGCTTTGCCGAGCACTTCAAGTTCTTTCTCCATCAATAAACCAGCAACCGCCGTGTCGACGTTTTGCGCGATCCCTTCCGTCGAGGCATGGGCACGGTGAGCCGCACCGAACGCGTCGTTGACGAAGACGTCAGCGAGCGCCGCAAAGCCTTTAGCGAGTTCTGGATCATTTTTCGTTTCACCAGGGTAGAAACGGACGTTTTCGAGAACGACGACGTCACCTTCACCAAGTTTTGAAACGGCTTCTTCTGCAACTGGACCGTACGCTTCTTCAGCGAGCGGTACGTCTTTGCCGAGAAGCTCACCTAGACGTTTTGCAACCGGTGCGAGCGAGTATTTTTCGTTCTTCTCGCCGCCTGGACGGCCGAGGTGGCTCGCCAAAATGACTTTCGCGCCGCCGTCGATCAAATGCTTGATCGTCGGAATAGCTGCTTGGATCCGCGTCTCGTCTTGAATGACGCCATCTTTAGTTGGAACGTTGAAGTCAACGCGGCAAAAGACGCGCTTCCCTTTTACATCGATGTCACGAATAGACTTTTTGTTCATAAACTTCGCCTCCATATGTCGTGCGTTTAAATTTCATAAATAGAGCGGAGAACAATCTCTTGTTTCCGCTCCTATTTGGTTCTATTTAGTTCACGAACTTACTTCGCGATTTCAGCAAAGTGCTTGAGTGTGCGAACCAATTGTGCAGTGTATGACATTTCGTTGTCGTACCATGCAACTGTTTTAACGAGTTGCTTGTCGCCGACTGTCATGACTTTCGTTTGTGTCGCATCGAAGAGTGAACCGTAAGTGATTCCGACGACGTCAGAAGATACGATTTCGTCTTCAGTGTAACCGAATGACTCGTTCGCTGCTTTTTTCATTGCTGCGTTGATTTCGTCAACAGAAACTTTTTTGTCAAGGACTGTTACGAGCTCAGTCAATGAACCAGTTGCGACTGGTACACGTTGTGCTGCGCCGTCAAGTTTACCTTGAAGTTCTGGGATAACAAGGCCGATCGCTTTAGCCGCACCAGTTGTGTTCGGTACGATGTTCGCTGCTGCCGCACGTGCACGACGGAAGTCACCTTTAGGGTGTGGAGCGTCGAGTGTGTTTTGGTCGCCAGTGTAAGCGTGGATTGTTGTCATGAGACCTTCGATGATTCCGAACTGATCTTGGAGAACTTTCGCCATTGGCGCCAAGCAGTTTGTTGTACAAGAAGCACCAGAGATTACTGTCTCAGAACCGTCAAGGATTTCGTGGTTCGTGTTGTAAACAACTGTCTTCATGTCACCTGTAGCCGGAGCCGAGATCACAACTTTTTTCGCGCCAGCTTTCAAATGAAGCTCCGCTTTTTCTTTGTCTGTGAAGAATCCAGTACATTCGAGGACGATGTCAACACCGAGCTCGCCCCATGGAAGTTCTTCTGGGTTGCGGTTAGCAAGTGTAACGACTTTCTCGCCGTTTACGAGGAAATGACCGTCGTGTACTTCAACTTCTCCGTCGAAACGACCTTGTGTCGTGTCATATTTGAGAAGGTGAGCAAGCATCTTCGTGTCAGTCAAGTCGTTGATTGCAACAACCTCGACTCCTTCGTTCTTGATGATCTCGCGGAATGCCAAGCGACCAATACGTCCAAATCCGTTAATACCAACTTTTACTGCCATAGTTAATTTCCTCCTTAGGGTAGAAGCTATTTATTAGAAGAGCCAACGGGGGTCAACTCTTTAATAACGATTTAATAATTCTGTGGCCGCACCTTCGTCTGTGACGAGGATGATGTTCGGCCTATGTTTCGCATATGCGGCAATCGCTTGTGCCTTTGACTTTCCTCCGGCGACGGCGATGACGGTGTCCATGTCGTCGAGCTCCTCTAATTGGATGCCGACCGTCTTGACCCGATGAACGATTTCGCCTTCTGCGTTGAAATAATATCCGAACGCTTCGGCGACGGCTTCGTGCCGTTCGATCATCCGCAAATGCTCCGGTGTGGCGTGACGACGTTTTGCCATCGTTTCGGCCTCACCAATTCCATGTACCACTATTCGAGCCGCTCTAATCATTTCCAGCACATTTTTTATGCTTGGTTCCTCCACCATCCGTTCAAACGTCTTTTGTGAAACCTCATCCGGAATGTGGAGTAAATGATAGTCGGCGTGGGCCCGGTCCGCCATCCGAGAACAGACGGTGTTCGCCTGTAACTCGAGCGTTTCGCCGAGCCCGCCGCGTGCCGGCACGAAATGCATCGGTCGTTCTTTTTTATCGGGCGACATCATTGCCGCAACCGATGCCATCGTCGTCCCGCCTGTGACCGCGATGATATTGTCGTCAGGTGCCAGTCGCGCTTTTAGCTGCGTGACGGCGGCCCGACCGATATCTCGCTGGACCCAGAACGTCTCGTCCGAATCTCCCGGTACGATGACGACTTGGCGAACGCCTAGTTTTTGCTCGAGAACTCGTGCGATTTGTGAAATCCCTAGGATTTCTCCCATGACCTCGTGCAAGTCTCTGAGAACGTTTCGGCCCGATTCTGTAAGTGAGATCCCTTGGGTCGCGACTGTGAGAAGACCTTGGTCTTTCAAAAAGTCGACTTCTCGTCTTAAGATTCGTTCCGTCAGCCCGAGGCTTGTGGCCAACGTCCGGCGGCCGATTGGCTGCATGAGCCGGACATAATGTAAGATGTCATAACGATGTCGGAGCGTGTCGAGCAGGTCAGGGACGATTTGCTTCTGAACTTGAATCAGTTGCTGGATCATGCTCATTCCCCCTCGACTTAAAGTGTGGACAAAAATTGTCCCACTTTTATTTTTACGTCCCACCGCTACGAGTTCATCTTACCAATCACCTTACCGTCTGGCAACCCCTTCAAACGTTTTTTTTCGATGTAAGCGTATACTTAACAAATTCTTCAACTTTCTCATCATCGTATCGCCCTTGACTGATAAGGGTTCCTTCATGTACAACGACGGGAATCTCAAATAAATATTTTTCTTCAAGCAACGCGTCGCCCGTGATGTCGATTTGCTCGAGCTCGAACGGATAATCTTCCTGTAGCCATTCGAGCATGACGAGCGCCTCCTCACAAAGCGAGCAGTTCTCCCGGCGATATAACGTCAGTACCATGTCATGTCTCCCCTTTCCATAACTGTCTTTCCCGCTCCCGCGAATTGCCAAAACCTAGCGCCTCACGATAATTCGCGACCGTCCGCCGCGTCACCGTGTAGCCGATCCGGGCCAGCTCATCGGTGAGCGCCTGGTCGCTCAAAGGCGCCGTCTCTTGTTGGATCAGCTCGGCGAGCGCCCGTTTAATCATGAACGGGGCTTGGCCGTGGTATGTGGCGCGGACGAAGAAGTGACGCCACTCCATCACGCCGCCCGCGGTCTTGGCGTACTTGCCTTGAATCGCGCGGCCGACCGTCGACTCATGCTTGCCGATCTCGATGGCGACTTCTTTTCGTGTGAGCGGATGCAGGACGAGTTGGCCGCGGAGCCAGTCCGCCTGGCGTCGCTCGATAACGGCCCACACAGAGCGGAGCGTCTCTG
Source organism: Exiguobacterium aurantiacum (assembly GCF_001766415.1). Classification (GTDB taxonomy): domain Bacteria; phylum Bacillota; class Bacilli; order Exiguobacteriales; family Exiguobacteriaceae; genus Exiguobacterium; species Exiguobacterium aurantiacum_A. The sequence goes on along the minus strand of NZ_MKXO01000004.1, from coordinate 130,916 downwards.
CGCGCATCGCGAGCGTCTCTTGCCACCACTTCGCCTCCCGGTCCGAACCGACGTCTAAGGCGATCACCGGGCTGAACCACGTCGTGATGAGTTCCCCGTCTTGAACGACGACCTCGAGTTCGGGCAGAATATGCTCGGTTTCTTCATATAATATTGGTGTCCTCGGGAGCGTGGCGACGATTCGGCTGATTCGCTCGTATTCGTCGGTCGTCATCCCGAGCCTGTCCGCTACATGCTCGACCTTTGCGTCAAGCGCCTCGAACACGTCGAGCACGTGTGGATCGTCATGCTCGATCGCGTGACGGTATTGACAGTCATGTTCTGAAATCGCACCGATCCCGGTCGGCTCTAAAAATAACAGTGCGCGCCGGGCCAAATCGACGTCCGTCATCTCGACACCGAATCGCTTCGCGAGGACGGCATCGGTCTCCGGCAGTAGCCCGCGATGGTCGAGCGCCATGACGAGTTGTTTTTGAAGCTGCTTTTGGGCCCCGGTCCCGCTTCCTTCGTCAATCTGTTCAAATAGCCGTGCTTCAAAACCGCCCGCCGCGTCCGCAATCCATTCGACCGTACCGCCCGTTGTGACGTGCGCGTTTCGTTTAGCCAACCGGGCGAGCTGCCACTCGAGCGCGACCCGGTCCGCCTCAAGAACCGGCAGACGCCGGACCATGTCTTGTGTCAGCTGAAGCTTCTGCAGTTGTTGCTGTTCTTGCCGTTGCATCGGTCACACCCCTCTCACTTCTAATTGTAACGAATGGTCGCCGAACGCGCTTGCAAAAAAAGACATAACAACAGGATTGCTTTTTCAAAAAAACAATTGTATAATAAATCGTGTCAGAGAACATGCACCCGTAGCTCAGGGGATAGAGCACTGGTTTCCGGTGCCAGGTGTCGGGAGTTCAAATCTCTCCGGGTGTATCAAATCAAGAGGTCAGGCAGATGCCTGGCCTCTTTTGTCGTTTATAATTGGCCGAACGGTGGAATATGTGAGAAACAAAGACTATCGTTTGACCAACATTGACTATAGCGGTTATGATAGGTTTACACGATACATACAAGGAGGCAAATTCAATGTTAATTCCAACAGTTATCGAACAAACAGGTCGCGGGGAACGCGCGTACGACATTTACTCACGCTTGCTTAAAGACCGGATCATCCTTCTCGGAAGCGCGATCGACGACAACGTCGCCAACTCGATCGTCGCCCAGCTTCTTTTCCTTGCAGCTGAGGACCCAGATAAGGACATCTCACTCTACATCAACAGCCCGGGTGGCTCGATCACTTCCGGAATGGCGATCTACGACACGATGAACTTCATCAAGCCGAACGTATCGACAATCTGTATCGGAATGGCCGCATCGATGGGTGCCTTCTTGCTCCAAGCCGGTGAAAAAGGTAAACGCTTCGCGCTTCCAAACGCGGAGATCATGATCCACCAACCGCTCGGCGGAACACAAGGTCAAGCGTCGGACATTAAAATCCACGCTGAACGGATCATCAAGATGCGTGAGAAGTTGAACCAAATCATGTCCGACAACACAGGACAGCCGCTTGAAGTCATCGAGCGCGACACAGAGCGCGACTACTTCATGTCAGCTGAAGAGGCGAGCAACTACGGTCTCATCGATAAAGTCATGACACGTTAACACGAAAACCCATTCTCAGCGGAGAATGGGTTTTTTATTTACTCTTCGACCTTGACGCCGAACACGTAACGGCTGTCGCCTTGTGCCCAGTCCCCGCCCGTCTCGAACAAATAGACGCCCGGTTCATCGGGAACGACTTGCTCGGACGGGACGAGTTCCCCGTCGACAATCTGATTGAATGAAAAGTTCGACGGCTCGGCGTGGAACGTCACGTCGATTTCAGCACCTGGTTTGACCGGGACGAGCTGCAGGTCGTCCGCTACCGGTAACCCGTGGTCTTCACATACCCCTTGTCCCTGATCGGACCAACAAAACGTCGACTGTCTCACTTCGGCGGTCACCGAACCGACCCGGACCGTCGGCAGTGGCGGGCGCAGCGACGATTCTGCTTTCCAAAGGGACATCGCGAGCAATCCTCCCCCGACTACCAGTAACCCGATCACTAACACCCATCGCCCTTTTCGCTTCAACGCACTCATCTCCTTTCCCTGTCTATTCCCCACTCCACAAAAAAGGACCCACTTTCGTGAGTCTTCCGTTCATTTCGGGCGTCGTAGCCCTTTCAACATATATCCACCTTTGAAATCGACCGGGTCGAACGCGACGAGGAACGCCTTCGGTTCATACTCCTCGACCAGTCGGCGCAATTCTTTCATCCGCGTCCGAGCCGCCAAGACATCAAGACGATAACGCGTTCCATCACGGCCTTGGCCTTGATAGTGCGTCACACCGTATCCGCTGTCGCGCATCTTTTGAATGAGCTCAGCCGGAAACTCTTGCGTGTGGACTTGGATCATGTTGTAGCCGATCGCAAGTTTCCGCTCGACGAAACCGCCGAGAAGAATACCGAGCCCGAACCCGACCGCATACACGATCATCCCGAGCGTCGTCAAATCTTGAAAGACGATACCGAGCGCGAAGATGTAGATGAGCGTCTCGAGCGTCCCGAACATGGCCGCAATCACCGTTTTCCCTTTGACGAGCATGATCGTCCGAAGCGTGAGCACCGGTACAAATAGTAATTGTAATAATAAAATGAGCAAGAGTTGGCTCGCTTGTCCCATAGGATCGACCTCCATTCCAATTCAGTAACTCCACTATTCCAAATTTCTGTGACGGATGCAACCAAAAAAGGCTGACCGCGGTCAGCCCTTTTCTCATTTGCTTAAATTATCAACGCTCGTGAGCAGTTCATAGTCTTTACGGATAACTTGGTAAATCGCGTTCGTATCACCCGACAACATCTCTTCAGCACGCAACTGGTTGAGGAAGAGGCTTGTCGCGAATGTCACGAGCGCACTTTTCGGAATCCCGATTTCTTTGGCCCGGTCCGTGATGACCCGGTCTAGCTCAGCGTCAATCGTGAGCGAGAGTCTTTTCTTTGCATTCGACATAATGTTGAAGCTCCTTTAGTTTACATTTCAAATTCCTATACACAATTGCTAATTATATAGGAAGAATGCTTTTGGCGCAACCGGTGTCAGGATGACCCGATTTCTTCGCCGCTGCGAACTTTCTCCGCAATCTGGTCGATTTTGCGAAGCCGGTGGTTGATGCCCGACTTCGAGATCGGTCCCGTCTCGAGCATCTCCCCGAGTTCTTGGAGCGACACGTCTTGATGGGTGACCCGAAGCTCGGCGATCTCGCGGAGCTTGACCGGTAAAACTTCAAGCCCGACCGTCCGTTCGAGATACTTGATATTCTCGACTTGCCGGAGCGCCGCCCCGACCGTCTTGTTCAAGTTCGCCGTCTCACAGTTGACGAGCCGGTTGACCGAGTTGCGCATGTCTTTGATGATGCGGGCGTCCTCAAAATCGAGCATGCCGCGCGTCGCCCCGATCAGTTTAAGGAAGTCGGAGATCTTCTCGCTCTCTTTGATGTAGAGGATATGCCCTTTTTTCCGCTCGAGCGTCTTCGCGTTCAAGCCGAAGCGGTTGGCGAGGTCACGGAGCGCCTGGTTATGGTTCTCATACAGACTGTACACCTCTAGATGATACGACGACGTCTTCGGATGGTTGATCGATCCCCCGGCGAGGAACGCACCACGCAAGTAAGCGCGGGCCAGGTTCTGGTTGCGCGTCATATCCGAGTTGAGTGTCCGGATCATCTCATAGTTCTCCCCGAGGATCTCTAGGTCACGGAGCATCGTCTCGGCGCGTTGCGAGACACGGACGATGTAGACGTTGTTCTTCTTCAACCGCATTTTCTTCCGGACGAACAGATCCAAGTGATGGTCGTACAGACGTTTCATGAGGGAGTAGATGCGGCGCGCGATCGCGGCGTTCTCGGTCGAGACGTCAAGCGTCATCCCCCGTCCTAAAGCGAGCGAGATGACACCGTTCATGCGGACGAGCGCGGACAATTCTGCTTTCGCCTCGGCATCGTTGACGTCGAGTTGCGTCAGTTCTTTTTTCACTTCTGAGGCAAAGCTCATCTCGGTCCCCTCCTTTCCATTCCTGCTATTTCAGTTCAAGCTCCTGGTACGAGCGTGGTTTCTTGATCCGCAGCACGCGTTGCATGACGAGCCCGGCAATCGCATCCGAATCGTGACGGATATAGTCACGGTTATAGTCGACGATGTCCCCGGCGAGCACGTTCGTGCCATAGTTGCGGAGCTTCTTCCGATCGAACCGGACTTCTTCCGATCCGTCTTCGAGGTAGCGCTCTAAATAAATATCTTCAATCGGTTCGTTGTTGACGACGATCGTATCGACCGTCGACTTCCCGAGGTACGCCTCGACCGACTTCAAATGCCGCATCGCGTCGTAGCCTTGCGTCTCACCCGGTTGCGTCATGACGTTACAAATATAGACGATCGGGACGCCGGCCCGGACGATGGCGTCGCGCACTTCCGGGATCAACAAGTTCGGAATGATGCTCGTATACAGGCTTCCCGGACCAAGGACGATCACGTCCGCCTGTTCAATCGCTTCGACGACACCCGGTGCTGCTTTGATGCCTTCTTCTAGCAAGAATAGGCGCTTGATCGCTTTTCCGACGAGCGGGATCTTTGATTCGCCTTTGACGATCGTCCCGTCCTCAAATTCAGCGGCGAGCGTCATGAGCGTCTCCGTGACCGGCAAGACCTTCCCTTGGGCGTTCAACAGCTGCGACAGCACGTTGATCGCTTTGACGAACGACCCTTCACAAATATGTGTCGCCGCCGTCAACATCAAGTTGCCGAGTGAATGACCTTCGAGCCCGTAGCCGCTGTCGAACCGATACTGTAAGATGCGGTCCATGAGCGGCTCGACTTCAGACAACGCCAAGATGACGTTACGGATATCCCCGGGCGGGAGCATATGGAACTCGTCGCGGAGCCGTCCCGAGCTGCCGCCGTCATCCCCGACCGTGACAATCGCCGTGATCGCGAGCGGATAATGCTTGAGACCACGGACGAGCGTCGATAGCCCCGTCCCGCCACCGATGGCGACAACTTTTCTCTCGCGTCTCATCTCACTTCTCCTTCGTCGCGTGGACGAGGTCGCGATGGACGGTCTTGACGTTGTAGCGCTCGGCGAAATGGGCCGATACTTTTTCAGCGAACGTGATCGAGCGGTGTTTCCCGCCCGTGCAACCGAAAGCGACGACGACTTGCGCTTTCCCTTCCCGCTTATATTGCGGCAACAGGAACTCGAGCATGTCGATCACTTTTTTATAGAACGCCCGCGCCTCAGGATGCGACATGACGTAGGTCTGGACTGCTTCCGTCTGCCCGGTGAGCGGCCTTAGCTCCGGGATGTAGAACGGGTTCGTGATGAAGCGGACGTCGAACAACAAGTCGATGTCGAGCGGCACGCCGTGCTTAAAGCCGAACGACATGAAGTTGACGGTGAACGGGATCCGTTCCTCGTTGAACTGGAGCAAGATCCGGTCTTTGAGCATTTGCGGCTTCAAGTCGCTCGTATCGTAGAGCGTGTGGGCCCGGTCACGGAACCCTTCGAGCAGCGAGCGCTCCATCTTGATGCCGACGAGCGGTGCGTCTTCCGGGGCGAGCGGATGCGACCGGCGCGTCTCTTTATAACGACGGACGAGCACGTCGTCCCGTGTGTCGAGATAGAGCAGATGCGGGTGCACGTTCTTTTGTTCGAGATCATCGATGACGATGAACAAGCTATCGATGAAGTCCGGCGTGCGCGTGTCGATCGCGACCGCGATCTTCGGACGGACCGAACTGATGACATCGATCAGCTGCGGCAACAGTACCGGCGGCAAGTTATCGACGCAAAAATAGCCGAGGTCCTCAAAGCTATTCATCGCGACCGATTTACCGGCCCCGCTCATCCCGCTGATGATGATCAATTCTTCTAATCCTTTAAAGTCTTCCATGTCGCTGACGCCCCCTTAAATTTGACAACCGAGCCGTGTGTTCGGCTCTCTTTTATCCTCAGTATAACGAACGCCCGAAAAAAAGAGAAGGGATTGCGGTTGCCCGCAATCCCTTCTGCCTTGGTCACGCGTTTTGTTCTTGTAATTTCTCGAGGAGACCCTCGATGAAATGTTGCGCGTTTTGAGCGGCGATCGACCCGTCATTCGTCGCTGTGACGACTTGACGGAGCGTCTTGTCGCGAACGTCTCCGGCGGCGAAAATCCCAGGGATCGTCGTCTCCATCGCTTCGTTCGTGACGATATAGCCTTGCTCGTTCAAGATGCCGAGGTCTTTGACGAATCCAGTGATCGGGTTCATCCCGATGTAGATGAATACGCCATCGATCTCATGCTCCGACTCCGTGCCGTCGATCGTGCTGACGAGACGGGCCCCGCCGACTTTCCCGTCTGCTTCTACGATCTCTTTCAACGTATGGTTCCAGATGAAGTCGACTTTCGGGTTATCGAACGCACGTTTTTGCAGGATCTTCTGCGCCCGTAGCTCATCGCGACGGTGGACGATCGTCACTTTGTCCGCGAAGCGCGTCAAGAACACGCCTTCTTCGACAGCAGAGTCGCCGCCGCCGATGACGAACAAGTTTTTCCCTTTGAAGAACGCACCGTCACAGACTGCACAGTAGGATACACCGCGACCGCCGAGCTCTTCTTCGCCCGGTACGCCGATTTTTTTATACTGCGCCCCTGAAGCAAGGATGATGGCGCGTGCCTTGTAGTCACGGTTATGGGCGTGGACGACTTTATATTCGGTTTCGTCCGAGATGCTTTGGACATCGCCATACGCGTATTCCGCACCGAACGCTTTCGAGTGGTCAAACATTTTTTGAGATAGGTCAGGACCGAGAATGCTGTCGTAACCTGGATAGTTTTCGATATCTTCCGTGTTCGCCATCTGTCCACCTGGGATGCCTCGTTCGATCATAAGTGTCGACAAATTGGCACGCGACGCGTAAAGTGCCGCCGTCATTCCGGCTGGGCCGGCCCCGATGATAATGACGTCATAGATTTTTTCTTCTGTCATAGTGATTCCACCTCTGCATGAAATTGATTGACTTCAGTATAAGAAACCTAGGGAGGTATCGTCTATCTTTATGCTTGCTCGAGTGTCCGCTTGAACGTCCGGATCGTCCCGGTGAGCGTGTCGACCGAGACGCCGAACGTATCGGCGCATTCCTCGAGCAGGAGTGATTCGCGTTTCGCGTAAAACATCCAGACGAGCGCCGCGGCCGATGCCGTGACGTCTTCGAACGTTTCTCCCGCTAGCAGCAGTCGCGAGAAGCGCTCATAGAAATCGCCGTCGAGGCTCATCTGTTCTGCTTCCGTCACTTCCGTTTCGGCGAGGACGAGGGCGGCGTATCCTCGTTCGATCCGGGCGTCGCCCGTGAACGAAGAACCGCAAATTTCAGCGCGACACTTTTCGGCGAACGAGATCACCGTCTCGTTATCGGTCAATCCGTTCGTCAAGGCGAGCGCCTCGAACGCTTCGTCATCGGCGAGCTTGGAGATGATCCGAATGATCTCGATGCGGGCCGTGTCTTCCTCTTGGCGCAGACCTTGGACGAGCGCCGAGCGGAACTCGAGGTTGTCGCGGATATCGAACGGATTTTTCTCTTCAAACTGTTTCAACTCGTCACTGTTCAAATAGGTAGCCGCTTCTTCAGAACGTCCTGTCTTGTAGGCGGATACGCTGAGCCAATGCCCGAACAGTGAGTCGCCACGGAAGCCGCGTTCTTTCAATAGACGCAGTTCTTCGTAGGCATGGTCGTACTGGCCGACGAGAGCTAGCGTCGTAGCGAGCTTGTAGCGCAATTCAAATTGGATCGGACGGACGCGTGTGAGCGGGACCGACAGTTGCAGCGCCGCTTCCGACTGTCCGGCCTCATGTAATAGAAGAATCGTGTTCAAGATCGCATGCAAGTTGCCCGGATTTTGGTCGAGGACGTACTCGAGCGTCTCGAACGCCGATTCGTCGTTGCCGAGGTAAAAGTGGACGATGGCCAAATTGTTGAACGCCGGCCAAAACGTCGGATATTGATCGATCAAGCGCTCGAGCGTCGACTTGGCGGCGAAGAGCCGACCTTTGTCGATGTGTTGCTGCGCCTCGGTGTGCCACGTGATCAACTCGTCCTCTTCTTCGTCTTCGAGCTCTTGTTCAAGCTCGATCAGTTCGAGAAGGGATTGGACCGATTCCGCGTAACGACCGTGCGCTTCCTGTTCAAGATAGCGGCTCGCATACGTGGCCGCTTCTTCGTACTGTGAGATATAGGCGCAGTTGCTCGCGAGGTGATAAAGTGCCTCTGTCGCCGTTTGGTCGAGTTCTAATACCCGTTTCCACACATCGTTGGCGTGGTAGACCTCCCCTACTTCGAATAACAGTTCAGCGTACTGTTTGTGGTAATCGACGCGATGGACTGCCGCAGCAGTTGCTTCAGCCATGAAAAAAGTCGCTTCATCTAGGCGACCTTCTCGTAACGCTCGACGACCTCTATAGTAGTGGAGCTCCGCAGCAAGCGGAGATTCTGGTTCGGGTAGCGTCATTAGTGCTTCATAGTTCGCTTCCATATTCTAAATCCTCCACATCGTCTCTAGTATCTTTTTTTAGTTGCAGGATTAAGAATACCGCACTCAATCCATGAGGGCAACCGAAAAAGTTTAAAAAAATCGGGACTATATTCCTTCTATAATGAATATATTTTACTAGGTCTGACAATTGTTTTTCGACAAAAATATACATGACGGCTCACCTCGCGACACGACACAAAAAAACGGCATCACCTTCAAATAAAGTGATACCGCTCAAGTATTTTTCACACGAAGACCAATCGAACAGCTTGAAATGATTTCGCGCTAAATTGTGTCTATTTCGTGTCTACGGTTTGCAATTTGGCGCCGACGACGCGTTCACCAGGCAAAACGTCTCGATGCACGACGGCACCGGCTCCGACGACCGCCTTGTCACCGATCGTGATGCCCGGCAAGATCGTCACGTTCGCCCCGATCAAGACGTCGTCACCGATCCGAACGTCACCGATCCGATACTCGTCGACGAGGTATTCGTGACAGAGGATCGTCGTGTTGAAGCCGATGACCGTGTTGCGTCCGATCGTGATCCGCTCCGGGAACATGACGTCAGGCGTCACCATGAGGGCGAGGGCGCTATACTCCCCGATCTTCATCCCGAGGAAGTTCCGGTACAGCCAACGCTTCGCCTTGACGGACGGGAAGTAACGCCCGACGAGGACGACCGTCGTATTTTTGAAGACGCGCAAGAAGCGGATCGTCCGATACATCTGCCAGAGCGGGTTGGGCCCGTCCAGATGATACCGTTCCGTCTTACGCATTGACCGTGACCTCGTCGAGCCACGTCTCGAAGTGCTCCATCGACTCGATGATGACGTCAGGCTCGAGCGTCTCTAAGAACGCCCGGCCCTTCAAGGCCCAACCGACGGCGACCGTCTTCGTGCCGGCGTTTTTGCCGCTGAAGATGTCCGTGTCGTTGTCCCCGACCATGACGGCCCGCTCCGGTGTCGAACCGAGCGCGCGCAGCGCCTGCTCGACCGGCTCGGCGTGCGGTTTCTCGTTTTCGACGTCGTCAGCCGTGACGACGACACCAAACAAGTGGTCGATGTTGAACAGGCGAAGTCCGTGTTCGACGACCGGCCGGCCTTTCGATGTGACGATGCCCATCTTATAGCCTTTGGTGTGCAGACGATGCAGTCCTTCGATCACGCCAGGATATTCGGCGACGAGCGCGTCGTGCATGGCGATGTTGAAGCTGCGATAGAACGCCTGCATCTCTTTCCATTCCGGTTCATTGAGCGCTTTGAACGACTTCTCGAGCGTCGGTCCGATGAACGGGAAAATATCTTCGTCCCGATACGTCTCGTTCGGGAAGTAATACCCGAGCGTATGACGAAAACTCGCAAGGATGAGCGGGTTCGTATCGAGCAACGTACCATCTAAATCAAATAAAATCGTATCCATCAATCAAACAGTCCTTTCTCAGAAGGGTCATCGTACCGCTTCGCTTTCCGGCGCAACACCATCATCACGATCCCGAACACGATCATCGCGATCGAGACGAGCTGTGCCGTCCGTAGATCACCGGCCATGAGGCTGTCCGTACGGAGTCCCTCGATATAGAAGCGACCGATCGAGTACCAGACGAGGTACGACAAGAAGATATAGCCGCGCGGTGGATTGCCGACCATGCGCCAAACGACGAGCAAGATGACGCCGAGGATGTTCCAGACGCTCTCGAACAAGAACGTCGGCAAGTAGTACGCCCCGTCGATATACATCTGGTTGACGATCCAGTCCGGTAACAACAACGTCTCTTTCAAAAACCGGCTCGTCGTCTCAGACCCGTGCGCCTCTTGGTTCATGAAGTTGCCCCAACGGCCGATCGCTTGACCGAGCAAGAGCGATGGCGCGAGGATGTCGGTCACTTTCCAAAACGACATCGATTTACGCATCGAGTAGATGATGACGACGAGCAAGGCGCCGAAGATGGCCCCGTGAATCGCGATCCCGCCTTGACGGATATCGATGATCTGCCCGAGGTTTTGGCTGTAGTAATCCCATTGGAACACGACATAGTAAATCCGGGCGAAGACGATACTGATCGGGATCGCCCAGATGATGACGTCGACGACCCGCTCCGAATCATAATTGAGTCGCTTCGCCTCAAACAAGGCGAGGACGAGACCGAGCATCGCTCCGAAGGCGATGATCATGCCGTACCAATAGATCGGGAGCGACCCGATCTCGAACGCTACGCGGTCAAACGTCGGCTCCACCATCATTCCATGTCCCCTTCGTTATCGTGGATCGCGTTGGCGAGTCGTTCGGCGAACTCTTCCGCCGTGTTGATGCCCATGTTTTGCAGGCGATAGTTCATCGCCGCGACTTCGACGATGACGGCCAAGTTGCGTCCCGGACGGACCGGGATCGTGAGTAGCGGCACTTCACTGTCGATGATCTTCATCGTGTTATGGTCGAGCCCAACGCGGTCATACACTTTGCCGGCGTCCCAGTTCTCGAGGTTGATGATCAAGCTGATCTTTTTGTGCGAACGGACGGCGCCCGCTCCGAACAGCGTCATCACGTCGATGATGCCGATCCCGCGAATCTCGAGCAAGTGGCGGATCAGTTTTGGTGCCGACCCGACGAGCAGCTGGTCGCCCGTCTGCCGGATCTCGACCGAGTCGTCGGCGACGAGACGGTGGCCCCGCTTGACGAGCTCGAGCGCGGTCTCGGATTTACCGACGCCGCTCTGTCCTTTGATGAGGACGCCGACACCGTAAATGTCGACGAGGACGCCGTGCATCGCCGTCATCGGTGCGAGTTCCATCTCGAGGAAGTTCGTGATCTGTGACTCGATCGACGTCGTCACCGCGTTCGTGCGCATGAGCGGAACGTTTGCCGCCTCGGCCTCTTCCTCGATCTCGATTGGGATGTCGAAGCCGCGCGTGATGAGAATGCCCGGTGTCGACTCCGTGCAAAGAATTTTGGCACGCTCGCGCCGGCTTTCTTCAGACAGGCTCGCGTAAAACGTGAGCTCCGTCTTGCCGAGCACTTGGAGACGATTCTTCGCATAGTGCGTATAGTAGCCGGCGAGGACGAGTCCTGGTCGACTGAGGTCCGGTGTGGCGACAGGACGGTGAAGCCCTTCTTCCCCGGAAATGACTTGAAGCTTGAAGCGCTCAACGAGTTGAGCCGTGCGTACGATATTTTGCATAAGTATCTGCCCCTTTCACGCTCATTATTGTATCATAGCTCCTCATGAGAAGCGTTAATGAAAAGTGAGCCAAAACTTGTCAATTCAAAAGGAATGAAACTAATTTGTGGCAATTGCTTAGAACGGGTATAGAAGTTTATAAGGAGGTGAAACAAAATGGACGCACTCTTTTGGATTGCCATCGTCTTTATTTTCATCGTCGGGATCGCGGCGCTCGTCTATCTGATCAAGTCGCTCATCGACATGTGGCGCGAATATGCGACGACGAAGAACGAGACGGTGCTCCTGTTGTTCATCCTGAACATCGTCGGTGTCTTCTTGTCCGGCTCGTTACTTTCGATGATCGTCGCCATCATCTTCTACTGGAACCGCTCGAAAAAAATGCGGAACCTCGGGATCTTCCTACTCATCGCTGGACCGATTCTGTTTATCCTCTTTATCATCGGCTCGTTCACGTTGTATGACGCCCCGATGATGGAATGGGAACAGTTCGAGAACGAAATGAATTTATGACGTGACAAAGCCCGGAGGCAATCGCCTTCGGGCTTCTTATGATTCACGCTTTACAAAAACAACCCCGAAGGCGCTCGCCTTCGGGGTTGATTGTCATTGCTGATGGAACGGGTTGTTCAAGTCGGCCGGGTTGACCGGGTTGACCGGGTCGACCGGATCATTCGGTTCCGTCGGTTCGTGCTTGTCTTCTTCGAGGAACGTCGACGGCGTGTGGAGTGAACCGTGCTCGAGGTCGATCGTACCAGTACGCGTACCGGCCTCGACTTCGATGCGCGGCGTCTGACCACGGCCTGATAAGAACTCGAGACGACGCTGGGCGACGTCTTTACGGTCGCGGACGATCTCGAGGTCGTCCAAGTTACAGTGGAGCCCACCGAAGTTCGTCTCGAGCTCGCCTTCGATCTCGACGCCGTGCGGCAAGACGAGTCGGATGTTCCCGGCGAGCGAAGCGATTTCGAACTTGGCCGGACGCGCCGTCGCGAGTTCGGCGCGGATGTTGCCGTTCCCGGTCTTGAGCGAGGCCTTGTCATACTTCCCGTTCACGATGACAGAACCGTTACCGGTCCGGACGTGGACGAGCTCAGACTCGGTCGCTTCGACCTCGACCGTACCATTGCCCGTGTTGACGAGGATCTCTGAAGCGTGCACCTCGTGAAGCACGACGCGGCCGTTCGCCGTCTGGACGCGGAAGCTCTCGACGTCGATCCCGTCGGCACGGACTTCACCGTTCAACGTTTGGACGTTCAAGTGGTCGAAATGATGATGCGGGACGTACAGTTCGACGTGGGCCCGGACGAGCTTGTCACGAAGTGAGATGACGAGACGGTCGCCGATGACCGAATGTTTGACGGCCGACTGGAGCTGTTCGAGCGCTTTGTCCGCGTCTTGCTGCCGGAGCGGACGTCCGGTGACGATCAGTTCACACTCGTCGTGGTCCGACGAGACGATCGTCGCCGAGGCGTTGAACAAGTCGAGCAAAATGTCTTTCCCGGTGAACGGGAACGATTTCGAGTACGTCACTTCCGGCCCGAAGTTCGAGCTGAACGAGAAATCGCTGTCGCGAAGTTTCGTCACGAGTCCATCGACCGCTGACGTCAGTTTCGTCGTGAGCGACTCGACCGAGTAGGCATCGACCTTCTCCGTCTCTTGATGCTCTTCAAGCGCTTGGATACGCTCCGGCTCCAACTTCTCGAGCCGTTCGAGTTGGGTCATCCCTTCCTCGATCGTCAGTTTGCCATCTTTCACTTGCTGGAGAATCAGTTCACGCATTTCTTGTTTCACGTTCGTTTCCCCCTTCGATTTGGTTACACGTCAATCATGTTCCCGTTTCTAAACATTTCTATACTTATTTCTTTTTTCCTGCTTTCGGTTTGGCCCGGGCCGCATCGCGTTCGAGCACCGGTTTCAAATACTTGCCGGTGTACGACGCCGTGACTTCGGCGACTTCTTCCGGCGTCCCGGTCGCGACGATCGCGCCGCCGCCGTCCCCGCCTTCAGGTCCGAGGTCGATCAAGTAGTCGGCCGACTTGATGACGTCTAAGTTATGCTCGATGACGAGCACCGTGTCCCCGTTCTCGACGAGGCGCTGCAATACGATTAACAACCGGGCGATATCGTCGACGTGAAGACCGGTCGTCGGCTCGTCCAAGATGTAGATCGTCTTGCCGGTCGAACGTTTGTGCAGCTCAGACGCGAGCTTGACGCGTTGCGCTTCCCCGCCCGACAGTTCGGTCGCCGGTTGTCCGAGCTTCATGTAGCCGAGGCCGACGTCAGAAATCGTCTGGATCTTCCGCTTGATTTTCGGAATCTTGTCAAAGAAGTCGAGTCCTTCCTCGATCGTCATGTCGAGCACGTCGGCGATCGTCTTGCCTTTATACTTCACTTCGAGCGTCTCCCGGTTGTAGCGTTTGCCATGACAGATCTCACACGGGACGTAAACGTCTGGAAGGAAGTGCATCTCGATTTTGATGATCCCGTCCCCGCGGCACGCCTCACAGCGTCCGCCTTTGACGTTGAAACTGAAGCGGCCTTTCTTGTAACCGCGCATCTTCGCCTCGTTCGTCGACGCGAACACGTCACGAATGTCATCGAACACACCCGTATACGTCGCCGGGTTCGACCGCGGCGTCCGTCCGATCGGCGACTGGTCGATATCGATGACTTTATCGATCTGGTCAAGCCCTTCGATCGTCTTATGCTTCCCTGGCTTCGCTTTGGCGCGGTTAATATGGTGCGCGAGCGACTTGTACAGGATCTCGTTGATGAGCGTCGACTTCCCGGAGCCGGAGACACCGGTGACGGCGATGAACATACCGAGCGGGATCGATACGTCGACCTCTTTCAAGTTGTTCTCTGCTGCTTTGACGATCCTGATGAAACGCTCGTCCGGCACTTTGCGCTCGGCCGGCAGCGGGATGAACCGTTTCCCGGACAAGTATTGACCGGTGAGCGACTTTCGGTTCTTCATAATCTGTTTCGGTGTGCCAGCGGCGATGACTTCTCCGCCGTGCTCTCCGGCGCCAGGTCCGATGTCGATCAAGTAGTCGGCCGCCATCATCGTGTCCTCGTCATGCTCGACGACGATGAGCGTATTGCCGATGTCGCGCATCTGTTTGAGCGTCGCGATCAAGCGGTCGTTGTCACGCTGGTGCAACCCGATCGACGGCTCGTCCAAGACGTACAAGACGCCGGTCAGCCGCGATCCGATTTGCGTGGCTAGACGGATCCGCTGTGCTTCCCCGCCTGATAACGTCCCGGCCGCCCGCGACAACGTCAAGTAGTCGAGACCGACGTTGTTCAGGAAGCTGAGCCGTTCTTTGATTTCTTGCAAGATGAGCCGGGCGATGGCGATATCTTTTTCGCTCAGTTCGTCCATGAGCGACTCGAACAAGGCGAGCGCATGCTCGACCGAGAGTGTCGTCACTTCCCCGATGTGGCGGTCGGTGATCTTGACGGCGAGCGTCTCTTCTTTCAAGCGATAGCCGTCACACGTCGGGCAGGCGTGCGTCGCCATATACGTCTCCATCTGTTCCCGGATGTAATCCGACGTCGTCTCTTTATAGCGGCGCTCGATGTTGCGGAGCACCCCTTCAAAAAAGATCGTGTTCGTCCGGACTTGGCCGAAATCGTTCTCGTAGCGGAACAAGAACGATTCTTCTTCCGTCCCGTGCAAGACGAGGTCTTGGTCACGTTTTGACAGCCGTTCGAACGGCACGTCCATGTCGATGTCGAAATGCTGACACATCGAGGCGAGCAGCTGCGGATAATATTGCGAGCTCGTCGGCTGCCATGCGACGACCGCTCCTTCTTTCAGCGTCTTCGACGGGTCTGGGATGACGAGCTCCGGGTCGACGTCGAGTTTCGTACCGAGACCGTCACACGTCGGGCAGGCCCCGAACGGTGAGTTGAACGAGAACATGCGCGGCTCGAGCTCACCGATCGAGAAGCCACAGATCGGGCAAGCATGGTGTTCGCTAAACAACAACTCGGTCCCGTCCATCTTGTCGATGATGGCGCGGCCGTCCGCGAGGCGGAGTGCCGTCTCGAGTGAATCGGCGAGGCGGCCTTCGACGTCAGCGCGGACGACGAGCCGGTCGACGACGACTTCAATCGAATGTTTCTTGTTCTTGTCGAGCTCGATGTCATCAGTCAGTTCGATCGTTTCCCCGTTGACGCGGACACGGACGAACCCTTCTTTTTTGAGCGAGTCGAACACTTTGACGTGCGTGCCTTTCCGTCCCGACACGATCGGCGCCAAGATTTGCAGGCGCGTCTTCTCCGGGAGCTCCATCACTTGGTCGACCATCTGTGAGATCGTCTGGCTTGAGATCTCGATGCCGTGGCGTGGGCAGACGGGTTTCCCGATGCGGGCGAACAAGAGTCGTAAGTAGTCATAGATCTCCGTCACCGTCCCGACGGTCGAGCGCGGGTTCCGGCTCGTCGTCTTCTGGTCGATCGAGATGGCCGGGCTCAACCCTTCGATCGTATCGACGTCCGGCTTGTCCATCTGTCCGAGGAACTGACGGGCGTATGCCGACAGGCTCTCGACGTAACGGCGTTGCCCTTCGGCGTAGATCGTATCGAATGCGAGCGATGACTTCCCTGATCCCGACAGACCCGTCAAGACGACGAGCTGGTCACGGGGGATATCGATATCAATGTTTTTCAAGTTGTTGACGCGCGCCCCTTTGATGACGATCGCATTTTTCTTTTCAGCCATTTAATTCCCTACCTTCAACTCCAAGATTAAGTCACGCAATTCGGCCGCCCGCTCGAACTGAAGGTCGCGGGCCGCTTGTTTCATTTCTTCTTCTAGTTTGCCGATCGCCGCCTCGCGCTCGTCTTGATTCATCGAGCTGAGCGACTCGAGCACTTCTTCTTCGGCAGCGACGGTCGCGCGAATGACGCCGCGCACTTCTTTGCGGATCGTCTGCGGCGTGACGCCGTGCTCTTCATTGTATTCTTGCTGGATCGTCCGACGGCGGTCGGTCTCCCCGATCGCCCGTTTCATTGAATCGGTCATCTTGTCGGCGAACAGGATGACGTGGCCGTTCGAGTTACGCGCCGCCCGTCCGATCGTCTGGATGAGTGACCGGTCAGAACGAAGGAACCCTTCCTTGTCGGCGTCGAGGATCGTGACGAGACTCACTTCCGGGATATCGAGCCCTTCTCGCAGCAAGTTGATCCCGACGAGGACGTCGTATTTACCGAGTCGCAGGTCACGGATGATCTCGATCCGTTCGAGCGTCTTGATCTCGGAGTGCATATAGTTGACCTTGATGCCCGCTTCACGGAGATAGTCCGACAAGTCTTCGGCCATCTTCTTCGTGAGCGTCGTCACGAGGACGCGTTCGTCCTGTTTGATGCGGTCGCGGATCTGGTCCATCAAGTAGTCGATCTGTCCTTTGATCGGGTGGATCTCGATCGTCGGGTCGAGTAGTCCCGTCGGCCGGATGATCTGCTCGATCATGTTTGGTGTATGCTCGAGCTCGTACGGGCCCGGTGTCGCCGAGATGAAAATCGCTTGCGACAACTTCTTCTCGAACTCCTCGAACTTGAGTGGACGGTTGTCCTTGGCCGATGGTAGACGGAAACCGTGGTCGACGAGCATTTGTTTGCGCGCCTGGTCGCCGTTGAACATCCCGCGGACTTGCGGCAATGTCACGTGTGACTCGTCGGCGATGAGCAAGAAGTCTTTCGGGAAGTAGTCGATGAGCGTGTACGGCGTCGCCCCTTCTTCCGTCAAGTTCAGATGGCGTGAATAGTTCTCGATGCCTGAACAGTAGCCCATCTCGCGCATCATCTCGAGGTCGTAGTTCGTCCGCTGCTCGAGACGTTGCGCTTCGAGCAATTTGCCTTCTTCGCGGAACTTCTCAAGCTGTTGCTCGAGCTCGGCCTCGATGTTGACGATCGCCTTTTGCAGCTTCTCGTCGCGGGTGACGAAGTGGGATGCCGGGAAGATTGAGACGTGTTCACGGTCGGCGATGATCTCGCCGGTGAGCGGGTTCATCTCGCGGATGCGGTCGATCTCGTCACCGAAGAATTCGACGCGCAAGCACTGCTCGTCGCGTGACGCTGGGAAGATCTCGACGACGTCGCCGCGGACACGGAAGCGCCCGCGCTGGAAATCGATGTCGTTCCGTTCATATTGGATGTCGATCAGTTTGCGGAGCATCTGGTCGCGCCCCATCTCTTTGCCGACGCGGAGACTCAAGACGAGACTGTTATATTCTTCCGGGTTACCGAGGCCGTATATACATGACACGGATGCGACGATGATGACGTCGTCCCGCTCGAACAAGGACGACGTCGCCGAGTGACGGAGCTTGTCGATCTCGTCGTTGATCGAGGCATCCTTCTCGATGAACGTGTCGGTCGACGGCACGTACGCCTCCGGTTGATAGTAGTCGTAGTAACTGACGAAATATTCGACGGCGTTGTTCGGGAAAAACTCTTTGAACTCGGAATAGAGCTGGCCGGCGAGCGTCTTGTTGTGAGCTAAGACGAGCGTCGGCTTCTTCACTTCCTGGATGACGTTCGACACGGTGAACGTCTTCCCGGTACCGGTCGCACCGAGCAGCGTCTGGTAACGGTCGCCGCGATTGACGCCTTCGATGAGTTGGCGGATCGCCTCCGGCTGGTCGCCGGCCGGACTGTATTCCGAATGTAATTCGAACGGAAGCTTGATCTTGTCCATGTATATTCCTCGCTTTCTGTCCCTTGCATATTGACTTGATTATAGCACATACACGAACAAATATTCGCTTCTGAGACGCTTCCCAAACCGCTCCCCGATTCGCTATAGTGAGGAGGAATCTAAACAGAAATGGGTGGGTCATCATGTGGTCACTTCTCTTTATCCCGCTCGGCGCGGTCGTCGGCGCCTTGTCCGGTTTCTTCGGCATCGGGGGCGGTGTCATCATCGTCCCGGTGCTCTTGTTCAACGGATATTCGGCGGCCGAGGCGGTCGCGACGTCACTTTTGTTCGTCGTCGGGACGAGCCTGGCCGGGGCGAAGAAGCACTCGTCGCTCGGCAACGTGGCTTGGTCGACCGGCCTCACGGTCGGTCTGGCCGGTGCCGTGACCGCGCAGCTGTCGAGCCGGCTCGTACTCTCGATCTCCGGGACGTATGACTGGTTGCTGAATGTGTTCTATTTGCTTATCCTTTCTTATTTTGCCGTTACGCTTCTAAAGAAAACATCGAAGCCGCCGAAACGGAAAAAATCCGGATTGGTCGCAAGTTTCTCCATCGGGGCGATCGCCGGACTCTTGTCGGCGCTCCTCGGCATCGGCGGCGGTTTTATCATCGTCCCGCTGCTCGTGAGTTGGCTCGGGTTTTCGACGCACCGCGCCGTCGGGACGAGCCTCGCCGCCGTCCTGTTCATCTCGCTCGGCGGACTCATCGGTTACTTGCCGTCGCTGTCGCTCGATTACGTTGCCCCGCTCGCCTTGGTGACGGGTGCTTTCATCGGTGCCCCATTCGGCGCAGCGCTCACGAATCGTTATCGGGACCACGAGATTTCAAGACGGCTCGCTTGGCTCTACTTTGCTGTCATCGCCTCGATCGTGCTCGACCTCGGGGCGACATGGTGGACACCGTTGTCTTATGCGAGCTTGAGTATCCTTGCTGTCTTTCTCGTCAGCATCAGCATCGATTTTTCCAAACGATTTTCCAGTCCGAACCACTTTTCTCGTTGAGAAGTGGTTTTTTTCAACATCTTGGTTTCGAAGCGCTTTCATTCAGGGGATATAGAAAAGTGGTAAGCCAAATCTAATATGGAAGGAAGGGAGTATCACATGTCAGCATTTGTCAGCGAAATTATCGGTACGATGCTACTCATCTTACTCGGTAACGGTGTCGTCGCCGGCGTCGTCCTCCGCCACTCGAAAGCCGAGAACGGCGGCTGGATCGTCATCACGTTCGGTTGGGGCTTTGGCGTTATGGTCGGGGTGTACGCTGCAGGTATTTACGGAGGCGCGCACATCAACCCGGCCGTCACGATCGGACTCGCCACGAGCGGGGCATTCCCTTGGGAAGATGTGCCACTGTACATCCTTGCCCAGTTCATCGGGGCGTTCATTGGGGCATGTCTCGTCTACGTGCACTACAAACCGCACTACGACGTGACCGAAGACCAGGGCGCGAAGCTTGCGACGTTCTCGACCATACCAGCGATCCGGAACCTCCCGTTCAACTTGGTGTCGGAGATCATCGGGACGTTCGTCCTCGTCTTCGCTATACTCTCGTTCGGCGCCAACTCGTTCGCCGACGGATTGACCCCGCTCATCGTCGCGCTCCTTGTCGTCTCGATCGGTCTCTCGCTCGGTGGCACGACCGGTTATGCGATCAACCCGGCCCGTGACCTCGGACCGCGGATCGCGCATGCGATACTCCCGATCAAAAATAAAGGGACGTCCGACTGGTCCTATTCATGGGTCCCAGTCGTCGGCCCGATCATCGGCGCCGTCATCGCCGCGCTGCTCTATGGTATCCTCGTCCCATAATCACCCTAACTTCTAAGGAGGCACATTCATATGGACAAAGAAAAACGGTATATTTTAGCAATCGACCAAGGTACGACCAGTTCACGGGTCATCATCTTCGACCACGACGGGAAGATCGTCACGACCGCTCAGCGCGAGTTCAAGCAGTACTTCCCGAAACCAGGCTGGGTCGAGCATAACGCCAACGAGATCTGGGGTTCGGTCCTCGCCGTCATGGCCGAGGCGTTCGGTTCGGCCGACATCGACCCGAAAGAGATCGCGGCCATCGGCATCACGAACCAACGGGAGACGACGGTCGTTTGGGAGAAGTCGACCGGCAGACCTGTCTACAACGCCGTCGTCTGGCAATCGCGTCAGACAGCCGGCATCTGTGACGAATTGAAAGCAGCGGGCCATGCGGACTTGTTCCGCGACAAAACCGGCCTCTTGATCGATGCTTATTTCTCAGGGACGAAAGTGAAATGGATCCTCGACAACGTCGAAGGCGCCCGTGAGAAAGCGGAAGCCGGGGAATTGTTGTTCGGAACGATCGACACGTGGCTCATCTGGAAGCTCTCGGGCGGTCTCGCGCACGTCACCGACTACTCGAACGCGTCACGGACGCTCATGTACAACATCTACGAGCAGAAGTGGGACGATGAGTTGCTCGACATCCTCACCGTACCGAAGTCGATGCTGCCTGAAGTCAAGCCATCGAGTGAAGTATACGCCCACACGATCCCGTACCACTTCTTCGGGTTCGAAGTCCCGATCGCCGGCGCGGCCGGTGACCAGCAGGCCGCCTTGTTCGGCCAAGCCTGCTTCGAGTCAGGCGAAGGGAAGAACACATACGGAACGGGTTGCTTCATGCTTATGAACACGGGAGAAGAAGCCGTCAAGTCGGACCACGGTCTGTTGACGACGATCGCCTGGGGCTACGATGGAAAAGTCGAGTACGCGCTCGAAGGATCGATCTTTGTCGCTGGATCGGCCATCCAGTGGCTCCGTGACGGACTGCGTATGCTCAAGTCGGCGAAAGATACGGAACAGTATGCGAACCGTGTCGGTACGACCGACGGGGTCTATGTCGTCCCGGCCTTCGTCGGGCTCGGTGCCCCGTATTGGGACTCGGACGTCCGCGGCGCCATCTTCGGGATCACCCGCGGTACGGAAAAAGAACACTTCGTCCGGGCGACGCTCGAGTCACTCGCCTATCAGACACGCGACGTCTTGACGGCGATGGAGCAAGATTCCGGCATCGCATTGAAGACGCTCCGCGTCGACGGTGGTGCGGTCAACAACGACTTCCTCATGCAGTTCCAAGCGGACATCTTGAACGTACCGGTCGAACGTCCGGAAGTGAGTGAGACGACGGCGCTCGGCGCCGCCTATCTCGCCGGACTCGCCGTCGGGTTCTGGAAAGACCAGAACGAGATCAAGCAGCAATGGAAACTCGATCATCAGTTCGAACCGAACATGGACGAAGCGCATCGTGAAGCGCTCTACAAAGGCTGGCAACACGCCGTCGAAGCGACGATGGGCTTCAAACCATCAAAACTTGAAGTCTAAACACAAGCAAGGGAGCATCCGTCGCGGATGCTCCTTTTTATAATTTCCGTAAGCGCAAGCGCGGGCTCATCGGATCCCCGACGAACAAGATGCCGAGCTCGTGCGGATCGGCCTCATACATCGCCCGTTGCACGAAGCGGATATCCCCGTTCAAGTTGAGCACTTCGAGCTTGATGTACGGCTTATGGAGTTGAAGCGCCTCGTAAAAGCTGCTCCCCCCGGTGATGACCGTACCGTTCACTTTGTAGATTGACTCACCTGGTATGAGCTGCATCGTCTCCCCTGGCGAACCTGGAAGCGTATCGATGATGACCGCCCCGCGGTTCCCGTTCAGGAAGACTGGTGTCGTGCCGCGATTCTCCCGTTTGATGAGCTGCAAGGCGAGCTCGTACAAGACGAACAGACCGATCAACACATAAGCGACGTACGGGACGTCGAGGACGTACGACCCGGCGAACAGGCCGAGCGCGACCACCGCGAGCAAACCGCGATACAGGCTCAAGCGGCCGAGCAGCGTTCCCGGCAGTGCCCCGGTCGACAGCAGGCTGACCCCGATCGGGATCGGCAAGATGACCGGCACCGAGAAGTCGAGCCCGAACGACGGCGGTAAAAAGACGACGAGCGGAAAGAACCAAACCCGCTTGACGACGTGTCCGCCGATGAACTGGCCACGCTTCGACAAGATGAGCGTCGGTGACGTCTCTTTGATCCCGTTCCAACGTAGGAGGATCGCTTCGGCGAGCGTGACGATGCCGAACACGAGCGCATACACCGGCCACTCGACGTCGGCGAGCCGGTCGACCCAATTCGTGAGCTCGGCTAGCGGGACAACGTCGCGCAGACCGATGACCACGAGCATGATCAGGAACGGAAACGCCGGACTCATGAAGCGCGGATGCATCGTCAAGACGATCAGGGCGTAGAGGACGGTGAACGTGACGACCCACTCGAAGTTGACCGTCGTCTCGAGCAAGACGGTCGCTACAGTTCCGAGGACCGCGAGCAACAGACTCGGCCACACAAAGTGGCGCCAATCTGACTTCGGCGAGCGTCGGCGCGACCGGAACATGCTTCGCTCCCGTTTAATGCGCGTCATGGATATGTAAGCGAGGGCGACGAACGTCGCCCAGAGCAGCGGACTACCTAACAAGGTCAACAAAGCGGTAAAACTCATTCGTAGAACGTCCACACTTGTCCAATCCTTTCCCTAATCCTTATTTTGCGGCTTCTTCAAGTGCCCGGTTCAACTGGGCATCGTTCGCCTCGTCTTGGATGACTTCAAGCAACCGTGACTCGAGCGCGGACGCCGTCGCTTCATTGACGACCCCGTCCTCCGTTAAGTTGTTGTCGGCTTGGAAGTCTGAGACCGCCTGTGCCATCGTGTCACCGAAGTAACCCGCCTGACCGCCCGGCTCATAACCGATCCCGGTCAACACCGTATGCAGGTTCGACACCGTCTCGCCGTAGTCCCCGACTTTGAGCGAATCCTCTTCCGCGAGGATGCGGTTGACCCCGAAGTAATCCGGTTGATCGACCTCAACGTCAGGCTCGATACCCGTCTCGTTGATCCAATTGCCGTCCGGTGTGAGCCATTTGCTCGTCGTCAGCTTCAAGTTGCTACCGTCTTCCAAGTCGAACGCCGTCTGGACGACGCCTTTCCCGAACGTCGTGTTGCCGACAACCGTCGCACCGGCGCCTTCCTTGAGCGCACCGGCCAAAATCTCGGACGCCGAGGCCGAGCCTTCGTTCGTCAAGACGAACAGCTTGTACGGCTTCGCCTCACGGGCGCGTCCGTTTTGGGCCTCACGTTCCCCGTCGGCGTTCTCGATTTGAACGACCGGCTTATCCGTCGGGACGAACCCTTCGGTCATCGCGATGACGGCCGGGAGTAGACCACCCGGGTTGCCACGGACGTCGATGATCAAGCTATCGATATTTTGGCTCTCGAGCGTCTCGAGCTGCTCTAAAAACTCATCGGCCGTCGGCTCTGAGAACTGGGTCACTTCGAGATAGCCGATCTTTTTGCCGTCCTGCTCTTTCACTTCCGAGTAGACCGTCTCGATCGGGATCGTATCCCGCGTGATCTCATAATCGGCCTCTTGCCCGCCGCGACGGATCGTCAGCGTGACAACAGTTCCCTTTTCGCCACGGATGAGCTGGACCGCCTCTTCGACGGCCATCCCTTCGATCGACTCGCCGTCGACCGCGGTGATGATATCCCCTGGGCGAAGACCTGCCGCTTCAGCTGGTGCGCCTTTGATCGGAGCGACGATCAAGATGTCTTCTCCTTTCTTCTCCAAAGTCGCGCCGATTCCTTCAAAGCTCGACTCGATCGAGTCGGTGAACTGTGACGTCTCTTCCGCGTCGAGGAAGTCAGAGTACGGGTCATCGAGCGCTGCCGTCATGCCGTCAAGGGCGCCGGTCAACAAGTCTTCTTCCGAGATGTCCTTTAGCGAGTGCGTCTCGATCAAGCTGCGGACTTGTTCGACCTTGTCCCAACCTTCTGCTTTCGGTTGGATCGGTAACCTCGTATCGGTGAACGCCATCGTCGCCAGGCCTGCACCGGCCCCTGCCACGAACGTCGCGCCGGCGAGTAGTCCTGCGGTTGTGTTTTTCACGGGTAAGTCCCTCATTTCTTTTTGTCGGTCTTTTATCCAGTATAGCAAAAACTTCAGAAAAACGGACGCGTTCCACATATTTGGGACGCGTCCGTCTGTCAGTAGCCGATATAAGGGCCCGGGTCGACCGCATTTGGTTGCCCGGGTGCCCATTCCCCACGGTGGAGCTCGAAGTGGAGATGCGGTCCCGTCGACCAGCCCGTGTTGCCGAGCGTACCGACCGTCTGGCCCGCCCCGATCGACTGGCCGGCCGCTACCGTGATCGAATCTAAATGACCGTAGACGGTCGTCCAGACTTGTCCGCTCACGACGTGCGAGACGAAGACGACGTTGCCGTAACCGGTCGCTCCAGCCGCCTTGATGACGATGCCTGGGGCGGCCGAGACGATCGGTGTGCCGGTCGCGTTGACGATATCGATGCCGCGGTGTGATTCCGGTGCCCCGGTGAGCGGGTTCTCACGCGGTCCGAACCGGCTCGACACGTAACCCGACACCGGGCGCAAGAACGTACTGACCGGAGCCGTGACGGTTTTCGGTTCCGCTGCTGGCGGTGCCTGTGGTGTCACGGTTTCTTGATTCGCTTCGGCTCGTTCGGTGGCTTCGGCTCGTGCCGCTGCTTCGGCCCGTGCTCGCGCTTCTGCGGCGGCTTTTGCCTCGGCCTCTTGTTTCGCGCGGGCTTCGGCTTCCGCTTGTTCCCGTTCAGCCGTCGCAATCGCGTCGAGCTGACTGGCGATGATGCGGCGCTGTTCGTTCATGAGCGCTTGTTCTTCGTCACGGGTCATCTGTTCGAGCTCGAGCAGTTCGACCTGCTCGTTCAGTTCCGAGAGGAGCGCATGTTTCTCTGTGGCCGCTTGATCGAGCGCTTGTTTCGTGACGACGAGCTCGCGCTCTTTTTGTTTGACGAACGACAGCTGTGTCCGTTGCGTCGCCTCGAGCGTCTCGAGGCGCTCGACTTCATGCATATAGCTATGTATGAGGTCCCGGTCTTGCTCCGCGATCGTCTGTGCGGTCATGAGCCGCGTCACGAAATCCCCGAACGAGCGGGATTCGAATACGACTTGGAGATAAGACCGGTCCTCATGGATTTGAAGCACACGAAGACGCTCACTAAGGAGCGCCTTCTGGCCTTCAAGATACTGCCCTTGGGCAGCGAGTTGTTGGCGGGTCGCCTCGAGCTCGGTGCGTGCCGCGTCCGCTTCGACTTGCTGGACGGCGATCTGTTCACTTAAGCCCTCGAGACGTTCATTGACGGCGCGGATCTCGGTTGAGACCGCGTCGCGCTGTGCCTCGGTGACTTCGAGCTCGGCGTCCGTCTCGACTTGCGCTTTTTTAGACTGCTCCAATTGATTGGATAGACGATCTTGTCGTTCTTTCAACGTCTCTTTCTCCGTCGCCATGACCGGCGCGGCGAGTAGCGTCAAACTTAATCCAAGCGCAAGCGAACGTTTCATCCGCCAATTCCTCCCCATATTCAAATTAAACTTTTAAGAATCGACCGAGCGATGTCGTCGATCCCCAGATCCCGATGAACGCACCGAGCGCAAGCAAGACGAGCGAGACTTGCGTCGTGAGTACCGATGGATCGATCAATTTAAATATATCACTATTCAGTTGATCTAGCGATGGTTGTAAAGCACCATATGCGACGTCATACCCGAAATAAATGACCGCGATCGGGATGAGCGCGCCGAGCACACCGAGGAGAAGACCTTCGATGAAGAACGGCCAGCGGATAAAGCTGTTTTTCGCTCCGACGAGACGCATGATCTCGATTTCGCGACGGCGTGAGAAGATCGTCATCTTGATCGTGTTCGAGATGAGGAACATCGCCATGAGCGTGAGTCCGACGATCAACACGAGTCCACCGATGCGGATCCCGTTGAAGAAGGCGAACATCTTATCGATATAGTCCTGACCGTACGTGACCTTATCGACGTTTTCAAGTGACTGGACTGCGTCCGCGACCGTCTCCGTGTTGAGCGGGTCTGCCGCTTTGACGATATAGCGGTCATGGAGCGGGTTGTCTTTCTCGACCGTACCGTACGCGTTGGCGTCTTCCCCAAGCTGGTTGCGGAAGTTTTCGAGTTCATCCTCTTTCGAGCTGAACGTCACCGAGGCGACGCCCGGGATCTGTTCTAAGTTCTCGCCTAGCTTCTCGACGTTCGCTTCCTCCGCCGTCCGTGTGACGAACACTTGGATCTCGACGTCGTTCTCGACGTTCTCTGAGATCTCGTTGACGTTGAACATGACGAGGGCGAAAATACCGACGAGTAACAAGGTGATGGTGACGGCACTGATGGCCGCAAACGACATCCAACCGTTGCGAAGCGTCCCTTTGAACCCTTCGCGTAAATGGCGTAGCCCACTTTTAAATATCATAGCCATATGCTCCTTTCTCTTCATCGCGGACGACTTTGCCGTTTTCGATCGCGATGACGCGATGACGGATCTTATCGACGATGTCACGGTTATGTGTCGCCATGACGATTGTCGCCCCGCGGCGATGGATCTCTTGGAATACTTCCATGATGCCCCATGCCGTATCCGGGTCTAAGTTACCGGTCGGCTCGTCGGCGATGATGAGCTTCGGCTTGTTGACGATGGCGCGGGCGATCGAGACACGTTGCTGTTCGCCACCTGACAGTTCGTCCGGATAGTTACGCGCCTTATGTTTAAGTCCGACGAGGTTCAATACGTCCATGACTTGCTTACGCATCGTATTCGTGTCGGCCTGAACGACTTCAAGTGCGAACGCGACGTTCTCATACACTGTTAATGAAGGGAGCAGCTTATAATCTTGGAAGATGACGCCGAGCTGGCGGCGTAGTTTCGGGACGTGGCGGTGTTTTAATTTCCCGACGTCGATCCCGTCGATCAACAGTTGACCGTTCGACGGCTTCTCCTCCCGATAAATCATTTTCATGAACGTCGATTTCCCGGCGCCGGATGGTCCGACGACGTATAAAAATTCACCGTCTTCGATCTTCAAATCGAGGTCGTCGACTGCGACGACACCGTTTGGATATACTTTACTAACTTTTTGCATCGAGATCATAACGTATTCCCTACCCTTTTTATAAATTTTTCATGCATCTATGACGAGTGTATAGTTGTTTAGTAAGTGAATATTTTCGCCTAGCCTCAGTTCTACACGATAACTAGTGATTCTGTCAAGGCACCGTCCAAGTTTCGGAACGGGCCAAGGTTTATCCGGTTCAGTAGTAGGAGCGCCTACAATTATAACAACCAGAATTTTAAATAACCATTACAGGATTGTTTCAGTTCGATTGAGTTCGGTGTGAAATTGTTGAACTGAACGTC
The DNA here is from genome assembly GCF_001766415.1 of Exiguobacterium aurantiacum. GTDB lineage: Bacteria > Bacillota > Bacilli > Exiguobacteriales > Exiguobacteriaceae > Exiguobacterium > Exiguobacterium aurantiacum_A. The sequence goes on along the minus strand of NZ_MKXO01000004.1, from coordinate 103,139 downwards.
CGTTTCACGTCGCGGTCACATTTGGTGAAACTCACATTCAAATAGGCACTCGCCGGGGCGAGTGCCTATGTTCAATCGTTCCGTTTATCGGTCGGACGTTTTTTCAACGCGTCGAACGGTGAACGTTTCCGTTTCCGGTATTTGATGTGGATCGTCGGTGACTCATACTCTTCCGACGCCCGGATGTCTTTGCTTGAGACGCGCATGAACGACCAGGCGAGGAGCACCATGATGAAGATGAGCGGGAATCCGCCGACGATGCTCGCCGTCTGCAACGTGTCAAGCCCACCGAGGAACATGAGCGTCAGCGGCATGATACAGAGAGCGAACGCCCAAAACAGGCGGTTCCAGACGAGCGGCTCTTCTTCGACATGCTTTTGCGTGACCGATGCCAAGATATAGGAAGACGAGTCGAACGTCGTCGCGAGGAAGATGATCGCGAGGAGCGTGAACACGGCGACGACGACTTTACCGAACGGCAGCTGGCCGATAATGGCGATGATCGTTGCCGGCGGTCCGTACATGTCCATATACGAGATGACGTCGAACGCACCGGTCAAGTGGAGGTAGAGCCCGTAATTGCCAAGTATCCCAAAGAACAGGATACAGCCGAACGTCCCGTACACCATCGTCCCGATGACCATCCCGCGGATCGTGCGTCCCCGCGAGATCCGGGCGACGAACAGGCCGACGAACGGTGCGTAAACGAGCCACCACGCCCAGTAGAACACCGTCCACGATTCCGGGAAGCCTGTCTCTTCGAAGCCGCCGAGGTTGCCGAACGGCTCCATCCACGTCGCCATCAAGAAGAAGTTGTCGAGCATCGTGCCGACCCCGTTGAACGTCGTCTCTAGAATGAACCGGGTCGGACCGAAGGCGAAGACGAACGTCAGGATAATGATGGCGAGCCAAATGTTCAAATCGCTCAGCACTTTGATGCCCCGTTTCAAGCCGACGTACGAGCTGATGGCGAAGATGACGGTACAGATGAGCATGATGACCGCCTGCATGCCGAGCGTGACCGGGATGCCGGTGATCTCGTTCACCCCTTCGGCGATCATCGGTGTCCCGAGGGCGAGCGTCGTGCCGGCCCCGCCGAGAAGACCGAAGATGAACAAGATGTCGATGACTTTACCGACCGGTCCGTCCGCCCATTTGCCGATGACGGGCCGGACCGCCTCGCTCACTTTCAACACCGATTTGCGGCGTACATAATAGAAGTAAGCGATCGGCAGCGCCGGCAGCGTATAGATCGCCCAAGCGATCGGCCCCCAGTGGAACATGCCGTAGGCGGTCGCCCATTGGATCGCCTCGGTCGACTCCGGTGTGACACCGAACGGCGGTCCTTGATAGTAGTACACCCATTCGATGACCGACCAATACAAAATACTCGAGCCGATCCCGGCGGCGAACAACATCGCCGCCCAAGAGAACGTGCTGAACTCGGGTTCCTCATCTTCAGCGCCTAACTTGACGTGCCCATTTTCACTGAAAGCGACGAAGATCAAAAATCCGAACGCGCCGAGTCCCATCGCTAAATACAACATGCCAAAGTTCGTCGTCATGAACGTGTTGGCGGCGCCGACCCATGCCTTCCCCGTCTCCGGGAAAAAGACGAGCGGCAACGTCACCGTCAGCAACAGGACGAACGCACCGATGAACGTCGGCCAATCAATCAGTTTTGTCTTCACATCATATCCACTCCGTTTCAATGTCTTTATCGTTCCTTACCAAAATTCGATCAATCTAAAACGCGGAATGCAAAAAAACCACGGTTATCCCGTGGTCCTGATGATCACTTCTTCTCGGCGAGCCAAGCTGCGACCGCTGTGATCTCTTCGTCGTCCTCGATCACGTTCGCAGGCATCGTGCCTTGTCCGTTTCGAATAATGTTCTCGATGTCTTCAGCCGAGAGGCGTGCACCGACGTCCGTCAATGCCGGACCGCTCATGCCTTCCAAGTTCGCGCCGTGACAGGCCGCACAGTTTTGGGCGTATACCGCTTCCGCGTCGACTGAAGCCGTGTTCGAGCCCGTATCCCCATTGCTTGTCGTTTCTTCTTCATCGCCGCCGCCGCACGCACCGAGCGTGAGCATGGCGCCAAGGCCGATGGCCATCATCCACTTCTTCATATAGGGTTCCCCTCCTAAGTTGTAGAAATTGCCTACATTATCCATTATAACCGTTTTGACAAGGCCTTTAACCTAATCTCACGAAAAGTACACAAAGATTCCACATGTCACGGGACGTTGCTATACCGTTTATCTGAGGTGAAACCTTGGCCCATCACCTCGTGCGCCTCGCTGAAGATGAGGAACGCGTCGGGGTCGATGCGGCGGATCAGGTCTCTCAACCGACTCACCTCGTTCTGACGGACGACGACGAGCAACATCGGCCGGTCGAGACGCGAATAGGCGCCGATCGCCTGGATCTCGGTCGCGCCCCGGTCGAGCTCGTCGAAGACGGCGCGCGTGATGACGTCACGCTTGTCCGAGATGACATACGCCATCTTGTCTTGCGTGAAGCCGAGCTGGACGAAGTCGATCATCTTGATCGTGATGTACAAGGCGATCAGCGCGTACAGTCCCGTCGTGAACGAGAACGTGACGGCTGCGACGATCACGACGGTACCGTCGAGGATGGCGATACAGAGATAGAGCGGGATGTGGGTGAACTTATGTAGGATCTGGGCGAGTAAGTCCATCCCGCCGGTCGAGGCCCGGCCGCGGAAGATGAGCCCGAGGCCGATCCCGACACCGACACCGCCGAACACGGCCGCGAGCAGCGTATCATCGACCGCCGCGCCCGCACCGATCGCTTCATAAAACAAGATCACACCTGGTAAGAAGATCGAGCCGACGAGCGATTTGACGCCGAAGCCGAGTCCGAGGATCATCCAGCCGACGAGGAGGAGCAACACGTTCGAGACGAGCTGGAACGCCCCCGGCGAGATGCCGAACAGCTCGTACGTGATGATCGAGATCCCGCTGACGCCGCCCGAGGCGATGTTGTTCGGGAACAGGAACAGACTGAACGCCGAGGCGACGAACACGGAACCGGTCAATAAGTAAATATAGTCTTTGACGATTTGCTTCATTAAAGAAATTCTCCTCTACATACAACGTGGCCCAAAGACGGACGTCTTTGAGCCACATGCATCACATATTTGTCTTACGGAGGTAAGCGTCGATGAAGCCCATGATGTCTCCATCCATGACGCCGCTCGTGTTCCCGACTTCATAACTCGTGCGGTGGTCTTTGACCATCGCATACGGGTGGAAGACGTATGAACGGATCTGACTGCCCCAGCCGATGTCTGTCTTCTCACCGCGGATCTCGTCGAGCTTGCGTTGCTGCTCATCGAGTTCGCGCTGGTACAGTTTCGCCTTGAGCATCTTCATCGCCGCTTCACGGTTCTTGATCTGCGAACGCTCGGCCTGACATGAGACGACGACACCCGTCGGCACGTGCGTGATCCGGACGGCCGAGTCGGTCGTGTTGATGTGCTGACCGCCGGCGCCTGACGCGCGGTACGTGTCGATGCGGAGGTCTTCGGTTCTGACGTCGATCTCGATATCGTCATCGAATTCCGGCATGACGTCGCACGAGACGAACGACGTATGACGGCGGCCTGACGAGTCGAACGGCGAGATCCGGACCAAGCGGTGGATCCCTTTCTCCGCTTTCAAGTAGCCGTAGGCGTTATGCCCGACGATGCGGAGCGTGACCGACTTGACGCCGGCCTCCTCGCCCGCGAGGTAGTCGACCGTCTCGACTTTCCAACCTTGTTTGTCCGCGAAGCGCTGATACATGCGGAGAAGCATCGAGGCCCAGTCTTGCGACTCGGTACCGCCCGCACCCGGGTGCAGCTCGAGGATGGCGTTGTTCGCGTCATACGGTCCGTTCAAGAGGATCTCGAGTTCGAACGCGTCGAAGTCGGCCTTGAGCGCCATGACCATCTCTGAGAGATCACCTTGCATCTCGACGTCCGGTTCTTCCTTGATGAGTTCGAGCGTGACTTCGCCGTCCTCGTGACCATCCGCGAGCTCTTGATACTTGTCGACCATCGCTTTGAGCACGTTCGACTCGTCGATGACTTTTTGTGCCTTCTCTTGGCTGTCCCAGAAGTCCGGGTACGTCATCTCGTTCTCGAGCTCGGCGATGCGCGCCTGTTTCTCTGTTAAGTTGAGCGATTGTCTGTAATTTTCGAGGCGTTTTGCCATCGCCTCGAGTTCGTTCCGAATATCTGAAATTTCCATAGTGAGATTCACCTTTCCGTAGGAAAGAGGCGAGCAGGCTCGCCTCTTCAAAAATTAAGCTTGTTGTTTGCCGTGACAGTTTTTAAACTTCTTGCCTGAACCACACCAGCACGGGTCGTTGCGCCCGAGGCGTTGGTCTTCTGAACGGCGGACCGGTTTTTTCTTCACCGGTGCGTCGTCCTTGCCAGACACCGCCACTTCCTCCTCGACGACTTTCTCGCGTCGGAGGTTGTCGCCGACCTCGGCACGGAGCACGAAGCCGGTCACTTCTTCCGAGATGGCCGCGTTCATCGCGTCAAACATGCTGACGCCTTCCGCCTGATACTCACGGAGCGGGTCGTTCTGTCCGTAAGCACGCAAGTGGATGCCTTGACGAAGCTGGTCCATATGGTCGATGTGCGCCATCCAGTGCGAATCGACGGCACGGAGCACGATGATCTTCTCGAACTCGTTGAACCGGTCCGGCGGTGCGAGTTGACGTTTCGCCTCGTACTGGGCGTTCGTCCGCTCAAGCAACAGCTCAGTGATCTCTTCGCGTTCTTTGCCGTAGAAGTCTTTCCCGGCGACTGCGTTCTCGAGGGCGAGCGTCTGGTTGGCCCAGTGCGCCAGCTCGTCGATGTTCCATTCTTCCGGCACGAGTTCGAGCGGCGTGTATTGCGCCACGCCCATCTCGACCGTCTCACGGATCATCGAGCGAACGATATCGGTGACCGATTCGTTCTCGAGGATGCTGGCCCGGTCTTTATACATGACTTTCCGTTGGTCGGCCATGACGTTGTCGTAACCGAGCAGCTGTTTACGGGCATCATAGTTATTGCCTTCGACACGTTTTTGAGCCGACTCGACCGCTTTCGAGACCATGCGGCTCTCGATCGGTTGCGTGTCGTCCATGCCGAGGCGCTCCATCATGCTCTGGAGGCTGTCGGTCCCGAAGCGGCGCATGAGCTCATCTTCGAGTGACAAGTAGAACTGCGATTTACCCGGGTCGCCTTGACGACCGGCCCGACCGCGGAGCTGGTTGTCGATCCGGCGCGACTCGTGGCGCTCGGTACCGACGATGTAAAGACCGCCGAGCCCGATGACACCTTCGCCGAGCTTGATGTCGGTTCCGCGTCCAGCCATGTTCGTCGCGATCGTGACCGAACCTTTTTGTCCGGCGTTCTCGACGATTTCGGCTTCACGGGCGTGGTTTTTCGCGTTCAAGACTTCGTGTTTGATCTTCTTCTTCGTGAGTAGCTTGCTCAAATACTCAGACGTCTCGACCGCGACCGTACCGACGAGGACCGGTTGTCCGGTCGCGTGCGCCGAAGCGATCTCTTCGACGACGGCTTTGAACTTGCCTTCCATCGACTTGAAGATGAGGTCAGAACCGTCTTCACGGACGATCGGCTTGTTCGTCGGGATCGTGACGACTTGCATGTTGTAGATGTTACGGAACTCTTCTTCCTCCGTCTTCGCCGTACCGGTCATCCCGGCCAGCTTCTCATACATCCGGAAGTAGTTTTGGTACGTGATCGTCGCGAGCGTCATCGATTCCCGCTGAATCTCGACGCCTTCTTTCGCCTCGATCGCCTGGTGCAGACCTTCCGAGTAGCGGCGTCCGTCCATGACCCGACCTGTGAACTGGTCGATGATCATGACTTGGCCGTCGCGGATCATGTAGTCGACGTCATGATGCATGACGGCGTTCGCACGCAATGCGAGCCCGACGTGGTGGTTGACCGAAACGTGCTCGATCGCGAACAAGTTGTCGATGCCGAAGAACTTCTCGGCGAGGTCGACCCCTTTGTCCGTGAGTAACACCGATTTCGTCTTCACGTCGACCGTGTAGTCGTCTTCGAGCTTGAGCGTCCGGACGAACGCGTCGGCACGTGTGTACAACTCGGTCGATTTTTGGGCCGACCCTGAGATGATGAGCGGGGTCCGCGCCTCATCGACGAGGATCGAGTCGACTTCATCGACGATCGTGTAGTAGAGCTCACGCTGAACACGGTCTTCCTTATAAAGGACCATGTTGTCACGCAAGTAGTCGAACCCGAGTTCATTGTTCGTCGAGTACGTGATGTCACAGTTGTACGCCGCCTGCTTCTCGACGCGGTCCATGTTCGAGACGTTCAGTCCGACCGAGAGGCCGAGCGCGAAGTAGAGCGGTTCCATGAGTTCTTTGTCACGTTTCGCCAAATATTCGTTGACCGTCACGACGTGTACGCCACGGCCAGTCAGGGCGTTCAAGTAAACCGGGAGCGTCGCGACGAGCGTCTTCCCTTCACCGGTCTTCATCTCGGCGATGTCGCCGTTATGGAGCACGTAGCCCCCGATGAGCTGGACGCGGTAGTGACGCATGCCGAGCACGCGTTCTGACGCCTCGCGACAGACCGCGAACGCTTCCGGAAGGATATCGTCAAGCGTTTCCCCTTTATCCAGACGCTCACGGAATTCGACAGACTTCGCCTGAAGTGCTTCGTCAGACAACGCCTTCGTCGGCTCAGCGAATGACTCGACTAAGTCGGCTGCTTTTTCTGCTTTTTTCAATACTCGTTTCTGTGGAGCAAATAAATCTTTCAAAAAGTTCGCCATACGTTTTATCTCCTCTGCACTCAGTCAAAAATGCATGTTTTTTCCCTAATGTACAGTTTAACCGAAGTGACCCACGCTTTCAAGGAAAGGCAAAACGAAACGGCCCTCCAAGTCGGAGGGCCGTGTGAATTCAAAGTTAGATTATTCAGGTTCGATCAAGCCGTATTTACCGTCTTTCCGACGATAGACGACGTTCGTGTTCCCGGTCTCCGCGTCTGAGAAGACGAAGAAACTGTGACCGAGCATGTCCATTTGAAGGATCGCTTCTTCCGTGTCCATCGGCTTGAGCGTGAATCGCTTCGTCCGCACGAGTTCGAGTTCTGCCTCGTCCTCGTCGTACGCAGGAATGTCTTCAGAACCTTCGAGTGATTTGAAATACTCGCCGATCCCGCCTTCTTTGGCGCGTCCTTTACGGTTGAGCTTTGTTTTGTGTTTACGGATTTGACGCTCCAATTTGTCGACGACGAGGTCGATTGCCGCGTACATATCGAGGTTGGTTTCCTCAGCGCGAAGCAATAAGTTCGTCATCGGGATCGTCACTTCTACTTTTTGCTTTTCGTTGTACACTTTCAAGTTGACGTAAGCCGTCTGTGCATCCGTAGGAGTTGTGAAATACCGAGTCAACTTCTCCAGCTTTTTCTCGACATAGTCTTTGATGGCTGGTGTGACTTCAATGTTTTCGCCGCGAATGTTATAAATCATCTGAACTCCTCCTTAAAATAACCGCTTGAACCAATGATTCGTCATTTTGGACCGAATCTCCTGCCTCATTGCTTAAAAAGTTCTTAAAAAGAAAGCGGAAGCGGGTGGCTCATATATAGTATACCCCGAATTCAGTTTATTTGAAAACGTTATCATCAGAAAATAATGACAATTTTGTTCCGATGCTCACGCCTGCAATCGAATCGGTTGTATAGAAAGAAGTTACCCGTTATCACCGTTTTTAAACTCGTTTTCTTAAGAGAAAAATACTATGTAGACAAAACAAAAAACCGACTTCACGAGGAAGCCGGTTCACGGTTTGAAATTATAATTTTACAACGTTAGCCGCTTGTGGGCCGCGTTCGCCATCTACGATTTCAAACTCAACTTCTTGACCTTCGTCAAGAGCTTTGTAGCCGTCAGTTTGGATTGCTGAGAAGTGTACGAAAACGTCCTTGCCGCCTTCTACCTCGATGAAACCAAAACCTTTTTCTGAGTTAAACCATTTTACTTTACCTACCATGTGCAAATCCATTCCTTTCACCATTGAAGAATACAGAGGCTTTCCCTCTAGTAGCTATATTACCACCTTCTCGGTCACTATACAACCATTTTCTGCTATTTTGTAAATGAATCGTCTTTTGGCTTACATTGGAATTATATTTCCCTACTTTTCATATTGGCTTATTGAATTTACATTTTTTGTGATATATCATGGAAGGGATGATTTAGGTTTGTGCTTTTTTGAATATCGGCCGATCCTGAAAATCTAATACGAGGAGGATGGTGCAGCGTATGCGCCCCTACTATTCCGAGGAAAAATATCGCATCACGAAGCGAACCGTGGCGATCCTGCCTTGCTTTGACATGATGAAGCAATCGCGAATCATTCTCGAGGACGGCAGCGAAATCTCGACCCCGCTCCGGCCGTACCAGTTGCTGCAGCTCTCTTGCCGCCAGTACAACAGCTCGATCGAGGAACGGATCTTCGTCGCCAAACGCGTCGCCGGGGTCAAAGGCAAAGTGCCGGTCGTCATCGAACCGACGACGGGACTCGTCTTCTTCCCGACGAAATCGCCGAAACGTGAAGATTGCGAATGGTACGCCTGGTCCCACATTCGGGACATCGTGACTGTCGAGGGTGCCCCGAACGGCGTGATCGTCACGAAAGACGGTCACCGCATCCAGACGAACGCGACCGCGTACGTCTTAAAAAACCAGATCAAAGCGACCGGCGAATTAGTCGCCCGGTTCCAACAACTGAACATGAGCCCTGCGCTCGAATCTTGACCTGCCTTCCGTCGTTTGACGGGAGGTTTTTTTATGGTGATTTTGCTTCACTTTTTGAAAAAGAGGTCGATATATTGGTCGAGGTGACAACAATGCAAATCCAAGCGCAACTCGCTACAACCGTAGCCGCGAACGCGGGTGTCCAGATGAACCGCGTCTATAAAGCTGAAATCGTCAAACAGACCGGTCCTGACACGGCCATCGTCAAGGTCGGCGGCGAACAAGTCGAGGTCACGTTCAAAGACGGGCTGCCGAAGACGAACCCGTTCCAACTAATGCTCGTCGAAGAGGACGGGGTGTTGCTCGGGACCGTCGTCGTCAAACAAGAAACGGAGACGACGGACGCACCGGCGCAAGGGACGAAACCTGAGACGAAAGTCGATACGAAAATCCAAGCGCTGCTCGCATCGCTCCCGCCCGAAGTGCGGAGCGCCGTCAGCCGCTTGATCCAATCGGGACGCCTGCCTATGAACGAGGACACGGTCCGCTTGCTCGAGACCGTCTTCAAAGGTGACATGCGCGACGCCGTCTTGTTCTTGCGCACGATGGACGCACCCGTCGTCAAACCGGACGTGGCCCGTGACATCGCGGTCGCTTCATTAGATGAAGCGAAACGTCAACTTAAGGTGCCGACACCGGACGCGCCGTACCCGCAAAAAGAGCGCTACGTCGAACTCGTCAACTTGTCGCGCCCGGCCACAGAACGGGTCACACCGACACCGGAGACGGTCGACCGGCTGATCAAAGAACTCCCGGCCGCACCACCCGCCCGTCCCGAACCGAGGGAAGCCTTGCCGCCCGTAGGCGGACGCCAAGTCGTGGTCAGGGAAGTGACGACGCATCTCGCTGCCGTGACGAACACGTTCCGCGCAGAACAGGCGACCGTGACGAAACAGCTCGGACAAGTCGCGGCGCTCGTCGAGACCAAACCGCATTTGGCCCGCCCTGCCTTAGAGACGGTCGGGACGCGTCTGACGCAGCTCATCCAAAAGACGGACGCGCTGTTACATACCGACGCTAGGCAAGAGAAAACGCTCGTCGCGATGACGGCGAAGCTCGACGTCGCCTTGTCACTGTTGTCGACGAAGCCTGCCGAGAGTGCCGCCCTCATCAAAGACGTGCGCACGGCGTTGAACGAGTTCCGCTACGTGCCGAACCAGGTCCGCGTCGAATACATCCCGCATGGCGCCACTCGTGCCGGTGAGGTCCACGTGACACCGCTCCGCCTTGACGCCAACCTGTCAGGCCGCCACGTCCAAGAGACGGCGCAGCGCGTCCAGACGGCCGCGCAACAGGCGCAAGCACAAACGTCGCAAGCCGTGCAGGCATCGGCACTATCGGTCCGATCGGAGGCGGCGTCACCGGAAGCGGCGCGCCTCGCCTCGTTCTTCCAAGTCCAACAGACGATCAACCGGCTCGACGGCGGGCAGCTCCATCAGCTCCTGCTCTCCCTGCCGGGGAAAGTCCAGGAGATCGACACCGGCATCCACGTCCACATCCAAAACCGGGAAGCCGGCGACGTCGTCGATTGGGAGAACAGTGTCCTCTACATCCGGCTCGAGACACCTCGCTTAGGCGAGATCGGCGTGAAAGTCGAAGCACTCGACCGCAACCTCCGGCTCACACTCGAACATGATGACCCGACGGTCGAACGGATCGCGCGACCGCTGCTCGGCAAGATCGAGACGACGCTCGAAGCGATCGGCTACCGGAGCGTGACGACCCAGTTCCGCCCGTTGACGAAAGCCGAGAAAGTCGAAGTCGAACCAGAGCGCACACAGACGACCGGCTATGACTTTAGAATCTAGGAGGCCCTTATGTATCAACGCATGGATTTGACGAAACGTAAGACGGCCGCCGTCGTCCGTTATGACGAGACGACCGACCGGGCCCCGGTCATCGTTGCCCGCGGCACAGGTGCCGTCGCCGACAAGATTTTGGAAGAGGCACGCTCGCGCGGTGTGGCCATCGAGCACGACCATTCGCTCCTCGGCCACCTGCTCGACCTTGACCTCGGGGATGCCATCCCGCCGGAACTATATGACGTCATGGCCGAAGTGCTGCTTTTAATAGAAGAACTTGACTCAATCAAAGGAGAACAATCATGAATTCGAACCGATTATATGAAATGAGCCCGGAGGAGTTGACGCAAGCGATGCTCCACGCGCTCACCTACCATTACGAGACCGCGCTGACCGCGACGATTGCCGAGCGCAACCGTCATCTGCGCCAAGCGCGCGAACTGCTCGCTAAACTGTACCAAGGACTTCATGACGGCGGCGGCATCATCTCGGCCCAGCTCGAGGAATTGTATTTGTATATGGCGAAAGGCAGCCTCGAGGCGCTGATCGAACAAGACTTAGGTAAAATCGAAGAGCTCCACTCGCTCGCGACCAACTTAGAGATGACGTGGGACGAGGCCATCGAAAAGGCCCGGCTCCAACCCGCACACGTAGGAGGAAACCGTTATGAAAATTACCAATAACATTCAAGCGTTGAAAGCCTATACGTCGCTGTCGCTCAACCAGACGACGATGAAGAAGACGATGGACCGGCTCTCGAGTGGCGTCCGTATCAACAAGGCGTCGGACGACGCGGCCGGTCTCGCCATCTCCGAGAAGATGCGGATGCGCCTCGACTCGTTGTCGATGGCCGAGCGCAACACGCTCGACGGTATCTCGCTCACGCAGACGCTCGAGGGCGGCATGAACGAGACGCACTCGCTCCTGCAGCGCATGCGCGAACTGTCAGTCCAAGCTGCGAACGGGACGTTGAGCCCGGACGATACGAAAGCGATCCAAGAAGAGATCAGTGCCTTGACAGAAGAAGTGTCCCGCATCGCCGAGTCGACCGAGTTCAACTCGAAGAAGATCATGAACGGTGACTATGTCGCCGGGAACGAGACACTCTTCTTCCAACTCGGGGCCGGCAGCGGTGAAGGCGTCGTCTTGAACGTCGCCGATATGCGCGCGGAAGCGCTCGGCATCGACGGGCTCGACGTCACGACACCAGGCGGCGCAAACGACGCCATCGCCAAGTTCGATAAAGCGATCAACGACGTCTCCCTCGAACGCTCGAAGCTCGGGGCCATTCAAAACCGGTTGGAAGCGAACATCGGTGTCGTCACGATCGGTTCAGAGAACTTGACCGCGTCTGAGTCACGCATCCGCGACGCCGACATGGCCCGCGAGATGATGGACTTCGCCCGCCTCAACATCTTGAACCAGTCCGGCATGGCGATGATCGCCCAGTCGAACGCGTTGCCGCAAGGCGTGTTACAATTGTTGAACTAACTTACAGAAAGGACGAGGCCTGATGGACATTCGTCGAATTATGGAGACCCAGTCGCTTCACGGCGCGGGCAAAGCCAAGCGGCCTGACGCGGAACCTGGCGTCTCGTTCCAGAACGTGATTGGACAAAAACGCGAAGACCGCGAATACGAGCGCTTCCAGCGCCAGATCGCGGCCATTCACGATCAAGGTGAGCTCCTCGCCGAGAGCCAGACGGTCGAGTCGCTCACCGAATATAAACGATTGATCAAAGACTTTATGAAAGACGCCGTTGACGCGGCGCTCAGCCTCGAAGACAAACGCGGGTTCAACCGCCGGGGCCGAGCCAAGATCTATAAGATCGTCGAGCAGGTCGACCAGAAACTGCTCGCACTGACGGACCAGGTCATCTCAGGAGAAGCGTCACGCCTGTCGCTCCTCGACCAAGTCGGTGAGATCCGCGGACTTCTCGTCAACGTGTACGTATGAGGTGACGTATGGCTGAACATTTGTTTTCGAAGAAAGTGAAATGCCCGTACTGTTTGAAGGAAAGTGTGACACCACGCATCTTATCGCGCCATATCCGGCCGCAAGAAGTCGCGAAGGACGGCTATACGACATACGACGGCGAAAACCCGTACTTGTATGAGCCGGTCGTCTGCAGCCATTGCCACCTCGTCTTCCACGACTCATTCGATAAAGTCCGCAAAAACAACCGCGAGGCGCTCGAGACGAACTATTTGTCCCGGGTCAACCCGGAGACGCTCGAAGGCGACCGCACGCCCGAGCACGTCATCCAACTGTACAAGTTCGCCGTCATGACGGCGCAGCTGAGCGGACAGAAGCCGTCGGTCGTCGCCATGCTCGGGATGCGTCTCGTCTGGATGAACCGCTTGATCGGGAACGGGGCGGCCGAGAAGGAATGGATGCAGCGGACGCTCGATAAATATAACGAAGTGCAGGAAGCCTATACCGACCAGATTCGGACCGGCCTGCCGTACGATCAGCTCATGTTGCGGATCGCCGACTTGTCGGCCGCCCTCGGTCTGTATGAGGACGCCCGGCGTTGGTACGGGATCTTGCTCGGCAGCAAGGAAGTATCAGAACGGATCCGGACGCAAGCGAAGGATCATTGGGAAGACTTTCGGGCCGAGCACGCCTAAAAGGGAAAGCCGCGGCTTTCCCTTTTCGCATACAAAAAAACCGCGCTCATCCACTCACGGACAAACGCGATCGACCCTCTTAACGGATGAACCCCCAAACCGAAAGGAGATACGCGCGATCTGACTCGCGACAAAACCTAAACAGGGCACCCAAGAACCGATCACGCGGTGGCGTCTTGCACGGTTCTACTCCATTATAAATCGCATTTCGTTATTTTACTATTGTTTTCACCGAAGATTTTTCGGGGTATTGTTTATATGAATGAAAAGGAGGACGTCATATGTTTGAACAACGTTACCTAACCGAAGTACGAAGCATCTTCCAAGAACAGAAACAGCTCGCAGAAAGCGCGCTCAATCAAGTAAGTGATGACGACCTGCATCGCGTGCTCGCACCGGACACGCTCTCGCTCGCCGTCATCGTGCAACATATCTCGAACAACATGTTATCACGTTGGACCGACTTCTTGACGACCGACGGGGAGAAACCGGACCGGAACCGCGACGCCGAGTTCGAGGACCAACAGTTGTCCCGCACCGAGCTGATGGCGACGTGGGACGAGCGTTGGCAACTGTTAGACGATGTCTTGGCGAGCCTCACACCGGACGACATCGGTGTAAGACCGTGTTCATCCGCGGTGAAGAGAAGAGCGTCATCTGGGCGATCGAGAAGCAAGTCTCCCACTACAGCTATCACGTCGGCCAGATCGTCTACTTGGCGAAGGTATTCGCCGGAGAGACCTGGAACGTGTTGACGATTCCGTTGCCGCATCAGCGCTGACATGGCGGCGCTCGTCGCGTTCACCACACGCGTCCGCTGTCACCAGGTGTTCGGACGCCAGCCCATTGTTTTTATAGGGTACCGACATAAGCGCATCATCCCTATGACAAGCCTTTTCCTTCCTTGCATGTTACTTCACAAACGCGAAACATGTTTCATTCGTTGAAACGTGTTTTTTTGTGCGTGCTACCTATTCGATTCCCCTTTTCCCCATGGTAGTATTCAATTTGTAAAGCGCTTACAAAAATGATATGTCAAAGGATGGATGTTTATGAAGCGAGCAGTCAACATATTGCAAGACTTCGGAAAATCATTGTTCGCTCCGGTTCTCATTTTACCAATCGTCGGGCTTTTCATCGCCTTCGGGAACATGTTCGGTAACGGGAACCTAGCGACTTATGTCCCATTTTTGAGCAATCCATATATCCAAGGATTCGGACAACTATTATCCGGCAGTGCCGTGGCAATCCTAGTCAACCTCGCACTCGTGTTCGCGGTCGGTATTCCGATTGGTCTCGCTAAAAAAGATAAAGGCTACGCCGCGTTGACCGGTCTTGTCACGTTCATCATTTTCATGAACGCGATGAACTTAACGCTCAGCCTGACCGGGAACTTGGCCGATGCGGAATCGATGCGTGCTGCAGGCCAAGGAATGGTTCTCGGTGTGCAAGTTCTCGAGATGGGCGTCTTCGCCGGAATCCTGATCGGTGGACTTGTCGGTTATCTGCACAATAAGTATTCCGGTGTTCAATTCGAAGGCGTCATGGCCATTTACTCTGGCCATCGATTCGTCGTCATTCTAGCGATTCCGACCGCAATCGTCCTCGGGTTCGCCATGACGTTCGTTTGGCCTTATGCGCAAAGCGTGATCACGAGTTCGGCCTACTTCATCAAGAGCGCTGGTGCGTTTGGGGTCTTCTTGTATGGATTCTTGGAGCGGGTCTTAATCCCGACCGGCCTACACCACCTCGTCTACACCCCGTTCCTGTATACGGAGCTCGGCGGAACGGCCGAAGTTTGCGGACAAGTGTATAATGGCGCCCGCAACATCTACTTCGCGGAGATGGCCTGTCAGGACGTGACGCAATTGAGCACGACTGCCGTCTGGGATGCGCGAGGCATCGCCAAGATGTTCGGTTTGACGGCTGCCGCTCTCGCCATGTACGTCACGGCGTCACCAGCTAAGAAGAATGCAGCGAAAGCCATCCTCTTCCCTGCCGCCTTGACGTCATTCTTACTCGGAGTAACAGAACCGCTCGAATTTGCGTTCTTGTTCACGGCACCGTTGCTCTTCGTCGTCCATGCTGTGTTGACTGGTTTCGGGATGACACTCTATTACCTTCTCGACGTCCACGCAATCGGGGCCAATGGCGCCATCGATTTCGTCCTGTACAATTTGCCGCTCGGTCTTGAAAAATCGAACTGGCACATGTATATCCTGGTCGGTCTCATCATGTCAGCTGTATATTTCATCGTCTTCCGGACGCTGATCCTGAAACTCGACTTGAAGACACCGGGCCGTGGGGATGAAGCAGAAGACATCAAACTTTACGACAAAAAAGATTACCAAGCCAAACAGACAGGCGAAGCAGCGGCGACGGACCTCGGTGTCGGTCACGTCATCATCGATGGTCTTGGCGGCCGTGACAACATCGACACGGTGGACAATTGTTACACACGCTTACGCGTCATCGTCAAAGACACGAGCAAGATCGATGAGCCGACGCTGCTCTCGACCGGGGCCAAAGGAGTCATCACATCAGGAGACAACATCCAAGTCGTATACGGTCTGCATGTGAAGAAAATGCGGGATGCTGTCGAAGAAGCATTATAACAAGGAGGAACTTGAACATGAAACAACAATCACCTTTCATCTTAACAATCGTCGGTGGCGGTAGCACCTATACACCGGGTATCGTGAAAAGCCTGATGGTACGGCTCGAAGAATTCCCGCTCAAGGAAATTCGCCTGTACGACATCGATGCCGATCGCCAACTCGCCGTCTCGAAAGTCGTTCAATATGTCATCAATCAACATACCGACCAAGTGAAACTCACCGTGACGACAGACCCGAAGGAAGCGTTCACAGATGCGGATTACGTGTTTGCCCAAATGCGGGTCGGCAAATACAAGATGCGGGAGCATGATGAAAAAATCCCACTCCGTCATCAAGTCGTCGGTCAGGAGACGTGTGGGCCAGGCGGACTCGCCTACGGTCTTCGCACGATCGAACCAATGATAGAGTTGATCGACTTCGTCGAGGCTTACGCGAACGACGCATGGATCATTAACTACTCAAACCCAGCCGCAATCGTCGCCGAAGGCATTCGTCGCTTACGCCCAACTGCGAAAGTGCTCAACATCTGTGACATGCCGGTCGGCGTGATGCGCAACATGGCCGCCGTGCTCGGGGTCGAACGTGAAGATTTGACGGTCAACTATTTCGGCCTCAACCACTTCGGCTGGTTCACGGAAGTGTTCGTCGACGGGGAAGACAAGTTGCCTGAACTACGGGAACATATCGCTAAGTTCGGTTTATTGACCGAAGACATCTCGGTGATCGACGTACAACATTCAGATCCTTCATGGGTGAAGACGTATAAGAACATCAAACCGCTCATGGATTACTTCCCGGAATATATCCCGAATCCATACATGCAGTACTACTTGATGAGCACGGATATCGTCGAAGGGTCGAATCCTGAGCACACCCGTGCCAACGAGGTGATGGCGGGTCGAGAGAAGACACTATTCGAGGCTATCCGCACGTTCGACGAAACAGGCGAGATGCCTGAAGCGTTCCACGTCGGCGTCCATGGAATTTTCATCGTCGATGTCGCCATCTCGCTCGCGTTCGACCGCCGCGAACGTCACCTCGTCATCGTCGAGAACAATGGCGCCATCGCCAACATCCCGGACGATGCGATGGTCGAAGTTCCGGCTTACATCACGTCACACGGTCCAGAGCCGATTCGTGTCGGCCACATCCCGCTCTTCTATAAAGGCTTGATGGAGCAACAGCTCGCCAGTGAGAAGCTGCTCGTCGAAGCGACGATCGAGAGATCTTACGAAAAAGCGCTACAGGCGTTCACGTTGAACAAGACGGTCCCGTCGGCCCGTCACGCCAAAGAGATTTTAGATGAGATGATCGAGGCGAATTCAGGTTTTTGGCCAGTTCTTGAGCCCAAACAACCTCTCGTCCGCAATTGACGAAAGAAGCGGTCCTTCACGGGGACTGCTTCTTTTTTTCGTTCCACTCGCTTATGATGAGATAGTGTGAAAGGAGAGATGGACGATGGAACCATCCGTATGGGATTTGTTAAAAGGGAAAAACCGTTTGACGGAGATGGAGTATAGCGTCTTGCTGTTCGCTGCCGAAAACGTCTCCCTCGTGCGCGAGATGAACATTCGTGAACTGGCGGCACGTTGCTACACGTCACCTGCGACGATTATCCGTCTTTGCAAAAAGCTGGGATTTAAAGGTTACAGCGAATTCCTGTTTTTCTTGAAAGGACAGCAGCCAACATTGCATCAAACGCAAACGACTCACTTTGAAGCGTGGGACGACCAATTTAAAATGTTTTTGACCAATTTCGAGCGGACGAATACGTTGATCTCCGAGCAGACCCTCGCCTTCCATCGTTTGCTGGACGAAAGTCGATCGATTTTCTTATATGGAGCTGGATTCTCGACTTTTTTTGCCGAGTACATGGCGAAGAAGTTACATTTACTAAAGAAGCAAGCATGGGTCAGTTCGGCCGGGGACAGCCGCAGCCTGTTTCTCGCCCATATTGAACACCAAGATCTGTTCATCGCCTTCTCACGTAGTGGCGAGACCGAATCGGTGCTCGAGAAGGCACAGATCGCCAAACAACACGACATCCCCGTCATCGCCTTCACGCGCGCGACGAAGAATCGATTGGGTGATCTCGCTTCCGTACATATTCCTATTTATGACGATCAACGAGAAGAGTCGAAGGCGGCTTCTTCTTACGATTCAAATCTATTACTCGTGATGGAGATGCTCCTTCATCGCTGACAATGGTCGCACCAGTCTTCTGGCGCGACCATTCATCATTTCTCAACGTTGATTGTATACTCGTAACGATCTTCTCCGATTGAATTATAATCGGCGTCGAACGGTCCATCGACGACAAGTTTCAATTCGGTCAACTCTTCCGGCAGCGCCTTGACGAAGAAGAGGATGTTCCCTTCTTTTTTCACTTTGCCGAGGAACTCGCCACCGACGTCATCCGAGAACCACATGTCGGCCGTCACTTGCTCCCCTGTGTTCGTGACGAGCGTCGCTTGGTTCGGATGGAAACTGACTGTATCGTCGACCGTGTTTTCAACGATGGCGTTGACGGCGACGACCGTCACTTCTTCTCGGCCTTCGAACGAATCACGATACGCTTCTGCGACTTGGAGCCGTGACGTCTGCACTTTATCGATGGTAAACGTCAGGGAAGCAATCGTCTCTTGAATGTCGAGCGCTTTGTTCTTCATGTAGATTGTGTTCGCCCCAAGCTCACTGTCTTGCACTTCAGCCTCATCTTTCGTTTCCATTTCTTCTTGTGCAGCGGATTCTTTCGCTTCTTCTGCTACCGCGACTTCTTTTGTTTCGGTTGCCATCGTTTTCAATTCGTCCGCCTCCCCGCAGCCGACGAGTAGCGCGAGTGGTAAGGCAAATAGGAATCCGTATCGTTTCATGTTCATTTAAAATCTCTCCTTTTTATGTGACGAGTGATGGTTGATACAACGAGCATAACGGATTCATCCACCTGACCGGGGCAATAAAAAGCAACAGGTCCATACCCCGTCACAATAAAAAACAAGGCTCGCAATTGAGCCTTGTTCGGTCTTGACATTTATCCTCGAGCTTTTAAGTCTTCTTCTTCATACGGGTCAGGATTCTCCTCGATCGGTGCGTCATCTTCGACGTAAGCCTCGAGTTTCGGGTCCCGTTCCACGTATTCATCGTACGCCCCTTCTGGACCGTAGACGAAGTAACGACGATCTTTCGATGACTTAGGCTTTACCTTTTTCTCACTCATCTCGTTTCCCTCCTCATTCCAGAAAAGAAGCAACGGGTATAGTGGTATTTACCCGATATTTATCGGTTAAAGTGGTATTTTCTCGATTTTATATGAAAACAGACTTGTTTGCATTTTTGTTGAAATAATAACACTTTTTCAGCAATCTTCTCATACTTAGTAAACTAAGACTTCCCAAATAACAAAAGTTCGAAGGCGCGCCTTCGAACTTTTGTTATTTACCTTTATTTAACGAAGAAGTTGAAGAATAGCTTCTGGCTGTTTATTGGCTTGGGCGATCATTGCCTGAGAGGCCTGACCCAAAATATTCGATTTTGTGAATGCCATCATTTCTTTTGCCATATCTACATCTCGAATCCGTGATTCGGCAGCTTGGAGATTTTCAGCGGATACCGTAACGTTTGTCATTACGTGATCTAGTCGATTTTGCCAAGAACCCATCTTTGATCGTTCAGCAGACACAAGTTGAATCGCTTGATCAATTTTACCGATTGCCTGACTGGCACCAGCCTGCGTTGTAATGTCTAATGCGTACTCTGCTGCTCGATCTCCTTCACGATTCTGCACGACACGTTCAGATGTGAAGCCCGCCTCGCCTTTTACTGTAGAGGTCAATCCAATTCGTGCAGCTCTCATATCATTCATGTCTAATTGCATAGATTGACCAGTGTTTGCACCAATTTGAAGAGCTATCGCTTTACCTCCACGCGTTAATTTCAATTGCTGATACGTGCCTTCATGAGTATATGTTTCCCCTAATTTAATCGGGTTCGTCCACGAAGTATGACTCATATGAGGTGATACGGCGCTACTGACTTCACTCATTAATTCTGTAAAACTTCGCACATTCCCTCCTGATTGAACTGGCGCATCAGGTACAAACGTTAGTTCTATTTCGCGGTTGTCGTAAGATGACTTTCCTATCCACTCCACTTTAACCATTTCTCCCGGTTTTAAAGGCATAATGTCTTGTTCATAAATTTCAAACTCTCCTGGAATCGGTTGATTGCCACCTCTTCCTGGCCTGATTGTATTAACTGGTAAATTAACGTATGGATTTGGTGATTTAATAATTCCAATATTCGGTGAAGACCAAGACTCTTGTCCCGTTCGATGCTCAAACACGAGCCCACTCGGAGTCGGAGTTCCTGCCATCTGCACAGTGTAGCGAGTATTTAAGTCAGACACAGAACGAATCGCAGTGGTCAAAGTCGATAAATCATTAAACTCACCTTGCAATAGTGGATTGTTAGAAGATTTTAAGAACGTATATCCATCAACTCGAACAACATCGTTCATATTCAATGAAGCTGTATCAATGCTAACTGTGTAAATTCCTCGAATCGCACCTGGAGTCCCTGGAATGCTATGTGTGACAAGTGACTCTCCTGCGATACCATTCAATCCGTTAAGAATAGATTTAGTATTGAAAGATGTCTGGTTCCCAATTCGGTTTAATTCAGTAGTCATTTCATTGAACTCTTGTTGAATTGCACTTCGGTCAGTCTGATTATTCGTATCATTCGCAGACTGGACGGCAAGTTCACGCATGCGTTGTAGGATTGAATGAGATTCATTTAATCCACCTTCTCCTGTTTGAATCAAACTAATTCCATCTACAGCATTTTTAGCAGCCTGATCGAGTCCTCGAATTTGAGCTCTCATTTTTTCGGAAATTGCTAGTCCTGCAGCATCATCTGCAGCTTGATTAATTCGAAGTCCAGAAGATAACTTCTGCATAGCTTTACCAGCTTGGCCCGTATTTATTTGTGATTGACGTAACGCTTGGTTTGCATTGCCGTTATTTTTGATAATCATAAGAATCCCCTCCATAACATCCCATTCATAATGTTTCATATCCATATCATTCCATTAATATTATCGGATGGAAGTTCATTTTTTTAACGTCACATCAATGTTTTATTGAAATAAAAAAAGACACTGATGAAATCAGCGTCTTTTCATGTCTGTTGATCAAATAATCCAGAGAAGTTCGAGTCGACGTCTTCGTACGGATCGACGTACGACTTGACCGTCTTCCGCTCTTGCCGCGTCGTCCCGAGCGTCATCCCAAGCCGTTGATGCTCGGCTTCGATCAACCGGGCGATCTTTTGACTGTCGTCGACGAGCTGACGGATGACGGTCTGATCGGCCGCTTCTAAGTCAGGGCCATGCGCCGACAGCAGCTGTTCGCGGTCGTCAAGCAGTTCATGGATCTGATCCATCCAGGTGTCATACGTCGGCTCTTCCGGCACTTGCGCCAGCAAGTCTTTCAGCCGTTGCGTTTTGAGAATGATCTCATCGATCGGTCTCATCCTTGTTTCGCGAGTTTCATCGCTTCCTTCCACGTGTCGCGGAGTTCGGTCGTGAAGTCGAGCACTTCGTCGAGGATCGTCGTGTCGTTCTTGACGTTCGCGTCGACGAGACGGCGCCACAAGTATTCGTAGAGCGAGTCCAAGTTCGCCGAGATGGCGATGTCTTTATTGAGCGTCAGACGCAACTCTTGGAAGATTGCTTGCGTCTTTTGGATGTTCGTGTTCTTCAAGTCAGGATTGCCTTGCTCGAGCGCGAGTTTGGCGAGACGCGTGAACTTGAGCGCCCCGTCATACAGCATGAGCGTGAGTTCTTGTGAATTCGCGGTTGTGACCGCACTGTTTTGATATGCTGCATATGGGTTGGCTACCATTTAAATTCCTCCTCTTACATGCCTCCGCCTAGAAACTGTTGCAGTGATGCCGCTTGTGAGTTCGCTTGGTTCATCGCCGTCTCCATCGCCGTGAAGCGACGGTAGTAGGCGTTTTCTTTATTGACGAGTAAATCGTTCAAGCGTTGGATCCGTGTATCGATTTGAGCCATCTCACGGCCCATCGAGTACGTCGGGGCACCGGAACCGTCTGCACCGGCAATCCGTGTGATGGACGACCGTGAGTTGGTCGCGGCGTCGCGAATTTGCGGAAGCAATCCACTATCCGCATTCGTAAATAGCTGATACACTTGCTCCGGATCTTTCTCGATGGCGGCCTTGAGCTTCTCTTCGTTCAGCTCGATTTTCCCGCCGTTCGTGAAGTCAGCACCGGTCGAGAGACCGATTTGGAACAGTTGCTTCATCGCATCATCGTTCGTCGCAGACGACGTGCTCGACCATTTACTGCGCATCGAGTCCATTGCACCACGAACAATCGTGTCGCCGCGCAACATCCCGCTCATCGCTTTCTCTTCCCACTTCTTGATTTCGTCTTCCGACAATTCATCGCGTTGCGCTTGTGTGAGCGGTGCAAATGAACGGAAACGATCTTCTTTGACTTTCTTATTCATCAAATCAATCGTCTCGTTATACTTGTCGACGAAGCCTTTAATGTTGTCGAAGATTTTTTGCGTGTCAGTGGCTGCCGAAAGTGTTACGGCTCCTTGCGCCTCAACAAACTGAGATTTGAGTGTGACAGTCATATTGTCAATCGTGACTGTATTTGAACTTTGCGTCATCGGAATGCCGTTCACCATGAAACTGGCATCCCCACCTGTCTGAGGAAGAGCTGCCAGATTTATCTTAAAAGCAGCTTTTGTTATGTCATCAAACTCAATGATTGATTTTTCGCCAGTTTGTTTTTGAGTAAGTGATAGTTTTCCAGAAGTCGGTTCGAAGAAAGCAGAAATCCCAGAGTCTTTTCCGTTTAAGGCAGTAACCAGGTTTTCCATCGTCGCGTCTTCTGCCACTTTGATTGTTTTAAAGTCTCCGTCCTCGACAGAGCGGATTTGAATTTGGTAGCCAGATGTATAAGTAGCTGTCGTGCCTGTAGGGACATCCGAGCCGTCGTTCATCGTAACTTTACCGGTCGCTCCATCGTAAGTGTAGCTAGTGTCAGCAATTAGATTGTTGGTCGCATCTTTTAATGCAATCGTTTCTCCAGTCCTCGGTTTCGGGGAGAGCGTCCATTCTTTAGTAGCCGTACTTAATTTAATTTCTTGTGTCGCAGACTGTAAATTCATGTCTGCCACTTTTGTTGCTTTCGTCACTTTAACTCCGTTTTTATCAACCGGTTCCACGACTTGAGTGGCCGCGGTCGCAAGCTGGCTGACGGATTCGATGCGAATCGCTGTGTTCCCGCTTGACGGACCGGCTACGACAGAGACGCGTGATTCATCGGATGAGCTAGACGTTTTCGCATAGAAGTTACGGCTGAACATAAGATCGACCGCACTGTTACGAACTGACATGAGCGAGCGGTTGATTTCACGGTAGGCGTCGCGTTTCCATTCAGTTGTCTGTTTTTTTTGTTCGAGCTTGTCGACCGGTGCCCGTTCGACTTGCATTAACTGTTTAATGATTGTATCAGTATCAATTCCACTGGCGAGCCCGCCAAATCGGATTGGTGATGTCATAGTTAGCCTCCTTTAGACACGTTCATCGAACAGTTGGTTGAACTCCATGAACGCTGCGAAGAAGTCGAGTGACTTCTTGCTTGGAATCTCACGGATGACTTCGTTGTTCGTATCCACGATTTGAATATAATAGTCGTTCAATTTTTCGTGTTTCATAAATTTAAGACCGGTACGTTGTTGATCTAATACAAGATTCGCCTTCTCGACGGCCGTCTCTAACTTGGTGACGTGTTGGGGCGTCGGTAGAATTACGATACCTTCATCAGCGAGACGAGCATGATTCGCTTCGACGAACACGTTTTTCGTTTGTTCATACGGCAGTACAGAAGAAGGTAGGTGAAGCCGGACTTCAGAGATGGTCGGATTCATAAGCTTCTGCTCCTCTTATAGTTGTTCTCACGTACTATATCGGTTCAACGCCTCATTCTTTTCAGTTTTTATGCGAATGAAAGCTCATTTACAAGTTAAAACTTCAATTTAATTCCTTAGGTACCAACTCTCTATACAATAAGACAGTCCTAAAAATTCTAAACATCTTTCTTCTGCTAACCTGTCTCTTTTTCTGCATTGGCGTTCGGACTAACTACGAGATATATCGGGAATTGAAGAATAGAATAATTTATGCGCGAAGGAGAGATGAACATGAAGTGGGAAGAACTGACCGTATTTGAGAAAAGTTTGCTGTTAGGAACGCTACTAGGGGACGGATCAATAACGCGAACGAAAGCAAAAGTGGCTCCAAAGAATGGACTCCAATATCGCGAACATTTTTCAGTCAAGCAGATGGAGTATCGGGAGTGGAAATTAAAAACCGCACCCCGGATTTTCGAAGGAATCAGAGTCAGAAAGACAGGAACAAGCGCGGAACTTTTTTCGAGAAAAGATGAACTCTTCACCTGGCTACGGGAACAATGTTATGACGAACGGAAAAAACGGATTCCGGTTCATTTGTTAGAGGACTGTACTCATCCCGTATTTTTGCTTGCATTGTACTTAGACGACGGAAGCCTTTCTCTGACGAAGTCGACCCGATCAAGACTGAACCAAATGATTATTACTCCCCATATTTATCTTTATCTTCAAGCCTTTTATCCAGAGGAGCTCGAAATGTTAAGTGAGTTTATAGAGCGCACGTTTCATCATCGATTTGTATTGAGTCGCCGTTCAGATGGTCATTTCTATACACTACGCATCCAGAAAACAGAAGAAGCCATCCGCTTTTTAAATGAATTTTCTTCTTACGCTTACGCCATACCAATAATGAGAAAGAAGCTCGACTGGGATTATCGGTTGAAACTTGAACGCGAGAAGTATCCGGAAATGACCGTCATCGCTTCAAAAGCAAAAAACGATTACACAGCTGAAGAAATCGACTTTATCATTAAAGCGAAACAGAACGGAATGACGGATGCCGCAATCGCTCAACAATTAGACCGCACGTATTGGTCCGTGGTGTATAAATGGCAAGACATCAAAAAGAATCACTTGAAAGAAGAAATATTTTCCTATGCGTATTAAAAAATGTCCGTCCCTCGAAGAACGAGAGACGGACATTTTTGTAGCTAGATTCTTGTGAGCATTGGTTAAGAATGAGTATAAATCTTAACGGAGAAGTTGAAGAACCGCTTGCGGCTGTTGGTTCGATTGGGCCATCATTGCTTGTGCAGCTTGGTTCAAGATGTTGTTCTTCGTGAAGTTCATCATCTCTTTCGCCATGTCAACGTCACGGATACGTGACTCTGCCGCTTGAAGGTTCTCAGCTGAAGTGCTCAAGTTGTTGATTGTGTGATCAAGTCTATTTTGGTTTGCTCCAAGCTTAGAACGCTCAGAAGAAACGGTCTCAATCGCAGAGTCTAACTTCGCAATGGCTGCTTGTGCTTTTGCAGAAGAGCGAACATCCAGTGCCTGTTCAGTAACCGTAGCGTCTAAACCATTTGTAACTGCTAATTCAGCATCTGTTGTTGCAGCGAAAGAAACCCCTAATGCACTTGATCTCATATCTGAGATACTGAGTGTCAAACTCTGACTCTCGTTTGCACCAATTTGGAATTTCATGCTCTTTGTAGCATCAGCTGCCACCCCAGTTTGAATGACCTGAGCAGTGCCTCCTGTTCCAACACCGTGAGCATTCACACCTGCAGCTTTAGCAGTTAAACGAATTGTACCATCTTCAAATGCTTTTGCGTTA
The DNA here is from genome assembly GCF_001766415.1 of Exiguobacterium aurantiacum. Lineage (GTDB taxonomy): Bacteria > Bacillota > Bacilli > Exiguobacteriales > Exiguobacteriaceae > Exiguobacterium > Exiguobacterium aurantiacum_A. The sequence goes on along the minus strand of NZ_MKXO01000004.1, from coordinate 77,476 downwards.
AAACTTGCTGATCCAGCATTTATACCTGCTACCAGGGTAGCAGAACTAGTTTTATCGACTCCTGTCACACCTGCTATATCGATGGTTCCAGTCCCGTAAGCTGCAATAGTGACATCAAACACCGCTTTTGTACCTTCACCGTTCTTAGAATCATTCAAAAGTTTTTGTGTGTTAAATTCAGTCGAGTTACCAATTCGGTTAATCTCTGAAGTTAACGAGTTCATTTCTTTTTGAATCTCTTTTCGATCGGTTAGCGTGTTTGTATCGTTAGACGATTGAACTGCCAACTCGCGCATCCGTTGAAGAATTGAGTGGGTTTCATTCAATGCTCCTTCAGCTGTTTGAATCAATGAAATCCCATCTTGTGAGTTTCGTGTGGCCTGATCAAGACCGCGAATCTGACCGCGCATCTTCTCAGAAATCGCAAGACCTGCAGCGTCATCGCCAGCACGGTTGATACGAAGACCTGAAGACAGTTTTTCCATTGCTTTTCCGGTTTGTGCTGTATTGAACGACATATTACGATGAGCGTTCATTGAGTTAAGGTTGTGGTTGATAATCATACTTGGTTCCCTCCAAAATATACTTTATCTGACAAATCCTTTTGCCAGTTACTTATTATTGAATCAATTATTAACGAAGAAGTTGAAGCACTGCTTGCGGCTGTTGGTTCGATTGGGCCATCATCGCTTGAGCAGCCTGGTTAAGGATGTTGTTCTTCGTGAAGTTCATCATCTCTTTAGCCATATCCACGTCGCGGATGCGTGATTCTGCAGCTTGAAGATTCTCAGCTGAAGTGCTCAAGTTGTTGATTGTATGCTCAAGACGGTTTTGATTTGCACCAAGCATAGATCGTTCAGAAGAAACTTTTTCAATCGCTTTACTAATTTCTGTAATCGCTAGGTTGGCATCACTTTGTGAAATAACGCTAATACCAGCTGTTGTAACAGCTGCATCAGTTCCCGTAGCTGCCAATCCTCCAGATCCCGAAACTCCTAGTGTCTGTGCATCCATTGCCCCGATAGACAAGTTAAGCGTTTGACCAGCATTCGCCCCGATATGGAATGTTAAATCTGCAGCATTATCAGGGCCGCCACTTGTCTTAGCAGAACCATCTAACAATTTTTTTGTGTTGAATTCGGTGTTGTTCGCAACACGTGTGATTTCAATTGCCAACTGATCCACTTCTTTTTGAATTTCTGAGCGATCAGTCCCTGTGTTCGTATCGTTCGACGATTGAACTGCCAATTCACGCATCCGTTGAAGGATTGAGTGGGTTTCGTTCAATGCACCTTCAGCAGTCTGAATCAATGAAATTCCATCTTGAGCATTTCGTGTAGATTGATCTAAACCGCGAATCTGCCCGCGCATTTTCTCAGAGATTGCAAGACCTGCAGCATCGTCACCCGCACGGTTGATTCGAAGACCTGAAGACAATTTCTCCATCGCTTTGCCCGTCTGTGCCGTGTTGAATGACATGTTACGGTGAGCGTTCATCGAGTTAAGGTTGTGGTTAATAATCATACTTGGTTCCCTCCAAAATATACTTTATCTGACAAATCCTTTTGCCAGTTACTTATTATTGAATCAATTATTAACGAAGAAGTTGAAGCACTGCTTGCGGCTGTTGGTTCGATTGGGCCATCATTGCTTGAGCAGCCTGATTCAAGATGTTGTTCTTCGTGAAATTCATCATCTCTTTTGCCATGTCGACATCACGGATACGTGATTCTGCAGCTTGAAGGTTCTCGGCAGAAGTGCTCAAGTTGTTGATTGTGTGCTCGAGACGGTTTTGGTTGGCACCAAGTTTTGAACGCTCTGCTGAAACTTGCTCAATTGCATCACTTACTACAGTGATAGCAGCACTAGCTGTCGTTAGTAATCCACCTGTTGTTGCAGTAGTTAAATCGAGTTTTAGTGCACTAAGTTTCGTTCCTGTTAGAGGAGTTCCTAAAGTTAAAGAATCCATTTTATTAATTGTTAGGTCTAAAGCTTGGCCCGCATTTGAACCAATTTGAAATTTCATGTTGGTAGCGTCAGTACTACCGTTCAATAATTTCTTAGTGTTAAATTCAGTATCTGTTGAAATTCGGTCGATTTCTGTAATTAACTCGTTAAACTCTTTTTGAAGTTCTTTGCGATCAGTCAAAGTGTTTGTATCGTTTGAACCTTGAACAGCCAACTCACGCATGCGCTGAAGAATTGAATGCGTTTCGTTCAATGCACCCTCAGCCGTTTGAATGAGTGAGATGCCATCTTGTGCGTTACGTGTCGCTTGATCCAAACCACGAATTTGACCGCGCATTTTTTCGGAAATTGCGAGACCAGCTGCATCGTCACCCGCACGGTTGATGCGAAGACCTGAAGACAATTTCTCCATCGCTTTGCCTGTCTGTGCTGTGTTGAATGACATGTTGCGGTGTGCGTTCATCGAGTTAAGGTTGTGGTTGATAATCATTGTAATTTCCCTCCATAGGTTTGAGTTTTTTCCGCTCTTCCAAATCCATTTGTCCGAGCATACAAGGTTTAGGCCGGCCTTCACCTTATATTAGTTGGAACGTATTATCGTTTCCATACTCTATATCGGAATATACAGGTATCTGTTTAGTCATTATTAAAAAAAGTTACACATTTTGACTACTTCTCTTCAAATCTAATAGAAAACGACCCATCACTTGCCGCTCCTCCTCACGCTTCCACCTTCACTTGCTCCGTCTCGTTCTGCAAACTCTCGGCAACACGGACGAGTTCCGTCATCGCACCGTTAACTTCACCAAGGCTCGCCGCCTGCTGGCTCGCAGCTGACGTGACTTCTGTCGCGTAACGTGACGCCTCTTCAACCATCCCGACGATGCCAGCCGAGTTTGTGACGACCGAATCGATCTGTCCACGTGACTCGTCAAGCAGCGCATCGACCGAATGGACGTGGCTGTACACTTCATTCGCCGAACTGTGGATCGTCGCGAACGCGCCGCCCGCCTTCTCGACGAGCCCGACACCCGTCTCAACTTCTGCTTTCACGTTCGCCATCGATGACGACGTGTCACCAACTAACCGTTTGACGTCGACGATCAAATCCGTGATCTCTTGCGTCGAGTTCGCCGTCTGTTCGGCGAGCTTTTTGACTTCGGCCGCGACGACCGCGAAACCGCGTCCGTGCTCACCGGCCCGCGCCGCCTCGATTGACGCGTTAAGTGCGAGCAAGTTCGTCTGCGCCGAGATGTCGCTGATGACGTCTGTGATGCGTGAGATCTCACCTGTCTTCTCCGTCAATTGACTATTGAGTGTCGACGACTGTTCGACTTTCCCAGCGATCGCATGCATCGCGTCGACCGACGACGAGGCCAAACCTTTCCCGCTCTCGGCTTCTTGTTGCATCTCGCTCGCCGATTCGAGCGCCGAGCCCATCTCTTTACGGATGTTCTCCATCGTCCGGGCGACGGCACCGAGCAGGTCCATCGAACTGTATGTCGCGTTGACATTGTCTTCAAGCATCTTGTTCAAGGCGTTCATCGCCGAGCGGATGCTTTCGCCGGCCGTGTTGCCTTCTTGGACCGCTGCCGCGATTTCTTGCGCGGAACCCGTCAATTGGTCCGCCGTATAGCGCATGTTCGTCCCTTGTTCCCGTAAGTGTTCGACCATGTTGTCCATCGACAGAAGCAGACGCCCCATCTCCGAGCGGTCGCTCGTCGTCTCACTTGCGAACACGACCGTCAAATCGCCGTTGCCGACCTCGACCGCCTTGTCTGACGCTGACTCGATTGCTTTAAGCGGGCGACGGGCGATCAAGTAAATGACGCCCCCTCCTAGTACTGAAATAAGCAGGGCCACGGCCGTCCCGACGAGCATGACCTGACCCTTAGCTAGTTCGAGCTCTGTCAATTGAAGCGTGATGAACCCGACCGCCCCACCTGTAATGAACGATGTGACCAAAATCCAGGCGAGCAGTTGAGTCGTAAAGTTTTTAAATACTTTCACTATGAGTTCCTCCTCTGTGCAATTCATCACCTACTATATCGTCCACTTGGAAGCTTTTGTATAGCGTTTTCACTTGAAGTTTTGGTCAATGAAAAAAACGCCCTCGAATTCGAGAGCGTCCGTTAAAAGCGGTCGTCTTCTTTTATCACATGTGTCCGTTCACGGGTCGTCGTGAGCGCATCGATCGCAAGAGCGATCGCCGCCACCCAGTGCAACATCATGCCAACGAACGGGATGAAGCCGAGCACCGACGCCGTGATTCCGACGATCGGACCGAACGAAAGTTTATTCAGCCGTGTGATCGATAAAATCAATACGACGATATGGAACACGAGCATAAAACCGAGCGGCGAATAACCCATGCTGATGATGAACAAGCCACCGAGCACCGGGATGCCTAGCAATGCCTCGAAGGCGGCGCCTAACCATTTCAAATTACGAACCATCGTCTCCACCTCACAGTTCTAGTAGGTAAAACTCATAGCCGCCGTTCTCGGCGAATCCGGCCCGCTTATAGATCTCGAGTGCGGCCTTGTTTTCGGTCTCGACGTCGAGTTCGAGCTTCGTGCGGCCCATACGGAACAGTTGTTGGACCATCTGCTTCAACATCTTCGTGCCGTAGCCCTGGCCCTGATCGCTCGCCCGCACGCCGAACGCGTGGATGCTCGCGGCATCGTCACCTGACAATAGCGCGCGGATGACACCGACGGGACGGCCTTCGACTTCACCGATGTATGTCACCCGGTCCGGCGTGTCGATTTGGCTATAAATATTCTCGGTCACGTCGACCGGGTCACCGAACGCCTCACTAAGCGTCTCGATGATGACGGGACGGTCGGCGTCGGTTGCCTCACGAAGCGACACTTCGTTTGGTTTCAAGAACAGCTCGGCTTTCTTCAAGACGAGGTTGTACTCCGAGAACTGATACGCCGCTTGAATGTGGTCGACGACCGCCTTACCCGACTTCGACTTGCGGTCGATGACGAACGTGAACGCCTCGCAACCGTTCTCTTTCGCGTCGCGTTTCGCTGCATCTAGGAGCGCCGTGAAGATGCCTTGCTTGCGGTAGTCCGGATGGACGAGCGCATTGACCTCATACTCGTTCGGGAGATACGGGAACAACATCAAATAACCGATCAACTGTTCACCGTCATAGACGGCGTAGTCGTTCTGTCCGACCGCGACGTGACCGATTTTCACGTCGATCGCGTCATGCGCGTTGACCGCTCCTTCGAGCGCTGTTACATGTTCTGCCTGTCTTGCTTCTTCTACTGTCCAATTCATACGAATCACCTCAACTGTATTGTAGCATAATCGAAAAAGCCCGCCGAAGCGGGCTGACTCATAACGTGCGGAACTCGAGCTCTGGGAGCGTCTCAAGCAGCTCCGCGATCTCGTCCGTATGTGCCTCGGCACCTGGGACGGCCTCGGTCGGCTCGACCCAGAAGAACGTCTTGTCGCTCGCGCCGAGATAGTTGCCGTAACCGATTTCGGTCGCGAACGCCTCTTCCGAGAGTTCACGGTCGATCAAGTCAAGGTGGAACAACAGTTGGTCGTCCCCGTCCTCGACGTTATAGTAGAGGTCGAACGTGCCATAGCTATTTTTATCGCCGATATCGACGACGTCTTGTGCTTTCTCGATATAGACGTCACCGCGCTCGATCGCCTCGGCGATCTTCGACGGGAGAATGATCTCGTAGCCGAGGTCGCGGTCACGGATCGTCTGTGACGTATCATCGGTCCGTCCGCGTGACGAGACGACACCGACCGTTGCGACGAGGGCACCGGTCACGCCAAGCGCGACGGCCCATTTTACTGTTTTATTCATGTTGAACTCACTCCTCTTTGATGACTGCCATGAGACGATTATCGCACAAAACATCACCAAATCATTAAATATTCTGAAAAAACTTTTTAGGATGCGTTGACGCCCGTCCGCCAATCCCATACGATAAAGATATCGTATTACAGAAAAGAGGAACTGACATGTCAAACGAATCCCAATTGTCGCGCGCACAGCTCGACGCGCTCTTGAAAAACGTCTTCGCCCTGCAAATCCCGGTCATCGAAAAGTTCATGACGGATCTGTTTAAAAAATACGTCTCGACGGCGTCCACGTTCAAGCAAGACATGGACACGATGAAAGCGAGCGAGTGGCACCAACAATTCTTCGGTCAGAAGGCGATGCCGCACTTGTTCATCGAGAACCTTGGCTTCGGCGCTTCGTTCCGTCACCAGGAACAAGAAAAAGTCGTCAAGATCCCGGACAACATGACGGTCGTCAAACCGGACTCGGACAACCAGATCGAGGAGATTCTCCAAAACCTCGACAAGACGCTCGCGTCGATGGAAGTCAAAAACAAAGGACTCGTCAAAAAGTTCTATAAAGAGACGCTCGAACTCATCTGTCAGCTCGGCAGCCGTACCGGTATGATGGACGAGTTTTATGAGCAGGTCAAAGGCAGTTTGACGAAATCTTGATAAAACATCCACGTCCGCGGACGTGGATGTTTTTCAATGCCCGCCTCTAGGCTCGAACACGGCCAAGCGCTCGACTTTGGCCAAGACCGGTCGCGCCCGCTCGATCAGCGTCTTCGTCGTCTCAAGCGAGAGCGATTGCTGATGGGCGTCTACACTTTCCCACACTTCGTAGACGAGAATCGAATCGTCATCGAGTGAGACGTTCACCCGGTACATAGCGCACGTCGACTCTTGTTTCATCGCCTCGGCCGCCTCGAGCAAGATCGCGAGCAACGTGTCACGCTCACCCGGAATAGCGGTCAACTTGCCGAACAATCCATATGGACGCATGAGATCTCTCCTTCCTGAATCTCGACTTGTTCCATAATTTGTGTCAGATTTCCTGCCTCGACCGTAAAATCCGTTGTGAGGTTTGCTATACTAAAACAAAAAGGAAAGGGGCGATACGCGATGCAGCGTCCACCGATGCCTTCCCCGACCCCGGAGGAAGTGCTCCGCTTAAAGCGGGAACATAATCCAATCAAACCGACCGAGCTCTTCGCGAAAGCGCTGCTCCTCTTGATCGGCTCCTTCATTTTCGCGATCGGGCTCGAGGCGTTCCTCGTCCCAAACCAGATCATCGACGGCGGCATCGTCGGCGTCTCGATCATAGTCTCTTATTTGACCGAGACAAAAATCGCCATCTGGCTCGTCCTGTTCAACTTGCCGTTCATTTACTTCGGCTACCGCCAAATCGGGAAGACGTTCGCCGTCGTCACGCTCGTCGCCATCTTACTCATGTCTGGCTTCACAATCCTATTGCACTCGATCGAACCGTTCACGGACGATCTGCTCCTCTCGACCGTGTTCGGCGGCTTCTTGCTCGGCGCCGGGATCGGGCTCGTCATCCGGGCCGGCGGTTCGCTCGACGGGACCGAGATTTTGGCCGTGTCGTTCACGGACCGGCTCCCGTTCTCGGTCGGAGAGATCGTCATGTTCTTCAACATCTTCATCCTCGGCACGGCCGGGTTCGTCTTCAGCTGGGACCGGGCCATGTACTCGCTCATCACCTATTTCGTCGCCTTCAAGACGATCGACATCGTGTTAGAAGGGATCGACCAATCGAAAGCGGCGTGGATCATCACGACGTCGCCGGACGACGTCGGTCAAGCCATCATGGACCGGCTCGGCCGCGGCGTGACGTACCTTCACGGCGAAGGGGCGTACACGGGTGACGGCAAAAAAGTCGTCTTCACCGTCATCAGCCGTCTAGAGGAGACGAAATTGAAAGACATCCTCGACGACTATGACGAGAAGGCGTTCCTCGCCATCGGTAACATCCACGACGTCCGGGGCGGACAGTTCAAAAAGAAAAATATCCACTAAAAAGGTCGGCCCCAGGGCCGACCTTTTGCGTTATCCTAACCGTGCCTGATCGCGTCCGCTCATCTTCGCCGCATAGAGCGCCGCATCGGCCCGCTCGAACACAAGCATGCTCGGTTCGGCGTCGGCGACCGACGCCCCGATCGAGATCGTCATCGGGATCGTTTCCCCCTCGAACGTGAATGGTGTCTCGCGGACGACATCGACGACCGCGTCGGCAAGCGCCACGACGGCCTCCCCTGCACCTTCGACGACCATCAAAAATTCTTCGCCGCCGTACCGACCGACAAATCCCCCGTCCGGGCAGTTCAGGCGTAACGTCTCACCGATTTGACGCAACGCCTCGTCGCCGGCACGATGGCCATATGTATCGTTCAATTGCTTGAAATGGTCGACATCGATGACGAAGAGTGCCCACGGTCGACCTGACAGTTCCACCTCGCTCAACCGTTCGAGCGTCATGTAGCGGTTCGGGAGTCCCGTCAACTCGTCGACCGTCGCCCGATGGGTATGCAGACGGAACATCCAAAGGTGGGTCTCCAACTTCTTGGCACCCCAGTAGCACATCCAAGCCCCGAGCGATGTCATCAGGAAATACGGGATGAACACGTCGATAAACGTATCGAGCGAGACGTTGCCGACGACGCGGACGAGGACGAGCGCCATGCCGATCGCGATATACACCGCGAACGAATGACCTCGGCGCACCGATTGGCGACCGAGCCCGACGGCAATCACCCAAAAAATGCCGATCATGACGAAGGCGTTCATGATGACCGCACTGAATCCCTCTGTCATCAACCTGGCCGCGACAGATGTGATGATGGCGACGGTCACCCCGACCGGACCGGCGAATGCCGCCGCGAGTGCGAACGGGATGATCCGCAGGTCGATTTTGGCCCCGTCGACGACGATTGAGTTGATCGTCAGCAACACAGCGATCAGTCCGTTCGACAGCCCGAACCAGATGCGGATCGAGATGGGTGATGACACTTGAATCGGCAAAACGTCACGCATCACATAAAACGTCAACGAAATGAGCAAATAAATGATGCTGATATTAATGAAAAAAATGTTTACAACCTGACCCAATCGACCCAATCCTTTCCCAATTCTTCCTATCTATCCTATCGTACCCGTGTGACACGTGTCAGCCTATCTAAAAATTCAGCCAGCCAAAAAGTCGAAAGCTCATGCTTCCGACTTGTTTTTAAGCATTTGTTTCATCAAATTGGCACTATCGCGGGCCGATTCGTTCTCGGTTTGCATCTGGACATACACCTCGTGGCGATGGATGTCGATGTGACGCGGGGCGTCGATGCCGAGCTTGACTTGGTCGCCTTCGATGGCGAGCACGGTGAGCGTCACATCGTCGCCGATATGGATCGCCTCACCTTGTTTTCGTTTCAATACGAGCATCAGCGCACCTCTGCTTTCTGGCCGCCGAGCGGGTAGCGGGCCGAGTAGGCATCGTCTAAGATGACTTGCTTGCCACGGCGCTCTTTCGTCTCGATGACGATCGGTGCCTTCAAGTTGAGCGTCGAGGCGTCGAACGGTTCGCGAAGCGTGACGATGGCGTATACCGAGACGTGCTCGGCCTCACCGATCGCGAGCTGCTCCTTGGCACCGTCCGTCAGTTCGAACGCATAATTCGCCTTATGCCAAAACGGGTTCGTCACGACGAACGCACAAGCCGAATCTTCGATCGACTGCAACGACCAGAACGGGAGGTCGTCCCCGTACGGGATGAGGACGAACGTCTTCGAGTCCGGAAAACCGGGCACCTCGCTGACGAACGAAATCGTCTCTTCATCATTCACTTCAATCTTGCCAAAATAATCTGTCTCAATGAACATGGTTTGTCCTCACTTTCAACGCGTCTCATCATACATGCCACCGATTGGCCACATCTCGAGCGACGCCTCTTGGCGAAGCGAGATGTCCGTCGTCCATGGTGTGAACGAAATCTCGGCCGGGGTAAGCGATACATCTATTTGTGCCGGCGTCAGGTTCCATTCGATTTTGACATCCGCCGGCGTATACGTCAACTTGACGCGGTCGATCGACTTCGGCATATAGCCCATGTCGACGATCGGGTACGGGTCGTTCACTTTGCTCGCAGCGATGCTCGGGATCGGGTTGCCGTTCTCGATCCGCATCAGTTGATCGCCTTCCCGGGCCGTCTGGCTCGTCGCCTCGCGCACGCCTTGTTCGCCGAGCTGGCCGAAGTAGCGGCCGAGTTCGAGCGCGCTTTTCAAGTTGCTCTCACTGCGTGCGACCGAAGAATCGACTTCGAGCGTGCCTTGTCTCGTCTGTTGCGTCATCTCGACCTTGCCTTGCGTCATCGACACATCGGCCCGCCCTTGTCTCATCTCGAGCACGGGGCGGTTCGACGTCATCTGGATCGCGGCCTGTGTCTGCCGCATCTCAAGTCTCGCCAGGTTCATCCGCGCTTACCGGAGGAAGTCGAGGAGCGTCGGCTGGATGATGCGGGCCCCGGCCGACAGTGCGGCCCGGTGTACCGTCTCATGTGACTTGAGCTCCATGATGACTTTCTCGATATCGATATCTTCATTGTTCGACATGATCGTCTTGGCGATGATTTCGTGGTCTTGCAGACGATTATCGACGAGTTCGAGCCGGTTGGCGCGAGCCCCGAGTTCAGCCCGCTCCGTGATCAAGCTTTGACCGAGCGTGTCGAGCGTCGCCAGTTCGGCTGATAATTCGGCCCCGCCTGTCGTCGCTGCCCCAAGCAAGCCACTTAATTTTTGAAGTCCCTCAAACAGCTTTTGTCCAAAGACTGTCTCCGGTTGCATATTCACTTGCATCTTGATCCCTTTCGAGACTTCGAACTCGATTTTGCCGCTCGGGTCAGGATCACCCGGTATTTCGTTTGCTGTATAAATTTCAGCAATCGTGACCGGATTTAAGGGATCGTTCTTTAAATAGCCCTTTAATTTGTCCATATCGATAAGCGGCTGATCCGTCTTCGTCCCGTTATAAATATACTTCTCGCCGGCTTTCGAGTTCGCGAGCGAACCGATATGTTCGACGAGTTGGTCGATCTCACTCTTGATGATCTCGCGTTGCGACGACTCGTACGTGTCGTTCGCCGCTTGCGTCGTCAGTTCACGGATCCGTTTGACGGCTTCCGTCACTTCGTTCAACGTCGAGTCGGTCAAGTCCATCCAGCTCGTTGCTTCGCTGACGTTACGGCGGAACTGGTCGACTTCGCGCACTTCGGTCCGGTAACGGATGCCTTGCATCGCGACGACCGGGTCCTCGGACGCTTTTTGGATCCGTTTCCCGCTGATCAGTTGTTCTTGGACGCGGGCGAGCGTGTTATAACTGCTCGATAAATGTTTCAAGTTCGTCTGTGTGAGCATCGTCTGTGTGACACGCATTACTCATTACCTCCCTACGACACCCATGCCGTTAATGATTTTGTCGAGCATCTCGTCGACCGCCGTGATGTTCCGTGCCGCCGCGTTATAGGCGTGCTGGTACTGGATCATCATCGTCATCTCTTCGTCGAGCGAGACCGCGCTCACCGATTGGCGGCGCTGGTCCGAACTCGCCATGAGCGCGAACGTGCTCTTGGCGAGACTTCCGCTCTGGCTCGCCGAGACGGCCATGTTGCCGATGACGTTTTGATAATACTTCCCGATCGACGAATTGGTCGTGACCGAGCCGCCCGTAAACGCCAACGCTTGGTTTTTCAAGTCGGCTAGCGCCAACGCCCCACTGCCGTCACCGATGTTGCCGTCTTTTGAAGCGGCGATCAAATCGAGGTTCTTCATAATGTCATCGCCGACGGTTATATCCGCCGCACTCGTCACGTTTACGAAAAATTGATCCGTGCCTGCGACGCCTGTCGCATCGATATTGCCACTATGCGCGGTGTTGAAGGCAGTCGCGAATTGATTGGCCATCTCATCCAAATCTTTCAGCATGACGGTGAAGGCCCCGTCAATCCCTTCGTTCGCACCCTCGCCATACATTTCGACGAGTGCTTTCAACTTCCCGTTCGGAATCTCGGCGTGGGTGAGCGGCGTGACTGCGCCTGCCGCATCCGTCAATTCGAGGCCGTCAAATTTCCCGACCCCTCCTCCGATGGCGTCAACGAGTGTCACGTTGTTCGGTGCGGCTTTCGTTCCGAGGTTGACGACAATATCGATCCGCCCCTCGGCCATCCGCTGCGAGTTACCGCGCGTCTCGCCGTTCAAGTAGTCGACCGGTTTGCGCTCGAACTCGACGTATTGCGCGAGCTCGTCCATGTAGCGGTCACGTGCGTCATACAGTTCGTTTGGGAGCGCGCCGAGCGGTTCCGCGTCCCCGATTTGACGGTTGACGTCGCTGATCTTCGTCAACAGGTCGTTCACTTTCTTGATGACGACGTCGGCTTCTGACTTCAAATCGTCTTGGACTTTCGTGAGCGAGGACGACATATAGTTGAACGTCTCGGCGAGCGTCATCGCCCGTTGACGAACGACGCTGCGGGCGCCGGTGTCATCCGGGTTGACCGACAAGTCTTGGAGCGATCCCCAGAACAAGTCGAGCGATTTGGCGAGACCGTTCTCAGAAGGTTCGTTGATGATATCTTCCATCCGGCTGAACGCCGCTTCTTTCGTCGCGTAAAACGAGTTTTTGACCGTCTCGTCACGGTATTGTTGGTCGATCATCAAGTCGCGGATGCGGGCGAGCGTCTCCCCGCGTACGCCCGTCCCGAACTGTCCGGCCTTCGTTCCGCCGAAGTTGACACTCAGCTGTTCGGTCATGCCAATTGACAGTCGTTGACGCGAGTAGCCCGGGTTCGAGGCGTTGGCGACGTTGTTCCCCGTCGCCTGCAGCGCCCACTGGTGCGTCGTCAAACTGCGTCGCGCCGTCTCTAATCCCATAAATGTTGAGCCCATGAATGTTCCTCCTTATACGTCACGGCTGAACGAGCGTGTCTCGAACGCCTGTTGCCCGTATGTGAAATCGTCTGCTTCTGGCATGAGCATGTCCAAATGCCAATTGATATACCGGAGCGACTGTTCGAGCAACGTCGCGTTCAGTTCATTCTGTCGCTTCAGTTCGAACAGCACCGGTCGTAGCGCTTCCTTCTCTTCATCGTCCAAAACGAGCAAACCTTGAAGTCGTTCCGTCTCTTTTTGTCCGATTTGTCGGACAATCGTCGCTTCTTCTTTGACGAGCGCGCTGAAAGCGGGCATATCACCTTTGATGAGCAGTTGTTCTTTTGCGTAAGCGAGTTCGAGTAAACGTGTATGTAATGTGAGCATAATGGTCTCCTTTTTCCAAAAAAAGAGCTGACTAAAAAGGGGTTCCCTTGTCTAGTCAGCTTCCGTGCCGTGTTATAAGTGCGAAGGCCTCAAGCGGACCTCGCTTCCATTCATCCTTGTAGAAAGCGTTTGGCGATGTCGCGCGCGTCCCGTGTATACGTCCCTGCGTTGATCTCCGCCTTCAAGGCGCTGATCTTCTCAAGACGGTCCGGATTTTTCACCGGTTCTTCAAACCGGGCGCGGGCTTCAGCCGATATCGATATTCGGTCCGTTTGGCGTGTTAGCTCGGGCTTCGTCTCGGCTAGCGTTTTCTTCTCGTAAGTGTTCGGTAAATGTACCCACTTTGCAGAATCGATGCGCATGCGTGTCCCCCCTCTTCTAAGTTGTTAGTCCAAACGATAAGCGCGAGCGCTCGTCTTGTTTACACTTGCTTGTAAACCTTGTAGTTCTTGCTGCATCTCCGCCTGACAAGCCGAACAAACTTTTCCTGCGTTCGTCGCCTTGCCGCAGCGCACACAAGCGATGCTCATTGCTGGGTTGTCCTTGATGATCAAGCGTCCTTCATGGATATATCGCGTGATATCAAGTTCGGAGACACCTGTCGCTTCGACTAAGGCCCCGATTGTTGTCTGTTTGTTGGCTGGTTCCCGAATGAAGTCCCGCACTTTCAAGAAGTTTTGGAAATCGACTTCACTACATGACGGACAGTACGGTGAGCGGCTTTGTTTCATAAACAAACGCCCACACATCTGACAAGTTGCTGCTTCCAATGTCATTCACCTCTGCCCTTTATATCGGACGCATTTTTGATTTGTTTAGCGCCCGGAACAGGCAAACCGCAGAAACTTCTGCATAGCCGGCTTTCTTCAGTGTGTACGCTGCTTGGTGGAGCGTCGTGCCGGTCGTATAGACGTCATCGACGAGCACGATTTTCCCATATGTAGTCGCAACTTGTACAGCAAACGGGTTTGGACGGTGCCGCCTTTCTCCTTTCCCAAATTCACGCTGACTTGAAACCTCTTCTTTTTGAAGGAGTTGTTTTGTCGGTCCGATCGATCGAGCGAGCACGTCCGCCTGGTTGAAGCGACGCGTCAAAAGCCGCTCCTCGCTAAGCGGGATCGGCACGTAAATCACGCCCGATTCGCGCGTCCGTTTGAGCACGTCTGTCACGTGGCCGACGAGCGCGACGTCCCCGCCGAACTTGAAGCGATGGAGCCAATTCGTACCGGCCTCGTCGTAAACGTAGAGGCAACGGACCGTCAAATCGAGACCGAGCGCGAGCCAACGGATGCAGTCCGGACACGTTTTCCCGTCTGGGTTAGGGTGACCGCAGCGTGGACAGCCCGCTTCGAGCGGGGTCAACATCGCTTCACAGTCCGGACAGACCCAGTCGCGTTTCAATAGCGTCGCCGGACTCCACGGCACCGTCATCGGTTGGCGGCAGACGAGGCAGTTCATCGCCGATTCGCCTCCTCGATCGCGCGGATGGTCTGGTCTTGCCGGAACGTCCGCTCGGAATAAAACAAGACGACGTCCCCGGTCGGCGCGTCGGGCTTTCGCCCGGCCCGGCCCGCCATCTGGATGAGGGCGCGCGTCGAGAACAGACGATGGTCACTATCGAGAATGGCGACCTGGACGCCGCGGACGGTCATGCCGCGCTCCCAAATCGACGTCGCGAGCACGATGCCGTTCGTTTCTTCTAGCCAGACGAGCGTATCCGTTCGCGCATCAGTGTCGGCCGAAACGGCCCGGTAGTCGAGCCCGGCCGTCTCAAGTAGCTTTCCATAACGGACAAGGTCCGGTTTCGTCGGGACGAACAACAGGCGCGGCGCCTCATGGCTCCGGCAAAAGTCGAGAATGGCTGACTCGGTCTGTTTGACGAGCCGCGGCATCGGCAAGTCGTGGCCATGATAGCGGCGCGACAAGTGGGTGGTTGGAAACTGACGTTGCCAAAGCGTCGGTGTCGCCGTGACGAATAAAAAAACGCCTTTCCCGGCACGATAGAGCGTCCACCAGAGCGATAAGTCGAAGGCGAACGGGAACGCGTCCGACTCGTCGACGAGGACATAATCGAACACGTCGCGCAAATTCACAAGAAGCGGGGCCGTCGCGACGGTGATCATCCCGATCGATTCCTTGTCCCCGCCCCCGTAGCGCCGGGTGATTGGGACAGAGAACGCAGCTTCGAGCCGGTCGGCCCACTCGATGGCGACGTCACGTCGTGGGGAGACGATCAACACACGCTTCTCTTCATTGACGATGCGGGCAATGACCGGGAACGCCATCTCGGTCTTGCCGGCACCGCAGACGGCGTGGACGAGACCGGTCTGTCGTTTCTCCCACCACGTGAGTAATTGCTCGCTGACACGTTGTTGCGCGTCTGCCAGCTCGAACGGCATAACGAGTTCAGTCGGTTCGACCGGCGTCGTGACGTCGATCTCTGCTAAAAAGTCACAGCGGCATACCCGCCCGAGGTGCAAGCAATTGCGGCAATACTGACATGCGCCGTGATGACAGGTGAACGCGCGGATATCGGTGCTCAGACAGCGCTGACAGACGCCGAAGCGAATGGCCCGCTTCCCGCCTTGTTGCAAGACGAGTTGTCCCATACGATCAGTCCTTTTTGTCTGACGTTATCAGGTCGCTTGCTTCCGTGCCACACCCGCTATTTCAGGCAAGTCGACCCGTTTCATTCTAAAGGATGATGCCTTCCCGGATGGAATCGAGTAAAATAATGGAAGTAGTCAACTATATTTAGCGAGGAAGTGGTGAACATGCGTCGTTTCTTTGGGACGTTGCTTGGAGCCGGGCTCATCCTTTATGGCGTCGGCATGCTCCTGTCACACACACTGTTCGGTGACCCGCGGGACGAACGGCGGGCCATAGAGGCGGCGGAACAATACGTCACTTCGACATATCCAGAGATGGATTTATCAGCCGTCCACGCCGGTTTGATGATTTGGGGCGACGATACATATGTCGTTACAATCGCTTCACCTTCGAGCGAGGACACTCAGTTTTATGTGACTGTCTCCCCAGATGGCACCATCCTGTCAGACGAATACGATGATGTCCTTTCAGGGATGGTGACGTTCAATCGGCTGAATGCGGAATATCGCCCGCTCGTGGAAAAAGCGCTCCTCTCGCTCCCGTTCGACCACGATTTGTATGAAGAAGTGTTGACCGTCTATGAAGGTGAGGACTCGGATGAGGAGGCGCTTGACCCGGCAACGCTCATCCTCGATCACCCGTATGACATCAAACAAATCGGAGAAAATCACGGTTCCCTCTTCATCTCGATTGAAGGCGAAGACGCGACAGCCCGGCACGCAAGTGAACGGATGCGTGACATCAAACGCGTTCTCGACGAGGCCGATGTACCGTTCCGGACGCTCCTCGTCACGATTCAAGACGGGCGCGACTCGTTCTATTCCGGACGCGTCAACGCGGAAGATATCGACGATGATGGGTTGGCCGAGCGCTTGCAACGAAATGATAACGAATGGAAGGATATGAAGTAATTGATGCATAAACGACTTATCCACAACGTCTTGACCGGATTAGGTATGCTCAGCATCTTTTTGTTAGGATGGTGGTTCTGGTATGTGCTTGACGGAAGCGAAAAAGCCGAACAGCGCGCCATCCAAGCAGCCGAAGACTATGTCCACCAGACTTACACGGACCGAACGCTTCATGTGACAGACGTGATGTACTTATCACTATATGATCCGAAATATCACGTCAGAATGACTTCGGACACAAGCGTCGACACCGATTTCACGGTAAGGGTGACACGGAGTGGCAAGATTGTTGATGATAGCTATGAAGAAGATGTCGTCTCAAAGTTCAATACATACACGCGTATCCAAGAAGCTTACGACCGAGCTGTTCAAGATGCTCTCCGGTTAGTCTTTTCAGATCGTATCTCACTTATGGCCGAATTACCGTATTTACAATGGGATGAAGACAAAGACGAAGTAAACAAGATAGACCTTGACGACCTAGAGGTAGACCAAGTAACAGGGCTAGCCTTTTATGGAGCACGATACGGGATTCTCTTTGCTCATGTGAGGAGTAAATCGTACACTTATGAAGAGGCAGCGGATTTATTACGTGACCTCAAATATGAGGCTGACGACCGTAACATTCGCTTCCACTCAATCAAACTCCAAATCACAATCGATGGGGTGGAGCGTTATACTGAAGATATCTTCTATGATGACATCGATTCACCTGATTTTGTAAAGCACTTAGAACAACGTCTCAATAATTAGAAAAGGTTCATCCGCATACAGCAGATGAACCTTTTGTTGTGCCTCTTGGACGTCAGGGTGGACGAGGCCGGACGTGCCGCCATATTCGTCAAAGAAGATGGCACTATTTGTTCGCGCTTCGCACATTTGTTTCAATGTATCTTCTAACGGCAACATTTCGTAGACGACAGGCAGCTCTTTCACGTACACCTTTTAATTGACGGAAGGCTGTGCTCCAACTCTTCAGCGGATAACCCAAGTGAATTCCACCCTAGTTCTTCATAAATGTTTAACAATTCTCCAAAGTCAGCAGGTGGCTCTTTCGTATAGTGTATCGATTCCATCATCGAATCCTACGTTCTTTTTGTAGACTCTTCCTTAATCACGGACGTGAATAATCGCCTAGAGCTACTATTCGTTTAGAGTTTATAATCAATCGAGTCGTGCTCATCCCCCGCTCCACTTACTAATGAAAAAAGGCGACCGGCCCAATTCAAGTCGGACCAATCACCCCTTTTATTCACTTCTTGTAGAACATGATTGCCTCGTACGCCCGAAGCGACAGCGTCGTCCCATCAAGTTGTGGCACGTCGTAGTTATGGCTAACGACATTGGCACATGTGAACGATTCAGGAATCTCATACGTTGTCTCCGGCCCATAGAAGTTGGCGACGACGAGTACTTCTTCTTCGTCCGTCTTCCGCGTGTACGCCCAGACGTCTAGGTCCTGTTTCGTCAACAGCGTATAGTCCCCGTCCGTCAACACGTCGAGCTCTTTGCGGAGCGAGATCAAGTTCTTGTAGTGGTAGAACACCGAATCCGGGTCATCGAGCGCCGTCTCGACGTTGACCTCCGTATAGTTCGGCGCCACGTTGATCCATGGCGTCCCGCTCGTGAAGCCGGCGTGCGGCGTCGCGTCCCACTGCATCGGTGTCCGTGAGTTGTCGCGTGACTTCTGTTTGATGGCGGCCATCATGTCCTCGTGCGACACGCCCTCGTCGCGCTTCAGCTTGTAGATGTTGAGCGTCTCGATGTCGCGGTACTCGTCGAGCGAGTCAAACCCTGGGTTCGTCATGCCAATCTCTTCGCCTTGATAGATGTACGGTGTCCCTTGTAGGCCGTGGAGCACGGTCGCGAGCATCTTGGCGCTCTCGACGCGGTGGTCGGTATCGTTGCCGAAGCGGCTGACGACGCGCGGCTGGTCGTGGTTGCACCAGAAGATGGCGTTCCAGCCCTTGCCGTGCATCCCTTCCTGCCACGTCGACATGATGTCTTTCAGCTGCACGAAATCGAACGGTGCGGCGACGAACTTCTCGCCGTTCGGGTAATCGACTTTCAAGTGGTGGAAACTGAACGTCATGCTGAGCTCACGCTCGTCCGGGCTCGAGTAGCGGACGCAATGGTCGAGCGTCGTCGACGACATTTCGCCGACCGTGATGACGTCATGCCCCTCGAACACTTCGCGGTTCATCTCTTTCAAGAACTCATGGATGCGCGGTCCGTCCGTATAAAACTTGCGGCCGTCCGACTCGTCCTCCGGGAAGTCCTGTTGCTTCGAGATCAAGTTGATGACGTCGAGGCGGAACCCTTTGATGCCTTTCTCGCGCCAGAACCGCATCATCTCGTAGACGTCCTCGCGCATCTGTTCGTTCTCCCAGTTGAGGTCGGCCTGCGTCTCGTCGAACAAGTGGAGGAAGTACTGGCCGCTCTTGTCGTCATACTTCCAGGCGTTGCCCCCGAACTTCGACTCCCAGTTCGTCGGTTCGTCGCGCCAAATGTAATAGTCCCGGTACCGTTCGTCACCGGCGCGCGATTTTTGGAACCACTCATGCTCGGTCGACGAGTGGTTGACGACGATGTCCATCATCAGTCCGATCCCGCGCGCCTCGGCCTCGCGGACGAGCTCGTCAAGGTCTTCCATCGTCCCGTACGAAGGATCGATCGCGTAATAGTCGCTCACGTCGTACCCGTTATCGTTTTGCGGCGACTTGTACACCGGTGTCATCCAAATATATTCGATGCCGAGATCGGCCAGATAATCGAGTTTCGACGTCACTCCTTTAATCGAGCCGGTAGCGTTGCCTTCCGGGCTGTAAAAGCTTTTTGGATAGATTTGATAGACGACTGATTTGCGCCAGTTTGTTTGTGTCATGAACGACAGCTCCTTTTGTAAGAGTTTTCATTTTGATAGGAAAAGGGGAAGAACCTCCGTCCCTCCCCTTGATGAATCCCCGTATTATGCGACTTTGTCTACTTTCAGCTCGCCTTTTTTCATGTAGCGTTTTGACAAGGCGAATGTGAGCACGAACGGGACGACGATCGCAATGACCATCCCGACCATGAAGAGCAAGATTTTATCTGTGAAGATCGACAGGAAGCCAGGGAGTCCCCCGACGCCGATGCCGATGGCCTGGACGTCGTTCAGCGTGATGAAGACAGCTGCGATCGCCGACCCGATCATCGCCGAGTAGAACGGGAACTTGTTCGGCAAGTTTACCCCGAACATGGCCGGCTCGGTGATCCCGAAGTAAGCCGAGATCGCTGACGTCGACGCCATACTCTTTTGTTTGGCGTTATGCTTGTAGACGAAGAACATAGCGAACGCCGCCGAACCTTGGGCGATGTTCGACAGAGCGAGCATCGGCCAGATGAACGTGCCGCCCGTCTCCGCGATGAGTTGCAAGTCGATCGCGATGAACAAGTGGTGCATCCCCGTGACGACAAGCGGTGCATAGAACAAACCGAACAAGAGCGCACCGACGACCGGTACCGCTTCGAACACGTTGACGAGGCTCGTCGCGATGACGTTACCGATTCCACGTGTGACCGGTCCGACGATCGCAAGGGCGAGGAAACCTGTGACGACGATTGTCGTGATCGGCACGACGAGTAGCTGAATCGCGTTCGGAACATGTTTTTTCAAGAATATTTCAATATGGCTCAAAATGAAGGCCGCGGCCAAAATCGGCAAGATTTGACCTTGATAGCCGACTTTCTCGATTTCGAACAGCCCGAGGATGTCGAACGTCGGGATATCGCCTTCAAGCGCCGCTTGCCCGTAACCCCATGCGTTCAACAAGTCCGGGTGGACGAGCAGTAGACCCATGACGATACCGAGCACTTCGCTGCCGCCAAAACGCTTCGTTGCCGACCAACCGACGAGGGCTGGCAGGAAGACGAACGCCGTGTTCGCCATCATGTTGATGAGGTCCCATAAGCCTTGCAAGTTCGGATACGCCTCGATGAGCGTCGCGCCGTCGACGAACAGTCCTTCCGACGCGAGCAAGTTGTTGATCCCCATCAAGAGACCGGCGACGATGATGGCCGGGATGATTGGCATGAACACGTCCGAGAACACTTTGACGAGTTTTTGGAGCGGGTTCATCTTCTTGCCGCCTGACGATTTGACTTCAGCGACCGTTGCCGCCTCGAGCCCGGCGAGTTTGATGAACTCGGCGTAGACGCGCTCGACGTCCCCGGCACCGATGACGACTTGGTACACGCCCGAGTTCTCGAACGCCCCTTTGACGAGATCGGCTTCTTTTACTTTTGCCTCATTGACGAGCGACTGGTCTTTCAGTGAGAGACGGAGTCGCGTGACACAGTGCGCCGCTTTATCGACGTTATCCTTGCCCCCGATGGCTTCTAGGATATCCGCGGCGATTTGACGATAATCTGCCTTCATAAGATAGGCCTCCTTTGTGTGAAAGCGTTTTTTGAGAACGGTTACATATGATTACAAACAAAGTTTAACTTATATAGATGAGTTCTGTCAACAACTTATCTATATAAGTTTATCGTGACGAATGTGTGACAAGCGTTCACTAATTTTGTTCCCTCTCCTCCCGATTCAAAACGACAAAAAAGACCCCTTCTTAAAGAAGAAGCCTTATCGACGCGCCACATCGCTGAACTGAAACTTGTCGAGCCGGTGACGGGACTCGGTATATTCGAACTGTCTTCCCTCATACAAAAACGTGTCGTTCGTGATGACGATGACATATTCGTAATCGTGAAGATCTAGCCGTGACCGGTCAAGCTCGGTCACGTCCTCGGCCGCGATTTTCCGCTTCGCGTAGCTGATCTGTTGCCCGAGCTCGCGCTCGATGTATTGATAGATCGAGTGCTCGGCAATCTGTTTCGTCAGACCGGGGACGAGGTCTTTGACGAAATAGTTCACGTCTAAAATGACGTTCTCCCCGTCGAAGTTGCGGACCCGTTCGATCCGGTAGACGAGCGTGGCGGGCTCAAGACCCATCCGTTCGGCGAGCCAACTCGGTGCCTCGATCTCCTCGAACGAGGCGACGCTCGTCTCGATCGAACGGCCGAGCATACTGGCGTATATTTCCGAGAAGCTGACGATGCCGTTGAACTGGAACTCGATCTGGTCGCGGCGAAGCACGAACACGCCTTTGCCGTGATGTTTGCGGACGTAGCCGTGCTCTTGGAGCAAGTCGAGCGCTTTCCGGACCGTGCCCCGGCTCGCCTCGTATTCATGCATGAGTTCTGTCTCTGACGGCAGTTTCGACTCTGCCTCGTACTCACCCGTTTTCATCCGCTCGGCGAGCCGTTCATAGATTTGACGATACTTGGCCACAAGCCCACTCCTTTCTTCATCGAAAAAGACGACCATGCGGCCGTCTTCTGTTTATCGTTCGCGGTGATACCACGTGATGCCGATCGCGCCAGGTCCAAGGTGTGTCCCGATGACCGGTCCAAAATGACCGCCCGTGACTTGCGCTTGCGGAAACTTCTGTTTCATCGAGGCGATCTCTTCGGCCTGACGTTCCGGGCAGTTGGCGTGGATAATGCCGATGCAATATCCCGCGCCGTCACCGACGATCGATTGGTCCATCATCTCTTCGATGCGACGGACCGCCTTCTTGTACGTCCGGATCTTCTCGAACGGGACGATCTGTCTATCCTGAAAATGAAGGACCGGCTTGATCTGCAGGAACGAGCCGACGAGCGCTTGCGCCGCGCTGAGCCGTCCGCCCCGTTGGAGGTGGTCGAGGTCATCGACGACGAAATAGGCGCGGATCCGTTCACGCGTCTTCACGAGATGCTGCATGATCTCCTCGGCCGAGGCACCATTGTCACGCATATGGACAGCCTCTTCGACGAGAAACGCCTGAGGCATGCACGAGATTTCAGAGTCGAACGCGTGCACGTTGACATCGACCATGTTGTTCAAGGCGATCATCGATTGATACGTCCCGCTGATCCCGCTCGAGAGCGTGATGGCGATGACGTCGGTCACTTCAGCCGGAAGGCTGTCGATCAGCTCGACCGTCTCTCCGATGATCGGTTGCGATGTCGTCGGCAAATTCCCCGCCTCGATCCGTTCATAGAACGCCTCCGTCGTGATATCGACGGCCTCACGGAACGATTCTCTGCCAAAAATCACGCTTAGCGGTGCGACGTGGACGTCGTGTCGCTCACAAAATTCGGCCGGCAAATAGGCGGTACTGTCGGTCAAAATCGCTATGTTTCCCATACTATATCCTCACTTTACATCGTTTCGTTTTTCCAATTGAATTAAGATTCCATTCCATATTGTAGCACAAAAGCGATGTATTGCATCGGTCTAGGTCAAATCTCAACCCACCCGCGGCGGATCGCATCGACGACGGCTTGCGTCCGGTCGTTTACTTCCATTTTGCGCAGGACCGACGAGACGTGGTTCTTGACCGTCTTCTCACTGATGAACAGCATGTCGCTAATATCGCGGTTCGAGCGGCCATCGGCGAGCAAGTGAAGCACTTCGACCTCACGGCGCGACAGCAACCGATAGACGGGATCGTCCGTCCGGTTCACGACGTTCCGTTCGGCTTGTTCTCCTTTGAACTGGAGCAGGCGCCGGTAATCCTTCAACACGTTCGTCGTCACTTTCGGATGCAAGTACGCCCCGTCTTTCGCGACCGAACGAACGGCCGAGATGAGTTCGCTTGAAGCTACTTCTTTCAACAAGAAACCTGATGCTCCCGCTTCAAGCGCATGTGTTATGTAAGATTCGTCATCATGGATCGACAGGATGAGGACGCGCGTGTCCGACGATGCCGCGGTCAACTGTTTCGTCGCCTCGATCCCGTTCAAGTCGGGCATGTTGATGTCGAGGATCATGATTTCCGGTTTCTCCTCTTTGGCGATGCGAATCGCATCAGCACCCGTCCGTCCTTCAGCGATGACGGTGAACTCGTCTTCTAAATCAAAGATCCGCTTCAAGCCCTCTCGAAACAGCTCATGGTCATCGACGATTGCGATGCGGATTGTATTTGTCATTTCCATCGTACACTCCCCTTTATCTGTATTACAAAATCGGGATCGACATGCGGACGACCGTCCCCTTGCCGATTTCCGAATCGATATTGATACTGCCGTTCACAAGCTCGATCCGTTCGCGCATCCCAACGATGCCGAACGACTCTTGCCCGATCATACTCGGCACGAAGCCGACCCCGTGATCGCGCACGTGAATGTGAATCACGTCTAGCGCTTGCTCGACGTTGACGATGATTTCCGTCGTCTTCGAATGCTTGATCGCATTTTGGACCGCCTCTTGGACGAGCCGGAAGACGTTGATCTCGAGTTTTTCCGAGAGACGTGTCCGGTTGCCGCGATAGTTGAGCCGCGTCTTGATCGCCGTGTACTCTTCCGTCTGATGTAAATAACGCTCGAGCGTCGGCAAGAAGCCAAGGTCGTCAAGCGACATCGGCCGCAGGTCGTAAATCAAGCGTCGCACGTCGACGAGCGCCCCGCGAATCAGCCGTTTCAGCTCGTGCAGTTCGGCGAACGCCTCGTCCTTGCCTCTTCGGTCGAACGTCTTCTCGATCAAGTCGGCCCGAATCAAAATATGGGCAAGGGATTGCGCGGGGCCGTCATGCATTTCCCGGGCCAGGTGGCGCCGCTCACGCTCAGCCGCCTCGAAGACGCTGATTGCCATCTCTTGCTTCTTCATCATGTCCGAATACTCTTGCTGCAGGTCGTCGCGTAAAAAGTTGAGGACGACCGAGACGCGGCTGACTAACCGGTCCGCCCGCTCCATCGTATCCTGAAGGACGAGCAACCGCCGCTCGAGGTCGTTTCGGCGCTGTTGGCTCACCATCTCCTCTTTTTGGATGAGGAACCGCTCGAGCTGCATCTGGTTGGCGAGTTCATACGCCTCGCGGATCTCTTGCTCACTATGTATATGGAACTTCTTACTCACTTGAACGAGTTTATTCTTCGCCGCTTTCACTAATAGATCGAGGCGCTCGGACTCTTTAATGTGAAACTCGATCTTTTGCGTCAACTCTTTTAGCTCCGTTTGGATCGACGAATACTCATTAGCTGAATTTTCAGTTATACGGACGATCTCCTCTTTACTCTCCGTCACCGTATCAATCATATTTGTTATGATATGCTCTAATGCTGTACGATCGGTAATATGATTCACGATGCCATCCCCTAATAGTTCGGTAGTAAGTCCTCATTTGTTTCTATTATCGACTGCATAAGCGTTCGTTTCCAGTAAAAATCAGAGGCTATCTTCACAATTCGCCACTTAATCTACAGACGCCTACTCGATTTCAAAAAAAATACATGAAAATAGAAAGGAGAATTTTCAGAAATGTCTACTGAACAAAATTATACTATAAAACAAGACGGAGAATACGAGGTCGTCATACAAAAATCAAAATTTATCGCTCACTTTAAACGCGTCGCGACCGAAGCGGAAGCCCAGACGTTCATCCAAACGATCAAAAAAGCGCATTGGAGCGCCAATCATAATTGTTCAGCCTACATCATCGGAGCCCGAAACGAATTCCAAAAAGCGAACGATGACGGCGAGCCGAGCGGGACGGCCGGCCTGCCGATGCTCGAAGTGCTCCGTAAACGCAATTTGAAAGACACGGTCGTCGTCGTCACCCGCTACTTCGGCGGCATCAAGCTCGGCGGCGGCGGACTCATCCGCGCCTACGGCGGGACGGTGAGCGAAGGGCTCGATGCGGTCGGGATCGTCGAACGGTTGCCGATGCAACGTCTCACGCTCACGGTCGACTACGGATGGATCGGGAAAGTCGAGAACGAGCTCCGCCAGTCCGCTTATTTGCTTGACGAGATTGTCTATGCCGATACCGTCACGTTCCACATCTCGGTACCGGTCGAAGCGACCGAGGAAGCGCTCGCCTGGCTCGTCGATTTGACGAACGGTCAAGGCGGACTCGAGACCCAGGACGTCCGTATCATCGAACGTGATTTTGTGCGCTAGGTCCCGTATACTAAAAGAAATGACTGAAATGAGGAGACGACATGGAACAAGACTCCCGCAAGAAACGCTCCGTGTGGAAAATCGGTCTGCTCGTGCTTGGCCTCGTCCTGCTGATCGGCGGTTCGGCCTTCGGCTACTTCGTTTTCAAGGCGAACGAGACGGCAGAGACCACGAACAGCGAACTGACGCGTGGCGACAAATCGGAACGTCGCGACGACACGATCGATTTGACGAAAAATCACTTCTCCGTCCTGCTCGCCGGCGTCGATGGCGGTGCCTCGCTCGAAGAGGGACGGACCGACTCACTGATGGTGGCGACGTTCAACAAGGAATCTCGCCAAGTGACGCTCGTCAGTATCCCCCGCGACGCGTACGTCGATATCGTCACGGAGGACGGCGAGTTCAAGGACAAGATCAACCATGCGTATGCGTACGGCGGCATCGACACGACGATCGCCACGGTCGAGACGCTGTTTGACATCCCGATCGATTACTAC
Source organism: Exiguobacterium aurantiacum (assembly GCF_001766415.1). Taxonomy (GTDB): domain Bacteria; phylum Bacillota; class Bacilli; order Exiguobacteriales; family Exiguobacteriaceae; genus Exiguobacterium; species Exiguobacterium aurantiacum_A. The sequence continues at coordinate 51,372 of NZ_MKXO01000004.1, read as the reverse complement.
GCGACGATCAACTTTGACGGCATCGAAGACCTCGTCGACGCGGTCGGCGGCGTCGAAGTCGACGTGTTGATCCCGATCTCAGGACGGGCCACCGGCAACGTCGAGCTCGAACCGGGCGTCCAGATGCTAGACGGCAAGGAAGCACTCGCCTATGCCCGCATGCGGAAAGACGACCCTGAAGGCGACATCGGCCGGGCCAAGCGCCAACAACAAGTGCTCGAGGCCATCATCAACGAGGCGACGACGATCAATTCGTTCACGAAGCTCAACCGGATCATGACTGCGGTCGGCAATAATATCCGAACGAACATGTCGCTCTCCGAGGCGTCCCAGCTCCAGCCGTATACGAAATCGCTCCGCTCGTTCAACCAAGAGACGCTAGAGGGCGGCGACTTGACGATCGGCGGCGTCTACTATTATGAGTTGGACCAGGCGGATTTGAACGATAAGCGGGCACTGTTGAAAACAGAGCTCGGTCTTCCGGTCACTGCCGAAGACAGTGAACCTGACCCAGGCGACGGTTTTAGCGAGACGACGACGTACTGACCTAAAAAAACGACCAAGGACATGGCGTCCTTGGTCGTTTCTATGTGTATATCCAAGTCACGTCTTCGCCCGGCCGAGCAGGCGGCGTGACGTCTGGATGATCGGTTTGTAGTTCGGGTGGATCAACTCCGTCGACTCGACGATCAGTTCGATGACGATCAAGACGATGACGAACGTGATGACGGCACCGACCATCGTCGTCTTCGCGAACAGAATCGAGGCGATCCCGAAGAAGAACGTCATCCCGTACATGAGAAGCACCGCTTGGCGCGTCGTGAACCCCATATCGATCAACTGGTGGTGCATGTGTGACTTGTCAGGCGACATCGGCGGGCGCCCTTGGACGAGCCGGCGGACGATCGCGAAGATCGTATCCGAGATCGGCAGTCCGAGCAAGAGGACCGGCACGACGAGCGAGAACAGTGTCACGTTCTTGAAGCCGATCAGCGAGAACACGGCGAGCATGTAGCCGAGGAAGAGCGCACCCGTGTCCCCCATGAATATCTTCGCCGGGTAGAAGTTGTGGACGAGGAACCCGAGCGTGCTCGCGAGCAGCAAGAGCGCCATCATCGTCAAATAGACGTTCCCTTGAATGATGGCTAGGAGCGCGATCGTCCCGAGCGCGATGCTCGAGACCCCGGCGGCGAGACCGTCGAGGCCGTCGATCAAGTTGATCGCGTTCGTGATCCCGATCAGCCAAAGCACCGTCACCGGGATGCTCCAAGCGCCGAGATAGAGCTGTTGGTCGAACGGCAAGTTGATGAGTTCGATCCGCATCCCGGCGTTCAAGACGACGACCGTCGCGATCATCTGCCCCATCAACTTGATGCGGGCGTTCAACTGGAACCGGTCGTCGATCAGGCCGGTCAAGATGATGATGACCGCTCCGATCAAGATGGCCTCGTTATAACGACTCGTCGGCAACAACAAGGCGTAGCCGATCAGGAAGGCGATGAAGATGGCGAGGCCGCCGATTCGCGGCATCGTCCGTAAATGTACTTTTCGGGCGTTCGGGTGATCGACCGCTCCGATCAGAAAAGCGAACCGGCGAACGAGCGGCGTGATCAAGATGGCCATCACAAAACTGACCAACATGGCAATCCATAACATGGCCAACGTTCCTCTCTCAAAAAAATAGACTCTGGCGAATTATAGCATATTTCCCGTCACCAAAATCGTATCAGAAATGTTACAGCAAAAAACCGACGAACGTTCTCGTCGGTCAAGCGTGTGCTGGTTCAGTCGTGACTTCTTCAGCTGATGCATATGTATATAGACCGCGCCCGACTTTCTTGATTTCCGGGTTGACCGATTCGATCTTGACCATTAATTGGTAGATGTTGCTAATATGGTGACGGTAGCGAAGCTCGAGCTCCATCTGGATGTCACGCACACTCATCGTCTGCCGTTCTTTCAAAAGGTCTGTGACCTGATGGACGTAAACCTCGAGCGGATAACGTTGATTGACGCGACGCGGACGCAGCCGCTTTGATGGATCTGTCGACAGCTCTTCTTCCCGTTTGTCCCGGCTCAGTTCAGAAATTAAGTATTCGGCCCGGCGCTGTAATTGACGATACGACTCCTCGATCTCCATCAGTTCGCGATAGATATGTTCGTTGATGTTCGTAGATTCCATACACAATTCCCCTTCTACATCCAATTGAACTTCTCGATTACCTATTTTAAATCAAGATTTTCTAATTATTACTTGTTATCTTCTAAAAGTGTAACGGAGGTGTAATGTGTTTGTCATCTGTTTTTGGGCGTTTTGGACTTTTTAGGACTTTTGAACCAAAAAAAAGATGACGACTGTTCGGGGCAGTCGTCATCTCACGGAAGATGAACGTAGTCTGTTACGCGCCGACGCGTTCGAGGATGCGTCGGAGCGAGAGTTCATCGGTCGAAGCGACGATGAGGTCTGCATGACCAAGCATCGACTCTTCCCCGACGGCGACAGCAAACATGTTTGCCGCTTTGATTGCAGTCACGCCTGCGGCTGCGTCTTCAACGCCGATGGCATGTTCGGGTTTCACGCCAAGGGCAGAGGCAGCCTTCAAAAACACTTCGGGATGTGGTTTTGAGTCGGCGACAGTTGCTGCATCGACAATGTGATCGAAGTAATGGCGGACACCAAGTGCGTCAACGACCGCGAATGCGTTCTTTGAAGCAGATGCCATTCCGATTTTGAGACCGGCCTCTTTAATTTCATCGAGAAATGAAACGATGCCAGGAAGCAAATCGGCCGAAGAGATGTGCTGAATGAGTTCAACGTAGTGCTCGTTCTTCTTCTGGGCGAGTTCCGCCTTTTCATCCGGTGTGAAATCGTCCTGTCTTCCGCCGAGCGCAAGGATGCGTTCGAGCGAGTCAGTCCGGCTCACCCCTTTGAGCGTCTCATTGAACTCGCGGTCAAATGGAATGTCGAGCTCTTCTCCGAGTTGTTTCCAAGCGAGGTAATGGTACTCCGCGGTATCAGTGATGACACCGTCCAAATCAAAAATGACTGCTTCAATCGTCGACATACATGCTTTCCGCCTTTCCTTCAAATGTTTGTGTCCTCAGACTACATTTAGGGAACTTGACAAGTACCCGTTGCACGATTGGTCAATGATGCAAACGGTTGCACTTGTTCGATTTCTATTATATCGGATAACGCCTCATCTATGCAACCGCTTTCGCAGAAAAATTAAAAAATAGGAAGAGCGCTTCGCTCCTCCTACCATTTTACAATTGAATGCCGACGACTTTCACGTTCACCGCTAGCGGTGTCATTGCGAGCATCGTGTCCATGTCTTGCGTGATCCGCTCTTGGACGCCCGTCACCGTCTTGACGATCGATTGACCGTAAGCGATGTAGAGCGACAAGTTGATGATGACGCCTTCCGACGACTCATCGACTTTGACGTGCTTCATGAGCGCACGTTCTGAGAGTTTCGTGTCTTCTTGTGTGAACGACACGTGTTTCGTTTCTTTGACGACGACCGCGGCGATCATCTCGACGACGTGGCGTGAGACGTTGACGTCTCCTTCTGTACTGTTCATTCCATTTTCATATGGCATGCTGTCACTTCCTTAGCTCTAGTTTCGGTTTCCATCTAAAGTGTAGCGGAAAACCGCCGTTTAGAAAAGGGTTTACGATTTTGGGTCTTTCACGTCCTGCGCGCGGCGGACATCGATCTCGACGAGCGGCCTCAACATCCGGACGGCCGGCGGGCTGATGATGAGCAGGACGATGAGGCAGGCGACACCGAACAAGACGAGCAACTGTTGCCATGACGTCGGCATGAATCCGACCGGCACGAACGCCTTCCAGGCGACGATTAAAAACACATGGACCAAGTAGACGTATAGACTATACTTCCCTGCCCGCGTGAACACGGGCAACTCACGCCCCGGCACGATGAGCGCGAAGCTGACGGCCATGAGCGTCGACACCGTATAGACGATCAAGAAAGCGAACGGACCGCTCCAAATCGCCTCCGGCACCGCCGTCTCGTAGGCGAACCGGAATTTGAACAAGTTGCCGACGTGATAGAACGTGCCTTCTTTTTGGAAGCTCATCGAGGCGAGCAGTCCGAGCGTAAGTGCGATGAAGACGACCGCCCCACCGACCCGGTAACGGTTCCGTTGCTCGGCCCGCTTCGGCAACTCGAAGAAGTTCATCGTGTTGCGCTCACTCATCCAGTTGCCGATCAAGAAGAACGGATAGAACATGATGACTTTCCGGAGCGCGAAGAATCCGGTCGATTCTTCTTGGAAGCCGAACAACAGGGCGAACAACAGCGCATAGAGCACATACCCTTTCAACTGGGTCACGTACGGCGTGATGACGTACCAGATGACGATGGCCATCAAATACCAGAGCGCCCAGTACGGCTTGAGCACGTTCAGTCCCGGGTTCTCGAGCGACAAGAGCGGGACCCCTTCCGTGAAGGCGAACCACGAGCCGAGAATGACTTGCCAGATCACGTAGACGACGAACAGCTGGATGACACGCAAATAACGGTTCTCCCGAAAGAAGTAACCGCTCAGCATAATGAATAACGGCATATGAAACGTATATAAGAACAAATAAACCCACTTCGGCAGTAAGTCGTCGTAGGCACCGCGCACATCGGTCAGCAAGTGACCGAAGACGACGAGCAAGACGAGCACGCCTTTAATATTGTCGTACCAATGATTTCGCATAGCGTCCCCTCTAGTTCTCCTGTTGCTTTTCCTCTTTGTTGTTGGCGTATCGCTTCTGAGCGACAACCCGGATTTCAGCCGTCCATGGCACCAACGAGTCGATGGACCTCTTCTTGTTCGAACCCTTCGTTGAAGTATCGGTTCAACGTCGTCTTCACATCGTTGTGCTGTTTATACAAGCCGACGACGAGCTCAATCAACTCTTCTTGAGTGAAGCGCTTCAACTCAGCACGCAGTTCACCGACTTTTAACTTCTTCATCTGACCACCCGCTTCATTTTTTTCCTTTCCCATCATAGCCGATTTTTACGAGCGATGAAATTACGATTCAACAAAAAAATGATGACGTCATTGTCATCATTCCCTGTATCTGCCGCTTGCAAGCCGAATCGTTAACAAATCTTCATGCGCGAGCAGGTTTTGCGCGTATTCAAATGGACGAGAGTGGGTAGAGTATAGTATAGTGGTTTTACTAAATAATCAGAATATTCTAATAAAGGAGGTGTGGAGAATGGCTTCTGTCATCCGTAACCGTCATCACGTGGTCCATGACCCGAAACGTTCGTTCTCTAACTTTGGATTTTGGTGGAGTATCGGCGCGTTTACGATCGGTTTATTCATCATCGCTTTCGAACCGCTCCGTGAACGGTTCAACGCCTTACATCCGGTCGCTTCAGTCTTGTTCCTGATTGGCATCTCGTTCGTGGCCGGTGTCGTCATGAAGCTCGCCCGTGACGTCTGGTGGCTCAACTACCTGCTCGAGCGCACGTCGAACCGGTACATGTATGTCGGGGCGGACACACTCCGGAGCTGGCAATACACGCTCGACTCGATCTGGTTGTTGACCCGCACCTCACAAAAAAAGCTCGGCCGACTGTACATCCAAATCGACCGAACCGTTCGTGCTGAAGAAGCGAAACGCATGTTCGCTGCCTATTTGATAGATCGTGGCGTCCTCGTCGTCTACTCGAGATCGTCCAAACCGAAGAAAATGGCCTGACCGTTTCAATCGATTAACGGCACAACCCATGCTCGAGCTGCTTCGACTTCCTCCATTCGCAGCTCGTGCCCGCCTCCGTGATAGAAGAGCTCGACGTCCGCTCCGGCTTCCCGTAGCGTCGACGTCAGCTCTTCTGTTTCTTGTTTCGGACAAATCGGGTCACGCTCACCGGCCGAGATGAACACGGTCGCACCCGTCAAGTCAGGGAGCGTGAGCGAGCGGTCCGGTACCATCGGATGGAACAAGAGCGACGCCTTGAACGCGTTGTCCCGGTATAAGGCCGATCCGATCAAGTTGGCACCGTTCGAGTAGCCGAGCGGGATCATCTTGTCGCGGGCAACACCGTATTTAGCTGCCGCCTCGTCAAGAAACGTGAGGAAGCGCTCCGTCTGTTTCTTCAAATCTTCAAGGTCTAACACGCCTTCCGCATGACGGCGGAAGAAACGGGACATGCCGTTCTCGAGGACGTCGCCCCGGAGCGTGAGAATGTTCACTTCAGTTGAGAGTTCACGGGCGAGCGGGATCAAGTCCTGCTCCGTCCCGCCTGTACCGTGCAACAAGACGAGCGTCGTCTCGGTCGTGCCTTTAATGAATTGATGAATCATATTCTGTCTCCTCTCGGGATTGTGATGGTTGGTAGCGTTCGTGTGATCTTGTCGCGGTCGACTTCGAGCCAGTCCGGCAGCTTCAGCGCGCTACCGAGTTCGTCGATCGTTTCATCAACGAGGAACCCGGGTGCGTCGGTCGCGAGCTCGTGCAAGATGCGTCCTTCGTCATGGAAGTAGACCGAGCGGAAGTAGTGCCGCTCTCTCACCTCGGTCGGACGGAGGCCGCGGTCAAAGATTGCGTCTTGCCACGTCGTATACTCGTCACCGTCCGCGATACGCCAGGCGATATGGTGGACCGTCCCCGCACCGGGCACGCCGTTCGGGAGGACGGCCTTTTTGACGTCGATGACGTTGCCGTAATCGGCCTCGCCCTCAAGTCGGACCCATTCCGAGTCTTCCCCCGTCTTCGTGAAGCCAAACAGTTCGGTCAATAGCCGCACCGTCGCCTCCGGGTCTTTCGACAAAAGCGTCGCCCCGGCGAACCCGGTGATCGCTTCTTGTTTCGTGATACCTGGAACGAGCCAGTCCGTCTGTTTCGCGCTCGCCCGCGCGACGAGCTCGACGACGAGTCCGTCCGGGTCTTCGAACAACAACGACGGCTCGCCGAACCGTTCGGTCGCGACCGTCGCGACACCGTGTTCGCGGAGACGCGCTTCCCAAAACAAGAGACTGCCAACTGGTACGAGATACGCGGTGACACCGACCTGCCCGCTGCCGACGCTGCCTTTCCCGATACCCGGGATCGGGAAGAACGTGATGACCGTCCCCGGCGTCCCGGTTTCATCGCCAAAGTATAAATGGTACGTGCCCGGGTCGTCGAAGTTGACCGTCTGCTTGATGAAGCGGATACCGAGGACGTTGCCGTAAAAATCTAATGTGCGTTGCGGGTCTTTCACCATCGCCGAGATGTGATGGATACCTGCTGAGTGCGTCGTCATGACGTGTCCCCCTTTTTCATTATCTTGATTTCAAGATAAATCATTTCTGATGAAAAGTGAAACTTTTTGCTCACAATGCCGTACGCTAAGAGTAGACACCTAATAAGGAGGACTTACATATGACTTTACAAATTGACCGTGTCTCGAAGCAGTTCGGGGAGTTCACGGCCGTCGACGACTTGAGCTTTCACGTCCCCAGTGGCGAGATGTACGGCCTACTCGGGGCGAACGGTGCCGGCAAGACGACGACGTTCCGGATGATCTTAGACATTTTAAAGCCGACTGACGGCACGATTCTCTGGGACGGACGCAACGTCGACCACCGCATCGTCGGCTATTTGCCGGAAGAGCGCGGCCTGTATCCGAAGTCGCCCGTCCGCGACCAGCTCGTCTTTCTCGCCAGCCTGAAAGGAATGAAGTCGGCTGAGGCGAAACGTGCCGTCAAGTCGTGGCTCGAACGGCTCGAGATCCCGCAGTACGAAACGATGCGTGTTGAACAGCTGTCAAAAGGAAATCAGCAAAAGATTCAGTTGATTGCGGCGCTGCTCCACAACCCGGAACTGCTCATTTTGGATGAGCCGTTCAGCGGTCTCGATCCTGTCAACGTCGAGATTTTGAAGCGTGAAGTGCTCGCCCTGCGCGACGAAGGGACGACGATCGTCTTCTCGAGTCACCGGATGGAGCACGTCGAAGAGCTGTGCCAACATATCGGCATCTTGAAAGGTGGCCGCGCCGTCGTCAGCGGCGACGTCCCGACGATCAAGTCGCGTTACGCCGAGCCGGTGCTCTTCATCGAGACCGATCGCGTCGATGTCCTCACGGCACTCCCGATCGTCAAAGCGGTCGAACCTCATCGCGACGGTCACCTCATCCGGCTCGACTCGTTCGAAGGCAGCGACGCGGTGCTCGGCGCCCTCGTGCAAGCAGGTGCTTCCGTCAAGACGTTCATGCGCCAACCCGTCTCGCTCAACGACATTTTCATCAAGGAGGTAGGCAGCCATGTTTCATAACTTCAAACCATTGTACGCGTTCACGCTACGCTCGAAACTGCGGTCGAAGGCGTTCCTCATCTCGACGATCTTGACGATCGTGTTCATCCTCGGCTTCACAAACATCGACCGCCTGCTCGCGAACTTCGAGGACACCGATCAAGGCCAGGCGCTCCTCGTCACGCAAAACGCCGAACTGACTGAAATCATGCAGTCGCTCGGTTACGAAGGGGTCGAATCGGCCGACATCACCGAGACCGAGGCGCGCGCGGGACTCGAAAATGGGGATTACGAGATCGTCGCCTTCATCGACGGCGCTTCGGCCCGCGTCTTGTCCGACCGTCCGGAGCCCGATTTCACGACACTCCTGCAGACGGCGCTACGCGAAGTCCGCAACGCCGAGCTGATCGAGACGTCGAACATCGACCCGACCGTCCTCGCCGCTTTGAACGAGCCGGTCCCGATCGAGGAGTCTTACCTCGGCCGTGGCGGTGAGAATTCAGAAGAGCTGTTCTCATCATTCGCGTTCGTCTATATCATGCTCATGCTGCTTTACGTCTCAATCATCACGTACGGTTCGATGATCTCGACCGAAGTGACGACCGAGAAGTCGTCGCGCGTCATGGAACTGATCATCTCAACGACGCATCCGGTGACGCACATGCTCGCCAAGATCTCGGCGATCGGTACGCTCGCCCTGTTACAGATCGGCATCTTCCTCGGGTTCGGTTACTTCAGCGCCCGCAGCAATGAGATGGCCCAATCGGTCATCGACAACGCCGGCAACGCCCGGGCCGTCATCTACTTATTGACGTTCTTCACGCTCGGCTATCTGCTCTATGCGGCCATGTTCGCCGTCCTCGGCTCGCTCGTCAGCCGTGTCGAAGAGTCGCAGCAGATGACGATGCCGGTCATCATGCTCCTCGTCGCCGGTTTCCTCGCCGCGATGTTCGGGTTGAACAATCCGGAAGCGCAGATCGTCACGATTTTGTCGTTCGTTCCGTTCTTCACGCCGATGCTCATGTTCCTCCGCGTCATGCTCGTCGACGTACCAGTCTGGGAAGTCGCCTTGTCGATCGGCATCATGCTCGGCTCGATCGGTGTCATTCTCTGGATCGGTTCGAAGTTCTATCGCGGCGGCGTCCTGTTCTACGGGAACAACGCGATTAAACAATGGCGTCAAATATTACAAAATCGTCAATAACGTTTACAGCATTTTCGTTTTCGTATACTCTAAAGAATGTGCAAAATGAGGAGGAAACGAACTATGCGATCACGATTACTCGCAGCCTTGATCTTTACATTCATGACGACGCTCACGACGTTCATCTGTTATACCGTCTTCTTAGAGGCCGACGCGTTGTGGCAAATCTTGCTCGCATACGCGGGCAGCACGTTCCTCGGAACGCTCGCGTTTTGGTATCCGGTCAGTCGACGTTCTGAGACGTCAAGGTTCGGCGGCGCGTGGATCGGGATTTTGATCACACTGACGACACTCGTCGGATTCACGATCATCCGCTTCACCGTTCGTGGTGATGCCGCATCCTTACTCGACTGGCAGACGATGCTCGCGAGCCTCGCCTATACGTTCGGTTACATCGGCTGGGTGCTCACGATTCTCAACATCGTGCTCGGCTTCCTGCTTGCCGGGACGAAACCGAAAGTGCGTTATGAAGCAAGACCAATGCGTTAAATCAAAAGCAGCCGTTCTGCTCAGAACGGCTGCTTTTTTGTGTTCACTGTAACTTATACGACTTATCGACGATGCCAAACTCCGTATATTGGAACGAGTTATCGACGAACTGTTCTGGGACGAGCTGATCGACGTAGCGGGCGAACGGGACGATGCGATGTGTCGCCTCATGCGTCCGTCCGAGGTCGAGCACGGCATCGACCAACGCTTCTAACGCGTGGTGCGACGTCGGTTCCTCGTCCTCTTCAAAGATGCGGCGCAGTTCCTCTTCGTGCATCAAGTCGAAGATGCGCATGCGCGTCTCGAGCTGATGCTGCATGTCTTCCGTCGACTTCCCGTGCATCGCTTCTTCATAGGCGAGCTTCATCTGTTCGAGTTCAGGGGCTTTGCCTTTCATGAGCACCTTCAAGGATTCCCCTGTCCAAATGTGCCGTGCCAAGTAGTTCGCGTCAATCTTCAGCGCCTCGGCGAGCGCCTCTATGTAAGGCATCGTCGGGTACACTTCACTGAGCTCGGTCCGGCGAATAAAGTACGGAGCGACACCGATCTGTTCGGCGAGTGCCTCGATCGAGATACCCGTCCGCTCACGCAAGATTCGGATCCGGTCCCCATAACCCCGGTACGGTGCATTTTTACCATCCATTGAATTCTACCCCCTCTTTTCCATTATAGTTCCCGAATCCACAAAAAAATACTCGGAAGCGCATGCTTCCGAGCAAGTGGTCGAATTAATTATTTTTTCGTCAACTCGACGACTTCAGATGAACCGGCTGTGACGTTGTCGCCTTCAGCAACAAGTTTGTTCACAGCGAAGCTGTCATGGTTCGTGATGATGATCGGTGTGATCGTCGACGGTGCGTTCGCTTTGATGAAGTCAAGGTCGAACGTGACGAGCGGGTCGCCCGCTTTGACGGCTTGGCCTTCCGTGACGTGCGTCTCGAAGCCTTCACCTTTAAGGTTGACCGTGTCCAAACCGATGTGGATCAAGTACTCCGCACCGTTGTCCGCGTTGATGCCGATCGCGTGTTTCGTCGGGAAGACCGTCGCGATTGTCCCGTTGACCGGTGACACGACTTTTCCGTCTGTCGGTTCGATGGCGATGCCATCACCCATCATTTTTTGTGAGAACACTTGGTCAGGCACGTTCGTAATATCGATGACTTTCCCTGTAAGTGGTGACACCGCGTTCAGTTGCTCGTCTTTACCACCAAAAAGTTTTTTAAAGAATCCCATAGCTTAATCCCTCCAACATGTTCTGTTAATCAAAGTCTTAGCTTTTATACCCGAAAAGCTATTACTTCAATCCCTACCCTATTCACGGTATAGTTGTATTAAGGTAGTGCGAATTCGTTTACACATCGTAAGAATACGAGTGTGCAATCGCTTTTGCAAGCCCTTTTTACACTTTATAAAAATTTCACATGATGGAGGCGCTTACAATGACGACTTTCACAAAATTGTCATACGAACGGCCCGACGTGGACGCTTTAAACAGCCGATTGTCGGACTATTCAGTCGAATTGCAGCAAGCGAGCACGCTCGAAGAGGCGAACGAATTGATTCGCCAAATCAACCAGGAACGGAACGCGTTCGAGACGCAAAGTCAGCTCGTCGCGATCCGCCACTCGATCGATACGCGCGATGCGTTCTACGAAGCCGAGCAGACGTTCTTTGACGACGCGTTGCCGGTCTACGAGAAAGAAGTCCAGGCGTACTATCGCGTCTTGACGGAGCACGACCTCCGCAGCCAGCTCGAAGCGGAATGGGGCAGCCAATTGTTCGAACTCGCGGAACGGGCACTCAAAACGTTCGACGAATCGCTCATCCCGAAACTGCAAGAAGAGAACCGACTCGCGACGAGCTATCAAAAAGTGATGTCGGCCGCACAGATCGAGTTCGATGGCAAGACGCTCAACTTGTCACAGTTCGGCCCATACTTACAGTCACCCGACCGGTCGGTACGAAAAGCGGCGTCCGAGGCGCGTTATACATACCTCGCCGACAACGGTGACGAGCTCGACCGCATCTATGGCGAACTCGTCCGCGTCCGGACCGAGATCGCGCACGCGCTCGACTTCCCGTCGTTCGTCGAACTCGGCTACGCCCGGATGCAACGCGTCGGCTATGATGAGTCGATGGTCGACAACTTCCGTAAACAAGTGCGCGACGTCATCGTCCCGCTCGCGACGACGTTAAAAGACAAGCAGGCGAAACGCATCGCTGTCGATACGCTCCGCTACTATGACGAATCGTTCGTCTTCCCGGACGGCAACGCGACACCGCAAGGCGACGAGTCGTTCATCATCGAGGGCGGCAACAAGATGTACCGTGAGCTCTCGGGCGAGACGGACGAGTTCTTCCAGTACATGCAAGAGCGCGGCGCCCTCGATCTTACGGCGAAGCCCGGCAAAGCCGGCGGCGGTTACTGCACGTACTTACCGTCTGAAGGTCTCCCGTTCATCTTCTCGAACTTCAACGGTACGGCCGGCGACATCGACGTGCTCACGCACGAGGTCGGTCACGCCTTCCAAGTATATGAGAGCCGTCATTTGACGACGCCGGAATACGCGTTCCCGACGTACGAGGCGTGTGAGATCCACTCGATGTCGATGGAGTTCTTCTGCTGGCCGTGGATGGAGCTGTTCTTCGGCGACCAGGTCGACAAGTACAAGTTCAACCACTTGGCCGGAAGCGTCACGTTCCTCCCGTACGGCGTCCTCGTCGACGAGTTCCAGCACATCGTCTACCGGAAGCCCGACATGACGGCAGAAGAACGTCGTCAGGCGTGGCGTGACCTTGAGAAGGTGTACTTGCCGCACCGCGACTACGAGACGAACGACTACCTCGAGTCGGGCGCATGGTGGCACCAACAAGGCCACATCTTCCAAAGCCCGTTCTACTATATCGACTACACGCTCGCCCAAGTTTGTGCCTTCCAGTTCTGGGTGCGCATGCATGAGGACCGTGAGTCGGCGTGGAGCGATTACCTCACGCTCTGTCAGGCCGGCGGCAGCCGCTCGTTCCTCGAGCTCGTCGAACTGGCCGGACTCAAGTCACCGTTCGAAGACGGCGTGTTAAAAGACACGCTCGGACAGATTGAAGACTATCTATTGAAGCACCCGTTAGCGAACTAAAGACATACGAAAGGTGAGCCCACGCTGTGGGCTCACCCTTTTTGTCCTCAAATCACATCTAACGGTTCTTTCCCGCTCGGCGGCGGGAACGCCTCGTCGAGCGCTTTGAAATCTTCTTCAGTCAGATTGAGGAGCAGCGCCGCCCCGTTCTCTTCGACGTGCGCTTTCTGACCTGCTTTCGGGATGGCGATGACGTTGCCGCTCCGGACAGTCCACGCGAGCAGGATTTGGGCCACCGACGCATGATACGCCTCGGCGATTTGTTTCACCGTCTCATCGTTAAAGATTTTCTCTTTCACGTCGCTGCCTTCGGCGAGCGGCGAATAGGCCATCATCGGGATGCCCTGCTCTTCTAGGAACGGCAACAAGTCGTGCTCGATGCCGCGGCTGCCGAGATGATACAGCACTTGGTTGACCGCGCAATGCTTCCCGTTCGGCAAGGCGAGCAGTTCTTTCATGTCGTCGACGTCAAAGTTTGAGACGCCCCACGCCCGGATCTTCCCGTCTGCTTTCAGCTGTTCGAGCCCGTCGACCGTCTCCTTGAGCGGGATGTTGCCGCGCCAATGCAACAAGTAGAGGTCGAGATAGTCGGTGCCGAGCCGTTCGAGCGTCGCGTCGCACGCCTGCACGAGCTTGTCGCCCCCGGCGTTATGTGGATACACTTTCGAGACGAGGAAGACGTCCTCGCGACGGTCTTGGATCGCTTCCCCGACGAGTGTCTCCGACTTGCCTTCCCCGTACATCTCGGCCGTGTCGATGACGTGTAATCCGCAGTCGAGACCTGTCTGTAACGCCTCGATCTCCGCGTCATGTTTCGATGCGTCATCGCCCATGCGCCACGTGCCTTGACCGAGGGCACGCATCTCGCGCCCGTCCGGCAGTTTGACCACGTGTTGTTTCAGTGCCGCCAAAATCAGTGTGTGTGGAATTCGATTCATGTTGTTTCCTCCTTGATCCATTGATCGTGCAACGGCCCTGTCGTCCCGAAGACGGGATCGGTCGCCGGTTTGTCGACGCGTTCGATTCGATGGACGTTGTCCGGGCGTTCTTCCGGCTTACCCGTCAACGTGTCATAGTCGCGTCCTTCCGGATACGCCCCAACGATTTCGAAGTCATCGCTCGCCTCGAGTCGGCGGTGTCCCGTCCCTGCCGGCAGGATCAACACGTCACCCGCATTCAACGAGACGAGATCGCCGGTCGCGCCGCCGAGTTGAACGGTCGCACGGCCTGACCTCACCCCGAGCACCTCGTGCGTGTTGCTGTGATAGTGGTGATAGTCGAACACACCGTTCACCCAACTGTTGCCCCAACCGTTATGCTCGAACGTCGCCTGGATGCCGTCCGCCTCGTCGAACACGCGTCGGTATAACAGCACCGGGAAATACGGGTTGTTCGGGATCGAGCCGTCATCTTTAAACCGATATGTGGACATGTCCATGTGATCGCCTCCTTGTCTCTGACACTGTACCCGACTTATAGAGGATATAATCGACACAAAAAAATGACCCGACCCTTTAATAAGGGCCGAGCCACTGAGTTAGCGTACTTCGCTCTCGAGCTGTTTCAACTTCGTCGAGTAGTACTCGATAATGTCACGGCGTCGGATGATGCCGATGAAATACTTGCCGTCATCGACGACCGGCACGAAGTTTTGATCGGTGATCGCATCGACGAGCTCCTCGATTTGCGCCGTGATCGATACCGGTTTATAGCGTATGCGTTGTTTGATGTCTTTCAGGCGAGTCCGGAGCACTTTCTCGTAATCTTCTTCCCCGCGAAGTTGTTCAGCGAGTGCCCACAGTAAGTCTCCTTCCGTCATCGTTCCGGCGTAAAAGCCGTTCTCGGATACGAGCGGCACCGAGGTGAAGCGATGATGCTTCATCTTCTCGAGCGCTTGCCGCACCGTCGACTCCGGGTCTAAATATTTGACGTCTTCTTTCGGATATAAAAAGAAAGCGATGTTCATATATAATCTCTCCTCAATCTGTTAATCCACCACGCTATTGTACCATGAATCGTAGGGTTGACCGCAATAATTGACCGCACCCCACAATTGTTTCACCCTCCCTTCATTAGTTGCTGTCACAGAAAAAAGTCCTTTACAAGAACAGGACCGGCGTGACACGTCATCAACAGAAAACTGGAAAGTAACTCCAATTATTTATACCCTGTACGCATCGATTCTACCCGTCCGAGTCCATAAAAAAAGACGCCTTTGATCAAGGCGTCTCGTCTAGTCAGATAAAATGTAACATCGTTTGATTGAACTTCTCCATCTCGTCGAGCACGGTACCGTGACCGCTCTCCTCGAAACGCTCGATGCGCGCGTTCGGGATGCCTTTTTCCATCTCTAAGGCAAACTCGAACGGACAGACTTTGTCGTGGACGCCATGGATGATCAGCGTCTCGACGCCAACTTTCGGCAAGTCTTCACGAAGGTCCTCGTCGCGGAGCGCTTTCGCCGAGGCGATCGTCCCGTGGCTCGAGGCGATGAGTGACAAGCTGTGGAACCAGTTTTGGAGCGGCTCTGGATGCTTCTTCTCAAAGAAGATCTCGCCGAACCCGGTCAACATCGAGGCACGGTCTCGTTTCGTATCTTCGATCAAGGCGTCGACTTCTTCTTTTGTCATCCCGTACGGATAGTCCGGGCGTTGCGTGAATACCGGTGCCGCCGCGCCGGCGAGGATAAGTTTTTTCAAACCACCGTCCGGATAATCGACCGCATAGCGGATCGCGATCGCCCCACCCATCGAGAAGCCGACGAGTGTGAAATCTTTGACACCGAGGCCGTTGACGACCATGTTCACGTCAGACGCCATCGTCTCGTAGTCATAGCCCGTAGCCGGTGCGTCCGACTTCCCGTAACCGCGGTAATCGATACCGACGTAGCGGTAGCCCGCATCCAAGAGCGCGTTCTTCTGATACTCGAACATGTTGTTGTTCGCCGGCCAACCGTGCAAGAAGACGACCGCGTCGCCCGTTCCGACGTCCTCGACAAAAATAGACGTCCCGTCATGTGCTGTAATGTAATTCCCCATCATTCAAAACCCCCAATCGTATTGTTGAGCGTTGTGCGCCGTACGTTTGCCCACAACCCATCTGTTCCCGTTTGAGCGAACTGAAAACCTGTCAACCGTCGCGCCATAGCGATTCGGCCTTCAAGATATGCTCGACCGCTTGCGCGCCTTCTCGTAACACGGACGTCTTCCACGTCTCGTCTTCCGGGTAGAACATGGCCATGAATTCTTTTTTGATGCCGTTCCGTGCCTCCGGGTCTTTCGTGCCTTCGAAATAGAGACGATTCTCTAAAATGATCGTCAAAAATTCACGGATCAGCGCTTTCGTCGACGTGCCGAACGTCCCGAATTCGAACAAGGCCGAGACGAGCTGCTTGTCCGGATGCTGCTTGTCGCGGACGTAATAGAAATGGTTCGTCGAGTCGCCGAGCACGTCATCCGGATTGTACGTCTTGATGTTCTTCAACCCGTATGTCTGTTTTAACTGCTCGGCGCTACGTCCGTCCCGCTCGCTGACGAGCATCGTCACTTCGTTCGTCGGCCCGAGCGCGGTGTGCCAGTCCATATGGACGACCCGGTCGTAACGGTCGAGAAGATCGTGCTGGATCTCTTTCATGAAGACAGCGGACGGTTCGTCGGCGTCTCCGCCATAATAGACGCCTTTCGGGAATTGGTACTGGCCCATCCCTTTCGCCTCGGTCATCGCGTCGAACCCGTCGAGCTTGATGCCAGAGCCGAGGAACGAATAAATGTGTTCGCGCGCCTCGTGATAGTCGTCGATGACACCGTCCGGGACGAACAAGTGGCGCATCACCTCATACTCTTTATTGACGTTTCGCGGCAGCGACTCCCGGTCGACGACGTAGTTTCGGTTCAAATCGACGTTATGTTCGTTGACGCGCCGGAAATGTTTCATCCCCCATGGGTTGACCGCATGGATGAAGCAGACGCCTGTCACGTCATGGCGGACGTTGCCGAGCTGTGTCTCGATGAATTGCGTGGTCACGGCCGCACCGGCGTAGCCTTCGATCCCATGCTCGCCGATCGTCATGAGCAGCATCGCCTCACGTGACCCGGCCGGTTCGCCGATGATCACGTCGATTGTATCTTCCCCGATCGAATGCGACATCGTCCGCGCGCTCGGGTAGTATTGTTTGACGGTGTCGAGCAAATCGAGAAACCTCTCGCGCGACTCGTCGTAAGATGATGAAAAATAAGTATTCATATGATTCCCTCCATTCATGTCTTCTGTACCCCTTTCCCATTTCGAGGCAAGCTAAAAACGCCTCCCGAGGAAGGCGTTTCGATTAATGGGCTCCGGCTTTTGTGCCGCGGTCTTGCCGGCGGAACGCAAACAAGTAGACGAGCGGGGCGAGCAAGACGGCACCGAACAGCCAATACGCACCAGGGCTTGCGAACAACGGTTCGAACGCGCGGAAGAACAAGGCGACAAGTGAAAACCCGACGACGAGCTCGGCTGTCCAAATGACGGCGCGCCGGACGGCAAGGGTGATCGTGTTCGTTTTTTGGAAGAGTGCTGCGATAAACGCGATCAAAAAAGCCGGGAAGCTACTGAACCAGAGCATCCGATTCAACGTCGATTCGGCAAAATAGGTGTTGCCGAGCGACACGGTGATCGCGTAATGGGCGATCAACACAAGCAAGACGACAATCCACCCGACAAGCACATCTCGTTCCCATTTTTTCATCCTTCTCCCTCCATTCTTTAGAAAAAGAGCTACACTTGTATTTACCCGTTTTCCAACCCGTTCCATAGGTCTACAAGCACGATTTTCGACAGATTTCGCAAACTGTCGAACGATTTTCTAATATAATTTCCGTTTTCCATCTACTTCCTAATAGATTTGTAGTATCGTACGTATTTGTGAGCATTCACTAAACAATTTTTTGTAGATGAAAGGAATTATATTATTTTGAAAAAATTTAAAAGCATTTCTTTGATTATTGTAGCGTCTTTATTTCTATTACTCGGTTTTCTCGCCATGGCAGACGGGGCAATCGTAGCAGGACTTATTTTGGTAGCAGGGCTTTTACCGCTTTACAAACTTTGGAAGCGCGAAGGTAAAAAACGCGTGATGCTTCCTTTGATTGCCGCATCATTTGTAATTGGAATGATCGTTCTTGGTGCAACCATCCCTACTGAGGACGTGACAGATGGTCAGGCGGAAACTGCATCTGCAGAAAATGAAGTCGAACAGGCACCTGAACTGACAGAAGAAGAAAAACAAAAGGCAGATGCAGAGGCAAAACGAATCGCTGAAGAAGAGGCAAAAGCCGAGGCCGCACGAATTGCTGAAGAAGAAGCAAAGGCAAAACAAGAAGAAGAGGAGCGAAAGCTACGCGAAGCTGAGGAAGCGAAAGAAAAAGAGGTAGCTTTTGCAAACTCGACCATTGAGTTCAAGCATTTGAGTAAAGGTGCGGATCGATACGCGGGTGAGGCAGTTCGCTTCAAAGGAGAGATCGTACAAATCCAAGAAGACGAAGAAGGGACAACAATTCGTCTGGCCGTCACGCAAACATCTTACGGGTGGAGTCCAAATGACATTATCATGCTCTACTATCCAGAATTGACAGACTTTTTCACTGACGATGTCGTCACGGTCGATGGCTATATTATCGGTGATCATACTTACACATCGCAAGCTGGGTGGGACATCACAGTTCCATTGATCGGTGCTGAAACAGTTTACTAATAAAGATAGCGCATTCCTCGAACGGGAATGCGCTATCTTTATTTATCGAACAGATGACTTGCCCAGTCACGGGCCCGCTCGAGCTCTCCCTCTTTGAGCGGTCCTTCTTTGTCGAGGACGAGGAATGATTCTTGAAGCACCGGTTCTGCTCCTTTTTCCGTAAGCGCCCGTTCAATCCGGGTCGCGGCGTGGCCGAACCACTTGACGATCTTTCCGACGAAAAAGCCTTGGTCTTCTTCGGCCATGCTCGTATCGAACGCTGCGGCCCGCACTCCGCGGAGCGCATGATCCGACAGTCCGTCGAGAAACGTCTTCACGTCCTCGGTCTCGCGTCCGCCGTGTGTCGGTGATCCGACGACGAGTAAGTCGAGGTTGGCGAGATCCCCGTAGCCGATATGACTGATGTGAACCGCCTCGACTTGATGAAGCTCGCCGAATCCGTCTTTGATGGCGTGGGCGACTTTTTCTGTGCATCCGTACATCGAGTCAAAAGTGATGAGGATTTTCATAACTGTCCCTTCTCTCTTTCCAAGACCAAATAACACCTACACGAATCTGTTCCCGTTTTCGATGGCGGTTTATCACTTATCCATTTTCTTCTGTCAGCAATTCGATGAATTCGTCGAGCTGTTCTAAGTCACTCGCCTCAGCGTGCGTGTTTCTGAACCGTTCGATTTGGTCAATCAAAAAGACCTTATCCCCGTCATAGATTGGGACGATTGCTTTCAATAGCCGAACATGGACGTCGTTGTAAACGGCTAAACGCAACTCATGCCACATCAAAATGAAGCGTTGAAGTACAACGGCTAGTTCTGACTTTTGGATTTCCTTGATTGCTGCCACGAACACATTGGTCATTTCATCCCGCACAGCAAACAATAATTCAAGAAAAGTGTCACATCTCATGATATCTGGAGTGACCGCGTCGAGGAAAGACAACCCGTTGAACAAACGAGAAGCCGGGTCTTCGTCAGATTCAATCTCATCTATTTTCCGGAACAAGTAACGCTTCAAGCCCGGTATCTCTTTTTGAGGAATGATGCCGCTTGAAAACTTATCGTCAATTTCTCTCTTACATACTTGAGCAATCGTTTCGTGATTACGTCTCGGGGGTGCGAAGTCGTGTGCCAATCGGTGATGGATATCCGGATCATGCGCCAACTTTAAAATCACGTTGACGAGGTCCGCCTTCTTTAATTTCCCGAGTTCTTTTTTCAAGTCGAAAGATGGTCCAAGTGTGAGTTGGTCGCGCAACAAAAAGTAAGCCGCGACTTCATGTTTACACGTCCCTTGTTCGTATGGGCAATCACAGGAAGATTGAATCACCCACTCATTCGCACACGTGATGACTACTCGATAAACGTCACTGCCATAAGCGTTGAAGAAGTAAGTGTTTTGTCTTTGAGACACAAGTTCGATGTTACCGTTCATATAATAACCGTAGCCCCGGTCTTCGATTCGCCTAGATACGTGTTGTTCAAAATCAAATACATTCATCCGCTTCTCCTAAACCGGCTCACCATAAAAATCACCAACCCGATCCCGATGCCGGCATAGGCGACCGTATCGAGGTGATCGCGCATGCTAAACGGCGCCTCATGGACGAATACGGCCCGCTTCCACTCCGTCCCATCCTCAACCGCGAGCACGTCTTCGACCGACTCCCCCTCCACTTGACGATATTCTGTGCCGATCGGATACATGTTCGAGGCGTCCCCATAATAGTCGCCTGTCATATCGTCAGCCAACGTCTCGACCTCGCCGACGACCTCACCAAGATCCGCCTCGGCGACGACTTCGTCCGTCACTTCATACACCCGTCCGTCCAAGACGACGAACGCATACGCCCAGGACAAGGCGTGGACCGACACTGAGACGGACAGCAGCAACACCACCATCCAAATGACTCGTTTCATTCGATTGCCCAGACGAACGTCGCCGTATCGCTCAAATCAATATCGTCCGGCTGAAGCTCTGGCATCGACGCCTGTGAATGGAACACCTCTTCATGGAATACTAAATTAGTTGGCGAGTAAAGGTGGAGCTCGGCCCACGTATAGTCAATCCGTTTTAATTCCCCAAGCTTCGCACCGGCCGCTTTCGTCAACAGTTCAGCCCGATGCAACGCACTCTCCGCCGCACTGGCAAGGAGTGCATCGCTAACCGTATCTGAATCTTTAATTGTGAATTTGATGGACAGTTTCGGATCTGCCATTGAATTCGTGACGCTTTGGATGACGTCAGACAATCGTTTCGTGTCGAGGTCAAACTCAAGTTTTGTTCGTTGCTCACACACATAGCCACGGAAACGAGATTTATAATTTCCGTCCTCGTCACGGTAACTTTCATAGTCTGTATCGATCGAGAAGTCCGTCGTCTTTAGAGCGGTCTTATCGAAGCCGGCCTGTCCAAGCGCCTTTTGCAGACGCGCCACGGCCGTCGCCGCCTCGCTCATCGTCTCCTCGTAACGCACGGCTTTCGAGGTCAACTCCATTTTCACGACAGTCAAGTCTGGCTTGGCCGATACTTTTCCCGTTCCTTTGACAGTGATGGTACGTTCCATGTTTCATTCTCCCCTTTCTCTCTATCCCAAGTCGCTTAATTGTGCAATTGCCATTGCGTCATCGTCCGAAACGGAACGAAGCCGATGCTGTAATAAAACATCTGGTCTGAAGCGACAATCGCCTGTTCTGCCCCTAGTTTCCCACTCCGTATGATCGCCTCATAGACGACCGACTTTCCGAAGCCTTTCCCCCGGTACGTCGGGTCTGTCACGACCGGTTCAACGTAACTATAGCGATCACCCGGGCGATACCAGACACCACAATGTGCCACATACTTCCCCTCAGGTGAGGCAATGGCAACGATCAGTTCGGGTAGAATCGCAGGACTCGACAACATTTTTTTCCGTCCGGCGATGGTCGCGGCATCATCCGGCGCATTCCCGTCATGGTCAAAGCCACGCCACATCACTTGGTTGTATTGTCGCCAATCCCATTCATCCGCGAGAGACACGTAGGAGAACACGTGCGGCAACGACTCCTTACTTATCCGGGAAACATGGACTTTCGCGAACCGCTCGATTTGTCTCGTCGGTCGAAATCCGGTCTCTAAGGCGGCAAGTTGCAGACACTCATCCTCATCCGGTAACAATAGTCGCAAATCACCATGACTATGCAACCGCTCGACCGCATAGGCAACGAGTTCAGGTTTCAATGCGTCGTACCCTTTCTCTACGACCAAAATCGCTTCCCCTAAATTGAGCTCATACGTCGCCAGGGCGACAAGGCGCCCATCATCTTCCCACATGCCAATCCGATGCACATGTTCTTGATCACGAAGCGCATGGTTCACCGCCCAGTCCCACGCCCCCCATAAAAGACGTGGTGCCTGCAGCTCCGTCGCATTGATTCTGATGAGAAAGTCTCTTACTTTTACAGCATCCTCCGATACATAAGGCTCATGTGAATACGATCGAAATGAGATCACTGGGCCACCCCCTCTGTAAAGCTTTCACTGAACAGCATCCAGTCTCTGCCAATACGTGATGTTGCTACAATTCGCCAGCGACTTCGAAACCTCCTTCACGACAGCATCGCACTAGCCGTCCACTTGACATCGGTCAGTTCGTACAAGAAATGAAAAGAGTGAGCAAGCGAACACTCGATGCCCCAATCCAACTATTCTCTTGTTAATATAGCAGTCTTTTTTTCAAGAGGAGACAAAAAACCGAACGAGATACCACGTCCGGAAAATCTACAAGCATTTTACGAAAATGTCACTATTTCACGACAAGGAGACACTCTGGCCGCTCAAACCCGACATCCCCTAAAAACCGCAACTCATCAATCGTCAACTCGTCGAGCGTGATTGTCTTGACGCTTGGTTCCGTCTGTTCATCGACCCATACTTTCCAAATCTCGACTTCGTCCGTCGTCTTCAGGTGGTCGGTGATGTAGTCAATGAGTTGCTGGGCTCTCGTTTCGGTGTAGCGCCAACGCAATTCAGCGACGTGCGGTTTTTTCGAGTACGCCTCGACGTTTTCCTCTGCATAATAAAGTTCTCGTTTGACCTCAATCTCGTCGAGTTGCTCTTCTGACTCGACGTGCATCAAAATCTTTTCGTCACGATCGAGTTCTTCATCCTCCGTGAGCATCTCAGGCAACACGACACCTTTTTTGATGGCTTCATTGATGGATAAGTATTCGATAAATGGATTTTCGACTTCTTTTAGCGGTCTATCGCTCGTCATAAATTGAAATTCACTCATGTTACTTGCCTCCTACTCTTATATCATCATAGTCATTGTTTCATCGCGCGAATGGAAATGATGAGTCCAATCAAATAGCCGATTATCGAGCCGATGACAATCCCGTATGCAACCGTAAAATCGAATAGTAGAGAGATGAGCATCCCGGCAGCCGTTCCGAAAATAAGGCCAAGTCCGACTGCTGATTCGCGCCATTCGTTCATTTTCACCCTCCCCTTCCTTCAATTTACTTCATACGAATCAACCTGATCAAACGTTTCATTTCCTACATTTCATTTCCTTTTGCTGTTTTGCATACAAGAAAGGGACCCAGCATACACTGAATCCCTTCAAAAATCATTCTACTGTCGACGCCGCCTCGGCGAGCGCCGCTTCTTCTTTGTGATAGTTCTCGACGAACGCATCGAGCAATGCCCGCACTTCGTCTGTCGATTTCGTATCCATCAACTTCACACGGAGGTCGCTCGCCCCGCGGAAACCTTTCACGTAAATCTTGAAGAAACGGTGCAAGTTCGAGATCGAACGTGGCACGTCCTCTTGGAACTTGTCTTGAAGGTCGAGTTGGAGACGAAGAAGATCGAGGTGTTCTTCCATCGAATGCTCACGCGGCTCTTTCTCGAACGCGAACGGGTTTTTGAAAATCCCGCGTCCGATCATGACGCCGTCGACGCCATACTTCTCGACGAGCTCGAGACCCATCTGACGGTCGAGAATATCGCCGTTGATCGTGATGAGCGTATCCGGTGCAATCTCGTCACGCAATTTCATGATATCCGGAATCATCTCCCAGTGCGCGTCGACTTTACTCATCTCGGAGCGTGTCCGCAAGTGAATCGACAAGTTGGCGATGTCTTGCTTCAAGATGTGCGTCAACCAGTCGCGCCACTCGTCAAGCTTCGAAAAGCCAAGACGTGTCTTGACGCTGACCGGGATGCCACCGGCTTTCGCCGCTTGGATGAGTTCGGCCGCGACGTCAGGACGCAAGATGAGGCCGCTCCCTTTTCCGCGCTTGGCGACGTTCGGGACCGGGCAACCCATGTTGATGTCGATGCCTTTATAGCCCATCTCGGCCATGCCGATGCTCATCTCGCGGAAGTAGTCCGGGTTGTCGCCCCAAATATGGGCGACCATCGGCTGTTCGTCCTCGGTGAACGTCAAGCGTCCGCGCAGGCTACCTTTCCCTTCCGGATGGCAGTAGCTGTCCGAGTTGGCGAATTCGGTGAAGAAAACGTCCGGTCGGCCGGCGTGGGCGACGACGTGGCGGAAGACGACGTCAGTCACGTCTTCCATTGGAGCAAGTATAAAGAATGGACGCGGAAGGTCGCGCCAGAAGTTTTCGTTCATATAAGATCATTCCCTTTCGTAATCAATCCAACAAAATCACTTTATCCATTCTATTATGGACGGAGGAATGTATCAACTGACAATACTTTCGAAATTTTTAACGCTCCTCATTCTCAATAATTTTGAAGAAGTGCGTGAACCCGTCGTGCAGCAAGTACTCCAATACACGATTCATATGTTCCGGCTCGACAACATTTGTCTGCAGCAACGTTTGGAGCACCATCCCATCGATCGCTGCCATCGTCCACGCGGCGACCGCTCGTGTCGAAGGACCTCGCTCGACACCGTACGCTCGTACGAAGATGGCTTCCACCCGGTCGATCCACTCCTCATACTTCTCTTTGAACTTTTGTTGCAGTTCCTTGTTCCCGAGCATCGCCTCATGGGCCAAGTAAAACTGTAGTCGACTCTCCGCATCTTTTTTTAAGCGGTCTTGCATCCCGTCGAAGATCTCTTGAATAATGGTATGGGCTTCTTTCTTGTCTTCGATCGACACGGTCGCGATTCGGCGAATCTCGCCCAAGCCCTCGTCCATCACATCATAAAGAATGGCCTCTTTGGAACTGTAATAGTGATAGATGGCGCCCGTGCTAAGCCCCGCTTTCTTCGCGATGCCACGAAGCGTCGTGCCTTGGATCCCGTTCTCGATGATCGTCGCTCGCGCTGCCTCTACTATCTTTTGTTTCCCTTCGTTCATCATATGCTCCGACGCTCCTCACGTAATAATGGCTAATTATATCATAATGATTTGACGGTTCTATGACACATACCTGTGACGTCCTAAACTCCATTGACAACGATTTCAATAGTTTGTTACACTTTTCACATAAACATAACGAACGTTCGGTATGTTTATTGACATCATATTTTTCATTGTTGTTTCGTCACCAATACTTTAGAAATGAAAGGGGCGTTATTTATGTTCTTCTTTGAATCCATTCCTTGGTACAATGTCGCCATGTGGTTCGTCGTATTCGGCTTGTTGATCGGATTAAATGAAATCGTCCGGTCCAGCAAAAAAGCCAGCATTCTCATGTTCATGGCGGTTCCGATCGTGTTGACCCCGATTTGGTTCTTCACCGCCGACCCTGAGATCACATCATGGTTTCACTGGGTGAAAGTGTATTCCGCTCTCGCCGGAAGCTTGATTTACATGGTCATCCGCTTCACCGATTATCACAAAAAACATCCATGGTACTTGATACTCGTGCCGGGTATCTTGGCCCTCAATATCGCCGAGGCCGTCGTTCGAGAATTCCAAGTCGGCATTATGGGGTTCGAAGGCATGGTCGACGGGATGAATTACATCTCGGGTGGTTGGAACTACGTGAACGCCGTTGCCGGGATCCTGAACTTGCTACTCATCTGTGGTTGGGTCGGCATCTTCGCGACATCCGGCAAGAAAAAAGACATGCTCTGGCCAGACCAGACGAAGCTATGGATTGTTGCTTACGGCATCTGGAATATCGCCTACGTCTATTCATGTGCACCGGGTAACGCGTTCTATTCAGGGTTCGCCTTGAACATCGCCGCGACGGTTCCTGTCCTCCTTTGGGCGAAAGGGACGTGGATGCAAAACCGTGCCCAAACACTCACGTTTTGGATGATGTGGGTCATGACATTCCCTTACTTCTTCGCCGTCGGCAGCACGTTCAACGTGAGCGTGTCGTATAATCCGGCAGCGAACTGGACGATTTCGCTGCTCAGTCTTGCGCTCAACGTCGTCCTCGCCGTCTGGCAAGTGACGCGCATCGTCAAATACAAACTCAATCCGTTGAAAGACGAGTTGTGGAAAGATACGAACGAATACAAAGAAATCAACGCGTTGCGTGAAGATGCAGTTCCTGGACGAGAAACCGCGATCGGTAAAGCGTTGTAAGCAAAAGACGGGCTACGAGGCCCGTCTTTTGCTACGTAAATTTAGATAGCTCTGAGAGCAGCTCAAAATAAGTTGCTCTTCAAAAAAATTTTTTACGTGTATGATATAATTGTAAATAAGTTGATCAAAGTGAAAAGGGTGATAAAAGTGGATAAGAACTCATATATCGAACGTCAAAGGCAAGTAAAATTTGCAGTTGGTATGGCTGCAATCGACGGGGGAAAACCAAGTCCCTTCACACAGAAATTGCTGAATCGATATGAAAACGGTGAGATCACTTCAGCCCAATTTAAGCAAGCCATTATGGAGCAGTATACGAAAGCACATCAATCCTAATGGATCCTTATGTTTACCCACATACAAATGTACTCATTAATAAACTTGGGATAACTGACGAACAACAACTGATTAATGTTGAAGCACAACTCATCATTGCAAACATATTAGAGATCGAGTCACTCATTTCGGAAGTGGATTTCGATAGTTATCATTCTCTGCAACAAATCCATCGACATCTATTCAACGAACTATATGAATGGGCCGGCGAATTTCGCTCAATCAATATCTATAAAAATGAGCGAATTTTGGGTGGCTTATCTGTGGTTTACAGTGATTCTTTGCAGATTCAAACGAACTTAGCATCTATCTTTGATTGGAAACAAGAAATCACATGGACCCATAAAAATATACGACTGCCCGTCTATTTCGCTAAGCTAATGACAGATTTGTGGCGGGTTCATCCTTTTCGTGAAGGAAATACCCGTACCGTTTCTGTTTTCATGAAACTTTTCGCTCAACATCATAATTTACCTTTTAATGCAGAACTGCTTTCTAATAACGCCGGTTACCTTAGAAATGCACTCGTCATGGCCGCTATCAATGATGCGCCAGATCCGACCTATTTACACAAAATCATAAATGATGCTTTATCTATCGACGTCTCTACTAGCTTGTCAGATAGTGACGCTTCTTCTGAAAAATATCGCACAATTGGTTCGTATAACGTTTCTAGTTATGAAGAAAAGCCATTCTCTACAGACCATCATGAATCATAATTCAAAAAACAGACAACCTTAGAGAAACCGCTCACCGGCCTCTCTAAGGTTGTTTATTTTCAAATATAATTAAACGACGATCTAAATTTTGAATGCATGATCATTATTGGGGATTCAACTCTCCCGTACCAAAAGTTGCATCGAACGCCCGGCACCAGATCACGACTGTTGAATATTGCGTGAGCTCGACGTCTTCAGGGACTAAATAGTTTTGGTTCCCAGTATTTCCTTTTAACGAACCGAGGCTGATTCCTTCTGTCGTCTCCATCCCCGGCTGAATCAAATAGACGAACAAGTCGGGACCATTTGTCGTTTGGAAATCTTCGAAACGCAGGTACACGCCATCTTCTGCACGAATCGTTTGAATGTTGCCTGACGTCTCATAATTTTTTTCACCATCCATGAACACCCCTGCCAAGTCGGTAAACTCCGTAGCGGCTCCATCATCCTCAGAAGCCGGAGGTTCCGTCGCCTCCTCAGCTTCTCCTTCTTCTACAGTTGTATCAAGTGAAGTCGGTGGAAGTCCTTCATCAACCGTCTCTTCCAAGAACAGCGGAGAAATGAGCCACCAACCAATCAAAAGTACAGCTACTCCTACTATACCTAGGATCACTTTTGTCACGGTTCGCATCATCTTCGCTCCATTTCATGAGAAAATCTCTAACCCTTCACCATCCTATGATGGCTGCGAGCACTCAGTACAAATAACCCAACAGATCCAATCGACCATCCGTCCACGCCTTCGTACCTACGGGGCGAATCATCAATTCATCAAACGATTCTTCCCCAATCCCGCGTATCATCTGCCGCTCATCGTCTATTTGGAGCCACGAACAAGCGTTGTCAACATGGCTGAATCCGGCTCGTAAATAAAGATCGGGTCGGTCCGCAAACAATAAGAGAAAATCGACCTGTTTCGTCTCTCCTATACTAATAACCTCGTTCAATAACGCTTCACCAATCCCGTTACCACGCACATCTTCCTGTACACATAAATCAATCACACCAAGAACTTGAATCGGATGCCCGTTCAAATTCATCACCCGATAGTCTAACCCGACATGACCCACAACCTGACCTCGGTCTCCAAAAACAAGGAGACGAAGATGAGGTAATTGCTTGAAATATCGGCGTTTTGGATAGAGGGGTTCAAATGATGCCACTAACAAATCACTTAACTCATTGTTCAATTTCTCGTCAATGTCTAATTCCATATACCGTTGAATTTCCATTAGCACTTTCCTCCCCAACGTGATACTAAAAAACCTCCGATTTTAACAAATCGAAGGTCATTTTTTTCAGTTTATTCTATTTTTTCAAGCCACGCCACCGTCTCCACATGCGCCGTATGCGGGAACATGTCGACCGGTGTCACTTCAACGAGGCGGTAGCCGCGGTCGGCGAGATAACGCATATCGCGCGCTTGCGTCGCGACGTTACACGATACGTAGACAATCCGCTTCGGTGCCATCTCGACCATCGTCTCGAGGAACGACTCGGCACAGCCTTTACGCGGCGGGTCGACGACGATGACGTCCGGATTGATGCCGTCTTGCTTCCACTTCGGAAGGACGTCTTCGGCCGCGCCACAGGCGTACGTCACGTTATCGATCTCGTTGACGAGCGCGTTCTGTTTCGCGTCCTCGATCGCTTCCGGCACGACCTCGACGCCGTACACGTGCGCTGCTTTCCGGGCGAGGAACAGACTGATCGTACCGATGCCGCAGTAGGCGTCGACGACTTGTTCCGTGCCGGTCAACTGCGCATATTCGAGCGCCTTGCCGTACAGCTTCTCCGTCTGGACCGGGTTGACTTGGAAGAACGAGTGCGGGGAAATCGTGAACGTCAGTCCACCGATCTTGTCCTCGATCGTCTCGTGCCCGTATAAGAGTTTATTCGTCGCCCCTAAGATGACGTTCGTCTTGTCCGGGTTGACGTTTTGCATGATCGACGTCACGTCCGGAAGACGTTTCAAGATGTCGGCGACGATCTCATTCACGCCTTTGATTTTCGTCGTCTTCGTGATGAGGACGATCATCAATTCACCTGAATGGTACCCGTAACGGGCCATGACGTGGCGGATGACGCCGCGTCCTGTCTTCTCGTCATACGCCGGCACACCGTGCGCCGCGAGCACGTCGCGGACGACTTGGACGGCCTCATCGTTCCGCTCGTCTTGGATGAGACATTCCTTCATCTCGACGATGTCGTGCGAGCGTGGGCGGTAGAACCCGGCGACGAGACGATCTCCTTCTTGCTTGAACGGCACTTGCGCCTTGTTGCGGTAACGCCACGGTTCTGGCATCCCGATCGTCTCGTGGACCGGGACGTCGAACTGGCCGAGCCGCTGGAGCGCCTCGACGACGCGGTCCCGTTTTTGACGGAGCTGGCCGTCATAGCTGAAGTGTTGGAGCTGACAGCCCCCGCACTGATAAAAGATTGGACACGGCGGTTCGACCCGGTCCGTGCTCGCTTGTTTCACTTCGATCAGCCGGGCGAAGCCGTACTGTTTGTTCGTCTTCGTCACGACGATCTCGACCGTCTCACCCGGGAGCGCGTTCGGCACGAACAACGTATAACCGTCGACGCGTGCCACGCCTGCCCCTTCGTGTGTGAGGTCATGGATGTGGACGTCGAGACGGTCGTTTTTAGTTACTGGTAGCATGAGTCTCTCCTTTCCCGATTCGAGAAGTACGTATTGGTTCATTACCCGTTCAGAGGCCAACGAAAAGCTCGGCGTGAGCGCCACGCCGAGCCGACTTATTCTGCTTTCTCATTCGACACGTTGAACAATTGCTTGATCATCTGTTCGCGTTCGTACTGAGCGTTCAACTCTTCCATCTCGCGGATGCGCGCGTTCGGTGCGAGCACCGTCAAATGGCGGAACAAGTTCCGCATCTCACCCGTGCATTCGCCGCCGTACTCGCCGTCGATGTTGAGACTCATCCGCTCCGTCGTCGTCTTCATCTTGACGTGGCCCGTCTTGACGTGCTCGACGAGCGGGCTCGACAAGTGCTCACCGCGTAACAATAAGCGGACGACGTGGATGAACTCGAACAAGTTACATTTCCGTAAGATGAACAAGTCAAACAAGCCGTCATTGAGTGACGCGTGCGGCGAGATCTTCTCGAAGCCGCCAACCGAGTTCGAGTTCGATGTGAGGAAGATCATCACTTCCCCGCTGAACGTCCCTTCGTCATGCTCGAGCTCGATATACGTCGGTTTGATGAGCGGCAGCTTCTCCATCCCTTTGACGTAATAGGCGAGCTGGCCGAGCGCCGTCTTCAACTTCGACGGCACTTCGTACGACAGCTCGGTCATGATGCCGCCGCCGGCGATATTGATGAAGTAATGGATGTCTCCCGCCTCGCCTTCGATCTCCCCGAGGTCGACCGGCATCTCAAAACCGTCACAGATGACGTCGAGAGCGCCGACGACGCTCAAAGGAATCCGCATCGCCCGGGCGAAATCGTTCGTCGTTCCGACCGGGATGAGCCCGATCGTCGGACGCTCATCGAGCGGAGCGAGTCCCGAGATGACCTCGTTCAACGTCCCGTCCCCGCCGGCCGCGACGATCAAGTCGAACTCGGCCGCCGCGGCCCGCTCGGCTTCGAGTGTCGCGTCACCGATCGCTTTCGTCGCGTACGTCGACGTCTCATAACCCGCATCCTCGAGGCGGTTCAAGATATACGGGAGCTCCCGTTTGATCACTTCTTTTCCAGATGTCGGGTTATAGATGACCCGTGCGCGTTTTCGTTGCATATCGTTTCTCTCCCCTATGCTCATTTCGAGCGAAAAGCGAGACACAAGTGCCTCGCTGCTGCTTAACGTTTCGCAATCTCTTCGTGGAACAAGCCATCGAGGAGCGCCGGGTTCGCCATCCCTTTCGTCTGCTTCATGATCTGCCCGATGATGAAGCCTTTGGCACGGTCTTTCCCGTTCTTAAAGTCTTCGATCATCTGCGGATGCGCTTCGAACAAGTCGAGGATGTAGCCGCGCAGCAAGTTCTCGTCCGAGATTTGGGCGAGACCGTTCGCTTCGACGTACGCCTTCGGTTCGGCGCCTTCCTCGATCATGGCCGTGAACACGCGTTTCGCGATCTTCGAAGAAATTGTACCTTCTCCGATCAAACGAATCAACTCCGCGAGCGAGCTCGGCGTCAATTTCATCGTCTCGACCGTCTCGTTCGACTTGTTCAAGTGGCCGAGCACTTCGCCCATGAGCCAGTTCGCGGCAGCTTTCGGTTCGGCACCGGCCGCTGTCGTCGCTTCAAAGAAGTCCGAGAACTCGCGCGTCGACGTGAGCGCCTTGGCGTCATAAGCCGACAGGCCATAGTTGTTCATGTAACGCTCGCGGCGTTCGACCGGAAGTTCTGGGAGCGTTTTGCGAATGCGCTCTTTCCACTCCTCGTCGATTTCGAGACGGACGAGGTCCGGCTCTGGGAAGTAGCGGTAATCGGCCGCCCCTTCCTTGACGCGCATGAGGATCGTCTTCTTCGCCGCCTCATCGAAACGGAGCGTCTCTTGACGCATGACGCCGCCCGTGATGAGGAGTTTACGATGACGCTCTTCCTCATAATCGAGCGCCTTCAAGACGTTCGAGAACGAGTTCAAGTTTTTGAGCTCCGTCTTCGTGCCGAACGGCTCTTGGCCGAACGGACGGACCGAGATGTTACAGTCGCAACGAAGCGATCCTTCTTCCATCTTGACGTCCGAGACGCCCGCGAACGAGAGCACTTCTTTCAAGCGCTCGAGGTAAGCGACCGCGTCTTTCGGTGAACGCATGTCGGCCTCACTGACGATCTCGATGAGTGGTGAGCCGGTCCGGTTGAAGTCGACGACTGAATGTTTCTCACCCGTATGGTTCATCTTCCCAGCATCTTCCTCGAGATGGACCCGCTCGATGCGGAACCGTTTCATCTCGCCATCGACTTCGACATCGACGTGGCCGTTAAAGCCGATCGGTTGGTCGAACTGCGAGATTTGATACGCTTTCGGCGTATCCGGATAGAAGTAGTTCTTGCGGTCAAACTTCGTATCGGTCGCGATCTCACAGTTGAGTGCCATCGCGGCCTTGATGGCGAGGTTGACTGCCTCTTCGTTCAATTTAGGCAGAACGCCCGGGTGTCCGAGACAGATCGGACACGTTTGCGTATTCGTTTCGGCACCGTACGTGCGCGAGCAGCCACACCAAATCTTCGACTTCGTGCTCAGCTCGGCGTGCACCTCGATCCCGATGATCGTTTCAAAGTTCATCGTTGTCCTCCTTAAAGCTGTGGCATCTTAAAACCGCCGTTTGCTTGTTCAAAAGCATGGGCCACGCGGTAGAGTGTTGGTTCGCTGAAGTGGTTCCCGATGATCTGTAGACCGACCGGGAGGCCGTCTGAGAGACCGGCCGGCACCGAGATGGCTGGTACGCCAGCCAAGTTGACCGGGATTGTCATAATGTCGTTGGCGTACATTGTGAGCGGATCTTCGAGTTGTTCGCCGAGCTTGAACGCCGTCGTCGGCGCAGTCGGCCCGATGATCGCGTCATATTTCTCGAACACGCGCGCGAAGTCTTGCTTCATGAGCGTACGCACCTGTTGCGACTTCTTGTAGAACGCATCGTAATAACCTGAGCTTAACGCGTACGTCCCAAGCATGATGCGGCGTTTCACTTCTTCGCCGAACCCTTGCTCGCGTGAATACGTGAACACTTCTTCGAGCGCATCGGCCTCGGCGCGACGTCCGTAACGGATGCCGTCAAAGCGAGCGAGGTTCGAAGACGCCTCAGATGAAGCGAGTAAGTAGTACGTCGGGAGCGCGTATTTCACGGTCGGGAGCGATACCGTCTCAACGGTCGCACCGAGCGACTTGAGCGTCTCGACCGCTTGTTCGATCTGTTTACGGACACCGGATGATACGCCTTCTGCCATGAACTCTTGCGGCAGGGCGAACTTCATGCCTTTAATGTCGCCATGAAGTGACGTCGTATAGTCCGGAAGGTCGACTGTCGCCGACGTCGAGTCCATGTCGCAATGACCTGAGATGACGTTCAACAAATAGGCGTTGTCTTCGACCGAGCGCGTCAGCGGACCGATCTGGTCGAGTGACGAGGCGAACGCGACGAGACCGTAACGTGACACGAGACCGTACGTCGGTTTCATGCCGACGACGCCACAGTAAGCCGCCGGTTGGCGAATCGAGCCACCCGTATCCGAACCGAGGCTGAACAGCACTTGTCCGGCTGCGACCGTCGCGGCCGAACCGCCTGACGAGCCGCCTGGTACGCGCGTTGTGTCCCACGGGTTACGGACGACTTTGAACGCTGAGTTCTCGTTTGATGAACCCATCGCGAACTCGTCCATGTTCAACTTCCCGATCGTGACGGCACCGGCGTCGTGAAGACGCTCGACGACTGTCGCGTCATGGGCCGGGACGAAGTTCTCAAGGAACTTCGAGGCACACGTCGTGCGTGTCCCTTTCGTGACGATGTTGTCTTTGACGCCGATCGGCAACCCGAAGAGCGGGTTGTCCGCTGTCTTGGCGAGGTCGTCCATCCGTTTCGCTTGCTCGAACGCGTCCTCGTTCAACGTGAGAAAAGCACCGATTTTGTCATCGGTCGCTTCGATGCGGTCAAATGATTCTTTGACGAGGTCCGTTACCGTGACCTCACCTTCTTTTAATAAGGTATGTAGCTTGGCTACACCGTGATCGAATAGTGTCATGAAGGGCCTCCTTACTCAAAGACGGCTGGGACGCGGACTTGGCCGTTCTCCCAATCAGGCGCCATCCGTTCGACTTCCTCGCGAGGAAGTGACGGGCGGACCTCGTCTTTGCGCATTACGTTTTTCAAATCTAGGGCATGGGTCGTCGGGATGACGCCCGTTGTATCGAGTTCATCGAGTTGCTCGGCGAACTCGAGGATTTTTGTCAATTGCTCCGTGAAGTGCGTCACTTCATCTTCCGTGATCGCAAGTCGGGCGAGTCCGGCGACGTGCCGAACTTCAGCTTCAGTGATTCGAGCCAAAGGTTCCACCTCCAACAGTTTTCAATACATCGTTCATTATCATACCACTTTTCCATAAGACAAAAAAGAAAATCCAATCCGGTCAAAGATGATCATTTTTTGAAAGTTAGGGAATCGCGCTAGAATATTGACTCGTTTCAAAAAACAGCTATACGGTACACCGACAAATCTCATTATGCTAAGAGAGTAGCAAACATTTCCCGAGGAGGATCACTATGTCAATCCGTAACAAATTGATCGTCGCCTTCACCGTCCTGTTAGTCTTATTACTCGGTGTGAGCGGCTATTCATTCTATGCGTTGAATGCCTCGAAGGCAGCCCAACAAGACATGAACGTCTCTTGGGTGCCCGGTATGGACCAAATTCATCAAATCGACAAGCAGTTGCTCGAGATTCGCCAGCATATGATGCGCCACGCTCTAGTCGAGGACGAGGTGACAAAGCAAAATGTCGAAATCAGCATTGAGACGGGTATCACGATTTTAAAACAACAGATGACCGGCTATGAGTCGACGATCATCAACAAGACCGACCGTGAACTGTTCGATCAAGCGACGGCACAATGGATGACGTTCCAGTCAAACATTGAGGAATTGATTCGCATCTCGAATGAAGAAGGACAAGCCGCGGCCGACGCCTACATCCGAGACACGGCCACGCCGAGCGTCGACGCGTTATCGAATACGCTCGGTCTCCTCATCAACTTGAACCGTGATGGGATTCGTGCTGACACCGAGGCTGGTGAAGCGTTGTTTGCACAAGTCCAACTCACGCTCATCGTCATCATGATCGCCGCCATCGTCTTCACCGTACTCATGATGGTGTTCATCTTCCGCTCGATTTTCGAACCATTGAACGAGTTCAAAGTGAAAATGCGCGAACTCGCCACGAGCCAAGGCGATTTGACGACGTCGATCCCGGTGAAGCGACGTGATGAGTTCTCTGGGCTCGCGCGCGACTTCAACCAATTCATCGCCAACCTGCGCCAGCTCATTTTGCAAGTGAACGGCGTCTCACGCGGGGTGACCGAGCAATCCACTCGCATGTACGACGAATTGAAAGCGCTTAATACGTATATGACGACGACCGCCGCAACGACCGAGGACTTGACGGCCGGCATGCAACAGACCGCGGCGAGTGCCCAGGAAATGAACGCCTCCGCGTCGGATATGGAACGAACGCTTCACAACATCGTGACGATGGCGGCTGAACGAAAAGTCGAGGCGGAGCAAGTCGACGCCCGGGCCATGGCACTCCGTACCCACGCCGTCGAAGCGAAGGCGTCAGCGATCGACGTCTTGTCCTCGACACGACACAATCTCGAACGGGCCATACATGACGCCAAAGCCGTTCGCGAGATTGCGACGCTCACGAACGATATTTTAGACATCGCGGCGCAGACGAACCTGTTATCGCTCAACGCCTCGATCGAAGCGGCACGGGCCGGTGAGGCGGGACGCGGGTTCGCCGTCGTCGCCGACGAGATCCGTAAACTGGCCGAGACGAGCCGGACGACCGTCGAACGGATCCAAGCGATCTCGACGACCGTGCTCCATTCGGTCGACCATTTGAACGAGACGTCTAGCGAGATGCTCGGTTTCCTCGATACGAACGTATTGAAAGATTACGACCAGCTCGAAGAAGCCGCCGAACGCTACAGCGAAGACGCCGGGCGTTTTGAGGCGACCGCCTCTGAATTCGCCGAAGCGGCCACAGAACTCGAACAATTGACGTCCGGGATGATCGGTGTCATTCAAGACGTCGCCGTGACGGTCAATAACGGGGCGCTCGGGACGCAAGACATCGCCGAGAAAGTGACGCTGTCGGTCGACCGGTTCAGTGAGTTGAACCGTGTCACCGAAGCGTCGCAACGGAAGATGGACGAGTTGAGCGAGTTGATCGGCCAATTTAAAGTGTAAATAAAAGGACGCACTCCCTCGGGAATGCGTCCTTTGTCATGCGGCCGACTGTTGCCGCTCTTTCCGTATCTCAAGTTCGAACCGCTTCGTCTCGGCGACGACGACACCCGACAAGAACAACAGCCCGATCAAGTTCGGAATCGCCATCAGACCGTTGAAGACGTCGGAGACGGCCCAAATCAAGTTCAAGTTCGTCGTCATCGCACCGAGTCCGGCGACGACAATGTACACCAGCCGGTACGGGACGATCGCCCGCTCCCCGAGCAGGTAATGGACCGAGCGTTCCCCGTAATAACACCAGCCGATCACGGTCGAGAAGGCGAAGAAGACGAGCGAGATCGTGACGATGAGTTCACCGATTGGGCCGAGGAAGTAAGCGAACGACGCTTGCGTCAGCTCGATGCCTTGCAGCCCTTCCGTATACTGACCACCCATGACGATCGTCAACCCGGTGATCGAACAGACGATGAGCGTGTCGATCAACACTTGTGTCATCGAGACGAGCGCTTGCCGTCCCGGGAAGTCCGTCTTCGCGGCCGCGGCCGCGATCGGTGCCGACCCTAGCCCAGCCTCGTTCGAGAACACGCCGCGCGCGACCCCGTAACGGATCGCGGCACCGAGCGCTCCGCCGCCGATTGCTTCGGCACTGAACGTACTCGAGAAGATCGTCGCGAACGCGGACGGGATCAAGTCGAAGTTCGTGACTAAAATGACGAGCCCGGCCCCGACGTAAGCGAAAATCATGACCGGGACGAAAATCCCGACGACTTTCCCGATCGATTTGACGCCACCGAGGATGACGAACCCCGTCAGGACCATCATGATGATACCGGTCGCGACCATCGGGACACCGAACGACGTGTTCAGCGCTAAACTGATCGAGTTCGTCTGGACGCCATTGCCGATACCGAACGCGGCGATCGAGGCGAACAAGGCGAACGTCATGCCGAGCCAACGTTTTTTAAGCCCGTGTTCTAAATAGTACATCGGGCCGCCGGCAACCTCGCCCCGTTCATCGACGGTACGATACTTGACGGCAAGGATCGCCTCGGCGTATTTTGTCGCCATGCCGATGAAGCCACTCAGCCACATCCAGACGATCGCACCCGGTCCTCCGAGGACGATCGCGGTCGCGACCCCGACCATGTTGCCGGTACCGACCGTCGCCGCGAGCGCCGTCATGAGCGCTTGGAAGTGCGAGATGTCCCCACGTTGCCGTTTTCGTTTTTCGGCTTCCACGCCTGTCTTTTGCTTCGGGATGAACGCTTCTTTCAAGCCGAACCCGAGCCGTGTCACTTGGATGAATCCGAGCCGGAACGTCAAGAAGATGCCCGTCCCGATCAATAATATGAGCAAGTGTGGTCCCCAGACGAGGTTCGATAGACTCGTCACCCAACTTTCAAACTGCTTCACGTGATGTTCCCCCTATGTATGTATTCGCTTGACTGCTGGTTTATATTTTTCAGAACATTCACAACTTCGTCAAGTTGACGCGGGGTGAAATCATACCGATTCTGCGTAATGTTTTTGTAATATATCTGTTCAACGCTCGGTTTTATCCTGTTTCCGACTTTAGTATTTGAAATAAAAATGTAACGATTCACTTCATCAAAAAAACCGACCTCCCCTATTGGGAAATCGGTTGGGTCCAACTTATTTGGCGAGCGCCGCGACGACCTCGTCGACGTGACCGTTCACTTTGACGCCGCGCCACTCCTCTTCGATATAGCCGTCCTCGTTGATGAGGAACGTCGAGCGGACGATGCCGTAATATTCCTTGCCATAATTCTTCTTCAACTGCCAGACGCCGTATAGTTCTGACACTTCATGCGTGTCGTCGACGAGCAAGTCGAACGGCAAATCGTTCTTCTCGATAAAGTTTTGATGCTTCTTCTGGCTGTCGGCCGAGATGCCGATGACGACGGCCCCGCTCATCTTCGGTGCGGCGTCACGGAAATCGCACGCCTCGGTCGTACAGCCCGGCGTCGCGTCTCTCGGGTAGAAATAGAGGACGACTTTCTGGCCACGATAATCTTCGAGTGCGACCATGTCCCCATTTTGGTTCGGTAGTGTAAATGTTGGTGCTAGCATCTGATTTCCTCCTTATCCGAACGACGGGTCGACGAGCTGTTCGTCATATCCGTCGATCGCTTGTTCTAGTTTTTGTTTGAGTGGGTCGAGCACTTCGAGATAGTCGACCGGGTCTTCCGTCGCGGCCGCGTCGCGAAGCGCGGCCTCATTATCGATATACCACGTTTGGTACGCTTTAAAGTAATCGGTCATGATCGCTTGGTTTTCCGGGACGGTGAGCGTCTCTGACATGAGCAGGAAGACGTTATTGTCCGCCTCGAGCGCGACGTAGTCCGTCTGGGCGTTGACCCGGTCGTAAATCGGTCCGGCCTCATCTTCCGGCACGTCGGCGAGACGGGCGTTCGCTTCAGCGTTCACCCCGTACTCGCTCGCTTCGATCCCCGTCAACAACTCCCCGACCTCACCGATCACGTCAGCCGGGACTAAGGCCGGTGTGACGACGAGCGACCAATCGTCGCCTTCCTTGATCGCGACTTTGGCGAGCCGGTTCGGCAGTTCGTTCCCGTCACCATCCTCCATCTCATGGACGATATAGGCGACGTCCTCATCCTCGTTCACCCAACTCTCGACGATGTCACCTGGCGTCAAGTCACGCGTCACGGCACCTGTCGCCGGGATGTCGGTCCGGGCAGCAGCGTAGTCGATGTCCGCGAGCGCCTCGGCGTCCCCGTCACGGAGCGCTTGTTGATACGATTCATACACCGTCTCGACCGCGTCCGGGAGCGGTCGTTTCGTCTCTTCGACCGGTGCTGCCTCTTCATTCCCGCAAGCGCCGAGCATGAGTGTGAGCGCCAGCGGCAACATCCATTTTCTCATCCAATCATTCCTTCCTCGATCAATCTCTTTTCACCATCCTACCACGACTGAATTTAGAGCGGAAACGACACGCTTTTCCGGAAAATTGTTTCACTAGGATTTCATGAAGAATTCCGATACAATACAGACGTAAGCGCTTAACTGCATAATCACTTTAAGGGGGAACGAGAATGATTCCATACAAACATGAACCATTCACAGACTTTACAAACAAAGAGAACGCTGCCTTGATTCAAGCGGCGATCGAGAAAGTGAACGGGGAGCTTGGTCAGGACTATCCGCTCGTGATCGGTGGGGAAAAAGTGACGACGGAAGGTAAGATCACGTCTTACAACCCGGCCAATAAAGACGAAGTCATCGGACACGTCTCGAAAGCGAACCAAGAACTCGCGGAACGTGCGATGCAAGAAGCGCTCAAAGCGTTCGACACGTGGCGTCACGTCGACCCGTCAGTCCGTGCCGACGTCTTGTTCAAAGCGGCGAACATCGTCCGTAAACGGAAGCACGAGTTCTCGGCCTACCTCGTCAAAGAAGCGGGCAAGCCTTGGAACGAAGCGGACGCGGACACGGCGGAAGCGATCGACTTCATGGAATACTACGCGCGTCAAATGCTCGAACTCAAACCGGGTAAGAAAGTCGAGAGCCGTCCGGGCGAGTACAACCGCTATGACTACATCCCACTCGGGGTCGGGATCGTCATCAGCCCATGGAACTTCCCGTTCGCGATCATGGCAGGGACGGCCGTCGCGGCCATCGTCGCCGGTAACACGATTCTCCTGAAGCCAGCTTCGACGACACCGATCGTCGCGGCGAAATTCGTCGAGGTCATGGAAGAAGCGGGTCTCCCGAAAGGCGTCCTCAACTTCATCCCGGGACCGGGCGCTGAAGTCGGCGACTACCTCGTCGACCATCCGAAGACGCGCTTCATCAGCTTCACTGGTTCACGCGATGTGGGTCTCCGCATCAACGAGCGTGCCTCGAAGTTGAACGATGGCCAAATCTGGCTCAAACGCGTCATCGCCGAGATGGGCGGAAAAGACACGATCGTCGTCGACGAATCAGCAGACCTCGAACTCGCGGCCCAGTCGATCGTCAAATCGTCGTTCGGTTTCTCGGGACAAAAATGTTCAGCTTGTTCACGCGCCATCATCGTCGACAGCGTGTATGACACGGTACTCGACCGCGTCGTCGAATTGACGAACGAACTGTCAGTCGGAAACACCGAGCAGAACGAACACTTCATGGGACCGGTCATCGATGCGGCCGCGTTCAAGAAGGTCACGTCGTACTTCGACGTCGCGAAAGAAGAAGGACGCATCGTCACGGGCGGTAAAGCGGACGACTCGACCGGCTACTTCGTCGAGCCGACGGTCGTCGCCGACGTCGCACCGAAAGCACGTCTCATGCAAGAAGAGATCTTCGGCCCGATCGTCGCCTTCACGAAAGCGAAAGACTTCAAAGAAGCGATCGACATCGCCAACAACACCGAGTACGGCTTGACGGGTGCGGTGCTGACGCGTGACCGCTCGAACCAAGAATACGCACGCCAAAATTTCCACGTCGGCAACTTGTACTTCAACCGTGGTTGCACAGGCGCGATCGTCGGCTATCAGCCGTTCGGCGGCTTCAACATGTCAGGGACCGATTCAAAAGCAGGCGGACCGGATTACATCCAGCTCCACATGCAAGCGAAAACGACGTCAGAGACGTTTTAATCCAGGAAGGCACGACGGGACAGCCCGTCGTGCCTTTTTTCTGTGTCGGCCTCACCCTAACGCCACGTCTAAAATCATCATGACGGTAAATCCAAGCATCAAGGCGATCGATGCCAAGTCCTTATGGCCATTCTCTTGCGACCCCGGGATGACTTCTTCGACGACGACAAAAATCATGGCCCCTGCGGCAAAGCTCAATGCGAACGGCAGTAGCGGCTCCATGACAAACACCGCCCAAACGCCGAATAAGGCGGCGACCGGCTCGACGACGGCCGACAGCTGTCCGTAGAAAAAACTCTTTCGTCGTGACATCCCGTCCCGCCTTAACGGCAGCGCCACCGCCACGCCTTCTGGAAAGTTTTGAATCCCGATCCCGATCGCGAGGGCGATGGCACCCGTCAACGAGGCCGATGGAAAGTCAGCCGCGACCGCCCCGAACGCGACACCGATCGCTAGCCCTTCCGGTATGTTGTGCAACGTGATCGCTAAGACGAGCAACGTGCTGCGCTTTCGTTTGAACGGGCCGATCCCTTCCGCCTCACTGAGCGGGGAAGTCGGGTGCAAGTGCGGAATCAGTTGATCGATGCCCCATAAAAAGAATCCGCCCAATAAAAAGCCGACCGTGGCCGGGAACCAGGCCGGCCAAGCGTCCTGTCCTGCCATCTCGATCGCCGGCGCGAGCAACGACCAAAAACTGGCGGCAATCATCACCCCGCCAGCAAATCCGAGCATCCTGTCCATCAGCCGTTGATTGATCGATTTCGTCGTGAACACGACAGCCGCCCCGAGCGCCGTCATGCCCCATGTGAACAACGTCCCGAGCAAGGCTTGCATGGCCGGGTTCAGTTGAGCCACCCCGTCCCACATCGCCATCGCCTCCCCTTAAGCTTTGTATGCGCGCCCTATTCTTTTCCCGTCGTCCCCGCGTCGCTAATCCCGATTTGAACGATCAAAAAAGAGGAGAGCGACGTCGCTCTCCTCCGTTATAGCCTTACTTAAAATGTACGCATCAAGTTCGCCATCTCGATTGCCGCTGTCGCTGCTTCCCAGCCTTTGTTCCCGGCTT
Source organism: Exiguobacterium aurantiacum (assembly GCF_001766415.1). Lineage (GTDB taxonomy): Bacteria > Bacillota > Bacilli > Exiguobacteriales > Exiguobacteriaceae > Exiguobacterium > Exiguobacterium aurantiacum_A. Next base: position 9,383 of record NZ_MKXO01000004.1, on the reverse strand, counting down.
TCGTGCCGGCCCGCTCGATCGCTTGTTCAATCGTCTCGGTCGTCAAGACGCCGAAGATGACCGGCACTTCCGACTGGTAGCTCGCTTGGGCGACACCTTTCGCCGCTTCGCTGCAGACGTAGTCGAAGTGCGGCGTCGCCCCACGGATGACCGCGCCGAGCGTGATGACGGCGTCATACTTCTTGCTCATCGCCATCTTTTTGGCGACGAGTGGGAGTTCGAACGCGCCCGGGACGAACGCGATCTCGACGTCATCTTGCTCGATGCCGTGGCGCTTCAACGCATCCTTCGCCCCGTCGAGCAAGCGCATCGTGATCAAATCGTTGAACCGTCCGACGACGATCCCGATTTTCAAGCCTTTACCAACCAAGTTACCTTCAAATGTATGCAACATTATTCTTCTCCTCCAAAATGATTCATTTTTTGTTGTTTCGTCAAGCGATAGCGTTCATTCTCGGCGTGCTCCCCGACGATGATCGGGACGCGTTCGACGACGGTGATGCCGCACGCCTCCAAGGCATCAACTTTCTCTGGGTTGTTCGTCATGAGCCGCACGTTCGTGACGCCAAGGTCACGCAGCATGCCCGCGCTCACCCGGTAGTCACGCAAGTCGGTATGCAACCCGAGCGCGACGTTCGCCTCGACCGTGTCGAGCCCTTGCTCCTGCAGTTCATACGCCTTCAATTTATTCAGTAAGCCGATGCCGCGCCCTTCTTGGCGCATGTAGAGCACGACGCCGCCCTCTTCTTCAATTTTAGCGAGTGACGCATCAAGTTGCGGACCGCAGTCGCAACGGTAAGAGCCGAACACGTCACCGGTCAGACATTCCGAATGGATGCGGACGAGCGGTGCATGTTCAAGTTCGCCTTTGATGAGCGCGACGTGCTCTTCGCGGTCAAGGACGTTTCGATAACCGATCAGGCGAAACGTCCCTTTTGCCGAGGGGAGATTGACGTCCGCCTCTCGTTCGACGAGATCCGTCTCCATATAGCGGACGAGCTCCTCGATCGTGATGAATTTCAAATCGTGCCGTTCCGCGACGTGGACAAGGTCCGGTACTCGAGCCATCTCGCCGTCTTCACGGATGATTTCGCAAATGACGGCGACCGGCTCACTCCCTGACAGTCGGGCCAAATCGACCGACGCTTCGGTGTGGCCGCGCCGCACCGAGACGCCGCCTTTTTTCGCGATGAGCGGGAAGATGTGTCCCGGCCGTTGAAAATCGGCCGGACGCGCGTTCGCATTGGCCAGCTCGCGGACCGTGTGGGCCCGTTCGCTCGCTGAGATGCCCGTCGTCGAGTCGACATGATCGACACTGACGGTGAACGCCGTCCCGTGCGGATCGGTGCTGTTGTCGACCATCGGCGACAAGTCGAGCCGGACGGCGACTTCTTCCGCCAGGGCGGCACAGACGAGCCCTTTCCCTTCCGTGATGAGGAAGTTCATCGTCTCGGCCGTCATCTTATCGGCGAGGACGACGAAATCACCTTCGTTCTCCCGGTCCTCGTCATCGACGACGATGATCGGACGCCCCATCTTCAAATCTTCGATTGCTTGTTCGATTGTGTGAAACATCACCATCCCGCCTTTCCGTATCCCATCGACGCAAGTGATTCGAGCGTCATGTCTTTTTGATTCACTAGCTTTTCCATATATTTAGCCAACATATCGCATTCCAAATTGACCTTATCCCCTGCCTGCTTCATCCCGAGCACCGTCTCACTGTACGTGTGCGGGATGAGCGACAGCGTGAAGCCGCGTTCAGTGACCTCATACACCGTCAAGCTCGTCCCGTCGACCGAGATCGAACCTTTAGGGACGATGAAACGGAGTAGCGACGGCTCGCAACTAATATCGATGTAGACCGCGTTCGCGAGCGGACGCTTCTTGACGATGCGACCGACCCCGTCGACGTGTCCCGAGACGAAGTGACCGCCAAAGCGACCGTTCGCCGGCATCGCCCGCTCGAGGTTGACGTCCGTTCCAGGGCGGACCCCATCTAGACTTGACGCTTTGAGCGTCTCCGGCATGACGTCGACGGCAAAACTCGTTTGATCAAACGCCGTCACGGTCAGGCAAATCCCGTTCACCGAGATGCTGTCGCCGAGCTTCACGTCTTCTAACACGATCTTGCCCGCGAGCGTGAGCCGTAGCGACGGCCCGTTCCGCTTCACTGCTTTCACACTGCCGATTTCTTCAACGATTCCCGTGAACATCGGACTCCCCCTTTCTCATGACGAGCTTGATGTCGGTACCGACCGTCTCGACCGAGCCGATTGCGAAGCGCTCGATCGCATCTAACGGTCCGGCTTGGCTCGAGCGATAGACACCTCGGTTCCCACCGAACACGCGCGGTGACTGATACATGACCCATTCGTCGACGTATCGTCCGTCAAAGAGTGACGTCACGAGCGTCGGTCCCGCCTCGATGAGCAAACGGCCGACGCCGCGACCATGCAAGTCACGAAGGACGTTGTCGAGTGTCGAATAGTCGGCAAGCTCGACACCGTTTTGAGCGAGCTCGGTCCGTTTCACTTCATCACCGGACAGCGTATAGACGAGCACCGGCACGTCTTTCGCGCTCCGGACGAGCTGACTCGAGAGCGGTAAGCGGAGCTCGCGGTCGAGGACGACCCGAAGCGGCTGACGTGTCGGCGTGTCGAGCCGGACGGTCAAGGCAGGGTCGTCGGCGAGCACGGTCCCGATTCCTGTCAAGACGGCATCGACCGTCGCCCGTAGTTCGTGGACGTCACGTCTCGCTTCAGTCCCGGTCACCCACTGGCTCTCACCCGTGTCGAGCGCGACTTTCCCGTCTAGGCTCGTCGCCGTCTTCAATACGACGTACGGCCGTTTCGTCTCAAGCGAACGTAGGAACGCCGGATTGAGCGCACGGGCCTCGTTTTCGAGCAGACCGACTTCGACGTCGATCCCCGCCGCCTTCAAACGGGCGACACCTTTCCCTGCGACGAGCGGGTTCGGGTCTTCCATCGCGATGACGGCGCGCTTGATGCCCGACTCGATTAGCAAGTCGGCACATGGCGGTGTCTTCCCGTAGTGCGAGCACGGCTCGAGCGTGACGTAAATCGTCGCGCCGTATGCGGACGCACCGGCCATGCGAATGGCGTGCACTTCGGCGTGCGGTTCACCGGCCTTCAAATGGGCACCGAATCCGACGACGCGACCGTCTTTGACGACGACGGCCCCGACGAGCGGGTTCACACCGGTCTGTCCGGCAGCGGACTTGGCCAATTGGATTGCTTGTTGCATGTACTGTTGCATCGTTCTCCCTCCTTGTTTCGTACAGACAAAAAGACCCTAAGGATGTCCTTAGGGTCTCGGCGGGAGGTCTCAGTCGTCATTGGGCGAGCCAAATAAACGTTTTCTTTACAGAAAAACGTACGACGAAGCGCAGGTCACGAGGACCTGTCTTTTTTCCTTCTCCCATCCAGACTATACTGTCGGCTCTAGAATCGCACTAGATCCACCGTTCGCACACGTGCGCCCGGGTCACGGACTTAAGGCTTGCGCCCATCACCGCCGGTTGGGAATTGCACCCGACCCCGAAGGAATATTTGTTTGTACCCCTTTACTTTAGCGCAAAAAAGAATCGAAGGCAAAAATAAAAGCGCAAAAAAAGCGCCACTCCGATGAGCAGCGCTTCCAATCAAGCCAAGAACAAGACGACGAGCAAACCGACGATCCAACAATAGAACGAGAAGTACTTGAGCTCACCCTTCGCCATGATGTGCTGGAACCATTTGAGCGAGATGGCCGTCAGCGCGTACGAGGCGATGAACGCCAAGACGAGTGGACCGAACAGATCGCGCGTCGCCGGGTCGGTGAAGAGTGCCGGCCCGTCCAAAATCATCGTCCCGAGACTGACCGGGATGAACAAGAAGAACGAGAACCGGAGCGCCGACTCTTGTTTAATGCCGAGCAACATCGCCATGACGATCGTGGTACCCGAGCGGCTGATCCCGGGGATGAGCGCGACCGCTTGGGCGAGACCGATCAAGATGGCGTCACGTAACGTGATACCGCCGTCACCTTTATTCCCGCGCATGTTGCGGATGAACCAAAGTGCGACCCCGGTCAAAATCAATGTGTAGCCGACCGTCGCGACGCCGCTGAGCGTCTCACCGATCCAATCGCCGAATAACACGCCGAGCACGCCGGCCGGTACGGTCGCGACGAGCAAGAGACCGATGAACTTGACGTCGATCATCGTATCCTCGCTGCGGTCTTTCTTAAATAAGAACGTCCACAGACTGACGACGAGCCGGACGACATCTTGGCGATAAATCGTCAAGACGGCGAGGAGCGACGCGAAGTTGACGAAAATCTCGAACGACAGCCCAGGTAATTCGATATTGAATAGCTCTTGGAAGATGACCAAATGACCGCTCGACGAAATCGGGATCGGCTCCGTGAACCCTTGGACGAGACCAAGCAGCAAGTAAAATAACCATATTGTCATATCATAATATCCTCTTTTCTCAAATTCGCTCAATGCGGCTATTTTATCAGAATCACAGTTTCATTGACCACCCTTAAAAAAAAAATCGTATATTTTGAAAACTTTTATTGATTAGTCTGAAAATTAAATTTATTATAGAGGTGTACTCAACTGGACAACGGTGATGACCCCATTGTCCAGCTGGGTACATTTTTGTATGGAATTCATATAAATTACCAAAAATAAAACTTTTTGTTTACAAATGAACCCATATAATATTAAATTTGTAATATACCTGTTACCTTTTTTTTCAATCTTTCATCCGACTTTAGACCTATCACGCCCCATTTTTAACATAAAAAACTTACAAAAGCGCTTATAAATCGTAAAAACTATCCGATAGTATGATTGTAGAAGCACTTTCGTCATCATTGTCGGTTCAGATATGAGTCCATGGAAGGAGGAACCATCATTGAGTCAAACGCTATCCACTAATACTCATCACTTATCAACCGAACAGCAACGCATGATTCACTGTATTCGTTTGCTCGGGGATTTATTAAAGGAACGTCCTCGTCGCTCTGTCTATCGTCGCTTCGCGATGGAGCAAAACTGGCCGTCTCCCGAATCGATCATTCGACAGTTCGGATCATGGGCCGAGGCACTCGCCATCGCCGGCTATGAATGGCATGGGGAAATCGCCGTTGATTTACCCGATAAAATGCCAAAATATACACGCGACGATATCGTCGAGACGCTTGCCCTCTATTCACGGGACATGGGTTCGATCATCACGCTGAAAAAATATCAAGAATGGCGGAAACTACACCCGAAAGCACCGAGCCATTACCACATCGTCAAGACGTTCGGTTCGTGGCATGATGCCTGCGCCGAAGCCGGTCTGGAGGCGAGCGTGACTTACTCGAAGTCAGAGTTGTCGAACGCTCTTCGAGAAGCGATTCATGAGATGGGCTTCTCTCTTTCATTCGAGGCGTACCGAGAATGGGCAAAACGCAACAACAAGCCATCTACGAAAGCGATCTTACATCGTTACGGGTCTTGGTCCGCTGCCATCCATGCGGTCGAGTCCGACATGTTCAGCCAGAAATCATAATCATTCATTCAAAAAGGAGAACCGTTAAACGGTCCTCCTTTTTTTCATTGAATTCGTTCGGTCGACGTGTCCCGGTAATGGGCGACACGGTCGCGACCGTTAAACTTCGCCCCGACGTACATCGCCCGGTCGGCATGTCGCAACACCGTATCGAGCTCTTCGTATTCATGAATCGTCTCGATGCCGATGCTCGCCGTCACTTGGACCCGGATCCCTTCCGTCCCGAACGGGTGTGACCGGAGCGCTTGCCGAATCTTCTCACCGGTCACAATCCCCGCCGCCTCGTTCGTCCTCGGGAACACGAAGACGAACTCTTCGCCGCCGTAACGCGTGACGAGGTCACTGCTCCGGACGAGCCGGTTGAACAGGACCCCCGCTTCAATCAACACTTCGTCACCGAACGCATGGCCGTACGTATCGTTAATCGATTTAAAATGGTCGAGGTCAACCAAGAAGACCGACAACGGATACGACGCGACGTCGTTCAATCGCTCTTTCGTCCAACGTTTCAACGCCCGTTGGTTCGGCAACCCGGTCAACGGATCGGTCAGACTTTCGTGCTGGAGCCGATCCCGTTCATCGATCCGCTCGAGTGACCACGACAGCGTCTTGAGCAAACGGTGAATCTCGACCGCGAGCGCCTCATCATAGGCACCGTTCGCCGTCGTCGAGATCATACAGCTGACCGCGTTCGTCGTGCTCGTCACCGGTTGAATGACGAGCGCGGAATGATGCAGTTCGCTTTGGTTCACCTGAAGCTCCGGGTGCCACTCGTGGAGCGAATCGTACAGAAAGTATGGCTCACTTGCGTCACGGTGCTGTTCGAGCGTATACGCATCAGTGACCGCTTCCGCTTTCCGCCCCCGCACATCATAAAACGTCTGGTCCCCGTCTCGATTGATTTGAAGCCAGCCGCGCTCGACCTCGACGACTTCCCGTAAGCCGTTCCAAAACTTTTCAATTAACAGCGCTTCGCTGTCGACGCGATAGAGCTGTTCTTTCAACCGCTCGACTTGGTCGATCTTCGATTGCGTCTCTTCTGTCTGTGTCGCTTTCGACAACCCCATCTTCAAGATCGACAAGAGCAGGAACGTCGCCATCAACCCGACATACCCGAACAGTTGGAACGCCTCGAGCGCGACCATCGTGAACAACAGCTCGAGCGAGATGACGAGCCAATCGAACCGTAACAGCCGCCACATGATCGGCAGCGGGATCCGCTCCCCGATCAAGAACCGCGACATGACGAAGCTAAAGCCGAGGACGAGATAAAGCACTCCGAAGAAACCGATCAGTGCCACTCCTTGCTCGAGCAAGTGGACGGTCGACCCGATCTCACCGCCGAGCGAAAAGTAGACGAGACCCGGGATGACGAGAATCATCGCCTCGATCAACGTGTTGAGCGGATAAAAGTGTAAGAAGCGCCGGCGACCGACTTTCCTGTTGAACGCCCGCGCCTGGAACGTCAACAACAGCAATTGCCCCATTAAAAGTGCCGGGACGAGCCCGTACAAGAAGAACGTCATGAAGACGAACAGCTCGTGGAATGTGAAGTGCAGGTGCCGCCGCTTCAACGGGTTCATGACGAACAAGGCACCGAGCGTGTAGATGAACCAGAAGAACGCCCAATCGAACGTTTCCAGATCAGTCCACGTATAATAGACGATCCCGATGAAGACGAGCGACCACGAGAGCCAGCTCCTTATGAGATACTTCCGAAACCGCATCGTCTTCCCCCTTTTCTTGTAACATTCTTTAATAGTATGAAGGGTTTTGGAGAAACATTCCAGTCGTTGTTTGAAAGTTGTGACAATGAAAAAACCGTGGCGTGCGCCACGGTCTGTCCGTTATTTCGCTTTCAAATAAGAAATGCCGATCGAGCCGGACCCGGTGTGGGCCCCGAGCAGCGGCGCGAGCGTGTCGACGCGGATCGGCACCTTGTCGCCGAGTTCCCGTTTCCACGACTCCGCAAGCTCCGGCACGTTCCCGTGGAAGATCGAGACGTCCGTGCATTCGCCTGACTCGATCGCCGCCCGGATGACCTCGAACAAGTGGGCTTGCGCCTTTTTATACGTCCGTACGGTCTGATACGGGACGATGAGCCCGTCCTCGAAGCGGAGCACCGGCTTCAGCTGCAGCATGTTGCCGATGAGCGCTTTTGATTTCGAGATGCGTCCACCTTTTTGCATTTGCGTCAAATTCTGAATCGTCAGTTCGATCCGGACGTCCTCGACGCGCTGTTTCATGTAAGCCTCGACGTCATCAAGGGCGTCTCCGCGCTCGACGCGCTCGATCAGTTCCTCGAGCAACAGACCCATCGTATAAATACCCGACCGTGAATCGATGGCGAGCAGCTTGAACTCGGCGATCTCGGCCCCTTGGATCGACGCCGAGTACGTGCCGCTCAAGTCAGACGACAGGTGGACGGCGATGCCCATGTCATACTTCGGCTTCAACTCTTCATACAACGTTGCGAAATCCCCGATTGCCGGTTGGCTCGTCGAGACGCGCTCGCCGGCATCGATCCAGTCGTACACCGTCTCGGCGTCGACTTCGATGCCGTCTTTATAAGGTTGATCGCCCTTGACGACGTAAAGCGGGACGATATGGATGTCTGGGTGGTGTTTGATCGAATCTGGCAAGACGACCGTGCTGTCCGTGATGTAGGCAATTTTCATGTGAGCCTCTCCTTTAAAATCGTGATTAGTACCTGGTAGTATGATTTTATCACAGGTGAAACGGTTTCACTAATTTTTCAAAAAATGTACCCGTCTTCGTGAAACGTTCAAACCTCCCAGGTCCACAATCCGCCCGAAACGGGTAAAAGATAACATGGACAAAGGAGGCGTTTTTTTATGATTCGAATCGAGAACGTCAATAAGATTTACAAGACCGGTGACATCGAGACGGCCGCCTTGAAAGACGTCGACTTGACGATCAACGATGGGGCGTTCGTCGTCATCCTCGGACCGAGCGGCAGCGGCAAGAGTACACTCTTGAACGTCATCAGCGGGCTTGATACGGTCACGTCCGGGAACATCACGTTCGATGACACCGTCTTGACCGACCTGTCCCCGGAACAGATGACGGCGTTTCGGCGCGACCATCTCGGCTTCATCTTCCAACAATACAATTTGCTCCAAAACTTGACCGTCTACGAAAATATCCAGATCGGGGCCGACCTGTCGACGCAACCGCTCGGTATCGACGAGCTGTTAGAGCAGGTCGGGCTGTCGCCTGCGCGCGACAAGTACCCGTACCAACTGTCCGGCGGTGAGCAGCAGCGCGTCTCGGTCGCCCGGAGTCTCGCCAAAAACCCGTCGATTATCTTTTGCGATGAACCGACCGGCTCGCTCGACGAGGACAACTCGAAGAAAGTGCTCGAGCTGCTCGAACGATTGAACACGACGTACGGCAAGACCGTCGTCGTCATCACCCACAACACCGGTATCAGCGCCATGGCCGACGACGTCATCAAGATGAACTCGGGACGCATCGTCGAACTGACGCACAACCCGGTCCGACAAGCCGCGCGCGATATCGCTTGGGGTTAGGAGGTTTCGACCATGCTGTATAAAAACGTCTTGAAGACGCTCGTCGGCAAATGGATGCAGCTCGTCGCCATCGCCGTCATCATCGTCATGAGCTCACTCACCTACACGATGATGTTCTACGGCATCAGCGGGATCGAGGTCCCGACCGAGGACTATTTGGCGTCGTCGAACCAAGAGGATTTCGCCGTCGAGATGCTCAACCGCGTCACCGAGGACGAAGCGAACGACCCCGAAATCGCCTCCCTCGTCGCCTCGGGCA
>NZ_MKXO01000003.1 GCF_001766415.1 Exiguobacterium aurantiacum | reverse complement strand
TGCCCGAGGCGACAATCGAACTTCGCGAATCCAAACTGATCACTTATCCATTCGCGGGCAGTGAACATCGGGGGCTCGTCTTAAAAGAAACAATGACGATCAATCAGTCTTACCTCGAAGCGGGATCGCGTCCGACGACGGACGACGAGGTCGCGCTCAACGCCAAATACGCCGAGAAGAACGGGATCGAGGTCGGTGACACGATCAACCTCGGCACGCCGTTCACGGTGAGCGGTTTCGTCTTGTTCCCGGACTATACGCTCCCGCTGTTCGATGAGAACTTCTTCAATCTCGACGCCGGGACGCAGACGCTCCTGCTCATGACGGACGAGGCGTATGAAGCGGTCGTCGGGACGGAATCGTTCCGGCTCGCAGGCGTCACGGACGGCGCGATCGACACCGGCGAGCTCCCGTTCGTCGTCTCGGTCATGGAGACGGAGAATATTATGCGCAGCGGGGCCATCTATAGTGAAATCTCGTCCGGGAAAGCGATGGCGCTCGGACTTAGCCTATTCATCGTCTCGATCGCCGTCATCATCGTCGCCATTCTCATCTCGAACATGCTCGAGGCCGAACGCGGTCAGATCGGGCTGTTGAAAGCGATCGGCTACAACCGGCGCCAGATTTCAACCCCCTACTTGGTGCTCATCTTGGTGTTCGCGACGCTCATGCTCGTCATCGGGTACTTCCTCGGCCTCTACTTCGCCGACCCGCTCAAAAACCTGTACCTCGACTTCTATCTGCTACCATCGATCACGATCGCACAAAACCCGCTCGTCTTTTTGACCGCCGTCTTCGCCCCACTACTGTTCTTCGCCATCGTCGCCGGTGCCGTCATCTACAAGCTTATGGGCGAGAGCGCGCTCGCACTGTTATCACCGCGCGACAACATATCGCTCAACCGGCTCAGCCGGCTCGTCAGCCGAATGCTAAGCCGGGCCAGCGGGAAAACGAAGTTCAAATATTTATACGCCGTCAAAAGCACGGGCAGCTTCATCATCTTCTTCCTCGGTATCTTGTTCTCGACATTGTTGATCGTGTTCGCGCTCATGATGAACGGGGCCGTCGACCGGATGACGGTCGGCGGATTGAACGACGTCGACTATGCGTATGAGGCGTACGCGAACACGGAATCGCCACCAATGCTCGCCGACGGTCAGGAACCGTTCCTCGCCTATCCGTTCGCGTTCGTCGAGGATCAACTCGTCACCCTTAAAGGCTTGAGCGACGACAACACGCTCTACCGGTTGCAAGACCGGGACGGGAACGAATTGACCCCTGCAACCGACGGCGTCATCGTCACCGAACCGCTCGCCTTAAAACAAAGCTTTGACGTCGGCGACACGATCGACCTCGAGCTCGAAGGGAAGACGTTATCGTACCCAATCCTCGGCATCGCCGACGACTTCACGGGTGACGTCGTCTATTTACCGATTGAAATGCTCAGCAACGAGCTGACAGACGGCGCCTCGAGCGACTTGTTCAACGGCGTCTACGCCAGTGAACGGCCGGACGAGTCGGTGTATCCGACGATTCTGTCGCGCGACGGCTTGATCGAACAGTCCGAGTCGATCAACGAGTATATGAATTTGATGATGAACGTCATGATCGGCGGCTCCGCCTTGATCGCCTTCAGCATCTTGTTCGTCTTGACCGCGCTCACGGTCGAGAAGAACTATTACGTCATCTCGCTCCTCAAAGTGATGGGGTATAATCGACGTGAGGTCCGCTCGATGATTCTTGACAGCTACTTCGTCTACGCGCTCATCTCGGCACTCCTGAGCATCCCGATCGCCCTCGTCGTCCTCCGGATCATCATCGTCGTCTTCGCCGAGGACTACGGGCTCGTCTTGCCGCTCGAGTTTGAATGGATCTACGTGCTCTATACGGTCGGGGCCGTCACGATCTTGTTCTTCGTCAGCACGTTCGTCAGCCGGCGCAAGATCGATCAAATCCCGCTCCAAGAAGTGTTGAAGACGTATCAAGAATAATTTTGCTCAAAATAGGGCATAATAAGAAAAGAGACTAGGCCTCTCGCTTGAGGGGCCTAACTATTTGCAGAAGAGGATGATTCTAATGAACCGTACACAAGTGTTGCTCGCCATCCCAGGAAACTGGCCATCGGCCGAGGCCGTGAGCGAAAAAATCAGTTTACATAGCGAAGGCTATACGATGGCCGGCCTGTTGCTGTTAGAAGACGAGACCGGAAAAGCGTTCACCGTCGAAGTCGTCGAACGCGACCCGGCGCTCGCCGAGGCGATGATTCACGCCAGCACGAGCGGCTTCACACCGAAAATCGCCAAAGGACTCACGCGCCACACGCATATCGTCTATTTGATCGGCGACGTCAATGATGTGACAGACATCGCCGCGGCCCGTCGCGGGGCGAACGCCCTGTTGAACGCCGGCGGACTCGGTGTCATGGTCGAGACGGCAGGCGTCGCTTATTCGAAAGACGAATGGCAAGCGTCGAAAGAAGAAGACCTCGCCCTCGACTACTCGCTCCTCACCGCCATCACGGAAGAAGAGACGGCGTACGTGTCGTGGGGCATGAAAGCGTTCGGCCACGCCGACGTCGCCGTACCGGAAACGCTCGAGATCGAAGACGCGATCCACGTCATCCATTCGTTCAACTTCCATTTGATCGCAGGCGGATCGATGTTCGGTGACGGCGACAGCTTCACGTTCGAGGACGGCAAGACGTTCACGGTCGAGATGGGCGAAGACGAGCGCACGTCAATCGACAACTTGCTCCATAACCCGTTCGGCTTGATCTACCTCGTACCACAAATTGCAGAATAACATGTCAATCGATTAATTTGGACCCACATCCAGATTGATCGATTTTTTGATATCGCTCGTCCTTCCGGCGCCCACGCTTTCCGCAGGCAATCCCGGAGCCGCATCGCGACTCGCGTCGCTGCTGGGTCTCCGTCGGATTGCTTTCCTGCAGGAGTCGGGGCGCCATCGGACGAGCAACAAAAAGGTACTGTTCGAAAACTAATCGAACAGCTAATAGCCGAACGGAAAATCATCCGTGTCGGAAATGGGCCATCTACTCGCTACCAGCCCCTAAAGTAAACAAGAGCTCACAGATCATTCGTCTGTGGGCTCTTGTTGTTTCGGCATGTCGAGCGGCATAAAGTAATGGTCGCACCCTTCCCACTCGAGCTGTTCGCTCAAAATATCGAACGACGTCCGGAAGAACGCCTGCACGTCTCTCGTTTCCCCTACGTTCTCAAGAGATAAAAAGAACTCGCTCTTGCCGGCATCATAATAGGCGTCTTGCGGTTTGAGCCGCTCCGTCCCGATCTCCGTGTACTGGAACGGGTACGGCAAGATGAAGAACGTCGGAATATCGACCGCTTCATCACCGAGCCAAAACCCGAACTCGACCATGTGCTCGTCAAACGCCGCCTTCTCGATGACTTTATCTTGCGGGAACGGCTCAGGGCGTCCGTAGACGATGAGCGACGAGACGTCAAACGTTCCCCAAAACAGGCCCGGCTTCACTTTCCGGCAGCGGAGCGGCGCGAGAAATGCCAATTGCTCCCGCGCGGCGTATTGAAACAGACGGATGCCTCGTTGCGCCGCCACGGCGTCATAAGCGAGCGGTGTGTCATCACGGTCCAACATCCGTAACTCCCGCATCTCTTGCGTTCTCGGATTGAGGACGACCGAGACGCCGTTTGCGCGCAGGGCACCCATGATTTCTTCATAGTACGTACTGATCGACTTGCCTGCTTCGAGCGGGAATACCGACGTGTCGGCACCGACTTGGACTCTGATATGAGATTGAAAGACATCGACGTCGAGTTGTAGCCACGTCTCCCCTTGCACGAGCGGGCCAGTCGAAAAACCGCTCAGCGCAACGGGCAACGTGACGTGTGTCCATTGTGGCTCTTGCGGAGCCAAAGCCAACTTGATTTTCCCCAAGATTTGCGACAGCAAATGGAGCGTGAGCTTTGTCTCAGCCCATTCCGAGTGGCGTATCATCTCCATCACAGATTCCTCCGTTCCTTCGTTGCAAAAGTGACAGAACCACTTCATTAATTCCCGTTACATCATCACGACAATCAAAAAAATCCACAGACACATGTCTGTGGATTTACTTTCTCATCTCTTGGAGCCGTTCGAGCTGGTGGGTCAGTTCGCCGATTGGCACGAACCGGGCCCGGCGGAGCATCTCTTTGCCGTCGATGAAGAACAAGACGACCGGTACGGTGAAAATCGAATAGGCGCCGGCGATATCTGGCACTTCGTCTGAATCGACCGCGACCGCCTCGATGTCGGGAAAATCAACGAGCATCTCCTCGACTTGCGGCTTGAGCGAGTGACAGACGCTGCATCCCGGGTGCGAGACATAGACGAGCAACTGCTCCGCATCCGCGACCCGCTCTTTCAATGTCGTCAGTGCCTTCACTGCTTCCATGCTGTCTCCCCCTTTCAACTTAAGCGTCGAGCCAAAGCACACCGACCGTCTCAAAGCCGGCGTGGACCGCAATCGACGGACAGAAACGTGTCTTCACGACGTCAACCTCCGGCAATTTCGCTTGGATGAGGGCGACGAGGTTGTCTTGCATCTCTGGCGCGAGCGCCGTCTGGACGAAGACGCGGTTGTTATAAATCCCGTTCGCCGCATGAAGACGTTCGAGTTCGGTGACCATCTCAGCGTACGCTTTTTTGATTGAACGCACTTTCTTGAACGGGATGACTTTCCCGGATTCGTCGAGCGTGATGATCGGTTTGATGTTCAAGATGTTCGCGAGGAACATCTCACCTGATGACACACGTCCGCCCCGGCGCATCGTCTCCATGTTCCCGATGATCATGAAGAAGTTTTTCTTGTCACGCCACGCTTCGAGAAGAGCAACGATCTCCTCGACCGACTTGCCTTCCTTCTCGGCAGCGAGACCGAGACGGACGAGCTCTTGTTGCGCCTCGAGCGCCGCGTGCGAGTCGACCGTATAAACTTTAAACCCAGCCGCCTCAGCCGCTGCGCTCGAGTTTTTGACGGTGCTGCTCAATCCGTTCGAACAGTGGACGGCGATGGCGCAATCGTACCCTTCTTCTTTTAAGCGCTCATAACGCGAGATGAAGTCACCAAAAATCGGTTGCGACGTCTTCGCTTCTTTCTTTTGGTCGATCATGTAGCGGTGCAATTCCTCAATCGAGAGGTCGACTTCACTGTAGCCGCTCCCATCGACGATCAATTGGATCGGGACGATCTCGACGCCGAGCTGGGCGGCCTCCTCTTTCGAGAAGTTGGCCATACTATCGGTGATCCATGCAATTTTTGTCATAACAAATAGTCCTCCAGTAGTCGTTCAATTTTTTCCTCTTTCATTATAACCCATTTTCTTCGCCACTTCCCCGAAGAAAAAAGCAGAACGATTGCGGAATCGCCCTGCTCCCGTTCATTTTGTCGAAATCAGCTTTGTATGGGCGAACTCATCGTGCGGCAGTTCGAGGTCTTTATTCGACTTCATCTGTTGAAGTGCACGAAGAAGTGGTAGACCGAGCGTCGCCGGATAGACGACGTCCTTGTAGAGCGTCCGTTTCATGACTTGTTCGAGCGTTAGCGGACGGCCGTCTTGGCTCACGACTTTAATCCCGACGATTTTGTCGCCGATCGTCTGCCCGTCCCGGTTGAGCAAGAAGTAGGCTTCTCCTGCGATGGAGACGATTGTCGGTAAGTAATAATGCTTCACTTCTTTATCCGGCCAGATTTTTTTACGGATCGTCTTCTCGACGAGTTTCGCGGGTGCTTCTAATAGGATTTTATCGATTCGACTAGCTACAGCGCGTTTCCAGATTGGGACTGCCACGTTCATCATCCTTTCGTTTCGTTTCCTAGCCTTTAGATTCCTCTTTTGGCTTGGCTTGAAACGCTGAAAACGGACAACCTGACCGTGCGAACAAGTTCGGCGTCACAATCTTGTCATCATAGTGCCGATGAAAGACGTGGGTCGAGGCCGGTGACAGCGGCGGGATGAGCCAACTCCACTTTCCGGTCACGTCACGACCGGCGTCCGTCTCATTTTTCTCGAACCGTTTAAACTGTTTCGCCGCTGTATGATGGTCGACAATCGTCACGCCGGCGCGCTCGAACGACTGCAAGACGGCGACGTTCAGCTCGACGAGGGCGCGGTCACGCCAGAGCGTCCGCTCTTTTGTCGTATCGAGACCGAGTGATGCCCCGACAAGCGGGAGCAAGTTGTAGCGCTCGACGTCGGCGAGGTTGCGCGCCCCGATCTCTGTCTCCATGTACCACCCGTTGAACGGGACCGATGTGAGGCGGTGTCCACCGATTTCAAGCTCCATGTCAGCGATGGCCGGGACGGCGTGCCACTTGACGTCACGTCCCCCGAACAAATCGACGTCGTCATGGCGAATATCGACCTCGAGCACGGCATCGGCTGGCAGTTCATACATGCGGATCTCGTTCCCGTCTGTAAGCAAGAGCGGTAACAGATCGAAAGCCGTCCCAGCCCCGACCCACCCGAGACGCATCGCTTGTCTCGTCATCGACAGCGATAGCGGGTCACCGACGATGCCGTCTGTCGTCTCGTACGCCGCGTAACGGATGAGTTGTGTGTTCAAAATCCGAAAATGGTTCGGGAGGACGGTCATCGTCGAGCGAATCTTTCCATCGTTCGTCGCGTAGCGAAGATGGGCGACGATTGCTTCAAACACGTCATCGAACGTTTCCACGTCACGCGCGTCATGGACGGTGAGTGTCTGCCAAAACAAGCGGCCGATACAGCGGTTCGAGTTGCGCCATGCGAGTTTTGCCCCGGACGCCAATTCGTCCGTCGTGAGCGTGTACGTCCCGGTCCGCTCGATTTCGGCTTCGATCTCCCGTAACCGTTCGGTATGCTCCCCTTCAAGTTGTGAGAAAAAGTGGCGGGCTGCCTGTAGTCGATCCATCGTTTCTGTCTCCTCTTCTAATCTGTCCCTTCCATCTTAGAGAAAATCACGTCCCGTTTCTAGTTTTAGGGCGCACAAAAAGCGAGCCGGCAAATCCGGCTCGCTGTGTCTCATTCTTCGACTAAATCTTTCGCTTGTTGAATCGTGAAGCCGCGCGGTTTGTCACTCTCGAGCGCGGTCAACCGTTTCTCGAGTTCGACGGTCTGTTCGTACGTCGCTTCATATTGATACAATCCGTTCGCAAGCTCGGTCAATCGCGTCACTTGAATCGGCAGCGACGGCTGCCCGTCATCAAGCAAGATGACGAGATTGATATCACTATCGACCGGTAACCGGATCGAGCCATAAAAGGCAATCGCTTTAAAACCGCGCTTCATGATGACGATCGGCGATGTCCCGACCGCGACCGCTTGATTGCGCAGCCGCGTGATCGTGATGCCGGCGTGGATCAACCGGTTCGACGGTTGGATCGTCTCGACGTACTCCTCGATCGGGATGAGCGTTCCCGCTTCGAGCGCTTGTTCAAAATCGGATTCTCGCAACGGTCGGCTGAAAATGAAACCTTGAATGACGTGACAACCGAACTCACGGAGCCGAAGCAGGTCATCCATCATCTCGACACCCTCGACGACGACGTTCATCCCGAACTCTTCGGCGATGAGGAGCAGACTCCGGATGATGCCTTGGGCTTTTCGGCTTTGATTGACGTTATGGGCGAAGATGCGGTCGATCTTGATCGTCTGGGCACTGTACGCCTGCAAGTAAGCAAGCGACGAATAACCTTTCCCGAAGTCGTCAAACGCGATTGGGATACCGAGGTTGTTCAACCGCTCGAACGCCTGTGTGATCTGCTGGGCGTCGTCTAACAGTGACGTCTCCGAGATCTCGACTTCGAGATACGACGCCGGGACGTGGAAGCGGTCTAACATCTCTTCAAACACGCGTTCAAACCGTTCTTGATACAAGTATTTGGCCGAGACATTGATCGAGATCGGGACTCGATGTTTGAGCGACGTGATATAGCGGCACACCTCTTCGATCAACCAGTTCGTCAAGTCGAGATGGAGGTTGCTCTCCTCGGCGAGCGGAATAAATTCAGCCGGCGAGATCGATCCCCACGTCGGGTGCGTCCAGCGCATGAGCGCCTCGGCTCCGACGATTTGACCGGTCCAGGCGTTCACTTTCGGTTGATACATCAAATAGAACTCGTTGTTTTGCAGCGCACCTCGCATATCGCGCAACAGCTCGTAGCGTTTAAGTGACTCGATGTCCATTTGGGACGAATACAGTTCGAGTTTCGTCCCGAACTTTTTATCGGCCCGGTTCATGGAGATGCGCGCGAACAAGTCATACGCGTCAATACGGAACCGGTGCTTCGACAGCGTCCCAAACTCTTTCCCGAGCGCGAGCACTTCCGGGTCTTCCATCCGGCGTGGCAACACGATCAAGACGTTATCCGCATCGAGATGACCGAGCAAGGCGTCTTGTGGCAACAGACGAATCAATTGATTCACCGTCGCGATACGCCACTCGTCACCGAGCTCGTAGCCGAACGTATTGTTGATCTCAGTGATGCGGTTGAACGAAAGCGAGAACAACGTGAACGGATCGCGTTTGCGCGTGAGTTGATAGACCGATCCTGTGATCGACTCACGGTTTGGCATGTTCGTGATCGGGTCGAGCGAGGCGAGGCGCCAGATCTCTTGTTGCTGCTCTTTCAGTTGGGTGATGTCTTTGACGAGCGTCCGAAACCCGATGACGATTCCGCCTTCAGAGAAAATCGGTTCCCGGTTTTCTTCGACCCACTTGACGTTCCCTTTGGCGAAGATTCTGTATGAGAACGTCACCGGTTTTCCGCTGAGCGTCATTTCGCGTGCCTGTTTGATTTTCGGAAGGTCATCCGGCACGACGATACGCTGCCAATAGTCCGGGTGCGTATTGAACTGGTCTTCCGTATAGCCAAAGATGAGCGAGAAGCCCGGTGTCAAAAATCTGAACTGTTTCGTCTCGAAGTAACGTTCAAAAATGACCGAGTCGACGATTTCGCACAGTTGTTTCACTTTTAACCGTTCTTTCGTGAGCGCCGATTCGGCATCGACCAAGTTCGTGAGGTCGAACATCGCCCACGTCACCGATTTCCGATCTTTCGATATCCCGACGTGGACAATCAAGTCCAAATATTTTTGTTGCTTCGGATTGAACGCTTTGACTTGAGTCTCATAGTCGTGCTGTTCGGGGTCATTGATAAGTGACTCGACCGCCGCCGCAAACGCTTCACGTTCATTCTCATGAATCATATTACGGAAATGCTCGCGCTCCATTCCCCCTAACTGTCGTTTAGACAGCCCGAGCAGTTCACCCGTCTGTGGTGAATGGTAAAACTCGCCGGACTCGAGGTCAAGTTCGATTAGGATGAGACCCGGGATGCGCTCGAACAGCGTCCGTCCCACTTTCATCCGATTGTATCGTTCGCGCAGTTCCATCTGGGTCGTCAAGTCTTTGACGACGCCGTACAGGCCGGTGATGACCCGGCCGGTATAGAGCGGCGTATTCGTGACCGACAGATGAATGCGTCGCTTGTCCGCATTCAACGCTTTCAGTTCATAATGAACGGTCTCCCCTTGGAGCGCCCGCTGATGAAAGGCGTGAACACGTTCGCTTTCTAGTTTTGGAAGCCAGGAGGCAGGATGGACGAAACGCTCCTCTTCCCCGCTAAAGAGAAGCGACAACTTTTCGTTCGAGTCGACGAAGTTCAAATCTCGATCCAGGACGTACACCGCGTCCGGATATTGATCAAGCAATAACGGATCGATATTGATTCTCCCCTCATGCTCAGCCTGCTCAACGTTTGATTCCAATACATGCTTCCAATTACGGAAGAAGCCCATGTGTATCACCCTTTCGTGTGACAAATGTCACGTTTCGATGCGTGTTAACTTGATTATACAAGATTGACTAGTTGAAAGAGCTTCTGCATTTTGCAAATAAGGGAAATGAACCGTATTACATACATATATTCAAAAAAATGTCATGTCTTAATGTGCTGTCAACCTACTCCTCCACACGATGATGACGCAAAAAAGACCACGGATATTGGCTCCGTGGTCTCGCGCATTATGGTTGTTTTACGACGACCGTCGCATACGATGGCACGTCGACATAGCCCGAGACGCGTTTGATCGTCTTCGTTCCTGCCTGACTGCCGTCGACAATCACGTTCCACTGTCCTGTCGGAAGTTTCACTTTGACTGTTTCTGCGTTGGCGTTATGTGTGATGAACAAGTCTTTCTTCTGGCCAGGCGCTTTGTCATCGATCAAATACGTGATGACGTTTGGCGCAGAACGATAGAACTTGACGTTCTTCTTGACGTCAGTCGCTTTCGTCATGCGAAGCCCTGGGTTTTGTTTACGCATCTCGATCAAGCCTTTCATGTACTGGACGTCCGCCTTACGGTCAGCGGCGCGTTTCCAATCCATTTGGTTGATGCGGTCCGGTGATTTGTACGAGTTGTGGTCGCCTTCTTTCGTCCGCATGAACTCTTGCCCGGCGTGGAGGAATGTCGTCCCCTGGCTCGTCAAGAGGATGCTTGACGCGAGACGATGCATCTTCGTCCGGTCCGCTTCCGCCGTCTCTTTATTCGTGAGTTCGAGCTTGTCCCAAAGCGTGTGGTTGTCGTGCGCTTCGACGTACGTGATTGCTTGCGTCGGCTCTTTCGTGAAGCCTTTGATCTCGGCATTGTAGTCGATCTCACCGACGATTCCCGTCTTGATGCGGTTCTCAAGACCGTCTTTGCCGTTGATGAAGCCGTTGTCCGTGTCGATAAAGACGCTGCCTTTCAAGCCGTCACGGATGTTGTCGTTAAAGTGCGCGACGCGGGGCATCTTGTAGGCGTTCTTTTGGTTCGCTTTCAGTGCCGGGTCGAGTGGTGTGCTGAGGTCCCAACCCTCGCCGAAGACGAGGATCGATTTATCGACTTTGTCGAGCGCTTGACGGACTTGGTTCATCGTCTCAACGTCGTGGATGCCCATGAGGTCGAAGCGGAACCCGTCCCAATGATATTCTTGCGCCCAGTAGACGACTGAATCGACGATGAGTTTTTGCATCATCTTGCGCTCAGACGCGGTGTCGTTGCCGACGCCCGTCCCGTTCGCGAAGTCGCCGCCTGCCGTGTAACGGTAGTAGTAGCCTGGTACGATCTTATGAAGGTTCGAGGCTTGCGCATCGAACATGTGGTTGTAGACGACGTCCATGACGGCACGCAAGTTGTGGTCGTGGAGGCCTTGAATCATTTCTTTCATCTGCATGATTCGAACTTTTGCGTCATAAGGGTTCGTCGAGTATGAGCCTTCCGGCGCGTTATAGTTTTTCGGGTCATAGCCCCAGTTGTATGTCGCGTTCGGTTTCGTCTCGTCGACCGAGGCCGTGTTGTAGTCATACACCGGGATGAACTGGACGTGCGTCACGCCGAGGTCTTTGACGTGGTCAAGGCCTGTCTTCGTCGCCGTCTTCTTCCCGTTTTCAATCAAACGAGTACCCGGTTGAACGACACCAAGGTATTTGCCTTTATAGCGAATTCCTGAATCGTACGTGTTCGATGTGACGTCAAAGATTGAGAAGTCACGGACGTGTGTCTCGTAGATGATCGCGTCCGTCGCGTTTTGAAGCTTCGGTTTCATCGAGTTCCAACGTTTCGGTTTCGTCTCGTTCAAGTCGACGATGACCCCTTGGTCCCCGTTGACGCCGACCGCCGTCGCATACGGATCGACCGCACGGACGCTGCCTGACGCATGCTTGACGTTGTACGTGTAGCCGATGCCGTCGAGGTCGCCACGGACTTCAGCAGTCCACGTGCCGCGCTCGCCGCGTTTCATCGCAATCGTTTTCTTGATATCCTTGTCGTTCGCCGGACGGTCTTTCGGCATGTTCCACAGTTCGAGTGAAACGTCTTGAGCCGTCGGTGCCCACAAGACGAAATTTGTTTTCGACTTTTGATACGTGATGCCGAGCTTGCCGTTATACGCATACTTCGCATCGAATTCTGGTGACCGAAGTACGTCGCCCGCTTGCAGCACTTTGTCACCGAACGTCGGGTGCGACGCCGTGATGACTTGCGCCAAGTCGAGGTCAGCGCTGAAGTTTACCGTGACCGATTTGTCGCCAGTCTTCTCGACCGACTCGACTGCCGCGCCATCGACCTTCAATTCACTAAGGAACTGCTCATCGATCGCGCGGTTGAGCGTTAGTTCCGCCTGACGGAACGTGTTTGCCTCGAACGAGACGATTTTTGGTGAGCGGTCGATTTCTGGCTCTGAATAGTAAATCGTCGAATCACCTTCGACGAGCCAAATCTCTTTCGCCGTGCTGAGCGCGAAGCGGTCTTCGCCGTCCTTGTCGGACCATTCGCCTTTTTTCGTGATCAGACCGATGAGTTGTTTCGCATCCGGATTCGCAAACTTCACGTTCGCGACACCGCCGTAGGCGTCCGTCTCATCAAAGTTGATGCTTTGACCGTCGCCACCGTCCGGCCACGTCCAAACACCCCAGTCGGTGTATGTATTGTCATAGCGGAAGTAGTGGACTTTCATGTCGACTTCCGTCTTCTCCGTCTCCCCGTCCGGGTTCGACGTGTAGATTTTCGAGTCGCCCGACTTGATCCACACTTCGGCGACACCGTCCTTGATCATGTCTTTCGTGATCAGGCGGTCGTTTTCCGACCCTTTATCCTTGTCCCAATTGTCCGTTCGGACGATGAGACCGATCTGTTCAGGTGAGTCGACCGGGAATTCGTAGGCCGCCACCTTGCCGTAATCGTCCTCGCCGTTAAAGGCGAAGCCTTTGTTCGGGAAGTAATCTGGGCCATTCGCCCAAAGCCATAAGTTCCAATCCATTTGATTGTCTGGCGCCTCTTGATAGTGGACGACGACTAGTGTCGACTTGCCTTTATCAAGGGCAGACGCTGACATCGGAAACATCGACAGAATCAGTGCAAACGTTAGCACAACTGCCCATACTGGTTTCCATTGTTTGTTGACCATGTGGGTCCCTCCTTGTAGCACGAATTTAGGAAAACGCTTACACAAAAATTGTAAACGTTTGCTTCCTTAATTTCAATTCTTTTCTAAATAAACGACTAACGTTTCCCATATCAAGCCACTTGTTGGTTCGAACTCATTTTCCCATCACAAAATGATTGCTTTTTTATCCTCATCTGCCGAATATAGAAAATAGGGGAGGAATTTTTAAAATGTCGATGACCAATTTAATCAATAACTTGATTGCCAACGCCAGCTTACTGCTGATCGGCCTTTATATGATCTCGCGCCTCACGAAGCTCGGGTTCACGAGCAAGCTCCCGTTAAGACGGCAAATCACGATTTCACTACTCCTCGCCGGCCTGACGATCGTGATTACGTTGCATGGTGTGCTCTGGAACGCCCAAGCCGACTTTCAGTACGGGTTTGTCCCCATCATCATTGCCGGCCTTTACTTTGGCCTCCAAGGCGTCCGGATCACGTACGTCTCGAGCATACTTCTGCTCCCGTTCATCATATCGGATACGTTGCTGTTAATCGTTTTTCTCGACTATACGGTCGCGGCCACCACCGCAGTCGTCTATATGAAACTCCGGGAGCGGATCAAACCGACGCGGGACATCCGCATCGTCAACGCCATCAGCCTCGGATTTATCATTTTATTCTCGTTCTTAAATTTTAGTAACTATGCCGCTCCAAAAATGTACGTCTATACGTTGATCGCTTTCGTCATGATTGGATATTCAACCGGGTTCGTCCTCCATATCGTCTATGGGGGCATCCGCAAGATGCAGCGCACGGAACGGCAGATCACAAAATATCGAGAAGCCGCCTACACCGACGCCTTGACGGGTCTTGGCAACCGTCGTCGCTTCGAGGAAGAGATGAAGCGCGTCGACGAGGAAGTGTTCTCGAGTCCTTACGACATCACGCTGCTCTTACTCGATATCGATCATTTTAAATCGGTGAACGATACGTATGGCCATGATGCCGGCGACGCCATCTTGATCGAGCTTGGCAAACGGCTCACAGAGACGGCCCGTACCGATGACATGGTGTGTCGCCACGGTGGCGAAGAGTTCTCGGTGCTGTTGTCGGACTGCAACTTGTCGCAAGGGTTCGTCATCGCCAACCGCTACTTGCGTCAAATCGCGGAAAGTCCATTTTTGCTGCCGGACGGCAAACAGCTCAACATCACCGTCTCGATCGGCGTCACAAGTACGTCCGAACCAAAGATCGTCACGTCCGAACAACTCATCAAAAAGTCCGACCTCGGTCTGTACGTCGCCAAACGTAGCGGTCGCAACCGGGTCAGTAAATGGAATCAGCAACATGCAAATTAGACCCGACTCATGTGAGTCGGGTCTAATTGATTAGTTACCGTATTTTTTAAACAACTGATAATTCTTGTTGCCACCTGACAAGTTGTAGACGTCGGTGAAACCGAGGTTACGGAGCACGTTTTGCGCCGCGTTCCCCGTGACGCCGCCGTTGCAGTAGACGACCGTCGGCTTGTCTTTATCGAGGTCTTTTGACGCCTCGCGAAGCTTGCCGAGCGGGATGTTGACCGCACAGTCGACGCACGCCTTCTCAAACTGCGCCGCTTTCCGTGTATCGATGACCTGGATGTCCTCGTCCGCGTCGATCCGCTGCTGTAGCTCAGCCGGCGTGATGAGACGGGCCGACTTGTTCATGCTGTTCGCCAGTGCCATCCCCGTGTACATGACCGGGTCTTTCGTCGTCGAAAACGGCGGTGCGTACGCGAGGTCGAGGTGGAACAAATCATCAACTTTCGCTTTGAACGTGATCGCCGTGACGAACACGTCGATACGCTTGTCGACGCCTTCGAAGCCGACGATTTGGACGCCGAGCAGTTGACGTGTCGCCCGGTCGCCGACCGCTTTGATCGTCATGTCTTTCCCGCCCATGTAGGCCGGCTTGTCCGGTTTCGTGTTGTGGAGCACTTCGACGTCGTAGCCGAGGTCACGCGCTTCACGCTCCGAGAGACCCGTCTGCGCGACTGCGAGGCCGAACACTTTGAAGATGCCCGTCCCGAGGATGCCGCGGTGTTCGAGTTCCCCGCCCGTGAGGAGATCACCAAGTGAACGTCCCATCTTGTTCGCCGTCGAGCCGAGTGGGCGCCAAATCGGTTTACCCGTGACGAGCGAGACGCTTTCAGCGACGTCGCCGGCAGCATAGACGCTGTCCACGTTCGTCTCCATCCGTTCGTTGATGGCGATCGCACCCGTCTCACCGATCGTGACACCGATCGACTTGGCGAGTTCCGTGTTCGGACGGACACCGACCGATAGGATGACGAGGTCGGTCTCGATCGTCTTCCCGCTTTCCGTGACGACGCGTTCGACGTGACCGTCGCCGACGAGCTCTGTCACGGTCTCACCGAGCAACAGCTCGATGCCGTTCTTCTCGAGGTGGTCCTCGACGCGGCACGCCATGTCTTTGTCGAGCGGCGGCATCACTTGCGGGATGCGCTCGATGATCGTGACGTCGATGCCACGAAGTTTGAGCTGCTCGGCCATCTCAAGACCGATGAAGCCGGCCCCGATGACCGTCGCATGTTTCGGGTTCGTCGCGTCGACGAAGTTGCGTGTCGCTTCCGCGTTCTGGATGTTGCGGATCGGGAAGACGTTATCTGACTTCACGCCCGGGATCGGCGGGACGATGCTCGAGGCGCCGGTCGCGAGGACGAGGACGTCATAGCTGTCCGTGAACGTCTCACCCGTCTCCAGGTTTTCGACCGTGACCGTCTTCACGTCTTTGTCGATCGCCGTCACGTTATGACGCGTCATGACATCGATGTTGTAACGCTTTTTGAAGAAAGCGGCGTCGCGTGGCGTCAAGTCATCGCGTGACTCGACTTCGCCTCCGACGTAATATGGGATCCCGCAACCCGAGTAGGAGATATCGTAATCGCGGTCGTAAATCGTAATTTGTGCGTCTTCGTTGTTACGACGTGCTTTCGCCGCGACCGATGTGCCGGCAGCGACTGAACCGATGATGACTAACTTCATAGAAAATCCACTCCTCAATATAGTAGTAAGCTAATATACAGGCCGAGCAACGTGATGGCAAGCGTTGGGATCGTCAAGACGATTCCAATTTTAAAGTATTGCCCCCAACCGATCTTAAGTCCTTTCGTCCGGAGCACGTGAAGCCACAAGAGCGTCGCGAGCGACCCGATCGGTGTGATCTTCGGTCCGAGGTCGGAACCGATGACGTTCGCATAGATGAGCGCTTCGCGAATCTGACCCGACGTATTCGTTAAATCGATGGCGAGCGCGTCGATCATGACGGTCGGCATGTTGTTCATGACCGACGATAAGATCGCGGCCAAGAAGCCCATCCCGAACGTAGCCGTTAACACGCTACCTGAGAACCAGTCGATGAAGTTGGCGAGCACTTGCGTCAGCCCCGCGTTTTGTAGGCCGTAGACGACGATGTACATCCCGAGCGAGAAGAAGACGATCGCCCACGGCGCGCCTTTGACGACTTGCTCCGTCTTCACAGCAGGTGAACGGTTCGCCATGATCAGGAAAAATAGGGCGATGACACCGGCGACGAGCGAGACCGGGATGCCGATGATGTCGCTCGTGAAGTAGCCGATGACGAGCAGAGCGAGGACGACCCACGACAAGCGGAACATCTTATGGTCTTTAATGACCGTGCTCGGCTCGACGAGTTTTGACAAGTCGTACTGCTTCGGGATGTCTTTTTTAAAGTACAAGTACAAGACGAGCAAACTGCCGGCGACGGCGAACACGTTGACGAACACCATCCGCGCCGCATACTCAGCAAAACCGATGCCGAAGAAGTCGGCCGAGACGATGTTGACGAGGTTCGAGACGACGAACGGCAAACTTGCCGTATCGGCGATGAAGCCCGAGGCGATGACGTACGCCAAGACGACGGCGTCCGGTAATTTAAGCGCCCGTACCATCGCGAGCACGATCGGCGTCAAAATGAGCGCCGCCCCGTCGTTCGCGAATAATGCGGCGACGAGCGCACCGAGAAGCGTGATGTAGACGAACAGTTTGACACCGCCGCCCCCGGCGATCCGAGCCATATGTAAAGCGGCCCACTCAAAGAATCCGATCTCATCCAAAATGAGCGAGATGAGAATGATGGCGATAAACGTAAACGTCGCGTTCCAAATGATGCCCCATACCGTTCCGACGTCATCAAAATTGACGACCCCGGTGATGAGGGCAATGGCCGCCATCCCCATCGCCGAGTAACCGATGCCGAGGCCTTTCGGTTGCTTGATGATGAGGAAGAGCGTCACTAAAAAGATGATACTAGCAATCCACTGCACAATGAGTTCCTCCAATAATCTCTATTTTTGTTAGCACGTTTCTTGAAGACCACGGAGCACGAGGCTCGCGCTGTCTTCTGTCATTTCGACGTCGAGCGTGACGTTCTCAGCCATCGCTTCTGCGTCTTTCGAGACAGCGAATGTGAGGCCGTCATAGTCTTTCACGTCGTCCGTCGCTTCCGGAGCGGCGATGTGCATACCGAGCGTCGGTCCGCAGCACCCTGCTTCCGTACAGATCCGGACTGATTTCACTTCTTCATCCTCGAGTGCTGTTTTCATAAAATCGATTGCTTCGTTTGTGATGTTCATTTGATTTCCTCCTTCAATAGTTGTGATAACGCCGGATAGCCGACCGGCAAGTGTTCTTGCCACGAGAGCAGCGTCGGGCGCGGATACGCGTTCACCCGTTCGAGCCAAATCGCCTCACTCGCGACTTTCGCCGTGAGCAGCTTACTTTCGACGTCGAGCGGTGTGAACGATTGGTTGACGACCCAGGCGAACGGACGGATGCCGGCCCGTTCCAAGTCGGTGACGAGCCGCTCGGCTTCATACACCGGTGTCGCTTCAGGGAGCGTCGTGATGACGACGTGCGTCTGTTTCGGGTCACGAAGCTTCGGTAACAGCTCGCGGACCGCTTCCGGGACGACACCGGTCGAGCGTTCGAGCTCACGGTGGTAGCTCTCGGTCGCGTCGAGCAAGAGCAGTGTATGTCCGGTCGGTGCCGTGTCGATGACGACGAACCGGTCTTTCGCTTTGGCGACTTGACCGGCGAAAGCACGGAACACCGCAATTTCTTCCGTACACGGCGAACGCAAGTCTTCTTCAAGCATCGCGTGCTGTTCGTCGGTCATGTCCCCCGCTTCATGGAACACGTCGGCCCGATAGTTCTCGATCTCGACTTTCGGGTCGATCGCGTCGACGGTGAACGTGGCGGGCACGTCCTCACCGATTGTGAAAGCGACGTGTGCCGCCGGGTCGGTCGTCGTCAAATGGACGGCGTGGCCGCGTTCGCTCAAAGCGACGGCGAGGAGTGAGGCGAGCGTCGTCTTGCCGACCCCACCTTTGCCCATCGTCATGATGACGCTCGGACCGTCCGCTTCGACTTCATCGACGAGCGTATCGATCGAACCGTAACGGCTCGCATCATATGTCATATCCGGTACGTCGACCGTCTCCCCGTTCACCCAGCGGCGCAGTGCCGGGACGCCGACCAAGTTCTCGTAGGCGTATGGGAGCGTGAACGTCTCGAGCGTGTCGACGCCTTGTGGCAAGTTGTCGAGCGCGTCTTGTTGGCGCTCGATGAACCGTCTCGTATAACGGTCCGTACCTTCCGCCGGGTCGACGACACCGTTGATGACGAGTTGCATCCGCTCGATCCCGATGGCGTGGAGCTCCGTCGCGGCACGACTCGCCTCGACGAGCGTCGACGTCTCAGGACGGGCGACGAGCAACAGTGTCGTCTCGTCCCCGTTCGAGAGCGTCTCGACCGCCCGTTTATATTGGTGTTGCTTGTCTGATAGACCAGCGAGCGGACCGAGGCATGAGACGCCGGTCGTGTTCGTCTCTAAAAATTCGTCCCACGCGCTCGGGAGCGTGAGCAACCGGAGCGTATGCCCGGTCGGTGCCGTGTCGAAGATGACATGGTCGTACGTGTCACGGGCCGTCTCTGACGTCAACAGCTCGGTGAACTGGTCGAACGCCGCGATCTCAACCGTGCAGGCACCGGACAGTTGCTCTTCCATCGACTGGATGGCGACGTCCGGGAGCACGCCGCGATACGGGCCGACCATGCGTTCCATATACGCTTTTGCCGCTTCTTCCGGGTCGAAGTTCGCAATCAATAGCTCCGTCCCCGGGACTGCTCGCGGTGTCTCGTCAAGTTCCATCTCGAACACGTCCTGCAAATTACTTGCCGGGTCGGTTGAGACGAGCAAGACGCGCTTGCCACGGTCAGCGAGCGTCAAGGCGAGGCTCGAGGCGGTCGACGTCTTCCCGACGCCGCCTTTCCCGGTCAAAAACATGTAACGGGTCGGCTCAATCGTATTAAAATCAAAGCGATTCATCATGACGCGCCTCCTTATTTTTTAAGCGTGATGCGGACTTTCGGTTTCTCGCCGTCTTGTTTCGCGAACGCCGCGACCGGGAGACCGGTCAGTTCAGCGATCTCTTCGTTCGTCATGTAGGCGCCGCGTTTGACGATCTCACCGTCGATGACGGTGAGCGGGAGCGTGTCGAGCCCTTTCGTGATCTCGGCTTGCACGTTTGCGTTTTCAACGAAACGGTTCGGCTCCGAGGCGAGGTTATAACGCTCGACGTCGAAACCGCGTTGTTTCAACACGTAATGGATTGTCGCGACCCGCGTCAGTTCCGGGTCGATCGATGGGCCACATAGTCCGGTCGGACAGCACATGGCCGGTTCGAATACTTCAAGTTTCATCGTTTATTCCTCCTTAAATGGCACACTCGGCGTCACAGTCACAGCTCGCATCGATCATCTCGACTTGTCCGAGCAGATCGACGACGATCGAATAGAACGGGCTCGCCTCGTTCAACCGGTAATGGATCCATTGCTTGTCCCGGCGCTCGAGCAGCAGTCCCGCTTGCCGCATCATCTTCAAATGCCGGCTGATCGCCGGCTGCGAGATGTCGAAGCAGTCAACGAAGCTGCAGGCACACTGTTCCCCATCCTGCATCTGCTTTAACATCGTCAACCGCGTCGGGTCAGCGAGCACTTTGAGCACTTTACTCAGTTCTTCTGCGGTATGCATCGTCATTCTCCTTTACTCCGTGTATAACAAAACCGTTATATAACCTTTACGTTATGAAATTACCATAGTTTTTAATGATAAGCAATTGTCTTTTCTGAAAAAGTTCGTTATGATAAAACACGTTGTGAAAACATGTGTCGGTTTAACCGCTTCCTTCATATAATGACGCATTTGATCTTCGTGAGACTCGGAGGTCAAAGTCAAAACTATAAAGAGAGGTGTGTTCTTTTTGGAAAAATTGAATACTGTCAAACAAGAATGGCTCGGTAACGTCCGGGCTGACGTCCTTGCGGGGATCGTCGTCGCGCTCGCCCTCATCCCTGAGGCGATCGCATTCTCACTCATCGCTGGACTGAACCCGATGGTCGGTCTATACGCTTCATTCATTATCGCCATGGTCATTTCGATCACGGGCGGTCGACCAGCGATGATTTCAGCTGCAACCGGGGCCATGGTGCTCCTCGTTGTCGATTTAGTTCGAGATTACGGTCTCCAATATTTATTAGCAGCCGGTATTTTAGCCGGTATCATTCAAATCGTGCTCGGGTTCTTTGGTATAGCGCGTCTTATGAAGTTCATCCCGCGTGCGGTCATGGTCGGCTTCGTTAACGCCCTCGCTATTTTGATCTTCCAAGCTCAATTACCAAACTTTGAAGGCGAGAGCTGGATCATGTGGGCGATCGTCGCCGCATCACTCGTCATCATCTTCTTGTTCCCACGTATCACGGGCGCAATCCCGGCACCGCTCGTCGCCATCGTCGCGATGACGCTGCTTGCTGTCTTTATGGGGCTCGATACGAAAAACATCGGCGACATGGGGACGATCTCAGCAACGTTGCCGGAATTCTTATTCCCTGACGTTCCGTTCACGCTCGAGACGCTCATGATCATCTTGCCGTATGCCTTCTCACTCGCCTTCGTCGGCTTGATCGAGTCGTTGCTCACGGCTCAAATCGTCGATGACATGACAGGAACGGATTCGAACAAGAATCGTGAGTCAAAAGGTCAAGGGATCGCCAACATCATCGCCGGCTTCTTCGGCGCGATGCCAGGTTGTGCGATGATCGGCCAATCGGTCATCAACGTCTCGTCTGGAGCACGTGGCCGTCTATCGACGTTCGTCGCCGGACTCGCGTTGTTCATCATGATCATGACAATCAGTGACGTTCTTATGTTGATTCCAGTCGGCGCCCTCGTCGGCGTCATGTTCTTCGTATCGTATGCGACGTTTGACTGGGGCTCACTTAAAGCGCTCCGGACGGCACAAAAGTCGGATACGGTCGTCATGCTCGTCACCGTGCTCGTCACTGTGCTCACGCACGACTTGTCAATCGGTGTATTCGCCGGGATTTTAACAGCTGCGATTTTGTTCGCCGCGAAAATCTCGAAAGTCGAACTCGACCGCAACGTCGAAGCCGACCACGCCCACTACGTCGTGAACGGTCAATTGTTCTTCGCATCAACGTCTGAGTTCGTCAACCAATTCGATGTCGAAGAAGATATCGAAGCAGACATCAAACATGTGACGATCAACTTCTCGAACACACACCTTTGGGACGATTCGGCCATCGGCGCCATCGACAAAGTCGTCTTCAAATACCGTGTGCACGGTATCGAGCCAGAACTGTTGAACTTGAACAAAGATTCAGAGAAGCTGCTCAATACGCTCGCGCTGCACTTGAAACAACAAGATGCGGGCATCGGACATTAATTCGGGAGGGATTCACATGACAAAAATCTTCTTAGCCGTTGACGGATCGGACCATTCGATGCGCGCGACCGCGAAAGCGATCGAGCTCGCGAAAGTCTCGAACGCCAAAATCGATGTCGTTCACGTCGTCAGCTCGAAAGAGTCAAAAGAAAGTGCCCTGCAATCAACAGGCAAGATCGACCTGGAGGCGAAACGGATGCAGCGGATGCAGCGTTTCTTCACAGCGATCGAAGCAGCCGGACTCGAGTACGAATATATCGAGCTCCGTGGTGAACCAGACGTTGAGCTCGTCAAGTATGCGAACCATGAACCGTTCGAATACGTCGTCGTCGGCTCGCGCGGCTTGAACACGTTCCAAGAGTTCGTGCTCGGCAGCGTCAGCCATAAGCTCGCCAAACGCGCGCTCGCGCCGGTCGTCATCGTCCGATAATCAAAAAGGAAGTGAACCACAGCGTTCACTTCCTTTTTTTCTGTATCTCGAATCGACACAATTACGAATGCGCTTTCATAAAAAATCGCATATACTTGTAGTAGCAAGCGTATAAGAGGAGGCGTTGAAAGAATGGGTAAAATCTTTTTAGCGGCAGATGGCTCGGATCACTCGAAACGGGCTTTAACGAAGGCAATCCAACTCGCAAAAGCGTCAGACGCATCGATTGATATCGTTCACGTCGTCAGTTCGAAAGAATCGAAAGAGGCCGCGCTCCACTCGACCGGCAAGATTGATCTCGAAGCGAAACGAAAACGCATGATGCAACCGTTGTTCGATACGATCGAAGCGGAAGGCATCGCCTATGAATACGTCGAACTCCGCGGTGAACCGGACGTCGAGCTCGTCAAATACGCCAATCGCGATCCGTTTGAATATATCGTCGTCGGCTCGCGCGGCCTCAATACGTTCCAAGAGTTCGTCCTCGGCAGCGTCAGCCATAAACTCGCCAAACGGGCGCAAGCACCGGTCATCATCGTCAAATAACTTGCTCCCTTTCTCGGTTCGAGAAAGGGATTTTTTGTGTCTGATACAGGAACAACGTCCTATGTGTGGAATCAAATAGTGTATGTACAACTAACTAAGGAGGGAAATTTTATGGAAATTATGAACGACCCGGGTACGTTACTATTAATTTTACTGCCTTTATTGTTACTGCAACTGATCCTCCTCGTCGTCGCCATGATCGATTTATTCAAGCGACCTGAAACGAACGGACCGAAATGGGTGTGGCTCCTCGTCATCGTCTTTATCAACATCCTCGGTCCGATCGTCTATTTCCTCTGGGGACGGACAAAACAGTGAACGCGAGCCATCTCACAAAACGATTCGGCACGTTCACCGCGCTCGATGACGTCAGCTTCTCGCTACGCCCGGGCTGCACGTCGCTCCTCGGCGAGAACGGGGCCGGCAAGACGACGCTCCTCAACATGATCGCCCGTGTGACGACGCCGACGTCCGGACAGATCGAGGGTCACGACACAATCCGGGTCGGTTATTTACCACAACGTCCGGCGCTTTACCCTTCCCTCACACCGGTCGAGACGATTAAATATGCGGCCGACTTGACGGGCACGACCGGCGTCGACGCCTTGAACCTCTTAAAACGCGTCGGCTTAGAACCGGTCGACCGCCCGGCGGCGCACTTGTCAGGCGGGATGCGGCAACGGCTCGGCATCGCCCAAGCGCTCGTCCATGACCCGGAACTATTGTTGCTCGATGAACCGGTGTCGGCGCTTGACCCGCGCGGCCGCCGGGAAGTGCTCGATCTCTTGAGTGACTTGAAGCGCGAGCGGATGATTCTCTATTCGACGCACGTGCTCCCTGACGCCGAGGAGGCGAGCGACTGGGTGCTCCTGCTTCGGCAAGGACGCCTGCTCATGGAAGGCACCGTCACCGATTTGCTCGGGGCCAAATCATCCATCCAACTTCGCCTGTTCGATGACACGACGACAGAAGACGATTGGAACGCGCTCGCGGGTGTCGTCCGTGTCTCGCGGACGGGGACGACATGGACGTTCGAGACGTCCGATAAAACGATGTCCGAGCGGGCGATTCTGCAACGCGTCCTCGCCCAAGGACTGATGATCCAATCGTTCCACGTCGGTCATCCGTCGCTCGAATCACTGTTTTTGGAGGTGAACGCTTAATGCGGACAGCCATCTTTAAACAAGAATGGAAAGAATCGTGGCGCAATAAACGGCTCGTTTGGGTGCCGGTCGCTCTGATGTTGCTCGCGGCGATGCAGCCGCTCACGCTCTACTTCTTACCAGACATTTTAGCGTCAGGCGGCAACTTGCCGGACGGGACCGTCATCGAGATCCCGACGCCGACACCGGCCGAAGTACTCTTATCGGTCAGTGAGCAGCTACGACAGATCGGCCTGCTCGTCGTCTTGCTGTCGGCGATGCATACGTTCAGCCAAGAACGTACACTCGGTACGCTCGCTTGGCTCAAGTCGCTCAACATTCCGGCTTCTCGCATCGTCATGAGTAAATGGGCACACTACACGTTACTTTCCGCTGTTTCCATCTTGCTCGCCCAAGGCACAGCCGCCTATTATACGGTCATCTTGTTCGACTCGTTCGATGTGACGGACTTTGTCATTTCCACGGGTCTATTGATCGTCCATTTCGTCGTGCAGCTGTCGATCTTCTTCTTATTCGCCGCGCTGCTCGAGAGCGGACTCGTCGCCCTCGTCATCACACTCGGTGTCCACTTCGTCTTATCGCTCCTGCTCAGTTGGATCGATTGGGACTGGTTGCCTTGGAACCTTGGCGGATTGTCGGGTCAAGCGTTGATCGAAGATATCAGTGTCACGTGGCCGCTCGTCACTAGCATTGTCTTGATCGGTCTGGCGTTGGTTATCGCATCCAAGCGTTTATTATTTTTGAGTCGTTCCTCTTGACCCTTGATTGGCATTTTCGCCGTCCATTGATTCATGAGCCACCGAGAAATCGGTGGCTTTTTTAGGTATAACGAATCAA
Organism: Exiguobacterium aurantiacum; assembly: GCF_001766415.1. GTDB lineage: Bacteria > Bacillota > Bacilli > Exiguobacteriales > Exiguobacteriaceae > Exiguobacterium > Exiguobacterium aurantiacum_A. Next base: position 286,858 of record NZ_MKXO01000003.1, on the reverse strand, counting down.
ATTAAGAAATCTAATTTCCTATTTACGATATATTTTATTGAATTATAAATACAAAATGCTACACTCTGAGTAGTTGTTAAAGCGCTTACATTTCCTAAAGGAGGAACTCTTATGAAGAAATGGATTGGTGGCCTCGCTGCCCTAACGCTCGTGACCTCATCCGTCGTCTTGCTCGACGCCGATGCCAAGTCGACACCGAAGAAACCGAAAGTTGAACTCGGGGTCGACCGGTTGATGGACGACCCGGAACTGCTCGCAGGTAAACGCGTCGGGCTGATCACGAACCCGACCGGTGTCGATGCCACGATGACGAGCATCGTCGACTTGTTTCACAACGCGGACGACTTTGAACTGACGGCACTGTACGGACCGGAGCACGGCGTCCGCGGTGATGCGCAGGCCGGCTCGACGATCAGCTCGTATATCGACGACGTGACCGGTCTTCCGGTGTATAGCTTGTACGGGGCGACGAAAAAACCGACGCCTGAGATGCTCAAAGACGTCGACGTGCTCGTCTTCGATATCCAAGACGTCGGCACCCGTTACTACACGTACATCTATACGATGGCGTACGCGATGGAAGCTGCGGCCGAGAATGACATCCTGTTCGTCGTCCTCGACCGGCCGAATCCGCAAGGTGGCCTCCGTGTCGAAGGACCGGTGCTCGATCCGGCCTATTCAAGCTTCATCGGCCTGTACCCGATCCCGCTCAAACACGGCATGACCGTCGGTGAACTCGCACGTCTGTTCAACCGTGAATACCAACTTCAAGCCGACCTCGAAGTCGTCAAGATGAAAGGCTGGAAACGCTCGATGCTGTACGAAGATACAGGCCTCCCGTTCGTCATGCCGTCACCGAACATGCCGACGACCGACACGGTCAACGTCTATCCGGCGACTGGACTGTTCGAAGGAACGAACCTGTCCGAAGGGCGCGGCACGACGAAACCGTTCGAATTGATCGGCGCCCCGTACATCAACGCGCACGAGTACGCCAAGACGCTGAACGCGCTCGACCTTTCAGGTGTTAAGTTCCGCGCCGCCTCGTTCACACCAACGTTCTCGAAGAATGCGGGCAAGCTATCGCACGGCGTCGAGGTCTACGTCACCGAACCGACGAAGTTCGAAGCGGTCAAGACCGGCATCGCCATGTTGAAAGTGGCGCACGACTTGTACCCGGCCGACTTCGAGTTCCTCGCGAACGACTTCATCACGAAGCTGACCGGAAACGCCTACGTGAAGGACATGATCCTCGACGGAGAGTCGCTTGAGGCGATCATGGATAAAGTCGACGCCGAGCGCGATGCGTTCTTACCGATTCGTAAAGATTATCTTCTGTATAAATGAAACGAAGGCAGGCTCTTTTGAGTCTGCCCTTATTTGTAATCCAATGGTAATACCCACTATTGCCCTATTCAATATATTATATGGTTATATTATCGGAAAAGGAGACTTCCCTCTTGAAAAAACCAACTACCATCCTCGTATCAAGCGCACTCGCCGCGGCGCTCACGTTCACCCCGTCGACGGCTTCACTCCCGCTCGAACAGGCCACCGTCCAAGCGGCGTATACAGAAACAGCAATCAACACGAAAGGTTCGGTCACGGGCATCAGCCAGCTCCCGGTCCGCAAAACACCGTCGCTTTCAGCAGCACGACTCGGCTCGATCAAGCGTTACGGCACGATGACCGTCCGGACGTCGTTCACCGTCGGCGGATCAACGTGGTACAAGATCAAATGGGGGGCTGGGGTCGCCTACGTCCCGGCCGCTTACGTCAAACTATCGACGGCGGAAGTCGCGTTCAAGAAAACGGCTTACGTCGCCCCGTCGAGCGTCTATTTGAAATCACGGCCGCTCACGACGTCTTCGAACGTCGCTTTCCTCCGCCAAGGTGTAAAGCTCGAGACGAGCTCGTACCGTTATACCGGCTCGACACGTTGGTATAAGGCGACGAGTGGGACGAAGACCGGTTACATCATGGCGAAACACGTCACGTTCACCGCTCCCGCGAGCGGCGTCTTGAGCGAGACGAACAAAGAGCGCCAAGCGGCTGGCCTGACAACGCTCGCCGCCTCGAGCGAAGCGAACCGCGTCGCCCAAGTCCGGGCCGATGAGATGGCACGGACCGGTCAATTCTCGCACCAACTCCGTGAGAACGGCAGCCCGGGTGACACGCTCGACGCCTACAACGTCAACTATCGTGGCTGGGGCGAGAATATTTATATGGGGTCGAGCGACCCTGGCCAAGCGGTCGACGCTTGGATGAACTCGAGCGGGCACCGCGCCAACATCTTGAACGGCCGCTTCACGCATCTCGGGGTCGGCACAGCGAAAAACGCACAAGGATCGACGATTCATGTCCAAGTGTTTTTGACGAAATGAAAAATGGAGGATCGCCCCATGGCGGTCCTCCATTTTGATTAGCGGCGCTCGTCTTTCAAGCTTTCGAGATCTTGCTGGGCTTGGCCCGTCTTCTCTTTTGCCGTACCTTTGACTTGATCCTTTTGACCTTCACGTTTGAGCGACTGATTGTCCGACGATTTGCCGACTGCTTCTTTCGCTTTTCCGGCCGCTTTATCGATGAACCCGTCGACTTTTTTGTTTAGTCCGTCTTTCATATGAATCTCCTCCTCGTGGTATCGTGTCTAAACAATGTACCACTCTGAAGAAAACTCAAACATAGTGCTCTTTGACGAGCACACGAAACCGCGGCCGGACGGTCAGCTCGATCGTCGTCACGGTCCGAGTCCGGTCCTCGGTCATGACGATTAAAAGCTCCCCATGGTCGCGCCGGTCTTCGAGCACTTCAACTTTGCTGACGGTGCGGAGCAGTTGATAGTAGAGCAGTTCGCCCGTCTCGCCTTTGACGTTCACCTCGAACTCGTGGTAGCTCGGGGAGACTTTAAAATAGAACGACTCTTTCCCGTTCGTGAAGCGGAACACCGACTCGTCATAATAAAACGGGAGCGTCGCATCCATCCGCTTCGGCTCGACCGTGCAAAACAACGCCCACGCCATCTCGTCAGGAAATTTTTCACCCGCTTCTCCTTTGTTGAACTGCCACCCTTTCATACTCAATCCCTACTTCCCTCTTTTTATAATTGTCTGAATAATCGGACTATAATAAAATGATTCGCCAACACGTTCAAAATCCCTGCAAACGGGAACAAATCTCTGTATGCTCTTTTTCTGTCCGTCCATCTGAAAGGGGTTGCGTCCACGTGTCCATCATCGCACTCGACCATGTCACGAAGCGTTTCGGGGAGACGATTGCCTTGAACGACTTCTCGCTCCACGTCGAAGCAGGCGAACTGTTCGGTCTGCTCGGTCCGAACGGGGCCGGCAAGACGACCGCCATCTCCGTCATGCTCAACCTATATCCTGCCGACAGTGGTACGATCCGTATCTTTGACCGCGTCATGCCGAAAGACGAACAGGCGATCAAGCAACGCGTCGGCATCGTCCCGCAGCACGTCTCCGTCTATGACCAGCTGACCGTGTTCGAGAACATCCAATTTTTCGCCGAACTTTATGGCTTCAAGCCGGCCGAGGCGAAACAAAAGACCGAGGCCGCCCTCGACTTCGTCGAGCTGACCGCTCACCAAAAGAAACGTCCGCCGGAACTGTCCGGAGGGCTGCTGCGTCGTTTAAATATCGCCTGCGGCATCGTCCATGAACCGGAGCTCATCTTTATGGACGAACCGACCGTCGCCATCGACCCGCAGTCGCGGAACACGATCCTCGAGAACATCCGTGAGTTGAACCGGCGCGGGGCGACGATCATCTATACGTCCCATTACATGGAGGAAGTCGAGATGCTGTGCGACCGCGTCGCCATCGTCGACGAAGGGAAGATCATCGCCGAAGGGACGCAAGACGAGTTGAAAGACCAAGTCATGACGCTCGAGACGGCCCGCATCAAAGTTGATGCCTTGACGCCAGGGCTCATCGAACGGCTCGGCGCACTCAGTCAAGTAAAGAAAGTCGAGTATCATGAGCCGTACATCGAGGTGTCGCTCGAGAAAGACACGCCGCTCGCCCCGCTCCTCGACGTGCTCCACGACGCGAAGGTCCGGTTCACGTCGATCACTGTCGACCGCCCGTCCTTGAATACCGTCTTCCTGGCCTTGACTGGCAAGACGCTAAGGGAGTGACGGTCATGAAGACGTGGACGTTCATCAAATACGATGTCAAACAACAACTGCGCGACCGCTCGACCTTGTTTTGGATGTTGCTGTTCCCGATCATCCTCATCTTCGGGCTCGGCACGATGCTGTCTGCCATTTTCAGTAACGATTTCTCACTCCCGGTCACAGACGTCGCTTATGTCGAGCAGTCGACCGACGACTATCGCGTCCCGCTCGAGACGTTCCTCGCCGACGATGACATCAAGGCGTTCGTCAACCTCGTCCCGTACGACAGCGTCGCCGCTGCCGAACGTGGCGTCAACGACGGCGATGCCGACGTCATCTTGCACCTCGACGGGTCAAACGTGCGTCTCTTGTATGAAGAACCGACGACGATCGAGTTCGATGTGCTCGAGGCGGTCATCCGGCAATATACCGACGTCGCCAATCAACAGATCATGCTCGCCGAGTCAGGCGTCGCCGTCCCGTTCGAGCCGGAGACGTTCATCGACAGCGAGAGCGTCGACTTGTCGGGCCGCACCCCGACCTCGCTCGAATACTTCACGGTCACGATTTCGATCATGACCGCCTTGTTCGGCGCCTTCTATATCACGGGCATGCTCAGTGAAGAACAGCCGATGACAGGCAGCTACCTGCGCATCCAAGCGGCTCCGGTCAAAACGATCGAATATAGGCTCGCCCGCACGGTCAGCCGTTACGTGCTCATCTTCCTGCAGCTCGTGCTCGTCTTTTGGTTCAGCCACTTCGTCTACCGAAGCTTCTCGCTCGACTACGTCCACTTCGGACTGTTGTTTCTCGCCTGGGTCGCACTCGCCCTTTACGGCACCGCGTTCGGATTTATAATCGCCAGTTTGCCTCGCATCACGCGCGGCACGAAAGACGCGATCGTCAACGGTAGCGTCGCCATCATCATGATCCTCTCCGGGGGCTACGTCCCCGGATTCGACCAAGTGACGTTAAGCGTCGCACCGTGGGCGAAGTACGTGTTCATGCCGATCTTTATGCGCGACGGCATCCTCCAAGTGCTGCTCCGGGGCGGGGACGTCACCTTGTTTTGGCAAGGTCTCGGTTGGCTCGCCCTGCACGTCGCCGTCTTCACCGTGATCAGCCTGCTGTTGTGGAAAGGAGTGAGCCGCCGTGGTCTTGTTTAGGCATGTCGCTAAACGGATGCTCCGAAGAAAAGGGTTATGGGTGTTCACGTTCGTATCCGTCTTCGGATTCGCCCTCGTCCTGTCGTTCCTCAACTCGACATCTGCTTTGAACGTCTCGATCGGTATTCTCGACCGTGACGGCGGCTCGTTGTCGGGCCGGGTCATCGAAGAGGCGGGCCGGTTCGGTTCGGTGACACCGCTTGAGACGGACGAGGCCGACGAGGCGCTGCTCGAAGGACAAGATATCGTCTTAACGATCCCGGACGGTTTTACGGAAGACTTGTTCGCCGGCGACATTCCGCGGCTCTCGTTCAGCGCGACCGAAGGGAGTGACGCCGCCTTGATCGAACAGGCGCTCAACTCCCATCTTTCCCGCGAGCGGCAACTGCTCGCGGCGAGTGAGTTTGACGAAGGGCGGTTCCTCGAGTTGGCGGAAGCGGAGACAATGAACGGTTACACGCTCTCGAGCGAGCCGTTCCAAGAAAGTGTCGGCACGACCGCGCGGACACAGGCGTTCCTCGGGCTGTTGTCGTTCGTCATGATGTCGGCGTTCCTCCAATTCATTCCGCTTTTTGTCGCCGACGACCGGGATGAATTGATTTACTCGCGCTTGTTCGCGGCACCGGTCACGCCGCGCCGCTACGTCGGGTCGCTGTTTTTATCATTTTGCGCCGTCGGCCTCATCTACGTGCTCATGCTGCTCGTCTTTAGCGCCGTCCTCTATCGGCAAGACATCATCGCTCACCTCCCCGTGCTCACGTTGTTGTTCACCGTCTATTTGTTCGTCTGTCTCGCGATCGGTTCACTCATCGCGGTCCTCGCGACGAATCGGGACAAGGCGAACATTTGGCAGACGTCGGTCACGATGGCCGCCGCCATCACCGGGGGCGCCTTTATCAGCTTGACGTGGCTCCCGGAGTCGCTCCAGCTCGTTGGACGCTTCTTGCCGACCTATTGGTTCAATAGCGGGGTCGCCGACATGTATGACGATCGGTTCCCGACGCTGTCTGTCCTCGTCATGGTCGGTATGGCGCTCATCGTGTTCGCAGCGACCGTCTTCGCGTTGAAAAAACGACCGCTCACATGACACAAAAAAGGCGAGACACTCATCAGAGCGTCTCGCCTGTTAGCGTTGTAACGTCGGAACAATCTTTTGGAAGAACACCTCGACGAGCACAGGGTCGAACTGACGACCTGCCTCTTGTTCGATGACGGCGAGCGCCTCGGCGAGCGTCTTCGCTTGGCGGTACGGTCGGCCCGTCATCATGACGTCGAACGTGTCGGCGAGCGCGATGATTCGGGAGGCGAGCGGAATATCAAACCCGCTGATGCCGTTTGGATAACCGTTCCCGTCCCAACGCTCATGGTGCGACAGCACGATCTCTGACAGCGTCCCGTACTCAGGGACAGTGCTCAAAATATTGTAGCTCACCTCGGGATGTCGTTTGATCTCGCGCCACTCGGCTTCGGTCAAAGCACCCGATTTGTCGAGAATCTCATTACTGATCGCGACCTTGCCGATATCGTGCAAGATGGCGGCCGTCTTCAACTCGTTCACGTCACTGCTCGTCAAGTTCATCGCCTCGCCAAGCTGACCTGATAGCTCGGCGACACGCTGCGAGTGCGCCTCTTCGCGCGGGATTTTCTCATACAGCGTCCGCATGATCAATTGAATCGAAGAGTGGCGGCGGCTCTGCTTCTCGGACACTTTATGATGGTACATCTGGTCTTCAGCCAAATTGAACACGTCCATGATCGACAGTGCGCCGTCGGTTTTGACCGCTTCTCCGAACGATGCCGAGATCGGCAACCCTTCAATCGATTTTTCAAGGAATAAACGGCTCAATCGATTGGACAACTGCCGCGCGTCAGACAACGGCGTATTCGGCAAGATGATCACGAATTCGTCACCGCCGATCCGGGCGACCGTATCGACACCGCTGATTTCACGCTTCAAAATATTCGTCGCTTCGATCAAGAGGCGGTCTCCGACCAAGTGGCCGAACGCGTCGTTCGTCAGTTTCAGGCCGTTGATGTCGACGACGATAAGGGCGAGCGGGTAATAGCCCGGCTCGTCGAACGTGACGAGCGCCTCGTCGAAGTAGCGGCGGTTCTTCACCCCGGTCAACTGGTCGTGATAGCTCAAATACTCGATTTCCATCTCGTACGTCTTCTTCTCGGTCACATCCCCGATGTAGCCGTGCCAGAGCACGTGCCCCTCGGCGAGCTTCTCGGGACGGGACGACCCGAGGATCCACTTCGTCCGCCCGTCCGGCATGTACACCCGGAACTCGGCGTCCCAAATCGTCAAGCTGCGATATGACTCTTGGATGCTCGCCATCACTTGCGGATAATCGTCCGGATGGATTTTTGAGAAGATGAGATTCGCATCCCGTTTCACCTCGTCCGCCGTGACCCCGGTCAACACTTCAAAGCCACGGCTGAAGAACGGGAAGTAGAACGACCCGTCCGGCCGGAGCTCGAACTGGTAGATGGCGCCAGGGACCTGGTCGGACAACTTCGTCAGCAGACGGTCGCGCTCGGCGAGTTCCTCTTCGAGCTGGACGCGTTCGGTCACGTCCTTGGCGACGGCGTAGATGTAGTTGCCTTGGACTTTGCAATGCCATTCGATCGAGCGGTAATCTCCATCGATCGTCCGGAAGCGGTTGACGAACCGGAACAGTTCACGCGCCGTATCGAGCTCACTAAAGGCCGCTTCGGTCTTCGCCTGATCGTCAGGATGGACGAGCCCGATGAAGTCCATGTTCTCGAGTGACTCGATTGGGAAGCCGAGCACACGCTCCCACGCCTTATTCAAATGCAGTACGTCTCGCGTCGTCAATGACATGATGCACTCGAGGTCGACGGTGGCGAACCCTTCAAACATCGATTCTTTCGCCTCACCGACTTGACGGTCGACTTTCGTCATCTGTTCGAGGATATGGACGATGTACAGCTCGACGAGACCGAGACGGTCGGCCCGCTTCTTCCCTTGCATGACGATCGTCAAATCACCGTAAAAGACGCCGTCTTTTTCAATCTTGAACAAGATGACTTGCCCGAGGTCGAAGATGCGTAAAATGTTTTTGACGAGCCGTTTCGGCAACACGCCTTCAAGCAGCGGGTCGATCTCGTCCAAGATGATCGGACTCGGCAACTCCAACAGCTCGATACGTTTCCGGCTCATCGGCCATTTCTTGCCGACCGGGTGGAAGCCGAGGACATCCAAGCTGCGTTCGAGCAGCTCGTCGATCCCAGAGATCGCGACCGTCGAGTACGTTTGTCCATCGTCATTCATCAAGTTGAGCGTCACCGCTTTCGCACCGGTGAAGTCCCGGATTTGGTCAAGGAAATGTTGGTTCATCAACAGTTCCCGGCCCGTGGCGACGAAGCGATGCGACACGTTGACGAGTTGTTTCAAGGCGTTGTTCTCTTGGACGTGCGGGGTGATGTCATGGAACAAGGTCGAGACGTAACCTGGTCGTTCGCTGAAGACGGACAGTTCATACCACGCTTTGTTTCGGCGCGAGAAGTGTTCGAACTTGATCGTCTCGCCGTTGTTCACCGCTCGCGCGACTTGAACGATCCATTCGCGTTCGCTGTATTCAAAGTCTTTCAACTGCTTGGTGATGCGTCCGCCGAGAAACTGTTTGCGCTTCGCCTTCATCATTTTTTCGAACGCTTCGTTCACTTCGACAAACTCATAATCGACCGGCTCCCCGGCACCGTCGAAGATGACTTTGAATTCGACGTAGCCTTGGGGCATATGGCGCAACAAAGATCTGTATTGGGTGCTGTCTCGTTCTGTCACGTCATTTCCTCCTACGCTGTTTTTCTACATTTTAGTTTACCTCATTTTCGATGAATTCCCTATATTTTCCGAATCGATTCCTGCCAATGTGCAAAGGTTAAGTTTTTGTAAATGCCGCCTCACAGGTTGCACGGTTCCCTCCCCGTTGTTAGTATGATTACGAAACCCGATATCGAAAATCGATTTCAAGGAGATGAAGCAAGTGGAAGACCGCGTCCTTCGTAAGCTGTTTCTTGGTTTTATTCATATCCACATCTTGCACCATGCGTCCGAACACCCGGTTTATGGGGCGTGGATGGTCGCAGAGCTGCGCGAGCACGGTTACGCGATCAGTGCCGGGACGCTCTATCCGATCCTGCACGGCATGGAACAAGACGGCCTGCTCGCTCGGACGAACGAGTTGGTCGACGGTCATATCCGCAAGAACTATACGACGACCGAAAAAGGGCTCGTCGTCTTGGCCGAAGCCCGTCAAAAAGCGCACGAACTATTCAAAGAGATCAAGGAGTGAAACCAATGGCCAATCAACGTGTGACGTTCAAGACGTTACTGGAGATTTTATTCGTATCGACCCGGCTCGGCTTGACGTCGTTCGGCGGACCGGTCGCCCACCTCGGCTACTTCCATGAGGAATACGTAAGGCGTCGGAAATGGATGGACGAGCGAACGTATGCCGACCTCGTCGCCCTCTGTCAGTTCTTACCTGGCCCTGCGAGCAGTCAAGTCGGGATCGGGATCGGCATCGTCCGTGGCGGTATCCTCGGCGGTATCACCTCGTTCATCGGCTTCACGGCACCGTCCGTCATCGCCCTCATCTTGTTCGCCCTTTTAGTCTCAGGACTCGACGTCTCGGACGCGGGCTGGCTGTACGGCTTGAAAGTCGTCGCCGTCGCCATCGTCGCCCACGCCATTCTCGGTATGGCCGGCAAACTGACACCGGACGCAAAGACGCGGACGATCGCCTTCTTCGCGCTCGCCGGTGTGCTCCTCTGGCAGACGACGTATAGCCAAGTGCTCGTCATCGTCTTGGCCGCGCTCGCCGGATTCTTGCTGTTCAAGCCGCAAAACCTTGACGTCAAGTCGGCCTCGTTCCCGCTCTCGAAACGGCTCGGGGCGACGCTGCTCGGTCTGTTCGGAGCGTTACTCGTCATCTTGCCGCTCTTGCGCGAGACGATTGAAAGCCAGTCGCTCGCCTTGTTCGACAGCTTTTACCGGTCTGGTGCCCTCGTCTTCGGCGGTGGTCACGTCGTCTTGCCGCTCCTCGAGCGCGAGCTCGTCCCGGCCGGATTCTTGAGCGAAGAGGCGTTCCTCGCCGGCTACGGGGCGGCCCAAGCCGTACCGGGTCCGCTGTTCACGTTCGCGTCGTACCTCGGGACCGTCATCAACGGTGTCCCGGGCGGACTGCTCGCGACGTTCGCCATCTTCTTGCCGGCGTTCCTGCTCATCCTCGGGGCGTTACCGTTTTGGGACGCACTCCGGCGCAACCCGAAAGTGGCCGGTGCGTTGATTGGTGTCAATGCGGCCGTCGTCGGAATTTTGATCGCCGCATTCTATCAGCCGATCTTCACGAGCACGGTGAATGGCGCCGTCGACTTCGTCTTCGCCGCCCTCTTGTTCGTCATGATCGCCTATTGGAAACTGCCGCCTTGGGCACTCGTCATCGCTGGCGTCATCGGCGGGACGATTATCGGAATGTTGTAACGTGACTAGGGACTTCGTGTCCCTTTTTTTGTTCCCTGTTATTCTCCACTTCGCAAGTTAAAATGTTAATCATTTGAAACTTTTTCAAGTCTAGCGCTCGCTATACTGGAGTATGGATCCCTTTACAAAAGAGGGAAACGTTCCGCTCGGACTTGAGAAAGGAAGTGGGGTCATGCAGCCCTTACACCATAAAACAACGTATATGCCAGGTCTCGATGGCCTGCGCACGTTCGCCGTTTTTGCAGTCATACTCTTTCATTTGAACGCACCATACATACCCGGCGGCTTCCTTGGCGTCGACTTATTCTTCGTCTTGTCCGGTTATTTAATCACCGGCATCTTGCTTCGTGAGCAAGCAAAACACGGACGGATCAATTTGAAACGATTCTATGTCGCCCGGTTCCGGCGCCTGTTGCCGGCGCTCGTCTTCATGCTATCGGTCGTCATGGCGTACGTCACGTTGTTCGAGCGCGGACTGCTCGATACGGTGCGCCAAGATACGCTCGCCGCGCTCGCCTACGTGAACAACTGGTGGTATATCTTCCACGACGTCTCGTACTTCGAGAGTTTCGGCAAGCCGTCACCGCTCCAAAACCTGTGGTCGCTCTCGATCGAGGAGCAGTTCTACTTGGTCTGGCCGCTGCTATTGATCTTTGGGCTGACCATGAAGAAACGCTTCCTCCAGCTCACCGGCATCGTCTTACTCGCTTCAACCGTTTGGATGGCGATCAGCTTCACACCTGGGACCGATCCGAGCCGTGTCTATTACGGCACCGACACGCGTCTGTTCGCGCTCCTCATCGGGGCGTTGCTCGCGTTCGGTTGGCGTCCGGATGCGTTCAAGCGCGACATGCCAGCGCTCGGTCTTCGTATTTTGAACGTCGGTGGCGCCGGAGCGCTCATAACGCTCGTCACGGTCATGATGACAGCGAACGCTTATGATGCGTTCCTGTATTATGGAGGTTTCTTGCTCGTCGCCGTGGCGTCAGGTGTGTTGATCGCCGCGACGGCCCATCCGTCGACGCTCTGGTCCCGTCTGTTTGGAAGCGCTTGGCTTCGGTTGATCGGGACACGGACGTACGGCATCTACTTATGGCACTATCCGGTCATCATCTTGACGACCCCGCTTGAGCGGATCGGTTCGTTCAATCCCCTTCTCGCGCTCGGTCAAGTTATGATCACGCTGCTCATCGCTGAAGCGTCTTACCGCTACGTCGAGACGCCGATTCGCCGCGACGGGTTCCGCCATGTCATCCGCAACCTGATCCCGACTCGCAACATCAAACCGGCTCGACTGTTCGCGATCACAACCGCGACGGTCTTGTCATTCGTCCTCGTCGGGAATTTGACGATCCTCGCGTTCACGGATAACTCGGACCGGCAACACGAGCTCCCGGTCGTCAAAGCACCGAAGCCGAAGCCAAAAGAAACGACGACCGAACGGCCGGTCGAGTCATGTCCGCCCGCCCTTGCCATCGGCGACTCGGTCTTGCTCGGCTTGAACGAGTATCTCGGTACCGCGTTCCCGAACATGACGATCGACGCCGAAGTCGGCCGCCAAGTCCGTGACGCGCAAGACGTCGCCGCGGTCTATCGTGAATTTGACGCCCCCGGCCACGTCGTCTTCCTCCACCTCGGGACGAACGGAGCTTTCAAGATGGAACAGCTCGACACGTTGATCGGTATGTTTGAATCAGCCGATCACGTGTACGTCATCAATACGCATGTCCCGCGCCCGTGGGAACGTGAAGTGAACGAGTTGCTCAAGCGCGCGAGCGAGCGGCACGATTTCGTCACGCTCATCGACTGGCATGAAGCGTCCGCCGATAAAGCCGACTACTTTGAGAGTGACGGTGTCCATTTGAACATCGATGGCGCCGAGGCGTTCGGAAAGTTGTTGTCTGAAGAGATCGGCTGTCACGACGAACAAGGACTTAGCAACCGCTAAGTCCTTGTTTTCATGGGCGCCACTTCCAGCGCATATAGTTGATCAACAGCTTGATATAGGCGAGCTGTTCACGGATGACATACTTCGCTTTCGCGGCAGCCGGCGTCGGGGCATAGAGCGCGTCCGTCCCGAGCCCGAAGTAGAGCCGCCCGACGAGCCGGGCCCGGCGCACATGGAAGTCGTTCGTCACGACCGTCAGTCCCGTCTCGCCTGCCCACACGTCGCGGCTGAATAAAAAGTTCTCGTACGTCGACGTCGAGTCGGCTTCGACGTGAATGCGTCCCGGGTCGACGCCACGGTCGATCAATTCCCGGGCAATGACGCGCCCCTCGGCCATCCCTTCGTCCGGACCTTGCCCGCCGGAGGCGATTAGTTTGACGTGCGGATATTGGTGCGCATATGTAGCCGCCACGTCGATTCGGTTTCGGAGCGCCCGTGACGGTGCCGTCCCGTTCACTTTCGCCCCTAAGATGAGGACGTATCGGTACGTACCGTCCGCTTGATGTCGTCGCATAGGGGTCACCTGCCTTGATTTCAAGTATAGCATCAACGGCTTCTTCGATTGACTGATACGTTTTTGTTACAGTAGGTAAAGCAAATATATGGTAGAATGAGTATCGGATTAATTTGAATTTGAAGGAGTCGCAACAATGCAAAACTTGAATCCTACGCCTCGGAGCACACGACAGCGGCACGAGACGCGACATATCGTTACAAAACGAGTATTCCATAGTTTGCTAATCATAGGCTTCTTAGCCTTTCTTATAGGCGGCGCCTATGTGACGCTCTCTTCGGAGAAACGCGAAGTCTCTGCCATGGAGAATCGCCAACTCTCCAAAGCGACCGCCGACCTCACGTTCGAGAACGTCATGTCCGGCGCCTATATGAAGAGCGTCGAGACGTATGTCACCGATCACGTCTTTAACCGTGACAGCTGGATCAGCTTACATGCGTTTTTATCGAAAGACTTGTTCCGGCAGACTGTGAAGAATGGGATTTATGTTTCGGCTGACGGGACGATGGAATCTCCCATGAAAGAGACGATCGATACGAACATGCTCCTCGATGATCTGTCGGCGTTCACGACATCGATGCAGTCGTCTGGCGTCGACGTCTACTTCGGGCTTGCCCCGAACAAAGCTTCGATGGTCGAAGTCGAACCGAACATGCCTGACTACATGGGCAACGAGGCACCAACAATCTTTAAAGAAACGCGTGACAGCTTGGCTACGGTCGAGGGAATGACGGTCATGGATTACCGGAAGCCACTGAACACGGCAGACAAATTGAGTGACGTCTTTTATAAGACCGACTACCACTGGAATATAAACGGCGCTTATCTGGCTTACGTCCAAACGGTGAAGCAGATTGCTGCCAAACATCCCGAAGTCAGTGATCCGCTCAAGCCAGGCGAACTCCGGACGAAGGCGCACGACCGCCCATACTACGGCTCTTACGCCCGTAGCACAACGCTCCAATACGTCAAAAACGGTGATACGTTCGAATGGATGGAACCAAAGGCCGGATTCACGCCAAGTTCGATTTGTTACAACCGGGCCGAACCGTGTAACGGTAATTTGATCAACAAAAAACCGCTCAAATCAGAAGAGACGTACACGGAGATGTACTCGCTCTTCTTACACCGTAACTGGCCGATCATCACAATGGACCAAGAGGCGCCGAAGAATGATACACGGACACTCATCTTGAAAGATTCGTACGCAAATCCGATGCTAACGCTGTTGCCGGAACATTTTGGTCATCTGTCGGTCATCGATATCCGCCATTTCGATGAGTCATCGATTGAAACGTATGTGAAGGATAACGACATCGACGTCGTCTTGTTCATCCACAACGTCAACCTCGGTGAGTTCATCCCGCTCTATCACGACAAGTTGAATGAGTAAACAAAAGAGAGACGAATCATCCCGAATAGGATGACTCGTCTCTCTTTGTTGTGCGCTCTTCCTAGCCGTTGCTTAGAACAAACAGGAATTAGAACCGGAAATAGATGAACGGGTTGAAACTGCTCGCGATAATATACGACACGGCGAAGATGAAGATTGTCGCCATAAATCCGAGGCGCATGAAACCGGCCATGTAGTTGACCCATAGTTTCTTGCTCTCCTGTTCGAGACGGAGCACTTTTTCCCCAAACACTTTCGGGAGCGGTGTCGCCGCAATCATCGCAATCAGTAAGATGACCCCGTATTGCACGAAGTAGAACATCGCCTCACTATCCCATACCGCCGCTCCATTCAAGTTGAACATGGCCGCCAAGTACGAGATGGCGTACGGGAAGTCATCCGCTCGGAAGAACACCCAACCGATGATGACGACGAACAACGTGAACGCATGGGCGAGCGGTGCCGGAAGTGCTTTGAGCCACGCCCCGAGGAACGCCCGCTCAAGCATGATAAAGATTCCATAGTAGGCACCCCAGGCGATAAATGTCCAACTCGCACCGTGCCAAACCCCGGTCAGAATCCAGACGACGGCGAGGTTACGATAGAGCTTCCACGCACTGCCACGGTTCCCACCAAGCGGGATATAGACATAGTCACGGAACCAACTACCGAGCGAGATGTGCCAGCGGCGCCAAAATTCAGACACCGACTTTGAAATGTACGGATAATTGAAGTTCTCAAGGAAATGGAAACCAAACATCCGTCCTAGCCCGATCGCCATGTCGGAATATCCAGAGAAATCAAAATAAATCTGAAGCGAGTACGCGATAATCCCGATCCAAGCGAGGCCCATCGACATCTCCCCGGCGTCTTGCGAGAAAATTTGGTCGGCCACGTAGCCGGCGTTGTTGGCGAGGAGCATTTTCTTAGCGAGACCGATGACAAACCGTTGCACCCCGCTCGCAAAGTCGTCCATCGTCTCACGGCGATCATTGATCTCGTCAGCGACCGTCTGATAGCGAACGATCGGCCCGGCAATCAGTTGTGGGAAGAGCGAGATGTAGAGCGCGAGGTCGAGCGGGTTGCGCTGGACTTTCCCATCTTTTCGATACACATCGATGACGTAACTCATCGCTTGGAACGTAAAGAACGACACCCCGATCGGTAGAGGGATTTTGGGATCGGTCAGCTCGAGACCCGTGATGGCGTTCACGTTCTCGATAATGAAACTCGTATATTTGAAGACAGATAACAGCAACACGTTTCCAGCGACCATCGCCCCGACGAGCCATTTCGCCTTCTTCTTGTCGTCACGGTTGTTGTCGACGAGCAGACCGAACGCATAGTTCATGACGATCGATGCGAGCATGACCGTCGTATAGATCGGTTCTCCCCATGCATAGAACAATAAACTGGCAATCAGGAGCACCGTGTTCTTCAAAAAACGCGGTGCGACATAATAGAGAATAAGAACAATCGGTAAAAACCAGAATAAAAAAATCGTCGAACTGAAGAGCATGAGTTCCCTCCTTTCTCATAAAAAATAAAAGGCTGCCCCGAGGGACAGCCTAAACCCATCAACGCGTGAAGCGTTCGACGATTGCGTCGACGATGCGGCGTGACGCCTCCCCGTCCCCGTATGGGTTAGACGCTTTCGCCATGCTTTGGTGCGCCGCCGCGTCAGACAAGAGCTCGTCAGCGAGGCCGAAGATGACTTCTTCTTCAACGCCTGCGAGTTTGAGCGTTCCGGCTGCGACACCTTCTGGACGTTCCGTCGTGTCACGAAGGACGAGGACCGGTACGCCGAGTGATGGTGCTTCTTCTTGTACGCCACCTGAATCTGTCAAGATCAAGTGTGAGCGTGATGCGAAGTTATGGAAATCGAACACATCGAGCGGCTCGATCAAGTGGACGCGGTCGAGATCGTTTAAAATCTCACCGGCCAGTTCCCGAACGATCGGGTTCATATGGACCGGATAGACGACTTCGATATCGTCATATTTTTCAATCAAGCGACGGACAGCACGGAACATATTGCGCATCGGTTCACCGAGGTTCTCCCGACGATGTGCCGTCAACAAGACGAGGCGCTTGCCTTGTGACGTGATCGAGTTCAACAGTTCATTGTCGTACCCGTCTTGAACGGTCGTCTTCAACGCATCGATTGCCGTGTTGCCTGTGACGAAGATGTCTGCTTCTGTCTTGTTCTCACGAAGCAAGTTCTCAGCTGACGTCTCAGTCGGTGCGAAGTGTAAATCAGCCATGACGCCAGTCAATTGACGGTTCATCTCTTCCGGATACGGCGAGTACTTGTTGTACGTGCGTAGCCCTGCCTCGACATGACCGATGGCAATCTGGTTGTAGAACGCCGCGAGTGACGCTGCGAACGTCGTCGTCGTATCCCCATGGACGAGGACGATGTCCGGTTTCGCTTCCTTCATGACTTCATCGAGTCCGTGAAGGACGCGTGTCGTCACGTCGAAGAGCGTTTGATTCTTCTTCATGACGTCTAGGTCATAGTCTGGTGTGATTTTGAACAATTGCAAGACTTGGTCGAGCATCTCCCGATGTTGGGCTGTGACGACGACGATCGGTTCGATCCCTTCACGGTTTTTGAGCTCCAAAACGAGTGGAGCCATTTTGATGGCTTCGGGACGCGTGCCGAACACGGTCATAACTTTAATCATAGTGATTCTCCTTTTCGGGGGTGACGCGGCAAAATGATCGTCTCACCGATATCGTGCTGGTCGACGATCGTTGTGCGTTGTTCCATTTTTTGATGTTTGAACTCCGATTGACGCTTCGAATCAAGCGTACGGAACCATTTCAAAAACTTCATGTACTCGTCGGCCACATCGTCGACGAGTCCGTACTCACGGATCTCACCGTATTCAAGCCAGATCGCCTGCGTACAAAACTGCCGAACTTGTGACACCGAGTGGCTGATGAAGAAGATGGTCTTTCCTTCGTCTTTGAACTCGTTCATCTTGACGAGACAGCGGTCGGTGAACGTTTGGTCTCCGACCGAGAGCGCCTCATCGATGACGAGGATGTCAGGGTTGATATTGATCGAGATGGCGAAGCCGAGTCGCGCCTTCATTCCGCTCGAGTACGTCTTGACCGGTTGATCGATAAAGTCGCCAATATCGGCAAACTCGATAATTTCCGGGGTGATCGCTCTGATTTGATGCTTGTCCATGCCGAGCATGAGGCATTTCAGTTCGATGTTCTCCATCCCGGTCAAGTTTCCGTTCAGCCCAGACGAGATGGCGATGAGCGACGGTTTTCCGCGCAGCTCGATCTTGCCGTGCGTCGGCGGGATGACGTCCGACAGAAGGTTCGACATCGTCGATTTCCCCGAACCGTTAATCCCGAGAATCCCGACGACTTCCCCAGGCGGGACTTCGAACGTGACGTTACGGAGCGCATAAAACTGCTTACCGTTCGCCCGGTTGAACAACACTTCTTTCAGCTTATCACTTTGTTTCCGGTACAACGTGTACCGTTTTGATACGTTTTCAAACTTTACTTGGTAGCTCATACGTCACCGCTCCTTAAATATAGTCAATGAAGTAGCGACGGAAACGAACGTGGATCGCCGAACCGATTAAGAACGTCACGAGCGTGAAGCCCCAGAAGTAGAGGCCGTAGCTAAGATTTTGCATGAGCCAATCCGTTCCGAGGAACATCGATCGGTACCCTTCCACCAAGTAGTAGAGCGGGTTGATCATGAGAATCGTTTCAAGCGTTCCGGTCGGTTGCCAAAAGATAGGTAGTAAATAAAGCATCATCCGAATAATTTGTGACAGCAAATTTTGAAAGTCGCGGATAATCGTGGCCAGTGCCGACGTCAAAAGTGAGAACGCATAAAGGAACGCGAGCGCACTGAGAAGCAGGTACGGCAAGAACAGGATGTTCCAGCCTTCACTGATGCCAAACGCCATCATCAAGATGAACGCGATCACAACCATCGCTACGTGTCGGTATAGTTCCGACAAGATGACGTACGCCGGGATTGTGCTGATCGGGAAGCTCATCTTTGAGACGAGTGCAATCTTCGAAAAAACGGATCGAGAACCACTGACGATGGCCGGTCCAAAGAAGAACCATGGCACAATTCCGGAGACGAGCCATGGAAGGAACGGGACATCACCAACGTCTCGACCCGCACGAAGACCGAACCCGAAGACGAGCCAATAGATGCTGATTTGAATGATTGGCGTCAAGATTTCCCACAAGTATCCGAAGTACTGCATCGAATAGCGACTTTTCGTTTCATATAGAGAGAGTCTCACAATTAAATAGAGACTCTCCCATAGTTCGATGAATACTTGCTTCGAGGCTTTGATCATAGTCGGCACACAGGTTAAGCCAACGTTACTTTTCCGTTGACGTATTCGTACAAGTTTCCGTAGTTTACAACCGCGAGGTCGCTGTCATCAGCCTTCACGATATTACGTGTATCAAAGATCATCGGGCGACGCATCGCTGCGTTCAACTCGTTGAAGTCGAGCGCTTTGAACTCGTTATGGTCAACGAGGACGAGGACGATGTCCGCATCTTTGATTGCTTCTTCTTTCGAGACGAGATCGAAGTGTTTCGACGATGAGACTTCAACGTGTGGATCGTGGACGGCGACGTTCATGCCTTGCTCGAGCATCAATTCGATGATCTCAACAGCTGGGCTTTCACGCATGTCATCAACGTTCCCTTTATACGTTACGCCGAACGCGGCGATTTTTGCGTCTGTTTGACCTGACACAAGTTTTTGAACGTTTTCGACGACGTATGCCGGCATCGAGACGTTCGTGTCACGTGACAACTTGATGATTTTCGCGAGCTCTGGTTGTTTCGCGACGATGAAGTACGGGTCGACCGCAAGACAGTGTCCGCCGACACCTGGTCCTGGGCTGTGAAGATTGACACGCGGGTGTTTGTTCGCCATTTCGATCACGTCGAGGACGTTGATGTCGAGGGCGTTACACACTTTCGCAAGTTCGTTCGCGAGTGCGATGTTGACGTCACGGAACGTGTTTTCCATGAGTTTCGACATTTCAGCCGTCTTCGCGTCCGTCTTGATGATTTCACCTTTTACGAACGTACTGTATACTTTAGCACCGGCTTCGGCACAGTCTGGCGTGATACCGCCAACGATACGGTTGTTGTAAACGAGTTCATGCAGAATTTGTCCTGGGAGGACACGTTCTGGGCAGTGCACGAGGAAGATGTCTTCACCTACGATGAAGCCTGCTTCTTCGACAATTGGTTTCACGAAATCATCCATCGTACGCGGCGCGATTGTCGACTCGACGATGATGACGTTGCCTTTTTCAACATATGGCAATACTTTACGTGTTGCATCCAACACGTACGTGAGGTCACAAGATTTATGTTCGTCATCGTTGTTCGGTGTTGGGACGGCGATGATGAATGCATCTGCCTTCTCCGGCTCGAGCGAGGCACGGAACTTGCCTTTGGCGACGACGTCTTTGACGACGTCTCCGAGGCCCGGTTCTTCGATGTGGATTTCACCACGGTTCAATTTATCGACAACTGACTGATGGATGTCTACGCCGAGCACATCGACACCGTATTGGGCGAAGACTGCAGACGTTGGGAGTCCAATATATCCTAATCCGATTGTACATACTTTCATAGTTGAGCTTACCTCCATAGATGTTAGTGACACTAGTCACTGAATATTGCTTAACATTTCACTTTATTTAAGAATTCATCAAAAATCAAACCCATTATACTCCTGATGTGAATTGAGAAGCAATTACATTTTAATGACAAAACGGGATTACGACGACGCAACCGCTCGCACGGTCGTACTAAGCACATATTCCGTGCTCAAGGCCGCCGCCCGCACATCTCCTAAACTATAACAAACTTCAGGTAACAATGACCAATTCGACACCGAAGCCATGTTAGCGAACGTCAGACGACGGAATACTTCCGGACTGACAGCTTCGGCAAGCTTACCTCGAGTGAACGGACTAAGCAAGTAAACTCGGAGAATCGTGTTTTCCGGATATTCCGAGACGAGTCGTTCGACGTTCTCGAGCTTTTCCCCGAGAACAAGTCCAACCGTTGCCGCGTGTTGGTTCAAGATGCTGTATGAAAAGTACGGCAGGTCGCTCTCGACGACAAGTTGATGAATGGCCCCGCGCTCCTCAGGATGATCTTTGAAGTACAGGCTCATCATCGATGTTTGGGCATCAATCTTGCGCTCGATGAAACGGCGCGACGCGTCATTCGCGTTCACAAGCAAATCGCTAAGCGACTTGATGACGGCGAGGCGTTGTCGAATCGAGAACTCGCGGCTCACTGCCTGCCGAGATACTGAATTGCCTCTCACTTGGCGGAAATAGACGGCGTCCGTGCCGCTCGGCAACAGCGTGACGGCCGGTTGATAGGTCGAGAAGAGCGTCGAGAAATACACGACGTCTTCCCCGCTGCGAAGCGACGGCTCGTAACGGACTTGTTTCGCATACACCGCTGGGATGAGCTTGCAGGCGTTCAGCGTCAACAGTTGTGCCATTTGTTCGTACGACCAGTCACCTCCGGCGAGTCGCTCGAACTCACGATGGAGCGGCGAGACGAGTACGTTGCCCTCGGGATCGAAGTCTTGAATATCGGCGATGACGACCCGGTCCGGCAACGCCTCGTTTAATAGTCGTTCCAAGTAGGTCGGGCTGAACGTGTCGTCCTCGTCCAAGAACGTCACGTATTGACGCGTCACCGTCTCGAGTCCTCGATTTCGGGCGATGCTCACGTTCGCTTCGTCTTCAAGCAGACGATGCACGGTCACGTCACGGCCAAACTGTCGACTCGCCTCAAGCAACGTTTCGTTCTTGTCTCCATTGAAGACGAGCACCCATTCGATGAGCGAGGCGTCAAGCGTCTGGGCCTCGAGCGAGGCGAGACATGTCGCGAGCAGCTCTTCCGAGTCATGAGAGGCCACGATGACACTGATTCCCCGTTCGACCGGCTCGTCAAACCATGGCGGGAGTTTAACCGGTTCGAACGTTTGCTCGACGAATCGGTTCCACGCTTTCTTCTCGGCTACGATTTCAGCTAACAGCTCATCGTAGTGACTCATGATGGCTTACATTCCTGCTCGAGTTTCGTGACGAGTTTACCCGCGAACGGGATTGATTTCGCCCGATTGACCACACCTTGCAAACGCTCAACTTGACTCGTCAACGATTCAACTTGGCCGGTCAACTCTTCGACTCGCTGCTTCTCCTTCATCGCTTCTTGTTTCCACTTGCCCGTATTCGCTTTCGCTTGGCGGATTTCGCGTTCAAGCTCTTTCATTTTTTGGACGGTGTTCTCTTTGCCGCGAATATGCTTCGCGCCTTCTTCAAGCACGTCTTGCTTCACCGTTTCGATTTGGTCTGTCAGTGCATGTAACTGTTCCCGCAAAAATGCGTTCTCACGTTCTACATATTCAACTTGTTGACGGTCCATGACGATTTCCTCAGCTTTCTATGACCCACGACCCCATCCTCACTTGGACGGTGTGTTGATTGTTTTGGAATTTAATCGCTAACTTGACGAACTTGGCCTCGACTTCTTTCGGCAAACGGTGGCGGAGCGTGTTCGCGCCGGGACGGAGTTCATGGCTGAACGCCGTCTTCTTCAAATTCTTTTTCGCGTCGTATTGCATGACGTATAGTTCGATCGGTGTCGTCTCGTCAGACACGATTTCGATCGTTCCTTCGATGTTTATATAAGGGGCGCTACCGAGTGTCGCATCTTTTTGGAACTCTGTCGATGGCGGCGCACTGAAGCTCTGGTTGAACAATTGTACGTAGCCGTTCTCCCCGCCGAGCGGTTTGACTTCGATATGGGTGGCAAATCCTTCTTCACGCATGTTGAACAGTTCGGCGTTGAACGGGATGAAGTAGTGATAGATGAACGGCTTGATCGTGACGCTGCGCGGCTTGTGTGCCTCCGGAATCATCAACTCGACCGTCTCCGGTTCGATTTCCGAACCAGACAGGCGGGCCGACCAGTTTTTAGCCGTCCAGTCGTTCCAAAGTGAGACGTAGCCATGGTCTGGCGTCTCGCTCGGTTGGAAAGCCTCAGTCACGCCCGATTCGACACCGAGCAATTCATTCATTCGCTTCACTTGAGTTGATGCGGTCGCTTCAAGCATGAGCCGCCAGTTGAGCGGCGTCGGTACGACCGTCGGCAGCAGCGGTGCGTCACTCCAAGCGAACGTCTCCTTGACGAAGTGGAGCGGCTTCGTACCAAATAGCTCCTCAAGCGCAACTTTGACGAGATGACCTTGGCGGCGCAGTTCGTATGGCGCTTCGAGGATGTGACGCAAGACGTCGCGATCGAAGAGCGGTTGCAACAGCGTCATCTCACCCATGAACCCACGCCGTGCGTAAGCGTGGAAATGTTCGATTTTCAAATGGAACCAGACCGCTTCAAGCCGGCCGTTCCAATCGCGTTCCGGTTCTGCGTCGAATAGGCGGTCGAGCATACCTTCAACTTGTTCGCGTTCCGCTTCACCAAATCCTTCGAATGCACGAATCGCCTTACGCGACAGTTGTTGCTTCGCTTCGTGCTCATCCATGTTGTCTTTCAAAAACACGTGTTTCCCGTACAACCAATCCGTCCCGTGTTTCCCAACCTCGACATAGTCAAGGTCAACGGCTCTACCGGTCGGGATGCTCTCATAGGCAGTCAAGTTGCCGTCTGTCGCCTCGTAGGAAGCGGCGATCCGTTTAGAGAGCGACAACGCGAGTGTCGCCTCGGGGGCAGCCGTCTCGGCGAGCTCGATGTCGTCGAACAAGTCGCGTGCGACACGCGCCTCGTTCCCTCCCATGTCAGGTACGTGCAGCGTCACGTTTTTTCCGGCTTCGAGATAAAGTTTTGTGAGCAACACGTCGAGCGCTGACCCGGCGAACGGGATATTGACGGCTTGCATCGGTACGTTGACCGCGTTTCGAAGCGTCGTCATCCACGAGTCGACAAAATCGTCGCGGAGCTGTGGCGTACTTTGCGGAAGTTCGTCCCACGTGTCGATCAATATCGCTCCGTCACGCACCGTCAATCGTTCGCCCGCACCGAGACGTTTGACCCCTTCGAAGCGAGTCCCGTCCCCAAACACATGCCCAATGAGGCGCATCTGAGAGACGGCCTCTGCGCGAACGGACGTTTTCCCGGCTAGCTGTGCCACTTCTTCAAGTGACGTCCCGACGACAATCGGACTTTCTGAATAGTAGACCGGGATCAAGTTATTGAACGGGACGGCGACGCTGAACTGTTCGTCTAACGTGAACGAGATGTTCATCCCGTTCGGTTCGTCTCGTGACTGATCGTACATACCGAGACGAACGTCGAGCGGCGTCTCCGAGACGATGTGTGTCAGACCGTCGCGGCGCTCAAAATCAAGCGTCTGACCAGTCGATTCATATATAAAATGGCTCATAGCGTATCTCCTCAAAATAATTTCAAAACAAGCAAACCCGGAATGACCGGGCTTGCTTTTAGTGTTTCCGATTCAATTCTATCAAAAGGAGCTGTTCAAGCTTCGGTGCGAGCGTCTCGATGGCGAAATGATGATGTGCGTAAGCCATATAGTCTTGTGTCGCTGCGAGTAGCTTGGCTGAATCATCGCGGAACGATCGGATGATGTCGACGCCGTCTAGCACGTTTTCCATCAGCACGTCGTCCGGATAAATCGTTTCACTCCCCGTCCAATGGCGGATGATCGGGAACGTTCCCGACGTCATCGCCTCTGCTGGCGCAAGGTGGAAGCTCTCGAGGTCACTCGTCGATAAGATGAAGCCGATTTTCGTCAGCCATTCCGGAACATCATCACCGTGACCGTCGAAGACGACACTGTCCTTGAACGTCGGTTCCTCAAGTCGTTCGAGCAGACGATCGTAATAGGCGCGCTCGTCTTCCCGTTTGTTGATCCAGTAAATCTCGTTCGGATGATGCCCTTTGATGAACAGCTTGTAGCGCGTGTCTTCCTTGCGGAGCGTCTCGAGCATGTCGAGCGCGAGATCAAGTCGTTTCAACTTCGGATTGACCCCGATCATACCGAGGTGGAACGTCAACTCGTCCAGCTGTTTCGGTTGGATGAGACGAGTCCCGTCGACCGCGTTGTAAATCATCGTCATCTTATGACGCGGGATACGGAACAAGCGGTACATCTCTTCGAGCATATACGGCGACACGAGGATGATCCGGTCGATGTTGTGAAGGTTGTACTCCCGCGGGAACGGCGTCTCTTTCTCTTGGCGGTGGATGCGCACGATCATCGTCTGGTGTGGCTTTTTATGGTGCGAATACCAGACGGCGTTACCGAGACCCCACTCACAGAAGATGATATCGGCCTGGTCCAAGCACGCCTTACTGTGATTCACGTCATGGATTTTGTGACCTTCCCACTCGTCAATCAAGACGTTGAAGCGCGGATGGCGCTCAAAGTAGTCCATGAACAGACGCAGGAATTTGAAATCGTGTCCGGCGAAGAGCAAGTTGATCTTCTTCATCCCCCACAGTTCATCGTGGAGACGTTTATACGTGTTCGTGAACGTGTAATATTGCGCCATCTCATAGAGGCGACTCGCCGCATCACGATAGACACGTTCATCTGTGAGCGCGAGCTTCGCCTTCTCGATGAACTCGTCTTCCGAATTGACGAATAGCGGATAGTCCGCACCGAGGATGAGTTCGTGCATCGGGTTACGGTTCAACAGCACCGGTTTTCCGAGCGATCCGTACTCGAGCAGTTTCGTCGACAGTTCAAGACTCGCGTCGAGCTCCGGATGACGCCACGACACACCGATCGCACTCGAGTCGATCAACGTCTCGACATCGGCGCGTGGAATCCCTTTCAACCAATGGACGCCGTCATCCGCCTTCAAGCGGGCGAGTACGTCTCGTTTAAAGTTCGGGTTGTTCGGGTCTTGATTGAACTTGTCGCCGGCGACGTGGAGTTCGGCCGGGTAGTCGGCCCGAAGCTTCGCGAACGCGTCGAGAATCTCCGTCGAATACCATAGCGGGGCGAACTTGCCCGTATAGACGAGGCGATCGTTCGGTTTCGTGAACGTCGGCGTCTCGTCTTTCACGTTCGGGATCATCGGGTTCAAGATGAGGAACGGCCGGTCCGTCGGCAGGAACGATTCGAAATACGTCTTCATCGCCTCGGTCTGACAGAGCATGCGCGCCGAACGCGACGCGATCTGCTGCAAGCGGGCGAGTTCTTCTGCCGACGCCTGCGTATGGTCGTGTGTGAAGTCGGTGATATATGTCCACGTCTTCGCCATCGTCCGTTCATACTGTGACAAGTCGTAGGCAAGCTGGAAGCCACGGATGAATGACATGTCGTAGCCGCCTGTCGTCATCAACTCGTCAATCAGCCCGGCCGCTTCGTCGGCTTGGAGTACCCCGCGCTCGTAGTACGGCGCGTCTTGTCTGCCTGAATCTTTGGCGAACACATCGATGAAGCGGACGTTCGGCAACTCACGGATGCCGGCCGTCACTTCCGGTTTTGTGATCGAGCGCTTCAGCAGCACGTCGACTTGAATCGATGGGTCTTGGTTCAACATCGAGACGACGGACGTCAGCCAAATGGCCGACCCGTCGATCAAATTTAAATTGACATCCCCATAGACGAGGACGCGAAGTGGTGTCGTCATAATTGTACCTCCTGAGCGACCGCTTTTGGCATATCGCTCCCTGCTTTCACGTATTGATACGGGTCTGTACTGAAGATCCGTTCTCCGGACTGAGCGAGCTCTTTGAGCGTCTCGTCTTGTTTTAAGACATCGAGCGCTTCAGGGACGCTATAGAAGCGGAGCACATCCGGCTTCATGATCGAGCGCGACGGGGTCGCATCGAAGACGTAGCGGTACGTGCCGTCCGAGTCAATTTTCTCGAGTCCGTCTTTCCAGACGAAGTAATCTTCTTTCGTCAAGATGTTCGAGTCCGCGTAACGCGTCGCGAGCATGTAGTCCGACACGTACGCCGGTCCGTAATAGTCACTCGGACGGATGAACGCCATCCAGTCGAAGCCTTCAAGAATCTCAGACAAGGCGTTATATTGCGTCAAGTAACTAAGCATGAACGTCGAGATGTCCTCGGTGTTGTAAGCTTCATACAAGTCAAGATGCCCCTCGAACTTGTCGAGGAAGACGACGAGGTGTTTATGCTCGTAGTCTTGCGCGCGGAACGTCTCGACGGCGCGGTCCATCTCGTCGGCTGAGCGGACGAACGCGACGAGCGCGACTTCCGGGTGATCGACACGATACGGCAGACCGATGTTGCCGACGACTTGGGCGAGACGTTGTGTGTACGTGTGGTACTTGAGCACATGTCGCATGCCGCCCATGGCGACGTCTTCATAGAAGCTGTCGTCCGTGAGCAGTTTGCGGAACGTCTCTTCGAGCATCTCGTCGCCCTCGTCTAGGAAGACGTAATCCCCGAGCATCTGCTTGACGCCGACAGAGCGCGTACTGACGACCGGCGTCGCACAAGCGAGCCCTTCGAACACGCGGCGTGAGAACATCGTCGGTGAATCGTTCACCGAGTTGACGTTCAGCATGACTTTGAAGCCTTTATACGCTTTAGCGATTTGGTTGTACTTCAAGCTGCCGCGGATGGATTTACGGAACTGCTCCGGGAATTGGAGTTGATCCGTCTCACCGCGTTGGTTCATTTCATAGTTCCGGTCATAGATGACAAGGCCATACTTATCAGCCGCCGCGAACAAGCGATCCATATCGATACGGCGCGATTCGTGACGGTTTGCGTAATACGAACCGGCGAACGAGGCGTACGGTTCACGTGTGCCCGGCAGGCGGATCGGATTATGCTCTTTCGGCTGCGCCGCGAACGGCAAAGCGCCGACCCGGTCATGTCCGCAGTCTTCTTTATAGTTATCGAGAATGTTCGCGTCCGTCGTGTAGACAAAGTCGAACCGTTTCGCCGTCTCGATGAAGCGGTCATAGTGAATCGGGTCTTCTTTATTCCAAAACACGGTCGGCACGTTGTTGACGCGGCACCAGTCGAGGAGCGCATCGAGCTCTTCCCACGTGTTCGTGCCATATTTGACGATTTTCTTCTCCCACGTCTTGTCGTTCCCTTTCCAGGCCGATTCGACCATGAGGAAGTCCGGTTGACGGTCGGCGAGAACCGCTGGCCAATCGTCCGGCGAGAACGTGATCAGTTCACATTCAGGACGATACGAGGCGGTCGTGAATTCATCAAAGATGGCTGCGACTTTCATCTCGTGAAGCTCGCGTGGTTTCGCTTCAAACAGACGGGCCTCGCGTGGGTCGATCCACTCTGGCACTTGCGTCCGGTCCGTGATGATCTCTTCGGTGACGCGGATGTTCGTGACGAGCGTTTCGCCAGTCCCGTCGACGCGGAGCGCGAAGCGCAGGTAGCGCACGTCTTTCCCGAACTCGAAAATCTTCTCGCTGCCGAGTTGTACTTGCTGCATCGACAACCGCTCAGTCAACGAATACGAGATGATGTAGAGGACGACACCGGTGTTCGCATCGAGTTCACCGTCGACCGTCACACGGTAACGATGGTTCGGTCGGACCGTATACGGTTTCTCTTTCGGGAGGACCGTGAAGCGGTTGTTCGTTTCCATATACGACACGTAGCGGCGCACGTCCGGCTCGACATCGAGGACGAGACGGAGACCAGACGGATCTTGTTTTAACTTGATTGATTCCGGTGTCGGGATCGTCCAGAACGTCGGGTCAAGGTCGAACGTCTCGGTACGGCGTACACTGTTCTCACGGATGACGCCGAGCTTCAAGTCTGAGAGTGTACCGTTGCCGTGGAAACGGATGAAATAGCGAACCGAATCATGGCTCGGTGTAAGGCTCAAGACGTTACTGAAGCCGAGCGGGACCTCGATGAGCTGGTCGCGTTCACCGTGGGCATACGTCGCGACGAACAACGTCGCTTTCGCCAGCTCTTCGGCTTCTCCTTTTAAATAGAAACGATAGACGTAATCGTCCATATCGGCGAGCGAAAAATCGATACCGCGTTCGGTGTCGACGTGAGGGAGCGCCGTCTCGAGCACACCGTAGTGCTCGTATTGGTTCCCTTGCCCGCTGACACGAATGAGCCCGCCATCGATCTCAACGATTCGGCTAAGCGGCGAGATGAGTTCGAGCGAATCCACATCTAAAGGAATCATCGCGTCAAAGTCGGCGTCTGCCACCGCACTGCTCATTCCTTCGACGTTCCAAAGCGATTGTCCGTCAATCAGGAGCGATTGAATCAAGACCCGACCTTTTCCTTGCGTTTGAATCACAAAGCGTGTCTTCGTCTCACCGTCTACAAGCGAGACCGTCGTACGGACACCGTCTCCGACGCGAACGACACGTTTGCGTTCTTCGTCGCTATAAATCATGACGAGCAACGTGACTTCGATGTCACCGCTCTTCTCAACGTTTAAACTCGCGTCAAACTCGCGGATTGACGGGTTGAGTTGAAATGAGTTCGCACCAGGTACCGTCCGAAACG
This sequence comes from Exiguobacterium aurantiacum, assembly GCF_001766415.1. Lineage (GTDB taxonomy): Bacteria > Bacillota > Bacilli > Exiguobacteriales > Exiguobacteriaceae > Exiguobacterium > Exiguobacterium aurantiacum_A. The sequence goes on along the minus strand of NZ_MKXO01000003.1, from coordinate 257,670 downwards.
ACGAGGCGCGCTCACCGTATGATAAAAATTGTTTTTCAGCCATCGTAGAAACGAGCGCCGCACCGTCAACTTCATAGTTCGCAGACGTCCGAGCGTGCCAAGACGGGACGACTTCGACGAACTGTCTCGTCTGCACTTGCGTCTTCGTTCCTTTCATCAACCGACGGCCGATTCGTTTGCCGCGTTGCATGCCTAAATAGACACCACGCTTCACTTTTCGTTTCCAACTCATGGGGGGTTCCTCCAAATTCATAATGGCATCGTTTTCTCTTTAACCGATGCCCTGTTATTTGAAACATCTCGTTTCGACACCCATTGATTATAGCAAACGCTCAATTCAAAAGGCAAAATCATCTGTTTGACAAAACGGAGACAAAAAAAGGACACCCAGTGGATGTCCTTTCGAAAATCATTATTTGACGTCTTTGATACGGTCTTCAACAGTTGGTGTGACTTCGCCTTGCTTCACGAGATAGTCACGCATGATCTCCCAGTCGATGAGACCAAGGTCGTTGACGCGTCCTTCTTCATAAGCCTTCTTGAACTCGAGGTAGTTGTCGCCACCCTTCGCTGCGAAGAAGTTTGTGGCAATCTTGTAAGTTGCTGCCGGGTCGATGTCGACATACGTCTCGCCTTGGAGCACTTGCGCCTTGACGACACGGCTGTTCGCCGGTTTCGAGCTATCGAACTCAAGCTTCATGCCAGACATGTGGAGGAAGCCGCCGCTCTCGATCGGATAGACGCTGACACTACGTTCAAGTGCCGCGAGCAACTCACTGCCTTGAAGCGTCATGACCGCGAGTGTGTTTCCGAATGGAAGCGTCGTGAGCACTTCGCCTGTCGTGATTGGGCCCGCATCGATTTTAGCACGAATACCGCCCGCGTTTTGAATCGCCGCGACGACTTGTGGGTCGGCTTGTTTCGCACGTTCGAGCATGCCGTCCGTGATCAAGTTACCAAGAGCCGTCTCATTTTTACGAACGCTCGGCTTCGTCACGTCACCTGCGTCACGCAAGTTTTCAAACTCGGCAGTCGCTGTCACGCCGATTTCAGCGTTCTTGATGCCGTCGATTTCAGCCGCGAACGGTGCGAGGAGTCGGGCTGCGCCTGGGTCTGGTGCATACGTCTTCACATCGATGAGCTTACCGGCATGTGAGACGACTTTTCCGTCTTTATCGAAGACGAGGTCGAGCGTACCGAGGAAGTCACCGTATTGATACGCTTGGACGACGACGGTCGAGTTACCACCTTCTGTGATGACGACCGGTGCGTCAAGACGTGAGTGTGAGTGACCGCCGATGATGACATCGATGCCGTCGACGTTTTTCACGAGTTCGAGGTCGTTGTCGATTGCCGGGTTGTCGTCGTAACCGAGGTGCGAGACAGCGACGATTTGGTCGACGCCCATGTCTTCGAACGCTTTGACGGCTTTTTTCGCTTCGTCGATATAGTTTTGGAATTGAATCGGTCCTGGGCTCGCGATGTTCGCCGTGTCTTCCGTCGTCAAACCGAAGAATCCGACTTTCTTACCGTCGACTTCTTGAATGATCCCTTCATACAAGCGACCGTTGTAAGGCTTCGTCGCGATCTCATCACGGAAGAGCGACTTCACGTATTGATCGTTCGAGTAGTCGACGTTCGAGCTGACGAACGGGAAGTTCGCGTAACGGACGAATTGTGCCAACTCTTTATGGCCTTGCTCTGTGCCGAGGTCGAACTCGTGGTTACCCGGTACCATCATGTCGTACTTCATATAGTTCATGAGCTTAAGATCGACTTGTCCTTTGAATTCGTTGAAGTAGAGCGAGCCAGAGAAGACGTCACCCGCGTCAACTAAGAGGCGGTTCGGGTTAGCGGCACGGAGTTCTTTGACTGCCGAAGCACGGTTCGCCGCAAAGTCGAGCGACGCATGCGTGTCGTTCGTATGCATGAACGAGAGTTCGAAACCTTTTACTTCGTAAGGAACGTCGAGCGTCACCGTGCGGCCTTTGTGCGTGTACGATGCCGTCGCCGTGAATTTACCGATCTTGTCAGTCGATAAGTTCGTCCACTTCACCGGTTGGCGTAGAACGCGGTCGACGAATTGGATTTGGAGCGTGTTCAATTGCCCAGTCAACTTCTCGCCGTGCTTGAACGTCCACTCACCCTTCGGTGCGATGATCGCTTTCGGATAGTTGATGACGCGTACTTTCTTCTCGAAGTGTTGGTTCTTCCACTTGATGTAGCCTTTTACCGTTTGATATGTACCGAGCTTGTCCATGTTGACTGTCGATTTGTACCAATAGATCTTGTTGCCTTGGTATGTCTTGTCGAGCGCTGCGTCAAGATCCCCGTTCTCAACGAAAGCCGCCTTCAACTTGATTGTTTTTTTGGCCGGGGCTGCCTCTGTCACGACCGCTGGGGCGATCACCGATGCCGTGAGCGTCGCCGCGAGCATCCCTTGATAAAACTTGCGTGTCTTCGAATTCAACATGCACTGTTCCTCCTCTATTATGTATAAGTCGACCGAACCGAAGTCATAACCGCCATTTCGTCGCCACTGCCAGATGTCTGACCTCAAGCCAATGGAAGCGATTACAAAACACGTACAGACTTCACTTTTAAAGATACGCAATCTCACAGAATAACACAATTACTTTTCTGTAAATATTTCGTTATTTCTTTTGAATTTTGAAAAAAAGGACACCGATTGGCATCCTCTCGCTCATTCTGATATTTCAACTTCCTCAAGCTCCAACACCGGTCCTTCACCCTTCGGCATCTCAATCGTCCGCGAGCGTCCGTCCGAAAGAGAATACGTGACAACATAACTCGCATCATTCTCAACCACGTTCGAGAACGTCACGTTCGTCCCCGACTTCGACATGTGGAACAACGTGACGAACGATGTCCCTGCACCCGTTTTCGTCGAGACGACTTGGTGACGCGGCACCCACTCGAAGTCACGGTAGGCGATAAAGCTCGACTCTCGTTTCATGGCACCAGACGACGCGACCGGAAGCTGAACGACTTGGAGAGTGCGTCCCTCTTTGTCGCGGAACGTCATCTCACCAGTTTGTTCCGCGACCGGTTCTAACCCGACACCGAGGTGGAAACGTTGGGTGAACGAGGCACGCGAATCCGACCGAATCGTATCGGCGACAATAACCGTGCCCGCTTGATCATGGGCGATACTGCGCGTATGGTGCATATCCTGCCCAATCAACTCGCTGTATCCAAGTGCTCGTTGTAACCCTTCCGTCTCCTCGACCGATACGATCCCGCTCTTACCGATCGTACTCGGATGAAGCGTCAATTGCCGGGTGCCAGTGTTCACCGTGTTATGGGCGTTGACGTGCACCGCTGCATTTCTCTGCGGAAGCGTCGTGTACCCGAAGCGTCCCGTCTCGACGATGAAGTCACGGCCGTAGCCGTACAAGTCGATGCTCAAATCGTCTTGATGCTTGTGCGCCGTATTATGGAAGCCGGCCGTCATCATGAGGGAGATGGCATCAGCGAACGGCTCCTTCTCACCCCAATGTTCACGTAGAATCGCGTATTGGGTATGGAGCTGTTTCGTCCGTTCGAGCGGGCGTTCCCCTTCCTTCCCGCCACTTACCGCATACATGAGATGCGGATAATTGCGCAGCGTCGATATCATCGACATCGTCCGCGGCTCGCCTGTCGTGTCCCCAAACAGCGGCAGCGTCCGGTTCGGCTTGACGAGATGAGTCAGCGTCTCCGGCATCTGTCGGACGGCTTCGAGCCGTGGTGACGTCATGAAGGCGTTCGCCTCGATCCAGCGATTGAAGCGGTACAGCATCTCATACGTGTACACTTGATAGCCCGGCGAATGCTCGAGATGGACGTTGTCCGGGCTCAACGAGTGGTCGAGCTGCTCGGTCAGACGCAACGCGGCGAGGTCGCGCCACTCCGATGACCGTTCGAGTTCCGGGAACGTCTCGGCGATATCGGTAAGCGCCATGTCTTGGAAGATGCCGTGATTATGGCGCGGACGATAAAATGACGGCGTCGATAGGATGTCACCGTGACCTTCGACCGTGCGCAACACGAGCGCGCTGAACGCCGGGTCGTTGTTCAGACGCGACTTTTTAAATTGATTCCAAAAGTTGATCAAGTGGAACGTCCGGATGGCCGTCCCTTGCTGATGATAGGCGTTCGGATAACGCTTATACTGCGCTGTCGGATACTGTTTGACCCACCCTTCGACGAGCTGTTTACCGTATGCCAAATACTTGGCATCTTTCGTGTAATGGTACGCCATCGTCACTTGGTTCAAGACCATCCAGTACTGGGCCTGGAACATGAACGACGTCGAGTCGCCGACTCGAATGTCACGCTCCCAATCGAACGTCGCGATGTCCGGGACGGCTTGTCGACCCGGTGCCGCACCGAGGCGCCAACTGCCTTTGAGCGCCGAGTCCGCTTGCGATACCGCCTGTGCCTCGGTCAAGAAACCATAATAGTACGGCACTTCACGCTTCACCGAGCGCGCCGTATAGTTGTGGAGCAGACGGTCGTACTGACTGTCAGCGACGACCGCCTGCGTGAGGAGTGCCGTCTTGAGCGGGATGTCCCGTTTCAATCCGTATGTACGGCGTCCATTGACCTCGACTTGATAGTACCCGCCCGAGACGCCAACGACGTCATAGCGCTTGTTCGGCGCGAGCAATGCGATCGGCTTCATCGACTTATCCGGCATGAGCCGATAGACGGTCGTGTCTTTCGCGACTTCTGTGAAGAAGGGACGCGCGCCGGCTTCGGCCCCGACAGACGACGACGCCATGACGAGCGCCGTCGTGAGAAGCGTCCCTTTCATTAATGTGTTCATCGAATACCCCATTTATCTTTTTTTACCATTATAACACGTACATAAGGAAACTTTTTCAAAATGAAGGGAACCATTTTTTTATTTCCGTTTCCAAATAACTCATTTCCACCTTCTGACAAAAGGGTCTGTTTGCGCATCCGGTCGTTGCTATACTGAAAGAAAATGCGTAAAGGAGTCCAGTCCCATGAAACGATTTATCATCTTCACCTTGATCGCCACACTCCTCATCGGCGTATTCCCGCCGGCCGTCTCGGCGAAGGCAACATATGTGACCGTGAAGCAAGTCGCCCTCAAGCAATCGGCGTCGACGAAAGCGAAGACGCTCGTCACCATACCGAAAGGCAAGGTCGTCACCCACTTGTCCGATAAAGGCAGCTGGTCGAACGTCCAATACGGCAAGCAGAAAGGCTACGTCGCCAAGCGCGACATCAAGAAGCAGACCGCCGCGCCGAAACCGGCAGCGGGCACGTTGCCGGCACCAAGTTATGCGTATACACAGTTCGCCTCTTACAAAGGCGGTTCGGTGATCAGCATTTATGGGAAAAGCTATAAAATCGACCCGCCGCTGCTGCCGTTCTTCAAAAAAAACGTGGCCACCCTGCAGACAATCTTCGGACTGCCGATCATATCCGGAAATACCGTGACCGGCTATAAAGAGCTGAAATTTGATTTGCGCGGCCCTAAAGCTGCCCAGATTCAGATCGATGCCACGGCGGCGAGCCGCATCCACACGTTCGTCGTCCCGATTGACGCCTTCCCGAACCTGCCCGTCACGATCACGGCGGCCGCCCCGGTTCGCCAGCTCGCGACGTATGGCGCTAGACCGTATGAGAAAGGGTTTTACGGGGAAAGCGATTTGCGCTTGAACGGAACGTTCCGGCAAGTCGACTTGACAGGTCGCGCCACCCTCACCGGTAAAGCGACGATCGACCGCCTCGTCCTGCGGATGGGCGACCTATATCCGTCCGCCCACAGCTACACGGCCGACGTCCAAATCAATGGGACGATCACGCACCTAGAGAGCCTCTACCGGGACGCCCAAGTCACACTCGGAAAAACGACCGTCGTCCGTAACCTTAAAGGTGTGGACGCCAATCAGCTGCTCGACGGTCAATTCGGCCTCATCCGCGGGACAAGACCGCGAGCGACCCTCGTTCGCGGGCGGTGGATGAATGACCCTGAGCGGCGAATCAGTTCTTGGACCGAGATGATGGCGAATCGAACCATCGATGACAAGACGCTACGTCAATGGTTCACGCAGCTCGGTTTAAAACACGTCACGGACGACGCCCTCCCCTCATACCGACTCGCATTCGAGACGAACGCGAAAGCGACCAACACACGCATCGAGATGGGGACGCTTGAGTCTTGGCAGCGGCTCATCCTCGACGTGAACGCCTCACTCGCCACAACGACGTATGATCACCCGTTCGTCTTGGCGAACGACAACGACATCCTCGTCCGTCACGATCGCCCGCTTCGTGATTTGAAGACCGACCGAACGGATCTTTATCAATACGAGTTGATCGGGCTCATCGGTCCAACGGGTCAGTTCGAACAGATTGCCTTCAAGCGGACGCATTCCAATCCGAAATTGCATCAGTTCGGCACCCTTGACAGTCAAATGATTCTTGAACCATACGAGGCACCCGGTCTGTACCGTCACGTGTCCATCCAAAACGGAAAGCGGCACATCGTCTCCGTCGAAGTCGCCGATGTCGACGGACGTCTCGGCATCGTCAAAGTGAACGGACAACCGTTGCATGCTTTTCAAAAACCCGCACCAAAAGTCGAAGTCAAACTGAGCAGCGGGTACATCTTCATCCGCTCGTCGGACCAGGCATGGCTACAACACGCTCAACAGTTCAAGACAGGCGGGACTTATGATGAACCGACCCAATTCGCGGTGGGCAACGTGTCGGATGCCGGCGATTGGAACAAAGGGACATACCTCGCGGCCGGCAGTTACGGATTGAGCAAAGGAAAATCGATTCGGATTCAAGCGTATGGCTACAAGGATATACTCGTCAGAATCCCTTAATATCTATGTTTTTGAAACGTAATTTCGTAAAACTATTCAATTCCTTGTATTTGGAATTCATAAAAGAGTAAACGTCAATTAATCCAAAATCACAACCTAAAAAAACAAAAAAAGAAGCGACAAATTATGGATATAAATGTATACTGATGTGGAAGAAACTGATAGAAAGAGGTGCGGTCATGACAACTTTTCTCCCTTGTTCCGAGCGATTCACATATAAACGAAATTTACAGCGGCTCGCGGAGATCGATTTGCACCAGTCAGCCACATCCGAATTCTCGTTCACGCTGCGCGTCAGTAAGCAAGCGAAGCTGGCCGAGCCATTCCAACAAATCGATTCACTCGACTCGGCAGCGCTTTGGAAATGGTTCCCGAACGTCAAAGCCAAATACGATACGCAGCGCGACTGCCTCAAAGCGGCGACGTCTTGCCTGTCTGTCATGGTCATCAATTAATTTTTCAAACGAGGTGCTTCACGCGCCTCGTTTTTCTTCACAAGAAAACGCCTGCCCGATTTCAATTCGGACAGGCGTTTTTCGGTTTAGCGGACGGTCACATACACCGTCTGCGTACGCCCTTTCGGCGTCGTGAATTTGATGGTCAGGCGTGTGCCTGACTTTTGTGCCGCAATCGCGACCGGTGTCGATTTCGATGTCACCGTCTTCGTCGCGATCAGCGTCGTTCCGCGACGGACCGTGATCGTGCCGTAGTCGACGTTCGAGTTCACCGTAAGCGTGCGCATCGTACTCGTCGGGGCGGCGACCTTCATGACCGGGGTAAGACCCGCCTTCACGTTCACCGTCTGGACGAAGCGATAGACACCGCGTGTGCTGACGAGCGTGATCTTCGCCTTGAGCGGTTGCGGTGCCAAGCTCATGACGACACGGCCCGTCGATGAGCTCTTGCCGCTCGTGATTTGTTTCGTCCCGTTCTGCAACGTGACGCGACTGTTCGGGAGCACCATGCCGACCCACGTCTTCTGTTCATCGTGGAGACGAATGTTGCTGAACGTCACTTGCGGGAGGGCAAGGCGTGTGTCGAGCTTTTGCCCGCCTCGTGTCAAGCGGACGAGGACGATGTCGCCCGGTTTTGCCGGCACCGTGAAGCGTGTCGATGAGACCGGTGTCGCCGTCGTCAACTTCCCGTTGATGAAGAATTGGAGCACAGCGCGCGTGTCACGGCGAACACTGACGACCGTATGCGTCGCCGTCATCGCAACGTCCGTCACTTGGAGGATGGTCGGACCAACTGCGGCGACACGATGTTCGAGCGTCTTCTCCCGGTCACCGGCTTTGGCGACGACTTTGATGACGTCCCCGTCTTTTAATGGCGTCGTCAACGAGACCGTCTTCCCATTCCCGACGTGTTTTCCGTTGATATAATGTGTGAACGTCGTCAATTTTGCCGTCGAAGATATCGTGAGTGTCGTATCTCCTTCGTTCGGCGTGCCGGCTAGACTGAATACCGGTTCGGCTCGTTCATAGACGACGAGCTTCTTCTCGGCTCCTTCCGTCCCGGCCGGCGCGTACTGGATCTCGACACCCTTGGCGATCGGGTCGACCGTATCGGTCACACGGGCGATACCGTTCGCGTCCGCTTGTATCGTGTCATAGTAGCGGTGCGCATACTCGATGACGTACAAATCGATTTTCCCGTTCGGCACCGTCTTGAAGACAACACCTGCCTCCGCTGAATCGCTCACGACCGTGATCGTGTTCGCTTCCGGATTTGGCGTCGGCACGACGAACGGTTTCCGATAAACGTATGTCCCGCTCGAATTCGACGTCACCGTGAGCGGTGTCCCCGGGAGCAGGCGCTCCGTCTGCATACGGAAGACACCCGTCGCGTCAGCACTCGCCGTGTATGTCAACACGTCAGTCTCTGACTTCAACACACGGACGGTGACACTTGCCCGCGGCGACGTCTGTCCGACAATTTCACCAGCAAGACCAAATCGATTTAAACTGACCGTCCCTTCATCTGTCGTATTCAAACTACCGCTAAATACTTTCCCCAGATAAACAAAATCGTAATAGACGGTCGTCGCATAGCTCCGATTGAACGGCGACGTCAACAGCTCATAACGGCCATTTTTCTTCGCTCGTTCAATCGAGATGGACTCGGTCGTCCCGTCCAGGTAAGTCGCGCTCAAATAGACCGGGTAGTCACGCTTCGTATAAATCGTCGTGTCCCCTTCGCGATTTTGGCGCTTGTCGACGACGAGTTCGAGTTTCGTCGGAAGCTTTTTGTAATCCGCCATCGGCATCGTCTGATCCGTGAAGCCAAGGACGCCGTTATAGACGCGCGGCACGGTGTCCGTTTGGTACGTCTCGGTCTCGCCGGTCGTCACATCGTGCACCGAGTAAGCTTTTTGTCCGGTCCAGTGCAGCGCCCCGTTCGACATCGCATATTCGGTCCGTGAGTGATTTCGTGTCGTCAAGGTGACCGCACCGGTCGTTTCATTGTAAATGTAGTGGGCCTCGTTCGAATAACCTGTCACATAGACGGTCGTCTTTTCGAACGTGAGCACTTTGTTGATCGGGTTCAGTTGGCGAGGCAACGTCCGAGTAAAGAGCGTCGCGCCCGTCTCGACCGACACATGGTCGACCGTCTCGAGGTGGCTCGACGCGGCGAGCACCGTTTTTCGATCTGTCGACAACGACACGTAACGTGTACCAAGGTCTTTCTCCCAAATCACGTCTCGGTTGAGTGTTGTCATGACGGTCTTGCCGTCTTTGTACCAGAGCAAACGATCATTTTCAACATCCGCCCCGAGCAATTTGTCGTCTTCATCGAACCAGAAAGCGGTGACGCTGCCATCAAAACCGATGAGGTAACTCGTCGTGGAACAACCCGAGCAACTTCTCAAGATGACGACGTGGTCACCATCAATACTTGCGAAGCTATTGACGTCATGGTAACGCATAATGTCTAGCGTCTCCTCGAGCGGGATGCGCTCGCCGGTCGCAGGCTCATATAGCGCCGTCCAGTCGTTTAGTAAGACGTAAGGGCTGTTTGAGATCCGGTGGTGCCCTGGGATCGGCTCATTGGTTGTCTCGGCGTTCGCACTTGGCAAAGCGAAGCCGGAGGCAACCAAGAAAAGCGCCAACAAATAGATAATTCGTTTCACGTATGTTTTCCTCTTTTCTTAAAATTATGGGAAATGATATTTTTTATTACAAAAAAAGTATAATTGCTTTTTTAGAAAAGGGGAATAGTTTTTTGTGCAAAGCACAGAAAAAACCGGCAGTGCCGAAGCACTACCGGTTTACAAGATGGCTCTGTCCGAAGACTTTGCTCTATTTAACCCTAAGGGAGGGTCAACGATTACTGAACGACTTTTACGTCGAACGATACTGGCGAAGAAAGGAGATCTCCGTTTGCAGCAGTTGTGATTTGTGGTACGACGATTGTAGCAGTACCAGAGAGACGCTTGTCAGCCAATGTAAGCTCTCCAGTTGTTTTGTTGTACTCAAGACCAACCAAGTTTGTGACAACTGGTGAGATGTCAACGAAAACTCCGTTTGAAAGTTGTGTAAATCCTTTGTAATCAATTGTCTTACCGAACTGGTCTACGACCGTTACAGCAGGAGCGAATGTGAACTTGTTGTCTTTGATTTGACCGAAGAGAAGGTTATCGACTGTCAATTTACCGAAGTCAGAAGCGTCGATTGTGCGCATCGCTGTGTTGACTTGTGCTTTCGTCGCTACAGAGTCAGTGTTTGTGTAGTCCACTGAGATCGTGTCAACTTGAACACCGTTCACGAGTGCTTTGATCGTTGCTTTACCTGAAGAAGCGAACTTCACAGCAGCGTCGCCTTTGAATTCAAGTACCCCATCAAGTTCATTGAAAGATTTTAAATCTTCAGCTGAAGAGTAAGTTACAACATAGTCAACTTTAGCGTTGTCGACAGTTGTGATGACGTTGCCATACTTGTCAAGTCCACGGACTTCGAATGACACGAAATTATCATTCGCAGCTGGTGCGACATCTACGTCAGCATCAAGTGACGTGTTCGCCGATGTGAGAACGAGGTCGTAAGAAGCGACTGTTGCGTCGAACTCAGATACTTTAACAGCAACCGACTTCGTGAATACAACTTTACCAGCGTTGTCTTTGAACGTGATCGTTACAGTAGCAGTACCGTTACGCTCGCCTTCAGCTACAACAGCACCGTTAGCGTCGAGTGATACTGTCGCTACGTTTGTGTTGCTTGATTTTACTTCAAGTGTACCAACTTTAGAAGTACCAACTTTAACGTCTCCATCAGCTTCGATGACTGCGTCGAATGCTTCTTTGTACTGGTCAATGAAGTCAATTCCAACTGTTTTCGGTGAATCACCAGCTACTACTTTTCCAGAATCAAAGCTGAGTGAAGTAGTAGTAAGTTTAGCGTCAGCAATCTTAGAGTCAGCTACAACTGAGAATTCTACGATACGCTCGAAGTCGCCGCTCACAATTTTAACTTTAGCCGTTCCAGTTGCATAAGCAGTGATGACACCGTCTTTAGATACTGTCGCGATTGCTGGTGTCAAGTTCGTGTACGTTGAGTTAGCTTTCGTGAGGATGTGGATATTTCCAGATACATCTTTCACGAACACATCCAAGAATTGGTTCTTCTCAGAGAGTTTGATTGTCGTATCAAGTTTGCCTGCTTTCTTGGCTGTCTCGTATGCCGTTACTGCTTGAGCTTCTGTCAGGCTACCAGAATTAGAAATGTGAACGCCATCGAATGCTGCAATTTCTTGAGCACTAGATACAGTTACTTTGACAGCGCCTGTAGTTGCCAAGACTTTCGAACCGTCCATTGCTTTAACTTCAACGAAGAACGTGTTTTGAGCAGCATTTTCAGAGAATGTGAACTTCCCTGTAGTTGTGTTCAACACTGGCGAAGTAGCTGAAAGCGTAAGATCTTTGTTTGACAAGAGAACGCCGTTTTTGTCTTTGACAACGAGAGATTTGAAGATGTCATCGCCATCAAGGAAGTTTGTTTTCGTGAGTGTTACTGAAGCAGCAGCAGCAACTTCGAACTCGAAGTCTTTTTCGATCGCAGTTGTCACTTCACCAGATGGAACTGAGAAGTTATTAACTGAGAGCGTGTACTCGCCACGGTCAACCAAGTCTGCGTTGAGTGTGAGAAGCAATTTAGACTTGTCGTCAGCGTCAACTGTTACTTTAGTAACGTAGCGGCCGTTGTTGAGTTTGAAGTCAGCAGCTTCAACGCCTGAAACTTCTTTGTTGAATTTCACTTCAAGTTGGTCAACTTTAACTGGCTTCACTGAGAATTCAGTAGCTTCAACTGTGAAAGCAGTTTCTGCAGTCATTACTTCACCAGACTTGATGACGAATGAGTGAGTTCCTGCAGGAAGAGCTGGAGTCTTAGCAGTCAACTTACCATCTTTGATTGTTGCAGCAACCGGGATTGCTTTAGAAGCATCTTTGAATGGGTAGATGAGAACATCTGCCTTCGTATCTTCTTTAGCGTTTTCAACGTCAGCAGTTACAGAAAGAACTTCTTTTGCTTGGTCGACTGAAGAAGCAACGTTTGAGAATGCAACTTCGCTTGCTACAACTGTGTAAGTCAAGAACGAAGTGATGCGGTTTCCGTTATGGTTGTACGAGATGAGGACTTTTTGTGCGCCTGCATCTTTTGTGTTGTAAGTAGAGCTCATTGTGAAACGCTCAGGAGCTTGTGTGTAAACTTTACCGTCGCGGTACATGACGCGAATCGATGGCTTCACAAGTTCAGAACCAGCTTTCACTTCGCCAAGATCTTGTTCAATGACGTAAAGTGGGTAGTTACGTGGGTAAAGTTTTTTGATGTAAGTCTTGCCATCAGAACCTTGACCTTTAACTGTTTGCCATTTGTTGATTGCTGTTACGAGGTGTTTGCCCCATTTGATTTCTACACCTTTAGGCGTGTTAAGCGCGAGTGCCTCTTTGAACTTGCCGCCGAGTACTACCTCTGCTTTGAGTTCAACAGTTTTCGCTGTTGAAGCTTCTGCTGCCATTACCGGAGTAAGAGCTGCTGCCGTCACAGCAAGTGCTGCTGACGCTTTGACTAGCTTGAATGATTTCTTTGCCATCTTGTGTAAATCCTCCCTTTGGTATGTTGCGATTTTGCTCTACCAGCTTGCAAGCTACGCTCCCCCCACTAAACGATTCCATATGTATACGCCATTCGTTCGAACGACTTATGCAACCTGATCCTTTAGGTCTTGAGTTTCACTTAAACTGATAGGTATTTTTCAAGATGTGAATCTTGAACAATTTACCAAGTATGAACTTGGAAAACCTTACATCCATAATATACATAACGCTTCCAATCAGCACAAGCGTTTTTTTTCGCAAAAATGGGAATGATTTTGAATTTTGGAGTTTGTGAGATAATTTAATATCACATTCCCCACTTTTTGAAATGTCGAAAACCGTCGAAAAACGCCGATATAACGCCATTTCGACATTTTTCGATATGATTAATCCTTTAAATGTATTTAATTTTACTTTTATTACCTTCTCATATAATTACCATGTCTAATTTTAGATTGTATCAAAATAAGGAATAATTTAACCCTTATTTTTACATTGACCAAACTTTTAAAACTGATTCAATAAGACTAGTTTGAAATTTGGGGAATACATTTTGACTAGTCCGATTGCAAATTATACACAAAAAAAGCTACGAACCGGTTTGGTCCGTAGCTTATGAAAGACGTCTTTCTTCTATATTAGTAACCCGCGTATTGGAGCGATTGAATGAAGGCGCGCTTCTCGCCACCGAGAAGGGCCCATTCGACGTCATAGTCATATCCTTCAATTGTGACGACGATCCGGTTTTCCGGACGAACGTGCTGCTTGATGAACGCAATCATCTTCGCATCCGGTTGGAACAAGTAAGACTCTTCGACCGTCCCATCCTCATATTCGTAGTATTCGACGTCATACGGGTCGATCGTGTGGACGAACGATGCCGAACCGACACGAATCCGGAGCTTCTCGAACTCGAGCGGCTCACCGTCTTCTGCGATGTAGTTCAACAAGAATCCCATGTTGACTTTTGTCGGACGGTCAAAGAAGAGCGGCGCGAACGTCTCGTCATAACGGACCGAGCCGTCTGCTGCGAACACTTCCTTATGAACGACGATACGATTTCCCTCTTCGTCACTGACACGGTGGAAGTTGTTGAAGAGTGCGTGTTGGACCGTGAGCGTCTCTGATGCGCTACGGTTGCCGGCACCGTCACGGACGACGAGCGACATCTTCTTGCCGAGCGGTTGTTTCGGGATCGGGAGAACGAACTTCCCTGTCGACATGACCGGGGCCGTGTACGCTTTCCCGTCGATCGTCACGATGACCGTCGCGAGCGGCTCTGCCGTTCCGGCAATCCCGTTCGAAAGCGTCGTGACCGCTTGCGTGAGGCGCGCCTTGCTCGGTGCGACCTTATCCGCTACAACCGTCGACTTGACGAGTTCGCTGATCGCACCGTTCGCCGTCTTCGCCTGCGCCGTCAAGACGGTACCGACTTTTTGAAGCGCGATGACACGGCGGTAGTTCCCGTTCGCGTCGAACGAGCCGTTGAACGTGCTGCCCCCGACCGTCACAGTGACGGCGAGTCCTGGTGTACCTTTCACTTCGATCGCACGAGCCGAGTTATCGACTGGGTTGATGACCGGTGCCGCCGGACGTGCCGCCGGGTCTTCCGCGACGATGACGCGTGTCACAGCGCTTGCGTTCCCGCTCGCATCGACTAAACGGACATCGATGACGCGGCCGACTGGTTGTGGGGACATCGTGAACACGGCTTCACCGTTCGTACGGATGACGCGCTCGTATGTTTTCCCAGCGACAAGGATTTCAGCTTTTGCACCGATCTCCCCTTGAATCGTGAGTGACGTCGACGTATGGAACGGTGCCGCTACGACCGGTGCAGCAGGTGCCGTCACGTCGGCGACAGTCGTCGTGTCTCCTTCAGCCGCGACGAACGTCGGTGTAAAGCCACCGATGACGAGTGTCCCGGCGAGGAAAAGCGCTAAGTATTTCGGTTGTTTCATTTTATGAATTCCTCCTAAATAATGTATCGAATTAGACAACAACTTTATTTTAATGTATTTTTTTAAAAATAGGTACATAATTTTCTATTTTAGGTGCACAATTTTCTTCGGTGCACAAAAAAAACATCTCCATCGCTGGAGATGCCTGATCACGTCTCGTGAATCATCGTCGCTTGTCCGCCTTGCCAGAGCCACGTGTCCTGGTCTTTCACGTACAAGTGCAGTGCCCAGAATCGGCCCTCGTAAGCGTTCGTCCCAAGGATGAACCGCTCCTCGAGCAACAGTTGCACGACAGCGAGCTCACCTTTGATCGTCTCGTCGAACGTCACCGTCTCTTGGGCGATCCATTGGACGGCGGCCGGGTCGACGAACTGGTCTAAAAACGTCTCTTTATCGAACTGACGCCCGCTCGAGTCGACATAGCGGAATTCATCGTGCATGATGCCCCGCATCGCGTCAAGGTCGCCCGCGGTTTGAAGCGAGGCCCGGTCGTCAGAAAGTTGTTTCATGTTGAGTGTTTCCATAGCTGTACCTTCCTTTCCGCGTCCATCATATCATAGATCAAGCTCAGAACGCCCCGAACGAATACCTCTTCATCATTCCGCTACCCCTTCTCCAAATCTAGCTTGCAGCTGTTGTTGCACGATGTCCGGCCGCATCTCGGCGAACTGACGCATCTCTGCGATTTCGGCTTCCCACGCTGTAACAGATGGGATATTTCCCCATCTCGCGATTTGTCTCGGCATCTCGGGGGCGATCACACCCGACATTTCGTCAAGCTTCGCCACCATGTTTTCGGAAGTAAACGGTCCGTTGAGCAATTCCTCGAAGAGCCGGACGAAGCGCTCCTGACCTTCCGTACTCCTCATGAGCGATCGGAACAGTGCATGCTCAGGCTCTGGCCCTGTCAAATACGTGAACATGTCGTAGTTCACGCTCTCGTCGAGCGGAAGTCGCTGTGCGAACCCTTGGTCGAGGTCGAAGACGACCCAGCGCCAGCGCCCATCATGTCCGAGCGGTGTCTCATCCGCGAACTCGGTCGCCTTCCTCCAGACGACGTAGTTGTTGAACATGCTGTCAAGGTTGCCATAAAACGCCTGATAGGCGACGTACTCGAGGAAATTATCAACGTCCATTCGCCGCTCGAGCTCCTCAAATGTCGTGCGATCATTCAAATCGTTCGTCTCGGCGAAGCGGACCATCTCCCGGTAGTGGATGAGGTCGGCGTCTCGTCCCGCCTCGATAACAAAACCTTCTGGCATATCCCGATCGGCCTCGAGAATGACGAGTTCCGTCTCGTCGATATCGTATTTGATTTCAAAGTAGTCTGAGGAATATAGCTCCCGTAAATTCTGCAGTCCCCAATATTCACCGTTCACGAGCACGACAACCGGTTGGTAGTCTTGGAAGTCGAGCGAACGCTCATTGAGCAATTCCTGCATGAAGGCGTCCCTGAGCATCGCCCCTTGCCAGTCATTCCCCCCATTTCGGAGCAGAAGACGATTGAATTCGACCTCGTCGTTACCCGGGAAGAACGAGTGATAGAAGCGGCTCTGTCCGTACTCGCTCCGCGCGTAAAGTCGGAGGCTCTTTTGGGCGAGTCCACGCGAGAAGCCACCGTGAATTCGGATACCGATGTCTTGTCCGAAAACGTGCTCCCCGCCCTCGAAATAGTCGACGTGGGCTGGTCGCTCCCATTCTTGTCCCGTTTCGAAAAAGTTACCGCGACCAAACTCGAGCGGTCCGTCCGGCGCGTCACCTGGCGTATAAATACCGATTGCCGAATCGAACAAATTCGTTGCGTCAGTCGTGAGCGAGACGACAGGCAAGTTCGACGTGAACAAATCAAAGTCGAGTAGATACGTCTTTGTCGCACGTGCACTCTGTGCCCCATCTTTTACGCTGATGGCACGGATGGTGAGCGCTCGCTCGGAAGCCCCGCGCCCAAGTGTCGGCGGCACACGGTTCGTAGCCGTCCGGTTGTTCGACAGCACGGCGACGTCACGCGTCAGCACTTGATCGAGTGTAATTGGTCCGTTGTATCGAATCGACTCCGGTGTCGGGTCGCTTCCGTCGATCGTATAATAGATCGTACTCCCGGGTGTTGCCTCGAGTATGAGCTCGGTGCCAGGAGAAATTACGCCGCTGTCAACAGAGAACACCGGACGATCCGGCAACATCTCGAAGTCACGGTCGACGATTTGTTCCGCAATCGAATCGAGCGCGGCATAGTCATGCGTCGCGTTGCCCGTCACATAAAGCCGTTCCGTGATGGCTAATGCTTCAAGCGGTGACATGTCAGTGATGCGATTGTCGCGTAAGTTGACGTCGATGAGCGCAGCCATGTCGCGGAGTGGCTCGACCGAGGCGACAGCATTCCCGCGGATATTGAGATAAGTCACGTTCGGCGTCCGCTCCGGTAATACGTCGAGCGCATCGATGTCGTTATCCCGTACGTTCAACGTCGTCAGCGTGTCTGACTCCGGCAAGAACGCTAAATCGCTGACGTCGTTCCCTTCGAGGTCGAGTGACTCGAGCGTTTCCGGCAACTCAGGTATTTGTTTGAGCTGGTTAAAACTGAGGTCGAGCGTCTTTAAGTAACGGAGGTTCTCAAGCACTGTGACGTCGGTCAATTGGTTCCCCGACAAGTTGAGCGTCTCGAGCGACTGAAAATGCTCGAGGCCGGCCAAGTCGGTCAGGCCGTATCCTGACAAGTCGAGCTCGGTGACGCCACGCACTTTGTTTTGGTTGAATGAGCCGACCGGGATATTCAATTGTTCGGCGAGCGCTTGCTCGAACGCTGCGCCCGCGGTCGCTTGCTCCTCGGCAAGATAATACATCCCACCCCATGTCCCGGCGAGGAGCACGGCCAAAATCCCAACTTTTAAACCCTTCATATAATACAGGCCTCCTGATCTATAACTTCGTTTGCGTCTCGTGTGTTGTAACAGTATACTTGAATTCTAACACAGACCTTAACAAATAATTAACAATCCCCATAAAGGAGTGACACCGTGGCCCAAGAGATCTTCAAGCGATACGAAATCAAATATTTAATCACTTTCGCCAAATACCTCGAGCTGCGTGAGCTCATCATGCCATACATGCATTACGACACGTACGGCAACCCGGAAGGTAAATACAATATCGTCAGTCTCTATTTCGACTCAAGCGACAAGGCGATCTATTACGAGACGCGCAACAAGCTCCCGTTCCGCCAAAAGCTGCGGCTCCGTGTCTATGATCAGGCCGAACTCGGCAGTATGTCGTTCATCGAGGTAAAACAGAAATTCAAAAACGTCGTCAACAAGCGCCGGACGATTTTGCCGCTCCACGAAGCGTACGATATTTTGCGTGACCCGAACAAACCGATTGAGGCGGTCGCGGCGTCGAACCCGCAAATCTTAAAAGAGGCACTCCATTTTCAGCACTCATATAATTTATTGCCGCACACGGTCGTCAGTTACGACCGCCAAGCGTTCTCGGGCACGTTCGAGCATGACTTGCGTGTCACGTTCGACTATAACCTCATGTGCCGAAACGACGATCTTCGCATCGAGCACGGGCCGGAAGGGTACCATTTCATCGATCCCGGTCTCGTCGTCCTCGAAGTGAAAGTGTCTGAGGTCGTGCCGTTCTGGCTCGCACGGCTTCTCTCCGACCTCGAGTGTAACAAGCAAAGCGTCTCGAAGTTCTGTACGAGTGTCGAACTGCTAGACAAAGAAAATTCAAGTGAAGGTAGGATTCTGTCATGACCGATATTTTTAACGAAGTCCGCCAGCTCGCCGACGTTACGTCCCGACTAACCGTGCTCGAGGCGGCGGCCGCCATTTTCCTCAGCTTCATCTTAACGCTCTGTATCGCCTACCTATATAAAAAGACGCATACAGGTGCCCGTTACTCGCAATCGTTCGTCCAGACGATCATCATTATGGGCGTCACCGTGTCGGTCGTCATGATCGTCATCGGCAACAACGTTGCTGTCGCCTTCGGTCTCGTCGGTGCGTTCTCGATTATCCGCTTCCGTAGCGCGATGAGCGACCCGAAAGACATCGCCTTCATCTTTTTCGGTATGGCGGCCGGTATCTCATGCGGGCTCGGCTTCTACATACTCGCAATCCTGTTCACCGTCAGCTTGTCGGTCATCATCATCGTGTTGTACATGTTCGACTTCGGTCGCGGCGGCTCGGACAAGAAGCGACTGTCGATCACGGTGCCTGAAAACTTGCACGACGAGACGGCGTTCGACGGTGTCTTGTCGGCCCACTATAAATACTACGCGCTTCGCTCGGTCGAGACGACGAACCTCGGCACGATGATCCAGCTCGTCTACATCGTCCAAAACAAGGACGGTGTCAAAGACAAGCAAGTGATCGATGAGCTCCGCAAGATGAACGGCAATTTGAAAGTGTCCGTCAATTATTTGAATACCGAAATCTTTTGACGCATACGAAAACCGGCCCTCTATGGAGAGCCGGTTTTCGTTCGTTCATTTGACGGTGACGGTCGTGATTTTACTGACTTTCTTCGTCACGTCTTCAACGTGGACAGACAAGCGCTCACCTTTTTTCAAGGCTCGCGTCTTCGCCACGTATGTGCCGTTCAATGCTATTTTCGACTTGCCGATGACACGTTTGTTCTGGTCACGCACGACGACGGTCATCCCGGCTTGCGCTTTCCCGGTCACTTGTTTCGCGTTTGCACGAGGTGCTGTGACGCTCGGGGCACTCGGTCGAAGCCCTTTGGCGACGACGACACGTTCTCCCGTGAAGAGTGGCCCGTTCGTATACGTGACACGAAGTACCGTTCCCGCTTTTTGTGGGGCGAGCGACATCGTCAACTTGCCGTTTTTGACCGTTCCCCAGCCGATCCGTTTCGTTTTATTATACACGTTGACGACCGTTCCCGATTTTGCGGAAACGTTGAAGACCGGCGCGTTATCAAATATGCGCTCCGGCTTCGGCGCGAGTTGAAGCATCGACTCGGCCCGGTAGACGTTCACTTTCCCGTAACCGCTCACGACGTCATAATACGGGAGGAGCGGAGTATTCAAACCATCTAACACGTCTTGCATACCATCATATTCACGCGGGTCTTTCGGTGCGTCTCCACCCGTGAAGGCGAGCGGCTCCGACGAACGGCGTAAGATCGTCCGGACGCCTTCGACTGTCACACGCGGGTGTTGCGAGACGAGAAGTGCCACAGCGGATGCGACGTGTGGCGTCGCCATGCTCGTCCCGTCCATATAGACGACGTTACCGTCCGGAACAAGACTCGCGACTTTTGAACCCGGTGCGACAACGTCGACATTGACTCCGTAGTTTGAGTAGTCCGTGACGAGACCGAACGTGTTCGTCGCGCCGACCGAAATCGTGTACTTCGAAGACGCCGGATACGAGACGCGAGACTGTCCGTCGTTCCCCGTTGCTGCAACGATAATGACACCGCGGTCATGCGCATACTTCAACATATAACCGATCGTGCGGCTTTCTGTTCCGCCGAGGCTCATATTGATGACTTTCGCTCCGGCGTCGACGGCATACTTGATACCGAGTGCGATTTGATCCGTCTCCCCATATCCGCCGGCATCAAGTACTTTCACCGGTAAGATGGACACGTTCGGGACAATCCCCCGCATCGACGTGCCGTTGTTTTGAGCGGCCGCGATGACACCGGCGACGTGCGTCCCGTGACCGTGGTCATCGATTGCGTCGCCTTCCCCGTTCGGGTCGACGAAGTTCTTCCCATTTCGGACATCAACTTTCCCTTTCAAATCGAGAAGGCGGTGGTCGACACCGGTATCGAGAACGGCAACTTTGACGGTACGGGCTTTCAAGTTGAGCGCCTCGTACTTATCAAGGCTGATGCCCGCGTCCCCGAACGGTTTCAACACAGAGCGGCTGTTGACCGACCATTGATAGCTATAGCTCGGGTCCGCCATAAATGCAGAGTACGTCTCGATCGGCTCGATATAGTCGACGTTCGGGTCTGACTCGAGCACCGCTTGTGCCGACGCTTTCGTCTTCGCTGACGCCGTTTCGACATCGACGAGCGCGAATTGGTCACCCGGTGAACCGATGGCGAGACGTTCGGCCGAGACATCACGCATCGCGTTCATCTTGCCAATCGATTGGTTCGGTGACGACTTGTATTTGACGATATAACGCGGGGCGTCCGTCACGTTGACGGTGACGCCGATGCGGTCGAACACGTCCGTGAGCGGTGTTCCCGCAAGTTCATCCATCCCGGCAAGACCTGCGACAGACGCGATGTCCGCCTTCAATCCTTCCGGCACGCTTTGACTGACGAGGGCGTGCATCCGGTTGATGGCCGCTGACTCTTTCGACGACACTGTATGCTGTTTTCGCTCGACGAGAGCTGTCAAAAGCGGTTTGAGTGTCACCAGGTCGTTATACGCCGCCTGACGCTTCGTCTTGTCGAACGTGATCGCCTTGATGATGTAAGGCGAGGCACGGTAGTAGAGTGCCGCGAGTTCCCGCCCTTCTTCTGATTGGTTGAGCACGTCCGTCTGGACACGTCGAATCAGCTCGAGCATCGTCTTTTGATCACTTGCCGGCATTAAAATCGATTCGACGGCACACATATCGCCGCTTGCCTGTTCATATTTCACCGGCAATTTGACCGGGTTGTAGACGAGGTTGATCTCTGAAGCGAACTCCGACGGGTCCGGTTCGCTTGGCGGTTCTGTTCCTTCTTCACTCGGTTCTGTTCCTTCTTCACTCGGCTCTTCTCCTTCTTCAAGTGAGAAGATCTCCTCTTCCGGTGGATACATGTCCGGCGTCTCCATCGGCATGTACTCGACTTTGACGTAGTATGGTCCTTCCCATGCATATGGGAGATGGATTGTCGCTTTGCCGTCCTCTTTCGAGGCGCTCGCACGGTACGGATAGAACGTATCGTCTTTCCCGGCCATATCGGCGCTCGGATAGACCGAGACGTTGGTGAGTTTCGTCGCCTCCATGACGATTTCCATATGGGTCATCTGGCTCGGAGCTCCTCGCTCCATCTTGAACCAGTATGTATTGACCGGGTCGACGCCCGTCGTGAACGTGACAGCCTCCCCGGCTTCAAGTAGTGTCGCTTGCTTCATTCCGGCCCCGGCATCAGCGTGGATGCGCGGCGGGACGAGCGAGACGATAAGTAGGACCGCGAGCAATGTCGCAACAGTCCGTTGCACCAATCGTTTCATTTGTTTTCCTCTTTTCCAAGTATTAGGTGAATCACCTTGGATATAGTATACGAGATCTGTTAGAAAATGTTTCAATCGTGTTACAAAAATATTTCGAAAATGAAACACGTCAAAGATTGACATCATCACGTCATCCCGTTAAAGTAACGATAACATCATACGAACTCGCGATGAGAAAGAAGAGTAGCGCGAAGGGACGTCTCCAGAAAGCCGGTGGTCGATGCGAACCGGTGACGTGTCTTGCGTGAATGGGCTTTTGAGCGTTCAGACCGATACGTAGGCTCTGACGGGTCCTCCCGTTACCGAGGACAGCGAATGATCGTTCGCGATGAGTGGGGGGAACTCCCCCAACGAAGGTGGCACCACGGGTCTCCCGTCCTTCATGTCTATTTAGACATGTCGGGCGGGGGACTTTTTTATTTGGAGGAGGAGATTACATGGAACAACTGATCATCAACGGCGACGAACTGACCCCGGTGGCAATCTTCCACCGATTGCAAGGAGAGCGGAAAGTACTGCTCGAGAGCCGGGCTGAAGGCAAACACGGACGTTACTCGATCATCGCGGCGAACCCGGTCGAGACGATCCGTGTCGACGGCAACACCGTGACCGATGCAACGGGCACGACCCAAACGGACGACCCGCTCGCCGTCTTATCCACATTGATCGCACGCGACACGGAAGACGCCCCCTACCCGTTCATCGGCGGCGCCGTCGGGTATATCGGCTACGACCTGCTGCGGACGTACGAGCCAATCCCGAACACGCCGACCGAGACGCGCGACTTGCCGGACGCGTTATTCCAGCGCTATGAGACGGTCGTCTTATACGACCATCTCGAGGAGCGTGTCATCTTGATCGACACCGGCGACAGCGACGGAGCGGCCCGGCTCGAACAGTTGAAAATCGAGCTCGAGACGGCGAAGACGCATGAACTCGCGCCGGTCGTCCGAACGAGCGAACGGATCTTGACCGACAAAGACGCATTTATCGAGCGTGTCTTGAAAGCGAAAGAAGCAATCCTTGCCGGCGAGGTGTTCCAGCTCGTGTTGTCGCAACGGATTGACGCGACGTTCACCGGTGACCCGTTCCACTTCTACCGGACGCTGCGAAAACTTAATCCGAGCCCGTACTTATTCTACATCGACCTCGGCGAAGCAATCGTCCTCGGGGCGTCGCCTGAGAGTCTCGTCCGTGTCGAAGGGAACCGCGTCTCGACGAACCCGATCGCCGGTACGCGCCCGCGCGGCAAGACCGTCGAAGAAGACATGCGCCACGCTGCCGACTTGATTGAAGACGAGAAAGAGCTGGCCGAACATCGGATGCTACTTGACCTTGGCCGGAACGACATCGGCCGCGTCGCCAAAGTCGGCACGGTCACGATCCCGAAACAGATGGAAGTCGAGCGTTTCAAAAACGTCATGCATCTCGTCTCCGAAGTCGAAGGCGAACTGCGTGACGACTTGAACCCGATCGACGCGCTACGGGCCTGTCTCCCGGCCGGCACCGTCTCTGGGGCGCCGAAGATTCGGGCGATGCAGTTGATCGATGAGCTCGAGACGGTGAAACGTGAAGTATACGCCGGGGCCGTCGGCTATCTCGACGTCCGGGGCGGCTTCGACTTCGCCCTCGCCATCCGGACGATGGTCGTCCAAAATGATACGGCGTACGTCCAAGCTGGGGCCGGCATTGTCTTTGACTCGGACCCAGTGTCTGAATATGAAGAGACGCTGCATAAAGCCAAATCCCTGTTGGAGGTGTTCGCATGATTTTACTGATCGATAACTACGACTCGTTCACATATAACGTCTATCAAGACGTCGCCCGGTTCAGCGATGTCTTGGTCGTCCGTAACGACGAGCTGACGGTCGATGAAATTCGCGCCCTTAACCCGTCCGGTATCATCATTTCACCTGGTCCAGGTGGTCCAGGTGACGCCGGTGTCTCCCTCGACGTCGTCCGACAGCTGTCGGGACAAATCCCAATCCTCGGTGTCTGTCTCGGTCATCAAGTCATCGCCGAATCGTTCGGCGGCACGGTCGGCCGGGCCAAACAGGTCATGCACGGCAAGACGTCCGTGATCGAGACGACACCCGGTGCCTTGTTTGACGGGGAACCGATGGACGTCATGCGGTATCATTCGCTCGTCGTCCAAGCGACGGAACTCACCGTGACGGCTAAGACTGCGGACGGTGTCATCATGGCGCTCGAGCATCCCGAACACCCGACGTACGGCGTCCAGTTCCACCCCGAGTCGATCGGGACACCGGACGGACGGGACCTGTTCGAACGGTTCGTCGCGATTTGTCACACAAAAAGACCGAGGAACGTGTCCTCGGTCTGAGTGTCGAACTTCCGTACAATGATGAAGAAGTCTGATGCTACACATACGATGAATCATATGAACCAAGCGCGTCTTCGTTGAAATCGGAGATGCGCTTTTTCATGTCACTCACGTTCATAATTTGAAATATAACTCATCTATCCCTAAACATAGTCATACATTAAGAGAATGAGTATGTTTAATATTTTAAACTCATCATAAATAGGTTATATTATAGCTAAACATAGTCAAAAATTGATGAAATGAATATGTTTAATCAATTTTGATAATGAATGAGGGTGATTCTTATGCGAAATTACGATTATCAGTATTTAAGAAATCTCTCCTTGCCGATGGAGACCGTACGATTGATCGGCCACATCAATGAATACAAAGGCAAACAAGACCTGTATAAACAACAGGCGCCTCAAATTCTGAACACCTTGCGTGACGTGGCTGTCATCCAATCGACCAAGGCTTCCAATGCAATCGAGGGAATCGTCGTGACCGAGAGCCGCCTACACACCATCATGTCGAAGACCTCTGACCCGGCCGACCGCTCGGAAGCTGAAATTGCCGGATACCGGGATGTATTGAACTTGATTCATGCCTCAGCCCAGGACATCCCAATCAACCCGAACATATTGCTTCAGCTCCATAAAGAGCTCTACAAGTTTGTTCCGATTGAGGGCGGGAGATGGAAGAATGTCGATAATGAAATCAGTGAGACCTTCCCTGATGGCACGCGCCGGACGCGTTTCGTACCAGTCCCAGCCTTTGAGACCCCAGCGGCTGTCCAGGCCTTATGTGACAGTGTAAAAGAACGTCGGCAAAATGAAGACGTCGATTCGCTCATCTTGACGAGTATGTTCATCCTCGACTTTTTATCCATCCATCCGTTCAATGACGGGAACGGACGAATCGCCCGTCTTTTAACCTTGTTGATGCTCTATCAATTCGGCTTCGAGGTCGGTCGCTATATTAGTCTCGAGAAGATTGTCGAGGAACGAAAAGAAGATTACTATGAATCCCTGCGATTGTCCTCAATCGATTGGCATGAGAACCAACAAGACCCTTTTCCATGGATTCATTATCTGTTGAGCGTGATCCTTGCCGCATATAAAGAGCTAGAAGATCGTGTAGGACTCGTCACGTCAGGAAGTCAAAGTAAGAGTAGCCGGATTAGACGATTCGTAGAAGGGAGAATCGTACCGTTTACCAAGTCGGATGTTCGGAATGCTTGTCCCGACATTAGTGAGGCGACCATCAACCGTGTCCTTCGGGAATTGCGGGATGAAGGGGAAATCGCTCCGTCTGGACTCGGCCGGAGTGCGAAATGGATTAAGCAATAATTCTTCCGAGACGTGTTTTTTAGTAAAGACCGTCAAAGTGAAAAGAATGTATGTATTGTTGGCTCTTTGTGATGCGACTCTCGAATGCCGAGGAACGCGGACTGATGAAAATCGAAGTGATTGAAGACCCAAGATTAATCGGTGATTTACACTATTATGTACACGTGGAAAATGAACATCAGATGGAGCTCTTCCTCGAGGATGTCCCGCCCAACTCAAAGGAATTGATTCGAGACGAAGGACGATTCTATGATTATTTCTTGGAAGAATAGATTGATGTCAAAGGTTCGATTGAAGTACTCAATAATCTGAATTTAGGCATTCACCGTGAAGACAAGTGGTCAAACGATTGAACATAAAGGAGAATCAAAATGAATCTATTTGAATACATCAGTCTGTCTGCGACCGCATGGTTCATGGGCTTCTTCCCTATGTTCGAAATCTATTTAGCCATCCCGAGTACGATGTTACTCGGTCTCGACGGCGTCTCTGCCGTCCTTTGGGCCGGGCTTGGTAACTTCTTGCCGGTTCCTCTGCTCGCTTATTTTTACGATTGGCTTCATCGATTCAAACGTCTTAGTGGCTGGTTAGACCGCCTAGAGAAACACCGCTTTAGTCATTTAATGCGCGAACATGGCAGTTGGTCCATCATCCTCGTCACGCCTCTATTAGGATCATGGGTAGTTGGCGTGATTGGTCATTCGATTGGGATGAGGCGCTCTACACTTCTCATCTATTCAGCCATCAGTATATTCGGGTATGGCGTGTTAATAGCTTGGCTCACCTCTAAAGGAATCGAGTTCACAATCTGAGACATGTCTGACGTCCATAGCAAATGAAAAAGAGTGCTGACTCATTCTGTTTTCGAATGAATCGGCACCCTTTTTTTGATTGCACGAGATTGCTCAATCGTTATCCATTGCCTGAAGAAGAGATCGTGTTTTTGTCTCTTTCTGCTAAAAACTCATCCAACTGAAAGTCATGCTTGTCGAGCACAATTTGATCGCGTGCGATGCCTCGCTCACGTAGTGTCGCGATCGTCTCCCGCAAGAAGTCGTCGCTCCCAACGATGTAATACAAACCATCCTGATCGGTCGCGAGCATCTCGACCGCCGCGTAATAATCTGAACGATTGGCGACAAACTCTGCCGTGAAGCTGTTTGATGACGTAAATACGTCGTTGAATAGATAGTTCGCTGACGTGTCGACGTTCAGCGAATGGAGATGCGGGATACCTGCCCCATTCTGTAAGTATTCGAGTACGATCGGGCGGAACGTCGCGAGCCCGACACCGGCCGACAACAAGTACACATTCTTCCCCTCACGCTTCAATGGGACGTTCGAATGTGTCTTGAAGATGGCGACTTGTTCGCCAATCTTCATATCACGCAAGATCGACTTGAACTCGGAGCACTCTCGCTTGATCCGTGTCGTGATACCGATCGCGCCTTCACGCGGCAGCGTCGAGATCGACATGTGGCGAATCAAGCTCCGGTTCGGTTTGTCTTCTTTGTTGAACCCTTCTAACGCGAAGTGGGTATGCGCCCCCTCGTCCCACGTGAAGCCGTCCGGGAGCTCGAGTTGGAACGTGTATGTATCTGGCGCTTCCTGTACAACTCGTTGAATCGGTGTCCAGTAAATTTGCATCGTCGTCACTCCTTCCTTCTATTAATAGACCGCAATCGGTCCGTATGGTCCTTGAATGATTTCAAGCTTCGTTTCAAAGATGTCGGATAGCGTCTCGGCGACCATGATCTCATCAACCGTACCGAAGGCGGCGATCTTGCCGTCTTTCATCGCACAAATCCGGTCCGAGTACTTGGCCGCGAAGTTGATGTCGTGGAGCACGGTGACGATCGTCCGGCCGAACTCGTCGGCGACGTGGCGCAAGTATTCCATCATCTGGACCGAGCGAGCGATGTCCAAGTTATTGAGCGGCTCATCGAGCAACACGTATTCCGTCTCCTGGCAGAGCACCATCGCGACGTACGCCCGCTGGCGCTGCCCGCCCGACAGTTCATCGAGATAACGATGCTCGAGCTCCGTCAAATCAAGGAAGTCGATATACTTCGAGATGATGCGTTCATCTTCTTGCGTCAACCGTCCTTTCGAATACGGGAAGCGACCGAACCCGGCGAGCTGACGGACGGTGAGACGCGTCACGAAATGGTTTTCTTGTCGTAAAATCGTGATGATTTTCGCCAAGTCTTTCGATTTCGTGCTCGACACGTCCATCCCCGCGACTTGAATTTGACCCGCGTCTAAATCGAGCAGGCGGCCAATCATCATGAGCGTCGTCGACTTGCCGGCCCCGTTCGGCCCAATCAACGACGTGAACCCGGCTTTCGGGATGTCGAGATTGATCGGTCCGATTCGGACGTCATCCGTATACGATTTTTGTACTTGTTCAAGTTGAATCATAGCGATTTTCTCCTTAAGATGATTGCCAAGAAAACGATTCCGCCGAACAATTCGATAATGACGGACACGACACTCGGTGTATTGAGAATGTGATACATAAAGAAATACGCGCTCGTCAACACGAAGAAACCGAGCGCGAACGCCATCGGAAACATATACTTATGGTCATACGTCGAAGCAACCTGATAGCTGAGCGTCGCCACCAAGAATCCAAAGAACGTCAGCGGTCCGATGAGCGCTGTCGATACCGACATCAATAGCGAGATGAGAATGAGCGTAAAGATGACGCTCCCCCGATGGTTCACCCCGAACGATGTCGCTACATCTTTCCCGAGTGCGACGACGTTCAAGCGATTTGAGAAGCTATACAACATGATTCCGACGACAATCACAATCGGAATGACGATTGGGAAGTACGCGGCATCAGCATGCATGACCGATCCGAACAGACGGGCCTGAAGGATATCAAAATCCGACGGCGCGAGCATACGGCGCATGAACGAGGACACCGAATTCAAACCGGTCCCGATGATGATCCCGACGAGAAGCATGAGTTGCAGATTCCCGTATTTCCCGGACAAGAGCCAGCCATACAAGAGCAGGCTCATGAGCACCATGAGGCCGACCTGGGTCAAAAAGGCACCGGTTCCCGAAAAACCGATTAACGCACCCGCACCGAAGAAGAAGATCATGCTCGTCTGAATCGTCGAATAAAGCGCATCGAACCCGAGCAAGGATGGCGTGATGATGCGGTTGTTCGTCACCGAATGAAACGCGACCGTCGCCAAGCTTTGACAGAGCGCGGCGATCGCCATCGTGATGACGGCGACGACCCGACGCTCGACGACCGGGATGAACGACGGCGAATCGAACGGGACCGGATTGTTGTAGACGAGTAACCCGAACGCACAGAGCAGTCCGCCCACGATGAAGAATGCAAGGAACAGCCAATAACGGCGCTGTTCTCGTTTCGAACGGAACGCCGTCGCACACCGCTCTTCCGTATGCACGGATCGACCATCGACGTCATACGCTTCCCGTTGCTTCGTCTTGTTTTCGATGAGTGTGCTCATCGTACCCCTCCCGTCTTCCGTTGTCTCAAGAGAATCGCGATAAACACGACCGACCCGACCGTCCCGAGAATGAGCGATACCGGTAATTCAAACGGCATGATGATCGTCCGCGAAATCAAGTCGCTGACGAGAACCGTGCCCATACCGATGACGCATACCCACGGCAAGTTGCTGCGGAGATCGTCTCCACGAAACATCGAGACGATGTTCGGGACGATCAGTCCGAGGAACGGCAGATTACCGATGACCGTCGCCACGACCCCGACCGCAAGTGCGATCAGCCCCGTCGCAATCAAGATGAGACGGCTATAGTTGACGCCAAGGCTCGTCGCGATATCTTCGCCGAGTCCGGCGAGCGTTAACCGGTTCGCGAGGATGAAGATGAAGAACGTGACGAGAATGATAAGCCACAAGTATTCATAACGTCCGACCTGCACCGATGCGAACGACCCGACGAACCAGCCTTCAATAGTCTGACTCGCTTGGAAGAACAAGCCGAGAAACGTCGACACGGCCGATACGACCGCCCCGAGCATGAGCCCGATAATCGGGACGATCAACGATGAGCGAAGTTTGACCGAGCGCAGGAACCAGAAGAAGACCATCGTTCCGATGAACGAGAAGACGATGGCCCCCGTCATGCGCATCATGAGCGTCGGCGCCGGAACGAGCAGATACACAGTGAGCAGACCGAGCCCCGCCCATTCGAGCGTTCCGGTCGTCGTCGGTTCGACGAGACGGTTTTGCGTAATCAGTTGCATGACGAGCCCCGACATCGCCATGGCGGCACCGGTCAACATGATGGCAATCGTGCGCGGGACGCGGGTAATCCAAAACATATCCGCTCCGCCCTCCTGACGAATGTCATAGACGCCGGTCACGAGCGAGAGGCATGCCAACATGAAGACAACGAGAACTGCTACGACAAAGGACTTTGTCCATATGTTAGAAAAGGAGGGCTGAGACAATGTCTCAACCCTTGCTGTCATTGGTTTTTGCACAACATGACTCCCTTACTTCGAAAGCGCGGCTGCGATATCGTTGAATAGTTCAGAGTATGTTTGAATCGACTCGTTGATGTACGTGTCGTTCGGTGCATAAACGATTTTTGCATCTGTCACGGCTTTTGTTTTTTGAAGTGCCGGTGCGTTATCGATCACGTCTGCTGCAGGTACAGCGTCTTCCATGCTCGAAATCGCCGCGTCACGGTCGAGGACGAACAACCAGTCCGGGTCACTCTCAGCAATCGCTTCAACCGATACCTCATCCCCTTGGTGGTCACCTGTCGTTTTCTCTACCTCGAGGGCAGGTGTCCAGTCAAAGATGTCATACATCGGTCCGAAGACACGACCTGTATTCGGTGCCGAGAATCCGATATCGGCGCCTGAGACGATGACTGACATCACTTTGTCTTCACCGTTGTATGAAGCTTTTACACTGTCGATCGATGCTTCGAAGCTTTTGATGAGTTCATCTGCTTCCGTTTCTTTTTCAAAGATTTGGCCGAGTGAACGCGTCGTCGTCTCAAAGCCTTCTACCAAGATTTCACCTGGCGTGCCCGCATCTTCTGGGAGCTCAATATTCAAATCGATGACGGCTGCTTCCGGAACTAATTTTTTAATGTCGTCGTAGTAGTCGGCGAATCGTTGACCGACGATGACGACATCCGGATCGACACCGGCGATTGCTTCTAAGTTCGGTTCATTGTGCATCCCGACGTCAACGATGTCTTTATCATTTTTATAAGGCAAGTCCGCTGGAATCAATCCGATTGGTGCCGCGACCAAGTCGATGTCCCAATCCGAGAGCGTCTCGAACGTCCGGTTGTCGAGCGCGACGACCTTCTCCGGGTTGACCGGTACTTCGATCGTGCCGTGTGCGTCCGTGATTTCCACCGTCTTCGGTTTCGCTTCCGCTTCCGCGTTACCCGTATCTTTTGCTTCATTCTCGTTCCCGCATGCCGCGAGCAACAAGACGAGCGATGTCGCCATGATTGATGCTTTTAATTTCCCCACTTTTTCCATCTCCCTATATGTATTGATCACGCCGACAACCTTCTCAATCGAACGGCATCCCTGTTGTTGATCTTGTCTATGTAGGCAACAGGAATGCTTTATCATTGATAATGATTATCATTGTCGTTTTCATTGAGAAGCATAGCAAACAAAAAAAGGATGCGCAATGCCAAAATTTCAAAAAGAGATTGGAAATATTTTTCCTACTATTAATGCAAAATAAAAAGAAAGTGGTACGAGACCACTTTCTGGAGGGTTAGCGTTCAGTTTTTCTTATCCCGCTTTCTCCCGAGAATGCTGTAAGTGAGAAATAATACGAACGTGTACGTGAACGAGAAGAGAATGATTTGCAGGAGGCCGTCCGGAAGCAGTTTCACGATGAAAAACAGCGAAAAGATGATGGCAATAATCAGATGAGGACCCCGGATATCCTCCGGCAGATCGCGCCAGTAAATCACGACGAGTGCTAACGCGAGCGGCCCGCATAGCGCAAATAAGATGAAGAACGGGACAGGCCGCATCAGAAATGGTACGTCTTGTTTCTGATGATTCATGCTTCCGAAATTCCGTTCGCGAATAACAACAGGAAAATCCAAATCGATAACGGTACAATCAATCCGATGTTCGCGAAGAGGCTGAATAATCTAACCATCTTCTCCTTCGAGAAAAGTCCCCAGATGAGTGTGGCAAGCAACGCGATATCCAAGGCGAGATACACCCAGATGGCTGTCAGCAAGTCTAAATCCGGAAAGACGCGGCCGTTCAACGTAAACAGTGTTAAGAACGTCAACAAAAAGAGTGCGAGCGTCATATAGAGCGGTGCGTATTGGCGTCGATTCATCCAACCATCTCCTTTTCCTAATTATCCCATTCGCTTATTCTATCGACAACCCTTATAGATTTTGCTACATTCACAGCAACGTACATGAAGTGATGACATTGAATACACTACTGATATTGTTGGAGGTCACGGTTATATGGGTTTTGCTTATCTAGTTGCTGCGATTATCGCGGAAGTGTTCGGATCAAGTATGTTAAAACTGAACGCAACGTCGACGAACCGACTGCCAATCCTCGGTGTCGCGCTCGGATACGTGACCGCGTTTTATCTGTTGTCGCTCGCGCTCTTGTCCATCCCGCTCAGTTTCGCCTACGCGTTTTGGAGCGGGGTCGGCACGGCCGCGACGGCATTGATTGGCTTTCTCGTGTTCAAGGAACAAGTTCGAAAACAGACCGTCATCGGCATCGGACTCGTCATCGTCGGGCTCGTCTTGATGAAAATATGAAGGAGGGACACGTGTGAAAGGGTATATGCTATTACTGGTTTCGATTTCGTTCGAGGTGCTCGGAACATCGATGCTGAAGCTGTCAGACGGCTTCACAAATTTATTGCCGAGCGTAATCCTGCTTGCGAGTTTCGCCGTCTCGTTCACGCTCATGGGCTTCGTTTTGAAGACAATCCCGCTCAGCATTGCCTATAGCGTCTGGGCCGGTATTGGCACGGTCGCGACCGGATTGATTGGGGTATTCGTCTACGGTGAAGTGCTCTCGACACTGAATAGCATCGGGCTCATCGTCATCGTGCTCGGTGTCATCGTCATGAATTTCGGGAAAACGAATACGGTACACGGCTAACGTTTTTAGAAAGGAGTGACGCGAATGCTCGCACCATTGATCGAAGAGAAAGAACGCCTTTTATTGACGACGGAAGTTCGGACGTCGCCTGAGCGATTGCGTGAACTGTTGACCGAAGATTTTTTTGAAATCGGGAGCTCCGGTCGCGTCTTATACAAAGAAGACGACACGAATACGATGGACCTTGGAGAGATTGACATCACACTGTCCGACTTCAACCTCGAAGTCATCCGCGACGATGTCGTGCTCGCTACGTATCGAACCGAGAATCACGCGACTGAGAAGACCGCTCTCCGCAGCTCGATTTGGGTCAGGATTGACGGCGTATGGAAAATGCGATTCCATCAAGGGACACCTGCACAATAACGATAGATAGGGCGCGCCGATTTAAGTGCCCTCTTTTTTCTATTCACCCTACCATTTATTTTGCTCACCCGCCTTGTCCGGATGTCCTATAATTCACGTATGAATGACACCAAAAGAGAGGGTCGACAAAATTGAATACATATAGCACACGCAACCACCTTGAACCGGTCATGCGACGACCGAGAGCCACGCTAGAAGAGAAGTTAGCGCTTATGGAGTCACGCCGAAAGAAATTGATGTTCGAGCCGACGATCCCGCTCGATGCCATCCGTAAAAAGAAACCGACCATCACCGTCACGTTCTCCGTCGGTGGCTTCGGTGTCCACAACGAGTCCACGTTGACGTTCTTTGAAGACGGGTCGGTCAAACGAGAAGTGATTTGGCGCGAAGATTACGACTTGAGCGTAGCAATCCCAAGCTCAGGTTGGTACGAGAAGGAGGATGCGATACGCGTCCACGAACGATTCGTCGCCCTCTCCTCACATCGTTGGCCTGAAGTGTTTGAAGAAAAAGGATATTACACCACCGATGGGACGCAGTGGAGCCTCGTTGTGAAACGTCTCGGGAAACTGATCCATCAGCATTCCGGCAGCAACGCCTACCCATCAAGCTGGAAAGCCGTCACGGAACTGTTCGGCATCTCGTGAACCGACAAAAGGAGCACCCACTTGGGCGCTCCTTTTTCTCATATCGCCTGAATCATCTCGACCCGATTGCCGAACGGGTCGCGGAACTCGAACCGGTCAAAGCCAGGGATTGGAATCCCTTCAATCCGCTCGATTCCTTCTGCTTCGAGTTTCCGTCCCCACTCCTCTAAATCGGTCACCGTATAGGCGACATGTGCTTTCGTTTTCAGCCGATCGACCCCGTCCTCGGTACCGACATGGACGCTTCGGTCGCCGACTTGAAGCCAAAACCCGCCTCGTCCTTGAAGCGACTCCGGTTTGTCGATTTCATTCAAGCCGAGCACGTCGCAATAAAACGCGCGTGCTGTCGTTTCTTCACCTTTTGGGATCGTGATTTGCACGTGATGGATGCCTATGATCATGTCGTTTTCCCCTTCCGATACGTCAATCCGATAAACTGTAGTTTTTGGTTGAACAGACGCGGATACGCCATATAGCCGACCATGACGGCCGAAATCGTCGCCGTCGTCAAAATGAGGAACAAGATGAGCAGTTGGTACAACACCGCCTCCATCGGGTCGGCGCCGCCGATGATAAGGCCGCTCATCATGCCCGGAAGCTGGACGAGCCCCATCGTCTTTTGCGCCTCGACGGTCGGGATCATACTCGTCCGGATGGCGTTCTTCAAGCTCCGCTCGATTGCGATTTTCGGTGCCCCGCCCATCGACAGGATGAGCTCGATGACCTCGTCGCTTCGTTCGACCTCGTCTTTGAACTTGTTCAAAAACAGGAGTGACAACACCATACAGTTGCCAATGACCATACCGCTGATCGGAATGATTTTCTCCGGCTCGAACGGGATGATGCCGAGCCCGAGCATGAGCCCCATCGTCAGCGATTCAACCGTGACGAGCGTGAGGACGATCATCCAGGTGATGCCAGGGATGCCGTCCCCTTTTTTGATGATGTTTTGCGTCGCCGCGCCAATCATGAGGAGGATCATGAGCAGCATGAACACCGGGTTATCGCTCTCGAAGACGAACGTTAAAATGTAGCCGATCAACAACAGTTGAATGATCGAGCGTACCGTCGCGATGACGATGTCACGCTCGAGACCGAGCTTCAAAAATAACGCCAACCCGAGCGGAATCGCCACGAAAATCAAGGAAGTCATCAGTTCGATGAACGTCATAGCTCTTCCCCCCTGACGAAACGTCCGATCATCGGATTGTCCGACTCGTCGATGAACGACGCGTCTCCGAACTCAATCAATTCCCCGTTCCGTAAAAACCACATGTCGTCACTGACCCGTCTCGCTTGATCGAGGTCGTGGGTGATCCAAATGACGGTGACCCCGAAATCTTTTTGAAGTCGCACGATCAAATGCTCGATCTCTTTCACCGTCCGGTAGTCGAGGCTCGACGTGATCTCATCTAACAGCAAGACGTCCGGTTTATTGACGAGCGTCCGGGCGATGGCGACCCGGCTCCGCTCCCCGCCCGACAACGTCTTGATCGGTTGGTCGAGCGAGATGCCATCCAAGTCGACTTTTCCGAGCAGCTCTGTCGCTTTAGCCCGGTCGAGCGTCTCCCCGAAAATCGCTTTCGGTAAATTCAAGTTGTCGTACACCGTCCCGTCGATCATCGGGGCGCTTTGGAACGCCATGCCGATCTGTTTCCGGAGCGCGATGACATCGATATCGCGGATGTTCTCGCCTTTGAAATAAATGTCGCCCGCGTCCGGCGATAGTAGCCCGTTAATATGCTTCAGGCACGTCGTCTTGCCGGCGCCGCTCGGTCCGACGAACGTCGTGATCCGGCCTTCGCGGAAGTAGCCGGTGATGTTATGTAGGATGTCGTTATGACTGACCCCAATGAATTCGATAATGTGCATGTGTCTTCAATCCTTTCTCGATCCGATCCCTATTTACTGAAAGTTAGACACGTCGTCGACCACGACGTCACCGTTTGAATCAAGTAACGGCGTGATGCCGCCACCCGTCCCGACCCATGTCTGGATGTAGTTGACACCGGTCGCTGTGTCGACGAGTATCATAACTTGGCCAAGTTCCGGCAACTGTTCCGTCAATTTGACTTGGAAACGCGTCGCCCCTGTCACTTCCTCGTCTGTTTTTTTCTTGAATAACATGACATCCCGCCTTCCTACTGTTAACTGTACGCAACATGACCCTTGGTTTCAATGAATGCGATATCTCCAAGGCTGACAAATCCTTAACCCGTTCATTTTTGTTTAATATGACTACAAAAAAACACGCCAGGTTTCGGCGTGTTTTCAAGCGTAGCTCCGTTCGATGACAAAACTTGTCTTGTCCCCTCGGAAATATGAACGTGAGTACTCGATCGTTTTTCCTGACGCGTCCTCGGTCACCGTCTCGATATAAAAGCACGGCGTCCCGAGCGGACAGTCGAGAAGATCGCTTATCCGTTCGTCGGCGAGCGCGATCTCGAGCGCCTCGGTCGTCTTGGCGACGTGGACGTCGTGGACTTCCGCTAGCGTCTGGAACAGCGAGTGCTCGGCTTGCTCTTTCGTGATACCCGGCGCGATCTGCCACGGGATGAACGATACCTCGTACTGCGTCGGCTCTCCGTCGGCGTGACGGATGCGCTCGATCTTTTGGATCGGTGCCTGCTCGTCGACGGTGAACACGTCGGCAAGTTGCGCATTCGCCGAGACGACCGACAAGTCGATGAGCGACACTTGGCCGCGCTTGCCTTGAACGGCGAGCTGAGCCGCGTAATTGTTCGGCGTATGCGATAACGTCTGCCGTACTTTCTTCCCGGCGACGAACGTGCCGCGCCCTTGCTGGCGGACGAGATAGCCTTCCGTCGTCAACTGGTTGAGCGCGCCGCGGACCGTCGTCCGGCTGACGTCGAACTCTTCGCATAACGCGTACTCGGTCGGGAATTTCTCGCCTTCTGTATAATGTCCGCTCTTGATACGGGACAATAACTCTTCTTTGATGGCTGTTTGAAGCGTCGACTGCGACATTCTGTCACCCCTTTGTGTCATCCTTCTTTCCTTTATTCTGATACAGCAAACATACAAATGCAAATACAAAAAACAATTTGTATTATTTGTACTTTTTATATTGCGACAAGTTGTATTATTTGTTATATTTGTTACAACAAAAAGAAATCGCTTTCACAAGGAGGAGTTGGCACTATGGCAGTCAAGGTCGTCATCATCGGTGGAGGTTCGAGTTATACCCCCGAAATCATTGAAGGTTTGATCCAGCGACAAGCGACGTTTCCGGTTCGGGAGATCGTTCTTGTCGACATCGAGGAAGGGAGAGACAAATTAGACATCGTCGGCCGTCTCGCCGAACGGATGATTCAAAAGGCAGGCGCTGACATCAGACTCAGTTGGACGCTCGACCGGAAAGCAGCACTTGTTGGCGCCGACTTCGTCTCGACGCAGATCCGCGTCGGTGGCCTGAAAGCCCGCGCCTTGGATGAACGCATCCCGCTCAAGCACGGCTTCATCGGTCAAGAGACGAACGGTGCTGGCGGCTTGTTCAAAGCGTTCCGGACAATCCCGGTTTTGATCGAGCTCGCTAATGAGGTGGCGGAGATTTGCCCGGACGCGTGGCTCGTCAACTTCACGAACCCGGCCGGTATCGTCACCGAGGCCGTCTTGCAACACTCGGCCCACAAAAAAGTCATCGGCGTCTGTAACATCCCGTTCAACATGCGCAACTCGGTCGCTGAGATTTTAGACACCCCGGTCGAACGTGTCGCCATCGAATTCATCGGACTCAACCATTTCGTGTTCGGCCGCCACGTCTGGGTCGACGGCGTCGATCGCACGGACGACGTGCTCGCGTCACTGAACGCCGGCACCGACTACTCGCCGGCGAACATCGTCGGGCTCGGTTGGAGCGAATCGTTCTTGAAATCGCTCCGCATGTTGCCGAACCCGTACCATCAATACTATTTCCAAACGGCGGACGTACTCGCGAAAGATTTAGCGGCGTATGAACAGAACGGCACGCGCGCCGAGGTCGTCCAGCAAGTCGAGGCGCAACTGTTCGAGAAATACAAAGACGTCGATCTCGACGTGAAACCTGTTGAGCTCGAACAGCGCGGCGGCGCCTATTATTCCGACGCCGCCTGCAATTTGATGGACTCGATCTACAACGACCGCGGTGATATCCAGACGGTGAACACACTGAACCGCGGCACGATTCGCGATTTACCGGACGACGCCGTCATCGAAGTGAACGCCGTCATCACGAAGGCTGGTCCACGTCCGATTTCAATCGGTGCGTTACCGCTCCCGATCAAAGGACTCATCACTAATTTGAAGACGTTTGAACAGCTCGCCATCCGCGCAGCGATGTCCGGCTCATACAACGATGCCTACCTCGCCTGCCTGATGAACCCGCTCATCCAAGATGAGAAGAAAATCGATCCGCTCCTCCGTGAGCTATTCGACGCGCATGAAGCGTACTTACCACAATTTAAGAAGGAGGTTTACTCATGAACAAGTTTATCGAAATCGCTGGGCGCATCGGTTCCCAGCGACACTTAGTCGCCATCCGTGATGGATTCGTCTCGGTCATGCCGCTCATCATCGTCGGTTCGCTCGCTGTCCTCATTAACAACTTCCCGGCCATCAATTTAGGTGGCCTCTCGCTCGACTTCGTCGGCATGATGAACAATGCGTTCGGCGAAGGGAACTGGCAAGGACTCGGCGGCAACATTTGGACGGCCTCGTTCGCCATATTAGGTCTTTTGGTCGCTTTCTCGATCGGGTATAACTTGGCCCGGTCATATGGAGTCGATGGGCTCGCCTCCGGTATTTTATCAGTCGCGTCATACATCATGCTCGTGCCGGTCACAGAAGACTGGGGGCTTAACTTCGCTTGGCTCGGTGCCCAAGGATTATTCGTTGCCATCATCGTCTCGATCGCAGTCACCGAACTGTTCCGTTACCTCATCAACACGAAATTGACGATCAAGATGCCGGAAGGCGTACCGGGTGGGGTCACCCGTTCGTTCCAAGCACTCATCCCGTCGATGCTCATCTTGACGCTCGTCGCCGGAGTTCAACTGTTCATGACACTCCAAGTCGAGCTCAGCATTTTTGAAGTCATCTTTAAAGTCATCCAGCAACCGCTTCAGGGGTTCGGCGACTCGCTCGCGGCCGGTCTCGTCATCGCTTTCTTGAACCACATCCTTTGGTTCTTCGGACTGCACGGCACGAACATCATCGGTTCGGTCATCGAGCCGATCTATCTCCCGCTCATCGAGCAAAACTTGGCCGCGTTCCAAGCAGGCGTCTCGGCGTATGACGTCCCGTACACGGTGACAAAACCGTTCCTCGACTCGTTCGTCTTCATGGGCGGATCAGGTACGACGTTCGCCCTGCTTCTCGCCATCTTCATCGTCGTCCGCAAGCAGCGCAACCACCCGTATCACCAAGTCGCGAAACTGTCGGCGCCGGCTGGACTGTTCAACATTAACGAACCGGTCATCTTCGGTCTCCCGATCGTGTTGAACCCGGTCATGTTGATCCCGTTCATCTTGGTACCGGTCACGCTCACGATCGTGTCATATGTCGCCCTCTCAACGGGCATGGTACCGAAGACGGTCGCCATCGTCCCATGGACGACGCCACCGATCATCAGTGGTTACCTCGTCACCGGCGGCAGCGTCCGCGGCGTCTTGCTCCAAATCGTCAACTTGACGATCGCGACGGCGATGTATATCCCGTTCGTCATGGCAGGAGCGAAAGCGATGACGGCCGAAATCAATAAAAATAAAGCAGAAGTCAACGAAGGAGAGAAAATCAGTTGAAGACAGAAAGCATCCAACAATTATCGTTCATGATCATCTTGCACGCCGGCAACGCCCGCTCGTCGGCGTTCGAGGCGATTGCCGCCGCCAAACGCGGCGAAGGTGAACTCGCCGAAGCGAAAATGAAAGAAGCGGATGAGGCGTTTTTAGAAGCCCACAAGCTTCAAACCGAGCTGTTGCAAGAAGAGGCACGCGGTGCGACGAGCGACATGAGCGTCCTGCTCGTCCACGCCCAAGATCACTTGATGACGGCAATGACCGTCAAAGAACTTGCGATCGAGATGGTCGATATGATCACTCGACTCAACCAATTGGAGGAATTGAAATGAACATCTTACTCGTCTGCTCGGCCGGTATGTCGACATCGATCCTTGTTGAAAAAATGCGCACCGAGGCCGCAGCGCGCGGCCTGGACGCGACAATCGAAGCCATCCCGGAATCACGCTTGAAAGAACAAACGAACGTCGACGTCATCTTGATCGGACCACAAGTCCGCTACCTCGAAGGCAAGATCAAAGCATCCGTCACGGTACCGGTCGCTGTCATCGACAATATGGCTTACGGGCTCATGAAAGGCGACCAAGTGCTCGACCAAGCGCTCGGTCTCGTGCAAAATGCATAAAACACACGTCTTGATCAACGCCGATGACTTTGGACTGACATCTGGTGTGAATACCGGAATCCTCGACAGTCACCTCAAAGGGATCGTCAATTCGGCGACGATGATGATGAACGGCTATGCCGTCGAGGAGGCCGTCACGATGGCAAAACTTCATCCCGGCTTACGTGTCGGTGTGCACCTCGCCTTGACGTGGGGACGGCCGCTCGCAAAGACAAGTACACCGCTCACGAAAGAAGACGGGACGTTCCGCTACACGAACCGGTTTCTGACGGAAGCGGCACCGGACCCTGAGCTCGTCTATCTCGAGTGGAAAGCGCAAATCGAGGCGTTCCGCGCGACGGGACTGTCGCTCCATCACCTCGACAGCCATCATCACGTCCATGGTTGGCCGGCGATCCAAGACGTCATCGTCCGTCTCGCCGAAGAATACGACACGACGTTTCGGGCCTTAACGACACTCGATGCACGACGGGACTTGTGGGTGACCGAGCGGTTCAGTGACCAGTTCTACGGCGATGGTGTGTCCCGGGCAACGCTCGACGCAATTCAACCAGGCGACTCGATCGAGGTCATGGTCCACCCGGCCGACATCGATGAGATTTTACCAAGCGTCACGTCTTACCTCGTGCAACGCTTACTGGAAAAGCAGCTATTGATCAACTATGAGCGCCCTGATTGGTGGGTGTAGAAAAAGAGAGTTGTTCACCGTTTACCGGCGAACAACTCTCTTTTCTGTTCGTAGATTAACCAGGTAGACCTCTTTCTTGTCTACTCATGTCTTCAATCACTATGTCATAGATCTCACCTAGCGACGCACAATATTTAACGAGATCCCACGGTTCGTTCGTGTGAAAATGAATCTTGATTAGATTTTCGTCCCCGACTGCCAATAAACAATCTCCCGCGAAGCTTGTGTTGATGTACTCAAATATCGCATCTTCGGACAGTTGCTCCCCTTCGATCAACAGTTGTGTATCATATTTGAATTCTATCATCTTGTTCACCTCCAATTTCAAAGGATAGACTAGGCAGAGTGTAATGATTACCATCTAGTGCTAGATTATCTCTTTTCGTCCCGCTTGGCAAATCAGCCGTCGCTCTTCAAACTTCTAAAGGTTGAACTGGCGTTGGATCTGTCGCGCGACCGTTTCGGCATCAAGGTCCGTATTGTTGATCCGCAAATAGTTGTCGACATCGATCTCCCCATCACGCGAGTTCAAGCGGTACAGCGTCGCCGTCTGCTTCAGCTCGGCCTCGGACCAAGCGATATCCCGTTTCGTCGGCTTGTGTGCAAGCCGGTTCTCGGTCGTGTTCCGGGCGAGCCGCTCCTCGATGTCCGCTTCGAGCTCGACGTAGTAGACGTCCGCCCCGTGCGACTCGAACAGTTCCGCCACTCCTTCGATGTAGGTCCGGTCTTCTTCCATATCAAACGCCCAGACGAACGTGAAGATCAAGCCGGGCTGATCGCTTTTCGCGACCGCTTCGAATAACTCGTGCCGAAACAGTTGGACGAGCCGGCGCCCCTCGTCCGTCCCGTAATCAAAGAACGGGCTGACGAGATCGATCGTCATATGGTTATGCAGTAACTTCAATCCTGTCTGTTTCGCGAGTTCCTGTCCGACCGTCATCTTGCCGACGGCTTGTGGACCGATCAGTATGACAAGCTTCATTCTTCCCCCGTCCTTTATCCATTTTTTTCTAGCATACCATACGGCTCGAGTCCTCGAATAGGAACACTGAAAAGCGGGAAAACACGTACCAACGGCTGCTCAGCTTCTAAGGAGGACATTCCCATGCCAAAAGACCCCAAACTCGAACGCTTCGTCCTACGTGTCTCTGTATTTGGCTCCTTGTTCTTCGCCATCGCCGGCATCATCGTCGGTTATGCGTTATCGTCCGCCTTCATCCTGTTCGATGGAGTTTATTCGTTCTTGAGCGTCATCATGAGCTGGATCTCGCTCCGGGCCGGCGTGTTCATGCTGACGTCGGACAAGCGCTTCCCGTTCGGCAAGAGCACGATCGAGCCGTTCATCATCTTGTTCCAATATGGTGTCCTCTTATTCGTCATCGTCAACGCCTTCCTCGGTGCGATCGATGATATCCGCGCCGGCGGCAACGACCTCGTCCTCGGTTGGGCGCTCGTCTATCTTACGATCAGCGGCGCATTGACGTACGGGATCTTCCGCTACTTACGGACGTTCCAGATGAAAGCGAGCTCCGGTCTCGTCAGTGCCGAGATCGTTCAGTGGCGGCTCAGCTTCATCTTGACCGGTGGTGCCCTCGTCGGCTATTTGATCGCCCAAGTGCTCGTCTGGCTATCGTTTGACGCCATCTCCCCGTACGTCGACCCGGTCATGCTCATGCTGATCACCCTTTGGCTCGTCAAGACGCCGCTCATCGAGATGTGGGTCGCCATCAAAGAATTGATCGGGATGAACACCGAGACCCCGTACAGTAAACAGATCACACTCACCATCCTCCAAGTCGCCCATCAATACGAAGTCTCGAAAACATACGTCCGGACGACGAAGTCCGGTAATCTTCTGTTCATCGAGATCGACCTCGTCGTGGCGAAAGACTACCCGTATGACAAAATCGCCGAGCAAGACCGGATCCGTCAAAAGATCGAGGACGCGCTCGCCTTCTTGCCGTATGAGAAATGGCTGACGAT
Organism: Exiguobacterium aurantiacum; assembly: GCF_001766415.1. Classification (GTDB taxonomy): domain Bacteria; phylum Bacillota; class Bacilli; order Exiguobacteriales; family Exiguobacteriaceae; genus Exiguobacterium; species Exiguobacterium aurantiacum_A. Next base: position 214,613 of record NZ_MKXO01000003.1, on the reverse strand, counting down.
CTCGTTCACACAAGACAATCGCTGGGCAGAATAATAGCGAGCGACATGACGTCACTCGCTACTTTTTATTGCTCAAACGCCCGGCGCAGAATCTCTTCTTCCTCGGCGTTTCCTAAGTTCCGGTTCACGACGCGCTCGATGTCGATGTCGAGTTCATCTTTCAATAAGTTCGCACTCCGATCTTGCCCGATGATGACGACCTCGTTCCATTTATGTTTCTTGTGTAAGGAACGAATCTCACCGGCGATATCCCGGTAAAACCGTCGGACTTGTTTTTCTTTCCGGCTGTCGAATTGGTCGATTTGGCTGCTTGACGCTGCCTCGCCACCCTTACCGCGACCTTGGTACCGTCTCCATTGATCGGTGTCTAAATCAAGATCGAACACGACGACGTCCTCAACTTCACCGAGCCGCGTATCGTAGGCGGTGATGCTGTCGAGCTGGGCGAGCAAGATGCCCGTGTTCGGGAATTCGGCGTCGAGTCTCTCGATTTGGTCCAAGTTAGGTTTGTCACCGTAATGGAAGTCGTTCTCGACGTCAAGCTGCAGGAAGTGGAGCTCGAATAAGCCATCATTTCCTTCCGCAAACAAGACGATGCTGCGCAACAGCTTATGCTCGTTGCCCATAATCTCACGCTCGGCCCGTTCCCGGACGCCTTTGAACGCTTTCAACTTCGCCTCGTCCCCGTTCTTGATTTCTTGCTCGAGCCGGCGCAGCTCGTTCTTCAAATGAATCTCCCATTTATCGCGCTCGCTCGGCTTCGTACTTAAGTAGAGACTCAGTACGCCCGCCTCCGTGTTATGCAGTTGCTTGATCTTTCCGAGTTCTGTTGATAATGCCATCTTGTTCCCTCCTCAGTAAATGAACGCAGCGAGTATCCCTGTGATGAACACAGATGTGATCGTGACCGTCGAGAATCCGGCGACAATCATTTTCGGTAATATTTCATCCTCGATCACATGCACCTCCTCTTCCGTCTCCCCGATATTCTTCGCCGCCTCTTCGCTCAAGATGAGTGTTCCTGGGAAACCATATAACGACGTCAACCCGATCGCCATCGACATCTCTTTCGAGTAGCCGAGGAAGCGGCCGACGAGGAGCGCAAACAACAAAAGTCCGGACACGCCGAGAACGAATGAAATCGTGATCGGCACGATCAAATCGAACAACGCACTCGGTGACAGCGTCGCGAGTGGTCCGAAGATGATGAGCAGGATGGCGATCATGATGAGACCGTACGCATCGATCCCGTTCAACGCGTTCGCTTTCAAAACCTTGAAGCGGCGCAACACGATACCGAGGATCAAGGCGATGACGAACGTGTTCAGGTAACCGTTCGTCCACCCGCTGATGACGGTCGAAATCAAGACGACGACCCCCATGACGAACAACGTCCCGGCCGTCGTATGGAACGGCGCCGGCAAAATCGAGTCATCTGTCTCGTCATGGACGACGGCATGTTGTTCAGGCGTGACGAGCGTCCCGTCCCGATGTGCCGTCCGGATGCGGAGTGCCTCTTTCCGTAAGATGATCGACGTGAGCGGAAAACCAATCAGCCCTTGCGTCGCCGCGATCAAGACCGGGAATACAGCGACCGAGACGAGTCCCGCGTTGACGGCGGCGTCTTGGACGAGAATGATCGAGATCGTTCCGCCGCTGATAGCTGCGATGGCACTTAAAATATAATTCGTATCGAGGAAAAATTGCCCGATCACGTATAGAAAAATCCCGATGCCGAGCACGGCGGAGACACCGATGACGAACGTCTTCCATTGCCGCTTGAACTCGTCGAGACTGATGAGCGTCCCGAGATGGACGATAACGAGTCCGACGACCGTCTGACCGAGGGCTAGTAAAGATGATGACGGTAACAAATCTTCCGGGAACAATCCGGATTTGAAGCCGACGAGAAAGATGACAGACGCGACAAATAGCGAGGACAGCAACGCTTTCGTTTTCTTGGCGACGAAATCACTGATCGTCCAAATGAGCATGACGATCGTGAAGGCGAGTAAGGAGTTCATGAAGGGCTCCCCTTTCCAAAGTTAGACGCGCGGTTGGTAGCTGAATCCTAATCCATGCACGTCGGCGACGTTGTAGACGATCATGAACGAACGTTTATCGATTCCGTCGATCGTTCTGAGTGCCGTCTGATATTCGCCACGTGTCAACACGATCATCAACATCTCCCGATTTTCTCCTTGAAACCCTCCTCTCACGTCAAAGACGGTGATTCCCCGGTCGACGTCCCGATAGAGCGCCTGCTTGATGTCGTCTAGGTGCGACTCGCTCATGATGAAGATGGCTTTTTTCCGGTCAAGGCCGAGCTCGATATACGCCATGACCGCCGACGTCAAAATGATCGAGGCGATTGCGAACAGGAACGATTCGATCCCGAAGACGAACAAGCTTGAGACGACGATGAGCGCATCGGTCAAAAAGAAGCCGATCGCCGTGTTCAACCCGGTGTATTTGTGCAAGATGAGCGGCGGGATCGTCGTCCCTCCGCTCGAGGCACCGATTCGGTACAGCATGGCGACCGCCGCAGCGAACAAGATACTGCCGAACACGACCGAGAAGAACCGGTCTGTCGTGACCATATATTTCGGGACGACGGCGAGAACGAGCGGCAAGAACAGGCTGCCGAGCAGCGTATTGTAAAACACTTTCTTCCCGAGAAAGACGAACGTCAAGACGAGCATGACCCCGTTCAAGACGAAGACGACGATCGAGCGGTCGATGCCGAGCACTTCTTCTAACAAAATTCCGATCCCGGTCACGCCACCGGCCGCAATCTCGTGAGGACCTAAAAACAAGTTGATCGCCAACCCGAGGACGATGATCGAGGCGAGGATGATGCCGACGTCAATGATTCGTTTTCGCACGACAACCCATCCCCTTCCCTCATGCTTGGAACGACTGCATCGTCTCAATCAACCGGAGCACGAACGTCACACTGTCCTCGAGCTCTTTGATCGGGATCGACTCATCGACCGTATGGATCGCGTCGTACCCGATGGAGACGTTGAGTGCGACTTTTCCGAACTCGTTGAACACGTTGGCATCACTCCCACCGCCGCTATGCTCATAGCGTACCGGAAACGAAGTATGCGCGAGCGCTGCCGAGACGTGGCGGACGAACGGTTCGTCTTCCTCGAACCGATAGCTCCGGATCATCTGTTGTTGCTTGATGTCGACCGTGCCGCCATGGTTTTGTGCCGCTCGTTCGAACGTCTCGACCATGTGTGCGACTTGTTCGACGCAGGCGTCGTGATCGAGCGACCGGGCCTCCCCGACGAGCGTCGCGTGTTCCATGACGACGTTACTGCCGGTCCCTCCCGAGATCTTGCCGATGTTCGCGGTCGTTTGTTCAGTGATACGTCCGAGTTTCATCTGATGAATCGCCTCGGCCGCGATGACGAGTGCCGAGATGCCTTTCTCCGGTTCGAGTCCGGCGTGGGCCGCCTTCCCGTGGATATCGATATTCAGGCTGAACATACTCGGTGAGCTTAAGATGATGCCGCCGACCGGTCCGCCGTTGTCGAGGATGAGCCCGTGCTTCGCTTTCAGTGTTGACATATCGAGCGCTTTCGCTCCGAGCAAACCGACTTCTTCTCCTGGTGTGAGTACGAGTTCGATCGGCCCGTGCCGGGTTCGTCCTTCACGCAACCGTTCCACCACTTCAATCATGATGGCGATCCCGGCCTTGTCGTCGGCCGCTAAAATCGTCTCTCCTTCTGAATAGACAACATCATCCCGAATGACCGGAACGATGCCTTTACCGGGTGACACCGTATCGATATGAGCCGACAGGAATAACGGTGCGATCGAGGCGTCGCCGGCTAGACGGGCGATTAAATTGTTCGAACCGAGACCGGTCTCCGCTGTCGAGTCATCCTCGTCAAGTTCAAGACCAAGTCCATCGAATCGTTCTTTTAAATACTCTAAAAATGGACCTTCGGCATAAGACTCTGAATCAATTTGGACGAGTTCCATGAACGTGTGGGTGATGCGCGAGGACATATTAGTCGCTCCTTTCAATCGGAAGCTTCGACTTTTTGCGTAACGCGTATAGTTTTTGCAAGTTGAGGAATGTGACTTTCAGGACAGCATAGAACGGGACGGCGAGCAGCATGCCGACGATACCGGCGAGGCGTCCCGCGACGAGCAGGACAAGGGTGATGGTGATGGGATGGACACGGAGTGACTTGCCTTGGACGAGCGGTGAGATGACGTTGGCGTCAAGCTGTTGGACGATGGTGATGGCGATGATGACGTAGAGCGCTTTGACCGGTTCGTCGATGAACGCAATCAAAACGGCGGGTGCGGCCCCGAGAAACGGACCGAAGTAAGGGATGATGTTCGTTGCGAAAATGAACAGACCGAGCGGCAGGAAGAACGGGACGTCGAGTAGCCAAAGAGCGATTGTCGCGAAGAAGCCGACGAACGTACAGACGATCAGCTGGGCCCGGACGTAACGTTTGATCGTCTCGTGCATGTCATGCAAGATATGGCGGGCGTTTTGTTCGTACGCCTCAGGGATCCACCGCACAATCGCCGTCGCGAGCTTGCCCCCGTCAATGAGCATGAACACGTACAAAAATAGCGCGATAAACAACGTGAACAGTCCAGACACGATCAGCGCGAGCACGCGTCCGAGCGAACCGGCGACAGTACCGATGAGTGAACCGAGCGCGTCGGTCAACTGACGAATCCACGTCTCAATCGATGCCGCGTTCTGCTCGGCATAGTCCCGAAACCACGCGTATTCCTCGAGCCGTCCGTACAGCAGCAAAAACTGGCGATAGCTCCCTTCGGCAAAACGTGGGAACGCGTCAAGCAGCGCGAGCAGTTGCCTTGTGATGAGCGGTCCGAGCGTGACGACGAACAACACGACGAGGGTGAGGAGCAACAGGAGCACGCTCAAAATCGCAAGTGACCGTCGCTTCCATTTGATCTCAAGGAAATCGACGAGACCGACCGTCAAATAAAACAAGATGCCGGCGAACAAGAACGGTGTCAGTACGGTCGCGAAAAAGATACCGATTGGATAGAACAAAAACTCGACTTGTTTCGCCATGAAGATGATCGTCAAAATGAGCAGTACCCAGATGCCATTACGGAACGCACGCGTTGTCCAAAAGGGCTGCATGGACGTTTCCCCCTTTTTGAAGGATATCTATTTCTTTCCCGATTTTCGGAAGTTCATTCCATCCCTGTCTGCTTACCCCGTCAAAATATTGTTTATCCCCTCTTTATTTAAGGTATAGCTAATCATCTATGTATATGAAAGAAGGTGTCACCCTCGTGACTTGTCCACGCTGCGGAACGAAGACCCGCTCAAAAACAACTGCTTGTCCGACGTGTGGCCATCGCCCCCGTCGCTTGAAATGGATTGCCATTCCGACCGTGATTGCACTTATCGCATTCATCTCTATTTTAACAGTCGCCTATTTGAAAGAAGCTCCTCGTTCGACGGACTCACTCGCTGACAAAGTCAACTTGAACATCGCCGAAGACACCGTCTCAGCCGATAACGCTTCGATGATTGATTTGGCGACGCTCGAGAAAAGTCTGTTTTCTGTCGGTGCCGGGACAGGGTTTTTAATCAGCCCGCAAGACATTTTGACGGCTGCCCATAATGTTGAAGGTTTGACGACGATGACAATCGACCACAATGGGAAGAAAATTAAAGGGACCGTCGTCGGACGTACCGTCGACATCGCCGTCATCCGGATCAATCAAATGAAAGAGACGCCGTTCATGTTCAGTCACGCGATTGCTGCGGCGGACGAAACGCTCATCACGCTCATGCCGTCTAAACGGATCGAAGGCCAGATGACGTTCAATGAAACCGGGTATGAGCGCGAGTTCGATATCCCGAGACGGGCAATCGGCAGTCCGATTGTCGCTTCAGATGGACGGGTACTCGCCATGCACCTCAAGTCAAAAGCACTCCCGGTCGCCCTGTTCGAACAAGACGTGCTCGCGTTTCTTGAATCGGACACACCAGCGCCACCGTTAGCTAAACTAGCACCGGTCGCACCAATCACGCCACCTCGAAATGAGCAACCCGTGACGGAACCAGCGCCAGCGCCGCAACCAGAAGCCGAGGCCCCGGAAGCTGCACCAGAACCGGTCGCGCCTGCCGAAGAGCCGGTTGAAGACGCACCGGCAACGCCAGAGGAAACGCCAGAGCCTGAAGTCGTTGAACCGGAAGTGCCAGCTGAAGAACCGACGCCGCCTCCCGTCACAGAAGAACCGGTCACGCCGGAACCTCCTGTGACAGAACCGGCAGAACCGGTGGCGCCTGAAAAACCAGCGGCTGAAGCAGAGAAACCAGTCAAAAAGCAAGAAAGCAAACCGAAAGATCAGCCAAAAGAGAAACCAGTCACAGAAGAAAAACCGGTTAAAAAAGACCAACCCGCTAAACAAGAAAAGCATGTTGAAAAAGAACAGCCCGTTAAACAAGAAAAGCCTGTTAAAAAAGAACAGCCTGCTAAACAAGAACAACCTGCTAAAAAAGAACAGCCTGCTAAACAAGAACAACCTGCTAAACAAGAACAGCCTGCTAAACAAGAAAAGCCTGCTAAAGAAGAAAAAGCTAAACCGGCTGCCACAGAGCGAGACGAAGAAAGCACGCCTTCCGACTAAATCGGAAGACGTGCTTTTTACTCGCCCTTATTCAATTTGCGTTGCACGTTACCGACCGCGGCCCCGAGTAACAGCAGCAAAATCGATAGCATCCAAAACGGGATCGCGTCTTGCAAGAGCCAGACGAGAAATGCGCTCAGCGCGATGACGCCGCCGAGCCAAAGAAAATTCCACTGTCCCATATGACTCACCTCTTATCCATCATAGCACATCAATCCGGTGCGCCGCCGCCTGGGGCGGCAATGATTTCGTCATCATCTCACTATGCTCGACCCGCACGAATTGGCCGACCGTGAGCGTTGATATGTCCCCAATCTGCTCGTCTAGATGAAACACGATGCCGTCGAACGGTTCAGCCTCCAACTTCGGTGCGACCCGAATTCGCGCTGCCTCGAGTTCGACGATATAGCCCGTGAACGTGACCACGTTGATCCCTCCTTCCCCCAAATGCGCTCCCCCTCTTTTCTTTTCCCATTTTTTCAAATAATGCTACTTCGTGAAGCGATTGACTTGTATAATAAAGCGACAATCACAAAAGCTGGGAGGGACCTCATTTGAAACACACCATCGACTTACACACCCCAGACTTTCAGCGCACCTTCCTTGAGATGATGCTCCTTGAAGAGTTGATCGAAGACTATAACGCCGAGGCCATCGAGACGCTCATCGTCCGCGGCGAGACGGCTTTCCCGAACGACCCGTTCTTCCCGGCGATGCGCGCTTATCCGCTCATTCGCGAAGGCGATTTCAAGACAGCCAGACAAGTGCTCGAAACCGCGAGTACGATGGGCGACCATTACCTCATCCATTGCCTGCACGGCGCCCTCAGCGAAGACGCCGGGTTTACGTTTGAGGCCGAGCAACATTACTGCCGCGCCGTCGAGCGCTATCCGGACGTACCGATGACACGGCGCGCCCTTGCCGTCCATTACTTCAATCGTAAATTCTACGGCGAAGCGGGCTTACACATCATGCACTACGTCCGTCTCGCCGGTTTCAGCGAAGAGACCGTGCCGATGTTGCTCGAATTCTTCCAAGCGTTCGATGAGATCCCGCTCGAGATGAACGACGAGCTGCTCAAAGCCGCAATCGGCTATTTGAACGCAAATCCGCGAAACCCACGGGCCCATTCGCTCTATGCCTCGATTTGCAGCCACCGGGTCGAGATGCTCGTCAAACGTTTGCCGGAAGACGGTCAACTCGACGACGAGACGATCGCGACGCTGCTCGAAGTCGAAGAGCACGGCATGTGGAGCGCGACGTACGACGATAGTGAGGACAAAATGTTCCGCGCCATGTTCGCCGACTATATCGATAACGTCGTCTTGCCGAACACGTCCCGAACGTATGTATATCGCCTGCGTCTGCGCTACTGGTACCATCGCCTGACCCACCGCCTGACCGGGGGCTATGCGGATACGATGCGACAATCCTAAACGACAGCCCGAACTCAAAAAGAGTTCGGGCTGTCGTCTGCTTATGGTATTGAACGCTGTCTAACTCACCCCATATACGGGTGAATCGGTCCGCGCAGTTCAAATGAGTAGTCCTCGTGATTGACGATGCCGACCGTTTGATCGCTCTCAAGCAATTGAACTAAAAACTCGGCCATCTCTTCGGCCGTATGGTACTTCGCGACGTTCTCACTGTAATCGAAGTTCTCTTCCTCGCGGGCCCGGCTCGCGAATCCGGTCTCGGTCGCAGCCGGTGCGAGCACTTTCGCTCGCAGCTTGTCCCCGTTTTGGATGAGCTCTTGGGCGAGTCCTTCCGTGTAGGCGCTGACGAAGAACTTCGTCGCGCTGTACGTGACCCCTTTCGCCGCGATGCGGTAGCCGACGACCGAGGCGATGTTTAGGAGTGTCGCTCCTTCGACCTTGTGGTAGTCCCGAACGTACAAGTTCGACAAGACGGTCAGCGCCTCGACGTTTAGACGAATCATGTTTTCCATTTTTCCGACTTCGGCGTCTTTCACAAGATTCGAGTCTCCGAACCCGGCGTTATTGATCCACGTCTCGATATCGAGGTCGGCGAGCGACTCATAGAGTGCATAGACGTTTTCACTATATGACAAGTCATTCGTTTTGAGGATGACGTCGCTGTCTGGTGAGATTGACTTGATCTCGTCACGCAATTTTTGAAGCTCGTCCGTGCGACGCGCGACGAGCACGAATGATTTACCCTGCTTGGCAAGCTGCTTCGCCGCCTCGTAGCCGATGCCTGAACTTGCCCCTGTGATGACCGTATATTTCATCTGAATTCCCCTTTTCTGTTTAAATTGCATTCTCTCCCGCAATTCCCGAAACGTAGCATCGTCAATCCTTTGAACGTACAAAAGCCGTCCGAGGAATGCTTTTAGCTATCAGTTTCCGTTTCCTAGGTTCGTGCACATGACGCAGGCTTTTTTTCTGTCGTTGAGCCCTTAGAAAATGACAAGCGGCCACCCCAGAGGGCGACCGCTTGCGAAGCTCGTTCATGGCGCCGCAGACTCCTGAGGGATCAGCAAGCGAAGGGAGACCCAGCAGCGACGAAGTCGCGATGCGGCTCCCTGCTTGCCCCTAGGAAAGCGGAGGCGCCGAAAGGACGAGCTGATTCGATTGTGTTTGTCACGTATTGAATTTTCCGATCAACGTTTGCAGATCGCCCGTCATATTCCCGAGCGACTCGGCGACGCCGTTCAACTCTTGGATCATCGCGAGCTGTGAATCGGCTGTCTCGCCGACCGAACGCATCGTCTGCGCCATCTGTTCGCTCTCGGTCGCAATCCCGAGGGCGGCCGTGGCGACTTGTTTTGTCGTCAAAGCGATCTCGTTTGAGGCGACACGAATATGTTTCGTGTTCTCAACCGACGTCTCGAGTTGGACGACGATTTGTTGGAACGCGTTTGTCGCTTTCTCCAACAGTTTCGTATTCGCCTCGACCCGCTTCGCACTGAGTTCGTGCCTTGCGAGCACGGCGTTCGATTGGACTTGGATCGATTCGATCAACCCGGCGATCCGTGTCGCCGACTGTTTCGACTGCTCGGCGAGTTTCCGGACTTCTTCGGCGACGACGGCAAACCCTTTACCTTGTTCACCGGCCCGGGCCGCTTCGATGGCCGCGTTCAAGGCGAGCAAGTTTGTCTGGTCCGTGATTGATTGGATGACTTCCGTGATCAAGGCGATCTCGTCCGACTGATGTTTCAACGCCGCGATCGATTCCCCGGTCATTCGTGTCTCGGTTGCAAGGGCGAGCACTTCTTGTTTCGCTTGTTGAATCGTCTCGTCCCCTTGTTCGGCGAGCTTTAGACTCATCGCGACGTCTTCGCTGATCGTCCCGATTGAACGAGCGATCTGTTCGACGCCTTCATCGGCCGCAGCGACCGCTTTGGCACTGCCCGTCGCTTCTTTCGCTTGTTGAATCGTCTCTTCGACGACCGCCTCGATCATCCGCGTCGTTTCTTCAGTTTGAGACGACATCTCTTCCGTGCTGGCGTAAAGTTCTTCCGATTGCGCCGTGATTTCTTGGGCGTTACGGTTCACTTCATTGATCAACTCACGCAAGTTGCCTTTCATTTGGTTGAAGCCGACCATGAGCTGCCCGATCTCGTCACGCGTCAGCGCGTCCAAGTCGGCGCGTGTCAAATCGCCATTCGCGACGACGGCGACTTCGTCTGACAACATCCGGAGCGGGACGGTCACCATTTGTTTCAAGGCGTAGCCGGCACCGACCGTCAAGAGTAGGATGAAAATCGCGATACCCTCCGAGTAAAAGAGTGCCTTCTCACCTAACTTTTCAAGTCTTCGTTGCTGCTCGAACATCTCCGCCTCTGACTCGGCTTGTAACCGCTCGCCCGTCTCCGTGATTGACGCTGTCACATCCGGCATGAGTCGAAGTGCGAGTCGGTCGATCGCCTCTTCGTCCCCTTCATCGATTGCTGCAATCAATTGGGCGGCTAACTCATCATAGCCGGTTGCATAGGATAAAAGATTCTCGAGTTCTGTCTGTTCTTCTTCTGTCTCGGCAAGTTCGATGAGTGTCTGAATCGCCTGTTTCTTGTCTTCTGACCCACGTTTCTCTGCGTCGAGACGCGAGTCATCTTGCTCGAGTATGTAACCCCGAAGTCCATATGCCTGACGCGTCATGCCGAGCGACAGGTCGTCGGCCGCCTTCATCTTCATCACATCATGGCTAATCATATCTTCATACTGATTCGTCATATTTTGAAGCGTCCATAAGTTATAGCCCATGCCGAACGCAACGAACAATAAAATAAGTCCGATACCACTAAATAATTTTTGCGTTAATGACAGTGTTTTCAATCGTTTCATCTCTTTTGAGGAACACGTCCTCTCCCACCTCTACTTCTCTCTAATTTTGTATTGCCACTCTTATATCGGATGACGAAACCTAATATGTACCAAATAAAAGAAGTCTGACTTCTTATTGACTACCTTTATCAGTTTTATGTTCCAATTTTTGTCACAATTAAAGACCACAGTCGTTTGACTGTGGTCCGGTTTCATAACTTGAACTGTGACACGCGATTCGATAGTTCGGTCGCCCGCTGTTCCGTCTCGTTCATCCGCTGTTGGACATCGTTGAACCGTTCGACGGACAGTTGGACTTTCTCTGAGATCGACTGCGTCCCGTCCGCTCCTTCCGTCACGGTCGTCGCGACTTCTTGGATGACGTGCAAAATGCTATCGGTCATATGGCGGAGCTGCAGCGCGTTCGTCTCAAACGTGTTCGCCGTCTTGCCGAATACGGTCGCGTCCTCTTCGTACTGCGTTGCCGATTCCTCGAGCCGGTCGTAGTCGGCGAGCACGTTCGTGTTCAAGAACGTGAGCATATCCGCCGAGCTCGTATTGAGCCGTTCGACCGAATCGATGACCGTATTCGATACCGCTTGAATCTCGTTCACGGTTTGACGCGAGTTCTCGGCGAGCTTACGGATTTCTGACGCGACGACGGCAAATCCTCGTCCGGCGTCACCGGCTCGTGCCGCCTCGATCGATGCGTTCAAGGCGAGCAGGTTCGTCTGGTCGGCAATCGTGAGGATCGCACTCGTCAAGACGCGGATCTCTTCGACCGACTTGGCACCTTTAATCGCCTCATCGAGCTCGACGCGTTTTTTCTGGATGATGGCGTTCGCTTCCGTCTTCGAGGCGATGGCTTGCGTACGCATCGCGTGGGCACGCTGTTCGACATGTCCAGCTGTTTGGGCACTATCGTTCGAGAGTTCGACGATCGTATCGATCGAGCTGCCCATCTCGGTCGTCGAGGCACTCATCTCTTGCGACGAAGCAGCCGTCTCTTCCATCCCGGCCGTCAGTTCTTCGACCGTACCTGACGTCTCTTCCATATAACGGCTCAGTTGGGTCACTTCCGCGGCGACTTCTTGCGACGATGTGAGCACGACTTTCGCCGTCTCGTCGACATCAATCATAATCTCACGAAGCGAGGCGAGGAAGGCGTTGAACGAACGGCTCACTTGCGCGATCTCATCGTTCGACGTGACCGGGATCGACATTGTCAAATCCCCGCCTTGTGACGCCAGTTCATCGAATTTCGTCTGGAGCATCCGCATCGGCTTGATGATCGAACGAAGTAGACTCATCCCGAGGAACAAGAGGATCACGATCGCCCCAACCGTCACGGCCAGCAAGGCGATGAGCGCTTGTTGGAACTCACGCTCCATGTCCGCCCCGACTTGCCGCGAGCCTTCTGAGTTGTAATCGACGAGTTCGGTCAGGCGTTGCGTAAAGTTCTCATATGTAGACTGGGACTGGGCATCGTAGTACGAGCGGGCCATGCCGTTGTTGCCCGATGTACTAAAGATGAGCATGTTGTCTGACACGCGTTGATACATCTCCCATTGGCGGGCGAAGTTGGCGAACAATTCTTTATCGGTTTCGCCTGACGCTGTCGCCTCATATTTCGGCGCGAGTTCATTGATTTGGGTCCGAATCTCTTTCAGTCTCGCCATCAATTCTTCTTTTCCGGCCGCGTCCTCGGTCACGATATGCTCGAGTTCGAGCGCACGATAGTTCGCGGCGAGCGTGTTTAGTTCGTGGGCGTAGTCGAGCCCTTTATTCCAGTTGTTGACGATATCGTCGCCTTGACGGTTCGCGTCGGCGAGTGACAATAGCGAGTAGCCGCCGACACCGGCGACCATGACGAGTGCGAGGATGACGAGTCCCCATAACTTTTGACGAATCGTCAGGCCTTTACTTGAAGGCGCGGATGTCTCTACTTTTTGTCGTTTCCGTTGTTTCGGTTTCCATGTAAAGCGGCGGACATCGATGCGACGCAGGTTCAATCGACGTACAGCCGCTGACCATTTTTCTTTCCATGCCATGTATGTATTCCCCTCTCAAGTACAACGTTTCATTCTTTATCGTCTTGAAGTCGAGAAGTTTAAAGTGGATTGACCAAAATAAAAAAAGGTGACTGAAAACTCAGTCACCTTCCGGGTTCGATTATTGGATGTTCAACACCGTCTCGGTGCCTTCGATCATCTTGATCTCGGTCCACTTGACGACGTTTTTGCCGAGTGGGTCGTTCGCGACCATGAAGTCGGCGAGCGCTTGCACTTTCACTGGGTCGACCGGTTGTTTGACGTTGTTCAAACGGAAGCGGGCAACTTTGTTAAACGTGTCCAAAAAGGCGATCTCTAGTTTTGTCTCAGTCATGGTTCATTTCCTCCTTAGAATGTGAGTGGATTAGGCTAAGTCGTATTCGCGGACGACCGACACGGTGAAATCTTCATGTTCGAGAAGATCGAGCATGAGCTGACCGTATGAATCGGCTTGATCTGCCGTGAGCGCAGCGCGAATCGGACCGAACCGTTGCGTCTTCTTCGTCGGTTTCAAACTTTCGAGGTCATGATGCGTCGTCAGGACGAGCGTGGCTTTCTTTTCTGTCAGCTGTGCCATAGGGGATGGCTCCTTTCGGGGAGTGGTTACAATTCAGACGGATAGGTGGAGTCCAGACGTTCGAGCAGCTGAATCATCCGCTCAAGACGTGTCTCGATCCGGTGGAGCAGATAGAGCGAGACGACGATCGGGAATCCTAGGTTTGAGATGAGTTCGGGCCAGCTCATGTGACCACCTGCTCATCGTGCCGATTGTGAGCGGCGGGACGAGGGGGTATTAGCATAAGTGGGAGCCTCCAATTTAGACCGTCACGTGGAACTCACGCGACACGACGTACGCAGCGGACTCGACCGCGAGTAACGGGATCAACAAGTCGCCAAACTGTTTGATCTCCTCGGTCTCCATCCGCGCACCGAGCGGACCGAAGCGGACGAGCTGACGTTTTTCCTTGCCGTAAACGAGCCGTTTCGTGTCGAGATAAAAAACGCTTGCGTATTCTCGATACACTGCCATATGTCTCACCTCCTTCGCCCTTATTAACCGACGAGGAAACCGTTTTGCTCAAAAGTCGTAAATATTCCAACCGTGACTTTTGAACCACATCATCAAGCAGTCGTTACATCTGCCTCAAATCATTCCTATGACTTGCATCGCCATACCATTTAGGGTATTTTTATAGACGTTGTGTAAATTTGACAACCGCATCGAAAGTCCCATAAATTCATTTCCACGCTTTCAAAAAATGAACAGTTAATTTTTTGAAAATAGGGTACTATACGAGGGAGGGTACTACCACCCGGCAGACTTGAAGAAGGAGCTAACACTAGATGAACAACTTAGACATCGCACTCGCCACTCCAATTCCTTCCGCTCAATTTGAAGTTGACACGATTGATTTAACGTTCTTTGCGACCGAATGGGATGCATATCGTCCCGAACTAGGTAAACCATTTCAATATAACGGACGCCATTTAATTGTCTATCCGCTTAAAGAATTGAGTCGCGCCTTCACCCTTGCCGGCATCCCACGCAGCCAGCAACAGTTGATCAAATGGGAGACGGACGGCGTCTTACCGCCGACCCCGTTCACGATGGGACGCAAACGTTTTTATACGGAAAATCAGATTCGGACAATCATCGATATTGCTTTGGAATGTGGATTACGACCACGTACGCACGTCAGAAAGACTAACTTTTCAGATCAAGTACATGTAGAATTGACGTACATACTCCAATACGAATTAGCCGAGCGAGAAAGTTCACTCGCATGAGCACACAAAAAGCCTTTCCCGACGACACGTTGATCGTCGGGAAAGGCTTTTTGGGTTGAGGTTGATTTGAGTCTACCCCTATAGTTGCTCTCGAGCCGCCTTCGGAATATCTGCGACCGTTACTTCATCGTAAGACGTGACGACGTCTTGATCTTTCACATATAGCTTCAAGTATGCCCCGCTTCGAAGCTCCTTCGCCGCCGTGAACGTGACCGGTTGCGAATCCCCGTCTTTCGTCAACGCCGGCATCGTATACTCGTAGCGGCGGACGACGTCACCCGACTCGAGCGTCGTCTCCTCAACGTTTGTCGCTTCCCCGATTTGTACATATAACGCCTCTTTCCCAAGCCGGTTCCAGTCGATGTTCACAAGCCCGAGCGCCACGATGACGAGGGCGAAAGCCGCAATTACTAGTTTCTTCATAATATTCTCTCCTTCAGATAACGTATTTCGTAAACCGTCGAACCGTCAACACGTAATACAGCGTATAAATGGCAGAATAGACCGCCATCCAGACGAGCACCGGTACCGTGAAGTCCATGACGAGCAAGCGCGAGAACGCGAAGAGCGCGACCGAGGCGTGCAAAATCCCTAACGAGAATGGGGCGAGGAACACGACCGCGATTTGTTGACGGATCGTGCGTTTAATGTCCCGCTTCGAGATCCCGACTTTTCGTAACACCGCGTACTTCGAGCGGTCTTCCTCGGCCTCGGTCATCGTCTTGAAGTAGATGATGCTGCCCGTTGCGACGAGGAAGACGAGTCCGAGAAAACTACCGACGAACAAGAGTGCTCCGTGCATGGCCATCGTCTCAGCGTATAACGCTGTCGCACTCGAGAAGTTATCTGCTGTCGACAAGCGATCCGACAAGGCGGTCTGCTCTTTATAGTCAGCGACGGACACGGCTTGATACATCGTCCCTTCTCCCGGCAATGTCTTGAAGACGTCATCCGGTGTGACTAGGAACAGTCCGCCGAACGTCATGACGTTGAGCGGTGTCTTGTCATAGCGGGACGCGACCGAATACATCGTCTCGTCTAGCGTCACATCGTTCACGTCTTCCGAGAACCGTTCGTCATAGAACGGATCAATCAAGAAGACGCCTTGCTCTTGCAGCGGTTCCGGTTCACTCCAGCCTAGGTCGGCGGCAAGTTTTCGGAACGTCGTCTCATCGATGACGCCATATTCCCGCTCTCCCGTCTCTAAGGCGACACGAACCGTCTTTTGCATGACGCTCGTCTCAGCCAACACATCGGCGTCGATGTCTTGTTTGTCGCCTTGCCAAGCAAACGTATAGGGAGCGTACGAAGTGACTTGTTGTTCCGCGTAATAGTAGACGCTAAAGATGGCCCCGCCAGCCGTGATCGCCGTCGCACTGATGATACTGATGAGCGTCAACGTCTTCGCGTTGCCTCGAATCCGGTATAACAACTGTGACGTCGTCAATAAGTTGAGCCGGCGCCACGCCCAACGCTCGTTCGCTTTTAGGCGGCCGAGGATAAAGATGAGGACGCTATGGAACAAGAGACCGGAACCGATGACGGTAAGACCGATGATGAGAAGCGGCATTGCCGCCGCAAGATAACCCCAAAGCGGAGACGTGGCGAGGTCTTGCAGCGCGAGCGTGTAAGCCGTACCGAGGGTGAGGATCCCGAGTAGCGCCATGAGCGGGCTCGCTTTCGGCACGTCCTCACCTTTTTTGTCGGCATGGAACAGTTCGATTAATTTGAAGCGATAGATGACCCGGTAACCTTGGAACGATGTGAATAAAAAGATGGCGAGGAAGACGAGCGTCGTCTCGACGAGCGCCGAGGTCGAGACCGTGAACCCAATCGACAAGTCGCTGTTCATCAAGTTGAGCAGCAGCCGCAACAAAACGTTCGACCCAATCAAACCGAGCCCGATCCCGATCACGAGCGATACCGCACCGATGACGAGGTTCTCAAACAACAGGATGAGACCAATCTGCTTTTTCCGTACCCCGAGAAGAGAATACAGTCCGACTTCCCGTTTACGTCCTTTCAAGAAGAAGGCGTTCGAGTAAGCGATAAACAGCGCGACGAAGATGAGCAGAATGAACGTCGAAGCGTTCATGAGACCGCTGATCTGTCCGGACGTCTCGGCGAGGGCACTAATTTCCCCGCTATGTTTGAGCGTCGCGAACGTCATGTAGATGATGATCGAGAAGATTGTCGTCCCGACGTAGAGCGCGTACCGCGATAGATTGCGGGCGACGTTCTTCTTCGCCAAATCAAATAGCGTCATCGGTCGCACCGCCTTTTGCGAGCTCGTCCAAAATCGCTTGATAAAACACGTCGCGCGACTTGCTGCCTCGAATCAACTCGTGCGACAGCTTTCCATCTTGAATATAGAGGACCCGGCGACAAAAGCTTGCGGCGTAGGCATCGTGTGTCACCATCATGATCGTCGTCTCGGCCTCGTTCAGCCCGGCGAGCGTCTGTAACAGGTCGGTCGCCGACTTCGAATCGAGCGCACCTGTCGGCTCATCGGCGAAGATAAGTTTCGGGTCGGCAACGAGCGCCCGGCACACAGCCGTCCGCTGTTTTTGCCCTCCAGAGATTTGATACGGATATTGATCAAGGATCGACGCGATCCCGAACCGCTTGGCGAGCGCGTCGACTTTAACCCGCGTCTCGCGGACCGGTGTCTTGGCGACGGCGAGCGGCAGCAAGATGTTCTCCCGGACCGTGAGCGAGTCGAGCAAGTTGTAGTCTTGGAAGATGAAGCCGAGGTGGTCGCGTCGGAAGTCCGACAGCGATTCCTCATCGAGCTTGGCGATGTTTTTCCCTTCGACGAGGATATCTCCCGCGGTCGGTGTATCAATCGTCGCGAGCACGTTCAACAGTGTCGACTTTCCGGCGCCAGATGGTCCCATGATGCCGACAAATTCGCCGTGTTCGATTGTGAATGATACATCGTTGAGCGCCTTGAACGTTGTGTTGCCTTTCCCATATGTTTTTTCGATTGCGTTGACTTGTAATAATGATTCCATGAATAGCACCTCTTTCTAAACACTACGATACACGCGCCACCTTAACTGAAAATCACGCGTACCTTACGAAATCCTTAAATGATATGCTACAAAGAGAGGTGATTTCATTGGACCAACCACGTATTTTAATCGTCGACGACGAAAAAGACTTATGTATACTCATTCAAAAAGCGCTTGAGCGAGAAGGATTCACACAAATCGCGACCGCCCACACCGTCAAAAGCGGCTTGGAGACGTTCCACACGTTCGCCCCGCACATCGCCATCCTTGACGTCATGTTGCCGGACGGTGAAGGCTATGACCTGTGCCGCCAAATCCGCGACACGTCGAACATTCCAATTTTGTTCTTATCCGCGAAGTCAGACGAAATCGACAAGATCCTCGGCCTCGCCATCGGCGGCGACGATTACATCACGAAGCCGTTCAGTCCGAAAGAAGTCGCCTTCCGCATCAAGGCGCAGCTTCGCCGTGTCTCGATGTACGACGCACCAGCACCCGTCGATACAATCGTCGGGCCGTTCCGGTTGAATGTAGACGAGACAGAAGCGTACAAAGACGGTGTCCGGCTCGAACTGACGGCGAAAGAAGTCGGCCTGCTCGCCTGCTTCATGCGTAATCCGAACCGGATTCTCAGTAAAGAAACGTTGTTCACCCGCGTCTGGGGCGAGGACTTTTACGGCTCTGACAATACGGTCATGGTGCACATGCGCCGGCTCCGCGAAAAAATCGAACCGAACCCGTCACAACCGATCTACATTAAGACGGTCAAAGGGCTCGGCTATAAGTTTGAGGCATAGGGGGCGTTTGAATTGAAATGGAAATTGACCGGACGTTACTTGGTGTCGATTCTCGCCATCGTTGCCATCGTCGTCATCTTGAACGTCGTCATTCTCGTCACGTTGCTCGTCAACGACCGGACCGGGATTGATGACGTCGAGAGCAACTCCGGAGAGACGTTCACCCGCACGTTCAACCAGTACATGTCACTCGAGGACGGCGCACCGGTCGTCAACGAAGACGGGATAACCGCCCTTGAGGCGTTCGGGGCGTTCATCCAAATCCTCGATGCTTCAGGTGATGTGGTCAGCGACGTCGGAGCGCCCGTTGACGCACCCGATTCCTACTCCCCAATCGAACTGATTCAGATTTATAAGTACAAAGACGACGACCTCGTCCTCTACTTCGTCGGCGAATTTGAAACGTATAGCTACTTGATCGGCGTACCAGACGCCAAAGAAGACCGTGCCCTGTTCATGCTTGATCCCGAGGCGATCTTCGCTTACGTGTCGCGAGCGACAGTCATCTTACTCATCGTCGACCTCGCTGTCGCCGCACTGATCGGGCTCGCCTTCAGTTCGATTTTGACACGCCCTGTCTATCGTTTGACCGAACGGATCGCTCAACTGAAAGCACGCGACTTCTCGACCGTCGAACCGAAACGGCCCGGCATGTACCGACCCGTGTTCGCCAACTTGAACGATGTGTCACAGACACTGACGACATATGAGTCAGAACGGGAACAACTCGAGCGCCGCCGTAAAGAGTGGATGAGCAACGTCTCCCATGACTTGAAGACACCGCTCGCCTCGATCCAAGGCTACGCCGAACTGCTCGAGGATACAGGAGTCGACGAGACGGAACGGCGCCAATACGCTGAAGTCATCGAACGGCAAGCGCTCTACATGAAAGAACTGCTCGACGACTTCAACTTGACGATGCGGCTGCAGCACGGTGATTTCCCGCTCAAACGCGAGACGACCGGGCTCGAGCCGTTCGTCCGCGAGCTCGTCATCGACGTCTTGAACGACCCGCGGTTTGCGACGCGCGACATCACGTTCTCAAGCACAGACGCCACGTCACGCGACGTCGACCGTCATTTCATGAAGCGGGCGTTACTCAACTTCATCTATAACGCCCTCCTCCATAACGACGAGTCAGTTACAGTATGTGTCACGGTCCTAGGCGGGACGATTATCGTGCAAGACGACGGGAATGGCATTGATGAAGCCGATCTGCCGTATATTTTCGAACGTTATTACCGAGGGACGAATACGACCGACGCGCTCGGCAGTGGGCTCGGGATGGCGATTTCCCGGGACATCATCAAGGCACACGAGGGCACAGTCACCGTGACGAGTGATCTCGGTGTCGGGACGACGATTCAGATTGATCTGCCGTAATGAAAACAAGGATTCGCTCAACGGAGCGAATCCTTGTTTTCATTGTTATAAGCTTCAATCCATACCTCAAGCTCATCAATCGCGAGCGGACGCGAGAAGTAATACCCTTGCATCTCGTCACAGCCGAGCAAACGGAGTGCGTCGTGCTGCTCGGTCGTCTCGATGCCTTCGCAGACGGTCTTTAAACCGAGGCCGCGGGCGAGCTCGATGATCGATTGGACGATGACGTTTCCGGTCGGGTCGTTCTCCGTCGCTTGGATGAACTGACGGTCGATTTTGATCTCGTGGATCGGATAATGCTTTAAATAGACGAACGCCGAGAAACCTGTCCCGAAGTCATCGATCGAGATCGAGAATCCTTGCTTGCGGAAGGCGATGAACCGTTCGATGACGTGCTGCTGATTCTCCATTCCGACGCTCTCCGTGATCTCAAACGTCAAATAGTTCGGGCAGACACCCATTCTTTCGACGACACGGGCGAACTTCTCGACAACGCCTTCTGATAGGAAGTGACGGGCCGACAAATTGAGCGCCAAGTGATATGTCCGGCCAGAGGCGTGCCACGCGTTCAATTGGCGGCATGCCTCCTCGAGCGCCCACTCCTCGAGGGCGATGATGACACCGGTCGACTCGGCGAGCGGGATAAAGTCGAGCGGCGGGATCAGCCCCTTTTCCGGATGGATCCAACGCATGAGCCCTTCAAAACCGTTGAGCCGTCCGGTCGACCCGTCAATTTTCGGCTGATAGTAGAGCGCAAACTCGTTCAATGCGAGCCCTTTGCGCAAATTCATCTCGAGCGTCAATCGGGCTGTCGCCTTCTCGCTCATCTTCTCTTCATAGAAGATGATGCCACCGCGTTGGACATGATGATGACTAGCGGCGATCCGTGTCGTGTGAATCATCTCGAGCGTCGAGCGCGCCTTATCCTCAATCGAGATAAAGGCACTCATCGTCAGGACGACATCCAGTTCATCGACGGTAAACGGTTCGTTCGTCACCGTCTCACAAAGCATGTCGGCAATCCCGTACGCTTTGATCCGGTCGCCGTACGGTGTCCATACGACGAAACCTGATTGAGAACTCCGGGCGAGCATCGACGGATCGACGACGAGACGGAGCCGATTTGCGATTTCCTGGATTAATTGATTGGCCTTCTCGCTCCCGAGCGCGTCCTCGACAGAGCGGAACTCGTCGATTCTCACGTAAATGAGTGACCCGAGGTGATGATCGATTTCTTCCCGCATCCGGTCGACTCGTTCGATGAACGCATTCTTATTCATCAGTCCTGTCAATTCATCCGTATAGGCGAGCCGGGCGATGTGTTGTTCGACCGACTGACGTTCGAGCCGGCTATATAAAATAGCGACAAAATCGGCGAGCGTACTCACGATCAGCTCTTCGACATACGTCCACTTCCGAAGCTCGTACGTCTCGCAGCAGATGACACCGTGGGCTTGTCCGTCCGCAATGATTGGCGCGTCAAGCATCGAGTAAACCCGCTGTCCTTCGACGAAGTATTGTTGATATAAATTTTTCACCCATTCGTGCGTCCGGACGTTCTCAAACAGGAGGACACGGTTCGTGCAGAGCGCATCAAAATAGACCGGTGCATCCTGACGATAGACCGTTAATGCCGGCTTGCTGATGCCTTTATCTTTTGAATATGCGACTTGACAACTGATCGAGTGTTGCGCCTCATCGAAATGCCAGATCGATACGGTGTCGACTTCGAGCATATCCGCGACGACTTCGCACATGTAGCTGATCGCCTGCTCGACTGTCGCGTCGGACACGTCCGGCATCCGCACGAGTTCGAACAGTCTCTCTTGATGTTTACGGTATGTTTGTGTTGAAAAGTTCCCCTCGATCATAGTCCCCTACCCTCGTTCAAACAGTTTTGCCTTAATGATAGCATGAACCGAAAATAGGAAAGATTCCATAATTCAACAGAAAGTCAATTTTTTATTTCCCTTTTTTTCTTATAATCCTTATATTTCCATACTAAAAATATTGACCTCCTTTTAAACGTAAATCGCTCGAATGAGTCCTTTCCACCATTGCTTCCATGTTTACCGGCACCGTACAATAAATATGTATCGCTACTTGTCATGAATGACTCTATTATATTAAAGGAAGTGACTCCATGAATCCCAAATCCGGCCTTATGTACTCATTCGCCGCCATCGCCGCCGTGAGCGTCCTCGCCCAGGCCGATGAAGCGTCCGCCGCTAGCACCCATATCGTCCGAGCCGGTGACACGCTTTGGTCGATCAGCCAACAGCATCACATCCCGCTCGCGACACTCAAGTCGATGAACAACTTGACGACCGACCGAATCGCTATCGGACAAACACTTAACTTGGCCGGATCACCGACCGTACTCACGACAACGAGCACGGCAGTAAGTTCAAATCGAGTGACGACCGCTGCTTTGAACCTTCGCGCCGGTGCCGGTACGAGCCATAATGTCTTGCTCACCATCCCAAAAGGTCAAGCGCTCAAACCGCTCAAGACGAGCGGTAAGTGGTCGCAAGTCACCTTTAACGGGAAGACCGGCTGGGTACATAACGACTTTCTAACTGTCACCGCAACGACAGCAAAGCCGGTGGCACCATCGACACCAAAATCAACAGCGGCAAGTACCGTCAGCCCGACCGCCCAATCGACGTCACAGACGACCGTCAACTTGAACCTCCGGGCTTCGAAATCGACAAAGGCGAACGTACTCGTCACGATCCCGAAAGGAAAAACGGTCACGATCCTAAAAGTCGAAGGTTCGTGGTCGCACATCAAGTACGGTTCGACGACAGGCTTCGTCGCCACTACATACTTAAAGAAAGCCGCCGCGACGCCTTCACCAAGTCAACCTGCCACACCTTCACCGAGTCAGCCGGCGACACCGGCAGCGCCGAAAGAAGAGAGCGTCAATCAATCGTTCGTCACGACGGCGAACTTGAACGTGCGAAAAGGAGCAGGCATCGGTTTCGCGCTCGTCACGACGATCCCGAACGGCGCGACCGTGCAAGCAACGAAACAGAGCGGCACTTGGTACTACGTCACGTATAACGGAAAGAGCGGTTACGTCAGTGCCGGCTACTTGAAACAGACGACGACCGCACCGAGTGCACCGGTCGCACCGAACTTAGGTGACGCCGGGGCTGGGAACACTTCGGTCGAATACGTCGTCAACACCCCGTCCTTGAACGTCCGTGCTGCTGCGTCGACGAGTTCCGCCATCGTCGGTAGCGTCAAAGCCGGTCAGACGCTCCGCGTCGTCCAGACGGCAAACGGCTGGCACCAGATTTATATCGGTAACACGACCGGCTTCGTCGCAGCCTCGTTCGTCAAGGAAGTACCGAAAGGCTCAACGACGGCACCAACATGGGTCAGCGGGTCGTTCGACTCACATACGTTCTATACGGCAAGTCCGGCCGCCATCCGCGCCCAAGCGAACGATTCGAGCCAAGTCGTCGGGTCGACGCTCCGCGGCGGACTGTTGAACGTCGTCGGCGAGACGGCGACACACTACCGTGTCAACGAGAACGGGACGCAAGGTTTCGTCGCCAAAGCGTTCGTCACCCAAGTCAACGGACAGACCGCCCAAGCAACCCGGCTCGCGACGATCGCCGTCGCTAAGAAATACGTCGGGACGCCGTACATCTGGGCGTCGTCTAGTCCGGTCAACGGCGGCTTTGACTGCTCAGGCATCATCTATTACGCGTTCAACCAAGCAGGTGTCTCGATCCCGCGGACGAACGTCGCCAACTATTGGGCCGGGTCTTACTTCGGTCCGCAGCTCGACAAATCGTTCGTGCCTCAGGCCGGCGACCTCGTCTTCTTCGAGAACACGTATACGGCCGGTCCGTCCCATATGGGCATCATGATCGACGCCGATACGTTCATCCATGCCGGGACGTTTGGTCTCGGCTACAACCAAATTAGCAAAGAGCCATATTGGAAATCACGCCTCATCGGCTACAAGCGACCGTGACCTTTGACGCATTTGAAAACCCGACCTTTGTCGGGTTTTTTTTCAGTTAGCAGGATTTCACTTGAAAGACTCGAAATGCGATATAAGATAGGAAAGGTAGAAAGGGAGTGTACGATGGGAAGCAACCGATTCGCCAAAATTCCGTACCGGATCTATACGATGGTACTTGCTGTCGCCTGCCTCGTCGGTGTGTTGTTATTCGGTCTCGGATTAAGCTATTACTGGAAAGAGAAACACGTCAGCGTCGATCAGTCCGTGACGAACTTGAACCATGCATCCGACCTTGCCGGCGTCGAGTCTTACCTCGTCCTCCACCAGGCCGCGAAACTGTACGAACTGAACTCGGGCCAGCCGACAGCGTTGTTGTCCTCGCCTTATCGCGAACGCGCGCTCCAGTATAACACCCAGCTGCTCGATGATTTCGAGACCGGGGTCCACGAACGCGAACGGGATGCCCTCCTCGCTTTTTCTGAACGACTAGAAGAGACGCTCGACGGCGAGTTGAGCGAATTCGACAACGTCCCGTTTGACGTCATCGAATCGATTGATCGGCGTTGGCTCTACCAAGGCTTAGAGCGGACCGCCCAAGCGAACACGGCCTACGAGTTGACCGATGCCGTCATGCGGATGCAGATGACGTTCATCCAAAACGTGACAAACTTGCTGGCGGAGACGCCGGACCGAGAAAAATTAGAAGCCGAACTCGCCTCCATCGCCACTGAAGCGCGTTTACTTGAAGAGATTATCGCGACGAATCCTACTCTCCAAACGAAGTCGACCGCTGATTTAACGGAGAGCGCCCTAGCGTTGGGACGACTGACTTCGACCGGCTCGACGCTCGAGGCGCGTTACGTCAACGGGACCAAGTTTTACGAAGACTCGCATGAAGTTCTCCAGACCATCCGCTCGTCGACCGAGTCATTGCTCCTAGAGGAACGAAACCGATATGGGACGCTCGCCGTCCTCGTCCTGCTCGCAACGCTCGTGCTTTCGACCGGACTCTTGGCCGCGCTTTGCTATACACGTAAAATGTATGCCCATGATTTAAGTCATTTGAAAGCCCGTGCACTCGCCATCGACCCAAGCACCGAACCGGTCGAGGCGTCATTCCCGGCCAGTCATGACTTCCGTGGCATCGAGGACGAGCTCCGCGAGATTGCGGTGAGCGTCCATTTGACCGTCAACACGCTCGAGACGCAATCGAACGACCTGCTCCGCTATCACGAGCGTTGGTCGTCCCTGTTCTCAGAGACCGGTCTCGCCATCGCGTTGATCGATGATGCTTATAACTTCATCGAACGGAACGATGTGTTCGATCAGTTCTTCGGCGCCCGGAACTTGTACGAGATCAACCAGCTATTCACCAACACAGGTCGTCGCCTGTTCCAGGAAGCACTTGAAGGTGTGACCGAGCACGGGACGAGCGCCCAATTCATTTTGCATTTAAAAGGAGAACATGCCCGTTTCTTGAACGCGAAAATCATCCCGCTCAAGCGCGGGGGAACGCTCACGTACTACTTGATCCTCGAAGATGAGACCGAGCGCGTCGAGCGCGAACGGAAAGTCGATCGCCTCGTCCGATTCGACCTCGCGACCGAACTGTATAACGAATACGGTTTTATCCGAGCGTGGGAAAAACAAGATATCGATGGGACGTTCCTCTTGATCAAGCTGAATGATTTCCATCATCTCGTCGATTGGTACGATACGATTTATGCTGACCTGCTCATGACCGAGTTCGCCCGTCACGTCGAGGACCGACTCGAGAAGTATGCGCATCACTTGTTCGGCCGCTATCGTGACGATACGCTCATGCTGTACGTCAAAGGGTTCAGCACGCTCGACGAACATGAACTGATGGAACTGTTCCCGACCGAACTGTTGATCAATCAAAAACGGCAGACCGTCCACGTTCAAATCGGGGCGGCGCACACGACACCGAACTATACGGATTGTCTGTTCGAGGCGACACGAGCACTCCAACACGCCAAAGAGACGCGGACGCCGTTCGTCTGGTATGACGCGAGCATCCTCGCCCAGCTGCAGTGGGCCGCCTTGATCGAACAGGCGCTCCCCGAGGCGATCGAGCAAGGACACATCACCGTCGCCTACCAGCCACAAGTCGAATTGACAACTGGACGCGTCGTCGGGGCCGAGGCGCTCGCCCGTTGGCAGCATCCGGATATCGGTCACGTCCCGCCGAACGAGTTCATCCGGATTGCCGAACGGTCAGACCAGATTTTATGGTTATCTCACTCGATCCTCGACCAAGTCATCAACCAGCTCGTCGCTTGGCGCGATACGTCATTCTCCGGCGTCTCGTTGTCGTACAACTTGTCTGCCCACTCGGTCGACCCGTCGATCGTCACGAAGCTGCGTGATTTGATCGAGACGTATCCGTGGCTGCCGGACCGCTTGAAAATCGAATTGACCGAGTCGGCCGACATCATGTCACATGCGAACGAGCTCGAGCGGCTCGAGGACATCGCCGACCTCGGCTACTGCTTGTCGATCGATGACTTCGGCACCGGCTACGCCTCGTTCGAAGCGATTTGGCACTTACCGATTCAAGAAGTGAAGATTGACCGGATGTACGTCAGCGGGAAAGCGAAAGACAGCACATCCTTCCTCCGTGCCGTCTCACGCTTCGCGAGCGAGCAGGCGCTCACGTCCCTCGCCGAAGGCATCGAGACGAAGGAAGACCTTGAACGGATGATCGCCGAAGGGGTCGAGCTCGGGCAAGGCTATTACTACGCCCCGGCGCTCAAACCTGACACGTTCGAGGCTTGGGTGAACGAAAAAAAAGGACGCCCTGACTGAGCGTCCCGATCGGCTGACGTCTAGCGCGTCAGCCTTTTTTTCGTCTGATCACGTTCAGCACGAGCTTCAAGGCGATCAACCCGAAAATGATCGGCAGAATGACCGGAAGCGTGCCGCGCGGCAATAGACCGAACACGATGAACACCGTCATCCCGACCGCGAAAAACAGTTTGATGCCCCGGTCCGTCGTGAATTTATCCCACTGCCAGACGAGCAAGAGCAGCGCGAGCGGCGGAAAGAAGAACGTCAGGAAAAAGAACGGCATGTTGCGCGCATACCATGGACTCATCGAGTGATCACCTCCTCATATAACTGTTTCGTTACTTCGTTCGTTTCAAGATTTAGATAGATCGGTTTTCCGCTCCAGTCGATGCGAATGACTGCTGTGACGTCACGGTTGATGAAGAGAAGCACGTCTTCCTTATAAGTCGTTCGAAAGTGTCCTGTCAGTTGTGAGCTTGTAGCGGCCCCGTTCGTTCGACGCTCGACGTCCGGGACGTTGGTCAATATGACATCAACAATCTCGTCATACGGCACGGTTTGCCCGTAACTGCCTTCGATGACGAGTGCCGTATCGGTGAGTGTCACCTCGGTCGGTTGAGAGAACCAAATCAGGATTCCTGGCACGACCGTGAGCAAGAGCACAGAGACGAGGACGATCGGGATGAGTTTCTTCTTACCGCCCGGACGAAGCCGTCCCGTGTCGTCAAAAATATTCCCGTCATACTTTTGGGCACGCCAAAGGATGACGACGATGAACAGGATGAGCACGATAAAGAACGGCTCGATTGGGACGACGAGCCCGAACCAATCAATGAGGCCGACGATGAGAAAGATGAAGCCGATGCCGTAACACATGATACCGATCAACCGTGCGACCGGTTTGATGTCGACGCGTGCCTTGTCTGCTTCGTTCATCGTGTTATAGCCCGAAATGAGAAAGTGCCACCCTAACTTGTGGACGGCGAACCCGAGGACAAACATGAGTAGTGCTGCAAATATAAGAATCCACATGAACAAGTCCCTCCTATCTCCTTTATTCTACGGAAAAACCGACCGAAATGTTTCATCGGATCATCAGACGTGCGCGAACGAAAGGCACATGCGTATACTAGCGGTAGAATACGCAAGAGGAGGTAGTCTTATGTATCGTACCGCTAACGACTTCAAACAGGATTGGACAAAATCATCGACCGGCACGCTCGACGTGCTCCGTGCCATGACCGATGACACGCTCGGCCAAAAAATCGTCCCCGACCATAACTCGCTCGGTTGGATCGGTTGGCACGTCACGACCGCGCTCGGCTACTTCACGAACTTGCTCGGCTTCCGTCTCTCAGCTTTGAAGAGCCTGACCCAGCCCGATCAAGCGGGCGTGATCGCCGACCAGTACGAACGATACGCGCAAGAAATCTCAAGCGCCGCTGACGGTTTTACAGATGACTATTTGCTAGAAGAAGTCGACGTCCATGGGAAGATGACGCCGCGCGGTGCCGTCCTCCGCATGATGATCGACCATCAGACGCATCACCGTGGTCAGATGACGGTACTTTTACGCCAAGCCGGCCAACACGTTCCTGGTGTCATGGGCCCGACAAAAGAACAGATAAACCGCTAACAGACCTGTCGCTGATGGGATTGAAGCGCATGATCGAGGAAGGCTACTATTTCACCGAATTGCTCATCGCCATCGCACTCATCACCTCGGACATGGACCACATGTGACTGCTAAACTAAAAAGAGACGTTCGAGAACCGCTTACAGGAACAGTTCGTACTCGCCGTTCTTCGGGAGCGAAACAAGCTATCGGATAATGTCTGACATGAAGAAAAGTACCCAAGCCGCGTCATAAGTCGACGCATATTGGGTACTTTTTTGTCTTGATGATGCAACATCGTATTCATATCTCATCAATGTGTTGATCGAGTACATTTACATCACGGGGACGAATCGTCTTGAAAAACTTTCGAACCTCGCTCCTTTTCACGACCTCAAATCGCTTTAAATGTATACAGAAATCAATGAGGGTATGCTGACGAATCAATGTTTCTTTCTCCTCTAGATCTACGATGTACAGTTCAGCGTCTGTGATGACTTCTCGAATGTCCGCGTCATCGCTACAAATTAAGCCAGCGCTGATCAATCGCGCAGCAGCAAGGCTATGGATTTCACCCAAGTCGCTCGTATGTTTGAGTGGCCGACCTTCTCTGATTTTCTTTTCATCCAGTTGTTGAAACGCAAGACGAACTTCTGTCAGATAAACGAGATAAAGGTCATAGAGTTCATCTGTCGCAATCGACGCTTCCGATTCAGGATCGAATAGCACCCAAGTCCCTTCATTGATGAACGCGTCGACCTTTTCTCTAACCGAAGATGTCTTCAGTTCATTCAATACCTCAACATGGATAAGAACTTGTCCATACAGGCTGTTGATCCAATCAAAGACGTCGGCTTGTCGAAAACTTGCCGCATGGATGATGATGTTCGCATCGATGAACACCGGTTCATTAATCATGGGTGGCATCCTCTTGTAGACGACTGACCTCATCTTCTTGTAACGCTCGAGCCAGCTCGGGTCGATAGACGGAGAGCTTGTTCGCAGCGCTCAATCGTGTCAATCGTTCTTCTTCTACTGCTTTGACGACCACTTGTTCATAGGCTGGAAATGACTCGAAGCGTTGGGCTTGATCTAATGGGCTCGGAGCGATCCCGAGACGATTCCGTTCCTTGCGCCAATCGACTTCCTGTTCGCTCAAGTCAGAGAATCGATAATTGAGTTCTCGGAGTCGTCGGACGACCGAGACGTATGGCACTTGGGCCATATCGGCCAAATAGATGATGGCGGACTTCACATCATAGCCGTCTTTAAGCTTCTCCCAGACTTCTTTTGTCGTACTCTTCGGTAGCATGATCGCAGCTGCGAACCGGTCGGCTGCCCGCTCGTGATTGAACCCATCGACTTGCCACTCACTCGCTTCAGACAAATGCCATAGTTCATGGGCCGCGGTAAAGTAACGCATACGCAGCGGTTGGTAAGAATTCAGGGCGATGAACTCTTCTCCTGACATATGCTTGATGGCGACACCGTAATAAGAGTCGTCCTCGACATATTGAAAAATGAGGTTCGCGCGTTTGGCCAATACCTGTTCGATGTAAGCGCCAATGAAGACGTGACTATCAATGACTTGATCTAAGAAGTCGGCTGCGAACGCTTCTGCCGTGTCTTCAGCTATTCGTGTTGACGGCTTCATCTTTGCTCACTCTTGAGACCAACATAGTCTTCCACCGCAAATTTCAAACGTTCAAGTTCCATTTTGGCCCGTCGATTTGAGAGTGTCCCTCGCAACTCGACCGTCATGCGTTCTTCTCTCATTGAAGGGTCGGTTGTCAATTCGTTGACCGATACGCCTAAAGCATTAGCAATATCAACGATACGTTGCGGTTGGATGACACGGCTCTCATTCAACATATGACCGACCATTGCCTTGCTGACCCCGATTTCCTGAGCTAACCATTGATGCGACTTTTGATTATCTTGTAGCCTTGATTTTATATTGTTCACGATGATTGTATTTGATTTCATGATGCCACCTTCTTTCAAAATAATTATAACACCTCTTGTAGACGACTACAAAATTATAAAATAACGAACGATAATATCCCTCACTTGTTCAAAAAAAACTCTCTCCTCATCCTACGATGAAAAGAGAGTTCTATATGAATGGTCATTTCGATGACGGTGTGTTCGTCTTGCCCTGCATGCGGCCGACGCCTTCGTACTCGACGTCTTCTGGGTCGCGCGCATACTTCCATGCGTTGCGTGCGTCAATCAACCGTTTCGTCCGCATCCCGGCGAACGCTTCCGGCTTCAAGTTGACGAGTTCGTCCCATTCCGTGACAAGAATCGCCACGTCGGCTCCTTTAAGCGCTTCTTCTGGTGTCAACGCTTGACGGTACTCCCACTTCGCGAGCGGATCGTAGCCGACGACTTCGACTTCACGTAACCGTAAGTGATTGGCGAGTGTGATCGACGGTGCGTCACGCATATCGTCCGTCCCTGGTTTAAAGGCGAGACCGAGGAAAGCGACACGCAGGTTCGGACGGTGTTCGATCTTCGATGCGACGTAGGCAATCTGTTCATCGTTCGCTTGAATCGCCGCACGGATGACCGGCAAGTCGAGTTCGTTCTCGGCCGCGACGTTCAAGAGCGCGTTCATATCTTTCGGGAAACACGAGCCGCCGTAACCGAGACCAGCGTTTAAGTAAGAACGTCCGATGCGCGGGTCAAGCCCCATCCCGTCGGCAATCGTCGCGATATCGGCGCCTGCTTTATCCGCGAGGCGTGACAAGTCGTTCATGAAACTGATCTTTGTGGCTAAAAATGCGTTCGAGGCGTATTTGATCAATTCGGCGTTGATTGGTGTCGTGCAAACAATCGGCACACCGAGACGGCCATAAATGCCGGCGAGTTCTTCGCTGATTTCAAGATTCCCGCTGCCGATGACGACGCGTTGCGGTTTAAGGACGTCGGCGAGCGCACGCCCTTCTTGTAAGAATTCCGGCACGATTGCGAACGTGTGGGATGGATACATGATGCTGAGTAAGTCGGTCGTTCCCGGTGGCACAGTGCTGCGGATGACGATTTTTTGCTTCGTGTTGATCTCAGACAAAGCGGCATCGACGAACGTCATGTCGCAGCTGCCGTCTTCCTTGCTCGGCGTACCGACAGCTAAGAACAAGTAATCGACATCATTTGTGTCGGCGGTGTTATCCGTAAGTGTGATCGAGTCTGCATAGTCTTGGAGCACTTCCGCCATACCCGGCTCGTGAAACGGTGCGTGGCCGCTCATGAGGCGGCGCAGTCTCGGTTGGTCTTTCTCGACACCGATGACTTCATGTCCCGCTTTTGCAAGGCCACACAGGGTGGCTAATCCGACATATCCTAAGCCGATGATTCCAAATTTCACGCTAGTTCCTCCTTAGATAATCTATCTTCAACTGTAGCGAAAAGTCGTCTTAAAGGGAACCCTCTAACACTCTCGCAATGTTGTCTGCTATAATTGGTCAAAATGATGCTAGAAAGGACTAACCGCATGGGCTTGCTCGCTTTCTTTTTGATCACGTTATTCATCTATTACTGGTTTCCGGTCCGGGGGGGACTGCGAACCTTGTTGCTCATCCTCGTCATGATCAGCGGATGGTTGTCCATCTTTGAAATTGTCGCGATTCTCGAAGCCCGTCCTTGGGTGGCCGCTCCGATTTTCCTCGTCCTCGGTCTCGTGATTTGGAAATGGCGTAAAAATCAACAGCTTGAAGACAAGAAGAGCGTTTGACGACAGTCGAACGCTTTTTTTCTTTTTGCAGTATTCCACGAATCTGCCGAAACTCCTGCTTTTTCGATATGTATGACACGTGAACATTCGCTGTGATAAATGTGGTTCAATATCTAGCTGTCGATTCGATTTCTTAAAAGTATGCTCGCGTTGTCGCTTCGTTTTCGAGTCGAAACAGGAATATTCAAAGAGAGTCTAGGAAAAGAGGGGTGTCTATGACGATCATGACGTTCATCACGGCTGCATGCGTGGCGAGCACGCTCAGCCCCGTGTTCATCTGGTTCGCCGAACATCCGGTCGAGCCGATCAAACTACAAGTCTTCGCGACCGTCTTATATTTACTGTTCGTCGGCTCGAGCGTCTACTACTACAACTTGGAACAAGACAAGCTGCACGTCAGCGCCGACTTAGCTGAGGTCGAGGCGAACTATGACGAATCCCTGCTCGCCCTCGAGGAACAACATGCCGACGCCCTCGCCTGGCAAGCGATTCAAATCGAGCGGGACGTGACCGAGAAACTCGAGGCACGCCTTGCCGTCCGCGAAGACACGATGAAAGACAACTTGTTTCAAAAAGTGTTCGATCTAGAAGAAATCATTAAGACGCAACGGACCGAGATGTACGCGCTCGAAGACGAATTGCGGGAAGCGCACGCCTTGAACGAGCAACTCGAAAGTGAACTAGCCGCCCTCCAAGACGACGCAGTCGCCACGACCGACGAGACGGATGCGTTCTTCGAGGTGTACGGCTCCTGCCTCGATTTGAACGCAGTCTACCCGGACGGTGTCCCACTCGAGCACGACGCCTATTTGCTGTCGTTCGACACCGATCTTGACGGCATCGCCTGCGGACAGAGCGACACCCAGTAGAAATGAGGGTGTCGCTTGTTCATTCTTTCGGCATCTCGACTTGGTCCCCCGCCTCAATCTCGCCAGACATGACCCGCTCCATCTCCTCTAAGCTGAACGCGTCGAGCAACTTGATCCCGTTCACGTACACGGTCGGCACGTATTCGACGCCGAGGTCACGCGTATAGAGCCGTGCGTTTTGAATACCCGCGTCGACTTGCGGCGCGAGCAGAGCTTCCGCGTCCACACCGAACGTTTCCGCGAGCCGGTGGACGTACGCCTCCGTACCGAAGTCCGAGACCGTCTCGGCGTCGAGCCCGATGTGGCGTTGCAACGCATAGTACCGTTCCGGCATCACTTGTTCCGCATTCGCATCGACACTAGCGAGCAGTTGCGACTGCTCATTCAACAAGACGAGCGGCTGTCCTTTGAACGTCGCCTCTCCCGTCTCGATCCACCGCGACTCGATCTCCGGCAAGACGCTCTCCATCCATTTTTTGCACCATGGGCAACTATAGTCAAAGACGAAGACGATCTCGTGATCTCCGGTCTCGCCGAGCGCGACCTTATCTTCGAGCGGGAGCTCATACCTCGTATATGTAAACTGCTCTCCCCGTTCATCCGCCTCGCTTGTCCCGCAAGCCGCCAACATCATCACACCTAATAGAATCAATAGTAAACGTTTCATGCTCATCCTCCATTTGTTCTTTTGTTCATTCATTCACATACATCTGTTATACCACGCCTCCTATGAAAACTCGAGTGACGTTCTGTTGACACTCCCCGGGCCAAACAAAAAGAAGCGCTCCGATTCTAATCAGAACCTTCACGCTTCGCGCTCCATAATCACATCGTTCCCCGCTTGTCCCGTCCCGATGAAGCCATGCTTTCTGTAAAATGAAATGGCGTGCTCATTCGTCTTCTCGACGTGTAGCCGGATCAACTGCTTATGTTGCTGCGCCGCTTCATCGAACAGTCTGACCAACAAGTCATGCCCGCTCCCTTTCGGCGCCTCCGGCAAGACACAGATATGGCTGATGAAGGCGACGTCCGTATCGAAGTAGGCCGCGAGGAGGCCGATCAACCGGTCGTCGTCCCACAGTTCGAACGATGTCGCCCGGTCATGCAGCTTGCGCGCATATTCGTGCAAGTCGATCCTCTCCGACAGTGCCGTCGGGAACAAGACATCACACGCCTCGAGGTGGGCCTCGTAGTCGGCGACCGACCCGCGGCCGAGCGTGATCATACGTCCTCCAAGACGGCGACACCGAAGCCGTCGCGTCCGAAGGCGTTGCCGTTATACAGCAAATACTGCCGCCCGTTCATCTCGAACACGTGCGGGTAACATTCCATTGCTGAATCCCACCCCGAGTCGCTCCGTTCAAAACCGAGCGAGGCGTCGTCGCGCGTCCACTGCATGAGGTCGTCGGAATAAGCGTAACCGAGCCGGTAGCCGCGCGTCGGGTCGTCCCGGAAGCCGAACGTGTCACGGAAACAGAACACCATGTGATAGCGGCCACCCGCCTCGAACACGGTCGGGAGCGCCTGGCTCTCGTCTTGAATCACATCATCGACGATGCGGCCGTGCCGGGTGAACGTGCGCCCGTCCTCGGACGTCGCGAGCGCGATCTTGTACGTCCGTTCGGCGACGCCGTCCGGGCCCGTCTTCCACGTCGTACCGTAAATGTAGTACATATACAGCTTGTCTTTCGTGAAGACGAACGGGTCCCCGACGAGGAACGGCTCATCGACACTCGCCGATAGCATCGGCCCGTCACCGAGCCGCTCGAACGTATGCCCGTCGTCATGACTGATCGACAGGCCGATCCCCGTCTCGACCGACACTGACTTGCGTCGGCTCCAGCCGCTCGTATATCCGTACAGGCCCGTGTCCGTCCGCGTGACGTGGAACGGGAAGATGCCGTGCTCATCGAACGTGCCCAGTTTTCCGAGCGGGATGACCGGGTCGTGCGATACGGCGATCACTTCGAACGACGGTGTCATATCGACGTAACGGATATGGCTCTTGAACGTCCCGTCCGTATCCGGCTCCCGGGTCGAGAAGTAGATGCGGACGAAGTCGTCGAAGACGAGTGCTTGCGGTGATTGAGCGAACGCTGAATAGTCCCCGAAAAAGCCGTGCGGCTTGGGATCGAAAATATGCCCGAGCTTCCGCCACTTCATGTCGTTTCCTCCTTCCGCTCGGCGATGCCGAAACCGGCCCGTCCGACCTCGTTGCCGAGATAGAGCAGATAACGCTTCCCGCCGACGACGAACGTGTGGGGATAGGCGACCATCTCGTCGTCAAACCCGACTTCTGAGCGGGTGAAGCGCATGACGTCATCGTCGCGCGTCCAGTTCAACAAGTCCGGCGACGACGCATAGCCGAGCCGATACGTCCGTTCGGGATTCTTCCGGTAATCGGTCGCGTCGCGATAACAGAAGAACATATGGTACGACCCGTTCTCATAAAACACGTCCGGGCTCGCCTGCGCCTCGTCCGGGATGATGCTCTCGATCAAGTCGCGCTCTTGTTTCACCCAGTTCACGCCGTCGGCTGACGTGGCGAGACGGATCTTGTACACCGGTTCCGGTTTGCCCTCGTGCATGAGCCACTCCCGGCCCGCGATGTAAAACAAGTACCACGTGTCATTAAAGCGTCGGATTTTCGGCCCGCTCAAGACGAACGGTTCATCGAGCGTATACGACAAAACCGGTCCCGGACCGATCCGCTCGAACGTCTTGCCACCGTCCCGACTCACTGCTTTGCCGATAGTGACGTTGAACGGGACCGACGTACAACGTGTCCAGCCGCCGTAGTAGGCGTGTACCTCGTCCCCGACGTCGATTGCCGAGAACGGATAGATGCCGAACTCGTCGAACGTGCCCCGCTCCCCGAGCGAAAGCGCTGGCTGTTCACTCACGCGCAAAATCGAGAAGTCTCGTTTATCGACGTCGACGTAAGCGCTATAGCTGACGTAGCGGCCATCGATTGGTTTCGGCCGGCAACTGAAATAGATGCGCAAATACGTATCGCGCTCGAGCACGGACGGTGCCTGTGCGAATGCATCCATCCAATCAATGTCGGTATCTCGTTCCGGACTGAACAGCAAGCGCCGGTTCGTCCATTCGTACGTCGTCTTCGTCGTCTTCGTCGTCTCAGCCATTCCCCGTCACCCTTTCGCGTACATCTTGTCGTAGTAGTGTGCATAATCCCCGGAAACGATGTGGTCGACCCAGTCAGGATGCGTGACGTACCAGTCGACCGTCTCCCGCAAGCCTTGGTCGAACGTGTAGGCCGGACGCCATCCGAGCTCGGTCGTGATCTTCGTGTTGTCGATCGCGTAGCGGCGGTCGTGCCCGGGACGGTCGGTGACGAATGTGATCTGGGAGTCATCTTTACCGAGCAGTTCTAAAATTAAGCGGACGATCGTCACGTTCGCTTGTTCATTGTTGCCGCCGATGTTATACACGTCGCCGTCGCGTCCCCGCTCAGCGACCGTCCAAATCGCCACGCAATGGTCTTTGACGTGGAGCCAGTCACGGATCTGTTGACCGTCACCGTACACCGGGAGCGTCTCCCCGCGCTCGGCGCGTTGGATCATGAGCGGGATCAGCTTCTCGGGGAATTGGTATGGCCCGTAATTGTTGCTGCAACGCGTAATATTGACCGGGAGGCCGTACGTCTCGTGATAGGCTCGGACGATGAAGTCGGAGCTCGCTTTCGAGGCCGAGTACGGACTGTTCGGGGCGAGCGGGGTCGTCTCGGTGAAGAGCCCGTCTGGCCCGAGCGTCCCGTACACCTCGTCGGTCGAGACGTGGACGAATTTGACGCCGTCCGAATAGTCACGTGAGTGTTTATCATCAGGACGTAAATTCCAGTGCCGCTTCGCCGCGTCTAGCAGCACTTGTGTCCCGAGCACGTTCGTCGTCAAGAACACGTCCGGTTCGACGATGCTCCGGTCGACGTGCGACTCGGCCGCGAAGTGGATGACGCGCGTCACGTCATACGTCGCAAACACGCGTTCGACCGTCTCGCGGTCCCGGATGTCACCTTTGACGAACACGTAACGCGGGTCGTCGATGTCTTGTAGCGTCTCGAGGTTACCGGCGTACGTGAGCGCGTCAAGGTTGACGATACGCCACGGCTCGTTTTCCAGAAGCATCTTTATGAAGTTTGATCCGATGAACCCGGCTCCGCCAGTTACGAGTAAAGTCTTCATGCTCGACACGCTCCTCTTCAAGAAGTGATAGGATATACTGCCCGTAATCCGTCATCTTTAACGTTTGGCCGATATCGCGGAGCTCGGTCGACGTGATGAACCCGCGGCGCCAGGCGATCTCCTCGAGACAGGCGATATAGTAACCTTGCCGTTCCTGCACCGTCTGGACGAACACCGACGCCTTGATCATCCCTTCCGGCGTCCCCGTATCGAGCCACGCCATCCCGCGTCGGAACAAGACGACGTTTAAATCACCGGCCTCGAGGTACATCTGGTTGATCGAGGTGATCTCGAGCTCGCCGCGTGGGGACGGCTGGACTTGTTTGGCGTACTCGACGACACGGTTGTCATAGAAGTAGAGACCGGGCACGGCATAGTTCGACTTCGGCTGCGCCGGTTTCTCTTCGATCGAGATGACGCGGCGATTATCGTCGAACTCGACGACACCGAACGCGCGTGGGTCCTTGACCGGATAACCGAACACGGTCGCTCCTGTCTCGCGTTGTTTCGCGTCACGTAAGAACTGCGTCAAATCCTGTCCATAAAAGACGTTATCGCCGAGGATGAGGCAGACCGAGTCGTCACCGATAAAGTCCGCACCGAGGATGAAGGCGTCGGCGAGACCGACCGGTTTGTCTTGCACTTTATACGTGATCGACAACCCGAGCTGATGTCCATCCCCGAACAACCGCTCATAGCCATTGATGTCTTTCGGTGTCGAGATGAGCAGAATGTCTTGGATCCCAGCGAGCATGAGCACCGACATCGGATAGTAGATGAGCGGCTTGTCATAAATCGGGAGCAACTGTTTCGAGACGGCTTTCGTCATCGGATAGAGCCGTGTCCCATTACCGCCTGCTAAAATGATTCCTTTCATGTCCGGTTCCCTCCTTCAATAATCAAGTCGCAAATCCGGTCGACCATCTCGAGCGTCATGTCCGGATAGAGCGGCAGCGTCAAGATGCGGTCGGATACATATTTCGCGTTCGGCACGCGGGCGTCGAACGTATAACAACTAAAATCGGTGACGAGCGGATAAAAGTACTTCCGGGCGAAGATGCCGTGCTCGGCGAGCCAAGCCATCATCTCGTCGCGGCGGCGTCGGTCGCCTTTGAACAGCACCGGATAGTAGGCGTAGTTTGAGACGGTGTCGTCGCCTCGGCGGTTCAAGCGAATCGTCGGGATTCCCCTGAGCCGTTCGTCATAGCGTTCGACGATAGCGCGCCGTTTCATGACGTCGTGCTCGAACCGCGGCAAGTTACAGCGCCCCATCGCCGCCTGGAACTCGTTCATCTTGGCGTTGCCCCCGACCGATTCGACCGCTTCGGGTCCGGTGATGCCAAAGTTAACGGCCTGTTCGATGGCGGCGTGGTGACTCGGCTCATTGTAGGCGAGCGCACCGCCCTCGATCGTATGGAATACTTTCGTCGCATGGAAACTGAACATGCTCATGTCTCCATATGTGGCGATGCTCCGTCCTTGATACGTGACCCCGAACGCATGGGCCGCATCGTACAACACTTTCAACCCGTGCCGTTTGGCGATGCGATCGATCTCGTCGACGTGGCAGACGTTACCGTACACGTGCACCGGAAGGATGGCCGACGTCTTGTCGGTGATGAGCGACTCGAGCTGCGAGACGTCTAGCGTATAGTCGAGCGGATTGATGTCACAAAAGACCGGTGTCAATCCTTTTCGGACGAGCGCATGCGTCGTCGAGGCGAACGTGAACGGTGTCGTGATGACCTCGCCCGAGAGGCCGAGGACGTCAATCGCCGTCTCGAGCGCCAAATGTCCGTTCGTCAGGAGCGAGACGTGCTCTGTACCGAGCAATTCCGTCAATTCTTCTTCGAGTGCGCGGACGTGTTCGCCGCGATTGCTGAGCCAGCGGCTGTCCCAGAGCGGTCGGATCATCTCGACGTACGCCTCGAACTCAGGCATCGCCGGACGTGTCACGGCGATCGGCGGCGACAGATCGTGTTTCGGTAAGTTCATCTAGTCCCTCTCCTTCTATTAAGTCAAGTTAGCGTGTAGGCGTTCAGCAGCTCGCGGACTTTCGGTTTCGAGTTGAACATGAGCACATCGATGATCGACAAGTTCGGTGTGAACGGTTCATTGAATTGCCGGTATGTGACCGGGTCCATCTTAATGAAGTCGAGCTCGACCCCGGCTTCGGCGAACATCGCTTTATCGTATAAGGCCGTGCCCCCGATCGCGTTGATGTAATGGTCCGCATCTAAATGTTCACAGATGGATAAAACGAGATGCTCACATTTCGCATTTTTGTCGTTCGTGAGCTCCGACGAATAGAGGATTGATGTGTCGAGTCCGACATAGTCACGCACCTCACTCAAGAGACGCCCTAAGTAAGCGGCGACGTTCCGCTCCTCGTCTTTCATGATCCGCTCGACCATCGGCATGACGTCCGCAAAGTGTGGCGCGTGCTGATAGGCGTGACGGATGAGGCGTAACTGGGAGTGCCGCTGCTTCGAATCAAGCACACGGTCATGCTCATTGATCAAACGCAATTGGGACATGTGCTCGACCGGCATTAAAATCGGCTTCGTTTTACCCTCGAGCAGGATTGTGTTGCGATGGATCCAGCCCCCTTTAATGAACTGGACATCGTCAAGGATGACGAACGTGTCGACCGCGGCCATGAGTTGGAAGTAGCCGAGGTATGGAAAATAGTAAGGTTGCATGATTGCCAGTTTCAAGTTTACGACCCCCTTATATCAGTTGCCGCGACCGAAGCCGAATCAACAGTTCGGTGACGATCGGATGCCGCACCATCAAGTAAGGACGAATCCGCTCTTTCCCGACGAAACGGTCAAGGTAGCGATCGTATCGTGGTGACTTTAAAGCGGCATAGTCTCGTCTCAGCCGGTGCAGCCCGACCTCGAACGAGATGCGGGAAAGTTCCATCTCTTGATGATACTGTCCGTTTGAATACGCATCGAACGTATCGATGAAGCGGATGAACGCCTCGTGACGCGCGATATCCCGCTCGAGGTCCCCTTCGTTCCAGATCGTCGTCGCCGATCCTGCGACGCCATATCGGTAGACGCTCATCACCTCGGGCATATAGTAAGCGTAGCCATGACTCGCGACGTACAGTTTCATCGCCCCGTCTTTTGCCGGCGCATCGCTCAACCAGTCCGGCCCGCCCATGATCAGCCCGTTTCGGTACAACATCGACATCGTCGGGATGAACCCGAGCAGTTGCAGCTCACCGGCGTTGTACGTCCGTGCTTCAAACGACGCATACTTTCGGTTCTCAGGCATCCATGGAATGACGCGCCAATCCGTATGCAACGTGTCGTCCGTCTCAACGTAGGCGTCGTGGAAGCAAAGCGTGCAGTCGGGATTTGCTTCCATGTAGTCGACTTGCTTTTGCAACTTGTGCGGGTCGATCCAGTAGTCGTCACCGTCAC
This sequence comes from Exiguobacterium aurantiacum, assembly GCF_001766415.1. Lineage (GTDB taxonomy): Bacteria > Bacillota > Bacilli > Exiguobacteriales > Exiguobacteriaceae > Exiguobacterium > Exiguobacterium aurantiacum_A. The sequence continues at coordinate 173,991 of NZ_MKXO01000003.1, read as the reverse complement.
AGAGGGCGACGTATTTGCCGCGGGCCCGCTCTTCGTTCAACAAGTTGACGAACACGCCTTTTGAGTACTGATTCTCCGTCTGATAAATGACCCGGATCTTGTCGGGGTGAAGACGTTCGTAACTTCGGACGATCTCGGCCGTCCGGTCCGTCGACGCATCCTCATGGATCAGGATCTCGAAGTCGAAATCCGTCTCCTGCATGAGGAATCCTTCGATCGTCTGACCGATATACGCCTCATGGTTATAGGTGATGCAGTTGATACTGACCATGATCATCGCGTTTCCTCCTCACAGCACTTCGGTTTCAGCTCGGGCGACGGTATCGGCGTACGTGTCGGGCTGGCCCGGGTCGAACGGTTCGTTCACCCACATGATGGTGACGAGGTCGGTCGTGCCGACGTTCTCGATATTGTGGACGTATCCAGGTGGGATCTCGACGACTTCGAGCGTTTCCCCGCTCACATGGAACGTCATGACTTCCGTGTCGTCGACCAATCGGAGACGGATGACACCTTCTCCACTGACGACGAGGAATTGCTCATGCTTCGTGTCGTGCCAATGTTCCCCTTTTTTGATGCCGGGCTTGGCGACGTTGACGGACACTTGCCCCCGGTCCGGCGTCTTCAAGAACTCGGTGAACGAGCCGCGCGCGTCGCGGTGCATCAGGAGCGGTGTCACCATCCGCTCTCTCGGCAAGTAACTCGTGTACGTGCTATACAGCTGTTTCGTGAACGCGTCCGACAAGTCCGGTACGCTGTGCGCCGCTCGCATCGTCTCGAACGCCTCGAGCGTACGGACGACGTCGAGCAGGGAGATCTCATGCGCCGGAACCGTCGGATAGAGCGCGACGTCCGTCGTCAACGTGTCAAGAAACGAGGCGACGACATCATCGACGTGGGCGAGCGTGAGCAATCGGTCCGGATCGTTCACCGTGACCGTCTCGCCGCGCGAGATCTGATGACAGAATGTCGTGACGGCGCTGTTATAAAAGGGTTGCCCCCACTTCCCGAACACGTTCGGCAAGCGGAACAAGTGGACCCGCGTCTCCGAGCGTTCGCTGTAGACGACGAGCACGTTTTCCGCGTCCCGCTTGCTGCGGCCGTAGTCGTTGTCTTGCGTCGCCTGGATCGACGAGGCGAACACGATCGGGACCGGGTTGTATGACAACAGCTCCGTCGCGATGACCTCGGTCAAATCGACGTTACCGGTGATGAATTCGTGCGGGTCTTCCGGCCGGTTGATGCCGGCGAGATGGAAGACGAAGTCGGCCGCTCGGAGCATCCGGCTCCGTTCAGCGAAGTGTGTCTCCCGCGTGACTTTAAGGACGTTGTGCCCATCCTGTTCAAGTGCGTGCGTGAGGTGTTTTCCTAGAAAGCCGTTTGCTCCGGTGACGACGATGTCCATGATAATCCCTCCTTCCGTTGAGTAGCCGGCGTGACGTGAAGCGTCACCCATTTGTCCGGATGATCGAGCAAGCGGAGCATCGTCGGCACGTCTTCAAACCGAAGGATGAGGCTGCCGAGCGATTTGTTCGCCCCTTCGAAGCACGGAATATCCGTACCGATCGCGTAGGCCAAATTCGATTTGACGATCGTGTACCCTTTGGATGCGAACGTGAGTCCGATAAAACGGCCTGGGATCTGGCTGCCGAGAATGAAGTAACTCGACGGCGTCGTGACATGTTTCATTTCCAGTTCGACCGGTCGTCCGAGCGCGAGGTCGATCGTCGCGCTCACCATGTCGACACCGGTCGCCTGTTCGATGATCTGCGGGATATAGTTGCCGCCGTTACGGGGGCCGATGTCCATCAAGTAGACGTCACCTTTACTGACGAAAATGTCGAAGTTGAGCGGACCGTTCTTCAGCCCGACTTTCGTGATCATGCGTTGAAGCGTGGCGTGGACTTTCGCTTGGACGCGGTCCGGTTGGACGCTCGGGAAGCTCGCACCGATGGGCGCGAACGGGTTGACGCCTCTCACGTTGAAATGGCTGTTGCCGAAACAACGAAAGACAAGTTTCCCGTCGACGACGAACCCGTCTCCGGCGACTTGATAGCCGTCACGTTTGACGAACTGTTCGACGACGATTTCCCCGCCCGGTGACACCTCGAAGGCGGCGGCTAGCTTTTCGCGAATCCTCCTGGGCGTATCCGACGAGGTGATGCGGCTAATCCCTTTGCTGCCCGACGAGTCGGCTGGTTTGACGACGTACGTCCCACGCAGCGTCGACAGTGCCAAAACGGCCGTTTCGAATTCGGTGAAGGCGTATGCCTCAGGTGTCGGGAAGCCGTTCGCTTTCAAGAAGGCGCGGAACTTGACCTTATTCGTCAACGTCTCGACCGTCTGGAACGGGTTCGTGACGAGTCCGAGCGCTTCGCCGACATAAGCCGCAGTGCGAGCGGCCGGGTCTGACGCGTAAGCGATGATCCCGTCAATCTGTTCCTCGCGTGCCACTTCGAGCACGCGTTCGCGGTCGAGTGTACTGACGCAATAATAGCGGTCAGCGACGTTTCGCCCCGGATTGTCCGGCAAGAAATCGCACAGAATCGTGAAGATCCCTTTCTCTTTCGCCTTTAAAATGACGGGCGTTTGATGCATCGCTCCTCCTAACAGCATGAGCTTCACCATGTCGTTGGTCTCCTTTGGCGTCAAATGATGTGAGCTTGCGTGAACAGTTGGCGATACGTCGCCGCGGTCGCACGGTTGCGACGATTCTCGACGCTTTGTTTTGACAGGGCGCCATGCGTCGCGAGCCGTTCCGGTGCTTCCAGGTAGTTCCGGAGCGACACCTCGAGCGACGCAGCGGTCGGCTCACATTTGAAACAGTTCTCCCCTTCCGTCAAATGCCCCGAGACGTTGTCGACTTGACGGCTGACGATGACGCCCATCCCGGACGCGCACGCCTCGATGATCGTCAAGTTGCCGTTCGAATAGGTCGCCGGCAAGACTAAGATGTCCGAGTCACGATAGACGAGATGCATATTGTCCCAGGCGTCGATTTCATCCAAGAACGTCACACCTTCGAGGTCATGCTCCTTGATGTAGTCACGACACGCCTCGTACAAGTGTCCGTCCCGGTTCAACGCGAGCGACAGGTTCGGATAGTCTTGTTTCAAGGCCCGGTACGCTTCTAGGGCGACGAGCGGTTGGTAGCGGTCGATGAGCCGGTTCGCGAACAAGATCCGGATCGGGTCACCTCGGCGCTTCACGCGGAGCGGATGGTCGAAATAGGCGTCGATATCGATCGGGTACGGGGCGTTGACGACTTGTTCTTCCATGAATCCGAACTCGCGGACGAATTGGTCGCGGGCGACTTGTCCCATTCCGAAGATCAGGTCGGCGTCACGGAACATCGTGTGGATGATCCGTGTCTTCCACTTCGCGTTCGCTTGTTCGAGCAGCTTGTCCGAGGCGTTATCCTCACCCGACACGTCGCGGATCGGCTCGCTCAAGACGACGACTTTACTGCCTTTCCGTTTCGCGAGCTTCAAGATGAGCGAGTGCAGCGGTGTGAAGCCGGCGACGAGAATGATGTCCGGTTTGAAGCGGGCAAGTTCTTGGAACACTTGGAGTGACACATAGTTCAATGGTCCGGCGAAGTAGTTGCTTTTGAGCACTTTACAGCGGTCGCCGAGCGGGACTTTCCACCAGTCGGGACGTCGGGCAGTCAATTGGTCATAAAACCAAAACTCGGTATCGAAATGTTCTTGGAGCGCGTAGCAGAACTTGACTTGATACGGGGCGGCGATGTTCGTGATGAAGACGAGTCGTTGTTTCATCATATTCACCTCACCCGATCCGCTTCGTCGAGCTCGGCACGTGCCAAGCTGCGAGTTCTGCTTGAATGTAGGGCAGCGTCAACAGCAGCCGTTTCACGTCTTCGACGCCGAGCTGTTCGGTGTTGTTCGAGTTGTACTCGCCTTGGACCGTCAGCTCCCTGCTGCCTTCACTGAAATATTTATCGTAGTTGAGGTCACGGTTGTCAGCCGGGACGCGGAAGAAACCACCCATATCTTCGGCGAGGACGTGTTCTTCACGTGTCATGAGCGTCTCGAACGTCTTCTCGCCATGCCGGGTACCGATGACTTTGACCGGATTGTCGACTTGGAACAATTGTTTGAGCGCCTCGGCGAGGTCTTGAATCGTCGAAGCCGGTGATTTTTGGACCATGATGTCGCCCGCGTGCGCATAATTGAAGGCGAACACGACGAGCTCGACCGCGTCACTGAGACTCATCAAGAACCGGGTCATGAGCGGGTCGGTCACGGTGAGCGGTTCCCCGTTTTTGATCTGTTCGACGAAGAGCGGGATGACCGAGCCGCGGGACGCCATGACGTTACCGTAACGGGTACCACAGATGAGCGTCCTGTCCGGACCGACGGCGCGTGCCTTGGCGACGAATACTTTTTCCATCATCGCTTTCGAGATGCCCATCGCGTTGATCGGATAGGCCGCCTTGTCGGTCGACAGGCAGATCACTTTGGCGACACCGGCGTCGACGGCAGCGTTCAAGACGTTCTCGGTGCCTAGGATGTTCGTCTTGACGGCTTCGATCGGGAAAAATTCGCACGAGGGGACTTGTTTGAGCGCCGCGGCGTGGAACACGTAATCGACGCCGTACATCGCGTTCTTGACGCTATTCGAATCGCGCACGTCACCGATGTAAAATTTCAGTTTGTCATCGTTGTAGCGTTTGCGGATGTCTTCTTGTTTTTTCTCGTCACGTGAGAAGATGCGGATCTCTTTAATGTCCGTATGGAGGAACCGTTCCATGACGGCGTTGCCGAACGAGCCGGTCCCGCCGGTGATGAGCAAAGTCTTATTCGAAAACATGATCGAGTCTCCTTTCTGAGGTGCATTGTCTGAGAGGTCAGGAGCTTGTGTATGAAGTCTTTTACCCGCCAAATTTGAAATGAATTGGTAATAGAAGGGAAACTCCTATCATTTTTTCGCAACATGTGTCATCTCTTTTTCTTTCAACGGGACGGTCGGCGGTTCGACCTGCCCTTCGATGATGCCTTTGCGAAGGAGGACGTTTCGGACCGTCAACAAGATACAGACGAGGTCGAGACGGTGACCCATGTGCCGGACGTAATCCCCGTCAAACTTCGCCTTCACCTCGATCGGGAGCTCATCGCGTCCTTTCACTTGCGCCCAACCGGTCAGGCCTGGTTTGACCGGGGCGACGCCTTCTGCGCGTCTCGCCTCGATCAAGTCGGTCTGATTCCACAGCGCCGGCCGCGGACCGACGAGCGCCATGTCGCCTTTTAAAATGTTGACGAGTTGCGGGAGTTCGTCGAGGCTCGTCTTCCTGAGGACGCTACCGATCGGCGTGATGTGTTTCGTCGAGTCGGCGAACATGTGGGTCGGCACGTCTTTCGGCGTGTCGTCCCGCATCGTCCGGAACTTATAGATCCAAAACAACGTCTCGTCCTGACCGACGCGCTGCTGTTTGAACAGGACCGGTCCTTTCGAGTCGAGTTTGATCAAAATCGCGATCAACACGAGCAACGGTGCGAGCAAAAATAGTGCGAGTGAACTTAAGACGATGTCGAGTTTCCGCTTTTGATTCAAATAGCGCATCCCTCACACCTCCTTCTTGAGCGGACTCCCCGGAGTCTGTTTCCACACTTCACGCATCACATAATCCGTGTACGACAACAAGATGCGGAGCACTTTATCGGACACGTTCGGCATCGCGTAGTCGGAAACGAGGCGCATCGGCGTCTCCGTCTCCTCTAACACGCGGAGCGCCTGGAGGACGCGGTCGCGTTTCAAGCCGACCATCATCGCCGCCCCTTCTTCCATCGCCTCGGGCCGCTCGTGCGCTTGGCGGATGTTTAAGCCCTTCAGCCCGAGGATCGAACTCTCCTCGCTGATCGTCCCGCTGTCACTGAGCACCGCTTTCGCATACATCTGCAAGTGGACGTAGTCGCTGAACCCGAGCGGCTTGAGCGTGCGGATATTCGGGTGCAGCGTCACCCCGGTCTCGCGAATCCGGTTGGCGGTGCGCGGATGCGTGCTGATGATGAGCGGGAGGTCGTACGTCTCGGCGATCGCATTCAACGTGTCGACGAGATCGAAGAAGTTCTCATCCGCACTAATGTTCTCGTCCCGATGCGCGGAGACGACGAAGTAGCCGCCTGCCGTCAGACCGAGCCGGTCGAGCACGTCCGAGTGGTCGATTTTGTCTCGCTGGCGCGTGAGCACCTCGAACATCGGACTGCCCGTCTTGATGACGCGGTCGGACGGGAGCCCTTCTTTCAGAAGATACTCGCGGGCGATGTCGCTGTACGTCAAATTGACATCGGCGATATGGTCGACGATGCGGCGGTTCGTCTCTTCCGGCACCCGTTCGTCAAAGCAGCGGTTCCCTGCCTCCATGTGGAAGATCGGGATTTTATGGCGTTTGACGGCGATGGCGGCGAGGCAGCTGTTCGTGTCGCCGAGAATGAGGACGGCGTCCGGTCGTTCAGCCTTGAGCACCGGATCGACCGCGATCAAGATGTTGCCGATCGTCGCCATCGGCCCGTCAGCGGAGGCGTCGAGGATGTAGTCGGGCGTGCGTAGACCGAAGTCCTCGAAAAAGATCTCGTTCAACTCGTAGTCGTAGTTTTGTCCGGTGTGGACGAGGATGTGTTCGATCGCCTCCGACGCCTCGAGCTTGGCGATGACGGCCGAGAGACGGATGATTTCCGGGCGCGTGCCGACGATGGTCATCACTTTGAGTCGATTCATAACGTTCCCTCCTAAGAAGTATGGTGGATGGATAGGATGCGGATCTTCACTTGGGCGAACACTTGATGGACGAGTGCTTTCTCGCTGTCATCAAACGCGAGGAACCACATGATGATGCCATAGAGGACGACGAGCACGCCCCCTTTCAAGGCGAAGGCGAACAGGTTCGACGCCGGGAACAGCTGTTGGATGCCCCAGCCGATGACCGTATAGAGCGCGAGCGCCGGAAGAAGCTTCATGTGGCATGACCGGAAAAATAGCCCGATGTCGAGTTTGAGCACACGGCTGTAGACGAAGTTCATGTAGACGACGAGCCCGACGATATTGCCGATACAGATGGCGACAGCCGCCCCGATCGGCCCGTAAATCGGGATGAGGAGCGGAGATAACGTGATGCTGATACAGGCGACGATGAGCGACGCGTAAGCCCGATATTTCACTTTGTTCTCGGCGATGAGCGTCGTGTTGCCGATGTCTTGTGTCAATGTGATGAGGCTCGGGGCGATAAGGAGGAGCGCGACGTAATATGAGTCACGAAACGCCTCGCCGACCCAGAGCCGCATGAACTCTTGCCCGAGGACGAAGAACGACGTGACGATCAATCCGACGATATAGAGCTGGATGCGGCCGATCCGGACGAACAAGACGGCGATTCCTCCCCTGTCGTCACGCGTGAGCATCCGGCTCACTTTCGGCAAGAACAAGAAACCGAGCGCCGACGCGATCGTCCAGACGTACCCTTCGATGACCATCCCGATCGAGAACAAGGCGATCGAGGCACTGCCGGCGAGCATCCCGAGCAGGCTCGGCGTGATGTTGAGGATGAAGCGTTGGGCGACGAGCGTGACCGTGCTCCATGTCATGAAGCCGAAGATGTCTTTATAAATTCCTTTGTCGCGTTCACGGAAGTTCGCGCGGACCGTCGTCTTCCGATGGATAAAGATGTATTCGATGATGAGCACGAGCGTGCCGACGAACGCGGTGACGAGGACGAGCGCATACAGCCCGTATCCGAGGAGGAGCGCCGTCACCATGAGGGCGACGGTCGCGATCTTTTCTGTCAACTGGAGCGCGCTCGAGAACAAGAAGTACTCATGTGAGACAAGGATGCCCGTGAACGGTTTTGCCGGGAATGACATGACGATGAACAGACCGGCGACGACGTACAGGACTTTCAACTTGTCGAGCTCGGCCGCGGTCAGCCCCGCGTATACCGAGTCGAGGAAGAAATAGACGACCGCGAGGATGATGAACAAGACGAAGCCGATGACGGTGAACAGTTTATAGGCGACGCCGAGGAAGCGTGCCGCCTTATCCTCGTCCCCTTCGGCCATGTATTTGCTCATGAACCGGGATACGGCCGCGTCGAGCCCGAAGTCCATCGCGAACATGCTGATCAGCGAGATGGTGAGCATGTAGAGCCCGTAGTTCGCTTGACCGATCTCCTGGATCATCCACGGCGTATAGATCAATCCGGACAAGATGCCGAAAAAGATTTGCGTATACGACATCGCTGCCCCGTATTTGATTTTGCGCGTGCTCGCGGCCTCATCGGGCTCGACGCGTGTCGACATGTGTTTCCACCTCTCTTCCTTACTGCCAGAAGAACGTATACACCGGTGCGTCCTGCAGGAACAACAAGACTAAAAGCGTCACCGCCGCGTAATAGACGAGCAATCGTTCGCGCCGCTCGAACGTCTTGAGGATCTCCGGGATCATCAGAATCAAGAACAGCGTGAAGTATTGGACGAGTCGCATCATCGACGGGTTGATGAACGTGAGCGGCAAGAAGCATGCCGCGAGGAACAATGCGTTAAAGTAATGCGTCGCCGACGGGTTGTTCGCCAAGATCTCATCGCGCCGCCATAAGGCGACGAACAGGACGAACAGGAGCATGACGCTGAAGTTGATCGCACCCGCACCATTCATGTAGTCATACGTGTCGTAGCCAGATAACGTCACCAACATCTCAAAGAACGGGCCCCGAAACACGAACAAGGCGGCGATGAAGCCGAGCATGCCGAGAATGTACGCTTTCGTCAGTTGCCGGTTCGCCAAGAAATAAAACGGCAAGAACACGAGCGCCGACTTATGGATCGTCATGGCGACGAACACGAGGACGAGAAACAGTAGGAGCTTGCGGGCCCTGACGAAGTGATAACCGATGAGGACGACGAGCGCCGTCGCCACCGTCTGGCGTAACCCCGTCACGGCGAAAAATTCATAAAACAGGACCGAGAAGAGTAAAAAGCTGATGAGCGGCTCGCTCGAATATTTATAGATGAAGTAACCGAGCGGCACCATGAAGATGACGGCGATCAAGACGAGATACAGTTGATAGTCCGAGATGACGAACTGGGTGAGCCGTTGGAACAAATAATAGCCCGGGTCCTCGCTCTCGGTGAAGACGATGGTAAAGAAGTCCTGCGTCAGCGCTTCGAGCGGCAACGGCTTCGTCGCAAGGAAAAGCGCTCCGTATTGCGCCGTGTCGTCCCCGACCGAGATGTGACGAAATCCCGACAAGACGATCCACTGGACGGTCGCGAACGTCACGAACCAACCGCGCCTGTAAGTCGTGTCAGAACGCATGAGCAGCATCGCCCAGAGGACGAGCAGTGCGATGTTGACGAGATAGATGGTCATGAGGTCGCCTCTTTTCTAACGATAGATGAGGTTCGTGACGCCCCGATAGAGCGACAGCAAGTTCGAGATCAACAGTCCGTTGAACCGCAGACGCCCATGTTCGAACGGACTGAAATAGTCACGCACGTCCCGGGTCGCGAGATACGCTTCACGCACCGCCGCCGCGTCTTCTTTGAACGTATGGCGCAAGATGATCGGGATGAGCGTACCCGCGTCCGGACGGCGCTCGACGTCAAGGAGTAACTGGCTGAGGTAGCGGTCCGACTCGATTTCGGCACGGTGGGCAATCTTTTTCGTCTGTTGGGCCCCGTGAATCCGGGACAGAACGAGCGGCTCATCCGTCAAATAGTAGTCAAACCCGTCAAGCGCGAACCCGATCCAACACATCCAATCTTGGATGAACCGGTCCTCCTGCGAGAAGCGCCGCATTGCGAACGCCGCGCGTGGGATGAGGAGCGCACAACCGTTCAGGCTCGACGTCAGCATCAAGTGACGGAACATATCACCCGCTTGATATAGCCCGGTGAACTTGCGCTGGTAACGCCGGATCGGGGCCCCGTGTTCGTCGATGAAGCGGGTGCCGGTGACGAGGATCGTCCGTGACGGGTCGAGTTTTTCCCGCTCGAGCGTCTCGAGCTGCGCCTCGATCTTCCGCGGGGCGTACAAGTCGTCGTGGCTGAGCCAAGAGAAGAAGTCACCGCGCATCTCGTCGATCCCACGGTTGAGCGCGCTCGAGACGCCGCCGTTCACTTGCTCGATGTAACGGATCCGGTCGCCGTAGGTCTTAGCGACGGCGGCCGTCTTCCCTCCGTCGGTCGAGCCGTCGTTGACGACGATGATTTCGATGTGCGTATACGTCTGGGCCAGGGCGCTGTCGATACATTCGGCCAAATAGTTGCTCCCGTTATACACCGGGATGATGATCGAGACGAGTGGTTTCATAGAATATTCCTCACTTTCTCGTGTCGGAGCGCCGCATAGACGTCCAAGTAGTCGACGGCGCGGTCACGGAGCGCAAAGTTCGTCCGGGCATGGGTGACGCACGCGTCTTTGTACGACCGTTTGCCACGGGCAAAGATGCGCTCGATCCCGTAATTCAAATCGGCGAGTCCCCGTGTCGCGACGACGATACCAGTGTCATCTGTGACGAGTTCAGGGCTCGCGGTCGCGTCCAAGACGAGCACCGGCGTCCCGCACGCCATCGCCTCGACCGTGACGTTGCCGAACGACTCCTGTTCCGATAAGTTGAGGAACACGTCGGCGAGCGCGTAGTAGCGGGCGAGCTCACGGGCGTCGTTCGTCTCGTTGACGTGGATGACGTTGTCCGGGAGCTCTGTGTCGTCAAGCCGGCCGATCAAGAGAAATGCGTCGTTCGGACGTGCCGCCGCGAGGTCGAGGAAGGCACCGAGCCCTTTCGCCTCACTCCACGTGCTCGCGACACCGAGAAGCACCATCTTGTCGGCCAACTGAAGCCGTGCCCGGAGCTCGGTCGCGTCGACCGGACGAAACACGTCGAGGTCGACCCAGTTATGAATCCGGCGCAATACGGCAGCGTGTCGGAGGAACGAAAAGCGCGCCTCGGTCGTGATCCAGTCGGAGACCCCGACGACGGCGAGGCGCGGGATCGCCGTCAACCAGCGACGCTTGTCTTCGAGCATCTCGCTCGTCCGGTCGAACAGCCAGCTCGGGATATCGTCCCGAAGTTGCGGGCAGTCGCCGCAGCCGTGTTGCCACTTGTTGCACCCGACCGTCGTGTAATGCGTGCATTTGCCGGTGAAGAACCAGCAGTCATGGAGCGTCAACACGGTCGGGATGTCGCGTGCGGCCAAGTATTCGAACAACGTCCTGAGATGAACGTAATTGGCATGCAAGTTATGGAGATGGACGACGTCCGGGGTGTAGCGCTCGATGTCACGGACCAAATTCTCCGTCGCGAGCTTCGAGGCGTAGCCTTGCCGTCCGGTGAGCCGGGCGTGCAGCGCGTGTATCTTCACGTCTACGGGATCGCCGATGACGTAACTCGCCTCGGTGACCGGTCCCGTCGAGTGGGCGACACGCGTCTCGTGTCCGCAGTCGTGATGGACAGATGCGAGTTCTTTACAGATTCGTCCAGTGCTCTTCACGTCGTTGATCGCGTTAATATGGAGAATCTTCATCGTCGCCACCTCACTCGTACGCGTAATACTTATGCCGTCTGCTCTTCCGCTTGTTCAAGACGAGGCCGAGCATATGCGTCCCGGTCCGCTCGAGCTGTTCTTTCGCTTTCACGACGAGTTGGCGCTCTGAATTTTCGCAGCTGATGACAAGGATCGTGCCGTCGGCGATTTTTGCGAGCAGACGGGCGTCCGCCACTTGCATCATCGGCGGTGCGTCGAGGATGACGATATCGTATTGCCGGCGCACCTCATCGAGCAGTTCGACCATCTGGTCAGAAGCGATGAGCTCGGTCGGATTCGGCGGGATCGGTCCTGCGGTGAGGAGCGACAACCGCTCGACGCCCGTCTTTTGAATGGCCCGCTCGAGCGAGATCCGTCCGACGAGAATCGTCGATAGCCCGGCTTGGGACGAGAGGTTGAACGTGAACTGCGCCGTCGGTTTACGAAGGTCACAGTCGATGAGAAGGACACGCTTTCCGAGCTGTGCGTAGACGACGGCGAGGTTCGCCGCGGTCGTCGACTTCCCTTCCCCGGTCGAGGCTGATGTGACGTTGATCATCTGTAGCTTCTGACCGATCGACGTGAACTCGAGGTTCGTCCGGATCGTCCGATACTGCTCCGAGATCGGCGACTTCGGATTGGCGAGCGTGATCAAATCACGCTGCCCGTAATCAGGAAGATTGTCGTTCTTTTTTCTCAGAAACATGAGGGACCTCTCCTTTCCCTTTAGGGGTGTTCGTTTTTATTTTTTTCGGTTTCATGTCACGCCGTTCGATGACCGGCACCGATCCGATGACGGGAAGGTCTAACAGCCGTTCCGCCTCTTGTTCGTTTTGGATCCGTTTGTCGAACACGTAGCGTAAGAGACCGATCAGCCCGCCGAAGAACAAGCCGACGAACATACCGATCATTGTATTGACGAGAATGTTCGGCGACACCGGGTTGAGCGGCACTTCAGCCGGTGACAAGATGCGGACGTTGTCGATGTTCATCAGGTCCGGGATCTCGTCCGCGAACACTTCGCTGATGACGTTCGCCGTCTCGGCCGCCACCGTCGCGTCCGTATGGGTGATGACGACGCTGATGACTTGCGACTCTTCCTCACTCTCGACCGTGAGCGCGTCACTGATCGGGTCTGGCGCGTTCGGGACGCGCTCTGTCACTTCGTTCAAGATGGCCGGGCTCTTCATGATGACCCGGTACGTATTGACGAGCGAGAGCGACGAGAGCACTTCCGAGCTGTCGACGCGGTCGCCTTCTTGTTCGGTCACTAAGAGCACTTGCGTCGAGGCCTCGTACGTCGGTTGGATGAACGCCGTGCTTACATAATAAGCAGCGAGCCCGCCGAGCAGGATGAACGGTACGAGTAACCACTTGCTTTTCTTAAGTACCTCGACGAGATCACCGACGATCGTCGTTTGCTGATTCATGAATGTTTCCCTCCTTATAGACAAAATGGACGACAGAAATAAGGCATGAGTCTACCGTAATACGTTCTTTCCCTGTTCATCTTGACAATCGGAGGGAATCATTTATCATTTTTTCGCAACATCATGTCATGTTGCCGTTCCGTTTCGTTCTTTGTCTTTTTGGGAACTTGGACCTAAAAAAAGACCGCCTCGCGAGGAGACGGTCGATCAGTTCAGTTCGCGCTGCAGTTCGCGGTCGGTGATGTAGTCGGGTTCGAGTTTTAAGATGACGCGGTCGAAGGCGCGTTGAAGGCCGAACATGCCAAGCAACAGGACACCGAGCGCTAGAAAGAACGACGTCCCCGGCGAGCCGGTTTCAAACCACCCAAGCAACGCGTACAAGACAAGGAGGCCAAACAGCGTCAGCCAAAACGGGAAGCGGATGAGCCGTTGATACGTCGCGTCATCGTTGAACGTACTCCGGATTGTCCCGAGTTTCCATTCACGCACGAGCAGCGGGACGACGCCGAGGAAACCGAGTCCTATGAGGAGCGGTTGCGAGAGGTCGTCCGTTCGCAGGAACGTGCTCGTCAGGAAGATGGAACCGGCTCCGATCATAATCGCTTTTGCTTTGCCTTGCCGTGCGTAGTCGACGAGGCGGCGGATATGTTGTTCGCGTTTCATAGGTCAGCGCTCCTTTTCAAGTCGTTAATCTGTATACGGGCGTTCGTTCGATTGGTTTCAAAAACCGGATGAAGCATTGGCTTCATCCGGTACGGTTATTTGACGATGACCGACTGAGTCTGTTTCACATATCCCGCCTATGGTATCTACATAATCCAAGTGCCCTTCCTTATCCCTAAAGTGACAACAACGCAGATTGGCATCTCGCCAACCTGCGTTGTTGTCATTTCACGACTTTCATCGTCTTCTTCACTTCTTGATAGCCGGTTTGGGTCATCTTCACCGTAATGACCGTCCCTGTCTTTTGTTTCGGGATCATCAACCGATAGTTCCCTTTCACATCGACTTTTACCGCTTTACTGATTGCTTTCGTCCCTACATACGCCTGTACCGTCGCGGCCCGGTTCCCTTTGCCGGTCACGATTGTTTGCGTCGACTTGACCGGATTGGTCGTGAACGTCGAGAACGTATTGAGCACTTTCTTCGACGTCAGGCTCGAGACGTTACCCGCCGCATCGCGCCCCCGGACGGAGACGGTCGCACCTGGTTTCGTCGTCTTCAGGTTGTACGCATAGACACCGGTCGAACTCGCCTTCGTCGTGTACGTCCGGCCGTCATACGTAATCAGTACGGTCGCACCCGCTTCTGTCTTACCGGTCACCCGTGTCGACTTGTTCGTCAGTGTGAGGATTGTCGGCTTGATTGGACCGACCTTGTCAATCGTGAAGGAAATCGAGCTATAGTTGCCCGCTGCATCCGTCACGCGAAGCGCATATTTACCAGAGGTGCTCACTTGCGTGTTCGTACGGAACGCCTTGCCATTAAGCGTCGCCGTCCCTTCATTAAAACGAATCGTAACGGTTTGGTTCGTCAGTTGGTTCGCCGTGACACCGGTGACGCCAGGCCGTGTTCGGTCAATCGTGAACGTCTCAATCGTCTCGTTTCCGATTGAATCGATGAGACGGAGCGTGTACATACCTTCCCGGGAAATACGTGTCCCTGATACAAACGGTTGCCCGTTCAGTGTCGCCGTCCCTTCCATAAAGAGGGGTGCGACTTCACGGTAATGTGTCTTCCCTTTCGTCAAACCGCTTAAAGCAGGAGGTGTCGCATCAATCGTGAAACGAACGACAGTCTGATTTCCAGCTCGATCGGTGACCATCAATGAGTAGTCTCCATCGGTCGTGATGGCTTGATTCGAAGTGAACGGCTTCCCGTTTAATGTCGCCTCTCCCTCACTAAACGTCGGGCGAGCGGACGGATACGTGTCACCTTCTGTCACACCGAGAACCTTAACCGCCGTCTTGTCGATGGTGAAGGTGATTTTCGTGACGTTCCCCGCCTCGTCCTTAACCACTAGGTCATAGAGGCCTTCTTTCGTCAAAATCGTCCCACTTTCAAACGGTTTGTCATTCAAAAGCGCCGTTTCCTCTAAAAAGACAGGAGTAATATCTCGGTTGAAAGATCCATTTTTAACATCACTGACGATAGGTGGGGTACGGTCAATCTTGAATGATTGCCTCGTTTCATTTCCTGGCTTGTCTCGAACGACTAACGTATACACACCGTCTGTCGTGATTGATTGGCCTGACGTAAACGGCTTCCCATTTAAAAGCGCTACACCTTCATTGAAGGTCGGTGTCACGACTTGATTTGTCACACCGTTCGGTACTCCCATCAAAACAGGCGCTTTTTGATCTAACACGAAGCGCATCGTTGTCTGATTGTTCGCTTCATCTTTGACAACTAGCTCGTAAGTGCCGTCCGTTTCCACACGGACAGGCGACGTGACGACATTGCCATTCAACGTCGCTGTCTCTTCGTTGAATGTGAACGAAACAGGTTGAGCGTAGAACTGGTCATGCGAGACACCGGTCACGATTGGCGCGATGACGTCTTGGATTGACTTCGTCCAAAGATCACTTGTCAACATCCCGTGAGTGGCTTGGATGGAGAACATAGAGTTATTCGTTAGACGTAGTGCGTCGAAGACGAAACGGCCCGTTTCATCGGTCATGACTGTAGAGGTGTTTGCGCCGAGTGACAATGTTACATCTGTACCCGGTTCCGCCGTTCCTTGAATCGACGTATCTCGATTCGTCACAGGGTCAATTGTCATGACTTCATATCGCCGTGATATGGTCTCAGACGTACGGTCAATCTCATCTTTGGCATAAACAGAGAGGCTCACCGTCTTGTCGAGAGTGAAAGGTCCTTCGTATACAGATGATTGGTCGTTACGTGTGACATGAATCGTTCCATCGGTCGTCGTCAATTCAACCATCTGACCTTTCAAATAGATGCCACTGTCGAGTGTGGCAGTTACAATCGGAGCATCCGTTTTATACACTCGATACGACCATCGATGAATCTTACCGTACACATCAGTCATCGAGAAACGTAAAGTTTGGTCTTTCGGCGCCTTCATATCGACACGGAACGTTCCGTTTGCTTTTGTTTGGAGCGGTTCTCCGTTCAAGTAGAGAGTCGACAGCGGAATGAAGGATCCCGATATTGACACCATGCCGTCTTGTTCGAATACAGGTGTGGCTTCAAGTCCGAATGGCAATGTGTCATACAATTGATTCGTCGCAGCTTTTGAATATACAAGATTTGATCCAGATATGACGACCATCCCATCTTGGGAAGGTGTATAGTAGCCGGTAATAAAATAAGTTGCACGAACTTGCCCATATGCTGTCACACCTCCAGTGAGCCGTAACCGCCCACCGACATACACCTTTCCGTTGAGGACTGTACCTTGGCCGAGCGTCAATGTGACACCTGGCATGATGTACACATCTTGGTTCACCATTGTGTTAGTCCATTTTTCATTTGATGTGACGATGCGTGCATCGATAGGCGTGATAGCAGCGAGCGTTTTAATCGTAAGAGATAAACCTTCCGTCACCGTCGTTTCATTCCCGTTCATATCTTTTATACGCAATGATTGAAGTTTCCAAGTCGATGCTTCTTTAGGGAACGCACTACGAGGCAACTCCATGTTAAACCCATCTGTCGTGACATTCGTACTCGATATCGCCATCGTTTCATCGGATTCGTTCACAAACGTGGCATCAACTGACTTCAATTTTGAATTGTCAGAAGTGAACACGGTAAACGATTGGAAGCCATCGTCGTCCAATTCAAATGAAGTTGATTCGATTTTTTCAAAAATAGGAACCGTGTTGTCCTCAATTAAATCAAAATTATAATCACTAAAATCTTTTTTATTCCATGAATAAAGAACTTTGTCATGATTCGAATTGTATGTCGTCAAGTAGTTCCCAATGTTGTCATAAATCGACACGTAATAAATGATCCAGGTCCCCGACTCGTCGTTTGACGTCATCGCGAGCTGTCCGCGATACTTGCCATCCTCGCCCAACGTCAGACGTACACTCTTTGTTTTGGCTGTGACCGGGCTACCATAGTAGACATCGACCGTACGAATTCCGCTGCCCTCATCAAAAGCGTCAACTGTAATACCGACGCTCTCCCATGGCAAGACGGATTTCTTGTCGAGACTAATACTTTTTAGTTCCGGCTTGATTGTATCCACTTGCGTTCCATTCAATTCGAAGTTCTGCTCGTTGAAATCTCTCTTGTTCCAAGATGAAAGCACCTTGCTATGATTCGAATTGTAAATTTCTAGATAGTTCCCCATGTTGTCGTATATCGACACATGATAGATGATCCAGGTACCCGACTCGTCGTTTGACGTCATCGCGAGCTGTCCGCGATACTTGCCGTCCTCGCCCAACGTCAGACGTACGCTTTTCGTTTTGACTGTGACCGGGCTACTGTAGTAAACATCGACCGTACGAATTCCGCTACCCTCATCAAAGGCGTCAATTGTGATGCCGACGCTCTCCCCTGGCAAGACGGACTTCTTGTCGAGGCCGATGCTCTTCAGCATTGGCTTGACCGTGTCCACCTGCGTTCCATTCAATTCGAAGTTATACTCGCTGAAATCTCTCTTGTTCCAAGATGAAAGCACCTTGCTATGATTCGAATTGTAAATTTCTAGATAGTTCCCCATGTTGTCGTATATCGACACATGATAGATGATCCAGGTACCCGACTCGTCGTTTGACGTCATCGCGAGCTGCCCCCGGTACTTGCCGTCCTCGCCCAACGTCAGACGTACGCTTTTCGTTTTGACTGTGACCGGGCTACTGTAGTAAACATCAACCGTACGAATTCCGCTACCCTCATCAAAGGCGTCAATTGTGATGCCGACGCTCTCCCCTGGGATGACGGATTTCTTGTCGAGACTAATACTTTCTAGTTCCGGCTTGATTGTATCCACTTGCGCATTCACGATTAGAGAAAAAGAATCGATGTGGACGCCAAAAAGTAGCATAGTACAAATAAGTAAACTCATAAATTTCTTCACATGAACTTCCTCCTTATATTACTTCGTTCAATCTTTGTATATTGTACAGAACAGCTAGATAACCGTCGTATATAGTTAATTCTGAAACCAACCTAACCACCTTTTCATATATTTTCCTCTTCTCTTTAGTCAATGTGTATGTTTTTGAATATGAATCCTATAAATCCCATATAAAAATATAGCACGTTTCTCAAAAACGAAATGACCTATTTTTAAAAACAAGTGTATGAATGCAACAAAAAAAGAGCGAAGCTTCAATCGCTTCACTCCTACCTCAATGATAGTTCGCTGTCGCCGTCACCGGATACGTCTCTTCTTCCCACGTATGGTCCGCCCGAAGTGTCTCATCTGACACTAAAAAATAGTTATACCCGACTTCCCCTGGACGGTTTGGGACCGGATCGTTCCACGTCGTATCCAAGTGATACCAAGCACCGTCAAGTTTCACGAGGTTCCACGCGTGCAACTCCGTCCCGGCCTCGCCTGAGATGTATCTCGCCTCTACTCCAGCCGCTTCTAATAGAAGCAACGTCGTCAGCGCGTACCCTTCACAGACACCTTCCCCATTGAATAGAATCGAGTACGGGGTAAACGGACTCGCCACGCTATACAAATTATAGGCTGTATTCAACACGACAAAGTCATTCACATATTTAACTTTCTCATAATCGTTCAAGCCGGTTGGGATCTCCTCGACGACTTGATCAATTTTTTCTTCGATTTGATGCGCCTGTTCGGTCGTCATATCATAAGCGATGTCGAACTCGATGTCGACGTAACCTCCGTAATCCGTAAATTGTGTTTCCCACTGTCGCGATAAGCGATAGACGTAAATATGATTCGTCTCGATCCAGTCTCCTGCCTGCTCCATCATTTGTTCAAAATCATTGTTCTTGCCAATATAACGGATGGCGAACGACTCATCAAACTGGCTCATATGATAAGCGAGCGCCATGCCTAGTTCTTCCGGTGAGGCAATCTGGCCTGGTAACTCGAACGTGTCCCCTAAAATCGTAGCGGTTTGACTCTCGACCTGTTTCGGACCGAATAAATCACTTGTCTCGAGCTCCGTGTAGACGATATAACCGCTCGCAGTACTCACGCTGAGCATAATCAACGCGAGCACGCCACGTCCGATCACGACGATTGACGACCAAAGTGCCGACCGTCTACTTTTGAGGAGACGATTGAGTTCATCGCTGACCATCTCTTCAAGCCGTGCCCGTTTCATCTTCAGTTTTGAATGCGTCTGAAACACGACGGCTCGGTAGATCGGGTCGAGTAACTCGAATTGTTTAGCTGGGTTGTGCTCGTGGCTCTTCAGTTCACTCTTAAGTGGATCAAGTTGACGTTTTAGATAAGTATGGATCATTTGGCGACGTCGAAAATCACGAATGAGTAACAGAAAAATCGGAGTCGAAATTACCAATACGATTAAAAAGACTATTAAAGTATGCACACACGCACTCCTCATCCTAGTTCGTCTCAACACCAAAATAACCATTGTCACAATTTATTAATAGCGGCTTTAACTTTTATGTACGACGGTTTGTCAAATCAAGCGCAACACTTCCTCGGCTCAGGCCCCGTATGCGGTTCTCCAGTCCAGACATTCCGCGTTCGTCTAGCGATGGACAATCCGATGTTGAAGCAGCATCGCGTCTTCGTCAGTTACCGGTGCTTCCCTTTCTACCGGAGCGCCGTGATGATTCACAGCGACCAGAGCTTCCAGTACACATCCCAAAGAACTAAACGGGTGAGTTGAGGACACGAGCTTGGCCCGCTGCATCGACAATACCCCAATTAAGAGTTTTTGAGGTACTTTGAAGGTGTAAATGTACTGCCTACATGAAATCCAAACTTATGAAGAACTGAAATCGGCCATCGTGACGTACATACCCTTCTACAACGTCGAGCGTATTCCAGTATCCATCTAGGTTTTCAAAACGCGATAAACTGGTGTATCTGTATATCCGACGAAAAGTTACTTTTCCCTTTCATCTCAAACTTCATTTTTTAATATAGTTCAAATAAAATGCAAAATAATTTGAATGGCACTTAAAAAAATCAATCCACCCAAAAATAGATGGTTCTGCTTCGCTAGAGTATCATATCGAGCATTCAATTGATTATTCTCTGTTTGGAGCTCTTGTATAGTTTGCAGAGCTAACTGTCGATGTGCATTTTTTAATTCCTCCACTACCTGAATTCGATTGATTAAATCTGTTTCTGTCCGTTCAATCCACTCATTTTCCCATACTTTCTTTTGATCATTTATCGCTATCTCCCAACCCCTATGCTCGTTCGTGAACTGATTGATGGCGTCCTCCATTTCACTAACACGGCCTGTCAATTGTTCTTCTATTTTTTCGAATGCCCTACTCTGTTCTTTGAGCGCTGACTGCCAGTTCATTTTATGCATCTCTGCTGAATCTCGTTGCTCTCTATCGGTTTTAACTATCTTTTCCTCCAGTTGATTAATTTGACATAATAATTTTTCTTCCGTCGTTATTAGTAGATTTCGCTGGTTCTCGTTATTACGTTCGAATGTAACACGTTGCTCAGCCATGCTATTTTTAAAATCATTTAGCAGTTCAAGCCAGAGTCTATGAAGTTCCTCTAGAACAGAGACATGTTCTCCGATTTCAGTTACGACCGTCTTCAAACGACCATGCTCTATTTCATGTCGTTCCTGCGCCATTATAAATCTCTTTTCGTGTTTAGCGACGTAAGAATCAATCAGTCCTTTAGAAAGTTCATTAGACTGACTGATCAGGTCTCTTACTCGTTCAACTCCGTTGTTATACTCGGCAGAAAAACTTTGAAAATATGTTTGGACATCTTGCACCATGTTTTGAACGCTTGAGATTGACTGATTATTAGCTCCTTCTACTACATGATTCATATGTTTGATAGCGGCCCCAACATTTTTCTGCTCTCTTTTTATCTCCACAGACAAATCGTCAATTTCATTTTGAATGGAAATAATGGCTTCCGTTAGTTCTTTTCGAAAACGATTTAAAAAAACTTCGTCATTAAGTTCTTTTAATGAAACAAGAGCTTGTTCATAAAGGGCTTCTTCACTTGATTTAGGATTACTTATATTCATTTTTTCTCACCCTAACGTCTCAATAATTTTTTCGAAATCCTTTTCAAGCATAAGTAGATATATTCCGGCCATGTAACGTTCTTTCGCATCCCCATATACTGCTTGTTTGCACAGTTCTTCCTTTCTACTTTTAAAACGCTCGATAAAATAGTATTTGTATGTTCGAGCATGGTGTTGATCTTTTTGCCAAGAGGATTGAGTCTTTAATAATTCTATCTCGAACTCAGAGATTTCATATTCAATCTTTCTTATTCTCTGCTCGTAGGTCCTCTTTCGTCTATTTCCACGTCGTTGTTCCAAAGCATGTAATCTTATTAAATCGTCATAAAGGTTAGTAAGGCTTCTATAGATTTCGTCCGCCTCTTTGTAAACTGATTTACAGAAATTCATTGTCACGCCTACTAAATTAGCCTTCATCAATTTTATTTGATCGTTATAATTTCTTCGGGAAAGATATCTATCAATTTTCGATTCATCCCAATTATTAAAATCAATACACACATTCACGTTTAATTTCACATTTAAATTTAATAAATCGTCCTCTTTGTACAATTTTTCTAATAGCTTATTCATGTTTAAAATTTGACTATTTATTTGTTCTTCAAATGAAATTTTCAACTCTCGAAACCCATTATTCAATGATTTTTTAGACATGCATGACTGCAACTCATCAACCAATTTATCAACTTGTTGTTCCCATGTTTTTCGTTTCCACAGATATGTGAAAAAAATTCTGAACTTATCCTGAACTTCTTTTATTATTTCTAAATGCTCTTCGTGAGCAATCCTTTTTTCTTCATCACCATCTATGAGTATGCCTAGCCGGATTTTCCATTGTTCAGTTTGAGATTTCTTTAGTGTGAGTTTTTTATTTAGGAACGTAATGTCCTCTTCGCTTTCACGTAGTACTTCCGCGTAATACCTTGTCAAATAACTAAAAGACACATGCTGATAATTTATATTTTGAATTTGCTCTTTCAGTTCATTTAAAATTTTTTTTGCTAGTTCTTGTTCAAATGGTTGCAAACGTTCAAGACTATGACCAATTTCAATTGGATAAATCGTCTCCGTGATGCGCCCAAGAATGTCATTCATTTCTCTTTTGTAATAGTTCCTAAGGTTTTCCACATCACCAATATTTTTATTTTGAAGTCTCTTTTTGACTGAATCAGGCGAAAAAGCACGTGTCAGCACGACATAAAAATTATCAGGATAGTCATACCAGTGCTTCAGGTGGCTCATCCCAATGTCTCGTAGAAAAGTTAAATCTGATGCACTATTAACGATCAAACAAACGTGCGAGCGCGGAATCCAATAATCAATACATCTTTCAACATGTCGTCTTTCTCTTTCTTCGGCGGACTCAATACCAGGTAAATCTAATAATTCGAGAGTGACGTTAGTTTGAACAAATTTTGATTTTGGCAATTCAATTAGAACAGGGGCAATCGCATTATGTTGCCCCTGTTCTACTCTCTGTCTTAGCTCAGCTAGTTTTTCTTCCAATACGGTCGATGTGTGAATGACTGTCGGTGCTTCGTCTGGCAAGGTCAACACGTATTCTTCCGTCTTTGAAATTTGATATCGCGTGACCGTGACTGTCGCAGACTCCCCTAAATTGCGTTTACCTCGAAGAAACGTTGAAAGTTCATTGATTGCTTCTTCTTTAACACCTAATAAATTTAAAATCAATGTCGTCTTCCCTACTTGTGTTGGTCCATAAACCGATAAAATGACAGCTTCAGAATCAGGACTAACTGATTGAATATCATACATTTCAAATCGTTCCAGGAAATCTTCTCTTGCAGCATTGGCCCATTTGAACCGCATCTTTGGAAACTCAGTTAAGGAATCCTGCATTTCGGAACGCCTCTTCTCTTAATTTCCCACATTGATATTCTAATCGTTTTAACCGAACTTCAACCTCCTCATACAGTCCGAGGTCTGATCCATCTTGTCGCCGTAATCGATAGGCATATGTCAGCTTATCCTGCATTTCATCCATAATTCTATTTGCACCTTCGACAATTACCTCACGTTGATAATTTGCTGTTGCTTCTAGTACCTTACGCGAATATTCGTGACGTTCATATTTAAACTTCTCGATTTTTGCTGATCCCTTTTGAATTGCTATAAGTCCCGCTACACTACCGAGCCCGGCAATAGAAAGTGCGGAAGTCAACGCTGCTGAAATTCCGAGGGTTCCAAGTAATCCATTAATTGCGGCAAAACCATTTAGTGTTCCATCTAGTGCATCTATACCAAAGAAAACTGCTGCTCCAGTCGCAATACGATTCGCATCTAAAAAGAGATTTGAAAACTCTTGATGAAACTCTTCCAAATCTTTCGGCTGACCCTGAAACATTTTGAGTTGCTCGATTCCTTCAGTAAGCATCTTATGACTACCAACGTCCCCTTTTGTCAATATCAAATGCTGCATAATTATCCCCGAGATAACAGGGAGCTGTTGGATATCCTGTTCCGTCAATGTCACCTCAAGATCATCTGTATTTAAATACTGATCGATGACAGCTAGAGCTTGAGTGAAATTAGACTGTCCAATTTCTCCATCACTGGCAGACACTTCGTTATTGGCTTGATTGCTTAGTCTATTTTCATTACTTGTCTCTAAAAATTTCATTGTTTTAGGAGGGAGTGATGTTTTGATTGGCTTGATAGGTGACACGTGCTGCCTACGCATATTTATGTTTCGTCGATTCATTGCCTCAATAGAATCTACTATGATGTAATCCATTGTTCGCGTTCCCTCTTGTGCGTAAGTCTGTCGAATTAGTTCCAGTATTTTCAATCGCTCATTAAATTTTAAATCGCTTTTGAATAAAGACTTAATTTTGTCAACGTTATTATACTTTTCGTTTTTTATACTTTCTGTAATTTCACCTACGCATTTTTGAACGTGTGAATCAAGGCGTGTTTTTAAATTATCTTCTAAATTTTTTATATATTTCTCTCGTGCCGCCTCGAAAATGCGTTGAATAGTCCGAAGTTCTCGCCGTGATTTAAGTGAGTAGTTCTCTTTAATCTCAAGTTGGTCTTCAAGAGAAGTTAGTTCATATGATAAAGACTCACCGAGTTGTAATAGTTCTTCATGATGGAGACTTAAAGACTCCTGTGTATACTGACTATTTGATTTGATTAATCTCTCCATTTCTTGAGGCACATTTTTAATATCTGTATCCGATAAAATGATTTGAGCTTCATCAGCCATTTCAAATTTTTCAAATAAATTATGACGAATCATTTCCATTTTATCAGGTGACAGCTCGCTAGCATGAGTGATTACAAAACCTGGTGACTTGTCTTTGTAGGTATCAGCAACTTTTTGAAGTAGTCTTTCTTGATTCATTTGCGCAAGGCGCATATGATTCAATACAAGAATGACGCCTGTTGAACTATTAAGAAAGATATCAAGAAATTTTTGAGAATCGGTGCGACTGCTACGTTCAAATCCCGGTAATAAAGCCAGCGTCAAATGTCCCAGGACATTATTTTTCGGAAGAACAATTTCAAACCAAAGCATCTCTTCATTTGGATTTTGAACACCTTCGTTTAATAATTCTTTTGTGATAACATCATTCTGAATTTCAAAGCTTCCTGATTTAGTTTTAGCAGCGCGTGTCACCAAATATTTAATATTTGAAGCAGTACTATCAGATGAAATCAGTACAGGTCGCTTCTCTCCAACACCCACTTCCGATAGTAAAAGATCGTCCGGCAAACCTAGCGTTCGTTTTACAATTAAAGTTTTCCCTGCGCTCTGTAAACCAGCAACACTAATTACATGACGTGTTGAAATCAAATTCATGACCTGTAATCTACGGTAAATCTTTTCTAGTTCTGTGGTGTTAATGTTAAGTCGATTTGTCTTCGCGATTAATTCATGCAAATCGTGAATCATTGTTTGAACTGTGAATTCAGTTTTAAATTCAAGTGATTGGTTCATAAAAGTACGCTCCTTTGACTCGTTTTTTCAAGCGCTTATATTTCATAAGTTGAACACATGAAAATCAGTTAAAAAACGGACATCTCTTATTAAATTGAGAAGTCCGTTCGATTAGTGCTCGTCATACCTATACAAGATGATTAAAGCTTTTATCGATTCATTTACGCTCTGATTCTTTTCTGATTGTGCCAATCTTTTTATCGCTTCGTGTATCTCTGCCGTTCGGATTTCGAATAGTTCCCGGGGGTAAACCATTCTTTTTTTCAAACGTTCCTACTGTGCAATCACTTCGTACTTTACGAGGCATTTTATTCACTCCTTCAATTTCACTTTTGTAACTATATGTAATAGATTATACAATAAATCCAAACAGAGCATTATGTAATTACCAAAACATCATAGTCTCATCTTTTCTTTTTAGATGTTACTTATTCTATTCCTACTTTCCTGAAAATGTTCCTGGCCACGGTCATTATTCACACAACTTCCATAACAGTTCCATCAGTTCAACCCGCTCAAAGTGCTTCGCGTCGATCAATATGAAATTCGCCACTCGAATGTCCTCGCCTGATTATTCGATCCGAACGAGAACCATCGACTTATTGATTGATATCTTTGCACTGAATTTGATGCTCCTTATCGAGAATAAATTCCATTGTAGTGAGTCGGTCGGCCAACTGAATTATTACTTCGATTACATCCACGAGACGTTTCTGACTCGAAACATCTTGCCGGTCTATTTGACGCTTTCAAACGATGCCACTTCATTTGAAAGTTGACTTTGAGATGCCAGCCTGCTCATAAGCAGATTTGTTCGTTTTACCGATAGCTCGGATGTATGCCTTGATGTTTCGCGCTACGACCTATTCAATCGATTCGTGTCGCATTTAGATCCTCCTTTCATCTTCGTAACATTCGTTACTATTATATTAATCGATACCACTCAAAGACCCCACTACGCATCGCTGCGCAGTGAGGTCCAATTCACTTATTCAACACTAAACTTATACACCCTCCTCGAATGATACAACTCACCCGGTTTCAACTCAATTGACGTCGCCACATCCGGATGGTTCGGTGCGTCCGGGAACGCCTGCGCTTCGAGGCAGATGGCGTTATGCTTTTGACAGCCGCTATAATCACTCGACAAAAGAAGCCATCATTCCCTTAAGTAGAAAGATGGCTTCTTCAGACAATTTAGCTTAAGAGTTTCTCCGCAGCATGACGCAACGGGTTCGTATCACTCAGCCGTTGAAGACGGATTGGCGCACCGCCGCTTGTGACAAATATACTTGGCGACGCAATGGTCCAATTCACCCGTCGACAATGTTGAACATCCCAGCTATGAGTAGTAACTTGACTAAAAATAGCTTCATAGCGATATGGTCCTATGACCTCCCCAACCGCTTTGATTTCCCATTGTTATGTGTGAGGATTAACGAGGCGTTTCAAAACGAGAACATCGCCTACTTGAACTTCAGATGCAAACTTTTTGACGAGGTGTCCGTCGGGCAACTGGTCGTAGGTAGTACGATTCTCAAAATATTCACCCAAACGGCCAGGACCAATCAGCGCAACATTTAACTTTAAAAATAACTCTTCTAAATCGACCTCTCCATTCCCTGCTGCGATTTGCCAATATGTTTTCATCGGTTCCTCCTTAGTTGTTTTTACTCCAGTCAAGCTTTCCGAGTAACTGTTAAATCGCTCTTAAAAGTATTGGAATTGCATTTCTTCATCTCTACGGAACGAGTGACTCAAGATGATCGCTTCTTATAGAATTATGGAACTATGTATGATCTATTAATTAATCTATGATTTTAGTGTATCAAGTCCATATCAAATACCGGATGATTCTTTCATAATGAAGGGAATACATTTTTTAGAAATAACGAATGTCGTTCGACAGGATCTGACATATCATTGGACCATATTCACAAGAAGTGATTCGCTGTTGATCGAAAATCATATGTAAATAGAAAAAAGACCATCATCCTTGTCTACGACAGGTCCGATGGTCTTCCATTTTATTCAACACTAAACTTATACACCGTCCGCGAATGATACAACTCACCCGGTTTCAGTTCGATCGATGTGGCGATGTCGGGATAATGCGGCGCGTCTGGAAGCGCCTGGGCTTCTAAACAGATGGCGCTATGCTTCTGCCGTCCCTCGAGCGTGACCGGTGTTTCTTCACTGAGGAAGTTCGCCGTATAGACGACCATGACCGGTTGGTTCGTCTCGACATCGAGCACGCGTCCACTCACCGGGTCGTGCAACCGCGCCACCCCATCCTTCAAGATGAACGGATGATCGAGCCCGCCGGCTTTCGCGATGGCTTCATCGTCTGACGTGATCGCCTCGCCGACTCGTTTCCCGTCGCGGAAGTCGAACGGTGTCGCATCGACAGGCTGCAGTTCCCCGGTCGGGAGCGACTCGTCATCGAGGCGCGCGACGTGGTCGGCCGGCAGCGTCAGCACGTGATCGTGGATCGTCGGTCGCCCGCCGAGGTTGAAATAGTTGTGATGGTTCAAGTTGACCCACGTCAGTTTATCCGTATCAGCCGTCATCGTGACGACGAGTTCATTGTCGTCCGTCAGTTCATAGATGACTTTGAAGCGGACGTTCCCCGGGTAGCCTTCTTCCCCGTCCGGACTTAAGTATATGAATTGAATCGCCTGTCCGTCGACGTCCATGTCCCAATACCGCGACGTGATACCGTCCGTCCCGCCGTGGATATGATGCGGGGCCTCGCTTGGGGTCAAGGCCACACCATCAATCTCGGCGTTACGGATTCTTCCGGCGATACGGCCGACGACCGAGCCCAAATAGACCGGGTTCTCGAGGTATTGATCCAAGTCGCCATATTTCAAAATGACAGAGTCCATGTTGCCGTCACGGTCCGGTGCCGTCAGTTCGGTCATGGCACAACCATACTCGATCGCCGACAGCCGCATCCCGTTCTTGTTTTCAATCGTTGCTTCTCTCATTGGCTCACCTACTTCGACTAGTTTACCTGTTCATTCCCGTAGTCGACGCGCCGTACTCCACTTTATCGACGTGACTCAAAAATGAGCTCATGAACGCCGTGAAGCGCTCCTGCCCCTCGACCGTCTGTTTGAACACACCCGCGTCCTCTAATCCTTTGACGAACTTGTCGACGACGGCCTGGTCGACGATCATCCGAGCGTCACCTGACTTCGTCTTCAACTCCTCGGCCCACGCCTTGTGCATGTCCGCGACCTCGACGTCCTCGCCTTCGATGAAACGGACGACTTGTTCGAGCTCTGTCTTGAGTCGGGCCGGCAACACGGCGAGCCCCATCACTTCGATCAAGCCGATGTTCTCGCGCTTGATGTGATGGACGTCGGCGTGCGGATGGAAGATGCCGTCCGGATGCGCCTCGCTCGTCCGGTTGTTGCGAAGGACGAGGTCGAGCTCGTAGCGTCCATCGCGGCGCCGGGCGATCGGCGTCACCGTGTTGTGGCGGACGTCGCCCGTATACGGAACGATGTCACCGTCCTCGTAGTTTTGCCAGTGGCCGAGCAGTTGGTTCGCCAACATAGCGAGCTGCTCACGCTGCGTCGAACGGAGCCGGACGACCGAGAGTGGCCATTCGAGCGTCTCGATGTCGACTTGGTCGTAACGGTCCGAGCGGTACGTCGCGACGACGTCGGCATCGTCCATCGCAAACCGGTAGCGGCCGGCTTGGTAATGGTCGTGCGTCAAGATCGAGCCGCCGACGATCGGCAGGTCCGCGTTCGACCCGGCGAAGTAGTGCGGGAACTGACCGACGAAGTCGAGCAGACGCTCGAACGCCGATCGGTCGATGACCATGTCGCGCACTTCGTTCGACAGTAAAATCGAGTGTTCGTTGTAGTACAAGTACGGCGAGTATTGGAACGACCACTCTTCCCCGCCGAGCGTGAGCGGGATGATGCGGTGATTGGCCCGGGCCGGATGCTTCAAGTGTCCGCCGTAACCTTCGTTCTCGATCGCGAGCAACCCCGTCGGATAGTTCGTCTCTGGCGCCGGTTGCAGCCGGGCCCGCGCGATCTCGCGCGGGTCTTTTTCCGGCTTCGACAAGTTGATCGTGATGTCGAGCGTGCCGTAGCGGGTCGGTGCCTTGTACGTGATATTGTTTGCGATCCGCTGCGTCTGGATATAGTTCGACGCCTGGCTCATCTTATAGAAGAAACTCGTCGCGGCCTCGACGTCAACTGCCCGGAGCGCGTTGAACGTGCGCGTCACCTCGGACGGTTTCGAGACGAACACGTCCATGACCTCGGCCATGAATCGGTCCTTCTCCTCTAATAAATTCTCGACGAGCCCAGACTCGACCGCGTATTCGGTCAACGTCTCGAGCAAGTTCGGGATCGAGTCGCGCGGCACGAACGTCGGCTTGTCAAAGTCGAGCTTGTTCAATCGCGCGAGCACACGGTTCCGCGAGTAGATGCGGTCTTGCTCCGTGATCAGTTCCTCGCGGATCGTCGCCTCGACGAGCGCTTCAATCGTTGCATCGATCATCGTCTCGCCCCCTCTACGTGTTTGTAGCCTTCCGGATGTGACTCGTGCCAGTTCCAAGCGTCTGTGAGAATCATATCGACCGTCGAGCGCTCTGGCGTCCAACCGAGCACGCGTTTCGCCTTGTCCGGTGACGCGATCAACATCGCCGGGTCGCCGGCACGGCGTGTCCCCGTCTTGACCGGAATCGGGTGTCCCGTCACACGGCGGGCCGCCTCGATGATTTCGAGCACCGACAGTCCCGTCTCCGTACCGAGATTGAACACGTCGCTGTCTCCGCCTCGTTTCAAGTAGTCGAGCGCGCGAACGTGGGCGTCGACGAGGTCTTGGACGTGGATGTAGTCACGGATGCACGTCCCGTCCGGCGTGTTGTAATCGTCGCCGAACACGGTGATCGCCTCACGCTGTCCATTCGCCACTTCGAGGACGAGTGGGA
The DNA here is from genome assembly GCF_001766415.1 of Exiguobacterium aurantiacum. GTDB lineage: Bacteria > Bacillota > Bacilli > Exiguobacteriales > Exiguobacteriaceae > Exiguobacterium > Exiguobacterium aurantiacum_A. The sequence continues at coordinate 143,929 of NZ_MKXO01000003.1, read as the reverse complement.
TCAGGTGTGTCTCCGGTGTGTGGTCTTCGCCGATTTCACCCGACGGATCAGCCCCGGCGACGTTGAAGTAGCGGAGTGCGACGAAACGGATGCCGAAGGCGCGGTCACACCACTTCATCATCGTCTCCATGGCGAGCTTCGTCGCCCCGTACGTGTTCGTCGGATTCGTTTCAGCCGTCTCCCGAATCGGCATCTCGTCCTGATCGCCGTACGTCGCGGCCGTTGAGGAGAAGACGATCCGTGCGACGCCGTGTTTGCGCATCGTTTCGAGCAACACTTGCGTCCCGAAGACGTTGTTGTCGTAATATGCGAGCGGTTCCTCCATCGACTCACCGACGAGCGAGTTGGCGGCGAAATGAAGCACTTCCGTGACGTCTTCGTTCGCGAACGTCTCGTCCATGAACGCACGGTCACGGATGTCGCCTTCATAGAAGCGGACTTGTTTCGGGACCGACTCGATATGCCCGGTCTGAAGGTTGTCGATCACGATCACGTCTTCCCCGCGCGCAAGCAAGGCGCGGACTGCATGGGAGCCGATATAACCGGCCCCACCGACGACGAGTACACTCATTTGACTTCCTCCTCTACGAGTTCACGCGCGCCGTCCCCGACGGACGCGATATAAAATGTCGGCGCGTAGCCGATCGTTGTTTCGTATACGGTCGACACTGTCTGGATGACCGCTTCCGTCGACGTCTTGTCGACGATGGCGATGGCGCAGCCACCGAAACCGGCACCGGTCATGCGGGCGCCGATGACGCCGTCGCAATCTTGCGCCGCCTGGACGAGCGTGTCGAGCTCGACGCCGGTCACTTCGTAATCGTCACGAAGCGACGCGTGCGAGTCGTTCAGCAGTTGCCCGAACACGTCGAGCTTTTCGTCTTGAAGGGCGGTGAAGGCGAGCTTCGTCCGCTCGTTCTCCGAGATGGCGTGGCGGGCCCGTTTCCGGAGCGTCTCCGGGAGTTCTGATGCGACCGTCTCGAACGTCTCGACCGACAGCTGGCCGAGCGAGGCGACGTCGAACCGCTCTTTTAGCAGGCCGAGTGCCGTATCGCACTCGGTCCGGCGCTCGTTGTATTTCGAGTCGGCCAGTTCGCGGCGCTTGTTCGTGTTCATGATCAAAATATCGTAGCCGTCGAGCTTGATCGGCGCGTAGTCGTGATGGAGCGTATCGCAATCGAGCAGGATGGCGTGGTCGGCCTTGCCCATCCCGATCGCGAACTGGTCCATGATGCCTGAGTTGACGCCGATGAAGTCGTTCTCGACACGTTGACCGAGATGGACGAGATCGATTCGCTCGAGCCCGAGGCCGTACACGTCATTGATCATGAGCGCCGTCACGAGTTCGAGTGAGGCCGACGACGACAATCCAGCGCCGTTCGGGATGTTGCCGGCGAGGAAGAAGTCGAATCCTCCGACGTCGTGTCCGTCTTGACGTAGGAGCGCGACGACCCCTTTCACGTAGTTGGCCCAGTCGTGACCGGCGTCATACGTCCCGTCCGTCACCGGGAACGTGACGACACCGACGTCCTCGAAGTTGAGCGAGTAGACGCGAATAATTCCGTCCTCGCGCTTCCGGACGAGCCCGTACGTGCCGAACGTGATGGCACAGGGGAAGACGTGACCTCCGTTGTAATCCGTGTGTTCGCCGATCAAGTTGATGCGGCCCGGTGCGAAGAAGATTCGCTCAGGCCCCGCCAAAAACACGGTCTCGAACTGTTCGTTCAGGTGTGCTAAATCAAATGCAAGCATACGACTCCATCCCTTCCATCGCTCACGCCGGGTGGATGACCAGGCAGTAAGCGTCATAATCGATTTGTTGTGTAAATGTGATCCCTTGTTGCATCAAGTAGCGACCGCTCAAACGTCTTCCTTCATATAAGTAGACGCGGTCCGGGTCGAGCCCGGCGAGTTTGAGGCGCAACTTGTTGTTGCCGTAATGACGGCGGTCTGCGTTGACGAGGGCGACATAGTCCTCCCCGTCCGTATAGCCCATCGCGTGGAACCCTTGTTTCTTGAGTGAGGCGAGACGATAGCTCGTCCCGTGCTGCACGAGCGGGCGGATCGACTTGTACGTCTCGATCCAACGCTTCGACGCGGCTAGGTCTTCCGTGCTCTATTCGAGCAAGTTGCCGCCGATGCCGAGCGTGCCTTGCATCGCGCTGACGAAGCGGTAGTTGAGCGGGAGTGCGCGGGCGTTCAGCCAGTTCGGCGCGTCCGTCACCCAACAGCTCATCATCTTGGCGTTATAGGCGTAGGAGAACCCTTCCTGGATCTCGAGCCGGTCGAGCGCGTCGGTGTTGTCGCTCGTCCAGACTTGTTCGACGCGCGAGAGCACGCCGAGGTCGATCCGACCGCCGCCGCCGGCACAAGACTCGAAGGCGACGTCCGGGTGTCTGTCCCGGAGCGTGTCGAGAATGCGGTAGACCGCTTCCGTATGACGGAGCCACAGTTCTTTCGCGTCACCTAAATGCGGGCTGTCCGGTTCAGAGAAGGCGCGGTTCATGTCCCATTTGATGTAGCGGATCGCATGGTTCTCGAGCAGGTCGTCCAACAGATGCGTCACGTGCGCCTCGACTTCCGGCAGCGCCAAGTTCAACACGAACTGGTTACGCGACGTCGTCGACGGGCGTCCATTCGTGTGGTAGATCCAGTCGGGATGCGACCGGTAGAGCTCCGAATCCGGGTTGACCATCTCCGGCTCGACCCAGAGGCCGAACTGGAGGCCTTTGTCCTCGACGTAGCGGATGAGCGGCTCTAGCCCGTTCGGGAACTTCGTCTTGTTGACGTGCCAGTCGCCGAGACCGGCCGCGTCCGAGTTCCGTTCGCCGAACCAGCCGTCGTCGACGACGAACAGCTCGCAACCGATCGCAGCGGCCTCATCGACGAGCCGTTTCTGACCGTCCTCGCTGACGTCGAAATACGTCGCTTCCCATGAGTTGTAGAGCACGGGACGCAGCGTCTCGCGCGTCCGTTCCGGCATGATGACGTCGCGCTCGAAGTCGTGCGCGTTCCGGCTCATCGCCCCGAAACCAAGTTGTGTGTAGCCGATATAGGCCGCTGGCGTCGTGAACACGTCACCTGAAGACAGCCGTTTCGCGAAGTCGAACGTGTTGAGCCCGCCCGTCACTTGCGTGAAGCCGAACTGGTCGCGCTCGAAATGGATGGCCCAGTTGCCGGAATGACCGAGGAAGCCGTAGATGACCTCGCCGTGCTGTTCCGTCGCCGCGTCGTCGAGCGCGAACCACGGGTTGCTTTGATGGCTCGTCAAACCACGGCGGCTCTCGATCGTCTTCTTACCTGGGAGTAACTCGCCTTGTTGGAGTTGGAACTCGCCCGTCCACGCCCCTGAAAAATGACTGAGGCGCAACGGGCGCTCGGTCAACCCGAGGCTGAACGACTGCGCGCTCTCGAGCGTGACGTCCGTCCCGGCTTGAACCGTCATCTTCCGTTCAATGATGTCGTACGCCGGATACACGGTGAAGTGGAGCGTGACCGTCAACTGTTGGATTGAGTCGACCAAGTCGAGCTCGAGCGTGTCGTGACCGATCCGTGCGTCTTGGAACGTGAAGGCGTGCAGCCGTTCAGTCGCCGTATGGCTTTTGAGCGTCGGTTCGGTGTAGACGAGGTCGCCGAACGAGACGAACTCGTACGCGGCGACGCCTTCTGGTGTCTCGAACGACGAGTGCAACACCCGACGATCTGGTAGTTCCATGTAATCCGTTTCATGGAGTCGATCGCCGAGGTATTGATGGACGAGCCGGCCCCGGTCGTCGACGTCGAACACGTAGGCAATCTGCTTCCCTTCGATGACAAACCGGTTGTCGAAGCGATAAATCATGCCCCCACCTCCCGTTTCAACATAATGACGTCGAGCGGTTTGAGCTCGAGTGTCCCCGAGACCGCGTCCCCGTCGAGCGTCTGCCATTCGTCACCGATCTCGACCGTCGACGTGACGTCCGTCGAATGGTTCATATAGAAGCGGATGACGTGACCGTCGCCGTGACGATCGACTTTCTCGACGTCGTCCGGAAGACGCGTTGCGTCGATGCCGGCGCGCGTGAGCGCCTCATTGTAGATCACATCAAGCATCGTATCGTCGACCGATGAGCCGATGTACGTCACGTCGCCTTTATACGTGTGGCGCGTGACGGCGGCCGTTCCTTTGTAGAACGCCTGCTCATACGTCGCGAGCACGTCGGCACCTTTTGGCGTGATCAAGTCACACCAAATGTTCGCCTCAGACACGTAGTCGCCTAGGCGAACCTGGTTCGACTGGACGGCCTGCAGGCTCTCGTACTCGTCGATCTCGATACCGGCGTATGTCGCGAACTTGCCTGGGAGCGTGTCGAAGTGACAGCGGTTGATCGGGTCTTTGACGCCGGTCCGGTACGTGAAGATGACGTGGCCGCCGTTCTCGATATAGTCGATGAGCGATTTGTCGAACGTGTCATTGCCGAGGAAATAAAGCGGCACGACGACGAGTTTATACTTGTCGAGCGCGTCCCCTGGGAAGACGATGTCGGTGTTGACGCCTTGGCGCACGGCCGCCCCGTAGAAGCGAACGAACTCTTGCTTGAAGTTGAACGCGTCCGAGTGCGGCTGATGTGTCCACGCCCATAAGTTCTCTTGGTCGTAATAGACGGCGACGTCAGCCTTATATTCGGCCGCGTTGATCATGTCGCCGTGCGTCGTCAACTCTTTCATGACGCCCTGTACTTCATCGAATTTACGTTTCGGCTTGCCGTCGTGGTCGATGATGCCGTGGCAGAACTCCTCGGTACCGAAGTGCGCGGCCCGGAAACGGAAGTAGACGATCGCCTCGGCGCCGCGGGCGACGGCTTGGTGTGTCCAAAGACGGATGTGGCCCGGACGAGGCAAGTAGCCGATCCGGCTCCAGCCTTGGGCGCCACTCAACTGCTCCATCACCCAGAAGCCTTTACCTTGTTTCGACGAGCGGCACAGATCGTGGTCGTGCGCCGTCTTCTCGAACCGGTTCGGCTCCGGTAGCCCGCCCCAGACCGGATAGTTGTCGAATGAGACGTAGTCGAGGTCTTGGGCCATCTGTTGCTGGTTGATCGCCATGTCGCTATAGACGAGATTGTGCGTGATGAACGCATCGTCATGGATGAGCGGACGGAGCGTGTCGACTTGGAGCTTGTTGAACGAGCGGTACGCGTCCGAGCAGAAGCGATCGAAGTCGACGAGGAGCGACGGGTTGTGCTCTTGGAACACGGTGCGAGGGACCGGAATCTGGCTCCATGCCGAGTATGTATGGCTCCAGAAGACGGTCCCCCAGGCCGCATTCAACGCGTCGAGCGTCTCGTAGCGGTCTTGTAGCCATGCTTGGAACGCGATTTGGTCGACGTCGCCGTACGAGCGGTCCGATTTCTCGTGACCGTACTCGTTGTCGGTCTGCCAGCCGATGACGCGCGGATGCTTGCCGAAGCGCTCGGCCATCTTGCGGGTGATGCGCTCGCAGTACTCGCGGTACACCGGGCTGTTGACCGTGTAGTGACGCCGGGCCCCGAAACTGATGCGGACCCCGTCAGCCGTCACCGGCAAGATGTCCGGATATTTCTCGATCAGCCAAGCGGGCGGCGTCGCCGTCGGCGTGCCGAGGATGATGTCGAAGTCTTGACCGAACTTGGCGACGACCTCGTCCCAAAACGCGAAGTCGAACTCGCCATCGGCCGGCTCCATCATCGTCCACGCGAACTCGGCCATCCGGATCACGTTGACGCCTAACTCTTTCATCAAGCGGACGTCCGTGTCCCACAGGGCACGGTCCGTCTGTTCTGGGTAATAGTCTACTCCTACATACATGTTAGTCACCTCAATCGATTATTTGACCGCTCCCGAAGTCATCCCTTTTTGCAAGAAGCGTTGGAAGAAGATATAGAACACCATCGTCGGCAAGCTGATCAAGACGAGCGAGGCGTATAGTTTACCCGGGTCCCCGCCGAGCGCTTCAGTGAAGAACGTCGGCGCGAGCGTCACTGTCTGCTTGGCCGGGTCCGTCATGAACGTGAGCACCATCAAGTACTCGTTCCACGAGTTGAGGAACGCGTAGATCGTCGCTGTCGCGAGCGCCGGTTTGGCGAGCGGCATCATGATTTTATAGAAGATTTGGAACGTCGACGCCCCGTCGATATGGGCCGCTTCCATCAATTCGTTCGGCAGCTCGTCGAAGTAGCTCTTGATGAGCATGAGTCCGAACGGGAGGAAGAACGCCACCTCAGCGCCGATCAAGCCCCAATAACTGTTCAGCCCGTCGAGCGTCCGCAGCGTGAAGAAGAGCGGGACGATGAGCGAGGCGACCGGCAGCATGAGCCCGGCCAAGACGAGGTTGAACAGCAACCGTTTCCCGGCGAACTCGAGCTTCGAGAAGCCGAACGCCGCGAAGGCGAGAAACGAGATCGAGATGATGATCATGAAGAAGGCGACGATGAAGCTGTTGAAGACGAACTGGGGAAAGTTCGGGTTCTGTAACGTCGCGATATAGTTACTGAAGCCGTTGACCCGTAAACTCTCTTTGAACATGACGAAGATCGGGAACAACCATATGACCGCCATAAGTGACAGGCCGACATTGGTGAGCCATCTTCCTTTTTTCGTTTGAATTTCCATGGGTACCCCTCCTCAGTCCATTTTCTTCTGCACACGCGTCTGGAAGTACGTGATGCCGAGCGCGATGATCAACAAGATGATGGCGACGGCACTGGCGTAGCCGACCTCTTGGTGCAGCATCGACTTGCGGAACAAGTACGTCGAGATGACCTCGGTCGAGTTGCCCGGTCCGCCTTGCGTCGAGATCCAGACGATGTCGAACGTCTTCAGTCCACCGATGACCCCGAGGATCGTCAGCGTGAACGTCGTCCCTTTCAAGTTTGGGAACACGACGCTCCACAGCGTGCGCCAGAAGCCGGCGCCGTCGATGTTGGCCGCCTCGAACACTTCCCGTTCGATCGCGAGCATCGCCATGTAGTACATGATCATCGACGAGCCCGTCCATTGGAAGATGTTGATCAAGATGATCGAGTAGAGCGCGACGTCTTGGTCGCCGAGCCAGTTCTGCTCGAACGCGTCTAAGCCGATCATGCGTAAGAATTCGTTGATGTAACCGAACTGGAAGTCGAAGATTTGCGAGAACGCGGCGCCGAGGACGACCGGGCTCAGGACGACCGGGAAGAAGAACACCGATTTGAAGAACGTCCGGCCGACTCCTTTCGTGTGGAGCAAGTACGCCAAGACGAGCCCGAGCCCGGCTTGGATCGTCACGGTCAGGACGGTGAAGATGCCCGTGTTCTTGAGCGCGTTATAAAATTCAGGGTCGCTGAACATGCGGCCGAAGTTCTCGAGCCCGATGTACGTCTTCTCGAACGAGATGCCGTCCCATGAGAACACCGAGTGATACGCGTTATAGAAGATACCGTAATAGATGAAGGCGATGACGAACAGGACGGTCGGGGCGACGAACGCCCAGCCGATCAAGTTCTTTTTCAGCTGCGCCTTCTTCTTCACCGGGTCCGGCCGTTTCGGCGGCACTGCGGACAGCTTTGGTTCCTGTTCCGTTAAGTCGGTTGCGTGTTGCATAGTGTTCCCTCACTTTCCGCTAAAAAAATCGAGCACCAGTCAGGCTGGCCACTGGCGCTCGTGTCGATTATTTACCTTGATCGGCGATGGCTTGGATGCGTGCGAGTGCTTCTTTCGCATCTTGTCCGCCCGCGATGTTCTGGAGTTCTTTGCCGAGCGTGTCGTACACTTTCGGGTCACGGATGCCGCGGCCCGCGACGGCGTTCTTCACCGTCTCGTTCAAGATCTCGTACGATTCGCGCTCGACGTCAGACGTGAACTTGTCTTCGTACGCGACTTCGATGTCCTTGACGGCTGGCGCCATCTCGAACTTCTCCATGTAGAGCGCTTGGCCCTCGCCTTGCGTCATGTAGGCGATGAAAGCGGCCGCGCCGTCTTGCTGCTCTGACTCTTTGTTGACGCCGAGCGCCATGTCGATCGAGGCGATGACCGGTTGCTCGGTGCCACCCGCGAGGTTCGGGAGCGGGACGAAACCGATCTCGTCTTCGAAGTTGTTCCACTTGTCACGCTTCTCGACCGTCGTCATCGAGTGGGCTTCCCATGAGCCGATGACCCACATCGCCGCCTTCTTGTCGAAGAAGTTGTTCATGCCGTCCATGTATGTCGCGAGGCCGAGCGCCCCTTCTTGGAAGACTTTGTCTTCGAACAGTTGTTGCCAAAGTTCGGCCGTCTCGACCATCTCTTTGTCCGTCCATTTCGCTTCGCCTTCGAGTACTTTTTGGATGTAGCCTGGTGCGACCTGATGGCTCAACACGTTGAACACGTCCGTGCCGACCCAGGCGTCTTTCGCGCCGAGCTGCATCGGGATGACCGCGTCGCCCGAGGCGTTGATCGTCTCGATCGCTTTGAGCGTCTCGTCATACGTCTTCGGTGGCGTCACGCCGTATTTGTCGAGCATCGTCTTGTTGTACATGAGGTAGGCCTGACCTGTGAAGCCGACCGGCACCGCCATCTGTTCGCCGTCGACCGTCGTCTGTTCGACGCCGAGCTCGATCAACTTTTCTTTCCAGCCCGCGCCGGCCGCTTTGTCCATGTAGTCTTTCGCCGGGACGAGACGGTCCTTGTATTGCGGGATCATCGGTTCCTTGAGGCCGATGACGTCCGGGCCGTCGCCGCCGAGCATGGCGACTTGGAGTTGCTGCTCATAGTCCTCGAGACGCTTGAACTTGACGACGTAGTCGTCTTGCGACTCGTTGAACGATTTGGCGAGTGCCTCGCCGACTTCCGGTTGCGGCGCCCAGCCCCACCAGTTGATGACCGGCTTGCCGTCTTCTGTCGTCGCGGCCGCCTCTTCTTTCTCGCCGCAAGCTGCGAGCAATGATGACAAGACGAGTACCGATGATGCGAGTGCGATTGTCGATTTTTTCATGTCCAATTCTCCTTTGAATGTTATGCGACCAACTTGAGGCAAAGCTCCCGAATCAAGTGGTCTGGCATCGGTTGATCCCCGAGCCGGGTGAGCGTGTACGCGATCAGTTCCAAGTCAAACTGCCAATGGTCGTCTATGTACGAGCCGACGACGTACAGGTCCGCCCCGAACGGCAGCGCGTCCTGTTGCTTCAAGCGCCAGAGCAGCATCTCGAACAGTTCGTCGAAGCTGTTCGCCCGCTCGGCCTGGTTCAAGTCCGAGACGCGGAACAAGCGGATGTCGCGTGCCTCCTCGTCATATAGCCGGAAGATGCCGTCCCGCCGTGAGCGGGTGACGACGACGCCGTCCGCTTTTGTGAACGCTTCCAATTCATCGAACGTCGAACCGTCCCTTGTGAATAGTCGCGTCGCCCCGTAGCGACCGAATATATCGTGAAACTTGTCTTTCAGCAATGGTGTCTCTATGTCCATGTCTACCCCTCCACTTTCCCGTTTGAGAGTGTCACCCCTTACTTAGTAAATTAAATTTATTATCTAACTACAAACAGACTATACCATATGGTTTTTAGATTTGTAAACGGTTTCAATAAAAAATCGAAGAGAAAAACTTAATAAGTCATTCTAATTAATGTATAATTAAAACAAAATTAAATTAAAAAAATATTAAAATGGAGGTTTTTAAACATTGTTTAGAATTAAAAGTAAAATAATAACTATTTTAAGCGCTTTTACTTTACTTGCTGGTTGTGGAACTGAATCATCGAAAGAAGATGTAGCTCAAAGAATGGAAAACGACCCAAGGAGTTTTACCGCAGATGAATTTATGCCAATTAGCAATGGGCTTCAAGAGTACTCACTTTGGTATGTGACTGATGCCAGTCCTACTAGAGAATCAATTGTGAAAAAAATAATAGTGACAGATAAAAATGACTTAACCTTCTACGATTTGGACTTAGATCATCATGATGACGAAGATTTACTAATGGAAGAAGTTGTTTCCATGTCTGATCAAGAAATTATTGAATATGCTCAGATGACTACTGAAAAAGGCTATGAAAAAATGCTATCTAATCGAAAACTTTTTGATATCGAAAAGTACAGCAATATGATGGAAAGTTATGACTGGGTTGGCTCAATAAGCGATAACGAGTCTATTAGTGAAGACGATAAACAGGTTCTGAAATATTTTGAAGAACTAAAACCTATGGATAGCGATATTCAAATTGAAGCGACAGGAAACTACTCAATTGCAAAAGAAAAATATACACTAGATTTAAAATTGGATAGCCTGGGAACAAACACTGAAAGCATGACTCTAAATATGAAAAATGCTGTGAGTACGTTAGATGGTGAGTCTGCCTCACCTTTAGTTTTTGATGAATATCTCTCTTTTTTATATATTTTTATTGATAGCATTCGACTCCAATGGAATTCTCCTGAAGAACATGAATCTTATAAACAAAAATATATTAACTCATTAAATAATTATGGGCGTTTTGAGGATAAAGAAGGTTATCAACAATATCACCCACAAACATATGTACCAAATTCATTAGAATGGGTGCATGGAGATTATCAAATGACTCTTAAGCCGACTTCTGTTCGTCAAAAATTATTTGAACAAACATTTGCCGGAGTAGGTTATGGTGATAGTTCATCTATAATTACGAAAGTTGAAGATCAATTTGTTGGATTTACACTAGACACCCCAGATACTTCAAATAAAAATGTAACTATTGAAGGCAAAAAACTATAACCTCCATTCTTAAATATTTTGTTAAGTACCTTAAACTTTTGACAATATATAAAATTATAGATTTATTGATAGGACATTAAATTTTTTATCGTAATTCATTTTCAGTTTTCCATCTAAAAATAGGGCGTAAAAGTGTGTTATGGAGACATAGACACTTTTACGCCCTATTTTGTAAGAAGTCATTGAATTTCGCCGAACAGCTGGTTCGTGATGAGTGCGGCCGCACCAAGCGCGCCGTGGTTGGCGTTCCACGGGACGACGCGGATGTCGGTCTGACGCGCGTCCATTGTCAACGCCGTCTGGGCGACGCGTTCCTGGATGTTCGTGACGACTTGTGGCGCGTAGTTGAACAGCGGCCCCCCGAGCAAGATCCGGCTCGGGTTCAATAGATGGATCATATTGAGCGTCGCGATGCCGACGTATTCCCCGGCCCGCTCGTACAGTTTTTGGACGTCCGGGTTCGTCCCGACCGCGTCGCGCATACCGTCGAGCGTCAAGTCATAGAGCTCTCGCGCCTCGTTCAAGATGGCACGTTCGCCGGCGACGGCCTCCAAGCAGCCGCGGTTGCCGCACGAGCAGATCGGCCCCTCGAGCATGATGCGCATATGGCCGATCTCACCGGCGATATGGTGTTCGCCGTCGATCAACTCGCCGCCATGGACGTAGGCGCCGCCGATACCATAGCCGGCGTAGACGTAGAAGAACTCGTCGATGCCGATCGCCTCGCCGAAGTAGAGCTCCCCGAGCGCGAGCGTCCGGACGTCGTTCTCGACGAAGACGTGCTGTTTCAGGCGCGCCTCGAGCTCCCGCTTCAGCGGGATGTCGTGCAAGTGGAAGCGCGGCGCGAACAAGACGACGCCCGCTCCGGCCTCAACCATCCCGTGGACGGACACCCCAAGTCCGATCACGTCCCCGGAAGTCTTGCCGGCCAGTTGTATGTATAGCGTCACGATGGCGTCGATGAACTCCTCGTTCGTATCGAACCGCTCGTCGTGCCACGCCTCGTCAAGTAATTCTCCGTGAATGTTCGTCACGACGCCGTGCAGTTTTCGTTGCGTCGCGTCGATGCCGATGACGAAGCGGTCGCTCGCCGCGAGCTCGAGCATGATCGGGCGCCGTCCCCCGCTCGATACACCGAGCTCACGCTCGTTGACCAGTCCTTCTTCCTTTAATTCGTTGACGATGTTCGAGATCGTCGGCTTCGTCAAATTCGTCGCCTTGGCGAGCTCGACCCGGGACACCGGCTGATGAAGCCGGATGAGCCGGAGGATGAGCGAGCGGTTATACGTCCGCATCCATTTCGAGTTCCGTGGTGTCGTCTTCCCCATAACTAGTCCACCCATTTCTGTGCTTTTTTCTTAGTATAGCATGTCGAAGAAAGCGGTCATGGGTTGACTGAAAAAATCTGGCAAATCAATTCTTTTCGGTGGCGACGACGCTGTCAAAGAAATCACGAACGTGATAATTCTGCGGATACACCGACAGTTCTTTCGCGTACGCGAAATCCCCGAACAGCTTGTTCATCGTGACGTTTCGGTCGACGAGTTTTCCGATGACACCGTTGAACAGACCTAAGCGCCGGACGCGGTTGCCGTGGATGGCACCGATCATCGAGACGAGGTCGGACGTGCACACGTAGTCCGCGTTCTGGGGATGGAACGTCCCGCTATCTCCGTTCAAGACGATGAGCGCTAACAATTCGGACAAGTTGTCGATATGAATCATGCTACGTTTATTCTGATAGCTCGGGAAGAACGGGACTTTTTGAGCAAGGCCCGCCAGTTTCACGTAATTGCCTTTCGAGCCCTTCCCGTAAATCATCGGCGACCGGACGTTCGCGACCACGAACGTCTCGTCTGCCAACTCCGCGAGCTTGTTCTCGGCTTGAAGCTTGCTGTCGCCGTAAAAATTGGACGGGTTCGGCACCGTGTCGCGCGTGATCAATTTCGCGTTCGTCGCGTCTCCGTAGACGATCATACTGCTGAGGAAGATGAACTGCTTGACGCCAGACCGCTTCGCTTTGGCTGCGACTTCCGCGGTCAGTTCCGTGTTCACCTTGTAGTAGAGGTCTTCCATACTTTTGTCCGTCGACACATGGGCGATCCCGGCCACGTGCAAGATTGCATCGTATCCTTCAAACGAACGTTGTCTCCATGCGCCGTCACGCATCCCGACCGTATCGACGTGAATCTGCTCCTTGTAGTGCTCCTCGATCCAACGCTTGCATGAATCGCCGACAAAACTCGTTTCCCCGGTAATCAACACTCGCTTCACGGTATCGCCTCCTATGTATGGTTCAATCGCCCTTTCCACTTCTCTACAATTCTTCCCGTATTTGTCACTGGATACGCATAAAAAAGAACGCTCATTTACGGAGTGTCAACAGCGGTTTAAAATTGGTTCTTCCTCACTTTTGATGAAGCCCATCTTCGGGAATTAGTTCACTAAAAGGATTGAAGGGATCAATGATGTTAGACGAGCTTCTTCCAGAACTAGAAGTGGTCGATGTGAACCGCTGCGATAAAGCATATCAGTTCATTTGTCATGGGAAAAAGTCGTGCGCCTCCTGTCCCCGTTGCACAAAGTGCTCATACCGTGTCCACAGCAGATACATCAGAACATTGAAGGATGAGCGTGTGTTCGGGATGGATGTGCAGCTACGGGTTCAGGCGAGACGTTTCTTCTGTGACGATCTTGCCTGTCCCACGGGTATCTTCACGGAAAGGTTTCCTTCCCTATGTCGACCACACTCCCGCAGAACAATTCGTTTGGAACGCGGCCTGTTGAGGCTATTGAGTGGGATGAGTGCGATTGGGCTGGAACGTATCTTGAACAACATCAGCGATAGTACGCTACTCCGAATGTTGAAACGATCGGAACATCATGTGAAGAGACCTGCCCCTCGCGTTATCGGTATCGATGACTGGGCCTGGAGAAAACGAAAAAAGTATGGGACGATCATCTGCGACCTTGAGACCAGACGCCCAATCGCCTTGCTTCCCTCTCGGGACGTCAACACTGTCTGTGCCTGGATCCGTTCACATCCAACTGTCCAGGTCGTGGCACGGGACGGATCGGTCGAGTTCCGGGAGGCCATCCGCTTGGCCGATGAGACGATTCAACAGGTGAGTGACCGATGGCACCTGTTTCATAATTTAGGAAAGAAAATTGAAGAGATCTTGAAACGGCGCCTTCCATCTAGCGAAAAGATTCTTCTCGAACCGGATGATTTAAGCGTCGAACGTGAGATGACCGATGCCGAGAGAAGGAAGTGGACACTCGTTCAATCCGTACAACAAGATGCCAAGCAAGGTGTCCCGATCTCCGCGTTGGTCCGACGACACCAGATTGATCCGAAAACATGCCGAAGATATCTGAAGATGACTGAGCCACCAAAGATCAATCGGTCTCACCGAAAACACAGCGCAGACATCTACAAACGAGACATCGTCAGATGGATCCGTCAAGGCAGGACGACAGAATGGATGCATCGGACATTGAGCCGGAGAGGATATGCGCGTGGAATCAGTACGTTTCGACCCTATGTCGCAAAGTTGAAAAAAGCAGTCCCACACGAAATAAGCATCAATCGACGAATCATCCAGAAAGTCCTTTGGGAGGACGAGCCTTCCAACGAACCACTTCTCCTAAAGATACTGGACATCTACCCCTTCTTGAAGCAATTGAACGAGCTCGTCCGTTCATTCAAGGAACTTTTCGGGGAGACGACGTCTGAACAGGATATCTTAAAGTGGTGTGAACAGGCGGAACGGATGAACGAAACACCACTATCCTCTTTCGCAACCTATATACGAGGCGATGTCGACGCCATCCGGCTCGGGATGACGCTGCCCTGGTCAAATGGCATGGTCGAAGGACAGGTCAATCGACTGAAAACGATCAAACGTCAAATGTATGGTCGGGCGGGATTGGCGCTGTTGCGCATCAAAATATTGAATATCACTTGAAGCCTGATCTTCTACTGAGATATGAATCGATGTCTACATAACCGTAGAGATGGAGCGTTTCATCAAAAGTGAGGAAGAACCATTTTAACAGCGTTGATTACACGGAGCGTCCAACTTCTAAATTGCTTGATCAAACGAAGCCAACTTACGGTTAATTCGGATGGCATCCATCGCCGAATCACCTTTTTTGACCAAGCGGAGAATATTCATTGATATTCAATTTTCGGATGTTGCTCCACGGTCGCCTTTCGACTCCATACCTTATCTTAGGGAGATATTTGATATAAGGCCTAGGCTTACGTGCGATAAGGCCGTTGGTGCATCGGGGATATCAATGACTATACTCGAAGTGACCCTGGGAAAACAAACGAGCGCTCGAGAAAGAGCAACCAATGAACACAATCGATGATCAAATTCACGAGTGGGAGCCGATGATTCGTTACGTCATCCGCCACTTACACATCCATCCGAATGAACAAGAAGACTGCGCCCAAATCGCAAGGATTGCTTTATGGGAGGCATTGAACCGCGGCTGCACGTTATCGAAGACGTACTGCTTCCAGCGCATCCGGGGAGCGATCTTGAACCACCAACAAAAGAACGCCCGTCACTTGAAACATGAAGTCGCGGCCGAACGCCTGCCCGAACAATGCATCGAGTCCGAGCGTCACTTCTACGACTGGCTCGACGAACAACGGATGTTGCTGTCACCACGCCATTTCGAACTCCTCTGCCACTTGATCGACGGGACCGAACAGACGTTGCCTTACTCCCCGAGCCGACTCCGGGCGTACAAGGCGGACGTCCAACGCGAACTGCGAGAGGCAATCCAGATGAAGGAGTGAACACGATGAAGAAAATGTTGTTACATGACGCAATCACCGCTTATTTGGAAGACTTGGAGACTCGACGTGAGAAACCCGAGACGACATTGAAATCGTATCGCAACACGCTGCGACGCTTTGAACAGTTCGCGCTAGAGCGTGGTGCCGTCTACATCCAAGACGTCACCGAGAAGAAACATGCCGTCCCTTACAAACAATCCATCAACGACAAAGCTGACAATACGGTCCGGTCCTACATCATGGCGGTGCGAAGTCTGTTCACGTTCGCGATGGAACGACGCTGGGTGAAACAAAACCCTTTCAGCCGGATCGTCACGCGCGAGAGCGTCCAAAAACAACCGACCATCCTCAGTCGCGACCAGCTGAATACCGTCCTGTATCACGCGCGGAACACGACGCTCTATACGATTTATCTCGTCGGGGGTGACGCCGGTCTCCGAATCAGTGAAATTTTAAATTTAGAACTGAACCATCTCGATTTCGAAAACAGCATCCTAATCGTCTGGAAAGGGAAAGGCAAAAAAACGCGATTGATCCCGATGACGCCTCGACTCGCCCAAGAACTGAAGACGTACATCGAGAAGGACCGACCAAACGTCGGAGACTCCAACCATGTCTTCCTCATGCCAAGCGGACGCGTCGTTCAGGCGAACTTTGTGAACGATGATTTGAAACAGATTGCGAAAGCCCAACTCGGCCTCCACTTAACGAGTCATATGTTGCGTCATAGCTTTGCGACGACACTCTATAATCAAAGTCATGATATTTTAGCAGTCGCGGATCTGCTAGGCCATACATCGACCAAGACAACAGAACGCTATCTGCATGTGTCTCAGGAGCGGAGTCGTAAATTGATTGAAGGGTTAAATGAATAAGTAAATCGTATAATTGACAGATAGCTTCTATAAAGAGCTATCTGCTTTTTTATAATTCATCGATATAGTTTAAAGAGTCATCAATTCGTCGTTTTAAAATCTTTCTAATGCGACGTAACTTCTCAAACGCCTTATGTCGCTTTCTTAAGTATTCGTTCGAATAAGGCTTAATTCTTTTCCGTCTCGACGATACTTTCTTCGAAACCGCGTACGCAATACTCATCTCTATACACCGACAGCTCTTTGGCATAGGAGAAGTCACCGAACAACTTGTTCACCGTCACGTTCCGGTCAATCAGTTTGTCGATAACACTGTTAAACAATCCAATCCCTCGAACGGTGTTACCGTGAACTGATCCAATTGTCGATACGAGATTCGTCGTACAGACATACTCTTTGTTTTGCGGGTGGAACGTTCCGCTATCCCCGTTCAGCACGATACGTGCTAAAAATTCAGATAAGTTATCGATATGGATCATACTGCGTTTATTCTGATAGCTCGGGAAGAAAGGTATTTTTTGAGCCAGGCCCGAGAGCTTCACGTAGTTGCCTTTCGAACCTTTCCCGTAAATCATCGGTGGCCGGACGTTCGCGACCATGAACATCTCGTCTGCCAACTCCGCAAGCTTGTTCTCGGCTTGGAGCTTGCTGTTCCCGTAAAAGTTGGTCGGGTTCGGTATCGTATCAGCCGTGATGAAACGCGCATTCGTCGCATCTCCGTAGACGATCATGCTGCTCAGGAAGATGAACTGCTTGACGCCAGACTGCTTCGCCTTGGCTGCGACTTCCGCGGTCAGGTCCGTGTTCACCTTGTAGTACAAGTCCTCCATACTCTTGTCCGTCGAGACGTGGGCAATCCCGGCAGCGTGCAAGATTGCGTCATACCCTGTAAATGGAGTTTCTTTCCACTCCCCGTCTCGTATTCCAACAGTAGATACTTGAAGATAATTAGAGTGATTTTTCTCAACCCATCTTTTAAATGAAATCCCAACATAGCTATTTGCCCCAGTAACTAATATTTTTTTCATTTATACTCCTTTCTATTTCAAACAAAAAATACCATTATTTACAGTTAGTGAGTATAAATAATAATGACACATAGTAATTCTCATTTATTTAATAAGCCATTGTATATTTGAAATCAGTCTAATTACTGATTAAAATTTCATACTTCATTTTTACTTTTAAAGGAATAAGTTAACCAATGATATATCACATTTTAAACTCAATTTTTTTAAAAGCAATTTAAGATCAAGTTTTAGTTGGTTTAAATTGTCCAAATTAAATTTCCTTATTTTAAGCTACAGATTATTGTGTAATTTAAAAATTATCGCTTTTATCTCTTTTCTTTATTATTTTTGCTGGATTACCTCCTACTATAGAAAATTCAGGAATGTTTTTAGTCACAACTGACCCTGCACCAATAATACATCCCTTTTCAATAGTAACACCTGGTAGAATAATTACATTTTGACCTATCCACACATCATTTTTAATTTTGATACTTTTAACATCTTTAAAACCCTGTTGAATAATAGGAATATCCGTTCTCTCAAACTCATGACTTTCGGTACATAGGAAGCAATTGGGTCCCATTAACACATTATCCCCTATTTCAACTCCTCGAGTTACTTTGGAGTTAATGCCCAATCCAGAATTGTCACCAATAATTAAGTCTCTTGTAAAAACCGACCCTTGTTCTATATTTACATTTTTACCCATATGGGATATGAGAGACTTTGCAAAGAAGTATCTTATTTTTTTTTGTCCAATATTTGGTTGTATATTTGAGGGCGGTAATTTCTTTGCGAAATAGTGATATAGTAAGTAATTGACTTTCATTTTTAAATTCATACTGAGCCTCCGTCTCTTTTACACAACATAGTTTAGGTCTTTCAATCCCTAGAATATAAATCACGAGTATAAACTTTTTCACGAACATCATCAAGATCCAAATGTAAACGATTGGTAATAATTATATCAGCCATATTTTTGAATTCATTCAAATCTTTTATCACCGGAGAATTATAGAAGTAACCCTCTTTCAATGCGGGTTCATGAATTACTATATCAACACCTTTTGCTTTAATGCGTTTCATAATTCCTTGAATTGAAGAAGCGCGAAAATTATCAGAATTAGTCTTCATTGTTAAACGATATACACCTACGCATTTTGGATTTTGCTTTAAAATAGATTCAGCCACAAAATCTTTTCTTGTTCTATTTGCTTCTACAATTGCAGATATAATATTATTTGGTACCTCTTTATAATTCGCTAATAATTGTTTTGTATCTTTTGGTAAACAATATCCTCCGTAGCCGAATGAAGGATTATTATAATGAGATCCGATTCTTGAATCCAATCCCACTCCTTCAATTATCTGTTTTGAATCAAGTTCTCTTACTTCTGCATACGTATCAAGCTCATTAAAAAATGCCACCCGCATTGCTAAATAAGTATTAGAAAATAATTTAATTGCTTCTGCCTCGGTAGAATCCGTTAACAAAACTGGTATTTCCTCTTTTATAGCAGCCTGTTTTAATAAGTTCGCAAAAGCCTCTGCTCGCTTGGATTTTTCACCTATCACAATGCGTGATGGAAAAAGATTATCATGTAACGCTTGACCTTCACGTAAAAATTCAGGAGAAAATATAATATTATTGGTATCATACTTTAATCGTAATTCTTTAGTGTATCCTACCGGGACTGTAGATTTAATAATCATAATTGCATTTGGATTAATTTCAATCACCGATGCAATAACGTTCTCTACTGTACTAGTGTTGAAATAATTAAGTTCAGGATCATAATCTGTAGGAGTTGCGATTACAACATATTCTGCATCTTGAAACGCTTGGACTTTATCTGTCGTAGCTATTAAGTTTAATGATTTATTTTGCAAAAAATGTGTTATTTCATTATCCACTATTGGAGATATTTTATTATTGATATTAATTACTTTTTCCGGAACATTTTCCAAGGCAATTACTTCGTTACTCTGCGATAATAAAACTGCCATTGATAGACCTACATAGCCAGCACCTACTATAGTGATTTTAACCATTTGACTTCCCCCGATTTAATATTTTCGTTTCAAAGATAATTCTTAACTTTATTATTTATAAATTTGCAAATAACTGAGTACTCTTTTCTAAAAAGCGTATATGTTACTAGTAATATTATTAATCCACCGATTTTATCTATCGTTTTGAAATTGAGGAACATTATCTCTAAAGACCATAAAAAATACATTCCAATTATAATGAATACTTTAGTGGAACTAGTATTGAAACTATAAAATTTAGTACCGAATTTTGTTCTAAAACCATAAAATAAAATATATGATATTGCGACCGCCAGAGCAGCACCCTTGGCACCAAAAAAAGGTATAAACAACAGTGATAAGCTAATATTACTTATCAATACAACAATTGAAATCCTTATGTGTAATCTCGACTTTAAATAGAAGTTTACACCTTGGACTGTAATTTCTGACATTGTATATAAAATAGGCATTAATAGTAACAAAGGTAACAAGAAAACCGCTTCTCTATAGTCAGGCCCTAATACAAGAATTATGGCCTCTTTAAATAATGCGATTGTAACTCCAAGCGTAACCATGATAATAGTTGTAGTGGAAAAAACCAGTTCAAAAAATTGTTTGTCTTTCGGATAATCTCTAAACCTTTTCAAACTAACAGGTGTCCATAGAGTTGTAAAAGTACTTTGTATAACGTTTATAATACCTACTATTTTAAATGTCGCCATATAAATTCCAATCTCTCTAGTTGTACTTAAAGTTCCTAGTAATAACTTATCCGCAGATTGAAATAACATTATAAGAATCGCTGAAATAGCAAAAGGACCGGAGTATGAAATTATTTCAGAAAATTTAATTTCTGAGTTATTCTCATTTGCTTGTTTCCAAAAAGGTATTATCATTACATTTGTTAATACAGATAAGATTAATAAAGATAATATCCAACTATATATTAAAGTTAAATGATCATACACCAACGTAGTTCCTATCACTATGACTAGGACCAATTCTAAAGCCCTTTGCAAAATTTGAATAAATGAGAAGCGATAGCCATATTGCATCATTCTTAAAACTATAGTACTAAATCTATGAATGACAGATATTAAAATATATAATATCAACAAGATTCCATATGTGTTTTTCTCGGAGATTATCAATGAAATTTCCTTATTAAAATTAAGGATAATAACTACTAGAATCCCAATAGTTAAAAAAGAAATTTTGATACTCTTCATTAATAAAGAAACTCTATTTTTTTCAAAAAAGTAACGGATTAAGCTCTGATCGGTTCCAAGAAGAGCTGTAGTTGAAAGCACCGTCGCAATTGTCATAAATAATGAGGCTATTCCAAATTCATCTGGTGAAAGTAAACGCGTTATAATCGGAATACTTATGAGACCAATTATTAGTGAACCTAAGCTGCCTAATGAAAACGAAAAAATTTTATTTAGCATTTCTAATTTCCTTTTCTTTAGATTATGCACTGTTTTTACTTGATACTATATTTACTAAACAAATTAAGAAACACAATAATCGATATTTTATCAGATATTCAAAAACTGATAGTTGTTCATTCTAAAATTTTATTAAATTTCATTCAGTAATTCTTTCCATTTAACAATTATAATTTTTGTTGAAAATGAATTTGCTCTTTCTTTACCTTTTTGTGAATATTCCTCAAGTAAATCACGATCCTCAAGCATCAATTTTATCGCATTTAATAGGTGTTTCTCTGAAGCAACTAAATGATTTAAAGAACTATCTTTTTTTGAGATAGGGGGAGTTAATACTCCATAATTCAAATATGAAATTGTAAAAGATGAACTTAACTGAGAACTTTCTTCACCTGAAAGTATCTCTAAAGGCCCCCCCGGACAATTTGTAGCAATCACAGGAAGTGAGCATGCCATTGCTTCAATTAAAACATTGCCAAAACCTTCAAAATACGAAGTATGTACGTATAACGAGGATCTCTTCAAATATTTATAGGGATTATTTTTAAAGCCAAGAAAAAACACATTATTTTCCACACCATAAAACTTTACAGCCTCTAATAACTTCGATTTTAGATTTCCTTCGCCAACAACAATTAAATTTATATCGCTTCCTTGCTTATTGAGCTCACTTAAAATTCTGATCAAATGAATTTGTCCTTTAACCTCTTCTATTCTTCCTACATTAATTATTGTCTGTTTATCAAAAATTTTGTGCTCACCTTCTTCTAAAGGCTCGATTATTTTAGAACTTATTAACTCAGACTCAATTGGATTGTAAATCACTTTTAATTTGGAAGATTTAATTTTATATTTTTTTATTAAATTAAGTTTAATTGCTTTAGAAACAGTTATTATTAAATCAGATTTTTTGTAAAGAAATTTTACAGCAGTGGTGTACAAATAAAAGTTAATATCTTTATTTCTTTCAGAAATCATAGTGTGTAAAGAGGTAACTACTTTCTCATTTTTTTTCGTTAATAAATTCACTATATTTGCGCCATCCATAAAACTTACTACTACATCGTAATTATTATCACTTTTAATCTTCCTTATACCTTTTATCTTTTTACAGAAATTGATAGTTCGTCTAAAAAAATTCCCATCATTACTTATATTCAAGTTGATCATTTTCCCGGAATATGAGTAGGCTCTATTAGAATCATTATAGAATATAATTGTTAGGTCATAATGCTTATCTAGTTCTTTAGATAAAATAGATACTAATTTCTCAGCCCCACCACCCTGAAGTGTAGGTATTAGAAACGCTATTTTTTTCATAAGTCCCCCTATTTTTCACTTATTATTATATTTGGAATTCCTTTAAATCCGTAATTTAGAAATAATAGTGCCGACCAAAAAATTGCGTCTTCGATATTTAGTATCCGACCATAATCCTGAAGAAAATTTGGAAGCATTGTTAAAAATATAATTGCCATGAATAGTTGTAAATCCGTACTATTGCTATTAGATTTTCCTGACAAGATTTTAATGCTTCTAAATAAAGCCGTTAATAAAAAGTAAGATATTAATAAGCCGTAAAATAGTCCTTTTTCAGAAAAAAACAGTAGCAAGCCAACTTCAGAAACTGCATCCGCACTATAGAAACTTTCTTTCATAAATCCTACACCATTCCCAAGAAAAGGTGATTTCCAAAATTCGTTAAAGTGAAAACTCCATAACTCTAATCTTCCATTAAGGAAAATTTCTAAACTGAAATTTCCGGCACTATCTAATCCGGTCATCAAAAAATTTGTTATACCAATTTTGAAGATTATGGAAATGAACAAGATACTCAGTAAAACAAATAATGCCTTTACTATAGGTTTGGAAAGAAAAAATACATAAATAAGAAAAGGTAAAACCGTTAATAGAATTAATGATCGAGTCATAGTCGATGCAATAATTATCAAAATAAAAAATGATATAAATAAATAAACTTTTATTTTAAATTTTCTATACGCAATTATAGATAACGTAGTATAAATCAAAAAAACGCTAGTAATATTCCACAATGTTACTTCACCTCTTGAAAGTCTAGAAAATTCAAAAGGAAGATATCCATACACATTTGGCTTCAGTAAAGTCAGAATGAAACCTAAAATAACTATAAATGTAATAATTATTAATACTTTATTTAAAGTTTTAAAAGTGAAATTTTGTCCATCTTTATTTTTCTGTAGATTTAGAGCAAAAATGGAGACCAGTAAAAAAACTATAGAATCATACGCTAGCGTTGTAAAGGAACTAACTATTAAATTATTGTACAAAGAGGAAATCCACATCAAAGAAATAAGTAGCAGGATTCTAATATCAAATATCGCTTTTTTATCTACTATAGACCATACAATTAAGAGCGAAATCAACAGAATAATAGCTGGGTTTATAAAAAAAGATGTACTATGAACTAATGATTGATATCCAGCTTTACCAGAATGTAGCGCCGCATACGGATTAGGTGTCAAAAAAAAGTTTACAATCATTAGAAATGCATAGGTGAAATAAAATGAAAAGAAAATTCCCCTTTTTGAACCCCCTATATTTACAATTGATAACTTCTTATTTATCATATAATGCTTCTCCTCTAACTATTTCTATAAATATTTGTTCCTAGTAATTACTCGCTCTAAGAAACTAGTAGCTTCATCTCTTCTTCAAAATATTCATAGTCATATTTTTCAACAGATTACTTAAATAAGTTTATAGCAGCATTCACGACTGAACTATTAGTTGAATTTCTAATCCCTAAATCAAAAGCAGAGTGAGATTTTTTTTTATATTCTTCTAAATCCATGTCAACAAAAAGTTGAATACAGCTCTCGTACCTCTCTTTTTGTGCCAAAGGAATGTTAAATCCGGCATTTTCTTGTTCTAGCATATTCCAAGGAGTTTGATCGCTCAATATTACTGGACAGCCCCCCACTAAACTTTCAGAAATGATATGGCCGAAGTTTTCTCCTAGTGTTGGAAAAATAAAGATATCATGATTTTGGAATTCTGTTACTACTTTTTCATTTTCAATTATTCCGCAGTATTTGACTTTTATATTTGATGGAAATTCGTTAATAATTTTTTCACAGGAATTCCAGTATTTTTCGTCTTCAATGGGCCCAAAAATATTCAATGTTATTTCACCTTTTATGTCCGGTAATACTTTTAATAGATAGAGTAAATTTTTCTTTGGATGAATTCTAGAAATTGAAATAATTTTTAGTTTACCAATTTCTTTAACACTATTTTTTTTATACTTTATTCCTTGATAGTTTTTGGTCAGGTTAGGAGAAAGAAAGACTTTTTTGTTAGAATATGTGATTATTTTGTCGATATCTCTTGTTTCTACAACAGATGTCGAATGCCAAATTACATTTTTGTGCAGAGAAAGAGATTTGGAAAGTAGAATAAATATACTTTTTTTATTTCTTTTCAAATTTAAAGCTCCCTCAGAGAAATTCCCTCTAGGTGCTACAATAATTTTGGGGGTTGATATATATCTGATTTTTTTTAGTAATAGTGGTAAAATACTAAATTTGAAAGAAAAATAACTATTTAAATACAATACGTCTGGTTGCAATTTATTAATTATAGATTTGATTTCTATTATATTTTTATAACTTTCTCTTATATACATAACTTTAGTATTATCTATAGTGGTCCATTTATCAGTTTTAATTCCACTATAAGGAGTGTCTGAATTGAAGTCTCTATCTAAAGCAATAATATAAAACTCATACTCATGATTGAGGTGATCAACTAAATTCTTAATGGACTGTACTGGTCCTCCTGCATTTATAGAAGGTAAGTAATGACCTGCTAAAACTAAAATTTTTTTTCTCATTTGCTTACCCCATTTGTCTTTTGATCCTCGTAAATTTTTGCGTCGACTAAAAAACGATACCAAAAAGCTTGTAAAACCGCAAAAATAAATCCTTCTTTACCATCTAAAAATCCTTTTTTCAAAACAAATCTATACATAAAATAAATAAACGGCCTTATGCCTAAAGGTAATTTATAGTAAATGTTTACTTTAGTCCATCTTTTAAACTTGGCATTAATGTGTAATTTAGAATTAGTTGTCATTAATTCACCTTTGTAATCTAAAACTTCTTTGTCCGAATAATTGTTATGCTTACTTATCCATCGAGATAAATTTTTATAATCTTCATGTAATGAATCTGATTTCATTTCTATAGATTTACCATAAGCTAGATAAATATGTTCATCCATGTTGCGTCTTTCAATCTTTCCAGCGCCGTTTTTAAAAACTAATAGTTTTCTAAAAGGATAAATTCCACCATGCCGCAATTTTTTTCCTAAAAAATTAACTTCAAATCGCAACACAATTCCTGTTATAGATTTTTCGGATTCATGCTTGTTACATAAGGAATTAAGTTCATTTCTTGAGGTTTCTGTTAGTCGCTCATCTGCATCAAGCCTCAAAATCCACGCTGTATTTATGTCACAATTTTCAATTGCAAATTCAAATTGACTAGAATGGCTAATGAAAGGATTAAGATAAATTTCTGCTCCCATTTTTTTAGCTTTTTCTACAGTAGAATCTGTACTATGACTATCCACAACAATTACTCTTTTAGAAATAGAAGATATTGATTTTATACACTTTTCAATATTGAGTTCTTCATTGTAAGTTAAAATAATGGTAGTTAAATCAGCCATTAATTGATTTCCCTCCACACATTTCTTTTAACATAATCTGTATAAGAAATAAGAATTCTTAGCACTTTCCATGAAACGTTGTTTACGTTATAGTCCTCAACTATTGATTTAGGCATATTGACATTATCCTCTAATTCCTTTAATCCTTGTAAAATTCTATCTATCTCTAATCCCACCATCATCGTTGTAGACTCTTCCATGGCTTCTGGTCTTTCATGAGCCTCTCTAATGTTTAAACTCCGAAGTCCAAGTATAGATGTCTCCTCACTTATAGTTCCACTATCGCTTAAAACTGCTTTCGCATTTATTTGAAGGTTATTATAGTCAATGAACCCCAAAGGTTTTAATGTGATAATATTTTTATGGAACTGAATTTTCTTTTTTGAAATCATATTTTTTGTACGTGGGTGTGTACTAAGGATGACTGGCAAGTTATAATTCTCTGCAATAGTGTTCAATGATTTCACTAAATTTAAAAAGTTCTTTTCAGATCCTATATTTTCTTCTCTATGGGCTGATACTAAAAAGTATCTTTCTTTTTCTAAACCTAGTCTAGATAAAACGTCAGAATTCTCAATCTCTGATCGCTTAGATTGCAAAACTTCGTACATCGGACTTCCTGTCTTAATAATCCGATCCGCTGATAACCCTTCTCTTAAAAGATACTCTCTAGCGATGCTGCTGTAAGTCAGGTTAATATCAGCAATATGATCTACAATCTTTCTATTTGTTTCTTCCGGTACCCGTTGGTCAAAACAACGATTCCCTGCTTCCATATGAAAAATTGGAATTTTACGTTTCTTCGCTGCGATTGCACATAGACAACTGTTAGTATCCCCCAAAATCAATATAGCCTCTGGTTTAACTTGTTCTAAAATAGGATCAACCGCAATAAGAATATGACCAATTGTCTCTGTAGCTGTTCCATTTGCTGCATTTAAAAAAAAGTCTGGTTTTCTTAAATTGAAGTCTTCAAAGAATACCTCATTTAATTCATAATCATAGTTTTGTCCTGTGTGCACTAAAATATGATCAATTGCTTCTGATTTTTCAAGACGATTAATGGTTGCAGATAGTCGAATAATCTCTGGTCTCGTTCCAACAATCGTCATAACTTTTAATTTCTTCATTTATAAATTAAACCTCCACGTAATATGTATCAGGGTTCATAGGGTCGAATGACTCGTTCACCCACATAATTGTGACCATGTCAGAGTCACCTAAATTTTCAATGTTATGTGCATACCCAACAGGAATATCTACTACTTCAAGCTTATCGCCACTCACAACGTACTCAATAATTTCTTCGGACTCAATTTTTCTAAAACGAATAACACCTTTACCACTTACCACAAGAAATTTCTCGTTTTTTGTATGGTGCCAATGATTACCCTTTACAATTCCCGGTTTAGAGATATTGACCGAGACTTGACCTCTGTCGGGTGTTCGAATAAATTCAGTGAATGATCCACGATGATCTTTATGCATTGTCAGTTCATAGGAAAATTGACTTTCTGGTAAATAACTTAAGTAAGTACTGTATAAATTTTTAATTAACGAATCATTTAATTCTGGAACTGATAAATTATTTCTTGTCTCTTTAAAAGAGCTTAATAATCTAGCGAGCTCCTTTAATGTAATCTTGTAAGTTGGATTAACTTCACAATATACCGTTTGATTACTATCGTTTTCATCAAGTTGACTAATCAACTCAGAAACAACGTCATCGATATAAGCCAACGTAAGCTCTGCTTTATCATCATTAACTTGAATCGGCATCCCATGTGAGATGTTGTGACAAAATGTCGCAACTACACTATTATAGTTTGGTTTGCACCACTTCCCAAACAAGTTTGGGAAACGGTAAATCATTATGTTTACAGTTTCTTCTTGTCCATAAGATATTATCAATGATTCGGCTTCTTTTTTACTCATTCCGTATGCGTTCGAAAGCTCGGCTTGAGTTGATGAAGCAAACATAACTGGCGGTGGTGTTTGATTTTTCGAGAGTAGTTCTAATAATTTTTCAGTGAACCCTTTGTTTCCCTCTTCAAACTCTGCTTCAGTCTTAGGACGATTCACTCCAGCGAGATGGTAAACGAAGTCTGCCTTTTTCGCGAATTCCGCTAATTCGAATTCTGTTGTACCACGATCACATAACAGTAAGTCGCTATAACCTTGATTTTTTAACTCTGCCACAAGATTCTTTCCAACAAAACCGTTTGCTCCTGTTATAAGAATTTTCATGATTTTACTCGCTTTTCAAGTTCAGCTTTAACATAATCAAGCGTCAATAGTCGTTGTTTAATTTGCTCGATTGTTAAGCGCTGTGTGTTATTCGAATTATATTCATTTTCTTGTGTCAATTTTTGATCGCCTTCACTATAGTATTTATCATAATTCAAATCACGAGTATCCGCAGGTACGCGATAAAAGTCACCCATGTCTTCTGCTACGATGTGCTCTTCACGAGTCAATAGTGTTTCGAAGGACTTCTCTCCATGACGGGTACCAATTACTTTGATTTCATTGTCCGCTTCAAAAAGCTCTTTTAAAGCAACAGCTAAATCTCCCACCGTGGATGCTGGTGATTTTTGAACCATGATATCTCCTGCTGCCGCATTATTGAATGCAAATACGACTAATTCAACTGCTTCTTCCAAACTCATTAAGAAACGTGTCATATTTGGATCTGTAACAGTCAATGGATCTCCACTTTTAATTTGTTCAATAAATAATGGAATAACGGATCCACGAGAAGCCATAACATTACCATAGCGAGTTCCACAGATTAATGTTTGATTCGAATCAATCGTTCTAGCTTTTGCCACAAAAACTTTTTCCATCATCGCTTTTGAAATTCCCATTGCATTGATTGGATACGCTGCTTTATCTGTTGAAAGACAAATTACTTTCTTGACGCCAATTTCAATTGCAGCGTTTAAAACATTTTCAGTTCCAAGCACATTTGTTTTTACAGCTTCTAACGGAAAAAACTCACATGATGGCACTTGCTTCAATGCAGCTGCATGAAAAACATAATCAACGCCATACATGGCATTTTTTACACTATTCTGATCTCGTACATCACCAATATAAAACTTTAACTTATCGTTCTGATACATTTTGCGCATGTCTTCTTGCTTTTTTTCATCGCGCGAGAAAATCCGAATTTCTTTAATATCAGTTTCAAGGAAACGTTCCATTACTGCATTACCAAAAGACCCTGTACCTCCAGTAATGAGTAATGTTTTATTATTAAACATAGATATTCTCCTTCTTCATTTCACCACTCTCTTCAAGTGGTTGATTATTTAAATGTTTATCCATAACATCCATTAGTTTATCTTTATTAAAATGTATGTCTGAATAAACCATTCCATTATTTCTATATTCAATCATTTCAGCTTCTGCTTTTCCTAAAAAACTTAGAATGAGATGAACTTGTTTATCAATATCTCCGTGATTGGCCACAAGACCTGTTTTAGACTCTTCTATACTTTTCTTCGCTTCTCCATTTACTAAACCAAAGATAGGCATTCCAACCGAGAGATATGTTTGCAATTTCGCTGGAATGGTTTTATCAAATAGCGGATTCGGTGAAAGGGACAATAAAGCAATGTCGTGTGATCTCAATATTGTCGGTACTTTGTCTGCAGATACACGACCCGTGAACGTAAACATAGCTGTAAGTTTTTTATCAGCAATCATTTTTATTAAATAATTTTTGAAGCGTCCTTCACCTACTAATGTAAAATGAACCCGATCCTCATAACCTAACTGTTTCAATTTTTGTGATAGCGGAACAAGTTGTTCTAGCCCTTGCGCTTCTCCAATATTCCCCGTAAACACAACCGAAAGTTCTTCTTTAACCTTCTTTTTGTGTTTAATATTAATTTGTAGTTCTTCAGAATATTGTGGCCAATAAAATACTTTGTTCTTTTGAACTCCGCGATTTAGGATAGAATTAGCAAAACTATGAGAAGTTGTAAAAATACGATCACAGTTTGAATAAATATAATCGACCATTCTTCCAATAGGTTCAAGGATTCTTTTTGATTTAATACCAGTCACAATCTCTACATTTTCCGGCCATAAATCTTGAACATATATATGGCAAGGAATCTTTTTCTTTTTAGCAAACCACACGCCTGGTAATGCTTGTGTCATCGGGGAAACCTCAAAAATAAAAACATTGTCTGGTTTTAATTTCGAGAATACAGACCAAATATATCCAGATGCCACAAACGATAAATAATTTAAAATAAGAGAAATTTTTGAGGTTCCTCTTGGAATAATCGGTAAACGTATAATGTCTATACCATGATATCTTTCCGTCCGTCTTTTAGTAAAACTGTACCCACTAAAAAACTCTCCCTCAGGATAATTTGGAATACCAGTAACAACGGTAACTTTATAACCTTTATGAACCCATTCCTTGCATATATCGTTGATTCTAAAGTTTTCCGGAAAAAAATACTGACTAATCACTAAAATATGCTTATTTTTTTTCATGATTAGTACTCTCAGCTTGCTCCGTTGTTGAAGCAAGTTCTTTAATCATCGATCCCGTTCCGCCTTCTAAAACCCCATCACTTTTCATAACACTTAAGAGCGTTCCGATAAAACAACGTACATCCATCCAAAATGATAATTTCTGAATGTAATAACCATCTAGTTTTGCTTTGATTTCAATAGGTAATTCATCACGCCCGTTGATTTGAGCCCATCCTGTCAAACCTGGTAAAACGTCATTCGCGCCATATTTCTCACGTTCTTCAATCAAATCATATTGATTCCAAAGTGCTGGTCGGGGACCTATCACTGCCATCTCACCTTTTAAAATATTAATGATCTGTGGTAATTCATCAAGACTTGTTTTCCGAAGAAATTTTCCTGTTCTCGTGATGTACCGGTCTGGATCTGTTAATAAGTGAGTCGGCATATCTTTAGGTGCATCGATCCGCATCGTCCGAAACTTTAAGATATTGAAGTGCGATTGATGAAATCCAACACGTCTTTGTTTGAAGAAGACCGGACCTTTTGATTCAAGTTTGATTGCAATCATAATCCCGATAAACAATGGCGATAGGACAATCAATCCGATTAAAGAAAGAATAAAGTCGATTTTCCGTTTTTGTTCGCTATACTTCATCATCCACACTCCATTTTTTAGACCGTCTCGTGTACGTCTTTATTTACATTCAGATTATTTACATCCAAACAATCGTTTGCCCAGTTAACGAGATACAAGCCGAGCGCTTCACTCGTTTTCAGTTCGTTCATGCGTGCTAACTTCTCGTCCAAGTTTGTTTCTTCACTCACGATGCCCGTAAAAATTTTCGGATATACTGCCTCCGGATGAACTTCTCCTTCTTTCAGCAACTCCTCGAACATCTTCTCACCAGGACGAATCCCGCTAAAGGCAATCGGGATTTGTTCTTCTGTAAACCCACTCAGCTTGATCATGTTACGGGCGAGGTCGACGATTTTTACCGGTTCCCCCATATCGAGGACGAACACTTCGCCACCGTCAGCGAGAGTACCAGCTTGAATGACGAGACGACTCGCTTCAGGAATCGTCATGAAGTAACGCGTCATATCAGGGTGCGTCACTGTGACCGGACCGCCTTTTTCAATCTGTGTCTTGAATAACGGAATAACCGATCCGCGGCTACCTAATACATTGCCAAACCGAACTACGGCGTATTTTGTCTGACTCGTTTTCGCCAAGTTTTGAATAATCATCTCGGCGACTCGTTTCGTCGATCCCATGACGTTCGTCGGATTGACCGCTTTGTCCGTCGAGATCATCACGAAGCGGGCCGCCCCATATTCATCCGCCATCTCGGCGACGTTTTTCGTGCCATAAATATTATTTTTCACCGCTTCGTGCGGGTTCGCTTCCATTAACGGCACATGCTTGTGTGCTGCCGCGTGGAAGACAAGATGTGGTGAGTGGGTCATGAAGACATCGCGTAGCCGTTCGACGTCTTGGACGTCGGCGATGACGGGAATGAGTTCTACCTCTAAGTTTAACTCTCTTAATTCACGCTCAATCAAGTAAATACTGTTTTCACCGTGACCGAGCAGTAACAAGCGCTCTGGTTTAAATTTTAAGATTTGGCGGCAGATTTCGGATCCGATTGAGCCGCCAGCTCCGGTGACGAGTACCGTTTTGCCTTCGACCTCGGATTGAATACCCGAGATATCGAGTTCGACCGGCTCGCGACCGAGTAAATCTTCAATCGATACTTGACGCATCTGATTGACGGCGACTTTACCGGCTGCGACTTCTTCAATCATCGGCAACGTATGCACATTCGTACAAATCGCTTTCGCCCGTTTGATGATGGCTAATCGTTCTTGGTACTTCATCGACGGAATGGCGAAGACAATTTTATCGACTGCTTCCTTCTCAACGATATTTTCTAACTCATCGACCGCCCCAACGACTTTCACGCCGTTGACAGTAAGAGTCTGCAAGTGTCGATTATCATCCAAAAAACCAACCGGATTCATTCGGTGGTTATCCGACTGGTTCATTTGACGGACAAGCATGCGTCCGGCCTGCCCAGCACCAATGATGAGCGTCCGCTTTTCATCTTTGCGTCGCTTCACTTTACGACCACGCAAGATTGAAAGCTGATCGTGTTTCCACGTCACGTAAATACGTGACCCTAAACGAATGCCACCTAATAATAGAAGTGATAAGCAAAAACTGAGGAACAACATCCGCTCCATCGCTTCGCCGTACACGGCAAACTGAATAATATAAAGAGTGATTGTACTCAATAAAAGCGTCATTGCGAGACGGATTGCCTCCGACATACTGGCAAAGCGCCAAGCGACACGGTATAGCCGGCTGACGCCAGCCATGACGATAAATAACGCACTATATAAAATGGCTGACTCAATAAAATGATTTTGATCAATATTTCGAAGGAATTCGACTGGATATAAGAAAAAATAAGTGACGACCATCGACGATAAGATTGCTGCCATATCAAGGATGACCAATATACTCGTCCGTAACGACTTTCGACCTAGTTCAGGAATGGACAATCATTTTCCCTCCCTCTTAATTGACCGCGTTCATAGAAGACTGTTCTTCTACTAATTGCGTCATTATCTTTAAAACATCTTCCCGTAAGTCTTCACGTGCCAACGCGAATTCTAGCGTCGTCTGGATAAAACCTAGCTTTTCACCGACGTCATAGCGCTTGCCTGTGAATTCAAAAGCAAATACGGGTTGGACTTCATTCAATCGTGTGATCGCATCCGTCAACTGGATCTCGCCACCCGCGCCTGGCGCTTGCGTCTCTAAAAACTTAAAGATTTGCGGCGTGAACAAGTAACGACCGAGAATTGCCAAGTTCGACGGCTCTGTGCCTGGTGCCGGTTTCTCGACGAACGACTCGACTTTATGTAACCCGCCTTCAAGCGATGACTGAAGGTCAACGATGCCATAACGGTGTGTCACGTCACGAGATACCGGTTGGACACCGATAATCGAACTTTCTGTCCTGTTGTACTGTTCAATCAATTGACGTGTACAAGGTACATCCGCTTGCACGATATCATCACCAAGCATGACGACGAACGGCTCGTCGCCAACGAACGCTTTCGCTTGAAGCACGGCGTGACCGAGTCCTCGCGGCTTTGATTGACGGATGAAGTGGATGTTAATGTTCGTCGTCTCTTCGACGAGCTTCAAAAACTCTGATTTCCCTTTTTCAATCAGTTGTTGCTCGAGCTCCGGCACTGAGTCGAAATGATCCTCGATGGCTCGCTTGCCTTTACCAGTTACGATCAAGATGTCTTCAATGCCTGATTCGACCGCTTCTTCAATGATGTATTGGATCGTCGGTTTGTCGACGATCGGTAACATCTCTTTCGGCATCGCTTTTGTCGCCGGTAAGAAACGTGTCCCGAGACCGGCTGCCGGAATGACGGCCTTTTTCACTCGTTTAATTGTCATCTATTCCACTCCTCCTGGATGGTTATATCTATTATGTCTAATCCATAGAAAAAAGGATGTATCTACCATCCTTTTAAAAAAATTATAAATTAAGGTTATCACGTTCTATTCATGTAAAAAACCAAGGAAAGGAAATTAAAACATAAAATCGTTCGACAGATGTCGACAAAAATCATAATGATAACCTAGTTGTCAACCGTTTATTGTTAATAAAGGGAAATTATTTCTTCCATTTCCCTCTCCAATTTTTAATTGGAAGAATCGGGGGATCGATGAAGACGAACTCGTCTTTCATGACCGCCTCGGCGTTGCCGACGTACGTGTCCCATTTGTCGGCACCGAGTTCTTTTGTGATGGCATCTTTGGCATCATCCCAGTAGAACGTGCGGCGCCCGGTGCTATGGGCGTCCGAGGCAATCAAGTGGCTCAGTCCGTTACGAAGGAACGTGAAAGCGAGGTCTTGCACGTTTTGTCCGAACTCGCCTGTCAGGCTGCCTGTCGTGATTTGCGACAACGCCCCCGACGACACGAAGTCCATCAAGCGTTTCGGGTTCGTCGCGAACTCTTTGTTGCGCTCGGGATGGGCGATGACCGGGGTGTAGCCTTCCGTCTGCAGTCCGAAGAACAGTTGCTCGGCGTAGGCCGGGACAGAGTCGCTCGGAAATTCGACGAGGACGTAACGCGAGCCGGCGAGCGACAGCGCCTGGCCTTGCTCGAGCGCCTCGACTAGCTCGCCGAATACGCGAATCTCTTGCCCGGCGTACAGGTCGAGCGTGATGCCCTCATGGCGCAACACGTCTTGAAGCTTGGCGACGGCGTTTTGGACGTTCAACTCGTCCGTCTCGAACTGGGGGTGAAACGCGTGGGGGGTGACCACGATTGCGGTCACCCCTTCGCTTGCCGCGCGTTTCGCCATTTCTACCGCTTGTTCGACCGTCTCCGGTCCGTCATCGACGGCCGGGAGTAAGTGACAATGGATATCGATCATGGCGTTGTCTCCTTTTTACTCGTACGCGTAGTAGTAATAGTAATCATCGCTGCCTTGCGGCTCACGCTTGTTCAAGA
The DNA here is from genome assembly GCF_001766415.1 of Exiguobacterium aurantiacum. Classification (GTDB taxonomy): domain Bacteria; phylum Bacillota; class Bacilli; order Exiguobacteriales; family Exiguobacteriaceae; genus Exiguobacterium; species Exiguobacterium aurantiacum_A. Next base: position 109,267 of record NZ_MKXO01000003.1, on the reverse strand, counting down.
CGACACCGAGGATATGAGCCTCGGCGAGCGTCAACTGTTCTTTCGCTTTGACGACCATCTGGCGGTCCGACTTGTCGCAGCCGACGACGAGGACGACGCCGTCTACTTTACGGGCGAGGACGCGTGTGTCGGCGACTTGCATCATCGGCGGGGCGTCTAAAATGATGATGTCGTAATTCGTCTTCAACTCTTCGAGCACGCGGTCCATCGTCTTCGACGACAATAACTCAGAAGGGTTCGGTGGAATCGGTCCCGCCGCCATCAAGTCCAAGTTCTCGACTTGTGTCGAATGCGTCGCTTTCTCGATCGTCGTCTTTTTGGCAAGGACGGTCGACAGTCCGATCCCGTTCGATAGACGGAACGTGAAGTGGGCCGTCGGGCGGCGCATGTCGCAGTCGACGAGTAAGACGCGCTTGCCTTGCTGGGCGTAGACGACGGCGAGGTTCGACGATGTCGTCGACTTGCCCTCTCCTGACGAGGCCGATGTGATGACCATCGTCTGTAAGTCGTCATCGACGGCCGTGAACTCGAGGTTCGTCCGAATCGTCCGGTATTGTTCGGAGATCGGCGACTTCGGTTTATGGACCGTGATCAAGTCGCGTCCGGTCTTGTCGTATTTGATATGTTTGTGCTTCTTTTTCCCGAAATTAAACATGGACTTCTTCACCTTTCACTTTCGCTTGGCGTTGTTGCTGCATCTCGACACGGTCAATGACCGGGATCGACCCTAATACCGGGAGTTCTAAAATCGTCTCGACGTCTTGCTCCGTCTTGATGCGACGGTCGAGCACGACTCTGAGGAAGGCGATAGCGACTCCGATCATTAAACCGAGTACGGTCGCGATCGCCGTATTGAGCAAGATGTTCGGGCTGACCGGGAACATCGGCACGGACGCATCCGACAACACTTTGACGTTGTCGACGCCGCTCATTAGTTCTTTCACTTCTTTCGAGAACACAGTGCTGATCTCGTTGGCGATATCCGTTGCGAGCACCGGGTTCGTATGTTGGACCGCAATGTTGATGACTTGTGAGTTTTGTTCGCTGTTGACGGTGATCAAGTTACTGATGCCTTCCGGGGCACCGACGACGTTCTCTTGGACCGGCTCTAAGATGGCCGGGCTTTGGATGATGACGCGGTACGTGTTGACGAGCGCGACTGACGACTGGACTTGGCCGGTGTCGATCATGTTGTTTTGTGTCTCTTTCGGTGCGACGAGCACTTGTGTCGACGCCTCATACGTCGGTTGGATGACGTACGAGCTGACGAGAAAGGCGATGAGTGCCGCGATGAGTGCTAAACTTGCGATGAGCCATTTGCTCCGCTTCAAGATGGAGAACAGTTCTCCAAGGGAAATCGTTTCTTCATTCATATTCGTGTTTTCTCTCCTCTATTCTGTAAAATCACGACTGGAAAATTTCCGCAAATAATATTTTTACTGACAATACCAAAACATTATAGCAAAAATTCTCTCCCGTGATGACCCATTTTTTAAAAATTGGGTTTTTTGGCATGCAAATCTGCTAAACTTTGAAAGGAATAACTTTACAAAAGGGGGAGACAATAGTGCACGTTAGTGAGCGCCTACTCCAGCTATATGCCGATGTCGATGCGTCGACACGTACAAAATTGCAAACTTTAATCAAACAAAATCTGGGGGACGGCAAATCGTTGACCGTTTCTTTTGAAGAACTGACCGGTGCGACGAAAGCCTCACTCCCGACCGACGAAAAATCAGCGGCCGACTTCACGGCTTGGATCAAAGGCGGGAAGAAAGATGCCACGTTCCTTCCATATTATGTGTCTTTACTCGAGAAGCATGATCGGGTGCTGAACAAAGAAGCGACGGTGCCGCAACCGATCAAAGTTGACAAGACAGTCGTCAACGAGACAACTGCCGACGCCGCATCAGAAAAAACGCCACAATCAGCAGCACAGACTCAGAAGCCACGTTACGTACCGGAGACTTCGGTCCCGTCACGCGCCGAACGGGCCAAGCGAATTGAACCGGCCCGCCCTCGTAAAAAGAAAGGCAAATGGCTCGGTGGCCTGTTGCTCGTCGCAGTCTTATTAGGCGGCGGTTATATCGGGTATCCATATGTAGCGGCGCTATTTGAACCGAGCGAGACAACGGAAGTCGAAGCCCCGGCGCCTGAACCGGAACCTGTCGTCGAAGCACCGGAGACGAACTACGTCTGGCTGGCGACGAAAAACGTCAACCTCGTCAGCGAACCGAACGGCACGACAGTCACCTATATAGGAGATATCGGCGATCGCTACGAGATTGTGAACGAACAAGACGATCATGTCGAAGTCGACCTCGACGGCACGACGGCTTGGGTCGCGCTCGATGCCGTCACGACCGACTGGCCGTCACGCGATCTGACTGACAGTACGCTGCTCGACTGGGCCGAGACGAACCTAGACAACGCTTGGCTTGGTGAAGCGCTCCCTGATTTCTTCGCGATGAACGAGGCCGCGCTCACCGAGACGATCGGCGCACCGTACGGTCGTGAGACCGACGCCTTGAACGCCTATGCGTTCTACAACGGTGGCTTCTTCGTCATCCAAGACGACCAAGTCCACGCCATCGACTGGACGAACACGCAACTCGCGCGCGAGGCGTTCGACGCGCTCGGTGAACCCGTCATCGAGACGAGCGACGCGCTCGTCTATGAGAGCGAGACGTACTCGCTCCGCTTATTTATCGGCACGAACGGACAGACCCGCGTGCGTTTGACAGAAAAATAATAGTTTTCTTCGGAAGGAGTAACCCCTATGACTACGATTTTAGTTACAGGTGGTGCCGGCTACATCGGCACCCACACCGTCCTCCAACTACTTGAGACCGGACACGACGTCATCGTCCTCGACAACTTGTCGAACAGCCGCCGTGAGGCGCTCGACCGCGTCGAGGCGCTGACCGGCAAAACGGTCGAGTTTTACCTCGGCGACATCCTCGACCGGGAGTTATTGGAACAGATCTTCTTGAAACATACGATCGACGCCGTCATCCATTTCGCCGGACTGAAAGCTGTCGGCGAATCGGTGAACGAGCCGCTCCGCTATTACGAGAACAACGTCGTCGGGACGACCGTCCTGCTCGACGTGATGAACGCGTTCGACGTGAAACGGATCGTCTTTTCTTCTTCTGCGACCGTGTACGGGATGCCGGAACGGACACCGATCGACGAATCGTTCCCGCTCAGCGCGACGAACCCGTACGGCCGCACAAAACTGATGATCGAAGACATCATGCGCGACTTGGCCGTCGCCGACCCGGCGTGGAGCATCGCGCTCCTCCGCTACTTCAACCCGATTGGCGCCCATGAGTCAGGCCAGATCGGTGAGGACCCGTTCGACGTACCGAACAACTTGATGCCGTACATCACGCAAGTCGCCGTCGGCCGCTTGAGCGAACTGAGCGTGTTCGGTGACGATTACGACACACCGGACGGCACCGGCGTCCGCGACTACATCCACGTCGTCGACTTGGCTGAAGGCCACTTGAAGGCGCTCGACTACGTCATGGACCACACCGGCGCCGAGGCGTTCAACCTCGGGACCGGCACGGGCTACAGCGTGCTCGACCTCGTCAAGGCTTTCGAGGCGGAGAGTGGAAAAACTGTCCCGTATAAAGTGACGCCGCGTCGCCCGGGCGACATCGGCAGCTGCTACGCCGACCCGACAAAATCGAAAGACGCGCTCGGCTGGGAAGCGAAACACGACGTCCGCGCCATGTGCCGCGACGCCTGGAACTGGCAAGCGAACAACCCGAACGGTTACCGGGCATAAGAAAAACCCTTTACGCGAGAACGAGTTATCGTTCTTCCGTAAGGGGTTTTGTCATGTCTTCTTCTATCAGGTCTTCTTCTATCACGTCTTGTCGCTCCCGCGCCCCGAGCACGCCGTAGTCGAGGACGACGATCAAGATGGCGATCCCGGCGAGCGTCCAAGCGGCGTCGATGGCGAACTCGCCGACGATGAAGCCGAACAAGACGAAGGCGCCGAACGTCAGGTAATAGCCCTTGCGCCAAAGCGATCGGTACTGATTGGCGACGTCACGGTCCCATACGTAGAGGGCGACGTAGCCGACCAAGGCGATGAACAGCGTGGCAAACATCCAATAGAGAAACGACTGCAGCGTCAAGCCGAACAAATACGCGAATAAAGGTTGATTCATGGAAATCCGCTCCTTCGGTGTATGGTCGTGTATGTCATAGAACTTCCTTCTATTCCATTTTCTACCTAAACACCGAATGCGTCAATACGACTATTCATCAAAAATGACTTTTGGTTCAAAAGCCCTATTCTCGTTCGAGCCACATGAAGTCGTACGCCTCGAGCACGACCGCCTCGACCCATTCTCCCGTGAACAAGTTCGTCCCGCTCGCAGCGATGACGACCCGTTCGTCCGACACGTTCGTATAGAGTAGAAGCGTCTCGCCTCCCCCGCTCCGCTCGACCGTGAACACGCGTTTGTCCGTCGCGATGATGCGCTGCTCGGCATACGGTGAGAAGGCCGGGTGCGTCCGCTTGACGTTCAGCTGGCTCAAGATGCCGGAGAACACTTGCAGGCGGTACGGGTCCGTCTTCAACTCTTGGACGAGCGCGGCCCGCTCGACCGGCGTCGTCACCCCGAGCAGCGTCCGATAATCGACGGCCGGGATGCCTTGGAGCGAGAACAGGACGCTATGGGCAGCGAGCAACATGTCGACCGACGGCTCGAGCAAGTTCTTCTCGAACGGGTCCCGCTCCGGCGTCGACAAGAAGTTGAAGTACGTCTTGCCGTCCTCGGGTGCCTCGATGTTGTCGGCCCAGTCGGTCAGCCCTTTGGCGTTGCCTTGGGCGAAAGCGAGCAGCGTATGGGACGCCAAGTCGAAGTGACAGATGACGTCGGCGACTTCGAAGTAGGAACCGGTCCGGTCGGCGTCCCCTTCATAGGCGAGGACGAGCTGCCCGTGCGGTTTATAGTGGTGGAGAATCAATTGCCATAGTTCGAGCACGTGCTTGATCCGCTCCTCGGGCATGCCCCGGAACGATTGGACGTGGACGCGGACTTTCGTCGCCCCTTGCGCGAGCCGTTCGATGAACGCGTCGGTCTCGTCGAGCAAATCGACTTGTAGCTCGTTATAGACGTCCGGCGTCATCTCATACATGAGATCGAACTCGTCGTGGAAGCGCCCGAGGTCCTCGAACAGACGGATGCGCGGGTTGACGGCCGTGTCGGTCGGCTTCACTTGATGCGGGAACAGCGACACGAGATACAAGTCGCTGATCGACGATCGGACGTGGTCTTTCAATAGCGTGTGCAGCGCGTCGAGGTCTTGCGTCCCGTCGGTCGTGACGGCGTTCGCGTCGACGATGAGGACGCTCGTCAGCTCGCTCGGCGCTTCGTGGTCGTGCCACGTGTGGCCGGCCCACTTGTCGAACAGACGGCGCCAGTCGTCGGCTGTATGATCGTCTTCGAGTCGGTTGATTATCGGTTCAAGTTTGTCCCAAATCATGTGATCCCTCCTAGTACTGTCTCTATTAACAGTCCCACCGATGCGCCCGTTTCAAACTCACGAAAAAAGCCACCCGAGGGCGGCTTCAGTCCATCAAACGCTTCAGTTCGGTCTGGACGCTTGCGAGCGAGTCCGGATTTGGGTTCCAGTAATAAATACCGTCTGACTCTAGCCCGCCCGCCCCTTCGATCCGGAGCGTGCTGGCGTTACGGAACGCCTGCATGTAGTCCGTCGACAGACCGACGAGCTCGTTGAACTCGATGTTCGTCTTGGCACGGTTGCCGGCGACGTCCAACAGTTTCGTCACTTTATCGACCGAGAAGTCAGAACGCCCTTTCTCGACGATGGCCGCGACAACGGCGCGTTGCCGCTCTTGGCGGCCGAAGTCCCCGTTCGGGTCGTCGTAACGCATGCGCGTATACGATAATGCCGACTCACCCGTCAACTCCACTTCACCGACCGGATACGAGTAACCGTCCGACGCGAACGCGAAGTTGTTCGTCACCGTGATGCCGCCGAGCGCGTCGACGACCTCGGTGAACGCCTCCATGTCCGTCTCGACGACGTAGTCGATCGGGATGTCTAAGAGTCCTTCGACCGTATCCATCGCCATCTCGGCCCCGCCGAACGCGTAGGCGTGGTTGATCTTGTCACGCATCCCGCGCCCGACGATCTCCGTCTTGGTATCCCGCGGGATGCTGAGCATCGCCCCTTCGTCCGTCTCCGGGTTGAGCGTCATGACGATGATCGAGTCGCTCCGCCCTTGCTCGGTGCCGCGGCGGTCGACGCCGAGGAGGAGGACCGACACGGACCGCTTCTCTTCGATCGTCTGTACTTGTTTGCGTTCTTCAGAGATTTCTAAATTATCGTTCACCCGTGTCACCGTCTCATTGACGTCCCGGTACATCGACCAGACGAACAGTCCGCCGGCGATGAGGATGACGGTCATGACGCCCACTGTGAGCAATACCCATTTCTTCCATGATGATTTCTTGCGATGTCTCGCCATCAGACCACCTGCTTTCATTAAATCTATAGTATGAATAATTCCCGCTTACCGTGTAGTATTATAGCACGTTGCCAAAAAATGCTAACGATTTCTTTCGGATTTTTATGGGAAATGTGTGCGCTGTGGCCGGCGTCGCGTATGACCGGGCCAAGCCGCGTTGATCTCCGCCCCGAGCAGCATCGTCGCCGCCGTCAAGTAGAGCCAGATCTGCAGCAAGATGACGATTCCGATCGTCCCGTACGTGTCGCCGAACAGCGAGAACTGGTCGACGTAGATGCTGTAGCCGGTCGACAACAGCTGCCACGAGATGACGGCGAAAGTGGCGCCTGGGAGCGTCTCCGTGAATGTGACGTGTTGCTGGGGCGCGAACTTATAAAACAGCGAGAACGCGAAGATGAGGATGACGGTCGAGACGGTATACCGGGCGAGCGTCGCCAACCGTTCAAACTCCTCGAGCATCGGGAACCACGCGTACATGAGCTCGACGAACTCGCGGCCGAAGATGTGGAACACGATCAAGATGACGGCGCCGACGCTGAAGGCGACGAGCGTCAACAACCCGATGAGCCGACGGACGATGTAGCTGCGCGCCTCGGTCTCGCCGTAGGCGAACACGGTCAGCTTGACGAGCCGGGCCGCCCCGTTCGAGGCCGACCAGACGGCGATGACGGCACCGACCGAGATGAGCCCGGCGTTGATGTCGCCGCTGACGTCATAGACGACCGACAGCATGTCACGCACACTCGCGCCCGGGATTAAGATCTCGATCTGCTCGATCAACAGGGCGTCGTCGATCCCGAGCCATGCCATGACGGCGAACAACAGGACGAACGTCGGGAAGATGGCGAGAAACCAGAAGAAGGCGAGCGTGGCGCTATAGTCGTTGATGTGATGGTCTTTGAAGCGATGGCGGACGTCGATGATGAGACGGATCAGTCGGTCGAGCACACGGGTCACCCCTTTTCTTTTCATTATCGCACAAATTAAAACGCCCCATCCGCTTTGGATGAGGCGCCATTGTCATTGTTCCATCAATTCGCCGAGATACGACTTCACGTCTTCAAGTGAGGCCGCATCCGGGTTCCAATAATAGATGCCGTCGTCAGCCTTGCCGCCAGTGCCTTCGAGTCGAAGGACGTCCTGGTTTTTGAAGGCGGCCATATAGTCGGCCGACAGTGTCCGGATGTCTTTGAATGTCATGTTCGTCTTCGCGTTATTGCCTAAGACGTCGAGCATATTGTTGAATTTCGAGATCGAGAAATCGTCTTTGCCTTCGTTGACGAGCGCCGTGATGACGTCACGCTGACGCTCTTGGCGACCGAAGTCACCATTCGGGTCGTCGTAGCGCATCCGCGTGTACGCGAGCGCTTCGGGGCCTGACAAGTTGATCGTGCCCGGCTCGAACGAATAGTCGCCCGACGTGAAGGCGAGCTTGTTCGTCACTTCGACGCCGCCGAGAAGGTCGACCGTGTCTTGGAACCCTTTCATATCGACTTCGGCGACGTAATCGATCGGGATGCCGAGTAAGTTCTCGACCGTCGCGAGCGCCATCTCGGCACCGCCGAACGCATAGGCGTGGTTGATCTTATCGGTCGTGCCTTTGCCGACGATCTCCGTCTTCGTGTCGCGCGGTATGCTGAGCATCGCGCTCGCATCCGTATTCGGGTTGAGTGTCATGACGATGATCGAGTCGCTGCGGCCTTGCTCGTCGGCACGGCGGTCGACACCAAGCAACAGGACCGATACCGGTTTCTTGTCGTTGATCGTCTGCTTGTTCATCCGTTCCGGGCTGAGCCCGGCCGACTCGTTCAAACGACTGACCGTCGAGTCCACTTGGTTATACAAATAAGCTGCCACCCCGACTCCGATGAGCAGGAACAGTCCGACGACGATCCCCACAATCAACGCGATGCGTTTTGCGGGCGTTTTCTTCCTACGACGTTTCTTGACTCTCTTTTTCTTTTGCTCTTCCATGACATTGCACCTTTCCTCGAACCTGTAGTCAATTTCACATAGGTTTTATTTTAGCATGCACCTTATTTTAATATTCCTATTTTTTATAAAAGAGGTAAATGGTTGCCGATTGTTGTCGAATCATTCACTCGCTTATTTTTATCGGCCGGTTTTGAAAAAAGGTTTAGCTTTTCTGGCATATCTTTTTTTATTCCTACCCTGAGCTCCAAAAACCGAAACCGCTACCATTCCGATCACCATGGGCACAAGGTCGCAACACGCAGTTCCAATTCTTACGAAACCGATCGGGGACGTCCTCAATCAATTGTTTTTTTAGGTCCGTTTCCTTATTTCTAAAAAGCCTTATAGTACAAACGCATTATTTTTTGTAATATTTGTATAAGAAATCATGTAAATGTAATTGAAATCCAATTATTTTGCGAAGGGGATAGACGGATGCGTTTCGTCGTCACGTGTTTTATCGAGAAAAAAGAGCCGTTTTCATTCATTATTTACGGGAGTTCGAGGCACCAGGCCGAACGGACATTTAACCAGACGCTCCAGTTGGCCAATCCGCTCAACGACTTCATCGAGGCGAGTGATGGACAGAAGATCCGAATCGGGTCGATCCTCGCCTACCGGATCGATGATATAAATCCTCTCTTTTGAATCCTCCCCATTTCGGGTAACCCTTATAAAGACTAAACCAATCGATTGGGGGAACGAATATGGAACTAGGAATGATTGGACTTGGCAAGATGGGACTCAACCTGGCGCTCAATTTGACGGATGGAGGCCACCGCGTGCTCGGTTACGACCCGGGCAACGTGTCGACGAGCCAGTTCGAGACGCTCGATTCGCTCGAAGCGGTCGTGGACGGGTTGAAAGCGCCGCGCGTCGTCTGGGTGATGGTACCAGCCGGTGACGTGACCGAGCGTGTATTGAACGATTTGCACGCGTTGTTGTCTCCAGGGGATATCGTCATCGACGGCGGCAACTCGAACTATAAGGAGTCGATGCGGCGGGCCGAGCACTTCAACGACAAACTGATCTACTTCTTCGACGTCGGGACGAGTGGCGGCATGGAAGGCGCACGCAACGGCGCCTGCACGATGATCGGCGGCGATATCGAGGCGTTCGGCAAGATCGAGGAATTGTTCCAAGACGTGTCGACGGACAACGGCTACTTGTACGCCGGTCCGAGTGGCAGCGGACATTTCCTCAAGATGATCCATAACGGCATCGAGTACGGCATGATGCAGGCGATCGCCGAAGGGTTCGAGATCCTCGAGAAGAGCCCGTTCGATTACGACCACGAACAAGTCGCCCGTGTCTGGAACCACGGCTCGGTCGTCCGCTCCTGGTTGATGGAGTTGACCGAGAGCGCGTTCCACAAGGACGCGAAGCTCGACGAGATCAAAGGTGTCATGCATGCGTCGGGTGAAGGCAAGTGGACGGTCGAGACGGCGCTCGAATACGGCGTCCCGGCACCAGTCATCGCCATGTCGCTCATGATGCGCCAACGCTCGCTCGAGGAGGACACGTTCTCCGGCAAGGTCGTCGCCGCGCTAAGAAACGAGTTCGGTGGGCATGCGGTCGAGAAGAAATGAACGGCCAGACCGATCCGTTTTGGGTCGGTCTTTTGCGTTGTGACATTTGTCCATTCGGCCTCGTCTCGTCAGTGGTTGACGCACTTGGGATATATAAATGTTGCAAGTACGAACAACGATGTCGCTCCACCACGCTGCTCTTTCCGGAAACGCGTGATCGACACGTAGCTTTGGAATCGGGCAATGTAGACGAGACTTAGAGGAGGCTGAGCCATGACCCGTTTCATTCACATCGCCGATATCCATCACGCAAGATATGACGACACGAACATCCTTGTAGAACATTCAAGTTTTGATATTCAGCGAGACAAACTCAATCAGTTGGCTCACGTCATCCATACCGAAAGCATCCAGGCAGTTCTCGTCGCCGGTGACATCGAAGTGAGCGATCCGAATGACTTCCTTCCATATTTACGAGACTGGACAAGACTCGGTGCATCCGTATACATCATCTTCGGTGACCACGATGTACATCGTTCAGTCTATACGGATGTATGGGAGACGGTTGAGCACGTCCATTGTTTCTTGGAACCCGACTACGTCTTCGATGTACGACTCGGTGCCGGTATATATGGTCTTAGTTGTGAAGCTAGACGAATTGGATTGTCTGAATCCTTTGTAACTGTGCCACAGCGACGAGACGCTTATCCGAATCTGTTTCTGACCCACGGCAATCGTACCGACTTCCCTAAAGACGTTGTCGCCTCGCTCGGCTACGACTACTATGCGTTAGGTCATTTGCATGAGTATAAACAGCCATTTACTCGTGGCGGTGTCCCGTTCGTCTACCCGGGCCATGTCTTCTCCGTCTGGGACGGAAGCGGCAAGGCTTGGACAACAGGTTACGTCATCGGGACGATTTCTCCAGACGGTGTGACCCATGAGTTCCGTCCATTCGAAGGACCGGAGACAAGACGCATCGCCTTCAACCGATTCGACCGGAATGAGGACCGGATTCGCCTGTCGCTCGATAATATCGATTGGGACAACGACGGCTGGATAACGGATGATGATTCCGTCATGCGTTTCCTCGTCTGCGCCATTTTGACACGTTATCCGGACGATTACTTCGTCACTCCGAGTGACCGAAGTCAAAACGTCACGCGCGTCTGTATGACTGGTCGAACGCTGCTTCGTAATGAAATTAGATTCGAAGATTTTTATCGTCGTTCCTTCAAGGCGACAGCGACCACCCATTGAACTACCCCCACCTACGCTTCGCTTAGAGGTGGAGGATTCCTGAGTCATCCGGTCTAACGACCGGAACCTGATCAGGCTAGCCCCGTCGTCCCGACGGTTGAAGAGGCCAAGATTCGTTCAGCCTCTCGTTTCAAGTTCAGTCCTGCGTTCACATCGCGGTCGTGGTGGATCCCGCAGCCCGGGCATGTCCACTCACGCAGACCAAGATGCTTCACGTCTTTGTGTTGATGGCCACAACTCGAACAGAGCTGGCTCGAGGCAAAGGTCTTGCCGACCTTCACGACGGTCTTCCCGTACCAGTCCGCCTTGTATTCGAGCATGCGGAAGAACTCCGACCAACTGACTTCGGAGATGGACTTGCCCAACTTGCGGTTCTTCTGCATGTTCTTCACCTGCAAGGTCTCGATGCCGATGACGTCGTGGTTTTTGACGATCTCGGTCGATACCTTGTGCAGGAAGTCGGTACGCTTGTTGGCGATCTTCTCATGGATGCGGGCGACCTTGCGTTTTTGTTTCTGATAGTTTCTCGCCTCGGACAGCTTGATGTTCTTGTCCAAGGCAATGAGCTGACGGCGGGAGAGCTTGCGCTGCTCGCGCGCCAGTCTCTTCTCAAGCGTGCGGAAATAGCGGTCGTTTTGGTACACCGTGCCGTCGGACAGGATAGCGAAGTTCTTGAGTCCGACGTCGACGCCGACGGTTGAGCCGGTCTTCGGCAGTTCGTTGATTTCCTGCTCGACGAGGAGGGAGACGAAGTATTTACCTGAGGCGTTACGTCGGATCGTGGCGTTCAAGATGCGGCCCTCGACCTGCTTCGAGTTGGCGAACCGGACCCACTTCAACTTCGGAAGTTTGAGCTTGTTGCCGACGATCGACACCTCAGGAAGTTGAGACTTGCCTTGGATGTTCGTCTTATAGGATTGGACGGGGTTCCGCTTCGATTTGAACCGTGGCCGTTCGTTCTGCTTCTTGAAGAAGCGGTCATACGCCTCGGCTAGATGTTTGACGCTGGTCTGGACAGATGTGCTATCGACTTCTTTTAGCCAGTCAAACTGTTGCTTCAAGGTAGGAATTTCTTTCGAACAGGAACCGTAGGACAAGCCTTTTCCTGTCGTCTTGTAGGTTTCTTCCCACTTCGCTAAGAAGTGGTTGAAGACGAAACGTGAACAACCGATTGTCTTGGCAATCAGGATTTCCTGCTCCTTTGTCGGATATATTCGGAATTTGTAAGCCTTATGCTTCAACATGATATTCACCCCCTTTGGGTATTTATACCCAATGGATAAACAATTCAGAGTCTAGCGGCAGATCGACATAGCCCGGGAAGAGTTCTCGTTCAAAGATAAGCCCGTTGACCCCATCCAGAAAGTCCCCGAAATCGCTGACACCAACGAGGTCGGCCCACTTCGCATCGATGAAACGTCCAGCGATATAGAGACGCCCCCCTTGTTCGACGAACTGTTTAATCGTCTCGTACGGCCACTGCTCCGTGTTTTCCCCGCTCAAGACGAGCACGTTATGCGGTGACGGGTCGAGCTCCTCGATTTGTGCAGCCGTGATCGATGTGTATGGGAGTTTGGCGTAGTCGAGCGCGTATTTGAAGTTCGTCAAAATCGCCTCGGACAATTCATCCTCATTTTGATGAATGTAGATATTGATCGGCTCTCCTTCAAGTTCTCTGCTCTCACCCGCTAGCGTTTTGAACTCTCTCGCTTCATGGGCTTTGGTCGGGATCAACCGGTGGCCATAGTCGAGTCTAAGCAACTGGACAAATAGAATTCCGACCAAGAGTAGCGAAAATAAGGCAGCGACATAGCTGATCATTGATTTGTTCACCAGACTGCACCTTCTAACCGTCTAAGAATGAACCGCCTGTCTTCTTGGATGGTGCTTTCCGGCACCATATCTTTCATCTGGTCAAGCAACGGGCGAAGCTCGGCCTCTCCCTCGTCTGCGAGCACAAGTTGTCCCGAGCTCAAGGGACAAGGTCGATTTATCCTCACGTTTCGTCCGTGGCATGCATGTCACCGCGCGAGCCGAGTCGTCGATCATGTGACGGCACATCGCTTTTACGAATGTTATGACCGTTCCTTGAAATAGGTGTATACTTTGAGACGCATGATTCGCTCGTTTTCATATTACGGGTATGCTGGCCTGTCGGCTGACACGTTCAGCGCTTCGAATCACAGTCTCGCTACGATCACCCCCCGCTATCATTATATGGAAATAATATACACAAAAAATATATAGTGTGATTTCATTCATATTGGTGCATACATATAAACGATCGCCCGATTCTTCTAATGTCGCGACGTTTTAGGTCTATTTTCCCGTTTTATTGACTCTTCACTCAAACATATTTACTACTCGTCAAATTATGCGTATATTTGTAAACGCTGCTGTTTTTGTAATGATTGGAAATGAAAACCTGGAATGCTTTACCGTTCCTGACTCGATATATTCAGATTAAGGAGGAAACTATGACTCGGTTCAACTGGATCAATCCGCTCAAATCTCGATTGGCTGCCACTGACTTACCGATCGCACTCGCTGACGTCACGAACGACCGCCACTTCATCGAAGGACACCTCGACCCAGTCTTCTTGCTCGACATTCACGGGAACATCGTCGATTCCAACGAGAAATTGTCGCTCTTGCTCGGCTACACGAAGCGTGAGCTGTTCACGCACTTCGCCCGCTTCACGACCGAAGCGGACGCCGAACGGATCCAAACGTATTTCGCAAGCGCCCTGTCAGGAACTGAAGAGACGTACACATGCATGGCGAAACAGAAGGACGGCCGCATGTTGAAGCTGCAAATCACCAACATCCCTGCCTATGACAACCACTTGATCGTCGGTGTGTACGGGATCGCCCGGGACATCACGCAAGACGACCACTTAAAAGACGAGGTGGGACGGCTTCGCGACTTATACAAGCACATTGAGGCGTCCATCTACCGAAAAGATTTACGAACGGGGAAGCTCGAGTTTTATACCGCCGGATTTGAGACGTTGTTCCAGACGGCACCGCAAGCGATGGGTGAGGACCCGACATCTTGCCATCACGCGATCCATCGGAACGACTTGGCCAAAGTCCGGGCCGCCCATGCAAGTGTCGAAGCGGGGCAGGAAACGACCGTCCTCTACCGGACAAGCTTTACCGACAGCGTCAAATGGGTCGAGGAACGCCTCATCCCGAAGTTTGACGACGACGGCACGGTCATGGCCGTCATCAGTATCGCCCACGATATCACCCGTCTGAAGACGCAAGAAGAACAGATCTGGCAGCTCGCCATGCACGATTCGCTCACCAGTCTGCCGAACCGGAGCCTTTTTCTCTATGAGCTGGGCGAACGGATGGAGCAGCACGAGCATATCGCGGTCCTGACGATCAGCTTCAACTCGATTCACCGGATCAATCACGACTTCGGCTACGCCGTCGGAGATGACTGGATCGTCGCGGCCACGTCGGCCCTGCTCCATCGTTTGCCGAACGGCAGCTTCGTCGGTCATCTCGGGGGTGACGAATTCATGTTGCTCTTGCCAGATGTCACGGATGAGCCCTCGTTGATCATGAGCTGCCAGTCTTTGCTCAAACTCGGGGAGAAGCATATCCAAGTCGGCCCGTACGAATGGCGACCACCCGTCTCGATCGGGGTCAGCCGCTATCCGCATGATTCGACAGTCGCCGAAGAGCTGCTGCAGTACGCCAACACGGCACTCGGCCGGACGAACTTGCCGGGTATGGACCGGTTCGTCTTTTACGCCTCGAGCTTCAATATCGACTCGTATCGGCGACATCAGCTCGGCAACGATCTGCGTCGCGCCATCGAAGAGGACGAACTCTTCCTTGAATTCCAACCGAAAGTCGACGCCTGGTCGGGCCGGATCGTCGGGGCCGAGGCGCTCGTCCGCTGGCAACATCCCGAATGGGGACGGATTCCGCCGAACGACTTCATCCCGTTGTCTGAAGAGAGCGACCTCCACATCCAACTCGCCGATTGGGTGCTCCATCATACGTGCGCCCATCTCCGCGACTGGCAGGACAAAGACCTCCCCGTCGTCCCGGTGTCGATCAACGTGTCACCGAAACGACTGTTGCATGGGCACTATGCCGAGACGGTCACGCGGGCGCTCCGCCGCTATACGCTCACACCGTCGCTGCTCGAGATCGAGATATTAGAGACCGATGTCTTGAGCGATAATCGGAAGATTCACGACACGCTCGAACAGCTCGACGCCGCCAATATCCGTGTCGCCCTCGACGACTTCGGGACCGGCTACTCGTCGTTATCTTATTTGCAGCAGTACCCGATCAAGACGATCAAGATCGATCAACAGTTCGCCGCTGACTTGCATGAGAACAAGAAGTCACAGGCGATCGTGCGGACGATCCTGTTCATGGCCGAGGAGTTTGCGATGGACGTCGTCATCGAAGGCGTCGAGACGCTCGAACAACTCGATGTCGTCCGACGCCTCAACTGCCGCATCGTCCAAGGCTACTTGTTCAGCCGTCCGCTCGGCGCCGAGCAGTTCGAACGGGCGCTCGAGGACCGCTTCCTAGCAACGACGGAGACGGTCGGCCCAGCCGTCACGCGACAAGCGTTCTCGCTCGAGGCGAGCGTGACGATCCACAAGTTCCACGACCGGGAACTGTCGATCGGCTCGACCCCGATTCTCGTGACGAAGAGCGGGCTACAAAGCCTGCATTTTTACGCCCGGGTTCGCCTGCCGGTCACAGAGGCCATCGAATTGAAGATCCTCTTGCCACAAGTCGGTGACAAGACAGATATCCTCGTCCGACTCGTCCGTGTGACCGAGCTCGAAAGCGGCTTGTTCGAATACGAGGCGAGCTATCTCGATACGAGTGAATCGCACCGTGTCATGATGACGCTTCAACAAAACACTCAAGTCCCGAAAAGCCCTTTGTGATCAGTCGAGAGCACTGAACAACCTCCGTTTTGTCCGAGCATCCTTTTTCCTTGCCCGTATCCTGTTTTGGACAGGTTACACGTAGCTAGACTATAAAAAGAAAACAGGGTAGTGTCATCCCATGCGGGACGACACTACCCTGTTCAAAGTATTTAAAGTTTTTCCACTGGAAGCATCACCTACGTGTTCCTCGTCAAACAAGATCACGGCTCGGCTCGGCTCCTTCCTCAATCGATTTACTTTTCGCATCGAACTCCGCCCGCGTCATGACGTCCTCGACATGCATATTCACTTCGACGACATCAAGGCCGGTCATGTCATGCATCGCCTTCTTGATTTTGGTGACGGTCTCATTAAAGATGCCCGGTATACTCTTTCCGTATTCGACGATGACCCGTAAATCGAGCGCGACTTGATGTTCGCCGACTTCGGCGTCGATGCCTTTCGTGATGTCCTCTGTACTCCGGAACCGGTCTGCGAACCCGCTCATGAAGCCACCGCTCATCGACAAGATGCCTTGGACCTCACCAGTCGCAAGTCCCGCAATCTTTTTGATGACTTGGTCTTCAAACGTCAACTTGTTTTGACGCACCGGTTCGTCTGACACGCTCGTCTGGACATTCGTGTTTTCGCTTTGCATGGCCCTTCTCCCCTTTCTAACCCTCGAACTGACTCGTTCCGTTTACTTCCGCGTGAAAAATGACACCCATTCGTCTACCCGAAGCACACCGTCCGCCCACTTGCCGAGTAAAAATCCAACGAACGCCAGCGACACGATGAGAAGCGTCTGGCCGAAGCCGATTGTCAGGAACAGTACCGCAATGACAATCCCGACAATGACTCCGAGCAGACGGAATCGGTAAGGGAACAACATCGTTTTCACATCCATCACAGCACCTCCTTATACGACTCGTTCTGACGTTTGACGTTTCGTATCTTGAATATGGAGTGACACGTCAGTCACCGGCAATTCAAGCAACGCTTCAAGCCGCTCTTTCACGTGCGTCTGAATCTCTTTCCCGAGCGTCGGCAGCCCGTCACGATTGAAGACCGAACAATCGATATGGACGTGGACGCTCTCTTTCTTCGAATCGATGTCGACTTTGACGTCCGGCGTCCGAACGCCTTGGAACGTCTTCAACGATTCGTACACCATCTTCTCGATTTTCTCGGTCGAGATGGTGATTCGTCCTTCCCCTGTCTCGATCGTATATCGTTCCGATTTCGATTTGGCGATGAGTCCGGTCAGAAGCATCAAGATAAACACAATGCCAAGGAAAATGGAGATCGCGAGGATGGTGTATACGTACTCGTCTTGATTTTGCCACCGTTCTAGATAGGAACTGAGTCGTGGGACGTCATAGACTCCGAGCAACAGCACCCCAACACTGACCAGCCCGACAATGCCCGTGATGACCAAAATGAATCGATTCAATCCATTCATGCCCCTATCCCCTTTTCGAATAGCTTATTTCACGACATAACGTTCATTCTCTCTCTATGTATATACTTATAAATCCCCTTTCAGACGGGCACAAAACATTTCACATTATGAACTTAAAGATGGTTTGACGACAACGAAAAAGAAGCCCATGTCAGGCTTCTTCATCGTCCGGAATGGTTATTTTATCGAACTGTTCGTCGCGACAGAGCGTGATCGCTTGCATCGCGAGCTGATAGTCCTCTTGCGGCAGGCTGATCAGTTCCGTCGGCAGCACCCATTCTTTATGGTTGTACAGATGGATGACAAGTTTGACGAGGACGAGCTCGCCCTTCTCGAACGTATTGTCGTCGATGATCGTCGATGTGTTGATTCTCCCTGTCTCGAGGTTGACGTACGGCAGCAGGATGTCACGCACCCGCTCGTTCCCCGCGATCACGTACAGCGCCGAGAAATATTCTTTCCCCGCCGCCCCTGGGTCTTCTAACCGCCGTGCCATTTGTTTGAACACGCGATAGTGGTCAGCCGACAAGAAGTCAATGTTGTTCATAGTGTTCAGCCTCTCTATCCGTATTTCGCTAGATATGTATCATTTCCACGCTTTGTCAAAACGTAACCCTATCCGCAGCCTATTCCGCAATCTTTACATTTCGCGACGACAAAAAAAGCGGCAGCCCCTCAGCCGTCGCTCGTCCCGAACAGTTCGGTCCCCGGCTTCACCCGTCCATCATCGTATTTGTAGATGATGTGCTCGGCTGAAAACTCGGTCGGTATCGTGAGCCCGGCCGCGGCCGTCAAGTTGTACAGCCCTTCGCGGAGCGAGATGATATAGTTCGTCACCCGGAAGCTCTTCTCGTCGACGACGAGCGCCCGTTGCAGCTTCGGGTCCGTCGTCGCGACACCGACCGGGCACCGGTTCGTATGACACACTTGTGCCTGGATGCAACCGACGTTGAACATGAGGCCACGGGCGATGTTGACGAAGTCCGCACCGAGCCCTAAGGCGATGGCGACTTTATCGGCCGTCACGAGCTTGCCGGAGGCGAACAGTTTGATCTTGTCGCGCAGTCCATGCTCGATGAGGAGACGATGGACGTACGGCAACGCGGCGTGAAGCGGCAGTCCGACCGCGTCCGCGAGCTCTTGGTACGTCGCCCCGGTCCCGCCTTCCCCGCCGTCGACGGTGATGAAGTCCGGATATCGATCGGACGCTTCCATGGCAGCGATCAGGTCATGGAGGTCATCGAGCCGACCGACGACGAGCTTGATGCCGACCGGCTTGCCCCCGACGTCGCGCAACCGTTCGATGAAGGTGAGCATCTCCGTGTTCGTATGGAACTCGTTGAACCGGTTCGGGCTGTCGATGCTGATGCCGACTTTGACGTTGCGGATCTTGGCGATCTCCGGCGTCACTTTCGTACCTTCGATGTGGCCGCCCCGCGTCTTCGCACCTTGGGCGAGCTTCAGCTCGAAGGCGCGCACTTGTTTGATGGCGCTCTTCTCCTGGAACGCCTCCCAGGAGAACGCCCCGTCCTCGGTCCGGACACCGAACAGCGCCGGTCCGATCTGATAGACGAGGTCGACGTCCCCTTTCAAGTGATAGTCGGACAAGCCGCCTTCCCCGGTGTTCATCCATGTCCCTTTCGCCCGGCCGAGACCGATCGAGAGCGCGCTGATGGCGTTCTCGCCGAGCGAGCCGAAGCTCATCGCCGACTGACCGATGAGGCCGCGCACTTGGAACGGCTCCCGGCATGTGTCTTTGCCGATGACGGGTGCATCTGCAAGCGGCAACAAATACGGCGACACCTTTTGCTCGACGATGTGCTCTTTTCGCGTGAACAGATTGTCGGCGTCGAGATGATACATATGCGTCGTCACCGTCTCGTCACGAGCGATCTTCAAATCAGTTCGTTGCGTCGGGAACAAGGCGTTCTGGACGTAGAAGCCGTTCGCGTCGAAGTCCCGTTCCGAGCCGAAACCGATGAGCCGCGACTTATATTTCCCGGAAATGACGGCCGACTCGTACTCGTTCCGCGAGAACGGCGTCGCCTCGTTGTCGTTCAAAAACAAGTACTGGCGCAGCTCGGGGCCGATCATCTCGAGTATGTAGCGGACCTTACCGAGGAGCGGGAAGTTGCGGAGGACGGCGTGCTCGCGCTGATTGCGGTCTTTCATCCATAAGTAGAACAGCAGCAGGAACGGCATCGAAATCAAAAGCACCATCAATATGAGCAGTACGACCAGCATCGTCGTGTTGAGCGACATCGTCCTCTCTCCTCCCGTAGCGTTCGGTTGTCCTTATCCGATACCACGTCGGGTGAACGATGAAACAGCTCCGACCCGTAACGTCCTGGGTCGGAGCTGTTTTCACATACGACGGCGTGAGATGGCTTCCCGCATCTGACGGAGCGCATCCCGTCCCGTCTCTCCACGTTGCATCATGACGACCGTGAACAGAGCGTCAATTAAACTGAGCTCGGCGATACGCGAAGCGAGCGCCTCGGAACGGAACTCGGTCTCTTGCGACACGGTATACAAGGCGACGTCGGCGAGTTTCGAGAGCGGTGACTTGGCGTAGTTCGTGATGGCGATAATCGGCACGCCGCGATCCCGACAGACGTGCGCGACGTCGAGCGTCTCTTTCGAGGCACCCGAATGCGAGATGAGGACGGCGACGTCGTCTGTCGTCAGCTGTGACGCCGACATGAGCTGCATATGTGATTCTAAATTCGCCGTAACGAGCAGGCCGCTACGGACGAATTTATGGTACGCGTCAAGTGCAATCACAGCCGAACCACCACTCCCGAAAAACTCGATGCGGCGGGCCGACAGCAACAAGTCGACCGCCTGCTGCATCGTCGCCTCCTCTAAGATTTGGCGGGTCGACTCGATCGTCTTGACGTTCGTCGCGAAAATTTTTTCAGCGATTTGAAGTGGCGTATCGTCTTGCGTGATGTCTTCATGGATATCTTGGAGCGGTGCGACGATATCCGAGGCGAGCGCGATCTTTAGCGCCTGATACCCTTTGAAGCCGACGCGTTGACAGAAACGGAACACGGTCGACTCGGCGACATCTAAGTCGTCGGCCACTTGATTGATCGTATGGTGAATGATCAGTTCCGGTTGTTTCAACATATAGTCGGCAATTCGTTGTTCCTTTTTGCTGAGTGTCGAATAGGCACCGCGGATACGGGCCAGTCCATTCATCGATTCCATCATCTATCACCCTTTCGTCTCTCTTAACGATACCTTTCCGAAAAAAATTCCGCAATGACGAGACGATGTTCCTGCGTTTGTCGCTTCACTTCTTCGGGACAAGGACTATGCGGCCAAAGTCGCTCGCATATTCACCGGAGAAGGCTTCAAACGAGAAGATGACGTGGCAAGCGCTCGACCGATTACTCGAATAAACAAACCTCCGTCAACCGTGACGGAGGTTTGTTTATGTACAGTTAGAACGAAATCTGAAAAGGGACGATTCTCAAGGCGTCACTTCAAAGTCAGCCGCGACACGACTCGCCGTGACACTCGGCTGTCCCCGATATTTGCCGGCATACGGCGCAGTCGCCTCATCGAGCTTCGCGAACACGAGCTGACAGATCCGTCGCCCAGTCTCGATCTCAATCGGGACTTGGTTGGCATTGAACAGTTCGAGCGTGATTCGCCCTTCAAAGCCTGGGTCGACCCAGCCTGCGTTTTGAATGAACAGACCGAGCCGGCCGATCGAGCTCCTTCCTTCGACAAAAGCGGTCATGTCGTTCGGGATCGACACGTACTCCATCGTCGTCGCGAGCACGAACGTCTTCGGCGGGATGACCATCTTGTCCGTCTCGAATTCGAGATACGCCGCAGTCGCATCCAGCGTCAACATCGAAGTCTGGCTCGGGTCGACTTGCAGGTAGTGCCGGCCGACACGCAAATCGACAGACGCCGGTTGAAGCTGAAGTGCATCCGCTCCGTCGACCCGAATCGAACCTGACTGCATGCCCCGCTCAATCGATTGTCGGGATAAAATCATGGTCACGCCTCCAACCCGAGCGCATGAATCATCCGCTCGTACGCGTCCCGACTCGGTAAGCGGTCGACTGCCTTCAAGTTCGTCTCAAGCTCTGAACGCGTCGCGAGACATGCATCGAGTTCGGCCGTCAATGCCGCCTGGTCAAAACCGATGCCGATCATGACGAGTTCGGTCGAGCGGTCACCATGCTCCGTGTCCCAACGCTCTGACAAGCCCGGCATCTCCCGTAAGTAATAGTCTTGGTCGAGCATCGGCAGCGTCGCGACCCAGCGGCTGACGTGCTCGAGCGAATGATGGAAGCCGGCCCGGCTGAACTCGCTGACGAGGTTATGTCGTGAGGCGATCCAGAGGAACCCTTTCGCCCGGACGACCTCGATTGGCCACTTGTCTAAAAAGGCGGCGAA
Source organism: Exiguobacterium aurantiacum (assembly GCF_001766415.1). Classification (GTDB taxonomy): domain Bacteria; phylum Bacillota; class Bacilli; order Exiguobacteriales; family Exiguobacteriaceae; genus Exiguobacterium; species Exiguobacterium aurantiacum_A. The sequence continues at coordinate 87,193 of NZ_MKXO01000003.1, read as the reverse complement.
GCGCTCAGGGTGGAACGGACGGTTCGCCCGATAGACGAAGCTCGAGATGCCGTACGCTTCGGTCTCCGGGGTATGGTGATGATGTCCGCCTTGAAGCTCGCGCACCCAACCGGCGTTCAACTGCGCTTCTTCGAAATCGAACAAGTCGAGCGTTAAAATGTCGGTCGACACTTGACCGAACGTCGACTCGATGACGAGCGCGCCCGGATTGAGCGCCTTCAGCGTCTGTCTGACTTCTTTCAGCGTATCAGGGGTCATCCGGTCCACTTTGTTCAAGACGATGACGTTGGCGAACTCGACCTGCTCGATCAACAGATCGGCGATCGTCCGGTCGTCTTCGTCACCGACGGCCTGGTCACGGTCAAGGAGTGCGTCACGCGAACGGACGTCCTGCATGAATCCATACGCATCGACGACGGTCACCATCGCGTTGATTTTCGTATAGCGCGACAAGTCGATCCCGTTCTCTTCATCGGCGAACGTGAACGTCTGGGCGACCGGTACCGGCTCCGAGATCCCACTCGACTCGATGACGATCCCGTCGTAGTCTCCTTCTTTGACGAGGCGCTCGACTTCAATCAACAAGTCGTCGCGGAGCGTGCAACAAATGCAACCGTTCGACAGTTCGACGAGCTTCTCTTCCGTCCGCGCAAATCCGCCCTGGTCGATCAAGGCGGCGTCGATATTGACCTCGCTCATATCGTTGACGATGACGGCGAGACGCTTGCCCTCGCGGTTGTTGAGCCAATGGTTCAATACGGTTGTCTTGCCCGCGCCGAGGTAACCCGACAGGACGGTAACTGGAATTTTGTTCATCATGTATTCCTCCTTTTATAATAGGTGCGACAAAATAAAGACGGCGCCGAACGCCGTCGCGAACTGAAGCGCGATCGTCCGCGTCGCCTGGCGCCAACCGAACAGTTTGCCGAGTTTTGTCATCGTGACGAGACACGACGTCGCCACCGAGGCGAACAAGACGAGTAAGAACACGTCGACGGTCGCCATGGCTGATGCCGATTCGTTCAATAATAAAATCCCATCTTTTCGGATGATGCTCGCGAACAAGGCGGTCGCACCGACAGCCGGCAATTGTAAGAGCGACAGGATCGGTGTCATCGCCGACTCGAGCAGCGCGATCAGCCCAGTCCAATCGAGCAGCGCCGCGACCAGACAGATGAGCAAGAAGAGCGGCATCGCCTGCGTCATGAATTGACCGACGACGTCGCGGACGTGGCGCAGCACGTTCGCGGCCTGGGCCGGCTGCAAGAACGTCTCATGCCGCCAGAACAGCGGCACTTCTTTACGGGCAAACAGCTTCAAGTGCACGAGCGAGATGACGAGCAGGCTGAACACGTACGGGAACACGAGCATCGGCTTCCCGATGGCGCCGAACACGGACAGTGTCGCCCCCATCTGATAGCTGCACGCCGAACCGATCGAGATGAGCGAGGCGCAGTTCTTCTGTGTGCACGCATGACACCCTTTCGTCTGATCGAGCGCCGTCACGTTGCAACCGAAGCCACCAAGGAACGGAATCAAGTCCTGGCCACTCAAGCCGAGCTTGCGCATGACCGGATCGAGTGCGTCCGCAAGCTTGTCCTTCAGTCCGGTGTCATCAGTCACACCGACCATCACGCCGAGCAAGACGACGACCGGGAACGCCCAGACGAACGAATAGAGGCCGAGCGACAGCAAACCGAAATCGCCGAACAGCATCGTCGTTAAAAAGGCCCCGTCGATAAACGTCGACCCGACGTCAACGAAGCGCTCGATGAACGGCTCGAGCCTGCTCGCCACTTGATAGGCGAGGGCGACCGGGAGCCCGTACAACAGGATAATCGTGAGCACCGCTGCGACGACCCCGCCGACAGGGTGCTTCAAGAACAGATTGACCGGGTCCGTCTGCTTGACGTATAGACTCGTCAAGGCCGAGACATCTGCTAAGGACAGTGCCCGTGCCTCGGTCAACTGTTTGAAAAACGATTGTGTCTTCCACGTGCTGCCGGGCGTCTGCAGCATGACGTGGGGAATTTGCCGCTTCTTCAACTGGTGCTCGACTCGGCGCAGCGAATCCTCATCAAGTCGGTCGATGTGTGAGATGACGAGCAAAATCCGTTTGCCCGACGTGAGGACCCGTTCAAGCCGCTTCCACTCACGAATCAACTGATGAGCCCGAGCAAAGACGACATGGACGTCCGCTTCGTCCGTCACATGGCGATAGCGCTCGAAATCGGTGTCGTGCCGCAGCCCCGGCATGTCATGAAACGTCAGTCCGTTCGCCTCGAACGAGACGACATCGGTCGTCGACCCACGCTGGTTCAAGCCACGGGCCGTCTTGTACTGACTCAGCCGATAGAGGAGGCTCGATTTGCCGGACGATTCGAGTCCGATCAGTGCGACGTCCATCAGCAGTCACATCCGGCGTCGCAGCAGGACAAGTCGTCCAAAAACATATCGTTGTCAATATAGTCGTTGAAGACGTCGGCCTGGTCCTTGTCCACCTGCTGGTCCGACAGTGTCAACATCGTCTCGGCGACGACGGCGAAGCGCTGACGATATTTATAAAGGAAACAGAAGATGACGTTACGTTGCCGGACACTCGGTCCGATTAAAAATAGACGCTCGTCAATCGTCGAGCCGTCTCGGTCGTTCAAGACCGGCATACCGGAGGCGTCCCATTCGAACCATTCGCGGAACGGACCGAGGTTCGGTTTATAGCCGGTGGCGACGATTGGGACGTGATCCGTCTTGACCGTTCCGCCGTCCGTCTTGATCGAATAGATGCCATCTTGTTCGGTGATCGCTTGAACGGTCACGAAACGCGTCTTGACGCTCCCGTCCGAGAGCAACGGGAACAAACGTTGTCTCGTGTAAGGTGAGAGCGTCGTCGACGGGTCATGATGCTGCGTCCCCCATTGTTCTTTCATTAGGACGAGGACGTCGCGATGCTTGGCCAAATGGATGGCGGCATCTGCCGCCGACTCACCGCCGCCGATGATGACACTCGTCGACTCTTCGTCATACGCCGTCACGGTCGAGACGTGTTTGCCGGCCTCAAACGGCTGGATCGGCGCACCGTACTCACCCGTCGCCACGATGACAAAATCGCTCAGGCTAGTCCCGTCAGAGTGGCTCAGCTTAAACGCATCACCTTGTTTTTTAATTTTGTAAATGCCTCGCTTCTCGAACGGAATTTCATAAAACGCAACGAGACTCTTTAAGTAGCGTTGATACTCCAATCCGGTGAAACGCTCTTTATGGAGCGAATACGCTGGTGACGTATTCGGTGCGACTGCATTCAAATCGAGGGCGCCAAAACCATGCGCCGTGAAGGACGGGGTCAAAAACGTCGTCTCTTCCGGCCACTTCGCTAAACTGGCCCCAACTTCGTCTCGGTCGACCAAGACGAAAGGTAATCCTAACTTCTTCAATAAAATGGACATTCCAACGCCCGAGGGTCCGGCTCCGATGACGGTAATCATTCGACCACTCCTATCCCTTAATCGTAATCATTACTATTTATAGAACTGCTTGAGTAGGATTGTCAAGTCAGAAACCGGCCAAATAAAAAAATCGAAATAAATTTCAAAAATTAAATTGAAAATCGAATTTTATTTGATATTATGGACTAGAGACGGAAAAAAATTCTTTTTTGAGGTGACGTTATGAAAATCGGTTTGATTGGATTAGGTAAAATGGGTTACAACTTGGCGCTCAATTTGAGCGACCACGGCCACACGGTCATCGGTACGGACGCGTCGAGCGTCGAGGCGACGACAGCGTTTGAGATTGTCCCGACACTCAAGGACGTCGTCGACAAGCTTGAGGCGCCCCGTGTCGTCTGGGCGATGGTCCCGGCTGGTGACATCACGGAGACAGTGCTCACTGAACTCTTCGAGCGACTCGAACCTGGTGACATCGTCATTGACGGCGGCAACTCGAACTATAAATTGTCGGTCGCACGCGCCGAGCAGTTCGCAGAGAAGAACATCTCGTTCTTCGACTGCGGGACGAGCGGCGGGACGGACGGTGCACGCAACGGAGCCTGCACGATGGTCGGCGGTGACGCAAAGGCGTGGCCAACCATCGAGCCGATCTTCAAGGACCTCTCGGTCGAGAACGGCTACTTGTATACGGGACCGGCCGGCAGCGGCCACTTCCTCAAGATGATCCACAACGGCATCGAATACGGCATGATGCAAGCCATTGCCGAAGGGTTTGATATTTTAGAGAAGAGTCCGTTCGACTACGACTACGAACAAGTGGCCCGCGTCTGGAACCACGGCTCGGTCGTCCGGTCATGGCTGATGGAACTGACCGAGAACGCGTTCAAAAAAGACGCCAAGCTCGATGAGATCCGTGGCGTCATGCATTCCTCAGGGGAAGGAAAATGGACGGTCGAGACGGCGCTCGAACTGCAGGCGGCGGCCCCGGTCATCGCCATGTCACTCATGATGCGCTATCGCTCGCTCGAGGACGACACGTTCTCAGGTAAAGTCGTCGCCGCACTCCGCAACGAGTTCGGAGGCCACGCGGTCGTCAAAAAATAATGTTCGGGAGAAGGTCAGGGGTGGCCTTTTCCTTTGTAAAAATTTGTAAACGGTTACACATACGGTAAAGGGGGAACTACATATGGCAGGCTCTACACTTATCTTGATCGCCGTCGCCGGCATCTTCTTGCTCTTATTTTTGGTCATGCGGACGAAACTTCATGCGTTCGTCTCGCTCTTGCTCGTCAGCTTGCTCGTCGGGATCGCGGCCGGAATGCCGCTCGGGGACGTCATTACCTCGATTCAGAACGGGATGGGCGGGACGCTAGGCTTCGTCGCCGTCGTCGTCGGACTCGGTGCCATGTTTGGTAAAATGTTAGAAGTATCAGGTGGCGCGGAACGTCTCGCGCAGACACTCGTCAACAAGTTCGGTGAGGACAAGGCACAATGGGCACTCGCCATCACCGGTTTCATCGTCGCCGTCCCGGTCTTCTTCGACGTCGGCTTCATCATTCTCGTTCCGATCGTTTATGGCCTCGCCAAGCGGACGGGTCGCTCGCTGCTCTACTACGGCATCCCGCTCCTCGCCGGCCTCGCCGTCACACATAGCTTCATCCCGCCGACACCAGGTCCGATTGCGGTCGCAAACCTCATCGGTGCTGAGCTCGGTTGGGTCATCTTGTTCGGAGTGATCGCCGGGATTCCGGCAGCGATTCTCGCCGGTCCAATTTTCGGGAAGTACATCGCGAACAAGATTCACGTCACCATCCCGGACTATATGGAATTTGAAGAGATCGACACATCGAAAGAACTGCCAAGTTTCAAAATGATCATCTCGCTCATCTCGATCCCGCTCGTGTTGATTCTTGCGAATACGTTGTCTGCGGTACTGTTAGATGAAGGAAATACGATTCGTACGTTCTTGACGTTCATGGGTCATCCGTTCGTCGCTTTGACGATCGCGACGCTCCTCACGTTCATCTTCCTCGGCACGCGCCGTGGTTACACACGTGACGAAGTGCAAGAGATTGCGACGAAAGCGCTCGAACCGGCCGGGATCATCATCCTTGTCACCGGTGCCGGCGGCGTGTTCAAACAAATCTTGATCGACTCAGGTGTCGGTGACGTCCTTGGGGAGATGATGGCCGGGTCACCGCTTCCGGCGATCGTGCTCGCCTTCTTGATTGCGACCGTCGTCCGCGTCGCCCAAGGTTCAGCGACCGTATCAATGGTCACGGCGGCAGGACTCATCACGCCGCTTCTTGAGATTCAAAACATCACTGGGGCCGCGCTCGGCTTGATCGTCATCGCCATCGCTTCCGGTGCGACTGTCCTCTCACACGTCAACGACTCGGGCTTCTGGCTCGTCAACCGCTACTTCGGTCTAGACGTGAAAGACACGCTCAAATCGTGGACCGTCATGGAGACGATTATCGGACTGACCGGATTTGCGGTCGTCTTCTTGATCAGCCTATTCATCATTTAACAAAGGAAGTGATTGTGTGTACACCATTGGCGTCGACATTGGGACGACGAGTACAAAAGCCGTCCTGTTTCAGAATCACCAACAACTCGCGGTACATAACGTGCTGTATCCGCTCCTCACCCCGGACACGGAGACGGCCGAGCAAGACCCGGTCGTCATCTACGGGGCGGTGCTTGAAGCAGTCAGTGCCGTCCGGGCGCAAGCCGACGGGCCGATCCGCTTCGTCTCGTTCAGCTCGGCGATGCACAGCTTGATCGCACTCGATGTGTCAGGGCGTCCGCTCACGAACAGTATCACCTGGGCCGATAGCCGGGCCAACCCGTACACGCAGGAGATCAAACGCGACTTTGACGCGAGTGCGCTCCATATGCGCACCGGCACACCGGTCCATCCGATGGCGCCGCTGTCGAAACTGCGTTGGTTAAAAGCGGAACATGCGGACGTGTTCAAGCGTGCCGCCAAGTTCGTCTCGATCAAAGAGTACGTCTTCTATCGCCTGACCGGACGCTTCGTCGTCGACCATTCGATCGCCTCGGCGACCGGTCTGTTCAATTTGAAGACGTGCGACTGGGACGCGGAGGCGTTACATATCGCCGGCGTCACACCGGACCAACTGTCCGAACTCGTGCCGACGACCGAGATCATTCAATTGAAGCAAGACGTGCGTGAGACGCTCGGCTGGGACTTCCCGCTCGTTATCGGGGCAAGCGACGGCGTGCTGTCGAACCTCGGTGTTGGGGCGTTCGAACCGGGCGTCGTCGCCGTCACGATCGGGACGAGCGGTGCCATCCGGACGGTCGTCCGTGAGCCGGTCGAGGACCCGAAAGGCCGGATCTTCTGTTACGCCTTGACCGACAAGCATTGGGTCATCGGTGGACCGGTCAACAACGGCGGCATCATCTTGCGTTGGCTCCGAGACGAGTTCGCAGCGAGCGAGGTCGAGACGGCGAAACGGCTCGGCATGGATGCGTATGATGTACTGACGCGTATCGCTGAAACGGTCAAGCCGGGCTCGGACGGACTCCTGTTCCATCCGTACTTGATGGGCGAACGGGCCCCGCTCTGGGACTCGAACGCGCGCGGCTCATTCTTCGGCCTAAGCATCCATCATAAGCGTGAGCACTTCATCCGTGCCGTCTTAGAAGGCGTCATCTTCAACTTGTATACGGTCATGCTCGCACTCGACGAACTGACGGGCGCACCGAACCGGATCCATGCGACGGGCGGTTTCGCCCAGTCGAAGCTATGGCGCCAGATGATGGCCGACATCTTCGACACGCCGGTCGTCGTGCCGGAAAGTCATGAGAGTTCGTGCTTAGGTGCGGTCATGCTCGGCGAGTATGCGTTCGGTGACATCGACGACTTCACGGCGGTACCGCAAGTGACGCATGAGCACATTCCGGACGTAGAGGCGACGACAATCTACCGGGAACTGCTCCCGATCTATATTCGCTTATCGCGTCATTTCGCGGAAGAGTATGAAGCGATTGCTGCGTTTCAGCGGAAGCATGTATGAGAAAAGCCGAGTCCTTCAAGGGCTCGGTTTTTTGATGGATCCAGTTGGAGGTGCTAGAGTCTATTCATCGTCAGAATACGATCATTCGAATGAATGACAGGATTACGAAAGGATATTCAATTACATATATGGAAAATAACGATAGGGTTAAAAGTGTCTACACTGCTCTTGGAAGGGTTATAAGTTTTAGTGAATGAAAAGGATGATCATCAGGAGAAGGGATTGATTCAGTGGCCATTGCTGTCGGATATATCATTGCATGTATAGGTGCATTTGTGGCTTATTGGTTTAGTACGGGAGAATCGAGAAAGAAAAAATATAAAATATGGGGCATCGCTCTGATGCTTCCCATTTCGCCCGCTTTAGCATTTTCAATCGGGCTCTCTTATGCAATTAGTGTCGAAAATGGTTGGGCCGGATTAATCATGTGGCTTATCTTCCCCATTATTTTCTTAATCGGACTGACTCTGCTGTTAGTTGGCATTTTCAAAAAAGAAAAAGATAACCAAGCGAACAGAACTTCTAGTACGTAGAAGTTCTGTTTTTCTATAGATATCTTCGAAAAATCGACCTATTTCACTCGTACGTCACCATGACAAACTGTCCGGACTCACGCTGACTCGTCAGTCTCAACTTCGTCTCCTTCGTGCCTTCCGGGAATAGCGGGATGCCTTCTCCTAGGATGACCGGGGCGATGGCGATCTCATAGCTGTCGATCAGGTCGTGCTCCATCGCTGCTTTGATGACCTCGCCGCCCCCGACAATCCAAATGTCCCCGTCGATGTCTTGCTTCAAGCGTTCGATGAGCTGTTCAATCGGTTCATCCGTGAACGTGACGTGCTCGGCTTCCCGGTCCGGACTGCGTGTGAGAATATAGTTCGGGATGTTCGCATATGGATAATGATTGTCCTCGAGCCTGAGCACTTCCTCGTACGTCTTCCGTCCCATGATGACCGCGCCGACTGTCTTGAAGAAATCGGTGTAGCCGTTATTCCCTTCCCCCTCGACCGCGAACAACCAATCGAGTTGGTTGTTCGTACGGGCGATTTTTCCATCTAAACTCGCCGCGATATATAAAACGACGTTTGCCATAATGAATTCCTCCTTGATTCGTGATACATTCAGCTTACATGATAAACACGACAAAACATGACGGGAATTGATGAGATGAAAAAACGACATCTTCACTTGATTCGACTATTGAACCGGGGACGACGGTTCAAGGCGGACGAACTCGCCCATGAGACGGGCGCCTCGGTCCGGACGATTCAGCGCGACATGCAGACACTCGAGGAGCTAGGCTATCCGATTTGGAGTGTACCCGGCACGGGCGGAGGCTATGAGATGCTGCCGAATCGGTTACTGCCGCCGCTCCAACTCCGGGAGCAAGAAGCGGTCGCGCTCTACCTCACGCTCAAATGGATGGAACAGATTCCGGACGTGCCGTTCGGCGACATGCGCGACACGCTATCCGACTGGTACGTGAACGAGTTGCCACACGACCTTGAGACGAAAATCGCACGGCTTGAAAAGAACATCCTTTGGCTCGGGAATAAGACCGTCCCACCGGCCCTGTTCACGAAAGACGTCTATCGTGCCGTCGAACAACGACAGAACATAGAGATGACATACGCGACGACGAAAGGAAGCCGCACGTTCACCATCGCGCCGGTCGGGATGGCACTTCTCGATTTGAAATGGTATGTGTACGGCCTCTCGGATTACGGACTGCGTCAATATCGGATCGACCGGATCGAAGCGCTGCGCCTACTCGATACGACGTTCGACTCGGACGACTTAGAAACGCTGCTGCAAGCAAGTAATGAACGTTCCGGCGTCACTGTCCGGCTCAACATGACCCTGCTTGGCCAACGTCTGCTTGAAGACGTATTACCGGATATCGCGGAAAAGAATGAGTGGGTCGTGCCGGAAACGGAGCTTTCCTTCTTGTCGCGGCAATTGCTCGCAGCCGGGGCAGAAGTCGAGGTCGTGGCACCGATCGAATTGCGTGAGATGATGCGAGATCAAGCAGCACGGCTTTGGGACCTGTATCGGTAATCAAATCGCCACTCGAATTGAACGAGACGATTGGTTCAGGGCTGTTCTATTTAACATCATTAAGCGAGAATTCTCCCACCTCTAAGCGTCTGGGGCGAGGCCCAACGTAGGTGGGAGATGAATCGCCCGTACATAAACCTCTTGGGCACCCCTGTGACATAATTACGAACATAAGTTCTTGATTCCGTCAGATTTCCCTTCCCCCGCCGCGGGTATCGGAATGGGAAGAGAATCATCCTGACGCCGGGTGTGAAGGAGGGACAGACATGCTGAAGGGCTATAAATACCGGCTCCACCCGACGGCGGCACAGGCCGAGTTCCTGGTCAGGACGATCGGCTGCGCCCGGTTCGTCTACAACAAGCTGCTCGAGGACCGCATCGCCCTCCACGAGGAGGCGAAGGCGAACGGCAGGCCGAAGCGGAAGCCGCCGACGCCGGCCTCCTACAAGCCGCTGTTCCCGTTCCTCTGCGAGGCGGACAGCCTCGCGCTCGCGAACGCGAAGCTTCACCTCGACGCGGCGTTCGCGAAGTTCTTCGCCGGGACGGCCGGCTTCCCGGTGTTCAAGTCGAAACGGAAGGCGCGCGCGTCCTACACGACGAACAACCAGCACGGCACGATCCGCATCGAAGGGGGCCATGTCCGGCTCCCGAAGGTCGGATTCATCCGCTTCACACAGCACCGAATCTTCGACGGCGAGATCCGGTCGGCGACCGTGTCGATGACCAAGACGGGCAAGTTCTTCGTGTCGCTCCTCGTCGAGCAGGACGACGAGCCGTGGGTCCCCGCCGAGCACAAAATCGGGATCGACCTCGGCCTCGGGCACTTCGCCGTCATGACGAACGACGCGCTCGTCACGGAGAAGATCCCGAACCCGCGCAACCTGCGCGAGGCCGAGGCGCGGCTCAAACGTGCGCAGCGCGCGCTGTCCCGCAAGAAGCCCGGCAGCAGGAACCGCGAGAAGGCACGGCTCCTATTGGCCAAGAAGCACGAGCAGGTCAAGAACCGACGGCACGACTTCCTCCACAAGCTGTCGCGACGCATCGTCGACGAGAACCAAGTCGTCGTGGTCGAGACGCTGAAGCCGAGGGAGATGATGCAGGACCGCCGCCTTTCGAAGTCGATCGGGGACGCCGGATGGGGGGAGTTCGTCCGCCAATTGGAATATAAGGCTAGGTTCTATGGACGGACACTCATCCAGGCCGACCCGTGGTTCGCCTCGACCCAAGTCTGTTCGGCCTGCGGCGAGAACGGCGGCAGGAAGGAGCTAGACGTCCGCGAATGGACATGCGCCGCATGCGGGGCGCTCCATGACCGCGACGTCAACGCGAGCCTCAACCTGTTGCGCCTTGCCGACTGAAAACCTTCAGGGCAGGGACTGCCCGACGCGCTTGGTCCACAACCGTGGCTGGTAAAAGCATGGTCTTCCCAAGAAGCTCCCACTTCAAGTTGCGAAGCAAATAAGTGGTGAGTAGTTCACTTATAATATGAGATGTCACATATTATGAAATATTTTGAACGATTGGCATTAGAAAAGGATAGGGAGCAACAACGGCAACAAAAACGACGTGAAGATGGCGGTCAGTCCCATTGCGGCACCACCGGTCGCGCCTGAGAGCGGATGTTCGGTCGCGGCTTGGGCTGTCCCGATGCCGTGGCTGATCGTCCCGAGGGCGAGTCCGCGCGTGAACGGGTCGGTCACGTTGAACATAGATAAAATCACTGGGCCGAGCATGGCGCCAAGGATGCCGCAGGCGACGGCGACCGAAGCGGCGAGCGCGGCGTCACCTTGTAACTGTCGTGCCAGCTCGAGCGCAATCGGCGAGGTCACCGATTTGACGGACAAGGCGAGCAAGACGTGATCCGTCAACTTGAGTGCGGTCCCGAGACCGACAGCGACGAAAATCGTTGATAACGTCCCGAGCACGATGGCACCGAGCGCTCGTTTAGCCCGAGCGAGCAGGATCGGCAAGTTGCGATAGAGCGGCAAACCGAGCGCCACTGTCGCCGGCCCGAGCAGTGTCGTGATCGCATCTTTCGCCGGCGCATACGTGTCGTACGTCTGTCCAGAGACGAGCAATAACAAGATGAGCGTGAGCGTGCTCAAAAAAACAACGTTCGTGAACGGGGACGCCCATTTGAATGACAGCTTCCGGCTCAACATATAGACGGCAATGGTAATCAATATCCAGAAGACGGTCATGACGCCTCACCGTGTTTTCCGGAAACGAGCGCCGTCACGACGAGGCCGATCGTCATGCTGATGATCAAGGCAAGGAAGAGCGGAACGCCTTCTGCCTTTAAAAGCGAGCTATACGACATGAGCCCGACCGCGATCGGGATGAAGAAAAAGGCGAGGTGCTTCGTCAAGAAGCCGGCGCTATCTTCGATCCATTCGACGCGGATGATCTTGGTCATCAATAAGAGCAGTAACAGGACCATGCCGATGACGCTCCCTGGCACTTTTAAAGCGAGCACGGCGACGATCCAATTCCCGAGCGCGCTCAAGCCAAATAAGAGCGAAAGGCCGATAATCCATTTGATAAGACGTTGCATGTGATTCATCCTTTCGCATATACATTCAAAACGTATGAATTCTCTCAAACTTTATCATCTAGGTCAAGATGGAGGCTATGACAAAAAAGATTATGGGTACGTATGTTCGGGGTGGTATAATGAGCTCACTACTAACAAATGAGGTGTATTTATGGAACAAACGGCAGTCGAACGGTTCATTCAAGAACATCAAATCAAACATGGGGCAGACGTCTTGAACGCGTTCCAACAACGAATCAATTTGAGTATGGTGCCTCGAACGACACGAGAAGAGGTTGCAATCGGCCACTCGAAATTTGGCGGTTATCCAGATTTACCAATCGGGTCGGACCATCCGGGAGAGAACTTGACGTTTTTGGCGCAATTTCGCTTAAGCGACTTTGCCGGCTGTGAGTCGGTCGAGGCGCTTCCAAAAAAAGGGCTGCTGTCTTTCTTTTACGATATGGAAGAACAACCGTGGGGTGACACGGACGAACGTCATCTTTGGCGTGTTGTGTACACGGAAGACACAGACCTTGAACGTGTCAAAGTCGGAGAGGCGCTGAACGAACGGGCAGTCTCGTTTGATGAATCATACGCACCGAACGTTGATGTGCTCGCCTATCTATTGAATGACGATCAGTTCGAGGCGTTCGAAGAGCTGATTGACGATGAGGAATTTCACGCAATCGGCGGTCATCCGAACGCTATTCAAAATGATGTGTTCGAAGAGGTTCAGGACACATATGGTGACCGCTTCAAGCGGCCGTTCCTGCTCTTCCAAATGGATTCGACAGAAGAGCTCGATATCATGTTCGGCGATGTCGGGATCCTCTACTTTTTGATTCCGACAGAGGCGCTTCAGGCCAAACGATTCGAGGAGACCGAAATGATCATGCAATGTTACTGAACACAACAAAAAGAGATTTGACCGGCTCTCGGTCAAATCTCTTTTTGAATTATGCTTGTTGTTTCTTGCGGAATCGAGCGAAGAACTCATAGACGATTGGGACGATGAGCAACGTCAGTAACGTCGAACTTGTGAGTCCGCCGATGACGGTGACACCGAGACCTTTCGAGATGAGTGCGCCGCCTTCGAGTCCGAGGGCGAGTGGTGATAAGGCACCGATTGTCGCGAGCGCCGTCATAAGGATCGGACGGAGTCGCGTACCGGCTGCTTCGAGCAACGCTTCACGCGTCGATAGACCGGCTTCTTCTTTATGAATGACGCGGTCGATCAAGACGATCGCATTTGTGACGACGATCCCAATCAACATGAGCGCACCAATCAAAGCAGATACGGAAATCGTTTCTCCCGTGATCAAGAGGGCGACGAGTCCGCCGATGATCGCATAAGGGAGCGAGAACAATACGACGAACGGGGTAATGGCACCGCCGAACGTGACGACGAGCACCAAGTAGACGATGGCGATGGCTGCGAGCATCGCAAGGCCGAGCTGCGTGAACGATTCTTGAATCTGTTCTGTCACGCCGCCGACGTCATACGAGACGCCCGTCGGGAGATCGATGTCAGAGACACGTTCTTCGATGGCGGCCGACGCTTCCGTCGCCTTGTCCGTGCTAAGTTCGACGCTGACGGTAGCAAGGAGCTTGCCGTCGCGCTGGACGAGCGTGTCCGGTGTCGTGCCTTCTTCGACTTCGATGAAGTCTGAGATTGGGCGCGGCCCGAACGGCGTCGTCACTTCTTGCGCTTGCAAGTCTTCAATGCTGTCATACGTGACTTGTTCCGTCGGGATGATGACGTCGAGCTGTTTGTCATCAATCGTCACACTGGCGAGCGGACTGGCCTGTGCTTGGAACTGACCGATCGTTTGAGCGAGTTGAGCGGCCGAGACGCCAGCTTCAGCTGCTGCTTGTTGATCGACGTTGAACGTGTACTGGACGTATGACTCACGAAGATCAGACGTCGCTTGGCGGACGTAGTCCGTCTCTTCTTCGATCGTCTCGATGAATGTCGGGACAATCGCTTCAAGATCTTCGAGCGAGTTGGCGTAGACGTTATACGTCACACCGCTCGTTCCGGCACCGCCGGCGAAGTTTTGTTCTTTCCATTCTCCGCCTGAGGCAAGTTCGTTCAATTGTTCGATGTCTGCCAATTTGACGTCGGCAAAGTCTTCTGTGTCCGGGTCGTACTGGACGATGAAGATCCCTTGCTTGTTATTCCCCGGGTTGAGCGGGTTTTCGCCACCGACCGTGAACTGGACGTCGGTCGCGTTCGGCTGGTCTTCCATAAAGTACGTCTCGGCGATCTCAGCAGCCGCGATCGAGTCGTCAAGCGTCTGTCCCGGTTCCGGGTCGAACGTGACGAACAGCGTCTTATCCGAACCTTGGTTCAAGAAGTTGACCCCGATGGCTGGGACGAGGGCGAAACTGCCGATCAAGAGAAGTGTCGCGAGTCCGAAGACGACGAGCTTGTGGTTGAGCGACCAGTTGAGCACACCGCGGTACCATTCGGCAAGTTTACCGGGTCCTTCTTCCGGCTTCAGCTTGTCACGGTTTTTAAAGAACGAATCGGCCATCATCGGTACGACCGTGATCGCGACGAGGAGCGAAGCGAGCAAGGCGAAGACGACGGTCAAGGCGAACGGCAAGAACAGTTCGCCGACGAAGCCGGTCACGAAACCGAGCGGCAAGAAGACGGCGATCGTCACGATTGTCGATGACGCGATCGGAACGAACACTTCTTTCGTCGCGGCGATGATCAACGCTTTGCCGCGTAACGGTTCGTTCGGACGAGTGAGTCGACGATAAATGTTTTCGATGACGACAATCGAGTCATCGACGACGCGTCCAATCGCGACGGTCATCGCCCCGAGCGTCATGATATTGAGCGTGATATCGAGTTGCTTCAAGACGATGAGCGCCATCAAGAGCGATAGTGGGATCGAGATGACAGCAATGATCGTCGAACGGAAGTTACGAAGGAACACTAAGATGATCAAAATGGCGAATAGTCCGCCGAGTAACGCCTTCGATACCATCGTCTCGACCGATTCTTCAATCGGCTGACCTTGGTCGAGTGTGATTGAGACGTTCGCCGTATCATATTCAGCCTCAAAGTCGTCTAAAATCGTTTTGACGGCGTTGACGACGTCGACGGTGTTCGCGTCTTGTGTCTTCGTCACTTGAATCCCGATCGAACGTTCTCCGTTCGACCGCGAGATCGATTCTTCGATGCCGCGGTCTTCGATTGTCGCGAGTTCGCTTAAAGCGACGGTCGGGACTGTTGTCGGCACATTCGCAGGTGGGACTGTGCCAGGGACTTCGCTTGGCAACTCAGGTGTCTCACCAGCCGGGAATCCGCTTGGCGCCCCTGGGACGGTCGGTTCAGCTGGAGCTGGTGAGTACGGGATTTGCAGGTCGCGGAACGCTTCGAGCGTCTCCGACTTCCCGTCGATGACGACGGCCTGTTCCGTATCCCCGAGCTCGTACAAGCCGAGCGCGATACGGGCATCGTTTGCTTGAATCAACTGTTTGACCGTATCTTCTGTCAAGTTGTATTCGGCAAGTGCGGCCTCGTCGAAGCGAAGCTCGACGCGACGGACTTCTTGACCGGCGATTTGGACGAGCTGGGCACCTTCGACACCTTCAAGGGCCGGTTGGAGCTCGTCTTCGACAAGTTTTGTCAACTCAGCCAAATCGAGGCTTTCATCTGAAACGGCTGCACCGACGACCGGGAACGCGTCGAAGCTGAGGCGTGACACTTGCGGGTCTTGGACGGACTCTGGCAGCTCGACGTTGCTGAGTGCATCTTTGACCTGTTGTTCGGCTGCTTCCATATCCGTGCTGAAATCATAATCGATTTGAATGTTCGAAGCGTTTTGGAACGAAGACGAACGGACTTGTTCGACACCGTTCAAACTCTTCAAGCGATCTTCGAGCACGGTGCTCACTTCGTCGAGCACTTGTTCAGGGGAAGCACCGGGATAAATCGTCGTCACCGAGACGGTCGGTGTCGTGATGTCAGGCAGTGTCTCTAGTTTCATCGTCAGGCCGGCAAAGATTCCGGCGGCCGTTAAGATGATCGTCATCAACCAAACGGCAAACTTGTTGTTGACGGAGAAGGTCGTGATCTTTTGCATGGGGTTCATTTCTCCTCTAATAAATTAGTCTAGTTTCCCGAATCGATGTGTCGGGCGCGCTCGATGAGTCGAGCGATAATGGCTTGTTTTAAAGCGGTAGGGGGGACGCCGACATTGAAGTGTTCGGACATCATCATCCCTTCAAGGGCATAGCGGATGATCATCGTCTCGACGGGATCGCTCGTCTGTTGAAATTCGGCGAAGAACGTGTCGAGGTCATGCTTCCAACGGTCGGCATACGCTTGATCGACGGCGAATAACGTCAAGAAGGCGATCATCTTCTCGGCATCGATATGAATTGGCGAGCGTTCCGGATAGAGTTTCGTCTCATCAAATAGGCGGACGAACGCCTCGACCGGACCGTGGCCGTCAGCCTGAAGTGATTCGTATAAATCGTTTTGTTCGGTTTGAAGCCGTTCGACGATGGCGGTCAAAAGCGCTTCTTTCGACGGATAATGATACAACAGGCCACCTTTTGAGACACCAGCGGTCTTTGCGACTTCCTCTAATGTCAGTTGGTGCACTCCGTGCTCC
The DNA here is from genome assembly GCF_001766415.1 of Exiguobacterium aurantiacum. Classification (GTDB taxonomy): domain Bacteria; phylum Bacillota; class Bacilli; order Exiguobacteriales; family Exiguobacteriaceae; genus Exiguobacterium; species Exiguobacterium aurantiacum_A. The sequence continues at coordinate 70,473 of NZ_MKXO01000003.1, read as the reverse complement.
ATGATGATCTCGGTCGCGGCATCTAACAGTTTTTGTTTCGTGATAGTTGATCGGTTTGTCATTTCTTCACTCCTTTCTGTACCGACCAGACGGTCTTTTCAATTCAACTATAGGCGCCTCATCATTTTGAAGTCAAGAAATGATATCGTCAAAACTGTTAAGTTATAAACACATAACTAATGGTAACGTTTTCAAAAAAAAGGTTGACATGAGAATGATTATCATCGATTATAGTGATTGAGAGTAATTATCATTACCAACAAAGAGACTAAAACATGGGGGAAATATAAATGAACAAAAAGTACATGGCACTTGGACTTTCGGCAGCACTTACGACATCACTGCTCGCGGCTTGCGCGAGCACGGAAGAGACGACTACTACAGGGGACAATGAGACGGCAGAAGAATCAAAAGTCGTCAACGTCTACTCGAGCCGTCATTACGATGTCGACAAAGAGCTCTACAAACAGTTCGAAGAAGAGACGGGCGTGAAAGTCAACGTCGTCGAAGGAAAAGGTGATGAACTTCTTGAACGTTTGAACACAGAAGGTGAGAACACGGAAGCGGATCTCTTTATTACTGCTGACGCCGGGAACTTGCACCAGGCAAAAGAAGCAGGGCATCTTCAAGCGGTCGATAGCGATGTGCTTGAGTCGAACATCCCAGAAAAATACCGTGACACGGACAAAGAATGGTTCGGTCTCACGAAGCGTGCACGTGTCATCGTCTACGCGAAAGATCGCGTGAAGCCGGAAGACTTGTCGACGTACGAAGCGCTCACGGAAGAACAGTGGAATGGGAAAGTACTCGTTCGTCCATCTGAAAACATGTACAACATCTCGCTGCTCGCGTCATTCATCGAAGTGAACGGCGTCGACCAAGCGAAAGAATGGGCAGAAGGCATGGTCAACAACATGGCACGTGACCCACAAGGGAACGACCGTGACCAAGCGAAAGCCGTCGTCGCCGGTGAAGGTGATGTGGCCATCATGAACACGTACTACATGGGTCTCATGCTGAACTCAGAAGACGCGGAAGAGAAGAAAGTCGCTGAAGCGCTCGGTGTCTTCTTCCCGAACCAAGACACGACAGGTACGCACGTCAACATCTCTGGAATCGCGATGACGAAAGCGTCGAAGAACTCTGACAACGCGAAGAAACTCATGGAGTTCATGTCTGACCCGTCAGCGCAAGAGCAGTTCGCAAGCGCCAACTACGAGTACCCGGTCAACGAATCGGTCGAGCCGAACGAGCTCCTCAAATCATGGGGTGAGTTCAAAGAGCAAGACATCAACCTATCTGTTCTCGGTGAAAATCAGCAAGAAGCCATCCGCATCTTCAACGAAGCCGGTTGGAAATAAGACGACTTCGGCTTGAACGCATGTTCAGGCCGAAGGTTTTTGCGTTTCCTGACAGTCTAAAGGTATGACCGGGACGATGAAACTGATATGATGGGACAGGAAGTAAATGAAAGAAACGGGAGCTGTAAGACATGAACTGGTATGCAATCAAACGACAACTGAATGGATGGTCCATCCTGAGCTTTATCGCGTTGTCGTTTATCGTCTTGCCAGGAATCGTTGTCTTAGTAGAACTGTTCGCACCGGTCAATGACAATTGGCAACACATCCGCGAATATCTGCTGCCGACGTACGTGAGGAACACGTTGTTCATCATGCTCGTGACCGGTTTCTTGACGACCATCATCGGAACGAGCCTCGCTTGGTTCGTTACGGTGTATGACTTCCCGTTACGGCGATTCTTCAAATGGGCGCTCATCTTGCCGCTCGCAATCCCGCCGTATATCGGTGCTTACACGTATCATGGCATCTTGAACTACACCGGTGTCATCCAGACGACGCTGCGCAACGAGTTTGGCATCACCGTGGATCAGACGTACTTCAATATCATGACGATCCAAGGGACGATCTTCATCTTCACGTTGTTCTTGTATCCGTACATTTATACGATCACACGCGCGTTCCTACACAATCAGTCGTCGTCGATGATCGAGAACGCCCGCATCCTCGGACGCGGGTCGTGGGATATCTTCTTCACCGTCGTCATCCCGATCTCGCGCGTCGCCATCATCGGCGGTGTCAGTCTCGTCTTGATGGAAGTGTTGAACGACTACGGCGTCGTCAAATACTTCGGGATCCAGACGTTCAGTACGGCCATCTTCAGCACGTGGTTCGGTATGAAGGACACGTCTTCAGCGCTAAAACTTGCCGGCACGCTCATGATCATCGTCATCGCCATCTTGATGGCGGAACGACTCGTCCGAGGCCGCAAGCAGTTCAGCTATGCGACGACAAAAGTGAAGCCGCTCAAGCCAAGACCGTTGAACGGCTGGCATCGTTACGCCGTGTTCGGTTACGTGGCGACGATCTTCGGCATCGCCTTCGCGATCCCGTTCATCCAACTCGTCGCTTGGACGTTCTTGACGTTCGAGCAAGTGTTCACGGCTGAATTTTTCCGCCTCGTCTGGAACACGGTGAGCGTCGCCTTTATCGCGACGATCATCATTCTCGTATTCGCACTCATTATCGCCAACTATACGCGGTTGTTCCCATCGAACATGACGCGCGTCATCTCGAAAGTGACGACGCTCGGCTACTCGATCCCGGGAGCGGCCATCGCCATCGCTGTCATCACGTTGTTCTTACTATTAGACGAATGGGTGCTAAAAGTAGCGCTCGCGCTCGATGTCGGACAGACATTCGTGTTCCGGACGACGCTCATCATGCTCATCTTCGCCTACGTCATCCGTTTCCTCGCCATCGGTTACAACTCGATCGAGAGCGGATTCGAGAAAGTCGGGAAGTCGTTCACGGAAGCGTCACGTATGCTCGGTTGGGGCACGGTGCAGACGTTCTTCCGGGTCGATATCCCAATGATCAAAGGGGCGATCATGAGCGCGTTCATCCTCGTCTTCATCGATATTATGAAAGAGTTGCCGCTGACGCTGTTCTTGCAGCCGTTCAACTTCTCGACGCTTGCGACGCAGGCGTTCAAATATGTCAGTGATGAGAAGATTCACGAAGCGGCGCTCGCGTCGATCGTCATCGTTCTCATGAGCGGATTGTTAATCTTTGTGTTCCATAAGGTGCTTGATAAGGAGGCCGACTAATGTTTGTTCAAATCAACGATTTACACTTCAGCTATAAAGGTGCAGAAGCAGAGACGATCAAAGGGTTCTCGCTCTCGATCTCGAAAGGCGAAATCGTATCCCTCCTCGGCGACAGCGGTTCGGGGAAAAGTACGATCTTGCGCCTCATCGCCGGTCTCGAGATGCCAAATCAAGGCGTCGTCGTCGTCAACGATTGCGTCTGTTGTGACGACTGCCAGTTTATGCCGCCCGAACAACGCGGCGTCGGCATGGTGTTTCAAGACTATGCGCTCTTCCCGCACATGACCGTTGAGAAGAACATCCGCTTCGGCCTCCATAAGCTCAGCCGGAAGGAGCGGAACGAACGGGTCGAGGAGATGCTCACGCTCGTGAACTTATCTGAGTTCCGGCATCGCTACCCGTATGAGCTGAGCGGCGGTCAGCAGCAGCGTGTCGCGCTTGCGCGTGCGCTCGCACCGAAGCCGTCCCTCTTGATCTTAGACGAGCCGTTCAGTAACTTGGACACGTCGCTCCAACACCGGATCCGCGACGACTTGCGCCGTCTCCTCAAACAGACGGGCACGACGACGATCTTTGTCACGCACGACGAGGAAGACGCGGAAGCGCTCGCCGACCGTATCGTCTATCTCGGAGAAGGCAAAATTAAAAAGCAGGTCATGACGGAGAACAACAAGACGTTCAACCCGCAGATTCCTTGCTTTGTGTAAGTACGGCGCACTCATTGATCAAAAATGGGTGCGTCTTTTTTTTGTGAAGTTCATTACTCAAAAAATCGATTGTCTAAAACGGACAGATGCTCCTGCCAATCCGACCAGTAGGACTGGAGTGATGTGATCAATCCATGCCCACCAAAGCTAATTGTACTTTCGTGGGACGCATAAATGATCCAGTTCATTTTTTGGTCAAACCAATAGCGTTCTAAATAATGACCTTCATAACAAGGATCTAATGAAGCGGTGTCGATTTGCCATAGTGTACGGTCCTCATGCAGTTCAAATATAAGCTCCGTCCCTTGGTCCCATACCCATTGGCGGATTTCTTCGATTTTTTGATCAACATCTTCAATATAATCGCTGTCGAATGCAATCACATCGAGTCGAGGAGAAGTGGAAAGAGGGTACCAATAATACGAATCGTTCACACCCCAAATGGTGCGAATTCTTCTCTTTAACTGATTTGCGAATGGTTGTGAAAGTCGAGTCCTCATGACTTGAAACTCCTTATCCTAAATCTATGTATTTTTTGCTACATTCACTATATATGGAAAACAGAAAAAATGCCCTTAGATTTTTTATCCAAGGGCGTTTCGTGTCTACTTCGCTGTCTGAGACGGCTTCGACTCATTTCCAAGCCGGTCGATCGCCGTCACGTAATACGTTGCCTGCCCGTTCGTGACTTCAACACTCTTCCGGGCGTGTGACGGGACGCTCTCGATACGTGTCGCGTTCCCGTCGATGACTTCATAGACACGGTAGCCGATGACGGCATCGTCACGGACCGCGTGCCATGTGAGCAGGTTACCGCTTAACGTGACGTTCGTCGGGGCGTCGAGTTCGACTGTCGACTTGATCTCGCTATCGACAAGCTCCGTGTAAACGACGAAACGTTGGTCATAACCGCCGTCCCCGAACGTACCGGAACACGTGATCAAGTTCAAGTTGCGATTTGACGTGGTGCCAAAAATCTCGTCGATCGGGGCATTTTTCGTGTCATAACTCTCTGTTTTTGTGACACGAAATCGCAGCGTGTTGCCGTTCTCGTCGATAATCGACACGTCATCGCCTGTCTTCAGTTGATCGAGTTCATAAAAGACGGCGGGCCCCGTCTTACTATCAACGTGTCCGGCGACGACGGCGTTGCCTTTACTGCCTGGTTTGACACCGGGTTCGAACCAGCCGACTTGATTCTCGTCAACGGGTACGCCCATCTGTCCGTTATCGAGCACGCCAACTTGTTCAATCGCGGTGTCGACATTGATGCTCGGAATTTGGATGCGGACGGGTGTCGCGGCTTTAGTGCTTTCCTCTTCCTCGGCTAAACGAAGTTTCTTCACCTCTTCCTGTAGAAGTGAGAATTCAGCCGATAAATCTGGGCTCTCCTCTATTTGTTTTTCTTCTACAGGTGGCGACGATGATTCTTGAGCGCTCGTCCACGACCAGAAGCCAAAACAAAATAGAGAGAGCGCCAAAAACAAATGGCGCTTGTTCATTGGGCTCTCTCCTTTAGTTTATTGTTCTGATACTTTACGGTTGCGAAGCGTAACAAAGGCGAGCATGATTCCGCCAAGTATAGCAAGGCCAGCGTAAAGAGTATTCATTGATTGTGCTTGTGCACCACCGAGACCTGTTTCAGGCATCGCTTCCGGCATTGCTGTTTCAGCGAACTTGTCAGGCATTTGTGTCACGATCGCGTTACCGAGTGTTTCACCAACACCGAACATGAACGCGTATCCTTCACGGAATGACATCCAAGCTGCATCTGCGTCACCGGCTACATATTGATCGAACGTTTGGAGCACGAGTGCCTCATGTTGCATGATCGCTTCTTGACCGGCCGCTTGTGGCAAGTTGCCTTCTGTCGCCGCATCGAGGAACGTACTGAAGTCGACAGCGAACTGATCGAGTTTCATGCGTGCTTCTTCGATTTTAGCTTCGTCGCCTTCAAGTGTTGCTGCGACGATGTCACCTTGTGCTGTGATGTGGTTTCCGTTCCATACTTTTTCAAACTGAGCCGCACCTTCGTCACCGTAGACCGAACCGATGGCTGCTTTAAAGTCGAGCGTGTTTTGATCTTCAGCCCAGCTGACGTAGTCGAAATCTTCCGCTTTGTCGTAGCCTTTTTGCATGCCGATCGCAGCGAGGGCGAAGTGTTCACCGGCGAGACTGTTCAATGTCGAACGAAGCTCTACAGCTGGCGTGTCAGCAGGTGTCGGGAATTTGTCAGGCATTTGCGTGACGACCGCTCCTGAGAGGGCTTTACTGATGTCGAACATGAGCTTGTAGCCTTCACGGTATGTCATGTAAGCCGACTCGTAGTCACCGGCGACGTAGTTATCAAACACTGAGAGAACTTGGTCTTCGTGAAGTTCAAGGACGTCAGCGGCTGCTTCTTTCGGTAAGTTGCCTTCTGTCGCAGCATCGAGGAATGTCGAGAACTCTTCGACGAACTCATCGACTTCGGCTTCAGCATCGGCACGAAGTTCTTTGTCGTCTGACTTGGCAGCTTCGACGAAGTCAGCCGAGTAGTCGTTATGGCCGGCGAAGATGTCTTCGAACTGAGCCGCGCCTTCATCGCCGTAGATTGAGGCGATGGCTGGCGTCATGTCAAGCGCGTTTTGATCGAGTGCTTTCATTGCGACTTCGGCATCCGGTGCCCCGTCGTAAGCTTTCATCATCGATGTGACGGCTAAGACATAATGCTCAGATAGTAATTGGTCGAGCGTGGCACGAAGGTCTCCAGCTGGTGTGCTCGCTGTTGGAGAGTGGTCAGCTGCCTGTGCGTTCAATGGTACGAGTAACCCCAGTGCCAGTGCCGGTGCTACAAATTTGTTCATTGTTTTTTTCTTCATGTTCAATCGCTCCTTTTTTGTGAGTGGTTGTCGTTGTTTACACCCATCTAACGGAGCGATTCAAAAAATGGATCACTTTTTGATTATTTTTTTTCGTTTTTTTGTTGAAGTGTGCGGTAAACCCCTGGTGCGACGCCATATTTCCGTTTAAAAATCCGGTGGAAATAAGGATACGTTCGAAACCCGGACAGCTCGGCGATCCGTTCGAGCGAATGTTGTGTATACCGCATTTGCTCTTCGGCGAGCTGAAGCCGGATCGTGTGCGCGTACTCGATGATCGTCATCCCGGTCACTTCCTTAAAGAGGTGCACGGTCCGCGATATGCTCAAGCCGACGGCAGCGGCGACGTCGGCAATTTTGAAGTCGGCGGTGACGTTTCCTTCTATATAACGCATCATGCGAGACACGACCGGGGGACGTACATTCGTCCGGACGTCTCGCATCGATCGGTCGAGCATGAGCAGAAGCGCCTCGATCAACTTCTCGATCAACGCAGTGCTCTGTTCATCGGTCGGTCGTCGTGCCTCTTCCGTGACGTGTTGCCAAAGCGAGAGGAGGCGAGGGTCAATCGAGATCGTGGTGAGCCGTGAGCGGGTAGTCGTCGACCACCAGGTGTCGAGCGTCGGACCAGCGCAGAACAAATGATAGTCGCCACTCGCCGGGGTATCGATATTCAACTCATAGTAGTCACCCGGTTTGACGAGCAACAGATCGCCGGGGTACGCGACGTATGTCTCCCCGTTGACGAGGATTCGGGCCGACCCTTCAGTCTGCAAGCGGATCAAGTACGTGTCCAACCGGTTGGCGAACGGAAAAGTATATGCTGCTGTGTGATACGAATAGCCACAAAAGCCGATTTCCATCGAATTACTCCTTTATAATAGCAAGATTGTGCATATTTTAATCATATCATGGATAGGCACAGGCGGCGGGACAAGGTACGATGATGACGTCAGATCTGAACCGATGATGAGGAGGAGACTTTTATGAAACAATGGTGGAAAGAAGCGGTCGTCTATCAGATTTATCCGCGCAGCTTTAACGACTCGAACGGGGACGGAATCGGGGACATCCCGGGCATCACGGAAAAGATGTCCTATTTGGCTGAACTCGGGATCGACGTCATCTGGTTGTCACCGGTGTACGATTCGCCGAACGATGACAACGGCTATGACATCCGCGACTACCGTGCGATTATGGATGAGTTCGGGACGATGGACGATTTCGATGCGATGCTCGAAGAGGCGCACCGTCACGGCATCAAGATCATGATGGACCTCGTCGTCAACCATTCTTCCGATGAGCACCAATGGTTCATGGAGTCTCGGTCTTCGAAAGACAGCCCGTACCGCGACTACTACATTTGGAAAAAAGGCGAGAACGGTCAGCCACCGACGAACTGGGGCGCTTTCTTTGGCGGCAGCGCGTGGGCGTACGATGAAGCGAGCGACGAATATTATCTGCACTTGTTCAGTAAGAAACAGCCCGACTTGAACTGGGAGTCGGAGACGCTGCGCCGCGAAGTGTACGATTTGATGGCTTACTGGCTCGACAAAGGCGTCGACGGTTTCCGGATGGACGTCATCAATATGATCTCGAAAGACCAAAGCTATCCGGACGGGAAGACGCGCGGGACGGGCTACGGAGACGGAACGCCGTTCTTCTTCAACGGACCGCGCATCCATGAGTTCATGCAAGAGATGAATCGTGAAGTGTTGTCGAAGTACGATACGATCACGGTCGGAGAGATGCCGGGTGTCAGCGTCGACGAGGCGAAGCTTTACACCGGTGAAGACCGTGACGAGCTCAACATGGTGTTCCATTTCGAGCACGTCGACGTCGGCAACGGCAGCTTTGGGAAGTGGAATCCGACCGACTGGAAGCTGACGGAGCTGAAGACGATCTTCTCGCGTTGGCAAGAAGGACTCGAGGAAGAGGGCTGGAACAGCCTATATTGGAGCAACCACGACCAACCGCGGGCGATCTCGCGATTCGGCAACGATTCGGATGAGTACCGGGTCGTCTCTGGCAAGATGCTTGCGACACTCCTGCACATGTTGAAAGGGACGCCGTACATTTATCAAGGCGAAGAGTTCGGCATGACGAACGTCGCGTTCGACTCGATCGACAAGTACCGTGACATCGAGACACTCAACGCGTATCGCGATTACACATCGAACGATTTGTTGACGCACGAGGAGATCTTCCGCGGCATCCACGCCCGCGGACGCGACAATTCGCGGACGCCGGTCCAATGGTCGGCTGACGCGCAAGGTGGGTTCACGACCGGTACGCCGTGGATCGATGTCAATCCAAACTATGTCGACGTGAACGCGGAAGCGGCACGTCTTGATCCGAATTCACTCTTCCATTACTACCGTCAGTTGATCGCGCTACGGAAACAGAATCCGGTCGTCGTCTACGGGAAGTATGAGCTGTTGCTCCCAGAAGACGAAGCCGTCTACGCGTTCACGCGGACGCTCGAAGGAGAGACGTGGCTCGTGCTGTGTAACTTCTCTGCAGAAGCCCAAGAACGAACGTTGCCGTATGACGTCAAAGACCGCGTCATCGGCAACATGGAACCGATCGAACCGTTCACGCTTCGTCCGTACGAGGCACAAGTGTACAAACTATGACAAAAAACTCGCCCAAGCGGCGAGTTTTTTTCAAGCGTATAGTATTCTCCAAACCATTCGGGAATAGGAAGAGTAGACTCTGACTTAAAAGGGGGAAACGAGATGAAGACGTTGATTGCGTATACGTCACGATATGGTACGAGCGAGAAAGTCGCCCATCTTTTGGCCGCACGGTTGTCCGGAAACGTCCACGTTCAAAACTTGGTCGATGAGCCAGACGTCGATTGGGCAACGGTCGACCACGTCATCGTCGGGGGATCGATCCGGATGGGGAAAGTCCAAGACGAGCTGACCGACTGGTTGAAGCAAAATGAAGTCCAATTGCTCGAACGTCCGCTCGGATTGTACTTGTGCGCCGGCACGCCGACCGCGGCGGAGCGGCAACGTGAGCTCGAAGGCGCGTACGGGGAACATTTACGAGTACACGCCTATTTCGTCGAAGTCGTCGGTAGCGGCTATGACTTTGAGCGGATGGGCTTCCTCGACAAAGCCATCGTCCGGATGATGGCCAAACAGACGGTCAGTTCGCTCAATTTGGACGAAGCACGGTTGAATGAGCTCGTCGAGTCGGCTCAAGCGTCACTTCGCACCCGATCTGAGAAACCATAAGCGAATAAGTCGTGCGCTTCGACCGGGCTACTCGTGGAGATGAGGACATCTCCACTTTTTTGTTCGCCTTCGATGTGTTTTAGCACGACGTTAGCGAGCTGTCCGCCGATCTTAACTGAGATCGGGGCCGAATTCCGGCACGTGACATCTTCGATTGTGACGTGATCGGTCCGATTGTCGCCGCCGAACAGTTCGATGTCGGCGCGGCTGGAAACGAACCCGCTTGTGGCAATTCGTTTTAATTGAACGTTCCGAGACTTATACTGGACGGCGAGCGCTGGATGTCCTGTATAATCATAGGACGGGTCACCGATGGCCGTAAAGCCATGAATCAATACGTCTTGATACGCCGATATGACGAGGCTACGGGGCGACGACTTGGCGTATAGCTTCGAGCGGACCGGTTCAATCGATAGTAAATTCGTCCCCGAGATGAACCGCGCCGTCTTCGACTCGGGATCGTCGGCCAAGTGGTGTCCGATGTGGCGAAAATTGAAGGACCGATTATCACGATACGAGACGTGCCCAAAAATATGGACGTCATGGGCGGCTGAGGACGTACCGTGGGCTTTCACCTCGACGCCTCCAAAACAACCTTCCGTCATATTGTTGACGAGCACGACGTGACGCGAACCGTCATCGACCTCGATGCCGTTTGAATTGGCGAAGCCGTGGGCGTGCGTACGTCCGTGCGGGTGATGACAGTAGCAGTTCGTGATGTAGATGGCGTCGCTATGATGCGTCGTGATGCCGTCGTCCCCATAATTCGTCGCCTCGCAGCGGTCGAGCCAGATGTAGCGGCTGCCTTTTTTGGCACGCAACCCGTCCCCGAGGTAATGGTAGTGAGGGGCGGTGATATCGAACGCGTGCAGCCCGGCACCTTTGGCGGTGACGTGATGGACCCAGGCGAATTTGACGTGGGCGAATGTCAACGCGCTCGAAGCCGTGTCTCCACTCGACGTCCGATCGACGTCGCCAAGGCGCTCGACGTTCCAGTCGAGCGTCAGATGGGCGACCTCGATGTGATGGTTCCCATAAAACGGTGTCGCATTTCGCAGCAGCCGGCGATGCTTCGGTGTACCGTCGGCCAAGCGTAATACCGTGTCCTGCTGTCTCGCACCTTCGAGTACGCAGTTCGAGGGGATCCGGACGCCACGGACGATATAGACACCGGCCGGCACGTGGACGTGGCGGTTCGACCGAAGCGCGAGCCGGAATGCGAGCGTGCAGTCCGTCTTGCCGTCCCCGACGGCCCCGTAATCGGTCACGTCGACGTGATGGCGTGTCGTCTGCAGTAAATTCAAATGTTCCGCGTCGAGACGACGCATCCAGACGGGCCGGACGAGATCGTCGACGACCTCGAGCGGGAGCGCGCTCGTCACCGGTGTGATTCGTTCCGTCATCGGCAAGTGGGAGCGGTACGACTTCGATTGATCAGGATAATGGTCGTGTCGCGTCGTTTGATGCCAAGCGAGCGTCTCCGTCAATAGCTCATCTGTCGACCAGGCCGCGTGACGGGCGATGGTGGCAGCGATATGCGTGCGGTCAATTTGATTCATCATATGAGTCGTCCTCCTAACGTTCACTACATGTGATGTACCCGTTTTGAAATTATTTTTAGCAAACCGAAGTATTTAGTAGACAGAAGCATTTATCCATGGTATATTACATATGTGCTTAATTAAGAATAGCTGGAAACATAATTCACAATCGCTTGGGATTATTTTTCATGAAAGATAATCCAACAAGTTTTGTGCTTTTTTTTGGTCAGTTTTTTCTAGTAAGGCACTACTAGAACGCACAGCGTTTATTTCAGGAGGGTTCATTATGAACACAGGTAAAGTAAAATGGTTTAACTCAGAAAAAGGTTACGGCTTCATCGAAATGGAAGGCGGAGACGACGTATTCGTACACTTCTCAGCAATCCAAGGCGACGGCTTCAAGACACTTGAAGAAGGCCAAGCAGTAACTTTCGAAATCACTGACGGAGCTCGTGGCCCACAAGCTTCTAACGTTGAAAAAATCTAATCTTCCTTTCTAAGGAATTTTATAACCTGCTCGCTTCGGCGAGCAGGTTTTTTCGTGTCTTCGTGTTTAATCAAGTGCCGCAAGGGAATGATTATACGAGTGACTATGATAAGGGGGCTTTTTAAATGGATGCTAAAACAACGGCACAACAAATTTTAGATGCAAGCAACGTCGGAACGATGGCCACGGTATACAAAGGGAAGCCGCACAGCCGATACATGACGTTTTTCCATGACGGTCTGACACTCTATACGGCAACCTCGAAAGATACGGATAAAGTCGATGAGTTGAAGAACAATCCGTATACGCACGTCTTGATCGGCTACGACGGGGACGGGGTCGGCGACACGTACCTAGAGATTTTAGGAGAGACGTCGGTGTCTGATGACGAGTCGATGAAAGAAAAAGTGTGGAACGAAAAACTTGAGGGCTGGTTCGACGGCCCGGATGATCCAAAACTCGTCATTTTAAAAATCTCACCGCAATCGATGCGTGTGATGAATAAAAAAGGCCAACCGCCACAACAAGTTGATCTTTAACATAATTAAGCGAGAATTCTCCCACCTCTAAGCGTCTGGGGCGAGGCCCAGCGTAGGTGGGAGATGAATCGCCCGTACATAAACCTCTTGGCCACCCCTGTGACAGATATGACGAACATAAGTTCGTGATTCCGTCAGATTTCCCTTCCCCCGCCGCGGGTATCGGATGAGGAAGACGTTCATCACGATCATCGGCCGAGAGGAGGGGGAGACATGCTGAAGGGCTACAAATACAGGCTCCACCCGACGGCGGAACAGGCCGATTTCCTGGTCAGGACGATCGGCTGTGCCCGGTTCATCTACAACAAGCTGCTCGAGGACCGCATCGCCCTCCACGAGGAGGCGAAGGCTGGGACCGGCCCGAAGCGAAAACTGCCGACACCGGCCTCGTACAAGCCCCTGTTCCCGTTCCTCGCCGAGGCGGACAGCCTCGCGCTCGCCAACGCGAAGCTGCACCTCGACACGGCGTTCGCGAAGTTCTTCGCCGGGACGGCCGGCTTCCCGGTGTTCAAGTCGAGACGGAAATCGCGCGCCTCCTACACGACGAACAACCAGCACGGCACGATCCGCATCGAGGGAGACCGGGTCCGGCTCCCGAAGGTCGGGTTCATCCGCTTCACACAGCACCGAATCTTCGACGGCGAGATCCGGTCGGCGACCGTGTCGATGACACGGACGGGCAAGTTCTTCGTGTCGCTCCTCGTCGAGCAGCCCGACGAGCCGTGGGTCCCGAACCCGCGCAACCTGCGCGAGGCCGAGGAACGGCTGAGACGGGCGCAGCGCTCGCTCTCCCGCAAGAAGCCCGGCAGCCGGAACCGCGAGAAGGCGCGGCTCCTATTGGCCAAAAAGCATGAAAAGGTACGGAACCGCCGACATGACTTCCTCCACAAGCTGTCACGACGCATCGTCGACGAGAACCAAGTCGTCGTCGTCGAGACGCTGAAGCCGAGGGAGATGATGCAGGACCGCCGCCTGGCAAAGTCGATCGGGGACGCCGGGTGGGGCGAGTTCGTCCGCCAGCTCGCCTACAAATGCAGGTTCCACGGCCGCACACTGATCCAGGCCGACCCGTGGTTCGCCTCGACCCAGGTCTGTTCGGCCTGTGGCGGGAACGGCGGCAAGAAGGACCTGCACGTCCGCGAGTGGACATGCGCCGTATGCGGCACGCACCATGACCGCGACGTCAACGCGAGCCTCAACCTGTTGGGTCTCGCCGACTGAAACACTCCAGGGCAGGGACTGCCCGACGAGCTTGGTCCACAACCGTGGCTGGTCAAAGCACGGTCTTCCCAAGAAGCTCCCACTTCAAGTTGCGAAGCAAATAAGTGGTGAGTAGTTCACAGCAATGGAAGCGATGTCTCGAGCAGACATTGCTTTTTTTGGTACAATTTCCAAAAAGTGACTGACCTGTGACGCACATATGACCGAAACGTGAACTATTATCTCAAGCTATGTGAAAGCATGAACATGGATGGTATATTGTGAATGTAATCACATATAAGCCATCATTCAACCATTCAAAAGGAGGAATTATCATGTTCACAAAGTTTTGGCAAAACCACAACATCGCAACCGGCATCTTGACGGTGTTACGGATCTGGCTCGGCTATCAATGGCTCACAGCCGGATGGGGTAAAATCACGGGCGGCTTCGGATCAGGCGGTTACCTTCAAAACGCAGCTTCACTCGCGACGGGAGATCACCCGGCGGTCGCCGGATGGTGGGCAGCTTTCCTTGAAAACTTCGCAATCCCAAACGCAGCACTTTTCGATATCTTAATTCCGTATGGTGAGTTCTTGGTCGGTCTCGGTCTCTTGCTTGGCGCCCTCACACGCAGCGCGGCTTTCTTCGGACTCGTCATGAACATGGCGTTCTTATTGTCAGGAACGGTCAGCACGAACCCAACGATGTTGATCGTGTCGGTCTTGATTCTCGTCGCGGGCTACAACGCAGGCAAAATCGGCGTCGACGGCTTGTTCCTTCGCCGCTTCGTCGAAACGAAAATTGCGCATCGTTCACCAAATCGTCAAATAGCCTAACGACTTTCTAACGTTCCCCTGTGACAAACTTCACCTCTATCGGCTACGATGAACGTAGCATCGATTAAAAAGGAGAACGGATATGAACGCAACTCGATTCAAATGGCTCGGTTATACAGAGGGGATGTCATTCCTGCTCTTATTGTTGATCGCAATGCCGCTCAAGTATTTGGCTGGCATGCCGCTAGCCGTCAGCATCGTCGGTGCGGCCCATGGTTTCCTGTTCGTCGCTTACGTGGCGGCAGCGGTTTACATGGCGTGGCGCTTCAACTGGGGCTTCAAAGTGTTAGTCCTCGCGGTCATGGCTTCGGTCATCCCGTTCGGACCGTTCTTGTTAGAGAAACGAGTCCTTCCATCAACAGAGAAGACATCGAACTGAAAAACGTTCGATGTCTTTTTTTCGTTCATTGACGCGTCGGCGCGCTTTCGACTTCAGCCAGTACCGTCGCTTTTTCAGCCGCGATATCGTGACGGATGCGATGCATCGCGAACAGCGTGATCGAAAGCAGGCATACCATGCAAATCGCATAAAGTGACGTGACCGACATCCATTCGCTCAATAACCCGAACGACACGAAACCGAGCGGGGTGATCCCCATCGCGAGCGATTCGAGGACGCCCATGACACGACCGAGGTAGCTTGGTTCCGTGTTCGTCTGCAAAAACAGTTGGATGGGAATATTGACGCGGATGATGAAGAAACCGCTCAACAAAGCGAATCCGGTGAGGAAGACGATGGCGGGTGTGACCGAGAAGTCGAAATAGAGCGGGACGGCCGGGCCGATAAAGAGGCAACCCATGACGATAAGCGATGTGCGGACCGTCGCTAGACGATACTTGATCTTAAAGAACGGCAGCGCGTGGGCAAGTGAGGCGACTAAAAATCCGACTGCGAACATACTTTCCAAAAAGCCGAACTGGAGCGGGCTGACCCCGATCTCCTGCAAGGCGGCAATCGGGAATAGGACTTCCGAGGCGACGAAGAAGAAGTTGAGGAACGCCGCGAGAATCGTCAGCGTCCATAGCACGCGTTGGCGTTTCAAATAGCGGAAACCGGAGCGGACGTCGTCCCACGTCGATTGATCGGTGGAAACATGTTCATACGCTTGGAATGTGAGACGTGAGGCGAACAGGGCGGCGATGAGGAACAAGAGGGATGAGCTGAACAAGAACGCTGAAATCGGTAATAGCTTGAACAGCGCCCCGGCTAAAAGTGGCGTGCCAATGCTTGAGACGGAAATGATACTTTGGATGAGCGAATTGGCGCGTTGAAGCCCGTCTTCGTCGAACAGGAGTGGAATCGAACTCGTCAACGTGACGGACAAGAAAGTGGAGACGATAGAAAGCAGACATGTAATAATCAAGAAAGCAGGGACGCCGAACGTCCAAATGAGGCTCGCGGCCCCGGCCAAGAAGAACAATAGCCCGTTGAGCGATTCCATCGTGATGATGACGCGTTTTCGGTTCAATTTGTCGGCATACGCACCGGCAAACGGCGATAATAGAACACGAGGCAACGTCCCGGCCAGTAAGACGAGGGCGAACTGGAGCCCAGAACCGGAAGTTGTCAGCACCGTCAATCCGGCGACGAACGTGAATAGACTGGAAGCGAACAACGACATGAATTTCCCGAGCAACAACACGTGCAGGTTCGAGGTGAAAGTAGTCATACATAGTCTCCTTTGCAATTAAGTTCAATGTGATTTAACATTATAATAGACGACAAAGAGAGATTTGTAAACAATAAGTTCAATTAAATTTAACTTTTAAGAGGTGTTCTATGATTGGACAACGGATTAAGACGTTACGAAAAGAAAAAAAGTTGACGCAAAGTCAACTCGCAGACGGCATCATCACGAAATCGATGCTCAGTATGATTGAGAACGGGAAAGCCGAAACGTCGATGCGCAGTCTGCGCGAGATTGCCAAGCGGTTGGACGTGTCGGTTCAGTCGTTACTTGTCGATCCTCGCGAGGCGGAGCTGCAAGCGCTCGTCGAAGACATCGAATACGCCCAATTGAGCCTTAATCCATGGGACGAGGAAGCTACCAAGCAGGCGCTATCCCCATATTTAACGACAGAGATGAACTCGGTGTGGCAAGGGAAGGCATACGTCATTATGGGAGATAACTTAAAACATGGCGATAAGCGCAGTGAATTGTTAACTTATTATGAGCGTGCAATCAATGTGTTCGAACGGCTCGATGAAAAAGATGAGCTGGCGATGGCACTCATCGGGAAAGCTTACTACTACATTTTGTGGAATCAGTTTGAGGAAGCGAGCGAACAGTTTGATCGATTGGAATTGTTAGACGTGCGAAACATGTCGTCACGAACTCGGATTGAATATGCGATGCTTCTCGTCATGAAAGAAATGACGTATGAAGGGAATCTATCTGGGGCCATCCATCATCTAGATTCTGCCCTTAAACATATGCATCAGACGAGAACGTATTATCGAGCCGACGATGTGAATCGGACGATTGCATTATGTGCTCTTTACCTGAAAGACGAACAACGGATCAACGAGGCGTTTGTGAAAGCAAGGCAGTACATTCAGTTCACGGACGAACACGTGGCCAAAGTGCGTCTCGCTTTGTCAGAGGCACTTTATGCCATCCACTACGGCCGCGTCGAGCAGCTCGGGCAACAGATCGAGGAAATGGAGCGACTGTTGGGTGATGATTACCCGTTCATCGCCGCGATCGAGATGTCACAAGGAGTCTATTATGCGATGAAAGGTGAGATGGAACTCGGAGATATGGCTTTCAAGCGGCTATGGGAAGGGATGGACGGTTGGAAGACACATAGCTTGATCGATCAGGCCGTCTATTTTGAAGGGGTGCTGATTGGTGCGAGTTACGGGTGTGGGCTCGAATTAGTGCCTTCAATCGAAGAATCTGTTCAAAGGTTTCCCGAAGGATTTTATCGGACACATTTGACCGAATTGCTACAAAAAATCAAGGGCTGAATCCTCAGCCCTTGAACGTTTGAATGAGCGTGCCTTTCCCGTCCTCGACTTGAATCGAGGCATGGGCACCATTAATGAGTGTCAGTTGCGGTGGCACGTGCCCGCAGTCGATGTCATAAATGATGGGAACGTTGAGCAGTTCCTGTAGTTCAGCGTAGACGTCTTCTGCCGTATAACCTTGTACCGGTGGTTGGGCATCGCTGCGACCGAACAAGATGCCTGTCGTATGATCAAACCAACCGGCCCACTTCATTTGAAGCAGGGTCCGTTTGAGTGCCGGTACATCCATCTCGGCGTTCTCGAAATACCAAAGAATCGGTTCATCGTTCAAATGAGTCTGTTGGAACTGAGCGACGTCACCGTAAGGCGTCCCGATCGTATGCAAGAGGACGTCGATACAACCGCCGAGCAGACGACCGGTCGCTTTCGTCCCGCCGAGTGATTTCCATTCGGTCGGCTCGGTCAAATGGTAGACGCATGGACTCGGATTACCGTGCTGCCATTCTTTTTGAAATTGCTCTGAAGACAGTTGAATGACGGTCTCGCCGTGTTTCGTCGATAAGACGTCGAGCCAACGCGAACTCGTCGCATCCCACGATTCCCCGCGCAGATCGACAAGGTTCGTCCCGTGAGCCGAGGCGATGCCGGTCTTGAGCGTGTAGACGAATAAAAATAAGCTGACGTCAGAGTAGCCGAGCATCCACTTCGCTGGGAGCGTGTCCCAAGCGATTTTATCGAGTAGCTCGAGCAACAAGACGCCGCCCCATGGCGGGATGATCAAATCGACGTCCTCATCGTGGAACAGTCGAGTCATCTCTTCGGCACGCACTGCGGCCGGCGCCGATTTTGCTTTGTGTTGTGTCCAAACAGACGGTTCAAATTGAAGCGTGAAGCCGTGGCGTGCGAACGTCGTCTCGGCGTCGTGAAGTAAACTATGACGCGCGGCTGGTACTCCGGACGACGGGGCGGTTACGCCGACGTGGCGACCGGTCAACTGTGGATAACGAATCATGAGATCCTCCTGTGGATAAGTGATGGGCAGTGATACGGAAATGAGTTATCCACATGTGGACAATTTATTTTTGTTGCATGCGCTTAGCGTGCTTCATGCCCCAAGCGTTCATCGTCTCGAGTACCGGGATAAGCGTCTTGCCGTACTCGCTCAACTGATAGTCGACGCGCGGCGGGACTTCCGGATAGACGGTACGGATGATGATATCTTGCTCTTCTAAGTCACGCAACTGGGCTGTCAAAATCTTTTGGCTAATGTTCGGGAGCGAGCGTTTCAGTTCACTGAACCGGAGCGTCCCCCCGTTGATGAGCGCGAGTAAAATCGATGGTTTCCATTTACCGGTAATCAGTTCGAGTGCGGTATCGACTTCACAGCTTGAGATCATCGTCATGAGTCTCACTCCTCTCTAAGTATCCTTTCGGTAACTATACCACCTTTTTGTGCCGTCTTCTGCAAACGGGACACGGCATGTATAGTAAAGAGAGAGGTGAGAAAACATGAAATTAACCAATATCCAACTCGGACCGGTCACGCTCCGGGTCAGTGAGTTAGAAAACATGAAACAGTTTTACGAACAAGTCATTGGAATGGACGTACTCGAAGTCGGTATCGACCGCGTCACGCTCGGTGCGCCGAATACGCCGCTCGTCATCTTGCATGAAGTCAAAGGTGTGCGTCCGAACCGAAAGGCGGCCGGCTTGTTCCACATGGCAATCTTGCTGCCGGACCGCGTCGAACTCGGACGCATTCTCCGTCATTTGATCGAGCGACGGATTGAAGTCGGTCAAGGCGACCATTTGGTCAGTGAGGCGTTTTATTTGAACGATCCGGAAGGGAACGGCATCGAGCTGTATGCTGATCGGCCACGTGAGAAGTGGGAATATGAAGCGAACGGTCACGTGAAGATGTCGACCGATCCGGTTGAGTACGAATCGATGCTCGAGGCGGCAGCGGACCGTCCGTTCACAGGTCTTCCTGTCGGGACGACGATGGGACACGTTCACTTTAAGGTACGTTCCCTCGAAGCGGTGAAATTATTCTATCAACATCGACTCGGGTTTACCGTCACGACCGATTCATACCCGGGTGCACTGTTCCTCGCGGCCGACGGGTATCATCATCACATCGGTGCGAACGTCTGGGCCCGTCCGACTGAACCGATGAACGACGAGGCGGGACTTGAAGCATGGACGCTTTTTGTCGACGCTTCGACGAACCACGAACTCGGAGGGACGACGTCGGAATGGTCGCTCACCGACGACGATGGGATTACGGTCAATATAAAAAGCGTGGACTA
Organism: Exiguobacterium aurantiacum; assembly: GCF_001766415.1. GTDB lineage: Bacteria > Bacillota > Bacilli > Exiguobacteriales > Exiguobacteriaceae > Exiguobacterium > Exiguobacterium aurantiacum_A. The sequence continues at coordinate 50,644 of NZ_MKXO01000003.1, read as the reverse complement.
ATGTCCGCGCTTTTTAACGTGCTGAAATTTTCTTTTGACTCGAATCAAACGAGAGGCGAATGCCGCGTTTTTGATACGCTTGTTCGACCCGTTTTGAATTGATGCTGAGCTCAAGATGAGCCAGTTTCAAATGTTCAAGTTCTGGCACCGTGACATCGAGACGGACGAGCTCCATGTTGCGCTCGGCTTTTTTGCGTGTACGTCTCAAGTTACGGGGCACTTCCTCTGACGTCAGTGCCGCGATCGTTTCATTGATCAGTTGTCGTTTATCGCCTTTGACGCTAAGCGCCGTGTAAAGCTTATCGAGCGAACCGAAGCGTTTGATCAACTGTACCGATTGACTTTCGTCAAGGCCGGCTACAGGTGGGATGCCGTCTGAACGGTCTCCCGTCAACGCTTTGACCGCTGAGAGCTGTTTCGGCTTCAATCCTTCGTACAACGCTGCAATCTCCTCAGGACGAATCTCGAGATGTCGCTTGAGTGGGAGCGGGCGGTTGTCTTGGATATCACAACGAGCTTGCATTTGCTGAAGCTCCTGTGTTTGAAGCCATACTGTGATACGTGGGCTCACGAGCTGAAGCAAGTCTTTATCCTTCGTCATGATGACGACAGGCGCGCTGCAGCTGAACTTCCGAGCGATGTGGGCAATCAAATCTTCTCCCTCATAGCCTTCGACTTGATATTGCGGGATTCCGCTCTCTTCAAGCAATTGGCGCATGAGTTCCATTTGAGCCTTCAACTCGGGTGGTGTCTGGCGACGGCGGCGTTTATAGCCAGGATAAAGCTCGCGACGCCACAATGTTTCACGTGAGACGTCCCATACGACGACAAAATGAGACGGACGATGTCTGCGTAGAATCGTCCGGATGAGGCCGGTCATACCGATGACGGCACTCCGATCGTTTTTAGATACCTCGCGTCCTTTTTTCGTTCGGCTCGCGGCGGCACCGTAGTAGGCACTGGCCAGCATGGAGTTTCCGTCAATTAAAAATAGTTTACGTTCCATGCGTAACCTTCTTTCTGTAGTTGTTGGACCGAACATTAATGAACTGTTCGGTGATGTTGTGTCAATGAGTGACACGCACTCAAATTAGCAACATATGTGCAGTATATCACGACAAGCCTTGAAAATATAGCGACAGTTCGAGCGTCAATCGAAAAGCCCTCCCTAATGTTCAAGGGAGGGCGGTCAAAGACACTTAGTCCATTTCGGCTCGAAGCTGGTCTTTATGCGCAAGAATCAAGTCGACGAAGACGATGCGGTGATTGTCGATCTCGCGGACGATCAGTTCGTGCTCACCTGGCAGGATGAAGCGTTCGCCGGTGCGTGCATTCGCTTTTTGCGAGAGGACGAAACCACCGATCGTGTCGACGTCATCCTCGATCTCAATGCCGAAGCGCTCTTCGATCTCTTGCGTGAGCACGAGACCAGACAAGCGATAATGGCCTGGATTGACTTCAGTGATCTCGGCTTGTTCGTCCCGGTCGAACTCGTCGCGAATCTCACCGACGATCTCTTCAAGGATGTCTTCGATCGTGAGCAGGCCGGCGGTGCCGCCGTACTCATCGATGACGAGACACATCATCGTCCGTGCGTTCTGCATTTTCACCATCGCTTCTTGGAGCGGTGTGAATTCCGTGACGAGCGGTAACTGATGGATAAACGATTCAAGCGGGGCGTCACTCTTGACGAGTTGGGCCGTGAACACCTGTTTGGCGTTAATAAAACCGAGCACGTCATCGCGGTCACCGTCTCGTGTGACCGGATAGCGCGTATATTGATGCTCTTGGACGGTCGCGATAATCGTCTCGATCGAGTCTTCTTCATCAATCGTCACCATATTCATCCGCGGCACCATCGCATCTTTTGCAACACGTTCATCAAACGAGAAGATATTTTGAACGTAAGCGAGTTCGTTCTCGTTGATTTCGCCACTTCGAAAACTCTCCGTCATGATAATTTTGAGTTCTTCCTCCGAGTGCGCCGTCTCTTGCGCCGTCGTCTTGACACCGAACAAGCGGAGCGTGAGCCGGGCCATACTGTTGAGCACCCGGATAAACGGATACAACAGCTTCGTGAAGAAGTAGAGCGGCCGGGCGACGAGCAGCGTCAATTTCTCGGCTTCATGTACGGCGAGCGTCTTCGGGACAAGTTCGCCGATGACGACGTGTAAAAAGGCGATGAGCAAAAAGGCGATTAAGAACGACAGGAATGTAGAAACCGACGGCGAGACGCTCAAGCGGTCGACGAGCGGTTGAATCATTCCTTCGATTTGATCGGCACCGATCCAACCAAGGCCGAGCGCGGCGAGCGTGATGCCGAACTGCGAGGCGGATAGCGAGTCATCGAGGTTCTCGATCACTTTTTTAGCGACGGACGCTCGTGAGTTTCCTTCTAGAACGAGTTGGTCGAGCCGTGCGCTCCGGACTTTGACGATTGAAAATTCGGCCGCCACGAAAAAGGCGGTCATGAAGATGAGAAAGGCGACGATCAATAAACTGAGTAACATGGGACTGTCCAAAAATTCCCCAAAAAATCGGGGATTCACCTCCATAAGAATAAGTTTGTACGTTTTTCAGGCGAGTCCTGAAAACGAATAGTTTGTTTCAGTATAGTAGATTTCCCATAAATATTCAAAAGACAGCCCGAAAGGTTTCATGAAGAGGGGAATGCGGGAACTACAAACCGAGAAGACGAAAGGGGAAACGACATGGCAAACTATCCAGAACTTCAAGGGAAAGTCGCAGTAATCACAGGTAGTTCAAAAGGAATCGGGCGAGCGGTGGCCGAACGCTACGCGAAAGAAGGCGTCAGCGTCGTCTTAAATTATAGAAGCAGTGAAGACGAGATGAAGGAAGTCATCCGCGGGATCGAGGCGGCCGGAGGCAAAGCCGTCGCTGTCCAAGGTGACGTCGCCGAAGAAGGGCTCGCCGAGAAGATGATCGAAAAAGCAGTGTCTGAATTTGGACAGATGGACATTTTCGTCAACAACGCCGGTGTCCAAGTCGAAGCGAAAACGCACGAGATGGAGCTCGACAACTGGCAGAAAATTATCGATACGAACCTGACCGGGACGTTCCTCGGGGTGCGGGCCGCACTCAAGTATTTCGTCGAGCATGATTTGAAAGGAAACATCATTAACATGTCCTCGGTGCACGAGGTGATCCCGCGCCCGGGCTATACGCATTACGCAGCGAGTAAAGGCGGGGTCAAGATGTTCACGAAGTCGGTCGCGCTCGAATATGCGCCGAATCAGATTCGGGTCAACGCCATCGCGCCTGGTGCGATCGACACACCGATCAACGAAGAGACGATGCGAGATCCGGAAGAGAAGACAGGACTCGAAGCGCTCATCCCGACGCATAAGATCGGGCGACCTGAACAGATTGCTGCGGTGGCAGCGTGGCTCGCGTCAGACGAATCGTCTTACGTCACGGGCACGACCATCTTTGCTGACGGTGGTTTGTCGCTCTATCCGGCATTCGGTCCAGAAAACAAAGTTCAATAACATAAGGGATGGCTCGCCCGAGGCGAGTCATCCCTTATTGTTTAGCCGCTCATTTGATCTTCCTCGATATATTTCGGCAAGACGATCGTGAACGTCGATCCGAGACCGACACGTGAGTCGACCCGGATCGTCCCGTCATGCCCTTCGACAATCTCTTTACAGATGGCAAGACCGAGACCGGTGCCACCGATCTTCCGGCTGGCCGAATTGTCGACGCGATAAAACTTGTCGAACAGTTTCGGGAGCGCTGAAGTCGGAATTCCGATGCCAGAGTCCGTGACGGAAATTTCGACGCCGTCCGACTGGTCATTCGTGACGGACACCGCAACTTTTCCGCCGTTCGGTGAATATTTGATCGCGTTATGGAGCAGGTTCGTGAACAGCTGGCTGAGCCGGTTCCGGTCCCCGTACACGAGGATGTCGTTATCACATTCAAACGATAAGTCGTGGTGTTGACTCGCGCCTTGATGGACGGCAATCGTTTCTGCCAAAATATCGTACAAGCTTTCGGGCTCGTTTTGATACGTCTGTTTACCCGACTCCATTCGCTGAACGTCGAGTAAGTTGGAGATTAAATCCTCGAGACGGAGCGTCTCTTGATGAATCATCCCTAAATATTGATCGGTCCGTTCAGCCGGCATCGTCCGATAGCGCATAAGTTCGGTAAACCCGATGATGCTCGTGAGTGGAGTGCGCAATTCATGAGACACTGTCGCGACGAGTTCTGTCTTCAAGCGGTCGACCTCGGTTTCTTGCGTCACGTCCCGGAAGACGAGCATCGTGCCGTGGCGTGTGCCACGCAAATGAATCTTTTCGGCGTACATTTGGATGAAGCGTTCTTCTTGATTCATCGAGAACGTCACGCTCTCTTCCATCGCTTCACCGTCAAAAGCACGGCGCATGAACGAGAAGAACGAGTCTTTTTGATCGACTTGGAGACCGAGTTCTTCAAGGTCGGCATCAAGCCGATACAGGTCCGTCTCGTTTTGCTTCGTGATGGCCTGATTGAACATGACGAAGAGCGCCTGGTTGGCGAGTTTCTCATGCGTCGTATGTTCAACGTAAATGACGGCATCACGGATCGAGTGCAAGAGCCGCGCGGTCTTCTCACGCTCTTCTTCGACTTGATAACGTTGTGACGACAGCGACGACGCCATTTGACGGAACGATTCGGTCAGTTGGCCGACCTCGTTCCGAGTCGATACCAAAACAGGGACGGGTATGACCCGATCGTCGGTGAGCCGTTCGCTATTCGTGATCAACTCTTGCAGTTGACCGGTCAACCGTTGTACGTAAGGCCGAGCCGCAATGAAGAGGACGAGTAGTACCGTGAGTAGCGACAGGAGCCAGAGCACTTGCGCCCATTTCGTATGGGTGGCGAGCTGTTCACGGAGTTGGTTTTCTTCCGCGTTCAAGGCGTTGCGGTATTCGGTGAACACCGTCTCCATGTCGACGATACTCGCGCTCATGTCAGCCGCGCTCTTCGAGTTGATCTTGAATTTCCGATCGGCCTGAGGTTCGGTTTGAGGCGTCACTTTCCCAAGCGTCGGCATTTGCAGGAACGGCTCGGTGACCGTGCCTTCCCGCTTCGCGACGACGTAGCGCTCGAGGCTCGGCATGACGCGTTGTTGATAGGCCGAGAATAACGATCGGGCATCCCCCGCATACGTCTGTTCTTTTTCTGTGACCGCGTTCGTTTCGAACCAGGCGGTCTGTGTCTCGATCAAGACTTGTTTCTCTTTGACGCGGGCAAGTAACTCCTCGTCACCGAGGAGGACGTAACCGCGCATCTCATATTGCATCGACTGCCATGTCTCGAAGAGCTCGGTCGCATTCGTGCGACGTTCGCTGACGTTCTCGAGCGATGAAGTCGTCTCTTCGATTCGATTTTCCGTATATACGTATACGGCGAGTGAGGTGAGGAGGATCAGTCCAATGAATAAATAGAAGACGAATAAAAACTGCCTTCCGATCCGCTCGTCAATCCAAGCTTTCATAGGGACCGTTCCTTCCTGGAACTACATACATTCCGGCTGTGACAATTATTTTACTACGAGTGTCGTTCCCCTATTGTACAGATTTCTGCAGCGATATACCACTTATCGAGATGCAGTAAACGTGCTAACTAGTTTCAATTGAACAATAGCGAACGATGTGTTGTTGCCTAATAGATAGTGGAAGGGGTGAGAGGGATACTAAGTTAAAAAAAGGTGCCATCTCAGAAGGTGTGGTCTATCCGCTCCTGAGGAGGCTCACGTCGGAAGGCTACTTCACGACGTATTTGAAGGAGTTGGCAGAAAAACCGCCACGGAAATACTACGCGATCACGGAGCAAGGAAAGGCCCGGTTAGACGAATTGCGAGCGGGCGACTCGATGGGAAAAATTGACGAAGCGATGAGTGCGGGATAAGACTTTGACGTTCAAACATCGAACATCCGTTTCGCTTGAAGACGACGAACGGAAGCATCACCGTCGAATAAAGAATAAACGAAAAAACTCGCCGTCGTGGCGAGTCTTTTCGTTAGAGATCATGTACGAGAACGTAGGCGACACGGACCGGTCCGTGGACACCGACGATCAAGTTCATCTCAATATCGGCCGAGTTTGACGGGCCCGAGATGAAGTTGACGCCTTGCGGTGAGGCGAGCTCGCCGTTGCAATCGAGTTCGGCCAGTTGTTTCGCCGCTTGCGTCATCCGGGGCACGAGCACCGATTTCGGGATGATGGCGATGTGATCTTGTGGCAACAAGCTGATCGTCCGCGATTTTCCGGGGGCCGCATATTGGACGATGGTCGCACTTTCAGCGAGTGCTTGGTCGGCAATCGTGATCCCAACGTCAGCTTTCACGGCAAGGGCGCGGCTGTCATCCGGACGCGCGGCATCCCACCAGTCGAACGACCGGCTCGTTTCGGGTGCCCATTCCTTAATGCGTGCATCGTCCTCGGCGATAATCGTCTTGCCGTCGTATCGTTCGAGGAGAAGACGGAGCGTGTCATCGAGATGAGTCGACTCACATTCGACGACGTCGGTATGAATGCGCGTCGCGACCATACGGAACGTCTCGAGGAGTTCCTCTGTTGAAGCGTCTTTCAACACCTCGTCTTGCGGACGGTGCTTGTATACTCGTTTCGGAGGCGTCAAATCGACGTCGCGTCCGAGTTGTCCCGCGATCCGCTTTAAAAAGTCTTCACGGTTGGTGATCGTTCCTGGATTCATTGTGCATTCCCCCGTTTCTTAAACCAGTCGCGGACCGTCTGTTTGGCCGGCTGCGGCAAGTCTTTCGAGTCGGTCCAAGCCGGTAAGCCTTTGTCGATTTGCCCCGCTGTCGCAAACGGGGACGACGCGAACGGCGCGATCTGTTCGGCCGCCTCGAACAAGAACGGGCTCGATGACGTGACGGCGAAGCCTTTCATGGCGATGCGTTCGACGAACGGTGATTTTTTCTTGTCTTCGACGATGACGCGGCGATGCTCGATCAACAGTTCATGGAGCGGAATCTTGACCGGACACGCTTCCGTACAGGCACCACAAAGGCTTGACGCATACGGCAGTTCTTTATAGTTCTCGTAACCGTCGAGCAGCGGAGCGAGCACGGCGCCGATCGGTCCCGGATAAATCGAACCGTAGGCGTGGCCGCCGATATGGCGATAGACCGGGCAGACGTTGATACATGCCGCGCAACGGATACATTGGAGCACGGACTGGAACTGAGTCCCGAGAATGCCGGACCGCTTGTTGTCGACGATGACGAGATGGAATTCTTCCGGGCCGTCGACTTCACCGACGCTTTTCGTGCCGGCGAACGTCGTGATGTATGACGTGAGCCGTTGGCCGACCGCGCTCCGGCACAACATGTTGACGAGCACTTCGAACTCTTCGTAAGACGGGACGACCCGCTCCATCCCCATGACCGAGATGACGGTGTTCGGGAGTGACGTGACCATCCGCCCGTTACCTTCGTTCGTGACGAGACCAACGGCGCCGCTCTCGGCGATGGCGAAGTTACAACCGGTGATGCCGACCTCTGCTTTCAAGAAGTCTTTGCGCAGCTCGCGGCGCGCATAGCGGCCGAGCTCGGTCGGGTCGTTCGTTCCGTCGTAGCCATGGGTCGTGAACGTCTTGTGGACATCGTTCCGGTCTTTATGGAGCGCCGGTGCGACGATGTGCGACGGTGGGTCGTTGTCGAGCTGAAGGATCCATTCCCCGAGATCCGACTCGACGACCGTACACCCTTCTTCGTGAAGCGCCTCGTTCAACCCGATCTCCTCGGTCACCATCGACTTCGATTTGACGACGTGTTTGGCGTCTTTTGCGCGCACGACTTCGCGGATATAGCGGTTCGCTTCTTCCGGCGTCTCGGCGAAGAAGACGTTGCCGCCCCGCTTCGAGATATTCTCACTCAACTGGTGTAAGTAATAATCGAGATGCTCGAGCACGTGCTGGCGAATCTCTTCCGAATGGTCGCGGAACGCTTCCCAATCCCCGAGTTCCCCAGCCGCGTTCAAACGTCCGTCGCGCAGGCGATTTTGCGCCGAGCTGACGGCTTGACGCATGAACGGGTTATCGATCCCGTCTTTCCGCCGATCTTGAAACTTCTCATCTAACCGAATCCCCATGCTCATGCTTGTTTCACCCCTTCGTTCAGCACTTCCGCGATATGCATCACTTTGATCGGATGCCCTTGTTTATGCAGGCGTCCCCCGATGTTCATCAAACAAGACGCATCAGCGCCGATCAATACGTCAGCCCCTGATTTTAAAATCGACTCGACTTTCTCGTCGACCATCTGTACCGATACGTCCGGCATCTTGACCGAGAACGTCCCGCCGAAGCCGCAACAGTTATGTACCCCTTCGAGTGGGACCATCGTCAACCCATCAACGTTTTTCAACAACTGTCCCGGTGCCGCCTCGATCCCGAGCAGGCGCGTCATATGGCACGAGGCGTGATACGTCGCTTTCGCCGGGAATTTTGCCCCGACGTCTGTCACTTCGAGCACGTCGACGATGAACTGCGTCAGTTCGAACGTCTTCGCCGCATGGGCTTCGGCCCGCTCTTTCCAGACGGGATCGTCTTTGAACAAGTGCGGATAATCGCGCATCATCATGACACACGAGCCGGACGGTCCGACGATATAGTCGGCGTCTGCTTTCTCGAACGTCTCGATCATGTGTTTGGCAATCTTTTTCGTCTCTTCATGGTAGCCGCTGTTATAGGCCGGTTGACCGCAGCACGTCTGCTCGAACGGGAAGCTGACGTCACAACCGAGATGTTCTAATAGTTCGACCGTCGCTTGTCCTACCGATGGGAATAACGTATCGGAGAGACAAGTGACGAACAACGCCACGTTTGGCATGTCCATTCCTTCTTTCCTGATTTTAGTCAAATTCGAAAACGGTTTCACAGTTATTATTCCATAACAAATGAGCACAAAACAGAAAAATGGAATCATTTTCTCAAAAAAATGTAAAATACTGTCTAATTGAGAACTAAATGATAATGAATACATATTCATGAAGAAACTGCTATAAGACAGTGATTCCCTGATTAATAACAGAAAAACCCTCGTCGGGGACGAGGGTTAAAGTAAAGTATTATAGGAAAAACATTTCCAAAATAAACAATCCGGCGAACAAGTAGATGAGCGGGTGGACCGTTTCTTTGTTCATCGCCTTGAAGATCGGGTAGAGGATGAACCCGAAGGCGATCCCGCGTTCGATACTGCCTGAGAGTGGCATGATGAGGATCGTCATGAACGCCGGGAAGTATTCACTGAAATCTGTCCAATCGATATAGCGGACGTTCGTCAGCATGAGTGCGCCGACGATGATGAGGGCCGGCGCCGTAATGGCGGCGACACCTGAGATCGCACCGATGAGCGGGCTGAAGAACAATGTGAGACCGAACAAGCCGGCGACGACGGCTGTCGTCAGTCCGGTCCGTCCGCCTTGGGCGACACCTGCGGCCGACTCGATGTAGGCCGTCGATGGACTCGTTCCGACGAGTGAGCCCCCCATCGTTGCGAGCGAATCAGCGAACAAGGCCCGGTGCCCGTTCTCGATCGTCCCGTCTTCTTTCAACAAACCGGCTTGCTTGCCGACACCGACGAGCGTTCCCGTCGTGTCGAACAACGTGACGAGGAAGAATGACAATACGGCCCCGAACAAGCCATATTGGATGACGTCAGAGAAAGCGGTGAGCGGGTTGACCATCAACCCTTCCGGTAGCGTCGGCATCGCCGTCACGCCTTCGATTTTCAATAGACCCATGAAGTAGGCCGCGATACCTGTGAGCACCATCCCGATAAGAAGGGAACCCGGTACGTTACGTGAGAACAGAAGCGCCGAGACGATCAGTCCACCGAGGACGAGCAAGACGCTCGGTGACGACAACTCCCCGAGACGGACGAGGTTCGCTTCATCCGCGACGATGAGTCCGGACAGCTTCAAGCCGAGCGAGGCGATGAACAACCCGATACCGGTCGTGATGGCGTGCTTCAATGAAGCGGGGATCGCTTGAATCAGTTTCGTCCGGATCGGTGACAGCGACAAGATCAGGAAGAAGACCGACGAGACGAAGACGACGCCGAGCGCGGCTTCTGGTGCGATCTGTTGTTGCGCGACGAGTGTATAGGCGAAGAAGGCGTTCAAGCCCATCCCAGGTGCGACCGCGATCGGCAGGTTGGCATAGAACGCCATTAACCCTGTTCCGATCAAGATGGCGATGATCGTCGCCGTGAACGCCTGCGCGAACGGGATGCCTGCGTCCGACAAAATCGCCGGGTTGACGACCGAGATGTAGGCCATCGTGACGAACGTTGTGATGCCGGCCATCACTTCTTGTTTAACGTTCGTCCCGTGTTGCTGTAAACGGAATAAGTTCATTAGGAAGACTCCTTATAAGTAGTAATTTCCGAACATTAACTGTCCGGTAAAATGGAATACACGTTATCAACTTGTTGACTATACGAAATCGAATCGACATCGTCAATGATTTCGAGTTAAAAAACTAAAAAAGTTCTCATTTGAGCGTTTAATGTTCGGAATTAGAGTTTTTTAATAAAGTGCTTGCTCTGAAACGCGTTTCAGAATGTACGGTAGAGTCAAAGGAGGGAAGCCTGATGAATCCGACGACGTGGAAGGCTTGGTGCAGCGGGATTGTCTATGAACTGGTCATCAATCAATTGTACACACCGTTCGGACGCATGTTGTGCGCCCAGTTTCAAGATGAGTTTCTTCGCTTACCTGTCGAAGAACGGTTTCGTCTCGCCCAAGCGATTCGGCGACAAGTGATGGCAAGAGATGACAGTCGGTCAGTAGAATGGGTACACTATATGGAAAGACTGACAGATTGAGGTGAGGCGGGATGGCGAACATTCGAGATATCGCGAAACAAGCGGACGTGTCGGTGACGACGGTCTCGCGGGTGATTAATGAACATCCATACGTTTCAAAAGAAAAGCGACAGCGTGTCCATGCGGCGATGGCAGAGCTTGGCTATTTACGGAATCAGCAGGCGCTGACGCTGTCGACTGGGCGCACGCAGCGATTCGTCGTCGTGTTGCCGTATATGGACCATCCGTATTACGGACTGTTCGTCAACGGACTCGCGAAAGCGGCGCTCGTGAAAGGGTACCGTCTCGTCATGTGGCAGACCGAGTACAAGCTTGATCAAGAGCGGCAAGCACTCGACTTACTGAGGCATCGTGAAGTTGATGGGGCGATTCTGTTGTCGCATGCGATGTCGTTCGAAGAATTGGAGACGTACCGTAGTTTCGGCCCGATCTCGGTCGCGACGGTCGGTGCGCCTGAGACGATCTCCTCGGTCCATGTCGACCATTACGCGGCGTTCGCCACTGGGTTACAGGTTTTGAAACAAGGCGGCTATGAAGATATCGGCATCGTCTTATCGCGGCAGTCTAGTCCGAGCTCAATCGCGCGTCAGCGGGCCTACTTCGATGAAGTGGCGTCCGCGCGTGAGCGATGGGTATGGACCGGTTACTTGACGAGTGAAGACGGGATCCGCTTAGCGGCAGAGTTCCTTCAACGAAAAGAGCGTCCCCGCGCGCTCTTTTTGTCGTCCGATTACGTCGCGCTCGGTTTTTTAGGGGAGATGCACCGGCGTGGCGTCCGAATACCGGAAGACGTCGCCATCCTCGGGTTTGACGGCCACCCGATCAGCCAGGCGTTCGGATTAGCGACGATGCACGCGCCGCATGAAGAAATCGGTCGCGCCTTGTTCGACGTGACGTTCGATGAGATGGACGGCGGTGCGGTTAGGACGCAAAGTCTGACCGTCACGTACTTCCCGGGTATGACACTATAGGCAACTTCCTCGCTCGCTTTTTGAGAAACGATTAGAATGAAGACAGAAGTCGAGAGGAGGATGTTACATGAAGATCAACGTGACGGAAGAAGCACTCCAATTTTTTAAAGACGAAATGGAAGTCGAGGCGGGACAGACGGTTCGTCTGTTCGCCAAATACGGGGGTTCGACTGATTTGACGCACGGGTTCTCGGTCGGTGTCATCACAGAAGAGATCGATAACGCCGTCGTCGAGACGAACGCAGATGGAATTCGTTTCGTCGTCGCCGAGCAGGACGAATGGTTGTTCCAAGGACAAGACGTCAACGTCGAGATCCGCGGGGATGAAGTCGTGTTCGTCCAAGCTGACTGACATGACAGTTTGTTTACGGATGTGAGACATCCGTTTGACCGTGTCAACCTTGGGGAACAGTCTACGACAAGACTCAGTACCGAAAGGATGAGACAAATGTCAGACAAAGACAAACGTGAACAAGAAGAACAAGAGAAGTTGAACCGGGACCAACCGGATATCTCGCACGAAGAAGATTCAAAAGGGGATCATTCGGACCTCGAAGAGACAGACGAAGACGAACAATCGTGAAGAGCCGAGTCTAGGCTCTTTTTGTTTTGGAATTGAAAGAATGGGGATTGACGGTATAATGGATAAGGGAAAACTACAACAGTGAGGAGAATGCATCATGAGTACAGTACTTGTCTTCGGACATAAAAATCCAGATACGGATACAATCTGTTCGGCGCTCGCTTACGCTGAACTGAAAAAGAAATTAGGCATGGACGCCGAGGCGGTCCGTCTCGGTGAGGTGAACGGGGAGACGCAATACGCGCTCGACCACTTCCGTGTCAAGGCGCCGCGCCTCGTCGAACGTGTATCGGACGAAACGAGCTCGGTCATCTTGGTCGACCATAACGAGTTCCAACAAAGTGCGCCCGACATTGCTGACGTGCGAATCCTTGAAGTCATCGATCATCACCGCATCGCTAACTTTCAAACAGCAGACGCACTCTACTACCGGGCGGAGCCGGTTGGCTGCACGGCGACGATCTTGCTCAAGCTGTACAAAGAGCACGGTGTCGAAATCGCGTCTGACATGGCCGGATTGATGCTATCGGCGATCATCTCGGACTCGCTCTTGTTCAAGTCACCGACATGCACGGACGAGGATGTCAAAGCAGCGAAAGAGCTTGCAGACATCGCCGGAACTGACGTCGAGGCGTACGGTCTCGAAATGTTGAAAGCAGGAGCCGACTTGAGCCAGAAGACGGTGCCTGAACTCATCTCGCTCGACGCGAAAGAGTTCGCGATGGGCGACTACCGCATCGAGATCGCCCAAGTGAACACGGTTGACGCGAACGACGTGTTGAGCCGTAAAAGTGAAGTCGAGGCGGCGATGGCGAAGACGATTGCTGACAAACAGCTCGACTTGTTCGTATTCGCCATCACGAACATCTTGACGAATGATTCAGAAGCACTCGTTGTCGGTGCGAAGCATGATTTGTTTGAACAAGCGTTCAACGTCGAACTGTTAGACGGCCTGGCGACACTTCCTGGCGTCGTATCACGTAAAAAACAAATCGTTCCTGTGTTGACAGCAGCGGCGACGAACTAAGAAATGAGAAAGGCTCGAAGCGAGATGCTTCGAGCCTTTCTGCATGCTATGATACTTTCTTCTGAATCCCGTACGTCCCGATCCGCCATGACTTCTCGAACGGTCCGTAGCGATGCGATTTGAGCCACCACATCGAGAAGAACGTTTGGGCAATCAAAATCGCGATGCTCAAGAACAATCCTTCAGTGAGCGACAGACGTCCGTAATACCCGAGGGCGATGACGGGAAGGACGACGACGAGCGTGTGCGTCAAGTAGTTCGTCAGCGCCATCCGGCCGAGCGCCTGGAGCGGACGGAACGTGAGTCCTTTCCGGACGGCGACGGTGAACAGACAGACGTACGTCGTCGCGAGCAGTTTTCCGGAGATGAGGACGGCTGCTAGGTTCGTCCAGTAGTAAGCGCCGCCACCGCCATAACGATGCCAAAGGATGACCCCGAAAAACGGCAAGGCGAGAACACTGCAAATGATGGCCGTCCGCGTCAATCCTTGAAGCGTCCATGTGAGCAGCTTCCGCTCACGCCCGATATAGAGACCGAATAAGAATAGGCAAAAGATTTCAATCCCGACAAGCAGAGAGTTTGAGATCGCGCTAAAGATCTCGACGTCGAGCCGGTAATCGAACCAAGCGCCAAAGCCGGCGTTATACGCGGTCGGGAACGGATAGCCGGGATTGAAATACCCCGTCGTCCACTCCATCAAGACAGATGAGCCATAGAACAAGAGAAAACTCCCGATCAACAAACTCCACGCCCACGTCAAAATCGCGCGGTTGCTCAATCCATAAAACAAGGGGAGCAACAACCCCCACATCGCATACGTATGTAAGATGTCACCCGACCAGATGGCCAGGTGAGCAAGTCCGAACAGGAAAAGGATGATGATGCGTCGGACATAGCGACTCGCCGAGTCCCCACGCGCGTAAGAGCGTTCGAGGAAAATCGAGAAGCCGATGCCGAACAGTAAAGAGAAAATTGTATAGAACTTCGTCTGGATGAACAAGTCGAACAGTGTCCTTACGACGAGGTCACTACCTTCATACATCGGTTTACCGAAGATCCAGTCGCTCCCGAGCATGCTCGGGATGTTGACGAGGAAGATGCCGCACAGGGCAAACCCTCGAATGATGTCATAGAGAACGATGCGTTCGTTCAATTGGATTGGGCCTGTCATGCGACACTTCCTCTACACGTTTTAGAATACTTTTGTCGTCCACGATTCGCAGTTCCAGACGTCGGTGACGATGTCTTGATAGAACTCAGGCTCGTGACTGATGAGCAAGATGCTGCCTTTATACTCTTTCAACGCACGCTTCAACTCTTCTTTCGCGTCGACGTCCAAGTGGTTCGTCGGCTCATCGAAAAGAAGTAAGTTTGACTCGTTGTTTTGGAGCTTACAGAGGCGGACTTTCGCCTTCTCGCCACCACTGAGGACGGCAATTTTACTTTCGATATGTTTCGTCATGAGACCACACTTCGCGAGCATGGCCCGGACTTGTTGCTGGTTGAGCGACGGGAACTCGCTCCAGATCTCTTCGATACACGTGTTGTTGCTGACGGCCGCTTCTTGTTCGAAGTAGCCGATCTCTAAGAACTCGCCGCGTTCGACCGTTCCTTCAAGTGGGTTGATCAAGCCGAGCAGACTCTTCAAGAGTGTCGTCTTCCCGATTCCGTTCGCGCCGACGAGGGCGATCTTCTGACCGCGCTCCATCTGCAAGTCGAGCGGACGTGAGAGCGGCTCATCGTAACCGATGACGAGACCTTTCGCGTCAAAGATGAGACGGCCTGACGTGCGCGCCTGCAAGAAACGGAACTCTGGCTTCGGACGTTCCGCGCTCAGCTCGATGACGTCCATCTTGTCGAGTTTCTTTTGACGTGACATCGCCATGTTTCGTGTCGAGACGCGGGCCTTGTTACGGGCGACGAAGTCTTTCAAATCAGCGATTTCCGCTTGTTGGCGTTTATAAGCCGACTCAAGCTGCGACCGTTTCATCTCGTACACTTCCATAAACTTGTCGTAGTCGCCGACGTAACGCGACAAATCTTGGTTCTCCATATGGTAGACCAAGTTGATGACGCTGTTTAAGAACGGGATATCGTGCGAGATCAAGATGAACGCATTGTCGTAGTTCTGAAGATAACGCTTCAACCACTCGATATGAATCTCGTCCAAATAGTTGGTCGGCTCATCGAGGAGGAGGATGTCCGGCTTCTCAAGGAGCAGCTTCGCGAGCAACACTTTCGTCCGTTGTCCACCTGATAGGTCAGCGACGTCGCGGTCGAGACCGACGTCTAAAATACCGAGTCCGCGGGCGACTTCTTCGACTTTCGCATCGATGATATAAAAGTCGTTCGAATCGAGCGTCTCTTGCAGTTCGCCGACTTCAGCGAGCATGTCGTCCATTTGTTCAGGTGACGCGTCACCCATTTCCATGTAGAGTTCGCCGATGCGTGTCTCCATGTCGATCAAGTATTGGAATGCGCTCTTCAACACGTCGCGAATCGTCATCCCACGTGCGAGGACGGCGTGCTGGTCGAGGTAACCGACGCGGACGTTTTTCGCCCACTCGATCTTCCCTTCATCCGGTTGCAGTTTGCGCGTGATGATGTTCATGAACGTCGATTTTCCTTCACCGTTTGCTCCGATGAGGCCGATGTGTTCACCTTTTAATAGACGGAAAGACACGTCATTTAAAATGGCGCGGTCACCGAAACCGTGGCTCAAGTTTTGTACTGTTAATATACTCATAATTCGTATTCGTTCCCTTCAAAGTTGACTATCCGATATTGTAGCATGGATTCAAAAAAATTAGTACGCCAGTCCGACCGACTGCCGGACGAAACTGTTCTCTTCGACCGTGTTCAACATGAACTGGGCGACGTCAGCGCGTGAAATCTGTTTACCGTCGGCAGGGATCCCGTCGATGTCCGTCCGGTACACCGATGTTCGCGGACCGTCAGTCAGTTGCATCGGCCGCACGATCGTGTAGTCGAACGACGAGTTGCGCCACAGGTCGACCGCGGCCCGGTGGTCGCGAAGCGGCTTCCGGAGCATGAACGTCACGACCGTTCCGGCGATCCCGGGAATCTCTTTGTCAATCCCGGCAGACGCGAGGTACAGAATGCGCGTCACATCGTTCGCTTTCATGGCGGGGACGAGCGCATCGGTCACGCTGGCCAAGAAATCGGCGTCGCTCAAATCGGTCCCGAGACAGCTGATGACGGCGTCGTGCCCTTTGAGCGCGTCGGTCAACGCCGAACTGTCCGAGACGTCGCCTTCTATGATCTCGAGCTGCGGGGTCGGGATGAGTTTTTTCTGTTCGCGCACGAAGGCGGTCACGTGATGGCCGTGCTCGATGGCTTGATCGACAAACTGATGACCGGTCCGGCCGGTGGCACCAAGAACGAATAGCTTCATAATGGATGTGGCTCCTCTCGTTTTTCCAGTATCTTCAGTATACAGGAGTTTCAGAAAAATCGGACTTTTAGCCGCCTTTTCATAAACGGGTTGCAATTTCCACAATCTCGTCTACAATAAACCTTATCTTATATAACTAAAAAGATTCGCACTCGTATATCCGTGAGAATATGGCTCACAAGTCTCTACCGAACCACCGTAAATGGTTCGACTACGGGTGACGCTTGTCGTGTGCATTCTTTGTGTTTTCATGCGGTTCGTCGTCCCCGGGTAGGGGTGACGAATCGCATTTTTTTATTGGAGGGAAACACAATGAAGCAGTTAGAAGACAAAATTAGAGACGAAGGCCGTGCCTTGTCGGACCAAGTATTGAAAGTCGATGCGTTCCTGAACCACCAAGTCGATCCTGAATTGATGCAGGCGATCGGTCGTGAATTCGCAGACCGATTCCGTGATGACCAGATCGACCGAATCGTCACACTCGAATCGAGCGGGATCGCCCCAGCGATGATGACGGCGCTCGAGCTCGGCATCCCGTTCGTGTTCGCCCGCAAACGAAAATCACTCACGCTCCAAGACGACCTCGTCGAAGCGGACGTCTATTCGTTCACGAAACAAGAGACGAACCGCATCAGCTTGAGCCGTCGTTTCGTCCAACCGGATGAGCGTATCCTCGTCATCGATGACTTCCTCGCGAACGGGGAAGCGGCGCTCGGTTTGACGCAGCTCGTCGAGTCGGCCGGTGCGACCGTCGCGGGTGTCGGCATCGTCATCGAGAAGTCGTTCCAGCCAGGACGGGACAAACTGATCGACAAAGGGTATCATGTCGAATCACTCGCCCGTATCGCCAAACTTGGAGCAGATAGCATCTCATTCGTAGAGGTGGTCCGATGAACACGTTCAAAACGGCCAGTCTCGGGTTCCAACATCTGCTCGCGATGTACACAGGCGCGGCCATCGTCCCGCTTATCGTCGGTGGGGCCATCGGGCTCGGACCGACTGAGCTCGCGTATCTCGTCGCCATCGATTTGTTCATGTGCGGCGTCGCGACATTGCTTCAAGTATGGACGACCCGCTTCACCGGTGTTGGGCTACCGGTCGTGCTCGGTTGTACGTTCACAGCGGTCGGTCCGATGATCGCCATCGGCAGTTCGAGCGGTATTACAGCGATTTATGGGGCGTTGATTGCGAGCGGTGTCATCGTCATCTTGATTTCAGGCTTCGTCGGCAAACTGGCCCGATTCTTCCCGCCGGTCGTCCTTGGTTCGGTCGTGACGATCATCGGCCTCTCGCTTATCCCGGTCGCCATCAATGATATCGGCGGCGGGACACCGGGTGAGCCTGGTTTCGCTTCGATGCAAAACTTGGCGCTCGGCGGATTGACGATCGGTTTGATTCTCGTCTTGAACCGAGTCGGTACCGTGTTCAGTCGGGCGGCAGCGGTCTTGTTCGCCGTCTTGATCGGTACCGGTGTCGCCGCGTTCCTCGGTCTCGTCGATTTCAGCCCGGTCCGTGAGGCCGGCTGGTTCCAAATGGTGCAGCCGTTCTACTTCGGGGTGCCGACGTTTGACGTGTCGGCCATTCTCGTCATGACGCTCGTCGCCATCATCTCGATGATCGAATCGACTGGTGTGTTCTTGGCATTGAGTGATATCACGAAAAAACCAATCGGATCGAACGAATTGACGAAAGGGTATCGAGCCGAAGGTGTGGCGACGATCCTCGGCGGGATCTTCAACAGCTTCCCGTACACGACGTTCAGTCAAAACGTCGGACTCGTCCAGCTGTCGGGTGTCAAATCACGTCGTGTCATCTTTTGGACGAGCGGGCTCTTGATCTTGCTCGGCTTCTTGCCGAAAGTCGCGACGTTCACGACGCTCATCCCGAAACCGGTGCTCGGTGGGGCGATGCTCGTCATGTTCGGAACGGTCGCCGCGTCGGGGATTCGCATCCTTAGCCAAGCCGATTTTGCGAAAAACGAGAACTTGATCACGATCGCGCTCTCGATCGGCATCGGGCTCGGCATCACAGCCAACCCAGGCATTGTCGCCAATATGCCGGAATCGATCCAACTGTTCACGGATAGCGCCATCGTTGCCGGCTCATTCACAGCCCTGTTCTTAAACGGTTTCTTCCGTCTCGTCGATCGGTTCAGTCCCGACGAGGTCGTTGCCGATGAACGGCAAGTCAGCTAGACTGAAAGGAGTACGTAACAAGGGGGAACTAGGATGGGAAAAACAGCACTCGTTGTCGGCGCGACCGGTTTGATCGGACGCGAGCTCGTCGAGCAGTTGCTCGAACAAGAACGGTATGACGCGGTATGGATCGTCGTCCGCCGCTCGAAACGTTGGAGTCACCCGAAATTACATGAAGTTGTCGGCTTTGAGAAGATGGATGAGACGTTGCCTCACATTGACGATGTGTACTGTGCACTCGGTACGACGATTGCCGTCGCCGGATCACGTCAGGCGTTCAAACATGTCGACCTCGAGTTGCCGCTCGAAGTCGCGCGTGTCGCGAAACGCCACGGCGCCACACGTTACGCCGTCGTCTCGGCACAAGGTGCGTCATTGCGCTCGCCGTTCTTCTACAACCGAGTGAAAGGCGAACTCGAGAACGGGCTCAAAGTGTTCGGGTTCGAGCACTTGATTATCGCTCGTCCGTCGCTCTTGCTCGGCGACCGCGAGTCGTTCCGGCTCGGTGAGAAAGCGGCTGAAGTCGTAAGCCGTCCGTTCCAACCGCTGTTGCTCGAAAAAGTGCCAAATGCGGCCCCAATCCAAGCGTTACACGTGGCCCGGGCTTTGATCATGGCCGGAGAAGAAGGACAAGGCACGGAAGTGTTGACGTCCGGAATGATGCAGCGAATGAGCCAATGAAGCGAGTGACGAGCAAACGCACGAAAGCCGTCTTGATCGACGGTGTCATTGCCGGGCTCTTTAGTTTCGGTGTCGAACAGCTCGTTCGGAAGAAAGTGAAGAGCGAGTTCGTCCACGCGGTCATCACACCGACACTCGTCTCTTATGCGATCGAGGCGTGCCAGATGAGCCGTGGTGGTCAAACGATCGGCTACAAGCTGATGGGTCTCGAACTGAAGAACGATGACGGAACACCGGTCACGGCCGAGCAAGCGTTCAAGCGTGCCCTTCATCGGGACACGTTGACGGTTGCGGCTTACTTCAAGGACCGCGAACACTTCGAGGCGGAAGACGGTGCCGTCTTGCCGCACGACAAAGCTTTCCATATGCATGTAACCGAAAAGAACTGACCTCAGGCGCGAGGTCAGTTCTTTTTTAGTCGTGGATTCGGCTCAGGATGGCGGTCGTCAAAGAGACGACCGTCCCGAGGACGAGACCGTTCGAGAACACGGTCGCAAGGAGCGGCGGTAAATCGTTCATCGCTCCAGGCGGGAGCAACATCGCCCCGGCCCCGATGACGAGCGGGAGGCCGACGGTGAGCGACGCCGTCTTTTGGTTCAACTCGAACGCGGCCTCGTTAATCCCGATGATGATCATCGTCGCGATGAGCGGGGTGACGATGGCGTACCCGACCGCGGCCGGGATGCTTGCGATGAGCGACACGAACGGTCCGATCAAAGCGAGCACCATCATCAAGCCGTGAGCGACGAGGTGAGGGGCACGGTGCACGCTCTCCGTTGACGACAAGAAACCGGCTGTCCCAGAGATCGCGACCGGTCCAGGCGTTCCAAACAAACCAGCGACCATCTGACTGACACCGCTGACGACGCCAGACGCGGCGACGTTGCCTTCGACTTGTTGTTTCGTCCGTGAACTGACGATGCGCTCAATCAATTTGATGTTCGCGAGCACGTTCGTCATGAGTAGAAGTGTGATGACGAAAGCGGTCGGAAGTAAGTTCCAATCCCATACCCAAGCGCCGAACGGGAACAGCTCAGGTACGAGGAAGAACGAGTCCGAACGAACGATCGGGTTGCCGAGACCGAGCAGGTTGAACAATCCGAACCCGACGAAAAGCGTCATGACGAGACCGTATTGTTTGAAGCGGCTCCGCTCGAGCGTGAGCGCGAACAAGACGAGCCCGGCTGTCGCGACGGCTTGGACGATATTGATGCCGTCCTCGCTCACACCGAAACCGCCTTTAATGACGGCACCGGATAGTTGCAGGACGAGCAGGATCATATAGACGCCGAGCACTTGAGGCGTGAACAGCGACAGCATGCGCCGTAACAGTCCGGTCACGGTCATGACGACGCCGAGCACACCGCTCAAGAACAGCATGAAGCCGAGCGCTTGGAGCGTCTCTTGCCCACTACCATAGAGGGCAGGGCCGATCGAGGCGTACAGCGTGAACACACCCCACCAAATGCCGGCCGGTCCTTCTAAGATCGGCAGACGGTGGCCGAATAGCGTCTGGATGATGCTGAACAGTGCGAAGATGAACAGCGAGCGCGAGATGAACGTCATCGTCTCGGCCGGCGACAGTTCAAATAGGGCGGCGATGGCGAGCGGTGGTACAATGTTGGTAGCTAAAATAAAAATAAACCACTGAATCGTCGTGGTTACAGAACTTTTCGTCATGGTGTCCCCCTGATATTTCCCTTTTTTACTACTAGTGTACCGTGACGACGAAGTGGATGCAAATGGAGGTATATAATGAAGAGAAAACTGAAGTGGATCGGACTGTCGTTGCTTGCTGTCATCCTTGTCGCCGTGATCGGCTTCGTCGTTTGGACGCAAATGACGTACGGACCGACGGATGAAGCGCTTGGCTATGCGGCTGAAGCTGAACAGGTCGACAACCGACTCGAGTTCGGTGACCGGACGAGTGAGGTCGGGATTATCTTGTACCCGGGTGCAAAAGTCGATAAAGAGGCGTACGCCTATTACGGGACCCGATTGGCGGAAGCAGGGCATTTTGTCGCGATCCCGTCGCTGCGCTTGAACCTCGGCATCTTAGATATCGATGCGGCGGAAACAATCATCGAGGCACATCCCGATATCGAGCGCTGGTACGTCGCCGGTCATTCGCTCGGCGGTTCGGCCGCCTCGGGCTATGCGCTCGAAAACGAAGATAAAGTCGACGGGGTCATCTTCCTCGCCTCGTATCCGATCAGCTCGATGACGGATAGCGACTTGCGCGTCTTGTCGATCTCGGGTGAATTGGATGGTCTGGCGACACCGGCCGATATCGAGACGAGCCGTGACAGCGTGCCGAGTGACGCCACGTTCCATCAGATCGAAGGTGGCAATCATGCCAACTTCGGCATGTACGGGCCGCAAGACGGGGATAACGACAGCCCGCTCAGCGCAAGAGAACAACTTGATGAGACGATCGATCAAATCGTAGATTGGCTCTAAAAAAACAGCGTGCCCGAACCTGGGCACGCTGTTTAGTGTTGGTCGAGACGATGACTGAGTGACGTCAAAGCCGCGGTCAGTAAGGCGACGGCGCCACCGACGAGGGCGAGCATCATGACCGGTGCGTTCGCATAGACGAGACCACCAAGAGCAGACCCCATGCCGATGCCGACGTTGCTCGCGACAGGCATGAGTGACGAGGCGAGACCTTTGGCGTCTGGGTTGAACTTCTCGGCCAAGTCGATCAAATAAATTTGCGTCGACGTCGTGAGCAGAATCGCCATGAACGACATGAGGGCGATGTTGATGAGACCGAGCGTCACGTTCGACGTCGTCACATAAAGCGCCGCGAGCACGACCGCTTGGATGAGAAAGACGAACCGGAGCCGACCGATCGGGTTATGGCTCGCGATTTTCCCGGCCGCCATGTTGCTGAAGATCGAGATGAAACCGTAGGCGAGCAGGATCGGACTGACCCATGCGACCGGAACGCCGAGCACGCCTTTTAAGATCGGGACGAGATACGTATAGACGACGTACGTCGCACCGAATCCGAAAGCCGGGATGAAGAAGGCGATCAAAATACGCGGATTCGTCAAGAGCCGGAGCTGGTCAGAGATCGATGTCTTCGCGCTCGATAACTGGTTGGGGACGACGCGGTAGACCGCGAACAAGGCGACGATACCGAGTGCGGTCGTCATGAAGAACGTCGCTTCCCAGCCCGCGCGTTGCCCGATGAACGTCCCGAGTGGCACACCGAACACGTTCGCCATCGTGAAGCCGCCGAAGATGAACGAGACGGCGATGCCGCGCTTCGTCGGCGGTACCGATTCACTGGCGACGAGCATGGCGAGCGAGATGAGCACACCGGTCACGACCGCGGTCACCATGCGTGTCGATAGCAGAAGACCGTAGTTCGGTGCTTGGCTGCTCAAGAAATTGAGTACGATGAAGCCGAGCGTGAGTCCGAGCATAAGTCTTCGTTTCGGCAAATGGCTCGTGAACGACATCATGAGCGGGGTGCCGATAGCAAAGCTGATGGCGAAGGCGGACACGAGCGTCCCGGCGGTGGCAATCGAGATGGTCAGTCCATCCGCGATATCGGGTAAAATTCCGACAATGACGAACTCACTCGTGCCGAGCACGAACGTGAGCAGCGCCAGTGATAAGATGAGCGTCCAGTCGTTGCGACTGAGCGATGGGGTGGTCGTCAAGATGTAATCACTTCTTTCGTTCAAAGGTTGTTAGACATCAGTCGTTTCCAACCATACAGGATTTTTTGGCAAAGCAAAACCCCTTTCTCTCCAGTTCAGAAAGAAAGGGGTTGTCTCATCGCCAAAACGCGGTCGCTTCGACACCGGCATGGTCTGACACGATTGGTCCGTTGTCGCCGTCAAAGACGACGGCGTGGCGCGAAACGTGGATCGGGGCGTTCGTCAACATCAAGTCGATGCGAAGCGCCTGCTTGTTCTCGTCCCAACCGGCGATTTTGCCTTGGACGGTCGCATCGCCTTCGCGCTCAGCCGCGAGAAAGAACAAGTCTTGAAGACCGTGGTCGATCAAATAGTCGTAGCCTTCACCGCGCAGAAACGCGTCGTTGTTGAAGTCGCCGAGCAGGAGAGCTCGGTCGTCATCTTCGACGCGGCGAAGCAGTTCATCGAGCTGGTGACGAGCCGGTTCGTCCGCATCATGCCACCAACCGAGATGGCACGAGTAGACGGCCGTCGGTTCGTCCGTGCCGCTGACGACGGCTTTGACGATTTTCCGAGACTTGTAATCGTTCGGGTCGGTCGTTTGGGAGACAAAGAACGACTCGGTCGAGACGAACGGTGTCCGCGATAAGATCGCGACGCCTTCTTCGTAGATATCATAGCCGTAATGGGCGAAATCCCATGTCATGTAATAGGCGACCCCTTGCTCACGGAGTTTTTCAACGAGGACGTGGGCAAAGTTGTTTTCACGGATGAGACCGTCAATCAGCGGTGCTTCTTTATGTTGGTTCACTTCTTGGAGCGCGATGATGTCATACTCCTCGCTCGCGATCCGTTCCACGATCGAGTCGATTTTCTCTTGTTGCCGATCTTCTAACCAGGCGTGACAGTTGAGCGTCAAAATATTCACAGTAGTCCTCCTTTAGAAAAAACAGGCCAACTCGCACGAGCTGGCCTGTTGATTATGCACCGATGACGTCTTGAATGTCAGACTTCAATACGTCGGCTTTCGGGCCGTAGATTGCTTGGACACCACGGTCTTTCAAGATGAGACCCATGGCGCCGTTCTTTTTCCATTCGCGCTCTTCTGAGACGAGCGACATATCTTTCACTGTGACACGAAGACGTGTCATGCAGGCATCGACGTCCTCGATGTTATCTTCCCCACCGAGTAGCGCGATAATCCCCATGACCTGCTCGTTGCCGGTCACCGTCGATTGCTCTGTCGCTTCTTCCATATAGTTGCCGTTGCGTCCAGGCGTCGGCAAGTTCATCTTCTTGATGAAGAAGTTGAACACCCCGAAGTTGATGAAGAAGAACGCAGCCGAGACGAGGAAGAAGTTGATCAAGTCTTGCAGGAGTCCGGCTTTGATGATCATCGGGATTCGCGTCAATAGCTCGATCGCACCGAACGCGTGGACACGAAGGTCGATAATGTCCGCCAAGGCGAAGGCGGCACCGGCCATGAGTGCATACATGACATAAAGGACTGGAGCGACGAACATGAACATGAACTCGATCGGCTCAGTGACACCCGTCAAGAAGACGGCGAGACCGGCCGAGAGGAACATCGGCTTGTACTGGGCTTTCTTGTCCTCGTCGACGTTACGGTACATCGCATAAGCGGCACCGATGAGCGCGGCGAACGACAAGATGACTTGACCGACTTTGAAACGGGCCGGTACGACGTCAGCGAGCAGCGTGTTGTAAGCAGCTGTATCTCCAGCGGCGCGAAGGTTGACGAGGTCCGTCACCCAAGCTAACCAAAGCGGATCTTGACCGGCGACGACTGAACCAGCTGTCGCGCCCGTTAAAATCGTGTACGTGCCCCCGAGCTCCGTGTAGTTCATCGGGACGGTGAGCATGTGGTGAAGACCGAACGGTAACAACAGACGTTCGAGCGCACCGTAGATGAACGGCGCGAGGATCGGTGCCGTGTCACGTGACGTGGCAATCCATTGGCCGAAGCTGTTGAGTGCCCCTTGAATCGTTGGCCAGATGATCGACAGCGCGATCGCCGCGACGACCGAACCGAGGATGACGACGAACGGAACAAACCGTTTCCCGTTGAAGAACGACAAGGCGTTCGGCAATTTACTGAAATTATAGAACCGGTTATAAAGTGCACCACCGAGGAAACCGGCGATGATCCCGACGAACACACCCATGTTCAGGGCAGGTGAACCGAGGACTGATGTGAAGTAGTCAGCGACGACGAGGTCGGCCCCAAAGAGGGATTGGACTGTCGCTTCCGGGTCTTGGAGCATGGCGCCGTTGACGTTAAATATGGCGCCTGTGACACGGTTGATCAAAATGAAGGCGATCAGTGCGGCGAACGCACCACCGGCCTTGTCTTTCGCCCACGAGCCACCGATGGCGACCGCGAACAAGATATGTAAGTTGACGATGATGCCCCAACCTAAGTCTTCGATGATGCGTGCCGTCGTGAGCAAGATGCTGACGTCTCCGGCTGACATGCCGATCAATTTACCGATCGAGATCATGAGTCCTGCTGCCGGCATAACGGCGATAACGACCATCAAGGCCTTACCGAGTTTTTGCCAAAAATCAAATGAGATGAGCTGTTTCATGCTATACGCTTCCTTCCTGTTCGGAACTTTTTCTCTGTTAAGAACGATCGCCAATGCAATCGCTTGCATTAATGATTGTAATCGATTGCATAAATTTGTGCAACCGGTTTCCTAAAATTCATAAATTTTCATGGAAGGATGAAAATACGCTGTTTTACGACGTCGCTTGTCAGTCGAAACGAATCCCGATAAAATACTAGAGGTTGAAAGGGGCGAGAAGAATGGGATGGAGACAGACGACATCAGCATTGTCAAAAGAAGAGCAGGCCACGTTGCTTGAAGAGTTGTTACGAACGGGCGTGATGAAAGAAGAGGATCGGCTCTTGTTCTCGATGCTCATGCCAGACCGCGTCAAGCGGATGCAAGACGTATTGAACACGCGGACGAATCACATCACGGTATTGACCGAGGGCGTTGACGATCCGCACAATCAGTCGGCCGTATTGCGTTCGGCGGACGCGTTCGGTGTGCAGACGCTTCACGTCGTCGAGGGACGGGCCAAGTTCAAACCGAACTCGATTATCGCCAAGAGTGCCGATCGCTGGGTCGACGTCGTCGAACACGCTTCCATTGAGGAGGCGATCGATCAGTTGAAAGCGGACGGCTATCAAATACTCGCGACGGCGCTCAGCGAAGAGGCGATCCCACTCGAAGACGTCGACGTGTCAAAACCGACCGTGCTCTTATTCGGGAACGAGCATCACGGTGTGTCGGAGCAGGCACTCGCGAAAGCGGACGGGAATTACGTCATCCCGATGCAAGGTTATGTCCAAAGTTTAAATATCTCGGTCGCTGCCGCCATCTCGCTTTATGATGTGACGACGCGGGCCCGTCATATCGTGACGGAAGGATACGGACTATCGATCGAGGACAAACAACGTGTGTTCAAAAACTGGATGGTGCGGAGCCTCCCGAAACGTTCGCTCGGGGTGTACAAACAAAAAGGTTTGAACGCATTTGAGCGAGAAACAGGAAAATCCGAGTAGATGGCGAAATAAACAGGCGTACGAGTAACTTGTCCATATTTCGAAAGGGGATGGAAAGATGAGTACGACCAGTTCATTTATCGTGAAAGATGTGACGACGAACTTTAGCGAGTTTGAAGAGGAATTCTTCAACCTGTATCGCCATCTGTACGGCGACATCGACCAACTTCGTTTTAAAGAACGACTGTACCGCCATGCCAACCCGCTCGTGTTACTCGCATTTTCTGACGACCGGCCCGTCGGATTCAAGATCGGCTACGAGGCTGAGCCATATCGCTTCTATAGCTGGGCTGGCGGCGTGCATCCTGAGTTCCAAAAGTACGGGATCGGCCGCAAGTTGATGGATACGCAACTCGAATGGGTGAAAGCGCAAGGATTCCACTCGATTCGGACGAAAGCGCGCAACACGAACAAAGGCGTCATCATTTTGAACCTGCTCTGTGGTTACGACATCATGGGGGCGTACACGGAAGATGGCGCACCGCGCATCATGATGGAGAAACAATTGAACTGACAGTTGAGCCGTGGCGAGTGCCGCGGCTTTTTTTGTAGGCATGAAACCAAATGAAGCGGCGTCCGTATATTAGGAAAAAAGGGGGAGACATTATGATCAACACGTTCGCATTCGGGGAAGAAGTATACATCGATTCGACAGGGATGGGAGATTCGTTTTTTAGTGGGATGTTCAGTATTTTTCCGATTTTTATTATTGGAATCATCGGTCTAATTGCATTCGCCTTCATTGCAGGTATCAGCCAACAAGTGAAGACGAGCGGTCTCTTAAAAGACATGCAACGCTTCGCCTCAGACCTCGCAGATCATCCCGATGACGCATCAGCAAACCGGCTCGCCGATTATTTACGGGACGTGAAGTCGTTTCCGGTCCATCGCACGCAGATGGAGCCGTTCCGGGTGGCGCTCGGTAGCTATCAACTCGTCATGGAATCACCGCACGTCGGAGACGAGACGAAAGAACGGGTCGACCGCCAATATAAGCGGCTCGGTATTTTAGACGGCGAGAAGTTCGCCGATGAGCCGGCGCCGAGACGTCGGTCTGGTTCGCACCATCATGACCACCACAATCATCATAACGACCATCATCACATGTAAAATGCGCCGGGAAGGTCCCGGCGCGTTTTTAGCTTACATATATCGGCTCGCATCAAAATCGATTTCGGTCCGGTGATTGGCCGCATCGATAGCGCTTGAGATACGGTTGGCCCGTTTCTCGACGTCGAGCGCCTTCAGACGGTACAGTTCCGGATCATAAAGCGCGTGCTTGATGACAGAAGTGCCTTCACCGTGACCCGATTGAAATTCGCGTTTCGGACGTTCGGCCAAGTCTTGATACATCCGAGCCTGAGCTCGCAACTGAACGGCGAACTCGATCGCCTCGACGAGCGGGAGCGGTCCATCGTTCGTCTCGATGACGTTATGCAAGTGCGCTTCACAGACGAGGCGGTCGAGACGACGCATGTCGGTCCGAATCGATTGGAGCTCGACCTCGATATCTTCGAGCGAGCGGGATTGGATCGTCGGGAGCGGCTCATCCTTCTCGAGCTCGATGAACGCGACCCGTTCGACTTCTTGTAACAACTTATCAATCTGCTTCAAGAGCAGGTGTTTCAATTTGATGGCATCTGCCAGGTACATTGGGATTCCTCCTTCTGCTTTTTCTAACCGTACCACACTGTGATTCCTAAAAAAAGGAAGGCGTTACTTTTTCGAGGTGAGGCGATATGATGAAAGAAAGAGGGGAGGTCGACCGATGAACAAGTGGAAAACACAATGGGTCATTGCCGTCGTTTTACTCGTATTCGGGACAGCGACGTTTCTCTATCAGTGGATCGACTTGCGACCGGGGGAGATCCGAGATTATATCGTTCAATTCGGTTGGCTCGCCCCGCTCATTTATATTTTATTGTTCACCGTTCGCCCGTTGATTTTATTTCCGACGTCCGTCTTGTCGGTTGCGGGCGGGTTGGCGTTCGGGACGCTGCCCGGTGTCATCTATACGGTCATCGGCGCCACGCTCAGCGCACTCGTCGCTTATTATGTAGCGGTTCGCTTCGGAGACCGGTTTCTGCGCCATTTCGAATCGAGCGATTATGAGAAGATTCAGCACAAAATCGAAGAAGACGGATTCTTTTACGTCTTGATCTTACGATTGATCCCGCTCGTCAACTTTGATTTGGTCAGTTATGCCTCAGGTTTGGCGAAAGTGCGACTCCCGGCTTATGTCTTCGCGACCTCGGTCGGTATGATTCCGGGGGCGTTCGCTAATAATTTTCTCGGTAGTAGCCTCGCGAGCGGGGATATGAAGCTGGTCATCCTCGCGCTCGCTGTCTTTGTCGTGTTGACACTCGTCGCGACCGTGTTCCGCGAACCGATCAAGCAACAAATCAACCGTTACAAAAAGAAGTAGGCGCTCAATTGGATGAGCGCCTACTTTTTGCTTAACGGTTGTCGACCGTCTCAGGGTACAAGTCGTGGTTGAACAGGCGATGTTCGGCCATTTGCTCGTACTTCGTGCCCGGCTTGCCGTAGTTGTAGTACGGGTCGATCGAGATGCCGCCGCGGGGCGTGAACTTGCCCCACACTTCGAGGTAGCGCGGTTCCATCAGCTTGACGAGATCTTTCCCGATGACGTTGATGCAGTTTTCGTGGAAGTCGCCGTGGTTACGGAAGCTGAATAAATAAAGCTTGAGCGACTTCGACTCGACGAGTTTTTCGTCCGGGATGTACGAGATGTAGATCGTCGCAAAGTCCGGCTGATTCGTAATCGGACAGAGCGATGTGAATTCCGGTGCGTTGAACTTCACGAAATAATCGTTTTCCGGATGCCGGTTCGGGAACGCCTCGAGCACGTCCGGGGCGTATTCAAAAATGTATGGGACGCTCTTCTGGCCGAGGAGCGACAAGTCTTGTAAGTCTTCTGGTCTCATGGATATCTTCTCCTTAGACGCCACGTTCGTTGGCGTACAGTAATGTGTGTAGCTGCGGCAAGACACGGACGCTTTGCCATGACGGGTCACGCGCGACGTCTTCCCACAACTCTTTCAAACGTCTGAGCTGCGCGTCGGTGATGTCACCGTCCGCCCCGGGCTCAGGGTTGCCGGCCGACAAGTACATGACGTCCGGGGTGTAGCGGGTTTGGACGTCTTTCGCATAGGCGAGATCGACCTCATCGAACACGGCGATTTTGAACGTCGTCTGTTCGGGACGCAGCCGTTCGACGATGGCGTCGAGTTTTTCCCAATCGGTCGTCATGCCGGACGACGGTGGTTTCGGGCTGAGCGTCACGTCGTCGATGTCTTGGAGCCAGTCTTGATACCGGCTACCTTGTGTCTCGACGGCGAGCTTGACGCCGCGTGCCTTCAACTTTTCGACCAAATCTTTCATACCGGCGATGAGGAGCGGGTTGCCGCCTGAGATCGTGACGTAATCGTACATTCCGAGCTCGTCGAGACGCACGATGATGTCATCAGCCGTCAGCATGTCGGGTTTTTCCGAACCGTCCCAGGTGAAGGCGGAGTCGCACCAGGCGCAGCGATAATCGCAACCGGCGGTCCGGACGAACATCGTCTTCTGTCCGATGGCGCGGCCTTCACCTTGAAACGTCGGCCCGAACACTTCGAGGACAGGGATCTTCATCAGTCCACCAGCCATTCGCGCCGGAACTCGGCGTAGGACGTCGGTGTCTCATAAAGGCGGACGAATTCGACGCGGACGTCGCGTTCGTCAGGCAAGTGCTTAGCGAGCTGATCGAAAATCCAGTAGCACATGTTTTCTGCTGTCGTATTCATATATGGAAGGGACTCATTTAAATAGCGGTGGTCGAGATACGGTTCGAGCTCTTCTTTAAAGATGGCTTTCAAGTCACCGAAGTCGAGCGTCATCCCACGATTGTCGAGAAAACCGCTGATTCCCATTTGAAGTTTGTACGTGTGTCCGTGGAGCGCTCGGCACTTCCCATCGTAATCAAACAAGTGATGGGCCGCATCGAACGTCACTTCTTTGACGATTTGGACGCGGTGCGGGCAGTAGATGAGCGAGCCGTCTTGTTTGGCTTCGACGCTCGTCGGGGCGAGGAATGGGGCGTGTTTCATACGCGTACCTCCTCGTATGCAGCGAGCCCGTTTTGACGGAGCACACACGCCGGACATTCGCCACAGCCTGAACCGAGCACACCGTTATAGCAGGTGAGGGTCCGCTCTTTGATGAAATCGAACGCTCCGAGCCGGTCCGCGAGTTCCCACGTCTGCTTTTTATCGAGCCACATGAGCGGCGTATCGATGACGAACGGGTAGTCCATCGCTAAGTTGAGCGTCACGTTCAATGATTTGACGAATTGGTCGCGACAGTCCGGGTAGCCCGAGAAGTCGGTCTCACAGACACCGGTGATGATGTGATGCATACCGAGTTGTTTGGCCATGACGGCCGCAAAGGATAAGAATAAATGGTTGCGTCCATCGACGAACGTATTTGGGACGTCCGCATTATCGATGTCGAGATCATGTCTCGTCAACGCGTTTGAGGTGAGTTGTCCGAGTAAGGACAAATCGAGGATGTGGTGCGGGACATCGAGTTCGGCCGCGATTTCTTTCGCGACCTCGATTTCCGCATCATGGCGCTGCCCGTAGGCGAACGTCACGGCTTCCACATGAGAGAATTGTTGTTTTGCCCAAAACAGGCAAGTGGTTGAATCTTGACCGCCACTGAAGACGACCAATGCTTTTTCGTGTTGCAACGTGCACACTTCCTTTTTCGCTAGTTTTGATGTCGGAGGAGGTTACGAACTCCGGAGGTCACCCTCGAGCGTTTACTTTACCATAAAAAGACGTTTGACAGGGAAAAGAGAAGTAGGTATAGTAAAGAACATCACTGACACACTTTCATGCATAAAAGCGTTTAAGCGGTTAGGTAGAAAATAATGGAACTGAAAGGAGGGGACGTCGATGCAGATGAAAGGGAAAGAGGCTGTATTCGTCGTGCTGATGAGCGGGATTTCCTTGCTCGCACTGATGTTTTTGGCCAAAGCGACGCCACATATGGCGATCTTTGGCACAATGGTACTAATAGGGGGATACGCGTATTATCGCACGCGCGACTTTAAACGCATCGAGACCGCGATGATCAACGGGATTCGTGAAGCGATTATGCCGATCATGATTTTATTGTTGATCGGGATGCTGATCGGAGTATGGCAAATGTCCGGTACGGTGGCGACGATCCTCTCCATCGGTTTAAATACAATCTCAGCCCAGTGGTTCTTACCGAGCGTGTTGCTCATCACGATGATCGTGTCATCGTTCACAGGGAGTGCCTTCACGACGGTCGGTACCGTCGGGGTCGCCTTGTTCGGGATCGGGATGGCACTCGGGATTTCCCCGGCGCTCGCCGCCGGAGCCATCGTGTCAGGTGCGCTCTTCGGTGATAAGATGAGCCCGCTGTCGGATACGACGAATTTTGCGCCAGCTGTGGCCGGTGTCAAACTGTTCGACCATATCCGCTTCATGATGGGGACGACCGTTCCCGCGATTGTAATCACACTCATCTTATTCACAGTTCTCGGACGGAGCGGTCAAGCGGCCGACACGACGCAAATCGCGGAAGCACAGACAGCACTCGCCGGACGGTTCAACTTGTCATGGTTGACACTGCTCGCACCGGTCCTCGTCGCCGTGCTCGCCTTCCGTCGGATGCCGGTATTGCCGACGATGCTCGTCGGGATGTTTGCCGGTGTGTTGACGGCCGGGTTCGTCCAAGGTAATTGGAACGTCTCGAACTGGTTCGGTGTCATGCAGGCCGGATTCAAGTCGGGCGTCGAGAACGAGACGATCGCGGCCGTGCTCGACCGCGGTGGCCTCGAATCGATGCTTTGGTCGGTCAGCCTCGTGTTGATTGCCCTCGCTTTCGGTGGACTGCTCCGTGAGCTGGGCGTGTTCCAAGCCATCGTCGATGCGTTACTAGAGCGTCTGAAGTCACCAGGTAGCTCGGTGCTGTCGGTCGTGCTCAGCTCGATCGGCGTCAACTTGCTCGCCGGCGAGCAGTACTTGTCGATCTTGCTCCCGGGACAAGCGTTCAAACAAGGGTTTATCGACCGCGGCATCGACCCGCGTTACTTGTCGCGTGCGCTTGAAGACGGCGGGACGGTCATCAACCCGCTCATTCCTTGGGGAGTGTCCGGTGCCTTCTTCGCCGCCACACTCGGCGTGCCGGTACTCGAATACGCACCGTTCGCGTTCTTCCTTTGGCTCAGCCCGATCTTCTCAATCGTGCTCGGTTACGTGAAGTTGGGGAAGCAGCGTGATGCGATCAAGCTCGCATCGTAATGAAAGTGATGTCCTGAACGCGTTCAGGGCATCTTTTTTGTGTCGCCAAGCCTCGTTTGAGAAAATAAGGACGAGGAGGGATGACGATGAAACGGCTCGACCCATCATTTTATGAACAACCGACGCTCGAACTGGCCCGGTCGTTGCTCGGGCACTATCTCGTCCATGATCATCTCGAAGGACAGATCATTGGCAAAATTGTCGAGACGGAGGCGTATCTCGGGGCGGTCGATCAGGCAGCCCACAGTTTTGGCGGCAGACGGACGAATCGGACCGAGATCATGTTCGGGCAGTCTGGACATGTGTACACGTATCAAATGCACACGCATACGCTCTTGAACGTCGTCAGCGGTCCGATCGGATCACCGGAAGCCGTGTTGATCCGGGCGGTCGAACCCGTCGCCGGGAAGGAGTTGATTGAATTCAATCGTCCTGGCATCAAACGGTTCGACCGGACGAACGGACCCGGTAAACTGACGAAGGCGCTCGGGATCACGATGGACTTATACGGACACTCGCTCCAACATGAACCGCTCTATATTGTCGAAGGGGACGGTGTGAACGAGATTGAGGCCGGCCCGCGCATCGGTATCCCGAACAGTGGTGAGGCGCGTGACTATGCGTACCGCTTCTTCGAGCGGGACAATCCGTACGTCTCGAAATTCCGCTGAATGTTTAATGGCCCGTGACGTGTGGAACAGTCCTTATGTGCGTAAAACAAAAATTAGGGAGTGTTTCCGATATGGCAAAAGTAGCAACGCTAATCACGGATATGTTTGAAGACGTAGAGTTCACAGGTCCACGCGACGCATTGGTGGAAGCGGGGCACGAAGTTGTCACGATCGAAAAGGCAGCCGGTAACACCGTCGAAGGCAAACAAGGCGAGGCGAAAGTCACGATCGACAAAGCGATCGACGATGTGTCGCCAGAAGACTTTGACGCTCTGCTCTTACCAGGCGGATTCTCACCTGACTTGTTGCGCGAAGACGAACGTTTCGTCCAGTTCGCGAAAGCGTTCATGGATGCGAAGAAGCCAGTATTCGCCATCTGTCACGGGCCGCAACTGTTGATCACGGCGAAGACGCTCGAAGGCCGCGACGCGACCGGCTATAAGTCGATCAAAGTCGACATGGAGTATGCCGGTGCGAAGTATGCCGACAAAGAAGTCGTCGTCTGCCAAGATCAGCTCGTCACGAGCCGTCAACCGGACGACATTCCGGCGTTTAACCGTGAGATGCTCAACCTATTAAAATAATCTATCGGCCACGGACATGTTCCGTGGCTTTTTTATGTACATGAGGGGAAAGGGGGCATTTCATTGCGTCCTCTTTTTTACGTCTCAAGACCGAGAGAGAACGTCGTCCCGTCCGTGTATGATAAAAAGCAATACTGGAGTAGGGGACAATGCAATGGAATGGTATGAATTATTCATCGGTTTTTTATTAGGCGTCGTCGAAGGATTGACGGAGTTCGCGCCTGTCTCTTCGACCGGACACATGATCTTGGTCGATGATATTTGGCTCAACTCGAGTCGTTTTCTAGGCCAAGAAGTAGCCAACACGTTCAAGATCGTGATTCAGCTCGGTTCGATCTTAGCGGTCATCGTCGTTTTCAGGAGTCGGTTCAAAGCGTTATTGAATCCGAAGGAATTGCTCGCGATTCGACACGAAGGGCCGACGAAAAAGTTGAACCTGCTACATATCTTTATCGGTCTGCTCCCGGCGGCCGTGCTCGGACTCATGTTTGAGGACTACATCGACACGCATCTGTTTTCGATTAAGACGGTATTGATCGGACTCGTCATCGGTGCGTTCTTCATGATTGCCGCCGACTTGTCCGGCGTGAAACGACAGACGACGCCGACACTCGACGACATCACATACAAACAAGCGCTTGGAGTCGGCTTGATTCAATGTTTCTCGCTTTGGCCAGGCTTTTCACGTTCGGGCTCGACCATTTCGGGCGGAGTGTTGCTCGGGATGAGTCACCGCGCTGCGGCCGACTTCACGTTCATCATGGCCGTCCCGATCATGTTCGGGGCGAGCGCGCTCTCGCTTTACAGCAAGTGGAGCTATTTCACGGTCGACACGCTGCCTGTTTTCCTGATCGGTTTCGTCAGCGCGTTCTTGTTCGCGTTGCTGTCGATCAAATTCTTTTTGAAGTTGATCAACAAAGTGAAACTGACGCCGTTCGCGATTTACCGGCTCGTCTTAGCGGCCGTTATCTACGTTTTGTACTTTTAATAAAAAAACGCGTGTTCGCACACGCGTTATTGAAACTTATTACTCATTCAGTTCGTAAAACCAAGTAGAGGTGAGAACATGGGACATATCGTCGTCGTGCTAGGAACGTTGATCGGGTTAGGGACTGTAGGTTTGTTGCTGTATATGACGCGTTACGCGTTTGAATCATGAGAACGGATAATGATAGAAGCGCTCACGTTGGAGTAACTCCATGACGTGGGCGTTTTCTGCGTTGTCGATTGCACGGAGCAACCCTTCCGTCTGTGAACGGTGGGCGAGCAACGCCTCACGTTTGGCGGCACTCTCCTGACCGACTTCGATGAGGACGTGAGGTTTGCCGAGCTCATCTTCCGTCCGGTGATCGAAAGCGACACCTAAAAATTCGGGACGCTTCGCTTCGTCCATCTCTTGGAGCGCCCGGACGACCGCTCGTGCCGTCGCCTCATGATCGGGATGGACGGCATAGCCTGGATAAAATGAGATGACGCGGGTCGGTTTCACTTCGGCGATCAACTTGCTGAAGCGATTCGTCAGTTCGGTCTCGTCTTCGAATTCGACGGTCTTGTCGCGCAGTCCCCACATCCGGAGGTCGTCGATGCCCATGACGGCACAGGCGTCCTCGAGCTCGCGTTTACGGATTCTTGGCAGTTCTTCACGCGTCGTGAAGATTGGCGAGCCCATATTACGGCCCATCTCACCAAGTGTCAGACAGACGTATGTGACGGGGAAGCCGTTCTTCTGATGTTGAATGATCGTTCCGGCCGAGCTGAACGCCTCATCGTCCGGGTGTGGGAAAATAACAAGTAACGGTCCGTTCATTGGCTGTCCACCTCCGATGCTCCTTGCGGGAGCGGTTTGACGTCTAGATGCAGCGCGCAGGCGAGGCGTCCGAGACGGTCGTGCCCGGCGAGCAGCAACTGTTCACCGTGTTGTTCAAAGTCGGTCAATCCTTCGACGTAGAGCCAGCCGTGATCGAGCTTTAGTCCGACTCGATACGGTCCGTCTCCTTTGATTTGACCGATACTGTACTCGATCACGACGTTACGGATAAACATCCCGGCGTTATGGAAATCCGGGTCGTTATGTGTGGCGTAAGCGCCGTTCGTCGTCTCGACGTGAGCGTATAAAGGCGTCGACACGTGTGCGTTTAAATACGTTTGAATCGTTTCAGGTTGAATCGGTTTCACGCTAGTCTCCTCCAATGGCAATAATGACCCAGGACGTTCGCCCCGGGCCACCTTGTTTATGATTGTGTTGCTAGTTTTTGACGATAACCGGTATGGTTCGTCGGCCCAACGTATTGGTTGAGGCGGAACGAGTGACGGACCGCTTCTGTAATGAACTCTTTCCCGATGCGAATCGACTCGTCGACGGAATGTCCATTCGCGAGTGATGCGGCGATGGCTGAAGAGAATGTGCAACCGCCACCGTGCGTGAAAGCAGGTTCGATCTTTTCACTTTCGAGCAGACGGTACTCGTTACCGTCATAGAGGACGTCAAACGCCGTGTCGAACCCAAGTTTTCCACCGACTTTAACGATGACGATTTCAGCACCGAGCTCATGGATCAAGCGTGCGGCTTCTTTGATTTCTTCCATCGTCGACGGTGTCTTGTCGAGGCCAGCGAGCATACGCGCTTCGAACAAGTTCGGCGTGATGATTTTGGCGACAGGGACGAGGTGCTTACGCATCGCGACGGCGACGTCCGGGTTGAGGATCTCGTCGGCTCCCTTACAAGCCATGACCGGGTCGACGACTGCGTTTTGAATGCCGTACTCTTTAATTTTACGAGCCGCGAGCTCGATGATTTCTGGAGTCGGGAGCATCCCTGTCTTGACGGCATCGACGCCGATTCCGGCGAGGACGGTGTCAATCTGCTTCTCGATCAACGTCGTATCAATCGGGAAGACTTCATGGTGCCAAGCGTTATGCGGGTTTTGGGCTACGATGACCGTGAGTGCGGTCATGCCATACACACCGAGCTCTTCCATCGTCTTCAAGTCAGCTTGAATGCCTGCACCGCCACTCGTATCTGAACCAGCGATCGTTAATGCTTTTTTCATCGTCATAGTCGTTCAATCCCCTTTGTCTGTTTGGATAGTTTCACTATAACGACTTTTAGGCGTTACGACAAATCCCATGACCGCCAAAGGTTGAATCGAAGTTTTGAAAAAGATGG
This sequence comes from Exiguobacterium aurantiacum, assembly GCF_001766415.1. GTDB lineage: Bacteria > Bacillota > Bacilli > Exiguobacteriales > Exiguobacteriaceae > Exiguobacterium > Exiguobacterium aurantiacum_A. The sequence goes on along the minus strand of NZ_MKXO01000003.1, from coordinate 12,903 downwards.
CAGGATTTCAATCATATTTGGGGAATAGTAATGAATAGGGTGTAGACCACTTTTAATTTGCTAGGAGGAAAACCGCATGTTAGTGCATAGCTTATGCATTCCAAAAAAAGACGTCGTCACAATCAGTGAAAAGGCGACGTTACGTGAAGCGCTCGATACGCTTGAAAAGACAGGATACCGCTGTGTCCCTGTCCTCGATGAGACGGGAATATTTTTCCGCGGTAACATTTATAAGATGCATATTTACCGTCACGGAATGAGTGGCGCGAGCCTTGACGACAACGTCATGGAATTGATTAAAAATACGCAGAAATACGTCCACGAGTCGGACGGATTCTTCAAAGTCTTCTTCTCGATCAAAGAGTTACCGTATATCGCGGTCCTAAAAGACGAGAGCAATGAATTTTACGGCATTTTGCCACACGGGAAGATGCTCGGCATGCTCGAAGAGGCGTGGAGCCGTGACACAGGCAGCTACGTCGTCACGATCGCACTTAGCGAGCAGGTAGGTGCGCTCGAGAAAATCACGAAAGTCGTCAGCAAATACTCGTCTATCGCGAGTTTGATGACGCTCGACGCGAAGAGTAAAGTCCTTCGCCGTGTTTTGATCACGTTGCCGCCTGACTGTGATGAGCCGAAGAAAGACAAGATCGTCGCCAAACTCGAACAAAAAGGGTTCCGCGTCGTCGAAGTCGAAAACTTGAACAACTGACGAAAGACCTTCCTCGCTTGAGGAAGGTCTTTGTCATGTCAGTCGCTTTTCCATGCGGATATCAGGCCAAAATTGTTCGTTCCAGTACGTGAACGCATCGATGCGCGCAATTTCTTCATAGCCGAGCTTCTTATAGAGATGGTGTGCCGCCTCGTTGAACCCGAACACGCCGAGCTCGATGCGCGGCGTGCCTTGGTGACGAAGCCGTTCCTCCAAAAGTCGGAGTGCCTCGCTGCCCGCACCCTTGCCGCGACCCGCCGCTTCCCCGATAACGAGTCCGAGCCAGGCACTCCCTGGTTCTTGAACGTATAGATGGTTTGCGTCATACATCACGTTCACCTCGCCGACGAGCCTGTCGTCAGCGTAAATGAGAAAGATATCGTGTGTCTGAAGTCGATCCGTCAAGTCGGCGACGGTCATCTGTTGCTCGGCCGCGAGTTCTTCTTCCGAGCGAGCAGGGCGGATCAAATGAACGATTTCGGGATCGTTGTTCCACCGGTTGAACGTCTGGACGATGTCGTCTGACGCTTCGAGCAGCGGAACGAGTGTGATGTTCATCGAACGATCTCTCCTTTCTCGAACGAGCCTTCTATGCCGAGGCGAGAGATTAGACTGGTTTCAGCACTTGGAGATGGCTTGGGAGCACTTCAAACGTGAGCGGGAGTTTCCCGCCCGTGTCCCCGTCGGCGTTGACCGGAAGCGAATCAGGCGAATCGACATACACCCGCTTCGTCTGGAATGCGGTCACACTGTCTGTTTCTTTAAGCTTGCCGGTAAATAAGGCCGGGGCGAGCTGGAAGGCGTCTGTGAAACCGAGATTCTCAAACAAGTAGACGTGAAGCAGGCCATCGTTCAACTTCGCATCAGGCTCGAAGTTTTCAAAGCCGCCGACCGAGTTCGTCAGCGCGATGACGGCGAGAAAAGCGTCCCCGTCGAACGTGTGCTCTTCGGCCTGAACTGATAACGAGTAAGGACTGTGTTCCCGGAACGCTTTGATGCCTTCAATCAAGTAGGCGAACGGGCCCCATTTCGTCTTCTCTTCTACGCTGACTTCATCGACCGCCTCAGCGATGAGGCCGATGGCGATGACGTTCATGAAGTAGCCGTGTTCATACTTCCCGATGTCCATCGGTGACGGTTTTGCCGTTCGCAGCGCTTCAATCGCTTCTTTCGGGTCGCTCGGTACGCCGAGAGCCCGTGCCAAATCGTTCACCGTTCCGAGCGGGATGATTCCGAAGTCGGGACGATGATCGGCTTCGGCGAGACCGGCCACCGTCTCGTTCAACGTTCCGTCGCCACCCATGGCGACGACGGCTTTATATTGTTTCGACGCAGCTTCTCGCGCGAAGTGTGTGGCGTCGTCGGCTTTTTCAGTAAAACGGACGTCGACGTTTCCGTAACGTTCGCGTAGCACTTCTTCAGCGAACGGCGCGTGCTCTTTCCCTAATTCTTTCCCAGACGATGGGTTGACGATCAACATAACTGTATCCATTCAAGACATTCCCCTTTATCAGTCAGATATTGTCCTATATTCCCGTCCGCGCTCAAACCTAGTCATCAAAAAAACAACGCGCGTGCGTTGTTTAGTAATGGCGGAACGCCGACATATCGAGATGGCTCGCATCGGATTCGTCGACGGCGAGCTCGATTTTCAAATATTCGTGGAAAGGCGAATCGTACGCTCCCATGCAGGCGACCGGTTCATGGCCGGGTACGGGCGATTTTCGTTTCGTCTTGACGAACAGGTAGTCTTCGCGCGACAACGTCAACAAGAAACGCTCGACTGCGTGCGGTTCGCGCGTGACGTTCGGCCATGGCAAGTGGTTGAACAGTAAAAAGACCGCGCCTTCTTTTTCAAGGGCATAGTCAGGGGCGATGCCTTCCCGGTTCAACAACTCGATGACCGAACTCAAATAGCCTGCTTTAATCGTCAATGAAATCTCATAATACTCACGCATACCGTCCACCCTTTCTAAAAATCACAATAGTTCTATTCTAAACGTTTCAAGGAGACGCGACAACGGAGAAGTTTCTTGACGAAGTGTTTTTAGCGACGTATACTGCTCATGTCCTGCTATACTAAAGGTAAATGATGAACGAATTGAGGTGAAACCGACATGATTGAATCACTCGAATTGAAGGCATGGGTCGTCTTAGCCAGAGCGATGGACGCAATCAGTGATCGTGTCAAAGACGATCTTAGACGCCACCAATTGAATTCAACAGAGTTCGGTGTTCTATCCGTATTGTATAAACGAGGAGATACGCCGCTGCAACAAATCGGTGATCAAATTTTGATCACGAGTGGTAGCGTCACGTATGTGATCGACAAGCTTGAGAAGCGAGGGCTCATCGAGCGCGTCGCCTGCCCGTCAGACCGTCGTGTCACGTACGCGTCGTTGACAGGCGAAGGCAAGCAATTGATGGACGTCGTCTATCCTGAGCATATTGAAATCTTCAAAGATATTTATGGACCGCTCAGCGAACAAGAGACCGAGACGTTGATTGATTTATTGAAACGCGTCGGCTACAACGCGGCAGGCAAATAACGCCTGCTGTTTTTTTTGTCAATTATCTTGAAGTTGAAATAATTGACGGTGAGATATACAGATGATATAGTTCTAACTGTTGTTATCAAAATAGAGATTACCAGTGGAGGAACCCATTATGAATAAAGTATTATACGTATCAGCTAACCCAAAACCGACAGAATTGTCATACAGCAAACAAGTCGCCGAGGCGTTCATGACGAAACTTCAACAAGAGAACGCATCGTTTGAAGTCGAAGCAATCGAGCTTTACGATGTCGACGTCCAAGAAATTGATGGCGACGTGTTAAGCGCTTGGGGAAAATTCGCGTCTGGTGAAGCACTCACAGACGTCGAAGCTTCAAAAGTCGCGACGATGAACGGCATGCTTGAGAAGTTCATGGAAGCAGACCTTTACGTGTTCGCGACGCCGATGTGGAACTTCTTCTTCCCGGCACGCATGAAGATGTTCCTCGATAGCGTCCTCTCAGCCGGCAAGACGTTCCGTTACACAGAGCAAGGGCCGGTCGGTCTCCTTGAGAACAAACAAGCGATCCACATTCAAGGGACAGGCGGCATCTACACAGGTACAGACCTCAACTTTGCAGACGCGTACCTCCGTCAAGCGCTTGCGTTCGTCGGCGTGAACGAAGTGACGACACTTGCGGTTGAAGGAATGAACCAGTTCCCAGACAAGATCGAAGACATCGTTGCTGACGCGACAGCGAAAGCAGAAGCACTTGCGAAAGAAGTAGCAGGCACAGTCACAGTATAATCATCGGACGAGTCCACTGGGCTCGTCTTTTTGTGTGCCGTCGATTCGGGTATGATAAGACGGAAAGGGGCGAATTAAATGGGAGAACAGTTATCAGACCGCTTGCTCGGCGACTGGAGTGACATCATTGAGGCAGAGATGGAGCAGCCGTACTTCGTTGACTTGAAAGCGTTCGTCGATGAGGCATATGCGACGACGACCGTCTATCCGCAGCGGGAAGACATTTGGAACGCGTTCGTCTACACGAAGTTTAAAGACGTCAAATGCGTCATCCTCGGCCAAGACCCGTATCACGGTCCGAATCAGGCGCACGGACTCAGCTTCTCGGTCCAAGACGGTGTCCGTTTTCCGCCATCGCTGCGCAACATCTTTCAAGAGTTGCATGAAGACTTGGGTTGTAGCGTGCCGAAGAGCGGGAATTTAGAGAACTGGGCCCGCCAAGGCGTATTGTTGCTCAACACCGCGCTCACGGTCGAAGCGAGTAAGGCCGGATCACACCGCGGACAAGGATGGGTTCAGTTCACGGACTCGATCATCGAGCAACTCGGGAAGCGTGAGCAACCGATCGTGTTTATTCTTTGGGGAAACGATGCCAAAAAGAAACAAAAGCTGATCGGGCCGCAGCACGCGATCTTGACATCGGTCCACCCGAGTCCGCTGTCGGCACACCGCGGCTTCTTCGGATCCCGTCCGTTCTCGCAAGTGAACGATTTGCTGAAACAGTGGGGACAACCTGAAATTGATTGGTGTTTGTGACAGTTCGCAGTTGCGGACTGTTTTTTTGTTGACGTCGACAAAACGATTTGGTAAAGTTACAACCAACAAGATACTTTAATGCTTAAAAGCAAGTTCGCATAGAAGCATAACTGCATAACAGTAACAAAAGCGATGATCAAACCGAAGTAGAGACATCTTCCCTGGCCCAGAGAGCGTGTGGTGCTGCGAACACGCCCAAAAGATGAATCGAATTACAGTTTGTGAGCTCTCACATGTGAGCGGTCCCCCGTTATCGGATTAGAGTGACTAGACAACGTCTAGTAATCAGGGTGGTACCGCGGCTAAGTCGTCCCTATCGAGTGAATCGATAGGGACTTTTTGACGTCCAGTAGACAAAAGGAGGAAATATCATGCTCACACAATCAATCCCACGCCACTTGGCGCCTCATATCTCGCCCCAGTTTTACAACGAGTACACACCGACCGATCACGCGGTCTGGCGCTTCGTATTACGGCTCAATTTGCATACGCTCGAAGGCAAGGCCCATCCGTTCTACATCGAAGGGTTGAAAAAGACAGGCATGGGACCAGAACGCCTCCCGGACGTCGAAAAAATGACCGCCGAGATGCGAGCGGCCGGTTGGTCGACGGTCGCGGTCGACGGATTGATTCCTGGCGTCGCGTTCTTTGACTTCCAAGGGAACGGGATGTTACCGGTCGCGACCGACATCCGGAAAGTCGAGAACATCTTGTACAGCCCGGCACCAGACATTATCCATGAGGCGGCCGGTCACGCGCCGATGCTGATGGACCCTGAGTTTTCTAAAATCGTGAAACGGTTCGGTCAACTTGGCGCGAAAGCGTTCATGAACCGTGAGGAACACGCCTCGTTCGCGGCACTCAAACGACTGACGATCGTGAAAGAGAATGCCAACTCGACGGAAGCGGATGTCAAAGCCGCCTTAGAAGCGCTGCATGAAGCGAAAGCGCAAGTGACGGGCTTCTCCGAAGCGCAGCAAGTGGCACGTATCTTTTGGTGGACGGTCGAGTTCGGACTGATCGGCGACATCGAGCGCCCGCTCATTTACGGGGCCGGACTGTTGTCTTCGGTCGGCGAGAGCCGTCACTGCCTGACCGACGCCGTCACGAAACATCCGTTCAACCTCGAGCATGCGCTAGAGACGAAACAGGATGTGACGAATATGCAAAGTGAACTGTTCGTCATCCCTGACTTCGAGGCGTTGACGGATGCGCTCGATGAACTCGAATCACGGATGGCCGTCCACACGGGCGGAATCGCATCGCTTGAGAAGGCGCTCGCCTCAGGAAGTCAATCGACGATCCGGCTCGAAGATGGGACCGACCGTGTCGGAACGGTTCGACACGTGACGAACACAGGCCGAGTTGCCCTCGTTCAATGGGGGGACTGCGTGAAAGTTGACCACGGCCAGCTTCGCAATTTGAGCAATCACGGACTACTCGTTTTAGATGGACCAATCCAAGAAGCGCTCGCGGAAGCGGACGTTCGCCTCGATGGCCGCATCGTCAGCGAGACGACAGACGAGATCACGCTAGAAGACGTGAGCGTGCAGATCGACGGCAAACAAATCGAGCTCGCGACGCTTGAAGTGAGACACGATTCGCTACCGTCGATCTTCCCGGGCACGGACGTCGAAGAGCTCGTCGTCTTAGAGAAACCGGTTCAAATCGAACGGGACGCCCGGACGTGGACGGAAGACGACCCGCTCTTCAATCGCATCCGGCTCATGCGTGAACAAGGGGAGTCGATCGACGCTCTCGTCCCGATGGTCCTCTCTGAGCATGCGGACGCCTGGTTGGCTCAGATTGAATGCTTGGAACTCGTTCAGTCAGACGAGCTTCGTCAAGCACTCATCGACCGGCTACAAGCGTTACGGAAAACTTCAGACTCTCGCAACGAGCTGATTGGCCGCGCAATGGATTTGCTCAAATGACGCAAACAACCCCGACTTTGAAAAAAGTCGGGGTTGTTTTTATTTGGTCGTTTCGCGCAAGAACGTGATCAAGCGACGATACGTTGAACTGGCTGCTGGTTGATCCATCTCGAAGTGATAGCTGTTTCCGAGTTCGTATTCATCTCGATTATAGAAGACGCTCGTCACATCAGTCCGTCCGGAGAGAATTGTCGCGAACTCTTTCGCTTGCGTCTCGAACGACCCCGTGTTCCCGTCGGTGATGAACGTCGGGACGAACGTGGCCGGGATGTTGACGAGAGGGGACGCTTCGGTGACGACGGGGAGGTTCTCCCAATTGTACGTCCCGAAGTAGGCCCAACCGATCCGCTTGAACAAGAAACGGTTGACGGCTTTCGAAGACTCGAGAATCGTCCGTTTCAAATCATACGGGCCAGACAAGAGAACCGCGCCGAGGATCGAGTCTTGCGGGACGACTTGATTCACTTCGGCTGACGGTGCATAGTCATCGTTCAGTTGAATCCCGATGAATTGGGCGACGAGCTGCGCTCCGTTCGAGTCTCCGGCGAAGAAGACGCGGTCGAGATCGAGTCGGAAGCGATCGTTGTTGTCGGCAATATACGTGTACGCCTCTTCGATTTGCTGGAGCGGCACCGGATACGTGACGTCCGGGGCGAGGGCGTAGTTGATGCTGACGACGTTGTAGCCGTTGCTTGCGATCGATGTCGCATACTTGAACACATCGGCCTTATCACCGCCAACGAACGAGCCACCGTGCACCCAAAAGATCGTCGGGACGACATGCTTATCGCCTTCATAGCGAATCAAATCGAACGTCCCGTTCTCGTAGGCAGAATAGTAATCGATGTCTTTACGGACCGACGTCTTTTGAACGACTTCGTCGAATCCTTTGATCGCGACTTCCTTGCCTCCAGTAAATGAAGTTTTGACGAGACGGGACGCAGGCTTCGGTGACAAGAAGACGTAGGCGGCACCGGCGACGGCCGTTCCGACTAGCCCGAGTCCAGCTCGTTTCAATCCTTTATTCATCGTGATTCCTCCTTGGTTCAAACGGTTATTGCTTAACGATTCGTAACGACACTGCTCATGTACGTCTCGATGACGTGGGCGATCCCATCTTCATTGTTTGACTTCGTGATGAAGTCGGCTTTCCCTTTGACCGTGGCGTTGGCGTTACCCATGGCGACACCGAGTCCGGCCCATTCGATCATCGTCAAGTCGTTGTTGCCGTCTCCGCAAGCGATGACGTGTGCTTGGTCGATTCCGACGTGGTCAGCCAAAAAGGCGAGGCTCGTCCCTTTCGTCACACCGGCTTCCGTGAACTCGAGGAAGAACGGTTTCGAACGAGCGACGGCGAGCTTGCCTTCGAGCTCGAGTTGCAGCTTCGTCTCGATTGGGGCGAGTGTATCGCCGTCGCCGAGCATGAGGCATTTGACGACAGGGGTCGTGACGGTTTCTTTGAAATCGTTGACGTGGATGACCGGCATGCCCGTCAATTCGCCTTCGAGATCGGTATACGGGTTCGGCTGATCGGTTACGATTTCGTTACCGATGTACGTATGAATCGCGATTTCCTCCCGGACACTGATATCATGGAGGTGGGCGACTGTGTCTGGCATTAACGTGCTTGAGAAGATTTCTTCATTTGTTTCACAATTGATGATTGAAGCACCGTTGAATGACAAGATGTAACTACCATATTTGGCGAGCTCGAGTTCACGAGCTGCTTCCCACATGGCGTACGTCGGACGTCCGCTTGCTAAAACGACTTTGTGGCCGCGTTCTTGGACGTCAAGTAACGCCGCTTTCGTGACAGGGGAAATCGTGTGGTCGCTCGTGAGGAGCGTATCGTCCATATCTAAAACAATCATGTTATAACTCATAGTGGTAAGGAGTCCTCCTTCAGAATCTAATGACTCCATCCTAATACGATTTGAGGTCAATTGACAACCTTGTCGCAAAAACGTAACTATAATGTAGAGTAGTGAACTCCAGAAGAGGTGGAAATATGAATCGGATATTAGTAGCCGAAGATGAGCATGCGATTCGCAGCTTTATCATCGTAAATTTAAAACGAGCCGGATTTGATGTCTTTGAGGCAACGAACGGCCGTGAAGCGGTCACCGCGTTCGATCGTGAACCGTTTGATATCGTCTTGCTAGACGTCATGATGCCTGAGATGGACGGTTTTGAAGCGTGCGCCGCGATTCGTGACTTAGACGAGAACGTCGGGATCATCATGTTGACGGCACGTACGCTTGAAGAAGATAAAATCGAAGGTCTCGGGAAAGGGGCAGACGACTATATCGCCAAGCCGTTCAGCCCGGGCGAGCTCGTCGCGCGCATTCATGCGCTCCTGCGACGCGTCGAAAAAGTGAAGCGCAAAGAGAAGAAACGTCTCAAGTCAGGACCGTTCGCCATCGACTTGGCGGCGAAACAAGTGACGAAATACGGACAATCGATCGATTTGACGCCGACCGAATATGACTTGATCTGTCATCTCGTCCAAAACGAAGAAGTCGTCTTATCACGTGATGCGCTTCTTGATGCGGTTTGGGGCATCAACTACTTCGGGGACCGGAAGACGGTGGACGTCAACATTCGCCGCTTACGGCAAAAGATTGAAGACGACCCGAGCCATCCGGCCTATATCGAGACGCTATGGGGGCATGGCTATAAGTGGCGGAGACATGACGGATGAGACAACAGCTCGTCATCCGCATGATGATTGTCGTGACACTCGTGCTCTTACTGCTCGTAAGCGTCCTGTCGTACGGTACGTACCGTTATTACTACGAGTATGAGTCCGATGCGTTGGTCAGCCATGCGACGACAAGCGCTTATTTGTATCCACAGGCGCAAGTCGGATTTGAGACACCGAGCGCGTTCTCGGTCCTCGTCCGGACGTTCGGGTATCCGGGTACCGATTTGACGATGGTCGACCGCTCTGGCGCGATTATAAAAACGACCGGACAGCGAGCACAACAAGCGTCGTATACACCTGAGCAGCTCGAGCGTCTTGCTAGAGGAGAGTCGGTCGTCCAAGACTATGACGTGAACGAAGAACACTTTCTGTCGGTGACGAGCCCAATCATGACCGAGGGAACGGGTGAGTTCGCCATCAGTTTCACGCGTCCGCTCGCAGACTTAGACACGCTCATCCGCGAGATTTGGATGGCGGTCCTCATGATCGGTGTCTTGATTTGGCTCGTGGCACTATACGCGGTCATCCGAATCGCGGACCGTTTCGTCCGTCCGATCCGCGAGATTATTGAGACGGCTGACGAGATGGCGCAAGGTGATTTCGACGTCGAGGTATATTCGAACGAGAAGCACGAGCTCGGGGCGCTTGCCCGGACGCTGACTTACTTAGGCGCTAAAGTGCAACAGCACCAATCGACGCGCAACGAATTCTTGTCGAACGTCTCCCATGAGCTCAGGACGCCGCTCACTTCGATCAAAGGCTGGACTGAGACGATCCGAGGCGGGGATGAACAACTGTCAGACGAGACAGAGCTCGGTCTGAGTATCATTCATTCGGAGACCGAGCGAATGATCGGTCTCGTCGAGCAATTACTCGACTACACGAAAATCGAGGAGAGTCGTCTCGTGCTCTATCGTCAAGAGCTCGATCTCGTCTCACTGTTACGCAAAGTAACGATTCAACTGAAACAATCGCTTGAAGATAAGCAGATTACGTTGATCGAGCGCTACCCGGCCAAGTCGGTCGGTCTATTCGATGAGAACCGGCTCAAGCAAGTATTCTTAAACTTACTTGAAAACGCGATCCGGTTCTCACCAGTCGGCGGGACGCTCACGGTTCGCTTCGTCCAGTCGGAGCGGGTCGCCTTCATCTCGATTATCGATCAAGGGCCTGGCATCTCGAAAGAACACTTGCAGCGCATCACGGAAATGTTCTATCAAGCGCAAGTGACGAAAGGCAGCAGCGGCCTCGGCCTTGCGATCGCTAAGGAGTTGATCGAGGCGCATGAAGGGAAACTTGTCATCGAAAGTGAAGTCAGACAAGGGACGACTGTGACAGTTCTGTTACCGCTCGACCCGAGCGAACTGCAATAAAAGGGTTAAACCTTCCGAATTCAGGATACATACAATTGTATGTAGAATGAGGGAGGTTTTTTGTCGTGGCCGCAAAAACATTGAAACCGTTGAAAGGAAGTCCGAATGCCGTATCGACACAAACGTCGATCAAAGCGCTGCACATGGACCCGCTTCCGTATGGAAAAGACCGCGATCAAACGGTCGAAACCATCAAAATGGTGATGGGGCAGCTACCTCGGACGGAGCTTGCCGAGGAGACGACGGACACGCTCCATTACGTCGTCTCTTCGAAAGTGATGCGTTTTAAAGATGATGTGGAATTTTTATTTGACGATGAAGCGAGACAAGTAGAATTTCGTTCTGCTTCACGACTCGGTCATTCCGACTTCGGTGTGAACCGGAAACGGATGGACGACGTAAGCAAACGATATCGGAGGTTGATGGGATGAAGGACTATCAGTTGATTGTAATCGGGGGAGGCGCGGCCGGGATGACGGTCGCAGCCGGTGCCGCGAATTTAGGTGTGAAAGTCGCACTGATTGAGAAGAAAAAACATCTGGGTGGCGATTGTCTCCACGTCGGCTGTATCCCGTCGAAGGCGCTCATCGCAGCCTCGAAAGATGCGAGTTCGATGATGCAGGCCGCACGTGTGCTCGGAGCCGAGTTTGACGGGCGCGATCATTATAAGACGACGAAAGCACGAGTCGACAAAGCGCGGGCGATCATTCAAGAACACGATGGGACGGAGCGTTTCGAAAAGATCGGGGTCGATGTATACATCGGAGAAGCGTCGTTCCAAAGCCCGTACGAACTGAAAGTCGGTGACGATTTACTGATCGGTAAAAAGTTCGTCATCGCGACCGGGTCGAAACCGACCGTCCCGCCAATCGATGGATTGGACAACGTTTCCTACTTAACGAATGAAAACGTGTTTGAAGAAGAGACGCTCCCAGAGAGCATCATCGTCATCGGGGCCGGCACGGTCGGACTTGAGCTGGCACAGTCGTTCGCGCGGCTCGGTAGCCAAGTGACCGTGCTCGAGGCGCAAGACGCGTTCTTGCCGAAAGAAGACGAGTCTGTCAGTGCGTTGCTCCGCTCACAGCTTGAGATGGCGCTGCATCTAGAAATCGGTGTCAAGGTCAAACAGATTGCTGAAGTGGCAGGACGCATCAAAGTCACAGCCGAAGTCGATGGGGAAACTGTCGAGTATGAAGCGGAAAAACTGCTCATGGCGACAGGACGTGCTCCACGCATCGAAGAACTTCGTCTTGATCGGGCGAAAGTCGACGTGAAAGACGGCTATGTCGATGTGACGTCGACGTATCGGACGTCACAGTCCCACATCTTCGCCATCGGAGATACGATCAAGACGTTACCGTTCACACATGCGGCCGGCGAAGAAGGCAAGGCGGTCGTCGCCAACGCCTTGTTCGGGCTATGGAACAAGGTCGATTACAGCAAGATGCCTTGGATCACGTTCACCGACCCGGAAGTGTTCCATGTCGGATTGACCGAGGCCGAGGCGCGTGAGCGTCACGGGGATGACATCGAAATCTTTGAGGCGAAGCTGTCCGAAGTCGATCGGTTCGTCGCCGATCGCCAAGAGACAGGCTTCGTCAAAATCATTACCCGGAAGAACGGCAAGATTCTCGGAGGACACGCGGTCGGGATGACGGCTGGCGATTGGATGCAGATTGTCGTCTATGCGATGCAACGCGGTGATAAGATCGGCAAGTTGTCACGTATGATCTATCCGTATCCTTCGCGGAGCGAGGCCGTTAAGAAAGCGGCCGATCTATACTGGCGGAAGCGGCTCTTCGAGAGCCCGCTCACCGAGCTCGCCCGAAAATATTTTGAATGGACACGTTAACAAAAAGCCCACTCTGTCGCGAGGGCACTGAAAAACTTCAAATAATTTTGAGCAGAGGAGCGTCATCCCGGATGGGATGGCGCTCCTCTGCTTTCATTGCCCTTTAAAGCCGCCCTGTCCGGCACGCCGCTTTCCTGGGGGCGGTCAGCGAGCCGCATCGCGACGATGTCGCTGCTGGGTCTCGCCTTGCCCGCTGTTCCCCCGGGAGTCGGCGTGCCCTCGGGGCGACGCTGTACGTCCTTGCCGTTTCGGACTAAACTGGCTATAAC
>NZ_MKXO01000002.1 GCF_001766415.1 Exiguobacterium aurantiacum | reverse complement strand
GTTATAGCCAGTTTAGTCCGAAACGGCAAGGACGTACAGCGTCGCCCCGAGGGCACGCCGACTCCCGGGGGAACAGCGGGCAAGGCGAGACCCAGCAGCGACATCGTCGCGATGCGGCTCGCTGACCGCCCCCAGGAAAGCGGCGTGCCGGACAGGGCGGCTTTAAAGGGCAATGAAAGCAGAGGAGCGCCATCCCATCCGGGATGACGCTCCTCTGCTCAAAATTATTTGAAGTTTTTCAGTGCCCTCAATCTATCCTGAGGGCGCTTTTTGCGTTCTAATGCGATGAAGTCGAACGTACTCCCGTTCGTGTCTTGTTGAAACGAAGCCACTTGTCGAAACCCGCAAGCTTCATACACGCGAATCGCCCGCACGTTGAACGTGGCAACCGACAAGGTGATACGATTTGGGTCGAACGTAGATTCGATGAAATCAAGAATCGAGGTGACGAACGCTCGTCCGGTCCCATTTCCGGTCAGACCTGGCTTCATGCCTAAACCGAGGTCAATCGTATCGGCGTCTGTTTGATGCACGCTAACGAAACCGACCAGTTCGCCATCGTTCGTGATGGCGAATACCGATTGCCCTCGTTGTTCGGTGTCTAAAAACTCGGCCAAGTCGTCTTCGTCAGCCTCCATATCGTAAAAAGCATACTCTCCATCGTAATGCCAACTGAAGGCGATTGTTTCGGCCTGCGCTTGTGTCATCAAAGCGAACTTATACGTCATAGTGATTTCCTCGTTTCAAAAGGATGGATAGGTGCTACACTTTCGATAGTACCATCAATTCAAGAAGTGAGGTGACCACATGGGAATCAAACTAGATATGGTCGGCATCGTCGTCGAGGATATGAAGCGAGCGCTCGACTTCTATCGGCTGCTCGGACTGTCGATTCCAGCATCAATGAACGGGGAAGCGCACGTTGAAGTTGACGAAGGCGGCGTCCGGCTCGCCTTTGACACAGTCGAGGTCGCGGAGTCGGTGTATGGGGAATGGAAACCGGCATCGGGGCATCGGGTCGAGCTCGCTTTCCTGTGCGACAGCCGTGAAGCGCTCGATACACTGTTTGAAGCTATCTTCAAACAAGGATACGTGATTCATCGTGAGCCGTGGGACGCGTTTTGGGGACAACGTTACGCCATCGTCGTCGATCCGGACGGGAACCTCATCAGCCTATTCGCGTCATGACAAAACCCTCGCCTGGACTTGGCGAGGGTTTATTCGTCTCGGGTTTCGCCCCAAGAGCAGAGCGCCTTCATCGCTGGTTGCAGGCTAAACGCCTCCTCGGTGAGGGAGTATTCGACGTGGAGCTGTTTGTCGGTCGAATAGTCGTCGCGTCGGACCATGCCGAGCTGTTCGAGTTCGCGCAGTTGGTCGGTCAACACTTTGCGGCTGACGTCGGGGATGGCGCGCTGAATCTCCGAGAAGCGGCGCGGGCCGGTCTCGAGCGTGCAGTACACTTGTGGACGCCATTTACCGCCGATGATGTCGAGCGCCTTGTTGACGGGGAACGGGGTCGTCATGTTCAGTTCGCCTCGCTTTCGGGTAGTTACTTCAATGTGCGTACTTTTTTTCTTGCTACGATGAAGGTATCTTATCGTTATCGACCCAAATGAGCAACCAAAAAGGAGCGGATCAATTTGACTTATCCACGTACATTCTCACATATCGGGCTATCAGTCCCCAGTGTGACGGAAGCAGTGAAATTTTATGAAGACGTGATGGGCTGGTACACGATCATGCAACCGTCGGACGTCGTTGAGGATGACTCACCGATCGGCGTCATGTGCACCGACGTGTTCGGCCCGGGCTGGGGCAAGTTCCGCATCGCCCACATGTCGACCGGTGACAAGATCGGCATCGAGCTGTTCGAGTTCCCGAACAACGAGAAACCGGAGAATAATTTCGAGTTTTGGAAAACAGGCATCTTCCACTATTGCGTCCAAGACCCAGACATCGAAGGGCTCGTCGAGAAGATTGTCGCCCACGGTGGCAAACAACGGATGCCGATCCGCGAGTATTACCCGGGCGATAAGCCGTACCGGATGGTGTACTGTGAAGATCCGTTCGGCAACCTCGTCGAGATCTACTCGCATTCGTATGAACTGACATATTCGGAAGGAGCGTACTAATCATGAAAGCATGGCTACTTGAACAACCTGGCCTAGATAATATGAACCTCGGGGACATCGAACGACCGACCCCGGGAGCGGGCGAACTGCTCATCAAAGTCGAAGCGGTCGCCTTGAACCCGGTCGACTATAAAGTCGGCACGAACGGCAACCCGAACTGGGCATACCCGCACATCCTCGGCGTCGACCTCGTCGGCGAAGTCGTCGAAGTCGGATCGAGCATCGCCAACATCATCACCGGCTCCCGCGTCGCCGTCCATACGAGTCTCGCGAACAACGGAGGCTTCGCCGAGTACGCTGTCGTCGACGCCCGTGCTTGTGCCGTCGTACCGCAAGACGTGAGCGACGAAGCGGCAGCAGCCATCCTCTGTGCCGGCATGACGGCGTATGAAGCAGTCATGCAGAAGCTGAACACGCGCGACAAAGAGACGATTCTCGTCCACGCCGGAGCGGGCGGGGTCGGCGGCTACGCGATTCAGCTCGCGAAAAAGCTCGGTCTCAAAGTATTCACGACGGCATCGCCGGAAAACTTTGATTGGGTCACATCACTCGGTGCCGACGTCGCAATCGACTACAACGTCGAGGACGTGACGGAACGAATCATGGAACTGACGGACGGCCGTGGTGTCGATCTAATTTTGAACACTGTCGGCCGCGACGTGGCAACAGCCGATCTCGATCGCCTCGCCTTCAGCGGACAGCTCGCTCATATCGCCGGTCCGCCTGACATGTCGAACATGAAAGGGTTCACGCTGTCACCATCGATCCATGAAGTCGCCCTCGGTGCGGCCCATGCGAGCGAAGACGAGCGTGCGATTCGCAACTTGGCGTATATGGCCGAGGAGTTGATGAAACTGCTCGAAACGGGTGAACTGAACGACCTCGTCACCGACGTATTGCCGTTCGACCGCTTGAAAGACGGACTCGAACAGCTTCAGACGCGGAAAGTACGAGGCAAGTTGATCGTCCGCGTACGCGACTAAATCTTGGCCTCTTGTCTCGTGACAAGGGGCTTCTTTTGGAGGGGATGACATGGATTTACGGACGTCATATCAACAGACGACGCATCAACTGAGCGGGCACGGGAAACGGAACGTCGGCGTCTTACAGCGCGCGTTTGAGCAAGCCGACCCGGAGCAAACGAGCGACCATTATGGGACGGGCGAGGTCATCGAACAATTCGAACAAAAGCTCGCCACGCGGCTCGGGACGGAAGCCGCTGTCTTCTTTCCGAGCGGCACGATGGCACAACAGATCGCCTTACGCATCTGGTCGGACAAGACAGGGAATCGAAGCGTCGCCTATCACCCGCTCTGTCACTTGGAGATTCATGAACAAGACGGGTTGAGACAGCTGCATCACCTCGAGCCGCTTTTGATCGGGGGAGCGGACCGATTGATGACGCTTGAAGAAGTGAAGGCGTTACCGGACGTCGCTTGCCTGTTGGTCGAGTTGCCGCAACGTGAGCTCGGCGGTTATTTGCCACCGTTTGATGAGCTTGAAGCGATCAGCCGGCACTGCCGGGATCGGGGGATTCATCTGCATCTCGATGGGGCCCGCCTGTTCGAGACGTTACCATATTATGAGAAGACGGCCGAAGAAGTATGCGCCTTGTTCGATAGCGTCTACGTCTCGTTCTACAAAGGGATCGGCGGTGTCGCCGGGGCGATTTTGGGCGGACCGAAAGCGTTCTGTGACGAGGCAAGAATCTGGAAACGGCGCTATGGCGGCGACTTGATCGGCTTATACCCGTACATCACCCCGGCCGACTACTACTATGAGCTCAGGAAAGACCGAATGGGAACGTACTACGAACATGCCAAAGCGCTCGCAACCCGGTTCAATGCGCTCGACGGTGTCTGGACGACGCCGGATGTGCCGGTGACGAACATGTTCCACCTTCATATGAATGGGGACGCAGAAACCGTCTCGAATTGGATCGAGCGTGTCCAAACGGAGACAGGCATCGGCATCACCGGGTACGTCGTGCCGCATGACGGTCATTGTTCGACCGAGATCAGTGTCGGGGATGCGTTTTTAGACATCGATACGTCTCGGCTCGACAAGTTGTTCGAGGTACTCTCCCATCAACAATAACAAAAGCCCTGAAGAAACAATCGTTTCGACAGGGCTTTTGTTGAGGAACGATGCTTACGCGGCCTCAAGTTTGGATACGTTTTTTCGTAGTGAAAGGTGTTTGACCGACAGTGTGATGAGCCATTGGATCGTCTTCGCTTGGACGAATACGAGCGGTGACAAGATGACGTAGTGCATCAGACTATGCGCTGTGATGAAGTCGTTTTGAACGAGTCCCCAGTGGACGAAGAACATACCGAGGACAACGTAGGCGACACCTGGGCAGATGAGGCCGAAGCTCGCCGCGCCATCAGGCTGTTCGTTGAAATAGTCGAGACGACGCAATACACGGAATCCGATCAAGCCGACGGCAGTGCTCGCCATGAACAGGAAGCCGAGTACGACGAACAGTAGCGCCGTGTTGACATGTGTCTCGAGTAGCCGGTGCGACACCATCGAATAGATTCGAACGAACGTGATTCCAGTGAGCGTGAAGATCGGAATCAGTAACCAGACGGTCGGTGCGCCAGGTTTGGCCAGACCTTTCGCCAATACGGCACGTAAACTCATACCGCCGAAGAAGAGGAGGATACCGCTGACGAGCGCTAAGAACAAGAGGGAGGCGACCGTCGATGTGACATAGACCCATGGTGTCGTCGACATCGCGGCAGGGCTCGCTAAACCGACAGCGACCATGACAAACGCGAACGCTCCTAAAAATTGTCCGAATTGATTCAAGTTGTCGACCGGGAATTTACCGTTCGCCATAACGTTGGAGATGTACTGAACATAAAGCACGAGCGCGTAGACGCCGATTGCCAAGAATGCGAGCAAGGCGAACGGGAAGAGTGATTGGACGTTGGCCCATAGTCCAGGGACGAACAAGGCGCCGAGAATGAACACGACGTTGACGCTCATCGCGTATGTAAGCGGTTCGGCCATGACCGCCACTTCACCCGGAGTGCCTTTGAGAGCCTGATAAGCCGACGTTCGCTTGTACGTGTGGAACGAGCGGACGTTCCAAATGAGCAGGCGGAAATGGTTCACCGCGAGCGCCAAGATGATGAGGGAGACAGCGACAACGAGAATTTGCGCAGTTCCTCCTTTCTCAAACGTGGCCCGCAAATGATCGAAATGGGGGAGTGGTGAATCCGGATGCGGAATCAAAAACATGAAATACATAAAGAACGAGACGGCGAGCCCGCCGTTACCGAGTGCTGATAAGAAGTAGAGCGGATGATAAGGTCGTTGTGTCATTGTGAAAAAGTCCTCCTAAAAAATTAGATAACCAATTTATACCCCCTATGGTATAATGGAGTCAATACTTTCCTCGTCAAATGAGGGGAATCCCCTATGCCGTTTTGATGAGGAAATCACGTCGGGTGAAGTGATTTAACTCACAGATTGACCCAGGAAAACAACTGGGGCACTTCATGACTAGATGACGACGATCATAGTTGCGTCCTATAGTCCGGGAGAAATTGAGGGACTTCCCCTATATAAGTTGTATGCGCTTTCAACTATGCTGAAGGCGTGGGTAAGTTCACTGAATTGACATAATTTTGTCGGTCATCTACGGAAACGAAAGGGGAATTGCTTTATGCGTACTCATTATCGAGTTGTCATCGTCGGAGCCGGTACCGGAGGGATTAGCGTCGCTGCGCGCCTGCTTCGTGAAAAACATCATTTAGCCGATGAGGTTTTGCTGATCGATCCTGAAACGAAACACTACTATCAACCGCTTTGGACGCTCGTCGGAGCCGGAGCCGCGAAAAAAGAAGAGTCGGAGCGAGACATGGCGACACTCATCCCAAAAGGTGCGAAATGGCTTCAGGACAAGGTAGTCAGCTTCGACCCAGAAGCCAATCAAGTCGAGACGGCTGTCAACGGGACGATTTATTACGACTACTTGGTCGTCGCGTCGGGGATTGAGATCGATTGGGGTCGGATCAAAGGATTAGAAGCAGCGCTTGGGACGAAACAAGTATGTAGCAACTACTCGTATCAACACGTCGACTACACGTGGGATACCCTTAGGGGTTTTGAGGGCGGTACCGCGTTGTTCACGCACCCAGCATCACCTGTGAAGTGTGGCGGGGCCCCGCAAAAAATTATGTATATGGCGGAAGACTACTTTGTGAAAACAGGTGTCCGCGATAACAGTAAAATCGTCTTCGGATCGGCCAACCCGGCTATCTTTGATGTTGCCAAATATCGGACGGCGCTCGAAAAAGTACTCGAACGAAAACGGATTGACACACATTTCCGTGTCAATTTAATCGAGATTAAAGCAGACGACAAAGTCGCTGTCTTTGAACAGTTAGATAGCGGTGAAACGTTCGAGATGCGCTATGACATGATTCACGTCACGCCACCGATGCAAGCACCGACATTCATTCGAGAAAGCAAGCTTGCGGACGCGGGCGGATGGGTCGATGTCGATATGTACACGCTTCAACATAAACAGTATAAAAATGTCTTCGGACTCGGTGACTGCACGAATTTACCGACGTCGAAGACCGGTGCCGCGATTCGGAAACAAGCGCCCGTCGTCGCTAAAAATGTGGGCGACCTCATGTATGGCCAAGTTCCGGTCGCGTCGTATGACGGCTACTCGTCTTGCCCAATCGTCACAGGCTACAACAAGCTTATCTTGGCTGAGTTCGATTACGAGAAAGTACCACAAGAGTCGATGCCGTTCAATCAAGCGAAAGAACGCCATAGCATGTATATCTTGAAAAAAGACTTTCTTCCAGTCATGTATTGGAACGGGATGTTGAAAGGGACGATGTGAGAAAGGGGGAGAAGACGATGGAACGTACACCAACGAAAGAACAGACATTAGAATCTGTGTTGACGCGGCCGGACGTCGAGCAAGCGCTCGTCTCCCTCGTCGAACGATTGCCCGAGATTGAGAAGTCGCTTCGCCGCCTCGAAGACGCTGTTGATTTCGGGATGGCGACGATGAACGACCAGCAAGTGAGACAAAAAGTCGATACGCTCCTCGACTCATCGAATTTACAAGTCGAGACGCTCGAGGCGGCGGTCAAGCTCGCCGAGAAGTTGCCGATGTTGCTCCAGGTGACGAACCAGCTTGAACAAGTACTCGCCTTCGCACAAGACGTCTACGCGGACGAGCAGACACGAGAACTGATCGGTCAACGGGTCGATGAATACGTCGCACCGGTAAAAGGGAAAGCCGACGCCACGCGTACGATGCTCACCGAAATCCGAGCACGGGCTGAACGCGATGACCGCAACATCACGTTGTTCTCGCTCGTTCGTTGGCTGAAAGAGCCATCGGTCCAGCATGGCCTCAAGTATATGCAGGCGACGGTCGAAGTATTGTCCGAACAAACAAAAAAATAATGAACCGGTCCGGACGTGAATGCATCACGTCCGGTTTCTGTATGCTCAAATAGTTGGCAACAATTACCCGCGGGGGTATGATGGGGGAAACGAGAAGGCAGACAGAAAGGAGGGGGCGGATTGGCACTTCAAGATTTTGAACGCCAGATCTTAAATGTCCTAAAAGACGGGGTCATCGTGATGGACCATGATCGAAACATCATCACGATGAACGAGGCAGCCGAACAATTGACCGGGTGGCGGCTAGGAGAACCTGTCCCGTACTGTTCATTTTGTCAACGACGTGAAATCGGTCCGGACGAAGATCGATGCTACTTGATCCAACATGAGCGCTCCCCGTACTTCACGTCAGAGATGCCGACATATTCGGGAAAGATGGTCGACGTGGAGATGAATACGGCGCGAATTTTGAACGATCCGATATCGGGTGCGACGTACTATTTGCTCGTGCTTCGCGATTTTACGGAACGCAAGCGCCGGGAAGCGCATGCGCTTCGCGAACAGATGGTGTGGGAATTGATTCGAGCCCGGGAGGAAGAGCACGAACGGCTCGCCCAAGAACTCCACGACGGGGTCGGTCAATCGTTGTTCAGCATCGCCCTCGCCCTCGGTGCGCTCCAGTCCGATGTATCCGACCCAGACAAAAAAGACTACATCGAATCCGTACTCGCCGAAGTGGGCCGACTGATCGATAACGTGCGCGGCTATTCGAAACAACTGCGCCCGATCGAGCTGGATCAATTCGGACTCGGCTCGGCGTTGAACGTGTTAGTTGATAGTTTTGCCACCAGATACCCGCTCGTCACGTTTCGGACCGACATTCGTTTAGCTGACCGCTATGAGCGCGTCATCGAAATCAACGTGTATCGCATCGTCCAAGAGGCGCTCGTCAATAGCATGAAGTATGCACAGGCGAGTACGATCGATTGCCGCATCGTCGAGCATGACGGACAAATCGATGTGCTGTTTAAAGATGACGGGAACGGGTTCGATCAACAACGAGTGGCGAAAGGATTAGGGCTTCGTCATATGGAAGAACGGACGAAAACGATTCACGGTACGTTTACACTCGAATCAGTCATCGGACAAGGCACTGAAATTTCAGTGTCCGTTCCGATTGAGCGAGGTCGCTATGACACCGATTGATGTGCTGATTGTCGATGACCACGAACTCGTCCGGCGTGGATTGAAGTTGATGTTTCGTCCCTATAAAGACATCAACGTTGTCGGGGAAGCGGCCGAAGGGACGACAGCCATCCAGGAAGCGATGCGGACGATACCGGACGTCGTCTTGCTCGACATCACGATGCCGAACGGACTCGACGGATTTATGACGGCAAAAGCGTTAGCGCAAGAAGTACCGACCGCCAAAGTCATCCTGCTCACGATGCACGATGAGGAGCTTTACATCAAACGCGCGCTCGAGCTCGGTGTGCCCGGCTATTTATCCAAAAATAGTGATCCGGCCCAGCTCGTCGACGGCATCAAGCAAGTGATGGAAGGGAAGCGTTACTATGCAACGTCTCTGTCGGAAGCGTTTATCGAGAAAGCAGCATCGCAAAAGACAGAGTCGGTGCTGACGCGGCGTGAGTCGGAAATTGTACGTTTGACAACGCTCGGTTACGGAAATATCGAGATTGGAGAGAAACTCGGCATCAGTCCGAAGACGGTCGAGAACCATAAAGGACGCATCATGCAGAAACTTCAAATCAAGCATCGACACGAGCTCGTCCAGTTCGCGTTGAAAAATCGGTTGATCGACTACGACGGCTAGAAAGAGGGGAAGTTATGAAACTAGATTTAGAGAAGACGGTCGATTCACAGTACATTCAACAGCACCTCGCCAACGAGCGGACGTTCCTCGCCTGGATCCGGACGGCCATCACCGTCATCGGGATCGGCTTCCTCGTGACGAACTTTCATTACTATCGAAGTGAGAACTTGAGCGGGGCCGAGCATCAACTGATCACGGCGATCGGCATTTTGTCGATCATCTTCGGTATCGCGACGATCCTCGTCGGGACACGGTCGTACTTGAAGAAAGTGCACACGATCAACTCGCAGCAGTTCAAGTCGGCGAAGATGAGCCTCGTCGCGCTCGCCATCGGGATGGTGTTCATCTTCACGCTCATCTTGATTGTTAGTTATTTTCTGTTTTAACAAAAAACCGCCCGCATCTCAACCGAGGTGCGGGCGGTTTTGGTTATCTCGAGACGATGGCGTTGAGACGATCGAGTTGTGACGAGAAGCCTTCGACGGCGCCCATTTCGACGACCTGTTTGAGAGCAGCATCGTCTGTGAACTCGGAGCGGCTGACGAGCAACGTCCCGTCCGGAATGTCGATAAATTCGTTCGTGATCGTCATGACCGGGAAGTCGGGATTGACGTTCCCCGCCTCGTCTGCAAAAGCATCAAGGTAGACAATCCGGGAATGGGGATCGATTTCAAGGAACGTCGCCTTGCCCCATGACTCCATCCCGACATAATCGACTTGGTCCTCATCGACACAGGTCATGCAATAATGCCATGTCCCACCCGGTTCAAACTCAAACGTGCGGATGTCTGTTTTCCATCCCGCAGGTCCCCACCACGCCTCTAAGTGAGCCGGGCTTGAGAATGCCTCGAACACGAGCTCACGTGGCGCTTTGAAACTCCGCTCAACAACCAACGTCTTACCTTCGACGTGCGATTTGACGGTTCCCATTTGAAAGACTCCTCTCTAGAGAAAGTACGGTACACCGACTTGAAACGATGTAGTCCTTATTCCCGAATTGAGCGTCCTTCCAACCTGATCAGTCAAACAACAAATCGAGCACCGTCTCGCCGATGGGACGTTCTTTCCCTTCGTACGGGAAGGAATGGATATGGATGGCCGGGTTGAAGTTCAATTCGATGATGCCGTAGTCATTTTCTGCGTCAAGCGACGGGATCATCATATCGACGCCGCAAATCGTGGCACCGATTGCTTTCGCCGAATCGACCGCGACCTGTTTATAAAAGTCAGAGATTTGGTCCGTATAGTCGATGCTGTCGCCACCTGTGCTAATGTTCGAGTTCTCGCGCAAGAAGACGCGTTCGCCGTCAGCGAGGACGCTGTCAGGAGTTTTGCCTTGCGGACGCAGGAACGATACGACGATGTCGTCGATCTCGATCTTCTCGAGCGGTGTCTTATAGCCTTTGCCGCGGAGCGGATCCTCATTTTTCTTCGCAACGAGCTCGCGGATCGTCGAGACACCGTCCCCGGTCACATTCGCCGGGACGCGGTGCAAGATGCCGGCGACCTTATCACCGATGACGAGGAAACGATATTCTTTCCCCGGTAAAAACGTCTCGAGCAAGACGACGTCGTCGAACGTGTTGGCATGACGGAACGCCTCGAGCGCCTCGTCGAGCGTCGTCCCGTCTTTGAAGATGTGGATGCCAATCCCGAAGTTCGTCGATTTCGGCTTCAGGACGATTGGCTGAGCGGAAAACTCGGACCAGACGTTACGCAAGTCGTCTTCACTGCGCAACTCGACACCCCCAGGGACGTGGATGCCGTGTTCGGCGAGCACATGTTTTGTCACCGTCTTGTTTTCCATCATCAGCACCGACACGTAGTTATCTTTCGACGTTTTCGTCGCTTGTCTGACGTACTCGACCCGATTGCCGTGACGAAGACGGATGAATTGGTCGTCCCGGTCGACGACATCGACCGCGTAACCTCGTTTTAAGGCCGACTTCATCAAAATTTGCGTCGACAGTTCCATGTCCGTATAGCCGTGCATCCGGAACCGGTTGGCGAACGCATCTTCATAATACGTCTCGGCTTGGCGGAGTGACCAGGTCGTATAGCCTTCGTCGGTCATGACTTTTGTCAGCCGGGCCGAGTAGGTCGCTTCGACGTTGTCAATCCGTTCCCGGACGGACGCGAAGACGTCAGCAAAACCGAGGTCGTGTTGCGCGTTGAACGACTCGATGTCAGCGACGAGGTCACGGGCGAACGTTTGCAGAGCGACCGGCTCGCCATCACGTTCGAGGACGAGTGACGGCGATAGTCCCTCTTTGGCGACGAGCTGTTGGTTACGGAACGCCTCGGCTTGCCAGTCCGCGAAGTCAGTCTCGTCTTTCAACGCTAAATAGAGCAAGAAGACGTGCAGGAATCGCAAATCATCGAGTGCGATACCGGTCTTCTCGAACGGATTGAGGTCGATGTTGCGAATCTCGATATAATCGATGCCGTTCTTCTCGAGCCGGTCGAGGTCATTTCCGCCGCGTGACGTCTTCAGTCGAATCGGCGAGTACAGCTCGTTCGGGTTGGCGATGTCGCCTTTGGCGATCAAACGGCGGACGCTACTCGCATAGTCTGGGAGCGTCGCATAGTTCGGATAGAGCGGTTCGACGTTCGTATAACCGCAGTCACTATTTCGGTACGACAGCGCCGTCGTATTCGAGTAGACGTCCTCGTTCAACGCCTGCATTTGGCTGACGCAACGTTCCTCGTAGCTCGTATGGACGGCAGGCGTTCCGCCGAGCAAGTAGACAGCGAGCCAGCGCAGGCGCAAATAGTTGCGGACGAGCTTCAAATAGAGCTCGTTTTTGAAGCGGTCATATTGCTCGGGAGACCCTTCATATAACGCGGCGATCAACTCGTCCGAGAACGAGAAGTTGAAATGGATCCCGGAGATGAGCTGTTTTTTCGCCCCGTACTTTTGAAGCAGATGTTCACGGTAACGGCCGGCCTCAATACCGGAACTGCCGAAGTCGGCGAGCGGGATGACGCCGCCGTCCGGCAACGGGCACGGCATCGACTGTGGCCAAAGCCGCTCGTCGCCGATATTTAGCGCCGTGATGTCATAAAGCGTCTCTAAAAAGTTATGTGCCGCTTCGACGGTCGGGAACGTCGGCGTGATCAGTTCGATCTGGCTCTCGGAAAAATCGGTCGTAATATACGGGTGCGTCGCTTTGTCGCCGAGACTTGACGGATGTTTCGTCACGGCGAGCGTCCCGTCTGTTGTCACACGTAGCATTTCGCGTTCAATCGCGAACCGTCCGCTCGTGAGAAGTTGCTTGGATAATTGCTTAAATCGCTTCTGCAAGTGAAGTCACTTCCTTTTTCTTTAGTCGAACAAATAGTGCCGAGACGAGCCCTTTAACGATGCTCGAGATGGCGATACTCCACCAGATGGCGTCGATGCCGAGATACGGCTCGAGGAGGATAGCGAGCGGGATCCTAGCGACGGTGAAGACGATAGAGATCATCGCCGGGATCTTCGGTAGCCCGAGTCCGGAGAAATAACCGTTCCCGATCATCTCGAGCGAGGCGAAGATGAGGGAGACGCTGATGATACGTAAATAGCTGGCCCCGATTTCAATCGTAGTCGGATCATCGACGAAGGCGCGGATGAGCACGTCCGGGAAGAAGAGGAATACGAGCGTGATCAGCCCGGTATAGAGCATACCGAGGTGCGTCGTCACGCGATACCCTTCGTGCACGCGTTCAATCTGTCGGGCGCCGATATTTTGGCCGGTATAGCTCGCAATCGCCCCGTTCAGTCCGCCGATCATCATGTAGGCAATCGACTCGATCTGTAGGCCGATGCGCTGGGCGGCGATTGCTTCCGTCCCGTACGATCCGATCATGCGGGCGAGAAAGATACTGATGACGGTAAAGAGGACGCGTTGTGTCGCCATCGGGAAGCCGAGGCGAACGATCTCTGTATAGTCCGCGCGAACGGGTTCGACCGTCTCGTCCCAGTCAAAGAGCGCGCGAGCCCGATGCCAGAAGAAGCCGAACATGACGGCGTTGGCGACGAGTGTCGCCAGACCGGCCCCGAGCACGCCGAGACCGAGCGGATAGATGAAGAGCGGCGACAAGATCATGTTGAGCGTGACCCCGGTCGCATTGATCCGCATCGCTGTCGTCGTATTGCCGAAAGCGCTGAATATGCGGGCGTACAGCAAGTTGAAGAACGAGAACAACAGCATCGGTGCGCTTACGAGCAAGTAGCTGTAAGCGAGCCGCTCGACGGTTGGTGCGTTCATATTCAAAAAGCCGATCAGCGTCTGACCAAAGGCGACGAGGAGCGTCAAGAAGAACAGGCCGAGGACGAGGTTACCTCGTTTTCCGGCCTTGACGTAACGTTGGATCAACTGTTGGTCCCGCCTGCCGACGGCTTGCGACACTTTGATGCCGGCGCCGACGACAAGTAACGATTGAATCGCCTGGCCGAGCATAATATAAAAACTGGCCGCACCGATACTGGCGACGGCGTCGCTACCGAGCGCACCGACCCAAAACATATCGACGAGACTATACGTGAACTGTAAGAGCGAACTGCCGACGAGCGGAAGGGCGAGCGCCAAAATGACGCTCTGCACACGTCCGGTCGTCAAATCGACGGTTTTCACAAGACAAGACTCCTTCAACGAATTAGTATATAACCATTTAGTTATATATAAGCACGACGAGACAAAATTGGCAATCACGACGCCCGACTCGACGAAAAATCGACACAAAAAAAGGAATTCGAGGTGAATTCCTAACCGAGTTTTGGTATCACAAAAAAGCGTTTCTTGTCTTTGAAACTTAAAACTTGTTCAAATTCTTCGCCTTCATTGCGCCATTTGATGCGTAACGTGTACTCAGAAGAGTCTGTTGGGACTTCACCAAAATAAATAAATTCCGTTTGGTCCGTAGCTGCCAAGTCGATATATTCATGAGGAGACCAATCTAAATCGCCCGTCAGGAGTTGTCCATCTCTATAAAAATCAAGAGCGGTGATGTCGCCCTTCATCCCGTCCCAGTACAGCTGACCTCGCCAAATATTCTTAATCGAGTTCCCGACATCGTATTCCGCTTCCCATTGTCCATCACTTGAGCCTGCATATAGCTTTGAAGGCAACGTAAGCGAAACGCCGATCCAAACCAGCAGAATCAATCTGAGGACCACCAATAATCATGTTGGTGTATTCATAGCAATGACCTCCACTTTCACATTGTGATGATGTTATATTCTGTAATCGATAAATATAACCCTCTAAAGGACATGTGGTTTTGACACCGGCACGTGCAAAAGACAAAACTGACCAAAATGGCATATGTCGCGCCACTTTAGTCAGTCATCGGCTTCATCGGTTTGGAATGAATTTCTTAATGAGTATAGGCCCGAATCCAAGTCGTCATGTAAACGAGCGTCGAGATGATGAGTGTCGAGGCGAGCGCGTAGATCGGGTAGGTCGGGAGCGCGTCTTCGAACAGCGGATAAAACATGAACGACGACATGAGCAGCGGCACCGATATTCCGAATGAGACGTAGGCCGCTTTCGTCGCTTTCGCCGTGATCACTTGTTCGCGTTCATCGACGTCACTGAACTCGGTCATCCGGATCGACCATTTCCAAAAACTCATGTCGCGATTTGGTCGGGTGTTGAACGAATAGACGCTCCATACAATAAAGAAGCCGACTAGCAACAACAGCGGCACCATGTTAAATTCGATTTCGAATCGCTCGGTTTCAATAACCGTGGTCACATCGGACACGAACGAGCTGAATAGAAATGCCATCAAGATGTACAGGATAATGCTGGAGATGGACTGAATGACGACATGTTTCAAATTGTTTCCTCCTCAATCGTAAAAATCGATTCGACCGGTTCCTCGAACACGCGGGCGATTTGCATCGCCAGCAGGAGCGACGGGGTGTAGCTCCCTTTCTCGAGCGAGATGATCGTCTGTCTCGTCACACCGACCTTGGCCGCAAGGTCGCCTTGTGTCAATTGATGCCGGGCCCGCAACTCTTTGACGCGATTGACTAATGGCATGGTGCCACCTCATTTCTTGTTTCTAGTTATAGTGTAAAGTAAACTTTACTTAATGTAAAGCTGACTTTACTTATTTGCGGGTGGTACAATAGAACCAAATGTGGAAGGGGGGAGGTTGATGAAGGCGATTTTAGGACAGCATCATGTCTCGGCGATGACGGGGGATGCCAAGAAAAACTTACGATTCTACACGGAAGTTCTCGGGATGCGGCTCGTTAAAAAGACGGTCAACCAAGATGATCCGTCGATGTATCATTTATTTTATGCGGACGAGACGGGCGCGGCGGGGACGGATTTGACATTTTTTGAGCTGCCGTTTCTCGGGCAGACGTATCGAGGAAGCAGCAGCATCTCGCGGACGGCGCTCCGCGTGCCGGCAGGGGCGTTGCCGTACTGGCTTGAGCGGTTTGCTGCGTTCGGTGTGCTGCATGACGAAGTGACGGCCGTGCTCGGACGGCCGACGCTCTACTTCGAGGATGAAGAGGGGCAACGGCTCTGTCTCGTGGAAGGCGGGACGGGTACGCCGTGGAGACAGGGGCCGGTCTCTGCTGACGCTGCCGTCTTCGGTCTCGGATTTAGCGAATGGACGGTTCGGCGACCGGAGAAGACGGAGCGGGTGTTGACGGACCTGCTCGGCTATCGCTTTTCGACCGAAATCGAACGGGACGGTCAAGTGGTGCGTGTCTTCGAGACGGGTGACGGAGGTGTGGGGACGGAGATTCATCTCGTCGGGCGTCCCGACCTACCGTCGGAACGGCCGGGACGGGGCAGCGTCCATCACGTCGCGATTCGCGTCGAGGACGATGCCGAGATGGGGCGTTGGGTCGAGCGACTCGATGCGTTCGGCATTAGTCATTCCGGACTGGTTGACCGCTACTATTTCAAATCGATTTACTTCCGCGAGCCGAGCGGCATCTTGGTCGAGCTCGCGACCGATGGACCGGGGTTTGCGACCGATGAGCCCGTCGAAACGCTCGGGGAACGCCTGGCGTTGCCGCCTTTCTTAGAGCCACGCCGAGCAGAGATTGAGAGAAAACTGAAGCCGATTTAACAACGAAACCCGACAGACTAGTTTGAACTGAGCCCCGTAAAATGGACAGTTTAATAAAAAGCCCACGTGTTCTATGCGGCGATCAGATGGCCCCGATATTGTTCCGGGGTCATCTTTTTTAGGTTCCATTGACCGCGTTCGCAGTTGTAATAGCTTATGTAGTCACCGACCATTTCTCGGACCTCCTCGAGCGATTTGCACGAGCGGTTGGTGACATAGTCCTTCAAATGACCGAAGAACGATTCAATTGGTGCGTTGTCGAGACAGTTTCCCCGACGTGACATGGACTGGACCAGTCCGAGGTCACCGACGAGTTGCTGGTAGTCTGGATGTGTGTAGTGGAAGCCTTGGTCCGAATGAATCATCGCCTCAGGATGCAGGTTCCCTTGGAGGTGCTCTTCGAGCTTTTCCATCGTCTGAAAGACGAGGTCCATGTGAAGGCCCATGGACAGCTTATGTGCCACGATCTCGCGTGTGGCGACGTCCTTCACACAAGACAAATAGACGTTCTCGCCGGAGGCGATCGGGAGATAGGTGATGTCGGTCACGAACACCTTCCCGGGCTCGCTCTGTCGGAACTGGCGGTTCAACAGATTCGGCACGACGCGATGCTCGAGCGTCGCTTTAGCTAGTTTTCGATAAGGGCTCATCTTTCGGATTTTGGTGACGATGTTATACTTGCGCATCAGTCGGAGGATACGCTTATGGTTGATCCGGACCCCGAGGGTCGCGCGCACCTCCATGTACAGTGCCCGATAACCGACTTTGCCACCGTGGCTGTCGTGAATCTGCTTGAGTAGGGTCGCGTCTAGGTAATCACGCTCTTCCCGGAGGGACTCTGCCTCGGCTCGGTTCAACCAGGCATAGTAGCCACTCCGACTCACGCCAGCGATCTCACACAGTGGACGGACGAGGTTCTTCAGCTGCGCGATTCGGATGATGGTATTGATGACCTGATATTTCTCTGCCGGTGTCAGTTCGTTCGTTTCGCCTGCCCTTCTAACTTCTCTAGCTTTTTTAAGAGTTCATTTTCTGCCGTCAGGTATTTGATACGCGCCTCTGCCTTCGCTAACCGTCGCTCCATCGACTCGTCTGTTTTCGGACGCCCGCCTCCCAGAGTCTTCCCACGTTTGTTGTTCAGGAGACCGTCTTCTCCGTCCGTTCGGTACGTCCGACGCCAACGCTTCAACGAAGACTTCGCCTTCTCTTTCCCGATCACCGTCAGGTCGAACCCCGCCTCTGTGAAGATCTGTTGGGGTCCTTTGCCGTCCATGTTCTCACGCACGGCCTTGACCTTAAACTCGGCGGTGTATTGAATCGAGCGTTCTGATACGGAGGCGACGTTCGGATTTTCTTCAAGCCGATTGATTTGATGGATGTTGAAGGTGATTTTACTCATGATTGTTTCTCCCGTCTGAATGAATAGGTTCATTATAGCGATTCGTACGCACACGAAAAACCCCGAGTGAGGGACTTTTTCAAGTGTCCATCATTCGGGGTTCAGTTCAGTTTTTAGTCCGTCGGGTTTTTTATGCCTAAAAGCATGGCCAGTTCATTCGTTCGGTTCGCCATCAGGTCGGCGATCGTGTAACGGTCGAGCACGTGCAGGAAAGCGAGCATCGCCTCGTTCAAGACGCTCCGAAGGTCACACGCCGGTGCGATGACACAGCGGCCTTCGCCGAAGCATTCGACGAGCTCGAGCGGCTCCATCGTCCGGACGACGTCACCGACGTTGATGTCTTCCATTGGGCGGGCGAGCCGGAAACCGCCGCCGCGACCTCGTACCGATTCAAGATAGCCGTGTTTCCCGAGCTCATAGACGACTTTCATGACGTGGTTCTTTGAGATTTGATATTGGTCAGCCACTTCTTGGATCGTCACGAGACGATGGGAGAAGGTGGCGCTGTACATTAATGTTCGGAGTGCGTAGTCGCACGTTTGCGTGAGCCGCATGATCGTTCACCTCTTATTTGTCCATTGTACAAGACATTTCTTGAAAGCGCGACGATGGAAGATGTGAAAAAAGCGTGGCGGAATCAAGGCTAAAAGTTGAACTTCGTTTTAAACAAGTATTTTATATATTGCTTTTACCGTGACGAAACTCACATAATGTATGTGTACTTTCAAAAAGGGGGAAATATTTATGTTAGATCAACAAACGATTGAAATTGTCAAAGCGACGGCACCGGTCTTGAAAGACCACGGTGTCGCCATCACGAGTCATTTCTATAAGCGCATGTTCGCAAACAATCCAGAAGTTCGTCAGTTCTTCAACCATACGAACCAACAACGCGGCCGCCAGCCAGAAGCGCTCGCCAACGCCGTCTACGCGGCCGCCGTCCATATCGACCGTCTCGAAGCGATCTTACCGGCGATCCAACCGGCGCTTCATAAACATCAAAGCTTGAACATCCGCCCGGAACATTATCCGATCGTCGGCGCTAACTTGCTCGGCGCAATTCAAGACGTTCTCGGTGAAGCAGCGACGCCTGAGATCATCGAAGCTTGGGCAAAAGCGTACGGTGTCATCGCCGACGTCTTCATCTCGCTCGAGAAACAAATGTACGCCGATGCACCATGGATCGGCTTCAAGCCGTTCACGATCGCTGAAGTCATCGAAGACACGCCGGAAGTGAAACGGTTCCGTCTTGTCGCGAACGACGGTGTCGTTGGTGTGGCTATTCCGGGCCAGTACATCTCAGTCCAAGCCCGCATCGAGGGTGAAGATATTCTACACCACCGTCAATACAGCGTCGTCGAGACGACAGAAGACGGCTACTGGATTGCGCCGAAAGCGGAAGGGCTCGTCTCGAACTGGCTTCACGAGCAAACAGTCGGTACAGAGATTCCGATGAGCGCGCCAGCAGGCGAGTTCACGATGGAAGACACGGACCGTCCGCTCACGCTCGTCGCTGGCGGGATCGGTATCACACCGCTGTTCAATATGGCGAAGACAGCGCTCCGTCAAGGTCGCTCGGTCACACTATTACACGCCGTCCGCAGCACGAACCTCCGTCCGCTCGGTGAAGAGCTCGACGAACTCGTGAACGAGGGACTTCAGCTCATCACACACATCGACGAGGTGTCTGGCTGCATGAGCGCGACGCAGCTTACAGCACTCGATGTCGACGGTCATGACGTCTATACGTGTGGCCCGACCGCGATGATGGAGACGGTCGTCCAAACGATTCCACAAGCACGTTACGAGTTCTTCGGTCCATCGGCCGTGCTCGCCAAAGCATAAGAAAAGACGATTGCGAAAACAGTCGTCACATCACCGCGAACCGGTCATCGGTTTGCGGTTTTATAATTCTTCCGCGTGCATCACATTTCTGTCGCCGTCAAGCGTCTCAAGTGTCTCGAATCTACCCCGTTGTGATTCATCGAGCGTGATCAAGTAAGACATGACGTATCCTTCGTCTCGAGGGTCGTTCACGGTGTATGTCTCGCTCCAATCCGAACCGCTTAGTCGCACGTAAGCCACATCTTCCGGTTTTTCGTTGAAGCGAATACCGATGTATTCATCAGTCGTATTGCCAAAGTGAATCGAATCGAACGGTTTTTCTTCAATCGTGTCCCATGTCGACGCGCTGAAGCCTCCATCTGAATTCATGATACCGAGACCGAGAATCGTCTCGTCTTCATTCGTAAATAAGACGACGGTGCTGCCTTCTACGTATGTGTACCAGCCTTGGGCGGTCATGTGCTCATGCAGTTTTTGTTGCGCCTGTGCCAAAGGTTGTTTTCGTTGCTCGTCCTGATAATACCCGACGCCGGCCGTGACTGAAATGGCGATGATGATGATCATACCTGTAAGGAATAACGCGAGTCCTCGTTTTGACATCTTGCCCCTCCTTGTTCAGTTTTTCATAAGTCGATGGAGTCAAGTACTTGCTCATTTTGATCTAACGTTTGAAGGATCCAGTCGGATGTTGGACGGTTTCGCAACTCGATGATGTGTGTGTCAGCATAGTCACTATCTTCGGTACGATTGAGGATGTGTTGTTCTTGTATACGATCTCCGATGATACGGAGATAGGCAACGTTCTGAGGTTGTTTGTTAAGGCGGATGCCTAAATAGTTATTGGACTCGTCACTCGAATAGATATAGTCAAACGGATCCACGTCGAGGGTCTCTATAGTTCCGTAACCGTAGCCGTCCACACTCATTTCAGCGAGGCCGAGCATGGTCCCATCTTTATTTGTGAAGAGGGCAAGTGTCGCGTCATCTGTTTTGTGATATTCGTATGCGTGAAAATCATTGTCTGCCAGGTAACGTTTCAATTGGTGTCTCTCATAAAAATAACTACCGATTCCTGAAAAAATGACGACAATCGCGATGCAAATCACTAAAGACCAAATTAGTTTTCGTTTGAACATCCAATTCTTCCTTTCTATATGAAACAGCCCATGTCGCTACCTGAGCGCATGGGCTGTTTGTTTAGTACGTCAAACTCGCGGCGACGATGATGCCGACGACGAGCGAGGCCGAGAACAGGCTGACACCGACGGCGAGGTTGCCGTTTTCGACTTCTTTCTCCAAGTTTACGCCAGGCGTGAGCACGTACTCAAACGTCCAAAAAGCGAGCACTTGGGCGAGGATCCCGACGAGTCCCCAGATGAAGGCGTCGAGCAGGTTGACGCTGTTCGCCCAAACTGTGTAGATGACGATGGCGAGGCCGAGCGCTTTGCCCCAAAGTTTGAGGGCGACGGCGACGTTGCCAGCTTTGATGAGTTTTCGTTCCGAATATTTTGTCGTCAGGGCGAACACGACGAGTCCTGCTAAAATAAGTCCGAACCCGGTACCGAGGTGAGCCAGGAAGCTCAAGATTGAATCGAGCGTGATAAATGTCATGTGTTAATCTCCTTCGTGAGTTGGTGTGCCGATGGCTAGGTAGTAGGACTGGTTGTTCGTGATCATGCTTCCGGCCCGGGCGCCGAGCGCCGACGGGTGGCCGTTCAGACAAAAGCAGCCGATCATGTAGTGCGTCGCAAGCGGACCGTTGACCGTGTTCGTCGTTCGTGTCGGTAGCTCGATGAATTGTTGATACACCGCGGTTTCTGCGGCATATGTCTGCAGCACTTCTTTATGGAACGGGACGCCGTCTTCGGCATACAAAATGACCGAGTCGCCTTCACGTCCGAAGGCCGGTTTTTGCACGTAAGCGCTCTGGCCTAAAAATGGGTCCGCCTCGAGATAAGTCGGTAACAAGTGAGTACGGATGACCTGGCGCTCCGCTTCATCAAAATATGTATCCGTCTCATACAGTTCCCAAATGAGCGCTTGGACGCCTTTGGACTGCATGA
Organism: Exiguobacterium aurantiacum; assembly: GCF_001766415.1. Classification (GTDB taxonomy): domain Bacteria; phylum Bacillota; class Bacilli; order Exiguobacteriales; family Exiguobacteriaceae; genus Exiguobacterium; species Exiguobacterium aurantiacum_A. The sequence continues at coordinate 317,881 of NZ_MKXO01000002.1, read as the reverse complement.
GAAATGCGGACAACGGGTTGAGGAGCGACACGTGCTTCGCTTGGTTCAACTCGAGCAGCCGGATGCCGATCAAGTCGCCGTTCGGCGCCCGGTCGTCGACCAAGTGCTCGATCGGATACGTCTGGCGGTACAAGACGTCGACCCGTTCGCCCGACGGGGTATAGACGCCGTCCACGTCGACGAGCAACCGGTCGAGCGGGACGAATTCTGACGGCAAGTCGAGCGTCTCTTGGAGGAAGCGGGTCGTCCATTTGTCCTCGATGTTGTCGTCGTGTGACGTGAAGACGATTTTTGGTGTCCCGTCGCGATTTAATCGTTGCCACGCCGCGATGACGGCTTTACGGAGTTCGGTCTTCAGCTCGGCTGTCGCGTTCGCGTTCGGGTCGTTGAGTCCGAACGCGGTCGTCACATACCGGTTCACATCGAACAGTTCTTTGATGAACGTCGGCGTGTCGGCGTTGAACTCCATCAGTTTGATCACACCGTCTTTGACGATCCAGTCATAACGGCCGATGATCGTCTCTTGCGGGAGCGCTTTGTCACGCAAGAACGGCAAGCTCGCCTCCGGATAACCGAGCAGACGGAGCGTCTCGTCTGGGAGCGTCCGCAACAATCGATTGGCTTTCCGGAAGATGGCATCGACGGCGCGCGTCGCTTCCCGGATGCGGTCGACCTCGTCTTGCGTGTAGACGAGGCAATCGTAGAGTGCATATTCTTCGTCGTTCAAGTCGGGCCAAAAGTAAGGGATTTGGCCGAACAAGTCGTGCCGATTCATCCCCCGAAGCCGCCTTTTGAGCCGCTGCCGAGTCCCGAGTTTGACCCTGAGTTCGATCGGTTCGGCGTGATGCTGCTCGCGCCACCGTTCGAGCGGTAGTTTTTATAAGCGGACGAGTTTTTTAGCGAACTCTTTGAATTGAACAGACTGCCGAGTAAGAAGAAGCTCCCGAAGTGCGGGGACCGTCTGTCGTCGCAGTAATATGATTCCGTTTCGTCGTCCCATTCCCAGTCGTCACACTCATAGCCGGTTGGCTCTTCCGGTAACGTCGCTTGTTGCGTTTCGTCCGTACCGCACGCCGCGAGTGACGCTGTCAAGACGGCGGCCGAGAGACCGCTTAAAATCTTCTTGCTTGTTTTCATGTTGTTTCCTCCAGTGTATAGCCAGTCGGGGTGACATAGATGACGTAGACGCCACGGTCCTCGTCCGTCTCGGCCGAGTCGCGCGCATATTCGTTTCCGGCGACGTATAAATACTCGCTGCCGAGCATGGCGAGCGCGTCAAGGTGACGGTCGACGAAGTACGCTTCGAGCAGCGGGTTGTCGAATCGGTCGTCGAGCGTGCGAATCTCGACTTTGATGTCGTCAGTTGCTTTCTTGTCAACAGGTCCTTCCGTGTACCGGTCGACGTAAATCAAGAAATATTGGTCGCCTTCGAGCGCGGACGAGCGTTGTTTGTACGTCATGCCGTCTTTGACGAAAAATTCGCATTCGCGTCTAGCAAGTACTTCATCAAGCCCGAGCGATGTATAATGGTAAAGTGGCTCGAACGAGATCTCATTTTTATAGAGTCGGTATTCTAAAACGATGGAGTCCATAGGTTAGTCCTTTCTTTTTTCTTTCTATACGGAACCGAACACAAACGGGTTTCGTAAATCAATTGAGTTGTCTCTAGTATATAGGAGAAAGGGAGTGATTTCAGTGCATATCTTTTTTCGAGTGTGGCGCGGGTTATCGAAATTATCGTTTCTGAACGTCGTGTTGGCATCACTCGTCATTATTTTGACCGGTACCGTCCTCGGTTACTGGCTCGAGCCGGAGACGTTCCCGTCGATGTTCGATTCGTTCTGGTGGACGATGACGACGCTGACGACGGTCGGTTACGGTGATTTCTTCCCGTCAACGGTTGCCGGGCGTTGGCTCGGCATTTTCCTGTTCCTGTTCGGGATCGGGATTATCGGGGCTTTGATCGGAAAACTCGTTGAGGTCGGTGCGACGTTTCAACGTTTAAAACGGGAGGGAAAGCTAGTGTATCGAGGAGAAGGGCATTACGTCTATATCGGTTGGTCGCCGAAGACGAAGAAAGCGATCGACGAGGTGCTCAGCTATGAGCCGAAGGCGGAGATCGTGTTGATCGACCAATTGAAAGAAGAACCGTACGATCATGACAACGTCCATTTTGTCCACGGTGACCCGTCCGATGAGGCGGTGCTCCTGCAGGCGAACATTTTGAAAGCGCGCCGGGTCGCCATCTTCGCGGATGCGCAGATCAGCGAGACGTTGCTCGCCGACGGGAAGTCGCTATTGATCGCGTCAGCCGTCGAGGCGCTGTCGTCGGAACGGGGGGTTGACCTACATACGGTCGTCGAAGTATGCGAAGAGCGGAACATCTCGAAGTTCAAACACGTGCGCATCGACGACTTTATATTGGCGAACGATTCGGTGTCGCTCCTCATGGCGAAAGCGACGTTGCAGCCGGGCACGACATCGATTTTCCGGCAACTGCTCAGCAAGCAGTCCGGTGGTAACATTCAAGCGCTCGCGCCGAGACCCGAGTGGGCGACGGTCCGGGACGCTGTCGAAAACTTGTTGCGCCAGGGCGTCACCTTGATTGCCGTCAACGACCGTCTCGATTTCGCGACGGCGCTCGACACAACGCTTGAGCCGAGTGACACGCTCTACATCGTCTGTCATGACGATGCGTGGGAACGTTTAAAGCAAGGAGGAATTTGATGCATAACGGAACGTTTATCCGCAAGATGACACGTATGCAAAACGTGCAACGGTGGGACGAATACGCGCCGCACTATCACGATAACGCGGCGAGCCATAGCTTCCGTGTCGCCGTCTTCAGTTTGATTGCGGCCTATTATGAAGAGAACAACGGACAGGACGTCAACTTGCTCGATGTGCTCGGCAAGGCGTTGTTCCACGATATGAACGAGGTGCAGACCGGCCCGATCATGCACCGGACGAAAAAAGAGCCGACGCTCAAAGAACATATCGAACGGATGGAACGGACGGCGAGCCTCGGGTTGGTCGACTTGTTGTCACAGTCGCTCCGGCCGCACTTTTATCGTTTTCTCGTCGAGGCGGAGGACGATTCGTTCGAAGGACGGATTGTCGACGGGATCGATTCGTTCGATGCGATGCTGTTCGTGCGGCGTGAAGTCGCACATGGGTCGCCACACTTCGTCGAGAAGCTCAAAGAGATGAAGGCGGTGCTCCGCGACCATCCGCTCGAGTCAGTCCGCTGGCTCTATGAGCAAGTCGAAACGGAGACGGACGTCGCGACGTTCATCGAGAACGTCATGCGGATGGATAGCGTCCGGCGCTGGAAAGGCCGTTTCAATACGATTGACGACAACGACGCCATCCACGGTTTCCGGGCGGCGGCGCTCGGTCTGTTCAGCGGCTTGCTCGAGCGTGAGAAGTACGGGGTCGAGGTCGACGTCGCCGAATTGACGGCGCGCTTGCTCTGTCACGACCTCGTCGAAGGCGTGACCGGGGACGTGCTCGGTCCGGTGAAGCACTCGACGGCCGAGACCGGTGCTGCGTTCGAGGCGTATGAACGGGCCGAGAGCGAGGCGTTATTGTCACTCCTCCCGGAATACATGCAACCGGCGTTCCGGCGCTATATGGCCGATTCGAAAGATGCGACGTACGAAGGGTCGCTCGTCGATATGATGGACAAGCTTGACGCCTTGATCAAGATGAACATGGAGCGGAAGATGAACGGGGCCGAGTACGAAGTCACGTACCGGGAACAACTCCGGAAAGTCCAGTCGCGCTATGAGAATCCGAGTATGATTTTCTTCCTTGCCTACATTTTGCACGATCTCGATTATGTCACGAGCTAAACGAGTCGCAGACGACCTGTCTGCGGCTTTTTTTATATCATTCATTGACATATATCATTCAACGATATATATTAGGAGTAAGAAGTATATCGATGAATGATATAGGAGGCGAGACGATGCCACGGAACGATACGATCGGGCTCGGGGAGTTGACCGACAGCACATTTTACATCTTGCTCGCGCTGACCGAGCCAAGACACGGGTATTTGATCATGCAGTTCGTCGAAGAGTTGACGAATGGGCGGATGCAGATAGGTCCGGCGTCGATGTACACGATCATCAAAAAACTCGTGAACGCGTCGCTGATCGAGCCGCTCGACGGGGACGGCAAGAAGAAGAGTTATATCATCACGGACATCGGGCGCGCATTGTTACACGAAGACGTGAAACGGCGCCAAGCGATGGTCGACGACGCACGTTTTATTTTGGAAGGGGAGGGCCACAGATGAACCGAAAATATATGGCGAGTTGGGGCCTCGCGTTCGCTGAAGAGCGTGAGATGGAGAAGTTGGGACGAATGGCCGCGCAGGGCTGGCATTTAGAGAAGTTCGCACCGCTTGGCTATACGCTCGTCGAAGGAGAACCGGCGGACGTCCAGTATAGTCTCGATTATCGTAAACGACCGGACGAGGATTATTTCGAGCTGTTCCGCGCGAGCGGCTGGGAACACGTCACGTCGAGCGGGGACGAGATTCACGTGTTCAAAGGTAGTCCGGACGCGCGACCGATTTACTCGGATCGTGAGACGACACACGAGAAATACGCTCAAGTCGAAGGGCAGATGGGGAAAGTAGCGTTGGTACTGCTCATCTTATGGGTCGGGCTGTTTATATTGCTTGAACTGGATTGGTCGGGACTCGTCGAGACGGGATTGATCATGGTCCAGTTGCTCGTCACGATCGGACTCGTCTTCACAGGTCTCCCGTATTTAGGCTATCTCGTGAAGCGAAAACGGCTCGATCGCAAAGGATGACTAGGCGGATGGCACAAGCCATCCGTTTTTGTTTTGGACGACTGAACTATTCAAGAAAAAAATAGTTAGGTGCAGAGAACTGTTTTTCGGAAATCCTCTGTTAAACTAAAGCGGAATCGTTCATGATAAATAATGAAAACGCTTGCATTTAATTCGATAGGAGGAAAACGCATGATGAAGAGACGACAAGGGTTTGCGGTCATCGCTGGCGTCACGGCGATTGCGCTGCTTGCTGGGCAACCGGTCGCGCAAGCAGCGACGCCGCAAAACGGCACGATGATGCAGTATTTTGAATGGTACGTCCCGAACGACGGCCTGCATTGGAATCGGTTATCGAACGACTCGCAGAACCTGAAAGATATCGGTGTGACGACGGTGTGGATCCCGCCGGCGTATAAAGGGACGTCGCAAAACGATGTCGGTTACGGGGCGTACGACTTGTATGACCTCGGTGAGTTCAACCAGAAAGGGACCGTCCGGACGAAGTACGGTACGAAAGCGCAGCTCCAATCGGCGATCTCGAACTTGCGTGGTAAAGGTATCGGTGTCTACGGCGATGTCGTCATGAACCATAAGGGCGGCGCCGACTACACCGAGTCCGTCCAAGCGATCGAGGTCAACCCGTCGAACCGGAACCAAGAGACGTCAGGGGAATACGGCATCTCGGCCTGGACCGGCTTCAACTTCGCGGGCCGCAACAATACATACTCGCCGTTCAAGTGGCGCTGGTATCACTTTGACGGGACCGACTGGGATCAGTCACGCAGCTTGAGCCGGATCTACAAGTTCAAGAGTACGGGCAAGGCGTGGGACACGGACGTCTCGAATGAGAATGGCAACTACGACTATCTCATGTATGCCGACGTCGACTTCGAGCATCCGGAAGTCCGTCAAGAGATGAAGAACTGGGGCAAATGGTACGCCGACTCGCTCGGGCTCGACGGGTTCCGCTTGGACGCGGTCAAACATATTAGTCACGCGTACTTGCGTGAGTGGGTGACGAGCGTCCGGCAGACGACCGGCAAACAGATGTTCACCGTCGCCGAGTATTGGAAGAACGACCTCGGCGCCATCAACGACTACCTCGCGAAGACCGGTTACACGCATTCGGTGTTCGATGTGCCGCTGCACTATAACTTCCAGGCGGCCGGCAACGGCGGTGGCTTCTATGACATGCGCAACATCTTGAAAGGCACCGTCACCGAGCAGCATCCGACGCTCGCCGTGACGATCGTTGACAACCATGACTCACAACCTGGGCAGTCGCTCGAGTCGACGGTCGCCAACTGGTTCAAACCGCTCGCCTACGCGACGATCATGACGCGCAGCCAAGGTTACCCGACGCTCTTCTACGGAGACTACTACGGGACGAAAGGGACGACGAACCGGGAGATCCCGAACATGTCGGCCTCGCTCCGACCGATCATGAAAGCACGTAAAGACTTCGCCTACGGGACACAGCACGACTATCTCGATCATCAAGACGTCGTCGGTTGGACACGCGAAGGCGTGAGTGACCGGGCCAAGTCGGGTCTCGCGACGATTTTGTCTGACGGACCGGGCGGCTCGAAATGGATGTACGTCGGCAAGCAGAACGCCGGTGAAGTGTGGAAAGATATGACGAACAACAGCAATCGTCTCGTCACGATCAATAGCGACGGCTGGGGCCAGTTCTTCGTCAACGGGGGCTCGGTGTCGATTTACACTCAACAATAACGAATTCGAACAGAGGGACGCCATCCGTAATGGATGATGCCCCTCTGTTTTCATGTTTGCAGTAGACGTTGCACGAGCTTCGTATTCCACATCCCGCGGGGCAAGGGTAACAAACGAAAGTTCGCCATTTCTTCAGGCTCGTCGGCCCCTTGTGCGGGTATCGGATGATAAAGGATGATGATCACGACACCGACCGCCATGGAGGGGAACAACGAACACCACGACGTCTTCCGCAAGCTGACGAGACGCATCTCGTTGACGAGAACCAAGTCATTATCGTGGAGACGCTGAAGTTGATTCAGGACGCCGGATGGGGCGAGCTTGGTCCATAACCGTTGCTAACAAGAGCGCGGTCTTCCCAAGCAGCGCCGACTTCAGGTTGCGCTTCAAATAAGTGGTGAGTAGTTCACAAGCGTATACTTTTCTGGTGTAATACATGGTATAATTACCTGGTATTAGTTTAGGTGGGGAAAATAATCATATGGATACTATGAATTCACCTTCACGCACGTCGGTTGTCGGTTTCATTTCATATCATCAATTTAGAAGCGTCGTGAACGCTGTCGAATTCAAGGAGGCTCACATATGAGTAAAGAAAAGATTGCCCAGCTACGTAAACACGTCTCGCCCTTTGAAAAGGCAGATGTCAAAGTCAGTGTCCGGCAGATGATCAACACGATCCTGCCGTTCCTCGTCGCCTGGTTCCTTGCGTACCAAGCGCTCGAAGTGTCGGTGTGGCTCACGATCCCGCTCGCGATCATCGCAGCCGGGTTCGTCGTCCGCATGTTTATCATCTTCCATGATTGTACGCACGGTTCGTTCTTCAAAAACAAGAAAGCGAACGCCGTCGTCGGAACAATCATGGGTGTGTTGACGCTGTTCCCGTACGAGAAGTGGAAGCGGGAGCATTCGATCCACCACGCGTCGAGCGGTAACCTCGATAAGCGCGGTGTCGGTGACATTTGGGTCATGACGATCGAGGAATATGTCGAGGCCTCGAAATGGACGCGTCTTCAGTACCGCCTCTATCGCAACCCGCTCGTCATGTTCGGTATCGGACCGTTGTTCTTGATTCTCGTCACGAGCCGGTTTAACCGCAAGGACGCTCGGAAAAAAGAGCGGATGAACACGCATGTCATCAACCTCTCGCTCGTCGTGCTGTACAGTCTGATGATTTATTTGGTCGGCTGGCAGGCGTTCTTGATCATTCAAGGGACGACGATGTTCACGGCCGGTGTCCTCGGGATTTGGCTGTTTTATGTCCAACATACGTTCGAAGACTCGTATTTTGAAGATGAGAGCGAATGGGATTACGTCAAAGCGGCGATCGAAGGCAGTTCGTATTACGAGTTGCCGAAAGTGTTGCAGTGGGTGACAGGCAACATCGGCTTCCACCACGTCCACCACTTGAGCCCGCGCGTGCCGAACTATAACCTCGAAAAAGCGCATACGGCGACGCCGCCGCTACAAAAAGCGACGACGATCGGATTGTTCTCTAGTTTAAAATCGCTTCGTTACAAATTGTACGATGCGAACAATATGACGTTCGTCACGTTCCGCGACATTAAGCATCTGTTGCGCGACCCGAAGACGACTTTATAAAAAATGTCCCGCTGAAGCGCTTCAGCGGGACATTTTTAGTTCACATATTTTAGCGTTTCCAGACCCAGTCGTCACTCTCATACTTTTCAACTAAGCGAGCGATCTCATCTCGTTGCGTCGCCGTGAACACGAGCGGCTCGAACGTCAGTTGAAACGCGTCGCGGAACCCGTCCTCGAACGCCATGGCGACTTCGTCGAACGTCACGAAGCGGCCGAGCGTCTCGTTCAAAGCGACCGCTTTGCTGCTGAACCGTGCTTTCGCGTATACTTTCTCGTCTGCTTCCATATTGAAGCAGTCGAACAGGACATCATCGTCGATCGATAGTGGGATCGACCCGTGCTGCAAGACCGCTCCTTGGTGCCGGACTTGAGCGCTACCCGCCACTTTACGGCCGTCGACGGCGAGTTCGTAGTAAGAAGCGGCGTCGAAACAGACGGCCGACTTCGGTTTCCGCAATACTTCGCGGTCTTCTTCGGTCAACGGTACCGAGAATTCGGCCGGGACACCGAGCGCTCGGTAGCCGCGCCGGACGCCTTCGGTCAACAGGCGATAGCTCTCGATGACGTTCGTCGGGAGTGTCGGCGTCGTTTCGGGCAAGATGACGCTGTACGTCAATTCGTCGGCGTGTAAGACGGCCCGGCCCCCGGTCAAGCGGCGGACGACCGGGATGCCGTTCGCTGCGAGCGCCTCACGGTCAAGGTCACGCGTCGCCCGTTGGAAACGCCCGACGCTGATTGCGTGCGGGGCCCATGAATAGAAGCGGAGCGTCGGCTTCAGCTCGCCGCGTGCGACCCAGCCTGAGACCGCTTCATCGATCGCCATGTTTTCAGCCGGGGCGAGTGATTGTGTCGTTAAAATGTGCCATGTTGTATCAGTCATCGTGTCTCTTCTTTCTCTCAATCGATTGGCAACATCGTATGGCGACGTGCCTTATGGACTTGTTCGTCGGCGTGATATGACGAGCGGACGAGCGGACCGGCCTCGCAATGTGAGAAGCCTTTTGACAAGGCGATTTCTTTCAACTCGGCAAACTCGTCCGGGTGGTAGTAGCGCTCGACGTCGAGGTGTTTCTTTGTCGGCTGTAAATATTGACCGAGCGTCAAAATATCGACGTCATGGGCCCGGAGGTCGTCCATCGCTTGAATCAATTCTTCTCTTGTCTCGCCAAGACCGAGCATGATCGACGACTTCGTCGGGATGTCCGGATTCAATTCTTTGGAACGTTTTAGGAATTCAAGGGTGCGGTCGTACGTCGCTTTGGCCCGGACTCGTGGCGTCAAGCGGCGCACCGTCTCCAAGTTATGGTTCATGATGTCCGGCCCCGCGTCAATCAACGTCTGGAGTGCCGAGAAGTTGCCCATCATGTCGGACGGTAATACTTCGATCGACGTTTCCGGGTTCATCGCGCGTATGGAGCGGACCGTCTCGGCGAACACGGTCGCCCCGTAATCGTTCAAGTCGTCGCGGGCGACGGCGGTGATGACGACGTGTTTCAAGTTCATGAGCCGAACCGATTCGGCGACGCGTTTCGGCTCTTCCCAGTCGAGTTCGTTCGGTTTCCCGGTCGTGACCGCGCAGAAGCGGCACGCCCGTGTACAGATGCTCCCGAGAATCATGAACGTCGCCGTGCGGCGGACGGCCCAACACTCATGGATGTTCGGGCATTTCGCCTCCTCGCACACCGTGTTCAAATTCTTCTCCCGCATCATCTTTTTAAGGCCGGTATACGTCTCGTTCGTATTCAATTTGATTTTCAGCCATTCTGGTTTTCGTTTCAGTTCCCCTCTTGCCACTTCGGATTCCCCCTTTATCATGTCAACCCCTAACGAAATGAGTTTACCAAAAAACAAATGAAAATCGAACCACTCAAATTATTGGCTTTGCCAATACAGGTGGAACGTGTTCCAAGACAGGTCAAATGTTTCAAAATGGTTACGCTTTCATCAAAGTCATTGTTTCCCATTTTTTGAATTGCTATACTGACGTTGACCACCTGAATAATGACCATATGTAACTGATTCGATCAGGCATGGGGTGAACGAGCGTTGGTGAGGCAACGCTTATTCCTCCATGCCTTTTCGTTTGTGGTCGGGGGAACTTTCAAAAAGGAGTGAAAACATGAACAAAGTACTGAACTGGACAGCAACACTCGGATTGACGACAGCGTTACTCGTCTCGTCCGTCCCGATGGCAAACGCGGTCGTGGCAGAGGAGACGCCGGCACAATCGATTGAAGCACGGGTGAACGCGCAACTCGAGGCGATGACGCTTGAACAGAAACTCGGACAGATGATCATGCCAGACTTCCGACTTTGGAACGGGACGAACCATACGGCACTCGCGCCAGATGTGGCACGGGTCATCGACCGGTTCGACCTTGGAGGCGTCATCTTGTTCGCGGAAAACGTGACCGAGACCGAACAGACGACGAAACTCGTCCACGACCTGCAAGAAGTCGTCAAGCAAGACGACAGCAACGACATTCCGCTCTTCATCACGATCGACCAAGAAGGCGGGATCGTGACTCGGCTCGGAACCGGCACGAACTTGCCGGGGAACATGGCGCTTGGGGCGACGCGGAGCAGCCAATACGCGTATGATGCGGGGAACATCATCGGGTCAGAGTTGAATGCGCTCGGGGTGAACGTCAACTTCGGTCCGGTCTTAGACGTCAACAACAACCCGGCCAACCCGGTCATCGGGGTCCGCTCGTTCTCGAGTGATCCGGAACTCGTCGGTGAACTCGGCTCGGCGATGACGCAAGGGATTCAAGACCAAGGCGTTGCCGCGACGGCGAAACATTTCCCGGGACACGGCGACACGGCCGTCGACTCGCACTACGGCTTGCCGATCGTCGATAAGTCACTCGAAGACTTGCGCGGGCTCGAGCTGTTGCCGTTCAAGCGGGCTATCACGGAAGGTATCGATATGATCATGACGGCCCATATCGGGATGCCACAAATCGAGGACGAGGTCGTCAACTCGCCGCGCGGCACGTTCCCGCTCCCGGCGACGCTCTCTGACGACGTCATCACCGGCGTCTTGCGTGACGAGATGGGCTATGACGGCATCGTCATCACGGATGCCCTCAACATGAAGGCGATCACGGACAACTTCACAGAAGCCGAGGCGGTCATCAAGACGTTTGAGGCGGGTGTCGATATCGCCCTCATGCCGACGATTTTACGGTCGAACGCGGACGTCGTGAAACTTGAGACGATCTTTGAAGACGTCATGGCGGCTGTCGAGAGCGGCCGTTTGCCAGAAGCGAAGATCGATGAAGCGGTCGAACGGATCTTGAAGCTGAAAGCGGAACGCGGCATCTGGAGCGAGTCAATGGATACGACGACGCTCGAGGCGAAACTCGCGGAAGCAAATGCGGTCGTCGGTAGTGCCGAGCATAAAGCGACAGAACGTGAGATTGCCGAAGCGGCCGTCACACTCGTGAAGAACGACGACAAGACACTTCCGTTCAAACCGAAAAAAGGGGAGACGGTGCTCGTCATCTCGCCAGCAAAAGATCAGACCGACAGCATGGTCAAGACGATCAAATCGCTTAAAAAGAACGCGGGCAACATGAAGCAAGTGAACGTCATCACGGCGAACTATACGGCGTCGACACCGCACCTTGACCAAAACCCAGATTTAAAACAAAAAGTCGAGGCGGCCGACTACATCATCGTCGGCTCGAACGTCAACAACAGCGCCAAGCTGAAAGCGACGTCAGCGGACAATTATGTTCCGGCAGAAGTGTTCCGCTATGCCAACGAGACGGGCAAGAAATCGGTGTTGCTCAGCCTTCGTAACCCGTACGATGTGGCCGTCCAACCGGATGCGCCGGCCCAGCTGCTCATCTATGGCTTTAAAGGTGACCCGAACGGACCGGACTCTGAAGCAGGTAACGCCAAGTCGGCTGGACCAAACCTTCCGGCTGGCATCCGCGCCATCTTCGGTGAAGTCAAACCAGGAGGCAAGCTCCCGGTCGACGTCCCGACGTTTGAGAACGGTATGTTCGGTGACGAACTCCACTTCGAATTCGGTGACGGCTTCAAAAACTGGAATAAATGAAAACAGCGAGCGCCCTTGAGGGTGCTCGCTGTTTTTAGTTTTAGTTTACGCCTCGAAGTAACTGACGACAAGGAGTCCAGGACCTGTGTGCGCGCCAATTGCCGAACCGACGATCGTCTTCGTCACGCTGGCCGGATTCATCTGTTCAAGTAGCAATGCTTCCAACTGATCAGCTTTGGCCGGGTCATCCCCGTGGCCGATAAAGATATGATGTCCTTCGATGAGCGGTTTTGACTCGGTCATCCACTCGACGATGCGCCGCATCATTTTTTTATGACCGCGAATCTTTTCGATCGGGACGAGCTTACCATCTCGGACAGTGAGCAGCGGTAAAATCGTCAACAAGTCCCCGATGAACGCGCTCGCTCTCGAAACTCGGCCACCGCGCATCAAGTACTCGAGCGATTCGACGGTGAACAAGTGGCGGATCTTCCCGACGAGCGACTCGGCGTAGGCGATCGTCTCCTCGTACGAGTGGTCTTGGCCGTATTCGGCGACCGTTCGGACGAACAATCCTTGTCCGACCGACGCGGTCCGCGTGTCGAGAATATGGAACGTGCTGTTCGGGTATTCTTCTTTAAGCAAGTTCCCGACCATGACGGCCGTCTGATATGTACCGGACAGTTCGCCCGAGAAGGCGAGGTAAAGGAACGGGATCTCAGACTCGAGATGTTGACGGAAACAGCGCTCAATCCGGGCCGCCTCGATTTGGAACGTCTTCGGCGTCTTGCCGACACGCATCGCGTCATATACTTCTTTCGGCTGAATCGTCTCTCCGTCTAAAAACTCTTCGTTGTCGATGATGACCCCGAGCGGTAACATCTCGAGGCCGTATTCGACGATCTGGTCTTGCGTCAAATCAGCACCGGTATCGGTTATGATTTTGAACATGGTTGGATCACTCCTCTAGTAGTTGGTGTTCAATGTCGCGGATCGGTTCGTTTCGCTGCCACATGCGATCGAGCTGAACGACGAGCGTCGCTTGTTCGTCCGCGTCGAGCGTTGCCGGGACGAGTCGGCTCGTCTCCCCGAGCACGTCATAGGCGCGGCGGAGCACATCGTTGACGGTGAGCGGGATGTGAAGCAAGTCTTCGAGCGACGCCATCGTCTCCGGGACGATGGCCGGGTACGTGAATCGTGTCGCTTCGCCTTGGATGGCACGGTCGTAAAAGTCACGGATGAGGGCGGCACGAGCGCTTCCGCTCTTGCGGACGCTCAAATAAATTTGGACGGCGACACCGCCACGGACACGTCGCTGCGAGATGCCGGCGAACTTTTTACCGTCAATCGATAGATCGAAGCTACCCGGGCAGTACGAACCGACGATTTCTCCAGGCACGATTTTGTCCGTCACGTCTTTGAACATATGTTGAATGAGCGACGTCATCGCCTCATAGCCGCTATCGATTTGAATGCCGTCATTCTCGGGTAGAATAAGAGATAAGTTCAATACATCTTCGTCGAGGACGACCGCAAGTCCTCCCGAGTTACGGATGACGGGACGATAGCCATGTTCATGCAGCAGTCGAATCCCGTCGCGCAGATGAGGCAGCCGCGCGTCTTGAATCCCGAGCACGACTGTGTTCAGATGGATCCAGGCCCGAAAGACGGCGCCTTGGTGTTTCGTCGACGCGCACAGCGTATCGTCCGTCGCGAATGATTGCTCGGCTTGAAACGCCGCACCGAGCGATGATTGGTCGATCAGGCGGTAGGTCGGTTGCCGTAAAAGTGGATGGATCATATGCATAATTCCTTTTCAAAAAATAATGTCTTCCTCATTATAGCATGGAGGGAACGACTCGGAAGAAGTCGAATCAGTACAATACATAAAACGCAGGGGGCACCAACATGTACACATCACGAGGTCAGCTATCTGGGTCAAAAGTGTTTAAAGACCCGGTCCATCGCTATATATACGTCTACGATCATCTCATTTGGGAGTTGATCAACACGAAAGAGTTTCAACGGTTACGTCGGATCAAGCAGCTCGGGACGTCGTTTTTGACGTTCCACGGGGCTGAACACACCCGATTCCACCATTCGCTCGGCGTCTATGAGATTGCCCGGCAGTTGATCGACCAGTTCCGCGACTATCCGGAATGGGACGACCGCGACCGGGAGCTGTTGCTCGCGGCGGCACTGTTGCACGACGTCGGGCACGGCCCGTTCTCGCACGCGTTCGAGCACGTCTTCTCGGTCCGCCATGAAATCTGGACGGAACGGATCATCTTAGGGAACACGGAAGTGAATAAAGTCCTCTCCGAGATGGGCGTCGGGTTCCCGGAAGAAGTCGCGGCCATCATCAACAAGACGCACCCGAACCGGCTGATCGTCAACATGCTCAGCTCACAGCTCGACGTCGACCGGATGGACTATTTACTTCGCGACGCCCATTTCGCCGGCGTCAGTTACGGGAAGTTCGACCTCGAGCGGATGCTGCGCGTGTTGCGGCCGGACGAAGATCAAATCGTCGTCAAACAGTCGGGGATGCATACGATCGAAGACTATATCATGCGGCGCTATCAAATGTATTGGCAAGTCTATCTGCATCCGGCGACGCGTTCGAGTGACTTGTTATTAAAAGCCGTGCTCGAGCGGGCCCAAGAACTGCATGAATCGGGTTATGTGTTTGAGATGACACCGAAGCATTTCTTGCCGATCTTCAACCATGACGAGATGACGCTCGAACACTATTTGAAGCTTGACGAGACGATCGTCTACTTCTATTTCCAAGAATGGATGGACGAGGCAGACCCGATTTTGGCTGATCTGGCGAGCCGTTTCGTCAATCGTCGCCTGTTAAAGTATAAAAACTTCCCAGAAGCGAACCGTGTCCGCTATATGGACCGGTTACGGTCGACGATGGAAGCGATCGGGTTGCCGACGCGCTATTATTTGCTCGAGGACCAGCTCAGCCAGCTGCCATATGATCTATATAAAGGGCACGGCACGTACGAAGGGATTTACCTGCAGATGAACGACGGCGACCGTCGCGAGATTTCAGAGGTGTCGATGCTCGTCCAATCGATTTTGAATTCGCGACAGTCGGACGAGAAAATTTATTACCCTGAGGACGTGCTGTTGAACTTGAAAGACCACGCTTCAGAAAAATCATGGATGTTGTCAACGTTACGCGGCGATTGAATCGCTTGAAAAGGATGTGACACCATGGGGATCGGGACGCTCATCGGCGGAATCGGCATCTTTTTGTTAGGGATGATGCTGTTGACCGATACGTTGAAAAGCTTGGCCGGGGAAAGACTGCGAGAGCGGTTGAACCGCATGGCGGAAGGACCGGTGGCAGGGGCGTTTCTCGGTGCGACGATGACGGCGTTGTTCCAGTCCTCGACTGTGACGACGCTCATGACGATCAGTTTCGTCAGCGCAGGGCTGTTGACGTTCACGCAGGCGCTCACGCTCGTCATCGGGGCGAACGCTGGTAGTGCGACGACGGGATGGATCGTAGCGCTCCTCGGCTACAACGTCGACATTCGGGAGCTCTTACTGCCGCTCATCGGCGTCGGGATGGCGCTCCGCTTGATCGGACGACGGGTCAAGCGGATTGGGATGTTACTCGTCAGTCTCGGACTTGTTTTTGTCGGCATCGGAACACTCCAAGAAGCGATGCGGGAAGTCGTCACGTTCTCGTTTTCGGGCTGGGACACCGACACACCGCTTCATCAATTAGCCTTGCTCGGCACGGGCCTGTTCATGACCGTCGTCTTGCAATCGTCGAGCATCGGTCTCGTCTTGACAATGACGGCGCTCGCGACCGACACGGTGACGCTCGCGCAGGCTGCATTCCTCGTACTCGGGCAGAGTGCCGGAACGAGTCTCGTCGTCGCGCTCGGCTCGCTCGGAGGATGGAAATCAGCGCGGCGCATCGTGCTCGGACACGTACTCGTTCACAGTTCGATTTTGTTGATTGGCTGGCTGACGTTCCCGCTCTTGTTTGGTGTCGTCAATCGCGTGGCCGACTGGCTGAATTGGAATGAGCTATTGCGGCTCGCGTTGTTCCATACGTCGTTTCACTTGCTCGGCGTGTTGACGTTTCTGCCGTTTCACGAAGCGTTCAGCCGGCGGTTGCTCAAATGGGTGCCGAGTCGGTCTGAAAAGCTGATCCGTTTCCTCGACCCGAACATGTCGCGGATCCCGACGGTCGCACTCGAGGCGGCAAGACGTTCGTTGATTGAGATCGAGCGCTATCTCGGAAACGAGACGAAACTGTTATTGACGGAAGCGCGCAAGCGGGAAGACGAGTTGCAGCTCGTCGAGAAGACGCTCGGGGACGTCCGGGTATTTTTGAGCACGATTCAATTGGAAGAAGGACAGGGCCGCAACGACTACGGACAACACTTGTCACTGCTCCATACGATCGACCATTTGGAGCGCTGGCTGTTCGTCCTGCGCGAAGTCGATCCCGTTGACGCCCTCCGCGACACCGACTTTTTAGTCGCACGTCAGCTCGTCTTGCACGAGCTCGAGCTTGTCGATGCCCTCAACCATCACACGCCGCCGGAAGATTCGAAACAATGGAAGACGGCGTCGAAGCAGCTCGCCGAGTACCGGAAAGCGCATCGGGCCGAGATGTTAGAGGAGACGGCGGCGAACCAGCTTGAAATGGAGCAGACGATTCGCAAAGTTCAAGCGCTCCTTTGGCTCGACCGGCTTGGTTATCACGTTTGGCGGGCGACCCGGCACTTGATCAAGCCGACCGTCCCGAGCGAGCGGTTCGAAGTGAACTCAGAAGACTGAAAAAACACCCGCGCGTCCAACTGGATGCGCGGGTGTCTGGCGTTATTTTTTGTCGGCGTGCATGACACCGGCTTGACCGTAGTTCGTCGCGTCCATCTCTTCGATGAAGACGGTGATGTTTTCTTTCGGTGCGTTCGTCGTCTCTGAGACGGCGTCCGTCACTTTCTCGATCAAGGCACGTTTCTGTTCAACAGTACGGCCCGGGAGCATTTTTACGGTAACGTATGGCATATTATTTCCTCCTTTTCTAGTTCTCTTCTATTTTAGAGAATCACTAGTCGAGAGGAAAGCGAAAAATCAATGGAATGCAGCCTCGATGATGTGAGGCGCACTCGATTTCGACAAGTTTTTGTGCACGACGCGCTCTGGTTTCGTCCGTAACTCGTCACGGAACGAGTTGGACAGCTCGGCTTCTCCGATGACGACAAGCGCTTCCCAGTCGTGTGCACCTTTCATCTGTTCGACGGTTTGGGCGAGGTCACGGTAGAACCGACCGAGATTTTCGGCAAGTCGACGATCGAATTTATCGACTTGCGAGCTGCTCGACGCCATACGGTCACCCGAAGCCGTCCCTTCAAACCGAACCCACTCCTCGGTCTCAGGGTCGAACGCGAATTCGAACGTCGCATCGATGTGCCCGAGTGAGGTATCGAGTACCGTCACGTGGTCGAGGTTCGTCAAAATAATACCGGTGGACGGAAATTTTTGTTGTAACGCCTCGAGTGGTTCAAGTACTGGCTTCGTTTCCCAGTGGAACGACGTCTCGACATCGTGTTGAAGGTAGTATGTTTCAAATAAATCGTTTTCTTCCGAAGCAAAAATGATTAGGCTTCGCGCCAAGTCGTTCCGGTGTTTGCCGAGTTCCTGATCGACTTGCTTACGTACTTTTTTGAAGTTCTTCAGTTGCGTCTCGTCACCGGACGCCTCTAAATATTCACCGATCCGCTTCAAGCCGTTCTTCAAGTGGATTGACCAGTCGCCTTGTTGGTTAGGTCCTGTATTAAGGTAGACCGATAGCACACACTTGTCCTTGCATTCAATCTGACGCAATTGTTTCAAGTCGCTTGCTAATCCCATCTTAATTCCTCCCTAAAGTAAACGTTCTCTTAACCTGTTTCCTACTTGGTTAGTACTCAAACACCGAATACGATGGGAAAATATGAAAAAGTAGGTGCGAAACGAGATGAATCCGGGTAAGTAACAAGACAGACTAGCAGTAGGAGGAACAATCGTATGAAATGGAAAGGCAGACAGGCGAGTCAGAATGTCGAAGACCGACGGGGGCGAAGTGTTGGGGGGAAAGGGATTGCGGGAATCGGCGGCGGTTTGGGCCTCATTTTAGTCATCGTCTTCACGCTTTTGAATGGGGGTAACCCGGGAGACATCGTCAACAATATCGGAATTGGTGAGCCGCAGTCTTCCGAGACGTATCAAGGCTCGGCACGGGAAGAAGAGATGGCGGACTTTGTCTCGGTCGTCCTACGTGACACCGAAGAAGTGTGGACCGACATCTTTGCCGAGAACGGGTTGACGTATCGGGAACCGACGCTCGTCCTCTACTCAGGACAAGTCGAGTCGGCGTGTGGGATCGCTGGCTCTGCGGTCGGACCGTTTTATTGCCCGGGCGATCAGAAACTGTATATCGATTTGAGTTTCTATGACGAACTCAGTCAGCGCTTCAACGCGCCGGGCGACTTCGCGATGGCGTACGTCGTCGCCCATGAGGTCGGACACCACGTGCAGACGTTGCTCGGCACGACCGACGAGATCATGCCGCTGCGAAACGAGATGAGCGAGACCGAGTTCAACACGTACTTGGTACGGTTCGAACTTCAAGCCGACTACTATGCCGGTGTTTGGGCGCATCACGCCCAAGGCATGGGCTATTTAGAGGCGGGTGATGTCGAAGAGGCGATGAACGCGGCGCATCAAATCGGGGACGACACGTTGCAAAAACAAGCGCGTGGCTACGTCACGCCGGACTCGTTCACGCACGGGACGTCGGAACAACGGAAACGGTGGTTTGATAAAGGTTTTCAAAATGGAACGATCCAAGGCGGCGACACGTTCAATACAAAAAACTTGTAAGTCTCACCTACAGGTTGAGCGCGAGCTCAGCCTTTTTCGTGTCCAAGTTGGAATGTAGGGAAAGAATCCGCTATCATTAAATACAGCAACTAGTAGCAGGAAGGGGATGACCTGATGGAATCCTTACTGAAAAAAATCGAGCTCGCCCAAGGCGAGATGACGTCCGTCGAAAAGAAGATCGCGGACTACATCTTGACCCATTCGACGCTCGTCCCGAATATGACGACGAAAGAACTCGCCCAAAAGACCGACGTGTCAGAAGCGAGCATCGTCCGCTTCGCGCGTGTCGTCGGGATCGACAGCTTCAAATCGTTCAAGCTCGCCCTCGTCAAAGACTTGGCGATCACAGAGACGATGCTGACCGACTTTAACGTCCTCCAACAGAAGGACACCCCGTACGACTCGTTCCAAAAAGTCATCCACGTGAACAAAATGGCCATCGAGGCATGTGCCGAGGCGATGGACAAACGCGAACTCGAACACGCGATCGATACGTTCGCTCGCGCAAACCGGGTCATCTTCTATGGAGTCGGCGGCTCATCGACGGCCGCCTATGACGCGCAGTACAAGTTCACGAAACTCGGCTACGCCGCTCTGACGTCGCAAGACTTTCACTACATGCTGTCGCTCATCCCGCATCTCGGGCCGACCGACGTCTTCGTCGCGATCAGCACGTCGGGCCGGACGAAAGACGTGCTCGAGCTCGTCCGGTTCGCCAAGAAAAAAGGCGTCACCGTCGTCGCCATCACTGACCTCGACAAGTCGCCGCTTTACCGCGAGGCGGACGTCCGTCTGTGCACACCGACCGTCGAACGAGATTACCGGATCGCGAGCATCGCTTCACGGATGACACAATTGACGATTATCGACACGCTCTACATGGGTCTGTTGCACCGAAAAGGCGAAGGGCTGATCGATCGTTACGCCGAGGCGCGCGACGAGATGGTGAAGCTGCGCCGGTGATTCGCCGATATGAAGCGTCAGACCGCGAACGAGTGGCAGCTTTCCTCATGAGACAACAAGCGTTCGCCGGATTGAACGCTCAGACGCTCGAAGTGTTCCGCGATGAGAATTTGGCTGACTTCGAGGCGACAGGTACGGTCAGCCTCGTCGTGGAGGACGACGGGGCGATCGTGGCGATGGCGGATTTGTTGAGCCGTCACCCGGTCGACGGCTCACTCTGGCTCGGCCTGCTCCTCGTCGACGAACAACTTCACGGCACCGGTCTCGCCCAGACGGTATACGATCAACTCGAGCGGGACCACATGCGTCCGTTCCAGACGACGTTCCGGCTCGGTGTGCTCCCGAAGAACGTGCGGGCCCGTCGTTTTTGGGAGCGGCAAGGCTACGTGTATGAGCAAGACTCGGTCACAGGGGATGGTGTCCACGTCCACGTGTTGAAAAAAGACATCGAATGAAGCGAACTCGACCTCAAACGGCCGAGTTTTTTTGTTGGCACTCAAGTTGAGCGTTTATGAAATTATAATTCTTTATTTTTTTAAATAAGTTTGACTTTTAATTTCAAATTAGTACAATAAAACTAGAGAGAAGAAAGGATGGTGGCGATGTTAGACAAATTGGCTACGGAACGACGGAACGAACGGACGATGCGCCTAGACGACATGACGGTTGAGGAACTGCTCGGCGTGATGAATGAAGAGGACCAGTCGGTGCCTCACGTGATCAAGCAACAGCTTCCGGTCATCGCACAAGTCGTAGAACGAGCGATCACATCGTTTAAACGAGGCGGACGCTTGATCTATATCGGTGCGGGGACGAGTGGACGACTCGGTATTTTAGATGCGGCAGAATGTGTCCCGACGTTCGGCGTGTCAGCGGACATGGTCGTCGGCTTGATTGCCGGGGGCGAACGCGCGCTCGTCAAAGCGGTCGAGGGAGCAGAGGATAGTATGGATTTGGCAATCAACGATTTGAAAGCGCTTCACTTGAGTCCGGACGATACGGTCATCGGCATCGCCGCGAGCGGCCGGACCCCGTACGTCATCGGCGGACTCGATTACGCGCGTGAAGTCGGTGCGACGACGGCGGCGCTATCTTGCAACGAAGGCTCAAAAATCAGCGACCACGCCGAGTTCAAAATCGAGGTCGAGACGGGACCGGAAGTATTGACCGGATCGACGCGCTTGAAGGCGGGGACGGCCCAGAAACTCGTCCTCAACATGATCTCGACGGCGTCGATGATTGGAGTGGGCAAAGTGTATCAAAACTTGATGGTCGACGTGCAGCCGACGAACGAGAAATTGGAAGTTCGAGCCAAACGGATGATTGCGGAAGCGACAGGGGTCGACGAACAGACGGCCGCGCGTTATTTCGCTTCATCGAACGGCCACGTCAAGACGGCGATCGTCATGATTTTAGCCGACGTCTCTTACGCGGAGGCAGTCGAGCGATTACAGCGCGCGAACGGATTCGTCCGCGACGCGATTTAAGGGGGATTACGAGATGAAGAAAGAAGAGGTGTTGGCGCAAGCCATACTCGAGCATGTCGGGGGGAAAGATAACATCCGCCAACTCGCGCACTGTATGACACGCGTCCGGTTGGCGTTGAAAGACCCAACGAAAGTGAACATCGATGCGTTGAAAAAAATCGACGGCGTCATGGGCGTCATCGATGATGAGACGCTGCAAATCGTCGTCGGACCGGGGACTGTCAACCGTGTCGCGGATCATTTGAGCCGTGAGACGGGGCTCGCCATCGGAGAAGAGGCAGTCGATGCGAACTTGACGCCTGACGAGCGGGCGGCCATCGAACGTCAAAAAGTGAAAGATAAACAGAAGTCACCGTTCAAACGTTTCTTGCGTCGCTTAGGGAACATCTTCATCCCGCTCATCCCGGGACTTGTCGCTTCAGGGATCATCAACGGGGCAGCGAACTTTGCCGTCAACGCTGGTGTCGACCGGACCGAGACGTGGATGCAAATTCTGCTTGTGCTCGGGAGCACGGTCTTCGCCTATCTCGCCATCCTCGTCGGGTGGAATACGGCGAAAGAGTTCGGGGGGACGCCGGTGCTCGGAGCGATTGCCGGGGGGATTTTGTTCAACCCGTTACTCGCCGACATCGTCATCTATGGGGAAGCACTCGTCGTCGGAAGGGGTGGACTGTTCGGTGTCATCTTTGCCGCTTGGCTCATGACGTATATCGAAAAACACGTCCGCCGCTTCATGCCGGTCTCGATTGATATTATCTTTACGCCGCTGCTTACGGTGCTCGTCGTCGGCTTCACGGCGCTCTATGCGATCATGCCGGTCGCGGGCGTGTTGTCAGACGGCATAATGCAAGGACTGAATGCCGTGCTTGAAATCGGCGGACCGGTCGCAGGGGCCGTCCTCGCTGGCTTCTTCTTGCCGCTCGTCATGGTCGGCTTGCATCATGGTTTGACGCCGATTCACCTTGAGTTACTGAACACCGTTGGCAACACGGCGCTCTTGCCGATCCTTGCGATGGCAGGAGCGGGACAAGTCGGGGCCGCGCTTGCGATTTTCGTGAAGACGCGCAACCAACGTCTCCGCAACATCATCAAAGGGGCGATCCCCGTCGGATTCCTCGGCATCGGCGAACCACTTCTTTATGGGGTCACGCTTCCGCTCGGTCGTCCGTTCTTGACGGCTTGTATGGGAGCCGCGGTCGGCGGTGCGTTCCAAGCGTCGATGCAAACGGCAGCGCTCGGGATCGGGGTCTCGGGTCTCTCGCTTACACCGCTCATCGACAATGGGATGTACTTGACGTATATTGGGGGTCTCGTCATCTCGTATACGGCTGGCTTCATCTTCACGTATTTCTTCGGTTTCAAAGAAGAGATGGCGGATGGGATTTAACAACCAAGGTGGCTCTTTCGAGTCACCTTTTTGAATAGGGAGGGCTGTTTTATATGAGAGGATTATCTGTTTACTTGAGCGAACCGCTGACAGAAGCGTTCACGGTGTGGATGAAACGCATGCGTGAGATCGGTTTCACGTCACTGTTCACATCGCTACATATCCCGGAAGACGATCCATCGGTCTACACGGAGCGGTTGCGTCGACTCGGCACGCTCGCACGACAGCATGACATGGAACTGTTCGCCGATATCGCCCCGACTTCGCTCGCCGCACTCGGGAAGACGTGGGACGACGCCCATACGCTCATCGACTGGGGCGTGACCGGCCTCCGCGTCGATTACGGGGTGACCCCGAAACAAGTCGCCGATCTGTCGAAACGGATGACCGTCGCCTTGAACGCGAGCACGTTGACTGCTGAAGAGCTCGACGAGATGAAACAGGAAGGGCTCATGACGGACAATGTCGAAGCATGGCACAACTTCTACCCGCGCCCAGAGACCGGGCTCGACCGGCAATGGTTTGACGAAAAAAATGACTGGTTGAAACGACAAGGGTTGAGCGTGCAGGCGTTCATCCCGGGAGATGGGACGCTCCGCGGACCGCTATACGAACGACTCCCGACGCTTGAAGACCACCGGCAGCTGTCGACGTTCGCTGCTTATTTAGAGTTGACGGGGAGTGTCGACCGCATTTTGATCGGTGACCCGGGACTAGCGGATGCGACGGTCGAACAGTTCGCGTCATACGAGAACGGGATGCTCGTCCTCCGGGCCGAGGCGTATACGACAATCGAGGCGGCGCTCTACCGCGTCCAGACGAACCGGATGGACCCGGCGCGCGACGTCATCCGTTCCGTCGAATCACGGGCGTATGGTCGCCCTGGGGACCGCTTGCTCGAACCGGTTGCGGCGAAACAGCGACCGCTCGGCACGATCACGATTGACAACATGGATTACGGGCGCTATGCTGGCGAAATGCAAGTGACGAAGACAGACCTTCAGGCCGACAAGCGGGTCAACGTGCTCGGACGTGTCATCGAAGCGGATCGTCCGCTCATTCGTTCGGTTGGACCAGGCACGAAGTTTCGAATCGAGTGGGGCTGACGTTCGCGATTGCCACGTTCCCTCGTCTTTGTGTACAGTAGAGGGGGAGGGAATGCCATGAAAGATATCAACTTTAACATTATCGCTGACGATGCGACGGACGGCCACGGCGGTTTCGGGGTCGGATCGCTCAGTTTGAACAATATGTCGCCCGTCATCATCGACGTCGAGGCAGGTACGGCAGTGATCGACATGGGTGCGATGCACGCCAAGTCGGCAATCGAGAAGCGGATCAAGTTTTTGACCGACCCGGAAGCTGTGCCGAACGGTAAACCGTATTGGATCGTCTGGGTGACGGTCGGACGCAAGCCGGAAGGGTTCTACTACGGCGGGATCGCGGCTTGTGACATGTCGATTGACTTGGAGGCGCGTCGCGGGTACAAATTGCTCCCGTATCACGTCAACCAAATGGACAAGTCGCTCAAAGGACGGATCCTCATCGATATGATGGATGCGCCGTCACGGAGCGTGCTCGCGGAGTTTCTGCAACAGCACCGTCCGGAGATATGGGACCAGTCGACCGAACTTCATACTGAACTCGCGCGTCTCGCTGCCGAGTAAAAAGATTGGACCGTCACGGTCTCCAATCTTTTTTGTTTTCTTTTGAAGCAACTTGGGAAAATGACCGTGTTAAGGCCCGCAAATCAACCGGAATTGTAAGAAAATTTAGCATTATGCTATACTAAACGCACTGTGTAAAAAAGAAAGGGTGACACGATGAGTGAAACTAAGAAAATTTTGATTGGCCTCGCCTTAGGGGTCATCGTCGGTCTCGGTCTCGCCGGCCTATCCGGTAACGTCTACGACGTGATCAATACGTACATACTATCCCCAGTCGGGACAGTGTTTTTGAACTTGATTAAAATGTTAGTCGTCCCAATCGTCTTCTTCTCGATCATTCTCGGTGTCATGGGCCTAGGTGACCCGAAAGAGCTCGGTCGCGTCGGGTCGAAGGCGCTTCTGTTCTTCTTGACGACGACAGCGCTCGCCATCGTGCTCGCGATGGGTGTCGCGTCGGTCATCAAGCCAGGTGAACGCGGCAACTTCGATACAGCCAATCTAGCATTTGAATCGACAACGACCGAAGAATCGTCGAACATCGTCCAGACGTTCGTCAATATGATTCCGACGAACCCGATCCAAGCGCTCGCTGAAGGGAACATGCTACAGATTATCGTTTTCGCGGCGTTGATCGGGTTTGCGATGATCGCCCTCGGCGAACGTGCCAAGACGTGGCGCCGCTTCGTGAAACAAGGGGATCGCATCATGATGCATCTCATTCACTTGGTCATGAAGCTCGCCCCATACGGTGCCTTCGCGCTGATCGCCTCGGCCATCGGCGGTATCGGGTTGGATGCTGTCGCAGCGATGGCATGGTACATGTTTGCCGTCGTCTTGACGTTGTTCTTACATGCGACCATCGTCTACGGCGGAGCGCTCATCTTGCTTGGCAAGATGAGTCCGGTCTTCTTCTTTAAAAACTTCTATGAAGCGATCACGCTCGCATTCTCGACGTCGTCTTCAAACGCGACGCTTCCGGTGTCGATGGAACTCGCCCAGACGAAGCTCGGCGTCCCGCGTTCGATCTCGTCATTCGTCCAACCGCTTGGTGCGACGGTGAACATGGATGGAACGGCCATCATGCAAGGGGTCGCGACCATCTTCATCGCCCAAGTGTTCGCCGCTGACTTGACGATCACCGAGCTCGTGACGGTCGTCATCACGGCGGTGCTCGCCTCAATCGGGACGGCTGGTGTGCCGGGTGTCGGGCTCATCATGCTCGCGCTCGTCTTACAGTCGGTCAACTTGCCGGTCGAAGGGATCGCCCTCATCATCGGGGTCGACCGTATCCTCGATATGCTCCGTACGTCCGTCAACATCACGGGTGACGCGACGTGTGCGGTCGTTGTAGCGAAGCTTGAAGAGAAACACCTTCCACCTGTCGACGAAGACGCGTGGGATGAAGTCGAAGCGAAATAAAACAAAGGCTGACCTCGCGGGGTCAGCCTTTTGAAATGGGGTTTGAATGATGGAATGGGAACTGCTCCCGATCCCGCTGTTTGTCGTCATCAGCATCGTCTTGAACAGTGCCATCGCCGTCGCTGGCGTGTTACCGAGCGCGTTTTTGACGGCGCTGAACGTAAACATT
This sequence comes from Exiguobacterium aurantiacum, assembly GCF_001766415.1. GTDB lineage: Bacteria > Bacillota > Bacilli > Exiguobacteriales > Exiguobacteriaceae > Exiguobacterium > Exiguobacterium aurantiacum_A. The sequence continues at coordinate 291,732 of NZ_MKXO01000002.1, read as the reverse complement.
CTCGGTTTCGGTCTCGGCGTCACTGTCTCGATCATCGGTGAGGCGGTTGGAGCGGTCATCAGTTTCGTACTGTACCGACGTGCGCTACAAACGTATACGTCACCGAGCGGAAAGCGCTTCAAGCGTCTCCGCGAGGCGAGCGGGGTTGAGGCGTGGTTCCTCGTCCTCGGGATGCGACTCATGCCGTTCGTTCCGTCCGGACTCGTCACGTTATCGGCCGCGTTCAGTCGGATGACGCTCCCGTCGTTCGCCGCGGCGAGCACGATTGGGAAAATCCCGGCGCTCCTCATCGAGGCGCTCGCGGTCACGGCCGTGATGAGTGTTGCGCCCGGTTGGCAATTCGTGCTGATCGCGCTACTCGTGCTCATTTATCTCCTCTGGCGTGTGTTTCAAAGCAACGGCGAGAAGATATGACAGAACGCCTCGATGAACCGTTTGCCGTTCGATTTTTTTCGGAGCATCGACCAGTCGACGAGAATCGACTCGTCGAAGTCTTTCAAAAACGCGTCATGCAGTTGACCGATTGATGACGTCTCGAACTGGGCGATCGTCATCTCGTGATTCAAATACATGCTGCGGAAATCAAAGTTAGCCGTCCCAACGAGCGCAATCTTGCCGTCGATGAGGACGGTTTTTGCATGGATGAAATGACGATTGTATTTATAAATGCGGATGTTCCGTTTCAGCAGTTGCTCGAAATAATATTCGGTCGCATGGAAACTGAACCATTCGTCGCCTTGTCCTGGGACGACGATACGAACGTCGATGCCGCTTTTCCCCGCGACTTCTAGCACGGCGAGCAGTTCGGGCGGCGGGATCAAGTAAGGGGTCGTGATCCAAATCGATTCTTTCGCTTCCATCAACAGACGCATCAGCCCGTCCCGGATCGTGACGTCCTTACCGGGAGACGTCACGAGTAGTTGTGTCGCCCCGTTCGCGTCTTTTGGTTCGTTAATGAAATATTCCGGAAGGTGTTTAGCATCGGCGAACAGGTCCCACGTCTCGCTATCTTCTTCATGTCCGGCGTAAAGCCAATTCTCGATGAACAGACGCTGAAGCTCCCGGACGAGTGGTCCTTCGACCCGCAAATGCGTATCTCGCCAAAAACCGAGCTTCTTATGCCTGCCGAGATATTCATCGCCGACATTAAGTCCACCAGTGTAAGCGATCCGTCCGTCGAACACGATGAGTTTTTGATGATTCCGGAAGTTGGCGTTAAAGACGAGCAGCGGATGCACGACCGGATCGAACGCTTCGACGTGCACCCGCGACTTGCGGAGCGGCTCGAGGAATTCTTCGCTGATCTCTTGGCTGCCGAGACCGTCATAAAGAAAACGGACGGTGACGTTTTCATTGGATCTTTTGATTAAGGCGTCGCGAATCTTCAGGGAGATCTCATCGGTCCGGAACAAGTAATATTGGACGTGGATATGGTGCGTCGCGTGCTCGATATCTTTGAGCACAGCGTCGTACTTTTCATCTCCGTTGACGAGTAGTTTCGTCGCCGTATGACCGTCGGCACCGGTCGCGCCCATTTTTTCGAGCGCTCTCGTGAGAGGGAACCGGTCGGATACGTCATTCGTCGTCTCAACGCGGTCGGCTTCGATTGCGTGCCGGAACATCCGAATCTCAGACGAAGTTCGTTTGATCCGGCGGTGGCGTTTCGGCGTCCGGCCGAATAGCACCCAGGCGAGAGCGCCGAGAAACGGGATGAACAAGACGGTGAGCAGCCAGGCGAGCTTCGCTTGCGGTTGAACTTGGTCAAATAAAATATTCCAACCGACGATGAGCGGCGCGATGATGCCGACACCAATCAAAAACGGGATCAATCCATCGATCGAGTAAAGTGATAGCAGAAGGAAGATGCCGAGGACGAACATTCCGATTAGTTGTAAGACACGTCGTTTCAAAAGGTACACCTTCTTTCTGTTCAGTTGTCATCACTAAATTGATTCCACCAATCAGACAGTTTTAATCTAATTAAGCGAGAATTCTCCCACCTCTAAGCGTCTGGGGCGAAGCCCAGCGTAGGTGGGAGATGAATCGCTTGCGAAGCAAATAAGTGGTGAGTAGTTCACTCTAAAAAAGACGTTTGAGTGGGCAAGTGGAGGGAATAAACCTTACTGTACGACAGAACTTTCAAAAAGGGGTGTGTTTGATGAAACGAAAAGGCACATTGGCTGCGTCGCTGCTGGCGACAGGCATCATTCTCGGCGCTTGCGGGGGAGCGGACGAGGAACCGATGAACAACGACGACACGGAAATGCAAGAAGACGATATGAATGAAGATACAGAAGAAGAGGACGATTGAAAACAAAGGCCTAGAGCGTTCGCTCTAGGCCTTTGTTTTCATAGTGCGTATGGAGACGGTTTGCCGAAGAAATAACCTTGGGCGAGATCATAACCGAGTTCGCGACAGACGTCGACCTCTTCGGCGCGTTCGATCCCTTCGGCGAGGATGGTGATGCCCATCGAGCGCGTCAATTGACGCACATTTTTCAAGAACGTACGTTTCTCGGCATCTTGGTCACAAAACGAAATATACGACCGATCGATTTTGACGTAATCGGGCTCGAGCCGCTGTAACATATCGAGCGTCGAGAAGCCGGCGCCGACATCGTCGAGTGCGACTTTCATACCACGTTTCTTATATGTGGCGAACACGTGCTGCAAATGAGCGACGTCCTGGACTTTCTCCGTCTCGACGACTTCAAAGATGAAGCGTTCGGCACTGAGCCCGTAGCGGTCGATGACTTCGAACGTGTGTTGCAGGCAGTAGTCAGGATTGTAGATCGTCGACGGCAAGAAGTTGATGAACGTCTTCTCGTGAGGCGCGACGGCGTGATACGTCGCTTTGATCGCCTCGGACCGGGCGCGTTGGTCGAGCTTCGAATGAAGTCCGAACCGGTTGGCGGCGCGGAACAGCTCCCCAGGCGAGATATTGTTCGGGCTGCGAAGGAGCGCCTCGTAACCGAACCGTTCACCTGTGTCGAGGTGGATGATCGGTTGCAGGTGACTTTCGAACTCCCCGTGTTGGATCAGCTCGATCGTGTCACGGTTGGCGATCTGTTCGAGCAAATCGACTGCTGGTAGAATCGGCGTTTGCTGTTTCGTGGCAGGGTTGACACAATATACATTGTCCTCGACCGAAGATAGCTTAGTCTTGAGTTCATCAAATGATTCGTATGGCTGAGGTTGGTCGTTGACGACCAACAAGCCCCGTTCAAAGAGCGGGATTGTCGTGGAGCAGGCCACGCAAGGAGACCACATAGGATCCCTCCTTTACTGTTATAAAATACATCTATATCCAGTTTATCGGCTAAACCTCATGGAAAAATCACACATCTGGACGAATAAATAAAAAAATCGTGCAAAATGCGGACAGTTTTTGTATACTTCCTATCGTATGAATAAGAAGCGCCTCAAAACGCCACTCGCATACGAACAACTTTTTGAACAGAAAGGGGTTCTATCGATGGACCAAAAATTAAAGTTATGGTTTACGGAGCACCAGACAGAAGATTACGGGATCACGTTCCGGGTTAACCACGTTTATGAGAGCGAACAAACGGAGTTTCAACGACTAGAGATGGTCGAAACGGACGAGTTCGGTACAATGTTGTTGCTTGACGGAATGGTCATGACGACGGATAAAGACGAATTCGTCTATCACGAGATGGTGGCGCACGTGCCACTGTTCACGCACCCTAACCCGAAACACGTTCTCGTGGTCGGCGGCGGCGACGGTGGAGTCATCCGTGAGATTATGAAACACCCAACAGTCGAGAAAGCGGTTCTTGTCGACATCGACGGGAAAGTCATTGAATATTCGAAGAAATACTTGCCAAATATTGCGGGTGAGCTCGATAACCCACGCGTCGAAGTCATCGTCGGCGACGGCTTCATGCATATCGCGAAGTCTGAGAACGAGTACGACGTCATCATGGTCGATTCGACTGAACCGGTCGGACCGGCAGCGAACTTGTTCACGAAAGGGTTCTACGCGGGAATCTCGAAAGCGCTCAAAGACGATGGAATTTTCGTCGCGCAGTCGGATAACCCGTGGTTCACACCAGAACTCATCCAAACGGTACAGCGTGACGTGAAAGAGATCTTCCCAATCACGAAGCTGTACACAGCCAACGTACCGACGTACCCGAGCGGCTTGTGGACGTTCACGATTGGCTCGAAGAAGTACGACCCGCTTCAAGTACCGGCTGAGCGGTTCCACGATATCGAGACGAAATACTACACGCCAGCGCTTCACTCGGCGGCGTTCGTACTTCCTAAATTCGTGGAGGACTTGACGAAATGATCAAACGATTCGATGAAGCCTACTCAGGGAAAGTATTTATCGCGAGCCTACCGGAAGTGACGGAAGCGAAGACGGTCCTTTACGGCATGCCGATGGACTGGACGGTCAGTTTCCGTCCGGGCTCACGTTTCGGTCCGAACCGCATCCGTGAAGTCTCGATCGGACTCGAAGAATACAGCCCGTACCTTGACGGGGACTTGAACGAAGCGGCCGTCTATGACGCAGGAGACATCCCGCTTCCGTTCGGCAACGCCCAAAAGTCGCTCGACATGATCGAGTCGTTCGTCAAAGACGTCATCAAAGAAGGGAAGTTCCCGCTCGGTATGGGTGGTGAACACCTCGTCACGTGGCCGGTCATCAAGGCGATGCATGACGCGTACGGGGACGACTTCGTCATCTTGCACCTCGACGCGCACACCGACCTTCGTGACGATTACGAAGGCGAGCCGCTCTCGCACTCGACACCGCTCAAAAAAGCGGCCAACTTGATTGGGCCGTCGAACTGCTACTCGTTCGGGATTCGTTCGGGGATGAAAGAAGAGTTCGACTGGGCAAAAGAAGTCGGCTACAACTTGTACAAGTATGAAGTGCTCGAACCGCTCAAGCGCGTCCTGCCGACGCTCGCCGGAAAAAAAGTGTACGTCACGATCGACATCGACGTCCTTGACCCGTCGGCCGCACCAGGAACCGGCACGCAAGAGATCGGCGGCATCACGACGAAAGAGTTGCTCGAGTCGGTCCATGCCATCGCCAACGCTGACCTCGATATCATCGGTGCCGACCTCGTCGAAGTGTCACCGGCTTATGATCAGTCAGACATGACGGCGATTGCCGCCGCGAAGATTCTTCGCGAGATGATGATCGGATTCGTGAAGTAACGATGAAGAAAAAAGGTCAGCTCGAGATGGAACTGAGCGCCCGGATCACCCAATGGGAGAAAGAGTATCTTGGACGCGGTTCATTAACGTGTAAGAGTGACCTGCTCCGCGACTTGGCCATCGTGACGCTGCAAGGCGTCTTGACCCCGGCCGAGTATGAACTCGCCGCGAAGTCGAGTGGTCGCGAACAGTTAAAGAAATACCGCAACAACCTCGTCGAATCCGGCCGGGTCCAACTCGAGACGATCATTCATGACGTGCTTGGGAGACGGCTCGTGTCGCTCCATACGGACATCAGCACGAAGACAGGCGAACGCCTCATCGTCTTTCGGTTGGATGCAGCGTGGGACGATGTGGTTGACAAGGCGTAATGACATTTTTACACTAGAAGCAGAGACGCGTCAGGATTGGTGGAGATGACCTACGGGAACTTTCCACCGCCGTCCTGAAACGGAGCTGTCAAAAACTACCCCGACAGTTGTCGGCTAGACGGAACGAACGTGTTCGAGCCGTCGGCATGCAGCGCACACCTTTCTTTGGTGTGCGCTTTTGTCGTCTAGGAGGAAACAATGGAACTATTGACGTTTTTATTGACGAGCGCCCCGGTGCTCCTGTTCGTGACGGGCGTGATTGCCGCCCTCGGAAAATCGAATTTAAGAATCCCAGAATCGCTCAGTGTGACGCTCAACATTTATCTGCTACTCGCCATCGGGTTAAAAGGCGGCATGGGGCTCGCCGCTGTCTCGCTTGACGAGCTTGCGGCACCGCTCGCCGTGACGCTCGTCCTCGGGATGGTTTTACCGCTCGTCGCTTTTGGACTCGGTCGTCTGCTCAAGTTCAGCTTTCACGAACGGATCGCCATGGCGGCGACGTTCGGTTCGGTCTCGCTCGTGACGTATGTCGCTGCGACCGCCCAGCTCGAGCGGCTCGGCATCAGCTATGAACCGTTCATGACGACGCTCGTCGTCGTCCTCGAGATTCCCGGTCTCGTCGTCGCGCTCTTACTGTACAACCAGACGCGTGTGCTCGGTATCACGGCCGCCCCAAGTCAGTCGTTCACCGTCATCCGGGACAGTATGCTTTCAAAGAGCATCCTCTTGCTCATCGCCGGCCTTGTCGTCGGATTCGTCACGCCGGACACGTCGGCGCTGACACCCTTTTTCGTCGATTTGTTCCCGGGCGTCTTACTCTTATTCTTACTGAGTCTTGGGGTCAAGGTCGGCCATCAGCTGAAAGACGTCCCGGCGTACGGCATGAAGTTTTTAATTGTCGGGACGATGTTCCCGCTCATCGGTGCCGTTGTCGGCTACTTTGCCGCCGGACTGGCCGGTTTGTCTGACGGGGGGACGATCTTGCTTATGACGCTCTCCGCAAGCGGCTCTTACATCGCGGCGCCGGCGATGCTCCAGGCGTCCGTCCCGGAAGCCGAGCCGTCGTTTTATTTGACGCTCGCCCTCGCCGTCACGTTCCCGTTCAATTTGCTCGTCGGTATCCCACTGTTCATCACGATCGTCACATGACAAAAGCGCCGTCTCTTGATGAGACGGCGCTTTTGTCATGTGATGACTTGCTGTTGTTCCATACATTTCAAAGCGGCGGTCCAGCTGCCGAACAAGGCGTTGATCGTCGACGTGCTCGGCACGTTTCGTCCTTCGGCCCATTTGCGGTAGTGAAGGATGCTGAAATGGTTTAATTCATCTTTAGCGACCCGGAGCGCCTCGATGACGTCCTCCTCGTCCCATTTCCGTTTCGGTGGGGCGATATCGAGGACGAACAAGGCGTAGCTCCAGGAGCCGTACTTCCGAGCAATCGTTGCCACGGTCGGATATCCCTTCTCTTGCGCCCAGACAGCATAGTGCTGTGAAGTGAGACGTGTTAGTTCGGAGGATGCCTCGATGAGTGCCTGAATGATGCGCTCCTCGTTATTGCGGGCCGTCGTCGTCTGCAATTTTGCTTCGCGCAGCGAGTTTGACCACGAGCCGAACCGACTGCTGATCAGCGTGAGCGACGGGGCTTGTGCGACTTTGGCCCACTCCCGATACGTTTGGCTCGTAAAGATGTCGAGCTCTTCGGCGGCCTCGTTTAACGCGGTTAAAATATCTTCGTCCGAATAATAGCGGTACATCATTTTGATTTCAGCGGCTTGAACGGCTTCGCGCCAGGAACCGAATTTGTAAATCACGGTCGAGAGGGAAGGAACGTCTTTGCTGCGGGCCCAGAGTGTGTATTGTTTCGTATCGAATTCTTTGAGTTCGTTCGCTGCTTGTTGTAGGCATGAGATGATTTGCTGCTCTGTCCATCTTTTCATCGTGATGTCTCTCCTTTTTAGAAGCGCTTGATTGCTTCAAAGGTCGTGGTGTGGTTGAACAGTGATGGTTTTCAAGGAAAGCTCAAACGGTCGAGGGCGCGACTACGGTTGACAAAGAACATAAATGACTCGTGACTGATAGTGTAAGCAAGTCGTGAAGAGGTCATGTGACGAGCATGCATGCTTACTTATTTCTAAATTCCCCTCCTTATTGACAATTTACACCTAATTCACAACTAATATACTTTCAATATTACCCATTTAGTGCGGAAATATTCACAAACAAAAAGAAATGGCCATCATACATTCGTAAAACTGTTTGATGGCTAAATTTCGTTGCTATGAAAAAGCTATGGTTTTCTTTCAGATTGTGAATCTCGAACGGGTACTAATCTAGCATCAGCGAATAATCCGTTTACATTCGGCAATCTTTAAAGGTGGTGACAGGATGACTATTCGATTCAATCATTATCCGATGGACCGAAAAAACACGATGCTTATGATGCTCGACGTGACGATTGCGGCTGCAGCCATCTTTCTCACGTTCAAACTGTTGTTCGCTCATGATACGACCGTCTCCGGCGACACGACGAAGTTGATGACGATTTTAGCGCTGAAGAGTACAGCTCTGCTCGTCCTAGGGTGGATGACACGCGTTTATCGGATTGACTGGCGTTACGGTTCGATGCGCGAGCTACAATTGCTCGCCCTCGTGTTGCTCACGAGCGATCTGCTCGTCCTCGGCGCTGCCCTCGTCGTTTTAAAAAGCGTGTCGTATCAAGCGCTGTTCGTCCAGAGCCTGCTCGCGTTCAACGGAATGTTGTTCATCCGAATCGTGGCGAGAACCCGTTCCTTCTTCCGCTTCCGGAACGAACCGCCGAGCGGGAAAGCGACACTCATCATCGGCGGTGGGGACTCAGGACAAAAGATCACGAAAGAGTTGAAAGAACATCGGACGAACGTGTTAAACGTCGTCGGTATTTTAGACGACAATCCGTTCCTGCAACGGCTCTATATCCACGGGACACCGGTCATTGGCCCGATTGATGCGCTCGAGCGAAAAATTGAAGAGCTCGGGATCGAAGTCGTTGTTCTCGCAATCCCGTCCCTGCCTTACAGCAAACGGCTGCAACTGCTCAAGCGAATCGAGAAGACGGGCGTCGAATCACACGCGTTACCGATGCTCTCAGAGCTTGCGTCCGGAAAAGTATCGATGAATGAGATCAGGGAAGTGGCAATCGAAGACTTGCTCGGACGAGAGCCGGTCCAACTCGACGTATCCGAGATCTCACATAAGCTAAAAGGCACGACCATTTTGATTTCAGGTGCTGGCGGATCGATTGGGTCTGAGCTATGCCGGCAGTTAATCAAATTCGAACCCGGTCGTCTCGTCTTGTTCGGGCATGGCGAGAACAGCATTTATTCGATTGACCGTGAACTTAAAGACTTACAAACAGAAACGGAGATTTGTCCGATCATTGGGGACGTCCAAGACCGGGCGCGGTTGATGGAAGTGTTCGAACAGTTCGAGCCTGAGATCGTCTATCATGCGGCGGCCCATAAACACGTCCCGCTCATGGAAGGGAACCCGAAAGAGGCCGTGAAGAACAACATCTATGGTACGAAAAATATGGTCGAAACCGCTGATTTGTTCAACGTCGAACGTTTCGTCATGATCTCGACAGACAAGGCGGTCAATCCGACGAACGTGATGGGCGCGACGAAACGGGTCGCCGAGATGATTGTTCAGCAACAAGCGCGTCATAGTGCGACGACGTTCTCGGTCGTTCGGTTCGGTAACGTCCTCGGCAGTCGCGGCTCGGTCGTCCCGTTGTTCAAAGAACAGATTGAACGCGGTGGTCCGATCACGGTGACACATCCCGAGATGACGCGTTACTTTATGACCATCCCCGAGGCGAGTCGGCTCGTCGTTCAAGCAAGTGTTCGCGCGAATGGCGGTGAGGTGTTCGTCCTTGATATGGGACAGCCGGTCAAAATCGTCGACTTGGCCCGACGGATGATCACGCTCAGCGGCTTCACGCTTGAGCAAATTTCGATTGAATACAGCGGAATCCGGCCGGGCGAGAAATTGTATGAGGAGCTGCTTGCCACGAGCGAACGCAGCGAAAATCAAGTGTACGACAAAATTTTTGTCGGCTGTACGCGACCGTTCAAATCGGTCGAACCAATTTTACGTACGATTGAACATCTGCTTGACCAACAAAGCGCATTGACGTCCTTCCTCTTGTTCGTCGCCAATAGCGAAATCCCGGAAGAAGTGATGGCAGATATGTTCGCGCCTCAGATCGAGCCCGTTCGGATTCGTTCGAGCGACCCCACTCAAAGGAGGAAGACGTTATGAAAAAGACTGTGCTCGTCACAGGTGTCGCAGGGTTCATCGGCTTTCATTTGGCGCGCCGGCTGTTGCGAGAAGGGCACCACGTCGTCGGCATTGATGAAGTGAATGATTACTACGATCCTCATTTGAAAGAGGCGCGTCTCTACGTCTTGACGCACCCGAACTTCAAACTGTATCGGGACTCGCTCGAGAACAAAATGGCCGTCACACGGGTGTTCGAGAAACGGAGTCCTGATATCGTCGTCAACTTGGCTGCGCAAGCAGGCGTCCGCTACAGTCTTGAAAATCCGGACGCTTATATCCAATCGAATATCGTCGGATTTTTAAACATCCTTGAGGCGTGCCGGAACTTCCCGGTCGAGCAATTGATTTATGCATCATCAAGTTCCGTGTACGGCTCGAACCAAAAGATGCCGTTCTCTGAACAGCATCCGGTCGATCATCCGCTCTCGTTATATGCGGCTTCGAAGAAAGCGAATGAACTGATGGCCCACACGTATAGCCATCTGTTCGGTCTAAAGACGACCGGACTACGATTTTTTAGCGTCTATGGACCGTGGGGAAGACCAGATATGGCGCTGTACAAATTCACAGAAGCCATCATTAAAGGTGAACCGATTGACGTCTATAACTATGGGCAAATGGCCCGTGACTTCACTTACGTCGACGACGTGATTGAGTCGATCGTCCGCTTGATGGACATTCAACCGTTCGCTGACGAAGAGTTTGACTATCACGACCCGCTCCCTGACCGAAGCGACGTCCCGTTCCGTGTTTACAACGTCGGGAATCATAGCCCCGTCCAGCTGATGGATTTTATTCGGATCATCGAGAAAAAACTCGGGAAGCGAGCAATCGTGAACGAACTCCCGCTGCAGCCGGGTGACGTACCGGAAAGTTTTGCCGATTCATCGGAATTGTATGGAGCGATTGATTTTCAACCACAGACCCCGATTGAACAAGGGGTGCATGAGTTTATCGATTGGTATATCACGTATCACCATGCATTGAAGGAGGGAATCGAGTGATGATGTCACTTCAAGACAAAATCTATGCCAACTCTCCGTTGCCGGTTCAAAACTGGCTTATCTCGCTATACGGGTTGAAGTTATACCATGAGCGTTACGGTCCCTATTACGAAAAAGAGTTGACCAAGCTTCGAAGTCGACGGCTCGTCGATCCGCAAACAGCTCAACTGAATCGGCTCAATCGGTTCCTTAAGTTTTGTCAGACGCATAATAGCTACTATCGGGACTTGTTTGACCGCCATCACGTGGAGCTACCGCTTCTGCAACTGAGCGATTTGAAACAAATTCCAGTGCTTGAGAAAGAGACACTCCGTACCGAACCGACTATTTTCTCGGATGTTAAAGCACCAATCGTCGGGTGTACGGGTGGAACGACCGGGACGGCACTCCAAGTCCGGTTCACGGTCGAAGATTACCAAGCCCGCATGGCCCATTTGGATTACTTTAAAGAGCAGCACGGCTTTACAAAAGGGATGAAACGAGCAAGTTTCACCGATCGGATGATTTGTCCGCGCGGCCAGGAAGAGCCGGTCTATTGGCGTTATAACGCTCCGATGAAACAGATGCTCTACTCGGTCGTTCACTTTCATCCGAAAACGATCCCGGCCTACGTCGAATCATTGAACGACTTTCAACCTGACGCCCTCGACGGTTCGCCGTCCGCGATGATCGAAGTCGCCAAGTATTTAAAAGACACGGATATGCGCTTAACGTTCAAGCCAATCGCCATCTTTCCGACGTCGGAAACGTTGTCGCCATGGGGACGCGCATTGCTCGAGGAAGTTTTTGACGCCCCGGTATACGACCAATACGCTTCTTCAGAAGGCGCACCGCTCGTCACCGAATGTCAGCATGGACGAATGCACCTCCATCCGGAGACCGGCATCATTGAGGCCGGAGAGAACGGAGACGTGCTCGTCACGAGCTTCACCACCCATGGCACGCCGCTCGTCCGTTATCGAATCGGAGACCGGATGACGCTCAGCGATGAGATGTGTCCGTGTGGCCAGACCGGTACGGTCATCTCGTCGATCGATGGTCGTCAAATGAATTACGTTGAGACACCGGAAGGTTATAAAGTGTTCGAAGGCGACTTGACGGCGACCGTCGCCGTGCTACCGAACTCGGTACTTCAAGTCCAAGTGCTCCAACATGAGATCGACCAGATTGAAATGTTGTATGTCAAAGATGAGGACCGGTTCGAAAACGAACATGAGACGATATTAAAGCAAGAAGTGGAACGACTGTTCACACCGAATATGCGAATCCGTCTTAAAAATGTGCCGGCCATCAAAAAAGAACCAAACGGAAAAATTCGGGTCGTGAAGCGACTTCACGTCTGACCCATACAAAAGGGGAGTTCAATCATGGCAATCTTCGCGTTGCGGGACGTATATTTTAAGGCGCCGATCCGCCTTCAAAACTGGATGACGTCACTTTATGGCTTGAAGTTGTCACAAGAGCGTTACGGGAAAGCGTACGAGCAGGAGCTTGCCGCACTACGCAACCGTCCGACGGATGACGCGGCCGTTCGAGCAGACCAGCTTCGACGACTCAATGACTTTTTAGCATTTTGCGAAGCGAACAATGACTATTACCGTCAGTTATTCGACGAGGCCGGCGTATCGCTCCCGCTCGACTCGATTGAAGATCTAAAACAGATTCCGATACTCGAGAAGGAAACGGTCCGCTCGACCCCGGCAATCTACTCGCACGTGAAGACAGACATTATCGGCAAGACAGGCGGGACGACCGGTGCGTCGCTCCAAGTGAAATTCACAGCGGAAGATTATCAGATCCGGATGGCCCATTTGGATTACTTTAAAGAACAACACGGCTTTAAAAAAGGGATGAAACGAGCCAGTTTCACGGGACGCGTCATTTGTGAACCGGATCAAGCGGAACCCGTGTTTTGGCGGTATAATCGTCCGATGAATCAACTACTGCTGTCGTTGTTCCATCTGACCGAGGAGAATATCCCGCACTATATCGCAGAACTGAATCGGTTCAAACCAAGCGTTCTCGATAGCGCCCCGTCCGCCATGATTGACCTGGCCTCATACATTAAAGCGCACAACATCAAACTCGACTTCCAACTGATCGCCTTGTTCCCGACGTCAGAGACAATCACGGCGTTTGGACGGTCGTTGCTTGAAGAAGCGTTCAACGCGCCCGTGTTCGACCAATACGCTTCTTCAGAAGGCGCACCGATTTTGAGCGAGTGCAGTCATGGACGGATGCACCTTCATCACGAGACGGGGGTCATCGAGCCTTACGGGGAGGACGGCGAAATTCTCGTCACGAGCTTTACGACCCACGGCACACCGCTCGTCCGCTACCGGATCGGGGACCGGATGAAGTTTGGGGAAGGGACTTGTCCGTGCGGTCAAGGCGGGACGTATGTCGAGTCGATCGAGGGACGGCAATCGAATTTCATCGTCACGCCAAAAGGACTCAAAGTCTATGAAGGGGATTTGACGACGATCGTCAGCGAGCTCCCGAACTCGGTCATTCAAGTCCAGTTTCGGCAGTTCGATTTGCATCACATCGAGATGCGCTACATCAAAGACCCAAATCGCTTTACCTCTTCGCATGAACAAGTGCTTCGACGGGGATTGAAAGAGCTCGTCGGAGACGGCGTCGAGATTACGTTGACGCCGGTCAAACAAATTCCTCGAGGCCCGAACGGAAAAGTCATCGTCGTCGAAAAGTTGATGAATCAAATTTCACAATAACTGGAGGCAGATGGACATGGACAAACTCATCTCAGAATCACGGACAGCACGAAGAACCATTGCCAATCGCCATATCGCCGTCGTCGGACTCGGGTACGTCGGTCTCCCGGTCGCGGTCGCGCTCGGAGAAGTCGGAGACGTCATCGGATTTGATATTAATGAGGCCCGCATCAACGAACTGAACGGTCATCTCGACAGCACGCGAGAAGTCGAGCGGGAATCGCTTGAAATCGCCTCAGTCGCATATACGACCGACGCATCACAGCTTGAAGAGGCGGATTTTATCATCATCGCCGTACCGACGCCGATCAACGAACAAAATCAGCCGGACCTCGGTCCGATCTGTAGCGCGACGCGAACCGTCGGCAAGCACCTACGGCCGGGGGCGATTGTCGTCTACGAGTCGACCGTTTACCCTGGACTGACGGAAGAAGAATGCATCCCGCTGCTCGAACGAGAGTCGGGTCTACGGGCCGGGATTGATTTTAAAGTCGGCTATTCGCCAGAGCGTATCAATCCAGGGGACCGGGTCAACACGTTCCGGACGATCAAGAAAGTCGTCGCCGCCGAGGATGAGGAGACGCTTGATATCGTCGCAGCCGTATATGAGACGGTCGTCGATGCCGGTGTGCATCGCGCTTCGTCCATCAAAGTCGCCGAAGCCGCGAAAGTGATCGAGAACACGCAGCGAGACTTGAACATCGCATTGATGAATGAGCTCGCGATCATCTTCGAGCGGATGAACATCGATACGCTTGAAGTGTTAGAAGCGGCCGGAACGAAATGGAACTTCCTGAACTTCCGGCCTGGGCTCGTCGGTGGCCATTGTATCGGGGTCGACCCGTTCTATTTGACGATGAAGTCTGAGATGCTCGGCTATCACCCTGAGGTCATTTTAGCCGGTCGGCGCATCAACGAGACGATGGGCAGCTTCATCGCCACGTCGCTCATTAAAACGATGATCCGTCAAAACATGCCGGTACTCGGCTCACGGGTCACCGTGCTCGGCATGTCGTTCAAAGAGAACGTCAGTGATATCCGTAATTCAAAAGTCGCGACACTCGTGCGGGAAATCGAGGAGTTCGGCCTTGAGGTGCAAGTGTACGACCCGCTCGTCCACCATGAGGAAGTCGAACAAGAATACGGGATCCAAGTAAAACCGTACCATGAGCTCAAGCCGGCGGAAGTCGTCATCTACGCCGTCTCACACGATGAATTCGTGAGTGCCGGTTGGAAAATCGCCGAACGTCAGTTGAAGATGGGACGAGGGATCGTCATGGATTTAAAAGGTATCTTAAACCGAGCGACGAAGCCAGAGGAGGTCCACTTATGGCGCCTTTAAAGATCCTTCAATTCTGCGCGGTCGACGTGACCGCTGACGTCCTGTTGCGTCCGCTCATCGAGTCGCTGAAAGCCGAAGGGCACCAAGTCGATGTCGCCTGTGCCTACGGTGACCGGACGGACCGGTTGCGGTCGGAAGGTTGGGTCATCCATACGCTGCCTATCGATCGCAAATTCCATCCGAAGCGGAACGTGCAGACGATTCAAGGGCTCGTTGCCTTGCTCAGACGGGAGAAGTATGACGCGATCCATGTCCATACGCCGGTTGCGGCCGCGCTCGGACGGGTTGCGGCCCGAATCGCCCGCACCCCACACATTCTGTACACGGCCCATGGCTTTTACTTCCATGAACGGATGAGCCGGGTCGCCTATGAACTCGTGTTTTGGCTCGAAAAATCGCTTGCCGCACTCGCGACCGACTGGCTGCTGCTCCAAAGTGAGGAAGATTATTCGCTCGCCAAGACCCGACAATTTAAAAGCGATGACCGTCTGCTTCATCTCGGGAACGGGATTGATTTGACTCGATTCCAACCGCTTGAAAAAACAGTTGACCCGAAGCAGTTAAAGTTTCTGTTCGTCGGTCGCCTCGTCAAAGAAAAGGGGATCCTCGATCTACTCGAGGCGTTTCAGGAAGTGTCTGCGCGTCATCCGGGAGCGACACTCACGATTGCCGGAGAGTTGCTGTCGAATGAGCGGGATCAAGAGACCGCCAAACTCGTTGAAGCTCACTTGGTAGACAATCCGAACGTTCATTACGTCGGATACGTCATAGACACCCCGTCTTTGTTCAACCGTCATGACGTCTTTCTGTTACCGTCTTATCGGGAAGGGCTCCCCCGTTCCATTTTAGAGGCGATGGCGTCAGGTCTTCCGGTCATCGCGACCAACATCCGCGGTTGTCGAGAAGAAGTCATTGACGGAGAGACGGGATACCTCGTCCCGGTGGCCTGTCCGCAAGCGCTCGCGGAGGCGATGGAGTCGTTCATCGAGCATTCAGATCGGATCGAATCATACGGTCGCCGAGGTCGCGAAGTCGTCGAGGAACGGTTCGATGAATCGAAAATTTTGACACGGCAAATCAATTTATTTGCGCAAATTAGCGCTCGTGAAGTGGGATGAGTCGTCGCATATAAAAGGGGGAGGCGGCATGGAAGAGAAACAAGTGATTCACCAGTTGAGGACGGCCGCCGATGACGGTCGTCTCACAATCCATATGTACCAGCAATGGCAACAAGCGAACGGCGGACCGACCGTACTCGAACTGTTAGAGGTGTATGGTTCGTGGGCGAACGTGCTGCGGCTCGTCGGGTTTGAAAACCAGATGCCGCGTTTCACGAAGTCGGAAATGTTGCGAACGCTTCGCCGGGCAGCGAAGGATCTTGGCTCGATCAGTAGTGCCGATTACCGAAAATGGGCGCATGACCATGATGCTCCGACGCTCACGGAAGTTGTCATCCAGTTTGGGTCTTGGAAGGTCGCATTGATTGAGGCCGATCTACTCGGGATGATGGCAAAAGACCAAAAGATTGAAATTATTCAAGCGTTGCTCGATGCGAGCGATGAAATCGAACCATTTAATTCAACGACGTATGCGAAATGGGCGAAAGCGAACCAACGTCCGAGTATCACAAAAGTCGTTCGGCGCTTCGGGTCTTGGACGCAAGCACTTGAAGAAATCGGATTGTCGACGCGTAAAGCGTTCACGGAACAAGATATTCTATCGGCGTTGAAAGAAGCGAGTGAGGATTTGGCCGTCCTCTCGCCATGGGGTTATGAAATATGGCAAAAAAAGACGGGAAAGGACCGGCGCTTAAAGATATCCAACAGATGTTCGGTTCTTTTGACATAGCACTTTCGGCGATGGGGCCAGAATTTACAGACCAGACAGACGATGACGCTTCAAAGAGAGGGAAGGAGGGCTTATGACGCGTCCGATCGTCTTATGTATCGGCGAGGATCCGACTTCGACTTATGTGTACCAGGCGATCCGGAATCTCGGGGTGACCCATGTGATCAAAGAAGACGGTCCGGCTGAAGTGCGGCCCGACTCGATCAACGAGTGGATGCGTCAATCATACGTTCGCTTTATGTCACCGCTCATGTGCCGATTCAGTCGTCAGCGCGTCCGAGAGTTACAAGCACGTTATCCGCTGAACGACAATCCGATCCCATCGCATCATCTGTTGCGTGTCACGTCACTGAATGACGCACGAACGATGATGTGGCTTGATCGCTTACAACCACAACTCGTGATCTTGCACGAGACCGGACCCGTCGACATGAGCCGACTGCACCGTCTTGACTGTCCGATTTTAACGGTCAGCCCTTCGATGGCCAAAGGACAACTTGAAGCTTACTGGGCGTTTCGCGCTAAGCCTGACGTCTGTGAAGTGAGAATCGAACAATGGGGCGACAGAGGCTGGACTGTACTCGACCGGTCCGTCCTTTATGTCGGTGGCACCGATAACTTTGCGACGTATCCTTATCTTCAACTTGTGACGGCTCTGCCGCTTTTGCGTCGTCAAATTGAATCGATGCTCGAAGAGGGCGTATATGATCGACGGACGGCAGAGTAAAGGCCAAAGCGAGCTCGCTTTGGCCTTTCAGCTATTTTTGATGCAGTAATGTTGGATTGCGTCGAGCGACTGCTAGAACAGAATCGTACGTCCCGTTTCGCATAGAGAGGATAACCGTCGTCCCGGCGAGCTTCGCGAGCTGCTGAATCGAATACATAAGCCTCACCTCCTTGAATTCAGCGTAAAGCGTGACGTCACGTCAAGCTTGTTTTTCAAATAAGGAAAAACCGTCGCGTTCGCCGACGTAGCTGAAGCCGAAGCGAAGATAATAGTCGTTCAAAAATCCGTTCGTCGCGACACAGTCGAGCCGGATCCGTTTTGACCCGGCCACTGCCTGACGCATCAATTGGGAACCAATCTGTTTTCCTTTATGACGTGAGTCGACGACGAGGCGATGCACGTAGACGGCCGTGTCGGCGTCGTTCCATAAGTTCTCATCCCACGACGTCGGCGGGATCAGACTGACCGCCCCGATGATGGTGTCGTTCTCTTCATATACGTACACCGTCCCGTTCGTGACGTCATACGTCACAGTATCGGTCCGACTCGGCTCTAAATATTTTTGCCATTGCGTTTTGCCGGCAGCTTTAAACTCCATCGCTTTCGTTAAAATAAGCGTATCGATGGGAGATATGTCGGACACGGTGGCCAAACGAATCATATGAGTCGCCTCGCTTTCAATTGGTTTTCAAATCGTGTAGGGTACACGGTGAGCAAGCTATTTAAAACTTCTTTGTGTCGGCGAATGATTTTTGGTAAGATAAACTTACTGTAATCGTGCAAACGATTGCGCTAACCGTAAGAAGAAAAAAATAGCACTGATATTAGGATAAGTATATAGGATGCGCAGTGAGTTTAGAGACAAGGGAGTCTTATTGAGATATGCAACTTTTACAACGTGACCAACAGACAAAAACTTTAAAACGAAATTGGTGGAAAGAAGCCGTCGCCTATCAAATCTATCCGCGCAGTTTTTACGACGCGAACGGGGACGGGATCGGTGACATTCAAGGCATCATCGACAAACTCGATTATTTGAAAGACCTCGGCGTCGACGTCATCTGGATTTGCCCGATGTACAAGTCGCCGAACGACGACAACGGTTATGACATTAGTGACTATGAGGACATCATGGACGAGTTCGGGACGATGGCAGACTTTGACCGTCTCTTGGAAGAAGTCCATGCGCGCGGCATGAAGCTGCTCTTGGACCTCGTCGTCAACCACACGTCAGACGAGCACCCGTGGTTCATCGAATCGAAGAGCTCGAAAGACAATCCGAAGCGTGACTGGTACATTTGGCGCGACGGGAAGCCCGACGGTTCGAAGCCGAACAACTGGGAGTCGATCTTTGGCGGCTCGGCTTGGGAGTTCGACGAGACGACCGAACAGTATTTCTTGCACGTCTTCTCGAAGAAACAGCCGGACCTCAACTGGGAGAACGCTAAGATGCGCCAGACGATCTACAACATGATCAATTGGTGGCTCGACAAAGGCATCGACGGTTTCCGCGTCGACGCCATCAGCCATATCCGTAAACACCCGTCGTTCGGCGATCTTCCGAATCCGGAAGGCCTCGACTTCGTGCCGTCGTTCGAGATGCACATGAACGTCGACGGTATCCACGGCTACCTGGAAGAACTCCGTGACGAGACGTTCAACAAACACGACATCATGACGGTCGGTGAAGCGAACGGCGTCTCGCCTGACGACGCCCACCTTTGGGTCGGTGAGAAGGACGGCAAGATGAACATGGTGTTCCAATTCGAGCATATGGGTCTTTGGCGTGAAGACGCCGAGTCGAAACTCGACGTCGTCCATTTGAAAAACGTCTTGACGAAATGGCAAAAAGGCCTCGAGGCAGACGGCTGGAACGCCTTGTATGTCGAGAACCACGACCAGACACGGACCGTGTCGTCATGGGGCGACGATGAGCGTTACTGGAAAGAGAGCGCCAAGTCGATCGCGATGATGTATTTCCTCATGCAAGGGACACCGTTCATCTATCAAGGCCAAGAGATCGGGATGACGAACGTGAAGTTCGATTCGATCGACCAGTACGACGACATCGCGACACGTAACCGTTACTATATCGGACGTGAGCACGGCAAGAGCCATGAAGAGATGATGGAGATCACGTGGAACTCGTCGCGTGACAACACACGGACGCCAATGCAATGGAGCGACGCCGCGAATGCCGGCTTCACGTTCGCCGAGAAACCGTGGTTCGGCATCAACCCGAACTATCCGGATATCAACGTCGACGCGCAGCTCGAGGACGAGGATTCGATCCTCAACTTCTATAAAGAGATGATCCGTCTCCGTAAAGACGACGAGACGTTCGTCTACGGCAAGTACGATATCGTCTTGCCGGAACATCCGGAGATTTACGCCTACACACGTACGCTCGGTGACACGCAATACCTCGTCATGTCGAACTTGACGGGCAAAGAAGCGATCTTCGCGACGGATATCATGCTTCGTTCAGACGACGTCGTCTTGAAGAACATGCCGCTCGACGCGCATGATGAGACGATGCTCCTCCACTTGAAGCCGTTCGAAGGACGCGTCTACAAGTTGAGCTGACTCAAAGACAGGGGAAACCCTGTCTTTTTTGTAGTGTGAGGCGCGCGCGAACCGGGAAAGAAAAAGTTAGCGATTCCGGACCGTTTAGGAGATATGGTACGATGAGACAGCGGAAAGGGGAATCACCATGGCAATTGAACCACGACGGGTCCGTGTCCGGCAGACGACGAAAGTCAGTGAGGTCGATGAACCGATCGAGCTCCATGCCGACGGTCTCTACTATGAATTAAAGACCGGCTTCATCTTGACGTTCGACCAAGAGCGTGAGGACGGCATCGTACCGACGACGTTGAAATATACGACTGGGCGGCTCGCCCTCATCTGTAAAGGACCGATCGAGATGAACCATTCCTTCATTGAAGGACGGCTGACACAAAGCCTATACAAAAATCCATATATGTCGATGACGATGGCGACGACAACGGTGCGGCTCGATGTCCGGGACGGCCGCTGCCGTTTCCATTACGAGTTGGCAATGAACGACGACTTGGCGGGCGACTATGAAGTCGACGTCGCTTGGACGTTTGAAGGAGGAGAAACGACATGAATTTTACAGAACGTGTGAAAAAAATTGAAGAAATGTTGAACGAGGATTGGTTCGAGATGCTCGAGACGAACGAGGAAGAGTATGAGGAATGGCGAGGCCGCCTCGAAGACCATGCCGAACAAGTCATCGGTCATTATGACAATGAGACCGGCGTCGATATGGACGCGGTCGACAAGTTGCTCCAATTGAACGACGAGTTCCCGCTCCTGTACGGAGAAGACACGGTCCGGCTCTATATCGCGTTGATCGAGGCGCGATCGGAAGATAAATCGGTGTACGACCGCTATATCGACTACTTGGCGGCAATCGGTGACGCTGAGCATGAGGAATTCTTGCGGTTCCACACACTCGTCGAAGCCGGTCGCTTAGACGAAGCGAGACAACTCGCACCCGTGATGCCAAAACGATTAGGACTCGAAGACTAAGGCCGCATTGCGGTCTTTTCTATACATATAATTAGGGGGAAATGCTATGTTACGGCTCGTGAAGACGTCAGTCGAACAGCAAGACCAAGTTCTTGCCCTGTTAAGCGAATGGAAAGAGGACGGAAGCAACATCGTCCCGACGACGATTAATAAAGATACAAGCGATTTTGACGCCTACGTCAAACGACTACTTGACGCAGAAGACCGTGAAAAGATTGAGGACGGTTGGGTGCCGAGCACGACGTATTGGTTGACGGACGGGGACGAGTTGCTCGGGGCGGCGAATATTCGCCATGAGTTAAACGCCCACCTGTTGAACTTCGGGGGACATATCGGCTACGGCATCAAGCCGAGTGCGCGCGGACGCGGTTTGGCGACAGAACAGCTACGTCTCGCGCTCGAGAAAGCGAAGGAACTCGGGATTGAGCGGGCGCTCATCACGTGTGACCGAGAGAACGTCGCCTCTCGCCAAGTCATTTTGAACAACGGGGGTGTCGCCGACACACCGTATACCGAAGAAGATGGAACCGTCGTCGAGCGATTTTGGATTGAACTGAAAGGGTGACATGGGATGGCGAACTGGATTGTCGTGTATTTAGTGCTCATCAATTTCTTTGGGATTTATTTGTTTCCACGCGACCGGGTACCGTCTAAAAAATGGTTCTCATTTTCGAGCGGGATCGCCATCACGTATTTTTTCATGTATCTGTTACCATCTCTCAACAAGCGCCAAGATACGCTTCGAGTCAACTGGCTCGACCTTGCCTTGCCGTCAGAGATTTACGTCGTCAGTCTGCTCGGCTTCACCGTCTTCTACGGGACGATGCGGTTCGTGCGGACACCGTACTTTCAAGACGAGACGATCGACCGCACCGTATCGTATTGGCTTCAAGTGACGCTTCTGACGGCATACATGTCGTTCTCGGCTTACGTCGTCACGGCGACATCGGTCACGTTTGTGGCACGTAGTTTTTATGCGACCGCGCTCGGTGTCCATTTTCTCGCTGTCGGACACGACTTGTACCGTCACTACGGGGAACGTTATTTGACGCAAGGCCGTTATTTTTTGAGCGGCGGGATTCTCGTTGGCGGCTTGTTCGCCCGTTTCATCGATCTCGCGACGCACGTCGAGGCGCTCCTGTTCGCGTTCGTCGCCGGGGCGATGATCCTCAATATCGTCAAGTTCGAGCTGCCGGCCGACCGCAACCTCCACTTCCGGACGTTCGTGCTCGCCGTTTTTGGCTACGGCGGCATCTTGTTGTTCTTGAAGCATGTGCTCGACTTTTGATTCCAACAAGAAAATGAATGACTGTTCATTCACTTTTTGTTATACTGAACTCAAGATTGAATCCGTTTTCATAAGGGGGAGTTTTGGGGATGTCGACATTTTTAATCGTCAACTGGATTCTATTCTTGTTTGTTCTTGGCTATGGACTGTATTTGTTCGCGACGCTCGTCTATCAGCGGTATACGTTCATCAAGCTTGGGAAGAAGGCAGAATGGAGCCAAACGAATAAGGAACGGCTCGAACAAGTCATGATCAACGTGTTCGGTCAAAAGAAACTACTGAAGGATAAGAAGAGCGGAATCATCCACGTCATGATGTTCTATGGGTTCATCCTCGTCCAGTTCGGGGCCATCGACTTCATCTGGAAAGGGCTCGCCGTCGGGACACGCTTCCCGCATGTGCCGCTCGGACCGGTCTATCCGATCTTCACGTTCATGCAAGAAATCGTCATGCTCATGATTCTCGTCGCGGTCGTTTGGGGATTCTACCGCCGTTACGTCGAGAAACTTGTGCGCTTGAAGCGGAACTTTATGGCCGGCCTCGCCCTCATCTTCATCGGCGGGCTCATGGTATCGGTCTTGTTCGGCAACGGGTTCTATCTCGTCTATAAAGAAGAGCTGCCGATGTGGGGCGAACCGGTCGCGACACTGATCGGTTCAGCGTTCGCTTGGGTACCTGGGGGCGTCGCTTTCGCCTTGTTCGTCGTCTTCTGGTGGCTACACCTCATGTTCTTGCTCAGCTTCATGATTTACATCCCGCAAGGCAAGCACGCCCACTTGATCGCCGGCACGTTAAACGTCTGGCTCGGCCGGACGCACAAAGTCGGCCGTCTCGCGCCGGTCGATTTCTCGGCGATGGAAGACGCGGAAGAGTCGGACGAAGAAGTCGTCTTCGGTGTCAACAAAATCGAGGACTTCAACCAGAAGCAACTCGTCGACTTGTACGCTTGTGTCGAGTGTGGGCGCTGTACGAACGTCTGTCCGGCGACCGGTACCGGCAAGATGCTGTCGCCGATGGATCTCATCGTCAAGCTGCGTGACCATATGAACATGAAAGGGGCGGCCATCACGCGGAAATCACCGTGGGCACCGGCCCTCATGTTCCAAAACACGCAAGGTGCGGAGATCGCGGCCGCGGCCCAAAACGGGCACATGCTCGTCGCCGATGAGTTGATCGGCAACGTCATCACGGAAGAAGAGATTTGGGCGTGCACGACATGCCGAAACTGTGAAGACCAATGTCCGGTCATGAACGAGCACGTCGATAAAATCATCGACCTTCGCCGTTACCTCGTCATGATGGAAGGGAAGATGGACCCTGAGGCGCAACGTACGGTCGCGAACATCGAGCGCCAAGGCAACCCGTGGGGCATGAACCGGAAAGAGCGCGAAAACTGGCGCAAAGACCGGGAAGAGCTCGTCATCCCGACTGCCAAAGAGAAGAAGAAAGCGGGAGAAGAGTTCGAATTTCTCTTCTGGGTCGGGGCGATGGGCTCTTACGACAGCCGTAGCCAAAAAGTCGCCCAAAGCTTCGCGAGTGTCTTAAACAAGGCCGGTGTCTCGTTCGCCATCCTCGGGAACGAGGAGAAGAACTCAGGGGACACGCCGCGCCGAATCGGGAACGAACTATTGTTCCAAGAACTCGCCGAAGCGAACATCAAACTGTTCGAGAAATACGGCGTCACGAAAATCGTCACAGTCGACCCGCACGCGTACAACACGTTCAAAAACGAGTATCCGGACTTCGGGCTGACTGGTGTGAAAGTGTACCATCATACCGAGCTGCTCGCCGAACTGCTCGATACGGGACGGGTCAAGCCGGACTTCGCCGTGAACGAACGCGTCGTCTACCATGACTCGTGCTATCTCGGCCGCTATAACAACGTCTATGACGCACCGCGTTTCGTCCTCGAACGAATTCCAGGTGTCGAGCTCGTCGAGGCGGCACGTAACCGCGAGAACGGCATGTGTTGTGGAGCCGGTGGCGGACTCATGTGGCAAGAAGAGAAAGTCGGGACGCGTGTCAACGTCGCTCGGACCGAGCAGTTGCTCGAGACGAAGCCGACGGTCATCGGTTCGGCATGTCCATACTGCTTGACGATGCTCTCGGACGGTACGAAAGCGAAAGAAGTCGATGAGACGGTCGGAACGTTCGACGTCGTCGAGCTGCTCGATCGCTCACTGAAGCCGATCGAAGTACCAGAACCGCTTGTACAGTAATCGCTAAGACGGAGCCTTTGTGCTCTGTCTTTTTTGTTCGTCGCATCGTAAAAATGGGAATAAGCAAAGATTAGATCGAATAAAGGAAGTGAGCATATGGTCGAATTGATGACCGATAACGAGATTGCTTTGGCCATCATTCAAGCATTAAAAGAAGCCAAAAAGAACGAGTTTCAGAACATCGTTGATGAACTGCAGCCATACGATGTCGCCCAGCAATACAAACTGTTGCCGAGCAAACATCAGAATAAGTTTTTATTGTATTTGACCATCGAGCAAATGACCGACATGATTCAAGAACTCGATCAGACGACACGGCTTCAAGTACTACACCGGCTCGGTTTTGAACGGACGACCGAAGTCCTCGATTTAATGGAAAATGACAATGTCATGTCGTTCTTGTCCGAGCTCGATCCGGAAAAAGTCGAGGAACTCATATCTGAGATGAAAGATGAGGAATCGAGTATCGTCCAAAATATGATGACCTATCCTCCGGAGACGGCGGGACGTCTGATGAACAACCGGTTCGTTTGGATTCCGCAATATTTTACGATTCGTCAAGCCGTCAATAAATTGAAAGACTTCGCCGCACTCGCTGAATACTTGAACTATTTATACGTAGTGGATGAAGAAAAACGACTCGTCGGTGTCGTTTCGTATAAAGATTTAATTTTGGCCGAACCGGACGAGGCGATTGCGGACGTCATGTACAAACGCGTCGTTAAAGTCGACGTGATGACCGATCAGGAAGATGTAGCAAAGTTGATTGGTCGTTATGACTTCATCTCGATTCCTGTCGTCGAGGATGGCAACCGGCTCGTCGGCGTCATCACAATCGATGACATTATCGATATTGTCATTCAAGAGGCGAACGAGGATATCGAGAAACTGTCCGCGTCTGGTAAGTCGATTGATTTTGACACGTTACCGCTCGTCGCGGCCTATCGGCGTTTACCGTGGCTGATTTTACTGTTGTTCATCGGTTTGATTTCTGGCAGTATCATCGATAGATTCTCAGGTACGATCGAACAAGTCGTCGCGCTCGCGTTCTTCATGCCGATGATTGCTGGGATGACCGGGAATACCGGGACACAGTCACTTGCCGTCGTCGTCCGAGGACTCGCAACCCGTGATTTAACGCCGAGGCAAGTTGGTGCACTCATCTTTCGGGAACTAAAGGTCGGCCTCATCATCGGTGTCACGTGTGCCATGTTAATTGCAGTAATCGCATTTTTCTGGCAGGATAGTTGGACGCTCGGTCTCGTCGTCGGTAGTTCGCTGCTTATGACGCTCATCATCGGTACGCTCGCCGGGACCATCATCCCGCTCATCTTGTATCGATTAAACGTTGATCCGGCCGTCGCCTCTGGTCCGCTCATTACGACAATCAACGATATTTTGTCGTTGCTCATCTACTTCGGTGTCGCGACGGCATTTTTGGCAAAACTGATGTAAAACAAATCCGGGCTTGGTCAGCGACCAGGCCCGGATTTCGTTTACTTACATTTCGGATTTTGTGAGCAGTGAAGACGTGAGGTGAGACAGTCCTTGCGTCGTCTCGTTGATGGCTGAGATCGTCTCGACCATCTGTCCGAGGTCTTGCTTGTTGCGTTCGAACGAGAGGACGTAGTTTCCCATCTCGTCTTTCACAGTCGAGAAGCCGACTTTGACCGCATTCAACTGACGCATCGCCTCGTCGTTCGTCCGATGCATTTGTCCCATCTGGTCGAGAAGGGCGGCGATGTTCGTCTCGTTCTCATGAATGAGAACGTTAATCTGGCTGCTGAGCTGTTTGGCGTTCTCGGCGAGTGTCCGGACTTCGGTCGCGACGACGGCGAAGCCTTTGCCGTGCTCACCGGCCCGGGCCGCCTCGATTGAGGCGTTCAACGCGAGCAAGTTCGTTTGGTTGGCGATCTGTTCGATGCTGCGGGTCATGCTGACGATCTCTTGCGAGCCGTCTTTGAGTGCTGTGATGCGCTCGAGCGAGGCGTCGACGTATGTCGCCGATTGCGTGAACTCCGTCTCCATCTGCTCGATCTGTTTGCCGTTCGTTTGCGTCAGTTCCATCAAGTGACGGCTCATCTTCTCCGTCTGTTCGGTTTCAGACAACACTTGGTGGGCCCGGTCGCTCGTCTCGGACATGGCGGCGCCGGTCCGTTCCATCGTCGTTGCGACTTCCGTGCTGACACGACCGATATCGGTCAACAAATCGGTCCGGGCCGCGTTTGCCGATTCGATTTCACCGAGTCTGGCGTCGACGTACTGCTCGGTCACGATTTGAGCGTCTAAATTCATCGCGTGAGACAACGCGAGCAACGACTCTGTCATCGCCGCCGGATCGTGTTGATAGTGCTCGACTATTTTCGGGACGAGCAACGTGTTGAAGGCAGAATACGTCGCGAGGAACCAGACGACCGGTACCGAGAAATTATGGTGGGTCTGTCCCATGCGTTTACGCATGGCGAGAAACTTCTCATCGATCCGACCCGTCAACAAGCTGCGGAAGTAGTCGGCGAATACTTTTTTCAAACGCTCGCGCGTCGATGAGGCGTTGGCGATCTTGACCATGTCAGGCTGCAACATCAAATGGTCGAGTACGCTTTCTAACACGTCATCAAGCACGGATTCGACGAGTGGGGCCATCGCTTGAAGTCGTTCGACTTGAGTCGACGTATAGCCCATATAATGCGCGCGTCCGCTCAGGCGTTTGTCTGATGGTTGTGCGATGGTCGTTGCGTCAGGGAAAGCGATTGATGCGGTATAATCAGGTTTTTTCGGTTTACGGAAGAGTGTCATTCAAAAATCTCCTTTTTCATCGTATGTAGAATATAGCTGTCATCTTTATATCGGCTAAGTAGTGGGAAAAGTAAGGTGTGAATGTGTAATCGCTTTATCCTCAGTGACTAAGCGGATGAAATCATTCGGAGCCAGCGTTATTCCATCGGAAAACCGGGAAAAAGATTCAAAGAAGCTTTTATTTAGGGGTCCGTCAAGAAAGAAGGGGACGCATGTGAAAAACGCTATTGTTTTATTGACAATCGTGAGTGCGCTCAGCAGCCAAATCCTCCCGCAAATTTTGTATTTGTCAGTCATGGCATTAGAAGAAGGCGCCGGGGGTTTAATCCCATTCATGATTTTTTATGTCGCGAGTATGTCGGGTCTATTGTTGTGGGTTTATGTCATCGGTCGTCTCGGGTCGAAACAGACGTTTTTGATTGCTTTATGGGTACTGGTCGGCGGACTGATCTGCTTTTTGTTGCCGTTTGAATGGGCCGTTGAGTTGAGTGCATTTTTAGTCGGCGTCGGCTCAATTGGCGTCGGGTCGATCATGACGACGATTTTGTCCCAACTGAGTGAACTGTCTGTACCAAAAGAACCGACGGAGGACAAAGGGAGTTCATTGCCGCTCGTATTGGCACTCGTTGCGTGGATCGCCGCATTCTCATACACGCTCACCCAATCTTACAATGGGGCCGTCATCTTATTCCTTGTCAGCCTCGTCCTGCCATGGTTATTCGTGAGAAAATTGCCACTCCAAAAAACGGCAACTTGGACATTGACGACGGTAAAGTTTGTGGGCGCCTTCATCGCCGTCACATTATTTACGTTAGTGAGCCGTCTTCTTAGTTTGTTAGAAGGAACGAGAGGCTACATTGAAATATTTTTGTTGATGGTCATTTTACTAGGATATGTGGGCTGGGTTCTGTTCCAAGAACGGACGAGAACATACGTCAGCGCGACTAGGACGCGACAAGTCCAATTGCTTGCGTTCGTCGTCGGCTTGTTCGGGGGATGGACATTGATCGGTGCCGTATTCGTCAGTCTCGCCCTATATTCGTTTCAAGTACTCCTCTTCTATGTATTTGTCCCATTTTTGGCAGGGGTTATCGGTTGGGTATTGATTAGTCGCGTTTTCGAGTTGGCTCGCCGTCCTTATCTCGTCCTGTTCGTCTCATCTCTGGTGTTTTTCTTAGGTTTCATCGAACCGCTCGTGTTCATTCCCGTCCTGTTCGTGAGCGGTTACGTCCAAACGATGTACTCAAGTGCCGGGCACGTCTACTTATATGAATACTATGGAGACAACAAAGAGTTTGCTTCGTTACTGCTTCAACTATGGAAACGATTTGGCATGGTCGTCGCCTATTCCGCTTTGATGGTCGGAATATTAAGCTATGGTCTCTACGTTGGACAGACAGTCAATGCCGAGCTGTCGTTTCAAATTCCTCGCGGCTGGATGATGGGGGTACTCGGTCTGACTTGGTTGTTTAACGTTGGATTGATTACAATCTATTGGCAACGCGTCAATAAAAATCAAGCGGAACCGAAATAATTTCCTCTAGCTTTTTTATATCGGTTTTGTTTATAATGAGGAGTGATGTTTAACTAGTGACGGAAAAGGAGTGTCCTTTAATGAATAAATCGTTGATCGATTTTGTTTACGAAATTCTTCAAAAGACTGGGGAGCAACCAGTTTCATTTGATGAAATCCGCGAGCAGATCAGACAAAACTATACGTTCACAAGTGAAGAGGAAGAGCTCGAGAAAATCGCGCAACTCTACACGGACATGAACATCGACGGACTATTCGTCAACTTGGGAGCTAACCGTTGGGCGCTTCGTGTTTGGTATCCGTTCGATAAGTCAGACGAAGATCTCGTCATCGAGGCACGCCAACGCGGCGAGCTCGACGAGTTTGAGGAAGATCTCGATGAGACGGACGAAGGCATCGTCGACATCGAAGACGACCTTGACGTCTTTGCTAAAGGTGAAGATTTCGATGCATCTGAATTTGATGCGGATGATGAAACTGAAAAAGTACCAGACCTTGACGAGTTCAAGGACGACGACTTAGACGACGACCTCGACCTTGAAGACGAGGACGACTTATAAGAGACCGCAAAAAGCCGGGCATTTGTCCCGGCTAGGCGTGTCTCTTTTTCTTTTTTGGCACACGTGACCAAGAAAAAAATAATAACTTGACGACTGCATCGTCTCTGACGTAAATTAGTCATGGGCTAGTTTAGCACGTACGATGCAGCAAAAGTGTCCCCCATGTCAGTGGGGGCACTTTTGCTTTTTTTGTTTTTCGTTTCCCGATGTGGGCATTCAAGAGAGGAGAATGATGATGACAAAGTATATTTTCGTAACAGGTGGGGTAGTATCTTCACTCGGTAAAGGGATCACAGCCGCTTCACTCGCACGTCTGCTTAAAAACCGAGGTTTGAACGTAACGATTCAAAAGTTTGACCCATATATCAATATCGACCCAGGGACGATGAGCCCATACCAGCACGGTGAGGTGTTCGTCACGGACGACGGCGCCGAGACCGATCTTGACCTCGGACATTACGAGCGTTTCATCGACATCAACTTGTCGCAAAACGCGAACGTGACGTCGGGGCGCATCTACTCGACGGTATTGAAAAAAGAACGTCGCGGTGACTATAACGGGGGGACGGTCCAAGTCATCCCGCATATCACGAACGAGATTAAAGACCGCGTCTTCCGTGCCGGCCGCGAGACGAACGCGGACGTCGTCATCACAGAGATTGGTGGAACAGTCGGGGACATCGAGTCGCTTCCGTTCATTGAGGCCATTCGACAAGTGAAGAACGACATCGGCAAAGAGAACGTCATGTATGTTCACTGTACGCTCGTCCCATACCTTCGCGCAGCTGGCGAGATGAAGACGAAACCGACACAACACAGCGTCAAAGAGCTCCGCAGTTACGGAATCCAGCCGGACATCATCGTGCTCCGTACCGAGTATGATATCCCGGAAGAGATGCGTGAAAAGATCGCCCTCTTCTGCGACACACGCAAAGAAGCGGTCATCGAGGCACAAGACGCGTCGACGTTGTATGAAGTGCCGCTCAACCTTCAAAAACAAGGCATGGACCAGCTCGTCAACGACTACTTCGGCTTCAACACGCCACCGGCTGACATGACGGCTTGGAAAAACCTTGTCCATACGGTCACGCACCTCGAGAAGAAAGTGAAGATCGCGCTCGTCGGAAAATACGTCGAACTCCGCGACGCCTATATCTCGGTCGCCGAATCGCTCAAACATGCCGGTTACGCGTTCAACGCCGACATCGACATCGACTGGGTCAACGCAGAAGAGGTGACGGCTGAAAACGTCGATGCGCTTCTCGGCGACGCCGACGGTATTCTCGTCCCGGGCGGCTTCGGCGAGCGTGGGATTGAAGGGAAGATTGAAGCGACGCGTTATGCGCGTGAGAACAACGTCCCGTTCTTCGGGATCTGTCTCGGGATGCAACTCGCGACGGTTGAGTTTGCCCGTAACGTCTTGAAGTTAGACGGCGCCCACTCGGCGGAGATCGATCCGACGACGAACTACCCGATTATCGACCTTCTTCCTGAGCAAAAAGATATCGAGGACCTCGGCGGTACGCTCCGCCTCGGCCTTTACCCTTGTAAACTTGAGCCGGGCACGAAAGCGCACGCCGCTTACAACCAAGAGCTCGTCTATGAGCGTCATCGCCATCGCTACGAGTTCAACAACGAGTACCGTGAAGCGTTCGAAGCGGAAGGATTCAAGTTCTCGGGGACGAGCCCGGACGGCCGTCTCGTCGAGATCATCGAGATTCCAGAACACAAGTGGTTCGTCGCGTCACAGTTCCACCCAGAATTGATTTCGCGTCCTGAGCGCCCGCAGCGCTTGTTCCACGATTTCATCCAAGCAGCACTCGCAGAGTGAGGGAGAGGTCACGACCGTTTTCGGTCGTGGCCTTTTTTCTCGGGCAAAAGACTGACCGCTTCAACAGCTTAGGATGGATACATGTTCACCTAAATCCGGGTAAACTAAGAGTAGAACGGGGAGAGGGCGATGTCACATGGGGGAACGAAACATGATTTACTGGGGGTATGGGGTCGCATTAGTCGCGTTGAGCATATTGCCGTTCGTCGTCTTGCCGACACTCTTATTGCCGTATCAACTCGGATGGACCGGGGTTGTCCTGTTGGCTCTATCGATCGGTCTGTTGCGGTCGATCCGTGAAGGGTCGAGCGTCTATTTGAAGCAGATGTTGAAAGTGACATTCACGTTGTTTTTATTATTTGTCTTGATCTATTACGTCTCATTCGGTCTCATCTTATACGATACGTATGGGCTCGATCGTCTGCTCGAACGTTATGAGGCTCATGCGGTCTGGGTGTTCGCCGCCTTCAGTTTCCTGCAGCCGATCGCGTTGCCGGTCCCGGAAGCGATCAGCGTCCCGATCGGCAGTGTCGCCCTCGGTCCGTTGCGCGCGGCCATGATCGGCAGTGTCGCGACGACGCTCGGCATCCTCGTCATGTACGGGCTCGCGCGGTTCGGACGGGAGCGGGTCATGCACTTGATCGATGCGGATAAGCTCGCGACGTATGACCGTTATGTCGGCAAGTACGGTCTCGGTGTCTTGCTCGTCTTGTTCATCATCCCGATCTTACCGGACGAAGTCATTTGTTTGGCGGCCGGATTCAGCCGCGTACCGTTCGGACGTTTCGTGATGATCGCAGCCGGAGCGAAGCTCGTCACGTCGTTCGGATTAGCTTATTCGGTCACGCTCGGTGAATTGTTCGTGACCGGTACGAGCCCGTTCGCGGTCGTCTCGGTGACGGCGAGCTTGATCCTCGTCATCTTGGCGCTCGTCTGGCGCAAACGTAGAAAAGGGAATTCGAACTGACGTCTCGAATGAGTGAAGAGCATATACGGAGAGGAAGAGATTATGTATCGAGATGAGAAACTGGTTATTCGACCGATCGAGGCGTGCGACTTGGGACGGTTATGGGAATTGATTTACAAAGAAGCGGCGCCCGAATGGAAACGGTGGGACGCACCGTATTTTGAACATCGCGCGCAAAGTTATGATGCGTATCAGGAGGAGGCGGACCGCCACGTCGGACGTGACGACATGTGGGTCGTCGAAGTCGATGGGACGGTATTCGGTACGGTGTCCTACTATTATGAGGACGCCGGAAAGGAATGGCTCGAAGTCGGGATCATCCTTCATCAGTCAGACCGCTGGAATCAAGGTGTCGGTACGAGGGCGCTCAAACTTTGGATCGACCATCTGTTTAACACGCTCTCGACGGTCCGGGTCGGATTGACGACGTGGTCAGGGAACGAGCGCATGGTGCGCGTCGCTGAAAAGATCGGCATGCAGCTCGAAGGTCGGATGCGGCGCGTCCGCGTCGTCCGTGGTGAGCGTTACGATTCGATTCGGATGGGCATGCTTCGGGAAGAATGGGAAGACGAACAAAAGCGCGACGTCTCAAGTTGAGGCGTCGCGCTTTTTAGACGTGAGAAACAATTGGCGGTATTGGAGCGGGGTCATCTGCTTGTACGTCTTGAACGTGGTAATATACGCCGTGCAAGAGGTAAAACAGTATTTTTCGCCGATGGCACAAATCGGCAGATTCGTACCGAGCAGGTCGGCGATCGACGCATCGATCCGTCGCCTGCGAATCCGTTCTGGCACACTTTCCCCGACTTCTTGTTTGAACAGGGCTGACAGATAGTTGTTCGACATACCGATTCGTTGGGCGATCCAAGGGAGCGATAACGCCGGTTCTTGCAGATGGTCCTCGATCAAGTGGATGATCGTCGTCACGTTCGGATTGGTCGATACGGGTGGGGACAAGAAAGCCATCATCTTCGTCAAGGAATCGACGATGACCGGGACGGCATAGATGAAGTCGAGCGTAGTCGTCAGTTCGTCGATCAAGATAAGGAGCGCACTCGTATAAGTGAGCGCGGTCTGGACGTTTGGGTTGTCGACCGGAATCATGCGGATGACGTGATAGACGAGTCCGCGATAGTAGAAGCGGACACTCCTATATTCATCCGTGACCGGAAGTTTCAAAAGGTCGAACGTCAACGTTTCAAGCAATTGCTCGGCCCGGACCGGATGGGCGCTCCGGAGCGCACTCACAATCTGTTGGTCGAGCGCATAAAAGTTATCGAGCAGCTGAAAGTCAGCAAATAAGTTTTTGTCGCGCTGCAAGTGGTTCATAAATTGGCGTTCGATTTTGTTTTCCACCGGTCAAGTCACTTCTTTCATCGTACCATCGGGAATCGTTCATTTGTCTCGTTGAGCGTTTCGCATCGTCGCCTGCTTCAGCTCGGCGATTTCTTTGGCGAGTGCTTCTTCTCGGGAACGTGTGGATGATTCGAGGTGGTGTTCGAGTTCTTTGCTTTTGTTGCGATACGTTTCAGCCGCTTGTTTTGTGCGCTGGTGATGTTGATTAAGCTGTTTGTTGTGTACATCGAGATCAAACGGCTTTTTTGTCATATATATGCCCCTTTCAAAACAAGGTCAAACAGACAGACGGAACGAATGATTGGTCTCGAGCCGCGGTCTCAATGAGGAAACGCTTCCTGTCCTTAGCTTACGAATGGGGCGAATGCTTGGAAAGTTAGGTCAACACGAAAGGAGTGGTGAAAAAGATGATAAATGTGACGGAATTGTGTCTGAAGAGACTTATTTGTGTCACAGTCCGGTCTCGTCTCCGAACGCAATAAAAAATCCGCAGACATATGTCTGCGGACAGCTTGCTTATTTGACTGCTTCGTCTTTGATTGGGAACCAGCCGGCACGTGTCGTGATGGCGTTCCAAAGTGGGGCCGGGACAGCGAGTTCGGCTTGCTTGTTCAAGTCGAGCGCCGTCTCGATTTCATCTTCACGATCCGTTTGCACTTTTTCAAGCCAGTCAGGGTCGATGATGAGTTCACGGCCGAGCGCGGCCAGGTCGATGACGTTCAAAGCGTCTTCGACTTGACCAGGGCGCTGAAGTTGTCCGACTCCGATGAGCGGGACGGCACCGTTGATGCGTTTCGCGATCCGGTCGATCGAGCGCTCCATCACGTTCTCGTTGCGCATCGAACCGATATTGAAGTTCCAAAGCGAGGCGTGGAGGTAGTCGAGTCCTTCCTCGAGCAACATGTCGATCAATACGTCCGTGTCGTCGAGCGTGATACCTGGCTCTTCGACTTCTTCTGGTGAGAAGCGGTAGCCGATCAAGAAATCGTCAGCGTCTTTCGCCGCGGCTTTCACAGAACGGATGACTTCACGCGGGAACGTGAGACGCGCCTGTACGTCGCCTCCGAAGCGGTCGTCTCGGCGGTTTGAGTGCGGTGAGAAGAACTGCTGGATCAAGTACGTGTTCGCTCCGTGAATCTCGACGCCGTCAAATCCGGCTTCGATGGCACGGCGTGTCGCTTCACCGAATGCTTCGATGATTGCCTCGACTTCTTCTGTCTCGAGGGCACGCGGTGTGGCGGCACCTTCACGGACGGGTGCGACCGCACTTGCGCTCACGGGTTGTTCGTTCGGGACGAGCTCTGGAGGAGACATGCGCCCAGCGTGGAAGATTTGCAGAATGGCTTTGGCACCTTCCGCCTTCAAACTTTCAGCGAGTTGACGGAGACCGGTGATGAAGTGATCGTCGCTCGCGCCAAACGCGTTCGGGAATCCTTTACCGTCTTCTGTCACATAGGCACACGCCGTGATGGCGAGACCGACATTTTTCGCTCGCTTCCGATAGTAGGCGAGTTCGTGCTCCGAAACCTCACCTGTCGGCTCGGACGAATAATGGGTCATCGGCGCAAGGACGAGCCGGTTATGAAGCTCGACGCCGTTTTTAAATTGAAAAGATTGTAACATGCGTTTCATGAAAACTCCTCCTTCGTAGTGATACTTTGAAGTCTAGTCTTCTGAATTTCAAATTGCGAGCGTGACGCTTTCGGTCGGGCAGGTTGCGTGTCTAGTGAGCCGGTCGATGGTTGAAGAATGGAGAATAGGGTATAATACAGGAGAAAAGTTGATAACCGGTTGGAGATTACAGAGAGACCACGACATAGAGGGCGAAGCCTTGTTTTGTTGTGGTCTCTTTGTTTATACGAACCGGATTCATTATAGGAGGGAATAAGATGGAAATCAGAAACTTCTCAGCAAAAGAACGTGCCAAGCGATACGAACAATTGACGAGTGAGCGTCATGACATCCTCGTCGTCGGTGGGGGCATCACCGGTGCCGGGATCGCCCTCGACGCCGCTTCAAGGGGAATGAAGACGGCGGTTCTTGAAATGCAAGACTTCGCGGCTGGAACATCGAGCCGCTCGACGAAACTTGTCCACGGTGGCTTGCGCTATTTGAAACAGTTCGAAGTCGCACTCGTCGCCGAGGTCGGGAAAGAACGCGCCATCGTCTATGAGAACGGACCGCACGTCACGACGCCAGAGCGCATGCTTCTACCGATGCACAAAGGCGGCACGTTCGGACCGCTGTCGACAGCGCTCGGGCTGATGGTGTATGACTTGTTGGCCGGCGTCAAACGAGCGGAGCGCCGTTTGATGTTGACGCCGGAAGAGGTGATCGAGAAGTCACCGCTCGTCAAAAAAGACGGGCTCGTCGGTGGCGGTTATTACGTCGAGTATCGGACGGACGATGCGCGCATGACGATCGAAGTCGCGAAAGAAGCGGCGAACCATGGCGCACTCCTCTTAAACTACTCGAAAGTGACCGGTCTCATTTACGAGCAAGGCAAAGTCGTCGGCGTGAACGTCGAAGATCAAATCGACGGGAAGACGTATGAAATTTATGCGAAAAAAGTCATCAACGCGACCGGCCCATGGGTCGACGTGCTCCGTGAGCAGGACGGCTCGAATAAAGGCAAGATGCTTCGTCTGACGAAAGGGATTCATCTCGTCATCGATCAATCGAAGTTCCCGCTCAAACAAGCGACTTACTTCGATACACCAGATGGCCGAATGGTGTTCGCCATCCCGCGTGACGGCAAAGCGTACGTCGGGACGACCGACACGTTCTTCGATAAGGATAAGGCGCATCCGCGCATGACGACAGAAGACCGCGACTATATCTTGGGCGCGATCCACTATATGTTCCCGGATGTGTCGTTGACGGAAGATGACGTCGAGTCAAGCTGGGCCGGCATCCGTCCGCTCATCTATGAGGAAGGCAAAGACCCGTCCGAGATCTCACGGAAAGATGAGATTTGGCAATCGGAAAGCGGCCTGATCACAATCGCCGGTGGTAAGTTGACAGGCTACCGGAAGATGTCTGAGACGGTCGTCGATCTCGTCGCGAAGCTACTCAAACAAGAAGAGGGCATCGTCTTCCTCGCTTCACGGACGAAACATATGCCGATGTCGGGTGGACATGTGGGCGGTTCGAACGGCTTTGACGACTTCTTGACGAAGAAGAAAGACGAGCTGAAAAACCTTGGTTTCGATGACGTGAAAGCGGAGCAGTTAGTCCGTCTCTACGGATCGAACATCGATCGCGTCGTCGAGCGGATGGATACGAACGCTTACGACCTGCCCGAGATCGTCTACGCGCAGTTGATGTACGGCATCGAAGAAGAGTCGGTCGTCCGTGCCATCGACTTCCTCGTCCGTCGGACAGGGGCGATGTTCTTCGACATCGACTTCGTCAGAGACTATAAAGACGGTGTCTTGCGCTGTATGGCCGATGTCTTCAAATGGTCGGATGCACGTCTCGCCGAGGAGCGGGAAGAAGTCGAGAAAGAGATCGACCTCGCCGTCGTCCCGGTCACGATCGACTAAACGTAAACCAAAAGGAACTTCGCTCAAGCGAGCGAAGTTCCTTTTCATATGCCTAATTCTTCATAGTACGCTGTGATCCGATCATCGATTGCGAAGACCATCTCCTCGTCGCCCGAAAAATAGAAGACAATATACGTTCCGTCCTCGCGATACACTTCCGCTTCGACGATGAGCGTTGTCGGCTGTCCGTCATACGTGACTTCAAGTTCATCGAGCGGATGCACGGTCGCCTCGTCTAAATCTGGATTGGAGACGAGTAGATGCATGCGCTCGACGTCTTCTGCTGAAATCGGTTCGTCGAAAACCTCGGAGATGAGTTTGAACGTCTCGGGCACGTCTTCTAATTCCGCATCTATTGAAGTAGCGAGCGGTATATCGTCTTCATAAACATCTTCATACGCGTCGGCGGACGGCTCTTCTCCGAACGTCCCAGCCGTGATGGCGACACCTCCGGCAAGCGTCACTAAAAAAAGTAAAAATCCGAATAAATGCTTCATGTCGTGTCTCCCATCATGTCTTGTACGTCGAGTATAACAAGAAGCGTTGCGTTTAGGAATCGTTCATATATGGTATTGGAAGATAGCGATCAATAGAAGTGAGGGATGCACATGCAACGGAACCGAGTACTCATCGTCACAGTCTGTCTCGCGGTCTTTGCCGGATGGTTGGTCATCGATTTGGACCGTCTGTTCGCGGATACATATTATGTGAAAATCCCGAAGGCGGAGACGGCGGAGCGAGATGGGACGGACTATGTGTATACGACGATCGGCTATGATGAGGAGCGAAAAAAGCGTTCGCTCACATTCACGTCTGACTCACGGCTCGCAGAAGGTGATTTTTTGCAATTGTACGTGAAAGATGAAGGGACGGTGACGTCGTATGAAATCGCCGACGAACGAGACGTTCCCTTTGAATTGAAAATGGAGCAAGCGGGGGAGGCGGGGACGTGAGCCTCGTTTCCATCTTTTAGAAAATGACGCGTCGCCAAACGAAAACGATTTTGGTATGGTTATATTATCGCACAAAGCTATAGAAGCTACGGAAAGAAGGTAACTAGATGTCACGCATGTTAATCGCAGACGACCAAGATGGAATTCGCTTGATGCTCGCCCAAGTGTTTAAAAACCTCGGTATCGAGGTCGACACGGCCCAGGACGGCTTGAGCGCTTGGGAACAGCTAGAACAAAGTACTTACGATTTGGTGCTGCTCGATATGAACATGCCGCGCATGTTCGGGCATGAAGTGTTACGGAACATGCGGAACAACGACATCGACACACCGGTCATGATCATGACCGCATTTGGGGAAAAATCGACAATCGAAGAAGTGCGCCGCCTCGGGATCACGGCTCAGTTCGAGAAGCCGTTCGATATTTACGGCATGATCGAGAAAGTGAAAGAAGTGCTCGGCATTCAGTGAATCGTCACGAAGATGACATATGTAAACGCTTGCGCGGGGCCATTTCTATATGCGAATAGCATAGGCACAAGTTTTGACGTGTGTTATAATGGGAACGAATTGCACAGGGTCACTTTTCCCACAGTGCACAACAGCGAACAGAGGAGGACATCATTATGCCATTAGTATCAATGACAGAAATGCTTAACAAAGCATTCGAAGGCAAGTATGCAGTCGGCCAATTCAACATCAACAACCTCGAGTGGACGCAAGCGATTCTTCGCGCTGCGGAAGGCGAGAAATCACCAGTTATCCTCGGTGTATCAGAAGGTGCAGCAAAATACATGGGTGGCTTCACAACAGTTGTTAAAATGACTGAAGGTCTCATGCACGACTACAACATCACTGTTCCAGTTGCAATCCACCTCGACCACGGTTCTTCATTCGACAAGTGTAAAGCAGCGATCGACGCTGGTTTCACGTCTGTTATGATCGACGGTTCACACCACCCGATCGAAGAAAACATCGAAATGACGAAACAAGTCGTTGAATACGCACACGCTAAAGGCGCTTCAGTTGAAGCGGAAGTTGGCACAGTCGGCGGCGAAGAAGACGGCGTCGTTGGCGGCGTACAATACGCTGACCTCGACGAGTGTGTCCGTGTTGTTAAAGAAGCGAAAGTTGACGCTCTTGCAGCGGCACTCGGTTCTGTACACGGAGAATACGCAGGCGAGCCAAACCTCGGCTTCAAAGAGATGGAAGAAATCGCAGCAGCGACGAAAACGCCACTCGTTCTTCACGGCGGTTCAGGAATCCCTGAGCACCAAATCAAAAAAGCAATCGAGCTCGGTCACAGCAAAATCAACGTCAACACAGAGTGCCAACAAGAATGGACTCGTGCGGTACGTGAGAAGCTTAACACTGACTCGAAAGTATATGACCCACGTAAAGTCATCGGACCTGGTATCGAAGCGATCTACAACGTCGTTTCTGGTAAAATGCGTGAGTTTGGTTCAAGCAACCAAGCGTAATCTTGTCACATCAGTCGGTTCTCCTCGTGAGAACTGGCTTTTTTGTTGAAAAAAATTATAGGAAGTCATGGGCCGTCGGGACGCTCGCCGGGATGATCTTGCTTGCCGCTTCGATGCTCGGCATCGCCGCGCTGACGTAAAGGGTATAGCAATTCCGTGTCGATTTCCTCATAATAAGAGAGTAAGCGATTACAATCCGATTCGAGGAGGACATGTACATGCGTTTTTTCATTGACACGGCAAATGTGGAAGACATCAAGAAAGCCCACCAAATGGGCGTCATCGGGGGCGTGACGACGAATCCGTCGCTCGTCGCGAAAGAAGGCGTCGATTTCCATACGCGGCTCCGTGAGATTTGTGAGGTCGTCGGGGACCTTTCAGTCAGTGCGGAAGTTATTGCACTCGACGCAGAGGGTATGGTCAAAGAAGGAAAGGAACTCGCGGCGATCGCGCCGAATATTACAGTTAAGGTGCCAATGACAGCAGCCGGTATGATCGCTGTCAATGAGCTTTCGAAGCTCGGCATTAAGACGAACGTGACGCTCATCTTTAACGCCAACCAAGCGCTCTTAGCAGCTCGGGCGGGTGCGTCATACGTCTCGCCGTTCATCGGACGCCTTGACGACATCGGTCACGATGGTCTCGACCTCGTCGAGACGATTGCGAATATCTTTGCCATCCATGGCATCGATACGGAAATCATCGCCGCGTCCGTTCGCCATCCGGTCCACGTGACGAAAGCAGCTCTACTTGGTGCTAATATCGCCACGGTACCGTACAAAGTCATCGAACAGATGATGAATCATCCGCTCACTGACAAAGGGATTGAGCAGTTCTTAGCGGATTGGAATAACGCTCAATCCAAATAAGTTCGTCGTAGAAAGGTTTGATCATCGTGGAAATTCTCCATATCGTTGGACAGCAGAAACTTGAAGGAACAGTTGACATTAGTGGCGCCAAACAGAGTGCCTTGCCTTGTCTCGTCGCAGCACTTCTTACCGAAGAACCGGTGACAATCGAGAACGTCCCCGTCATCGAAGATGTTGAAGTGATGCTCAGCCTATTACAAGAACTCGGGGTGACAATCGAGCGGGACGGGGAGCGGATGACGCTTCATGCAAAAGATGCCGTCGCCATGCCGCTGCTCGGCTCAGAAACTCGGAAAGTCCGGGCCGCTGTCTACTTACTTGGTGTGTTCGCAGCTCGTTTTGGGAAAGGGGCCGTTGGATTACCAGGGGGATATGCGATTGGTCCACGACCGATCGATTTACATTTAAAAGCGCTAGAACGTCTCGGCATCAAAGTCGAGAACGAGTCGGGTCTCTATCACGTCAACGCCGACAAGTTGGCCGGCAATCGGATCTACCTCGACCTTCGCTCATTCGGGGCGACGGTGAGCGCGATGCTCGCCGCGGTCCTTGCCGAAGGGACGACCGTCATTGAAAATGCCGCGACTGATCCGGAAGTCGTCGACGTCGCGACGATGCTGACATCGATGGGTGCATACGTCATCGGTGCCGGGACCGATGAGATTCGAATTAAAGGGGTCGAACGCTTGCACGGCTGTACACATACGCTGATCCCAGACCGCCTTGAAGCCGGAACGTTTATGATTTACGGTGCGGTTGCAGGGGAAGTGACGGTTCGAAACGTTATTCCGACCCATTTAGAAGGGGTCATCCAAAAATTAGTTGATTACGGTGCTGAAGTCGAGGTCGGGGAAGAAGCGATCACGGTTCGGGCGAAAGCTTTTGAGCCGATTGATATTCGCGTCTTCCACTACTCGGGTTATCCGACCGATTTGCAACCGATCATGTCAGCCGCTTTGTTGAAAGCGAACGGGACGAGCGTCGTGACGGATAAGCTATACGTCCAACGTTTCCGTCATATCGCCGAAATGCGGCGGATGAACGCGCAAATCACGCTTGAAGATTCGTCGGCCGTCATTCGTGGCGGGACGACGCTTGCGAACGCTGAGATGGAGTCTGCCGATGCGCGGAGCGCCGCGGCACTCGTCTTGGCCGGTTTGCAGGCAACGGGAGAGTCGACGGTTCTCTATGCGGAACGTCTGAACGACTCGTACGTCGACTTCGTCGGCAAACTAAAACAACTCGGCGCCCTCGTCTGGGTCGATGAGATGTCCGAGTAACAAAGGGGAGAATTCGGGTGGAACGTAGTTTATCAATGGAATTGGTCCGGGTCACAGAAGCGGCAGCGCTGTCTTCGGCCCGCTGGATGGGGAAAGGCTTGAAAGAACAAGCGGACGACGCAGCCACAACAGCGATGCGCGAAGTGTTCGATACGATTCCGATGAAAGGGATCGTCGTCATCGGGGAAGGTGAGATGGACGAGGCACCGATGCTCTACATCGGCGAGAAAGTCGGGAACGGTTACGGCTCACGCCTCGACGTTGCCGTCGATCCGCTCGAAGGGACGAGCATCGTCGCGACGGGAACATGGGGCGCACTCGCGGTGCTCGCGGTCGCGGACGCAGGTGATCTCCTTCACGCGCCAGACATGTATATGGATAAGATTGCGGTCGGTCCAGAAGCGGCGGGACTGATCAGCCTCGACAACTCGATCGAAGAAAACATCGCGATCGTCGCCAAGGCGAAGGGCAAGAACGTCGAAGACGTCGTCGTCACGATTTTGCACCGTGACCGTCATGAAGAGATGATTCAACGAGTCCGGGCAACGGGAGCTCGTATCAAGTTGATTCCGGACGGCGATGTCGCGGCGGCCATCAACACGGCGTTCCCGAAAACCGGTGTCGATCTCTTGCTAGGCTCGGGCGGGGCGCCGGAAGGCGTCATCGCAGCCGTCGCCATGAAGTGCCTCGGTGGTGACTTCCAGGGACGGTTGTTGCCGGAAGACGCGGCCCAGGAAAAACGATGCCAAGATATGGGCATCGCTGACACGGGACGCATCCTGCTTCTTGACGATCTCGTCAAAGGCGAGGATTGTATCTTCGCGGCGACGGGTGTGACAGACGGTGAACTGCTCCGTGGTGTCCAATTCACGGGTCAGGGCGGTCAGACACACTCGGTCGTCATGCGCGCCAAATCGGGTACGGTCCGTTTCGTCGAAGGGATTCATTCATTGAAGAAAAAACCGAAAATGGTCATGAAACCTTAATTCTCTCGAGCTGCAGATTCTCTCTGCAGCTTTTTTGATGCGTTCTTTCATATTTAAAATATGAATAGAACGGGAATGAGTAAGGCAGGAGGTGGGGTCGATGATCGAAGTAGAGTCACTCGTCAAGACGTTCGGGGATGTTCCGGCCGTCGACGGAATATCGTTTTCAGTAAAACAAGGAGAAATCTTTGCGTTCCTTGGTCCGAACGGGGCCGGGAAATCGACGGCTATACAGATGTTGACGACACTCATTCGACCGACGAGCGGGTCGGCGCGCGTGAACGGGTTTGATGTCGTCAAGCGGGAGAAGGACGTCCGGTTATCCATCGGTGTCGCCCTCCAGGAGACGGGCATCGATAAAGTGTTGACCGGCCGGGAATTGCTCGTCCTTCAAGGTCGGCTGTTCAAAATGACGAAACGTGAAGCAGAAGCACGGGCCGAGGAACTGCTGTCGGTCGTCTCACTCGCGGATGCGGCTGACCGAAAGAGTGGCACGTATTCCGGCGGGATGCGGCGTCGGCTTGATTTGGCGCTCACGCTCGTCCATCGTCCGATCGTACTGTTTTTAGATGAACCGACGACCGGGCTCGACCCGGCGAGTCGAATCGAGATTTGGAAAGAGGTACGGCGTCTCAATCAAGAGTTCGGGACGACCATCTTTTTGACGACCCAATATTTAGAGGAGGCGGACGAGCTGGCCGATCGCATCGCCATCATCCATCACGGTAAGATTGTCGTCGAAGGGACAGCAGAAGAATTGAAGCAGACCGTCGGAGGCGAGTCGATTTCTCTAGTGTTTCATACCGATGCAGAAGCACGAGCCGCCGCTGAGCTGTTCGGACAAGCCGCGACCGGACCGAGCCTCGTCTTCGAACTTCGCGACTACACGTTGACCGACGTCGTCCGGAAACTCGATGAGCAGGCGTTACAGCCGGAGCGGCTCACGGTGAAACAGCCGTCACTTGACGACGTATTCTTGAAAGTGACGGGCGAATCGTACGAAGGAGGTGTGCCGAGTGTGGACTGAAACGTGGTTGTTTACAAAGCGGAGTCTAATGACGACGATCCGCAACCCATTTTCATTTATCCCGAACTTGATGATTTCTGTCTTTTTCTTGCTCGTCTATACGAGCGGGCTGTCGAGTGTGGCCGCATTGCCGCAGTTCGGCGGCGGCGACTACTTGAATTTCATCTTGCCGGTATCGATCGTCTCAGGTGCTGTCGGCGGGGCCGGGGGTGCCGGCCAAGCGTTAGTGCGTGACATCGAGAGCGGCTATTTCGCCCGGTTGCTGCTCACACCTTCGACGCGGACTGCCATCGTGCTCGGACCGATGATTGCCGGGATGTTGCAACTGTTCGTTCAAACGTTGCTTATCTTTGCCGTCGCGTTCTTACTCGGGTTATCGATTCCGGTCGGTGTGGTCGGCTTCTTGTTCACGGTTTTGCTCGCTCTCGGATTCGGACTCGCTTTTGCCGGATATTCGGTCGGGGTCGCCTTGAAGACACGGAACGCCCAAGCCGCACAGGCCGGGACACTTCTCTTCTTCCCGCTCATCTTCTTGTCGACGACGTTCGTTCCGAAAGAGTTGATCGAGGCGGAATGGCTCAAAGTGGCGGCGACGTTCAATCCGACGACGTATATCTTTGAAGGGATGCGGGCCGTGTTGACCCAACCGACGATTGACTGGGGCGCTTTGTCGGCCGGCCTTGCCGTGGCTGGAGGGATGAGTGTCATCATGGTCGTCTTCGCGGCGACAAACGCGCGGGGTGCCTTGAAACAAAAATGATGAACGACGAGTACGCTTTCGAAGTGATTGTTCAAAAACAGAAAAGGGGGGAGACGATGGATCAACTCAAAACGATGGTGCAAATCATCTTGACAGGGATCGGGGCTTACTTCTCGATCATTTTCATATTACGTGTATCAGGAAAACGGACGCTCTCGAAAATGAACGCATTCGATTTTATCGTGACCGTTGCGCTCGGTTCGATCTTAGCGACGACGCTCACGAGCCGACAGACACCGCTACTGAATGGGCTCGTCGCTTTTGCCACGCTCGTCGCGTTGCAATACGTCATGGCGAAGCTGGCCAATCGGTCAAAACGAGTGAACGAGCTGATCAAATCGACACC
The DNA here is from genome assembly GCF_001766415.1 of Exiguobacterium aurantiacum. Lineage (GTDB taxonomy): Bacteria > Bacillota > Bacilli > Exiguobacteriales > Exiguobacteriaceae > Exiguobacterium > Exiguobacterium aurantiacum_A. Next base: position 246,837 of record NZ_MKXO01000002.1, on the reverse strand, counting down.
GACGATGCTATATTATCGGGGGAGTTACTTAGAAGCGGAGATGCGTAAAGAACGCGTGCTCGAGATCGAAGTGCTCCAAGCCATCCGCTCGAGCGGGACCGCTCACGATAAAGTCGAGGCGGTCGTCCTTGAGACAGACGGGACGTTCTCGGTGTTGACGAGCACGGAAGCCGTTTTGCAAAATGTTCGTAAATAAAAAACGACTCGGTTCCGCTGAACCGAGTCGTTTGAGGTTTTATTGAATTAGAGGTACGTTCCAGCACCGACGTAACGTGGTGCCCAGTAACCTGATGTGAAGCTCGCGTATTTAACGCCGCCTGTTTCTGAGTTGATCATTTGTGTCTTGCTGATTGCCATACCGACGTGTTGGATCGTGCCGCCGTTATGTGAGAAGAACACGAGGTCGCCTGCTTGAATCGCTGACTTCGACAATTTTTTCGAGCTTGAGTATTGTGAGCGTGAATCACGTGGGATTGACTTGTTGATCGCTTTCTTGTAAACATGTCCTGTGTAACCAGAGCAGTCAAATCCAGCTGTTGTCGTTCCGCCGTAACGGTACGGTGTGCCAAGGTATTTCTTCGACTCGGCGACAAGTTTCGTACGAGCGCTTGAAGAAGAAGTCGTTGTCACTTTAGTAGCCGTTGCTGTGTTTGCTTTCAAGTACGTGTAAGTCGATGACGCTGAGATGTAACGGTGAGTCCCTTTGTAGTTGATCTTGTAGAACGAGCCAACTTTACCGAGGTATGTATAGCGTTGACCTTTATTCATCTTCGTAACGACTGACGAGCTGAGTGATGCTGATGTCCGAATGTTCAAGCCGTTGACTTTCGAGTAAGCGAATGTTCCAGTAGCTGCTTCTGCTTGTTCACCTGTTGTGAATGCAAGACCCGAGAAAGCGATAGTGGCGGCGACGATGATAGATGCGAAACGCTTTAACATAGTATAATTCCCTCCGTTTTTTAAAATAAAACCCTGTGAGTGTATATGATCGATGTGTGTTTACGATAGTTGAGCAAAAGTCGAGTTTGTTACCCGGTTTCCTCTGCAAATAAACTATATCATGCGTAAGACCGATGGCATTTTTCAATCACAAGTCAAAAATAGTTTTCTTGTAACATATTTGAAACAATATGGAGGCATAGAGACCTTTTTGTTACATAAGGAAGAGTACCGGACGTTAACTTTTAAAAATCAAGGGAATAGACTGATATGTAGCCGTTTATATAAAGTGACGGCATGATTGAATTGTGATTAGATGAATAAGAACTTTACAATTACTTTTCAAATATAGAATCACAAGAAAGACAGGTGACGTTTATGACGCAAAGTACAGAACCAGCTAAAAACTATACGCTTCGTGAACTCGAGACGAAGACGTTGAAAGAATTGTATGAAATCGCAAAAGAAGTGAATGTGCCTCAATATCGGGAAGCACGGAAACGTGAACTCATGTTCCGAATCTTAAAATCGCAAGCCGAATCGAAGGACCTCTACTTCCTCGAAGGCGTCCTTGAGATCATCCCTCCGAACCCGCAGTCACAAAATGAAGGTGGCTTCGGTTTCCTCCGACCGATCAACTACTCCCAATCGTCCGAAGACATCTATATCGCCGCTTCACAGATCCGCCGCTTTAGTTTGCGGAACGGGGATCTCGTCACCGGGAAAGTCCGGAAACCGAAAGAAAATGAACGTTTCCAAGGGCTCTTGAGCGTCGAGGCGGTCAACGGGGAAACGACCGATTCGACCCGGAACCGCGACTATTTCCCTGCGCTCACGCCGATCTATCCGGAAAAGCAAATGGTGCTCGAGACGGAGCCGAACCATCTATCGGTCCGTGTCATGGATATGATCGCACCGGTCGGCTTCGGACAACGTGGTTTGATCGTCGCCCCACCGAAAGCCGGGAAGACGTCTCTATTGAAAGAAGTCGCCAATTCAATCACGACGAACCACCCGAACGTCGAACTGATCATCTTATTGATCGACGAACGTCCGGAAGAAGTGACGGACATCCAACGTTCGGTGCCGGGGGCAGACGTCGCCTATTCCACGTTTGACGAGACACCGGAGAATCATACTCGCATCTCGGAGCTCGTGCTAGAGCGGGCGATGCGCCTCGTCGAACATAAGAAAGACGTCGTCATCTTGCTCGACTCGATCACTCGGTTGACGCGTGCCTATAACCTGTCCGTCCCGCCGAGCGGGCGTACGCTCTCGGGCGGGATCGACCCGGCAGCGTTCCACAAACCGAAGAAATTCTTCGGGGCGGCCCGGAACATCGAGGACGGCGGCAGTTTGACGATTCTCGGGACGGCGCTCATCGATACCGGTTCGCGGATGGATGACGTCATCTATGAAGAGTTCAAAGGGACCGGCAACATGGAGCTCCATCTCGACCGGAAGCTCGCGGAACGCCGTATCTTCCCGGCCATCGATATCCGTCGTTCGGGTACGCGGAAAGAAGAACTCCTCCTCGGCAAGGACGAGCTCGACTCACTTTGGACGATTCGTCGCACGATGAACGAGTCGCCGGACTTCGTCGATCAGTTCTTGCGTCGTGTGCGTGAGACGCAAACAAATCTCGACTTTTTTGCGGCGCTCGAGGCCGATAAGAAAAAGAGTCGTCGCCCGGTGAAAAAAACGAAAACGGACTTGTAAATCCGTGAACCGGGTGCTATTATATTCTAGTGAACTTTCTCTAGGTTGAAAGAATACTTAGGGCAGAAGGAGTTGAAAAGCAATGAAACAAGGAATCCACCCAGAATACCGTAAAGTCGTATTCATGGACTCAACGACTGAGTTTAAATTCATCAGTGGTTCGACTCGTTACTCTAACGAAACGATCACGATGGAAGATGGTAACGAATACCCACTCATCCGTGTCGATGTATCTTCTGATTCGCACCCGTTCTACACAGGTCGCCAGAAATTCGCATCTGCGGACGGTCGTATCGAGCGCTTCAACAAGAAGTACCAACGTTAATCGTCAAGTTGTATGCACACCGCCTAGGGATTGCCCTTGGCGGTTTTTTGTTGTCCAAGCGAGGGTAAAGAGACGGAAGACTGACGTGAGGGGGCTTCCATGGAGTATATATTGATTAGCATCAGCTTGTTGGTTGGCGTCGGGATCGTCTCGCAATGGTTGGCGTGGCGCTACCAAATTCCGGCGATTATCATCATGACAGTCGCCGGCGTATTGGCCGGCCCGATCTTTGGTTTGTTTGAACCGCGAGAGTTGCTCGGTAATTTGTACAGCCCGATCATCTCGTTTGCGGTCGCAATCATATTATTTGAAGGTAGTTTAGGGCTTCATTTCAGCGAGATCAACCAATTCCGGCGTTCGATCGTCCGCATCGTGACAGCGGGTGTGACGTTGTCGTTCGTTGGGGCTTCGCTGTTGATTCAATACGTCGGCGGTCTCCATTGGGTCGTTGCTTGGACGATGGGAGCGCTATTCGTCGTCACCGGCCCGACGGTCGTCATCCCGTTGCTCAGGCAAGCCCATCTGAAAGATCGGGTCGGTGCCATCTTAAAGTGGGAAGGGATCATTGTCGACCCGGTCGGTGCGTTGCTCGGCTTGTTCGTGATTCGAATCGGCTACATCGTCTATGAAGGCATGGACTTGTGGGTGCAATTGCTCTTTGCGGGAGCATGTCTCGTCGGTATCGGTCTCGGTTACGTGTTCGGTCACGTCTTGATGGGCTGGTTCGTAGGTGAGAAGATTCCGCGGTACTTACGCGCTTCGGTGACGCTTACGGCCGTCTTGATCTTATTCTCTTTGAGCGAGTTTATGATGCATGAAGTCGGTCTCCTTGCCGTGACGGCGATGGGGATGACGATGGCGAACACGAAACTTCGCGATGAACAGATCATCGAGGAACTGCAGTCGTTCAAGGAAGACATCTCGATTTTGCTGATCTCATCCGTATTCATCTTGCTGACGGCGTCGCTGTCGCGTGAAGAACTATTGAATATCTTCCAGTGGCCATTGCTGTTGACGATTGCCGGCATCTTGTTTCTCGTTCGACCACTGGCAATCTATGTATCGACGCTTGGTGTGGGGCTTCCGCTCAAGGAGCGTGGGTTCATCGGCTGGATCGCACCACGCGGCATCGTCGCGATGACGGTCGCAGGTTTTTTCGCGGAGGAAGTGGCCGGTCTCGGGATTGAGGATGCGTCACAGATGCTACCGCTCACGATCGGACTCGTCTTTACCTCGGTGACGTTGCACGGGCTGACGATTCGACCGCTCGCGCGCAAATTGAACTTGATCGATTATAAAAAAGAAGAAGAAGCGGAAGAGTGAAGAGAAATCGGGACGGGATGATGCCGTTCCGATTTTTGTTAGAAGTCAACCCTTTTCCTATGACTGAAAGATGGTTATAATCGGAAAGCGATTAACGATGGAGAGGGCGAAGTAGAATGATGCATGTGACGAACCGTTACGGTTGGATAGAAGTGATTTGTGGCAGTATGTTTTCTGGTAAGTCGGAGGAATTGATCCGTCGTGTCCGTCGGGCGCACTACGGGAAGATCCCGGTCCAAGTGTTCAAGCCGGCCATCGATGACCGCTACCACGAAGAGAACGTCGTCTCCCATAGCGGCAACTCGGTCGTGGCCGTCCCGACTCGAACGAGTCAAGATGTGTACGATGCGGTGCGCGAAGAGACGCAAGTCATCGCCATCGACGAGGTGCAGTTCTTTGATGAGGGGATCGTCGACGTCATCGAGCAGTTGGCGTCAGAAGACAAACGTGTCATCTGCGCCGGACTCGATATGGACTTCCGTGGCGAACCGTTCACGATGATGCCGGAGCTCTTGTCGCGTGCCGAGTTCGTCACGAAGCTGCAGGCGATCTGCCTGTCGTGCGGCGCCCCGGCGTCTCGGACACAGCGCTTGATCAACGGAGAACCGGCTCGCTTTGAGGACCCGGTCATCTTAGTCGGTGCCGCCGAGTCGTACGAACCGCGTTGCCGCCATTGCCATGACGTCCCGAACAAACCGCGCCCGATCCGTCATACAGTAGCGGATTGAGGATTTTGGCTGGTTCGCTCTAAGTATTCAATTTGTCGACGAACCGAGCTAGCTCGGTTCGTTTTTTGGTATAATGAAGAGAACGATTTGGTGAACAGAAAGGACGGATCATGATGTTTGACCGTTTAAGCGTTTTAGAAGAACGATATATGCAATTGAATGAGATGCTCGCTGACCCGGAAGTGCTCAGCGACTCGAATAAACTGCGTCAATATTCAAAAGAACAGTCTCAACTCGAGGAGACGGTACAAGCGTATCGACGCTATAAAGAAACGAGTACGGCCTACAAAGAAGCGAAAGCGATGTTAGAAGACCGAACGCTCGAGTCCGATATGCGCGAACTCGCGAAAGAAGAGATGGCGCTACTCGAACCAGTTGTGAAAGCGCTCGAAGCGAAGCTGCGCGTCCTGCTCATCCCGAAAGACCCGAACGACGACAAGAACGTCATCGTCGAGATTCGCGGGGCAGCCGGTGGTGACGAGGCGGCACTGTTTGCGGTCGACTTGTATAAGATGTACACCCGATTCGCCGAGCGTCAAAACTGGAAAGCCGAGCTGATCGACGCCAACTATACGGAACTCGGCGGCTTTAAAGAAGTGACGTTTTTGATCAACGGTGCCGGTGCCTACTCGAAACTGAAATTCGAGAATGGGGCACACCGTGTGCAACGCGTCCCGTCGACGGAGTCGGGCGGACGGATCCACACGTCGACAGCCACCGTCGCGGTCTTGCCGGAAGCGGAAGACGTCGAAGTGCACATCGACATGAAAGACGTCCGCGTCGACACGTTCACGTCGTCAGGGCCGGGTGGTCAATCGGTCAACACGACCCAGTCGGCCGTGCGGTTGACACACATCCCGTCAGGACTCGTCGTGTCATGCCAAGACGAGAAATCACAGCATAAAAACAAAGATCGGGCGATGAAAGTCTTGCGGGCCCGTCTGTACGACAAGATGCAGCGCGAACATCTCGAAGAACTGTCGGCGCAGCGGAAGTCGGCCGTCGGGACGGGCGACCGTTCGGAGCGGATCCGGACGTATAACTTCCCGCAAAGCCGTGTGACCGACCACCGCATCGGCCTCACGCTTCAAAAACTTGACCGGGTGCTCGCCGGGGAGCTTGAAGACATCATTGATGCGCTCGTCATGGAAGATCAGGCCGGCTTGATGGAGGGTATGGAGTGATGCGGATTGCCGCAAGGTTGAAACAAGCGGAACGCATGCTCATTGACGCGGGGCGTGACCCGTCGACTGCCGAATGGTGGCTCATGCACGTGCTCGGCGTCGACCGGACGGGTCTGATCGTTCGGTTATCCGAAGAACTCTCGGACGACGAAACAACTGCGTTCGAGTCCGGGCTCGAGCGACTGCTTGCCGGTGAGCCGGTCCAACATTTGATTGGCCAGGCCCCGTTCTACGGTCGTTCATTCGCTGTGAACCGGGACGTACTTATCCCGCGACCGGAGACCGAAGAGTTGATCGAATGGGTCGTTGAGCACGTCGGACCGATTGAAGACGACGCGATCGTCGACGTCGGAACGGGCAGTGGCGCCATCGCCATCACGCTCAGTCTCGAGCTCGGTGTCCGCGTCCAAACGGTCGATATTTCCCGGGAAGCGATCGCGGTGGCAAAACATAACGCGGAAGTGCTTCGTGCCGATGTGACGTTTCATGAAGGGGATTGCCTCGGTCCGGTCGCGGACGACTCGATTCGGGTGCTCGTCTCAAATCCGCCTTACATCGAAGCTGATGAACTGCTCGATGAGACGGTCGCAGGGTACGAACCGCACCTCGCATTATTCGGGGGGGCGGACGGTCTCGAGTTCTACCGGAAAATCATCGCGGACTCAACACGCGTGCTACGTGCCGATTGGCAATTGATTGCGTTTGAAATCGGGTATAATCAAGGACAAGTTGTGAAATCGTACCTGTCCGAACGTTATCCTGAAGCAGAAACGGGTATTTTAAAAGATATAAACGGTAAAGACCGAATTGTCTACGCCGTGAGGGAAGGGATTGCGCATGGAAACGAAATGGATCAAGCCAACAGAAGTTGAGGAAGGGGTTCGTCTCTTGAAGATGGGCGAGGTGATCGCGATTCCGACAGAGACGGTGTACGGCCTCGCCGGGGATGCGACGAACGATATCGCCATCCGTAAGATTTTCGAGGCGAAAGGAAGACCATCGGACAACCCGCTCATCGTCCACGTGGCTACGGTCGAACAGGCCGAACATTTCGCGCAAACCATCCCGCCGGTAGCCAAACGCTTGATGGAAGCGTTTTGGCCCGGTGCCTTGACGATCATCTTACCGTCGAACGGTCGAGCGTCGTCACTTGTGACGGCCGGGCTCGACTCGATCGGCCTCCGCATGCCGGACCATCCAGCCGCACTCGAACTCATCCGCACGTCCGGTCTCGGTCTCGCGGCGCCGAGTGCGAACCGTTCAGGACGACCGTCACCGACATCGGCACAGCACGTAGCCGATGATTTGACCGGTCGGATCGCGGGTATTATGGATGGGGGACCGACAGGCATCGGCGTCGAGTCGACTGTGATCGACTGTACGACGGAACCGGTGACGATTTTGCGTCCCGGTGGCGTGACGAAAGAAGCGATCGAGACCGTCATCGGGCCAGTTGCGCTCGATGCGAATTTGAGCGATGAAGCGGCCGCGCCCAAATCACCAGGAATGAAGTACACCCACTATGCCCCGACTGCACCTTTGTATTTAGTCGATGGCGGACGCGATGATCTCGTCCGTGCCATCACGATGCGGCAGGCGGCGGGCAAACGGATCGGCGCGCTCGTATTTGATGAAGCAACGACCCCGGCTGACGTCACGCTTTCTCTCGGTGACACGATGGAGATGGCGGCCCAGCGACTTTACGAGGCGTTGCGAAAATTCGATGAGACAGATGTAGAAGAGATTTACGTGAATCGGATTGAACCGACGGGAGTCGCCCTTGCCGTATATAATCGCTTGTATAAAGCGGCAGGCGGGAAAATCATCCGTCTAGAGGAAGAGGCTTAAGGACATGAGGAGGATCACGCGATGTCAATGAAACGCGTATTATTCATATGTAGTGGGAACACATGCCGAAGCCCGATGGCGATGGCCCTGCTCCGCTCGAAAGTGACAGGCGACGAATTTGATATTCGTTCGGCTGGAGTTCGGACGATGCAAGGGTTTGATGCCTCAGAAAACGCTCTTCAAGTATTACGTGAACGAGGGATTGAACTCGAACACGTGACGCAGACGTTCGATGATGTACTCGGACGTTGGGCAGACATCATTTTGACGATGACGCGGGCACACCGCGAACAGATTCGGGATACGTATCCGGATTTGGCCGATCGTACGTTCACATTATATGAGTTCGTGACCGGGCTCGAACGTGACATTAACGACCCGTTTGGAGGCTCGATGAACGTCTATCGTCAAGTTCGAAACGAACTCGAACCACTCGTCAATCGACTTGTGCTAAAATTGACGAATGACGGGTCAAAGGTGACGAAACCACCGAGACGCCTACCAAAGAAGACGGGGGAATGAACACATGAAAATTGCAATCGGCGCCGACCACGGCGGATTCAACTTGAAGAAAGACATTATCGGATTACTAGAAGAGCTTGGACACGAGTATAAAGATTTCGGGACACACTCGGCCGAGTCGATTGATTATCCAGACGTAGCCATCCCGGTCGCTGAGGCTGTCGCTGCCGGCGAGTTCGACCGCGGCATCTTGATTTGCGGCACAGGGATCGGTATCGGCATTGCGGCGAACAAAGTCAAAGGGATCCGCGCAGCACTCGTTCACGACTCGTTCAGCGCCAAGGCGACACGTCAACATAACGACTCGAACATCATGACGATGGGCGAGCGTGTCGTCGGACCGGGGCTCGCGATTGACTTGGTGGCGACGTGGCTCGATACAGATTTCGAGGGCGGACGTCACTCGAACCGTGTCGATAAAATGAGCGCTTACGAAACGAAGTGACCGCGATGAAAGCTGAACTTTCGAACCTGCTGTTGGAGCTGCACGAACGCTTTCCGCTCGATGAGGACAAGATCCTCATCATCGGCTGTTCGACGAGCGAAGTCATCGGCAAGACGATCGGGAAAGCTGGATCGATCGATGTGGCGTCGGAATTCATCGAAGCGTTTCTCGCGTTTCGTGACAAGACGGGCGTCCATCTGGCGTTTCAAGGGTGCGAGCACATTAACCGTGCCCTCACCGTCGAGCGTCGGACGCAGAAGCAGTTCGGTCTGACCGAAGTGACCGTCGTCCCGGTCCGCTCAGCGGGCGGGGCGATGGCGGAGAAAGCGTATGAGCGCCTCAACGCGCCGTGCGTCGTCGAATCGATTCAAGCGGACGCGGGGATCGACATCGGCTCGACGCTGATCGGCATGCACTTGAAGCCGGTCGCGATCCCGGTCCGGTTATCGGCGAAACAGCTCGGCGAGGCGTACGTCACGTTCGCCGTCACGAGACCGAAACTAATCGGTGGCCCTCGGGCACATTATCCAGCGAAATAACAAAGACAGCCGGTCATAGCGACCGGCTGTCTTTTGCGTTATATGTCTTCACTGAACAGATACGATACGACCATCGGGAAACGTTCGCGCCAGGCGAGTTCGTTATGCACACCTTCTTCGATGACTTCGAAGCGCAAGTGATCGACTTTGTCGCGTAGTAAGGCGTAGACGCGCTCGCTCGACTCGAGATACATCTCGTTCGTCGGCCCATCCTCTGACGGCTGCTCGACTTCTTTACGGCCGACGTCCATATATAGACGCTCGATACCTTTCAAATCACTCGACTCGATCAACTGCTCGAGTTCGGTCTGGTTGAACCAGAACGCTGACGACAAGGAAGCAACACGTTTGAAGATGTCCGGATAGACGGAGGCGGCATACACCGAGATGAGTCCCCCCATCGAGCTGCCGATCATCCCGGTCTCGTCTGGTTTCGTCCGATACGCGTCGTCAATCATCGGCTTCAGCTCTTGGGCGATATATTCGATGTAGGCCGAGCCTTGGCCGCCTAATGTCAATTCTCGACCATAGAGTGCTTCCCCGACGAACGGATTTTCCCAAGGGCCGTATTCGTCGAGTCGCATCTCACCCGGTGCGCTATCGATGGCGACGACGATCAAGTCGCGCTTTGAGGCGTCCAAATACTCTCCGACGCGCCAGCTCATATTGTAGCTCGCGTCCGCGTCGTCGAACGCGTTCTGTCCGTCGTGCATGTAGAGCACCGGGTAGCGCTTGTCCGTCAGCTCGTAGTCGTTAGGCGTATAAATCCGCACCGTCCGCTCGCGCTCGAACGGGGTAATCGTCACTTGTCTCGTCTCAATCATAATTGTCCTCCTCTAATGTTCTTCTTCAATACCATACCCAACTTTGAGCCCGATTATGACGATACCCAAAAAAACGAGCATATGGTACGATGGGGTTGTTGATTTTTAGACATTCAGAGGGGGTTTCAACATGGTAAACACGACGAAGTTGAAAGTGCAGGATGCGGAATTGTTTGAAGCGATGCAACACGAGCTCGCCCGTCAACGGGAGAACATCGAACTAATCGCCTCGGAGAACTTTGTCTCAGAAGCGGTCATGGAAGCGCAAGGCGGGGTTCTCACGAACAAATACGCCGAAGGTTACCCAGGTCGCCGTTACTACGGTGGTTGTGAGTTCGTCGACGTGGCCGAAAACTTGGCACGCGACCGGGCGAAGGAACTGTTCGGTGCAGAACACGCCAACGTTCAGCCGCATTCGGGTGCGCAAGCGAACATGGCCGTCTACTTCACGGTGCTTGAAGCGGGCGACACGGTGCTCGGCATGAACTTGTCGCACGGTGGCCATTTGACGCACGGAAGTCCGGTCAACTTCTCGGGCGTCCAGTACAACTTCGTCGAGTACGGTGTGGACAAAGACACAGAACACATCGACTATGACGTCGTCGCAGCCCTCGCGAAAGAACATAAACCAAAACTGATCGTCGCCGGAGCGTCAGCATACCCGCGGACGATCGATTTCGCCAAGTTCCGTGAAATCGCCGACAGCGTCGACGCCTATCTCATGGTCGATATGGCCCACATCGCCGGACTCGTCGCGGCCGGACTCCATCCGAACCCGGTCGAGCATGCGCACTTCGTGACGACGACGACGCACAAGACGCTTCGCGGCCCGCGCGGCGGGATGATCCTTTGTAAAGAAGAGTTCGCCAAAGCGATCGACAAGTCGATTTTCCCTGGTATTCAAGGCGGCCCGCTCATGCACGTCATCGCCGCGAAAGCGGTGGCGTTCGGAGAGGCGCTCCAACCTGAGTTTAAAGACTATCAGGCGCAAGTCATCAAAAACGCGCAAGTGCTCGCGCAAGGTTTAGAAGAAGAAGGGCTCCGCATCGTATCGGGCGGTACGGACAACCATCTCCTCCTCGTCGACCTCCGTGGCATCGACATTACCGGTAAAGCGGCCGAGCATGCGCTCGATGCGGCCGGTATCACGGTCAACAAGAACACGATCCCGTTCGACCCGGCGTCACCGTTCGTCACGAGCGGGATTCGTCTCGGGACGGCTGCGATGACGACACGCGGTTTGAAAGAAGACGACATGCGTGAAGTCGCCCGCCTGATCGGTCGTGTCCTGACAAACCATGAAGATGAAGCAGTGCTCGCCGAGGCGCACGAAGACGTACGTGCCTTGACGGCGAAATTCTCGCTCTATCCTGAACGAGGCTGACGAATGGACGCACGGACACTAGCAGAACGGGAACTTGCAGAACTGCCGCTCATCGATATGACGGAATGGCTCATCCGAAAAGGAGAGCATGACCCGACGTTCCGTCTCGTCGCGAACGAGTTTGGCGTCGTGATGACGCTCCTTGACCACGGCTATTACGTCGAGGCGAGCGAACGGATTGTGCCGCTTCTCGGGATGAAAGTGCCGGCAGCGTTCCATCGGCTCGGACTCGCGCTCGAAATGAAAGCGAACGGCAAGAAGGCGGCCAAGCGCCGCTTTCGTTCGTTGTCGCCAGCCGTCATGCAGCATGCGGACCTCTCGCCGTGGCGTGATGTCTTTAAATGGGACAAGAAGTGGCTCGGACTACCGGCTGTCGTCGCGTTGGCGCTTGTCGCCCTCGCATTTTGGCCTGAAGCGACTCCGCCCGTCGCACCGATGACTGAAGACGCGCCGCGGGTCGAGACGGTGACCGAGGACGAGGCGCTCGCCAAACGGTTAGAAGAGCTCGAGCAAGAAGTCGCCCGTCTCGAGGAAGCGAACGAGGCGTTGCAGACGGAAGAAGCGCCGGTCGAAGAGGAAGCGTCGGCGACACCGACACAACAAGTCATTCCGCTTGCGGATGTCGAGACGCTCGTTCAAGACAAGCGCTATAAAGAGGCGGACGCCCTGCTCGAAGGCACGCCGAAAGCCGGGCAAGAACAGGCCGTCGGCTTCTATCGCCTCCTCGTCGACAACAAGCTCGGAGAAGCAGAAGTGTCAGACTATGCGGCGTACGTCGAAACGTACCCGGAATCGGGCTACAAGACAGACGTCCTGTGGATGAAGGGCATTGCTGAGAAGAAGGCCGGGGACAAAGCGTACCGGACGACGCTCGCCGAAGTCGCCGCAATGGAAGGCACATACTGGGCACCGATTGCGAAATCGGTACTAGAAAACGAATGAGGTTGCGGCCATGCCGCAACCTTTTTCTCATCAAATTCTAATCTGGTTCACCAACGTTTCTCAACCCGCTCCCGTATAATAAAGAAAAAGAAGCAGGGGGAGAGGCATATGCAACGCAGTACAACAGGTAAAGTCGCCCGATTCATGAAAGGCGCAATCATCGGGGCGCTCGCACTCACATTGATGGCAGCCGGAGTGGCAGGATTTTTGATTTTCACGCTGACTGGAAATGCTTGGCTCGATCAAATCGTTCAATTCGGGACTGACGTGTCGTTCCAAGCGGAAGGGCTCGAATCCTCATTTGAACGCTTCAGCGACTCGATCGAGCTTCGCGTCGAACAGGCGATTCCAGAAGCGGTTCGTCCGTTTTTCGACTGATGAATCCGGGAACAGAATAAGGATGCGTCGGGCGGACTGCTCGGCGCTTTTTTTCAAGAAAGGATGAACTATATGCCGACAATCCTCGTCGTAGAAGACGATGCCAAAATTGCCAGACTGCTTGAACTTGAACTGATGCACGCCGGCTATCAAGTCGAGGTCACCCACGACGGACGCAGCGGGCTTGAACGAGCGCTCGCCGGGGGAATCGACTTGATGCTTTTAGACGTGATGCTTCCACAAATGAGCGGGCTCGAGGTCGTCCGTCGGGTGAAGGAAGAACAACCGTTGCTTCCGGTCTTGATGGTGACGGCGCGGGGCGACCGGTACGATAAAGTGAGCGGGCTCGACCTTGGGGCGGATGATTACATCACAAAGCCGTTCGAGATGGAGGAACTGCTTGCCCGGATCCGTGCATTTTTGCGGATGCGCCAGCACGTTCATGTCGATGCGACTGAACGTGTTTTGTCCTATGAGGGACTCACGGTCGACGTTAACCGGCATGAGGTGACGTGCGAAGGACAGAAAGTCGAGTTGACTCGTCGTGAATTCGATTTGATCGTCTATTTGCTCGAGCATCCAGAACGCGTGCTCACGCGCGACCAACTCGTCGAGCACGTCTGGGGTTTCGACTATTATGGGGACACGAACGTCGTCGACGTATACGTGCGTTACTTACGGAAGAAACTCGGAGGTTCTTGGATTCAGACGGTACGAGGCGTCGGCTATATGCTGAAGCGTGGTGAGTGAGTATGAAATTACGGACGAAGATCGCCCTCGGGATGGCCGGGTTCATGCTGTTTTTGCTCATCACGTCGTTCGGGGTCGCCTGGGTCGTCTCGCGCCAGCAAATCGTCGACGCTCGCTATGACGTGCTCCGTCAAGCGCTCAGTCTGCTCGAAGAGGATGAGCGGAACCGTCAGGCCGTGCTGTCACTGCATGAGGACAGTGTCGTCCTCGAGCGGCAGAGCAATGGCGATTGGGGCATCATCGGCGGACAGGCGGCAGACGGTTTGAGTTTTCCCGTCAATTTTGGAGAGCCGGCACTGATTGATGACTGGTTCGTCATCGCCACGTCGAACGGTCTCGGTTTTGCCTTTCAAGACGCGGCGGTAAGTGAGACGTTACAGACGCTCGCGACGATCTTTCTCATCATTTTCCTGATCGCGGTGGCGATGACGTTCGTCGGCAGTTTATGGATCGTGCGCCAAGGACTCGACCCGCTCCGGCGGCTCGAGTCGACGATGGGCCGGATCACGGAGTCGGGGACGCTCGAGACGATTGACGTCGGTCCGAATCAAGATGAGGTGTCGACGCTCGCGACCGGATTCAATCAGATGATTGCCCGTGTCGAAGGGTCGATGGAGCAACAACGCCGTTTCGTCGCGGATGTTTCACATGAACTCAAAACCCCGCTCACCGTCATCGAAGGGTACGCCAAGTTGCTCAGACGTTGGGGTCAACACGACCCCGTCGTGCGAGATGAGGCGATCGATCATATTTTGACCGAGTCGAGACAGATGCGGGAGGACTTGATTGAACCGATGCTCGAACTGAGCCGCTTCGCCGCTTTAGAGGACATCGAAGTCGAACAGATCGACTTGAGCGACCTCGCACGACAACTTGAGGAACGGTTCGAACGGTCGCACGGAAAACACGTTCCGATCGAAGCGGCAGGAAGTTGGGCTGGACATCGTGACTCGTTGCAGCGATTGATTGTCATCTTCATCGATAACAGTTTGAAGTACGCGGCTGACACGAGCGTAACGATGACACCAAATCGGATTGAGGTGCGCGACCATGGGACGACTCTGACCGAGGAGGCGCGTGCGCGGTTGTTCGACCGGTTCTATCGGCTTGATGAAGCGCGCGACCGGAGCGGCAGCGGTCTCGGGCTTGCCATCGCCAAAGAAGTCGCCGATTTGAACGGCTGGAAGGTTGGTAGTTACGCGAACGCGCCGGACGGGAGCGTATTCTTCGTCACGAAATGAGGAAAGTTTCTCAGGCACTCATCATTTTCTAATGAAATCCTCGTGGTGCTCTAACGTCAACGTTCTATGATGAAGGTGTAGAGAAGGAACAGCACATGGAACGAGGAGGAAACATCATGAAATTACTTGGGTGGATTTTAGGGGTCGGCCTGGCCGTACTCGCTGTCGCGGGGGTCGGGTTGTATATCGCGAACGACAAGACGGATACGGTCATCATCCCACGCGCCATCGATAGTGCCAATAGTGGAACCGACGACGCGAAAGACGACGCTGCGAAGGAAGCTGCCGCCACTTCCGAATCGAATTCATCTTCAAGTGACGTGCCCGTCCGTTCGGTCGACGATGACGACTATGAACTATACGGGACGCTCGTCAGCTTGTCAGATCAGGACGTGACGATCAGCTTTAGCGGAAAAGAATCGACGTACCCACTTGCGGCACGCCACGAGATTGATGACGACACCCCGAAAGCCGGTGACCGTGTCAAACTCGAGTTCAATCAAAACAATGAAGTGAAAGAAGTCGACCGGGAGAGCGACGACTTCGACATTTACGGTAGTTTCGTCAGCCTCTCAGATCGAGACGTCGTCATTGAGCGTGACGGGAAGCAAGTGACCTACCCACTCGCCGCTCGCTATGAAATCGATGATGAGATGCCAACAGCCGGTGTTCGCGTCAAACTTGAATTGAACATGCAAGAGCAAGTCAAAGAGATCGAACGTGATGATGACCGTAGCAGCGCAGACGATCGCGATGACGACCAAGATGACGACAATTGATGAACGAACGGGTGCCCGCTGGAGGTACCCGTTTTTTTTGATTCGTAATATTTCTGCAAACATAATCGATTCGTATCTTATGATATGATGGAGAGGGAATTTATGCCAACATAACATAATACATATAACGACGATGTAGGGAGAGGGGAGACGAGTGATGAGACTGAGTTGGACTGCCCTGCTCGCCCTCTGTTGCCTCAGCGGTTGTGGTTCGAAAGAAGAGATTAACGCCCTCGCGTTACGTCCGCTCGAAGCGTACGTGACGAATCAGGATGAGCAGGAACACATTTTACCGGAAACAGAGAAGCGACTGCTGGCCTATTGTCGACAACAAACGACGGAACGGCTCCCGTCACGCCGGGGCGAGGTGGCTGAAGTGACGTTTCGCCATCCGCTGTATGCAGAGCTCGGCAGTCAGACGATTAAGTATTGGGTGAGCGGTGACGACCGTTATTTGTCTTGTGCGAACAGCCACGAACAAATCGAGCGGACGTTCCAGATTGACCCCGTCAACGAATTCGAATCGCTCGTCTCGAGTGAACTAGTCGAGACCGACGTCGGAGAGGAGGTCTCGTTTTATCCGGAACCCGATGTCGCAAAAATCGTCAACTTGTTCCGGTTGAATCAAGCGCATGAAACAATCGTCCCGGGATCGACATTCCGCTACCAGACGCCGGACAGTGGTTCGTTGTACGTGACGTATGAGGTGATGCGGAACGGCCGGACGCTCGACCGGACGATTGAACCGGGGCTGTTCGTATTCAAGAGCGGAAAGAATGACGGATACGCTTTCCTCACGAAGTTAGCGGATGGCAGGGTAGCGCTACAGATGGGTACGGAATCGTCATGGGAACGCACCGTTCTTCCAAGCGCCTTCACCGGAAAGTATGTATATACTGATTCGACAACTGATGTGTTCACGCTCGATCATTCAAAACGCCAACTGTTGAAACGAGTCGTACTTGCTGAACAGCCGATTGGAGACGTAAGCGACGCCACCTCGCTCACATTGTCTAAACGATATGATGCGGTCATCGAAGTGTGGGGCAGTGTCAGACGGCCGATGACCACGAAGCTGATGAGTTCGTCCGCTCGTTCGGTGAAGACGAAGCTCGCCACGTACGAGACGAAGGGGAAGACGTCATATCTGGATGGACCGAATACGCAAGAGCTGTTCGAACTCCTGACGCATGTGACAGGCGGAGACAAGTCAGAAGCAGCCGTCCAACACGGGACGCTCTCCTTGTACGAACACTTACAAGAGCAACATTTCGAGGTTTGGGTCGAACCTGGGGATCAACGGGTCTACCTCATCGACCTGACGACGAAACAAACGTACGCAATCGACCTGATGCGGCTCGAGGAATTGTTGAATCGATCGATTCGATATAATAGCTGAACTAGATATACTACCCGCTTTATGACAAGACTATGTCATGAAGCGGTTTTTTTTGTCGTCAAATTGATACTATATTTTGCTGGAAAACTATCCTATAATTTTTTTTGCGAAGGTTCAACATTACATACATGAATCCGATACATCTATAAAACACACAGCACTAACCTTCTCGTCATCAATTTATGAAGAAAAGGGGGAACGGAGAGACACATCTCAATTCAACCATCATTGTCCGTCACCAAGTTTTGTCAGTCATCAGGAGAGGAATAGGTATTGAAATTGAAAAAGATTATTATGTCTCTAACGGTAGTGTTGTTAATTGTTAGTCTGAACATGTCAAAAACGGGGGCGCAAACGATGAACCCACTCGACGGTGTGAAGAACTATCAAGTGTATTATGGTCATCCGACCGAAACGATCATCAAAGATATGCAAAACTATGATCTCGTCATCATCGAGCCGCTTCATTATACAAAAGCTCAAGTTGAACAGATCAAGTCACGCGGTACGAAAGTACTCGGTTATATTAGTGTCATGGAAGTCGCGACGTGGAACACCGGTCTCATGTCAAAACTTCAGTCAGGTGATTTCTTCACGCGCAACGGACAACGTGTCCACTACCCGGAATGGGATTCTTACTTGACGAACATCGCTTCACCGCACTTCCAAGGGCTCTTGCTCACGGAAATCCAAAACCAAGTCATCGCTAAAGGGATCGATGGCGTGTTCATGGATACGGTCGGCGATATCGACAACGAACATTTGAACAACCCGACCGTGCTCAAGCAGCAACGTGACGGTCTCGTCAACTTCTTGAAAGAAGCGCGTGCCCGATACGGCAACATCGCTATGGTCCAAAACTGGGGCTTTGACACACTCGAAACGTCGACAGCACCTTACGTCGATGGCATCATGTGGGAGAGCTTCAACGCCGACACGATCAAAAGCGACGCCTGGTCACAAAACATGATCAAAAAACTTCAAGCAGTCGATACGAAACATTCGGTCAAAACGCTCACGATCTCGACGCGTCAAAGTGCGGAAAGCCACAAACTTGCCGCTGACTCGAAGTTTATCCACTTCCACGAAGCAGACGCTTATGTGAACTGGAACGCAGGTCTTGTGACACGGACGAAAGACACGGCACCGACTCCGGCACCTGTCGTGGTAGCACCAACGACAGAGACGTCAACAGCAACAAAACCGGAAGCGACGAAGCCAGCGACGGAAACATCGACTGCACCAAAACCGGAAGCAACGAAGCCGGCGACGGAAACATCGACTGCACCAAAACCGGAAGCAACGAAGCCAGCGACGGAAACATCGACTGCACCAAAACCGGAAGCAACGAAACCAGCGACGGAAACATCGACTGCGCCAAAGCCGGTAGCGACGGAAACATCGACTGCGCAAAAGCCGGTAGCAACAAAACCAGCGACAGAGACGTCGACTGCGTCAAAACCGACAACAGCGCCGACGAAGCCTGCTGCATCGACGAGCACGACAACGAAGCCAGTCGAGCAAAAAGATTCGAAGCAAGCTGAGCCGAAGCAGAAAACAGAAAAAGAACTAAAAAAAGACAAAAAGAAAGCGAAGAAGCACGCGAAAAAACATGCTGCTAAGCATGCCAAGTTCGTGGAGCACGAAAAAGCCAAAGGCAACATGTGTGCAAAAGCCAAGCACAAGACAGCCGGCTTTTTGAACTTCTTCAAATTCTAATCTAGAAGGTAGATCAACCCCGAGGTGTCAAACTGGCCCTTGGGGTTTCGTCTGACCTCTTCAAAAACGGAAGTTGACCCTACCTTTCTAAGAGAAGTTGGGGTACAATGCTCGAGAGAGATTTAGAGAGGAGTGAAGCAAAATGGGAAAAGTACACGTTTATGATCACCCATTGATTCAGCACAAGATGACGATTATGCGCAAAGTAGAGACGGGGACGAAGCAGTTCCGCGAACTCGTAGAAGAGGTTTCTTCACTCATGGCATATGAAATTACACGCGACCTTCCGCTTACTGATGTGGAGATTGAGACACCGGTCTCGGTATCGACACAAAAGATGATTGCCGGCAAGAAATTGGGAATCGTCCCAATTTTACGGGCAGGCCTCGGCATGGTGGATGGCTTCCTCAAAATGATGCCGAACGTCAAAGTCGGTCACATCGGTCTTTACCGTGACCCAGAGACGCTCGAGCCGCACGAATACTATCTCAAGTTGCCGACAGATATTACCGAGCGTGACTTCATCGTCGTCGACCCGATGCTTGCGACCGGCGGATCTGCAGCTGATGCGATCGCAGCCCTTAAAAAACACGGCGCGAAGTCGATCAAGCTTGCTTGTCTCTGCGCAGCGCCAGAAGGCGTCGAACGCGTTCAAGCCGAGCACCCAGACGTTGAAATCTATCTCGCCGCACTCGACGAGAAGTTGAACGAACATGGCTACATCGTGCCAGGACTCGGTGACGCAGGTGACCGTTTGTTCGGAACAAAATAAGCAAAACGAAAGGAGGCTCCAGTCGGATCCTCCTTTTTTGTGCGCTCAATCTGTGGAAACCAATCCATAATAGTTGAGAAAATCGAAGCAACAACCGATAGTGAAGACAGAAGCGAATGTCATCTGTTGAAATGAGGAAGAGAACGACCATGAGGCCAAAACTGTCACTTTTGCAAGCCTATCTGTTGATTGCGTTATTAGCGCTGTTCTTGACGAGTCTATGGAGCTACAGCGCCTTCCAAAACATCGAACGGCAGAACGAGCGTATCGTCGAAGAGGCGATTCCGATCGCGAACGCGGCGTCTGAACTGTTCGCGCTCCTGCTCGATCAAGAGTTATCGGTCCGTGGCTATACATATAATCAAGATATGTTGTCGCTCCGACAATATAATGAGACGAAGTATGCTCTTGCTGAGACGATTCAAGTCATCCACGAGCTTGACCATCGCCATCCGATTATGCAGGAAATCATTCAAGGAGAGGCGCTTCCGCTTATTAATGAAATGGAGCTGTTTTATGAGTCGCAGCTTGCCCTCGTCGATGCGGGCAAAATTGTGGAAGCGAATGCACGGCGCTATAGCGGGATTGATTACATCAATCAATTTCGAGACGTTGACGCCGACATCCGGGAGGACATCGACAAGATCATTCAAGAGGCGTCACAGCGAAGTGTCAGTGCCTCGAATTCGGCGACGTGGGTGATCGTCATCGTCGTCGCGATCGCCATCCTCTTGTTGCTCGCATTCGTGCACACGTTCCGGCTCGAGCGCAGCAAGCAGGCGCTGATCCATCGGTCGCTTCATGACGCTTTGACCGGCGTTTGGAATCGTCGTGCCTTCGATGAAAAGCTCGAGCGACTTTGGGACGAGACGGAAGAAACAAGTACGGATGTCGCGCTCCTCCTGCTCGACATCGATGCGTTCAAACTGTATAACGATACGTACGGTCATTTGGCGGGGGACGCCTGTCTCGAACGGGTCGCACACGCCGTTTATAAAGCGGTCGGGGAAGATGGCATGGTCGCCCGCTATGGCGGCGAGGAGTTCGCGGTGTTACTTCGGCCGCACCATGCCCGTCAGTCAAAAGAAGTCGCGGAACGGATTCGCCAAGCAGTTCTTAAGCTGAACATTTTGCATGAAGCGTATCAGCCGCTCCGCAAAGTGAGCGTCAGCATCGGCGTCGCAGAACACATCCCCGGACTAGACGTCGAGAAGTCTGATTTGATCGAAGCGGCTGACCGAGCGCTCTATCAGGCGAAGCAAAGCGGACGTAACCGCGTTTCGATGGGGAAAGCGATGTAGGTCGTTCGATTCGAGGCGCCGAAAACGACCAACGTGGTCAACAAACGGACAGACAAAATCCCGCCCTTTTCAAGGGGCGGGATTTCTGTCTTTATTCTTCGATTAAACCTTCAGAGACGAGGAAGTCGTGAGCCACTTTCTCGGGACGTTGTTTTTCGACGTCGGCGAGGTAGTTCAACTCTTGCATGATTTCGTCCGTGATTTTGCCGTTGAGCAAGTTCAACACGTCTGCGAGCTCGGGATGCTCGGTGAGCGTCTCTTCATTGACGATCGGGACGGCGTAGTAAGGCGGGAAGAACTGTTGATCGTCTTCGAGGACGACGAGTTCGAACCGCTTCAATAGGCCATCGGTTGAGAAACCATCGATTGCCTGGCTCTCGCCGTTCATGAGCGCCGTGTAACGAAGGCCGCCATCGACCGGTTTCACGTCTGCGAAGTTGAACGGATACACTTCTTTCAAGCCGAGATAGCCGTCTTCCCGGTTCGAGAATTCGATTGTCGGGCCGAAGACGAGCTCGTCACTCACCGCGGCAAGGTCAGAGACGGTCTTCAAGTTATACTTGTCGGCGTCTTCTTGTTTGACGGCGATAGCGAACGTATTGTTAAATCCAATCGGGTCGAGTGTCCGGATATCGAACCGCTCTTGCATTTGCGACCGGACCTGTTCGTAGACAGCGTCCGGGTCGTTATCGACTTCTTGCTTCAAGACGTCGACGAAGAGTGTTCCGGTGTACTCGACATAGGCATCGATTTCACCGGTCCGGAGTGCGCTGAACGCGACTTGCGTACCGCCGAGGTTAAGTTGACGCTTCACCTCGAGGTCGGTCTTGTCTTCGATCAAATCGGCAACCATGTTCCCGAGGATCGCCTGCTCCGTATAGTTTTTCGAGCCGATGACAATCGTATCGTCTTCACGGGTGAAGGCGTAGATCGAACCGGCGAGGAGCAAGGCGAACGCTGTCGCGATCACGATGAGCGGTTTCGCCACTTTTCTAGCGGGACGGTGTTTTTTCTTCTTCATCCGTCCGTCGGCGAGGACAATCCCGTTCGGAGCGACTTTATACTCGATACGGCTGACGATGAAGTCGATCAAGAGTGCGAGTAGACCGGCCGGAATCGCACCTGCTAAGATCTGGTTGTTGTCGACTGTCTGGATACCGGCGAAGACGAGGTAACCAAGACCACCTGCTCCGACGAACGCTGAAATCGTCATGAGACCGACAGCTGTGACGGCTGAGATTCGAATCCCGGCCATGATGATCGGCAAGGCGAGCGGCAATTGGATCTTGCTTAAAATTTGGCGGTCGGTGAGGCCGATCCCTTTAGCGGATTCAAGCGTGTCACCCGGAATGCTCGACAGACCCGTGTACGTGTTCTTCACGATCGGGAGCAGCGAATACAGGACGACCATGATGATGGCCGGTGTCGAACCGATTCCGATGAACGGGATGAGGAAACCGAGCAAGGCAAGACTTGGCACAGCCTGAACGACGCTCGTCAGACCGAGGATCGGTTTGGCGAGGCGTGGCATCCGGAGAATCAAAATACCGAGCGGGACACCGATCAGTACTGCGAGCGAGACGGCGAAGACGGTCAGTTGCAAGTGTTCAAGCAAGAGCGTACCGATTTGGTCGGTGTTGCTCGCGACGTAATTGAAAAAAGATTGAATCGTATTCATATTGTTTCCTCCTCTTGCATGAATTGCTCACTGAGGACGGAAAGCAAACTGCTGCGTGTGATGAGTCCGTTAAGGATAGGTCCGGTCACGACCGGCAGATAGCCTTGGTCGCTCGTGTTCATGACGTCTAAAATATCGAGGAGCGAGTCCTCGCTCGAGACGAAAGCGTAGTTCACGTTCATGACTTCCTCGAGTCGTCTCGTCTTATCTTGGATCCCGTGGACGTCTTTCAATTTGATGAGTCCTTGAAGGACGCGATCGCGGTCCGTGATCAGGAGACTGTCGACTTTGCGTGAACGCATGATTTCAATCGCTTGCAACACCGTGCGTTTGCCGCTGATCGAGACAGGGTCCGTGATCATGATATCTTTCGCTTTAATGTATTCAGGGCTGTTCCAAATTCGATTTTTACCGATGAACGCTTCGACGTACTCGTCCTGCGGATTACGGAGAATCTGTTCCGGTGTATCGAACTGAACGATTTCCCCGTCACGCATGATACAAATACGATCAGCCAGCTTGATCGCCTCATCCATATCGTGGGTGACGAATACAATCGTTTTCTTGACTTCTTCTTGCAGGTTGAACAGTTCTTCTTGGAGGTCGTTCCGTGTCACAGGGTCGAGGGCGCTGAACGGCTCGTCCATCAAGATGACTTCCGGGTCGTTCATGAGGGCGCGGGCGAAGCCGATGCGCTGCTGTTGACCGCCGCTCAGTTCACTCGGATAGCGATCGATGAATTGATCCGGGTCGAGGCCGACCATGCGGAGCAAGTGCTCGGTCCGGGCGTCCATATCCTGTTCGGCGTGTCCTTCGAGACCGGCGATCAATTGGATATTCTCGCGGATCGTCATATGAGGGAAGAGGCCAGTCTGTTGAATGACGTAACCCATTTGGCGTCTCAGTTCGATCGGGTCCATCTTGCGTGTGTCTTGACCGTTGACGATAATCGTCCCAGATGTCGGTTCGATCAAACGGTTGATCATTTTAAGCGACGTCGTCTTACCGCAGCCGGACGGGCCGATAAAGACGACGAGTTCGCCTTTGTTAATCGTCAAGTTCATTTCCTTCAGTACAGTCGTACTTTTGAAGGTCTTCTCTACATTTTTAAACTCAATCATTGACTCAACTCTTTTCAAAAATTATTTTCACATAACCTTATTATTCCCTTGTGGTTAAAATGTAAACATTTATTTTTCAATTTTAGGTTTAACAACACTTAAAAACGGGATAAGGTATGTTTACAGCCATATAAAAAGCCCGTTCCTCGATTGAGGGACGGGCTGTTCGCGCGTTCGGGTTACTGTTTACGTTTCATGACGCTTCGAGATATTGCCTTCTCGATTTCAATCAAGAAGAAGACAACCAGACCGAAGACGAACGGAATGATCCAATCCGTTGCCGCAATCGCGACCGTACCGAATGCGGTGTTCATGAACGGTACGTATGTGATGAACAGTTGGAGCAAGACGAGCGCCCCGGATACGTAAAATGCGATCTTATTGTCGAAGAACGAGCGATTGAGTGCCGGTTCTGTTTCGACGCGAACGTTGAACAAGTGGAACATCTGGGCGATGACGATCGTGTTCAACGTCATCGTGTGGATATATTCGACGCTGTAGTCACCTGCGTTCATATACAGGTTGTAAATCAGTGTGCCGCCCCCGATGATGAGCGACACGAGCAAAATCCGAAAGATATAGTAAGGACTAAGGAGCGGCGTCTTCTTCGGTCGAGGGGCTCGCTTCATCGTTGACGGTTCGAGCGGTTCAAACGCGATCGCGAACGACAGTGTGATGGCGACGACCATGTTTACCCACAGAATCTGCAGCGCCGTGAGCGGCAACTGGGTGCCGAGGAAGATGCTCATGAGGAGGACGAATCCTTGGGCTCCGTTCGTCGGCAAGATAAACAGAATCGTCTTTTTCAAGTTGTCATAGACGCGTCGACCTTCTTTGACTGCTTTGAAGATTGTGTTGAAGTTGTCGTCGACGAGGACCATTTCGGCCGCTTCTTTCGAGACTTCTGTTCCTTTGATTCCCATCGCGACACCGATGTCGGCACGGCGCAGTGCCGGGGCATCGTTGACGCCGTCGCCGGTCATGGCGACGATATGGTCTTGCTCTTGAAGCGCTTTAACGAGGCGTGTCTTATTCTCTGGACTCGTCCGGGCAAAGATATTATAGTTGCCGACGACTTGAGTGAGCTCTTCGTCAGTCAAATCGTCGATGTCGGTTCCTTGGAGCGCGCCTGCTTCTGTTGGGATACCGAGCTCATTTCCGATGGCGATCGCGGTCTCTTTATGGTCGCCCGTGATCATCTTCACTTGAATCCCGGCCGACTGGCATTCATTGACCGCTTCGATCGCTTCAGGGCGCGGTGGGTCCATGATACCGATAAGACCGAGAAACTCGATATCATCATATAGATCGTCGTGGTCAATCTTTTGTTTCGACGTGTTAAACGTACGTTTGGCGACACCGATGACACGTTGTCCTTTTTTGGCGAACGCCGTCATCTTCTCTTCCCATTCGGCGACCGGGAAGTTAGGGTTGCCCGATTCGACCATCGTAAACAAGCGGTCTGGTGCCCCTTTCAAGTACATGACATGCTCGTCGCCATGTGCAGATAGTGTCGCCATGTATTTATGGGCAGAATCGAACGGGATTTTTGAGATGGTGCGGAGCGGATGAATCGGCGCGTCTGCCTTTTCACCGAGCGTGAGCAAACAGCCCTCGGTCGGGTCACCTGTAATCATCCATTGTTTCGTCTCTTCGTCATAGAATAGATCCGAATCGTTACACGTCACCCCAGCTAGGAGAAGTTCATTGAGCGTGTCGTCCTGTTTATTGGAATAGAGCGATCCTTCGTGTTCGATTCGACCTTCTGGAACGTATCCCGAGCCGGTGACGCTGAGCGTCCGGTCAGCGAGTTGGATATTTTGTGCCGTCATCTCGTTTTTCGTCAACGTACCGGTCTTGTCAGAACAGATGACCGATACGGCGCCGAGTGTCTCGACAGCGGGCAAACTTTTGACGATTGCCTGATTGTCAGCCATTTGGCGGACACCGAGGGCGAGGATGATCGAGATGATCGCCGGAAGTCCTTCGGGGATGACGGCGACAGCGAGACCGATGACCGCGAGCAACAGCTCGGCTGTCTCATAATCGCGGAGGAAATAACCAAAGATGAACGCGAAGACAGCGACCCCTGCGATGACGCTTGCGACCGTCTTACCGAAACGTTGTGTCTGCTGAATGAGCGGTGTCTGCACTTTTTCAACCTCAGCAATCGATGCGTTGATCTTCCCGAGTTCGGTTTTCGAGGCCGTCGCGACGACAATTCCTCTACCTGTACCGGCCGCGACCGACGTTCCCGAGAACGCTAAGTTAGTCCGGTCGCCGAGACCGATTTTCTCATCGAGCGGTTCGAGTGTCTTGTCGACTGTCGTCGCTTCACCGGTCAACGCCGACTCTTCGACTTTCATATTCTCGGCCGATACGAGACGCAAGTCGACAGGGATTTTATCCCCTGGTTTCAAATAAACGAGGTCACCCGGAACGAGATACTCCGCCTCAATCTCTTTTCGCTTCCCGTCACGCCTTACGAGGGCGGATGGGGACAACATGTTTTTGATTCCCTCGAGCGCTTGCTCGGCCTTGTTTTCTTGCAAGTATCCGATGATCCCGATGATAAGGACGACGAGCGCAATGACGATCGTGTCATACCAGTACCCAAGAACGCCTGTAATGACAGCAGCGACGAGAAGGACGTAGATGAGAACGTCGTTGAAATGACGCAAAAACTTGAGCCATTTCGGGTCCTTCTTCGGTTCGGGGAGCACATTTTTCCCGTGCTGTTCAATACGTGCTTGAGCCATTTCTTTCGTCAATCCTTGATCGATGTCAGTATCGAGATGGTCCTCGGTCTCTTGAATCGATAGCGTATGCCAGTTCCGTTCTTCCATTTCAAAACCCCTTTCACTACTCGCTTTTTGTCTGTGTATAAAAAAGCGTTCTACAACAATTGTTACCCGTAGTGAAAATGAATGTAAACTTTAATTCCATGTGAAATAATCGGAATTATGAAGTATATGTGAAACTCCATGCAAAGAAGTATGAGGATACAAAACAAGTTTGGCTGGCTGTCGGTCGAATCCTTTAACATAATTAAGCGAGAATTCTCCCACCTCTAAGCGTCTGGGGCGAAGCTTAGCGTAGGTGGGAGAATTCTCGCCCGTACATAAACCTCTTGGCCACCCCTGTGACAGATATAACGAACAGAAGTTCGTAATTCCGTCGGCTTTCCCTTCCCCCGCCGCGGGTATCGGAATGAGAAGAGAATCATCCTACTATCTGGTGGAAGGGAGGGGCAGACATGCTGAAGGGCTACAAATACAGGCTCCACCCGACGGCGGCACAGGCCGAGTTCCTCGTCAGGACGATCGGCTGCGCCCGCTTCGTCTACAACAAGCTGTCGCGACGCATCGTCGACGAGAACCAAGTCGTCGTCGTCGAGACGCTGAAGCCGAGGGAGATGATGCAGGACCGCCGCCTGGCAAAGTCGATCGGGGACGCCGGGTGGGGCGAGTTCGTCCGCCAGCTCGCCTACAAATGCAGGTTCCACGGCCGGACGCTGATCCAGGCCGACCCGTGGTTCGCCTCGACTCAAATCTGTTCGGCCTGCGGCGAGAACGATGGCGAGAAGGACCTGCACGTCCGCGAGTGGACATGTGTCGCATGCGGCACGCACCACGACCGCGACGTCAACGCGAGCCTCAACCTGTTGGGTCTCGCCGACTGAAACACCCCAGGGCAGGGACTGCCCGACGAGCTTGGTCCACAACCGTGGCTGGTCAAAGCACGGTCTTCCCAAGAAGCTCCCACTTCAAGTTGCGAAGCAAACAAGTGGTGAGTAGTTCACTGAATATATGATTCGGCCATCGCCTCGACGAGTAGGTCAGCCGAATGAACGGTGTGCATCGGCTTCGTCCGAGATTCGTGAATGCCGAGCTGTTCCTGCACCTAGAAAACCGGGTTTAACGTGACCATCGGCTGGCCTTTGCGTATGTTCGGTTTCGGAAGTCACAAAATAGACATAATTTCAGAGGTTGCTTACATCGTAATAGGTGCCACTCAACTGGTACCATATATCCATTTGAGCTTGATATTATAGCGTTTCCAGCCAATTCCTTCCCGGGATTAACACTGTGAGATTCATCACTACAAATTTGTCAGAATCGCTCGACACGGCAAAAAGATAATCGGTATACTGATACAGGATAATGAAAACGATTTCAATGCGAAATCAGCGTCCGTTTTAAAACCTTTTGTGAACGTGGGGAGGTTTGCGTTGTATTTTCCAATACGCGGATGTATAACTGAACTATTCCTCATCTGATTCGGTTTGTGAAATATTATAAAGTCAACATTTTTATTTCACCGTTTCTTCACACTTCTTTAAAATTTAGTGATTTTAATTTAGTTTGTGAAGTGCGTAAAAGCCTTGATACGACTTGGTTTAAAGCGCTTTTATAATTGTGAAATCAATTGACTTCTTATGCTATTTCCAGTACTCTGAACTTGTGTGACTTTTGATGGTCACGCGAGTGTGAATCGAAGAAGATGAAGTGCTGGCTGCCAGTTAGAAAGGGGGACTAGGATGACGAAAAAAGACAATCGTTACCTATCCTACGCCTCGCTCGCCTCACAAATCTCGACCGCGCTCGCCGGACCGATCGTCATCGGTTATCTCGTCGGCCAATATGGGGCGAGACGTGAATTTTGGGGCACGTTTGGTTGGAATGTGTCGGTGTTTCTCGGAATGTTTGTCGGGATCACCGCGCTCGTACTCACCCTTCGAAGTTTAATGACAGGAGAGGACGAATGAAGCTAGAACAAACGGAACTACAACAAGTGCAAGCAGACAGAAAAGCACAACAAGAGTTGATGAAACGCTATACGAAGTGGTTTGTCGGATGGTTCGCCATTCTCCTCGTCGGAGCGCTCATCGTCCCTGTGTACAAACCGGTATTTCTCGGCTTGTTCCTGGGTGGGGTCGCCAGTCTGATCATTCTACATATGCAGAATCGCAGCGTCATTCGAATGTTTGACGTGATCGAACATGGGCGACGCCCGAAATCGCACGGGACTGTTTCAAGAATGGCAGTCGGTGCGTTAGCCGTGATAGTCGGTCTCTTCTATGAAGATCGAGTATCGCTGATTGCGGTGGTAACTGGTCTAATCGCCGGCCACATCATACAATTTGGCGAGTTCACACTTGCCCAGCTCAGCAGGAAAAGAGGTGAATACTAATGGGTCATGAGTTTCCCACATATTCTCTACAACTTGGAGACTATACGTTATATGGGAGCTGGACGAACGTCATTACGGTGCTAATCGCATCACTGCTCGTCTTTGCGTTCGCCGTTTGGGGAACACGACGCTTGGCCATGAAGCCGACAGGTAAGCAGAACTTGATGGAATTCTTCGCGGAATTCGTACGCGGGATCATCTCGAGTGCGATGGATTGGAAGACAGGAGGCCGCTTTATCGGGTTTGGAATGACGTTGATTTTGTTCATTCTGATTTCGAACTTGATGGGTCTGCCGTTCAACGTCATTTCCGGTCACTATCTATGGTTCAACTCACCGACGGCCGATCCTTACGTCACATTGGCGTTGTCGACACTCGTCGTTGCAATGTCACACTATTACGGCGTGAAGCTACACGGTTTCAAGCACTATTCGGCGGAATTCGTGAAGCCGGTCTGGTTCTTATTGCCGATCAAGCTTATCGAGGAGTTCGCGAACACCTTGACGCTCGGTCTGCGTCTTTACGGTAACATCTTTGCCGGTGAAATCATGATTACCATCATCTTGGGACTCGCAATTACCGCACAAGGAGCACTTAACCCGCTCGGTGCTGTGTTCGCAATCCTGCCGATGATTTTATGGCAAGGTTTCTCAATCTTTATCGGGGTTATCCAATCCTACATTTTCCTGACGCTTGCCATGGTGTACATCGGGCATAAAGCTTCAGCCGAGCATTGATTCGGATAAGCTGGCCTCGCCAAAGCGTTGAACAAAAAAACTATTTACTTACTTTTAGGAGGAACATACACAATGGAACAAATGAATCTTCTCGCAACAGCAATCGTTATCGGTCTCGGAGCACTCGCGGCTGGTATCGGTAACGGTCTCATCGTATACGGAACAGTACAAGGACAAGCACGTCAGCCAGAACTTAAAAACGAACTTCGTCAAACGATGTTCATCGGTATCGGTTTGGTTGAGGCCCTCCCGATCATCGGTGTGGCTGTCGGTTTCCTTCTCCTCAACTCTTGATTACGAGTTAACGAGAACAACAAACGAGGGAGCAAGCCTCCCTCACTTATTTAGTCAAGAGGAGGGTATGCATGGATACGATGATGATTGCAGCTGGTGCTGGTGGCGAAGGCCTCCGCATCCTGGATATGATCTTTACACTTTTCACATTCCTCGTACTCTTGGCCCTGTTGAAGAAATTTGCTTGGGGACCACTCCTTGGAATGATGAGACAGCGTGAAGAGTATGTAGCGAACGAAATCGAGCTTGCTGAAAAGAGCCGCAAAGACGCGGAGACATATGTCGTCGAACAACGTGACGCTTTAAGCGCCGCACGTACAGAATCAAAAGAGATGCTTGACTCAAGCCGTCGTCAAGCTGAAGCCGAACAAGCACGCTTGGTGGAGCAGGCGCGTTTGGAAGCCGAAAAAATCAAGATCGAGGCTGGAAAAGCGATCGAGCGTGAGCGCGAGCTCGCGAAACAGTCGCTTCAAACCGAAGTCGTCACACAGGCGCTCTCGGCAGCACGCCACGTCCTTCAGTCAGACCTTAAAGGCGACGAAGTGAAACAACGTGCCCTCGTCACAGACTTCCTGTCTAAAGCGAAAGGCGCTAACTGATGAACATATCGTTAGCAAAACGCTATGCCAAAGCGCTCTTCGACTTAGCGCGGGAGCAAGGCACGCTCGACCAAGTCGAAGCGGAAGTGCGTCTGCTCGATGAAGTGCTCCACGCGACGCCTGAACTGACGGATCTCTTAACGAATCCTGCAGTCAGCGACAGCGAGCTTGCACAGCTTTTAACACACAGCTTTGGTGATATGACAGAAATCGTGCTTAACACACTTCTCGTCATGGTCGAGAACGACCGTGCGAGCGAAGTTCGCGGGCTGCCGCGTTACGTCTTAGATTACATCAACGACTTCCGCGGCATCGCTGAAGGGTTCGTCACAAGTGCTTACCCGTTGTCGGCAGCAGAGTTGAAAGAAGTCGAACTCGTCTTCGGTCAGAAGATGAACAAGACGCTTCAATTGAAGAACGTCGTCGATGAACAGGTTATCGGTGGACTTCGTGTCCAGATCGGTTACACGACGTATGATGACACAATCGAAACTAAACTAACACGCCTTGAGCGTGAATTGTTGAATGCGTAAGAAATAGGGGTGAATTCAATGACGATCAAAGCTGAAGAAATCAGCGCCCTGCTAAAAGAGCGAATCGCTTCGTACGGTTCTGAAATCGAAGTTAGTGAGACAGGTACAGTCATTCAAGTAGGTGACGGTATCGCTCGTGCATTCGGACTCGATAACGTTATGGCAGGAGAACTCGTAGAGTTCTCAAACGGCATAATGGGCTTGGCGCAAAACTTAGAAGAAGGCAACGTCGGGATTATCATCCTCGGCGACTACAAAGGTATCAAAGAAGGCGACTCGGTTAAACGTACGGGCCGCATCATGGAAGTACCAGTCGGTGATGCGCTCCTCGGACGCGTCGTCAACCCGCTCGGACAACCAATCGACGGTCTTGGACCGATCGTGACGGACACATACAACCCGATCGAACGTAAAGCTTACGGCGTTATGGCCCGTAAGTCAGTTCACGAACCGCTCCAAACTGGGATCAAGGCGATTGACGCCCTCGTACCAATCGGTCGCGGTCAGCGTGAGCTCATCATCGGTGACCGTCAAACTGGTAAGACTTCGGTCGCAATCGATGCGATCATCAACCAAAAAGAAGAAAACATGGTTTGTATCTACGTCGCAATCGGTCAGAAAGAATCAACTGTCCGTGGCGTAGTTGAGACGCTCCGTAAAAATGGTGCCCTCGATTACACAATCGTCGTTTCGGCTTCGGCTTCACAGCCTGCCCCGCTTCTTTACCTCGCGCCGTTTGCAGGGGTATCGATGGGTGAGTACTTCATGGACCGCGGACGACACGTCCTCGTCGTGTATGATGATCTCTCGAAACAAGCGGCAGCTTATCGTGAGCTCTCGCTTCTTCTCCGTCGTCCTCCAGGCCGCGAAGCCTACCCAGGTGACGTCTTCTACCTCCACTCACGCCTTCTTGAGCGTGCGGCGAAGTTGAACGACGAACTCGGTGGCGGCTCGCTGACAGCTCTTCCGTTCATCGAGACACAAGCGTCGGATATCTCGGCTTACATCCCGACGAACGTTATCTCGATCACAGACGGTCAAATCTTCCTTCAGTCAGACCTCTTCTTCTCAGGGGTACGTCCCGCGATCAACGCCGGTCTCTCGGTATCGCGTGTAGGTGGTGCGGCTCAAGTGAAAGCGATGAAGAAAGTTGCTGGTACGCTCCGTCTTGACCTCGCGTCATACCGTGAGCTCGAGGCGTTCGCCCAGTTCGGGTCAGACCTCGACAAAGCGACACAAGCGAAGTTGAACCGTGGACAACGGACGGTTGAAGTCTTGAAGCAAGAATTGAACGCACCGCTCTCGGTCGACAAGCAAGTGTTCATCATCTACGCTCTCACGAAAGGTCATCTCGATGACGTCCCAGTCGAAGACATCCGTCGTTTCGAAAAAGACATGAACGCATGGCTCGACCAAAACCGTGCGGACCTCTGCCGTGAAATCCGTCAAACAGGAAACCTTCCTGCTGACGAGGCGATGGTCGATGCAATTGCGGAATTCAAAAAGACATTCTCGCCATCGGTTTAATCCGGTGACGAGCGTCTATTAAGGTGGTGAATCGAAATGGCATCATTACGTGAGATCCAGATGCGGATCACCTCGACCCAAAGCACGAAGCAAATCACGAAAGCGATGAACATGGTGTCGGCCTCGAAGTTGAACCGCGCTCAAGGGAGCAACGCCAACTTCAAGCCGTACATGACCAAGTTGCAAGAAGTCATCTCGTCGATTGCCGGCGGTACTTCAGGCGCAACACACCCGATGCTTCAAGTCCGTCCCGTCAAACGGACCGGCTACATCGTCATCACGTCGGACCGCGGACTTGCTGGTGGATATAACGCCAGCGTCCTTCGCGACGTGTACCGCGAGTTGAAAGCCAAACACGATTCGACAGACGAGTACCGTCTGTACGTGATCGGGAAGGTCGGCGTTCAGTTCTTCAAGACACGTAACATTCCGGTGTACAGTGCGATGACAGGACTTAACGACCAGCCAACATTCATTGAAGTCGCGGAGATCGTCAAACAGACGGTCGGCGCGTTCAGTGAAGGCGAGATCGATGAATTGAAGCTCTGCTTCAACTCGTTCATCTCTGTCATCAGCCAAGAAGTGAAGATGGATCGATTGCTTCCGCTTGGGGATATCGAACAGACCGCATCTAATGTGATGTATGAATACGAACCAGAAGAAGAAACGATCTTAGCAGCGCTCCTCCCGCGTTACGCGGAAGGGCTCATCTACGGCGCGCTTCTCGATGCGAAAGTATCGGAGCACGCGGCTCGGATGACGGCGATGGCGAACGCGACAGACAATGCGGATGATCTCATCCGCGGACTCAAGCTCAAGTTCAACCGCGCGCGCCAAGCGGCGATCACACAAGAAATCACAGAGATTGTCGGAGGTGCGGCTGCGCTTGAATAAGCGCACGCCCTCTAGATTGTAGGAGGCTAACACGATGAACGAATACGGCATAAAAGGCCGCGTAGTCGCAGTCATGGGCCCAGTTATCGACGTTAAGTTCGAGAATCACTTACCGAACATCTACAACGCCCTCAAAGTCACATACGTGGCACAGACGGCGCAAGATGTCAGTGTCGACTTGACGCTCGAGGTGGCGATTCACCTTGGGGATGACACGGTCCGTACGATTGCGATGGACTCAACGGACGGCGTTCGCCGCGGCATGGAAGTACTTGACTTAGGTTCACCGATTTCAGTACCAGTCGGAGAAGAGACGCTCGGTCGTGTCTTCAACGTACTCGGTAACCCAATCGACGATAAAGAAGTTTCACCGACTGTACGTCGGGCACCGATTCACCGTCTCGCACCTACGTTTGATGAATTGTCGACAAATGTTGAGATCTTGGAAACAGGGATCAAAGTCGTCGACCTTCTCGCACCGTACATCAAAGGTGGTAAAATCGGCCTCTTCGGTGGTGCCGGTGTAGGTAAAACTGTCCTCATCCAGGAACTCATCAACAACATCGCGCAAGAGCACAGCGGGATTTCTGTATTCGCAGGAGTTGGCGAGCGTACGCGTGAAGGAAATGACTTGTTCCACGAGATGACGGAATCAGGCGTTATCAAGCAGACGGCGATGGTATTCGGTCAGATGAACGAGCCGCCGGGCGCGCGTCTACGCGTTGCCTTGACGGGTCTCACGATGGCAGAATACTTCCGCGATGAGCAAGGACAAGACGTTCTTCTCTTCGTCGATAACATCTTCCGTTTCACACAGGCAGGTTCTGAAGTATCGGCCCTTCTCGGTCGGATGCCATCTGCCGTAGGTTACCAGCCGACACTCGCGACGGAAATGGGTATGCTTCAAGAGCGGATCACGTCGACAGCTAAAGGATCGGTCACATCGATCCAAGCGGTTTACGTACCAGCCGATGACTATACTGACCCGGCTCCAGCGACAACGTTCGCCCACCTCGATGCAACGACCAACCTTGAGCGTCGTCTCTCGGAGATGGGGATCTACCCAGCCGTTGACCCGCTCGCATCGACTTCACGTGCCCTCTCGCCTGACATCGTCGGACCTGAGCACTATGAAATCGCGCGTAACGTCCAGCAGACGCTTCAGCGTTACAAAGAGCTTCAAGATATCATCGCGATCCTCGGTATGGACGAGTTGTCTGAAGACGATAAGCTCACGGTTCACCGTGCCCGTCGGATTCAGTTCTTCTTGTCACAAAACTTCCACGTGGCTGAGCAGTTCACTGGCCAACAAGGTTCGTACGTACCAGTTAAAGAGACAGTCCGTGGCTTTAAAGAGATCCTCGATGGTAAACACGATGATCTCCCGGAAGACGCATTCCGTCTCGTTGGTCCAATCGAAGACGTCATCGAAAAAGCGAAGACGTTGGTCTAAGACCTACACGGAAGGGGGAAACTAGACGATGAATACTCTTCACGTCAACGTCGTCACCCCGGATGGTGCAGCTTACGAGGGCGAGGCACGAATGGTCGTCGCCAAATCGGTGACAGGTGAACTCGGTATCTTACCGAAACACATCCCGATGGTGACGCCACTCGACGTCTCGGTCCTTAAACTGCGCCACGAAGATGGTGGACGCACGCTGATCGCACTCAGCGGCGGTTTCATGGAAGTTCGTCCCGATATGGTGACGATCTTAGCTGAAACGGCCGAAATGGCGGATAAGATCGACTACGACCGCGCCTCTGCGGCGAAATTCCGCGCCGAACGTCGCCTTCAAGATTCGAAGATTTCGGATACTGAATTCCGACGTGCGGAGCTGGCGCTCAAGAAAGCGGTCAACCGCTTGAGCATTCGCGATATTAAAGAATGACGAGCATCCTCTCTCACGTTTAGTGGGAGAGGATTTTTTCTGGTCTCATCCTTTTTGAACCAGACGTTTGAACCAGCTTCCTTCATTATATGTAGGTGGAAAGAACCATGTTTTTTTTGTGTCCAAATAGTGGAATGCAGGAACGGGTCGTCCGATAATATAGGTGGGAACTATCAAAAAGGAGATAAATGGATGAAAGTTTACGTTGCGCGTCAACCGATCTTTGACCAGAAACTACGTGTCTGCGGCTACGAACTGTTGTATCGCCGCAGCGAGAAAAATATGTTCGAACACGTCGACGATGCGCTTGCGACCGCCGACGTGATCCATAACGCCTACCTCGTCTTTAATTTTCGGGAATTGACCGAAGGGACGCGGGCGTTCATCAACTTTCCACAGAACTTGATCGAAGGGGAAGTGCCTTCATTATTGCCGCGGCAATCTCTCGTCATCGAAGTGCTTGAACACGTCGAACCGACCGAGAAAGTACTTGCCGCCCTGCGATCACTTCGTCGGAAAGGTTATACGATCGCCTTAGACGATTTCGTCTTCGAAGAGAAATACCGCCCGTTGATCGGGCTTGCGGATATTATTAAAATCGATTATCAGGCGACACCGGTCGATCAACAGAAACGCTTGATCGATGCGCTCGGACACCGGATCGAATTTCTGGCGGAAAAGATAGAGACGAAGCTTGAATATGATATCGCGAAAGAGCTTGGCTATAAAATGTTCCAAGGTTATTTCTTCAGTCGTCCGACAGTCATTCATGGGGCGGAAGTCCATCCGCTCCGTAATACGCTCGTCGAGGTGCTGAAAGAGCTCGATAAACCAGAACCGAACTTCCGCCGCATCGCCGGGCAAATTGAACGAAGTGTCGATCTGTCCTACAAGATGCTCCGGTCGGTGAACACGGTCTATCAAAAGGGCCGTACGACGATTCAATCGATCGAACAAGCCGTTGCCCGCATCGGACTTGATGAGATGCGGCGCTGGTCGTATTTGATGTTGCTTCGGGAGATGCAGACGTCTGAATCGAAAGAATTGATCAAGCAAAGCGTTATCCGTGGGAAGATGATGGAGTTGATTGCCGATGAGACAATTCCGGGGGTAGCTCCGTTTGATGCGTTCATCACCGGGATTTTCTCTTCACTCGACGTCATTTTGGACGAGACGATGCAAACGCTGATCGCCGAGCTCCCAGTCGAACCGGTTGTCAAAGAGGCACTTCTCGGTAAGCCGAACAAGTTGCATGAACTGCTCGAATCGGTGAAGGCATATGAGCAGTTAACTGTGCCAGTCGACGAGACGGCTCTAGATTGGTCTCGTTACTATATCGAAGCGATCCGCTGGGCGCTCGCACAGGACGAAAAAAAGGAATAATGTTTGAAAATTTGGTGGGACGTCAATTACTGTAGTAAAGGCTATGCGCCGATGACGTCCCTTTTATATGCGGTTTATTTAAAGAGAGTGAGCTGATAGGATGAGACGATTCGATTGATCATCATCATGCTAAGTCTTTTTTTCTCTGTCGCAACGTGCTATGATTAAAAATGGTACAAAATTTCGAAAAGAGGGGAATCGAGGATGTTAAACACCGTCTTATCGCTCGTCATTTATGTCGTAGCGATCTACGTCGCTTGGTGGGCACTCATGCCAGTTAAGTGGGAGAGCGTGCTCAACCAAGTGAGAAGTACGCAAGCCGCTGTCTTGCGTGTCCTCGTGGCCGTCGTCTTCGGTTCTCTGATCGCCCAGTTCTTTTTGGAGTATATCCGATTAGCTCAGGCGCTCGTACCATTACAGTCGATTTTCCAAATCATTAACAAACTGTAATCCTGTTGTAACGACTCCTATATGTATATCATGTAGGATAAACTCGTCTGACATGACGACCAATCATCAGGACAGATTATGATTTTATTTTTATTTTTTTCTGATGAGGCGTCACGTTAAAAAAACATCATAGTAATCGACATAACCACATCCGGAAACGGATATCGACGCATAAAATAAAAAAACAACGAAGCTGGAGGACAAAGAGAGATATGAAGGATTTGATTGTAGTCCGTGGAGGACGTAAATTGTCAGGTATTGTGCGTGTTGAAGGAGCTAAAAACGCCGTACTGAAAACATTGGTTGCCACTCTTTTAGCAGGCGAAGGAAAATCGGTACTTCAAAACGTGCCACGTCTTGCTGATGTTTACACGATTAATAAAGTGCTTCGCCACCTCGGTGCAGAGGTCGCGTTCGATGAAGCAAACAACGAAGTCACTGTCGATGCCTCGGGCACAATCAAAGACGAGGCACCGCTTGAGTACGTTCGCAAAATGCGTGCCTCGATCCTTGTCATGGGTCCTCTCCTTGCTCGTCTTGGCCATGTGCGTGTCGCAATGCCAGGCGGATGTTCGATTGGATCACGTCCGATCGATCTCCATTTAAAAGGATTTGAAGCAATGGGCGCGAAGACAGTGATCGGCAACGGTTTCGTCGAAGCATCAGTTGAAGGTCGCTTGAAAGGTGCGAAGATCTATCTTGACTTCCCATCGGTCGGTGCGACAGAAAACATCATGATGGCGGCGGTTCTCGCTGAAGGAACGACTGTTATCGAGAACGTTGCGAAAGAACCGGAAATCGTCGACCTCGCGAACTTCTTGAACGGTATGGGCGCTCACGTCCGCGGTGCTGGAACGGAAACGATCCGCATCGAAGGCGTAGACAAGTTGCATGGTGCTGAGCACTCGATCATTCCGGACCGTATCGAAGCCGGCACGTTCCTCGTTGCTGCTGCGATCACAGCCAGCGACATCGAAGTCATCGGAGCTGAGCGCGAACACCTACGTCCACTCATCTCGAAGATGGAAGAGATGGGCGTCAAGTTCGAAGAGACGACGGAAGGTATGCGTGTCATTGGACCAGAAGTGTTGAAACCGATCGACTTGAAGACGATGCCACACCCTGGTTTCCCGACAGATATGCAAGCGCAAATGATGGCCCTCGTCTTAAAAGCGGGCGGTACATCGGTTATTACGGAGACTGTGTTTGAAAATCGCTTCATGCATGTCGAAGAATTCCGCCGCATGAACGCAAATATTAAGATTGAAGGTCGTTCAGCAATCATTAAAGGTGGCGTCCGCCTCCAAGGTGCCGAAGTCGTTTCGACAGACCTTCGTGCCGGGGCAGCGCTCGTCCTCGCAGGACTCATCGCCGACGAGGAAACTCGTGTCGGTGACTTATACCATATCGACCGCGGATACGTCGATTTCCACAAGAAACTTCAAGCACTCGGTGCCGACATCGAGCGAATCGAAGGAACTGTCGAAATCGCTGAAGAAATGGTCAACAACTAATTAATAGACTCATAGGAGCGAGGAGATTCTTCTCGCTCTTTTCAATGAAGTAACGAACGGAGGAACCTACACACCATGTTTTCAAAAGATATCGGGATTGATTTAGGAACAGCAAACGTCGTCATCCACGTGAAAGGCCGAGGCATCGTCCTCGACGAGCCTTCAGTCGTGGCCATCAAGCGTTCGACAGGGAAAGTACTCGCCGTTGGTTCGGAAGCGTATCAGATGGTCGGGCGTACGCCTGGCGACATCGTTGCCATCCGTCCACTCCGTGACGGGGTCATCGCCGACTTCGCGACGACAGAAGCGATGCTTCGCCACTTCATCGAGAAGATTCAAGTCCGTGGCTTCTTCGGTGGCATCCGGATGCTGATCTGTACACCGGCCAACGTGACACCGGTCGAGGCGAAAGCCATTCGTGAGGCCGCTGAGAAAGCTGGCGCCAAAGAAGTCTTCCTCGCCGTGGAACCGAAAGCAGCGGCCGTCGGCTCGGGCATGGACATCTGGAAACCGGTTGGACATATGATCGTCGATATCGGGGGCGGGACGACCGACGTCGCTATCCTCTCGATGGGCGACATCGTCTGCGGTGAAACGATCAAGATTGCCGGAGACCGGTTCGATACGGACATTCTCCGTGCCATCAAAGACAAGCACAAGCTCATCATCGGTGAGCGTACGGCCGAGCAGATCAAAAAAGAGATCGCGACCGTATTCCCGGGTGGGCGCAACGAGACGATGGATATCCGAGGCCGAGACATGGTGCGTGGGCTTCCGCGTACAGTAACGATCACGTCAGAAGAACTCCGTGAAGCGATGGCCGAGTCGGCGAACGAGATCGTCGAAGCGACGAAGCGCGTCCTCGAGCAGACGCCACCAGAACTCGCGGCCGACATCATCGACCGCGGCATCATCATGACAGGTGGCGGATCGCTCCTTCACGGCATCGACCAGCTCGTTGCTGAACGAGTCGGTTTGCCAGTCATGATCGCCGACGAGCCGACGCTTAGCGTCGCGCACGGTACGGGCATCATGCTTGAGAACTTAGATCGATTGAAATAAGAGGAAAACTCGGTACACGGCGTCTACGCTTCCTAGAGAAGACGGGACGCCTGGGCCGAGTTTTTTTGTTCGTCCTTGTTGACTAGCCTTACACTAGTTTTTTGCTCCCCTAAACATCGGACGATAAAAAAACTTCTTCCCCGAGCGGGAAGAAGTTTTTTAGTGCCACTTGTAATCTTTGTCGACGAACAGGCGAGTGTTTGCTTCCGTCTGACCGGCGTTCAACCAGTCGTGGTAGTCACATGAACAAACGTCCTCTAAATGAAGCGAGTAGCCATTGTTGATTGTTTGGACCGTGATGTTCAAGTCGAAATCAGCAAGCGTCTTCTTTAAGCGATAGATGAGGTTATAGACGTTATGGAGTGCCCGTTGCGGATCATCGATATCGGGATAGAGCGTCTCGGCGATGAGCCATTTATTGACGACCTTGTCGCGATGGTAAATCAAGTAGGCGAACAGTTCTTCGGTCTTTTGGGTCGGCCATTTGACGAGGTCGCCTTCGTGCGTCTTGACGGAGAAATTGTTGAAACATTGGATCGTACACGTCCGATGATGCTTGGGCTGAAGCGTTTCTGTATACCGTTTCGAGACGAGCGGGACGAGGTCGTGAATCATTTCTTCGGTGATCGGTTTGAGGAGATAGTGGGTCGCCTGTAACCCGAACGCCTCGACCGCGTATTGGCTGTGTGCCGTCGTGAAAACGACTTGTGTCGTCTCAGGCAGGCGCTTGGCGAGGTCGATTCCGTTCATCTTTGGCATTTCGACGTCGAGAAAGACGAGATCGACTTCTTGCGTCGTTAAAAATTCGAGTGCTTGGACGGGGTCGTGGAACGAGCCCATCCATTTCAAATTCGGTTCTGCTTGGATGAATCGTTCCATCATCCTCAAAATATGGGGCTCGTCTTCAATCAGGATCGTCCGCATGTGTTACTGTCATCCTCTCTCGTTTCGGAAGCCGAATGTGCACGTTCGTGCCGACCCCGTGTTCAGAATTCAATTTAAACGTGGCGTCAGGAAGGTAACCGATTCGGCTCTTGACGTTCGGGATACCGATACCGCTCACTTCGTGAAGCACTGTCTTCGGGTCAAAGCCGACTCCGTTATCCGCGATACGGATATCGATCATATCGCCGGCGTCTTGGACGGATAGCATGAGACGTTTGACGCCGTCTTGTTTCATCAACCCATGCTGGACCGCATTCTCAACGAGCGGTTGGATCAAGAGTGGAGGAATGAGGGCGTCAAGAACGGTCTCGTCAATCTCTTTGATGATGGTGAAGGCGCCGTCGAACCGCGTCTGCTCGATCATCAAATAAGAATCGATCACCGCGAGTTCTTGCCGGAGTGAAATATCTGTCTCTGTGCGTCCGTTCTCGAAAATGAAGCGGACATACGTGCTCAAGTGACCAAGGAGGCGTGCGGCTTCATTCGGTGCCGTGTAGCAGAGTGCGATCACGTTCCCGAACGTGTTATACAAAAAGTGCGGTTTGATTTGAGAGTTGAAGAATGAGATCTCGCTTTGTGTGGCGAACGTCTGCACTTCCCGCTTCTGTTTTTTGTCGGTCGATAAATGAACCGGTAGCAACATGAACATGAGTAAAAAGTAGATGAGCGACAGGACGTTCGAATACAACACTTGGTTCGGATGCGTGATGAACACGTAGATGAGTTGGCCGATATAGCCGATGACCAACGCGAGCGTAAAGATTAGAAATTCAAACGGATACCTATCGTCTTTTCGTTCGAATAGCCAATGGATATTGAGTCCTGTCCAAAACAAGGCGATTACGAGTACATAAACCCAGGCAACATAATCAAACGTCGCGTGTACACTGTACGGAATGATGAGTGCGATCAAGCTGAACGCGTAGAGTGGGTAAGATGCGATGGAGAGGAAACGGCTGAACGGGACTTGCTCGAGCCGGAGTGCGAATCCGATCAGCATGGTCAAGCTAAGGAGTCCTGTGATCATACTGAACTTATGGGCAACGACGTAGGTCATGGCCGGGATGAATTCGAATATGATCATTTGATCACGTGTCAACAGCGACAAGCCGATCAAGAAGAAGAAGGCGGCACCATATAGATAGAGTGACTCTTTCCGGTGGAACATAAAGACGATCGCATAGAATGAAAAAATTAAAAGTGAAATCAAAATAATAATAAAATCGTAGGTGAAAAATTTATTTTGGAGGGCCATGATACTGCTCGTCGGACCGATGAGCAGACTGTCTTGGATGCCGGTTGTGCGTTCATCCGATCTGGTCACTTGCATCGTCAAGCGAAAATCGGGCGTGTGCGTATCGAGTAAGACGAGATAGGCATGCCGTGAATCGGGTGTCGACGAATAGACGGGAGATACCGCTTCACCATCGATTGCGAGACGGATATGCGGGTGGTTTCTCGGGACGCGTAACGCGTACTGGCCAGGCGGGAGAGAGACGTCCACTTCGTACGTCGCCACTTGATGTGGGGTCACGTACGGGACGTTGCGATACGTATGACGGTCGACTTGGTCGAGCAGGCTCGATTGAAAACGCCAAGTCCCGTCAAGACGTACGATTGTGTCAGTCACTTCGGAAGCGCTCAAGTCGGCAGTTCCTTGGATGACGGTAGCTGTACTGTCAATCGATTGCCCGCGTGTGAACGTGAGCCCACCTGTCAATGCCAGGAGGAGAATCAACAGCGTCAGCCCGATATATTTAGGGGTCATCAGCATGTTCCCTTCGCTATTTGTGAGTTTCTTGTGAGAAGTCATTGCTATACTGTTACTAGGTCAGGAAAAAAACTACATTTTTTAGAATAATAGTGTCTAACATCTAATTATAATACACGAATCTAGCTTATGTGAATAGCGAACGTAAATAAATAAAATATAACTGATACGGAAAGAAGGCCATGTATGAAACACTGGATCGAACAACGGATTAGCCGGCAAGTCCTAACGGTGTTCTACGTTCTCATCGTTTTAATTTCCGTTCCCTCGCTCGGGACTTATTTTTATACGCAACAGGCGATCGATGAGACGATGGTTGAACTCGAGCGGATCAGTGAACAACGGGCGCGTGCGACCGACTTGTTCGAGACGTGGCAATCGATGCAGTATGAGATGCGCGGGCACGTCCTGCTCGGTGAGGCGTCACTGCTAGATGAAGTACGAGCGGCACAAGGCCGGATCGACGAACAGACGACGTGGTTCGAACAAAGCGCCGCGAGCGCAGAAGAAGTGACGTTCGCGACTGAAGCCCGTCTCCTGTTCACAATCTATACGTCCCGGGTCATGCCCGGACTCGAGCGTTACGTGATTGCCAAGGCGAACGGAGAAGTCGATGAGCCGTTCTTACAGATGGCGACCGTTGGCCAACTCATGCCGCAAAACGCGAGCTCGGACCAGACACGATTCAAATTGAAGCCGACTAACGCGGCCGATATGAGCGCGAGCATCGTCGACATGGAATCGATATTCACCGATTATCGGTCCGAACTTGACTTCCAAGAAACCGGACTGCGTGAGTCGTTATCTGAACAGCTCGCCAAAGCCCAATGGAGTTGGCTCATCATCTTACTCGGCGCCCTGTTTACGCTCTTTATCAGTCTGCAACCGTATATCGTCCGGTTGACGAACCAGCTCCAGGCACTCATCACGAACAGCGAACGGTTGGCGGTCGATCCGCACGCATTGCTCGTCCCGGTCGATCCGCTTCAAAATGAGGTGGGGCAGCTTTCAAGATCGTTCAACGCGATGTCGAGCTCGCTCATCCGACAGCATGATGAATTGGAGCGGGAACGAGAGAAGACGGCACGAATCGTTCATACGATGCGAGACGCGATTGTATTTGTTAAGACGGACACAGGGCAAAGGTATGCCAATGCGGCGTTGTTTGATCTGTACGAACAACCAATCCCATTTGATGATCGCCAAAGTCTCTATCCGATTGAAGAGTTTTACCGACCGTTCATGGATCAAATCGACGATCAGGAAGGTCTCAACCGGTTCACAAATCGAGCGAAGCACGAAGGAATATTCGATGAGACGTTTACGTACTCGATGCAA
The DNA here is from genome assembly GCF_001766415.1 of Exiguobacterium aurantiacum. Classification (GTDB taxonomy): domain Bacteria; phylum Bacillota; class Bacilli; order Exiguobacteriales; family Exiguobacteriaceae; genus Exiguobacterium; species Exiguobacterium aurantiacum_A. Next base: position 202,845 of record NZ_MKXO01000002.1, on the reverse strand, counting down.
GGGGGAACACGTATCATACGGATGTACGCCGAACCAATCGAACTACAGGACGAACGTGTTGGTGTTATCTTTGTGTTGCGCGACGTCACGAAAGAGATTGAGGTCGATCGGTTGAAAACTGAATTGGTCGCGACCGTATCTCACGAGCTACGGACGCCTTTGACATCCATCCTCGGCTTCACGGAGCTCCTCGAGCACCGTCACGTCGATGAACTGAAACGCAAGCGTTACCTAGGGATGATCAGCAGCGAGACGAGACGGCTCGAACGGCTCGTCAGCGACCTGCTTGACGTTCAAAAGATGGAAGCGGGAAAAATCCAGCAAGCCTTTAAAGTCGAAAGTTTGTTCGATCTCCTCTCGGACGTCCTTGAGGTTCATGCGGGGTCGACCGAGCTGCATGCGTTCCATTTCGAGTGTGACGAGGAGATTCGCGTTTCAGGGGACCCAGCCCAACTACGCCAAGTGTTCTCGAACATCTTGAATAACGCCATCAAATATTCACCCGACGGCGGGAATATTGCCGTCAACGTATCGTGTGAAGGGGACGTCATCCGCGTCGCCATCGAAGACGAGGGCATCGGGGTGACAGCAGAAGACGCCGAGCGACTATTCGAAAAGTTTTATCGCGTACAGAATGAACAGAGCCGCAACATTGGAGGCACCGGCCTTGGGCTCGCCATCTGTAAAGAGATCATCGAATCACACGGCGGAACGATTTCAGTCCGTTCTAAATCAGAACAAGGGACGACGATCATCGTCGAATTGCCGATTGTTGAATGATTGCATAGACAAAGCCCACTTCAGTCAAACTGAAGTGGGCTTTGTCTCGTATTGACGACTAAGAAGTTTTTATGCATTTTTTCGAAAAAGGGTGAATGATTCCTTCCTTTGGTACGATATAAGAAGTAGAAACTTTAAGGATGAAGGGAAGACGAACATGTTACGTGGACTTTATACGGCGGCGGGTGCGATGAACGCGCTTCAGCGGCAACAAGAGATATTGAGCAACAACCTTGGAAACGTTCGGACTCCGGGCTTCAAGGCATCAAACGGTGTCGTCCGGTCGTTCCCTGAACTATTGCTCGCCGAGGTGAGCCATCCTGGTAACGACCGTTCGCGCGTCCAAGGCGAGGTCGGCACGCTCTCGACCGGCGTGTATTTGCAGGAAACGATGCCACGCTTCTCTGCTGGCAGCGTCACGGCGACGGATAGCCCGACCGACGTATATTTGAAAGTTCCGGCTGACTTTACAGGCGCCGCCATGTTCGCGGTCGAACAGAACGGGGAGGCGCTCTATACGACGAACGGCCGCTTCTCGGTCGACGATGAGCGGTTCCTCCGCTCGGCGGATGGTGGGTACATCTTGTCTGATACGGGTGAACGCATCCAGTTGCCGTCTAGTGACTTCGAATTGTCAGGCGACGGTCAAATCACGTCGCTCGGTCAGGACGTAGCGACGCTCGGGGCGGTTCAAATCGATGATTTGGCCACGCTCGAACAAGTCGGGAACGACTATCGCGTCAACGGGGGAGCAAATCCCGCTGCGAACGTCCAGTTCCAACAAGGCTATATCGAGGAAGCAAACGTTGACCTCGACCGGACGATGGCTGACCTCATGGTGACGTACCGTCAGTTCGAGGCAAACCAAAAAGTCGTCCAGGCGTATGACAAGAGTGCCGAGCGGGCCATCGAAATCGCTCGGATTCGATAAGGAGGAAACCCATGCAGTCCATTTATAACTCGGTCTCGTCACTAGCCCAGCTTCAACGCCAGCTCGATGTGACCGGCCACAACATCGCGAACGTCGACACGGTCGGCTTTAAACGCCAGCAAGGTCACTTCGCCTCGCTCCTTTCGCAAGCGTATGACAATCAGCCTCGGGCCGAACTTGAAGTCGGCCGCGATACACCGAACGGGATCCGCATCGGTGTCGGCGGTCATGTCGGTGACATCTCCCAACAGTTCAACATCGGCCAAATCAAGAAGACGGACCGAGGTCTTGACGTCTTCTTGCAGGCGAGCCGCCAGTTTTTCGTCGTCGAGACGGAAGACGGGATCGGTGTGACCCGGAGCGGCAACATGCAGCTCTCGGTCGGCAATGACGGGACGACACTTTCTGACGTGAACGGCAACGCACTTCTCGGTGCAGATGGCAATCGCATCGTCACGCCGAACGAAGCGACGAATCATCGCGTCCGTCAAGACGGGGTCCTCGTCGCCAGCGTGAACGGCGTCGAAGAAGAGTTCGGGCGCCTCGACATCGTCGAGGTGCGCAACACGTCGGAACTTCGTCCGCTTGGGAACAACGTCTATTCGGCTGATCTTGACATCGAAGTCGACCGTCCAGTCGGGAATCTCTTATTAGAAGGGACGCTCGAATCATCGAACGTCGACTTGATGAAAGAGATGACCGATATGACGATCACACAGCGTGCCTACCAGATGAACTCCCGGGCGCTGTCGATGAGCGACCAGATGATGGGGCTCGTGACGTCACTTCGCCCATAACATTGACCGCTTCTCTTCGGAGGAGCGGTTTTTATTTTATAATGAGGTGAAGGAGGGAACGGTATGAGAATTGTTGTGGCGATGGATTCATTCAAAGGCTCGCTGACGAGTCAGGAAGCGAATCGGGCGGTGCGACGGGCGCTTGCGGAACATGACGTCGTAGAGATCCCCGTATCGGACGGGGGCGAAGGGTTTCTCGACGCCTGGCTGGCGACACATCCGGAAGCGAAGGCGGTCGAACAGGAAGTGACTGCGCTCGACGGACGGGTCCGTCAGGCGCGCTACGGATGGCACGAAGCAACACGAGAAGCGGTCGTCGAAGTGGCGGAAGCGTCCGGATTGACGCTCGTCAATCGGTTCGACCCGTGGCGGTACAGTTCTTACGGGACGGGGATGCAACTCAGACAAGCGATCGAACGCGGAGCGGGGCGCATCACGATCGGTCTCGGCGGCAGTGCGACTGTTGATGGTGGCAAGGGCGTGCTCGAAGCGCTAGGCGTCCGTTTCCTCGATGAGTCCGGACGAGTGCTCGAACCGTTCCCGCACGGACTCGAGCGCGTGAAGCGCGTCGACTGGTCCGGTCTGATGCCGGAGGCGAAGCACGTCACGTGGCGAATCGCCTCGGACGTGACGAACCCGCTCCTCGGACATGCGGGCGCGGCGGCCGTGTTCGGTCCACAAAAAGGTCTGGCACCAAGTGACGTCGCCCGCTATGACGACTTGATGAGCGCTTACGCTGCTTGTTTCGATCGCGCCGATACGGCGGTCGCCGGGGCGGGAGCTGCTGGTGGCATCGGTTTTGCAATGTACCAACTCGGGGCGACGTACGTGAATGGCATCGAGGAAGTGATGCGTTGGTCATCGTTTGACGCGCAACTGCATGGGGCCGATTGGCTAATCACGGGAGAAGGTCGCTTCGATGAACAATCGCTTCATGGGAAAGCCCCGTATGGTTTGGCTCGTTTTGCGCACGAACATGGTGTCCCGACGCTCGTCTTCACCGGCCAGACCGACATGACGGCACTACCGGAAGTCGGGATTGAAGCCATTTTCCCGATCATTTCCCGGGTCATGCCGCTCGAGACGGCACTGATGGAAGCGGCACCGCTCTTGACGAACGCGGTCACCCGGGCATTTCGACTAATTGAAAAAACGTCTAAACCGTGACGGTTCAGACGAACGCCTCATAGCGGACGGTTTTTGAGCAGATCGCGAATCTCGGAGAGCAACTGTTCTTCGCGCGACAACTCTGGCTCTGGCGTCTCTTCGACCGCTTGCTCGCGCTTCAGGCGATTGATCCCTTTGACCATCATGAACAAGGCGAAAGCGATCAGGAAAAACTTGACGATCTCTTGCAGAAAGTTGCCGTATGTGACGCTGACGCCGAGCACGGTGACTGCGAGCGTCGAGAAATCGATGCCGCCGATCAGGATGCCGAGGAATGGCATGAAGATATCGTTGACGAGCGACGTGACGATCGCCGTGAAGGCGGCCCCGAGGATGAAGGCGACAGCAAGGTTGATCACATTACCTTTGATCGCAAAGTCCTTGAATTCTTTCCACATGAAATGAATCCTCCTTTTACACTGAATACTCTCACGTTAGCATATTATTTAGGGCAAGCCGTATCTTTTTTCGCACGGGCGCTCGACTGCCAGAGGACGGGGCGCTTGTTCGACATTTCTAGATACGTTACACTTATAAAGAACTTATGAAACAATTTTAATACCTGGTACTAATATGTTATAATCAGATCAGCTGAAAGGATGAATGGACGTGACGAACGAAGAACAGAAGGGCTCGGAAGAAAAAGAGCCTAAAGAGCGGACGGAGCGAAAGCGCTTGTCGAACAACCGCCGTTTCCCGATCTTGTTACGCATCATCGTTGTCTTGATCTTGGCCGCCGCGATGCTCGCGATCGGTGCCATTATCGGGTACAGCGTGATTGGCGGAGGCGAGTGGAGAGACGTGTTCAACATCGACACGTGGCGCCATATCACCGATTTCTGGCTAACATCATAAGGGTGGTGGAACCATGTACACGATTGAACAGATTAAAGAAGTGATCCCGCATCGGTACCCGTTCTTGCTCATCGACCGGATTCTCGAGGTCGAAGAAGGCGAACGGGCCGTCGGTTTAAAAAATGTGACGGCGAACGAAGAATTCTTCAACGGACATTTCCCAGACTATAACGTCATGCCGGGCGTTTTGATCGTCGAAGCACTGGCCCAAGTCGGTGCGTTTGCGATGCTCAAACAAGAGTCGAACCGAGGTAAGCTCGCGTTCTTCGCCGGCATCGACAACTGTCGCTTCAAACGTCAAGTCGTCCCGGGCGACCAGTTGCGCCTCGAGGTCGAGATCTTGAAGGTGCGTGGTCCGATCGGTAAAGGACGTGCCGTAGCGACGGTCGACGGAGAAGTGGCGTGTGTTGCAGAACTGACTTTCGCCTTGAAGTGAGGGGAAACGAGATGCGTGTATTAGTGATTGCCTTGATGCTTGGATTAGCGACGATCGTCGGATGCCAACAGATGCAGACAGAAGAAGCGACAGAAGAGAACGTCGTCTTCGAACAGACGGCGGGCGATTCGATGATCGACAAGCGGGCCGGACAGTCTGAGTCGATCGCCGTGTCGCTCGAGCGGACGAACAGCTCGACAATGCTGTTCACGATCCGAATGCTCGAAGACCGTCGGCTCGACCCGACGACGGTGATCAGCTACGAAGTCGATGGCACGCGCGTACCGATCCCGTTCGGTGAAATCGTCGCCGAGCGTGAAGGTGACGTGCGGACGTACGTCTATCAAGCCGACATGAACCCTGAATTGTTCGTGCCGGAGACGCTCCCGTTGTTCCATATCGGAGAAGAAGGTGAGGCGGAGGTCTCGATGCCGCTCGAAGCCGTTAATTCGACAAATGAATAAAAAAACGGATGATTTTGTCGAAAATCATCCGTTTTTTGTTTACTCTTTTTTAGTTTCTTCCGATATAACCAATAAGGAACTAGGAGGGGAATTTATGAAACAAAATAAACCACAGTCACTACAGAATCGGATTCTCGCGGCGATGCTCGCCTTTGTGACGCTACTCATCGTCATATTCGGGGTCACTCAATACGTGAGTACGAAACATACGGTGCTCAGTTCGATGCAGGCCGTCTTGCTAGAAGACGCTGCTCGGATCAGTAAGGAGATAGATGCGGACGCGTATGTGGCGTTTTTACAAAACCCGGAGAAGAATGAACGATTCGAGCAGTTTCGGGAGCAACTCGATACGTATCGCACGCAAATCGGGGCGATGTACGTCTACACGCTCGCATTGGACGGTGAGGAGCTACAAATTATTGTAGATGGAATGAGTGGGACAGACGCGTCCGAGATTGGGGAACCGGTGTCTGCAACTTCGCTCGAAGACGCACAGCCGGCGTTTGAAGGCGGAACCGGCACGACGCCGATTGTCGAAGACCCGGAGTTTGGGACCTATATGACGGTGCTCGTCCCAATCAAGCAAGGGGATGAAGTCATCGGTGTCATCGGCATCGACAAAAGCGCGGCCGATGTTGCGGCGGTCACGACTGACGTATTACGTGAAAGTCTGCCCCCGGTACTCATCGGACTCGTCATCTTGCTCGGTCTCGCCTCGGTCATCATCTGGCGTTACCTCGGTTGGAAATTACGTCCGCTTCGTGATCTTGAACGTGTCGCAACGCATATCGCCGGTGGCGACTTGGCGACGGCGTCGGTTGAGATAAACAACATTCAACTGCGCGCGAATGATGAGATCAAGCGCCTCACTGTCTCGATGGACCAAATGACGAAGATGTTGAAAGGGTTGATCTCAAACCTACAGACGTCGGCACAGACGGTCCGGGATGAGAGTGGCAACGTCGCGAGCATCTCAGAGGAAGTAAACGACGCGTCGCGACAGATTGCGTTCACAATGGAAGAAATCGCCGGCGGGGTCGAGAATCAGAGCGTGCTCACGATGAAGCTGTATGGACATATGAACGAGTTCTCAGGACTCGTCGAACAGACGGCGACGGACGGGCACGGCGTGAGCACTCAAGCGGAAGTCGTCAGTCGAGTGACAGCAGAAGGGCTGCAACTCATGGAAGACGCGGTCGGGAAGATGACGAACATCCACGCGCAAGTGAATGAGTCGCAAGGCCAAGTGAAAGACTTTGAGCAACAGGCGGACGAAGTGACGGAGCTCGTCACGATCATCCGACAGATCTCGCAACAGACGAATTTGCTCGCCTTGAACGCGGCCATCGAGGCGGCCCGTGCCGGGGAGCACGGGAAAGGGTTTGCCGTCGTCGCCTCCGAGATTCGCGGTCTGTCGAACAGCGTCGCCCAGTCGGTCAGTGAGATCTCAGAGATCGTCGGCAGCGTCAAACGGAATTCGATCGCGCTCGGCGAGACGTTCACTGACAGTATGCACGCCGCCGAAGACGGCAGACGGACGCTCGAGGCGACGAAGCAGGCGTTCAATGAGATCGAGGCGAGTGTCCGTGAGATGCAGCGGTTGACCGGGTCGATGCAAGGACAGCTCGGTCGCGTCAAGACGAACCAAGAAGACATCAAGCGCGGTCTTTCAGACATTGCGTCGATCTCCGAAGAGAGTACGGCCGGTAACGAGGAAGTGGCCGCCTCGACCGAACAGATGTCGGCGACGAGCGAGACGATGAACCGTCTTGTCAAAGACTTGTCGCTCACCGCGGAAGACATGCAACAGATGAGCCGTCAGTTCAAGCTATGAACAGCTTCAAGTCAGACATCCCTCCCGCACGTCCGCTATAATGGGCGCAAGGGAGGTTTTTTCATGCAACGTGTCTCAAGCGAACTTACACAATTCCGCGGCAGTCATTATGACTTTGGCCGCTTTCAAGGTGAATATATCAAGCGCAGCAAGCTGCTCGAGAACCGGACCGATCAGTGGAAGCTGCGCGTCCCCCGGTTTGAGATCGACGAGCGCGAGGCGAAACAAGCGTTCGACCGGTTCGCCCCGCGGATTTGGGAAGAACTGCTCGGCCTGCAGGACGCGCTCGAACTGACGCTCGGCGATACGCTCCTTCACTTCGGTCATTTCCGGGTCAATAACCCGATCAGCGGCTGCTCGATTTTGACAGGGGACAACTTCCTCGTCCGCAACTACGACTATCATCCGATGACGTATGACGGGCGCTACAACGTGTTCCAACCGGACGAGGGCTACGCCGTCATCGGACCCGTCTCGCGCGTCACCGGGCGGATGGACGGAATGAACGAGCGCGGACTCGCCATGGGCTATAACTTCATCAACCGACGCCGCCCCGGCGACGGCTTCGTCTGCCAGATGATCGGACGGATGATTCTAGAGACGTGCGCGACGGTCGAAGAAGCGGTCGATCTGTTGAAAGACATCCCGCACCGCGGCTCGTTCACGTACGTCGTCCACGACAAGTCGTCAAACACACGTGTCATCGAGGCAACCCCGCGCGATATCCGCGTCCGCGAGTCGAACATTTGCACGAACCATTTCGAGCTGTTGCAGCACGAGAACCGTTACCATCTCGACGACTCGACGCGGCGGATGATGGAGATCAAAATGTATCAACATATCGTCCAAGACGCCGAGAGCGCGTTCCGGCTCATGAACGACTCGGATAAAGGTGTGTTTTCGGAGCTGTATAAAAGTTGGGCCGGGACGATCCATACGGCCGCCTATTTCCCGGAGACGCTCGAGACGTGGTTCGCCCTCGGCGGCGACCGCGACCCGGTCATCTTCGACTTTCAGACGTGGCTCGACGGGGAGGATTTCGACTTGCACGCCCTCGACGGTGAGATCGCGACCGATATCGAGTTCGCCAACACGGTCCAACTTTGGCGCTAACTAAAACAAGCAACGGCTCATTGCGAGTCGCTGCTTGTTTTAGTTCGTCTGGCGCACGTTAGCCCGTACTGTTTTCTGTAAAACCGGGAATACATAGAACAGGAGGGATTCATATGAAACGAATCGGATTATTGGCCATCATGCTCGGGTTGGTTGTCGTCCTCGGCGGCTGCGTGCCGGGTGACGGCTCCTACACGACGGATCCGGCCGGCTTTTTTTGGGGTGTCTGGCACGGCTGGATCGCACCGGTGTCACTGATTCTAGGGTTGTTCAATGACACGTATCGCGTCTATGAAGTGAACAACACCGGCTGGTTTTATGATTTAGGATTCTATATCGCCATCATCAGCGGTTTCGGCGGGGTGGCCGTGACGCGGAAGAGCCGGGGCTAGACACAATTGTCTGGCTCTTTTTTATTGACCTTCTTTTTGAAAACGGCGACTAGTTTATTGAAAATCGTGCTATATTTTTTATTGTTTAATCAGATATTACCAAAAGGAGACAAGGAAGATGGTTGCACGTATAAAGAAGAGTTTCATATTATTCATATTAATGATGTTAGTCGGGGCGATGATTCCGATGCCATTAACTTCAGCCGCGACGTTAAATCAGACAATAACCGATGCACGAGTAGTGGAAGGAACGACGGATCAGCCGAACCAACACGTTACGATCGTTGCGAATCACCAAGTTGTGACAACGACGAGTGACGCCACGAAAAAATATACATACACGTTTGATGATGTGCCAGTCGGTCAAATTGCGGTGTATCAGCGAGATCAATATGGGTTCGACCAATTGATTGATGTGACGATACGTCCAGAACCAAAATCCCCAGAGATGTTAGTGAAACCTCAAGATGCGACATTTGTAGGGATCATCGACAACGAGTTTGTGTTCGTCACACATCCCGATCATACAATCCATGCAACGTATGAAGGACGAGCAAAAGAAGGGATCGGGGAGTTATACATCCCTAAAAACAAAGCGGAGACTGTGAGTGTGTACGTCAGCAGCCCAGAGAAAGCTTCGACTCCAATCAAATCTTATGAAGCGGCTCCAGCGAACCCTGATGTGATGCAATTAGACGAACCGCCGCATGAAACATTACGTGTTTCAGGTACCACATTGCCTTACGTCACAATTTTTATCCGATTAGGCGATCTTGTAAGGACGGGTCAAGCAGATGCGAGTGGAAAGTTCGATTTTCCGTTCACAGGTTGGGAGCAACGAGCGTATGAGCAACAGACATACAGCGTAGAAGCGATGCACTTTGTGAACAAAGCAGAGGGAGCAGTGAAAGAATTCACGATTCCAGCATTCGTACCGACCGCCACGCAACCCCTACTCATTAGTGAAGAGTCGCTCACAAAGTTTAGTGGTGTGACGTATCCGAACGCAGACATCCTACTTGACGGAGAACGATGTGAAACGAGTAAAGATAACGGCTCTTTTTATTGTGAATACGAGCTGAATGAGCAAGTAGATCGAGTCCTCACCATTCAAAAAGATGGACAGATTTTATTTACGAAACAAGTTAAAGTGAAGCGAAATGACGCGACAATGAAATTTGAAAAAGTGTCTTTCGAGTTAGAGGATGCTCAATTGATTGGAAAAGCGACGCCAAATCAAACGTTTAACGTATGGTATTGGGACCGCAAAAATACTAGCTATGATAACTATCAAATTCATATACAAGCGAAGAGTGACGCACAAGGAAACATCGTATTCAACTTACCAAAACAATATGAAGTCGACTATATGGTATCGTATGTCGACGAGGAAGGACTCAGGACGCCAAAAGGAGTGTTCCGTGCCGACGACAACCGTGTACCGCCGACACCTATCCTGAAGATGGAGAGTAACCAAGTCGCCATCACGATTCCGCCGTTCCATTACCCGTATCAATTTTTGTGGTTTGAAGCGAAAATTGATAAAGCAGATGGACGTTCTTTTACGCAAAAGGTTTTCCCGAATAATCCTGTACTTTCACTTGGTGTGAACGACAAGTTCATGATTCGGACTGTTCTTTACGACGGGCGCGTGTCGGAGTGGGTAACAGGCACGTTCAATGCGATTCAAAAGCCGCTCATCCTTGACTTAACGAACGATACGACGTTGTTGAAAGGGACGACGGAACCGAACGCATCACTCAAGTTCACGAGCGGTGTTGTCAAAGAAGTAACAGCAGATGCCCAAGGGAAGTTTGAGTTTGCCGTCAACTTGAAGAAAGTGAACACGTTTAACGTGCTCGTCAGTGTTCCTGGTAAGGCGGAGCAGACGTTCAAGTATGAAGTGAAAGACACGGTGCGACCGACGTTAGAAATTTATAATATTCTTTCTGAGGACGCAAAAGAAATCATGTTTGATGCGAATGAGTACGTTGGCAACTTTGAAATCGCGTATTACAAAAACAGTTCGGTAGTGCGTAAAGAAAAAGTGAAATCAACGAAATCCTACATGATTCACAGTTCTGGCTTTGTTAGATCGGGATATTTTCCTGTTTCTGGCCTTAAGGCAGACGGCATCACGCATCTCATCATTTATGCGGAAGATTTGGCCGGCAACCCTTCTGGCGGAAATAAAATCACGGTGAAAGATACGACAGCGCCACGTGTCATTCTCCAAAAACACGTCCTAGCTGCAGAACATTTAATCTACGGAAAAACAGAACCCGGATCAACCGTGACATTCACGTACCGAAGTGACAAAGAAAAACCTGTCGTCGTCTCGAGCACGGGAATGTTCACAATCAAGACGACCGATCCAGTCGTTTCTCAAAAGTATGGGCAAGTGAAAATCACGGCTACGGATAAGGCGGGCAACAAAGGATATGGCTATATTTCGCCGAATGGAGAGAAGGTTCAAGACATTCGTCTAGATGGCGGTCAAAAGGCATGGTTCTATATGCAAAATGAGTATATGAACCAAAATCACTATGAATTCACCATTAACGGAAAAACGCAAAAGTATACCCAGATTGGGAACGTGATCACCTGGCCGAACGACATCGTATTACCTGCGACCGTGACAGTCAAACTCATCAATCCAGATAAAACGGTTAAATATGAGATGACAAAAGTGATTACAAAACCATATGTCACGAAACCGCTCTCGAACGTGAAATTCCAGCAAGGCGTTCGCAGAATCACAGGGAACGGGGACCCGTATGCGACGCTCGAAGTATGGAGCGGGACGACACGAATCGGTTATTCGGCGGCGGATGGAACCGGAAGATTTGATTTCAATTTGGTGCGCGCTTATACAGAAGGGGAACAACTTCGTTTTGTGATGTCGCCTCGTATAGGCAAGCAAGTCGTGACGACGATCAAGGCAAAAGACAACACGGCTCCGACGAAGCCAACCGTTAACGAGATTTCGGCAGTGACGACGAAAATCACGGGGAAAGCCGAAAAAGGTGCGACTGTTCTCATCACGTATAACGGGCGCACGTATTCGACTAAAGCGAACAACTCAGGTGTATATGCTTATTCTATTAAGAACTGGACGCCGGGAAAAACGGTCTCTGTTCGGGCGAAAGATGCATCAGGGAACCTGTCAGCTGTTCATGCCCAAACGATTAAATACGTGTTCAGACAGTTCAGCGTCAATACGCTTCGGACGAGTCACACTTACGTGACCGGCAAAGGCCATCCTGGCGCCATGGTCCAAGTGTACAACGGCGCATCGAAAGTCGGGAAAGCCGTCAAAGTCGATGCGAAAGGCAACTTCAAAGTGTACGTAAATAAACAACGTCAAAGCAACACGTTGACTGTTGAAATGACGCGGTCAGGCTATGTGACGAAACGAATCAATGTCATCGTCGCGAAATAAAAAATATCTCCTAGGACGATGTGTCCTGGGAGATATTTTTCGTATACATTGTCATACGCCCTGCTGTTTTTGTCCGCGGACAGCGACCGTATGATAGTCGCGCGAATCAGGCCCGCGCGTCACGACGATGTCGGTCAGACCGAGTCGGACGGCGGCCGGGATAAACTGTTCTAATACGACCGCTGTGATGCCGTCCCACGTCACGTCGCCTTTTCCATCGCAGTACGTGATGACGAACGACCCGCCCGGTCTGAGGACACGCTCGACTTCAGCCAGAATGGCATTCACATCTTCCCAAAAATAGAGCGTATGAATGCTGAAGGCACGATCGAACTGCGCGTCCGGGAACGGGAGTGTCCCGAGGTCGCCTTCAATGACTTCGGCCCGGCCTGCTTGCACGTCGGCTCGATTTCGTTTCAATGCCGAGCGGACGATGGTCGGGGAACGGTCGAGACCGGTCACATGGATGTGGTTGTGCGCCCGAAGGAGGCGTGCCATGGCGTCACCGGCGCCGCAACCGAGGTCGAGGATGCGGTCATTCGGCGAACCGTCAACTGTTCAATCGTCCAGTCGACTTCGACGCGATGTTGGCGGACCATCTTCTCGCCGATATATCTCCCGACGATGCCGCGCGGGTTCTCGTATTGACTGTCAATCCATATTTGGAGGCGCTTTAGGAGCATGGACTCAGTCCTCTCATTAGAAAATGTTTGTGAATCGAGTGTAGCACAATCGAACTATCACAGGGATGTCGGGGGAGAGACTAAAAAGAATTGACCTCAAACTAAAAAGAATCTTGATATTCCGCTTAAAACAAACTTACAATAGGTAAAGTGGTCAATTTAGATATCGAATCTCATTTATTTAGTTAAAAAGTTTGTTTTAACCGTAATAAAGGAATTGGTAGTAAAGGGGGAATTAATATGAATCAAAATGAATTGAATCAATTAGTCGGTAGAAATATCAAGCTTTATATTGAAGCAACGGGAAAATCTCCGAAGTGGGTATATGAGAGAGCAGGCATGACGAAATCGACATTTTACGACTTGTTAAAAGGTAATGGTGATGTTAATAAAAACGTCCAAAAAATAAACAAACTGTTTCGAATCAATGAACCATTTTATTTCTATAATGAACAGTTCATGCCACCGAAAACGATCGAACAGATTAATCTAGAGTCTAATCTCATAAATGTTGCGGCTGCTAGTTATCACAAAAGTGGGGATGAACATCGTCTTGATGAAACGATGAAAATGCTTGAAGATTTTATCTCGATGATTGACGTATTGGAACGATTGAATCAAATAGACAAGGAGCAATCATAATCTTATGATCAATCAGCAGAACTTGTTAGATGTCATAAAACAAAATAAACGATTGTTGCCAGAAGTAATCAGCAAAGTAGAGAATACGAAAGACAAAGGTTTGTCGTTTCGGTTAAAGACCCATGAAGCCATCAAAAATGAGTTAATGAAGCATGCATATGTGTTGTTGTTTCCAAGTGAAGAGCAACATTATGGAGGGTTGGTCACGTATCGAAACGGTAACTTTTATATTCACATTAATACGTCGCAACCAAGGGTCTATGAAAATTTTATGTGGGCTCACGAGTATTATCATTACATGTATGAACAAGAAGAAATTAAAAACAGTACCACACAAACGTTTTTTGACGACTCGGTTTTAAACGAAAACGAAAGAAAAGCTAATTTGTTTGCTGCTGAACTATTAATTAACAGCCACGTATTGAAAGAGTCATATGAATCAATTAAAGAGCTTTATTCAGAGGACGATTATCGCTTAAACATTATCCGTCTCATACCAATTTTTGAAGTGCCTTATAAATCATTGGTCATAAAAATGACTCAGGATGGTTTGATTAATGAAACAGAAGGCTTGGATGCTATCGATTATGACTACCGAAATCAACTGCCTAGTGACATCGACCATTCTCTGTTCAATCCTACGCTCGCGATTAAATTGAACGAAATTAATCGTATGCTCCAACAACAACGAATCAATCCGATGCTCAGAGAAACGGATTTAGGAAGTTTTGAATCAGTTTACGCGGACCACATGAAACGTCTTGTAGAGTTGCAACAGGAGAAGTGGTGACTTCCGATGAGTGAACTGAATGATTCGTTAATCACCTCGATTAATCCTTTTATCGAGAGAAGGTATGTCCCACCGACTTCTGTTCAACAAGCGTGTCTGTTCGACACCATGATTTTGACTCGATTAGCCAAAGTCGCGCGAGAGCACCCTGAAGACATGAATCTCTTTATCGACGAGTTGGTTGCAATCAATGCTGTTCTCTATATCCCAGAAACCATTCTTGCAGAGACGGCAGGAAATCAAGGTATGACAATGGAACGATATCGCGCTTTACACCAGCCCATGTTCGAAAGACTGTCTGAGAAAATTCAAGTGCGCGTTCTTTCGTTTGAGATGATGTATGAAATCTTAGCAACCACGATGAATCATCCGACTCAGGCGTTTCTCAAGTTTCGCCTATTGAATGTCCATTTGAACCAAACGAATAAAACAATTCAACATGAGATTGAGAGAGCCACTTCACCAGACGAAATCTTTCAGGCGGTATCACAACAGAAGAAAGACTTAGGCGAAAGAATATTGCATCTGTTAGCTTTTGTACTTTTAGAAGATGGAGTTCCTGCCGTTCGTCTATTCAGCGACGAAGAAAAAGGTGTGTATAACGTGCGCCGTCTGCTCAGTGTTGATGAAAAAGTGCTCTCGTTGTTGCACATTCAGACTCAACCATCTTTTCTCGCAACGTATCAGCTAGAATCATTTGATTGTTTGTTATGTGGCATCTTAAATAAAAAACGAGATATTTGGAATGAGGAAGAAATGGCAATTTTCTTATCTAAACATCGTGAAGGAAAACACCTTCATCGAAAAATAAGATTCTCGTATTCGGTTCGAGATGTGGATCAAAGACAACTTGATAATCAAGAACTCGTTCAATTTGTATGTCGGAATGAAGAATTCAGAATCATGTTTTAACAGAAGGTTAATAAAGCAGAGGTGGATGTAAATGCGTTCCTTTTGGATTTTCGGCAATCAGTTGTCACACGAGCTCGAGATGCTCGAACACGTTAAAACTGACGACGTCATCGTCATGATTGAAGCGACGTCACGGGCGATGTGGCGGAAATACCATAAACAAAAGCTTGTCCTCATCTTCTCGGCGATGCGTCACTTCGCCGATGAGTTGCGGGAGAAAGGTTACACCGTCGATTATCATGAGGCGGACTCGTTCCAAGACGCGTGGGACGACCACTTTACACGGTATGAGCCGGAGGAGATCCACTATACGGCTGTCACCGACACCGTGATGGAGAAGAAGGTGCAGCAGTTCGGGAAAAAACATCCGCTCGTCGAACATTCGGACGTGCCGCTCTTCTATTTAACGAAGCAAGAGGCCGTCGACACGCTCGGCAGCGAACCGTGGCGGATGGACCGATTTTACCGCCAGATGCGGAAGCGGTTCGATGTGTTGCTCGAGGATGGGAAACCGCGCGGTGGCAAGTGGTCGTTCGACGCGGACAATCGACAGCCGCCAAAGTCCGGCCTCACGTTCCCACCTGCCATCCACTTCCGACCGGACGCTATCACGACAGACGTCATCGAAAAAGTCGAACGCGACTTTGCGGACAATCCGGGGGACATCACGCCGTTCGTTTGGCCGGTGACACGTGACGAGGCACGTCGGGCGCTGAAACGTTTTGTCGAGGAGCGGCTCGAGACGTTCGGTCCGTATCAAGACGCGATGCTGTCGAATGACCAGGATATGTCGCATAGCTTGTTATCGTCTGCGATCAACATCGGACTCTTGACCCCGGAAGAAGTCGTTCAGGCGGCGGTTGAGTCGGACGCGCCGCTCGCTTCCGTCGAAGGATTCGTCCGTCAAATCCTCGGTTGGCGCGAGTATATGCGCGCAGTCTACGTGACATCGATGCCCGGTTACGAGTCGGTCAACACGTTTAACCATGAACGTGACTTGCCGCATTACTTCTGGGACGCTGAGACGGACATGAACTGCATCCATCAGAGTGTGAAACCCGTCATCGAGAAGGCGCACAATCATCATATCCAACGATTGATGGTGCTCGGCAACTTCGCGACGTTGTTCGAGATTTCACCGCAACAGACGAGTGACTGGTTCAACGAGATGTATATCGACGCCTACGACTGGGTCGTCTTGCCAAACGTGCTCGGGATGGCGCTCCATGCGGACGGCGGGAAGCTCGCAACGAAGCCATACATCGCCTCGGGTAAATACATCGACCGGATGAGCGACTATTGCAAGGGCTGCAAGTACAACCCAAAACATACGACCGAAGATGACGCCTGTCCGTTCAACGCCTTGTATTGGAATTTCATCGACAAGCACGAGGAGCGGTTCGCGAAGAACCAACGGATGAAGATGATGGTCCGCAACTGGCAAGGGCGCGATGACGCCGTCAAAGCCGACATTTTGGCGAAGGCGAAACAGAATCTAAAAGATGTGTAATGAAGATAAACGGGACTTGAAACAAGAAACGTGAGCCTAGAAATACCGGGCTCACGTTTTTCTCCAAACTTTTTGCCATCCAATCATCATGCATTCGGCCACTCGATTCCGATTTCAGAAAAAGAACATCTACTTTCTTCAATTCCTTCAACATCATTCGCGTTAATCAATTGAATATCCTCTTTCGATAAAACGATACGTCTAGTAGGGTCTTTCAACTTCAAATGATATAGCTTTTCCACTAGTGTTAGCTGTTCCTCCGTGAGTTCGTAATACTCTTCCCAATATTGCAGCGCGGCTTCATACTCCGATGCCTGTACTTCTAAAAGATCCGCCCCTCGCTCAAGCATGATGTCATAAGGATGGCTCGAAAACACGCGCTGGTCACTTTCCCATAAGACGGTCGTGACGACTGGACGAACCTCTCCATCCACTTCGTCTAACAAGTATTGAAGTGTTTCTTGCTTAGCTATTTGTTGTACCTGGTCCGGAGCTTCGAAAAAGTATTCCTTTGCGTCTACTGGATTCAAAGCGAAATGCTCGTTCCGGAAACCTGCGACATAAAAGTCTTGCCCGAACGCAACTGTTCCTCTGCTCCCTTGGCCATCATTGGTACTGTAGTTGTCACCATCCCACGAATGTTCGTAAGCAAAGTCAGGGTCATTTGCGATGAAAATAGCATGGACAATCGAGGCGAGGATGCATCCTTCCCATATGTTTTGGCGTGTCCATCCACGTTCGGTTAGTTGAAGTTTCTTCATTTCTACTCCTCCTTTAAAACAATTACCATTCTTTCATAGTATAGCCTGTTTATGAGGGAGAGAATGAGGCTGGTTGGTTTTGAATGGACTGTTTGTAAATCCCATTCACGAAAGGTTTACGCTTTTTTGCATGTCCTTCACGGACACTTTACAATCGTTCGGTACGATATGACTTGTGAGACCCCTCAATCCAAAGTGAATAGCATTCGGTAGAACATTCGAGAGACCAACAGAAGCCCATACGTCCGTGACGTCATGTTTCTGTTGGTCCTTTTTTCTTAAGAGAGGATGATTCAAGTGAATCCAACAATTCGCACGATTGGACGAGAGAAGATGATCGCATCGATCAAGTCGCCAAAACAGCTCGAGAAATTCCTGCAATCGGACGTCACGACGACGTTTCTTATGATGGGCACGCTCAGCACACTCGACCGGTATGTCGCGCATTTGAAGCGGGAGAATCGGACCGTGTTCCTGCACGCGGAACGAATCAACGGCATTAGTCTCGATCGGGAAGGCATCGATTATTTGGCGAAACGGGTCGGCGCTGACGGCATCGTTACGACGAAAGCGTCCGTCATCCAACACGCCAAACGGGCTGGCCTGATGACGGTGCAACGTCTGTTCCTCGTCGATTCGGACGCCGTCACCTCAGGCATCAAGATGGCGAACGAGCAACAGCCGGACGCGCTCGAACTCATGCCCGGTCTCATCCCGAGCGTAATCGAACATGTCGCCGGTAGCGTCTCGCTCCCGATCGTGACGGGTGGGATGATTCGTAAACCGATCGAAGTCCACCAAGCGTTGTCACATGGGGCGTTCGCCGTCTCGACAGGGGACGAGCGGCTATGGGCGTCACACGCGACGAAGGAGGAAATGGCATGAAGTCGATCCAACTGCAAGACCTCAAAAAATCATACGGGGACACCGAGGTCATCCGCGGCATCGACGTCACGATTGAGCCGGGCGAATTTTTCGCGCTCGTCGGACCGTCGGGTTGCGGCAAGAGCACGATGCTCCGGATGATCGCCGGTCTCGAGTCGATCACGAGCGGGACACTCCGGATTGACGGCGTCGCTGCGAACGAGCTGAAGCCAAGCGAGCGGCAACTGTCGATGGTATTCCAAAACTATGCGCTCTACCCGCATATGACGGTCGAGAAAAATATCACATTCGGCCTACATACGAAAGGACTCACGAAGCTCGAGCAGCGCGAACGGTGCGATGCGGCGGCCGAGACACTCGGTCTGACCGACTATTTGAAGCGCAAGCCGCGCCAGCTCTCGGGTGGGCAGCGGCAACGGGTCGCACTGGCCCGGGCTATCGTCACCGAGGCGCCAATCTGCCTCATGGACGAGCCGCTCTCGAACCTTGACGCCAAGCTCCGGGCCAAAATGCGTTCGGAGATCCGCCAGCTGCAACGCAAGCTGAACTTGACGATGATTTACGTCACACACGACCAAGTCGAGGCGATGACGATGGCCGACCGAATGATGTTATTGAACGACGGGGAAGTCCAACAAGTCGGCAAGCCGCTCGATTTGTACAACAAGCCGGCCAATACGTTCGTCGCCTCGTTCATCGGCTCGCCGCCGATGAACTTGACCGAGGTGAAACGGGCCGAGAAAGGCTGGATTGCCTCGGATGGACGTCTGTTCCATCCGAATACGGTGACGAAACACGATGTGGCAACGCTCGGTATTCGGCCGGAACAAATCACACCGGCCGGGGAGACGGTGACGTTTTATGCCGAACTGAAGAACATCGAGGTGCTCGGCACCGAAACGATTCTTGCGTTCGATATGGGCGGGACCGAATGGCTCGCCAAATGGCCTGGACAGTGGCCGCTCTCGATCGGGGAGAAGATCGCTTGTTACGTCGATCCGAAACAAATGTCGCTGTTTGATACGGCCGGCGATCGCATCGAGCCACGGCAACCGAAACTGTTCGAGGCGCTGGAGGTGTTCCAATGACGGTCGCGTTGCCGAAACAGAGAGTCCGGGCACGCCTCTCGGACGCAGCGGCCGGGATCTTATATTTATCGCCCTCGATTGCGCTGTTTGGCATCTTCCTCGTCTATCCGTTGTTCCGGACGATCTACTTGAGCTTTTTTCGGACCGATACGCAGGGGACGCCGCTCAGCTTCGTCGGGGGTGAGCACTACGCGAAACTGTTCACGAGCGCCTCGTTTTGGCAAAGCATCCAAGCGACGGTCGGCTTCGTTCTGTTGACCGTTCCGCTCACAATCATCATCGCGCTAGGGTTAGCGCTGCTCGCTAATGAGAAACTACGCGGTATCGGTTTCTTCCGGACGGCGTTCTCGGCGACGATGGGGATGAGCGTCGCGGCATCATCGGTCATTTGGATGTTTATGTACAATCCGTCGATCGGCATCTTCAACCGTTTCTTAGAAGCGGTCGGGGCGAGTGGGGTACAGTGGCTACTTGACCCGCAGTATGCACTCCTGTCGGTATCGCTCGCGACCGTCTGGATGAACATCGGTTTCACATTTTTGATCATCCTCGGGGGACTGCAAAATATCGACCGGACGCTGTACGAGAGCGCGGACATCGCTGGGACGAGTTACGGGACGCAGCTTCGGTCAATCACGATTCCGATGCTGTCACCGACGCTCTTCTTCGTCGGTATCATTTCGCTCATCAACGCGTTCCAGACGTTCGGACAGATCGATCTACTGACGAAAGGCGGTCCGACGAATTCGACGAACGTCATCGTCTACGCCATCTACAAGGACGCGTTCATCAACTATAACGTCGGTGGGGCGAGCGCCCAGGCGGTGCTCTTGTTCGTCACGGTGCTGCTCTTGACGTGGCTCCAGTTCAAGCTCGTCGAAAGGAAGGTGCATTACCAATGACGCTTCGGAAAGTAGTCACGTATACGCTCCTCGTCTTGAGTACGCTCGTCATGCTGTTCCCGATCGCCTACGCGTTCTCAATCAGTTTGATGGACGGAAGTGAAGTGCTGAAAGGGAACCTCATCCCGCGCGACGTGACGTTCGACAACTATGTCGCCGCGTTCGAGCGCATCCCGCTCCTGACGTACTTATGGAACAGTCTCGTCGTTGCGCTTTTCGTCATGGTCGGTCAGGTCGTCTTGTCGAGCCTCGCTGCGTTCGCGTTCGTCTTCATCGACTTCAAGGGGAAAGCGATTATCTTCATGCTCTTCCTCGCGACGATGATGGTGCCGTGGGAAGCGACGATGGTGCCGAACTTCTTGACGATCCAGTCACTCGGGTGGTTGAACTCGGTATGGGGGCTGTCGGTCCCGTTCTTCGCGCTTGCGTTCGGGACGTTCCTGCTACGGCAACAGTTCAAGACAATCCCGCACGAGATGTATGAGGCGTCACAAATCGCCGGGGTCAGCCGCTTCCGTTTCTTTTGGAATATCGTCTTACCGGTCTCGAAGACGCCGCTCGTCACGTTGTCGGTGTACAGTTTTTTGACGACGTGGAACATGTACTTATGGCCGCTCCTCGTCACGAACACGGAGCAGGCTCGAACGGTACAGATCGGGATTAAACAGATGCAGTCGAACGAAGTGGCATCGGACTGGGGTGTCGTCATGGCCGCGGTCATCTTGATCATCATCCCGACGCTGATGCTGTTATTCGCTGGACAAAAACAGTTGCAAGAAGGATTGACGCAAGGTGCGATCAAATAATAGGGGGAATGTACGATGAAGAAGAAAGCACTATTCGCAGGATTGACTAGTTCGCTGTTATTACTCGGGGCATGCGGTAGCGAAGAGGCGGCGACGGAAGCGTCGACGACAGAAGACGGGAAGACAGAGGTCGTGTTTTGGCACGCGATGAGCGGGGACCTAGAGACGGCGCTAAACAATCAGGTCGACGCCTTCAACGAGTCGCAGGAGGATTACGAAGTGAAACCGGTGTTCCAGGGGACGTATGAAGAGGCACTCACCAAATTTAACGCCGTCGCCGGTTCGACGGAAGCGCCGGCCATCATGCAGACGTTCGAGGTCGGGACGAAGTATATGATCGACACGAACAAGATCACGCCGGTGCAAGAGTTCATCGACAAAGAAGACTTCGATACGAGCGTTTGGGAAGAGAACATCTTGAGCTATTACCAAGTCGACGGCAAGCAATACTCGATGCCGTTCAACTCGTCGACACCGGTGCTCATCTACAACAAGGACGCCTTTAAAAAAGCGGGACTCGATCCGGAGCAGGCACCGCGAACGTATGACGAATTGAAGCAAGCGGCGAAGGCGCTCACGACCGATGACCAGACCGGTTTCACGATGCTCAACTACGGCTGGTTCTTCGAACAGCTCGTCGCCGCGCAAGGCGGGTTATATGTCGATAACGACAACGGGCGCAGCGGGGCGCCGACGAAAGCCGTGTTCGACGGCGAAGAAGGTCAGAACGCCTTCAACTTGATCAAAGACATGTACGACGAGAAGACGTTTATGAACGTCGGACAAAACTGGGACGATATGCGCGCTGCTTTCCAGTCTGGGAAAGTCGCGATGTATCTCGACTCATCGGCTGGAATTCGTACGGTCGCAGACAATGCGTCGTTTGAAGTCGGCGCCTCGTACTTGCCGGTACCAGATGAAGCGGACCGTGAAGGGGTCGTCATCGGTGGCGCCTCGCTCTGGATGGGGGACGGGATCGCCGACGAGACGAAACAAGGCGCATGGGAGTTCATGAAGTATGCCGCCTCGAAAGAAGCACAGGCCAAGTGGCACGTCGAGACGGGGTACTTCGCCATCAACCCGGACGCTTACAACGAACCGATTGTCGAAGAGATGTGGGCCGAGTACCCACAGCTAAAAGTGACGGTCGATCAATTGAGCGAGACGAAGGCGTCCCCGGCGACACAAGGCGCGCTCATCTCGACGTTCCCACAGTCGCGTCAGAGCGTCGTCAATGCGATGGAGAGCTTATACCAAGGCGTGTCGGTCGAGGACGCGTTGAAGCGTGCGGCCGACGAGACGACTTCCACCTTGGGGCAGTGACGTGTTGATTTATGCCCATCGCGGCTATAGCGCCAAGTATCCGGAAAATACGTTGGCGGCGTTTCAAGCGGCGCTGCCTTACGCCGAAGGCATCGAGCTCGATGTCCAGCTCTCAAAAGACGGCCGCCTCGTCGTAATCCATGACGAGACGGTCGACCGGACGACAGACGGGAGCGGCTACGTGAAAGACATGACGCTCCGGCAGATCCGCTTGCTAAGCACTGAGAGCGGGGAACGAATCCCGACGCTCGAAGAAGTACTCTCATTAATTGAACCGTCCGATGTCACGCTCAATATCGAACTGAAGACGGACCGATTCGATTATGACGGGATTGAATATCTCACATGGCTCGCTGTCTCCGAGTTCAAGCTTGAGCAACGTGTCGTCTTCTCGTCATTCAATCCGGATACGCTCATCCGGTTACGAGATATCGCCCGAGAAGCGAGGATCGCCGTTTTAACGGTGGACGGGCATCCGAAGCTGGTTGAATTTGTGGAGCGAGTCGGAGCCGAGGCTGTCCATGCTCAACCGGAGTTTATCGGGACGAGAGACTGGATGACGCTTCGGGAACAGAATCGCTTGATTCGACTATATACGATCAACGACCCGAGCGAGCTGCCGGACATGACTGGTGTCGACGCCATCATGACGGACGAGGTCGAGCGGTTTCAATCGAGGTCGCATCGCTGAAGTATATACCTCAGTCATTTTCTTATTGAAACTCTCTTAACAGATATAAATTTAGTATCCTGCGTTCAAAGTGGTGAATTCATCTTCTCTCAAAGGTGAATCGCCTTTGGAGTTATGTCCGTAATAGGTGACGACATACTCATTGTCCGGATTGGTTTTGACGAAAAATTCATATTCGACTCTCTTTTCGTCTTCGAATTTCAAACGATATAAGTATCCAAATTGATTAATGCTGAACTCGACGTCATAGGCGTTCTTCTCGATCGAAAAATGGTCATGTAACGTTTCATTCAAAAAAGTTTCTCGCTGATATACCTCATGTAGAAGAAAAAGTACTCCTCCCAAAATCAGTAAAGCAAAAGCGATTTGAAACTTGGGTAATGTTTTTTTAGATGTCATCTACATCGGCCTTCCTTAATGAGATCGATCAACTGCTACCGCACGAGCCATGGATAAACATGACAAAGCTCGCTCAATGAGGCGGTCGGTGTCATGTTTTCTTTGGTGAATCGCTAAATGCAAAATACAGACCGACCCCGAGGGCAAGCCCGAGAAGATAGTTGTCGAGAGCAATCGCAAACGTGACGCCGACGCCGAGTGCAAGCGGAAAGGCATAGCTGCCCGTCGTCTGTTTGTTGGACATGGAGACCTCCTCCTTTGCCCAGTTTCTACGAGTGTCGCCTCAAAAAGTTTCACGCTTTCTTCTTCGTCCCTTGGAACGCGAAAAACATCGCGATGCCGATCCCGATACCGAGCCACCAGTTGTCGAACAACAGTCCGAAGATGAGAATAAAGGCGACGGCGACCGGTAGTGCTAAATATCCACGTTGTCGTTTCATTTGATTCATCCTTTCTGTGTCTCTCTTTGACTGTTCCCGGAAGCGGAATGATTCATTCTAAAAGTAACCGTTTTCATAAAAATGGCTCAACAGCAACGTTTGTCTAAAAAATGAACATTGTTATTTTCATGTGAAATAGTGAGCAATTACATCTATCCATCCATAGGAAAGCCTGTTATATTTTAATTGTGATAAACTTCACAATAAGAAATCATACATGGGTCATATTATAGGAGGAAGAGAAGATGATTACATTTTTTATCGCACTAGGATTACTATTGGTCGGGTACCTCGTCTACGGCCGTTACGTCGAGAAGACGTTCGGCATCAAGGAGGAACGGACGACGCCCGCCTATGCGTCTCAGGATGGTGTCGACTATGTACCGATGGGGAAAAAACGTAACTCGATGATCCAACTGTTGAACATCGCCGGCGTCGGTCCGATCTTCGGTCCGATCATGGGAGCACTCTACGGTCCGGTCGCATTCCTTTGGATTGTCGTCGGGTCAATCTTTGCCGGGGCGGTACACGACTACTTGACCGGGATGATCTCGCTCCGGAACAACGGCGCACACTTGCCGCAGCTCGCCGAGAAGTTCCTCGGCCGCTCGCTCCGCCACGTCGTCAACGGGTTCGCGCTCTTGTTGCTACTGCTTGTCGGGACGGTGTTCGTTACGTCACCGGCCAACATGATCAACAACTTGTTCGACGGTAACGCGTCGACGCTCGCCTGGGTGCTCCTCGCCATCTTCGGCTACTACATTTTGGCGACGCTCTTACCTGTCGATAAGATCATCGGGCGCATCTACCCGTTCTTCGGGGCGCTCTTGTTGATCAGCGCCGTCGGCATCGCCGTCAGCCTGTTCGCCCAAGGCTATCAGGTCCCTGAGATGACGTTCACGAACATGCACCCGGACGGCTTGCCGATCTGGCCGCTCTTGTTCTTCACAATCTCGTGCGGCGCGCTTTCAGGATTCCACGCGACGCAGTCGCCGATCATCTCGCGGACGACGATGAAAGAAAGCAATGGTCGCAGCATCTTCTACGGCATGATGATCGTCGAGGCCGTCATCGCCATGATCTGGGCAGCGGCCGCGATGGCGATCTTCGAACCGGGTCAACTGCTCGCGATGATCAACGCCGGCACACCGGCGCTCGTCGTCCAAGAGGTGGCGACGCTCATGCTCGGCAGCATCGGCGGCACGCTCGCCATCCTCGGCGTCATCGTCTTGCCGATCACGTCAGGTGACACGGCGTTCCGTAGCGCCCGGATGATCATCGCCGACTACATGAAGATCGCGCAGAAGAAGTTCGCATCACGCCTTTGGATCGCACTCCCGTTGTTCGTCATCTCGTTCATCTTGACGAAAGTCGACTTCCGTCTCCTCTGGCAATATTTCAACTGGGCCAACCAGACGACGGCGGTCATCGCCTTGTTCGTCGGGGCGACGTACTTGTACATCAAAGGACGCAACTACTGGATCGCGCTCGTCCCGGGGACGTTCATGCTGTACGCGGTCTGGTTCTATATCTTGACGGCGCCGATCGGCTTCAAGATGGATGGGGTCATTCCGTACGTCATCGCGACGGTCGGGACGGTGACATTGTTCTTCTTGTTCTTCAAGCACGCCAAAGCGATGCGCGCCCAAAATCTCGAGTGCGACGCACCGGTTCGAAAAGCCGCATAACAAAAAGGGGCCTGGCATACATTGCCGGGCCCCTTTGTTGATCAGTCATATAAGTAAATTGAGAACGTCGTCCCTTCTCCGTACACGGAGTCGGCGTGGATGCCCCAACCGTGCGCCTCGGCGATCCGTTTGCAGATGCGCAGGCCGAGCCCGGTCCCTTTGATCGGACGGTGGGAGTCGGAGTCGACCCGGTAGTACTCGTCAAAGATGTAAGGGATGGACTCAGGAGGGATACCGATGCCTGGGTCACGGACGGACAAGACGAGCGTCGTATCGTCCATCGAGCCCGTGATCCGGATCGTCCCGCCTTTCGGTGAATACTTGATGGCGTTGCCGATCAAGTTGTGAAGCAGCTGCAACAACTTCTCCTGGTCGGCCTCGATCGTCGCGTCGCAAGTGGACAAGACGACCTGGTGATTCGGGGATGTCGTCTCATAGTGGGCGACAATGCCTTCAAGAACCGGTTTGAGTGCGAACGTCGACAGCGTCAGCAATTCCGCGGAGTAGTTGACGCGTTGATAGTCGAGGAAGTTATCGACGAGCCGTTCGAGCCGCTCCGCTTCTCGCTTCACGAGCGTCAGCATGCCGTGCGTCTTCTCGTTATCGGTATGTTGGTACATGAGCAGTTCGGTGTAGCCGCTGATGGCGGTGAGCGGTGAACGGAACTCATGCGACAGCTCGGCCAAAAATGAGTCTTTCTGCTCCTCGAACCGGCGCGCTTCGGTCTCGTCGCGCCAGAGGATGAACACGCCGCGCGGGGTGTGGGTGAAGTTCAAGATGAGTTGCAGCGTCCGGTCGCCGAGCTGGAAGTAGTGGGGTTCCATACTCGGACAGCAGCCGAAGCGATTGTCGAGCAATTCTTCCCAAAAAGACGTCACGGCAACCGGGTCGGCCTCGTTCCGTTCGAACACGTCATGGAAGAAGCGGCTCAAGGTCTCGAAATCGGTGAAGCGCCGCGTCGTCAGCGACGGACAGAAAGCACGGAGCGGTTGGTTCGTATACAGGTGGTTGCGGGTAAAATCGATATAACAGACGGCATCCTGCACTTCCTCGATGAGCGAAGCGATGGGAGAGTGCGGCAAGCGTCGTGTTGAATAGTTCGGGATGGCTCGTTTTGGACGTGTTCGGCCGTGCCTTGCGGATGAACGATAAAATCGGTTTCGATCCATGCGTCGGCCTCCTCTCTACGATGTCGATTGATCTGTCTCTATTATACGACATTGTGCAGTATTTCCCTATATAGTCCATGGACCTACCTAAAAATGAGAGGAAATCGGGACGGTCGGCACAAATTGTTCAAACACAAACAGACGAGGCTATACGACAATGAGAAGAGGAGGCGATATGATGAAGCAAGCGATTTTAGTGACCGGTGCGACCGGGAACGTCGGACAATACGTTGTGAAGTATTTAGAGGATCGAGGGGAAGCTGTCGTCGCGGCCGGAAGCAGGGTGGATGAGCTGCAGCGGCGCTTCCCGACGGCGGCACGACACGTCGAACTCGATTTTGAAAACCCGGACACGTACGAAGCGGCGCTCGACGGGGTCGATCGCGTCTTTTTGATGCGTCCGCCACAGATCGGGGACGCGGACGTGTTCGTTCCGTTCATTGAGGCGATGGCCGAACGTTCGATTCGACTCGTCGCCTTTCTTTCACTCATGGGCGTCGAGACGAATCCGTTCCCGCCCCACTATAAGATCGAGAAGCACATCGAGCAGTCAGGTGTTCCATCCGTTCATATCCGGCCAGGTTTCTTCATGCAGAACGTGACCGGCGTCCACGCCGAGGAGATCCGTCAAGACGACGAGATCTTCATCCCGGCCGGTAACAGTCAAGTCAGCTTCATCGACGCCGAGGATATCGGCAAGGCGATCGCGTACGTCTTGGCCGACCCGGAGTCACATCGCAATACGGCCTATACGCTCACCGGACCCGAGGCGCTCGATTATGTCGACATCGCCAACCAATTGACGATTCTGACCGGGCGGCGCATCACGTACGCCAAGCCGAGCATGCTGCGCTATCGCTCACACTATATTCAGGAACGTGGTCTGGATCCAGCGTATGTGAATGTGACGATGGCGCTCTACCTCATGACACGGCTCGGGACGGCGAAGGCGGTGACGGACGACTTTGAACGGTTGACCGGGGAGAAGCCGCGTTCGTTTGCTGAGTTCGCACGTGATCACGTAGATACGTTCCGGCACTAAAAAAATACACCTTCATCCTTTAGCGGATGAAGGTGTATTTTTTAGAACAACGTATACGGGTTGACGCTGTTGGCGGCTGTCGAGCCGCTATAGACGTACTTGTTTTTATGGATCTCGAAGTGGAGGTGGCTCCCGAACGAGTTGCCGGTATTCCCGATCGTCCCGATGTTCGCGCCTTTCGAGATCGATTGGCCTTTGACGACGTTCAACCGATCCATGTGGGCATAGACGCTCGTGTACGCTTGGCCGTTGATCGTATGCGAGATCATGACGTGGTTCCCGTAGGCGCCATAGTTTCGGGCGACGATGACTTGACCGGAAGCGGCAGCTTGGATCGGTGTCCCTTTGGCGGCCGCGATGTCGATGCCGTTATGGAACGTGTAACCGTACTTTCCGCTCGCCGGGCCATACCCTTGCGACAACGTGCCTTTCGCCGGCATGATGAATTTAGCCGCCGTGGCCGCCTGTAACGCCGTACCGCTATATTTTTTGACATATGTACTCGCTACATATTTCGTGCTGCCGTTGTAATTGATTTTCGTCCATGAGCCGGTCGCCCCTAGATACGTGAACGATTGACCGAGCTTGGCGCTGCCGACTTTTTTGTAGGCGGTCGATGGACCCGTCCGCACGTTCAAGCTGTTCGTTGTGATTTTGACTTTATAAGAAGTGGCTGCCTCTACCGGTGTTGACGTTTGAAGCGTCAAACCGGAAACGAGAAGTGCGCCGAGAGTAATTGTCATTAATTGTTTTTTCATTTTTTGGTAAATCCTTTCGGTCAGTTAACAGGGCGACGGAACGATGTTTTTCTTAACCTTCTTTAGGAATTTTACCATCAAAAAATATAATTAAATATGTCATTTATATTTCAAAAAAATATATTGGAATTTTAACTGATTTAAGCGAGAATTCTCCCACCTCTAAGCGTCTGGGGCGAGGCCCAGCGTAGGTGGGAGATGAATCGCCCGTACATAAACCTCTTGACCACCCCTGTGACAGATATAGCGAACATAAGTTCGTGATTTTGTCAGATTTCCCCGCCCCCGCCGCGGGTATCGGATGAGGAAGACGTTCATCACGACCATCGGCCGAGAGGAGGCGGAGACATGCTGAAGGGCTACAAATACAGGCTCCACCCGACGGCGGCACAGGCCGAGTTCCTCCTACAAGCCGCCGTTCCCGTTCCTCGCCGAGGCGGACAGCCTCGCGCTCGCCAACGCGAAGCTTCACCTCGACACGGCGTTCGCGAAGTTCTTCGCCGGGACGGCCGGCTTCCCGGTCTTCAAGTCGAGACGGAAATCGCGCGCCTCCTACACGACGAACAACCAGCACGGCACGATCCGCATCGAAGGGGGCCACGTCCGGCTCCCGAAGGTCGGGTTCATCCGCTTCACACAGCACCGAATTTTCGACGGCGAGATCCGCTCGGCGACCGTGTCGATGACGAAGACGGGCAAGTTCTTCGTGTCGCTCCTCGTCGAGCAGGACGACGAGCCCTGGGTCCCGGCCGAGCACAAAATCGGGATCGACCTCGGCCTCGGGCACTTCGCCGTCATGACGAACGACGCAATGGTGACGGAGACAATTCCGAACCCGCGCAACCTGCGCGAGGCCGAGGAACGGCTGAGACGGGCGCCTTCTCGCTCTCCCGCAAGAAGCCCGGCAGCCGGAACCGCGAGAAGGCGCGGCTCCTATTGGCCAAAAAGCATGAAAAGGTACGGAACCGCCGGCACGACTTCCTCCACAAGCTGTCACGACGCATCGTCGACGAGAACCAAGTCGTCGTCGTCGAGACGCTGAAACCGAGGGAGATGATGCGGGTCCGCCAGCTGGAATATAAGGCGAGATTCTATGGACGGACGTTCATCAAGGCCGACCCGTGGTTCGCCTCGACCCAGGTCTGTTCGGCCTGCGGCGAGAACGGCGGCAGGAAGGACCTGCACGTCCGCGAGTGGACATGCGGCGCTTGCGGCACACACCATGACCGCGACGTCAACGCGAGCCTCAACCTGTTGCGCCTCGCGGACTGAAACACTCCAGGGCAGGGACTGCCCGACGAGCTTGGTCCACAACCGTGGCTGGTCAAAGCACGGTCTTCCCAAGAAGCTCCCACTTCAAGTTGCGAAGCAAATAAGTGGTGAGTAGTTCACCTAGTTTGTGATTCAAAAGTATATGTTTGGACTCGGTTGTTTGAATAGGTATTCAAGTGACGAGTCGATGCTGGGGCATGTTTTTTAGCTGGAAATACAAACATTGAGACGTTACGAGTGAACGCAAAAAAAACAGGTGTGGCTGAATAAAGCGGCCACACCTGTTAGTTTCCAATCAGTGGATAGTCATGAACATATTGCCGCGTCTCGATTTCATCGAGCATAAAGTGGGCGACGTCAGCCCGGTCAATCACTAACTTGTCGAAAGCGAAATAACCTGTCCGATACTGCTCTGTCTTCGGACCTTCTGACAGACGAGGACAACGGACGACCGTCCAATCGAGCCCGCTCGCTTCAAGGATCCCTTTTTGCGTATAACTATCGCGAAGCAGATCGCTCGCGAGCGTCTTCATGAGCGTTTCGGCAAAACGGCTCATAAATTTCTGTTTGACGTCTTTTGGTACTTTGACGGTCGCGCCGGTCAAGTTGATGACCCGCTTCACACCGAACTCGTGCATCGCGGCGACGACGTGTGACGTCGCTTTTTCGAGGATATCTTTGTTCGACGTCTTCGTGTGGCCGAGTGCCATCACGACTGCGTCCGTTCCTTCGACGGTCCGGAAGACGTCCTCCCGATTTTCGGCATTTCCGCGGATGACTGTGAGCCGGGCGTGGGTGATGCCGAGTTTCTCTGGCGTTCTGATTAGAGCCTGAACAGTGTGTCCTTGTTCGAGCGCTTGGCCGATCAACTCATGTCCGGTTCGTCCGCTCCCTCCAAACAGTGCGATGTTCATGTCGTTCACTCCTTCATTTTAGTAGATACGTTTAGCGTACCCGTTCGTATACACAATTAGAAGTACGCACAATAATGACTTATACTATCTCTAAAGATACTAAAGGAGTGGATCATATGAAGGAGTGCCCGGTTGAAACGATCGTGCAAAAGATTTCCGGGAAATATAAGATGTTGATTCTTCATCGGCTCGGCACGCTCGGGACGAAA
Organism: Exiguobacterium aurantiacum; assembly: GCF_001766415.1. Classification (GTDB taxonomy): domain Bacteria; phylum Bacillota; class Bacilli; order Exiguobacteriales; family Exiguobacteriaceae; genus Exiguobacterium; species Exiguobacterium aurantiacum_A. The sequence continues at coordinate 171,750 of NZ_MKXO01000002.1, read as the reverse complement.
CGGTTCAACGAGTTGTGTCGCTTGTTCCCACAGGCGACGCCACGGACGATGACACGGCAGTTGCGGGAGCTCGAGCAGGACGGGTTGATCACAAGAAAGATATATTCGGAGATTCCGCCGAAGGTCGAGTACTCGTTGTCGGAACAAGGTCGGTCACTTTACCCGATTTTACAGCAACTTGGCGATTGGGAAGCGGAGCAGCAAGAGTCGCAGTCGGCAAGCCATACGCCCCAATCATATCTGTCATAACTGATCTTCGATGAGCGCGACGGCCACAGTGAGAGCCTGAATGCGCCGTTTCGCTAGTGTCAGTTGGGACTTATAGCGCTCAGGCTCATCTTTTGCCTCGAGCGTCTTTATCGTCACGTTCAGCTTGTAGAGAATCGAGTCGATTTGTCGTTTCGCTTCTGTTAGTTCTATGGCTGAATAATCCATGTTGCCTCCTAAGTAAGTGTTTTTCTCCAGTATACATATGAAAAACCGAGGCGGGCGCCTCGGCTTAGCGTATTTGCGGTATATATTTTCTGGTACGGCGGTTTGACGAGCGCGGTGCGACGAGGAAGAACAATCCTAACATCACCCCAACTCCAAGTCCCCATAGACTGTTGAACAAAAACATCAACACGATCCCGAAGACGAGTCCAATACTCACATCACCCATACGGTCAAACATTTACAACCACCTTTTCTTTGTTTGCTAGACCAATAATTTACCCGGGTTTTAGACGAGATACACCTAACGACGAGATCTAGCTAGCATGTGTTTCTTTATGATACGTTTTTCTGCGAATTTGGTTTCGTTTTGTAAAAACTATAGACGACACTGATCAAGATGACGAGTACGATCGCACCGAGCGACATCCAGATCGGCATCTTGTAGACGTCACCGAAAATCATCTTCGTCCCGATGAAGACGAGCATGAAGCTGAGCCCATGCTTCAAATAGTAGAAGCGATCGATCAAGTTGGCGAGGACGAAGTAGAGGCTACGCAATCCAAGGATCGCCATAATGTTCGCGTAGAAGATGATATACGGGTCACGTGAGTAGGCGAAGCTGGCTGCGACCGAATCGACGGCGAAGACGATATCCGACAGTTCGATGAAGATGAGCGCGATGAAGAGCGGTGTGAAGAACAGCTTACCGTTGATGCGCTTCGTGAACTTCCCTGACGACATGTCTTGCGTGAGCGGCAAGTGGTTCTTTAACCAATTGATCGTCTTGTTGTCCTCGAGCGACTCGTCTTTGCCGATATTCTTGAACATCATCCAACCCGTATAGACGAGGAAAGCGCCGAACACGTAATAGACCCAACCGAAGTTCTCGAGAAGCGATACACCAGCGACGATGAAGACGGCCCGGAAGAGAATCGCACCGAGGATGCCCCAGAACAACACTTTATGCTGATATTTGAGTGGGATCGCGAAATAGGCGAAGACGAGCGAGAAGACGAACACGTTATCGATGGCGAGTGCCTTTTAGATGAAGTAGACGCTCGCATATTCGGTCGCGACCGTGCTGCCTTGCGAGTAGAACAACCAACCACTAAACGCAATGGCGATCCCGATTCAAACGAACGTCCATGTCCATGCCTCACGGAGCGAGACTTCGTGTGCCTTGCGGTGGAACACCCCGAGGTCAAGCGCGAGCATGAAGATGACGAGTGCCAAAAAGGCGATGAGTAGGGTCAACAATAATTCCTCCTTATAGGTTCATTTGAACTTTATATTATTATTATAAGTTCATATGAACTCAAAGTAAAGAGGATTCGTATTTCGCATTAAAACAAAGCGAGGAGAAATCGAACCTGTTGGGGCTATGGGAAGGGCTGGAAAATGGCACAGTCACATAAAAAAAGGCTTCTTAGCTGTTTTGCTAGGAAGCCCTTCGTCTTATTTTTTGCGTTTTTGAAATTGGTTGAAGACGCCTTTGACTTTATCCGTCAAGGAGTCGGAATGTCCTTCACCGCTTCGTTGGTTGGTCGTTTTATCATCGTTCATTTTCCCGGCGACTTCTTTCGCCTTGGCCGCGACTTGATCGATGATGTGGTCATACTTACCGTTTTGCTTATTTTCAGACATACGTCTAATTCCTCCTCGTTTCGAATCTTTATAAATAATATAACCGAATTTGCAACAATCTAAACTTTTGAGGTCGTTAGAACTTATTTTTACGAAGGGGATCTCAATGATAGCGAGACTGACAAAAACAGGGAAGCCTCAGTGGTTTCCCTGTCTTTGTGTTGCCACGTCTTGGACGACGTCGGCGAGTGTCACGTGCTTCAACACAGATTCCATCGCCGTTTGGGCGTTGATGAAGATCGGTTCGATTGTCGCTTGGATATTTTGGCCAACCGGACATGCCGGGTTCGGGTTGTCATGGATACTGAACAGTTCATTCTCCTCGACGACGCTGACGGCGCGATAGACGTCATACAGCGAGATATCGGTCAAGCCTTTAGCGAGCTTCGCACCAGCTACGCCGGGTTTGACCTCGATCAATCCGGCTTTTTTTAGCATCGCCATGATTTTACGGATGAGGGCGGGATTCGTATTGACGCTTCCGGCTAAAAAGTCAGACGAGGTGACGCCGTCCTGATTGAACTCGATCAACGTCAAGATATGAATGCCGACCGCGAAACGGCTACTGATGGTCATAAGCCACCACCTTTCTGAACAATCATGTAAGCAGATTAGTTACATCTTCAGTATAACAGGGAACAAATAATTGACAAATGAAGATGCTGTAACTATTATGATTACATGTAACTGATTTAATTGCAGGTTGAGAAGGAGGAAACGAATCATGAAATACTTAGTCACAGGTGCGACCGGGAAACTCGGTTCAAAAATCGTCGAGGTGTTGCTCGAGTCGATACCGGCGAGCGAACTTGCGGTCAGTGTCCGTAACCCGGAGAAAGCGGGAGCGCTGAAAGCAAAAGGAGTCGACGTGCGTCACGGCGACTTCGATCAACCGGAGACGCTCGACGAAGCGTTCCAAGGTGTCGAGCGGTTGCTCATCATCTCGGCGGACGGGGACAACGATACGCGCATCCGTCAACATGCGAACGCGGTCGAAGCAGCGAAGCGGGCCGGGGTCAAGTTCATCGCTTATACGAGCCTCGCCGATGCGACAGAGAGTCAAAATCTCATGGCACCGCCGCACGTCGAGACGGAAGAGGCGATCGAACGAACCGGGATCCCGCACGCATTCCTGCGCAACAACTGGTACTTAGAGAACGAACTCGGTGGCATTCAAGGCGCGCTCGCCGGTGCTCCTTGGGTGACAGCGGCCCGTGACGGGAAAGTCGGTTGGGCGCTGCAACAAGACTACGCCGAAGCAGCGGCGAACGTCCTCATGGCAGATGATTTCGAGCAAAACGTCTTCGAATTGTCAGGACCGCTCCATACGCAAGCAGAACTCGTCGAAGCGCTCAGTGACGTACTCGGCCGTGAGGTCAAACTCCAAGAAGTTAGTGCTGAGGCGTACGCCGACGTCATGCGCGGTGCCGGTGTGCCGGAAGGGGCGATCCCGATCGTCGTCGGCATTCAAGACAGTATCCGCAACGGGTCACTCGAAGTCGAATCAAATGACTTTGAATTGGTGCTCGGTCGTCCGGTGATACCGCTCAAAGAGGCGCTTCAAAAACTCGTCACCGCGTTATCATAACAACTACAGGACGGGGTGCTTCGTCTTTCTGACCAGATTATAAATGACAACGTCACGTTCTCGATTTCGAAGACGTGACGTTTTTTGATGAATGCTAGTGATGGATCCTCACATATTTGTCCCTACGTCCGACATAGCATGTATACTAACAATTAATGGATAATCGAAAGCGTACATATGCAAGAACCGGTAAATATCATCTCGTTCATAGGGGGAGTGATTGTATGAAAAACATGATGTTTTTAATGGGAGTTGTCCTCGGATTGCTCTTACTTTTCGGATTAAGATATGAATTCAATGTGATTGGGGATATGGGCTTCAAAGTCACGGCCATCCTCATGTTTGTGACGATGCTTGTCATTCGATCGACTGCAAAAATCTCTTTCTTCAGCCGTTAACTAAAAAACAGACCGCGAATCCAAAATTCGCGGCCTGTTTTTTAGTTGGTCCGGGACTCAAGTTGACCGGTCGCGTCTTCTAACGTGCTCTAGTTCGAAGTGAGCCCGAGCCACCGTTTCACCGGCTCCCGGAAGTAATATGTGATGCCGATCAAACTGACGAAGACGAGGGCGGCGACGAAGACCGTCGTCACGCTCCCTGAAGCGAGGCTTGCCCCTAAAAAGCTATAGGCGAGTGTACCGGGGATCATCCCGAGCACGGTCGCGAGAATAAATGACCTGAAGCGAACCTTGGCAATCCCGCCCGCGTAGCTGAGAAGATCGAAGCTGACGAGCGGGATGAGCCGGAGTACGAACACGTATAAAAACCCGCGCTGCTCCATCTGCGTGAACAGCTTTTCCGACCACGGATAGTTCTCGACCTTGAGCACGGAGCGTCCGAACAAGCGCGCCATGACGTAGCCGGTCACGGCGGCAGCCGTCGCTCCGAACAGAATATACAGGACGCCCGGCCAGACACCGAACGCGAGGCCGGCTCCGAGCGATAAGACCGACGTCGGCAAGAACACGATCGGTCCGATCGCGTAGATGAGGAAGAAGATGACCGGTCCCCACCAACCGAACGACAAGACGACGTCGCGGATGTCGGACGGGCGGAGTTCGTAATGAAAATGCGTGATATAGAAGATACTCCCGAACACGACGAGCAAGAGACTGATTTTGAGCGGGCGCGGCACGGGAATCATTCCTTTCGAATCGATTTTCTTTTGTTCATCGTATCGCATTTTTTATTGAAATGAAGGTGAGACAGCTTACAAACATGCGATCAATGTGCTGATGAATCGTATAATCTGTCGAAAAATAGAAACTTAGGTCAACGCATGTGCGATCACACTTCACGTGAACCTTCTTTCCTACGATAAAGCAGATAGGAGGGATGGTCATGAAGAATTTGAAAATGTCTAAAAAGTTTGCGGTGCTCATCACCGCGTTCATCGCGACGCTTGTCATCATCGCGACGCTCAGCCACGTCTTGATGGGACGGATGGCCGACGCGGGGGAAGAAATTTATGAGGAGCGGTTGTTGCCGATTCGGGCACTCGGTCAAGTTCGGACCGATAACCGAGCCCTGGAAAGCTATTTACTCGAGTTGATGTTAGCAACCGAAGAAAGTCGTAACGCGGAACTCCAAGAAAATATTACGGAGCGACGAGATAGCATGGTCGAGAATTTAAAGTTGTTTAATGAAAACTTCGCTTCGACAGATGTTGACATGCAACAACAGGTCACAGATTTGAATACGTTGATTACGACGTATTTGGAACGGATTGATATCGTCTTGCAACCGGCAATCAGAAACGAGAATACGGCAGCCTATCGTCAATATGTCAGCGAGCTACGCCCAATCCGCCTCGCGCTCGTCGAAACGGCGACGGTCGTCATGGACGGGATTAACGAAGAAGCCGAGACGGCAAGTGCGGCGATGCAAGAAAATCGTGCTCAGTCGGTGCTCTTGTTTTGGGTGCTCGTCGCCATCGGCGCACTCGTCTCGATCGGACTTGGCGTCTATATCACGCGTCTCATCGTGCGGCCGGTCCGTGAATTGAATGGACTTATGAGCCGTGCCGGAGCCGGTGACTTGACCGTCGACAGCACGTATACGTCTCGTGACGAGATCGGTTCGCTCGCGATGTCGTTCAATGAGATGAAAGAAAGCTTGCGTGACTTGATCGGTAGCGTCACGGTGACGGCTGGACGTGTCGCGACATCTTCGGACGACTTGAAATCGAACGTCGAGGAGACGACGAAAGCGACGGAAATGGTTGCTGTGACGATGGAAGAGATCGCGTCAGGGTCGCTCCGCCAATTAACGCGGGTGAAAGAATCGAACGGCACACTGACGGAACTGACGAACGGGATCCACCACGTCTCGGGCAGCGCCCAGCAGATGACAGAGCTCTCGGAAGGCGCACTCCGAAAAGTCGGAGCCGGTAATGAACTAATTGAGACGCTCGAGACACAGCTCGAGGAGATGAATGAGAAAGTCAAATCACTCCAACACGTCATCGGCCAACTCGACGTCCGTTCCCAAGAGATCGGGACGATCACCGGAACGATTTCAGGCATCGCCGAGCAGACGAACTTGCTGGCGTTAAATGCGGCCATCGAAGCGGCCCGGGCCGGCGATCATGGACGCGGGTTCGCCGTCGTCGCCTCTGAAGTGAAGAAACTCGCCGAAGAGTCGGCCGTCGCGACGAAGTTGATCGCGTCGCTGATCACGGACACACAGACGGAGACGAAACAAGCCGTCAAGACGATGCACGTCGTCGAAGACGATATGGCGCACAGCGTGACGAACGTCCAACAGGCAGGGACGGCGTTCGATGAGATTAAGCTCGCGATTGAAGAGGTGAGCCAGAAAGTCGAGGAAGTGTCTGGTGCTGTCGAAGAGATGGCGGCAGGTGCGACCGAAGTGTTGACATCGGTGCATGAGATTCAAGGTATCACCGAGACGACGGCGACCGAGACCGAGAACACATCGGCGGCGACGGAAGAACAGATGGCGTCAATGGAAGAAATCACGGCGTCGGCGCAAGAGCTGTCGAACATGGCAGACGAGATGCGCCAAATGACGAAAAAATTCAATGTATGACGAACGAAAGACAGGTCGACATAAAAATCGACCTGTCTTTTTTAGCGTCCTGTGTAGGTGGCGACCCACTCGTCCGGTGTCATCTTCGCGACGAGCTCACCGATCAAGTCGTACGGGATATGCTTCACGTGTTTGAAGCGGATGCAGCTCTTGCCCATATCGAGCTTCGTCGGCACTCGTTCAGCGTACGCCTGCTCGAACCAACGCAACACGTCTTCGTCGGCGTAGACGCCCATATGATACAAGGCGACGTGATTCTTCTGGGCGATGACGCTCAAAAACGGCAACGGGGCGCCCGGCGTCACGTGATAACCAGGCGGGTACATCGACAACGGCACGACGTAATGGACACCTTTCCCGTCGGTCGTCTTCTCGAACCCGTCCGGTAAGTTCGCATCAATCACGTCAATCAAGCGGATAAAGCTGTCGAGCCGTTTGTCATCGACGAGTGTCGTATAGTCCATTACTGTTCGCCCCCTCGCAAAATCTTCGCCATCGCCTTGCCCTTAGCCAGTTCATCGACGAGTTTGTCCAAGTAACGGATCTCGCGCATGAGCGGCTCCTCGACGTTCTCGATGCGGACGCCGCAGACGACGCCTTTGATGAGAGCGCGATCCTCGTTCATGTCAGGGGCCGATGCGAAAAACGTGTTGAAGTCGACTTCGGCTTCGAGTTGCCGCTCGAGCCCGGCTTCGTCATAGCCGGTCAGCCAGCGGATGATCGTATCGACTTCGTCTTTCGTCCGGCCTTTCCGTTCGGCTTTCGCGACGTAACTCGGATAGACGCTCGCGAAGCTCGTCGTGTAGATGCGGTGTGCCATAATATCGCCTCATTTCGTGGATGGTACCTTCATTTTCGCACACAACGGCAAAAGACGATCAATCCGTTTGTGGATTCCTCGCCTTGGTCGGTCACGGCATGATGTTGCCTTCAGCCGGGATCGGATGTTGTTTCAACATGTTCGCGAAATGATAGAGGTTATACGCCAAAACCCGTCCGTTCTTTTTCGTGAAGGCGTTGTTGCGGCCGGCGTCGAGGTAAGAGTCGCCTGGACCGGCTTCGCCGACCCAGTATGCGTCGACGTTCGGCGGGATAGTGAAGCTGATATGGGACAAACCGTACAGGATTGAGGCACAGGCGTGCTTCGCCCCGTCCTCGTTGCCCGTCACGACGACACCGCCGACTTTGTTGTAGTAAATGGCTTGACCGTGTTCATTTTTCAGCCCGCTCCCGCCGTATAGCCGTTCGATCACTTGGGTGGCGACGCTGCTCTTCTCCCCGAGCCAAAGCGGCGTCCCGATGATGAGGATGTCGGCGGCTTTCACTTTGTCGAAGAGTTGCGGCCACTCGTCGCCAGCCCCTTCGTCCTCGGTCACCCCGAAAGCGATATCGTAGTCGACGACGCGGACGATCTCTGACTCGACGCCGAGTTTGTCAAAGTGGGGGATGATGTCTTTCATCAGACCTTCCGTATGCGATACCGTGTCTCCGCTTTTCAACGAACAGTTCAAAAATAGTGCCTTCATCACGATTCCTCCTTCTCAAAAGCAAGACGTTACGAAGTTCTCCACTCCAAAATTCCGGTCAAGTCGTCGTAGACTGCGTCTGGACGCACATCCATCGTTTCGAAGGGCTTGCCGTCACGGTTGATCCACACCGTCTGGAAGCCGAAGTTCTTGGCGCCAATGATGTCCCAGCCGTTCGAAGACATGAACAGCACCTCGTCCCGCTTCAAGTCGGTCGTCTTGAACCAGCTCATATAGGCGGCAGGTGATGGCTTGAACTGTTTGACGCCGTCGATGCTGACGAGTTCGTCGAACAGTTCGGTGAACGACGCGTTCGCGATCAATTGTTCAAGCATGTCAGCGGTCCCGTTCGACAAGACGACGGTCTGGGTGTCCCGCAGCTGCTTCAACACGTCCTCGACTTCCTCGTATGGCGAGAGCTCCGCATACGTGGCGATGAGCGCATCCTCGACGTCGCTAGATGCGGTCACATCCGCCGCCGCTAAGGCGTAACGCAAGGCGTCACGCGTGACGACCGAGAAGTCTTCATAGCGGCCCGAAATCTGACGGATGAAGAAATATTCAAGTTGTTTCGTGCGCCACGTCTGGCTGATCTGGTCACCTTTCCCGGGGAACTGTTCGTCACATGCTGCCTTGACGGAATGGACATCGAACAGCGTCCCGTACACATCGAATACGAATGCTTTTATCAAAGAATCCCCTCCTAAATTTCGTCTAACGCCTGCTGGACCTTGTCCGCGTGGATTGAGAGACGCAGTCCCTTTTTGATATACCCGTCTTTCTTCAAGTTAGACATGATGACGCTCGTCGTCTCCCGTGTCGTCCCGACCATGGCGGCGATATCGGCGTGAGTCAGCTTCATGTTGATCGTCTGCCAGTCTTTTTTGCGTTCCCCGCTCTTCTCGCTCAATTTGAGGAGCAGGAACAAGATGCGGTACTTCACGTCGGTCAAAGCAATCTTTTCACTGAGCGCATACACTTCCTTGAGTCGCACGGATAGAATGTTGATCAGCTTCAAGGCGATCTTCGGATTCTTTTCGATAAATTGCTCGAACTCATCGACCCCGATCGTACAAAGATATGTGTCCGTCATCGCCTCGGCGTACAAGTCATCGTCGGTCAACGAGAGCGTCGCCGTCTCACCGAAGATATTGCCGCTCGTCAAAATGTCGACGGTGAACTGTTTGCCGTGCTGATTCATCCGATACAGCCGGACTTGTCCTTCTTTCAACAGGAACAACGCCGGGATCGGGGCGTCCGGGGAGACGATGACTTTCCCTTTTTTGACAGGACGCATCTTACTCATCTCATCGATCACTTTCAACTCTTGCATCGGCAGCTCGTCGAACAGGCTGATATGTGAGAGTAACGTCAATTTGTCCATCGTTCACACCTCGCTTTCGTGTAATCTGTCTTACTGTCTCTCTTGATTATAAGCGATAGAATGAGGAAAAAGGGGGGAGTCTCGTGCTCGAACTTTATACGATCGACGGCTGTTCACGGTGTCACCGTGTCAAATTGCGCTTAGACGAATTAGCAATCCCGTTCGTCGAAAAAAATCTATTCGAAGAACAGCGCTTTGCCGAAGAATTGATCAACTTGAACCGCGAACTTGTCACCCCGGCACTCGTGAACGAGACCAGGGTCTTCACGGGAGACGAGTTATGGGACGAACTCGAGCTACTGACAAAGTGAACAGGCGAAAAAAGGGAGTAGGGTGACTCCCTTTTGTCATATTGTGACGTGTTCGGTTAGGAACCGGGTGACTTCATCTGGCGTTTTCGCGTTCGCGCTATGGAGATGCTTGCGCAAATTGCTGTTCATACGCTGCCCTTTATTAACGAGTTGCTGCTTTCGGCACGACTTGTTTTTCGGTGCGTAGTTTGAAGACGATGGCCAAGATGAACGAGAAGAACAGATGCGTGACGAGACTCATCAGCTGATCCGGTGCGAACGCGTTCACGAGGTTCGTCCCCATGCCCATCATGAGCGGCATGATGACGAGCGGCCCGACGATCCAAATGCCGATGCCGAACAAGACGGCGAGCGCCCAAACGTTTGAGATGACCAAATGACCTAATCCGTACGTGACGCCGAAGATGATGCTGATGATCATATGGACGATCCAACCGACGACGAGACTTTCGCTCCCGACCATGCTGGCGATCATTCCAATCATGCCCATCATCTGCATCAGTAGACCAAATAAGATCCCGCCGATGACCCCGCCAATCACACCGTTGACCACGTACCGTTTCATCTTCCTCACTCCCCTTTATTTTTATACAACTAGCATAAATCGAATGGTGTTTGATTTCTGTAACCGGCCTTACAATTTAGACAAAAAGACGTCATAATGGACGTCTTTTTGTCATTTCAGATTCTTTGTGATGTACTGGACGATTTTCCGGAGCTCGGTCGCGGTCGGCCGACCGAACGGGCTCGTCTGAATCTGTTGATACAACAGACGCCCAGTCTCGTCGATGAGGAAGTAAGCCGGTTCCCCGTGCTCGCCGTGGTCGGCGTACGGGGCGTCGGCGCCATGGTACTGAACGCCGTAATCGAGCAGCGTCTCGAGCGACTCGTCTCGGAGGACAGGGAAGCTGAGCGCATTGTCGTCGGCCATCTGCTTCAAGTCCTCGGCGCGGTCGGTCGAGATCGTCACGAGCCGAATGCCTTTATCGCGGAAGTAGCCTTGTTGGCTCTCGAGTTCTTTCAAATCTTGGACACAGACCGGACACCAGGCACCACGGAAGAAGATGATGAGATGCCAACCATCGTGCCGTTCAATCGAGTCTGTGAGTGAGAACATGTCACCGGATACGTCCGGTAAGTTGAAGTTTGGGGCTTGGTCGCGTAAGTTGAAAAGTGTAGCCACTGGGGTTCCTCCTCTATATGTTGTTTCGAGGAGGCAATCCTACCATGTCATCGGCCGCTTTGTTTGTAAGCTAGCTAACAATGGAGGAGGAATTCGATGTACGTTCCAAAACTATATGCCGTCAACGACGCTGAAGAAGTCCACGCTTTCTTGAAAGCCCATCCGTTCGGCACCGTCGTCACACATGACGGGCAGAAGCCGCACGCGACACACGTGCCGCTCCGAATTCACGCAGAAGATGGTCACATCTGGTTCACGACGCATATTGCCAAGAACAACTCGCAATGGCAGTCGATTGAAGACCAGACCGTGCTCATTATCGTCCAAGGAACGAACGCCTATATCTCGGCGTCGTTGTATGGCCACGAGGACGTGTCGACGTGGAACTATCAGGCCGTGCATCTGTATGGGAAGGCGACGATTTTGTCACCTACAGAGCTCGAGATGGATCTGGCAGGGCTACTCCGTGACCATGAAGGGGAGAGAGAGAACGCCGTCGTCTGGGAAGAGTTATCGGAGCCGGTGCAACGACAAAAACACGGCGTCGTCGGTTTCCGTATCGATATCGATGAAATCCAGGCGGCGTTCAAGCTGAGCCAGAACCGGAACGATGAGGATTATACGCGCATCGTCTCGGAGTTAGAGCAGGCAGGATGTCCGATGGCGGATGTGATGCGAGATAACCGAGACCCGTCGACGTGAAGTCGATGGGTTTTTTGCGTATTTCACGTTGACAACGTCAAGCCGTTCATCCTATACTCATAAATGATAATGATTATCAATATCGTTATAAAGGCATTGTCATAAGAAAAGGGGATCAGAACGTGAAAAACTATAAACAGATGCTACATATGTTCATCATCATGTCTGCCTTCGTACTCGTGCTCGCAGGATGCGGCTCGAACAATGAAGATGCGGCCACGACAGATGAGTCTGCCGAAACGGCAGAAGGCTATCCGATCACGATTAAACATGCGTTAGGCGAGACGGTCATCGACAAGAAACCGGAACGCGTCGCGACAATTGCTTGGTCGAACCAAGACGTCGCCCTCGCGCTTGACGTCGTCCCAGTCGGTTTCTCGGCTGCGAACTACGGTGTCCAAGACGGCAGCGGCATGTTGCCATGGACGGCTGAGAAGCTAAAAGACCTTGGGGAAGAAAACCCGAACATTTACCAAGACACAGACGGTCTCGACTTCGAAGCGATCGCTGACTCACAGCCGGACGTCATCTTGGCTGCCTACTCAGGCATCACACAAGAAGACTACGACACGTTGAGCGAAATCGCACCGGTCGTTGCTTACCAAGAAACGCCTTGGGTCTCATCATGGCAGGACACGGTCCTCTACGACTCGATCGCCATGGGCATGGAAGCAGAAGGCAAACAGTTGATCGAAGACACAGAGAAACTCATCGCTGATAAAGCTGCTGAAGTACCAGGCATGGCTGGCAAGAAAGCGGCCTTCATCGCGCTCAGCCCGGATGACCTTTCAAAATTCTATATTTACACGACAGGTGACCCGCGTGGCGCCTTCATCGAAGAGCTCGGCATGGAATACCCAAAAAACATCACGGATCAAATTAAAGATGAGAACAGCTTCTACCTCGAGCTCAGCTCAGAGAACGCTGACATCTTGAACGATGTCGACATCTTCGTCGCTTACGGTAACGAAGAAACGTTGAAAGCACTTCAAGCTGACCCGCTCTACAGCAAAGTACCGGCTATCGAGCGCGGATCGGTCGTCATGATCGAAGACAACACGCCACTCGCGGCTGCCGGGACACCGTCACCGCTCTCGATCGAATACACGATCGACGACTACTTGAAGCTCGTCTCAGAAGCACTCGGGAAAGTCGAGTAATCATATGAATACGCTGAAGAAGTTGCAAACGCCGAGACATTTCCCGCTCCTGCTCGTAGGGTCGATCGTCCTGCTCGTCGTCTGCATGCTCGCTTCACTTGCTTTCGGCTCACGGACAGTCGGATGGGATGAACTGCTTGACGGTTTATTCCGTCCGGCTGTTCAGTCGTATGAAGCGGACATTGTCCGGCAACGGGTCGTGCGGACGCTGTTCAGTCTCATGTGCGGCGCGGCGCTCGGTGTGTCGGGTGCTTTGATGCAGTCGGTGACGCGAAATCCGATCGCTGACCCGAGCATTCTCGGGGTGAACACGGGCGCGGCGCTGTTCGTCGTCGTCGGGATCGCGTTCTTCAACATCTCGACTGCGGGCGACTACATCTGGTTCGCCCTCGTCGGTGCGCTCTTGACGGCCGCGTTCGTGTTCGGTATCGGCTCGCTCGGGCGGGGCGGCTCGACCCCGCTCAAGCTCGTCTTGGCCGGGGCGGCGACGAGTGCGGCCTTGTCCTCGCTCGTCATGGCAATCATGATCCCGCGCTCGAACGTCATGGACCAGTTCCGGTTCTGGCAAGTCGGCAGCGTCGGGGCGGGGACGATGGACTCGATCGTAACGTTTCTCCCGTTCTTCATCGCCGGCATTTTTATCGCCATTTTCGCGGCCCCGTCACTCAACATCATGGCGCTCGGCGAAGAGATGGCGACGGGACTCGGGGTCCGGATCGGTTCGTTGAAAGTCATCGCCTCGTTCGCCGGCGTCATCTTGTGTGGCGCAGCGACGGCATTGGCCGGTCCGATCGGCTTTATCGGTCTGTTGGCCCCGCACTTGATCCGTCTCGTGCTCGGCCCGGATGAACGGTATATCATTCCGATGTCAGCCTTATCGGGCGCCATCCTGTTGACGTTCGCCGACGTGGTCGGGCGTTTGCTCGGCAGTCCGGGAGAACTTGAAGTCGGCATCGTCACCGCGTTCGTCGGGGCGCCGATTTTGATCGCCTTGACGATGAAAGTGAAGGTGCGTGGCCTATGATGAAACAGTCAGTTCAACCTATCATTCACAATAGTCGCAAGCGCCGGCAGCGTACGGTGTTCGTGACGCTCGTGCTATTCGTGCTCGCGCTCGCCTTGAGCGCATTGATGCTCATGCTCGGTAATACGATCTATCCGGTCGCGGACGTCGTCCGTGTCTTGTTCGGGGAACAAGTACCGGGTGCGTCGTTCGCCGTAGGCACGATCCGTCTGCCGCGCATGCTCGCCGGCGTCTTCTCAGGACTCGCGTTCGGCATCGCCGGGACAGTGTTCCAGACGATGCTCAGAAACCCGCTCGCCAACCCGAACGTCATCGGCATCACGACAGGGTCGAGTGCGGCAGCCGTGTTCGGCATCGTCGTCTTGCAGGCGAGCAACACGTTCGTCTCGATGATCTCGGTCATCGGGGGACTCGCGACGGTCATCGTGCTCTACGTCTTATCAAAAGGCGCCGCTTTCTCGATCGGACGTCTCGTCTTGGTCGGGATCGGCATCCAAGCGATGCTGACCGCGGTCATCAACTACTTATTGCTCATCAGTCGCCAAAACGATGTCGGGACGGCGATGCGTTGGCTGAGCGGCAGTTTGAACGGGGTCAAGATGGAGACGTTGCCGCCGCTCATGCTCGCGGTCGCCCTCTGTCTCCCGGTCATCCTCCGCCTCAGCCGGCAGCTGCAGATTTTAGAGCTCGGGGAGATGACGGCGACGTCGCTCGGCATCAAGACGAACCAGACCCGGATCCTCTTGATCATCGCCTCGGTGCTCATGCTCGCGCTGGCGACAGCAACGACCGGACCGATCGCTTTCATCGCTTTCCTTGCCGGACCGATCGCGAAACGGCTCGTCGGGGATGGACGGTCGACGATCATTCCGGCCGGACTCGTCGGCGTCATTCTCGTGCTCGCCGCCGACTTGATCGGACAGTTCGCTTTCACAGTCCGCTATCCGGTCGGTGTCATCACCGGCATGGTCGGGGCACCGTATTTGATTTACCTCTTGATCCGGATGAACCGGAGAGGGGAATTGTAGACGACAGGAGCCGTGTCTGGTGGGACACGGCTCCTGTTTCGTCTAGGTGAAAGCGCCATCAAAAAGACGTTGACTTTGGTCGATGTGGGGTGTATGCTAAAAATCCTGCCCAAAAATCGAGGCACGGGAACTGGCATCAGTTCATTTTGAGTCAGAGAGGATACAATCCCATGAACCAACAACAATTAGTCGAGCGCGCCCGTCAATTGAAAGAGAACGCCTACTCACCGTATTCGAACTTCCGCGTCGGAGCGGCCCTTCTTATGAAGGACGGGACGGTCATCGACGGCGTCAACGTCGAGAACGTCTCGTTCGGAGCGACGAACTGTGCCGAGCGCACGGCTGTATTCACGGCCATCGCGCAAGGTTATAAAAAAGGTGACTTCGAAGCCGTTGCGGTGTCAGGTGACACGGTCGACTTCTTGCCGCCATGCAGCATCTGCCGCCAAGTGCTCGTCGAGTTCGGTGATCCGGACTTTAAAGTGTTGCTCACGAACGGCAACGCCGACGTCAAAGAAGTGACGCTCGAAGAACTCGTTCCGCTCGCGTTCACAGAGCTCGAAATGTAAACAGCAATGCCGAGTCCATGCGACTCGGCATTTTTTACTGTCTTGGCTTCCATTTATTGAAGAAGTTGTGCGGGGTTTTGATGCCTTGTAGCGTCCTGAATTCGTAGCCGCGTTTCTTCGAATGTCGGAGGATGTAGTCGAGTGCGGTCGGGGTGATCGAATGGTCGTGCGTCAGGATGATCGAGGCGATTCTCGCTCTGTAGTTCGCGTCGAGCCGGGCGAACACTTGATTTTGGACGCGGCGGTTGTCCGACTTATACCGGTAGTCGAGACTGTCGATGTTCCAGTCCCACATTTGGAAGCCGGCTTTCGCCATTGCTTGCCTGTGCGCTGATGTCATGTACGGATCGCTACCATACGGGGTGCGGACGATGTTCGATTTGACGCCTGTCACTTGAAAGACGAGCTTTTGGACCGTCTGCATCTCGCGCACGGCTGTCGTCGGCGTCCGGTAAAACTTATGCCGGTCGTGCGTCATCCCGTGCAGAGCGATGAGGTGTCCTTCGGCGACAATCCGCTTCAGCAATTTCTCATTGCCTTTTATATTGTTGCCGAGAATGAAAAACGTGGCCTTGACCTTATGCTTCTTCAAAACGTCGAGCAACGCGCCCGTCTGACGATGCGGCCCGTCATCGAACGTCAAATAGATAAGGCTGCGGTCGTTGTACGCTTTTGGCGTCGCCGCGCTTGCTGGCGACAAAGGGCTGAGCAACAGACAGGCCAACACGAACAAAATCAAGCTCTTCTTCATCGTACAAACCCTCCTAACGTTAAGTCGACGGGGGTTGGACGGTGCCGGCGTGAAATATACGTTACTCTTTACCCGATTACATTCCTAAAAATCGAACAAACAAAAAAATCGACATCGAATCGCTCGATGTCGTCACATACGTCTATATTTAATTCAATGCCTGCGTCCGGCACGGATGATGAAGCGGTATTCTTCGCTCTTGAAATACGTCTCCGTAAACTCGAAGCGGCTCCCGTCCATGAGGAAGGAATACAGCTCGACTTTGAGCACCGGCGTCCGTTCGCTCACTCCAAGCATCTCGGCAATCTCTTTCGTCGGGAGCACTGGGATGAACTCTTGGACGCTGTCGGCAATCTTCAATTGTTTGACGTTCTCGATGTACTCGTACTTCGAACGGGTCATCACTTCGTACGTCAAATCAGGAAAGAGCTTGAGCGGGAGGTACGTGTCCTCGACGATGAGCGGCTCACCGTCCGCGAATCGTTGGCGTCTTACATAGAAGACGAGTTCTCCTGTTTCAAGTTCGAGCGCTTCTCGAACTTTCTCACTCGGTGGTTGTAGCGTAAAGGTAAGTACTTTGTTCGTCACATCTTTTCCCTCTCGCTTCATGTCTTCGGTGAAACTTTTCAGTTCATACATATTGTGTTCGATCTTCTCGGACTGGACGTACGTGCCGCTTCCTTGTCGTTTCCACAACAGTCCTTCCTCTTGAAGCAGCTTGACCGCCTGGCGGACAGTGACTCGACTCACGTCGAACTCTTCGACGAGTTGCGCTTCTGTCGGGATTGCCTCTCCAGGAGCCCACGTGCCGGATTCGATGAAGCCGCGCATACTTTGTGCGACTTGTTGATAAAGCGGGGACTTTGCCTTCATGAAAAACACCTCCGATTTCCACTTGGATTTATACATTCAGTATACACAAAGTAAAACGTTTTCAAAAATAATGTTGACGACGAAAAATATATGTATTAAATTTGTATTGTAATCAATTAGATATGTATATTGAAAGGGGAAACGAAACATGAAACAGAGACAACGACTCGTCGTCGTAGGTGGCGGTAGCACGTACACAATCGGTATGATCATGAGCTTGATCGAAGAGAAAGCGCACTTCCCATTACGTTCAATCACATTTTATGATACAGATGGTGAACGCCAAGAGCGAGTCGCGAAAGCGACTGAGGTCATCTTGCGTGAGCATTATCCAGAACTTGAGTTGTTCGAATATACGACGGACAAAGAGTATGCCTTTAAAAACAAAGACTTTTTCTTCGTCCAAATTCGGACCGGTGGCTTGGAGATGCGCGAGAAAGATGAACAGATTCCGCTCCGTCATGGTGTGGTTGGACAAGAAACGTGCGGACCGGGTGGTATGTCTTACGGGATGCGTTCAATCGGCGATATGATTGAACTCGTCTCAGACATCCGCGCCGGGTCACCGGACAGCTGGATTTTGAACTATACGAACCCGGCGGCGATTGTCGCTGAAGCATTGAAACGGGCCTATCCAAACGATAAGAAGATTATGAACATCTGTGACATGCCGGCGGCCATCATGGTGAGCTATGCAAAAATTCTTGGGAAAGAGATTTGGGATCTCGTTCCGGAATATTTCGGGCTCAACCACTTTGGCTGGTTCACAGGCATTTATGACAAAGAAGGCAACGAGTTGACGCAAGACATCAAGCGCGCCATCTTGGAGGACGGCTTCATTCCCGAAGACTCAGAGATCGCCAACGATCCATCGTGGATCAAGACGTTCAAGCAAGTCGAGAAGATGCTTACCGACTTCCCGGAATACTTGCCGAACACGTATCTCCAATACTACCTGTACCCGTCCGACATGGCAGAGAAGGAAGACGTATCGAACACGCGGGCCCGCCAAGTCATCAACGGGCGACAACAGCGCGTCTTCTCGATGTGCGACCAAATCATTGCCGACGACACGCTCGAGAATGCGCATCTTGAAGTCGACATCCACGGGTGCTACATGATCCGTGTCGCGGCGTCACTTGCCTACAACAACGGGGACATCTTCATCGTCATGGTGAAGAACGATGGCATCATCGCCAACTTGCCGGACGATGCGATGGTCGAAGTGCCAGCGATGCTCACGAACCGCGGACCGAAACCGTTCGCCGTCGGGCACATCCCGCGTTTCTATAAAGGGATGATCGAAGGACAGCTCGCCTACGAGCAGCTCGTCGTCGATGCTTACTTCGAGAACAGCTATGAGAAAGCGCTCCAGGCGTTGACACTTAATCGGACTGTCGTCGACGCGCCGATCGCCCGTCAAATCCTTGACGACTTGATTACCGAGAATGAGAACTACTGGCCGGCCCTCAAACAACGAGAAACGGTCACGCGCTAAATAAAAGGGGATAGCATCCCCTTTATTCGCTTTATGAATTGACAACGCTTACACATGAGGAGTGAATCAGATGAGTCAATGGTTCGGGGTATTTCAAAAGTTTGGGAAGGCACTCATGGTGCCGGTGGCGCTTTTGCCGGCAGCAGGAATTTTGCTCGGTCTCGGGGCGGCGTTGACCGGTCCGCTCGCGGAAAGTTGGACGTTTCTTCAAAACGGGACGGTCGAGGCGGTCAGCGCCGGGATGTTGCAAATCGGCTTGAGCATCTTTGCCAACTTGCCGATCATCTTTGCGATCGGTGTCGCGGTCGGTCTGTCCGGCGGCTCGGGAATCGCGGCGCTCGCCGCGCTCGTCGGCTACGTCATCATGAACACGACGATCTCGATCGCACTTGGCATCACGCCAGAGATGGCAGCTGAGAGCGGGGAGTACGGCATGCTGCTTGGCATCCCGTCACTCGAGACGGGCGTGCTCGGCGGAATCGCGGTCGGCTTGCTCGCCGTCTGGGTGTATAAGAAGTTCCATACATTCAATCCACCAGAGATGCTCGGTTTCTTCGCCGGAGATCGCTCGGTTGGGATTGTGATGGTGTTCTTCTCTATCTTGCTCGGTTTCGTCATGATGCTCATCTGGCCACCGATTCAGACGGGTCTCACGGCGATGGCGAACGTAATCGCGAGCGATGCGACGAACCCGGCCTACGTCGGGCTATACGGCATGCTCGAACGATTGTTGATTCCAACAGGTCTCCATCATATTTGGTATGCGCCGTTCTTATGGACGTCACTCGGTGGCACGGCGACGGTCGGTGATACGATTGTAAACGGAGATCAGTATATCTTCCTCGCTCAAATTGCTGAAGGGGTCGATGTGACGGCTGGTCGATTCATGGCCGGTAAATTCCCAATCATCATGTTCGGATTGCTAGGAGCCGCATTGGCGATGTATCGGCAAGCGGATCCGGATAAGCGTCCGGTCGTACGTGGTCTTCTGCTCGCGGCAGCTGGGACAGCGTTTCTGACAGGAATCACGGAGCCGATCGAGTTCACGTTCCTCTTTGTCGCACCGATTTTATACATCATCCATAGTGTCTTGACCGGAATCTCGTTCGCACTCATGTATGCACTCGACGTTCATATTGGTTGGGCCGGGGGTTCAGGATTCATCGATTACATCTTGGTGAATGTGCTGCCAGGGACACCACGTTGGTGGATGAACCTCGTTGTCGGGGCTGGATTCTTCTTCGTCTACTACGGCATCTTTACATTTGCTATTAAAAAGTGGAACTTGGCGACGCCAGGTCGTGGGGGACAAGAGACGAAACTGTTCACACGAAAAGACTATAACGATAAGAAATCGACAAAAACGTCGATTCAGACGACGGCACTTGCCATTCAAGAGGCACTCGGGGGTCGTGACAATATCGTCGACATCGACGCCTGTTTCACACGGCTACGCGTCGAACTGAAAGACGTCTCGCGCATCGATGAGGATGAGTTAAAAGCACTCGGGGCGGCCGGGGTCGTCAAAGTGAAAAATAACATTCAGGCCATCTTCGGAGGACGTTCTGATTTGTACAAGAACGAACTGCTCAAGATTCATAAAGATATGGATCAAGCGAATTGAACAAAGCAGCCCAACCATGGACGGTTGGGCTGCTTTTTAGTGTGACTCGTGTCAGTTGATGGCTGACGGTGTTTTGAAGAACTGGATACCTTTGATAAGTGAGGCGAGGACGAGACCGATGGCGAGCGGAAACGTGATGACGCCGATGCCTTGCTCGGTGACGATCATATTGCCTTCTTCATAGTAGCCCTGTGAACTACTCACCACTTATTTGCTTCGCAACTTGAAGTGGGAGCTTCTTGGGAAGACCATGCTTTGACCAGCCACGGTTGTGGACCAAGCGCGTCGGGCAGTCCCTGCCCTGAAGGTTTTCAGTCGGCGAGACCCAACAGGTTGAGGCTCGCGTTGACGTCGCGGTCATGGAGCACCCCGCATGCGGCGCATGTCCATTCGCGGACGTCTAGCTCCTTCCTGCCGCCGTTCTCGCCGCAGGCCGAACAGACTTGGGTCGAGGCGAACCACGGGTCGGCCTTGATGAGTGTCCGTCCATAGAACCTCGCCTTATATTCCAATTGGCGGACGAACTCCCCCCATCCGGCGTCCCCGATCGACTTTGCCAGGCGGCGGTCCTGCATCATCTCCCTCGGCTTCAGCGTCTCGACCACGACGACTTGGTTCTCGTCGACGATGCGTCGTGACAGCTTGTGGAGGAAGTCGTGCCGTCGGTTCTTGACCTGCTCGTGCTTCTTGGCCAATAGGAGCCGTGCCTTCTCGCGGTTCCGGCTGCCGGGCTTCTTGCGGGACAGCGCGCGCTGCGCACGTTTGAGCCGCGCCTCGGCCTCGGGCACTTCGCCGTCATGACGAACGACGCGCTCGTCACGGAGAAGATCCCGAACCCGCGCAACCTGCGCGAGGCCGAGGTCGATCCCGATTTTGTGCTCGGCGGGGACCCACGGCTCGTCGTCCTGCTCGACGAGGAGCGACACGAAGAACTTGCCCGTCTTCGTCATCGACACGGTCGCCGACCGGATCTCGCCGTCGAAGATTCGGTGCTGTGTGAAGCGGATGAATCCGACCTTCGGGAGCCGGACATGGCCCCCTTCGATGCGGATCGTGCCGTGCTGGTTGTTCGTCGTGTAGGACGCGCGCGCCTTCCGTTTCGACTTGAACACCGGGAAGCCGGCCGTCCCGGCGAAGAACTTCGCGAACGCCGTGTCGAGGTGCAGCTTCGCGTTCGCGAGCGCGAGGCTGTCCGCCTCGCAGAGGAACGGGAACAGCGGCTTGTAGGAGGCCGGCGTCGGCGGCTTCCGCTTCTGCCCGGTCCCCGCCTTCGTCTCCTCGCGGATTTTGATGCGGTCCTCGAGCAGCTTGTTGTAGACGAAGCGGGCGCAGCCGATCGTTCGGACCAGGAAATCGGCCTGTGCCGCCGTCGGATAGAGCCGGTATTTATAGCCCTTCAGCATGTCTGTCCCTCCTTCACACCCGGCGTCAGGATGATTCTCTTCCCATTCCGATACCCGCGGCGGGGGAAGGGAAATCTGACGGAATCAAGAACTTATGTTCGTAATTATGTCACAGGGGTGCCCAAGAGGTTTATGTACGGGCGATTCATCTCCCACCTACGTTGGGCCTCGCCCCAGACGCTTAGAGGTGGGAGAATTCTCGCTTAATGATGTTAAAGAAGACGGTTGCTTTCTTTTTTGAAAAGGAGGAAGGACAATGAAACGTGTACAAGGTGGAGTCGCGCTTGTGACGGGCGGTGCCGCTTAAACGCATCGGAAAGCCGGCCGACGTCTCGAACCTCGTCTTGTTCCTCGCCTCAGACGAGTCGAGTTACTTCACGGGCGCCGAGTTCGTCATTGACGGCGGTGTCATCATCCAGTAAACGATGGACAGGCGCTTCGGTCGCCTGTCCATTTTTCAAACAATTTTGATACTTCTCCAAACGGTTCCCGTGCTACACTAAAACGGATGAGAAACGATAAGGGGAGGTATTTTTATGCAAGCAAAATTGATTGAACGCTTGATGACGTATGCCAAGATTGACACGCAATCTGACTTTACGAGTGAGACGACGCCGTCGACGGCGAAACAATGGGATTTGATCCGCCATCTCGAGGCCGAACTGAAGGCGATTGGGCTCGAAGACGTCGAGACCGACGAATACGGCTACTTGTTCGCGACGTTGCCGAGTAACGTCGACCATGACGTGCCGACGATCGGGCTGCTCGCTCACGTCGATACGGCGACCGATTTTACCGGCACAAACGTCAATCCGCAACTCGTCGAACACTACGCGGGTGGCGATATCGTCTTGAACGAGGCACTCAATGTTATCTTGTCACCGCGTGACTTCCCCGAACTTGATGATTACGTCGGCCATACGCTCATGACGACGGACGGAACGACGCTGCTCGGTGCCGATGATAAGGCCGGCATGGCGGAAATCGTCACGGCGGTCGAATACTTACTGTCGCATCCGGAAATCCCACACGGACCGGTCCGGATTGCGTTCACACCGGACGAAGAAATCGGGCGCGGACCACATAAGTTCGACGTCGCCCGCTTCAACGCCGACTTTGCCTACACGATGGACGGCGGTCCGCTTGGCGAACTTCAGTATGAAAGTTTCAACGCTGCCGGAGCGACCGTCACGTTCCACGGCACGAACGTCCACCCGGGTAGCGCCAAGAACAAGATGGTCAACTCGATGAAACTGGCGATGGCGTTCCATAACCGCCTTCCGGCCGACGAGGCACCGGAACATACGAGCCATTATGAAGGATTCTTCCACTTGAACGGATTCTCGGGTGATGTCGAGACGACAGTTCTCCAATACATCATCCGCGACCACGACCGGACGAAGTTCGAAGCCCGGAAAGTCTTGCTCGAGAAACTTGTCGCCGAATGGAAACAAAAATACGGCGAGGCACGCGTCGACTTGAAGATGGACGACCAGTACTACAACATGGCCGAGAAGATCGAGCCGGTCAAACACATCGTCGACACCGTCGCCGACGTCATGCGCGAGCTCGGGATCGAACCGGTGATCGAACCGATCCGCGGCGGGACCGATGGCTCGCAACTGTCGTATATGGGTCTCCCGACGCCAAACATCTTCACTGGCGGCGAGAACTATCACGGCAAGTTCGAGTACGTCTCCGTCAACAATATGGAAAAAGCGACACACGTCATTATCCAGACGCTCCGCACGTTCGCCGAACGCGCGCGAGCATAACACATGCGCCTCCAATCATTCTCTTCTACACTAGAGACATTGGAGGCGATTTTTATGAAGCATACGTTTCACATGAACCTTGACTGGACCGGCGGACGTAACGACGTCGGCACGATCGAGGCCGAACGGTTGAAGACGCAAATTTCGATTCCCCCGGAAATGGACGGACCTGGTATCGGGACGAATCCCGATGAGATGCTCCTCGGAGCTGCGGCGACGTGCTATATCATCACGCTCGCGGCCATGCTTGGACGGAGCGATCTTTCCCATCAAGGCATCACGATCGACGCCGAAGGTATCGTCGACGTGACGAACGGCGTGTTCACATACGAGACGATCCGTTATAAAACGGTGATCAACGTCCGCGCTGCGGCGACCGACCGGGATATCACGCTCGTCGAACGGATTGCTAAGAAAGCGAAAGATGGCTGTATGATTTCACGCGCCTTGGCCGGCAACGTGACGTTCGAGCTCGACACGACGGTCGTCCGCACGGGCTGACGATGTACCGGTTTGAACGACCGTTAAAAGAAGGGGTGATCGTCAAGCGGCGCAACCGCTTCGTCATGGACGTGTTGCTCGATGACAAGATTGTCGCGTGCCACTGTCCGGTCACAGGGCGAATCGGTGATCTCGTCTTCGACGGTGTGCCTTGCCTCGTCTCGGCGGCAAACAATCCGCGACGCCACACTTCTTTCACGGTGGAAGCCATCTCGATTGACCGGGACAAGCGCTGGATCGGCATCCATCAAGGACGGGCCAACGACTACGTCGAACATCTCTTGAAAGCGGACGCTTTGCCGGTCTTTCCGTCTCCAGAACGTGTCGAACGTGAAATTGTGTCAGGCGGTTCACGCCTCGATTTCAAAGTCGATGCAGTCTACATGGAAGTGAAAACACCGCTGACGGAACTGTTCGTGACGCCGCTCCCTCGCTTTGAAGGAAACGCAAGGCAAACCCCTGTCGAGACGAAACGGTTCATCCGTCATCTTGAAACACTGATCGCGACGTTGCCACAAGCAGGACGGGCCGTTTTATTGTATGTCTTCTTATATGACGCGCCCATCTTCACCGGCAATCCGAAGCGGAGACACGACGAGAAGATCCGCCGGCTGATCCGTGACGCGATCGCGGACGGGTTCGAAGTCTGGCAGTTGAACTGCGAAGTCACCATAGAAGGCATCACCCCGCTGCGCTGTCTCGAGACGACACATCACTTCAAATAAAAAAAGCCATCCTGCGATGACTTTCATTGCAGCAAAAGCGGTGTGACGTACGCCTCGATGACAGCAGAGACAGCGAGGAGCGGGACCGCGATGAACAGGAACGTCTTGACCCCTGCGAACAATAACGCTTTGAACGTGACGTCCGTCTCTTTTCCTCGTAACTTCTTCCATACATGACGGTTGAGCGACAGTCCCATCGCCGCCCCGAGCAGAATCGCCGAGATCTCGGTGACGCCGTGCGGTAAAATCCCGAGAACGAGCACTTTAATGACCGACTCGCCCGTGAAACCGACGAGCATGGCGACGAGGCCGATGACGGCGGCGTTGATGACGACGAACACATATGGGATGAAGAGTGGGATCATCCCGAGCAAGAAGGCGAGCAACGTGACACGTGTATTGTTCACGAACAAGGCGATCATCATGTCACGTGGACTCGAGTCGAACGTCAGCCCGCTCGCTTCAAACGATTCGCCGAGTTGGGCTAAAATCTCATCGACTTGTTCGGCCGCGACGAACGTGCGGAATAACCAATACGAGACGACGCCTGTCACGAAGAACACGAGCAACAGTCGGACGAAATCTTTGCGGTAGTAGTCGTTCCACGCCTCGCGGATCGATAGTGATGTTTTCATGAACGATTCCCCCTTATCCATTCATACGAATCCGTTCCACATTTGTTTCATATTTACCCGCGACTGCGCGTTTTTAAAAAACGTGATACAATACACGTCGTAAACAAATCAGAAAAACGAGGTATTCTATACATGATTACAGTAAATAACGTAAGTCTTCAATTCGGTGGCCGTAAGTTGTTCGAAGACGTGAACATCAAGTTCACACCAGGCAACTGTTACGGCTTGATCGGCGCGAACGGTGCCGGTAAATCAACATTCTTGAAAATTCTTGCCGGTGAGCAAGAGACGTCAACGGGTGACGTCAGCTTCTCACCTGGCGAACGTCTCGCCGTCCTTAAACAGGACCATTATGCGTACGAAGACCAGGCTGTGCTTGAAACAGTCATCAAAGGCCATGAGCGCTTGTATCAAGTCATGAAAGAAAAAGATGCAATCTATATGAAAGAAGATTTCTCTGACGAAGACGGCATGCGTGCCGCTGAACTCGAAGGTGAATTCGCTGAGATGAACGGTTGGGAAGCCGAGTCGGAAGCCGCAACCGTGCTTCAAGGTCTTGGCATCACTGACGCGTCGCACCATAAACTCATGAGCGAGCTCACGGGTGGCGAGAAGGTCAAGGTACTCCTTGCCCAAGCGTTGTTCGGTAAGCCAGACATCTTGCTCCTCGATGAGCCGACGAACGGACTTGACATCAAAGCGATTCAATGGCTCGAAGAGTTCTTGATCAACTTCGAGAACACTGTCATCGTCGTTTCCCACGACCGTCACTTCTTGAACAAAGTTTGTACGCACATGGCTGACCTCGACTTCGGTAAGATTCAACTGTACGTCGGGAACTACGACTTCTGGTACGAGTCGAGCCAACTCGCATCGCGCATGGCCAACGACCAGAACAAGAAAAAAGAAGAGAAGATCAAAGAGCTCCAAAACTTTATCGCCCGTTTCAGCTCGAACGCCTCGAAGGCGCGTCAAGCGACGTCGCGTAAAAAGTTGCTCGATAAGATCACACTGGACGACATCCGTCCGTCATCACGCCGTTATCCGTTCGTCGGTTTCTCGATGGAACGTGAAATCGGAAATGACGTCTTGTACGTCGACAACGTCTCGAAGACGATCGACGGTGTCAAAGTACTCGACAACGTCACGTTCTCATTGAACAAGATGGACAAAGTCGCTTTCGTCGGTCGCAACGACGTCGCCATCACGACGCTCTTCAAGATCCTCATGGGTGAGATGGAGCCAGACACGGGTACGGTCAAATGGGGCGTGACGACGATCCAGTCGTACTTCCCGAAAGACAACTCGGAATACTTCGAAGGCTCAGATAAGAGCATCTTGGACTGGTTACGCCAGTTCTCGCCAGCTGACGAGTCAGATACGTTCCTCCGTGGTTTCCTCGGCCGTATGCTCTTCTCTGGCGAAGAAGTCATGAAGAAAGCGTCTGTCCTCTCAGGGGGAGAGAAAGTTCGTTGCATGCTCTCGAAGATGATGCTCTCGAACTCGAACGTGCTCGTCCTTGACGATCCGACGAACCACTTGGACCTCGAATCGATCACAGCGCTCAACAACGGACTCGAGACGTTCAAAGGCGTACTCCTCTTCAGCTCACATGACCATCAGCTCATCTCAACGATTGCGACACGCATCATCGAAGTGACGCCGAACGGGATTGTCGACAAAGAAGCGACGTACGACCAGTTCCTCGAGAACGAATCGCTTCAACAACAAGTCGAATCACTTTACCAAAACGCATAATAAAAATCGATCGGCGCGTGCGCCGATCGATTTTTTTAATTGACCTCGACTGTCTCCATGACGTGTTCATGAATGTCGTGTCCTTTCGTCACATGGACTTGGACGTTGTACGTACCGGTCTCCGGGAACGTATGCTCACCCGCATAGCTTCCGTTTTCCGTCTCCTCAAGCTTCACCCAATCGTGCTTATCCGCACCGTCTTTGAATACTTCAAGTTGAACGTCCGCACCTGTCAGCGCCTCATGGTCAATTTCAACGTTGACGGTGAACGGGCTCGCTTCATTCGCCGTCACTTGCTTTGGATCGAGTGTGATATCAGCCCCGGCATGTTGGTGATGGTCCGTTTCAGCCTCGGCTTCAGCTTCTGTTTCTGGATGACCGACCGTCACCTTCGCTGTCGGCATCGTATGCATCGCCCGCGCCGTCACGTGGACTTGCACCGTATAGACCGCTTCATCCGCAAACGTTGCTTCCGTCTCATAGACCCCGTCTTCTGTGAGCGAAGCTTTCATCATCTCACTCTCTTCTTTGGCGCCGTTCTTCCACACTTCGAACTTGATCTCGTCCGCATCATCGACCCCTTTGCCGTCTTGCGTGACGCGAACCGATAACGTGACCGCTTCATCTATTTTCGCTGTCGCCGGTACGTTCAATTCTGCTTCGACGGGCTCCATCGACTGCACCGTCTCCGTCGCATTGTCCGCCTCTTCTGTCCCGCATGCCCCAAGGACGAACAGACCGATTATTCCTGTCGCCATCCCGATTCGTTTCACTGTTTGTCTCATCATGAATCCCCCTAGTTAATCGCTTACACGCTTCACACATTGTTCATGATATCATCCTTTTTCAGGAATTGTGTGATGATTTTGTGATATTTACCACGTCTTCCGCTCATAAATTGAACACAAAATTTGAGAGTCATTATCCAAAAATTCCTTTGCCTATTTTTAGGATTATAACGTGTTTCGGAACAAAACGGGGTATATAAAATATATACACAGCTCAATATATGGAAAGCCTTGACACCAAGATACATACACCAAGAATGGAGGCGAAAGGAAAAATGAAGAGCAAATTTGTACGGTTATTGATGGCTTTGTTGATCATGCTGGCACCGTTAGTCACCTATCCAAAATCAGCTGATGCCGCTGCTTCGAAGTTCATAACGAGCGTGAACACGACGAGTAAAGTCGTGGCGTTGACGTTCGATGACGGAGCGGATGGTGCGAATACGAACAAGATTTTGGACATACTTGCCAAGAACAACGTCAAAGCCACTTTCTTTTTGACTGGAACCGGCGCCAACCACCATCCTCAATACATTAAAAACATCGCAGCTAAAGGTCACCAAGTAGGTAACCACTCGTATAACCATCCGGATTTCACCAAATTGACTGCTGCGCAAATGAAATCTCAACTCGATCAGACTGAGAAGATCGTCAAAGCCCTTACCGGTAAAACGACAAAACCGATCTTCCGGGCTCCGTTTGGCGCCGTGAACAGCGCCGTCTTGAGCGGTGTCGGTGCTGCCGGCTACGCTTATACGATCCAATGGAACATCGATACGATTGACTGGAAAGGACTCACTGCTAGCCAAATCAATACGAAAGTCCAAACGAACATCAAACCAGGATCGATCGTCCTCATGCACACCGGTGCTGGTGCGCCAGGCACACCGCTCGCCTTGCCGACGATGATCTCGCAACTGAAAGCAAAAGGCTACAAATTCGTGACCGTCTCGCAACTACTTGCTCTCCAGTCGTCTTCGACGTCTAAAACGTACACCGTCAAATCAGGCGACACACTCTATAGCATCGCTCGGGCTTACAACGTCACAGTCGCTGCACTCGCTGCCGCCAACAAGATCACGAACTACAACTTGATCAGTGTCGGTCAAGTGCTCGTCATTCCAGGAACAAGCGTCACGCCACCCCCAACGACGACTGTCAAATATACGGTAAAAGCAGGCGATACACTCTACAAGATTGCGACACTGTACAAAACGACCGTCGCCAAAATCGCTGCTGCCAATAACATCACCAACATCAACCTGATCAGCGTCGGTCAAGTCCTGGTCATCCCAGGAACAACCGTCACTCCTCCGCCAGCGACGACCGTGAAGTATACCGTCAAGTCAGGCGACACGCTCTATAAGATTGCGACGACATATAATACGACCGTCGCCAAAATCGCTGCCGCCAACAACATCACGAACATCAATTTGATCAGCGTCGGTCAAGTGCTCACGATTCCTCGTTAAAAAAAAGGCAGTTCGTCGACTGACGAACTGCCTTTTCTTATTGTCCGAGACACTCATCGACCATGGCGACTGCAACATGCGGGTCGTTGACACCGTGGACGAGGACCCGACCATCTTTGAATAAGAGCATCCGGTGACCACGCCACCGCCATTCTAACGTGAATGGCGTCTTTTTCATTGTGATGTCAGCGCGCTCAAGTTGGTTCGCGATCGGCTCAAGTCCTTCGATGGACCGACGAACTTGAACAACGTCACGTCCGCATAGAAGAGCCGTCTGTTGCCGGTTCGAGACGAGACTCGGATACTCGTTCTGTTGGCACGACGGACACGCCACATCGACAAGCCGTTCGACATCGAGTCGTTGTGACTGATTTTCCCATAAGTCCTCAATCAAAAGTCGACGTTCCAATTTCTCATGACGGCCCGTCAAATATTTCAACGCCTCGACAGCTTGCCGGCTCGCGACGTGGTGGACGATTGGCGCCACGACTCCGGCTGTCGCACACGTCTGCCCAGCGAGCGGCAAGTGGCGCATGAGACAGCGGAGACAAGGTGCCTCACCCGGCAATACGGTATAGTTCATGCCATACGCCCCGACGCAAGAAGCGAACAAGAACGGAATGCCTCGCTCGAGCGCGAAATCGTTCAACAACAGACGTGTCTCGACGTTGTCCGTCGCGTCCAAGACGAGGTCGACGTGAGGCAAGGGACGAAGCCAGTCCCACGAGACGTCGGCGATGTGCGCGTCGATTTCAACGTCTCCGTTGATTGCTCGCAACCGCTCAAGCGCAGCGATTGCTTTCGGCGTCTCCGCTGTCGCGTCTTGTTCCGTATACAGCGTTTGCCGTTGCAGGTTCGTCACTTCCACATAATCCCGGTCGACGATGACGAGTCCGACACCGGCCCGAACGAGCTGATCGGTCACAGCCGCACCGAGCGCACCGAGACCGACGACAAGTACGCGCTTTGTCATCAGTTCCGCTTGCCCGTCCGCCCCGATTCCATGAAAACGGGCTTGCCGTGCATAACGTTCCGACAGGTGTGTCATCGGATATAGTCTCCTGACTTCCCGCCGTGCTTCTCGAGCAAGTAGGTCGGTCCAATGACGATGCCTTTATCGACGGCTTTCGTCATATCGTAAACGGTCAACGCCGCAATCGTCGCGGCCGTCAATGCTTCCATCTCGACACCGGTATCACCTTTTGTTTTAACGAATGATTCGATGATGAGATTGGTGCCGTCCCATTCAAACGTTAAATCAATTTTCTTCAAGGCGAGCGGATGACACATCGGGATGATCCGGCTCGTCTCTTTGGCGGCCATGATTCCGGCTACTTGTGCCACAGCGAGGACGTCACCTTTCTCAAGCCCGCCGTTTGTGATGAGCTGTTTGAGCGAACTACTCAATTCGACCGATGTCCGGGCGCGAGCAGTTCGCGTCGTTTCTTCTTTTCCTGATACGTCGACCATCCACGCTCGTCCCTGTCCATTCATATGCGTCAATTCCATCGTGTCACCCTCCACTCACCATCGGGATCACAGCGACCGTGTCGCCGGCCTCGACCACATACTCGTCAGTCTCATAGCGTTCGTTGACCGCGAACATGAGACGCTCTGCACCCGACACGCCCCTGTCCGACAATCCTTTGCGCAGGGAAGCGATTGTTTGCGGAGCGGGAACTGTATAAGATCGAACTGACAATTCTTCTGCCACGTGGGCAAAACATAATACTTTAATCATTTAAGCGTCACTCCTTCCGGGCGTCCAGGCTGCTGTTCTTTTTGATCTCCGATCCATTTCGTGCCATCCGTCCAGTGCTCCCGTTTCCAAATCGGGACAATTTCCTTAATTCGTTCGATTGCGTACCGGTTCGCCTCGTAAGCGTCGGCGCGGTGGGCCGAGCTTGTCGCAATCACGACCGCTTCTTCCAAAATATCGAGCCGGCCAATTCGGTGATGAATCGCAGTTAAAGCGCCAGGCCAACGCTCATCGACTTCTTTCGCGATTTGTTCGAGCATTTTCTCGGCCATCGGCACGTAGGATTCGTACTCGAGCAGTTCGGTCTGTTTCGTTCCGGTCATCTCCCTTACCGTTCCGATAAACAGGACGACGGCCCCGACGTTTCGGTGCCGGACCGCTTCGTAGAGTGCCATCGGCTCGAGGGGACGTTCATTCACTTGATACCAGTTCATATGCCATCCACCCTTCCACCGAACTCATCAAGCGATTCCGGTCTTTCACGGAATCACCGATTGCGATCACATTCGTCAAGTTGACCGGTTGTTCAAAACCTTCTCGAACGAGTACCACTTTCGGATAGTTTTTCTGCTTGTAGCCTTCAATGAGCAGCACATCGACGTGCGCTTCATACCAATTCACGAGTAATTCAAACGTGTCGACGGCTTCCCACTCGATGAACGTCCCGTTCTCACTGATCACACTCGATAACACGGCTCCGGCTAGGGCGTGGCGATGCGAGTCAGTCATTGGCAGGTCGAGCGCCCCTCCATGTCCGTGGTGTTTGATCACCCCGACACGGAGCCCCGTCGCCGACAACCGTTCTGTCAGTTCGGAAACGAACGATGTCTTTCCGCTATTTTGATAGCCGACCACTTGCAAGATCGTCAAAGTTGATCGATGATTCGACATCGTACCATGTCCCCTTTCTGAAATCCTCTCGTCCCGCCCGGTAGATGGATCAACGCGTTACATGACGCGAGTGAGGAGACGATACCCGACTTATCTTTTCCGCTCGGATGAACGACCGCGTGTCCGGTCGAATCAATCGTCACATGGGCACGTACGAACCGGTCGAACGGATTCGGTTTCGAAAAATCAACACCGAGTTCCGCCTGTACGACCGTACGCTCGGCTTGTCCATATAGCGTCTTCATATATGTCCCGACAAACAATTCCGTACCGACGAAGCAAGCGGACGGATTCCCGGATAACCCGAACAACAATCGGCCTTCGACGTTCGCGACCGTCGTGACGGACCCCGGGCGCATCCCGACTTTGTTGAACAATACAGACGCACCGAGTGCTTCGTAAACGTCCGGTAAGTAGTCAAAATCTCCGACCGACACTCCACCCGTCGTGACGATGGCGTCACTCGTGTGTAGCGCCTCTTCAATCGCATGTTTTGTCGCGAGAAACGTATCGGGAAGAATCCCGCCATATACCGCTCTCCCGCCGAGCGCCTCGATCTGAGCAAGAATCATATAGGCGTTGGAATTGTAAATTTGACCCTCAGCTTTTCTCTGCCCTGGTTCGGCGAGTTCATCCCCTGTCGCGAACACAGTAATCCACGGTTTTGTGAACACCTCGACCCGCTCGTAGCCGAATGTCGCGAGCAAGGCAATGATGCCGGGGTTGATACGGGTGCCACGATTCACGATATGAGCACCGGTCGCCACGTCTTCCCCACGATAGGAGATGTTTTTATCTCGGACAGGACGTTTGAATGTTACTCGTTGTTCATCTGCCTGAACGATTTCGAGCATGACGACCGCGTCTGCCCCGTCTGGGATTTTAGCACCCGTCATGATGCGGATGGCGTGACCGTCTAACAGCGGTGGACCGACGTGCCCCGCTCCTTGCACGTATTGAACGGACAAGGTCACCGGCTCGTCACGGCTCGCTGACATCAAGTCGACAGCTCGGACCGCAAAACCGTCATACGGCGATTTATCAAAGGCTGGGACGTCATGCGTCGCGATGAGGTCCGTCGCGAGAATACGTCCGTTCGCCTCATGCAGCATGACTGTCTCTATTGCGGGCTCACCCGTCGCTTCTCGGACGAGTGATATCGCTTCATCGATTGCGAGCGGTTTGCGAAACAACGTCGATACCTTCTCCATCAGTCCACTTCCTTCCGTAGCACCGCCGCATAATCGCTCGGTGTGTTCACGTTTTTAAACCAATCCCGTTCATCAAACGTGACGATCGTCGCGGCTGCCACATGAGGCATGACCGCCCGCTCGCCTCGTCTTAACGCGTCTTCAAATCGTGGTAACATCGACCGCGGATACAAGGCGATGAGCGGATGCAGTCTGTCGTCCGCAACAGCGACAACCGGGCGACCATCTCGTTCTAAGGCGAGCCGCTCATATACTTCTGAAGGAAGCAGCGGCGTGTCACACGCACAGACAGCGTACCAGTCGTCAGGCTTTTGACGCATCACGGTGACGATGCCGGCGAGCGGTCCCATGCCTCGCCATTCGAAAGTATCTTCAAGCTGATAATCGTCGGTCACCATGCCGGCTGGTACGACGCTCCATTGTGCTGTCGTCGTCGAGACGAGCGTCTGCCTGGCCCGTTCTTCAAACGATGCGCCTTGATAACGGGCCTGCCATTTCGGAGACCCGAACCGGCGCGATCGGCCCCCTGCCAAGACGATTCCAATCATCGCGTCGCTTCCCAGACGATGTGCGAAAGTTCAGGTAAAATCAATCGTGTCATCGCCAAATCGACGGCTCCGCGTGAACCTGGCATCGAGAAAATGATGGTATTTCCAATGCGTCCAGCCAAGGCCCGTGACAACATCGCAGCCGGACCGATGTCTTCCGTGAAGCTGACATGACGGAACAACTCACCAAAGCCGACCATTTCGCGGTCGAGCAGCGGCCGGATCGTTTCAATCGTGACGTCACGTTTTGTAATGCCCGTACCGCCGGTCGTCAAGATGACGTCCATGTTTTCGTCGACCATTCGTTTGACGGCCGCTTCGATTTCTGTCGCATCGTCCTTTGTGATCTCACGATATGTGACCGTGTGCGCGTTCTCTTTTAATAACGTGCAAATATGTTCGCCAGACACGTCCGTATCGAGCGTGCGTGTATCTGAAATCGTTAAAATGGCTGCCTTGACGCTCTTCATGTTTTGATGTGCGTGATTGTGTGCTTGCATGTCTCTATCCTCCGATATAACTCATTTCAATACGATTGCGTGTCCGATTCCCTGTCCGTGTTCGCTCTTCTGAATAACGGTCGTCGCGTACTTCCCACACCATCTTCAGTGTCATGGCGATGAGATCATCGCTCGCCCCGCTGCGGAGCAGTTCACGAATATCAGTCCCGTCTTCAGCGAAAAGACACGTATACCATTTACCGTCACTCGACAGGCGGCCTCGCGTACACGTCCCGCAGAACGGTTGACTGACCGATGAGATGAAACCGACTTGCGCTCCATCGGTGTAACTGTAACGTTGTGCGACTTCTCCTAGTGATTCAGGTGCAAGTGGTTCGAGTAATCCATTTCGTTGTTTCAACACCTCGAGAATCGATTCAGAAGAAACGACATGCTCGACGTTCCACTCGTTCGCCGTGCCGACGTCCATGAATTCGATGTATCGGAGCGTGATATTTCGCTCTTTGAAGTAAGCGGCCATCGGCGCGACTTCGTGATCGTTCCAACCTTTTCTGACGACCATATTCACTTTCACTTCAAGACCTTGCCGTTTCGCCTCATCAATGCCACGGAGGACTGCCTCCGGTGACGTGCCCCGACCGTTCATCATCCCGAACGTCTCGGGCGATAAGGCATCAAGACTGACGTTAACCCGGTCGAGCCCGGCTTGTTTCAATACTTTAGCCATTCGCTCCAAGTAGACGCCGTTCGTCGTCAAACCGATCGTCTCGATCGTCGTGACGGTGCGGAGGCGGCGAATCAACTCATCAAGATTTGGCCTGAGCAGCGGTTCGCCCCCAGTCAAACGAATTTTTCTCACACCATGTGGCGCAACGATGCGAACGAACCGCTCGATTTCGTCAAACGACAACAGCTCATCTCGTTTTAAGAATTGATGGTGGCGGAACGCCTCTTCCGGCATACAATAGCGGCAACGGAAGTTACATTTATCAATGACCGAGATGCGTAAATCTTCTAACGGTCGTCTCCGTCGATCAGTCCATGGTGTCATCATGATTCATCCTCTCTGTCAATCAACGACAGAAGGGACTATCAAAGTCCCTTCCTCGGTTGTCAGCGAATCGGTTTTTCAGCCCCGTTTCGCAAGTAGTAGTAAATCGTGGTCGCGATCGAAATCGCATAAAGTCCGAGCATGACGAACAGCGCACCGTTGAATGAGCCGACGAGTTCAAGCGACCAACCGAACATCTTCGGAATGAAGAACGCTCCATATGCCGCGAACGCTGCCGAGAACCCGACAACGGCTGGTGTTTTCGTCGCCACGAACACGTGTGGGATCATCGCGAACGTCGCACCTGAGTTGAGGCCGGTCGCAATGAACAAGACGACGAACGACAAGAAGAACATTGTCAAGTTGTTGTTCGTGATGGCCATGATGACCGATATCGTCCCGAGCGCCATGATACCGAACACGACGAGCGTCACCTTGGCCGCTCCGACCTTGTCGCTAATCCAGCCTCCAAACGGGCGCGAAGATGCGCCGAGGAACGCTCCTAGAAACGCGAGCGCCATCAAATCCGATTCAGGGAATTTCAACTTTAAAATCATCGGGAATGCTGCCGCATAGCCGATGAACGAGCCGAATGCAGCGGTATAGAGCAACGTTTGAATCCAAAAATGCTTTTCTTTGAATACACTCGCCTGATCACGGAGCGACTGGCGTGCGGTCGGTAAATTATCCATAAACCAATACGCACAGAGAGCCAACACAATCGTCGGGACGACCCAGAGGAGCGCGGCGTTTTGTAGCCAAATCTGTTGACCAGTCTCCGTCACAAGCGCGTTCCCGCCGATGAACCCGAAAATACTTGTCGTAATGACGAGCGGAGTGATCAATTGAACGAGCGAGACACCCAAGTTTCCGATACCTCCGTTAATGCCAAGCGCCGTTCCTTTTTTCGCTTTCGGATAAAACGCACCAATGTTAGCGTTTGAAGAAGAGAAATTCCCACCTCCGAGGCCACAGAGGGCGGCTAAAATCATGAATACCCAATAAGGTGTGTTCACGTTCTGGACAGCGTAAGCGATGCCGAGAAGCGGCAACAACAGCACCGACGTCGAGAAGATCGTCCAGTTCCTTCCGCCGAATATACTGTTCGCAAACGTATAGAAAAAGCGCAACGTCGCCCCGACGAGTCCAGGTAGTGCGGCCAGTGTGAACAACTGACCTTGTGTAAAGCTAAACCCGATTGAATTCAATTGAACGGCCGCGACCGACCACATCTGCCAGACGATAAACGCGAGTGTCAATGCCGGAACGGAGACGAGCAAGTTCCGATTGGCGACTTGTTTTCCCGTCCCTTCCCAAAACCCTGCATCCTCTGGCGTCCACTCGGCGAGCGCGTGCGATCCTTTGTCTAATTGTTGCATTGTCTATTCCTCCTCTTAACGGTTCAATTCGTACCCTAATCCCATCCTATCGACCCCCCTATAAAAAAAGTGTGCCTTCTTTCACACTTATTTCGCATTTTGATAGTTTTAATTGCCCTGTCATCAATCTGTGACAATATCTTCTTCTTTTTGTTTCTGTGACATTGAACACAGAAAATCCCTCCCCAATTCCTTACGATAAGGAATAGAGGAGGGATGAAGATGTCACATCTGATTCAAATTCAATGCACACCAGAGGTTCGACTGGCGCTGCAACCATATTTCTATAGTCAAGACGGTGCCCACGTGTTTCGTGTCTTCGGCACGTCGATTGCCGAAGCTACGTTTACAGAGGACGGGATCGAGCTGACGTTTCCACTCGAAAGCCCGATGGAAGAGCTAGAGGCGCTTCACAACTTGCTCGTTCGAATCGATACCCACCACGACGTAACGATTGAGGATTCAAAAGCTGTCATTGGCTATTTAAGAGACGGAACGACGGTAACCGTCTACCGCCAGTTCAAACGCTGGCTAGACTTTTTAGCAGCCGCCCGTGTCCGTTCGATGGAAGGCGTCGTCGTTGAGGTCCGCGCAAACGGCGTCAAACTTGCCGAAGGTGTACTCCGGTCTTACGAACTGGTTGAAGACGGTGCGTTTTATGTATCGGCCTGCACAATCGAGGCCGACGGATTAGAACATTTCGAAGGCGAGCTAGCGCTTGCCGCCGTCATGTGATCAATCGATGACACAGACCGAGACGGGACAGTCTTCACAATGGTTGAGTAGCTTTAACCGTGCTAGGTCATGGATGATGATTTGACGAGACGGCAACGAGATGACGCCGTCTTGCGCGAGCTCGTTCAACATACGGTTCACGCGTTCACGCGATGTGCCGCAATAGTTGGCGAGCTCTTGGTTTTTGAGTTTCAAATCGATGAGAATTCCATCTTCCACTTCAACCCCATAACTGTTCGCCATTCGAATGAGCGTCGAGTAGAGCGCTCCCTTTTTCCCGTTCAATACTAAGTCTCGGAATTTTGTATGTTGTTTCCGCATATGTTCATTGATCATAATCATGAACTCGCGAACAAACTCAGGATTTGACGATAAAATCATCGTTTCAATCCGGTCAATTTTGACGGCATAAATCTCGCTATCCTCTAACGCTTTCGCGTTGAATAAATATCTTGGTTCGATCGCGAACAGCGTCAATTCTCCGCAACAAGCCTCCGCACTCAAACAACGTAACGTCAACTCTTTCCCGTTCTCGGTCAATTTCGAGATTTGGATCAGCCCGCTTTTTACAATATAAAATTCAGACGCATCCTCCTGCTCCCGAAACAAGAAACCATTTTTTGGAACATGGATGATCCGATGGGCCAATTTTTTCGTTTCATCGAGCACCATCGTTTTACTAGAGTGAGTCATTTCCACCGACCTTCCTAAAAAAAACCTGTGCAATTTAGAAGCTTGACTTCATTTTAAACACAAATACCTTTGAAACGCAATCAACATTTGGAAGCGCTTCAAAGGGCAGGTTATTATTTATCACTATATTCAATTTTCTTCCAATATCGATATAACAATATAATCAAGCCGACATTTATAATGGCGATGCTCATGAATAGACGCATCGAGGCGTGGTCGTACACCATATAGCTTTCGATTGTATATTGAAATAGAACCATATTCGTTGCCAATAAAATGACAAGACCGATTAAACTCCATACTTTAGGCCCCATGATGAATCTCTCTTCCGACCGCAAAGATCTTCCCGTTCTCGATCTCAAGCAAGATTTTAGGAAGTTCTCGCTGTGGCGGTCCTGACTGCGGTTGACCGTCGACACTAAAATAACCGCGGTGGCATGGACATAAGAGCACGTCTTCTTCTTCCACATAGAACACCGGACACTGCAAATGCGTACATTTATTATTATAGGCGACAAACTCGCCGGTCTTCAAATGGACGAGAAGTGACGGTTCCGTCCCCGGATATTCGAATTCAAGCGATTTTCCCTGTTCGAGCGCCTCGACCGTCGTGATGAACTGACGGTCGGTTCTCGGCTCGCTGCGGACGAAAGTTGCGATATTGAACGGGATTGTCGCGAGACCGAGCGCGATGCCGGCACCGAACGTCGACTTGATGAACGCGCGGCGATTCAATTTCACATCGTCAGCTCGGCTCAAGTTATCAACGAGTCCGGATAAGCGTTCCCGGTCTTTTGGTTCTTTTGACATAAGTCATCTTCCTTTCTTCCTCAGTCGGAATAGACGCCAAAGAATTCAGGGACGTAATTCCACTTATCGTCTTGGGATGGTTTTTTCCCTTCAATCATGTTCATTTGCACGCGCTGGCGGCGCAATTGCATCATCTCGTCATGATCGATGAAGCGAATCGCATCCGACGGACAAACAGACGCACACATCGGCGCGATATCATGTTTTGAGCGGTCATAGCACATGTCACACTTGTACATCTTGTTCTTCTCAAAATCGAACTTCGGAATCCCGAACGGGCAGGCGAACGTACAGTTGCGGCAGCCGATACATTTTTCTTCCGAAGCGGACAACACGACGCCTTCTGGAGTGATTTGAATCGCATTGGCCGGGCAGACCTGGGCACAGGCCGGATTTTTACATTGCATGCAGATCATCGGGAAAGTCTGACGGCTCTCCGAGAAATCGATGTAGTCAACGTAGTTCCGCTCGAGCCCATCGTGGTCCCCGCATTCCCGACAAGCAGCTTGACAGGCCCGACAGCCGATACAGCGTTCAAATTCTAAATACATGACCTTATTCATTTTGTAGGAACCTCCTCATCCATGATGTGACAGCTCGTCGCAATCGCATGGTCCGCCATGAACGGCACGCTCGAACCGAGTGGAACCGTCAACGGGTTAACGTGCAGCGGGGTGTTAGCCGGCAATTTTTTCATTTTAACCGCACATACTTTGAATTCGGGCATGCGTGACATCGGGTCAAGGCACGGATTCGTCAATTGGTTGATCGCGAGCTCTTTGCCCCAGTGGTAAGGGACGAAGACCGTGTCTTTTCGAATCGCTTTTGTTAAACGTGCTTCGACGATCATGGAGCCGCGGCGTGTCTTCAATTCGACTTTGTCGCCCGTTTGAAGACCATAGCTTGATGCGAGCTCAGGATGAATCTCAACGAACGGCAGTTTTGACATCGTGCTCAAGAAATCGATGCGTCGTGTCTGGTTCCCCGTAAGGTAGTGGAAGACGACCCGACCTGTCGTGAGCGTGACCGGATATTCTTCATTCGCGTATTCTCCCGCCGGACGATACGTGACGACCGGTAGATTCGCCTTCCCGTTCGCCGTCCCAAAGCGCTCTTTGAACATCGTCGGTGTACCAGGATGATCTTCGGACGGACACGGCCAGAACACGCCGTATTCGTTGTCGATCCGATCCCACGTGATACCGGAATAATCAGCCGGTCCGCCTTTCGTGGCGATCCGAAACTCTTCCCAAATCTCAAGCGGCGTTTCGTACGGGAAGTATTGTCCACGGCCCATTCGTTCAGCGATTCGTTTCATGATTTCCCAATCTGGGAGCGACTCTCCGAGCGGCTCACGGACTTTTCGAATCCGAATCACTCGTCCTTCTAAATTCGTTGTCGTCCCTTCATCTTCCGCCCAAGAACAAGCAGGCAACACGACGTCCGCGAACTCACAAGATTCAGACATGAAGAAGTCACTGACGACGAAGAAGTCAAGCTTGTTGAAACTGTCCCAGACGTATGGAAGGTTCGGTGCCGACACGGCCGGGTTCGAGCACATGAGATGCATCGCTCGAATCGTCCCAGCTTGAATTTCATCAAACATCTCGAACGCGGAAACGCCTGGTTTCGGCATTTCGGAAGGATCGATGCCCCAGACCCCGCTCACATATTCGACCGCTTTCGGGTCGGTGAGTTTGCGGTATCCTGGCAACAAGTCGGCTTTTTGTCCGTGCTCGCGCCCACCTTGTCCGTTGCCTTGTCCGGTCATCGTCGCAACGCCAGAGGCGAATTTCCCGATCATGCCACGCAGAAGTGCCATCGATGTGTAGAGCGATACGTTGTCGACCCCTTTTGACTGTTGCTCGACACCACGAGCGAACAACATGACTGATCGTGGGCTCTTCCCATAAATATGACCAGCTTTTTCAATTTTTTCGATCGCGACCCCAGTCACTTCGCTCGTTCGTTCGAGCGACCAGTCCCGGACGGACGCCTTCAACTCTTCGTAGTTATCGCAGCGTTCGTCTACGTAAGCTTGATCGACGTAGTCGTGTTCGACGAGGAAGTTGAGCAACCCCATCGCGAGCGCCGCATCCGTTCCCGGTTTCAAATCGAGGTGGACGTCGGCCACGCGTGCCATCGGAATCTCGCGCGGGTCGGCCACGATGATCTTGGCCCCTTTATCTTTTGCTTTCCAAATATGTTGCGTCGTCGTCGGATGACATTCGGCGATGTTCGAACCGGCGACGAAGAACGTGTCGACGTGCTCAAACTCGGTCCACGGCAGCGTCGCCCCGCGGTCGATCCCGAGCGTCTTCAAAAATCCGCCGGCAGCCGACGACATACAGAAACGTCCGTTATAGTCGATGAACCGTGTCCCGAGCGCTACGCGAGCATACTTCCCGACGAGGTAACACTTCTCGTTCGTCATCGAGACACCACCGAAGACGGAAACCGCATCTTTTCCATGCTCCCGTTGGATCCGTTTGAAGTTCTCTTCAATCACGTCGAGCGCTTCTTCCCATGTCGCTTGTTCGAACTTTCCGTTCCGTTTGATGAGTGGTGTCAAAATGCGGTCTGGGTGCTCGATCGTCTGATAGGCAGTGACCCCTTTCGGACAAAGCTTTCCTTTGTTGACCGGAAAATCATAGCGGGGTTCAACCCCTTTTACGGCCCCTGTCTTCTCATCGACGCGAATGTGCATGCCGCACTGCATCCCGCAGTAGCAACAATGGGTCGTAATCAATTTCTCGCCCGGTTTGATTAAATTTTGTACTTCTGGCGACGTTAAAAAGTCACTCATCGTCTTCCCCTCCATAGAACGTTTCCGCTCTTCGTTTTGAAAATCCACTGACGTGATAGCCGTTGATCGTTTGAAGCGGATAATGCATTCCATCACTTCCAGACCGCCCTAACGCCGAATCGAGACGGGCCCGACGACGACAGGCATGACAGAGATCTTGGACCGTGTGTGCCTCGTCTACTTTCACGAGTTGATCCGACCCTTCGAGCAATTGTTTCACTTGTTCGATCTCTTCATGCGTACCCATCGGTTCTCCGCATTTAACGCACAGGTGTCTCATCTTTCGTCTCCTTTGGGCGCCCGAATCCCGGCATCGACATGCCCGTGTTCGTATCGACCGGGTGTGTCGGCAACTGACCGTTCATTAAATTCAACTGCATCTTCACGCGCATCGAACGGCGACACGGTTGGCAATAGTCAGACAGTTGTGTCCCATCTTGCAAGCCGAGCTGGATTGTCTGCGCTTGTAGGATGGCCTGGACGTCCTCGACTTGATTGTCCGTCGCATAGCGTGTGCCACATCCGGCACAGACGCGTGTCTCGTCCGCTTCGACTTCCCGATAGTTCATCGGTACACTAGCAGCCATCGGGCGGACCGGTAAGTGAAACAGCTTGCCGAACGGGAAGTAACATAAAAAGATGATGACCGTCAATTGATGGAACAAGGCGAGCTCATGATGGATGAATCCACCGAAGAACACGTACGAAACAGTTAATAACAAACCCGATACAGTGACGATGAGCAACATGAGGAGCGGCAAGATATCAAACTCGAACCGCTGTGTCACTTTTACGTCTTGATCGTTGATGCGGCGATAAAGCGCCATGAGCACCCCGACTAAAAGCATGAGCGCGGTGATGTTCAAGCCGTTATAGACCATCTCGGCGAACAGCCCGTGAGCGGCCATCTTGATCGTCGGAATATTAAAGACGACGATTTGATACGTCTCGATGTCGATCAAATCAAAACGCATCCATTGGAACGTCAAACCGAACGTGATGGCGAACGATCCGAGGCATCCCCAAGCGATTAACATATGCTGGGTCCAGCGGTACCATCCACGCTCCCAAATAAATTTCTGCAAGACGATGTTGTTGACCGTCGTCGCGGCGATCGCTTTACTGGCACGCTTCTTTTCTGATTTCATCTGTTTGAGACTTCGCTTCAACACTTGCGAGGTGGCCGGCCGGGCAAAGAATAACGTCAACCGGACGACCATCCCGATCATACAGATGACGGCCG
Organism: Exiguobacterium aurantiacum; assembly: GCF_001766415.1. Lineage (GTDB taxonomy): Bacteria > Bacillota > Bacilli > Exiguobacteriales > Exiguobacteriaceae > Exiguobacterium > Exiguobacterium aurantiacum_A. The sequence goes on along the minus strand of NZ_MKXO01000002.1, from coordinate 128,755 downwards.
CAATGTAATAACCAAACAACGCCATATCCACATGTTCAAATCCTGCCGAGGCAACCCACGTCGAGAGCACCAAGACGGTAAATCCTACGAACGACCACTTCGCGGCGGTCGAATAAAAATGACGATCAGTCATATGTGTTCCCCCTTCTCTTTCCGAACGACTTCATAGTTTCATCATAAAGATGACATCTAGACTTAACTGTTACTTTTTTCACAGATAAGCGATTCGAGACGTGACAGAATAATGAACGAAGGAGGCGCACGCTATGAAATCTTCTATTAAAATATTTTTGTTTCTGACCATCACGGCCATGCTCGTCGTCTTTTCCATCGGTTTCGTCTTCGCCAACCGGGCGACGACCGAACCGGACGTCGAAGGCTATGTGATCGAAGTGAATGAATCTGACCGCACCGCCCTCATCATCAGCGGCATCAGTGCGGAAGAGGCAAAACTGACCGCTGATGCGTTGTTCGCACGAGCCGAACCTGAAAACGTGAGCTGGTTCAAATTTCAAGTGAAGGCAACGTTCGAACAGATCGAGGTCGGCGATCACGTTCATATTTGGAAAAAGACCGGTCCGAGCATTCTCAACACTCCGAACCGATCTTATGTGAAAAAAGTCGACGTGCTCGACTAATATTGACGCTTTCCGTAACGTTCGCTCAGCCACAAGACTAAAAACGCCAGGCCGACCAACCATCCGCTCCAAATGAGCGCTTGGGTCATGTCCCCGTTTAACGTGGCCATATAAATCGCCGTGGCGAGCGTCATCGTCTCGCCCGGAATATTCCCAGCAATCATCATCGTGATACCAAATTCCCCGATCGAACGGGCAAATCCGAGGACGAATCCGCTCGTCAAAGCGGGTAAAAGAAGCGGAATCGTGACATACGTGAACAGTTGACGTTCCGTTCCACCGAGCACGCGACCGGCCTCGTACCATTCCGCATCCAACTGTTTTAACCCGAGCCGAATCGTCTGGTAGACGAGCGGGAAAGCCGCCAAGGCGGCGGCGATGATGTTCGCTTGTTTCGTGAACAAGATGGTAACCGGCAACAGTCCACCGATCCCGTTGTTGCCAAGAACGATCAACGCGTATAAACCAATCACGGTCGGCGGCAAGATGAGCGGCAATAAAAATAGCGTCTCGAGCAACCATTTCCCTTTAAACTGGCGATGATGCATGAGATAGGCGGCCCCGAACGCGAGGACGAAGGCAAGCATCGTCGCGATAAACCCGACTTCGAAAGTAAGTTGCAGTGGGGACTGCGTCATTTAGAAAACCCCTTTGCTAAAAAAATCGCTTGAATATCGTCATCGAATAAACGCTCATATACGTCACGCACATATGGACCATGCGTCAAACGGACAGCCGGATAGGAGATGATGCCGGTCGCTTCAAGCGAGACGGCTTGAATCGCTGCGACACCTTCTGTCAGCTCTGTTTTATACACGAATCCCCCATTCGCATCCCCTTGCTCGACGAGCGTAAGCACTTGTCTCACGTTTTGGGCAAAGATAATCCGAGATTTCACCTGTCCCCATACTTCCGCTTCATCCAACGCCGTTTTCGCATAACGGCCTGCCGGAACGTTCACCGGGTCTCCAATGACGATTCGGGCGCACAACTCCAATTCCTGCCACTCACTCGTGCAACTTTTTCCCTTTGGGGTCACAAACCACAACTCGTTTTTCAAGAACGCATCCCGGTCTAACACGGGCACCTGCAACTTGTCGACATCCTCCTCACTAGCGGCTAAAAAGATGTCAGCCGGAGACCCGTGATTGATTTGGGATCGTAAGGCGCCACTCCCGTTCGTGACGACGCGGATGTCGACGTCGCCGAGTTCGGCTTCAAGTTGTCGTTCCACATGCTCTAGGACTGGTCCTAAACTCGCCGCCGCTAAAATCGTCACGGTCTCGTCATGGGCGCCAGAAGGACTTGACCAGATTTGACTCAATAACAGGACGACCGCTACCCCGACGATGACTCCACTCACCCGCTTCATGATTGATCACTCCTTTGCTTCTCCTTTATCGTAGCGATTGACTCGCGTTCCTTCTGTATCAAATGTCACAAAAATACACCTCCACGTGATGGAGGTGTAAATTGTATCTGTCAGACAAGCGTACGTGCACGCGGGAACAAAACATTGTTCTCAAGGTGAATGTGTTCGAACGTATCTGATTCTAGTGCCTCTAGACGTTGGTAGACGAGTCGATACGTCCCACACGCACCTTCAGGCGGCGTATAGTCGTTCGTAATGTGACGAAGTTCTTTCAAAATGTCACCGGCCGCTGCATGTTCCGACTCGAGCGCTTCTAAAATGGTCATAATCTCACGTTCCGTCTCAGCCGTCGGTGCCGACTCATGTCGAAGCAACATCGGGAAGTCTTCCATCTCTTCTTTGACGATATGCTGTTCAAGTTCCACTTTCAATTGATTGAACAACTGATGGATGCGTCCAAGGTGTGGATGGTTTTGTCCATGCACGCGGAATACTTTCGTCACATATGGTGTGAGCTGTGGCAATTCATCCGTCAAAAATTGGTGATGCTTATAAATAATATGCTCAATCAATTCCGAAGACGAAGCTGCATCCCAATCGATGCTCGTTTCGTTCATCTCCTGTTTGCGTCGATAGAGCGCGTTGACTTCTTCTAAAATATCTTCCGTCGATCGTTTCGACTTGTCTGTCGCTTCAGCGAGCGGTCGATTGCCGCCGCAACAAAAATCGATTCGATTCCGTTTAAAAATGTCTGCTGCTTGCGGGCATTGCTTGACGATTTCAGATACGTGCGTGTCGCTCGTGAATGTTTGTGTCATCTGTCATAACCTCCATGTTCGTTTTGACATGTTCAGCGTAGCAAGCGTTCAACTTTAAAAATGTGAAATACGTCACATTTAAGCAACTAAAATCGACTCGTTCCATATTTAGACACACAAAAAAAGCCCCTTTTTCAAGGGGCGTTCGTCAATGTGATGGCGTTTCAAACTGTTCCGCCTCGGTCGATCCAGCGAGCGCGGTCGTCGACGACTGTCCGCTCGAGATGACGAGTGAGACTTCATCGAAGTAGCCGGTGCCGACTTCACGCTGATGGCGCGTCGCCGTGTAGCCGTGTTGTTCGGCCGCAAATTCGGCTTGTTGTAACTCAGAATATGCTGCCATCCCACGATCTTTATAGCCGCGGGCGAGCTCGAACATGCCGAAGTTGAGCGAATGGAACCCGGCGAGTGTGACGAATTGGAACTTGTAGCCCATCGCCCCGATCTCTTGTTGGAACGTCGCGATCTCGTCGTCAGACAGCTTCTTCTTCCAGTTGAACGAAGGCGAACAGTTGTAGGCGAGCATTTTTCCAGGATACTTCGCATGGATTGCGTCCGCGAACTGGCGTGCTTCTTGCAAGTCCGGTTCCGACGTCTCGCACCAGACGAGATCGGCGTAAGGCGCATAGGCGAGACCGCGGGCGATCGCCTGCTCGATGCCGGCCTCGGTCCGGTAGAAGCCTTCCGGCGTCCGGTCGCCGACGATGAACGGATGGTCAATCGGGTCGATGTCACTTGTGATCAAGTTGGCCGCATGCGCGTCCGTCCGGGCGACGATGATCGTCGATACGCCCATGACGTCTGCTGCTAGGCGCGCCGCGATCAAGTTTTTCACAGCCGTTTGCGTCGGGAGCAATACTTTACCGCCGAGGTGACCACACTTTTTCTCCGAAGACAGCTGGTCTTCTAAGTGGACACCGGCCGCACCAGACTCGATCATCGCTTTCGTCAGCTCGAAGACGTTGAGCACACCGCCGAACCCAGCTTCCATATCGGCGACGATCGGCGCGAACCAGTGCGTATCCCCTTTCCCTTCCGCCGTTTGAATCTGATCGGCCCGTTGCAGCGCCTGATTGATTCGCTTGACGACGCTCGGTACCGAGTTGGCCGGGTACAGGCTTTGGTCCGGATACATATGCCCTGATAAGTTCGCATCAGCGGCGACTTGCCAGCCGCTTAAGTAGATGGCCTCAAGCCCCGCCTTCACTTGTTGGATCGCCTGATTTCCGGTGAGCGCCCCGAGCGCGTGGACGTAATCCCGTTTGTGGAGCAGGTCCCACAGACGTTCCGACCCTTTCGTCGCGAGCGTATGTTCGATCAAGACCGATCCACGAAGCTTCATGACGTCGTCGACTCCGTACGGACGCTCGACCCCGTCAAACCGTTCCGACTGAAAAACCTTCTCGAGTTGCATGCGTTGTTCATTCATTGTTATTCCTCCTGTATTATATTAGTTTTGTTTTAATTAAATTGTTATATAACAGATGTTGCAAACTTAATCCAAGTAGGCGCAGCATTCGAGTGCCGACTTGAACGTCGAATGTTCCATCCCACAACTGCGGCAGACGTTTTCCTCGTCCCGCTCTTCTGGTTTGCGGAATACGACGACTTCCTCGACCGGTTCTTTCATGATTTGGAGCGAACCGTCCGTCCGATCGAGCACGAGGCGCATCAAGTCGTTGCCATATACGAATGCGGTATTGGCGAGCGTCGCTGTCGACTCTCCAGAGACGATGCGGCGGACGACCCAACGTTCGATTAACTGTTCGCTTTCGATTTTTTTCGTTGTCATGATGATGCTCCTCCTTTTAAGTTCAATTCAAGTGTCGACTGTGTCAAAAACTGACGGCGGCGGCGATGCAAGATCGGTTCCGTGTACCCGCTTGGCGAATCCGTTCCTTGGAACACTAAGTCTTTTGCTGCTTGATACGCGATCGAGTCGGTCACGTCCGGCGTCATTGGCCGGTAGTTCGGGTCGGCCGCGTTCTGCTTGTCGACGACTTCAGCCATCCGGTACATCGTCGCTTCGACTTGCTCACGCTTACAGACACCATGATAGAGCCAGTTGGCCACGTGTTGGCTCGAGATGCGGAGCGTCGCCCGGTCCTCCATCAACCCGATATGGTGGATGTCCGGCACTTTCGAGCAGCCGACACCTTGCTCGACCCAGCGGACGACATAACCGAGCAGCCCTTGCAGGTTGTTCTCGAGTTCCTCCCTCACTTCATCGTCTGTATAGACGCGTGTCGCGAGCGGAATCTCGAGCAGGCGTTTCCGTTCGCTGTCGATATCGAACGGCCGTTGCACCAACTCCCGTTGGACACGGAACGCATCCACTTGATGGTAATGGAGCGCGTGGAGCGTCGCGGCCGTCGGCGACGGGACCCAGGCGGTCGTCGCGCCGGACTCAGCATGGGCGACTTTCTCCCGCATCATGTCGCGCATCTTATCAGGCATCGCCCACATCCCTTTGCCGATTTGGGCTTGTTGATAGAAGTCGGCCGCGAGTCCGGTCAAGACGTTCAAGCGTTCGTAGGCATCGAGCCAAGCCGACGTCTTCATTTCGCCTTTCTTGCGCATCGGCCCAAACGTGAGCGACGTATGGATCTCGTCACCGGTCCGGTCAAGAAAACCGGTATTGATGAAGACGATCCGCCCCTTCACGCGTTCGATGCAGTTTTTCAAGTTGAGCGACGTCCGTCTCTCCTCGTCCATCACACCGACTTTGAGCGTATGGCGCGGCAAGTCGAGCACGTCTTCGATCGCGTCGAACAAGTCGTTCGTGAACGTGACTTCCTTTGAACCGTGCATTTTCGGTTTGACGATGTAGATCGACCGTTCCCGCGAGTTCCGTTTTGAGTCGAGGTGACGGCTCGCGATCAGTGACGTGAAGATGCCGTCAAGGATTCCTTCCGGTACTTCCCTTCCTTGATTGTCGAGCATCAAATCTGTCGTCATCAAGTGACCGACGTTCCGAATGAACAATAAAGAGCGTCCCGGCAGCACGACGTCTCGTCCGTTTCTGCCTGTGTAGCGGCGGTCTTCATTCAGTTGGCGCTTGAGGGGCTTGCCGCCTTTCGTGAACGTCGCTTCGAGCGTGCCGTCCATCAGTCCGAGCCAGTTTTTGTACAGGTGGACCTTGTCCCGAGCGTTGACGGCTGCGACCGAGTCCTCACAGTCGACGATGGCCGATAAGGCAGACTCGAGTTCGATATCGGTGAGCCCTGCCCCATCCGTGCGGCCGATCGGATGGTTCCGGTCAAATTTCAGTTCGGCGTGGAGGCCGTTATGGACGAGCACTAAGCTCGTCGGACTGTCCGGATTCCCGACGTAACCGACGAAACAGTCATTGCTGAACGGGACGTCTTGTCCGTTGATGATGGCGTATGGTTCATCGGCGCGAACCGCGTATCCTTCCGCGTCCCGGTGCGAACCCGTTAGAAGCGGGAACGTGTCGTCGAGGTATTGTTTGGCGTAAGCGATGACCGCTTTACCCCGGACCGGATTGTAGCCGGCCGACTTCGTTTTTCCGTCCGCTTCATCGATGACGTCCGTTCCATACAGCGCGTCATAAAGACTTCCCCAGCGTGCGTTCGCCGCGTTCAGGGCATAGCGTGCGTTGTCGAGCGGGACGACGAGCTGTGGTCCGGCTTGCTGTGTGATCTCCGAATCGACACCTGAGACGTCGATACTAAAATCAGGGACGACCGGTTCGATGTAGCCGATCGATTGGAGGAAGCGTTCGTAGCCGACAAGGTCAAAGTCTTGTTTCTGTTCGCTGTACCACTTCTGTAACAGTCGCTCAAACGACTCCCGTTCGTGAAGCAACGCCTCATTTCGAGGAATGAACTCGTCTAGTATGCGCTCGACTCCTTGCCAAAACTGATGCCCCGTCTCTGCTCCTGGCAATACATGAGCCGAGACGAAGTCGAGGAGCTCCTGATGTACGCGATAAGTTCCTACTTGTGTATACTGTTCCAAGCCTTCACATCCTCCCGTATTTGTTGTTATATATCAGTTGACTTTAATATAGACTATTATATAACAGTTTGGCAACAGGTTTTTTAAAACTTTTTATTTGCCGGCAATCGAAAAACACGTTAGGATGAATTACATGACCCATCAATGATTGAGTCATCAATTAGTTAAGGAGGGTTATGGATGCGCGAATCTTGTTCGCCTAGCGACCAAATTCTCTACAACGTCATCACTGTACAAAAAGAACTCAGCCAGCTGTTCGATACCGAAATGGATGGACTGAGCCTGACCCGATACGATATTTTGAGCAACTTGAATCACGTCGGTCCACTTCGCCAACGCGAGCTGCAACAGCGCGTCGATGTCGATCACGCGGCCATCACCCGTCACTTGAAACAACTCGAGACGCAAGGGCTGATCGCTCGTGAACGATGTCTTCAAGACAATCGCGTCATCTACGTCGACTTGACCGAGCTCGGTCGCGACAAAATTGCACATTGGACCGAGCAAAAGAAGTGCTTATCGGACCGACTTTTTGTAAACATGAAGGTAGAGGAGCAACAACATTTGCTCGACCTGTTAAATACGTTACAACACAACATTCAACACGAAAGGAAGACCCTAATATGAACACGACAACACAGAAAGACTTTATGGAGATTGTAAAAGGACGCCGTTCGATTCGCGTCTATGACGAGAGCGTCAAAATCTCGAAAGACGAAATGACACAAATCCTCGAGGAAGCGACGACAGCACCGTCTTCGCTCAACCTTCAGCCATGGCGCTTCGTCGTCATCGACAGCGCCGCCGGAAAAAAGACACTCCTCCCGCTCGCGAGCTTCAATAAGCGTCAAGTCGAGACGTCATCGGCTGTCATCGCCATCTTCGCCGACTACCAAATGGCCGACTACACGGAAGAGATCTTCAATTCGGCTGTCGAGCGCGGCCTGATGCCTCCTGAAGTCCGCGACCGCCAAGTCGACATGATCAAAGGCATCTTCAAAGACGCACCGAACGAAATGATCAAAGACAGCATCTTGCTCGACTCAGGCCTCGTCGCGATGCAGCTCATGCTCGTCGCCCGTGCCCACGGCTACGACACGAACCCGATCGGCGGCTACGATAAGAAGAATATCGCCGAAGCGTTCGGTCTCGAGAAAGAACGCTACCTCCCGGTCATGCTCCTCTCGATCGGCAAAGCCGCGGAAGAAGGTTACCCGTCGGTCCGTTTCCCAATCGACCGCATCACAGACTGGAAATAAGCAAAAGCTCAATCGCGTCGAGGCGATTGAGCTTTTTTTCATCCGATGTATTTGACGACCTCGTTGAAGTCGCGGCGCGTCTTCGGCGCGAAATCGCGAGCCCGGTAACCGAACGCGACCATGGCCGAGAGCGACCAGGCCCCGCGTTCCATGACACCTTCTGAAATCAACAGTTCGTCAATCTGTTGTTGGTTGAACCCTTCGATCGGACATGAGTCGATCCCGATTTGGGCTGCTGCCGTCATCATGTTGCCGAGCGGGATGTACGTCTGGCGCTTGATCCACTCTTGGAACACTCGCTCGTCGTCTAACAGACGATAATCTTGTTCTTGGAACTCCTGCACTCGTTTGATTCGGAGCGCATATTCATCCTCGGTCCGTCCTTGGACGCCCGTGATGATATGGCGCAGATAGTCCGAATCATAGCGCATTTCCTGCGGAGTCCGGGCCAAGATCAAGACGAAATGGCTCGCCGTCAACGCTTGTCCTTGAGCGCCCCACGTGTTGTCTTTGATTTTTTGAAGTAAATCTTCGCGGCGGACGACGACGAACTGCCACGGCTCGAAGCCGAATGAGCTCGGTGACAACCGTCCCGTCTCCAGGATAAATTCAAAGTCGCTTTCATCAATCTTGCGGTCCGCGTCGAACTCTTTCGTCGCTTGACGCCAACGGTACGCTTCTAAAATATCTTTTTTCTTCACTCAAATCCACTCCCCATTACCAAGATGACTCCATCATATCAAATCGATAAATGAGAAACCGTTCATGAAGATTCTTCAGCGGCAATCGGACGTCTTGGACGTAACGGAACGGTGTCTCATCATTCAAAAAGTGTAAATAATCGTCGGACGGATAGTAGAGGATGATATCGACCGGACGCGGCGAGAGCTCGACCGAGTCGAGGATGTTGGCAACGACTTGGCGGAACACTTGAACCGAGAACGGGTTGAAGAAATAAAATCGGTTCGCCTCAGGTGGGATCATAAACCGTTCGGCATACGCGCACTCGAACTGGACGCTCCCACGCGACCGATGCTTCTTCGTATAGTTGACCCAGTTTTGAAGCGCCTCCTCGTGATAGCCCCCATCCATCTCGACCCCGATGGCGCGGACACGGAACGTGTAGGCGAGATAAAACGGCAACCTCCCTTTCCCGGATCCAAAGTCGACGACCGTGTCCGTCGGCTCGAGCGGATAGGCGTCGCGTAACAAGTCGAGCGCAGCATATGGGGTCGGCTCATAGCGATGGTATTCGACCGAGGTCGGGAAGCCTTGCTGAGGCTTCACCGTCTCGATTTGTAGCAGTCGTTCATATTGTTGTTCAGTCATGAAAGTGTCCCTTCTTGATTTTTTGGAAGAATGAATCATGCAACGCCTCGGCCAAGTCGATTTCGCGATCAAGGTACGGCTGACGCGACATCCAACCTTCCCCGGCATAAAGTGCCAGTGCGACGAAACCACTGCCGAAGACGACTGCCGCGAGCGGACGGCCGTCAAGGAACGCATATAAGCAAATCATGGCGATGATCGTGACGCTAACCCGCAACATCCAATGGCTTCGCCTAATCTGTAACTGATACTGAGTCCACATATGGAGCCAAGCGATTAGGAGAACCGACAAGAAGAATGACAAAATTGAAGCATGTGTCCATCCCCAATCGACGAGCACCGGCCTAAACAACGAAACGACCACACCATATTTAATGATCAGCTTAACGATATGATAGGACAGCGAATAGCGCTTCAACACCTTGATGAGCGCATCGCCGGTGCTTCGCGTGACATCTGCTCGTTCGACCCAAATGAAAAACGTATCGCTGACGACAAGGAGCAGGAAGAGCACCGCCCAAACGAACGCCGAAACGTCGCCGATCCAATCAAGACCACCTTGCCAGAACAAGATATACTGATAACCGAGAAAGAAAAAGAGCGGAAACACGACGTACAATCTGAGCCGCCACGTTTTCCAATGCTTGGCCGCATGGTCGATGACGCGTCGCTTCAATAAATACCGAGCTGTCATCGCACGGCCACATGTTCAACCATTTCAAACAACGTCTTGCTTACCGATTTAATCGAGTCGCGCAGCTGTCGTTTCGCCGCTTCCGTCTCAAAACCGGCGTTCCCGATATGAACATCCATGTGAACCTCCTCGCGACCGATTTGCATCATTTGGCATGGTGCGCTAATGTGGATAAGCATGTGTTCTTGTCTATCTATCATACCATGCCCCAAACATAGCCTTGACAACAAAATCCCCCGTAAAGGAGTAAGTACTATGCAACATTATCTAGCCATCGATATCGGTGGAACGAGTATCAAATACGGAGTCGTCCAAACTGATGGGACACTTCTGTCGAACGACCACGTCCCGACCCCTAAGACGTGGAAAGCATTTCTCGAACAGATCGATGCAATCGTGAACAACACGCAAGCCGCGGGACCGATCCAAGGAATCGCCTTTAGCGCTCCAGGCGCCGTCGATTCGTCGACCGGGGTGATTCACGGCGTTACCGCCCTCCCCTACATTCACGAACAGCCTTTCCTCGAGCCGTTTCAAGACCAGTACAACTTACCCGTCACCGTCCTAAACGACGCGAACGCGGCAGCGCTCGCCGAAGGATGGACCGGGGCCGCCGCTTCTTTGAAACGTTATGCGACAGTCGTCATCGGCACGGGTGTCGGTGGTGCTTTTATCGACTCGAACGAAGTCATGGTCGGTTCACACTTCCATGGCGGCGAGTACGGCTATTGGATTCTTGACCCGAATGCCCCCCACCCGGACGGCACGTGGAGTAAAGTCGGTGCGACGGCCGTTCTCGTGAAGCGGTGCAGTGATCGCCTCGGACTGCCCCTCACCGGCAAAGACGTGTTCGACCTTCAATCGGACTTACGTATCCATGAGGAACTCGAAAACTTCTATCGTTGGAATGCGATCGGACTCTACAATCTCCAGTTCGGGCTCGACCCGGAACGGATTTTGATCGGTGGCGGCATCAGCCGGCGGCCTGAAGTCCGTGACGGCATCAAGCGTCACCTCGATGCGCTCACGGATTCGTTCGGTACGTTCCGGATCGACGTCGAGACGTGCGCCCACTTCAATGAGGCCAACTTGATCGGTGCTGTCCGTTTCCACCTTTTAACGAACTAAAAACAGGGTTTCCATCACCGCTTGGTGAAGGAACCCTGTTTTCTATTGTCTGATGCGGTCCTCATGCAAGTGGTGATACACCTCGTCCCGGATCGCTTGGAGCGTCCGATCATGAACAATCACGTGGGCGCGAATGATGCGGTTCGTCCGCTCATCGATTTTCCGCGTCTCTAGATAGCGATCTAAGATCGGTAAACTGAAGTCATCGATTGGCAAATACGTAATCGGGATCACTTCCTGTCCCGATTTAACGGAGACTTGTATCCCGTTCACGTCAGGAAAGAAGTGCGACTCGTAATACGGCTCGATGATGAGCTCGTCTTTCATCGCGTCCCTTACTTCGGGGATTGTCGTCGGCAAGGCAATAAAGTACACCATCTGATCAAACGAGAACGAGACGTCTTGTAACGAAACGTGCAATGCCGCCGCCTCACGCTTGGCGATGTGACGTAAGATGAATAGATAGCAGTACCGGCTCGACAGCAGTATGGTCCCAACAAAGGCGACCACCATCATCATGACGCTAAACTCGCTCATAGCGTCACCCCTTCCCAGCGACAGACTTGATTTTTCCCGCGTGACTTGGCCGCATAAAGCGCCTGGTCCGCACATTCAATCAACTGTTCGACCGTCTGATCACGAAGCGTATGCTTCGAGGCGACGCCAAAACTGAGCGTCAACTGCCCACCCGGTTGTTGATTCCCGTGCGTGAATGTTGTACCGAGCACGGCTGAACGAATCGTTTCGGCCACGTGCGTCGCTCCGATCTCATCGAATCGCGGGAGCAAGACGACAAACTCTTCGCCGCCGAAACGATACGCCATCTGTTCATCGGGTACACTTCGGCGAATGACGCTCGCGAGTCGCGTCAACAGTTCGTTCCCCGCCAAATGACCGTTCGTATCGTTATAATGTTTGAAGTGGTCGATGTCCATGACGATGAGCGACAGTTCGTCTTCATCACATTCGCGGAACAATACATCCAAATCTTGCTCGAACGAGCGATGGTTCTTCAAACGAGTCAGTCCGTCACGGAGCGCGAGCGTCTCAATCCGTTGATAAAGCGTCGTCTGATGCAACGCAAGCGATGCCTGTTCCGCGATGGGCCGAACCCCATCGATTTTTTGAGGGGTGATCGGCTTCTTGTTGACGACGTTATCGATGACGAGCAATCCGTACGGGATACCTTGATGATGTAACGGGAAAATTGTGCACTCGTCCATCTGTAACTCTGTATGTAATAGTCGTAGGACCGCATCATCGGTGATGCTCGCATAGACGTGTTGCGGTCGGCCCGAGTCGAGTGTCTGTTTAAACACATGATTGGAATTAAATGGGAACGTCATTTTGCGAATCCGTTCGTTCAATGGCTCATCGTGTGTCGAGTCCGTCTCTTTCTCGTCAATTAAATCTTGAAGGTCATAATGTTGCCGTGTGATTTCTTCCCAAATTTGGTACCCTTCCTCGGGATTCATCGGTCCCGTCCCCATGACGCCGTAAATGCTGTCTTTTTCCGGGTCGGCAAAAAAGATGATCGAGCGGTTGAAGCCGAGCCCATGACCTGCCGTCACCGACGTCAAAATCGTCTGTAGGAGACGGTCCGGGTCGAGCGTATCTTGCATCGTGAAGCTGACTTCACGAAACACGTTCAATTGACGAGAGCTTGTCGTCAACATCCGTAACCGATCCGATCGTTCCCGTTTCAATTGTTTAATATAACCGAACAAGAGCGCGGCACCGAGTCCGAAAAAGATATAACTGAGCAACAACGGAAACGATAAGTCTCCTGATTGGCTATAGACGAGCAACCAACCGACAAGAATCGCGGTCACCATGCCCGTCCATTGAAAACAGATGAGGCCGGTCGCGATGAGCAGCAACACCGACCAATGTAAATCATAAAAGTCGAACAGAATCCCATGCCAAATCACGACAAGGCTACTCGCCCCAACGAGTAGCCAACGGTTCAAAGATGGGGTCGTCATCAAGCGCAGTACGTTGATGACGAGTGTGATCAGGACGATGCCAACAATCAATAAACCGTATACCATCGCTACCCCTCATTTCGTCAATAATCATCTCTACACGTCTATTATAGAGCGATTATTCAAACGTGGGACAGTTTTCGCCCAATTACTGACCAAACTTTTAAGTTTCTTGAAAGATTTTCCAACAGACTTCAACGTTTGTTTTACATCATTATTTCGTGTACTTTAGCACAGTAACGTGAAATGATGGAAGCAATTAACCGAATCAAGTGAGGTGGAAACCTAATGGATTTTTGGATAGACACGCTCTCATCGATCGGGACGTACATGCTGATCGCTGCCGGTGTCAGCGTCGCGATCATTTTGTTGCGGAAAATCACGAAGTCATAACAAAAGGCGGCCACGGCCGCCTTTTGTTATTCAAATAAAATCCGTTGCATCCGCTCCGGTGACGCTAAAAAGTCGCGCATGACCCGGACGTGTTCGAGTTCATCGAACGTCGTCGGCGCGAGCCCTGCCTCGACTTCCAAAATCGCCGCGTCCGGATACGACATGAGAATCGGTGAATGGCTCGCGATGATGAATTGGCTTCCGGCCTGCACGAGCTCATGCATCCGGGCGAGCATCGTCAATTGACGCATCGGCGACAACGCAGCCTCCGGCTCGTCTAAAATATAGAGGCCCGCGCCCCGGAAACGGTGGAGCATGAGCGACAAGAACGCTTCCCCGTGCGACTGCTCATGGAGTGAGCGACCGCCATACGATTCGTAAAATCGTTCAGGGTCTGGACTCGATCGCGCTATTTCGTCCACGTAACTCGATAGCTGATACGCCGTCTCGGCCCGGAGGAAAAAACCGTCCTTCGGGCGATACGCACTACGAATCGGGCGTAACGCCTCGAACAGCGGGCTATGCGTCGACTCGGTCTCAAAGCGGAACGTCGTCGCCCCGCCTTCCGGATTGAATCCGGCGGCAATCGCCATCCCTTCGATCAACGTCGACTTGCCGCTGCCGTTTTCCCCGACTAAAAACGTGACCGGCTTCGTCAACGTCAATTCGTCAAACGCTTCAAAAATCGGGAGCGAAAACGGATACCCTGGCGTTTCGATCCGATCTCGTTCTAAGCGGACACCTCGTAAAAATAAGTTCAATCCCATTCGATCCAAAAAATCGCCCCCTCGTTTGATTCGACCCCGTAATTGAGTTGCTGCGCTTCAAGCAACAACTTGTTGATGGCGAGTCCAAGACCGTGTCCGTTCGACCGGTCACCTTTGACGTACATATCCCATACGCTCGCACGCATCCTATCATCGAGCCCCGGACCTTGATCCTCGATCTCGAGTCGGTTTCCGACAATTCTGATTGTGATGACGCCACCGTCGGGACTCACCTGGTAGGCGTTATGAAGAAAGTTGGACAACACCCGTTCCATCGCCGTTTGGTCGGCTTGTAGCGTGACTGCTTCGAGTTCGAGTTGGACGGTGACTTGTTTATGCCGGAACCAGTCTTCCATTCGTGCTACCGTCTCACGAATGAGTCCGTCCAATCGGATCGGCTCGATTTGAAGCGGCAGACTTCGTGACGATAACTTCGAGTACTCGAGCATCTGCGTGACGAGACGATCGATTCGGTCAACTTCTTCGGTCATGCTCCGTCCCGTCGACGAGACGTCTTCTGGCTTGACGACGCCGAGCTCGAGCATCTCTGCCTCGTTGCGAACGATAGCGAGCGGTGTCCGCACATCATGTGTGACACCAGAGATGAACGTCTTTTGCAGCGTCTCTTTTTCTTGAAGCGCACGATTCATCTGATCGACCGCTTCCGTCAAATCACCGATTTCATCGTCTGTGACCGGCGGCAAGTTGATTGTGTGTGTTCCTGCCATGATCGCCGTTGCCGCTTGTTTCAATTGGACGAGCGGTGACGTCAAGCGCCGCCCCATCCAATACGTCACGCCTATCGCCGCGACGAGGGCGAGCAGGAAGCCACTCCCGAGAATCATATAGATTTGACGGAACTGGGGATTCGCTAGCGGCGCATTCGTATACGTCACGATTTGAATGTCTCCTTCTTCTCGTAAAAACGTCAAGAGACGCGTACCGTTTACGCTGACTTGATCGCGTGCCGCTAATGCGTCCGGGTTCAGCGTCGGTGTCATCTGTCGCCGCATCCGTCCGCCTCGGTCAAGATCGATCGGTTCGCCGTCTTGAAACACGAGGACGTTGAGCTGTCCCGGTATGCCTCGCCCTTCAGCTAACGCGTCATAGACGATGTCCGCTTCACGCTCGAGCTGGGCGTAGCTTTCCGTCTCGGCAAAGCGGCCGATCAAGAGCGACGTGAGCCCGAACGTGAGCACGGCCATGACCACGAGCGGGAGAATGGCGGTCCACAACAACTTTTTCATCAACCGGTTCATCACACGTCCTCCAATCGATAACCGACCCGATGCACCGTCTTCAACTGCCGTTTGATCGTCTTGGACTTGTCGCGGAGCTGTTTAACGTGCGTGTCGACCGTCCTCGTGTCACCGACGAACGTATAGTCCCACACGTCGTCGAGCAATCGGTTCCGGTCAAGCGCTTCCCCGATATGCTTCATGAAATAGAGCAGCAGTTCGTACTCCTTATTGGCCAATCGAATCGGTTTCCCGTCTTCCGTCACCGTCCGTGATTTTTCATCAACTTTCAGATCACCGAACACGATGCCATCCGTCTGCTTGACGAGACGCTTCAATCGAATCTCGAGCTCTTTCAAGACGATCGGTTTAACCAAATAGTCGTCAGCACCGAGCTCAAGACCGAACACCCGGTCATCGGCTTCCCCGCGTGCCGTCGTCAACACGATGGCCGGCCGCGGCTGAAGTGTCTGTAATCTCGGAATGAGCGTCCATCCTTCCCCGTCCGGCAGGCGAACGTCGAGCAGGACCGCATCGAACGGCTGATCAAGCAGTCGTTTCGCCTCGGCGAGTGTCCTCGCCACGCTGACAGTAAAGCCCGCGTACGTCAAAAAACGGGCCATCCCGTCCGCTAGCTTCTGTTCATCTTCCACTACGAGCACGTTCATCTGTATCGCCTCCACTCCCATTATATCGCATCAAGAAAGCATCCCATCGTTTCCCAAATACAATTTGCAAAAACCTTGCAACTCCCTCACAACTTGCCGGCGGGCAAGATTTACACTTGAGGTAGTAAAAGGAGGAGATACACATGAAATCATCAAAATTAGCACTCGCTTTGGCCGGCCTGCTTGCCGTCTCGGGCACAGGCGTCTACGCAGCCACGAACGAGACGACGACAACTGAAACGACAGAATCGACGGAAGCTTCGACGCAATGCGAACGCGGTGAACGCGGCATGTTCGGAGACCGGGCAGCCGGACAAGCGGCGTTGCTTGAGGCGCTCGGTTTGACCGAAGCCGAGGTCGAAGCGGCACGTGAAGAAGGACAGTCGCTTCCTGAGCTCGCGGAAGAGAAAGGCATCACGGTCGACGCATTCATTGACGCGATCATCGCCTCACACGAAGTGAAACTTGATGCAGCGATCGAGAACGGTGATTTGACGCAAGCGGAAGCCGACGCGATTTTAGCTGAACATGAGGAGCGATTCGCCGACGTGACAAGCTATGACGATCTAGACATGCAAGGACCGGGAGGCAGAGGTCGACACGGTCACGGATCGCATCACGGTGGCCAATTCGGTGGTCCAAACCAAGACGACAATACACCTTCAACAGATGACAATGTAGAAAATCAGAGTACAAATTCACTGTAAGCAAAAAGGCAACCAAATCTCGGTTGCCTTTTCATATGGCCAATAAAAGTAACGCGTATCCGATGAGCCCGACGGCAAAGGCACGAAAACTGCTGTCACGCTCTTCGGGTAACTCTTCTTTCATGACGTTCAAGATGATGCCACCGGCCAAAAAGGCGACAATCATCGACAGCGTGACTTCATGAAGCGCTGAAAACGCCCCGACACTCCAGCCGACGAGCACCGCGAGTGAAAGCAACAACCTTCCCCGCTCGTCATATAACTGTTGATGGTGGTGTCTCAACCCTTGATCGACCGTGATGAAATGAATCCCTAACGCGAGAAAGTAGAGCGTCATCGCCCATATCGTGTCGAACTCACTCTCTGCGAGTACATACCCGATGCTAAAGTTGTAAAAGATGAACAGCGCCATATGAATCCAAAACACGCTTCCTTTATCTCGTTTTTTCATTTGGGACGCCAATCGCTCTAATCCGTAAAAAACGGCCAAACCGAACATACTAACGATGAGGATATGGTTCTCGATCGAGGCGAACAGGCCGCTCCCGAGATGTCCTTCGAGTTCGCGTTGGTATTCATTCAGTTCAGGCAAAAGATGCAAGAACACGTAAGCGACAGCGACGCCACCGGCGAGCGACAAGAAGCGGCTCCGTGGCGTCTCACGCACGTGAATCAGTTGACCTGAAAAGTAGTGAATCAAGGCAAATCCGATGGCAAACAACAAGCTTAACCAAAACATCTAGTCCACCTCCGACACATTACCCGACAGCCGGACGTTTCGTCATGACTCTCGGTCCTTGGTCCTTACCCGAGCGCTTAAGGTCATACACTTTTTAGTCTCCACGTTCGGCGCGTTGCCGTGCCCGAATCTCTTTTTCAACACGACGCAATGCTTTCTTCGAGCCACGCTCAAAATCATGCGCCTCTTTGCGCTCTCGATAATCCACGAACAACGTTTCCATGTCATAACCCGCCGGATAGAGATCAACCGCCTGCGCTTCAAGCCGGACGCGTCGCAACGGATGGTCGCTGAACGTCCCTTCTGCATAAACCGTGACCTGTCGCCCAGAATCGTCCGTCGCATAGACGAGCCCGACTTGATTCGTCTCGAGTAACCGAACGCGATCTCCTTTTTCAAATTGCTGAATCAGGTCCGGTTTCGCGTTCACCACTTCTTGTGTCAGCTTCGAAGTGTCGACGAGTGTCTGGTCATATACTTTTTCTTTCATATAACGTGACGCCTGTTTCAAAATCGCTTCGGGCAGCTTCATTTTCCGGGCAATGAACAACGCGTTGCTGTCACCGGACTGACCGATCAACAACCGATACTTCGGCTCGAGCGTGTCCGGGTCGAACTGCATCGCCGCGTTCATGAAGTCCGGATGCGCCTCGGAATACGCTTTGATTTCCCCATAATGGGTCGAGGCGACGACGAGACAGCCGCGCTTGTACGCCTCTTCTAAAATCGCGATGGCGAGCGCCGCGCCTTCGTTCGGTTCGGTCCCACTCCCAATTTCGTCAAATAAGAGCAGCGATCGCTTGCCGGCCCGCTGCATGATCGTCGCCACGTTGTTCATGTGGGCCGAGAACGTGCTGAGGGCAGAACCCATGTCTTGATTGTCACCGATATCGACGAACACGTCGTCAAACGTCGAGATGTCCGTATCGGGATGAGCCGGGATGTGCAGACCGCTCATGGTCATTAAAGTAAGCAAGCCGATCGTCTTCAAGACGACCGTTTTCCCGCCGGCGTTCGGTCCGGTGATGATGAGTCCGCGGTACGTCTCGCCGAGCGAGAAGTCGAGCGGGACCGCCCCATCAAGCAACGGGTGCCGGACTTGTCGCAAACGAATTTTCCCGGTCCCGTTCACGCGTGGCGAAATTCCTTCGATCGTCTGGCTATACTTACCTTTGGCGAATACCATGTCGTACTGGGCGATGACGTCGAGCGTCGTCTCAATCGCCGTTAACGCTTCGGCCACCATACCGGTCAGCGTCGCGAGCACTTGATAGATTTCAACCGCTTCCTCGGTCCGTTTGACGGCGAGTTCCGCGTTCAGCTTGCTGATCGCTTCCGGCTCGATGAACACGGTCGTCCCCCGGTTCGACGTATCGATGATCGTCCCGGCGACTTTATGTTTGTACGACGCCTTGATTGGGATCGTGAATCGATCCTGCTTCTTCGTCACAAACGCGTCTTGAATCGCTTCACGGTTAGCCGCGCTCTTCAAAAATTTAGTCAACCGCTCCTCGATCCGTCCTTCGAGAATATCGATTTGCTTCCGAGTCCGTTTCAGTTCTTTTGACGCCTCATCGACGACGCGTCCGGCCCGGATCGACCGAACGATTTCTTCTTCGATCGAGCGCCTTTCACTCATCTCGTCCGCGTACAGAGATAACAACGGTGCAAAGAACGTCTGCTCGGCCATGAATCTTTTCAGTTTGCGGGCTCCACGGAAAAATTCAGCGACGGCTTCAAGTTCACACGCCTCGAGCTGGATGCCACGACTGATTTTCCCGATGAGCGGTTCCATATCGGACACCCCGATGAACGGGACGTGCGACGAGGCGTCTAGAATGGCTCGTGCCTCCGACGTCTCCTGCAGTCGTTTCTTCACCGTCTGTAGATGGCTCGTCGGTTGTTGATTTCTGAGCAACTTGCGACCGAACCCGCTGATGCAGTAGCGTTCGACTCGTTGGATGAGTTCAGTATATTGTAGTTTTTCTAACGTTTGTTCGTTCATGGTGATCTCTCCTTGAAATAGGGTGGAGATACCGCGCAAACAAAAAGCGTCGGTCGATGACGACCAACGCAAAAAGACAGACCGGTGTCTGGCAGTTTATGATGGGCGGTATCCGTAACAGAACATGAAGGCATGACAAAAACACGCGTCATCCTACGTTTTTCAGTTCGTTAGGCAGATACGACCTCACTCATCAACATGCAACACCTTTCACTTAAGATTCGTCTTCACTATACAACAAATTTCAGAATAAGTACATTTTTAGAGAGCGCTTACAAATTAGGTCTTGTCTTCTTTTAGATAGCGTGCTATGTTGAGACAGAAGAAACGAATATTGATCACATGTGACTGATTCGATCAGGCATGGGGTAAGACGAAAGGCTCACGCCACCCGTCTATACTCCATGCCTGTTTTGTTTTTTCACAATCATTTTCGCAGGGAAAGGATGAAGTGAACATGTTATTGAATAAGTGGATGAAGAGACATACACTGACACTTTATGCACCCATGGAAGGAGACATCATTCCACTTGAGCAAGTGGCCGACCCCGTCTTCAGCGAGAAGATGATGGGCGACGGAATCGCCATTAAGCCGACAAACGGGACAGTCGTCGCACCGGCTAATGGAACGATCGTCCAAATCGCACCGACGAAGCACGCCATCGGCATCCGGACGGAAGACGGAGCTGAGATTTTGATTCACGTCGGGTTAGACACGGTCGAACTTTCAGGAGACCCGTTCACAGTCCACGTCACTGTCGGTGACCATGTTGACGTCGGACATCCTTTGTTGACAGCGGACTTGGAGCAGATTCATCAAGCCGGGAAGGACACGGTCACTCCGATGATCGTCACGAACGGAAGCGACTTACCTCACCCCTACTCGTTCCACGCGGGCGGGCCCTCGCTTTCCGGAAAGACTGTCGTCGCTCAAGCGGAACAATGACTCCTCGATAGGAGGACACATGTTAAAAATCAAAAAAATCTTAAACAACAACGCGGTCATCGTCTCGGACGAAGGTGAAGAAAAGATTGCCATCGGACCAGGCGTCGCCTTTAAAAAAGGGCGCAACGACATCGTCAATCCGCATAAAATCGAAAAACTATTTGTCATGTCGGAAAACGATAAGTTTCAACAACTGCTCAGCCGCATCCCGGTCGACCACTTCACCATTTCCGAAGAAATTATCACGCATGCGGAGAAGCGGCTCGAGACGACGTTCAATGAGCACATCCACGTCGTCCTGACCGATCATATCTCGTTCGCCATCGAGCGTGAAGAAGAAGGGATCTCGCTTCGGAACAAGCTGTTGAACGAGATCAAAATCTTGTATCGCAACGAATATGAGATCGGGCTCTGGGCGCTGCAACTGATCGAGGACAAA
The DNA here is from genome assembly GCF_001766415.1 of Exiguobacterium aurantiacum. Classification (GTDB taxonomy): domain Bacteria; phylum Bacillota; class Bacilli; order Exiguobacteriales; family Exiguobacteriaceae; genus Exiguobacterium; species Exiguobacterium aurantiacum_A. Next base: position 107,649 of record NZ_MKXO01000002.1, on the reverse strand, counting down.
ATCGGGTTGAAGATGCCGAAAGATGAAGCGGCTTTCATCGCGCTCCATATCCATACACTCAAAGTGAAAGGAGGTGATTTGCGCAAGACGGTCAAACAGACGACGATCGTAAGAGACATGATTCAATCGATTTCACGACGACTCGACCTATCTATCGAAGAAGATGACTTATCCTATCAACGCTTATTAACCCATTTACGATTCGTCATGGATCGGGTCAACCATTACGATCATCACACGATCGACGAGGACATGCTTCGGATGATTCAAACAAAATTCTCGTCCGCTTACGCGTGTGCGTCTGACGTCGCAACTGAAATGGAAAACTTATACGGCATCGTCTTGCCCGAGTCAGAGCTTGGTTACATCACGCTCCACATTCAGCGCCTGCAAGATCAACACCATCAAAAAGGAGGACATTTACAATGATGAACTTTTTACAACGTCTCGGACGTTCGCTCATGTTGCCGGTTGCGGTACTTCCTGCAGCGGCCATCCTCATGGGCATCGGTTACTGGATCGACCCAGTCGGCTGGGGTTCTGAAAACATCGCCGCCGCCTTCCTCATTAAAGCCGGTGCAGCCATCATCGATAACATTCCAATTCTCTTCGCTGTCGGGGTCGCCCTCGGTATGGCGAAAAACCGTGACGGCTCGGCCGCTCTCAGTGGTCTCGTCGCTTTCCTCACGGTCACGACATTGTTGTCTTCCGCGACAGTCGCTCTGTTCCAAGGAATCGACGTCACTGAAGTCAACCCAGCATTCGGTCGGATCGCCAACGCGTTCGTCGGTATCTTGTCAGGTATCGTCGCTGCTCAAATGTATAACCGCTTCAGCCATGTGAAGCTCCCGGACGCGCTCGCCTTCTTCAGCGGCAAACGTCTCGTACCGATCATGACGGCGTTCGCCATGATTGTCGTCTCGGTCGCACTTTACTTCGTCTGGCCGGTCGTCTACACAGGACTCGTCGGATTCGGTGAAACGATTTCGAAAATGGGGGCGATCGGGGCCGGACTTTACGGATTCTTCAACCGTCTATTGATCCCGACAGGTCTTCACCACGCCCTCAACTCGGTATTTTGGTTTGACGTTGCCGGCATCAACGATATCGGTAACTTCTGGTCCGGTGAAGGTGAGAAAGGGATCACTGGACGCTATCAAGCTGGATTCTTCCCGATCATGATGTTCGGTCTCCCGGCAGCAGCCCTAGCGATGTATCACACTGCGAAAACGAAACGTAAAAAACAAGCGGCCTCGCTCCTTCTCGCCGCAGCGTTCGCTTCATTCTTCACAGGTGTCACGGAACCGCTCGAGTTCTCGTTCATGTTCCTCGCACCAGTTCTTTACCTTGTCCATGCTGTGTTGACAGGCGTGTCACTCTTTATCGCTGCCACATTCCAATGGACGGCCGGGTTCGGCTTCAGTGCCGGTCTCGTCGACTTCGTCCTCAGCTCACGGCTACCGCTTGCGAACCAGCCGTACATGTTACTCGTCCAAGGCCTCGTCTTCGGTGCCATCTACTACACGATCTTCCGCTTCATGATCGTCAAACTTAACTTGGCAACGCCAGGTCGCGAGTCGGACGAAGCAGTTGATGCAGTCGCGACAGAAACAGCGCCTGAAGGTGATACGAAAACGGCACCAGTTGCAGCAGGTGGTCAGTACTCTGCGATGGCAGCCATGATTTATGACGGTCTCGGTGGTGACCAAAATGTCACCGGTATCGAATCGTGTGTCACACGTCTCCGTGTCGACGTCAAAGACATGGACACGGTCGATCAAACGCAAATTAAGAAAGCGGGCATCCCAGGAATTAAAGTCGTCAGCCCGAACCATATTCAAGTCATCGTCGGGACGAACGTTCAATTCGTCCTCGAAGAGATTGAAAAACTCCGGAGCAACCGCGCCGGATGACGAACGAAAGCCACCTCGCTATGGAGGTGGCTTTTTTTACATGCCTCGTAGTCGTTTGATGCGTTCTTCCGGATTCGGGTGTGTCGAGAACAGACCGCTCAGCTTTTTCTTCATAGGATCCGAAAAATAAAGTGATGCCGACGCCCGTGACGCCTCTTTCACTGGCGTTTTGACGTTAGCGATTTTCTCGAGCGCCGAAGCGAGTGCGTCCGGGTTTCGCGTCAGCTCGGCCCCGCTCGCATCAGCCAAAAACTCACGATTTCGCGAGATAGCCAGGTTGACGAGCGTTGCGATGATTGGGGCTAAAATCAACAGGACGAGCCCGACGATCATAAAGATCGGATTTTGGTTGTTGTCCCGCCGTCCACCGATACTTCGGAAAAACAGCATCCTCGAGCCGATGTCACTCATGATGGCGATGACGGAGACGAGGGCGAGCGTCACCGTCGCCAGGCGGACGTCATAATTTTTAATATGCGCGACCTCGTGGGCGATGACACCTTCGAGTTCTTCGCGGGTCAACTGGTCCATTAAACCGGTCGTCACGGCGACCGCCGCCTTCTCGGGTTTGAGCCCGGTCGCGAACGCGTTCGGTGACGGGTCATTGATGATGAAAATCCGTGGCATCGGGACACGGGCGACCATCGCCATGTTCTCGACCGTGTGCCATAAGAAACGATGTTGTTCGACCGATGTGATCTCTTGGGCGTGATTCATCTTCATGACGATATTCGTGCTCGACATGATGACGATCCCGATGTAAAACAACGAGAACACCGGAGTGAAGATGAGCCCCGGGAGCGGATCGCCATAGTTCAAATACGAGATGACAACCCCGACGGCTAAGACGAGGAGGACGAATCCGGCCACGATGAACACGGTTTTAATCTTATTCTTGCGGATTTGTTCATACAGAATCATCGTCGCCACTCCAATCCATTAGAATGAGACGCGAACGTTCTCGCGTTCTTCTTCGCGCGCCTCGAGCATGTCGCGTTTTTCGAACTTATGGACGGAAGCGATGACGTTCGTCGGGACCGATTCGATTTTCGTATTGTATTTCATGACCGTATTGTTATACAGCTGTCGCGAGTAAGCGACTTTGTTCTCTGTCTGGGTCAACTCTTCTTGTAGCATCAAAAAGTTCTCGTTCGCTTTCAAGTCCGGATACGCTTCGCGCAGCGCGAACAAGTTTTTGAGCGCACCACTCAGTTGATCGTTCACTTCCATCTGTTCCTGACGGCTCGTCTTCGAGCCAAGCTGGTTCCGTAGCTCGACGACTTTCGCAAGCGTCTCTTGTTCATGCTTCGCATACCCTTTCACCGTTTCGACCAAGTTCGGGATCAAGTCGTAGCGGCGTTTCAGCTGAACGTCGATCTGTGCCCACGACTCGTCGACCCAGTTTCGATATTTGACAAGTCCGTTGTACATCGAAAAATAGATGACCGCCAAGACGGCGATGATACCAATTGCGATAATCCAACCCATTTCAACACCTCATTTCATGATTTACTTCTGTATTAATTCCCTTTTGTCGTATACCATAAGCATAACTTAGAAAAATGTAACCAATGACCCATGGCGATCATGGGAAACACCGCTCAGGCGATTAGAAACTCTTACCTCTTAGATACGTATAATCTATGGAGCTGGTTTCAAACAAAAATGATTAACTGACAGGAGTGCAAATCATGCTTGTGACTGACCTCGATTCACGATTGGCGGAACTGTACGACGAGATGGTGTCGCTTCGACGCCATTTTCACCAATATCCCGAACTGTCGTTTGAAGAACAGGAGACACCAAAAACGATCGCCACTTATTTGCGCAAGCTCGGCCTCGAAGTCCGCGAAGGCGTCGGCGGCAACGGCGTCGTCGGACGCATTCGAGGCGGCAACGGACCAACCATCGCCTTCCGGGCCGACTTTGACGCTTTGCCGATCCAAGACTTGAAAGACGTACCGTACCGCTCAAAAGTGAACGGTTCGATGCATGCGTGCGGCCATGACGCCCATACGGCGACACTGCTCGTGCTCGCCAAAGCCTTGAGTGAGACCGACCTGCCGGGAGACGTCGTTCTCATCCATCAGTTTGCGGAAGAACTCGCGCCCGGAGGAGCCAAGCCGATGATCGAAGATGGCTGCTTGGACGGTGTCGACTACATCTTCGGCGCTCACATCTGGACGCCGCTCCCGTACGGCACGATCGGGGTAAAAGCCGGTCCGCTCATGGCCGCAGCCGACCGCTTCGAGCTGACGATCAAAGGGAAAGGCGGTCACGGCGCGATTCCGCAACATACGGTCGATGCCGTCATGGTCGGGGCGAACGTCGTCGGTCAGTTGCAACAAGTCATCAGCCGTCGCACCGACCCGCTCGAACCGGCCGTCTTAAGCGTCGGCACGTTCACCGCGGGCCAGGCGTTCAACGTGATTGCTGACGAAGCGAAGTTATCAGGGACAGTCCGAACGTTCACGCTAGACACACAAGAACGGATCATCACAGAGATGGAGCGCGCCATCTCCCACGTCTGCGCGGCGAGCGAGGCGACGTATGAGCTCGAATATATCCGCGGCTACCCTCCCGTCATCAATCATTACGCCGAGACAGAGCATGTTCGCCAAAGTGCAGCTCACGTCGTCGGTGAAGCCGGCGTCATCGAGATGTCTCCGCTCATGGTCGGAGAAGATTTCGCCTACTACATGCAACACGTTCCCGGCAGCTTCTTTTTCGCCGGGGCCGGCAATCCTGAAGTCGGCGCCGTCTTCCCTCATCACCATCCTCGCTTCGATGTGGACGAACGGGCCATGCTCCACACCGCCCGTGTGCTCATGCGCGCGGCGTTCGAAACATGGAACACACACAAAAACGAAGACTGACGCCCTAAGGCATCAGTCTTCGTTTGGCGTTTCTGACAACATCGACACGAGAACTTGGTCGACGCGTTTCCCGTCCATATCGACGACTTCGAAACGTAACCCGTACGCCTCGACGATGTCTCCCCGTTTCGGGAAGTCGCCGAGCGAATAAATAACGAGCCCTGCGAGCGTGTGGTACGAATTACGGCCCTCATCGAAACGATTATCTCGAATCCCGAACGTTCGTTTCAAATCTTCAATCCCGAGCAAGCCATCCGCCAAGTACGTCCCGTCCGCGCGGCGGACCACTTCCGGCGTCTCTTCTTCAATCATCACTTCTCCGACAATCTCTTCTAGTATGTCGAACAACGTGACCATACCGAGGAAGCCACCGTATTCATCGAGCACGAACGCGATCTCGACACCGTTCTTTTGCATCATCTGCAGCACTTGGCTGGCCTCGCGTTGCTTTGGCACGATGAGCGGCTGCTTGATGCGTTTTAAAATTTGTGACGGCTCACGCAACGTCGCGAGCGTTAAAATATCACGGACATCGATGTAGCCGACGAACTCGTCGAGCGAATCGCGTCCGACTGGAAGTTTGTTGTGTTTACTCTCATAAATCGATTTTTTAATATCGTCCATGTCATCCTCGAGGTCGACCCATTCGAGCATCGTCCGCGGCTGCATCAGTTCATAGATCAACTGGTCGTGGAAAGCGAAGACGCGCTCGACTTGTTGCACTTCTTCATGGGCGAACGCCCCTTGCTGCGCTCCTTCGAACAACAACTGTTTAATTTCGAGCTCGGTCTCCCCACTCGACTGTTCTGCTTTCAAGCCGAGCAGTTTGAACAAGAACAATGTCGATTTCGATAAGATCCAAATGAACGGGCGCATGACTTTGCTGAACAGGTCAAGCGCCGGAATGATCGACATCGTCACCCGTTCAGGTGACACGAGCGCAATCCGTTTCGGGACAAGCTCTCCGATGATGAGCGACAAATACGTGATGATCGTGACGACGACGACGTAACCGACCGTCGGCGCATACTGCGCGCTCATTCCGAGCTGTGCGAATAAGTCAGCGAGCGGTGTTGAAAAACGCGCGCCCCCGTAAGCCCCGTTGATGATCCCGATCAATGTGATCCCGACTTGGACGGTCGACAACAGGTCGGTCGGGTCTTTTGAATGTCTGAGCGCGATCTTGGCGCTGCGTTTGCCTCGATTCGCCTCGACTTCAAGTTTTGCCGGTTTCGACGAGATGAGCGCGATTTCAGTCATCGCGAACACCCCGTTCAACACGATCAAAAATATGACGATCATTAAATCAATTACTATGGAAGAATCCACTTGTTTCATCACCTCTACGTATATTTCGTACTACTCCATCTCATCATATCAGACATCTATTATCCACCTGTACCCGTTTTGCTCACGAAAAAAGCCACTTCATTGTGAAGTAGCCTGTTCCGTCGCTTGATGTTCGATGGCTGCCGCCTGAGCTTGTTTGAATACAATCACGCCTAGTAGCAAGATCATCAACCCGATGATTTGGCCTGGTGACAGTGATAACCGCGGCATTCCGAACACTCCGAAGAGGTCGACGCCGAGTGCCCAAATCAACTGAGACACGAGAATGATCGAGACAGATAATGTCGGACCGAGCAGTTGAATGCTTCGCATCACACAAAATACAACCCCGACACCGAGCAAACCACCGAGCGCATAAATCGGTGAAATGTCGAACACGCCGCGGATGTTTCCGCCGAAAAGTGCGAGCGGGACGAGCGACCCGACGAATCCGACGATAAAGACGAGCACGGTCGTCGCCCAAGCTCCTAAATACACGTTCATTTTGGCATTGACCGCTGCTTGTACACTGATGAACGCGCCAGCCACCGCTGAACAAATGATTCCTACTAACATGAACTGCCTCCTTATTCATACACCATGCCATTGGCACGTTCGTTTAATCGTTTCGCATCGAGAATCGTCACTTTCGTCCGACTCCGTTCGACGAGTCCCTCGTCCGCGAACGCCTGCAGCGTCCGATTCAAGTGGCGATAGCTCGTCCCGAGCCATTCGGCGACTTCCTTCCGTTTCAACTGACTCATCTCTTGTTGGAACAACTCATTTCCTGACGCACTGAGTGAGACGAGATAGCCTGCTAACCGCTCTTCAAGCGTCGACATCAGATGATTCGAGGAGGCGTTCGCCTCAATAAATAACTTTTCCGACACCCCACGGAGCAGGTGTTCCGTGAACTCGATCGTCCGGTTATGCGTCCGCAGCGCTTCAAACGGGATGCGCAGACACGTGACCGCCCCGACCGCTTCGACCGTATGCAGGACGTCCCGGCCGCTGGCGTACTCAATATCGCCAATCAAAGACGGCGCCGTCTTCAACCGCAAGAGTCTCAGTTTTCCTTCCTCGCTCAACGTATAAATTTTGACGCGTCCCTCTAAAACGACGAACAACGACTCAATCGTTTGATCGTTCGCACACAACATCGCACCGGTTGGAAATGTCACGATCGACGACGCCGCGAGTGTCTCCGTCGAAAAAAGATGGTGCCAGTTAAGGCGTGTTAACGCAGCTTCAACCCCCATGTCACCCCTCCTCACGTGAATGTGTAAATCCCGATACCGACAACCATCAAGGCGAGTCCCATGATTTGACCTTGATTGACAGGCTTCTTCTTCACCCCGAACCAACCGTTCAAATCGATAAGGAACGCCCCAATCAATTGGGCGACGAGCAACACGCAGATTGCCCACGTCACACCGAGTCGCTGGATGGCCGTCAGCTCTCCAAAGACGACGAAGACGCCAAACAACCCACCTAAACTGTAATACCATGGCACACGCCGGAACGCCGTCATGTCTGCATCACGTTTGAACGCATAAATGCCCAAAGCGAGTATGAGTCCGACAAAGTGGACGATCGTGACGGACAACCAGGCCCCGACCGCGTAACCAAGCTTTGCGTTAAAGATGCCTTGTAACGCGATGAACGTTCCCGAGAGTACTGCAAAAATGATTCCCATACTTACCTCCTATTCTCCTCGTCTGACTGTACGCGAGAATAAAATGCTTGAAAAGGACATATGTCCAAAAAAAAGAACAACCTAGGTCAAGCCCTAGGTCGTTCGCATCATTATCCTAAAATTTTCACGATTTCTTCCGCGACTTGCTCAGAAGACTGCGGGTTTTGTCCCGTGACAAGGCGATCATCGACGGCGACGTTGACAGCCCAATTGTCGGCTTTGTCAAAATCTCCGCCCTTCTCACGAAGTGCCGTCTCTAACAAGAACGGTACAGCTGAATCGAGTTGCATCTCGACTTCTTCAGCATCCGTGAATCCAGTCACGCGCTTACCTTTCACGAGTGGTTCGCCGTTGCTCAACTTGACGTTGACGAGGCCGATCGGGCCGTGACAGACAGCTGCAACGATATTGCCGCTCTCGTATACGTCTCGAACGACACGCTGTAACGTCTCGCTTCCTGGGAAGTCGACGACTGTCCCGTGTCCGCCTGGAAGGAAGACAGCATCATATGTCTCATCCGCTACTTGATCAAGACGGACCGTATCTTTCAACAAGGTTTTCGTATTTAAGATTTCTTCCGGTAATCCGTCTTCTAGACTGTTCGCATCGATTGGCACGTCTCCACCTTCGATACTAGCAATCGTTACTTTGTAGCCTTTCTTCTCGAACAAAAGGTACGGTTCAGCGAACTCCCCGAGCCATAACCCTGTTTCGTGGCCGTTCTCTAATTTATTGGCAGATGTCGTGACGATCAGTACGTGTTTAGACATGTGATTTCCTCCTTCTGAAATAAGCATACGAATTAAATGTTCCCGTTGTGGTCTCATTCAAACCATCGAACGCTCGACACGACGAGACGTCATTCTTTTTTTGACCTGGTCATTTTTTTGAAACAGGAACGGCGCCTGAACTCGTTATACTCGGGTTATCAGTCATCAGGAGGGAACCATCGTGACCAAATCGATACTTGAATGGGGATTTCTTGCCGTTGCCGCTTTAATTGTCGTCCTCGTAGTACTCGGCGGAATGTGGACGAACATGTGACCTCGCTTCGCTGAGATGTCACATGATTGTTCGTTTGAAACACGCCTTAAATCGGGAACAGACACATGTTGTCCTATCGCCACATTCATTTGAGAAAGGATGTTGAATATGTCAGAACGCGTTTTCATCAGTCCCGCAAAGTATGTGCAAGGCAAGAATACGATTGACCGGATCGGAGAGTATGTCGGGCATTTCGGTTCACAGGCACTTCTCATCGCTGACGATATCGTCTGGAGCTTGATCGGTGAACGGGTGACCGCCTCGTTGACGTCGAGCGGTGTGAACGCCGAGAAAGCCGACTTTGTCGGGGAGGCGTCACGTCACGAGATCGAACGGATCGCCAAGGCGGCAGAAGCGAACGAGACGGCGTTCGTCATCGGCATGGGCGGCGGGAAAACGCTCGACACGGCCAAAGCCGTCGCCGATGCGCTTAATGCCCGCATCGTCATCGTGCCGACCATCGCCTCGACTGACGCCCCGACGAGTGCCCTCTCGGTCATCTATACGGATGAAGGTAATTTTGAGAGTTACCGGTTTTATAAGAAGAATCCCGATTTGGTCCTCGTTGACACGAAACTGATCGCCGAGGCCCCGGCCCGCTTCCTCGCCTCAGGGATCGCCGACGCGCTCGCGACGTGGGTCGAGGTCCGGAGTGTCCTCGCGTTCGGTGGCAAGACGATGGCAGGCGGCGTCCCGACGATCGCCGCCGAAGCGATCGCCAAGCGCTGTGAAGAAGTGTTGTTCGATTATGGGATTCCGGCCTATGAATCGGTAAAAGCAAAAGTCGTCACGCCGGCGCTTGAAGATGTCGTTGAAGCGAACACGCTATTGAGCGGTCTCGGTTTCGAGAGCGGTGGATTGGCGGCAGCCCATGCCATCCATAATGGCTTTACCGCCTTAGACGGGGAGATCCATCATTTGACGCACGGTGAGAAAGTCGCGTTCGGGACACTCGTCCAGCTCGCGCTTGAAGGACGGACGCAAGCCGAGTTCGAACGGTACGTCGCCCTTTACATGGCGCTCGATTTGCCGGTCACACTCGAAGACGTGAAACTAAAAGACGCGTCACGAGAAGATATCTTGAAAGTCGGTCAAGCAGCGACCGCTGAAGGGGAAACGATTCATAGCGGTTTCGACGTGTCGCCTGAAGATGTGGCCGACGCCATTATCGCCGCCGACCGTTACGCCCGCCTCTACCAAAGCAAACTGACCTAAAAAGACGAGGAACGGCTACTTGAGCTGTTCCTCGTCTTTAGTTGAAGTTACGAATGAGACGACGATGCCGAGCGCCATACAGCTGACTGTCAGCACGAAAAACGTCAGTTGATTCGCGTAAATGATGTTCGTGAACTGGTTCCAACCCGACGCGTACGCCGCATTTTCAGAAGCTCGTATCCCGTCCCGCAACGAACTTGCCTGCCCGAAGTTCACGTATAGACCGATCCCCGCCATCAATATGCTCCCGGCGAAGAGACCGACCCGCGCGAGACCGTTCACCGACGCGACCGTTCTCCTGGCGAGCCGGACGGTGATCCAAATGAACAACAAGACGAACGGCCAGCCAACCAACAAGACGAGCACGTACGGGTTTCCTTCGCCCGCTGGCTCCGTATAGGCGGCCGTCATCGTTTCACCGAGCTTGAATAACATAAATGTGATGAGCGTGATGATGAACCACGCCTTGATCAACTTCTCCATGACAACACCTCGTCCCCAGTATACCAAAAACACCATGCGCTTTCGCACACGGTGTCAAATCACTCTTTCGGACGAACGGCGTAGTAGATCAAAATGACGAGCCACGTCCAAACCCCGGTAAAGATTCCGAGGATCGCGATGATGAAAAAACCGAGCGGGATCATCGATTTCGTCCGGTTGTAGTCTTTCCACATATTCGATAACCCTTTGATATTGAAATACAAAAAGGCAAAGAATAGGACGAGCAATAACAACGGTAAGCCAAAAATAAGTTCCATATGCGTCCACTCCTCTCTTCTGTTGCACAGTTCTTGTCTATACAATCAGTTTACTTCGTTTAAGCCCCCCGGCACATCGGGCTGGGGCAGTACATCTATCGGGTCACGAGACGGAGACTGTCGTTTGAGTATTCCCTAATCACTCGTCTTTTCATCATTTCAAAAAAAGGGAAAGGAAAACTATCCATGCATAAGGGGGTCGTCCTAATGAAACTCATCCGCCTGCTGCTCATCCTCGTACTCGTCTTCACCGCCTCGTCTACTTATGCCGCCACCCCGTCGCCTCAGCCCGGCTACACGATCAAGACGACGAAACTATACTGGCGGGCCATGCAATCGTCACCGGTCGCCAAGACACTCCTCACCAACACACCCGTCCGTTACACAACGTACAATCGAAGCTGGTCGAACGTCTACATCGGGAGCACCCGCTACTTCACACCATCGAGCAATCTAAAGGCCGGTATCCCGAAACTCACGTCAACGGAGCGGTTGCGGCTCGTCAACAAGCAACATGGCCTGTCCGCGTCCTATCGGTCCCGTCAACTCGTCACGCTCACCATCCCGACCGTCTATGCGAAAGGAAGCGAACGGACGCTCATGGCTGCCGAGGCGGCGCACGCGCTCGCTCGTCTCTACTATGACGGCCGAAAACAAGGACACACGCTTTACGCATTGAGCGCGTACCGGTCCTACGCCACGCAAAAATCACTCTACAATTATTGGGTCAACGCTCGCGGCACGGCCTATGCCTCGATGTATGTCGCTCGTCCCGGCCACAGTGAGCACCAAACCGGGCTTGCCGTCGATATGACGAGTCAACAGATGCGGATGGGACTATACGCCTCGTTCGATCAGACACCTGAAGGCAAATGGATGATCCAGAACGCTCACCGCTATGGTTACATCGTTCGCTATCCAAAAGGGAAAGAAAAGATCACCGGCTACAACTATGAGCCGTGGCATCTCCGCTATGTCGGTGTGAAGGAAGCGACGACGATGAAGCAAAACAACTGGACGTTCGAAGACTGGTGGGCCAAACGCTAAGTCCGAGCATCTAGTCGCTAGGAAGCGAGGTGCCCCATGTATACTAGACGTGTACGAATTTGCAGAGGAGGACATCTCGATGTGGATTGTGATGAACAAACTAGATGTTGAAAAAGGGAAAGTCGATGCGGTCAAAGCCCGGTTCCAAACGACAAAAGGAATCGAGACGATGGACGGATTTATCCGCATGCAAGTATTGACCGATACGTCTGACGAAACGAAAGATCAAGTCGTGATCATGACGACGTGGCGCGACGCTGCGAGCTTTGAAAACTGGCGCGACAGCGGTGCCTATAAACACGCCCATAAAAAACGGGACGACGGCACGTCTGAAGTGAAGCCCGTCGTCCTCGGAAATACCGTCACCCAATACGAGGTCGCGATCGAGCACATGGCCTCAACCGATCACGTATAAAATATCTTGCGGTCGGATGATACCGAGAAGCGGGTCACTCTCTTCCCCGGTCTCGGTGATCAAGAGCGCGTCGAGGCGCACACCGTCTTTCATGTTGATGAAATGTTGATGCGCCTCGATGACAGACGTCTCCTTCGCAACGAAACGGTAACGACGAAGGTGCGGATCGTGATGAAGTACGTCTTTAACTTGAACGCCCTCGAGTGACACATGCGGGCCGTCGATTGTCTCGGCGAGCCAGCTGGTCACTCCTTTTTTTGTCAATAACCCGCGCCACGAGCCGTCAGTGTTATAGACCGGGAACTGGGAATAGTTTTTATCCCGAATCTCACCGAGCACCTCGACTAACGCGTCATCGGCATTAAACGTCGTCACGAGTTTACGAAACAGCGGGATGACTTGACGCGGGTGCAACAGCTCCCGCTCCACTTCGAGCATCAACTCGACGATCGAGTCGTGCGGTTCGGCGATAATGAAATCAGGCTCTCGCCGCTCGTGGACGATCGCGTTGCGCAACTGGCTCATTTGGTGCAAATCTTCTTTATAGCGTTCGATGATCGGATTATGCTTAGCGAGACGGTTGACCATGTTGCTGAAGCTGAAATGTTGTCCGTCCCCCATCTCACGGCTCAAATAATCTTCAATCCGATGGTACGATGCGATAAATTCTTCGGCTCGACTCATATGTTCACTCTCCTTATCGCCTATCTATACCCTATTTTTTAATCGTTTGAGCAGGAAACCATTCCTTCGTCTCGAATGAATGGACATCACCTATTTTGAAAGGAGGAGAGCCGATGGCGACTCCGATCCAGCAAGCTACTCCCTTATCCAACCAAGACGCGTTCCGCTCCGGGATGCGCGCCGGTATCCCGGTCGCGGTCGGTTATATTCCGATCGCGATCGCGTTTGGTCTCCTCGCCAAATCGTTCGACATGCCAAACGTCATCACGTTGGCCATGTCGTTATTCATCTTTGCCGGTGCGAGCCAATTCATCGGTATTCAATTGATCATGGCCGGTTCGATGTATTGGGAGATCGTCTTGACGACGTTCATTTTGAACTTGCGCCATTTCCTCATGTCGGCCTCGCTGTCGCAACGGATCGAAACAACCTCGAACCGTTTCCTGGCTGCCATCGCGTTCGGGGTGACCGATGAGACGTTCAGTGTCGCCTCGACTCGGAACGAAGCGACACGTGGCCATTTTGTCCTCGGTTTGAACTTGATCGCCTTTTTCGCTTGGAACGTCGGGACATGGATCGGCGTATTTCTCGCTTTCGGCCTCCCCCAGTCAGTCCAGGCGAGCATGGGCATCGCCTTGTACGCCATGTTCATCGGATTGCTCGTCCCATCGCTCACGCGAAAACCGGTCATCGTCGTCGCGGCGCTTGCCGTCGTGACCCAAGTCGTGCTCTATTGGGGTGTCGCCTCGTTCATCCCGCTATCATCGGGTTTGAGTATCATCATCGCGACAATCGTCGCCGCCGGGGTCGGTGCCCTGCTCTATGAACAGGAGGGCGCAACATGATCAGTCTGTTCCTGCTCGTCCTCGCTATGGCGCTCGTCACGTACGTCCCGCGGCTCGTGCCGCTCCTTTGGCTGCGCGACTTGAAGTTACCGCCGCTCTTGAAGCGCTTCTTGTTGTTCACACCGTATGCCGTGCTCGCGAGCTTGATTTTCCCGGGTATCCTCTATTCGACGAGCAGCCTGTCGTCAGCTTTGGCCGGAGGCGTCTTCGCTACGATGCTCGCCTTGCTGCGCGTCAACTTGATGCTCGTCGTGCTCGGCGGCATCCTCGGGGTGTACGTCGTCGAAACGTTCATCTGACAAACAGGTCTGTCTCCGCGGAGACAGACCTGTTATCGTTTAGGCGGACAACGCCTCACGGCGCAGCTGAACGAACACATCGACGAACGCCGCGTCCCATTGGGTACCGCGCCCGCTCTCTAGAATCGACAGCGCCTTCTCGACTTGCATCCCTTGCCGATACGGACGGTCTGACGTCATCGCGTCGTAGGCGTCAGCGATCGCCATGATGCGGCCGAAGAGCGGGATAGCTTCACCGGACAATCCGTCCGGATAGCCGTTCCCGTCGATTCGTTCATGGTGTGACCGTACACCCGCCATGAGCGGCTGAAGTGAGACCGGCAACGTGATCTGATTCAAAATATGAATCCCGATTGTCGGATGCTCTTGAATTTGGGCGAACTCGTGGTCTGTCAGTTTTCCTTCTTTCAACAAAACGTCGTCACGAATCCCAATCTTCCCGATATCATGAAGCAACGCCGATTTTCGGAGTAGCTCAATCTGCGCCTGCGGCCAACCTAACGCACATGCCAGTTCGACAGAATAGGCGGCAACCCGTTCCGAATGGCCGGCCGTGTAGGAATCACGGGCGTCGAGCGTAGCCGCGAACAAGACGAACAAGCTGTTCAGCAGTTGATCGTTTTCTTCCTCACGTTCATTGACGTTCTTCACCATCTGATTGAACCCGTTCACCAGCTGCGAAAACTCATCAGCGTACGGGTTGTCGATCGGTTTCAGCTCGCCGGCATCGAGCTGTTCGATCCCTTGTGTCAACGTGGCAAGCGGACGCTTGATGTTGTCGTATAGGAGCAGGCTACTGAACGTCGCGACACCGACGATCACGACCAAGATCAACCCGGCCCAACGCCAATATGCGTCGACTTGCTCGACGGTCGACAGTTGGACGCCCGAAGCGAGAATGAACAACATGACCGGAAACACCCCGATGACGAGCATACTGATCAAAAGCTTCGTCCGGACGCTAATTGACTGGTACGACGCCTGGAGCGGTGTATCGTACAGTTGCTCACTTTGATCTTGTAAATGAAGCAACAACGGCTCGACCGACCGATACGTCAAGAAGAACTCGATGAGCGCATGTAAAATGGCGATCAATACCGCCCCAAAAGCCGCCATTCCAATCAAACGGTACGGCAAATTGATCCAGTTTTGTTGAATCGCCAACGCGGTCAAGCTCATCGCCGGCACTGAAAGGCCAAATAAATGCGGTCCTAGTATACGCTTCACCGTCAACGTCGGAAAGTGACTCGTCTGATCGAACGCCTGTTGAAGCGCTTCGTAACTAGGCGTCTCACTTCGAAAGACGCTCTGAATCGGCCGGATGTGACGCCGATACATGACTAGCTCCAAACTGATCATGACCACACCCGACACCGCCATGATGGCAAATAAAGATATCACTTCAGCACGGGACAGTTCGAGCGTTTGGAAGATGAACAGACCCCCGACACCGAACACCGCGATCCCTGAACCGATGATATAATTCATAATTAACGTATTTTGAAAGCGTTCAAACACTTTGACCCCTCCTATTCTTCACTGACTTCTCTCATTCTGTTTATCGACCAAAAATCACCCTTTTTCACAACACAAAAAACGAGCCTCTCACTAGAGAGACTCGCTCAGTTCACTGATTATGGACGACGTGGACCTTCGTTGTCGTCGGGTGAACGGTTATCTTCTGGCGTGATGTTTTCATGGAACGGGTTCGGTTCTGGACCGTCCACGTTCGTCACATCCGTTGTCCGATTCGTTTCACGTTTCAACTCTTGTTTCGTTTGATCCGCTTCACGTTTCGACTGATCGATACCTTGCTTCGCCTGTCGCTTCGCAGCTTCGGCTTCTTGATTCATTTGTGCTTTCTCTTGTTCGAGACCCTCTTTTGATACTTCCGTCTCGTCGATGCTCTTCTCAGCTTTTTTCAAGTAGCGAGCTGCTGTTTCACGTCCACCGAGACCGAAGGCAAGGCCGAACGCAAGGGCGACAGCACCGAGGATAAGCAGGAACGCCGTATTGACGATCATCGGTGCGATGCCGAGCTGACTGATGGCCATGAAGAAGGCGATCCCGAGAATCGCATACTTCGCGACGTGGCGTAGTACGCTCGGTTGACCTGACGCATCGACGAGCACGCTGCCGACGAGACGCTCTGCCATATTGGCGAGCCAGAAACCGACCGCCAAGACGATGATGGCTGCAATGACCATCGGCAAGTAAGCAAAGATTGCAGTTGCGAGCGAGGCCATGAAGTCGAGGTTAGCGACTTGCAGGGCTTCCGACACGAACAACAAGATGATGATGATTTGAACGATCGTGCCGATTACTTGAGCAATCGACGTCGATGATGTCGAACGTCCACCGAGACCCATCTTGCTTGCGAGCGAGTTGACGCCCAAATTCTCAAGAAGTGATACGACCACCCCTTTGAGCCATTTGGCAACGAACACACCAGCGAGAATCAAGACGATTGCGACGATGATGTTCGGGATCATGGCCAAGACATTGTTCAACATGGAGATGGCAGGGTCTGAGATGCCTCGAATGTCGAGTGCCTCAAGTGCTGAGATTGTGACCGGGATCATGATCAAGATGAAGACGACCGTACCGACCGCTTTCGCTAGGCTTGACCCTTTCACGTAATCTGCCAAGTGAAGTTTCTCGGCAAACTTGTTGAGTCCTGCCGCTTCCAAGAACTTCGTCAAAATATCGCGGACAATTTTCGCGACGATATAACCGATCGCAAAGATGAGTGCCGCTGCGACGAGTTTCGGAATGAAGGCGAGGAAGCTGTTCAACAAGTCTTCAAACGGTCCACTGATGCCTCGGAGACCGAGCGCGTCAAGGACGGCAGGAAGTGCTAACAACAACACCAAGTAGAAGACGATGTTTGCGACCGTGTCGACCCATTTCGTCTGGTTGACACTTGTCGACTCCTGACCTGTCTTCTCCATCAACTTGCTCAAGTTGAGGCGATGACCCGCCATTTGAATCGCTTTCTTCAAGAGCGTCGCGATAATCCAGGCGACGAGTAGAATGAGACCTGCTTTGACGACTCCGGTAATTAAACCTGAGAAGCCTTCATAGATTTGACTAAACGGCTGCGTGATCGCTGGCACGTTCATAAATTCAAAGATGATTAAGAATGCGAGAAGTAATACTCCAAAGAAGACGACTTTCGCGATGATTCGTTCAGGTGTCCACCGCTTTTCTTCTTTTCCGGGTTTCTCCGGCTCTCCTTCTTGCTTGACACCAACACGATCGTCGAGGCGTGCTTTACGTAGCGCTTTGCGCGTCACGTTTTCCAGAACTTTCGCCAAAATAAAACCGACGACAAGGACAAGAAGTGCAAGCAAGAGCTCTGGCAACCAAGACATGAACGTGTTGAAATTATACGTTGTATCGTTCATCCGACATCTTCCTCCAATCTCTTTTGAAATGATTATTATTTATTTGACTCCCTTTATAAATACCAACATTTTCATATGCCTAAACATAGACAATTCTTATCCTTGAATAAATATTAACTGGAAAAATGATTTTTTAGGTAAATTTTACCTTAAGAAACAAGGCGTGTCTTTCTAGTTCAAATATGATACGAATTAAGAAGAAGTATTTTTAAGGAGGAGTCAAGATGAACATCGCCCTGATTGCCCACGATAAGAAAAAAGATGATTTAATCGTACTCGTCAAAGCCTATTCTCACATATTAGAGAAACATCATTTGTTTGCGACGGGAACGACCGGAACACGTGTCGCCGAAGCGACGGGACTTCCGGTCCATTGTTTTAAGTCGGGACCGCTCGGTGGCGACCAAGAAATCGGCGCCTCGGTCGCCCGTGGAGAGATGGATATGATCATCTTCTTCCGCGACCCATTGACGGCCCAACCCCACGAGCCGGACGTGAGTGCATTGATGCGCCTCTGTGACGTCTACTCGATTCCGCTCGCCACAAACATGGGTGGAAGTGAAATCTTGATTCGCAGCATCGAACAAGGCGACTTTGAATCGCTCAAACTTTCCCATAACGACGAACCGCCTGTATGACCATTTTATATAGAAGAGAGGAATTGTCCTGAACCCACATGTATCGAACGACCCGACCGTACAGCAATTTTACGAACAAGTGCGAACACATCTGTCTGAACTGTTAGACGATAACTCAACAGCGGAGCGCTTGCTCAACAGTTTGGCCGGGTATATTCAACAAGCAGAAAGAAGCGGTCAATCCCTCGACGGCCTGACGAGTCAAGACCCACGCGCCTATGCGATGTTCTTGATCGAAAAACCAAAAACGAACGACGAGTATCGTCGTCGTTACCGCTCCATCATCGAGCAGTCGGGCGAACTTAAAATGCATGAGAAGGTACAGGCGAACCGTGAGTTCGACTGGGCCGTCGAGCGATTGAACGAGACGCAGCTCGAACTCCAAGACATCGAAAAGCGTGACGTCTCGTTTCTCGCCTACACAAAAATCGAGGCGATCAAATCGTCTCGCCGCATTTGGAACCAGTTCGGCTGGCTGCTCGGCATGGTGCTCGCGTTCGCTTACGCCAACCTGTTGCTCGTCATGGACGACTTGTTCAGTCTACGGCTGTTCAGTGCACCGACGACCTCGTATCCGCTCGATTACTTCGCCTTCGTGCTGCCGGTCTTACTGACCGGTGCCGTCTTCGGTTTACTGACGCGCTTCCGTCACCACTTTCAGACGATTGGACGGCGCATCTTGTTCGCACTGCTCATCATTCTCGTGTATGTCGGCTTCGTGATCCTGATCCAACCGCTCCTGTTCACGCTCGGATGGTCGTTTTTGATTCAATTGACGCCCATCTACGCGTTAGTGTTGTTAGCGATTAGCGGCTTCATGGCGCTGTGGACACTCGCCGAGTTTGTCTGGAAGAGCACGCGTTGCCATCTCGGGAACGATACGATGACCATTTATTATTAATGACGCCAGTCTCAGGTGAGATGGCGTTTTTTGTTTGAACATTCGCCAGAACGGAAATTACTAATACCGTGACGTCAATTTAATCGTAAGACGAGATGATAAAGGGGGCAGACCATGTCAGACCGCAAAATGATCGGGTTATTTCATAGCGAGCAAGAAGTGATGGACAAAGTGAACGAACTCAAAAAGGCCGGGGAAGCGGAGAAAAATATGCATGTCGTAGCCAAGCGGGACGGGGAAATTTCCGCATTGCGCTATCACACCGATGTGAACGCCGAGTCTGGGATTCGAGATGTCAATTGGTTAGACCGCGTCAAAGCATTCCTTCACGGCAGCGACCGGATTCGCGATGAGCTGCGTAATATGGGTCTTAGCGATGCCGAGGCAGAGGAATACTATTCAGCCATCGACGACGGTAAACTGTTGCTTTACGTCGATAAACATTCGTACGAGCGCTATCCGAATATGTATAAAAAAGACAGTGAACTCGACCACGACCAAGGGGAAAAGGCAGACGGGATTGCATTCGATGCCAAACCGTTCAATGATCATGATGAAAAACCACGCGGTACGAAAGAAGATCCGATTGTACGGGGACATTCCGGCTTAGAGGACCATCGCCGATTATAAGGAGGAGACAACCATGAGTGAGAAACGATTTATTAGCATGTACGACACGCAAGAATCGGCTCTAGGAAAGATTGAGGAGCTACGTGTCAAAGGATACAAAGACTCAGACATTTACGTCGTCGCCAAACATGAGGACAGCGTCTCGATTTTGCGCCGTAAAACGGACGTGCACACCGAGGCCTCGCACGATACAGGTTGGTTCGACAAAGTCCGTTCGTTCTTGAGCGGCCACGAAGACGTTCACGCCGGGCTCCGCAACATGGGACTGAGCGAAGAAGAAGTCAATCGCCATTACAGCGACGTCGAGGCCGGCAAGATTTTGATCTATGTCGATGAAGACTACGAACGCCGTCACAATGAAAGTTTGACGATCGATTCGACGCCTTACAACGAGTCGAAGCACGATACGGGCCATCAAGGACATCATACAGCTGACGGTTTGGAAGTTGACTCGAAGCCGTTCAACGAATCCGCACCAGACAACCCGAACCGGGCCGTCGATCAAGAACAAGACACGCTTGATGAAAAATCCAAACTAAACGATAAAGAAGCGAAGCTTCGCGGGCTCGATGACCGAGCGTTACGCAACGATGTCGAAGATCCAGACAACATTCGCCGCTTTTAATGGACAGAAAAGAGGAACCTGACACATGGCGTCAGGTTCCTCTTTTTTACGTCAATCGATTTTTTGGTTCTTTCCCTTCGAGTACGTTGACGATGGCTTCTCGGTTGAGCGCCATCATCGAGAGGCGCGTCTTGATCGTGGCGCTACCGATATGCGGGAGCGTCGTGACGTTCGGAAGCGTCAAGAGCGGATGGTCCATCGCCACCGGTTCTTTCGCGAACACGTCGAGCCCCGCCGCCCAAATCTTGTTTGCTTTCAATGCCTCGTACAGTGCCGACTCATCGATGATCTCGCCGCGGGCGACGTTGATGAAGACGGCCGTGTCTTTCATTTTGGCAAACTGGTCGGCGCCGATCATGCCACGCGTCTGTTCGGTGAGCGGTGCGAGCACGACGACGAAATCCGACTGCTCGAGCAAGTCATCGAGTTCGGCGTAGACGAATCCGTACATCGACTCCGATTCATGACGACGCGTCCGATTATGGTACAAGACGTCCATGTCAAAGCCGCGGGCCCGGCGTGCGACCGCCTCGCCGATGCGTCCCATCCCGATAATCCCGAGCTTCGCCTGATACAGGTCCATCCCGACGTAGCCCATCGGTGTCCACGATTTCCATTCCCCTGCCCGCAAGTCACGTTCTGCCTCTCCGAGCCGGCGCCCGGTCATCATCATGAGTCCGAACGCGAGGTCCGCTGTCGTCTCGGTCAAGACGTCCGGTGTGTTCGTCACGACGATGCCGTGCTGTTTTGCCGCTTCGATGTCGATGTTGTTATAACCGACGGCCAAGTTCGAGATGACTGCGAGGTCAGGCGCCTGTTCGATCAACTCGCGGTCGATCGTGTCGCTGAGCATCGTCCATAGCGCATGAGCCGATGCTGCTTCTTTCAACAAGACGTCACGCGGTACGCTCACCGCCTCTTCGTCCCACATGCGGACGTCATACTTGTCTCGTAGCGGCGCCACTGCTTCTTCTGGCAGACGTCGTGTGATGTAAATTCGTTTCTTCATATCCATTCCCCCTGTTCTCTCTCATCGTAACAAACTTCGAATCACGATTTGTCTTTCGACATCGGATTCTCTTTTATGAACTGATCGAACAATGAACTAAAGTCACTGTTGAGCAGTTGCTCGATCGTCTTCGAAGAATCCATCGCATTGCGATACGCGACTTCATTGATGGCAAGGCCGATTGCCCAGGTGATCCCGGATGCCACTGTCGCATTGATCACGCTCGCCGCCGCGTTCGCACCTGGGAAGAACTTCATGACGTTCAACAACAGCGTCTTCGAAAGCGTCCGTCCGATTTGCGGGATGATCGTGCTGCCAATCAACGTTTTCAACATGTCATCGCTCGCTTTGACGCCCCAATAACGGAACAAGTGGACGCTCATCGTCACTTGGATCGGTGTCAACGCGATGGCATCCGCGAACGGGAGTGGCACGGCAGCGGCAGTCCCAGCACTCGCGACATAGCCCGAGATGATCCGGTTCGCCTTCTTGCGTTTCAGCTTGAGCATCGCTTCGCTCTCCGCATGAATCTCCATGAGCAATCCTTCTTGAAGTGACTGGTCGAGCTGGTCGACCGACCATGTAACGAGACGTTCCCAGTCAAGGTGGTCCCGAAGTTCAGCATCGTTCAATAACTCACCGGCGACACTTACCTGAAAAATTGCGTCTTCCGGTACGACTCCAGCCAATTCGTTTCGCAGCGCCGTCAATTCATCCATGTCGACTTGATCGATTTGCGTCAATAAGACTGCGACCGAAGTGACGTCGTTCAACTGTTTGATCAGCGTCCGATCGAGCGGTGTGACCCGTTTCATCGAGGCGTTGATGGCGTACCAGACGAGGTGCATCTGCTCGGCCGCGGGTTTTGTCTGTGCCCGTTCGACGAAGCCGATGACTTCGTCGGCATACGCCTGTTGGCGCTCACTTCCGATTTCGTACCCTTCACTATCATAGAGGACGATCGCGATGTCATCACTCATGAACTGGTGGATTCCACGCGTCACCGGCTCGCCGGCCGCCACTTTCGTCAAATCGCGACCGAACACATGGTTGACGACCGAGCTCTTCCCAGAACCGGTCGCACCGGCGATTAAAATGTTCGGCTTCTTGACTTCGCCTCGCAGACGACCCAACTCTTCTTTCAAATCGTACGTATCTAAATTAAATGGCGCTTTTTTCTCCATATGACTTCCTCCTCATTGATTGAGCGTACGCCCAAGCTGCTTCATCTCATTCTCGAATCCACGTTGCACGTCCTGAACAATCGCTTGCCTGACCGTCTCATACTGTTGGTCGATGGCTTTTTTGATGCCCCGCTCCGCTGTCCGGCGCTTGAACGCCCAGTAAATGAAATGAATACCCGGAATCATCCCGAGCACCATCTTTCGAATCGTCCGCTTAAATGAATAATCAAAGCCGAGTTCGACCCGGCGCGTCTTGAAGCCGACGTCAGCTTGTTTGCCGACGAGCGGATAGCGCTCCATCAGTTGAATGTAATGACGGACCCCCTGCGCCATCGCTTCTTCTGTCGTGAGCGCGGCCTGTTCGAGCGTGCTCTCCAAATCTTTTTCGATTTGACGCGCTTTCCAGCTGATCATTGCTTGCGGGGTGATCATCCGAATTTTTTCAGCCGAACGGTAACTCCGGTCGCGCCACGCTTCGAGCTCGTCCAATAAATGCCGGGTCAAGTTGAGCGGTAATTTCCGCTCGACATCCTGCCAGAGGTTCGTTCGGTTCCGCTGCCAGACCGCCTCATAACCGAGCGTCGATACGACTTGTCCGCTCAGCAGCTTTTTCTCGACACTGTTCACCCGGATCATGGCGTCACGATTGATGCCAAGTTCTCGCATCAAGACGTCTTCCATCGCCTCGGCTTTCTCCACGTTCATCGCGCTGTCCGGATTATAGTTCGTTAAGATGATGGTGACGTTGCTCTCTTTCGCGTAAAGTGGCTTCAAAATCGACTCGAGCTCATACGTTTCGACACGACCTGAGTTGATCGACAGCAAATAATAAATCGTGTGGAACCAGTCAGCGATGTCGAGTGCCCCTTCCCGCTTATTGACGACGGCGATGACCGCTTCATGCCATTCTTCAGACCGGTCGGCTTCAAGTCCCCACGTATCAAAAAAGCGGAACAAGATCCCGCGTTCAAGATCGTAATACTCGTATTCGTGCAGGCCTTCTGCCGTCACCGGGCTGCCCGCCCGTGACTCGGCCACGTCACGTCCGTAAATATAGTTCAAGAAGGCGCTCTTGCCGACGCCTGTTTTTCCCGCGATCAATATGTTCGAGACAAGCCCCGTGTTGTCCATATGGTTCCCCCTGCAGTCGTTGTATAATACCATTATACTAAACGGCCGCTTTTGAAACGTCCGACGGAAGGATGAGACGCATGCTTCACCACGTAGAGCTCTATGTTTCTGACCTGAACAAAAGTTTAATCGCTTGGGACTGGCTCCTCACAGAGCTTGGGTATACGGTATACCAACAATGGGAACACGGAAAAAGTTATCGTCATGGTGAGACGTACCTCGTCTTCGTTCAAACCGAACCGGCATACCTCGAACCCTCGTACCATCGGAAGCGAACAGGACTGAACCACCTCGCCTTTCACGCTGAATCGGTGGAGCAACTCGAATCTTTTCGCAGCCGCTTGTCCCGTTACGGCTTCAATGAGCTGTACGCCGACCGTTTTCCGTATGCGGGCGGTCCGAACTACGTCGCGCTCTATTTCGAAGACCCGGATCGCATCAAAGTCGAACTCGTGGCGACGATGTGAACGGATACAAATCCCCTTATCGAAAGTTTGTGAAAACAATTGCAAACTTTTTTAAGACCTCCTAGACTTAAGTTGTCTAAAGGAGGTCTTATTCAAATGGAAAAACAAGTTATCGATTATATGGAAGAAGCCGCCCATAAAAAAGCGACGCTCCTTCATCACTCGTTCGGTCAATACGCACTTCGCTCGCTCGTCGCCGGTTTTTTGATCGGGATCGGAGTCGTCTTCGCATTTACGGTCGGAAACATGTTCATCGACGTACCAGGGACGATGCTGTTTGCCGGCATGAGTTTCTCGGTCGCACTCGTCTTCATCGTCTGGATGGGCGGAGAGCTGTTCACGAGCAACACGATGTACTTGTATACCGGTGCGAAGCGTGGACGTGTCGCATGGAGCGATCTTGTCAAAGTGTGGGGCATCAGCTGGATCGGCAACTTGGTCGGCGCGCTGTTGCTCACGATCCTTGTCATCGGCGCCCACAGCATGGGTGACATGAATAGTGACCACTTGCTCGCAGTCGTAGCTGCTAAAAAGATGGGCGGTGACGCACTCGCCATTTTCTTAAAAGGAATTCTTTGTAACGTACTCGTCTGTATCGCCATCTTCATGCCGCTCAAGACGCAAAACGACGTCGCCAAAATCATGTTGACGATGCTCCCGGTCGTCGTCTTTTTCGCCGCCGGTTTCGAGCACTCGATCGCCAACATGGGTATCTTCGGGCTGGCCCTCTATTATGTGCCGTCTGAAGCCATCAACATCGGGCTCGCACTCTATAATCTACTGTTTGCCACACTCGGTAATATCGTCGGGGGCGCCTTGTTCGTCGCCGGCACGTACCTCCATTTGAACGCAAAACCTGGGACAGCGAACGTGGAAACGCTCCGCCAGAACGCATAAAAAGACAGGGGCCCCGATGCAGGGCCCCTGTTGTTGCGTAAATGATTATTTTGACGAATCGGCAGCGGCGATTTGAACCGCACCTTCTGCGACTTCGTCCTCGTCGACGTCCCAACATTCCGTGTTCTCGATGCCGAGCTTACGGGCCGAGAAGCGTGGGTTGAGACCTTGGGCCCGTTGCTCTTCGTAGTCACGAAGTACTTTGAAGGCAACACCGCCGAGAAGCGAGATGGCGACCAAGTTGATGAGTGTCATACCGGCCATGAACAAGTCGGCGAGACTCCAAACGAAGCCAAGGCTCGCGACCGAACCGAGGAAGACAAAGCCCATTGTGAGAAGGCGGAAACCGAAGACAGCGCCTTTGCTCTTCTTGATGAACTCGATGTTCGTCTCACCGTAGTAGTAGCTACCGACGATCGAGCTGAATGCGAACAAGAGGACACTGACGGCGATGAAGCCAGGTGCCCAAGCACCGATTTGCTCAGCCAACGCGTTTTGAAGGAGTGCGATCCCTTCACCGTTACCAGCCGCGTAGCTGTCCGAAAGGAGGACGATAGCCGCTGTCGCCGTACAGACGATCAACGTATCCAAGAACACACCGAGCGTCTGCATGAAACCTTGTTTCGCCGGGTGTGACACTTCTGCTGCCGCTGCTGCGTTCGGTGCCGAACCCATACCAGCTTCGTTCGAGAAGAGACCACGACGGACACCCATCATGATAGCCGCACCGACCGAACCGCCAAACGCTTGCTCGATTCCGAACGCGCTCTTGAAGATCATGCCGAGGACGGCTGGCATTTCTGTGATGTTCACGACGACGACATAAAGAGCGACGATCAAGTAAAGGACAGCCATGATCGGTACGACGATTGCCGAGAAGTTCGCGACACGTCGGACGCCACCGAAGATGACGAGTCCTGTCAAGACGACGAGGATAGCGCCACCGACTGCAGCTTCGAGACCGAACGCGTTATCAAACGCTGCTGCGATCGTGTTCGATTGTACCGAGTTGAAGATAAGACCGAACGTGAATGCAATCAATACTGCAAAGATGATACCAAGGACGCGGTTGTTGAGCCCTTTTTCAATGTAGTAAGCTGGACCGCCGCGGTATGCGACGTCGTCTTTTACTTTATACACTTGAGCGAGCGTGCTCTCGATCATCGCGGTAGCACCACCGACGAGGGCGACGATCCACATCCAGAACACTGCTCCCGGTCCACCGAGTGTGATCGCGACCGTGACCCCTGCCAAGTTACCAGTTCCGATTCGCGTTGCCGCTCCGATGAAGAACGACTTCGCCGAGCTGATGCTCTTACTATCTGTGGCATCTGATTTTTCTGTGACGACACGGAACATCTCTTTTAAGTAGCGGAACTGCATAAACCTTGTCTTGACCGTAAAGTAAATCCCGGCCCCAATCAATCCGACGATAAGCACGTACGACCATAAGATGTTGTTTAAAAAGTCGACGCTTCCTTGTAACAAGTTTTGTACAGCTTCCATGAATAAGTTCCTCCCTGTTGTGGAAATCTAAGTTGAAGATTTTTTATGATGTCTTAGTTCTGAATTATACAAAGATTCTGACAATTAGCAACAATTTTTTTATAGGTGAGTTCACAAAAAATTCACATGATACACGACAAAAAGACTGAAAAACCGACACTTAAAGCGCTTACATACTATTTTGGAAGAATGAATAAATCATCATTTTTATTTCGTTATTTGATTTAAGGTTTCACTTTTTTTAAAGAAGCTTCATCTGCATGACTTCAACGATCGCCATTTCATTGACGCGTCGTCTGATTGACCCCAACAAAAAAACAGTCGCTCGCATGAGCAACTGCTTGGTTTATACGCCGGTCCGTTTCTTCTGGTTGTTCGGCTTTTTCGTCAACTGGTTCGTCAACGGTTTTTGCTTCGTCCCACGAAGTCCTGTCGGCACTTTCGTTTCGTTCTGTTTCTTCTCGGCGAGTTTTTGCTTCATTGCCTCTTGGAAACTCAATTTCTTTTCACTCATATTATTCACCTCCAGCTTCGATCACTTTTACCCGACCGACCTGTCCATCGTTTAAGCGTACTTTAATGCCGTGCGGGTGACTTGGCGAGTTCGTCAAAATGTCTTTGACGACGCCTTTCGTCAACTTCCCGCTCCGCTGATCTTGTTTCAGGACGATCTGGACGTGGAGTCCTGGGCGAATGTCCGCGCGTTTCTTACCATCCATACCCGACACCCCTTTCCGTATAGTCAACCTCTATCATATGCTCTTTTCCCGCATTTGTCACAGTCTATTCTACGACACCGATTTGTCTGACCATAGTCGTCACGTAGCTTTGGTCGGTCTGAAACGTCCGAATGGATGTGTCACGGACAATTTGGACGTCGACGACACCGCGTTTGAATGCCAGCGTTACGATCGCGTGTCCGGCTTCATTGACGAGTTGTGCCGTACCGTCAAGTTCGTGATAGGTTTTTGTGAGCGCCCGGGCAAACGCGATATAATCTGCTGTCGTGACTGCTTCGACGTGACCGAAGATATCGATGGACACAGCCTCTCGACTAGCCCATATGATTGTCAGTCGATGCGTCTCAACCTCATTCCCGATTTCGATTTGATGCATCGAACCCCTCCTAAAAACACTCCCCGAAACGGAGAGTGTCAGTGTACGTCTTTTCGTGCTTCCGGATACTTTTTCTTCAAATCGTCCTGCGTCGTCAATTCAGAGAGCGGGACGCCTGTCCGATAAGCAGCACGTGACACCATCATTGCCGCAAGTGGCGCCGTCAAGAAGACGAAGAGAATCGTCAGCAAAATCTTTCCGGAGAACATCCCTTCTGCGAGCAGGAAATAGAGGAACGTCCCGACCATGACGGTGATGACGCCGAGCGTGGCGCTTTTCGTCGCCGAGTGTGTCCGCCCATACACGTCCGGAAAACGGATGAACCCGATTCCACCAACCAAGCTCAGAAAGCCTCCGATTAGACATAGGATGGCAACAATCCATTCAATCACGGTCAAAGATATCCCCCCTCTCAATGAATTTCGACAGTGCGATTGTTCCGATAAAGGCGAGGATTCCGATGACAAGAATGACCTCGGCGTAAGCAATCGTCTCTTGCAGAATCATCAAAATCCCGATGATCCCGATTAACGTGATCCCAATCGCATCGAGCGCAACAATCCGATCCGGCATCGTCGGCCCTTTGACAGTTCGGATGAACGAAATGACGAGCGAGATTGACATAAAGAATAACGCGATCATAAGCAACACTTTAAACATTAATGTGTCACCTCCATAATCGCTTTTTCGAACGTGTTATGAATCTCACGAATCATCTGTTCCTTGTTTGGAACGTGAATCGAGTGGACGAAGATCGACTTTTTATCTTCTGAAAAATCCATCGAGAGTGTTCCCGGCGTCAGACTGATGAGCGAAGCGAGGAGCGTCAACTCCCAATCCGACTTGAGTTGCGTCGGGACTTCGATGATTCCGGGCTCGATGTTTAGTTTCGGACTGAGCAGCACTTTGACAACATCGATGTTCGACTTGATCAGCTCTTTAATGAACAAGGCGATCAGTTTGAATGCGGCGAAAACGCGGCGCATATAAAAGTCGAACTGCAGGAAACGGCGCAAGACGAACAAGATGAATATCCCGACGATATAGCCAAGCAAGAAATCGACGCCGGTGTAGCTATTCCAAAGCACCGCCCACATGATGGCGATGACTGTGTTGAGAACGATTTGAAACGTCATGCTCCCCCTCCTTTCAAGACCGAATCAATATAAATTGACGGATCGAGCAACTGATTCGACGCTTCAAGGAAGAACGAGAGAATCGGCTGCGCCGCGACACCGAGCACCGTCGTCAAAATGACGAGCGGGATGGCCGGGAGTAGCAAGTCCCCGACTTTAATTTTCCCTTGCGCTTTTGTATGCTTCTGTTCGCCCCAGAACACGTACATGAAGATTTTGATCATCGAGAACAGTGTCAGCATCCCGACAGCGAGCGCAATCCCGCTAACAACGTACTGACCAGTCTCAAAACCTGCGATGACGAGCGACAGTTTACTGATGAAGCCACTGAACGGTGGGATTCCAGCAATCGCAATCCCCGTAATGAAGAACATCCATCCGAGAAGAGGGTGCGTCTTCAACAGTCCCCCCATCTGTTTGAGGTCGGTCGTGCCAGTAATCCGTTGTGCCGTCCCAGCATAGAGGAAAAGCGCCGTCTTCACGATGATGTTGTGGACGATATAATAAATCGCGGCCGCAATTGCCAGACTCGTGTATAGACCGAGAGCGATGACCATATAACCGACCTGCGACACGATGTGATACGACAAGATTCGTTTGAAATCAAAGTTCGAAACCGCACCGAGACCACCGATGACGATCGTGATTGCACCGACCCAAATGAGGATGGGCTGTGTGAAGTCAAGGTTGTGCGGGAAGATGAGCGTGAACGTTCGGATGATGGCGTAAATACCAACTTTCGTCAGCAATCCACCGAACAAGGCAGCGACAGCGGCCGGCGGGCCGAAATACGAGCGTGGAAGCCAGAAGTACAGCGGGAATAACGCCCCTTTCATGCCGAAAACGATGAAGTAGAACATCGCGATAACGTTCAATACACCGACTTGTTCGAGCTCAGCAACGCGTTCGGCGAGGTGCGCCATATTGAGCGTCCCTGTCACCGCGTACGTGAACGCCATCGTTGCGATGAACAAAATCGAAGCGAAGATGTTCATGACGACATACTTGAGAGATTCGCGAAGCTGATAGTCCGTACCACCCATAACAATCAGGACGTATGACGAAATGAGCATCACTTCGAAGAAGACGAATAGGTTAAAGATGTCACCTGTCAAGAACGCTCCGTTCACACCCGTCAATAGGAAGAAGTAGAACGGGTAAAAATAGAACTTTTCTCGTTCCGGAGCAATTGTCCGGAAAGCAAAGAAAAGACAGAGCAAGCCGACGATTGACGACATGAGCACCATGATCGCCGCAAATAAATCAGCTACGAGCACGATTCCAAACGGCGCCGACCAACTGCCCACTTCTAACACGACAATCCCTTCGGCACGGACAACAGTGAGTAAATAAATCGAGACGCCGAGCATAATAATCGCGGTCAATCCGCTCAAGAAGCGCTGGGTACCGATTCGTTTCGAAAACAAAATCAAGATTGCCCCGACCGCGAACGGAATCAGAAACGGGAGTACGAGCAAGTTATTCATCAGCCGACCCCCTTAATTTTTCTAAATCATCCGTCTTGAACGCTTGGTACGTACGATACGACAGGACGAGTAAAAATGATGTCATCCCGAAGCTAATGACGAGTGCCGTCAAGACGAGCGCCTGTGGCAATGGATCAGCGTACGCTTCAGAATTTAAATTGAGCAACGGCGGTGTACCTGTCTGGAGACCTGCCATCGTCAACAGTAAGAAGTGCGCCCCGTGCGACAAAAGGATTAAACCGAGCACGATTCGCAACAAGCTTTTCGTCAGTAACAGGTAAGTGCCGACCGTGAAGAGGACACCGACCGTAATCGACATGAGTATTTCCATTACGAATCATCCTCCGCAATCGCTAAAATTATTGTCAAGGCAATACCAACAACGACCAGATAAATCCCTAAATCGAATGGTAATGAAGTCGCCAGTCCAGTTCTCCCAAGTACAGGCAAGTTCACGTACTCATAAAACTGACTCAAGAATGGGTAACCGAACAACATGCTCGAGACACCCGTAAACAAGGCGACGAGCAAACCGACAGCAATCATCGTGGTGAAATTGAACGGGAGCGCCTTCTTGATGCTTTTCATGTCGAACCCTAAATACATGAGGAGAAGCGCACTCGCCGTCATCAATCCACCGATGAATCCTCCGCCAGGGTTGTTGTGCCCGGCGAAGAACAAGTAAAGCGAAAATGCGAGCAAGACAAACGTGACGACCCGAGTGATGCTATGGAGCATCAAGTTACTGGCTCTCGCTTGTTTTCTCATACGTCTTCTCCTCCTTTCAATTTCAATTTAATCAGCGTAACGATCCCGAGCGCGGCCACGGCAAGAACGAGTACTTCGAGCAACGTATCTAACCCACGGAAGTCGACAAGAATGACGTTGACGACGTTATATCCTCCGCCGAGCTCTTTCGCATTTTCGAGGAAATAATCCGAAATCGAATCATAATCCGCGAGGTTTCCGAGCGCCGCCGAACTGAGGGCGACGAGCGTCATCATGACCCCTACACCGACCGAGATGATCAAGTTCGTCACGTTCAAGCGTGGCGTGAACTTCTCTTTACGCATCTCAGGCAAGTGATAGAACGCGAGCATGAAGATGACGAGCGTCACCGTTTCGACGAGTAGCTTCGTGAGTGCCAAGTCGGGAGCTCTGAACACAATCAACAAGAGAGCGAGCAAGAACCCGATGACACCGACGACGATGACAGCGGTGATGCGGTGATTCACGAACGGGACCGTGACAATCGCCCCGATGAGGAGCGGAATCAAAATCCACATGAACGGCTCAATCATACTCGTGTTGGCCGTATCAATGGCGAAGGCATCGAAGCGCCAAAACGTGTAGCCAACGAGGAGAAGCATGAACGTGAAGATATAGGCAAAGTAGTCACGCAAGAGACCTGTCATCTGTAGACGTGTGATCCATTGCGAACCTGACGTGAGACCTGTCAACGCATTGTCATAGTACCAGTTGAACGGGTCACGTTCCCGGTTATAAATCGCAAGTCTCGTCCATCGCCCCATGATGGAGAACAAGAACGAGGCAATCAAGACGACACCGAATGTCATGAGCAACTCCGTGTTAATCCCGTGCCAAAGCTTGATGTTGACGATGAACTGTTCACCGTCTGGCAAATACGTTGGCAAGATGGCTTGTTTTGCCGGTTCGATGATTGAATACGACAACAAGTTCGGGAACAGACCGAAGACAATAACGAGCACAACGAGGATAATTGGACTAATTAGCATCCCAATCGGTGCCTCATGTACCTTACGATTGTAATTGTCCGGCTCAAACTTCCCGCGGAACGTGCGGAAGAACATGATCAAGCTGTACAAGAATGTGAAGATACTCGCGACCCAAGCGACAAGCGGAAACATCAGTCCGAGCGAACCGACATCGAACGCTTCAAAGTTTCGAACGTCCAACATCGCCGTGAAGAACTTCTCTTTACTCAAGAAGCCGTTGAACGGCGGCAATCCGGCCATCGACGCAAGTCCGATGAGCGAAACGGTAAACGTGATCGGCATGACTGTCATCAAGCCGCCGAGTTTCCGGATGTCACGGGTTCCGGTCTCATGGTCGATAATCCCAACTGCCATGAAGAGTGCGCCTTTGAACGTCGCATGATTGAACAAGTGGAAGATTGCGACGAGAATTGCTTGCGTATATATCGGGTCATCTGCCCCGTCAGCGAGCGCGGCCGATCCGACTCCGAGTAGCGACATGATCAGACCGAGTTGGCTCACCGTCGAGAAGGCGAGAATCCCTTTCAAGTCCTTTTGCCGAACCGCCGAGATCGAGCCCCAAAGGAGCGTCACAAGTCCGACGATTGACAGCGTCCAGAACCAAACAGTCGAACCGCCGAATACTGGTGTCATCCGAGCGACAAGATAAATCCCGGCCTTGACCATCGTGGCTGAATGCAAGTAAGCACTGACCGGTGTCGGAGCCTCCATCGCATCTGGTAGCCAGATATGGAACGGGAACTGTGCCGACTTCGTGAACGCACCGAGCAAGATGAGGATCATCGCTGGCACAAACATCGGACTCGCTTGAACGATATCGACATTGGCAATAATCTCACGAATACTGAATGTGCCTGTCATCTGATACAAGAGGACGAATCCACCGAGCATCGCCAGACCACCGGCGACGGTGATGAGCATCGATTTTTGAGCACCTTTTGTCGACTTGTCTTTATGGAACCAGTAGCTGATGAGGAGGGCTGACGCCATGCTTGTCACTTCCCAGAACACGTACAGTACGATCAAGTTGTCCGACAAGACGACCCCGAGCATTGCTCCCATAAACAGCATCAAATAGACGTAAAAATTTCCGAGCCGTTCCTTTTTAGAGAGATAGAAGATAGAATACAGAACAACGAGCGATCCGATTCCTGTGATTAATAGTACAAACAACATACTTAAACCGTCTAAATACGCTGTAAAATTGATACCGAGCTCTGGAATCCATGACACAGTCGTCTCAACGACTTGGCCGGACGAAATCACCGGCAACCAGTTCAGAAAGTAGATGAACAGTGCCGTCGGGAGTAACCAGACAAACCATCCTGTATGAATTTTCGAGACGTACTTAAACAAAAATGGCACGATGATAGCGAATAAAAAAGGCGATAAAATCACCCAATGCAATGCGGACAATACGTTCCCTCCTTCAACCATCTCTCAATTTTTCTTGAAATACCTTGTAAGGTAATCTTTTACATTAGAGAATTTAGATTCCTTTTTCTTTTGCTTCGATGAAGTTTTCCGAATATCTTTTTCGATACCCGATTTTCATCTGACTCAACCCGGAACATTTTTTTCAATGCTCTCAGAACCTGCTGTTGAATCCCAGTATAACTTACTATTTTTTATGATTCATCCCTCCTGCTCTCGAAAATTCAAATTCACATGACCTTGTTAATAAGAAGAGACATGAAAATTTAAATTTTATTAGCCTATTTTAAAAATACTTAAAATGGAATAATAATGTATTTTAATACCAAAAAACTTTCTAAATAATCTTTTATTTTCAAACCTGTTACATCCTAAGACTCTTGAAAAAGACATAAAAAACACTTTCCCGTTAACAGGAAAGTGCTTGTGTTGAGTTTATAAGCGATATAACCGGGCTTCAAACGGCTTCAGCATGAACGTGTCTTGCTCGATCGGTTCCGGGTCCACCTCATTCGTCAAGACGAGTGTCGCCTCGTCAAGACCAGGCAGCGTCGTCTCGGCCGGATTCGCCGTCAAGTTGACGAGCACGTAAAAACGGTGCTGTTCGAACTTGCGCTCATACGCGAATACTTGCAGATGTTCCGGCACGAGATCGCGGTAACTTCCATACGTGAACGTCTCCTCGGCTCGGCGCAGTCGGATCATCGCTTTGTAGAACGACAGAATCGAGTTCACGTCTTTAGACTGTGCTTCCACGTTCAACGTCTCATATTCGGCATGGATCGGCATCCACGGGGTGGCTGACGAGAAGCCGCCGTGCAGGGAGGCGTCCCATTGCAACGGCGTCCGGACGTTGTCGCGCGACGTCCCCCACACGTGTTGCATCGAATCGATTTCACTCATCCCGTACGCGATCCGTTCGAAGTACTCGTTCTTTGTCGCGACGTCATCGTAGTCGTGAATCGATGGCAACGGCACGTTCTTCATACCGATTTCTTGCCCTTGATAGATGAACGGCGTCCCGTGCATGAAGAAGTACATCATCCCGAGCGCGGTCGCACTCTCACGCCAATAGTGGTTCTCATCCCCGACGAGCGAGACGGCACGCACCATGTCATGGTTCTCGATATAGAGGGCGTTCCACCCTGTTTCAAGCAACCCTTGTTGCCACTTGTCAAAAATACGCTTCAGTTCGACGACGTCAAGCGGGGCGAGCCGGGACTTGCGCATAATATCGACGTGGTCGAAATGGAACGCCATGTTCATCGCCCCGTTTCCAGGTCCCATCCACAGGTCGGCCGCTTTCGGCTCGATCCCGTTCGTCTCCCCGACCGTCATGATATCGTACTTGGCGAACGTCTCTCGCTTCATCTCTTGGAGATACTCGTGGATCCCCTCGATATTTGAATACATCGAGAACGCCGTGACGTGACGTTTGCCATCCGGGGAAGGCAACATCGTCTCGGTCGGCATCTTTTTAATGTGGCTGATCGCATCGACCCGGAACCCATCGATTCCTTTATCTAGCCACCAGTTGATCATATCGTAGACCGCACCGCGCACTTCTTCATTCTCCCAATTCAAGTCAGGCTGTTTTTTAGAGAACACGTGAAGGTAGTGCTGCTCGGTCGCCGCGTCATATTCCCAGGCCGATCCGCCGAAAATGCTGGCCCAGTTGTTCGGTGGCTCGTCTTCTGATCCGTCTCGCCATATATACCAATCCCGCTTCGGGTTGTCTTTCGAACTTTTCGATTCGACGAACCATGGATGTTCGTCTGACGTATGGTTGACGACGAGGTCTAGCAATAGCTTCATCCCTCGCGCATGGACCGCGCTCAGCAACGCATCGAAATCTTTCATCGTCCCGAACTCTTCCATAATGTCTTCGTAATCGCTGATGTCATAGCCGTTGTCATCGTTCGGTGATTTATACATCGGACAGAGCCAGATCACATCGATGCCGAGGTCTTCCAAGTAATCAAGCTTTTCGATAATGCCACGGAGGTCGCCGATGCCGTCCCCGTTCGAATCTTTGAAACTGCGTGGGTATATTTGATAGGCGATGGCTTCTTTCCACCATGCCCGGGCGATGCCTTGCTTCTCACTTTGTCTGAACGCCGTCTCCATACGTCAAATTCCTCCTAAGCCTACGATTAGTATCAATGAAGGTACATACCACTGTTTGAGTAAATCTAATCTTACAATAGCATTAGTGCAAGCGTTTGCAAAGAAGTGCAAATAAAAATGCAGTCTTAGAGACTACATTTGTTCAACCGTCGTCACTTGTTCACAGAACGTACCGATCGCGTCGGCTAATCGACCGCGATCATGGTCCAGCGTCGCCACATGGTACGATTGCTCCAAAACGATACGCTGCTTCGGTGCCTGAATCTTGTCATACAACCATATCGAATCTTCCGGCGGGACGACGTGGTCGACAGCGGAATGGATGACGCACGTCGGAACTTCTACGTCCGACACACGAGGCCGAACTTCCTCGATCAAAGCGAGCAATTCGCGAATGGCCGACGTCGGTACTTTGTCGTAGACGATCTCATACACGTCATTTGCCTTGATATCCGGCTCGTCCTCGTCGATGAAGCGACAGACGTCGTCAGCCGCATGACACGCGTAGCCCGGTACAGACAACGCCGCGTTGATCGTGATGACGGCGTCGGCAAGGCCGGCGAGCGCGGCTTTCAAGGCGAGCGTCCCGCCCATCGATTGTCCGACGACGATGACGTGGCGACATCGCTCGCGCAAGAAGCGGATACCTGCTTCCATGCTCTCATACCAGCACTTGCCCGTCGAACATCTAAAGTCCTCGGGGTCCGTCCCGTGCCCCGTCAAGCGAGGGGCATACACCGTGAAGCCCTTTTCCATCAAGTCAATCCCGACATCGCGCACGCTTTGTGGTGTCCCATTAAAACCGTGACATAATAATATCCCGGTTTGATTCCCTTCATAATAAAACGTCCCCGCTCCCGGGATGACCGGATAAGTAGTCGTCGTCATTCGTTTCCTCCCTATCAATTCACAGTTAACCGATACACTTAATTTGTATTAATGAATTGTAAGAGTTCATGGCCTTGTCGTCAACCTAAAAGGGAAAATCCATAAACTCATTACCTTGTCATCAAAATGTAATATGAACTTCGTTAAAAGAAGATTGAGTTCTGACGTCTGCTTGGTTATGTTTAACATGTAGTTGCAAAGTTGGTAAATGATAGTCAAATACACCAATCGATGGAGTCGTAACGAGCCATTTTCATAGACACCAGTCGAATAATGTAAGCGCTATCATTTCTCGTATTGACTAGGAGGGGGCTAACGCTCAACAAGTGACCAAACGAATTGGGAAATCGTATCGGCCATCTACATACCAAAGGGAGACTACAACATGGGGAAACCAAAAGCACGTTCACTCAAACAAATGACCGGCCTCGCTTTATCAGCCGGACTAATCGTCAGCAGCATGACGCCAATCGCGGCAAACGTACAAGCCGAAACGTTGAACGCAGCAGACTTATTCATCTCGGAGTATATTGAAGGCTCAAGCAACAACAAAGCGATTGAATTGTTCAACGGAACCGATTCAGCCATCGACCTCTCTGCCTACAAGCTCGAACTGTATTCAAACGGCGGGACGGCTCCTGGCACGACGCTCAACTTGACGGGGACCCTCCAACCGGGTGGCACGTATGTCATCGTCAACGGCAGTGCGAGTGAAGCGCTCAAGGCAAAATCAAATGCGACGAGCGGCGTGACGAATTTTAACGGTGATGACACGCTCGTCTTGAAAAAAGGTGACACTGTGCTCGACGTCTTCGGTCAAATCGGTGTCGACCCGGGCACAAAATGGGGAACAAGCGTCGCGACCGCTGACCAAACGTTGGTTCGAAAAGACACAGTCACGACAGGTGACGTGAATGGTAGTGATGCGTTCGAACCCGCTACGGAATGGAATGCTCTCCCGATCGATACGTTCACGAACCTCGGGTCGCACACGTTCCAAGGTGTCGTATACGGCGATGGCGGAACGGTAGAACCACCGGCACCGGTCACTCCGATTTCAATCAGTGATGCCCGCACGAAGGCAGAAGGTGAAACGGTCACGATCAAAGGCGTCGTTACGGCCAAACTTGCGAACACGATCTCGATTCAAGACGCGACAGGCGGCCTCTCGGTCCGTCCGACATCACTCGCGGTCAACGTCGGCGATGAAGTCGTCGTCACAGGTGCAATCGGTTCATACCGTGAGCTCCTTCAATTAAACAACGCCGTCGTCGTCTCGAAACAAACGGCGAGCGTTCCTGCTCCACAAGTGTTGACGGGCGAGCAGATCAATGAGGACGTCGAGTCTGAACTCGTGACGGTGAAGAACGTCACGCTCTCGGGTAGCGGTCAGAACTTGACGGCGACAGACGGAACGAAGGAATTTGTCGTCCGTGACGAACGCGGCATTCTCGATTTGCAGACGGGCATCAACTATTCGTCGATTACAGGAATCGTCCAACAGTTCGACAACACGTATCAAATCATCCCGCGTGACGTGTCGGACACAGTCATTGACCCATCTGTCCTCCGTCCGGCGACAGCGAAGCCAGGTGCAGGAACGTTCGTCGGGCCACAAGATGTGACGCTCTCGACGACGACTGCGGGCGCTGAAATCTATTACACGCTCGATGGGTCAGACCCGAAAGTGAACGGGACGCGTTATACAGGTCCAGTCCGTGTCGAAGAGACGAAGACGCTCAAAGTCGCCGTCAAGTCAGGCGATGCGTTCAGCGCCGTGACAACGTACGACTATAAGATCACGGACAAGATCCGCATCCATGACATCCAAGGCGCGAGCCACACGTCACCGCTGAACGGCCAAACGGTCGAAGGCGTCGAAGGAATCGTCACGTACACGTTCGTCTCGATGGGTACGACTTATTACTACATTCAAACACCGGACATGGAAGCCGACCAAGACGCACGCACGTCAGAAGGCATCATCCTGTACGGCGGACGTTCGATCGCCGGCATTCAAGTCGGAGACCTCGTCAACGTGAAAGGTGTCGTCAGCGAGTATGCGATCGAAGGCTATAGCGATCGCCAACGGACAGATATGTTGATGACACAAATCGATACACGCAACGGACAAGTCGATGTCGTGAAGAGTGGCGTCACACTCCCGACGCCAGTGAAGATTGACGAGTCGAACTTGCCGACCGAGTTTATCGACAGTGACGCCCTCGCCGTCTTCAATCCAGACAAAGACGCCATCGATTTCTGGGAAAGCTTAGAAGGGATGCGTGTCGAGACCGCTAACCTCAAGTCAGTATCGCCGCAACAAAACGGTGACCTCGTGACCGTACTCGAAAGCACGCCTACCGAGACGTTCAACGGAGGAATCCTTTTGAAGAAAGATGACGCAAACCCGGAACGGATCCAGTTCCGTCTCGAACCGAACACAGAAGCGCGTGAGTTCGATGTCGCGACCGGTGACCGTTTCAACGGACCAATCGTCGGTGTCGTCGGTTATTCATATGGCAACTACAAAATTCAAGCAGGTCTCGATGAGATGAAAGCTGCCTTCGTCAAAGGTGATGCTAAGCGTGAGACGACATTCATCGAGGCAGAAGAAGACAAGTTGACGATCGCTTCTTACAACCTCGAGAACTTCTCGAACAACGTGAAGGAGACGTCGGACGAGAAGGCACTCAAACTGGCGAAAGCGTTCGTCGAAGAGTTGAACAGTCCGGATATCATCGGCGTGACCGAAGTTCAAGACAACAACGGGCAAAGCACAGGAGATGCTGCAGCTGACCAAAGCTATCAGCGCTTGATTGACAACATCGTCGCCGTCGGCGGCAAGACGTACAAGTACGTCAACATCGATCCTGAGAACAATAAAGACGGCGGTGCACCGAACGCCAACATTCGTGTCGGCTTCTTGTATAACCCGGAGCGCGTCTCACTCACGGAGGGCATCCCTGCCGGTGACGCGACGACGGCTGTCGGCTACGAGAACGGGAAATTGACGCATAACCCGGGCCGGATCGAGCCACTCGACCCAGCCTTCAACAGCTCACGCAAGCCGCTCGCAGCCCAGTTCGACTTCCAAGGCGAGAACGTCGTCGTCATCGCCAACCACTGGAATTCAAAAGGTGGCGATACTGGTTTCTTCGGTTCACAGCAACCGGTCGTCCTCGGCAGTGAAGTGCAACGTAAGAAAATCGCACAACTCGTCCACAACTTCGTAGCGGACGTGAAAGCCGATAACCCGGATGCGAACGTCGTCGCCCTCGGTGACTTCAACGACTTCGAGTTTTCGGACGCGCTTCAAATCTTCAAAGGTGACTTGATGACGAACATGGTCGAGAAAGTCCCTGCCGTCGATCGTTACTCTTACGTCTACCAAGGCAACTCGCAAGTGCTCGATCACATCCTCGTGTCGAACCGTTTGGCCGCTACGACCGAGATCGATATGATTCACGTCAACGCCGACTTCACAGAGATGTCAGGTCGGGCCAGTGACCACGATCCGGTCCTCGCGCAAATCGATCTCACGCCAACACCGGAAGTACCAGAAGTAGAAGTGAAACGCTACACGGTCGAGAATAATAAGGCCGCCCGTCTCGTCTTACAAGACGACTTCATCGGCGTGACGATCGGTAAAGGGACGAACTTCAAGAACGGCATCTTCGTGCGCGGCGTTTACACGGAATTGACGGGTGACCCGCTCAAGAACGTCGTCGTTCAAGTGAAGCCGAAACAAGCCGGTGCCATCATCGACTTTAAAGGCGCGACCGTCAAAGAAGTCATCGTCGACGGGACGAACCTTGCAGAAATTCGTGGTGCCGAGAACATCAAACGCATCACGTATACGAAAGGCGCGTCTACTAAAACAGTTGTCGTCAAAAAATAACGAACGCTACCGCAGACATCTCGTCTGCGGTTTTTTGCGTTTTCAATCTCAAAATTCGGGGATTAAGAAGAAGATGCTGATTATCGGAGGATGACGTCATGGAAATGCACAACGGGAACTTATATTGGCCGATCACTGAGTCGGAACAGATCGTCTTACAAAAGCCGATCCGAAAAGAACAGTACGACGTGCTCGTCATCGGAGCCGGCATGTCCGGCACATTGACGGCTTACACGCTTTATAAGGACGGCATCGACTTCGCCGTCCTCGACAAAGGAAAAGTCGGAGCCGGAAGTACGGCGGCGAACACTGGGCTCATCCAATATTCAAACGACATCATGTTGCATGAGCTCGCTGATCAGATCGGGGAAGTCGATGCCGTCCGCTTCTATAAATTATGTAGGGAGGCGGTCGATGCGCTCGATGAGGTCGCCGAGACCGTCGACGCAAAAGACGTCTACATCCGACGCGACAGTCTTTGCTTCGCGAGCGAGGAGGCAGATGTCTCCAAACTGAAACGTGAATATGAGATGCTCACCAAGCACGGGTTTGACGCTGAATGGCTTGATCAAACGGCACTCCAAGACCGGTTCCCATTCGATAAACCGGCCGCACTGATCACAAAAGGCGATGCTGAAGTCAACCCGCTCACGCTCAGCCGTCAAGTCGTTCGCCACCTATCGATGAACGACGTTCCGATTTTCGAGGAGACGGACGTGACGGAAGTCGTGCCTGACGGAGACGGCTGGCTCGTCTTGACGCCAGACGGTACGTTCAAAGCCGGACACGTCATCTTCGCGACCGGTTACGGGCCGGCCCCACTGCTCGACACCCATCGCATCGAGCTCAACCGTTCCTACGCCATCGCGACGAACCCAATCAAGGATTTCAAGGATTGGGACGGGCAGGCGCTCATTTGGGAGACGAAACGTCCTTACCTCTATTTACGGACGACCGTCGATGGCCGTATCATCGCTGGCGGTCTCGACGAAGAAAAACCGGAGACGCCTCATAGCGACGCGCTCATCCGTAATCGGGCCGAACGGATTCGAGAAGAAGTCGAAGCGCTATTCCCGATGTACGAATTGACAGTCGAATACGCTTGGGCAGCTCTGTTCGGTGAATCGATCGACCACCTGCCCTTCATCGGGGAACACCCGGACCGGAAAAACCTGTTCTACCTGCTCGGGTATGGCGGCAACGGTACGGTTTACAGCATGTTAGGTTCTAAAATCTTGAGTGATTTAGTGCGCGGCATCAACAATTCGGATGCCCGGCTCGTACGATTAGATCGAACGCGTTAATCCCCTGGCGATCAGGGGATTTTTTCATACATAAGATTGGAAGTGATAACCATGAAATCGAAACGAAAACCGAAGTGGGTATATCGTCTGAGACGAGCGCTGCTGCTCGTCCCGGCCATCGCGTTCACCGCTTACATGTGGCCGAATGACCCGCCGAAACAGAAAGACAAAACCGAGCAGATGTCTCAGCACGAAGCAACTTATACGATTGAAGCGAGCAAACCGATACATGAAGATGACGCGGTCCGCTATGAATACGATGTCGTCGTCCACGGACGTCCTGACGTCGAGACGCTCCAGTCCATCAGCCATGACGTCATGAGTGAGGTGACCGAACGAGACACGTTCCAAGCCGCATTGATCCGTTTTTATGATCACGAGGCGTATATTGGCACGGACTCTCCCCTCGGTCAGGCCGTCTACGCGCCAGGAGGCGACTGGTCGCTCGCCGAGACGGTCGAGGCCGGCGACTACGACGACATGGTGTTCGGTTGGCAGCTTCGCGAGAAGGAATGGACCGGCCAACTATCTGAAGGCGAGGTACGTGTCTGGGAAGAGTGGAACAAGATTTACGAGGCGAAACAATCCAACGACCCTGATTTGAAAGCAAAAGTGACCCGGACCATCTCGACGAAATACGATCTCGAGCCTGAAAAAGTGCAGCATATCGTCTTGAAGCAGAGTGTTTGGGCAGCGTTGTGACACCTTTCGTTCACTGAACAAGCAGGACTTCCCTCCCCCAACGGCTAACTGTATGGGGCAGGGATTTTTTGCTGAATCGTGCTCCAGAAAGGACGACACTTTATGAGACGCTCCGTTATCGTCTTGGTTTTATTGCTCCTGATCAACATTAGTATTTCACCCGAAAACGTCGAAGCTGCGACGCCAGCCCCATATCAAGTAAGCGTCTCCGCCGGCACCATACTTTATCAATTTTCAGGCAAGACACTCATCCCGAAGACGACGCTAAAAAGCACGAAAATATTTCGAGCCGTCACGACATCGGGTGCCTACTATCGCCTCGTTGACGGAAGAACGACCTGGTACGTAAGGAAGCAAGATGGACGACTGATTTCGACGAACCTATCGTTAACCGCGATTGCGGACTCGGCAAACACACGGCTTATTCACGAATACATGAGGACGCTGACGCGCGGACATATCCCCTACTATTACGACGAGCTGAAAGACTCGACTGCCATCGCCCGAGCCGACGCCGCCATAAAGGGGAATTGGTATATCCCATCACCACCCTATCAGTTGCGCGTCCCAAATATTGATACATATCGATTCGACAAGTACGTCCCAAACGTCGATTCAAACTCATTCAAGTTTCAAATCCACTATTTCACGACACTTAACCAACTGACGCAAGCTTACGCCGCCACCGGACAAGATGAGTATCTCCGTTACGGGAAGCGAATCATCTCGAGCTGGACGAAGCAATATCCGATTTCTGCCTATACGCGCCACCCATGGCCTTACCATGACCACGGTACCGCGATCCGTACGTTCCATTTGCTCAATTTTTGGAACGTATTCCGGACATCGCGCGTCAATACTGACCCAGCGTTCTCACAACTGTTTGCGAAAACACTTTATGAACACGCGACGCTCTTGGCGAAGACGAGCTTTTATAAACCGAATAACAACCACGGTATCTTTCAAGACATGGCGCTCTCGGCCGTTGCCGAGACGCATCGATCCTTTGACCGCTCTGCGGCTTGGCGAGGGCTCGCCACAACCCGCCTGACGAGACAACTGAACCATAGTTTAAGTGCGGACGGCGTCCATCTCGAACACTCACCCTACTATCAAATCTATCTATATGACACACTCGCCCGCTTCAATGATTGGGCGTCGGC
Source organism: Exiguobacterium aurantiacum (assembly GCF_001766415.1). Lineage (GTDB taxonomy): Bacteria > Bacillota > Bacilli > Exiguobacteriales > Exiguobacteriaceae > Exiguobacterium > Exiguobacterium aurantiacum_A. The sequence goes on along the minus strand of NZ_MKXO01000002.1, from coordinate 64,115 downwards.
GAACCGCTTTGCGCTGTCGAGTCGAATGCGTGACGTGAAAGACATGCCGGTGGCGCTCACGTATATGCTCAAACCAAACGGCACGTTGCCGATGTTCGGCGACACACCGTCCATCACCCACCGAACGGACGCCATCCCTTACATTGAGCGGTATCCCCACCTCCTCTATGCGATGACGGGAGGCAAGGCCGGAGTACAGCCTACGGCCAAGGCAGGCCGACTGTCCAACCAATACGCATTCTTCAGGCAACATTGGGGAGGACGCTCCGGACCGTTCCAAGACGCCGTCCAAGTGACGATGACGGCTGGTTACCATAGCAACATCCATAAACATGCTGACGACCTGTCCATCGACTTGTACGGTTACGGCCGCGATTTCCTAGTCGAGAGCGGACGTTATGCGTACACGAAGCGTCCTGAACGGAACGTCGTGCTCCAAGCCGCTGCTCACAATACGGTTCACGTTGCCGGGCAAAGCTTCCGATTGATTCCGAGCAACTTGCGACGAAGCCAGATCACGTCGGTCGGGACCTCCTCGATTCAGTGGACGGCTTCCGCGACGAGCCAATTGATCGGGAACGGCATGTCGCACACTCGGCGTCTCGCCTATGACCGTGACGGGACGGTGCTCGTCTATGACCGGGTCACGAGTCCGGTGACCGAATCGTTCGTCCAGCGGTTCCATCTCGGTGTCGGATTGCACCGGGTGGCGAGTGGCAGTCGATACGCTTACTTCAAAGACGCGACTGGCCGCTCGCTCCATCTCCTGCAACTTGAGGTCGGCTCGATTCCAAAACTCGCCGTCGGGTCGAGCCACGTCTCGTACCGCGATTACGATTGGCAGCGCCGCAACCAAGTCACGACAACGAAACGCGGAAAAGGCGTGACATACTTGACGCTCCTTCACATCGGGGAAAAACCGACGAAAATCAGTTCCTACAAGATGGAGACGACCTCCCGCCACTATATCGTCCGATACACCTTATCAGATGGAACGACAAAGACGTTGTCGATGCTGCGTTAACCGACCCCCATTTTAAAATGGGGGTTTCTTCTCGTAGCGTTAGGGAAAAACCGTAAAGTAGGTCAATCACGGCTTACGTCGGGAGAGCATATACTTATGGGGAGGCAACATGATGGGGAATAAAAAAGAAGAACAGTTGAAACAACATACGATCGACAATGAACAAACAGCAGGACTGACGACGAACCAAGGACTGAAGATGGCGGAGGATGAGTTCTCGCTCAAAGCGGGGCTTCGGGGACCGACGCTCATCGAAGATTTCCACTTCCGTGAAAAAATGACGCACTTTGACCATGAACGGATTCCGGAACGGATCGTTCACGCGCGCGGCGTCGGTGCCCACGGAGAGTTTCAAGTATACGAGTCACTTGCCGACTATACGAAAGCGGATTTCCTGAACGATCCTGCGAAAGTGACGCCTGTCTTCGTCCGCTTCTCGACGGTACAAGGCTCACGCGGTTCCGGGGACACCGTCCGCGACGTCCGTGGTTTTGCGACGAAGTTTTATACGGACGAAGGCAACTATGACCTCGTCGGAAACAATATGCCGGTCTTCTTCATCCAAGACGCCATCAAATTCCCGGACCTCGTCCACGCGGTGAAACCGGAACCGCACACGGAAGTGCCGCAAGGCGGGAGTGCCCACGACACGTTTTGGGATTTCGTCGGCCAAAACCATGAGGCGGCTCACCACGTGATGTGGGCGATGAGCGACCGCGGCATCCCGCGTAGCCTGCGCATGATGGAAGGGTTCGGCGTTCACACGTTCCGACTCGTCAACAAGGAAGGGAAAGCCCACTTCGTCAAGTTCCATTGGAAACCGAAGCTCGGTGTCCACTCGCAAGTGTGGGACGAGGCGCAAAAGGCCGTCGGGAAAAACGCCGACTTCCACCGCGTCGACTTGTATGAGGCGATCGATAAAGGCGACTACCCGGAATGGGAACTCGGACTGCAGATGATCCCAGTCGAAGACGAGTTCAAGTTCGACTTCGATATCCTCGATCCGACCAAACTGTGGCCGGAAGAAGAGATCCCGGTCAAACTTGTCGGGAAGATGACGCTCAACCGGAACGTCGATAACTTCTTCGCCGAAACCGAACAGGTCGCATTCCATCCAGGGCATATCGTTCCCGGCATCGACTTCTCGAACGACCCGCTCCTGCAAGGGCGCTTGTTCTCATACACAGATACACAGCTATCACGTCTCGGCGGACCGAACTTCCATCAGATCCCGATCAACAAACCGGTCTGTCCGTTCCATAACAATCAACGCGACGGCATGCATCAAATGTCGGTCCATAAAGGCCAGACGAGCTACCATAAAAACGCGCTCAACAACAATCAGCCGGCACCTGTGCCGGTCGACCAAGGTGGATTTGAGCATTACCAAGAGAAAGTCGATGGTCACAAAGTCCGTGGCCGCAGCGACAGCTTCCTCGACTTCTACTCACAAGCCAAAATGTTCTACAACAGCATGACCGACGTCGAAAAGCAGCACATTCAAGACGCCTACAGCTTCGAGCTCGGCAAATGCGAGTCGGACATGGTGAAAGAAAATGCCGTCGACTTGTTGAACCGGATCGACCGTCACCTCGCCTCGGTCGTCGCCGACAACTTAGGCGTCGCACTGCCTGCCGAGAACAACGAAGTCGTCTCGGACAAAACATCGCCTGCCCTCAGCATGGCGGACACGATCTCGAAACCGGATACGAAGAGCGTCGCCGTCCTTCTCGCCGGTGATGTCGATGCCGCGCAAGTGAAGGCGTGGGTCCAAGCGCTCGCCGACAAAAAAGTGAACTATAGCCTCGTCGGGAAGAAATCGTACACGCTCGGTGACCTCAAAGTGAAAGAGACGTACGATACGGTCGACTCGAGCCTGTTCGACGCCGCTTTCCTCGTCAGCGCCGCGAGTTCGGTCGAAGACGACGTCCTCGAGTTTATCGAGAACACGTATAAACACTTCAAGCCGCTCGCTTTGCACTTACACGATGATTCAGTGCTCGATCAGTGCCGCGTCAAGACGGACCAACCTGGCGTCTACACGTTCAAACAGCACAGTCTCGACGGATTCGACACGTTCATCGACGGGATTGCCAAAGCCCGGTTCTGGGACCGCGCTTGACGCTTGACGATTCACGAACAGAAGGACTCAACTCGGTATTTTCGAGTCGAGTCCTTTTTTGTCCACCCTTCTTTTCCACACCTGCAAACGTTATACTAGGTGGGGTATAAGTTGATGGAGGAGGAATCGTGTCATGCGAAATAAGATTGATTCATATGTGACCGACACCGAGCAACAACGCCGTCTGTATAAACGGACGTTGTTCGTCGTCGTGCTGTCTCAAATTTTCGGGGGTGCCGGCCTCGCCGCAGGCATAACCGTCGGGGCGCTCCTCGCCCGCGACCTGCTCGGGACCGATGCGTATGCGGGTGTCCCGACGGCGCTGTTCACGCTCGGCTCTGCCGGCGCCGCGTTTCTGATCGGGATGATATCGCAACGGGTCGGACGCCGTTTCGGACTCGCGACCGGGTTCTTGACGGGATCACTCGGTGCGTTCGGTGTCATCTTCGCCGCCGCGTTCGAGAGCGTACCGCTCTTGTTCGTGTCGCTCCTCATTTACGGGGCCGGGACGGCGAGCAACCTCCAGGCCCGTTACGCCGGAACGGATTTGGCGAATGCGACCGAACGGGCGACCGCGGTCAGTATCGCCATGGTATCGACGACGTTCGGTGCCGTCGCCGGACCGAACTTGGTCGAACCGATGGGGCGGGTTGCTGACGCCATCGGCATCCCGACGCTTTCTGGTCCGTTTTTACTCGCGGGAGCCGCCTACTTCGTGGCCGGTCTCATCTTGATCGTGTTTTTGAACCCTGACCCGCTCCTCGTCGCCAGAGCCATCGAATCGAAACGGAAGCAATCGACAGACGCGACGCAACGTCAACCCGAAGAAGTCCACTCTCGTCTTGGCGTGTACGTCGGTGCTTTCGTCATGGTGCTCAGCCAAATCGTCATGGTCGCCATCATGACGATGACACCTGTCCACATGCGGCAGCACGGCCATGAACTGAGCGCGGTCGGTCTCGTCATCGGCTTCCATATCGGCGCGATGTATTTACCCTCGCTCGTGACCGGCGTGCTCGTCGACAAAGTCGGCCGTGAAATCATGGCCATCGCTTCCGGGGTGACGTTATTCTTCGCAGGCGTCGTCGCGGCGTTCGCACCGGCCGACTCGCTGTTCTTGTTGATCGTCGGCCTCGTCTTGCTCGGTGTCGGTTGGAACTTTGGTCTCATCAGTGGGACGGCCATCTTGGTCGATGCGACGACACCCGAGACGAGAGCGAAGACGCAAGGATCGGTCGACGTCTGGATCGCCTTGTCCGGCGCCTCGGGCGGCATGCTGTCCGGTATCATCGCCTCCCAGTCGAGCTATTTGACGCTATCACTGCTCGGCGGAATCGTTTCACTCGTTCTCGTACCGATCGTCCTCTGGTACCGCCGCCACTTGATCTAATGAAAAACCGATCCGCTCACGCGAATCGGTTTTTCGTGCACAATGCGTCGTCTCTGACAAGCTCTCATCAATTTGCTATACTCCTTTAGTTATGTTTACTAACTATTTAGGTTCAAACAAATAAGGAGGCCTCATCGCCGATGCAATTGACCGCACAAAAATTATGGACGAAAGACTTCCTCATCATCTCGCTCGTCAACTTCTTCTTGACGCTCATCTTTTTCTTGCTCATGGTAACAATCGGTGTCCACGCCGTTGCGACGTACGGCGCGACGACAAGTGAGGCCGGTCTCGTGACCGGGATCTTCATCATCGGTACGCTCGTCGGCCGGCTGTTCATCGGACGATTGATCGATTCAATCGGACGGCGCAAGACGCTGTTGATCGGGCTGACCTTCTTCACGGCCACGATCCTGCTCTATTTCGTCGACCTCGGCGTCGGCTTCCTACTGTTCACCCGCTTCGTGCACGGTCTCGGCATGGGTTTATCGAGCACAGCGACCGGCACGATCGTCGCACAGATCATTCCCGGAGCGAGGAAAGGTGAAGGTATCGGGTACTACAGCATGAGCTCGACGCTCGCCACCGCCATCGGCCCGTTCGTCGGCTTGCTGATGAGCCAATATACGAGTTTCTCAACCATCTTTATCGCTTGTCTCGTCGTCGGCGTCGTCAGTTTAGTGAGCGCCTTGTTCGTCACCGTTCCCGAGGCCGACAATCCGGAAATCGTTCGCGGGTTGTCACTTAAGGCGTTCGTCGAGCCGAAGGCGTTACCGATCGCGCTCATCATCGTGATCGCCGCGCTCAGTTTTTCGAGCGTCTTGTCTTACATCAACTTTTACGCGACCGAACTCGACCTCGTCGAAGCGGCGAGCGTCTTCTTCCTCGTCTATTCGATTTCCGTCCTGTTGTCGCGCCCGATCACGGGACGGCTCATGGACGCGCGTGGCGCCAACGTCGTCATGTATCCGGCCATCTTCATCTTCGCGGTCGGGCTGCTCGTCCTTAGCCAAGCGACGAGCGCTTTGGGCCTTTTACTCGCCGGCGCGTTGATCGGGCTCGGCTTCGGCAATATCCAGTCCGGTACACAGGCCATCGCCGTCAAGGCGGCCTCACCTGGACGGATGGGGATGGCGACGTCGACGTTCTTCATCGCCCTCGACGCCGGGCTCGGTTTCGGTCCCTACTTCATCGGGCTACTCATCCCGCTGACCGGTTTCTCTACCATCTATCTGTTGCTCGCCGGGGTCGTCGCCTTCACGATTTTCTTGTATTACGTGATGAACGGCCGTCAAGAACGGGACCGTCTCAAACAAGCTGCCTGACAGGACTTTCACAGTCCTGTCTTTTTTGGAATGTTCACACATCTTTTTATGAATGTTGTAATATAAGAATGACGTGTCAAAAATTCGACTGAAATGAGGGACATTATGCGCGCCGACCAGACGATCCAACACCATTCTTCCATCCTGCTCCAGACGTTCGACAAAATCTCGGATTTTGTGTTCTTCATGGAAGTGGACGGTTCGACCTATCGCTATGTATTTGTGAACGAGCCGGGGAAGCAGGCCATCGGTTGGACAGACGCTGACGTCGGAAAGTGTGTCGGCGACATGGTTCCGGCCGAGACGGCCGCACTCATCACCCACCATTATGACGAGGCGATTCGCGCACGAAAGAGCATCGTCTATGAAGACTACCGCCTCGCTGATTCGTTCTACTCAGAAACACTCGAGTACCAAGATGTGATCTTGTTGCCGCTTCATTATTTCGAGTCGGAAGTGACGCCGGTATTTGACGAATCCGGTGCCTGCACCCACGTCATCTCGGTCGTTCGGGAAGTGACGGAGCGGAAACGGCGTGAGCTCGAGCTATCGATTTTACGTGACCAGCATGAGTCGTTGCGCCGCTACTCGCCCCACGGCATTTTCGTGCTCGACCCCGAACTTCGGGTCAAGTCGATCAATCCTGCCGTCACAAACATCACCGGCTATTGCGAGGCCGACTTCATAAATCGTTCGTTCCTCGACTGGCTGCCGGACTCGGAACAACCTCTCGTCTGCGAAGGACTCCAGTTCGCCTTATCCGGAAAGCCCCACAAGTACGGGGTCACGGCGCATCAAAAGACGGGTGAAGCGCTCGACCTCGCCGTCTTGAACATCCCGATCGAGATCGGCGGCAACATCACCGGCCTGTTCGCCATCATCATCGACCATACGCCGGAGAAGACCGCCGAACGCGCTTTACAAGAGAGTGAACGACGCTATCGCCAGCTCATCGAGACGATTCCAGAAGGGATCATCGTCCATAAAGACGGCCTAATTTTATATGCGAACGCCGTGGCGTTAGAGACGATCGGGGAGACGTATATCGAGAGCGAATCCATCTTTACATATATCGCTGCCGAATACCATGAGGCGACGATGACACGCCTTTCTGCCTTGCAGCTCGGTGATCCTGTCCAAGACACGGAAATCGTCCTTGTCACGCCGTCCGGTCAGCACTTACGTATAGATATCGGCAGTCTATTGATTGATTATGAAGGGACGACCGCCGTAATGACCGTCCTGCGTGATGTGACCGAGAAACGAGAGATGGAACGGGCGTTACGCCAAAGCGAGACGCAGTACAGGCTGATCACGGAAAACATGAGCGACCTCGTCTGCATCCTCGAGCGTGACGGCCGTGTCCGCTACGCCTCGCCGTCCCACCAGAGCGTCCTCGGCTATGCGCCTTCGGTTTACGAAGGTAAGAATACGCTCGACTTCATCCACCCGGAAGACGTCACGCCGACGAGACAACAGCTCAAAGCGATGACGGCCGGCAGTGAGCCGCTCACTCTCGAGTTTCGTCACCTCCACCACGATGGCAGGTGGATTTGGCTCGAGACGAAAATTCAGGCTATCTATGAAGAAGCGACGTTGCTGCACTATTTAACGGTCACCCGTGAGATCATGCAGCGTAAAGTACTCGAGAAACAACTGAAACACTTAGCCTACCACGATACGCTGACCGAGCTCCCGAACCGCCGTTACTTCTTGGCTTACTTAGAAGAGGCACTCTCGAGGGTCGAAGAGGACGGCGAGGAGCTGGCCATCCTCTCGCTCGATATCGATCATTTCAAACAGATCAACGACACGCTCGGACATGACGTCGGTGACGAGCTGCTGCGACAGTTCACACTCCGTCTCACCCAGGCGCTACGGAAACAAGATGTGATCGCCCGCTTCGGCGGCGACGAGTTCTCTGTATTGATCCGCTATACCGATTTGTCAGCACCTGACCGGGTCGCGGACAAGCTGATTGCTTCGCTCCAGCACCCGTGGCAGATTGAAGGCCACACGTTCGTCACGACGTCGAGTGTCGGTGTCGCTCGTTACCAATCAGGCATGACAAAGAAACGATTGCTCAAGCAAGCCGATCTCGCACTTTATGAAGCCAAGTCGAACGGCCGCAACCGATATGTGATGTTTCAAGACCGCTGACTAGCGGTCTTTTTTCACGTGAAACATTAACGTAGTTAGCCTAAACACGAACATTAAGAATATAAATAACGTTATTGTATTGAAAATATACATTTTTCCGATACATCCCTTTGACTTTCATCAAAAAATGCGTTACATTACCGAATGGGCGAAGTATTTCTAGACAACTCAATTAAAATGTTCGTAAATAGGGGTGCAAACGATGGATAAAGTGTTTGATTATGAAGATATTCAATTGATTCCGGCAAAATGTGTCGTCGATAGTCGTTCGGAATGTGACGCGAGCGTCACACTCGGCGGCCTCACGTTCCGCCTTCCGGTCGTTCCGGCGAATATGCAGACGATCATCGATGAGAACGTGGCGCTCTCGCTCGCTGAGAACGGCTATTTCTACATCATGCACCGGTTCAATCCGGAAACGCGGCTACGGTTCATCGAAGACATGCACGGACGTGGCCTGTACGCGTCAATCAGTGTCGGCGTGAAAGAAGACGAGTATCGGTTCGTCGAACAGCTCGCCGAAGCGGGACATACACCAGAATTCATCACAATCGATATCGCACACGGCCATTCGAACGCGGTCATCCGGATGATCCAACACATCAAACAGCATCTTCCGAGCTCGTTCGTCATCGCCGGGAACGTCGGGACACCGGAAGCGGTCCGTGAGCTCGAGCATGCCGGGGCGGACGCGACGAAAGTCGGCATCGGACCGGGAAAAGTGTGCATCACGAAAATCAAGACCGGCTTCGGGACAGGCGGTTGGCAACTCGCCGCGCTCCGCTGGTGTGCCAAGGCGGCGACGAAACCGATCATCGCGGATGGGGGCATCCGCACGCACGGCGACATCGCCAAATCGGTCCGCTTCGGGGCGTCGATGGTCATGATCGGCTCACTGTTCGCCGGTCACGACGAGTCTCCGGGGGAGACGTTCGAGCAGGACGGGAAACTGCTCAAAGAATACTTCGGGTCGGCTTCTGAATTCCAAAAAGGGGAACGGAAAAACGTCGAAGGCAAGAAAGTGTTCGTCGAGCACAAAGGGGCGCTTCAAGACACGTTGACCGAGATGGAGCAAGACCTCCAGTCGGCCATCTCATACTCGGGTGGGAACAATCTCGACGCGTTACGTACCGTCGATTACGTCATGGTGAAAAACTCAATCTTCAACGGGGATAAAGTGTACTGAAAAAGGCGACTCGCGCGAGTCGCCTTTTTCATGCATCGGTCAAACGTTTCGTCATCATGTAGTAGTCAGAGCCCGGGGGATAGTCGCGGAGGACACCGGCCACCTCGTAGCCGAAACGTTCATAAAACGCTTTCGCCTGAAACGAAAATGTCGTCAGCTTTACTTGCGTGGCTCCGAGTGCGCGGGCATGACGCTCACTTTCCTCAAGGAGTCGTGTCCCAATCCCTGCACCGGCATGGTTGGAGTCAACCCATAACCGGTCAAGGTCGAACCAGCCCCAGTAGACGCTACCGAACAGTCCGGCAATCACTTGACCGTCACGCTCCACTTTCAACTGGACGACCGGGACGTCGGCATTGCGGATTGCTCGGTGATGCGCTGAATGAACATCGTTGAACGCACGCAACCGATTCGTCAAAAACTGTTGGAACGCCTCGTCGTCTTCACGGATGTGGATGATGTCCATCACGCTTCACCACCTGACCCGTTCACAAAAAACGTGATCAGTTCTTGTTCTTCTTCATCAACCGGATGACCGGTCAAGCGTTCGTATTGAGCCGTTATTAACTCTTTATTTCCCGGGAAATCGAGACTGATTTGCGCTAGAATCCGTAACATATCACGGTCTTTCTCATACTCTGCCCGCGTCGCCACTTGACCGTGCGACCAGACGTACGCCTCGGCCTCGAACGTGTCGAGGACGCTCAACAACCGTAGCGTCTCCCCGGCCGTCATCCGCCAAGACGGGGCATACAAGTTCGCATATAAGGCGTCCCCTAAAAACAGCACTTTCTCTTCCGGGATATAGGCGACGACCGCGTCGGCCGTATGATCGCCCCCGACGTGTTTCAACAAGACGTGGACGCCACCGAGGTCGAGCGTCAATGTGTCGTCGAACGTCACGGTCGGTAGGACGACTTGCATCGAGCGGGTGTCCCCGAACTCGAGCCGGATCGCCTCCGCACAAAAAGCGATCTCGATGCCGCTCTCGACGCGTTCATCGAGCGACTCGTCGTCCCAGTTGTATGGTATGAGACGCTCCATCCTCGCTTTCGTCGCCCCGCTTGCAACCGAGACGGTATCTTGTAACGCCGACAGACCGAAGATGTGGTCCCAGTGCCAGTGCGTCAACGCGACGAGCGACGGACGGCTGATCCCCCGCTCGGCCAAGGCGTCTAAAAATAAGTTCGCGTGGGCCTCGGAATTGCCCGCATCGATCATGAGCGTATGGGTGTCCCCGACGACCGCGCCGATGATCGGCCGGTCCGTCTCACTAACGGGCGTCATATACCAAAAGCGTTCTGAGTAGCGTTTTAACGTCTGCATGAGCCCCCTCCTTTCATTCATTTATTTTCTTGATACGAATCATAAATATAGTAGCCGTCCCCACCACCGTTTTTAGCGATATACATCGCCGCATCCGAGTGATGGATGAGCGTGTCGAGGGAAGACAAACTAGCGTCAGAATATGCGACACCAATACTGGCTGAGAGATGTAGCGCCAATCCGCCCCCGATCGTGATTTCCCGGGAAATAACGGTCGATAGTTGGTCAAAAACGGCTTCTTCAAGCGATTCCGGACTTGCCTCGATGACAATCAAAAACTCATCCCCGGCAAACCGGTACGCTTTCCCTGCATGCATGTGACTGAACGATCCGATACGTTTCGCCACTTCGACGAGCACTTCATCGCCGACGAGATGACCGTGCGTATCGTTGATTCGCTTGAAATCATCCAAATCGATGAACAGGAGCGCCACCGGCCGTTTTCGATTCATCGTCTGTCTCAAGTCCGTCATGAGCGAGTGACGGTTCGGCAATTTAGTCAGCCCGTCTTTTGTGATGAGCTCGATCACTTCCTGATGTTTACGTTCTCGGCGAATCTCGTTCTCCATCCAACGGGTCACGAGTAAGATCGTGTCCGTCATCTCGTGGATTGCCACCGCATCGGCGACATCGTTTAAACTGCCCTGCTCCGCCAGGAAGACGACCCATCCGAACGTCTTGCCTTCGTTTGATAACGGCAAGCTGATCATCGATGCGAATTCAACCCCTTCGAGGACGAGCTCCGAACGTTTCAATTTTTGATGCCCGACCGTCGTCAGCGCATGAACGTGCTGTAGGCGCTCGTCCGTCCAATCGATCCAGGCATCCCCATCGGCGGACAGGACGCGCTGGCGTGATTCTGTCGAGAAGATGACGGCATGCGAATAACCGATCCACTCCCTGAGCACTTCTTGGATCCGCTTCAGCTTGTCAGCAAACGGGGCTTGGATGGCCGTAACCTCGTACAGCGACTCGAGTGTCTGTTGACGCCGCTCTTGAGCACGTGCCTGTTCGGTCAATTCGATTTCGGCCATCACCCAACGCGCAAAATCTTCAAGCGTCTGCACCGCCTCATGCTCGAACGAGCGGGGCACTCCGTCGGTGACGCAGAGCGTTCCGATGACGTGTCCGCTTCTCGTCATAAGCGGCACACCCGCATAAAAGCCGATCCCTTCGAGCAACGGATTCTCACTCAACGCCTCCGCGGTTTTGACGTCTTCGATCACGAGGGATCCCTGACCGGTCACGACGCGGTCACATAGCGTCCACTTCCGATCGATGTGGGGTGGACTTTCGAAATTAGTACCTTGGCACGATTTGATCCACTGCCGGTCCGTTGTCAGGATCGAGATGAGCGCGATCGGCATCTCGAGCGTCTTCGCGACGAGTCGGCTGATGCGATCGTACCGTTCTTCCCGCGGGGTATCTAAAATTTCGAGCCGAAGGATTGTTTTCAATCGTTCGGCCTCTGTCTCATCGAACCGTGCCGCTAACTTGGACCGGTCCGAGCCGTCTAACCGCAGCGCCTCGTATTGACAGACGATTGTCTCAAGTGCCGGCTCGAGGTTAGAGAGCGAGAGCGGCCGGCTGAAGAAATAGCCTTGCACGTCGTCGCATCCGAGCCGCTGGATTGCACGGTACTGTGCTTCCGTCTCGACACCTTCCGCCGTGACTGCTAAGTTCAGTTTTTTAGCGAGTGCGACAATCAGTTTGACGATCTCATATTCTTTTAATCCGTTGTCTTTATCGAGCTGACTAATGAACGACCGGTCGATCTTGATGCCGTCGATGTCGAACATCTTCAAATAGTTGAGTGACGAATAGCTGACGCCGAAGTCATCAATCAAGATGCGGAATCCCGCCGCCTTCAAGTAGTCGACTGTCTGGATCCCGATGAGCGGTTCCTGCATGAGCGTATGTTCCGTGATCTCGAACTCGAACTGATCAGCTGAGAGGCCATACGTTTTAAGAAGCGGGATCAGGTTGCTTTGGACGTAGTCTTGACGGAACAAGACCGGGGACAAGTTGACCGCGACACGGCGGCCGTTGAACAGCCCGGGTCGATCGCTCAAATCGCGGCAGACGCGTTCGAACACGAACTCAGTGATGTCCTCGATCAACAGTGACTGCTCCGCAATTTTGATGAATGTTTCAGGCGAAATGTTTCCGAGCACGGTGTTCTTCCAGCGGACGAGCGCCTCGAAATGGACGGCGCCATTCCGACAGTCTACTTTCGGCTGATAGACGACGCCGAGTTCGCCTGCCTTCAATCCTTTATGAAGTTCCATCTCAATCGTCATCTCGTCGATGTAATGCTGCATATAATCGTCTTTCTCATACACTTTAATCATCTGTTTACCGGCTTGCCTTGCTTCTAGCAATGCTGTCGACGCGTTCATGATCACTTGGTCGGCGTCTTCACTGCCAGAACTGATACCGAGACAGCCGGACAGGGTGAACTCGGTCTCGGCAACATGGTACGTGTAATCCGCGATTGTCGCCAGTAAACGTTCCCCATGCATGTATGCTGTCTCGATCGAGGTATGCGGCAGTACGGCGATGAAATCTTCCCCGTCGACGCGACCGATGATTGAGCCTTTCGGCAGCAAGTCAGATAAGTGACGGGTCATCTCTTTGATTAAACGTTGCGATCGCTCCACCCCTTGGAGCGACAGGATGATCTTAAAACGGTTGATATGGAAGCGCATGACGCTCGTCGCTTCCTCACGCTCTCGTTTGGCGAACAGTTTTTCAAGCTCGAGCTTCACTTTCATCAAGTTCGGCATGCCCGTCAAATAATCGATGTTCTCGATGCTGCTGAGTAGCTTCATCTCCGCATCTTCCGACAAATCGGTCGTCAAACCGAGAACGTAGCGCACTTCTCCAGTGTCGTCCTCGAGCGGCATGAGCATGGATGAGGCGAAGCGTGCGGTGTTAGTTTCTATATTCATCTTTGACATGAAATAAACTGGCTCACGAGACGAAACGACCACATCATAGTGCAAAATCAACTCGTTCGCGACGTCCGGCGCATACATCTCGTGCAAATAGCGACCGCTCACATCGTCCGGAAGCGACGACGCGCGCTTCCCCTGCTCACTGACACGGACGTAACGATACCCTTTCGGCGTCACTTCCATCAAAAAGACCATTCGATACAAGCGAACGAATACATCAAACAAATAATGTGGATCGGCCTTCATCTGTTGCATACTTTACCTCCATACAATCTCCATTTCCTTTAGTTTAGAACTTTTACGCCGACTTGTTCATAAAACCGTTCAAAAAAAGGGAAAGTATTTTTGGAAATAGCTAAAAAAATCGGGTATAGGTAAATGAGTTTAGATGAAAAGTGAGGTGAACCGTCATGCTCAGTCGGAACGTCTATCCACAGACGCGACCAGGGAAATGGTCCGTTGTCCTGTTGCTCGCCGTGTTTCTGCTCTTAGTCGTCTCTGCTCTCATCGTCCAGTCGGGTCAACCGTTCAACTTCGACACCTTGTTCGATAACACATGGGGTGTCGTCTTCTCGATGTCAGCCATCGCCGCTGCCCTCGGTGCGTTCGTCGTCGGTCTATACACCATCCTCCGCAACCACGAACGCTCGGTCGCCGTCTTCTTTACTGTCTCTCTCGGCGGACTCGTCGCCTTGTTCGTGCTTATGCAACTGTTCCGCTAATCTAAAACGCTCCTTCCCGATATGAGAAGGAGCGTTTCGTTAGAGGAGTTCTTTCGCGAGCAGACGGTAGACGTTCAACCGCTGTGCTTGTGTATGTTGGATACTGCAAATCATCGCCTCGTCAAAGCCATACTGCACGGACTCGTCCTGCAATTTCGCCGCGATCTGTTTTGGCGTCCCGACGAGATGGATGGCACGGTTGTTGGCGATGTGGATCTTGTCGACTTCGGTGAGCGGGTAATCGTTGGCCGCTTCCGGGCTGAGCAATTGACGCAGCTGCCCTCTCATCAGGAATAGGCGTGACAAGTCGGACGGACGCGCCAAATATTCCGCCTCTTCCTCCGTTTCGGCCGTCGTCACGAGATACGTGACATTGATTTCAGGCTTCTCCATGAACGCTGACGGTGTGAAGTGATGCCGGTACGTGTCGAGCGTGTCTTTGCTCAATTCCCCGTTAAAAAATTGGGCGAACGAGTAGCCGACGCCCATGCGGCCGGCTTGGACGGCGCTGTTGCCGCTTGACCCGAGCAGCCAAGCCTCAGGGAGCGTCACCCCGGTCGGTGCGGCCGGCGTCGTTTTGTACCACCGTTCTTCCGGCGTCTCATCGTTGATCAGTTGGAGTGTCGTCTGCAATTTCTCATATAGTCCGTCCATCATCGGCTTCTGTCCTTGCGACATCGCGTAGATGGCGTTGGCGTCGCCACCCGGGGCCCGGCCGACCCCAAAGTCGATTCGACCTGGTGCGAGTGCGCTCAGCGTCTTGAACACTTCGGCCATCTTGAGCGGCGAATAGTGCATCATCATGATGCCGCCCGACCCGAGACGAATTCGTTCCGTCTTCGCAGCGATATAGGCCGCGATGACTTCCGGGGCCGAACTCGCGAACGACATGCCACCGTGGTGTTCAGCCATCCACATCCGGTAATACCCTAGCTCTTCTGCCACTTGGGCGAGTTCGACGGCGCTCTGTAATGCATGTTCTGACGTATGTCCGGACGTCACCGGCGCTTGATCGAGGACGCTTAATCTCATCGTTATCATTCACTCCTTATAGTATATATGTTGAACATCTCGAATTTGTAAGACTCGCCGTCATCATACTAAAGTCGACTTGACAATACGAATAGTCCGCTCATCGTGACGCTGTCTTTTTTCAGAAAATTACAACGGATTGTTGCTAGGCACGTAACCCCTTCTTTATAATGAACGAGAAGACGCGATTCTTTCATAGCAAATCACGAAACGCATGATGGGGACATGCGGGTGATATGCGCCAACTACTATTTCGGGGAAATGGGGTAACTAACATGAATCAAACACCAAACAAGCCTGGCCAAGACGGGACGTCATTCACGTCCAACGATTTTTTGAAGTTTTTGATTCCATCTTTAATCGGACTCATGTTTTTCATCGTGCCGATTCCGACCGATGACGGATTCACGATCCCGGTCGCCTTCTTGTCGAACCAATTGATCGGTTTGATCGGCGGTGTCGTCCCGACACTCGCCGTCATCATGATGGGCATCTCGGTGCTCGGGTCACTTTGGACATATCTAGCCAAACCGGCGTTCGTCCTTGAGCGGCCACACTTCAATTCACTGTTCAACGTCACACCGTTCTGGTTCGGGATGCGGGTCGTCGGTCTGATCGCCGGGGTGATGACGTTGCTCGTGATCGGGCCGGAGATGATCACATCCGAGTTTACGGGTGGCCTGTTGCTGTATGATTTGATTCCGATTTTGTTCGCGACGTTCTTATTTGCCGGCATGTTGCTACCGCTCCTGTTGAACTTCGGACTGCTCGAGTTCGTCGGGACGATGCTCATCAAAGTGATGCGCCCACTCTTCAAACTGCCGGGCCGGGCCTCGCTCGACTCGCTCGCATCTTGGGTCGGTGACGCGACGATCGGGATTCTGTTGACGACGAAACAATATGAGAACGGCTACTACACAAAACGAGAGGCCGCCGTCATCGCCACGACGTTCTCGGTCGTCTCGATCACGTTCACAATCGTCATCTTGTCGTATATGGAGCTCGATGCTTACTTCTTACAATATTATGGCGCCATCGTCGTGTCAGGTATCGTCGCAGCACTCATCATGCCACGGATTTATCCGTTGTCGAAAAAAGCCGACACCCCATATGAAGAGACCGAACTAAAACCGGAAGAGCCGGTACCGGCCAACGTCTCGATGCCGAAATGGGCACTCCGTCAAGCGTTGCTCAAGTCACGCTCAAGCAAGAGCTTCGTTGCCACGTTGAAAGACGGTTTCCAAAACGTGCTCGACATGTGGCTCGGTATTTTGCCGATCGTCATGGCCGTCGGGACGATCGCGCTCATCACTGCTGAGTACACCCCGCTATTTACGATTCTCGGTAAACCGTTTGAACCGATTTTGATGCTGTTGCAAGTGCCGGAGGCGGAAGCCGCCGCTCAGACGATGGTCGTCGGTTTCGCCGACATGTTCTTGCCAGCCGTGCTCGGCAGCGGTATCGAGAGCGAGATGACACGGTTCATCATCGCCACTGTATCGGTCACGCAGCTCATCTTCATGTCGGAAGTCGGGGGACTGCTCCTCGGGTCGAAACTTCCGATTTCATTCTTCGACCTCGTCCTCATCTTCTTGCTCCGGACGTTCATCACGCTCCCGATCGTCGTCGGGATCGCCCACTTGGTCTTTTGACGACAGAACGCCTCTTCTCATATTTCCCTGGGAAGAGGCGTTGTTTGTATAATGGAGAAAAGGGAGGGGTGCGCCATGGAACATCATTACGCCGGACAGCTCGAGATTGCGAAAAAAAGCTATGCCGGCATCATCGACCCGGAAGCGTATGTGAACGACCGCTATCATGGACATTGGACGGTGAAATCTAAGCAACGGGTCGACGGGGTCCCGGCGTTGCTTCAAAAAGCGTTCAACGGTGGGAAGAATAATTGTACCCTCACATCGATGACGGCCATTTTCCGTTATTACCATGACCACGGCTATCCCAACATCCCTGACGACGTGTTTCAACTCCAACAAGACGCGCGCGAGATCGCCCTCGCCCATCAGTTCAAAGACGAGAAAGGGACACCGCCGACACGAATCAGTGTGATCATCACAAAACTCTGGTCCCGTTATGGCTATGCTGGGCACGGGAGTTCCCGCTATTTATGGAAGTGGTCTACGTTCGAACGGGAACTGGCCGCCGGTCGACCGTTCATTTTGAACATGGCGAACGGATTTTATAAAAATCATTCCGTTACGGGAATCGGCTATATGATCTTTAAAAAGCCCGGCTTCCCGGACGTCGTCTTGCTCGAGGTGCTCGACAATCGCTCACAGAATATCCGTTATATCGACTTCAACGAGTTCAACTTTTGGGGCAGCATCACCCGCGTCCTTCCTCCTAGCGGACAGTAATTGTGATCCCCCCTCTAAATGCGGTATAGTGAAGTATCATTTCATAAGGACGTGTAACCATGCGTATTAACAAATTTATTAGTGAATCCGGCAAGGCGTCCCGCCGCCAAGCCGATCGTCTCGTCGAAGAAGGACGGGTCACGATCAACGGGAAGAAAGCGAAAATTGGGGACCAAATAAACCCGGGTGACGAAGTACTCGTCAACGGTTCGGCCGCCCGCGTCGCCCGCAACAACGTCTACATCGCTGTCCATAAACCGGTCGGCGTCACGAGCACGACGGAGAAGAAAGTCAAAGGCAACCTCGTCGACCTCGTCAACCACCCGCTCCGCATCTTCAACATCGGCCGGCTCGACAAAGACTCGGAAGGGCTCATCTTGATGACGAACGACGGCGATATCGTCAACGAAATTCTTCGCGCTGAGGGCGAGCACGAGAAGGAATACATCGTCTCGGTCGACAAGCCGATCACACCAGAGTTCGTCGAACAGATGGAAGCCGGCGTCAAAATCCTCGGTCAAAAGACGTTACCGTGTAAAGTCCATCCGCTGTCGAAGTTCGACTTCAACATCACATTGACGCAAGGACTCAACCGCCAGATCCGCCGTATGTGTGAGACGCTCGGTTACGAGGTATACCGCCTTCAACGCGTGCGCGTCATGAACATCACGCTTGGCAAGCTCCCGCCCGGACAATGGCGCGACCTGTCGAAAAAAGAGCGCGAGCAGTTGTTCCGCGAATTGAATTACGAACCGAAAGAATGGTACTGAAACAAGCCCAGACGCTTTTGTCTGGGCTTGTTAGCGTTCATAGAGAAAGACAATCGTTTCTCTAGTTCCGACGATCTCATGTCGTTTAGGCGAAAAATAGTCAAACGTTCACCAAAACGGGAATAGTTCTATACAGATGATTTTGTAACGGAAAAGAGGTGAATCGTCATGAATGGCGCCTTGTTCCCCCGCACCTCGGTCGGCAAGTGGTCGATCATTCTCATTGGCTTGTTCCTCGCCATGTACGTGCCGTTCTTGTTGCTCGACAACTTCGACACGACGTTCACGTCAACGCTTTGGAGCGACAACGCCGCACACATGCTTCGACTTAGCTACATGACCACGTTCTTCGTACTCGGACTCGGGGCGTTCGTGACCGGCTGGTGGGCCATCTTGAAACAAAAAGAGTACGCCGTCCTCGTCTTCTTCGCCGCCGTCCTCGGTTCAGGATTGTTCGTCCTGCTCGTCATGGAACTCGTTGGGATTTTGGAGTAGCGAAAAAGTAGGGCCTCAGATGAGACCCTACTTTTATTTAGCCGTGACGCCCCCGTCGACCGGTAGTTCGATGCCGGTGATATGGTTCGCCTCGTCTGACGCGAGGAACAAGACGGCTGCCGCCACCTCATGTGCCGTCCCTAAATTCGGCAAGGCGACTTGATTCAAGAAATGCTGTTTATAGTCCGGATGCTCCATGTGCGGCGCGCTCATCGGCGTGACGATATAGCCCGGGTGGACCGAGTTGACGCGAATGTTTTGTTTGCCGTAATCGACGGCTGCTGCTTTCGTGAGCGAGCGGACCGCACCTTTCGATGCTGTATACGCTCCTGCTCCGGCCATACCGGTCAACGCCGAAATTGATGAAATGTTGACGATCGAGCCGCCGGAATTTTTCTCCATGAGCGGGATCGCATATTGCGTTCCGAGCATGACGCCATCGATGTTGATGCGATACGTCCGCGCCCAGTCGTCTTCTGTTTGCTGTAAAAATGGTTTAGCGAGCGCGATGCCAGCGTTGTTGACGAGAATGTCGAGCTTGCCGCACGTTGCTTGGACTTCTGCGTAAACCTTCTCCCAATCTGTACGTGATGTCACATCGTGTTGAATCGACAGCGCCTCCCCGTCCTGCGCTCGAATCGCCTCGACAACGCTCGTTACTGCTTCAAGATTGATGTCGGTCGCGACGACCGTCGCCCCTTCTTTTGCGAACAATTTCGCCGTCGCTTCTCCCATCCCACTGCCTGCACCTGTGATGACCGCAACTTTCCCCTTTAATCGCATTAAATTCTCTCCATTCTTAAATTATGATAGTCTAACTATCGTAATAATAGACGAGGCACATTTGATTCTCAACGAAACTGCCTGAACACGTTATAATGACGAGACAACAAAGAGGTGATTAGATGAACAAACGACAACAAAATAAAGAAGATCGCTTGAATCACATCATCGATCAAGCTGAGACACTTTTTTTGAAAGACGGGTTTGAGCGCGTCCAAATGCAGGACATCGCCGACGCTGCAAACATCGGGGTGGCGACGCTGTTCCGCTATTTCCCGAAAAAAGACCAACTGATCGTTGCGGCCGCCGTCCATAACTTGACGCCGACGTTGCACGTCTTCAAGGAATTGACGGCGCGTCCCGGAGACGCCTACTCAAGACTAGAAGCGATACTCGATTATTTGCTTGGGCAACAGCTGCGTCAGACGAGCCACTCCCGATTCCGTGAGGCGTTCGAGAGCTACGCCTCGTTCGTCGCCTCCCCGCTGCCGGGAATCGACGGCTATATCGAACTGCAGCGCCAAATCATGGCGACGCTCGAGCCGCTCATCCAAGACGGGCGGACGGACGGGTCGTTCCGTCACGATATCGACGTGAAAGAGACGGTCATCACCGTCATCAACGCGTTCGGCACGTTCGGCAACAACATCATCTTGAAGTCGCACATCAGCTATTTAGAGAAAGATATCGACCCAATGATCCAACAACGTGTCTTGAAAGAGATGCTGCTCGCTTACGTGCGGGCATGACAAAAGCCCCTTCGCAGTTGAAGGGGCTTGATGTTTAGGCAAAAAAAATGAGCACCTCTCTAAAGAGGTGCTCTCGAAAAGTCTACCGCGTCGAACCACGCTCCACAACGTGCTCCCGAAGGAATGTCCGCCGTCTTACATAGACCAGCTCATCGCATGTACTCAACAATACTCGAATGATGCTTCGTCGTCAATCTTTTGTTTTCATCCGCCTTGACATCTCTCCAAAAATTAGGATAATGAAGAGTGTTAGCACTCTTATATACAGAGTGCCAAAATCGAACGACAAAGGAGAACGGTCATGACAAAGAAACAGTTTCAAGCCGAATCGAAACGAATTTTAGAGTTGATGGTCCACTCAATCTATACACATAAGGACATCTTCCTGCGTGAGCTCATCTCGAACGCGAGTGATGCCATCGACAAGATGTATTACCGCGCCCTCTCGGACGAGGCGATCGACTTCAACAAGGACGATTATTTCGTCAAAGTCGAACTCGACAAAGACGCACGCACGGTCACAATCCGTGACACCGGGATCGGGATGACGGAAGACGAACTCGAATCGAACCTCGGGATCATCGCCAAGAGCGGTTCGCTCGCGATGAAGCAGGCGACGAAGATGGAAGAAGACCACAGCTTGATCGGTCAATTCGGCGTCGGTTTCTACTCGGCGTTCATGGTCGCCGACCGTGTGACGGTCCGGACCCGTTCCGTCGACAGTGACCAAGGATATCTTTGGGAGTCAGACGGCATCGACGGCTATACGATTGAGCCGACGTCTAAACAAGAGATCGGAACCGAGATCGTCCTGCACTTGAAAGCCGACACCGAAGACGATACGTATTCTTCATTCTTAGAGGAATATGAGGTCCGCTCGCTCATCAAGAAGCATTCGGACTTCATCCGCTACCCGATCAAACTCGACGTGACGAAACACCGTCCAAAAGACGACTCGGAAGAATTCGAGGACTATGTCGAAGAAGAGACGATCAACAGTATGGTCCCGATTTGGCGCAAGCGGAAGAACGAACTGACGGACGAGGACTACACGGCGTTCTACCACGAGAAGCGCTACGGTTTCGACGAGCCGCTCAAACATCTCCACTTGAACGTCGACGGTTCGATCCGCTATCAGTCGATCCTCTATATCCCATCGACGGTCCCGTACGACTACTACACGAAAGAGTTCGAGAAAGGGCTCGAGCTCTACTCGAACGGCGTCTTGATCATGGAGAAATCGCCTGACTTATTGCCGGACTACTTCGGTTTCGTCAAAGGGATGGTCGACTCGGAAGACCTATCGCTCAACATTTCCCGGGAGATGTTGCAGCAGGACCGCCAACTGCGCGTCATCGCTAAGAACGTCAAGTCGAAAATTAAAGGCATGCTCGAGAAGATGCTTCAGAATGAGCGCGAGGACTACGAGAAGTTCTTCGACGCGTTCGGCCGCCAAATCAAGTTCGGCGTCTACGACCAGTTCGGCGCCGCGAAGGATGAGTTGAAGGACTTGCTCTTGTTCCACTCGTCGAACGAGAAAAAGCTCGTCTCGCTGAAAGAATACGTCAAGCGTATGAAAGAGGACCAGAAGTACATCTATTACGCGACGGGCGAATCGATCCATCGTATCGATCTTCTCCCGCAAACGGAGCGTTTGAAAGAAGAAGGCTTCGAGATCCTCTACTTCACAGAAGAAATCGACGAATTCGCTATCAAAGTGCTCCAGTCATATGAAGACAAAGAGTTCAAGTCGGTCGCGAGCGGTGACCTCGGCCTCGACGATGAGGCGGCGAATTCGCTCAATGAAGACAATAAAGACTTGTTCGCCTTCATGAAGACCGAGCTCGGCGATCGCGTCAAAGAAGTGCGCGCGTCAACTCGTCTCAAGTCGCACCCGGTCTGCTTGACGGTCGCAGGTGACGTCTCGATCGAGATGGAGAAGATCATGAACACGATGCCGAACGGCGGCGGCATGAAAGCAGAAAAAGTGCTCGAAGTGAACGCCGACCACGCCATCTTCCAGACGTTGCAACGCGTCTATACGGAAGACGAGGCGAAAGCGAAACAATATACCGATCTTCTTTACCAGCAAGCACTCCTCATCGAAGGATTGCCACTTGAAGATCCGGTAGCGTATTCGAATGCAGTATGTGCGTTAATGGCAGAATGATGAACCAAGGCAGAGGGCGACCTCTGCCTTTTTCGTTTATTCTAACTTAGTCATGGTACAATTTAAGAAGATAAAAACATCGGAACCGAGGTGACATATGCTGTTCGAAAAAAACAAACTATACAAACGCTCTGTCCTTCACGATCAATACGGCGGGAGTCGTCAACGTGGAATTAGTACTCCGAACAAACATAAGCTAATCTTTATTTTTGATAGCGGGATGGATGAAGAGTTTGGATACAAGAATGGCTGGAGTGAAGACGACGGTTTATATTATTACAGCGGTGAGGGTCAAGAAGGGAACCAATCTTTTTCTTTTGGAAACAAAGCTCTCCTAAACCATATCGAAAATGGAGAAGACGTCTATCTCTTCGAATCACTTGGAAAAGGTAGTTATCGCTTCGTGGATCAACTTATTTTAATCGGTTACGACATTCAATTCGGAATTGATAAACACCATAACCAGCGCGAAGTAATCGTTTTTGCATTCGAACCGCTACACGTTGTTCAAGAAGAAGCCCATCATTTTGCATCAACTATGCGCTATAAAACCGTTGAAGAGTTAAATGAAATTGCTTTACGTGATCCGAAACGAGCTACTGGTTTAAGTATGCCAGCTCGAAAATTACAAGTTCGCGAACAAACAGCAGCTCTTTATTACGCTGTGCTGGCTCGGGCAAATAATTGCTGTGAAGCTTGTGGAAACCAAGCCCCGTTTGAAACAGAAGAAGGTCCTTATCTCGAACTCCATTCTTTATATAAAGAATCAGATGATGGATTATCACGTCCCGATCAAGTGGCTGCATTATGCCCAAATTGCCACGCTCGCATGCACAAAGGGAAAGACGGAGCGGACTATAATAAACAACTGATTCATAAGTTAACAACTTGACGAACCTTAATCCAATATGGATAAGGTTTTTTTGTATGCAATTGATAAAATGTTGATTATTTACGAGAATGAAGCGCTTAATCTCTTCTTTACTCTTTTTAACCAATAACTGTTCTACTCATTTTATATGAGTTTAAAAAAACAAATTAGCAGTTTTCATGTAACCGTTTTCTTTACTGTTATGATGCGATTTTACATAAACACCTTGATAGATCAACCTTTTAGGCAGCATGCATACGTCTTGACAATTTCGCCTAGTTATATGAAATTAGTATTACATTATAATTATTCTAGTAGAGATACAATTCCGCTAGAGTAAAAACCCAAGGAGGACATACCCCATGTCATTAATCGGCAAAGAAATCTTACCATTCACAGCACAAGCGTTCCAAACAGGAGAATTCCTCGAAGTATCAGACAACAACCTTAAAGGTCAATGGAGCGTCGTTTGCTTCTACCCGGCTGACTTCACATTCGTCTGCCCGACTGAACTTGAAGACCTTCAAAACGAATACGCGACATTGAAAGACCTCGGCGTCGAAGTCTACTCAGTGTCTACAGACACACACTTCACGCATAAAGCTTGGCACGAAACGTCAGAGAAAATCGGCAAGATCGAATACATCATGATCGGCGACCCGTCACACACGATTTCACGCAACTTTGACGTCTTGAACGAAGAAGATGGCCTTGCTGACCGCGGTACGTTCATCATCGACCCAGACGGCGTCATCCAAACTGTCGAAATCAACGCAGGCGGCATCGGCCGTGACGCGAGCACGCTCGTAAACAAAGTCAAAGCAGCACAATACGTCCGCAACAACCCAGGCGAAGTTTGCCCAGCGAAATGGGAAGAAGGCTCAGCGACACTTCGTCCAAGCCTCGATCTCGTTGGCAAGTTGTAAGGAGCGGATTCCATGTTAGAAGCAGATATTAAACAACAATTAGACCAATACTTGCAGCTCATGGAGGGCGACGTCGTCCTCCGTGTGAGCGCTGGCGACGACGCGGTCTCTAAAGAGATGCTCGAACTCGTCAACGAGCTCGCAAGCATGTCGTCACGTATCTCCGTCGAAAACGTCACGCTCGAACGCACACCGAGCTTCAGCGTGAACCGTCCGTCTGAAGAGACGGGCATCGTCTTCGCCGGGATCCCGCTCGGTCATGAGTTCACGTCACTCGTCCTCGCGTTGCTCCAAGTGAGCGGCCGAGCGCCGAAAGTAGACGCAGATGCGATCAAGCAGATCCAAAACATCCAAGGGACGTACCACTTCGAGTCGTACATCAGCCTCAGCTGCCATAACTGTCCGGACGTCGTCCAAGCACTTAACGTCATGAGCGTGCTCAACCCGAACATCTCACACACGATGATCGACGGCGGCGCGTTCAAGGCAGAAGTCGAAGCGAAAGAAATCATGGCCGTCCCGACCGTCTTCTTGAACGGAGAAGCGTTCGGTAACGGACGGATGTCACTCGAAGAGATCTTGGCGAAACTCGGCACAGGTCCTGATGCTTCGGCGTTCGAAGACAAAGAAGCGTATGACGTCCTCGTCATCGGTGGTGGTCCTGCTGGTGCAAGTGCGGCCGTTTACGCAGCTCGTAAAGGCATTCGTACCGGCATCGTCGCTGAACGTTTCGGCGGTCAAGTGATGGATACGATGGGCATCGAGAACTTCATCGGCACGTCGTACACGGAAGGTCCAAAACTCGTCGCGAGCTTAGAGGAACACGTGAAAGCATATGGCGTCGACGTCATGAATCTTCAACGTGCGAAGCGCCTTGAGAAGAAAGACCTCGTCGAAGTCGAACTTGAAAACGGCGCGATCCTGAAGAGTAAGAGTGTCATCTTGTCGACAGGGGCACGCTGGCGCAACGTCAACGTCCCAGGCGAAGCTGAGTTTAAAAACAAAGGTGTCGCCTACTGCCCACACTGTGACGGTCCACTCTTCGAAGGCAAACGTGTCGCGGTCATCGGCGGCGGTAACTCTGGCGTCGAGGCGGCAATCGACCTCGCTGGCATCGTCAAGCACGTCACGGTACTCGAGTTCGCATCTGAACTGAAGGCCGACCAAGTACTTCAAAACCGTCTTCACAGTCTCCCGAACGTGACCGTCGTCACGAACGCCCAGACGACTGAAATCACAGGTACGGACAAAGTGAACGGGATCTCGTACATGTCTCGTGAGACGAACGAAACGCATCACGTCGAACTTGAAGGCGTCTTCGTCCAGATCGGCCTCGTCCCGAACACGGACTGGCTCGATACGGTTGAACGCAACAACTTCGGAGAGGTTATCGTCGACCATCATGGTTCGACGAACATCTCAGGCGTGTTCGCGGCAGGCGACTGCACGAACAGTGCCTACAAACAGATCATCATCTCGATGGGCTCTGGTGCGACAGCCGCACTCGGTGCTTTCGACTACATGATTCGCAACTAACGAAAAACTCGTCCTCCACGTGGGGACGAGTTTTTTTTATAGTTCAAACGACTTCCCAGTATCCGGGATGAACAGGATCGACTCCCCCGTTTCCGTTTCAAATACATAAGCGACAGTTGGGACGAACGGATTCCAGTCGTCCCCGTTCGTTCGCACACTTTCCGTATAAGTGACGCTCCCGTACGTTGTGGACAGTTCTTGTTCCGCGGCAGCGACCGAGTAAGTCGGAATCGAAAGTACGATTGTAGCGCTGACTAAAAACACACTCACAAATGCGGACCATACTTTACGTCTCGGATACGTGAGCTTCACTAAAATCAATATCGAAATCATCCAACCGATCGGCACACCAAATGTCGCCGCACCTCCGTACCACGCATTATTCACGTAAAGTAACGTCACCGCCACTATCAAACCGATTGTCCACCACCATTTCATCCTGATCACCTCACTCATATTATCTCAAAAAATAATAATTCCTCAATCGAAATGAACGCATTCAAAAACCGCTCGGCAACGCACGAGCGGTTTCAACAAATCAATTATGCAACAACGGACACGTTCCGCAACATGAGGAACGATCACGATTTTGTTTCACGTACGCCAAGCAACAATGTTTGCGCACATAATAGCTCTCAGTTCCATTATCGATTAGCTTGAACGTCATATTCAACGGATTCGCGCTTTTCACTCCGTCATCGATCAGCGTATGCAGGTTCTGTCGATATTCGTCTGTATGTTCAGGCTCTGATTGGTGCATCTGTAAATCGACTTGAAATAGATTATGTGAAATCAGGCTATACATGTGAGACAATTTTGCTTTTGTTTCGTCTGAAACTTTTGTTAGCAAAGGAGTAAGGTGACTGGCAAGCCAGCGAACCCAGGCCTCGTTCGCGTCGCGTCCGTCTTGAGACGAAAACACGTCATATTCATGAATGACAAATTCCATACAACCATCCTCGATGCACCGAATCCCGCCGCTATTAAGACGTGGAATTACTAGACAATCGAATCGATTGAATGCGTCGAGTAAACCCATGAACAAAACCGAATAGCGTTTGGCAAACAGTGTCCCTGCCACGACCGGATGACAGTTTTCCATTTGCTCTTGTTGATACCGTAGAAGGGAAGAGACCACACTTGCATCCGTCAGCAACTCATCGTAAGCAAAGTCTGGTGATGACGTCGAATCGATCACAATTCCATATTCGTCTTTTAAATAGCGATGCATTTCATCAGTCATCATGACTCCTCCTTTCTGTGCGGCTTATTTCAATAGATGTCCTTCAAGTTGATCCATGATCAAATTTCGTCCTTTAGGTCCCCAGGCCATGTATACCCAATAGTCGTCAGGGTAGACTTGATTCTTCTGAACGGCCGGGACGGATTGCCAAAGGTTACTGTTTTTAATCTCTTCCATGTGAGCTTTCCCGTTATTGTCGACTTGGAAAAATAAATGGTCAGCGTCAATTTCAGGCACTTTTTCGAAAGATAATTCACTCGATCCGCCATCCGCTGGTACCATGTTCGCGGCATTTAATTTCAGATTCTCATACATCAACGTGTTCAACGGATGATCTGTTTTCGCATAAATGTTAAGACCTCGATCTTTCGGGCGCACGCGAAGGAATGCAACTTTTTCATCCCCTAGTTCAGTTTCAAATTGCGCAGATAACTCTTCCGCACGATCATTTGTCTGTTGGATGATATTTTCCGCTTCTGTTTCTTTACCGAACACTTCTGCTACTTTCAAAAAGTTCGTCTCCCACTCTTTCGGGTCCACGTCTCCCTCTTCCGAACCAATCAATATGGTCGGCGCAATCGCGTTCAATTGGTCATAAGATTCTTTCAACCAGACATCCCCGATGATAACGTCTGGTTCTGTCGCCATAATCGCTTCAAAATTCCCTTGATATGGGTCACCGACACGCTGGGCATCTTTCAAATCTTCTTGTAGATAAGGCAAGACCCCATCGCCAATTTGCTCAAAACCATTCGTGACACCGACCGGCGTAATGCCGAGTGACAACAAATAATCTTCCCATCCAGGGACAAGAACGACTACCTTCTCAACATCTGATGAAAGTTCTGTCGTCCCTCCGGCATGTTCAATCGTTCGTTTTTCAGTCGTCGCTGTTTTCGTCTCAGTCTCTGACTGGGCACATCCAACACCGATCACTAAAAGGAGTGCCGCCATTGTGGCAAGCCATAAATGTTTCATATCTCATCCTGCTTTCTGTTTATATTTTTTTAGTGAGCAAATGTAAAAAGTAAGGGGCTCCGATGATTGCGATAACAATTCCCGCCGGTATCTCACTAGGCTGTAAAATAAGGCGTCCGATTGTGTCAGCTGTCAAAACGAGCAGTGCTCCCACTAGACCTGAAATCGGAATAACATACCGATGCTTTGTCCCGATCAGTTGCTTCGTCAAGTGAGGTGCGATCAAACCGACAAAGCTAATGCCGCCACCGACGGCCACACAAGCGCTAGCAACCGCTACCGCAATCCAGCTCAACCACAGCCGGGTCTGTTCCACTTTCACCCCTAAGCCGACAGCCATGTCTTCTTTAAACGTCAACACATCTAAATAGCGGCTGCGGTACATTAAGAGCCCTCCACCGATCAAGAGCCAAGGGAGCAGTGAAGCAACTTTTTCCCAAGAAGCACCCCAAATACTGCCGGCCAACCAAAGTTTTGTGAATTGGTACTGAAAAGGATTCAACGCAAGTGTCAATACGATCATTAACGCACTCATTCCAGACGCCACACCGATTCCAACTAGAATTAACCGAATCGGCGGTGTTCCTTCGTTCCGATTGTAAGCTAACACATAAATGATGAAGGCGGTTAGCACCCCACCGATTAGCGCGACCACCGGTAAGCTGACCGCTTGAATCCACTCGTTTGAAGTGGTCGGCAACAAAGTGACGAATAATACGACGAATAGCCCTGCCCCGCCATTGATGCCTAATATACCTGGTTCAGCTAAGCTGTTTCGCATCGTCGCTTGTAAAGTAGCCCCTGAAATAGCAAGTCCGAAGCCGATGAATGAAGCCAAGAAAATTCGCGGCAACCTCAAATCGAACAAGATCATTGTCTGTTGACTTGTCCCTTGACCGAAGAGGGTGTCTAACACTTCTTGTGGAGTAAGGGATATGAACCCTGAATTGATGCTATACAGTGCGACCATCCACCAACTCACAATGAGCATACCGGTCCAAGCAATATATGGCTTTCTCATAGTTCACGCCTCGCTTTTCTCGCGATGTGTAGGAAGAACGGGACCCCAATCAAAGCTAAAATTGCACCCACTGGGATTTCATAAGGTGGATTGATGGTTCGGGCCAACAGATCAGAGATAAGCAATAACAAAGCACCGTATATAGCCGAACAAGGAATGATGTATCGATAGTCAACTCCGACAATCCCGCGAACCATATGAGGAACAACTAAACCGATAAAGCCGATTGGACCGACCATCGAGACCGAGGCACCGGCTAACAGTAGAACGACTAAAGCTAGTATAAATTTCGATTTCTTAACATCTTCTCCTAAACCAATCGCCACATCTTCACCAAGACTTAACGTCGTAACTTTGCGACTGAATAGAATCGCAAACATCAACATGGCGACAATCCATGGTGCCACGACTTTTAATTGTTCGAACGAAACACCGATGAGTCCTCCGGCATACCAAAATGCCACATCTTGCGACACTTTAAAATAGATGGTGACTGCTTCACTTAAAGCAAAGAATAAGGCCGAGACTGCCGAACCAGCCAACACGAGACGCAGTGCGGTAACTTGACCGTACAAGCTCGTCACACCGAACGTTAAGCCCATACTTATTACAGCTCCGATGAACGTAATAAACATTAACAGCGTGAACGAGATGTTCGGGAAAAATACGAATGAAATCGCCAATGCGAATGCGGCGCCTGCGTTAATTCCAAGAATACCAGGATCCGCTAAGCTATTTCGTGTCACTCCTTGCATAATGGCTCCAGCTACGGCAAATGATGCTCCAACGAGTATAGCCGCAAACACTCTTGGCAAACGTAAATCCCAAATCACAACATGTTGGGTATTGGATGAATCATAATGAAAAATGGCATCTTGAATAGTAGAAATAGGGATTGTGGCTGCTCCGACTGCAATTGAGTAACTTGACACAATTACGATTGAACATAAGCCAAAAAGTATCCAATACGTAAATTTAATTAAATTTGATTTTGCTCGAATGAGTCGCACGTCAATTCCTTTCCGCTTCTTTTCATAGATAATGATAATCATTATCAACATAAGTATTATTCTTTACCTGCCTCAATCAGTCAAGGCTATTTTGTATAAAAATAGTTTTTAATACAGTTCAAACGTTTCATTCCCCGGGAAAGTGGAATAGCGGACAAGAGAACGGATTTTGAATGAGGAGGCATTTTATGAACATTCCGACCATCAAACTACACGACGGTTACGAGATTCCGGCTATCGGACTCGGCACTGTCTTCTTACGAGGTGAGGCCGGTGTCGACGCCATCACTAGCGCGATCCGTAACGGTTATCGTCTCATCGACTCAGCGATTCGCTACGATAACGAAGGCGCGCTCGGGGAAGCAGTCCGGCAGTCCGGCATCCCGCGTGAGCAGTTATTTTTGACGTCGAAACTGCGTGGTCAATATTTCGATTATGATGAGGCCCTCAATATGATTCAAGAATCGCTCTACCGGGCCAACCTAGACTATTGGGACTTATTTTTACTCCACTGGCCGAACCCGAAGCAAGATAAATACGTCGAGGCATGGCGCGCGCTCATCCAAGCGAAAAAGAACGGATGGATCCGCTCGATCGGCGTCTCGAACTTCATGCCTGAGCATCTCGATCGCTTGATCGAAGAGACGGGTGAGACACCGGTCATCAACCAAATCGAGCTCCATCCCTACTTCTCCCAAGTCGAGCAACGTCAAGCCGACAAAGAGCGAGATATCGTCACTGAGGCGTGGAGTCCGCTCAGCCGGGCCCGGACAGTCATTCATGACGAGACGATCACCGAGCTCGCCAACCAAAAAGGTAAGACCGTGTCGCAAGTCATCCTGCGTTGGCACATCCAGCTTGGCGTCATCCCGCTCCCGCGTTCGTCGAGCGAGCTACACCAACAAGAAAATCTCGACGTCTTCAACTTCGAGTTGACCGAGGACGAGATGGAGACCATCAATGCGTTGACGAAACCGGATGGCCGCATCGACAACCAAGACCCGAGAGAGTATGAAGAGTTTTAACAAAACAGGATTGAGCGTGCGCTCAATCCTGTTTTTCTATATATTCGAACTAAACCACTCAAAGGAGAATCTTATGCTATCACAACAACGAAAAAACATGATTGTCATCCTGAAACGAGAGGTAGTTCCTTATTTACGGTCGCATCAATTCAAAGGCTCGTTTCCTCACTTTCGGCGCGTTCAATCAGACCAAATGGATTTAGTCACCTTTCAATTCAATCGTCATGGTGGCTCGTTCACTGTCGTGTTGGCTCAAGCTCCAGCCACTGTTTTTCTGACACCTTGGGGAGAACAAATCAGCCCACAAAAAATGACCGCCCACGATGTCGACGTCGACGCGCGACGAAGACTAGGCAGTCATTCTCCATATGAAGACGATATTTGGTTCTCTTACGAATCAGCTCAGTTGGAACAAGACTATATACGCGTGGCGCAACAAGTCATTGATTCATTTGAACAACACATTTCACTTTGAGCGCAAAATTAATTAAAACGCCGGGATCGCCGTTTCGTCGTAATTCTCTTCTAAGAACGCACGGACTTCGTCACTCGTGAGCGCTTCACCGAGTTTCTGGATCGCTTCATCGTCCTTATTGTCTTCACGGGCGACGAGCGTGATGGCGAAGTCGTTCTCGACCCCTTCCGTCAAGAGCGCGTCGCTCTTCGGTGTAAGGTTGAGCGGTGCCGCGTACGCCGGCGTCATGAGGACCGCGTCGACGTCGTCATAGGCACGCGCGAGCATGAGAAGGTCGACTTCTTCAAACTTAAGGTTTTTCGGGTTATCCGTAATGTCCGCTTGCGTGTAGTACGAGCCATTCTTCTCCCCAAGTTTGATCACGTCGTGTTGCGCGAGGAGTGAGAGTGACCGGTCGATGTTCGAGACGTCGTTCGCGATTGCGATCGTCGCGCCTTCTGGGATGTCGTCGATGTTGTCGTACTCTTTCGAGTAGACGCCGTAGTTGGCGAAATAGATCGGTTCGATCGGGACGAGGTTGGCGTCATTGCTGCGGTTGAACTCTTCCATGTACGGGACGTGCTGGAAG
The DNA here is from genome assembly GCF_001766415.1 of Exiguobacterium aurantiacum. GTDB lineage: Bacteria > Bacillota > Bacilli > Exiguobacteriales > Exiguobacteriaceae > Exiguobacterium > Exiguobacterium aurantiacum_A. The sequence continues at coordinate 31,876 of NZ_MKXO01000002.1, read as the reverse complement.
AAGTTCGCATCGACTTCTTTCGCCGCGAGCGCCGTGTTCGGTTGCACGTTGTCGCCGAGGACGACGATTTCGAGTTCGATGTTGTCTTCCGCGAGCTGGTCTTTCGCGATCTCGAGCATGTCGGTCATCGGCGGGATGAGCGAGGCGACTTTGAGCGTCTGCGGCTCGTTCGTCGGTGCTTCCGTCGTTGTTTCGTTGTCAGTTCCACACGCCGCGAGGACGAGAGTGAGTGAGGCGAAGAGTGCCATTAATTTTTTCATTGATTTTCCTTCTTTCTGTAGGTGATTAGCGTTTATCGATGACCCGGGCCACCGTCGTACCGGTGAACTGAATCAGCTGGACGAAGACGAGCATGATGAAGATCATATACAGCATAAGCTCCGTCTTGAACTGTTGATAGCCGTAGCGGATGGCGAAGTCGCCGATGCCGCCGCCCCCGACCACCCCCATGATGGTCGAGTACGAGATGAAGCTGATGATCGACGTCGTCAGCCCGAGGACGAGTCCGGACCGGGCCTCGACGTATAAGAATTTGAAGATGACGTCTTTGATCGACGCCCCCATCGATACGGCCGCCTCGACGACGCCGCGCGGGACGTCTAGGAGCGACTGTTCGACGAGACGAGAGTAGTGGGCGATGGCGATGATCGAGAGTGGCACGGTCGCTGCCGCCGTCCCAAGCGCCGTTCCGATGATGAGCCGCGTAAATGGAATCAAAAACACGACGAGGAGCAGGAACGGGAACGAGCGGACGATGTTGACGACCAAGTTGAGCACCGAGAAGACGGCCCGATTCTCGAGCAACTGCCCTTTCCGGGACAAGTAGAGCCACGTTCCGAGCGGTAAGCCGACGAGGACGGCGGCGAGGATCGAGACGCCGACCATGATGAACGTCTCACCGATCGAGCGCCAAATCTCGGTCTGATATTGAACGAGCACGTCAGGCATCCGGCTCACCCGCCTTTCGCAACTCGTTGACGAACCAAGCCGGATTATTGTCGATTTCCGGGACACCACGCGGGACGAGATCGAGCGTCTCATACACCGATCCATCCGCCATGACGGTCACGCGGTCACACACTTGCTTGATGACGTCCATCTCGTGGGTGACGATGACGATCGTGACACCGAGCGCCTCGTTGATCGACTTCAGCACGCCGAGGATTTCGGCCGTCGTGTTCGGGTCGAGCGACGAAGTCGGCTCGTCACACAACAAGACGTGCGGTTCGTTCGCGAGCGCCCGGGCGATGGCGACGCGTTGCTTTTGCCCGCCGCTCAGCTGGGCCGGGTACTTGTCCTTAAACGACTCGAGTCCGACAAAGCGGAGGCATTCGAGCACCCGTTCCTCGTGCTTCGCCTGCGGTCGTCGTGCCAGTTTAAGCGGGGCGACCACGTTGTCATATACCGTCTTGTTGCCGACGAGGTTGAACTGTTGAAAGATCATCCCGATGACGTGTCGCTGTTCGCGGAGTTGCCGGCTCGATAGACTCGTCAGTTCGTTCCCATCGACCGTGACCGTCCCTGCGTCCGGCGTCTCGAGCAAGTTCATCAGGCGCAGCAGTGTCGACTTACCGGCACCGCTCGCACCGATGATACCATACATCTCTCCTCGTTCAATCTGGAGCGAGACGTCGCGGACCGCCTCGTCACGACCAAACTGTTTGCTTACATTCGTTAACGTGATCATAGACCGTCCCCTTTCTTTCATGATGGAAAAGTGGATGATAACCGTTCTTCATTTTAGCGAACTAAAGAGCAATTGTCAGTTGAGGCGGCTCATCAGAATGGTTCGGTTTGAGCTTGAAGTACGTTTTACTTCACTTTAAGCCTTCTAGACACTTATAATAAAATTAATAAATACCACAGGGGGTATGTGAATGACTACCGAAATATTATTGACCTTCGCTGTCTTGGCGCTAGCGATCGTCTTATTCGTCACCGATAAACTCCGGACCGACCTCGTCGCCGTCTTGATCATGGTCATCTTGCCATGGACCGGGGTCATCACGGCTAATGAGGCATTTTCTGGATTCGCGTCAAACGCTGTCATTTCTGTCATCGGGGTTATGTTGATCGGTTACGGTGTCGAACGTTCCGGCATCATGACCGTCGTCGCAGAATTTATCACGAAACGAGTCGGGGTCAAAGAAAAGAACGTCATGGCAACGACATCGACAACCGTAGGACTCATCTCGGCGTTCATGCAAAACATCGGTGCGGCCGCCTTATTTTTACCGGCCTTGAAGCGGATCAGTAAAAATGCCAACATCCCGGCTTCCAAGCTGATCATGCCGATGGGGTTTGCCGCCATTCTCGGGGGCACACTGACGATGGTCGCTTCGGGCCCGCTCATCATCTTGAACGACTTGTTGACCGAGTCCGGGTTTGACGCTTTAAACTTGTTCGCTGTCACACCAATCGGTCTCGTTTTGCTCGCGACCGGCATCCTCTACTTCTACTTCGCGGGCGGCCTCGTCTTGCCGAAAGCGTCCGGGGAAACGCAGACGACGAGCGCTTCTTTCATGGAAGAAACGCATCAATTGACGACCGACATCCATGAGCTCGACGTCAACGCTCGCCTTGCCGGACAAACGATTGAACAACTCGATATTTGGTCGACGTATGGGATCAACATTCTCGCACTTCGCGAAGGTGAGAGCCACGTCTATGGCCCTTGGCGCAAGACTCGCCTCGCCATCGGGCAGACGCTCGCCATCCTCGGAACGGACGAGGCGATCAATCGCTTCGCGGCCGATTATGAACTGACCATCAAACCTGAACTTGAATACTTCGCTTCGCTTGAAAATGAAGACGAGAGCGGATTCGCTGAGATCATCATCCCGCCGACGTCGCCGTTTATCGGGAAGACGCTCCGCGATATTGGCTTCAGAAAAAATTTCCGACTTGAGCCGCTTGCCATCGTCGGAAGCGACGGTACGCAGACAAAACTGGAAAACGTCCCGTTCGAAGCCGGCATGCAACTCGTCGTCTACGGCAGTTGGAAAGATTTGATCAATTTGCGGAACGGTCGCGAAGTCGCGATTTTAAGCGATGTGAAAGCACCCGAACTCGCACCACAGCAGAACAAGAAAAAGCCAGCCTTGTTTTCAATCATCGTCGCCCTCGGTCTCGTCTTTCTCGGCTTTCCACTGTCGCTCAGCTTCTTTACGGGAGCCCTGCTGATGATTTTACTCGGTGTCATCCCGAAAGATGAGATTTACCCAGCCATTGACTGGAAGACCGTGTTCTTACTAGCCGGGCTCATCCCGCTCGGTATAGCCTTTGAAAAGAGTGGCGCTGCCGCTTATACGGCGGATGCCATCGTCAATCTCGTTGGCGGGTGGAGCACGCTCGCAATTCTATTCATCATCGGGATCATCACGATGTTCTTCTCACTCTTCATGTCAAACGTGGCAGCGACCGTCTTGCTCGTCCCGCTCGTTCTGATGATGGCCGATACGTTCAACATCGATCCGATCGGTCTTGCGCTACTTGTCGCGGTATCAGCTTCGAACTCGTTCATTTTACCGACCCATCAAGTCAACGCCTTCATCATGGGACCGGGTGGTTACCGCAACGCGGACTATATGAAGGCCGGAGGAGTCATGAGCCTCCTCTTCCTTGTTGTCTCGGTTATGATGATTTATGTGCTATATATGTAACATTCGAAAAGACAGAAAGCGCAATCACGCTTTCTGCCTTTTGTGCATTTAAATCGGGTGCCGCTTGAAATGGTCGGCGATATGAGACCGCATCGCATCACGGTTCTCAGCGAAGATACGATGTCGGTGTCCGTTTCCGCCTGACGGATGCGGAAACCCGCTCACGACACGTTCTGGTGCGATGAGCCCTCGGGCGACGAGCGTCTCGACGGCCCGACGCACGTTGACACCCATCGGTAAAATGAGCGCATCTTCGAGGACGGCCATCTCGTCGGCGAAACTGCCCTCGACGTATGAACGGAACAGCTCCGTTCTTAACATGTCCGGACTCGAACCGTTATAGTTTTTCCCTTTATAAAAAACCGGATAAGGCAACACAGCGGTGTTCTGCACGAGATGGTTCGCCTCACCGAACAAGTCGAGCGTCGACTCGATCTGGAGATGGTGATGCAAGTCCAAGTCGTCGAGCATCGTCACCAAGTTCTTGCGGATCGGCCCTGAGAAGCTGCCGCGCTGTTTGACGGCCTGGAGCGCTGCTTCATCCGAAGCGTCAGCTAAGTCGCGGATCGCCTCGAACGACTGTCGCATTTGATAAAGACCCGGTGTGATGCCAGCAATGACGACTTTAGCGTTCGGATTGATGTATTCGAACGGGGCATAATAAATGGTCAATTGCTTCTTCGGGTCTTCCTCAAGAAGGAACATCTCGCTCTTCAACGTCGTTTCGTCCATGTCAGGAAGCTCAATGATTTTCTGTTTATAGGCTTGAAACAGGTCGGTTCGTGTCGGCACGATTCATCCTCCTTTCGTGTTCTGTCTTATCCTGTTCCCCAAAATCATTATGTGAAAAAAGTTCATGAAAGCGACAAGACTTCGCCTTTAGTTAAGCGTTTTCATTCCCTTTTTTATGCTATTCTTTTCTTGTCAGTTTGGTAATTACATATCTTTAATTACCTATAATTAGGATGGGGAGCGTGGGGTAAAGTGAAAGCAGTCGTAGTCAATTCATCTAACAAAGCGAATATCGAAGTGGTTGAAAAGGAGTTGCGTCCACTAAATTCTGGAGAGGCGCTTGTCGACGTCGAGTATTGTGGCGTATGTCACACGGACCTACACGTTGCCGCGGGAGATTTCGGTGATGTCCAAGGCCGCGTACTCGGACACGAAGGCATCGGGATCGTTTCAAAAATTGCTGACGACGTAACGAGTTTGAAAGTCGGAGACCGCGTCAGTATCGCCTGGATGTATCATGCCTGCGGGCGTTGTGAGTACTGTACGACTGGACGCGAAACGTTCTGCCGCCACGTACAAAACGCTGGATATAGCGTTGATGGCGGGATGGCCGAGCAAAGTATCGTAATGGCCGATTTCACTGTCAAAGTACCAGACGGACTCGATCCGGCACAAGCTTCGAGTATCACGTGTGCCGGTGTCACGACGTATAAAGCCATTAAAGTGGCTGACGTGAAGCCAGGTCAAATCGTTGTTATCTACGGATGCGGTGGTCTTGGTAACCTAGCAATTCAGTACGCCAAACACGTGTTCAATGCGTACGTCGTCGCAGTCGACATCAATGACGACAAACTCAAACTCGCTAAAGACAGCGGCGCCGATATGATCATCAATCCAGTGACAGAGGGCGCTGCGGACAAAATCATCCAAGAGCAACTCGGGGGCGCACATGCAGCGGTCGTCACGGCCGTTTCAAAAGTAGCCTTCAACTCTGCGGTCGACGCTGTAAGAGCGTGTGGAAAAGTTGTCGCGGTCGGACTTCCGTCTGAAACAATGGATTTGAATATCCCACGTCTCGTCCTCGATGGCATCGAAGTCGTCGGATCACTCGTCGGTACACGTAAAGACTTAGAAGAGGCTTTCCAGTTCGGGGCCGAAGGAAAGGTCGTACCGGTCGTCCAGAAACGTTGCCTCCACGAAGTCCAAGATATTTTCGAAGAGATGGAACAAGGTAAAATTCAAGGACGAATGGTCATCGATTTCAAAAATAAAGAATGCCAGTAAAAAAACGAGGCCATTTGGTCTCGTTTTTTTACTAGCGTCTAAACTGGGTCATCGTATGACATGATCATCTGTTCAGTTGAAATTGAGATACTAGCGCATTGACGCGCCCTATCCGCTTTTGTATAGTTAGGAACGACAAAACAGAATAGGAGTGACCAATTTGACTCCATACGAACAACTTACGCCAACGCACCTTTTGGATTTGCTCGGTGAGCGCCACGATCAAATCCGACGCATTAGCGAACGGGCATGGAACGAACAACATGATATTTACATCTCCAACTCGGAATGGTACATCCTCGCCCGCATCTACCGAAAGAATCCGACCATCTCCGAAGTGACACGGAACGTCCATGTGTCACGCCAGGCGATCCATAAACTGATCAAGAACTTGAAGACAAAAGAGCTCGTCACGGTGACCGACCATCCGACGAGCCGAAAAGACAAATGCATTCAGCTGACCGACCTCGGTATCCGCTGTTATGAACAAAACGAGGCGCTAAAAGCCGATCTCGAACAAAAAATTGCCACGACACTCGGCGACGATGCGTTTAATCAATTGCAGACGTTGCTCCAAACCGACTGGAAACTCTGATCTCTTCTCATCATAAGAAGAGGTTTTTTCCGTCTGTGCGGCCTTCAATGTCAACCGGGTTGACAATTTACATCAATTACCTCTATAATGGATATTAGGAAGAGGTGATCGATTTGTTCAAAATTGATGATTTAATCATCTATTCGACCCACGGAGTTTGTCGCATTGACGAAATTTCCGATATGACGGTCGCAGGTGAGACGAAGTCGTACTATACGCTCCATCCAATCAACAACGCGCAGAAGCTACAGATCAGTATTCCGGTCGATAGTGACAAAGTCATGATGTTGACACTCTTGGAAGCTAAAGAAGCAAAAGAGATCCTCGAATCGTTCCGCTCTCCTGGTGTCGAATGGAATCCCCATCCGAATAACCGGAACCGCGAATTCTTGCATGTCGTTCATTCGGGCAACCGTCACGATATCGCTCAAGTCATCAACACGCTTGCTCGGAGACAAACCGAAGCAGTCTCGTTGAACAAAAAGTTATATGAACAGGATCGTAAGATTTTAGAAAACGCTAAAACGATTCTTGTGAAAGAACTTTCACTCGCGCTTCATTTGTCGGAAGAAGTCATCGATCAACAGATTGCCGCTTATTTGAGCGCTGAACCTGTTGCCGCCACTTGATTGGACCCTTCTATATGAAGTGGTCTTTTTTTATTGTCTGAACGCCTGTAACACTTGTTCCTTCAACGGTTGGAAGCTCATCCCTAAGTTCCCGTGGTACATAAAATGCTTCGAGCATAGCACCGTCCCGATTCCACCGTCACGGTATGTAAATGGAATCGGGCCTTTTGCAATCCAGTCGCAGAGTCGAAGGTTTCGATTGAATGTCTGACGTGGAACCATGTGCTCCTCTTCAAGCAAACCGAGCAGTTCGCCGAGTGCCTGTTTGCTATGGACAATAATTACTTTCGGTCGATAGGTGAATAACAATTCTCGGAACACTCGATTCCCATACTGAATCAAGTCAGGATTTACGCCAAGCAAATCTTTCGCTCGTCTCGTCGGATAGGCGTTCATATTCGTCTCAATCACTTCAACTTCTCCATTCGCCCTCAGCTCTAAATCTTCGACAAATTTATTCAAGCCGATCCGCGTGCGTGATAAGTCCGTCTTCCCTTGCGAACGGCGAATCGTCTTCACGCGCTCCAAAAACTGCTCTCGATGACAAAATGTATCGATATACTCTTCAGCACTTGCAAAGTCGTCCTTATGCATCGGCGTCGCTGGATTGATGCCAACGATGAAGACGTTACCTTTTGAACTCGGGGATTTACTGACGAACGGTCGGAAATAGTAGGGATGGGGCTCACGTTCGACCCAACTTTTTAACATTTCAACTGAATACATGCCCCGGTCTCCTCTCAATCAGTCTGTAAAGTCACATCTTCAGCTAATCCCGTATTGTTAATCTTGTTGTACTGGTCATAAGCTTCCGTCACTTCGTTCAAGTCTTCTGGATCAATCAAAAATGTTTGAGTCCCTTTCTCAATCAGCAAAAGCGGCTGCCCTTTGAACTTTACTTCATCCAAGATCTCGGATGCGTCTCGAACGATCACTGTCTCCGTTGTTGGCGTGAGGCACCGGACTTCTGTGTGATCTAGCCACTCCAATATTTCTGTGACTTCCGACTCGATATCAAACAATATGGCGACCAAAACATAATGATCCCCTTGTTTCATCAGGACAGCATAGCAATCACCCATTTGGACGCATTCCGTCTTCGCCGTCTCCATATAGTCTTCGTAATGAGGGAGGACACAATACTCGTAATTGTCCGGATATTTTCGCAGGTGTTCGAGATAAGCACCATACTTTTTTCTTTCCCACTGTGTAAGCTTGATTTTATCCATCCTCTACCTCCTACATGATGGTATTCACCTTTTATTTATAACCAATATATGGTTTTTTAATGTTGCAATTCAAAAGAAAAAGCGAGAATATTTTCGCATTCTCGCTTCAACCGATTCAATTGTGCACGACACCCTTTTCTTTCAAGCCGAGCGCCATTGCCGTCGATTCGTGGATCGTCTTGAACAGCTCAGGATGGTCTGAGAGCGAGACGCCGTACGATGGCACCATTTGCTTGATCTTCGGCTCCCATTCCGGCAACTGCTCAGGGAAGCACTGCTCGAGCACTTTCAACATGACGTGGACCGCTGTCGACGCACCGGGTGACGCACCGAGGAGCGCCGCGACCGAACCGTCTTCCGCACTGACGACTTCTGTCCCGAATTGGAGCGTGCCTTTGCCTGCTGGCGTGTCTTTAATGACTTGCACACGCTGACCAGCGGCGACGATTTCCCAATCCTCGTTTTTCGCGGTCGGAATGAACTCACGGAGCTCGTCCATCCGCTTGTCGTGCGACAAGAGCACTTGCTCGATCAAATATTTCGTGAGCGGCATCTCTTTCGCCCCGGCCGCAAGCATCGTCACGACGTTGTACGGTTTGACCGATTGGATGAGGTCGAGGTTCGAGCCTGTCTTCAAGAACTTCGGCGTAAAGCCGGCGAACGGTCCGAACAAGAGCTCTTTCCGTCCATCGATGTAACGTGTATCAAGATGCGGCACCGACATCGGCGGCGCGCCGACTTTCGCCTTACCGTATACTTTGGCGTGGTGCTGCTCGATGACGTCACGGTTTTTACAGACGAGGAACAACCCGCTCACCGGGAATCCGCCGATATGCTTCGACTCCGGGATACCCGTCTTTTGCAACAGCGGCAAGCTGCCGCCACCGCCGCCGATAAAGAGGAACGGCGCCGTATGCGTCTCGATCGTATTCGCCTCGATGTCCTTCACTTTCACTTCCCATAGCCCGTCTGGCAACCGTGTCACGTCCTCGACGCTATGCTTGTAGTTGACCTCGACATCATGATTCGTCAAATGGTCAAACAGCACCCGCGTCAGCGCGCCAAAGTTGACATCCGTCCCTGAGTCAATTTTCGTCGCGGCAATCGGCTCATCGATCGTGCGACCTTCCATGACGATCGGCATCCATTCGCGCAACTGCTCCGGATCGTCCGATAAGACCATACCATCGAACAACGGATTATTTGTTAGCGCTTCCAAACGTTTCTTCAAGAAGCGGATATCTTTCTCCCCTTGGACCATGCTCATATGTGGGATCGAGCGGATAAAGTCTTCCGGTTGTTGGATCAATCCTTTGTTCACTAGATGCGCCCAAAACTGGCGCGAGATTTGGAACTGCTCGTTGACGTTAATCGCTTTTGAGATGTCGAGCGTGCCGTCCGAATTCTCGGTCGTATAGTTCAACTCGCAGAGGGCGGCATGCCCCGTTCCTGCGTTATTCCACTCGTTCGAGCTCTCTTCCCCTGCGCTTGCGAGCTTCTCGAACACTTTGACTTCCCACTCCGGTACGAGCTCTTTAAAGAGCGACCCGAGCGTCGCGCTCATAATTCCCGCACCAATCAAAATGACGTCTGTTCTCTTCTGGACACTGCTCATGAAAACCCCATCCTTCTCCCCTGAATTTGTGTATGAAACGACTCAGTAAATCCCCATTCGCCGATCGTTTCTTTGTACTCGTTATACTGATTATAACGCTTTTGTGATGAAAGATAAGGGTTAAGTAGTGAAAATAGAGATGAAACTTTTTATCGAGTTTACACTTCGGAAATCGCCGACGTCACACTTTGTTTCGAATGGTATGATGAAGGCAACTAAACGAACAGAGCGAGGTCAGAAGTATGAAAAAAAAAGTAAAAGTTGTAGCAGCTGTAATCGAAAATGAGAACCAAGAGATTTTGTGCGCACTTCGCTCAACCGATATGCTTATCTCAAATATGTGGGAGTTTCCTGGTGGGAAAGTCGAAGCTGGTGAAAATCTACAAGAAGCACTTGAGCGAGAAATTCTTGAAGAGTTAAACTGTGAAATCACAGCACATGAAGTGATTAATGAACACGTTCATGAATATGAGACGTTTATCATTCAATTAATTTCACTGCGTGCTGAATTGAAGTCAGGCACTCCGGTTGCAACGGAACATGACGCTTTGATCTGGTTGAAACGAGAAAACTTACATTCCCTCGTCTGGGCGCCAGCAGATATCCCTGCCGTAAATGACGTCATCAATCAAACGACGAAAGCCGAGAACGTGTAAAAAACACGTCTCGGCTTTTTTCAATGCGTTTGTTCATGAAGGTAGTCGTAGATTTGTTGGTCAACATGTTCTTGGAGGAGTAAGTTCATTTTTACAACAGGAACAAGCTTTTGAGATTTTTCTGCTATCATTTCCGCATCAATTACTGACGAGTCCTCGATATCTACTTTACCCATGTAATAAAAATCGTCTCCTATATCTTTGTTTAAAAATAAATGGAGAGCTATATTATTTTCTTTATAACTTAGTATGTTTTGTACGTTTGGATGTCTCTTTTTCGATTTCTCCTTCATGTACCACGACAATGTTTCAACATCAACTAGTTTATTACCATATTTCAAATCTTGAATATTTTGTTCGGTTCTAACCTTTGCAAAGATAGGACATGTATTATGCTTAGCTCTATAACCATATACCGTCGTACTCTCGTCTTTATCCCAATTTAATAAGCGACATGCGTCTTTTCTAGAGTATTTTTCAAATCGCGTTAACGGATATGTCTGATCATATCGTTTACTTCTTGCCAAAGAAGCCTCTATGACATCAACAAATAACGTATAAAACCACTTATTATTCAACAAGTATTTCAAATGCGAAGACAATTGATATCTATTGCTCTTTATAGAAATGAGCGGTTCGGTCCCATATTTCACTCGATCTTTATTCTCAAAAAACTCGAGTGTCAAAACTTTTTCTACAGATTGTAAGGTCTCGAAGTTACAGTAAATCGATTTGTCGTTCAGCTCACTTTCGAACTCTTTTTGAGAAACTGATCCTTTGTTTATAAGAAGCTGTAATAGTAAATTTTCATGTACTCTTTTACCAGCTAATAGCTCTTGGGTAACCATCACTAGTAATTTTGAATGGTCCTCTGATAACGAGGGACTATTATCTAATTTATATAATAAATGTCCATAATGACTCTTGGTGTTACCTTGTGTACCAATTATCAACGGATCAATCGAATTGTATTTAATAAAGTCTATGAGCATTGGTATTCTTCCAAGTCGATTTTTTAAGTTTTCATAAGCACCTTTGATAACTTTTTCTGTAGTTAAATTCGTCGAGTTAATAGACTTATAAATTCTTTCTTTTGCAACTTGTTCGAAGTTGATAGTGGATGTACCCGAGATATAGCTTCTCTCAATCATTTTCCTTCTGATAGTATCTTTGTTTAGCGAACGGTCATCTGATAATGCTACTGGGATCAAATAGTTATTTTTATAGTTTCCGATAAAATCAATAACTGTTACATAGTCTTTAGATTGATGCTTCCTCAGACCCCGCCCTAACTGTTGAATAAAGATAATACTTGATTCGGTTTGACGTAACATAACAACTTGATTGATGCTTGGAATATCGATTCCTTCGTTAAAAATATCAACTGTTAGAATATAATCTAACTCTCCAGCTTCAAGCTTAGCGACTTCTTCATTTCGTTTGTCTTGCGCATCACTACCTGTGAGTGCACAGGTTCTAAAACAATTCTTATTTAATTCTTCAGAGAGTCTCTTTGCCTCTCGTTTTGAACTACAAAATATCAAACCACACAATCGATCTCCAGAAAATCCATAGTAATCTGTCTTTTCAATAATTTGCTTAACTCTCTCTTCAGACACTAGGCGATTAAACGCTTCTGTTCCTTTTTGCACCCCGTCAATATCGAGATCCGTTACCCCAAAATAATGGAATGGGCATAACATATCCTCTTCAAGTGCTTCTTGCAACCGAATCTCGTATGCAATGTTGTAATCAAACAACTTAAACAAATCATATCCATCTGAACGTTCAGGAGTTGCCGTCATACCTAGTAAAAAAGTAGGCGTGAAATGCTCAATAACTCGTTGATAAGAAACAGCTCCTGCTCGATGACTTTCATCGATCAATACGTAGTCAAATGCATCTCGATCGAATTGATCTAACGTTTCTTGTTTAGAAATCGTTTGAACCGTCGCGAAGATATACTTGGCCTCTATTGCTCTACTCGAACCAGAAAGAATGCCAAAATCTTCACTTCGTCCACCAATGACTCGATGAAAATCGGTCTTCGCTTTTTGTAAAATTTGTTCCCGATGAACAATAAATAACATTCTGTTCGGACGATAACGACGCACGTCAAAAGCGGCTAAATATGTTTTTCCAGTGCCTGTCGCAGAGACCACCAGCGCTCGTTGATTTCCTTGAGACCGAACAGCTTCAATTCCATGTAAGGCAGAACGTTGCATCGTATTCGGTTCGATCTCTAGCGCGTCTTTGAGTAGATTAGTATCATATACACTCGGAAATTCGGCAACTCGCTCGCCGAACATAGGACGATATACACTCTCATACGACGAAATCCATTCTGATGTCATTGGACTCGATTTATTCCACATCTCTTCAAATTGATTTGAAAAATGCGAAATAATCTCACCATCTTTATGAGAGGTTAATTTGATATTCCATTCATAATTCGTTTTTAACGCACCTGCCGTTAAATTAGAACTCCCGACAATGAGAGAAACGTACTCATTATGCTTAAAGATATAACCTTTAGAATGAAACGCTTCTACATCAGCGATCCTCACGTCTACATTTTCAAGCTTCAAGAGCTCTCTAAACACTTTCGGTTGATTAAAAAATTGATACGTAGAAGTTATGATTCTGCCTCGAATTCCTTTTTTATGCAAATCGTACAACGTTGATTTTATAGTAGCCAAACCAGACTCAGTAATAAACGCAACCGAGAACTGAAACATCTGACACACCTTTAACTCTTCAATGAGAGAGGTGAGCACATCTCGACGTTTTGATCGTTGATTCACCAAAAGTTCTGGTCTAAATGGGCTGATATGATGATGATTCTTATCAATAAATCCTTTTTCTAAAGAATTTTTTAATTGATCTGTAAAATGACTCATGTGATCCTCCTGTTCGAATTATAATAAATTGAAATAATTCCTATTACATGAAATCGTTTTACATATATTTCATTATTATCTTCTCATCAAAAATGATCAAGGAGAATCCACTATGCCAACCATCTACCTCGTCCGTCACTGTTCGGCCACCGGTCAAGAGCCGGACGCTCCGCTCACGGAAGCCGGTCAAATCCAGGCGATCGCCTTGCGCGATTTTTTCGAAGACGTCCCGATCGAGCGTATCATCTCGAGCGATTACACTCGGGCCGTCGCTTCAATCACACCTGTCGCTAACGAGCGGAACTTAACGATTGAACAGGAACCGAAGCTTCGTGAGCGCATCCTCTCGCTCGAACCGCGGGCTGATTGGTTCGACCTACTCCGCCACTCGTTCGACGACCCTTCGTTCAAGTTACCCGAAGCTGAGTCGGGCCTAGACGCAACTGCTCGGATTTTGGACGTCGTCACTCAAATAAACGGTCCGACGATTCTCGTGACACACGGCAATCTGCTCGCGCTCTTGTTACAACATGTGGATAACCAGTTTGATTTCGAGACGTGGCGGAATCTTAGTAATCCGGACGTCTATCAGTTGGAAATTGTGGATAACTTTTTTTCAGTCAAACGCGTCTGGTCGGACCCTGCCTGTGGATAACGTTATCCACAGAAAAAGCCGTCTCATCACGAGACGGCTTCACTGCTTCACTTTTCCACAAAGAACATCGAGATCGCACCTAGACCGACGTGAGTCCCGACCGAGACACCCATCTGCATCAGATAAATCTCACCTTCGAAGTCCGATTCGGCTTGGATTTTCACTTTCAAGTTCTCAGCGATTTTCTGGTCCGATGTATAACCGATGATGATGAAGTTTGTGACGTCTTTGTCGTAGCGTTTAATGAACTCGTCCGTGTAGTGCTTGAGCACTTTCCGAGTTCCGCGTTCTTTGGCGACGATGGCACCTTTCCCGTTCTTCATGCTCATGATCGGCTTGACCATCAACAGCTTGCCGATGATCGCGCTCGCGTTCGAGATACGGCCACTCTTGATCAAATGATCCAAGTCGTCGACCGACAAGAAGTGTTTCACTTTCATCTTATACGCCTCATTGAAGTCGACGAGTTCCTCGAACGTCGCACCCGCTTCACGCATCTGTGCGCTCTTCATAAGTAACCAACCGCTGCCGTGGCTCATCGAACGGGAATCGACGATATGAATCTTCACCGTCGAATCCGGATGCGCCTCTTCAAAATATTCTTTGCCGAGCACGGCCGATTGATACGAACCACTCGTCCCACTCGACATGCAGATACATAAAATTTCGTGATGGCCGGCCGTGACGGCATCTTCCATCAGCTTCAAAAACGTCGCCGGGCTCGGCATCGCCGTCGTCGGAAATTCCGGTAGCGCTTCCAACATTCCGTAAAACTCATCGGGCTGAATATCGACGCGGTCTTCATACGACTTATTGTTCATCGTGATGATGAGCGGAGCTACACCGATATCATATTTTGCTAAAATGTCGTCTGATAAATCGCAAGTTGAGTCGGCTAGTAATTTAATCATAGTATCCTCCAAATTGTCTCCTAAGGTGACGGGAATCGTCCTAGTTCACTACGCCGATTAAGACGTCAAGACAGGACACCTTTAGTGTACCAAATATAGAGGGTTTGATGTTTTTTTACTAGGCTCAATGTGCGACTTATTCATGTTTTTGAATCGATGTGCGAATTCGGGTCGTATACACTACAGGATTCACTATTCCTCACATGCAAAACAGCATATAATGCTAACACTAAGCTTGTAGCCGTAAGGAGAAGACATGATGCAAAAACGACTTTCTTGGAAGCAGCTGAAATGGTTGGTTCCATTCCTATTGATTGGCCTGATTCTTTATCAGAGCGGGCAAGAACTACAAAACTTATCGCTCGCAGCCGCCTTCTCGGCGTTAGAAAAACTGACAGGATTCGAACAATCCAGCTTGATCCTTCTTGGCTTGCTCGCCGTCCTGACGATGACCGGATACGACTACTTTTTACTCCGCTCATTGAACGTTCATATCCCGGTCCATAAGCTGCTTCGTGCGGCTTGGATCACCAACTCGATGAACGGCATGCTCGGGTTCGGCGGCGTCATCGGCATCGCACTCAGGACCTCGCTGTATCGTCCGTACACGGATACATTGCGACTGCTCCGGGCTATCGGTTGGATGACACCGACGCTGATCAGCGGACTGTCTCTACTGTCGATCGGGGTCCTCTCCGGCCTATTTCCGACCACAACGCTGATATCGACGAAGCAGTGGATTTGGCCCATATTGCTGGCAACGCTAGCCGTCTTGCCACTTTACATCTATATGACCCGCAAACGATCGAACTTGAGCTGGTCGACGTTACTCGGCTACATCGCCACATCATTCGCGGAATGGGTGACAGCAGGACTCGTCGCCTTGTACGCCTTGTATCTCCTCGGCGGGGACGCCCCGATTGCTAGTATGCTGGGCGTATTCATCGTCGCCACAATCGTTGGGGTCGTTTCACTCGTCCCAGGCGGAGCCGGCTCATTTGATCTATTGTATTTGGTCGGGATGACGCAGCTCGGCATCAACCAAGAGATTGTGTTGTCGTCCTTGATCGTCTATCGGTTCGTCTACTTCATCGTCCCGTTCATGATTGGTTTGTTTTTAGCCGCGATCGCCTTCGGGGACCAGGTCGTCAAACAAATCGAATACAAACCGATCATCGGCTCATCGTATGAAATCGGGACGGTCGTCTGGCGCACCGTGTTGCGGACACTCGCCAAGACCGGTCGGATCGCCGGCAGTCTGATCGCTTTGATGACGAGTCTCGTCCTCTGGTTTCAAACGCTGCTCCCGAGTGTGGCCCCGCTTTATGTGACAGCCCCTTGGATGCAATGGGTCGGGACGCTTTGTCTGTTCGTTGCCGGACTCCTGACGTTAGTGAGCACCTACGGCATGTATATCCGCACGAAACGGGTGCTGTGGATCACGGCTGTGTCGTTCTTCTTCGCGACGCTTGGTATATTCGCACGCGGGTTCAATTTGTTCGAAGCGTTGGTCGTGGTCGGATTTGCCTTGTTCGTTTGGCTGACCCGAAACCAGCACACGCGGTATCGCTCGATCCTGACCATCAGTCGCTTCTTCCGAAACGTGTTGTATGTCAGTCTATATGTCGGGACACATGCGATTTTGCTCCAGTCATTCAGTCAAAGCGACACGATTTTCTTTGAACCGGATCAAGCCGCCCTGTTAAGCGTGAGCGCTGTCATGATATCAGGCCTGCTATTGAGTGTCCTGTTCGTCTTGTTTAACCGTCTGAAGCGTCCCCGTCTTGGTGAGGCGTTCGAATCGGTGCGCTTTGAACGGTTCCAGACGACGCATGCGACATCACACACGTTTGATTTGGCTTACATGAATGACAAGCGCGTCTATTATGGGCCTGATGACAACGCCTGCCTGTTGTTCGCGTTATCTGGTAATCACGCAATCGTTTTAGGAGACATACAAGGTGAGACGAGTGCCGCCTCCGAGCTGTTGATTCAGTTCATTGAGGCGACCGACCATCTCGGCTATGTCCCGTTGTTCTATCAAGCCACACCGAACTGGATGCCGCGCCTGCATGACGCTGGCTTCACGTTTTTCAAGCTTGGCGAAGAGGCGACGATCAATGTCGATACGTTCTCACTGACAGGTAAAAAGCGCGCGAACATGCGCTCCCTAAACAACCAGTTCATAAAAAAAGGCTTTACCGTGGACGTGATCACGCGACCGAACGAGGCGATCATCACCTCGTTAAAAGATATTTCCGAAGAATGGATCGGTAATCGCAGTGAGAAAGGCTTCTCGCTCGGATTTTTCAACGAGCAGTCCCTATCCCATTATCCGACGGCGCTGCTGAAGGACGTCGATGGGCAAATTGTCGCCTTCATCACGCTGCTCCGCGGGCATGGTACCGTATCGATTGACTTGATGCGCTCGTGTTGTGACGCCCCGCCCGGCTCAATCGAAGTACTGATTCTTCACGTAATCGAGTGGGCGCGGGAGAATGAATATGCCGATGTCGGGCTCGGAGTCGCCCCACTCGCATCGGTCGGTGAGCATACGTTCGCTTACTGGCCCGAGCGGATCGCGGCGGACATCTTCGAGAACATCAGCTACATTTATCCGTTCAGTGGCTTAAGGCAATTTAAGAACAAGTTCAAACCGACGTGGGAAGGCCGCTACTTGGCATTCCGGCAACGACGGACGCTCCTGCCTTCCTTGTTGCGCACGGCCCGGCTGATCAGTCGAAAAAACGTTCAATGACACGCGAAAGGAGCGCCTCGAAAATGTCGAGACGCTCCTTGTTTACATTATTTCGTTGTCACACTGACATTATCAATCGTCACATCGTGCGCACCGAGCGGTGAACCGTCCGTGCGTCCGAGCAAGAATTTCAATCCTGTCATATCGGTTTGACCCATCGTGAGCTCAAACTCATACGTTTTCGTCTCAGGTCCGACTTGAACGATTTGGCTCAAGTAACGCGTATACGCCGCGTTCTCGACCGTCACTTCCATGTTGCGCGCGACTGTCGAAGAAGCATCGAAACGGACGACGTACGTCTGTCCCTGGTGCAGTTCAAGACCGC
Source organism: Exiguobacterium aurantiacum (assembly GCF_001766415.1). Lineage (GTDB taxonomy): Bacteria > Bacillota > Bacilli > Exiguobacteriales > Exiguobacteriaceae > Exiguobacterium > Exiguobacterium aurantiacum_A. The sequence goes on along the minus strand of NZ_MKXO01000002.1, from coordinate 13,925 downwards.
CTTGCTCAAGCAAGACGCTCCAAGGTTCCTGTCCTTCTTGCCCGATCGAGATTTGAGCGGCTTCGTTCACCGCTTCAACCGCGGCTTGCGCATCGAAGTGCACGTAAGAGCCCCAATGTGTCAACCCGTCCGTGAACGATCCGTTCTTCAGCGGAGACGGGTCGATCGCGATCGGTGTCACATCGAACAGTTTGACGTCGTCAAGCTCAATTGAGCCTTTCGCCGAACCGAGTACGAACTGGAGCTGGCTCAACAGGTCCGTCGCTTGTCCCATCGTGAACGGGATCTCGATCGTTTCAAACTCGCGCGTCAACGCGACGTCTTGAAGCGGGAGATACGCGTTGCCGTCCGCTCCATTCAAACCGACTTGAAGTGCTTTGATGCGTTCCGCTCTCGCTTTAAAGCGCAACACGTAGTCATGACCTTCCGTCAGTTGAATCCCGTTTTGGACGAGCGTTGCCGGTTCGCCCTTTTTCGGGTTCGTCACGAACTTGAAGTGACGCAACTTCTCGTCAACTGTAGCCGTCCCTTTCGTTGCGCCCGGGTCGAACTGCCAGTATGTCAAGCGGTCCATCGCGCCTTGGTCAAACGTTCCGTTGTAGACCAAGTTCCCGTCGCCGAGCGCTGGTTTCGTCGCGTTCGGGTCAAGTGCTGCACGTTCGGCTTGTTCGACACGGACGTTCCCGATTTGAACGCCTGACGTGCTAAGTCCCATGTTGAACTCGAGACGCGCCGCAAGGTCCGTGTCTTCTGTCATATCAAACGTCATCGAATATGTCTGTACGTCTGTCGTCAAATCGAATGAACCTTCATCCGAGTATTTCGCGTAGCCGCGGTCTGGTCCGCCGCCGACTTTCACGGCGATCGAACGGGCCGAATCGGCACTCGCGTCGAACGTCACTTTATAGTGTCCGCCTTTACCGAGTGAGACGTTTTGAATCAATTGGTGCGAATATGGCTGACTGCCGGCTTGAGTGATCGAGATGTCGGCAAAGCGTGAGCCTGCTTGTTCGATGACATCAACCGTCCCGACGCCGCCAAAGTCTGGCAAGGCCACATAGTTCCAGTACGTCGGATCGAGCGCTTGCGAACCGTTCGTCACGGTCGTGATCGGCTCCGTGTAATCTTGGTCGTAGACGAGGTTTCCGTCTTCAGACGGTTGTTTCGCTCCGTCGGGCAATACGATTTCTTCGTCCGTGTACACCGGTTCGACCGCCTTGCGGTAGTCGCGGTTCTGTAAATCGAACACACGAACGTAATCGACTTCCATCTCGGCCGGGAACGGTGTCGTCGCATCGACGTCCCCGTCAAACCAACCGCCGACGGCCAAGTTCATCACCAGGTAGAAGTTTTGGTCAAACGGCGCTGGGTAGCTGTACTTCGTCGCCTGGTTCAACCCTTTCGAGTACCAGTCGTTTTGCGTCTGATAGAGCTCTCCATCAACGTACCAGCGCAACTCGCCAGGCTCCCACTCGACGGCATATGTATGCCATTGATTGATGCCGTCACCTTCTTCAAAGTGATAATCTTTGCCTGTATATTTGTTGTTCGGCCAGTTCTCGCCATAGTGAATCGTCCCAGCGACTTTGTCAGGCTGGCTGCCCCATGATTCCATGATGTCGATTTCGCCAGACGATGCCCAGGCACCGTACCGGTCTTGTTCCGGCAACATCCAAAACGCCGGCCACAAGCCTTTCCCTGTCGGTAGTTTTGCCCGCATCTCATAGCGACCGTATGTTTTACTGAACTTGCCTTTCGTCGTCAGCTTCGCCGACGTAAAGTCATACGTCCCGAGTTCATCCATCGTTTGTTCCCGTTTGGCGCGGATGACGAGCTTGCCGTCTTTTACGAAAGCGTTTTCGTTTTTGTCCGTATAAAATTGCTTCTCATTGTTTCCCCAACCCGGTGCGACCGGATTACCGTCGTTATCTTTCAACCAGTTCCCCGTATCGAAATTCCATTTTGCCTGGTCGATTTCTTTCTTGCTGAACTCATCCGCCCAGACGAGCTTCCATTTCGTATTGTCTTTTTTCTCTGGCTTTTCGGCAGATGCGCCTTGTGCGGCTGACAAGACAAGTCCGGTACCGAGAGCAAGTGCTACCCATTTCTTCATCAAAATCCCTCCTTTGACATAAATGAAGGCAGACACACGAAAACCGTCCCTGCCTCAACTCTAAAGCTACGCACCAAATTGAAAGCGTTTTCCGAAAGCGCTTTCGTTAGTTCTATTATATTTTTTTCGTCTACCTAGATTCAACCATTTTCTTGAAGTGAAATGAAAATGAAATAAAGAAAAAAAGAATCAACCTATGAATTAGGTCAATTCTTCGATGACTGTCCAATCTGAAATCGTGACTTTGAATCCAAGCGCCTCCGTATCCGGACTACAGGCGTACGGTCCGACGCGTAACGTCGACACGTCATGGAGATGGGCGATTCTTAGTTGTTCACGCCTGCCGTCCCCATATTCGAAGAACACCTCGACATCACCGTCTGTGTAGACGAGCTCGAACGTCAATGGTCCGTTCACTTCTTCGTTCGAAAAGTCCCGCGTCGACCAATCCGAGTAACCAAAGGACGTGACGACGGCCCCAAGGTGTGACGGTCCATCCGGGATATACTCGACCGACGTCTTGAGCCAATGGTCGTCATTCGCATACAACAAAATGCCGGCCTGGTCGTATGTATGGCTCGGCTTCATCTCAATCGTTGCCTGGCACGTGAAGCGCTTGGCCGATATGTCCTTCACCAAGGCGTGCGCCGTCATCCGGTTGAACCCATAATGGGTGTTCCGCCAAAAGTCGGTGTCGGCTTCTGTTTGGAAGGTGAGTCTCTCCTGTACGTCTGTTGCTCTCGGCTCATTGATCCACGTGTACTACTGCCACACGATTGATTCCTCCCCATTGGCCTCGCATCGCGAACAAAAGTGGAATCATCGGTTCGTGGTACGGGATGAATTCTCCTGACCGGATCATGTCGAGGATGGTCGCCTCATCCGCCCACTGCACCGCCTGCACTTCTGATTCTTGAAGCGTCAACTTATTCAAATCGACATCCATTTCGACAAGATAGATGTCGTCGAACCCTTCGTCAAAGTTGATCGTCAAATGTGGTCGCGTGTCTGTTAAGTCTAGTGTCAGACCGATCTCTTCTTCAAGCTCGCGCATCGCCGCCTGTTGACTCGTATCGCCGACCATGGCACTGCCGCCTACCGTGATGTCCCACATGTTCGACCAGCCGTCTTTGAACGGTTGGCGCTGTTGAATCAACATCTGCCCATCCTTGTTAAAGATACAGACGTGGATGACAAGATGGTAATCGCCATTCTCGAGACGATTGCCCCGCTGCCACGTCCGCCCTGTCTTTTCTCGGTCAACGTTATAGACGTCCCAAAACTCCATCGTTCAATCCCCTTTATGTGGCCGCACTCGCTGCCGCTTGATCTGATTTCACACAATCGATGGCAACGACGATCGAGATGAGCATGTGCTCCATCGTCTCATCGATCACTTGAATCTCATACGTGTCGCCCCATGACAACCATTTCTTCTGGACGCTGCCGATGACTTGCCCGTTCTGTGTCACCTCGAAGTCCATATCCCACCAGTCACCATCGATTTCAATCCCTGCTGCGTCAATCGTATAACGCGGTTTGAAGAAGGTGAACTCTTTTGAGATCGTCATCGTCTCCTCACCCTCGACATCGACGTAAAACTTCGGTAAGAAGCTGAATGTCTTTTTCGTAATGGTCGTGATCTCCCGCCCATCCTTGTCCGAGATGGTGAACGACTTCGGCAGCTTCATAAAGCTCCCTTCGACGAAATACATATCGTTTTCATCCGCGTCCTTGATCGTGAACCGTCCGCGCAAGCTGAAGACTTTCTGTTTCATGTAAAGCGTGTTCATCGTCATCCCTCCAATTTATGTCTGTTGTCCTCTATACGAGTATATACCCGACTATGGTTCATTTTTTCTGATGGAATGAATGTTCAGGCCGACACAACAGGGCGTATAATGAGATGAGGAGGTGAGAGATTGATTTCTGAAAAAGTAAAACAAGCTGTCGCTGAAACGATTCAACGTGAGACCGACGCTGATTTCATCTTGTTATTCGGGTCATTCGCCAAAGGAACAGATCGTGAGGATAGTGATGTCGATTTAGCATACTTCGGTCAGAAGCGACTCTCACCATATAATCGCTTTGCCTTGGCGAGCGAATTAGCGCTTCTATGCGGGCGAGACGTCGACTTGATCGATATCCGTGAAGTCGACACCGTCTTTGCCATGCAAATTTTCTCAGAGGGCGTTCCATTATCGATTCAAGATCAGAACGAATTTACGCGACAACAGATGAAAGCCTTTCGGATGTATGCCGAATTGAACGAACAACGAGACATCGTCTTGAAAGAAATCAAAGCTAGAGGAAGTGTATTCGATGAATGATGTTGTGTTGAACAAAGTGACGACAATCGAGCGCTGTCTTCAGCGAATCCATGACGTGTATGACGATAATCCAGATCACCTAAACGATTTCACGAAGCAAGACAGTATCATTCTCAACATCCAACGCGCCTGTGAAGCGAGTATCGATATCGCGATGTACCTAGTCAGTCAAAAGAAGTTGGGCGTACCCAAAGCGAGCCGGGACGGGTTCATCATGCTCGAGGAAGCAGGTATCATTGATAGTGCCTTAGCGAAGACGCTCATGAACATGGTCGGATTCCGTAATATCGCCGTCCACGACTACCAAGCACTCCAACTCGAAATTCTTGAAGCGATTCTCGAAAAGCACATCGATGATTTTAAAACGTTCACAAAAATCATTCTCCAATTAGATCTGTGACAGTCATGGGCGAACAAATCTCAATCGAACTAAATGTCGACTCTTTAACTTATGAAACTCAAATCGTCGGTGATATCTCCTTCATTATTGACTCTTATATATATTTCCCTGGCCAAGGATGGTCCGATTTTGTCGTCATCGTCTTGAAATGGTGGATTGACAGTTGTCGTGCCCTTTTATCCGCGCCACTACACGAAAAGTATTCATTCTCCTTTATGGACGGACGAGACGATGTGATTGCGAGAAAAGTGAACGCGACAGAGGCCGAACTCCTATACGTAGGCAGTGATACACGTCACGTGCTCATGGGAACTGTATTGATCGAAGAGCTGAAACAGGCCCTCATCAAAACGACATACCAGCTTCTCAACGCGATCGACCGGAACGGATGGGAGAATGAAGAGGCCGAGACGTTACGTCACGCCGTAAAATCACTTGAACGCATATAAAGAACGCCGCCTCGTTTCCGAGACGGCGTTTTTCAATTATCCATTCTTCATGCTGAACGAGTCAGCGAGCGTGAACGTGATGTCTTTCACGTCAAGGCCACCGAGTGCGAAATAGAGTTGCAAGTAGTTGTGTTGGTTCAAGAAGAACAGTTGCTTCGTCTGCGTCACCCATTCCCCGCCCGTTCCGTTAAACGTGAACGTCGGACCCGGGATGTTGTTCGCAAATAGCGTCACCGGCATCTGGGCGAGCTCTCCTGCTTCCGAACGGGCCGTGATTGTCACGTCGTACGTGCCCGTCTCATCGACCGATACGGCGAAGACGTGCGTGTTTCCCGTCGATGTGTCCGCATCAAGTAAGCTGACGCTCTCACCGTTCGCGAGATGCTGATACGTCACATCGAAATCAATCGCTTGTCCTGCTTCTTCGTTGAGTCCGATCACTTCGACTGAACCGTCATGAAGCCCTAGCAGACGCTCCATCGCCGGAGACTTAAAGACAAAGCGGCAAATGTTCGCCGCACTCCGCAACAGTTCCGCCCGCGTCAACGTACCGGCAGCGAGTGCCGCTCCCGTATTGTCGTCGAACGAGTTCGTATCCGGACGGTCGACGACCATGTACAAGTCGTTCTGCGACTGGACCATCGCCGCCGTGTTCTGACGGTTCGCCGGCTCATCTTCATGGTGGTTCACTTTCGCCCACCAGTCGGTCATGACGATGCCTTCAAAGCCCCACTCGTCGCGAAGGACACGTGTGTTCTGATCATATAGCCCGGCCGTCCAGACGCCGTTGACGGCACCGTACGTCGTCATGATCGACGTCGCCTTACCTTCTTTGACCGCCATCTCGAACCCTTTCAAATAAATCTCGCGCAACGCCCGTTCCGAGACGACCGAGTCGATGTCGTGGCGGTGCGCTTCTTGGTTGTTGGCGCTGAAGTGTTTGAGCGTACCGGTCACGCCGACGCGGTGCATCCCGTTCAACTGGGCGATCGCCATCTTGCCCGTCACGTGCGGATCTTCCGAGAAGTACTCGAAGTTCCGTCCGTTGAGCGGATTACGATGGATGTTCATCCCTGGTCCGAGCAACGTGTCGACGCGGTTTTTCCGCATCTCGAGTCCCGTCATCTCGAACAGGTCTTCGATCAACGCCACGTTGAAGCTTGACGCCAACAGCGTCCCGTTCGGCAACGCAAACGCCTTCGTGCCGATGTCCATCCGGATACCAGACGGACCGTCCGCGCAACAAGCGGCCGGAATGTCGAGCTCGTTCAAACGGTCCGACACGCCGCCGAACGCGGCGGCCGTCCCTGGTGTCACGCGGGGTGAGTTCATACCTTGTCCGCGGACGATGCAGGCGAGGTCCTCATCCGTCAACTGGTCGAGGAACGTCTCAAGCTCGGCTTTCCCGTGATAGACGTCCGTCAGCTTCAAGCCGTTGTCGCTTGTCTGATGGCGCTGCATCGGACGTTCGGCGAGATAACGTGCCTCAACGTCAACCTGGCGCAGCGGTGTTGCTTCGTAGCTGACTTCATATCCTTGGCCGCTTGCGACCGGCTTGATGCGGTCAAACGGTGTGACCGGCGCCATGTTCTCGCTGAGCGTCTCGACGACTTGTAGTTCGGCGAGCTCATAGTCGAAGACCGCGACGGCTGAACGTACGTCCGTCCCAGCATGAATCCGGTACGTCCCGGCTTCTAAGACAAAGCTCGATGCGTGTCCGGTGACGCCACGATCGTCATAGCTCGCAAAGTCCGTGACCGGGACGGAGAATTCGAGCGTTTGCCGCTCTCCTGGTGCAAGCAGACCTGTCTTATCGAACGCGACGAGGGCGCGCGCCGGGTTACCGAGGACGCCTTGCGGCTTCTCGACATACAACTGGACGACTTCTTTCCCGTCAACTGCCCCGGTGTTCGTCACCGCGACGTTGATCGTAATCAAACTGTTCTGTTCGCTCGCTTCAACGACTTCCGTGCTGAAACTTGTATACGACAACCCGAAACCGAATGGATAGAGCACCTCGTCTTTCGCGAACGTCTCGAAATAGCGATAGCCGACATAAATATCTTCTTGATAAATTCCTTTGTCGGCGTGACCGAAGTTTTTCGTCGACGGATAGTCGTCAATCGACCGGGCGATCGTGTCTGTCAACTTGCCGGACGGGCTGACTTTGCCTGTGAGTACATCGACGAGTCCCGTCCCACCTTCTAATCCCCCTTGCCATGCATAAAGAATCGCGCTCGGCTCATAATCCGTCGCCCACTTCATGTCGATGATGTTGCCGACGTTCAAGACGACGGCCGTCTTCGTAAACGCCTTCGACACTTTCTCGATCAACTCGTTCTCGATCTCGGTCAACAAGTAGCTGCCCGGGTCGGCCGTGTTGTCACGGTCCTCACCCGCCGTACGCCCGATCATGATGAGCGCCATATCTGACTTGGCTGCCGCTTCCGCGACGAGCGCGTCCGTGACGGCCATCTCCGGCTGTGACCACGGTTCGCCGGCCCAGCCGACACCTTTGTCGAACGGGTTTTCTTCGACCCACGCCTCATACGTTTGAAGGAGCGACTCGTTCAGCTGGATGCCTTCACTCGCTTGGAGCGCCTCGAGCGGACTCGTCACGTGGGAGACGTTGACCATCCCTCCTGAGCCGGTCCCGCTCTTATAGTAGTTGAATTGGCTGCGACCGAACACGGACACGGTCGTCCCCGCCTCGATCGGCAGCGTCTGTTCGTTCTTTAAGAGGACAGCCCCTTCGGCGACCGCCGTTCGCGCCAGTTGTTTATACGTATCCCAGTTCAATGTGTAATGTTTCATGTGGTCAGCTCCTTCATTTCGTTTGCGATTTCGTTCATACAGTCTTCAGCTTGCGGATAGTCCCCGATTTTATCGAGGAAGGCGTGGTCCATCCCTCGGTATTGAATCAGTCTCGTCTTCACGCCGTCGCGCGCGAGTTTCCGCGCATACGCCTCGCCTTCTAAGCGCAAATAATCGTACTCCGCCGTCACGATAAGCGCGGGCGGGAGGTTCTTCAAGTCGTCCGCCAACAAGGGCGATACGAGCGGATGCGTCACGTCGGTCGCACCTTGTAAATAAATGTTGTTGAACATCGAATCCGAATCGCTGAGCGCTAGCACGATCCCGCGAATCAAGTCGTGATGATGTCGGATATCGTATTGTGCGATGTCCCATGCGTAATCATCTGTCGGAACCGAACCTAAATTGACGACCGGATAGATGAGTGCCTGGAAGCTGATCATGCTCGTCTGTTGCGCACGATCGAGTAAACAGCAGCCGGTCGCCAAATTTCCCCCGGCGCTATCGCCCGCGACGGCGATAGTGTCTCGCAACACCCCGAGCTCATCGGCCTGGTCGTATACCCATTTGACCGCTTGAAAGCAATCATGCAAGCCAGCCGGGAACGGATGCTCCGGCGCGAGCCGATAGTCGACCGAGACGACGACCGCGTTCGCTTTCTCAGCGAGCGCTTTGCACGGGTTCTCCACCGTGTCGAGTGTCCCGCCAAAGAAGCCGCCGCCATGGAAGAACAGGACGGCCGGTAACGGCTCGTCTGACTCGGGCCGATAGAGCCGGGCCGGGATGTCGCCTTCAAGACTTGGAATCGTGATCGGTTCCTTCGTGATCGGACGTGTCGTCACGTCACGGTTCGGCCATCCCATGCTCGCGCGGACGGCCTCAAGGTCAAACGGTGCCGGTGCCTCATCGCCTGTTACGTGTTGATTGTTGTTCGCCAACACGCGCGGGTCGAGGTCGCCTTGTTTGTTTAAGTCCGGAATCGGTTTGATCGTCGTCTCGACGCCATCAATCGTCTCTCGAATATGTACTGCACTTAACTCATCAACTAACCGTTCGTACGGGTTACTTTGAGTCGACATGAACTGAATGCTCCTTTCTCAATCACCGCTACCTTGCTGATGACAGCTTTATCCGTTGACTGAAATCTTACTTGTTCAGACACGGCTTCAAATTCGGTCGTGTCATCGGTGAAGTGTTGACGCAACTAGCGTTAGACGGTAGAAGTCAGTTCGACCTCTTCCCTTCGCACTCGCTCGATTTCACGGATGAACGACGAACCGCTCCCTTTCGTGTATAATGAGACGTAAACTAAATTGCTAATGAAAATTTCTACAACAGAAGTTTCTTACACGAAAACGAGGTAAACATATGAATCAACCAAACTTTGCGGACTACCGCTTAAGTGAAGACATCCAACGCGCACTCGGCATCATGAAATACGTGGCACCGACAGAAGTGCAACAGAAAGTCATCCCGCTCGCACTCGAGCACCAAGATCTAGTCGTCAAAGCACAGACCGGAAGCGGCAAGACGGCCGCATTCGGCATTCCTATCACTGAAATGATCGAGTGGGAAGAAAACAAACCACAAGTGTTAATTCTCACACCGACACGCGAGCTCGCCGTCCAAGTCCGGGAAGACATGACGAACATCGGCCGCTTCAAACGAATCAAGGCGACTGCCGTTTACGGGAAAGAACCGTTCTCAAAACAACGTGAAGACTTGAAACAGAAGACGCATATCGTCGTCGGGACACCGGGACGCGTCATGGACCATATCGAACGTGAAACGCTCGTCTTGGACCAAATCAAGTACTTGATCATCGATGAGGCGGACGAGATGTTGAACCGCGGCTTCCTCGCCGACGTTGAAGCCATCATCCAAAAGCTACCGACTGATCGCGTCACGATGGTGTTCTCGGCCACGTTCCCGAATGACATCGAGCGTCTGTGCAAACAACACATGAACGAGCCGACCCGCATCTCGATCGAGTCTGCTGGCGTCACGGCCTCGACGATCGAGCACGGCTTGATCGAAGTCCGCAATGAAGACAAGTTGTCGGTGTTACAAAACATCACTGTCGTCGAAAATCCTGACAGCTGTCTCATCTTCTGCCGGACGAAAGAGCATGTCGACACCGTGTATGGCGAGCTCGATAAGGCCGGCTATTCTTGTGAACGGCTCCACGGTGGACTCGAGCAAGAAGACCGGTTCGCCGTCATGGAAGGGTTCAAGATGGGCAACTTCCGTTATCTCGTAGCGACAGACGTCGCGGCACGCGGCATCGATATCGATAACGTCAATCTCGTCATCAACTATGACGTCCCGATGGAAAAAGAGAGCTACGTGCACCGGACCGGACGGACAGGCCGCGCCGGTAACAAAGGGAAAGCCCTTACGCTCGCGACTCCTTATGAAGGTAAATTCGTTCGCGCCATCGAAGCGTTCATCAAGTTCGAGATCCCGACGATGGACGCCCCGACCGAAGCACAAGTCGCTCGCGGCAAAGCGGCGTTCGAAGAGAAGTTGAGCGGTCGACGCGTCGTCCGTAACAACAAGACGGCCCGCATAAACCAAGACATCCTGAAGCTTCACTTCAGTGGCGGGAAGAAGAAAAAACTCCGTGCCATCGACTTCGTCGGCACGATCGCCAAAATCCCAGGTGTGACAGTCGAAGACATCGGCATCATCACGATCACCGATCAGATGACGTACGTCGACATCTTGAACGGGAAAGGCTCACTCGTCCTTCAGGCGATGGAGTCGACACCGATCAAAGGCAAAAAGCTAAAAGTGAGTAAAGCACATAAATAACCAATCCAGGTCTCGGAGAGTTTGATCTCTCCGAGCCTTTTTTTTTGTGTTTTGACCACGTTATCGAAAGCGCTTTCGAAAAACAGTAAAAAAATAGCGGTTTCGAGAGAACGCTTTCAACAGAATCATACCGATAACACGTCTTGAATTCAACCTTCCTCACGCGATTGTCAAAAAAAGGCTCAGGCAATGTCGCCTGAACCTTCATCTCTCACTCTAAAAATTTCAATTCCGCATTGTTTCGTGCACGATATCCGGTCACTTCTACCTTGCATACAGAGCACAGCCAGCGTGCGAATCACCGTTCACCATTTCCCGCGAAATACATAACATTGTAAAGAGAACAATCGCTGCGAGCACATGCTCAATCAGCTCTGTCGGGTGCAACGGATTTCGTCCAGCCGAGATGAATTAGTCGAACAGTTCTTCCGAGATCAACTTGAACCCTTCGATTTCCGTGTCCTCTTCTAATTCGATTAACAGACACCGTTTGCCTTTCACGTTCACTTGCTTCACGTATTTCAAGTCTTGCGGGCTGATCGTGATATTCGCGACTTTCGTGTTGATTTTAATCGACTTTGACGTATATTTCGGGACGACGCTGCTCGCCTTCATCTCGTATTGCGTGTCATCGACGACTTGTTTGAACGCCTGCTCGACTTTCTCCGTCGTCACGTCCTCGACACCGCTCGCCTTCAAGACGACTTCGACCGCTCGCGCGTCAAGCATCGGGACCGTCTCATCCTCGTCCTCACGCTCTTCTTCCGCGACGATCAAATAATTGATTTCTTCATAGACGGTGGCGAGCGTCGCCAAGTTGACTTCTTCCCCGATGACAGCTTTGACGACTTCCTCGAACATCGCTTTCTCTTCGATCGCCGTCACGATCTCGGTTCCATTCAATACGTTATCGATAAAACCGAAGTCCGGTTGGTGCGCTTTCTGGGCCGCATACAAGACATGGTTGACGTCGGCCGCGTTGTCCGTGAAACATGGGAATAAGAAACCGCCGACGGGTGCGTCGAGTTTGATGACAGGATTGATGAAGACGTTCGATTTGTACTCACGCTCGATAAAGTCGAACACGAGCGACTGTTTCGGCAGTTCCGTCTGGTTGATGCTGCCGAGGATGAACCGCGACGTGTACACCTCGTCGCGCATATCGATCTCCGTTTCTTCGGAATGACGCCGCGTCGGTTTATTGTATTGGAAACGAATGAACGTGACGACGACATCTTTTTCGAACGGGGCGTCTTGGACCATCTTCAACGCGATTTTCTGCATCGAAGCAGCCCAGTCCTCTGTGTCTTCCGTCTGCAGTCCTTTGTACAACAATGTCTGCGTATGGTCGGTCTGACCCGCTTCCGGGTGCTCGAACTTCACTTCAAACAGCTTCTCGTCGAGCTTGCCGCCGAGTACTTTCTTAAAACTCGTCAAAAATAGCTCTTGGTGCTCTTGCTCCAAAAACGGGAACGACCGCATCTCTTCGTGGAAGATCTCGTTGCTGTCTTGCCGGATGTAAATATTATAAATTTCAGCGATTTTGACCGCTTCCGCATTCAACTTGAAATGCTTGCGGATTGCCGCGATGTCTTTTTGATTCATCTGACCCAACTCCTTCGTTCTTGACTACAAACCGACTTCATTATACCAATAGTTCTCCCTCACGCGTATGTCAGTAGTTCTAAAGCCGGGACGTCTGATGTCATGTTTCATGCCCCAGACCTCAACTTTTATAATCTTTCGATTCATTTTTGTAAATTTTAATCTTTCTGCTGACTTTGCCGTGTATATTCAATGTGCATTCAGAAATCGAGGATGCAAGTCGTTCAGTCGTCATACATAATAGGAGGCACAAACATGTTGAAAAAATGCATCAGTTCTTTGTTCGCCATCATCTTAGTCGTCACGACGCTTCACTTAACCACTCCGACCGCCTCGGCGCTCCCGCCGGGTATTCCATCGAAGTCAAGCGCTCTCACGAAGTTGAACGCGTTGACGGTCAAGACAGAAGGTGCGATGACCGGCTATAGCCGCGATTTGTTCCCGCATTGGAGCGGTCAAGGCAACGGTTGTGACACTCGTCAAATCGTCTTGAAACGCGACGCGGACTCATACGTCGGCGACTGCCCGGTCACGTCAGGGTCATGGTACAGTTACTACGATGGAGTCACATTCACGTCGCCATCTAGCCTCGACGTCGACCACGTCGTACCTTTGGCTGAAGCATGGCGTTCAGGCGCGAACAGTTGGACGACGACGAAACGCCAAAGTTTCGCCAACGATTTAACTGGCCCGCAACTGATTGCCGTCTCAGCCAGCTCGAACCGCTCAAAAGGTGACCAAGACCCGTCAACATGGCAGCCGACACGGACCGGGGCTCGTTGTGCTTATGCGAAGATGTGGGTCGAGACGAAGAGCCGTTGGGGACTGAGCCTCCAGTCATCAGAGAAAGCGGCCCTTCAAACCGCCATCAACGCTTGCATTTACTGATTCAGAAAGGAGTCTGCTATGCATCAACATTCCTCTACATTCAAAGCCTCACATGGCGTTATGACTGAAGAAGTCGGCGTCATTAGCGGAGAGCTCGAACTGAAGACGACGTGCCAAGAAGACGGCACGCTCGAACTCACCATCACTTACGTCGGGGCGGCTGAGTGGTATACATTGCCCGGGAAAGACTATAAGCTACACGACCTACGTGACCATGACGTCGTGCATCAGTTGCTCGTCAACGTACTCACACGCGATTAACGAAATGAGGCTGGGACATAACCCAGTAGATTTATAAGAAAGAGGCCACCGGGAGCGACTTGTTCGCTCCCGGTGGCCTCTTCTCATTTTTATGGGTTCGTGCACGCATTTCAGACTAAACAGATAGGGGCGACCTTTGATAAAGTTAAAGTGACCAAACCATAACTTTGGAGGTGCCCCTATGTACAAAGAGTATACCATGAACCAGTTGGTTTTGCCCCTAGATTTAGAAGTCCGTCTCCAGGAAAACG
>NZ_MKXO01000001.1 GCF_001766415.1 Exiguobacterium aurantiacum | reverse complement strand
GTACCAGTTGTTCCGCCAGGAGCATCGCTGGGTAGCTACGTGCGGACGGGATAAGTGCTGAAAGCATCTAAGCATGAAGCCCCCTCCGAGATGAGATTTCCCTTTGAGCAATCAAGAAAGACCCCTCAGAGACGATGAGGTAGATAGGTCATGGGTGGAAGCACGGCGACGTGTGGAGCTGAATGATACTAATCGGTCGAGGCTTTGATCTAGAAATGGTTTGTATTGATGAATCTTCAGTTTTGAGAGTTCAATCTCTTAAAAACATATTGACGTCACTGTTAAATGATGTTAATATAATACTTGTCTGGTGGCGATAGCGAAGCGGCCACACCCGTTCCCATGCCGAACACGGAAGTTAAGCGCTTCAGCGCCGAAAGTAGTTGGGGGTCTCCCCCTGTGAGGATAGGACGTTGCCAGGCAAGATCGTTCCGCAATAGCTCAGTGGTAGAGCAACCGGCTGTTAACCGGTAGGTCGTAGGTTCAAATCCTACTTGCGGAGCCACTTTTTCTCTTCTTTGGAGAGCTGTCCGAGTGGCCGAAGGAGCACGATTGGAATTCGTGTAGGCGGCACAACCGTCTCAAGGGTTCGAATCCCTTGCTCTCCGCCAGTTTATCCATACTAATTATGGCCCGTTGGTCAAGCGGTTAAGACACCGCCCTTTCACGGCGGTAACACGGGTTCGATTCCCGTACGGGTCACCATTTAAATTTTATATCGTCGCGGGGTGGAGCAGTCTGGTAGCTCGTTGGGCTCATAACCCAAAGGTCGTTGGTTCAAATCCAGCCCCCGCAATTAGCTTTGGTCCTGTGGTGTAGCGGTTAACATGTCTGCCTGTCACGCAGAAGATCGCGGGTTCGAATCCCGTCAGGACCGCCATTTTTTTATTTAACTAAATTACTACATACATGGCTTTGTAGCTCAGTTGGTAGAGCAAAGGACTGAAAATCCTTGTGTCGGCGGTTCGATTCCGTCCAAAGCCACCATGTGGGGGGGTAGCGAAGTGGCTAAACGCGGCGGACTGTAAATCCGCTCCCTCGGGTTCGGCGGTTCGAATCCGCCCCCCCCCACCACTTTAGGGGCATAGTTTAGCGGTAGAACTACGGTCTCCAAAACCGTCAGCGCGGGTTCGATTCCTGCTGCCCCTGTTTTATTATGGCGATTGTGGCGAAGTGGTTAACGCACCGGATTGTGATTCCGGCATTCGAGGGTTCAATTCCCTTCAGTCGCCCCATTTTGTTGGGCTGTAGCCAAGTGGTAAGGCATCGGATTTTGATTCCGACATGCGTAGGTTCGATCCCTTCCAGCCCAGCCATTTTGCGGAAGTAGTTCAGTGGTAGAATACGACCTTGCCAAGGTCGGGGTCGCGGGTTCGAATCCCGTCTTCCGCTCCATTTAATCTCTTTGGCGCCATAGCCAAGTGGTAAGGCAGAGGACTGCAACTCCTCTATCGTCGGTTCGATTCCGACTGGCGCCTCCAACATAATATGCCGGTGTGGCGGAATTGGTAGACGCGCACGACTCAAAATCGTGTTCCTCTGGAGTGTCGGTTCGACTCCGACCACCGGTACTCTCTGCGGGTGTAGTTTAATGGTAAAACCTCAGCCTTCCAAGCTGATGACGAGAGTTCGATTCTCTTCACCCGCTTCATATCTCTCTGCCCTTAGTGGCGGGGAGATTTTTTGTATGCGAAAATAAGAAGAGTGAGGTGATGAATGGGATGACTCCTGAGATACTAAAACAACAGATTGTCGAGTACGCTGCGTCAATCGGGATCGATGAGTTGAAAGTGACGACGGCCGATCCGTTCATCGTCATGAAACAACGGCTCATCAAACAACAAGAGAAAGGCTTCGCTTCAGGATTTGAAGAACCCGACCTTGATAAACGGACGACGCCTGAACTATTGTTAGAGGACGCCCAGTCGATCATTGCGATTGCGGTCGCCTACCCGAGCAAATTGAAAGATGCGCCCCGGAGCATGGCAGGCGAACGGCGTGGACTGTTCGCGCGTGCCTCGTGGGGGCTTGACTATCATCGCGCCGTCGGCTCACGGCTTGAACAGCTTCAAGCGTATATCGAAGAACTCGTTCCCGGCGTCAAAACGCGCTCGATGGTCGACACGGGTGAACTTGTCGATCGGGCTGTGGCCGAACGGGCCGGAATCGGGTTTAGTGGGAAAAATTGCTCGATCATTTCGCCGGAGAAGGGATCTTACCTGTACTTGGGGGAGATGATTTTAGACACATATCTGCCGCCCGATACAGCAATCGAAGACGGGTGCGGGGACTGTGATAAGTGCATGACCGCCTGTCCGACGACGGCGCTCGTCGAACCGGGTGTGCTTGACGCCAAACGGTGCATCGCTTACTTGACCCAGATGAAGACGCTCATGCCGCGAGAGTTCCGCTCGCAGCTTGGCGGACGCCTTTACGGCTGTGATACGTGCCAACAAGTCTGTCCATATAACCGTAAGAAAGATTGGCGCCATCATGAAGAGCTGTTGCCGGAGGCAGAAGTCGTCAAACCGCTGCTCGAACCGTTGCTCAGCTTGAGTAACCGCGAGTTCAAGGCGAAGTTTGGTCACTTGTCCGGTTCGTGGCGCGGCAAGAAGCCGATTCAACGTAACGCGATTTTAGCGCTCGCACATTACCGTGAACCGTCAGCCGTCTCGGTGCTCGAAACATTCATTCAAACCGATGAGCGTGAAGACATGCGGGCGACGGCTGTCTGGGCGATCGGCGCGATTCTCGGTACTGACGCCGAAGCAATCTATCAAGAGATCGAACGCGTAGAGCAATCAGAACTGGTTAAAGAAGAGATTCGTATATTCCGAGAGGAGTGGGAACGTGAAGACCGTGTCATCTAAATGGGGAACGTTATCATACGAATTAAATGAGCAGGGGAAATTAATCGCGTTAGACTTTGCGGAAACAGAACAGGCAGATGGGAGCGCACCGGTGTGGCTCGTCGACATGATCGAACGGGTCGAACGGGAAGGGCTCCAAGAAATTGACCGCGTGTGGATTGATATGAACGGGACGGTTTTCCAACAAGAAGTGTGGGATGCGTTGTTGACGATCCCGTCTGGTGAGACGCGGACGTATAAACAAATCGCGGAACAGATTGGACGTCCGAAAGCAGTCCGTGCCGTTGGCCAGGCGTTGAACCGTAATCCGCTGCCTGTCATCTTCCCGTGCCATCGTGTCGTCGGCAGCAGCGGACAGCTCACGGGTTTTGCGGGCGGGCTCGATCAAAAACAACGATTACTCGATATCGAACAAGTGAAGTGAGGAATAGATTATGGCTAACCATGTAGTAATGTTTCAACCGGAAATCCCGGCAAATACGGGCAACGTCTCGCGGACGTGTGCGGCAACGAACTCGGTGCTCCATCTGATTCGTCCGCTCGGCTTCTCGACGGATGACAAGATGTTAAAACGGGCCGGCCTCGACTATTGGCAGTTCGTCGACGTCCGTTACCATGACTCGCTTGACGAACTATGGGCACAACATCCGGACGGCGAATTTTTCTATATTACAAAGTACGGCGAACAGTATCCGAGTGACCTTGACGTGTCTGACGTCGAGAAGGACTATTTCTTCGTCTTCGGACGTGAGACGAAAGGTTTGCCGATGGAAGTGATCGAGGACAACCTTGACCGCTGCATCCGCTTGCCCCAGTCAAACCTCGTCCGTTCGCTCAACGTCTCGAACACGGCAGCCATCATCGTCTATGAGGCACTGCGCCAGCAAAGCTATGCGGGATTAAAGTAAGAAAAAAGAGCCCGATTCGTGAGAATCGCGGCTCTTATTGATTACCTTCAGGTTTTCTGTTGTATCCTGCTGTTAAGATTGCCGCAAGGAAGACGACGCTGATTCCGACCATTAGTAATAAACCCATTTAAAAATCCCCCTTTTGTTCTCCGTGACTACGAATATTATAATATACTTGATAATAGATTTGCACTGAATATGAGAAATTCTTGTGAAATGAGAGCCTATATGAAAACAAATGTGTACTTGTTAAGCTACGCCCCGTTGATTGGGATCATTCTTTTTTCGATGTCACTCGCTATCGCCACGTCTGAATACGCCATTCAATGGCTGACGCGTGTCGGGGTGTATAGTGAAATCATCGCGCTGTTGTCTGTTCAAGAGACGAAGATCCTCGTGCTCGTCATGTTCTTCACGATATACTTCATGCTGTTTAGCGCCTTTAAACTCGTCGCCGATACGTTCAACCAACTCGGTTTCGCATTTTTTGCGCGTGAGACGAACGGGAGCTCGCTCCATCGCTTAAAGCCAGGAGCAACGATTTTTTTGGTCGGTTCAGGTGTCAGTTTTTTGTTTTTGACTTCACTGCCGGCAGCGGTTGCGGTCTTGCTTGGCACGTTTGTCGTCTATTTATTCTACTATATTTGGCAAGTCAGTCAGTTGATGTCGACACTTCGTGCAATCGGGCTCTTGTTGATTCAAGCGATGATGTGGGCGATTCTTTTAAGTGGGCTCGTCTGGGCGCTCCTCAGGCTGTTTAACTCGGTCGGGGATATCATCTTATGAACGGCCCTCACATAAAACTAGCCCCTTCAGAAGCTGTGATCAGCGAATGGATCAAGTCGTTTATGCCTGCTCATGATTTGTACTTTATCGATGAACGGCTACTATCGCGGCTCGACCATTCTCCAGGCATGTTGCTCATACCAAGAGAAGAGTTCAGTCAGCATCCGACATATCGGGATATTAGCGTCGCCAACAGCTATACATACTGGACGGTCGATCCGGTCGCGACGCACGTCGTCCATGCGCCTAGCGGGTGGATAGCATCGTTACCGGACGCGTTGAGAAGCGATGTGCTCACATTTCAGGCCACGGTCGGCCGAGGTCTTGTCTTTCGGTTAACGGACGACGAATCCAGACGAGAGTAGATGCCTTATATCATCAACGTGGACGGGGCGAGATACCTCGTCTTGCAACAAAATGTATGGGCGCTGATGACGAACTTCGAGCGCCGTCAGCTAGTGCTGAACTACGCGAAAGAATGGGATGTATGGGACGCACATGATTTACCACTTGAAGCACCAAGTCATTTGAAGAGATACGCCAACATGTTCTCGACGGTGGCGGGGAGCAACTGCTTAGCGGCAACACTGTTTGCTGTGACGGGGGAAGACTGGTTGATCACGCAATGGGTCCATCCGAAGACGTTTCTACAGACACTGGCTCATGCGTCTTATACTCAAGTCGATGCGGCAGCTGAGGCAGGGGACGTTCTCACTTTTTGGGATGACGCCGGACGTTTGCAGCACGCGACGTATCGTATAGACGATGAGCTGTTCTTCAACAAGAACGGCCAGACGATGTTTAATCCGTGGAAAGTGATTGACGAAACCGAACTACGCGTAGCTTGGAGCGCATTTACCGTCAAAATATACAGACAGACGAAACAAGGCTAGAGGACGTGTCCTCTAGCCTTGTTGTTTTTTAACGGTGCGCTTCTGTCCAGATGATGGCCGGGTACGCCCGGTTGGCAAGCTCCGGGAACGGACGCGGCGTGTCGGCACCGAGCCAGATCGCCGTGATCGTTTGATCGGTCAAGCCGACATACCACATGTCCTTATGCGAGTTGGTCGTGCCGGTCTTGCCTCCGACGTAAGGGCGCTTGATCTGGCCGGCGTAACGTCCCGTTCCGTACGTTGTGACGGCAGATAACGCTTCTTGCATCGCCGAGGCCGTCTCGTCCGACCAGACGGCTTGTTTCATCATGCCCGGGCTGATTGTCGGGGCGCCCGAAGCAAAGCGGATTTCTTTAATCGTCTGACCAGATACGTACACACCTTTATTGAGAAAAGGCGTGTACGCGGCAGCGAGTTCCTTCGGAGATACTCCTTGTGTCAGACCGCCGAGCGCGCTCGCGAGATTGCTGTCTTTGTCGGGATCCCACTGGCTGAACATCATGTCGGCCGTCTCGTACGCTCGCTCTTGGTCGATCGCCGTGAATGCGGCGAGTGCCGGGGTGTTATACGAGTAAGCGACCGTATCTTGGAGCGTGACGTCGCCTAGGACACGGTTGCCACTGTTCGTCGGGCAATACGTCCCGTAACAGACAGGTCGTCCGTCAAGCACCGTATCGAGCTTCGCTCCGGTCTCTTCGATGTAAGGCGCAAACACAAGGACAGGTTTTATAGCCGAGCCCGGCTGCCGGTACGCTTGGGTGGCCCGGTTGAATTCACCACTCTGCTTCATCTCAGAATCGACGAGGGCGACGATACGCCCGTTCGGCGTCAATTCGGCATAGCCCCCGTTCAAGCCGTTCGGTAAGCGGCTCATCACTTGTTTCGCTTGGTTTTGACGTTCGACGGACAAATACGTTTCGACTGTCGCTTTATTGCTCGCCAAGTAGTTTTTGGCCGCCTCTTCATCGAGATCATAACGTGTACGGACGAGGCGGACCGCGTCTTTCATGACCGTGTCCATATAGTCTGGATAGCGGACTTTGTGGCTGCGATAAGAGGCCTTGAGTTTGACGCCGTGAAACGCATCATATGCTTGCTTTGATAGGACGCCCGCATCTCTCAATTGCGTGAGGATGCGATCTTTACGCTCGTAAAAAGCAGCCGACGGGTCAAGCGGATCGTAAAGGGACGGATTGTTCGGCACGGTCAGCAAGTAAGCGATCTGGTTCCAGTTCAAATCGTCGAGTGGACGAGAGAAGTACGTATCGGCCGCCGACTGGATACCATAGATGTTATGACCGAAGAAAATGACGTTGCTGTAGGCGGTCATAATTTCTTTTTTACTATAATTTTTTTCGAGCGCTCGTGCGATCATTAATTCCTTTACTTTGCGCTCATACGTCCGTTCGTGTGTTAAATATTCGTTCCGGGCCAGTTGTTGGGTAATCGTGCTCCCGCCTTGGACCGACGATTCGTTGGCGTTATTGATGAACGCTCGGGCAATCCCTCCGAGGTCATAGCCGGGATGGGCGTTGAACTTCCGGTCCTCAATGACGATGATTGCTTCACGGATGTGATTCGGAAGCCCATCGACGGAGACGTCGTTGCGGCGACCGTTCAAGTACAGCTGTTCCGCCCCTCCTTTATAAGTCAGCATGACAGCATGTTTCGATGAGAGCGGAGCGGAGCTGACGGCCTCTTCACCCCACGCGACAATCGTTTTCGCTTGGTCAATCTCTTCTTTTAAAGCTCCGCTGACTGTGAAGCCGACGGCAACCAATCCAGCAATAAACACAACCCCGAGCCATGCTCTCATCGTCTCACCTCTTTCTCTATTCATTATATCGTCAAACTTTCAATAAAATTCAAAATGTAAACGCTATCATATAATAATTTAAGCAGGAATACATTAGGAAACAGCGAAAAAGGGTATTAGAGGTTTATATTATGAATTTAGGAGGCAGTACTATGAAGCAAGAAATGGTTGCGATGCTCCTCGCTGGCGGGGAAGGCAAGAGACTTGGGCCTCTCACACGGAAGACGGCAAAGCCTGCCGTCAACTTTGGAGGGAAGTACCGGATTATCGATTTCCCACTATCGAACTGTACGAATTCGGGAATCACGACAGTCGGTGTGTTGACACAATATGAGCCGTTAGAATTAAACCGTTACCTCGGCATCGGGTCTGCCTGGGATTTAGATCGCCGCAATGGCGGATTAGCTATCCTGCCGCCATACCAAGCTCAGTCGGGGAAAAACTGGTACGAAGGTACTGCGAATGCAATCTACCGGAACTTGAGCTATATCGATGACTACGATCCGGAGTACGTGTTGATCTTATCGGGAGATCACATTTACAAAATGGATTACGAGAAGATGCTCGATTTCCACAAAGAAAAACAAGCCGATGTGACGATTTCAGTCATGGCCGTCCCATGGGATGAAGCACCGCGCTTCGGAATCTTGAATACGAGCGATGATTTGCGTATTAACGAATTCGATGAAAAACCTGAGAAGCCGAAGAGCAACTTGGCGTCGATGGGGATCTACATCTTCAACTGGAAAGTGTTGCGCGAACACTTGATTCAAGACGCGGAAGACGAGACGTCAAGCTTTGACTTCGGGAAGAACATCATTCCAAACACGCTCCTCGACGGATTGAACGTCTTTGCCTATAAATTCAAAGGCTACTGGAAAGACGTCGGTACGATCCAGTCGCTATGGGAAGCGAACATGGACCTGCTCGAAGAAGATCCACCGTTCGATTTATATGACCCCGACTTTAAAATTTACTCGGTCAACCCGAACCAAACGCCGCAATTCATCGGAAAAAATGCTTGTGTCGAGCAGTCGGTCATCAATGAAGGCTGCCGGATCGAAGGAGAAGTCCAACATTCGGTCTTGTTCTATGACGTGCGTGTCGGTGAAGGGTCGCTCGTGAAAGACTCCGTCATCATGCCAGGGGCCCGCATCGGGAAAGACGTTACAATTCACAGAGCCATTGTCGCTAGCTGTGCCGTCATTGAAGATGGCGCGACAGTTGGTGAGCCGGGGGGTGACATCGTTGTCATCGAGCCGCATGAAAATATCGAAAGTGGAACAGTCTTCAAGCAACGTGCTTGATTATAAAATAGACCGACGCAAGGAGGCGTTATTGTTGACGAATGATTTGTTAGGAATCATCAACTTAGGTACCGAAGAGGGGTTATTCCCGGAGTTGACGGGACATCGCAACTTAGCAGCTGTCCCGTTCTCGGGGCGTTATCGTCTCATCGACTTTACATTGACGAATATGATTACCCAAGGTATCGATCAAGTTGGGATTTTTACACTCGATAAGTATCGTTCTTTAATGGACCATGTAGGATCAGGCAAAGAGTGGGATCTTGACCGCTCACAAGGCGGATTGCATATCTTCCCGCCGGCGCTTAAACCGGATGGCGAAGCCTATCTCGGAGATTTAGCGAACTTCTCGATGCACCGGGAACACTTCGTGCGCAGTAAACAAGCTTACGTTGTCATTACCGGCTCGAACGTGTTGACGACGATCGATTATCAAAACATGCTCGAACATCATAAATCGATGGGGGCGGACATCACGCTCGCTTACACGGAGCATGAACAAAAATGTGGCTACTGTCGTCCGATTCGACTCGGGGAGAACGACCGTGTCGTCGGAATCGGGGAGCGCGGCTTTAGCCCGGACGATGAGCATGCATACACGGAAACGATTGTTATGTCGAAAAACTTATTCCTTCGCCTCGTCGATGAAGCGACGTCAAAAGGGGAGTATGACTTGTTAGATGGAGTTATTCTTCCCCAGCTCCACCGTCTCCACGTTCATGGATATCACTATACAGGTAAAATGCAGGTGATTCATTCGGTGCTTTCGTACTATAATGAAAGTATGCGCTTACTTCGCCAAGAAGGAATCATCTACGACTTCCCTCATATTTACACGAAGATCAAACATGAGCCGCCGACTCGCTACTTGAAAGGGTCGAAAGTGAATGAAGCGCTAGTCGCCAATGGATGTAAAATCAGTGGAGAAGTTCAAAATAGTATTTTGTTCCGAGGTGTGGTCATCAGTGAACATGCGCGTGTCAAAAATTCAATCATTTTATCCAAGTCGATCATCGAAGAAGGAGCTGTCGTCGAGAACGCCATTTTAGACAAAGAAGTGGTCGTGAAACGTGGACAGGTCATTCGTGGAACGGTCGATGAACCGATCGTCATCAGAAAACGGACAACGGTTTAAAGGAGGATATTATGAAAATATGGTATGTCGCTTCAGAAGCGGCACCGTTCATGAAAACGGGGGGGCTTGCCGATGTGATTGGCTCGCTCCCTCAAGCGGTGTCTAGCCTTGGTGAAGATGTCAGTGTCGTAATGCCGAAGTACGGCTCGATTGCACAAGAATATGTCGATGAGATGGAATATTTATTCGATTTGATCGTCCCGGTCGGCTGGCGTAAGCAGTTCGGGGCCGTCTTGAAGTTAGAGCGCGACGGGATCACGTATTACTTTATCGATAACGAGTACTATTTTAATCGCGAAGGCGTGCTCTACGGTCATTACGATGATGCAGAACGATTCGCCTTTTTCTCCCGGGCCGTCCTTGAGATGATCGGGCAGATTGAAGAAGTGCCGGACGTGTTGCACTGCCACGATTGGCAGACGGGTGTCGTTCCGGCGTTTCTACGAATCCATTATCAACACATCGAAGCGTACCAAAAGATTCGAACGGTCTTTACTATCCATAACCTGCAATACCAAGGGATCTTCCCAGAAGCTGTGCTCGGTGAACTGCTGCAGTTTGGGCACGAGCATTTCACGGCAGAGGGCATCCAACATAACGGCCTCGTCAATTACATGAAGGCCGGCATCGTCCATTCCGACCAAATCACGACGGTGAGTCCGTCTTATCGCGATGAGATCATGGAACCTTACTATGGCGAAGGTTTAGATGCGGCACTACGCCACCGGGCCGTCGACGTCCGCGGCATCTTGAACGGTCTCGATTTGGCAACGAACGACCCGAGCACGGACAAACGAATCGCACAAACGTATGATCTCGACACGGTCAAAACAGGGAAGCTTGCCAACAAGCGCATGCTTCAAGAACGGTACGGTCTCGAAGTGCGTGATGATATCATGTTGATCGGATTCGTGAGTCGTCTCGTCGAGCAAAAAGGTCTCGATTTGATTCATGCTGTGAACCATGAGCTGGGGAATTTGGACTGCCAGTTCGTCTTCCTTGGATCGGGTCAACCTGAATATGAGGCGATTGTCCATGAGATGACGGCAGCCCACCCTGGGAAAATCGGGTCGTATATCGGGTTCGATATCGAACTGGCCCACTTGATTTATGCGGGATCAGACGCCTTCTTGATGCCATCTCGATTCGAACCGTGCGGCCTTAGCCAATTGATCTCGATGCGTTATGGAACACTTCCGATCGTTCGTGAGACAGGCGGACTTCGAGACACGGTCAAACCTTACAATGATTACACGCAAGAAGGGACTGGATTCGGTTTCTTGAACTACAACGCTCACGAGATGCTCGCGACGATTGAAAAATCAATTCGTGTCTTCTACGAGGATAACACTTGGAATGCGCTCGTCCATCAAGCGATGACTTCGGACTTCAGCTGGAAACAATCCGCTAAGCAATACCGTGAGTTATATCACCTATTCGCATGACTGGAAGGAGATTTACACATATATGTTTACAGATAAACAGAGCTTCGTCACTTCGTTTCAAGAAAGATTCGTCGCCTTAAACGGGAAATCGTTTGATGAAGGGACCGAGCAGGAAGTGTATCAAACGTTGGCAACGATGGTGCGTGAACAAGCGATTCCGAAATGGATCAACACACGCGACAAGCAAGAAGCCAAACAGAGCAAGCAAGTCATCTATTTCTCGCTCGAGTTTTTGTTAGGCCGTTTCCTCTATAACAACTTACTCAGTATGGACGTTTTAGAAGTTGTCCAAGAAGGGTTGGAAGAACTCGGCTTTGATTTCACGGAAATCACGGAGTTCGAGCCGGAACCAGGGCTCGGTAA
This sequence comes from Exiguobacterium aurantiacum, assembly GCF_001766415.1. GTDB lineage: Bacteria > Bacillota > Bacilli > Exiguobacteriales > Exiguobacteriaceae > Exiguobacterium > Exiguobacterium aurantiacum_A. The sequence continues at coordinate 1,147,373 of NZ_MKXO01000001.1, read as the reverse complement.
CGGCGGTCTCGGCCGTCTGGCCGCTTGTTTCCTCGATTCGCTTGCCGCGCTCAGTCTGCCCGGTCACGGTAACGGGATTCGTTATCGTTACGGTTTGTTCAAACAAAAAATCGTCGACGGCTATCAAGTCGAGTTGCCGGACAACTGGCTCCGAAATGGGAATATGTGGGAGACGCGCCGTGCCGATCGTGCGGTTGACGTGAATTTTGGGGGCTGGATCGAGATGAAGCAGATCGGAGACCGTCTCCGTGTCGTTCATCATCCAGACGAAGTCGTACGCGCCGTTCCATACGATATGCCGGTCATCGGTTACAAGAACGACGTCGTGAACACGCTCCGGCTTTGGAATGCGGAGTCGCCATTTGATGACGAAGAGTATATGGAACGCACGAAAGGGTCGTACAAAGACTTGTTGAAACACAAGCAGTCGATTGCGACGATCTCGGAGTTCCTCTATCCGGACGACACGACGTATGAAGGAAAAGTGCTCCGTTTGAAACAACAGTACTTCTTCGTGTCAGCGGGTGTCCAATCGATGATTGCGTCTTACTTGCGACACAACAAATCACTCAAACATTTAGGCGACTACTACGCTGTCCACATTAACGATACCCACCCGGTCGTCGCAATCCCTGAACTGATGCGGATTTTGATGGATGATCACGGATATGGCTGGGATGAGGCGTGGCGCGTGACGAAGAGTGTCATGTCGTTCACAAACCATACACTTCTCGCCGAGGCACTTGAAAAGTGGCCGGTCGAGATGTACGAGCGTCTATTACCACGAATCTATCAAATCATTAATGAGATTAATACCCGGTTCTGTAAAGACGTGCTCGTCAATTATCCACACCTTGAACCGCATATGGGTGAGATTGCGATCGTCTCGAACAATTACATTAATATGGCAAACCTTGCCGTTGTCGGATCACATTCGACGAACGGGGTCGCCCGTATTCATACAGATATTTTAAAACAACGCGAGATGCGCCACTTGTATGAAATGTTCCCGCTTCGTTTCAATAACAAGACGAACGGCATCACGCATCGCCGTTGGCTCTTGAAATCAAATCCGCGTCTGTCGAACTTGATCACTGACGCAATCGGTCCGTCATGGATCGAGCACCCGAACGATCTTGAGAAGTTGATGGACGTCTCGAAAGATACGAGCTTCCAGGAGCAAGTGATGGAAGTGAAACAACAAAATAAACTCGACTTAGCGGCTTACATTCAAGATGAGACGGGAATCAGTGTCGACCCGAACTCGATTTTCGATGTTCAAGTCAAACGTCTGCATGCGTATAAGCGTCAGCTCATGAACGCGATGCATATTCACGCGCTCTATCAAAAGATTCAAGCAGACCCGACGTTCACGATGGTTCCACGAACGTTCATCTTCGGAGCGAAAGCGGCGCCAGGTTATTATTACGCGAAAGAAGTCATTCGCTACATCAATGCCCTCGCGTCGATGATTAACAACGACAAACGGGCGAGTCAGTTCATCAAGATCGTTTTCCTTGAGAACTATCGCGTCTCGATGGCCGAACGAATCTTCCCGGGCTCGGACGTTAGTGAACAGATCTCGACGGCGAGCTATGAGGCGTCAGGAACCGGAAACATGAAGTTCATGATGAACGGAGCGCTCACAATCGGCACGCTTGACGGGGCGAACATCGAGATTCGAGATGCGGTCGGTGACGACCATATCTTCATTTTCGGATTGACGCCGCAAGAAGTCATGAACTATAAAAAATTCGGCGGGTATCATGCGGCCGACATTTATCATGCCAACACCGAAGTACGTAACGTCGTCGACAGTCTCGTCAACGGGACGTTCGATAAGGTCGGAGAATATCAGTTCCAAGCGATCTTTGATTCGCTTCTCGTCTATAACGATGACTTCCTCGTCTTGAAAGACTTTATGTCCTACATGCAGGCACAGCGACGCGTCGATGAAGTGTTCGCAGATAAGGCGCGTTGGGCGGAAAGTTCAATCGTCAATACGGCCAAGTCTGGTATTTTCTCGAGCGACCGCACAATCACGGAATATGCGAACGCGGTTTGGAACATCAAGCCGACGAGTGTGAAATAAAAAAATCCACCCGTTATGGGTGGACCTTATTTTCTGGATAACTGATCCAGTCAGAGTATGAACCGGGATAGAGGCGGACATCGTCTTTACCGAGCGCGTGCAATGCCAAAATGTTCACGCAAGCGGTGACACCGCTGCCGCAATAAAAGATCGGGTTCGGGACATCGAGCACGTTGGCGTAAAGTTCGCGCAAATCGTGAAAGTCTTGAAGCGTCCCGAGCTCCGTGACGGCGTCTACATATGGGCAGAGCAGGGCGTTCGGGATATGCCCGGCTTTTTTATCGATCGGTTCGTGGCTTCCGTCGTAACGGTCGGCCGTTCTTGAGTCATACAGGTCGCCTGTTGTCGTTGCGGCGCGCACGTCTTCGATCGTGGCGATCATATCGTCGTGGAAATCAGGGACGTATGTCGAAGCAGGGTACGTCGGAATCTCGGTCGTTGTCTCACCAGAGTAAGTGATGCCGGCCTGGATTCCGCCTTCGAGCACGATGACGCGCTCATGGCCGGCCCACTTGAATAACCACCAAGCACGTGCGGCGTATGGAAAACCGTCGTCGTAAATAATGATCAAGTCGTCCTTTTGGATGCCGATGCGTCGGAGCGTCTCCGTCCACGCTTCTTTTGACGGGAGCGGGTGACGTCCGCCGTGAACGGACACAGGGCCTGACAAGTCTTCCATCAAGTCGAGATGGACGGCATTCGGGAGATGTCCTTGACGGTACACGTATTTTCCGTATGAAGCGTCGTTCAATGAATAGCGACAATCAATAAATCGGATTGAGTCCGTATGGACGATTTGTTTCAATTCTTGGGCACGCATAGTTGGAAACATAGTATCACCTCGAAGTTTCGTTACTCCCATCGTATACAAGATGGAACAAATTGGCGAGTACTTCGATTGAATTTGAACGTCGAAAGGGGAATTGACCATGGCATGGCAACAAACATATGAGCGTTGGAATCAATATGAGGAACTTGAACCTTATCTTCGGACCGAATTAGACGAGATGGCACAAAATGAGACGACACTCGAAGAGGCGTTTTATAAGACGCTTGAATTCGGAACGGGTGGTATGCGCGGTGAAATCGGACCAGGTGCCAATCGAATGAACGTCTATACGATTCGTAAAGCGGCGCAAGGGTTTGCCGACTTTATTTCGGCGTCAGGCGAGGAAGCGAAACGGCACGGAGTCGTCATCGCCCATGATCCACGTCACTACTCACCTGAATTCGCGCTCGAGGCGGCACGGACGTTTGCATCGAACGGGATCAAGACTTACTTGTTCCCGAGCTTACGGGCAACGCCAGAACTGTCATTCGCCGTCAGACACCTAGGCGCGTTTGGAGGAGTCGTCATCACGGCGAGTCATAACCCGCCTGAGTATAACGGCTTCAAAGTATATGGCGCCGACGGCGGGCAACTACCGCCGGCCGAGGCGGACGAGCTCGTGTCTTACGTCAACGCGATCGAGGACGAGTTAAGCATCCCGGTCCAAGACGAAGCAACGCTCCGCGCCGACGGGACACTCGTCAACGTCGATGCGTCTGTCGATGCGGCTTACATGGAAGCTCTTCAATCGATTCGAATCCATAAGGACGTCCCAACAGACGCCCTCCAAATCGTCTTCTCGCCCCTTCACGGGACGGGTCGCCGACCGGTCATGGAAGGACTCAAGGCGTATGGGTTTGACCATGTCACGATCGTCGAAGAACAAGCCGAACCAGACGGCGCGTTCCCGACGGTCAGTTCTCCGAACCCGGAAGAGCGGGCGGCGTTCAAGCTGGCGATGGAATATGGTGACCGTGTCAGCGCTGATTTGCTCATGGCGACCGACCCGGACGCCGACCGCGTCGGCTTCACCGTGCGTGACCGCGACGGGGAATGGTTCGTCTTGACAGGGAACCAGACCGGAGCGCTCTTGATGGATTACATTCTATCGCAAAAAGTCGAGACCGGTACGCTGCCAGCGAACGGATTCGTCGCGAAAACGATCGTCACGTCCGAACTTGGGGCGGCCATCGCCAAAGCGTATGGCGTGCATCTTGAGAACACGCTCACCGGCTTTAAGTTCATCGGTGAGAAGATTAAACAGTACGAGGAGTCAGGCGAGTACGAGTTCTTGTTCGGCTACGAAGAGAGCTACGGCTATTTGATCGGTGACTTCTGCCGTGATAAAGACGCTGTCCAGGCGTGCGTGCTCGGCGCCGAGATGGCAGCTTTCCATAAGGAGCAGGGACGAACGTTGTATGACGCGCTCCAAGCGATTTATGAGAAGTATGGCTTTTATGAGGAATCGCTTCAATCGATGACGTTGAAAGGGAAAGCCGGGCTTGAACAGATCGGCCGGATGATGGAATCGTTCCGTGCCAACCCGCCGCAAGAAGTTGCCGGCTATGAAGTCGTCCGCTTTGAGGATTACAAGCTGCAAGTCGCGACCGACCTTCGTCAAAATACGACCGAGGACATCGACTTGCCATCTTCGAACGTGCTCAAATTCGTCTTCGAGGACGGGTCGTGGTTCTGCCTTCGCCCGTCTGGCACAGAGCCAAAGATCAAGTTCTATTTCAGTGTTCACGCGGATAGTGCCGAGATGACGACGGCGAAACGTGAAGCGATTGAACGAGACGTTATGAAGCAAGCAAAAGCAATCGACTGACTAGTGTACCACCGCTCAACTTGGAGCGGTGGTTTTTGTTTGACTTCTTTTAACCTCGTCAGTATGATGAGTATATTGCTCAAAACCATGTAATCATATAAGGATTATCAGGAAGGCGGAAATAACATGAAAAAATCATTAACGGCAGTTCTCGCAATCGGCGCATCGCTCGGGGTGCTCGCAGCTTGCGGTACAGAGACGGACAGTGGATCTGAAGAAACAGTCATCACAGTCGGGACGGAAGCGACATACCCGCCATTCACGTACAAAGATAAAGGTGAAATCACAGGGTATGACATCGACGTGTTGAACGAAGCGGCAGAACGTGCCGGCTATACGGTCGAATATGAGCCGATGGACTTCAAAGGACTCGTCCCGGCACTCGATGCGGAACGCATCGATATGATCGCGAACCAGATGAGCATCACACCGGAGCGTGAAGAGAAGTATGCGTTCTCGGATACGTACGCGGTGTCAGGTGCACAAGTCATCGTTGCTTCAGATAATGAAGACATCCAAGGCATCGACGACCTTGACGGCAAAGTTGTCGGTTCGACACAAGGGTCGGTCTACGCCCAGATGGCTGAAGAAGCTGGTGCTGAAGTGAAGTTTTATAAAGGTGCGAACCAAGTGCTGCAAGACCTTCAAGTCGGACGTCTCGACGCAGCGCTCAACGACCGTCTCTTCATCTTTTCAGAGCTCGAGAAGACAGGTTATGACGTGAAAGCGGTCGGTGACGTCTTCAACAAGAGCGAGGCGGGGTATATGACACGCCAAGACAGCGACGTGCTCGATCAGTTGAACGAGGCGCTTGCTGAAATGAAAGAAGACGGAACGATGGCTGAAATCGGTGATAAGTACTTCGGTGAGGACATCAGTCAATGAATGAACTGATCACGACCGTCATCGAGAACCGTTCGGCCTATATCGAAGCCGTACAATTGACGTTGATCGCCAGTATCCTGTCGATTATCCTCGCCTTGGTGCTCGGTCTGATCATCGCGTTACTTTACAGCAGCCCAATCAAAGTGTTGCGGTTGTTCACTCGGACGTACACCTCGTTCTTCCGGGGCACGCCGCTGCTCTTACAACTGCTCATCTTGTACGTCGGGTTGACCGGGTTCGTCCAACTGAGCGGGATGCAGGCGCTCATCTTCGGATTGGGTCTGCACTTTGCGGCTTATATCTCGGAGGCGTTCCGGGCAGCCATCAATTCGGTCGATCGCGGACAAGTCGAGGCGAGTGTCGCCCTCGGGATCCCGCGGGCGAAACGTTTTAAAGACATTATCTTCCCACAAGCGTTATCACGGGCCATCCCACCGGTGTCGAACTCGGTGATTGATATCATCAAGTCGACGTCGCTCGGGTCGGTCATCGCCGTGCAGGAGTTGACGTACGTCTCAGACCAGATTGCAGCGACGACCTATTTGGTCATGCCGCTCCTCTTGTTCTCGGCCTCGATCTATTGGATCTTGTCGACACTCATTCAAGCGGGGCAGCATCGGCTCGAACGTCGCTATGCGACCCGCTAAACGAAAAATCCCCTCGATTCCAAGAATCGAGGGGATTTTGTATTAACGGATGACGAGCTCTGTCTCAGAGTCGAAGAAGTGTGCTTTCGTCATGTCGAGCGCGAGTTCTACGTCGTCACCCATGCGGATGTTCGAGCGGCCGTCGATGCGGGCCGTGAACTGGTGTCCACCGAGCTCGGCGTAAAGGTAAGACTCGGCACCCATGAGTTCAGATACATCGATGTGTGTTTGGAACGTGTGTGTTGTCGGAGAGTCGATGTAGATCGGCTCATCGTGGATCGATTCTGGACGAATCCCGAGGATGAGCTCTTTACCGATGTAACCGCGGTCGCGAAGACCTTTCATCTTGCCTTCAGGCACGTTGATTTCTTCGCCGTTCACGACGAACTTGCCGTCTGCGAGTGTTCCGCGGAAGAAGTTCATCGAAGGCGAACCGATGAAGCCGGCAACGAAGATGTTATCTGGGTTGTCGTATACTTCTTTCGGCGAACCGACTTGTTGGATGATCCCGTCTTTCATGATGACGATACGAGTCGCGAGTGTCATCGCTTCCGTTTGGTCATGGGTAACGTAGATCGTCGTCGTATCGAGACGGTTGTGCAACTGGATGATCTCTTTACGCATTTGTACGCGAAGTTTTGCATCCAAGTTTGAGAGCGGCTCATCCATCAAGAACACTTTTGCGTCACGGACGATGGCACGACCGATGGCGACACGTTGGCGCTGACCACCTGAGAGTGCCTTCGGTTTACGTTGGAGGTATTCTTCAAGTCCGAGGATGCGAGCCGCATCTTGGACGCGACGGTCGATCTCTTCTTTCGGGAACTTCCGAAGCTTCAAACCGAATGCCATGTTGTCATAGACGCTCATGTGCGGGTAGAGGGCATAGTTTTGGAAGACCATCGCGATGTCGCGGTCTTTCGGCGCCACGTCGTTCATGCGTTTGCCGTCGATGATGAAGTCGCCGCTCGAGATTTCTTCGAGTCCTGCGATCATGCGAAGTGTTGTCGATTTACCGCAACCAGACGGTCCGACGAAAACGATGAACTCCCGGTCTTTAATGTGCAAGTTGAAGTCGCTGACGGCTTTCCCGTCACCACCGTCGTATATTTTATCAATGTGATTCAATTGAATTTCTGCCATTGTCGTTAGCCTCCTGAGAATGTGTTCTTGTATAATAGCGCTTACAAGATTGATTATACGATGAAACCGCTTGCACGAGATATGTACACGTTGCACAAAAACAGTTACTCAGATTTGTGCAACGTGACAATCAGTTGGAGTAAACTCGCATCATAAAACTGACGAGCGTCATATCCTGTCAGTTCATAGAGCCGATCGAGCCGGTAATTGAGCGTGTTCCGATGCATGAACAGCGCTTTCGCCGTATGGGACACGTTCAGCGAGTGGGCGAACAGCGCCTCTAACAATTCGACGCTCGTCTTATCGAGTATCGAATACGCCGCCTCGGTCAATTGGAGACGTGTGGCAAAAGTCTCATGGTCTTGTAGCAAGTAATGGTATAATAATTGACTAGCAGGGTAAGTTTTAGTAGGGAGTTTCGCGAACGGGCGCAACGTCATGTGTTGATGGTAAAGCGTCCCCAACACACCGAGCGGCCGCTCACTAAAGATGACGTGCGCTTCGACGTAGCAGTCGCTCGCGCCGGCACGCAATACATCCTCGAAATCAGACAAGTCGACGAGTTGGTTCATCTCAATGATTTCAACGTGATGTCGCGTCATGACGACAATCTCCGCTTCTGGCATGAAGTCGTGTAATATCTCTAAAAATTGCTCGAGCGATTCCCTCTCTTGATAGTGGAGCGATAGCGACAACAGACGGAACGGTTGCGCGATCCGATACGAATCGGTGAGCAGGCGGTTTTGCCATTTTTCTTGACGGGGGTCGGCGGTCGTCAAAAACGGTGTCGCCGACCATTCGAGCAGTTGCCGTTCACGCTCGTTCAACTCGGTTTTTGGCAAGCCGAACACGGTCCCATCCTGTGCTTGATACCAAGCATAGTCTCCGGATGCGTCTTCCGACCGATGGACAACGGTCGGGAAAATCGATTTAATACGATCAAACGTAGTCAACACAATCACCTCTTCAACAATGTATCATATTTCAGAACGGGGGCAGGCAGTTTGGATAGTCTACTAAAAATATTCATCATGATCGCCATTGGGGCGACAATCGGGGGAGTGACGAACTTCCTCGCCATCAAAATGTTATTTCGGCCCCACGAGCCAAAGTATATCGGAAAAGTCCGAGTACCGTTCACACCGGGGTTGATTCCGAAACGCCGCGATGAGCTGGCGACGAGTCTCGGCAAGACGGTCGTGAAACACTTGTTGACGCCTGAAGGGATGCGGAAGCGCCTGCTCGACGAACAAGTGAGCGGCCACATCACCTATTTCGTCCAAGAGGAAGTCCGGACGATGCTCCGTTCGGACAAGACGATCCGTACACTAGTCGAACCGCTTTACCCGGACGCCGAGTCGCGTGTGTTGACGGAAGCGGACACGAAACTCCGTCAAGAGCTCCGGCTCGTGCTTGCTGACGTCAAGTCACGCAAGCTGTACGAACTGCTCGGTGAGGACGGGATGGACCGTGTCCGTGACGTGATCCCGGAAATCGTCGACGCGATGCTCGTCAAATCAGAAGAGTATTTCTATTCGGCGGAAGGAGAGGCTCAGCTGCGGTATATGGTCGACTCGTTCGTCCAACGCCGGCTCGGTTTTATCGCCGGGTTCATTCAAAATATGAACTTCGTCGAGATGATTCGCCCGGAGATTGTCAACATTTTACGTGGCGGGTCGACTCGGTCCGGAATGGCGACGATGATCACGCGCGAGTTCGAACGGTTCAGTGAGCGTACGGTCGACACACTCCTAGATGAGCGGTTAGAAGACCGATTGATCGATGGGGTGACGTCAGAAGTCATCACCCGTCTCCCGGTCGGCGAATTGCTCGACCGGACCGTCTATTCGTATACACGAGACGTCGAGACGCGCATCGTCGACGATCTCGTCCCGAACGGGGTTCGGCTCGTCATCGAGCGGTTCACCAATCAAATGGAGACGGTGATGGACCGTCTGAAAATCGATCAAATCGTGCAAGAGCAAGTCCGATCGCTCGATACGTCGTACCTCGAGGAGATCGTCTTATCGATCTCGAAACGGGAGTTCCGGGCAATAACATGGCTTGGAGCGCTGTTAGGTGGTATGATTGGGTTGATTCAAGGGTTGATTGCCATCGTTTGATCGGCCACGGCCCTAATAGTATTTAGGAGGACGTCACATGTCACAAACAAACTTGTACGATCATGCTAACCAATTGGAAAAAGCACTTCGCGAATCTGAGGAGTTCACAAATCTCTCTTCATTATACGATCGTGTCAATGCGGATGCAGAAGCGAACCAGTTGTTCGCTGACTTCCGTGATATCCAAATGACGCTTCAGCAAAAGCAAATGCAAGGCGAAGAAATCTCAGAACAAGAGATGATGGATGCTCAAACGAAAATGATGAGCGTTCAACAGAACGAATTGATCATGGAGCTCATGCAAGAAGAGCAACGCATGCATCAACTGGTCACAGAAGTGACAAAAATTATCATGAAACCACTTGAAGAGCTATACGCTCCGATGGTTAATGAAAACGAAGTTCAATAACACCTGTGCGGATGGCTTTCGAGCCATCCGTTTTTTTGTTGACCGACTTGTTAAATTCGTTATGATAGCGCTTACATATTATAGGGTATAATAACCTTGTATATCAATTCACAAGAGAGGGTGGGCGTCATGGTCACCTTGTTCATATTAGCGGTCATGATCATCTTTTTCATCGGGGGCTGGTTGCGGGCCGATCTCGTCGCACTCGTCGGGCTGGTCGCGCTCGTATTGACGCAGCAACTGTCGCCTGTCGAGGCGATGGCAGGTTTTTCGAATCCGGTCGTCTTGATGATCGCCGGATTATTCATCGTCGGAGCGGGCCTGTTTCATACAGGACTCGCCGAACGGCTTGGCGCTGGGCTCATTCCTTATGCGAAAGGGAGTGAGGTGCGTCTATTTCTCGTTCTGATGGTCACCGTGACGTTTCTATCGAGTCTCATGTCGAACACGGGGACGGTCGCGCTCTTGATCCCGGTCGTTCTCGCCATGTCGAGACAAACCGGTACGAATCCGGCAAAACTGTTAATGCCGCTCGCGTTCTTTTCAAGCATCGGCGGGACGATGACACTCATCGGCACCCCACCGAACCTTGTCGCCGCCGAGGCGCTCCGTGGTGCCTCAGTCGGAACGCTCGGTTTCTTCTCGCTACTGCCGATCGGGTTCGCCGCCGCCGTCGTCGGGCTGCTCTACTTTTATGTCATCGGGAACCGGCTACTCGATGCGGGCGAGGTTCGTTCGGTCGTCGTAGCTCGTCTGCCGATGCCCGAGTTGAACATCTACGCGCTCACGCTCACGAAAGGTCATCCGCTCGTCGGGAAAACGCTCCGAGATGTGAAGTGGTCACGTGACGGTTTGATCGTTCTCGGCGAAAAGCGAAAAGGGCTCGCGCATCGACTCGTCACGGCCCGAGCCGATACGGTGCTCTATGAGGGACGTGTCCTCGTTAGCGGGGCAGAAGCGGATGTTCGACGCGTCGCCCGTCAAGAGGGGGTGGTCGTTGAATCGATGGAGCTGAAAGATATCTACGGGAAAGAGTCAGGCGTCGCCATTTTCACCGTCCCGTCTGATAGCCCGCTCATCGGTCACTGTCTCTCGGAAAGTCGGCTGCGGAATGACTACCGCTTGAACGTGCTTCAAGTCATCCGCCCGAACGAAGAAATTGCGATGACGCGGCTGAAAGACGTCCCGTTAGAGCGAGGTGATATGCTCGTGGCCCAAGGCGAGTGGGGCGATTTAGAAAAAGCGGGTGACGAGACACACTTGTTGCTCGCGAACGAGCGCGTGACCGATGTCGCCAACCGAGCTGTGTCCGAGCGCCATCAACTCGCGGCCGGTCTCATTATGCTAGTCATGGTCGTGCTCCTCGTCTTCGAATGGGTCGACCCGACCGTTGCCGTTTGGCTTGCGGCCATCGCGATGGTGCTGACGGGAGCGATCCGGCATATGGACGTTGCCTACGAGTCGGTCCAATGGTCGTCGCTCCTGTTGATCGCCGCCATGATTCCAGTCGGGACCGCACTCGAAAACGCGGGTGTCATGGCCTGGCTCGTCACATGGATCAGTGAGTCGTTCGGGCGCGCTGGTCCGGTCTGGGTGCTTGTCGCCATCTTCGTCGCAACGATGGTGCTCAGTCAAATCATCTCCAATACGGCGACGGCCGTCTTATTCGCACCGCTCGCCTTATCGCTCGCCGCGTCACTCGAAGTCAGTCCGGTACCGCTCGTCGTCGCCGTCGCCGTCGCGGCATCACTCGCGTTTATGACGCCGTTCGGCTCACCGACGAACGCAATGGTGTTCAGTATCGGCGGCTATCGCTTTTTCGATTTCGTTAAAGTCGGTTTGCCGCTACAAATGATTGTCGCGGTCGTCGCAATTTTTTCGATTTTATTCCTCTTTCCATTCTGAAAGAGGAAATTTTTGTTAGTTGACGAATAAGTTGAAAACAACGAACTGATGAGGTGGAGAGATGATGTGGAAACGAATCGGGATCCTCCTGTGCGTCTTCTTCCTGGCGGCTTGCTCGAACGCCAACGAAAAACCGATGCTCGGAGAGGACGCCAAGCTGGCGAAGCGTTACCTCGAGGAGAAAGGATATGAGATTGTTTCTTACAAGGGAGGGGACACGTCACGTTTCGAGAAGGAAGACCTTCTCGATTCACCTGTGCGAGATACTTGGAGCGTCCAGACGACGCCACCGGACGACTATATCGGGCGTGACATTAAGCGAGAGCATTTCGTCGTCCGTAACCATCTGCTCGATGATCAGTACGAGCTCGGACAGACGAACGTCTTAGTCCTAATTGATGACGGGGACATCATCGGCGGGACCTCATTCCCTGATTCAAAGGAACCGCTGATGGGGGCACCTTATTCACTGGATGGGAAGACGGCGGAAGAGCTACATCCCGATTATATGGACTGGCGCGAACAATGGGAGACTAAATATAGCGAATGAACAAAGCGCCTCGGGGTTCCCGAGGCGCTTCGCTGTTATGAGGCCGTGCCTTTTAGTTTGCCTGGTAGCTTGCACCGCTCGAAATAGATGAGTTGTCCTTGGCGGACGATGCGCGCCCCTTTATGATCATGACCGGCTTCATGAAGCATCGCTAACCCTGTCGCTTTGCCGTCTTCGTCGTTCGTTGCCTCGAATGAATCGTTAAGTAAAATCGTGCCGTCATTCTCGAACGCGGTGACTGTGTACATGTTCAAGCGGATCCCCCCTTTCCTTTCATTGTACTGAATCACTATTCATTCTTCAAGCGATGGTTTCGTTAGTTCGTCGAACGTGAGCTGACGGCCCGTCTCCGTTCGGGGGATCAAATCGGAGACGGTCATGCCGATCAGACGGACCGGTTCATTGATGGCCATCTCGTCGAACAAGCGCCGGGCGAGCCGTTTGATCTCGTCATGGTCATGGGTCGGGTGGTTCAGCTTGATCTGGTGACTGCGCGCTTGGAACTCGCTCGTCTTGATTTTGATCGTCACGGTTTGACAACTCAATTCGCGGCGGTCGAGCTGCTGCAACACGTCTTCGATCTCAGGGATGACGCGCTCATACACTTCCTCCGGATCGTCGAGGTCAAAGGCGAACGTCGTCTCCGAGCCGATCGACTTGCGTTCACGGGTCGGGACGACGGGACGGCTGTCACGTCCGTGGGCGAGTTCATATAACTGGACACCACGGTCATGGCCGAGGATGGCCTTCAACTGTTCAGGTCGCGATTGCTGGATGTCGGCAATCGTTTCAAACCCGTGCTTGAACAAAGTCTGGGCGGTCACTTTTCCGACACCGTGCATCGTCGTGATCGACAGCGGGGCGAGGAACGACTCGACTTCGTCCGCGGCGACGATAGTCAGGCCGTTCGGTTTGTCGAACCCGGAGGCGATTTTGGCGACGAACTTGGACGGGGCGACGCCGGCGGAAGCGGTCAGTCCGGTCCGGCGTTTGATCTCGCCGAGAATGTAGCGCGCCACGTAAGGCGCCGACGTGCTCATGAGTGAATTCTCGGTGACGTCGAGATACGCTTCATCGAGCGATAGCGGCTCGACAAATGGCGTCACAGACTTGAAGATCTCCATCACGTCTTGGCTCACTTGCCGATACGCCTGAAAGCGCGGCTTGACGAACGTCGCTTGCGGACAGAGTGCGAACGCCCGACGTGACGACATGGCGCTATGCACGCCGTATTTTCTAGCCTCATACGAACAGGTGGCGACCACTCCACGACTGTGAGGGGCGCCACCGACGATGACGGGCTTATTTCGCAAATGAGGGCGGTCCCGTTGTTCGACGGATGCATAGAACGCATCCATATCGACGTGTATGATTAAACGTTTCATCGGCATCTCCTTTCCGTTTCAATCGACTCCTTTCATTATAGCGAACTTTTGTTCGTTTTTTTACTGTTTTGTTTTCTTTCGTTGTTTCTCCATTTGGTTTTGGTTACGGATTTGATTCGGAAATTGTAACAGAGAACCGATCCATTTTTTTTGTTTCAACCATGCATAAATAAAGCCCGTGAACAGGACGATCATGAACCAAGCGAATAGATAACCGAGCGGCCATTCGAGCTCCGGCATCTGTTTGAAGTTCATGCCCCAGACGGCACCGAAGGCGACGACAGGCGTCGTCAGCGCCGTGAAGACGGTCAACGCCTTCATGATTTCGTTGCCGCGAAAGTTTGATAGCGTCGAGGCGAGATCGGTCAAGGCGATTACGTCGCCTTGGTAGTGTTCAATTAACGTTAACAGCCGGTCGACACGGTACTCGGCAAGGCGATAAGACTTCAGCTCATTCAACTTTATGTCGAGGAACGCCTCTCGTCCCGCCATCAGTAGCTCGCGGTACGGGACGACCGTATCTGACCAACGTTCGATTTCACTCCGCAGCCCAAATATTTCGTTCATGAATTCAGGCGGAACTTGACCGCTCATTTCACGCTGTGACATCATCAGGCGTTCCTCGTATTCATCGATCCCATGGAAGTAATAGTCCATCTTTTCAGCGAGTAGGTCATAGAACGCTTCAATCGGTGTGGCATATTGTTTCGCTGCGACGCTATCGCAATACAGATCATCAAACCCGATCGTCCATAAAAAGTCACGCGTCACGAAATAATGACCGATTTTCTGCGGTTCGCGTTCGATCTGCTCATAGTCGAGCGTGAGCGAACCGTACATATAGTCCTGCTCGACGATGATTTTCGTCACTTTGGCCGTCGTCAGTTGTTCGAGCCAATACGTGTACGCCTCCGCATAGTGGTCGTCAACGTGTACGATTTCCTCAGGTCGTGTGTACCAAGTCCAATTCATCCTTCATTCCCCCAATGTTCGTCTCTCCTCAAGTATTCCCGGTTTACCGAGAAAGTTGGCATCTAGAGCGAACTTTCGTTAAGATGGAAGTACTGACAAGAAGAGAGGTGCTTTCATTGACGACTAAAATCGGTCAGCTCAAAGTGGGCGACACGTTAAACCAATATGTAATGATCAAACAATCATATCGAGGGCTCGCCGGGAACGGGAAGCCTTATCTGACGCTCGTTTTATGCGATGAGAGCGGCGAGATCGAGACGAAGGTGTGGGATAGCGCCGATACCGAGAAGTACGGGACGAAAAAGATCGTCCACGCCTCAGGAGAAGTCATGGACTATCGGGGCCGGACGCAGCTCAAACTGAAGCAGATCTCGATCATCGAAGGGGAGACGGACATCGCACCGTACGTCCGCTCTGCGCCGATCCCGAAGTCGGAGCTCGAGACGACGATCCGGGCGTATATCGACGCGATCAGTCACGAGGGTATGCGGGAACTCGTGACGACGATTGTCGACCGAAACGAAGAGGCATATTTCACGTATCCGGCGGCGGTACGCCATCATCATGCGGTCTATTCAGGGCTCGCGTTCCACGTCATGTCGATGCTCAAACTGGCCGGAACGATGTGTGACTTGTATCCACAGTTGAACCGGGACTTGCTCGTCTCAGGTGTCGTCTTGCACGATTTGGCGAAAGTCATCGAGCTGTCGGACGCGATCACCCCGGAATATACGCTCGAAGGCAAACTGCTCGGTCATTTGTCGCTCATGGCGTCCGAGATCGAAGTCACGGCCCGCGAGCTCGGGACCGATCGTGAAGTCACGACGCTGTTACAACATCTCGTCTTGAGTCACCACGGGAAGCCGGAGTGGGGCTCGGCGAACGCGCCGCAACTTCCGGAGGCGGAAATGCTGTTCTTCATCGACAACATCGATGCGCGGATGAATATGTTCGATAAGGCGTTCGAAGGTGTCGAGCCAGGAACGTTCACAGAACGGCTCATGGCGCTTGATAACCGGGCGTTCTACAAACCGAAGCTATAAAAAAGGCAGGCATCCCGCGGGACGCCTGCCTGTTGCTTATTGTTCTGTCGACTCTTCGGCCGGTGCTTCTTCTGATGTTCCTTCTTCTTCCGCTTTGAGTGCGTCTTTTACTGCGTCGAACTGTGTTGAGGCTTTCGCGTCTTTCACGTCAACGTTGTATTTTTCGATCAACTCAGCGTAGATTTTGTTGGCGTCGACTGAAGCTGCTTTTTCAGTCGCCAATTCTTCACGGATGCGATCTTTCTCGTCCTCGAGCTTGAGGTCTTTTTCTTTACGGTCTACGACTTTGATGACGTGGAATCCGAATTGTGATTGGACCGGCTCTGAGACTTTACCGACGACATCTTCTTGGAACGCGTATGCTTCGAATTCAGGAACCATGGCGCCGGCTGAGAAGTAACCGAGGTCGCCGCCTTTTTCGCCTGAACCAGTGTCTGTTGATTTTTCTTTCGCGACGTCTGCGAAATCAGCGCCATCGTTCAACTCTTTGATGATGGCTTGCGCTTCTTCTTCCGTCTCGACGAGGATATGGCTCGCCTGGACTTCAACGTTCTCTTTGGCGAATTGTGCTTCGATTTCTTCGTCCGTCACGTCGACGAGTTCAGACTTCGCAGCATCGACGAGCATTTGGCCGCGGAGTGCCTCTTTGAACTCATCCGTGTCTGCCATGCCAGCCTGTTGGATCGCTTGTTCGAACTCTTCTTTCGAATTGAACTGCTCTTCCGTCTTGCTGAATTCTTCGTCGACTTTCTCTTGCTCGACTTTGTCGCCATACTCTTTTTCAAGAAGTGCGTTCATCGTTTCTTGGAAAGCGAGTTGTGGGACCATACGGTCGTAGCTCATGTCCGCGATTTCACCGCGCGTGATTTCGCCACCTTCGAATGAGACAACAGCTGAGTTGTCAGAAGATCCGCCGCTCGTTGCAGCGTACGTACCGCCTACACCGATGAGAAGCGCGATTGCCGATGCGCCGACAAGGGCACCAGTTGAAAACTTTTTGTTTTGTTTGTTTGGTTCATTCGTCATTCCGTTTGACATATATTCCACCCCTAAAAATCTATAAGTTTCTATGTTCGACTATACCACATTTTGTTAATCATGACAGCTGTTCGATTACCTGTGTAGTATCATAGCACAGAAACGTGTCGTATAATGATGAAAGAGAATGTGAAATGATGGGGTGGGAAACGTGTCGCTAGAGGAGAAAGTTAATCAGTTGTCTTTTCAGATGGAGCTGTTGCTCGGACTAGTCGATTGGTCGAGTCGGCCGTTTGAATATGAAGTCATCAAAGCAAACTTGACGAAAGAAGAAGTTGCGGACTTCTATAAACTGCTCGACGAAATCAACAATCAACAAAACGAGCAAAGGCGTTACGGCTTGTCGTCCGTAGAGCCTCTGCTCGTCAGTTTCGTCGGGATGTTGCATCCGTCGTTAGACCCTGGGGTCATCTTGGCGGCGTGCGTTAAACAAGGGATCGCTCTCGAAATCACAGAGCCCCTTTACGCGCACGTCAAGCTTCTTTAGTCAGCTCGTCATCTTCGGGACGACGGCCTGCCTCTTCAGAAATCATTTTTGATGTTTCAGCGAAGATGTCCATAAAGTTGTCGCCGTAAAGGCGGCGGACGATGGCCGTGATGTCCGTCAAGTCCGGGAACTTCCCGTATAACTCCTGCAACGGGAGCGAGGCACGGAACACACCGTTCTCTTCAGGGTCGAACGCATGAATCGTTTCGAGCAAGAGCGCTTCGCCTTCAGGCGTCAACTGTACATAAGTATTACGTTTGTCCGTTTCTTTTTTAGAGAACGTGAGGAGACCACGATCTTCTAATTTTTTCGAAAAGTTGAACGCGGTCGATACGTGCATCACGCCATATTTCGCAATCTCAGAGATTGAGGCGCCACCGAGCGCGTGGGCGATCCATAAAATATGATGCTCGTTTATGTTCAAATCGAAAGGCTTGATCCAGTTCTGCCAGTCTTTTTCGACCGTCTTCCACAATGCTTTACTGAGCTGAATGATTTTATGACTATAGAGCATGGCCTCAGGGCCAGAGAATTCTTTTTCATGTTCCATCTCAATTCATCCTTTCCGGATACAAAGTGACTAAAACGACGGACGATGCCTAAAGACCGGTCAGTCGGTCTTCTTCGCTTTCGCTTTGGTCATATCTGACTGTACGTTTGAAAGCTCGTTTAGGTTTCCTTGGATCTGCTCGATTGAAGGCTGAATGTCTTGTTGATAGTGTTCGACCTCGGCTTTCACTTGATCCGTCAATTCTTTGCCTTGCAACTTACCAGCCGCCACCACTTGTGAAGCATCTTTGGCAACTTTTTGGAATTGTTCTTTCAACGTAGTGATTGTAGACGCCCGATGCTGATTCGATGCGGCATCGTTGGCTGTTCCACGAGCAATCTTTTTCACTGTCGCCACGCCTAAAAACGCTACGACAAAGCCAAAAGCAACCCACTCGCGACGATTGTGACTCGACAATACATTCCCCTCCTCAAGCACGATAATGCTAGAATACATTCTTTTCATATTATTTTACCAAAAAAGAGAGATTAAAAACCTATATCTCAAATAAAATTTTTCAGAACATTCAATTTTGACCGAAAAATCATTTTATTTTAAAATGAGGTCAAAGGAAGGTGACCTCCAGTGGACAAGCAAAAGCGTTGGTTCGATGACATGCTAGACTTGTACAACGCGGCGAAACAACTGGGAGATGACCCTTGGGCACATAAAATAATGGAAGCACTCGAGGCGGGATACGAAGCGTCAGAACAGAACGAACAGACGCGTAAACAAACTTTGCTTGAAAAGCGACTTTTTGAAATCGACACCCGTCTAAATGTATTAAGAAAAGAGTTCGAACAAGCGGAGTCTGTCAAATCTCGTCAGCAACTGTATGAACAGGCGATCAAATTGCAAATAGAACGGGCTCAAATCGAAGAAGAGCGGAAGCGGCACTTCAATTCGATCAACTCGTCATGACACACATGAAAGCGGACCAGGCTCTCGGAGGAGTCTGGTCCGCTTGTTTCGTTCAAACACGTTGTTTGATTTGAGCCGCGAGCGTGTTCATTTCTTCTGGCGTGTACGCATCGTTATGGGTTTCCCATTTCGCGTCGAAGCCGTCTTCTTGGCCGTAGCGCGGGAGCAAGTGAATATGGAAATGGTACACCGTCTGACCGGCGATTTGTTCGGCGTTCGAGAGGACGTTCATCCCGATTGCGCCCGTTTCGCGTTGAATCGCGCTCGCGATTCCCGGGACTGCTTTAAAGACGTCACTTGCGACGTCACTCGGTAGTTCGTAAATGTTTTTGGCATGATGTTTCGGGATGACGAGGGTATGGCCTTTCGTCACTTGGGAAATGTCGAGAAAAGCGACGACGTCATCATCTTCGTACACCTTGTAAGAAGGGATGTCGTTGTTGACGATTTTACAAAAGATACAATTGGCATCGGTATGCATCGTATTTCCTCCATTCATGAAATGACTGATCGATTTCATCATAACACGGAAGTTCAGGCGAAAGAATGATTGTCCTCGTTCTCACGTCATCCTACAATAGAAGGACAAGAGAAAGTGATAGGAGTGGAGAGAATGGCTTATGAACGATCGAAGAAGACGACAAGGCAGCGCAAGATTCGCCTCGTCATCGTCCTAGCCGTTTTGCTCGTCTTAGCGACGGGGGCAATCTATATATGGGGCTATAAGCCGGCGGAGGCGAACGCGCAAATCCACGTTCGTTTTAAAGAGGCTCTGTTGACGGAAGACGTCGCTTTCTTTGAGCAGACGGTTGAATATGAGACTGAGCCGCTTACGCGCGCCGAGGCACTCCGGTTCATGCGTTGGCTGAACGAAGAGAAGTCGATTCGAGGTGAGGCGATCTCTGAGGTGGCGGCGGACCGCGCCGATGAACGTCAAGGTATGGAGTCAGTCGGATTGTTCCGCTTGCTTGATACGGGAGACGGCCGGTTCGGCTTTGCGGATTATCGGATTGAGCTGTTACCGCAAACGTTCGTTGCGACGTCAGACGTGCCGTTGACGAACATATGGGTCGATGGGACACAAGTAGGCCGGATTGATGCGGCGGGCGACAGCTTGACGGTCGAGCGGATGCCAGGCCGGTACGACGTCAAAGCCGTCGCGGTCGTGAACGGGGAGACCGTCACGCGAACGGAGACGGTGACGCTCGTTCGAGAGGAACAGCTCGCTTTCGCGCTACAGCCCGAAGCGAACGAGACGATTGCCGGTCAGTTCGATATCGAGCGGGTCGAGCTGATCGAGATTGAAGTCGAGGCGAGGACCGGGCATTCGCTTGAAACGATTGAGTCGGTTATGAACAAGCGGGAGAAAGCGGTCGTCGAACAGCTCGGTGAACCGCTTGAACGGGACGGCGACGTGTGGCGGTATGCCGGCATGGATGTGACATTTGTTAAAAAGAAAGTGAACCAAATTGACATCGATTTGGACAAACGGACGGACGATATGGTCGCCCTCCTCGGTGAACCGAATGAACGAATCGAGACAGAGCTTGGGATCGAGTGGCGTTACGATCGCTCGCTGTTCGAATCGATTTTCACGTTGCTCGGTCTAGAAACGGATAAACGCTTCATCGAACGCGACGGGGCGATGTATTTACTGTTAAGTTGAACGGAAAAACGGGACCCTCGTGTCGAGGGTCCCGTTTTTGTAGCACTAGATTAGCGCTTTTTGTTCATTGATTTCATAACGAACGATACGATCAAGATCAAGATAATCGCACCAAGAAGTGCTGGAATAATCGCGATGTCAGCGATGATTGGTCCGAAATCAGGGAAGATCAATCCACCAAGCCAAGCACCAATGATACCAGCGATGATGTTACCGATAACGCCGCCTGGTACGTCTTTACCTAAAATAAGACCTGCTAACCAACCGATGATACCTCCGACGATCAAATAAAGAATAAAACCCATGCAAACATTCTCCTCTCTGTTTTGTCCATTGTTCTCACTAACAATTTTATGGAACAATGGAAGTGATGAATAAGTTTTTAAAATGCCTTACAGTAGAGAATATTCCCATGTGACAATTTTTAAAACATATATCACAAAAAAAAGTTGAAAATAAGGGGTGGAGTTTTCATGTTACATGTCGAACACTTGAACGGCGGTTATATAGGTAAACAAGTGCTGCATGATGTTTCGTTTGAAGTAAAAAAAGGTGAACTCGTCGGGCTGATAGGGCTAAACGGTGCCGGAAAGTCGACGACGATCAAACATATTTTAGGATTGCTTGAACCGATCTCGGGGTCGGTCGAAGTCGACGGCGAAACGTTGCAATCGTCTGAAAAAAATTATCGCAAGAAAATAAGTTACATACCTGAGACGCCGATTTTGTATGACACGTTGACGTTACGTGAACATTTGTTGTTGATGGGGAAAGCGTACGAGATCGACAGCCGTGACCTCGAGATGCGGACGGAACGATTGGCCCGCGACATGCGTATGGAGAAACAGTTGGACTGGTTCCCATCCGTCTTCTCGAAAGGGATGCGCCAAAAAGCGATGATCCTGAGCGCGCTCGTGACGAAGACGCCGCTCTTGATCGTCGACGAACCGTTCGTCGGTCTCGATCCGCTCGCAATCCGTCAACTGCTCCGCCTGTTTGATGAGTATAAACAAGAGTGTGCGATTCTCATGTCGACGCATATCCTCGAGACGGCGGAACGTCACTGTGACCGGTTCGTGTTCCTTCATCAAGGAGTCGTGATCGCGACCGGTACGGCAGCGCAGTTGCGTGAAAAATATGCGCTCCGTCCTGACGCGACGCTCGATGACATTTATGTCGAGGCGATCGAGGCCGAGGAGCGGGCGCAATGAGGGTGTTCAACGCGCGGTTTAGTAGTTGGATGGAAGAAGTCGTGAAGTATAGCCGCTATGTGGCGAACGGGGGTCTCTTGTTCACGCTCTACTTCACGCTCATTTACGGGGGATTCGTCTATAATCAATTTTTAAACGGACTCGACCCGGCGTTTCCGAGCGAATGGGTAGTTGCGCTCGTGTTCTTGCTCTTGCCGCTCGGGCATCGGCCACGGACGTTGCTTCAAGAAGCGGACCAAGTGTTTTTGTTGCCGGAGCTCGGTGATATCCGTTCGTATATGAACGGGGTTCGTCTGTTCAACGTCGTGTTCGCGAGCGTTCGGGCGCTCGTCGTCATGCTCGTCGTCTTGCCGCTCATCGTCCGGACGCAAGCGCTCACGCCGGCAGAAGTAGGCGCCATCGTCGCAGCGAGCGTGTTGCTTTCGGTGGCGGGTCGCCTCGCAAAGCTCGAACTGGTCTCAAACGTGGTGCTCTTCAGTGCGCTCGCGAGTGGAGTCATCATGATTTTCGGTGTCCCGTTATTGACGCCGGTGCCGGCGCTTGTCGCGCTTGTCTTGCTTCATCTAAGACGACACGACCGCATCCCGCTCCTTGATTGGCTCACGCTCGAGCAGAAGAGCAAGGCGCAGTTCGACCGTGTCATCAGTTGGTTCGTCGACTTGCCGGCGATGCGGGAGGAAGTGAAGGAGAGAAGTGTCATCGTACGAGCGCTCGAGCGTTCGGTGCTCAGACGCGCGGATGCCGCACGTTATGTCTATGGCTTACGTGTCATCCGTTCGAAAGACTCGCTCGACCTCGTGTTCCGCCTTTCTGTCGTGGCGTTCATCGTCATGTGGCTGTCGGGTGGCTGGTATGTCGGCTTAGTCGTCCCGCTGTTCGTCGGTTTGACCGCACTCCAACTCGTGCCGCTCTTCAAACGGCTCGATACGATGTCGATCGCTTCATGGTTGCCGATCACGCGTCTTGAACGGTTGTCGGGTTACAAATGGTGGATGAACCGCTTGCTGATTGGTCAGTTGGTCGTCCTGACGGTTGGGTCGGTCGCTTTCGGCGCTAGAGTTGACGCGGTCGCGGGAGTCGTGCTCGGCTATCTCGTCATCCGTTACTATTTAGGGCGGTTGAAATGAATAAGGGACACCCTTCCACGCGCGTGAAGGGTGTCCCTTTGACTGCTGTTATTTTTTTGGTGACATGACCGACACGCTCGAGCCGAGAATCTTCGGCAGACGAGCCGGAGTGTCAGTTTCCGCATCGATTTCACCGTATGCCGATACACCGTGCTCGGCGATATCGAGCCCGACGTCTTCTTGCTCTTCAGTGACACGGAGACCGATCGTCACGTCGAGTAGTTTTAAGAAGGCGTAGCTTCCGCCTCCGGCGATGACCATTGCGATCAAGACACCAAGCGCCTGGACGCCGAGTTGTGACAAGCCGCCACCGTAGAAGAGTCCGGCCGAACCGATGCCGGTGATCTCGACGAGACGCGGTGATGCGAAGAACCCGAGTGCGAGTGTTCCGATGATGCCAGCGACACCGTGGACCGAGAAGGCACAGAGTGGGTCATCGATATATTTCGCCATGAGGATGCTCGTGCCGTATGTTGCGATGGAAGCGAGGGCGCCGATGACGACAGCGGCCCATGGTTCGACAAAGGCACAAGCGGCTGTGATGGCGACGAGCGCCCCGAGGACACCGTTGACGACTGAAGGGATGTCGGCCGTCTTCTTGTGGATCATGACGATGGCGAGCGCGCCGAGCGCACCGGCAGCCGTAGCGAGCATCGTCGTAAGTGCGACATAACCGAAGAATCCGTCAGCGACCGACATCGTCGATCCGGCGTTGAATCCGAACCAACAGAGCCAAAGGACGAGTCCGCCGACGACCGTCAAGACGTGGTTATGACCGGCGAGTGATTCTGTTTTCCGTCGTGGTTTCAAGATGATCGTCGCCATGAGGGCGGCCATCCCACCTTGGAGATGGACGACGGCTGAACCTGCGAAGTCCTGCATCCCCATTGAGCCGAGGAGTCCACCCGCCCAAACCGAGCGAGCGACGATCGGGTAGAGAATGGCGACGAAGAAGATACCGAATAAGACGTAAGCCGACAGTTTAGCCCGTTCCGCAAATCCGCCCCAAGCGATTGCGAGCGCAACGGCGACGAATGACAATTGGAACAAGAATTTAATGTCGAGCGAGACGTTGGCCCAGTCGAGGCTCGTGAACGATCCGTTCAAAAAGAATCCTTCAGTCCCGAACCAGCGGGTACCATCCCCGAATGAGAGGCCGAACCCGACGGCCCAAAAGGCGAGTGCCGCCACAGAGAGGCTGATGATTTGTTTGACAGCGACATGCCCGGCGTTTTTAGCCCGGAGCGTCCCGGTCTCGAGTAAGCCGAAACCAAGTTGCATCGTCAAGACGAGCAGTGCAGCGATGAGTACGAACAGCGTGTCCATATAATACATAATTTCTTCCATGTTGCGATTCCTCCTTTTAGCAGGTGTGATTTCAAAAGTTGGTTTCAGTTTAAGACGAAATGAACGGGTTGGATTGCAATTTGTCAGATTATCTGACATAGTTTTTTTGAGAAGGGAGATGGCGGACGATGGACTACAAGTCGAAGAAAGTGATTGGAATGGGCGTTATTACCGAACTGACCGGACTTTCTGAACGACAAGTGCGCTATTATGAGGCGAAAGGACTCGTCTTCCCGGAGCGGACAAAGGGAGGCTCGCGTAAATATTCTTTCCATGACGTCGAGCGGTTGATCGACGTGGCGTCAAAGCTTGAGGACGGATGGCGGATTCAAGACATTAAAGAGCGCGAGAAACGTCTATCGACGAGACAGCGTGACGATTTGATCCGGGGTCAGCTCAATTCGGCGTTCCGCACGTATCCGACGAAGAAATGACACAATGAAAACACAATGAAAATGCTTCACATTAGCATTATTCTAATTAATTTCTGTATAATGTTTTTGAGTTCACATACCTATAGAAGAAGAGTGTAGGAGAATTATAGAGGGGAATGACGCGACGTATGAACGATACTATTTTGAAGGCGTTTCGAGGAGAGGCGACAGACTATGTGCCGGTCTGGTATATGCGCCAAGCCGGACGCTACCAACCAGAATATCGTGAGATCAAGAAAACGAGGACGTTGTTCGAAATCACACACGATTCAGAACTATGCGCCTACGTGACAGAACTCCCGGTCAAGCAACTCGGAGTCGACGCGGCCATTCTGTACAAAGATATCATGACGCCACTCCCGTCGATGGGCGTCAACGTAGAAATTAAGAGCGGGATTGGCCCGGTCATCGATAATCCGTATCGGACGATGGAGGACGTCGAGCGCTTAAAACCGCTGAATGTCGACGACATCTCGTACGTGCTCGAGACGATCCGTTTGCTTCGAGAGCGTCTTGAAGTGCCGCTCATCGGATTCTCGGGAGCACCGTTCACGCTTGCGAGCTATATGATTGAAGGCGGTCCATCGAAAAGCTATCATCGGACGAAAGCACTCATGTATGCTGAGCCGGACGTTTGGAACGCGCTCATGGACAAACTTGGAGACATGGTCATCACGTACGCCAAAGCGCAAGCCGAGGCCGGTATCCAAGCGTTCCAATTGTTCGATTCATGGGTCGGGACGCTCAGCCGCAAAGATTATGTCCGTTACATTAAACCGACGACTGAGCGCATCTTCACTGAATTGCGCACACTCGACATCCCGCTCATCATGCACGGTGTCGGAGCGAGCCATCTTGTAGAAGAATGGCAAGATCAGCCAATCGACGTCGTCGGGCTCGACTGGCGCTTGTCGGTTCAAGAAGCGCGCGATCGCGGCATTACGAAAGCGGTGCAAGGAAACTTGGACCCGTCGTTCTTGCTGGCACCATGGCCGGTCATCGAGGAGAAAGTGAAAGAAATCCTCGATGAAGGGATGAAACAACCGGGCTACGTCTTCAACTTGGGACATGGGGTGTTCCCAGAAGTCGACCCGGCCGTACTCGTCAAATTGACGGCATTTATACATGACTATTCACGTGAAAAAATGGGAGGCAAATCATCATGAAAACAGTCGGATTACTCGTAATGGCTTATGGAACACCATATAAACCGGAAGACATTGAACGATATTATACGCACATCCGTTACGGACGCAAGCCGGCACCGGAAGCGCTCCAAGACTTGACGGAACGCTATGAGGCGATCGGGGGCGTATCTCCGCTCGCGAAGATCACGATCGACCAAGCGGAGACGCTTCGAGACATTTTGAACGAGCGTCACGCTGGTGAAATCGACTTCAAATTATATATCGGTCTCAAGCATATCGAACCGTTCGTCGAGGATGCGGTCGCGCAAATGGCGAACGACGGCATTAAAGAAGCGGTCTCAGTCGTTCTTGCCCCTCATTATTCGTCATATAGCGTCAAGTCTTACAACGGACGCGCCCATGAAGAAGCGGCGAAATACGACATCGAGATCCGTTCGGTCGAGTCGTGGTACGATGAGCCGAAATTTATCAATTGGTGGGCTGAAGCGATCAAAGAGACGTTCGCGAACTTGCCGGTCCCAGCCGAAAAGGCGTGCTTGATCGTGTCGGCGCATAGCTTGCCAGAGAAGATTTTGGCTGGTGGCGACCCGTACCCGGATCAGTTGAAAGAGACGGCAGACAAGATCGCGCAAGCTGCCGGTGTCATCAACTATGAGGTCGGTTGGCAGTCTGAAGGCAACACGCCGGATCCTTGGATCGGGCCGGACGTCCAAGATTTGACGGCTGAACTTCACGAAAAACATGGCTACGAGGCGTTCGTCTATACGCCGGTCGGTTTCGTCGCTGACCACCTCGAAGTGCTCTTCGACAACGATGTGGAATGTAAAGTCGTTTGTGACCGCCTTGGCGTTCACTATGCACGTCCAAACATGCCAAACGCAGAGCGGAGCTTCATCGAAGCCGTCGCAGATCGGATGGAAAGCGTGATCGTGCATCATGCGTAATTTGACGATTGTCGGTGGTGGGATCACAGGTCTCACCGCCGCTTTTTATGCCGAGCGTTATTTGCCGGAAGACGTGTCGATCACGCTGTTGGAGGCCAATGACCGGTTGGGCGGAAAAATCGATACGTTTGAGACCGGTGAATTCGCGGTCGAGCGCGGTCCTGACTCTTACGTGTTCAGGAAGACGGCGATGACCGAGTTGATCCATGACGTCGGTCTCGGGGACGAGCTCGTCCGGAACGGGGTCGGCCAAGCGTACGTCTTGCATCATGACGGGTTACATCCGATCCCGAAACAGACGGTGATGGGCATCCCGCTCGACGTCGACGCGTTCAAGCAGACGTCGCTCTTGTCAGAAGACGAGCACGCGGCATTGCGGGCCATGCTGTTGTCGCCTCCGGATATCACACCCCCGGAGACGGACGTCTCACTCGGCCTCTATCTTCGAGAACGGGTCGGGGATCCGATTGTCGACCGATTGATCGAGCCGCTATTGTCGGGCATTTATGCCGGCGATATCGACAAGATGAGTGCGCTGTCGACGTTCCCGCAGTTTATCGAAGGTGAGAAGAAGTACGGAAGTCTATATGAAGGGATGCGCCATCTTCGTCCCGAACAGCGTGTCGCTGAAGTCGGCGCGAAGAAAGTCGGGCAGTTCGCTTCGCTCCGGCGAGGTTTGAAGTCGCTGACGGACCGTCTCGCGGAACGGCTCGAGCGGACAGAGGTCATCTTGAACTGTTCGGTCGAACAAGTCGAGGAGATCGAGACAGGCTATCGTCTGCTCACGAATCGTGGCGATATGGATTCAGAGCGTCTCGTACTGACGGTCCCGCCGCGTCTCATTCGTCAGTTCTTACCGAAAGTCGACAGTGATTTCTTGGCCGATATGAAGCCGCATGCGACCGCGACGTGCTCACTCGTCTTTAAAGAGACAGACATCGAGCTCCCGTTCGTCGGTACGGGCTTCGTCACGAGCCAAGAAGCGGACGTGATGATCACGGCGTGTACGTTCATCGATCAAAAATGGCCACACGCCGTGCCGGACGGCTATCACGTTCTCCGTGTCTTCCTCGGTCGTCCGGGTGCTGACGAGATCGTCGATGCACCGGATGAGGACATCGTGGCGACAGCGCTCCGTGACTTGGGCGGTTTGATGAACATCAAAGCCGCACCGCTCCAGGCGGTCGTCAGCCGGCTGCGGGACGGATTGCCGCCGTACGCGGTCTTCCACGCCGACCGGGTGCGAGCGCTTCGGGCCGAGATGAGCCGAGTTTATCCTGGCGTGCTGCTCGCGGGGATCGCCTACGACGGGATCGGCATGCCGGACTGTATTAAGAGCGTCCACGAGCAGATCAAACAGTTAGCAGAACTTGGTTAAGGATTTGTGAAGAGAGGTGTCGGATTTTTCCGTCGGCCTCTCTTTTTGTTATAGTTAGAAGCGAAAGAGAAAAAGAGGGAGTGGATGTTGATGACAACGTATAAACTGTTCGTATCCGATATGGATGGCACGATTCTGCACAACCACACAAAAATCGCACCGGAGACGGCGGAAATCGTCCGCGCCGCCGAAGCGCAAGGGATTCGCTTTGCGATTGCGACGGGACGCAATTACTTCAACGCGAAAGGAATTCTCGATGAAGCCGGTCTCACGTGCCCGATCGTCTCGTCAAACGGGGGCCGCGTCTTGACTGAAACGGGAGAGGTGCTCCATGAAATCGATTTGACGGTTGAAGAAGCGCTCGAAGTCGTGTCGGTGCTTCATCAAGACCATAAGTATTCGGATATCTTTTATGAGATGTATTCGGAAGCGGGACTTGTCGCAAGTCGCCTCGATTTGATTGAAGCGACGATGGAAAACTTGAAGCAAAACGGTGACGACCTGTCGCTCGAGATGTATGAGTTCTTCCGGAAGCGTTATTACGTCAACGAAGACGTCCGTCTCGTCGAGGATATCGAGGACTTCATCAAAAACGAGGCTGGTCGCGTCTATAAATTCATCGCGTTCTCAAGTCATTTTGAGAAGATGTCATCACTATGGACTGAAATCGATGAGCGTGTCGACGGGGTATACGTCACGTCATCAGGGAACGACAACATCGAAGTGATGGCGAACGGGGCCGACAAAGGTCACGGCGTCAAAAAATTAGCCGAGCACTTCGGTGTCGATTTGTCAGAAGTCGTCGTCATCGGTGACAACTTGAACGACGTGCCGATGTTTGAAGTTGCCGGCAAAGCGATCGCGATGGGCAACAGTCACGACGACTTGATCGCGATCAGCCACCACGTCACGGAACGTCATGATGAGTACGGCGTCGCGAACGCGCTGAAGCGCATTATGAGCGGTGAGTGGAAGTAAACAAGTTGTAGAGCGGGTGATTCGTCTCGTATAATACAACTAACGAACATCCGATTAGGAGGAAACCGACTGTGAAATTTATCTTTAACCCGGACATCCGGGACCCAAAACTCAACTTGGCGGTCGAGGAGTATATCCTCAAGCATTTGAACGTCGAGCATGAGGACTACTTCTTGTTCTATATTAACGGCCCGTCGATCATCATCGGCAAAAACCAGAACACGTCAGAAGAAGTCAACTTGAAGTATATCGAAGAGAACGGGATCGACGTCGTCCGTCGCTTGTCTGGCGGCGGTGCCGTCTATCACGACGAAGGTAACTTGAACTTCAGCTTTATCACGAAAGATGACGGCAATTCGTTCAACAACTACAAGAAGTTCACACAGCCGATCGTCGATGCGCTCAAACAACTCGGTGTCGAAGCAGAATTGACCGGTCGTAACGATATTCAAGTCGGCGAACGGAAAATCAGCGGGAACGCCCAATTCACGACGCGCGGTCGCATGTTCAGCCACGGGACGCTCATGTTCAACTCGAACATCGAGGAAGTCGTCAACTCACTCAACGTTTCGGAAGAGAAGATGCGCTCAAAAGGCATCAAGTCGGTCCGGAGCCGGGTCGCCAACATCACGGAATTTTTAGAGGAAGAGATGGAGATGAAACGGTTCGTCGAGGCGCTCCTCCACTCGATCTATGATGGTCAAGATCCGGAACGTTACGTGCTCCGTGACGAGGACTGGGAAATCGTTCAAGACATCTCGAAAGAACGCTACGCGAACTGGGACTGGAACTTCGGGAAGTCACCGAAGTTCGACGTCGAATCGAAGCGTCGTTTCCCGATCGGTACAATTGACGTTCGTTTGAACGTCAATAAAGGGACGATCACAGAAGCGAAAATCTACGGCGACTTCTTCGGCGTCGGTGATATCCACGACGTCGAGCAAGCACTCGTCGGGACGCGATTCGAACGAGCCGCGATTCGGGAACAATTGTCACACCTCGACGTCAAGCATTACTTCGGTAACGTCGACTTAGAAGAACTGGTCGATCTCATTAGCTGAGGCGATTTTGCAGGAGGATGGTCTGTTTCAGAGACCATCCTTTTTGGCGTTTTCGTGAAACCTTGTGTGTAGCGTTGCGAGTCGTTGCGGGAAGGCGTATCATAATCAGTGCAAGCGCTTTCGTTAATGGAGATGAGCCAATAGGAGGAATGAAGATGTGCCGTTTCATCACAGAATGGATGGACACGAACTGGATGTGGGTGACCGATCAACCGACGTTCGAGCGAGCCATGCTCGCGATTGGTCTTGAGCTAGAAGGAAAAGGGATAGTCGATGATACGTTTGCGCAAGTCATCATCGAGCAGGAGCGCACGATCCCGTCCGGAGTGACGGACGTCGCCATCCCGGTCGCTGTCATCGACGTGCCGAACCAGGTCTCAAAGCGCGATGGCATCACGCTGCTCCACTTGAACCGTCCGTTCGACGTGCGGACGATCGCCGGAGAATTGGTCTGTGCAGAAATGATCTTTATCATCACAGCGACGACTGACGAGAAGAAGCAGACGTTCCATAAGTTGATCGACGATCTGCTCATGGATGACGAGTCGCTGCAAGCGCTCGTACATGTGCAAAGTCGGACTGGGTTGTATCATTTGCAGACGATGGATTTGAAAGCGTTTTCTTCATGAGGCGTTTCATGTACAATAGAGATAACTGAAAAAGGGCGCGGTTGCCGTGCTCTTTTTTACGGCTCAAGAGTGAATCGTCATTCATTTCTAAAGGGGGATTACTATGGCAAACTTAGTAACAGCGTTACAAGGGGTTGTGGCCGCGCATCCAAATAAGGCGGCCTACGTGTTCGGGGAGGACACGGTCAGCTACGAACAGTTTTTCGGACAAGTCCAAGCGATGGCATCGACGCTTGAACAGAAAGGGATCGATAGAGGGGACCACGTCGCGCTCGTCCTCGGGAATAGCCCAGCGTTCTTGATTTCTTATTTTGCGGTCCTCGCGCGAGGGGGAATCGTCATTCCGATCAACCCTACATATACGCCGGACGAGATGGCTTACATTTTACTCGATGGAGACGTGAAAGCGATCGTCGCCTTGTCGCCGCTCGTCGCGCAAGCCGAAACGGCGCTCACGAATTTGCCGCAGTTGAAGCTTGTCATCTCGGTACCGTATGCGGAGGTGCCCGCAATCGAGCGCACAGGGGATATCGAATTTATGCCGTTTTCAAAAGCGTTCGCCTCGGGCGTGACGGCGCTAGTCAAGGTCGATGAACAAGACGTCGCCGTCATCTTATATACGAGCGGGACGACAGGTAAACCTAAGGGGGCGCTGTTGACCCACCTCAACTTGTTCTCAAACGCGCACTCAATCGGAGAATATCTCGAGATCACACCGGACGATAAGGCGCTCGCGGCGCTGCCGATGTTCCACGTCTTCTGTTTGACGGTCATCGTCAACGCGCCGCTCCTGCGCGGGGCGACGATCATCATCTTGCCGAAGTTCTCGCCGCAAGACGTATTCGATCTCATTCCGAAGCATCAGGTCAGCATTTTTGCCGGTGTGCCGACGATGTACAACTTCTTGTTACAAACGGCGCTGAAAGTACCGACTTACACGTCGGCGCTCAAGCACGTCCGCGTCTTCGTCTCGGGCGGGGCGAGCTTACCGGTCCAACTGCTCGAATCGTTTGAACAAAAGTTCGAGTGTAAGATCCTCGAAGGGTATGGCCTGTCAGAGGCGTCGCCGGTCACTTGTTTCAACCCGCTCCACGGAGAACGGAAAGCGGGATCGATCGGTCCATCGATCATCCACGTCGAGAACAAAATCGTCGACGAGCTCGGTGAAGAAGTCGGTGTCGGCGAAGTCGGGGAACTGATCGTCCGCGGTCCGAACGTCATGAAAGGCTATTACAAACTGCCTGAGGAGACGTCGATGACGCTTCGGGACGGATGGCTCTATACGGGCGACTTGGCGAAACGTGACGAGGACGGATATTTTTACATCGTCGACCGGAAAAAGGATATGGTCATCGTCGGTGGTTATAACGTCTACCCGCGGGAAGTCGAAGAAGTGTTATACCAACACCCGGGCATCGTCGAGGCTGCCGTCATCGGCGTGCCCGATGCCGAGCAAGGTGAAGCGGTGAAGGCGTTTATCGTCACCCGCGATGAGCTTTCGGTCGACGAGATCCGCGCGTTCGCGGCGACGAAACTTGCCAAGTATAAACAGCCGAGCCACATCGAGATCATCGATGAGTTACCGCGAAACACGACCGGTAAGATTTTGCGGACGGTTTTGAAAAGCGAGGCGTTTCAACGCAACTGAATCAAGCAAGGGCGACACACAATTGTCGCTCTTTTTTTATTTCATACGTTTGACACCATTACGGGGTAGGGGTATATTAGACGTGAGGTGATAACAATGGATGAATTCTTGCACGAACAGCCGCTCGTCCCGCGCGAAGACGCCGAGCGAGTTGCGCTCAGTAAGCGGCTGCGCCGGATCGAAGGCCAAGTCCGTGGGATTCAAAAGATGGTCGAGAGCGACCGATATTGCGTCGATATCTTGACGCAGACGTCGGCTATTCAAGCCGCGTTAAAGCAAGTCGAGATGCAGCTGCTTGAGCGTCATATGCGTAAATGCTTGGTCCATGCGAGTGAAACGGAAGATATGGATCCATACATTGACGAATTGATGACAATTGTCAGCCGCATTAAAAAGTAAGGAGGTGCTCGTATGAAGACTGTCGAACTGTCGATTCAAGGAATGACATGCGCCGCATGCTCAGCCCGAATCGAGAAAGTATTGAATAAGATGGACGGGGTCGATGCGACCGTCAATTTGCCGCTCGAGACGGCGACAATTCGCGTCGAGGACGGCATCACCGAAGAGGAGCTGATCGCCCGGATCGAGAAGATCGGCTACGGGGCGGAACGAAAAGTCGAGCTCACACCGAAACATGACCTCCGCCCACTAGAACGGAAAGTGCTCATTTCGGCGCTTCTTTCGGCGCCGCTCTTACTCGTCATGATTACCCATATCCCTGGGTTAATGTTCCATGCCGATTGGCTCATGAACCCGTGGTGGCAATTCGCGCTCGCGACACCGGTCCAGTTTTGGATCGGGGCCCAGTTTTATCAAGGGGCGTATAAGAGCCTGAAGAGCGGGGCGGCCAATATGGACGTCCTCGTCGCGACGGGGACGTCCGCCGCCTACTTCTATTCCGTGTTCGAAATGCTCATCCATCCGATGAATCCGTCCCTTTATTTCGAGACGAGCGCTGTGTTGATCACGCTCGTATTGCTCGGGAAATGGTTGGAGGCACGGGCGAAAGAAAAAACGACAGATGCGCTCAAATCGCTTCTGTCGCTGCAGGCGAAAGAAGCAATCTTACTCGTCGACGGGGAAGAACGGTCGGTGGCGATCGACCTTGTCAACGTCGGCGACGTGATCGTCGTCCGTCCAGGTGAGAAAGTGCCGGTCGACGGTAAGATCGTTGAAGGTGAGACGGTCATCGATGAATCGATGCTGACCGGCGAATCGATCCCGTCTGAAAAAGGCATCGGTTTTGATGTCGTCGGTGGGACGATCAATCGAACACACCGCTTCTTGATGGCGGCAGAGCGTGTCGGCAGCGAGACGATGCTTGCGCAAATCGTCCGTGTCGTCGAACAGGCACAAACGGATAAAGCACCGATTCAACGCCAGGCCGACCGAATCTCCGGCGTGTTCGTACCGATCGTCGTCGCCATCAGTGCCGTCACGTTCGCCGTTTGGTTGTTCGGGTTTAATGATCTCGATATGGCGATTCGGTCTTCAATCGCCGTCCTCGTCATCGCTTGTCCGTGTGCGCTCGGACTTGCGACCCCGACCTCGATCATGGTCGGGACCGGCCGTGCGGCTGAACAAGGCGTCCTCTTTAAAGGGGGCGGTCAACTCGAATCATTGAACGGTGTCGATATCGTCGTGTTCGATAAGACGGGGACGCTCACGAACGGGACGCCTGAAGTCGTGGCGACGTTCGGGGACGAGTCGTTCTTACAACGGGCGGTCATGGCCGAGCGTCAGTCGACGCATCCACTCGCGGAAGCGATCGGTCGCGGCGTCGGCGTCGGGCACGTGGAACAGGTCGAAGAATTATCGGGCCGAGGATTGAAAGCGGTCGTTGATGGGAAAGAGCACCTTATCGGTTCGGTCCGGATGATGCGCGAGGCCGGATTCACGTTGCCTGATTGGGACATGCAAGCGATGACGCCGGTTTACGTGGCGAGTGAATCTAAAGTCGTGGCAGCGTTCGGTCTTCAAGACCGGTTGAAAGAAGGTAGCCGGGCTGTCGTGCAACGACTTGCGACGACGAGACAAGTGTATGTCTTGACGGGAGACCGAAAAGAAGTCGCGCTCGACGTGGCGCGTGAACTAGGCATCGCTGAAGCGAACGTCATTGCCGAGGTGTTGCCCGTCGAGAAGGCAGACCACATCGAGGCACTGAAACAACGTGGCCGCGTCGCCATGGTCGGTGACGGGATGAACGATGCGCCTGCGCTCGCCGTCGCGGACGTCGGTATCGCCTTCGGCAGCGGGACGGACGTCGCTTTAGAAGCGGCGGACGTGACGATCATGGGTCGGGATATCGAAGGCGTGGATCGGGCGATCGAGATGAGTGCGCTCACGATGCGAAACATCCGTCAAAACGATGATCGAAGCTATCGAAGAACAAGGTTACGACGTCAACGCATAACGACCGAATCCCGCCTGTGAGGCGGGATTTTTTTTGTGATGTTCTCATGCTAAAAACTATGATATAGTATAGATGATAATGAGAATCAGTATCAGTGGGAAGGTGGGGTTACGATGGAACTCGTCATGATCAGCGGCGTGTTGGCGTTACTTAGCGGGGGGACGGCCTTCCTCGCTCAACAATTGCGGACACGGCCGACACGGTAAGGAGGGGAAACCCTTCTTTTTTTTCGTCAACTTAAGAGATTGACGGTACATCCAGACGGTTCAAAACGAGTGATTTCCCATCATTCGTCGACAATTGTTTGATATGATGTTAAAAAATGCTGCAGAGGTGACTAAAATGTACACGATCTATTTAGTCGATGATGAGGTCAATTTAAACAAAATGCTCGTCACGTATTTAGAGCAAGAAGGCTACCAAGTCCGTTCGTTCACGGATGGTGTATCAGCCCAAGCCGCGATTCAAGACGAACCTGACTTATGGGTGCTCGATATTATGCTGCCGGACCTCGATGGCTTTCAGTTGTTGAAGCAAATCAAGGCGACGAACGCCAATACACCGACGATCTTCATTTCGGCCCGTGATGAGGACATCGATAAAATCATCGGACTGGAGATGGGTTCGGATGACTACATCGCCAAACCGTTCTTACCGCGTGAGCTCGTCATCCGGGTCAAAAAATTGATCGATCGGGTGTACGGGTCGAAATCGAACGAACATATCGAGTATGGGGAATACACGATTTATCCGGACAAACGACTGATCAAGCATGCTGCGGATGATATCGATTTGACGTCCAAAGAGTTCGATTTATTGTTGCTCTTCCTCGAACATCCGGGCTCGGCGCTGTCGCGTGAGCAAATATTAGAAGGTGTTTGGGGTCGCGACTATTTCGGCTCAGACCGTGTCGTCGATGACTTGGTCCGACGCTTACGGAAGAAGTTGCACCGACTCGAACTTGAGACGCTGTATGGGATCGGTTATCGACTCGTTAAGCCATGAGACTTCACGATCTTAAGCCGAAACGGCTCATGTGGAAAATCTGGGTATTGATTTTGCTCATCATCGTCACCTTGGCGTTGATGATCTTGTTGACGGTCCGCTCCTCGATCACGCAGTTCATCGATGAACAAGTGTATGAGACGCTTCAAGATGTCGATTATTACCTCGGAAATACGAACGAGCTCGAAAATATTCCGAGCAACCCAATCGAGTACGATCGGCGTCAACAAGAATCACGTTCGGTCAATCAGCTTATCTTTTTGCCGAACGGACGCATCATTTACGGCTCGGCCCCGCTCGAGCTGACGAATCGGATGTATCAAGAGGCGCTCGAACAGACGAGCGAGGTCGCCAAATATCAGACGACGATCGATGGGGAAGACGTCTACTATACGATTCGTCAAAACGAATATGACGGTGCCCTCATCTACCAGGCGTCGTACGCCTGGGACGCTTATCGCCGTGAGCTCGTCTCGACATTGTTCTGGCGTATCTCGATTTTAATTGGTGTCATCAGCCTCCTATCACTCATCCCGGCCCTTTGGATGTCGAGAGAGTTGACGAAGCCGATCGTCGAGATGGAACGGGCCGTCGAGAAAATATCGAACCGCCAATGGGAGACGGTGTTACCACTCGCCAGGAAAGACGAGCTCGGACAATTGGCACGATCGATCGACGCGATGCGCCAAGAACTGCAAGAGCAAGACTTGGCGCAACAGGCGCTCTTACAAAACATCTCTCACGATTTGAAGACGCCGATCATGGTCATTCGCGGCTATGCCCAGTCGATCGGGGACGGTATCTATCCGACCGGAGACTTGACAGGCTCGGCCGAAGTCATTGATGAAGAAGCATCGCGTCTCGAGAAAAAAGTGGTCGACTTGTTATACGTCACCAAGTTGGAGTATTTCAAAGGGCAGGAGATGAAGCTCGATCCGATCAACCTCGATAAGTTGGTCGAACTGCTCATCGACCGCTTCAAGCTCCGAGGTAACCTCGAGTGGACGTTGACCGGACACGCGGGCGAGATGCTCGGTGACGGGGAACAGGTTCGGGTCGCGCTCGAAAACGTGCTCGACAATGCGATTCGTTACGCCGAGTCGACGATTCAGGTCGGGCTCGAACGAACGGATGCAGGAATCGACATCGTCATTAAAAACGATGGCCCGTCGGTCGATGAAAACCTTGATCTGTTCCATCAATTCTCCCGTGGGAAACAAGGCAAGTTCGGTCTCGGCTTGTTTATCGTCCAACGCATCGTGACCCTCCATGGCGGGACCGTTACCTTGGGTAATACAAACGACGGAGTTGCTGTCCAATTCCACTTCCCCCACCTGAAAGACACACAAAAATTAAAAACGGATGACAGATTTTAAAAACCAGCCTGCGAACGGCTGGTTTTTTTAGTGGGAAATGTCGACGAGCTGTTTGCACACGTTTAAGGAACTTGTTATGAATAACGTGTAAGTCATATCATACGTTTTGGAGGAATAACAGATGACACAGTTGACGAATGATACAAGAGCGTTGGTTCCGGTATTTAATGAGTACGGTGAGGCCGAGACACTCGTCTATCAGCCCGATGGCGTGCACCGTCTGAAAGGTTCGCCGATTCACTTGCTCGAATCGGCTTGTCTCTATTATGGATCGAGTATCCAAGGGCGAATTGAAGCGGCCCGTCACGTGCTTGGTCCTCATCGAAAAACCCCTGTCGTCATGGATTGGCACGCCGATGCCGTCTTTTTCCCGACGATCGCCAAAGAGAGTCCTGATTGTGCGTGGATCAATTTTCAACATGTCACGGGCATCAAAAAGTTTGGCAACGGGACCCGGATTCAATTTCTGACCGGGGAATCGATTCAAGTCCCTGTCTCCGATCATACGGTCCAACGGCAGAAGCAGCGGTCGATTGAATTATCTTATGCGTTTCAAAAACGTTTCCATAGTAGCACATTGCATCACGTTTAAGGATTGAAAACCGATTCAAACCCCTCTATGATAAAGGAGAATAGTTCATATGTGTATTTGCACATCATCCGAAAGCGAGGGGTCAATATGTTTTTTCAGAAAATGATTGAGCGAGGAAAATTGATGATTGTATTTTTACTCGTTGCAATCGTCGTCGGGGTACTCACGTTTTTCCAGCTCCCGAAACGTGAAATCCCAGAGACTAGCGTCAATATCATTCTCATTCAGACCCCATATCCAGGGGCGACCGCTGAGACGGTCGAACGGAACGTCACGAACATCCTTGAAACCGAGTTAAGAGGGCTTGAAGGGGTGGAGAACGTATCGTCGCTGTCGGCGTCGGAATTCTCGAATATCACCGTCGAGTATGAAGACGGATTTGATCAAGGCGAGCTGCAAGCGAACGTGAGGCAGGCGATCTCGGACGCGGCGCCTCGCTTACCTGACAACGCCTTAGCACCGACGGTCAACGATTCGGTCGGTCAGCTTCCGGTCGCATCGTACTTACTGACGTCGAGCGACCGCGAGTCGCTTGAAGCGGTTCGAGAACAGGTCGAACGGCTAGAAGACCGTTTGTTACGAACAGATGGTGTGACCGGGTTCACGATCAAAGGGCTCCCGGAAACAGAATTCGTCGTCTCACTCGATTCCGAAGCGCTTGGGGAACGCCAACTCGCATTCCCAGACGTCTTGACGGCAATCAACGAAGAATATAAGACGACACCGCTCGGTCGCCAATCGACGGACGACGGTATTTATCAATTGGCGATCGATAACTTGACGAACGTCAACGACATGGATCAAGTCATCGTCGGTTCTGTCGACGGCGATCCCGTCCGCCTTGCCGATGTCGGTACGGTCGAAGAGACGACAAAAGCCGTCACCGACCTCGTCTCACTCGACGGCGAACCGGCAATCTCGCTCACGGTGACAATCGAGCCAGGTCAAGACATCCCGACGCTGCAACAACGCGTCGATGAAGTCGTCGCTTCTGAAGTGGGAGACTTAGACGGGGTCGAACTCGTCACTTATTACGATCAAGCGAAAGCGGTCGATGCGATCTTCTCGTCACTTACGAAAGAATTCATCATCGCCATGATCGCAGTTATCGTCGTCACGACGATCGGGTTGACGTTCACAGGGTCACTCATCGTCAGCTTGGCGATTCCGTTGTCCTTCTTGATCGCACTCATCCCGCTACGCTTCACGGGAGTCGATTTGAACCAAATCTCGATCATCGGGGCGATCATCGCGCTCGGTATTCTCGTCGATGACGCGATCGTCGTCAACGACAACATTTTGCGTCGCTACCGGAAAGGCGATACAGCCATGGTCGGTGCCGTTCGCGGAACGAAAGAAGTCTGGGGCTCGATCGTCACGTCGACGCTCGCCGTCGTCTTCGCGTTCTTACCGCTGACACTCTTGTCAGGCGCGAACGGGAACTTTATCCGAGCGTTACCGACAGTACTCGCCTTGTCGGTGCTCGCATCGATGGTCATCAGTTTGACACTCGTGCCGATCGCACAGTATTGGTTGAACCGGAAGAAAGTGAAAGTGTCGAAGCGGGAGCCAGGCTGGCTCGGCGGACCGCTCAACCGTCTCAGTAATTTTTATGCGGATCGGTTGCTCCCGGTCGTCGCTAAACGGCCGTGGACGTTCGGATTGGTCGGATTTGTCATCACGACAGCACTATACGGGCTGATTCTGTTGACACCGTTCGAGTTCTTCCCGGCTGCGAATCGGCCAGAAGTCGTGACGAGCGTCACGTTCCCGGTTCAAACCGACTTAGAGGAAACAGAACGTCGTCTCCAACAGATCGAGGCCGAATTCCAACAGATTGACGGTGTTACCGAGACCGCCATTTTCGCTGGCGGTGGGCTTCCGAGCTTGTTCACCGGTGGACTCAATCAGTCGGGTGACAATGCAGGACAAGTCGTCGTCCGAGTCGACAACGAACAAATCGATGCGATTCAGTTGATTGATGAGTACACGTCGCAAATACGTGAAAACTATCCGGACGCTGAAATCTTCTTAGATACGCAGCAGCAGGGACCACCAACGTCTGCCCCGGTAGAGTTCACAATGCGCGGTGAAACGATCGAAGAACTTGTCGCGGCACGCGATACGGTCAAGGCCGACCTCGAAGACATCGATGGCGCGCTCGTGCTCGACAACATTAAAGAACCGTTCCAGACACTCACGTACGAATTGAACCGAGAAGCGATGGCTGCTTCTGGAGTGACCGCGAAAGCAATTAGCGATCAGATCCGGTTAGTCACGGACGGCATCCCGATCGGTACGTTCGACGATGGTGTCGAACAACGCGATGTGAAAATCGTCGTCGATGCGGCCGCCAACCGCGAGGCGCTCGCCCTTGACGAGATTCTCGTCCCGGTCGACACGGAAGCCGGTCCGCCGGTCGCCCCGCTCAGTACGTTCGTCACCGAAACGACGACTGAACAGATCCAACAGATTCCGCGTGAGAACGGGGAGCGGATCGTCACGCTTCAAATCTATGCGACTGAAGGGATGGACGAAGATGCGTTCAAACAAGACGTTGAACGGATTCTCGATGACGCAAAATCAGACTTGACGAGCGATGGCATCTCGTTCGAACAGTCGGGAGCGAGCGATACGCAAAATGAGTTCTTCGTTGAACTCGCGACGTTGTTCATCGTCGTCTTGTTCTTGATTTTCTTAATCATCGCATTCCAGTTCAATTCACTTTCATTACCGCTTCTCGTCTTGTTCACGATTTACTTGGCGATTGCCGGTGCGGTCGTCGGGCTGTTCATCACGCAGACGCCGTTTAGCTTCATGGCCTCGATGGGGATGGTCTCACTTGCCGGAATCGTCGTTCGAAACGCGGTCGTCTTGTTCGAATTCATCGAGCAAGGGATTCGCAGTGGAATGTCCGTCACGACGGCGGTATACGAGGCGGGACGTGCACGGATTCGTCCGATTCTCCTGACGGCGTTGACGGCGGTCGTCGCGTTACTGCCGGTCGCGTTCGGTGAAGACCCGCTCTTCAAACCGCTCGCCATCTGTATCGTGTCGGGAATTCTGTTCTCGACCGTACTGACACTCGTCCTTGTTCCGGCTTATTACTTGATCTTGGCGAAACGTCGCCATCGGGATAAACCGTTCACGGATTGATCAGCAAGCGAATCGGCGCCCGGTCCAAATTAGGACCGGGCGCCTGTTTGTTTGTCTCGTCAAGACTGATGTTTTCGTCAGATGTTGTATGGGTATAATATGAAGAGATACTTCAGCATATTGGAGGGAATATAGATGAACGATTCATACACTTGGTTAAATCGTCGTAAGATTCGTCCGGCCTATAGCGCGACCGGTGCCCGCACATGGACGAGCGAACGTGTCGTCCGACCGGATGCCGCTCGTGGAAAGACGGTGACAGACGTCAAGCGGGTTCGCCGGCCTTACACGGATGAATATGGAAACCGCCGCTATACGACAGGACGTGTCGTCGTGACGGACGCGGCCCGCAAAGCACGGGCGAACGGTCACGGTGAGACGGCCGTTCAACTTGAATTGTCGGTTCCGACACCGTACGAACGTGTCAAAAAGATGCTTCCGACGAAGAAAATCCTCGTGCCTGCGATGGCTGGGA
This sequence comes from Exiguobacterium aurantiacum, assembly GCF_001766415.1. Taxonomy (GTDB): domain Bacteria; phylum Bacillota; class Bacilli; order Exiguobacteriales; family Exiguobacteriaceae; genus Exiguobacterium; species Exiguobacterium aurantiacum_A. The sequence goes on along the minus strand of NZ_MKXO01000001.1, from coordinate 1,105,978 downwards.
TCGCCGTCGCCGGAGGAATCGCCGGAGTGATTTACGCGCTTCGCAAGAAAAAACGAAACAAGAAACAATAAAAAAATCGCCCGCGGGCGATTTTTTTATTTGAGTCGATCGGCAAGGATCCGCTTGAGCTGTTTCTCGCCGAGTTTCTGCATCTCTGCTTCGTTCTCTTCATCGTAGGCATCATCTGTGAAACGCCCGACAAATTCGACTTTCCCGTTTCCAAGTTCACGGAACACGAGGTTTTTACGGTCGTGATAAAAGACGACACGATATTCCCGTCCGTTCTTTTGTGTATAGTTGAACACACCTTTGATGTGGTCCATGTTCTTTTCTTCGGGTAAAGCTTCTTCCTCATCCTCTTCAAGGACTTCGGCGAGGACTGCCGTAGGTTCTACTTCTTCCGTTTCCTCTTTAGCTGAAACGGCCTCTTTTTTCTCTTCTTCTGTCATGAAAACCGACCTCCTTTGCTTACTTTCCTATCATACCCGCTTTTTTAAATGATGACTACTCAAAATGGTGCGAGCAGACGCGGATGACGTTTGACGACGACATGATCAGACGTTGAAACAACTGTCGCTTGATCGCTTCCGGTGCATCGACCGTCTTGAGCGCTTGTTCCATGCACCCGAGCCAATGACCGGCGTGTGTTTCTGAGATCGGGTGATCGCGGTGGATCATCGCCAGGTTGCCGCCGCCACGGCGTTCCGTATACAGTTTTGGTCCTCCGAGCAGCTGCGTCAGAAATTCGAACTGATGTTGTTTTACCCGGTCTTTGTCGTCTGGAAACAGTGGCAACAGCACGGGATCAGCGTAAACGAGTTCGTAAAAAGCGTCGACGAGCTGCTGGACGCCGCGTTCGCCTCCGAATTGTTCATATGCACTCATGGTATTCCCCCCTCATACGTTCAGTCTAATCGATTTTCGAAGGAATGGGATACGAGAAGGTTGTGTTTTTTTCTTGCAAGGTAGCCGGCAGGTTTCCCTCTACAAACAGCAAGCGATACGTCATAATAAAAGAAAAAGGGAAGGGGTGTTCGCCTAAATGACGGTCACTTTTCATGTCGGACGATCGGGTAGCGGTAAGAGCGAGCGGATGATCAATCAGGTCATTCAAGAGCTGAAGCGCGATCCGAGCGGCCCGACCATCTATATGCTTGTCCCAGACCAAATGTCGTTTGAAATGGAACGGAAGATGGCGATGACAGACGGTTTAAACGGATCGACGCGGATTCAAGTGCTGTCGATGCGTCGTCTCGCATTCTTGATCATGCGCGATCACGGTGTCGCGACCGAGCAGTTTTTAGACCAGACAGGGACCCATCTTTTGTTACGGCGTGTCGTCGAGATGAACGAGGAACGGCTGACGCTGTTCCGACGCACGATGAACCAGTACGGGTTTTACGAAGAGCTGAACGAGTTGATCACGATGTTGAAACGCGGCCTCGTCGAGCCGGAGCAGTTGCTTCGCCTGAGCGAGCAAGACCAACATCGGGCCTTGAAACTGCAAGACCTCTCCATCCTCTATGAAGGCTTTTTGACGATGACGGCCGGCAAAACGCTTCACGCCGAAGACTACTTCAAAGTGATGTTGCAGTTGTTACCGGAAGTCGATTTAACAGGGACTCACTTTTATGTGGACGGGTTCAACGAGTTTTCGGAACAAGAGCTCGCGGTACTCGTCGCTTTAGCCGAGAAGGCGCCGCTGGACGTCTTGTTGACGGTCGACCCGGACTCGCTCTATCGTCCGCACCCGTTGTTCGGACCGACACAGCGGACGCTGATGCGCTTTAAAGAGCTGCTCTCAGAACGTCAACTTTCATCGACGGATGAACTGTATCATGGGGTGCATCGCTTTAAACATCCGAGTCTCGCTTATCTCGAGGCGACGTTCGGGCAAGTGACGGCAACGCCATATACGCGGCCGGATAACCAAGTCGCCTTGAATGCAGCCGTCGACCGGACCGTAGAAGTAGCGGCCGCTGTACGCGAGGTCACACGACTTGTCCGCGAAGACGGCTACCGCTTCCGAGACATCGTGTTCATCTCAAGGTCACTTGAAGAATATGGAGATTTGGCGTCACAAGCGCTTCAAAAAATGAACTTGCCGTTCTTCCTGGATGAACGGCAGCCGATGCTCGATCATCCGGTCGTCGAGTTGTTGAAGGCGACGATCGAAGTCGCGCTCCGCGGCTACCGGGAAGAAGCTATATTCCGCGCGTTGAAGACCGAGTTGATCGTGCTCGACCGAGATCATCGGCGTACGTCTGTCGATCGGCTCGAGGCGTTCGTGATTGAGCGGGGCATCAAACATTATCACTGGCATGACGAGTGGCAATTGAAACGCCGGGCCGAAGATGAGGCCAAGTTGACGGGGGAAGAACTCGATACGGAGACGGCACTCAACGCCTATCGTCAAACCGTCGTCGAAACGTTCGATCCGCTCCTCACCGATTTGAAAGCGGCCAAGACGATGCAGGCCTACACGCACGCCATATACGCTTTTCTAGACCGAATCGACGTCTCGTCATGCCTTGCCCATTGGCGCGAAGAAGCGCTTGAGGCATCACGCCTGATTGAAGCAAGAGAGCATACACAAGTATGGGACGCCGTCCTCCACCTTCTCGAGCAACTCGAGGCGGCTGCGCCGGAAGAGACGCTCTCGACGGAACTGTTCCTGCAAATGATGGACACCGGCCTCGATAGCCTCCGCTATGCACTCGTCCCGCCGTCACTCGATCAATTGACGGTGACCGATTACGTGCGGGGGCGTTTGATTGATAAAAAAATCGTCTTCTTGCTCGGTGCCAACGAAGATCAAATCCCGCTCGTCGCGACGCAATCGAAACTGTTGACGGACCACGATATGGACTTCATGCATGAGAACGGTGTCCGGGCGGGGAAAGCGACCGAGCACTTGTTTGACGATGAGACGTACTACTTGTATAAAGCGTTGACGGCGCCAAGCGACCGGTTGTACGTCAGTTACGCACTCGTCGACCGGAGCGGGAAAGCGATTCAACCGGCGAGTTTCATCGCCGACGTCAAGGCACGGCTCGGTAACGGCAAGGCCATCAAGACCCACTTCGCAGAAGCGGGAGAGCATCGCCCGACAGATCAGCTCGCCTTCATCACGAACGTGAACCAGACAGCGGCCGTGACGGCGCTCGAGTTGCAACGGCTCAGCCGTCACTACCCGATTCAAGAGACGTGGTTCACGGTGTACAACGAACTGTTGAAGCACCCGGAAGGACGCGAACGAATCCGACTGTTGACGAGCGCGCTGTTTTATCAAAACGTTCCCGAATCCTTGCCGGAGTCGGTCGCGAAGTCACTTTACACGAACTCGATTCGGGCGAGTGTGTCCCGCCTCGAGACGTTCCAAGCCTGCCCGTTTCGTCATTTTGCGAACTACGGCTTGCGTCTGAAAGAACGACGGCTCTATCGGCTCGAGGCACCGGACATCGGTAACTTGTACCACCGGACGATCGAGCATATGTCTCAAACCGTCAAGATGGACGGGAAAGAATGGCGTGACGTGTCGCCCGACCAATGTGCGACACTCGCGGAGTCGGCTGTCGAACTCGTCACACCGGAGATTCAAAATGCGATTTTGATGAGTTCGAACCGCTACGGTTACTTGAAGAAAAAGCTGACGGACGTCGTCAGTAAGACGGCCGAAGTATTGATCGAGCAGTCGAAACGTGACGGGTTCGATCCCGTCGCGTTCGAACTAGCGTTCGGGAGTGGCATCTTCCCGCCGGTGTCGTTCACGCTCAGCAACGGGGCGACGTGTGAACTTGTCGGCCGGATCGACCGGGTCGATACGGCACAGATCCATGATCAGCTGTACGTCCGCATCGTCGATTACAAGTCGAGCAAACGGGAGATCGACTTCGCTGAGATTTATTATGGTTTGGCGATGCAGATGCTCATCTATTTGAAAGTGTTGATCGAGCAGGCAGATGCTTGGGCGAAAGGTTCCGTGGCACCTGCAGCCGCGCTTTATTTCCACGTCCACCGACCGCTCGTCACGCCGGCCGAGACAGATGCCGAAACCGAGCGGAAAGTGCTCGAGTCGTATCAGATGCAAGGGTTGCTCGTCGACGATCCAGCCATCCTAGAGGTGATGGACAAGACGGCGAGAGGGGATCAGAAAAAGTCGATCGTCATTCCGGTCAAATATAAGAAAGACGGGACGCTCGATGCGAACACGACGAAAAAAGTCGTCTCACCTCCTCAGCTCGAGCAGTTGATGGACCATGCGCTCGACCTTGCCGAGACGAGTGTGGAGGCGATGTATGATGGGGAAATCGGTGTCGAGCCTTATGAATATAAAGAGCGGCGTCCGTGCCAGACGTGTCCGTATCAAAGTGTCTGTCATTTTGACGAGGCGCTCGCCAACGAGCCCCGTCAGCTGAAAAAGTTAGATAAAGAAGAAGTTTTGTTTAAATTAGGAGGTGACGCCGATGAAGTGGACGAGTGATCAACAAGCAGCCATCGACGCACGGGGGTCTCATGTACTCGTCTCGGCGGCAGCCGGTTCAGGGAAGACGGCCGTGCTCGTCGAACGGCTCGCGAGCCGTTTGCTCGATGAAGCGGACGAGTTGACGGCGGACCGTATGCTCGTCGTGACGTTCACGAACGCCGCAGCGGCCGAGATGAAACGACGGATCGCCAAAGCGCTCGATCAGGCGCTGCGGGAACATCCGGAAAACGACTATATACGAAAACAACGGCAAATGCTGAACCGGGCGCTCATCACGACGATTCATTCATTCTGCTTAGAAGTCATTCGTGAGAATTACTATTTGCTCGACCTCGATCCAGCCTTCAAGATTGCCGAGGAGCGAGACTTGGTGCTCTTGCAAGACGATGTGCTCGAAGACGTGCTCGAAGAACAGTACGGTCAAGAAGATAGCTCGTTTTTCGCACTCGTCGATGCCTATACGTCGGACCGTGGTGACAGTGAAATCGAAGAGCTGATCCTAGGTTTGTATCAATACGCGCGAACCCTTCCGGATCCGGAATCGTATTTAGATGAGCTGGTCTCCCTTTATCAGTTTGAAGGCGACCCTGACGAGGAACGGCTGCTCGTCGAATTCGGGCAGTTGCTCTGGGTCGATATTGAAAAGGCACTTCGGCAACTCCGGCGTGTAGCGATCGAACTCCGGCTTGCCGGTTACGAGGCGCAATCGGAAAATGTATCCAAAGCGATTTTCCCGTTCCAAAACATCGACGAAGACACGCTCAAATGGAGCGAACTCGAGACGGCGTCCCGAGCGGTCAAATTCGGGACGATGAAATCGGTCCAGAAAAAAGACGAGCATCACATCTATCACACGGTGTTGAAGCCGGCCTATGACCAAGCGAAAAAACGGCTTGTCGATGCGGTCGGTCAAGCGAGTGTCAGCGGAGCTGATCATTTAGACGTCTTGCTGTCGCAGCGTCCGCTCGTCGAGACGCTCGTACGTACCGTCCGGACGTTCGGGGCCGCTTACGAGCAAGCCAAGCGGGACCGCGCTTTCGTCGACTTCAGCGATCTCGAGCATTACGCGCTCGCCATACTACGGGACGGGGATGCCCCGTCCTCGGTCGCATCGCTCTACAAACAGCGATTCGCCGAAGTATTGGTCGATGAGTATCAGGATACGAACGAGATCCAAGAGACGATCATCGGACTCGTCAGCAATGAGAGTGAACAGCTCGGCAACTTGTTCATGGTCGGGGACATCAAGCAATCGATCTACCGGTTCCGGCACGCCGAGCCGAGGTTGTTCATCGAGAAAGCGACGCGGTTCAAACAAGCCGGTTCGGGGCAACGGATCGACTTGTCTCAAAACTTTAGAAGTCGCTCCGAAGTGCTGCACGGAATCAATGACCTATTCATTCAGTTGATGGACGAAGAAGTGAGTGAGATCGAGTATGACGAGGCGGCACGTCTCGTACCGGGTCGGGCGTATGAAGAACTCGAGGCAAGTCCTGAACTCTTGATCGTCAACGGAGAAAGCCGGGACTTATCGAAACAGGAGCTTGAAGGCCGTGCCATCGCCACACGTATATTAGAGCTCGTCTCTGGTGATGAGCCGTTCAAAGTGACGGACGAGGCGACCGGATTGCTTCGTTCCTGTGAGTACCGTGACATCGTCATCTTGGTCCGTTCGAAAAAAGAGCGGGTCGAGCAGTTGATGGACATTTTGACACAGTATAATATCCCGGCTTATACCGATTCGGACGGTGGCTACTTCCAAGCGACGGAAATTCGAATGATGTTGTCGCTCTTGAAGTTGATCGACAACCCGCTCCAAGACATCCCGCTCGCCGGGGCGCTCCGGTCACCGATGTTTGGTTTCACCGATCAAGAGCTGGCTAAGATTCGCTTAGAGTCGGAAGCGTCGTTTTTCGATGCACTCAAGGCGAAAGCAGACGATGACGACGAGCTTGGATTGAAATGTGGGGACGTGCTCGATCAGTTGTCGGAATGGCGTACGTTCGCCCGCAACCACAGCTTGTCGGAGTTGATTCAGCAAGTGTTCAACGACACCGGGTTTTACGATTTTGCCGGCGGACTGCCGGGCGGGAAAGGGCGTCAAGAGAACTTGAAGGCGCTCTATGACCGGGCCCTCTCCTATGAACGGAGCGGCTACCGTGGGTTGTATCGCTTCTTGCGGGTCATGGACCGGCTTCAAGATAACGGTGAAGATTTATCGGAAGCACGTTCACTCGGAGAAGAAGAGAACGTCGTCCGCATCATGACGGTCCATAAATCGAAGGGGCTCGAGTTTCCGGTAACGATCGTCGCCCAACTCGGCAAACAGTTTAATAAACGTGATCAAATGCAACGTATCATCTTCCATAAACGATACGGCATCTCCCTCGACGCAATCGATGTCGTCACACGGACGAGAACCGAGACGTTCGTGAAAGAGATGATCCGTCGCGATCTCGATGCGACGATGAAAGCCGAAGAGATGCGCGTCTTGTACGTCGCGCTGACCCGGGCAAAAGAAAAATTGATCTTAGTCGGTACGGTCGCAGAACCGGCTAAACAGATCAACCAATGGCTGCAGGTCGAAGCGACGGGTGAGACGTTGTCCGCTGACGCACGACGCGAGGCGAAGACGTATCTGGACTGGGTCGCGCCGGCGCTCCTCAAACTAGAAGGCGCGGTACCGTTCATCGAGGAGATGGGCTTACCGATCTTTTCGCCGATACGGGAAGCGACGAACTGGACGTATCGCATCATCGGACAAGACGATTTGGCGGAAGTGGCCACACTCCAAGCGATGATGGCCCAGCTTCATCATGTGCAACAGTTCGAGGCGATTGATTTTCCAGTCAAAGACGAAGAAGCGACGATTCAAGTCGTCAATCGAGCCTTTTCGTACAGCTATCCGGCCCAAGCCGCGACCGAGACGGCAGCGAAACAGACGGTGACGGAATTGAAACGAGCGATGCAACTCGAGCAAGCGGCGTTCGAAGACACGTTCCGCCCGAGCGATACCCCGTATCGGGAGCCGAAATGGAAGCAGACGAAGCAGACAGGTGCCGAGCGCGGGACGACGCTACATCTCATCTTCCAATTATTTGAGCCGACTGAACCGCTCGACATACAAATCGACCGGTGGGAAAATAATGGGATGCTCGGTCCGATCGAGGCGGAGACGGCACGGCTAGCGCTGCCTGAAATCGAGTCGTTCTTCAACTCGGAGATCGGTCGGGCGCTGTCTGAAGCGCTACAAGCCGGGCGAGGATGGCGCGAGCTGCCGTTCACGTATACGGTGCCTGCGGAGCGAGTGAATCCGTCGGCGACGTTCACGGACGAGCACGTGTTGATTCAAGGGATCATCGATTGCCTGTTCTTCGATGGTGAGACGTATGTCCTGCTCGACTATAAATCGGACTCGGTCTTGTTCACGAGTGCATCGCGAGAAGAGGCAAGACAGTTGCTTCGTGACCGCTACGCTGTTCAGCTGTCGCTCTATCGCGAAGCGATCGAGTCGATTTGGAATATCCAAGTCGGGACGACGGTCATTTATTCTTTGGAATTGCAGGAAACTGTTGTACTATAATGTAGACGATATGATTGTAAAGGTGTACGGTTATAAACCGTGCATCTTTTATTTTTGTGATTACAAAATAGATTAGGTAAAATAGTGAAATGAGATAATAATGGAGGAAACGTCATGGTGAAAATTCTACTAGCAGAAGATGAAGAAGTATTGCGCATGCTCGTATTAGATACGTTAGAAGACGAAGGATATGACATTGATGAAGCGCCAGACGGTCTTGAAGCCTATCGGCTGATCGAACAGAACGAGTACGATCTCGTGATTGTCGACCATATGATGCCAGGAATGACAGGTCTTGAAGTCATTGAGAAAGTGAGGAAGTTGCCGGGACGTCAACATACGAAAGTGATGATGTTGACGGCGAAGAGCCAACAATCTGACCGTGATTGCGCGAATGAGATTGGGGTCGATTATTTCATTTCGAAGCCGTTTAGTCCGCTTGAACTTGTGAAGATCATAGGAGGCATCGTGAAGTGAATAAATGGTTTAAACAAAAACTAGGACGTGACATCATGACCGTCCTATATTCGTTCCTCGCGCTCGCGCTCGTCGGATCGATGATCATGTACGTGCAGATGGAAACACGGGTCAGAGAGAATGAAGCCCGTCTCCAACAAGTCGATGAACGAATCAACCGATTGAATACGCTTTGGGACGAATGGCAGAGCGCGCAGTATGACTCACGGGGCTACTTGCTGTTCGGTGATGCGGAGGCGCTCGAGCGGGCCCAAAGTAAAGAAAATGAGTTCCAACAAGAAATCAACTGGTTCAAGGGTGCTGTCGAATCAAAACAAGGTGAGATCTTCGCAGCCGACCTACAAACCTTTCACGATTTTTACTTCGATGTGATCATGCCGGTCACGGCGGAATATGGTCAACTACGAGCGTCCGGGGAAATCACCGAGAATACGATTGACCCTGAAACCATATTGGCGTTGCCGACGGCCGAACGGTTGATTGAACAAGGTACCGTGCCGTACAATCCGGAACGCGGCATCGATACACTCGGTCCGATCCAACAGATCGAATCGTCACTCATGGACTACAAGGCGTTGATGAACAGTGAGAAAAACAGAGTGTACGCCGACTGGAAAGTGAACAATGATGTCTTACAGTTCTTATGGATTGCGAGCATCTTCTCGTTCGCGGCGTTGATTTTACTATTCGTCCAACCGTTCTTGCGTCGTCAGTCCCGTCTGATTTCTCGCTTGTCGGTCGCATCTGACCGCTTACTGAAAGGTGAGATCGTCGACTTGAGCGATCAAATGGAGCGCGAAGACGAGATCGGGACGATGTCCCGTTCGTTCAATAAGATGGCGGAGACGCTCCGTGAAAATGAACGTCACTTGATTGAGAAGAACCATGAGTTGCAGGCACAACAAGAAGAATTGATCGCCCAGCAAGAAGAGCTGCAAGCGCAGCAACAAGAGCTTGAAGAGATCTTGGAGCAGACACAACAGAACGAACAGCACTTGGCGTACCGAAACGAATTGACCGAGACGCTCGCGGCTCGCGATTCGTTGACGGCTTACCCGGAGATCATCGAGAAACTTGTCGCCATTACCGATTCAGAAGTCGGGGCGCTCGTCTTCCTCGATGCGACAGGCTCGTTCTCTATCACGAGCCACGGGCTGAACGAGACGTTGTCGCGTAAATTGCTCGATAGCGAGAACTCCGTGTTGACGCGGGCGATGACGTTGCGGACGACGGTCCATTCGTCGAAACAAGTCGCAAGCGACCATCCGCTACCGTATCCGTACTACATGTATGAGACGGCCGTACCGGTCCACGACCCGACCGATGATTCAATCATCGCCTTCATCTATCTCGTCCGTTACAAAGACCGCTTCACGCAGACGCAAATGGGCGATATCATGTCGTTCGCACGTCAGCTGTCATTGTCGTTACTTCGGATGCGTCTGTTTGAAGAGATGACCCGTGAAAAAGGCAAGACCGAACGGATCCTCGATTCAATCCGAGAAGCTGTCATTTACGTCGAACATTCGACCGATGATGTGTTCGTCAACCGACCGCTTTACGAGATGTTCCCAGAGCTCGATGCGATCACATCGAGTCAGCTCGCGGAATTGTCTTGGAACGAGTGGCGGGAGACGATCGCGACGACGGTCGACCAAGACGATGACTTCATGACATATACAGACCGTCTGTTCACAGACGACTTCCCGCACGACAGTGTCAGTTTCTCGATCCGTAAAGGGGAGATGAACTTACAGATGTATGCCGAGCGGATTGTCGTCGGCGGTTTGTCGAAAGGGACGCTGCTCGTCTTCCGTGATATTACGAGTGAGACCGAGGCCGAGCGCTTGAAGAGCGAGTTCATCTCGACGATCTCGCATGAGTTGCGGACACCGTTGTCTTCGATTTATGGGTTCACCGAGCTCATGGTCAAGAAACAGTTGCCGAACGAGAAACAGGCGAAATATTTGCAGACAATCCACGCTGAGACGGAGCGGTTGACGCATCTCGTCAACGACTTCCTCGACGTACAGCGCATGGAATCAGGTAGCCAAATGTATGACCGGGAACAGCTCGATATCGAGCCGATCATCCATGACATGATGACGTTCTACGAAGCGTCGTCATTGAAACACAAGTTCGAGCTTGTCACGGTCGACGACCGACCGTACGAACTGTTCGCAGACTGTCAGAAGTTCAAACAGCTGATGAGCAACTTGCTCTCGAACGCCGTGAAGTACTCACCGCGTGGCGGGAAGATCACGGTCGAGCTCGCCCATCACGACCAATCGATTTCGATTAAAGTGAAGGATCAAGGGATCGGCATTCCGAGCGACGCCCTCGATCGTCTGTTCGATAAGTTCTATCGGGTCGACAACTCAGATAGTCGTGAAATCGGCGGCACGGGACTGGGTCTCCCGATCTGCCAAGAGATCGTGCGCGGTCACGCCGGTCAAATCCATGTCGAGTCCGTCCAACATAAAGGCTCGACGTTCACCGTTGTGATTCCGAGCTTCGAACACGCTATTCGGGAAGAAGAACAAACGACGGCTTGATCAAAACAAGAGGAGGAGACGTGCCGTTCAATCGTGACCGGCACGTCTCTTTTTATCGTTTGTTTACCGCTTGACCGGAAAGTGGCTTGTTCGTGTACAATAGTAGTTGTACATAATCAAAAGGGGGATTTTTGAATGCCATTGACAGCATTTCTACACACGCACGTGACGAGTTGGATTTTATTACTCGTCTTGTTCGCTGTCGCCTACATCGGCTACAAGAACGGAAACAAGAGCGGCAAGATCGCGCATATGGCGTTTCGGCTCATGTTGCTCATCGCGTTCGGCACAGGACTTTATTTGTACTTGCAACTGAACGGAGGCGGCATGTTCTACCACGTGAAAATCACGGTCGGATTGCTCGCACTCATCTTCGGTGAGATGACGCTCATTCGTTTGAAAAAAAGAAAACCGTCGGGCGCTATGTTTGGCGGCTTCGTGGCACTGTCACTCGTGACGATCTTTATCGGTTACGCGTTACCGTACGGTCAGTCGTTCTTCAGCAACTTTATTTGAGTCACATCCCACTTCACACATCGAAGTGGGAATTTTTTGTTTGTCCGCAAATTATTAGGGGAAAATAAAAAAATCAGTGATAACGATGATGAGGTGAAACAATGGATCAACAAACGAATGAATGGTCGCGTGTATTACATGCGCGTAGATGGATGAAGCAAACCGAATCGTTCTTGCCGTTATGGCACGGCTATATCGGCTACAAATACGGATTGTTCGACGCGCTTCAAGGCGGGGCGAGCTTCGCTGAAATGACGCTGCGCTTGAAGCAACCGCTCACGAAACTCGCACTCGAGCGTTGGCTAGAAGTCGGGGTCGCCGTGCGCCATTTGAAGAAGAAAGGGTGGCGCTATTTTCCGACGCGTAGCTTGAAGTATCAGCTCTCGCTCAAAGACGAGCGCAGCATCGGATTCATGCTTCAAGAGATGATGGAACTTCATATCCCGGCACTCATCGCCTACCCAGACTTTTTAGAGTCCGGCAAACAGAAGACGTTCGACGGTGCGACACACGGGAAAGTCGTCGCTCAAACGTCGACGCTCGTCGAAACGGTCGCTTTCCCGGTCGTCCAACAGCTGCTCCGCCAAGCGGACGTCAAGACGATGCTTGATATCGGATGCGGACACGGGGGCTATTTGCGAAAACTCCACGGTCTTGAGCCGGATTGGAAGTTGACCGGAATCGACCTCGAACAAAAAGTGATCGAAGAGGCACGTGAGCAAGATGAGACGGGGGAGATTCGTTACGAAGTGGCCGATTTCATGGAATGGGATCACGACGAGCGGTTCGATGTCGTCATGATGAACAATATGCTTTACTATTTCTCGCCCGAGCAGCGGATTGGACTGCTAGAACGGATGCTCAGTAATCTCGATACGGCAGGTGTCGCCGTCCTCGTCACGCCGCTCGCGGAGTCACCGCTCGGCGCCCGCTTCGCTTCGGCGTTCAACGCGTTCATGACGCTTCACGATAACCTTCATCCGCTCCCGACGACTCGTCAGTTGCGCCGGCAATTGGAACAGGTCGGCTTCGAGAAAGTACGTTTCATCCCGTTTATTCCGGAAGGATCTTGGTATATCGTCATCGCCGAACGTGGAGATTGAAACGTCTAGCGCACAGCGAACCGATTCAGATTTGAACTTGTGTCCAGTCATTTCTATAATAGAATAGAAGCATAAGAGACTTTTCACATAGGGAGTTGTTCAACGTGTCGGAAAAAAGAGTCGCAGTGATTGGTGCTGGGCCAGGTGGGCTTGCTGCCGCAATGATCTTGTCGAGCCGTGGTGTGGATGTAACCGTATTTGAGAAACAACCGTTTGTCGGTGGACGGACGTCACGTCTGCAAGTCGGGGAGTTCGCGTTCGATCGTGGCCCGACTTTTTTGAATATGCCGTATATTCTTGAAGAAATGTTCGAAGAGACGGGGCGGGATTTGGCTGATTATGTCGATATGAAGCGATTAGAACCGATGTACGATCTTTATTTTGATCGCGGACAAAGCGTGCTATCGATGACGACCGACCGCGACCAGATGCGCCAATCGATTGAAGAGATGTTCCCCGGCAACGGTGAAGGGTATGACCGGTTCATGGCAGACCAGGCGGTCAAACTATCGAAGCTCATGCCGGTGCTCCAGACCGCCCATGATAAGCTGACGGATTACGTGTCGACACGCGTCTTGAAGGCGCTGCCGTTCCTCTCGATCGGAAAATCGCTATACGACGTGCTGTCTGAGTACTTTACAAGTGAAGAACTTAAATACTCGTTCACGTTCCAAGCGAAGTACCTCGGGATGTCGGCTTGGGACTGTCCGGGCGGGTTCTCGATCTTGTCGTATATGGAACACGCGTACGGCGTCCATCACCCGATCGGCGGAGTGAACCAACTTTGTTCGGCGATGGCCCGTGTCATCGAGGAAGAAGGCGGGACGATCCGGTTAGGTGAAGCGGTCGACCGTCTATTGCTCGACGGGAAACGTGTCAACGGACTCGTGGCGGACAACGTCCATTACGCGTTTGACGAAGTCATCGTCGGGGCGGATTTTGCCCATGCGATGACGACGCTCGTACCGAGCGATACGCTTACGCGCTGGAGTCCGAAACAGTTGAAGAAGAAGCGCTATTCTTGCTCGACGTTCATGCTCTACCTCGGACTCGATCGCGTCTATGATGAGGTCGGTCACCATTCGATTCACTTTGCGGATGATTATGAGCGCAACGTCAAAGAGATGACGCAAGACTTGAAGCTGAGCGAGGACTTCTCGTTTTACGTCCAAAACGCGTCACGTATCGACCCGACGCTCGCGCCAGCCGGCAAGTCGTCGCTCTACGTACTCGTACCGGTGCCGAATAATTTGTCAAACCTCCCATGGGAGACGCTTCAGGCGAAGATGACGGAGAGTGTGTTGGACGCACTCGAGACACGTTCGCCTTATCGGAACGTCCGCGATCATATCGAAGTGATGCAGGCGCTCACCCCGAACGATTGGGAAGCGTTTGGAGTCTATGAAGGGGCAACGTTCAACCTGGGACATAACTTGTCGCAAATGATGTACTTCCGTCCACACAATCAGTTCGAAGAGCTCGACCATGTCTGGCTCGTCGGTGGAGGGACGCATCCAGGCAGCGGACTGCCGACGATTTTTGAATCGGCACGAATCACGGCCAACTTGCTTCGGGACCGGGCGGGTGTCGGACGATGAACATCAGTTTCGTTGGTGCCGGTATCGGGTCGCTTTACGCCGCCTTGCTATGGACTCATAAGCATCCATCGACCCAAGTGACGATTTATGAGAAAGAGGACCGGGTCGGTGGGCGCCTCAATTATGTCGAGTTTGAGAACGGTGCTCGCATCGACGAAGGACCGACAATCGTCTTGCTGCCGAGCAAGCTGAAGAGCCAACTGCAAGAAGCAGGGTTTCCCGAACAGGAACTCGAACTGCTCGAAGTCGATCCGCTCTATCGCCTCCGTTACGAAGATGGGACGACGTTTCATAAATATCACGACATCGATCGTCAAGCCGAAGAGATTGAACGATTTTTCGGCGAAGGCGAATCGTTCCGTCGCTACATGGGGCAAAAGCGCGAGGAATACAAAATCGGTTTTGACACGTTTTTAAACCGAGGCTATAAAGGTAAGACCGACTTGTTCGAGCCGAGACTGCTCATGTTGCTCATGCGCCTGAAAGCGTATGAATCGGCTCATGAGAACATGAAGCGGTTCTTTAAAGATGAGCGGCTCCGGGTCGCCTATAGTCTGCAGACGCTCTACATCGGCGGCAATCCTTATGAGACGCCGTCCCTGTACGGCTTGATTCCATATCGCGAGCAAGAAGAGGGAATCTGGTACGTACGAGGAGGATATTTCTCGCTTGCGACGAAGTTAGAACAAGAACTGAAGAAGCGGGGCGTCACGTTCAAGCTGAACACGCCCGTAGACCGCGTCCGCGTCCAAGACGGCCGTGCCAACGCCGTCGTCGTCGATGGCGTCCCTCATCCGTATGATGCGGTCATCGTCAATGGAGACTTCCCGCTCATGGAACGTCTGATCGATGGAATCAAGCCGAAAGCGTACGAACCGTCGAGCGGCACACTGCTCCTCTATTTCACGGTGGACGGCGAGATCGAACTCCCAGTCCATCAGTTCGATTTGCCAAACGACTTTGCCGGGTCGATGCGTACGATCTTTGAAGATGGTAAACTGAGCAAGTATCCGGCGATGTATACGTTCAATCCGTCGCTCATCGATTCGACGCTCGCACCAGTCGGGACGAGTGTGCTTTATGTCCTTGTGCCGGTACCGCGCAAGTTAGAGCGACAAGATTTTGAACAGAGCGGGGCGATTGAACATCTCGTGTCCCGGATCGAAGGGATGGTCCCTAAATTTAGAGACCGTGTCATCGAGATGAAAGTCCGGACACCGATGGACGCGGAACGGTTCGGGTTGTTCGAAGGCGGGAGCTTTGGGATCGCCCCGAAACTTTCGCAGTCGGCCGCATTCAAGCCGCAAGCCCGTCCATACGCTCAAATCGAGCGGCTCTATGCCGTCGGTGCCTCCGTGCATCCATGCGGTGGTGTCCCGATCGTGATGATCGGCTCACAGTTGTTAGTGAAAAGAATGGAAGAAGAAATGGGGGCATTGTACCATGACGAGGCAAGAAGCGTATCGTCAATGTGAAGAAGTGATGAAGAAAGGCTCGCTCACGTTTTATCGAGCCTTCTCCCTGCTGTCAAAACCGGACCGCCAGGCTGTCGCCGCGGTCTATACGTTTTGCCGGACGTTAGACGATGCTGTCGACGAGTCAGCGTATCCTGAGGAAAGTTTGACCGCATTTCTGGCGGAGTTCGACCGCTTTTTAGCCGGCAACGACCCAGACGGCGCTCTTTGGATTGCTTTACGCGACGTTTGGCAGCGCTATGACATGGACGTCGAACCGTTCTTTGAGTTAGCGGAAGGCATGAAGTGGGATTTACATAAGACACGTTACACGACACTTGAAGAGACGGAACAGTACGGTTATTATGCGGCCAGCACCGTCGGTTTGATGTTGTTACCAATCCTTGTCCCGGACGCGAATATGGAAGCGCGGCACCAACTGAAGCAAGGCGCGATCGACCTCGGTATCGCCATGCAGTTGACGAACATCCTTCGCGACGTCGGTGAGGACTTGGACCGGGACCGGATTTATGTACCGCGCACGCTCTTAGCGCAACACGAGATGTCAGAGACCGATCTGTTCGAACGAAAAGTGACGCCTCAGTTCGTTGAAGTGTGGGAGACGCTGGCCACCCGAGCGGAGACGCTATACCGCAGTGCCCGTGAGACGCATCACTTGTATCCGGCGACGAGCCGAAAGCCGGTCCAAGCAGCGGCGCTCCTCTATGAAGGCATATTAGACGCGGCCCGAAGTAACGACCATGATGTCTTTACGAAGCGCGCTTACGTATCGACACTTCAAAAAGGAAAGCTGTTAGCGAGACTTTGAAAGAGACCCGATTGCGAGAGCAATCGGGTCTTTTGCTGAACATACTCGAGCCTGTAGACACCGTCTGCAGGCTTTTAGGATACAAAAAAACCACTTTTGGCGGGGGACCAAAAGTGGCGTAAGCGTTATGTGATCCGTTCATCGGGGAAACGAACGAATCGGACGTGATGAACCCTAAAGATGTGCCTCGTTTCATGGGGAATGAAACGATGGGGCATCTTCGCTGAAGTAGGATGCTTGATGGACTAAGGGGGAACATCAGATGCATGCTATTCCAGCAACGGGAAACGAGTGGGGAAACTCGCTCATCACTTTTTTCTCGGGTGTGACAAGTTCAAAACGCGATTGGCTCGGGGAAGCCATTCGATCGCTACAGGTGTAACAAACGTTACAATACTGCTTGAACTCGATATGATGTTATCACGTCTGTGACTTGTCGACAAGTGTCGAATCCTCTGTTCACAAAATGTTCAAATTGTCAGAGGTATGTCCTCCAACATCGAACGAGCAGCGAACTGTCCTGAAAGCGTCACCATTGGGCTGCCGCCTCCAGGGTGGGTCGATCCACCCGCAAACCAGATGTTCGAGACGTCTTCCGAGCGCGAGGCCGGACGGAAAAACGCACCTTTTTTCGAGTTTGCTGACGTTCCGTACAACGAGCCGTAATACGCATAAAAATCACGCGTCAAGTCAAGCGGGGTCACGCGGCGGTGGAACATGACGTCAGCGTCGTCCCAATCGACGCCGAATGTGCGCAGCCGTCGACGGATCAAATGTTCATACGTCTCGGCATCGATGTCGGTCAAGTGGGCCGGAGCGTTGACGAGGATGAACAGATTGTCCCCGGCCTCACCCATGGACGGGTCGGTGTAGGCCGAGTTCGAGATGTAGATCGTCGGTTCGTCGGCGTAGCGTTCTTCGTCGAACAAGGCACGGAACTCAGCCTCGTAATCGTCCGAGAAGTAGACGTTATGATGGGCGAGATTTAGACGTTTGTTCAGTCCGACCATCATGACGAAAGCAGAGACGGATGGCTCGACCGTATCCCGGGTCGGTACCGGGAACGATGGACGATGGACCGCATCGACGAGCCGAGGATATTGGGTCAACAGCTCCCCGTTCAAAAGGACGGCATCGCAAGACATGACTTCTTCATGGTCGATGACGACAGCATGCGCCTTACCGTTCATGACTTCAATCTTTGTGACTTCATGGCCGAGTCGGAACTCGACACCGAGCTCGCTCGCGCGTTTGGCGAAACCTTTGGCAATCGTCCAGTTCCCACCTTTGGCAAAATAGACGCCATCGTTCAGCTCGAGATGTGAGATCAAGGCGAACGTGCCGGGTGTGACGTAAGGGCTGCTGCCGATATACGTCGCGTAACGGTCGAGTGCTTGGATGATGCGCGGGTCTTTAAAATATTTTTTATGGAGCGCGTGCAAACTCTTAAGCGGATGGACCTTCATCATATCGGCCCAAAGACCGGTGTCGATTTTTGTGTCCATTCGAGTGAAGAAACGATTGTTGGCAATCTCAAATAGCTTTTCAGCCTCGTCCAAGTACGCCGCCAATTGATTTTTGTCGGCTTTGTCACCGGTCAAGCGCCGGACTTCAGCTTCCATCTGTTCCCGTTCGGAGTGGAACGTGAACGTCGACCCGTCGGAGAAGTGATTGACCGTATGCGAGTCGAGTTTGACGAGTTCGAAATAATCCTCTGGGTTGGCCCCGCTGTTCCGGATGACGGAACGGAACACGTCCGGCATCGTGATCGTGTTTGGCCCGAAGTCGAAGCGGTGACCGTCCGTGATGATCGGCATGAGCTTACCACCGACGTGTTCATTTTTTTCGATGACGGTCACATCGTACCCGCGAGCCGCTAGTGTGACGGCGGCGCTCAGACCTCCGAGACCGGCCCCGATAATAGCGATTTGTTTCATTGCAATGCGCCTCCTAACAATTTTCTAATGATACATCCGGCCTTTCCAAGTGATCGGTTTTCGTCTCCATTTTCGGACGACCGCGTTCGTGAGTAGGACGAGGTAGGCAACCAGACTGAACGGATGGAGCCAAAAATGGCGCCCGCCCGACTTCAAGTCGATGGCTAGCCGTGCGAACAAGACGAACAGGCTCGCTCCGAGCGATATCCAGTCTGGTCGGATGAGCAGGAAGATGAACGCCGATAACTGGACGCCGTAGTAAAGGGAAAAATAAAGGGCGATGCCCACTGCTTCATTCATTCCCTTGAATACGTTTTTTGAAAACCCGTTCCAGACTTCCTCGTTTGTCGCATACATATCGCACGTGATATAAGGCGAGACGTTGACGAGCGACGTCACTTTTTTACGGCGCTTAAATTCGCGGCATAAATCGATATCATCAATCAGGGAGTCGTGGATCGAGGCGTGACCGCCGACCTCCTCGTAACTAGTCCGTTCGACCAAGACGTTCATCCCGTTCGCGGCGGCGAAGGCGGGATGTCTCACTTTTCGCCAAAACAGCGGCAAGTGTTGGGCGATCAAGACGTGTTGCATCGGAATGAGCAGTTTACCGAGCCACGTCGGCGTCGGGAAACGGGGGAAGCCGGATAAAAAGACGGCGCCTTCCCGGACGAGCGTTCCGTGCATACGGCCGACGAAGCTCGGGTCGATGGTCACATCGGCGTCGAGAAACAATAAGTAAGGTTCACGTGTCTGTATCGCCAATTGATGACAGGCGTGTACTTTTCCGGACCAACCGTCGGTGAGCGGCACACCGCGCAAAATCGTGAACCGGTCGTCCGAGGCGATTTCCCGCACGAGCGCGTCGTATGTCCCGTCCTCAGAGCGATCCTCATATAAGTAGACGTGACAGCCGGCGGTGAGGGCCGGCTTTAAACTGTTGATCAATTTCGGGACGTTCCGCTCTTCGTTGCGGAGCGGAATGCAAAGCGCGGTCGGCGGCACCGGGATTGGGGCCGTGAGCGGACGAAGAAATGCCAAGTTGACCAGCGTGAAGAGAAACATGAGTCCAGTGAGCACGAATAGGATCATCGTTGCTTCCTCCCGATGTTGAGCAAGTGCTCCGTCCAGTCGGCGAGCCCGCGTCGTGGCGGGAACAACGACATGTACCGGTCCGACTGGGCGATCACATCGTAGCGCGTGTCATCATAGAGCCGTTCGAGCGCCGCGGCGAGCTCTTGCTTTTGCTCCCGGCGTGTCGTCGAGACAACGGTATGGGTCCGGAACCGGACGTAGACGACCGGAGACGCATGCGACGCGAACGCGTAGTAGATGGCACAAAGCCGGACCTCAGGTTTTGCGAGTAGCATCGTCGCACCCGTCCCGATCTCAAGCGGCCGGTGCTCTTGCGGGTATTCGCGGCCTTGCGGGAACACCCACACCGATTTCCCGACGGACAAAAGCTGATTGGCATAGTTGAGAGAAGCGCGAATGTCGGATAGCTTGCCTTTTTTGATTGAAAAGGCGCCTAAGTGACGGAAGAACGGAAAGCGTCGCAATCCGTCCTCATCCATCAGGACGTGAACGTCGTGCCGTAAATAATACTCGTTCAACATGAGCAAGATGAGTCCGTCCCACCACGAGCTGTGCGTGCTTAAAAAGAGGCCCGGCGTCGGAACGTCATCAGCCCGAACGTTGATCGTGTGAAAGAACGGTCGGATCTGGTGTTCTTTGACGAACGTTGAAAAGATGTTACTGAACCATTTCTTTTTGTTCGCTTCGATCATGACGCAACCTCCGTTCCAAATAGATGACGCTTGCCGTTACAATACTTAGCACACCGATCCCATAAAGACCGGCGTTGACCGCGGTGACGCCGAACAAGGCGTGAAGCATGACGAACAAGTAGCGTCCGTGCATAAGTAAAGTCAGCTCTGCTTCGACTTCGAAGCGGTCGAGTAACCATGAGAAGATGAGCGACAGTCCGAACCATCCGACGAAGTTTTGCGTCGGGATGTCATAATAGAGACCATCATTTGCCCATTCCCAGTAGCCTTTCACGTTGGCTGCGACCGGATCGATCGCCATGTCTAACCAGACCGCCAAAAACGGGACGAGCCAGAGCGTCCGTCGCTTGAACGCGAACAGGCGGGCGACAGCGAAACTTGCGCCGATGACGGCGAGCCAGGCCGCGCCAATCGTGACGGGTACGCCGAACACGGTCGGACCGAACGCTTCGGCATAAATGTACTCGCTGAACGGGAACCCGGTTTTGACACCGAGCGTCTCGACAGCGATCGAGCCGAAAAAGATGAACGGCACGATGAAACGGGCGTGACGGACCCCGTCGGCAATGACCCACCCTCCGATGAGGCCGGCGAGCCATAAGAAGACCGGGTTCGCCCATTCGAGCCAACTCGGCAGTAAATCAAAGCCGACGAGAACAACGCCGACGACGTACCAGACTAAAAATAATTTCCAAATCCATGGATACACTTTCATCAAATCACCTCACCTTCTATTCTAAAGAGGTTTTCGACATCCGTCTAATGAATGCATGCACAAAAAAAGAGCCCCTGCTAGAGGGACTCATCAATTCGCCATGCGCTTCCGTTTTTTCACAAATGAGAAAGCGATGAACAAGATGTAGAACGGGATGGCGATGAACCAAAATGTCGGCCATTCTTTCCACCGGGCGAACGTCATATACGTCAAATAGACGAGACTGAACGTGATGATGAACGAGTGACGCGGCAACGGCACGTCTTTAAAACTCGGAATACGAACCCGGCTCACCATGAGCAAGGCGAGACCGGTAAAGAAGATCGGGGTGAGCAGTTCGTTGACGCGGTCGCCAAACGTCGTCACGACGGCGAGCAATCCACCGGCTGCCGTGATCGGGACACCTGAGAAATAGCTGGCCGTGACGTTCGTCGCCGACAAGTTGAACCGGGCTAGGCGATAGGCGCCGAAGAGCGGGAATAGGGCGGCGAAGAAGAGCCCGTAGTTTCCGTAATCGATAAAGAACGTATAGTAAGCGAGCAGCGCCGGGGCGACGCCGAACGTGACGACGTCAGCGAGCGAATCAAGCTCTTTTCCGAAGTCACCGTCTACCCCGAGCATACGGGCGAGACGGCCGTCGAGGCTGTCGAGCATCATCGCGATGATGATCAGGAGTGTCGCATTCGAGAAATCGCCACGCGCGGCGTAGACGATGGCGAGGACGCCACAAAATAAGTTACCGAATGTAAATGAGTTAGGAACCCACGATCGGATTCGTTCTTTCCACATAGTATTGCCTCCATCTTTGTCATTGTGTGAACCAGCGGCCGTCCGTGAAGTGGATCAAGTCGTCCGGTGTTAATTCGATTTGATAGCCACGTTTTCCG
Organism: Exiguobacterium aurantiacum; assembly: GCF_001766415.1. Taxonomy (GTDB): domain Bacteria; phylum Bacillota; class Bacilli; order Exiguobacteriales; family Exiguobacteriaceae; genus Exiguobacterium; species Exiguobacterium aurantiacum_A. The sequence goes on along the minus strand of NZ_MKXO01000001.1, from coordinate 1,084,051 downwards.
GCCGAGATGATGATCTTGTCTTTTTGTTTCGCGCTGTCATGCAAGAAGACAGGGAAGCGCTTTTTCGCTCCGATCGGTGAGACGCCGCCGCGGATATAGCCGGTCAGCGCTTCAAGCTCTTTCATCGGGACGGGCGCCGCTTTCTTCGCGCCCCACGCTTTAGCGGCCGCCTTTAAATCAATATCTAAATCTCCTGAGATGAGGAAGAAGGCGTACTTCCGTTGCTCGTTCTCGAGGCAAATCGTCTTATACAGTTGGTCGAGCGGCTTATCGAGTGATGCGGCGACATGTTTTGCGGAGACATCGGACTCATCCACTACATAAGAAAGATAAGTGAACGGGATGTTCCGTTGTTTTAATTGTCTTGCGGCATTCGTCAGTTGCACCAGTCCCACCCTTTCGTTGAACGACTCCCCTAAGAATAGCAAATAGTGGTAGCGTCGGGCAATCGAACTTGAAAAGTTTTGGTGTCAGGAAGGAAACAGAATGACCGATAGAGAAATGAACAGTGATTCATTTTTTTAAAGGGGGATTATTTCATGGAAACAATTCAAGTGGAACGGCACAACGGGGTAGGCTGGCTCAAATGGAACCGTCCGGAAAAATTGAACGCGCTGAACGAGACGTTGTTGCGCGAAGCGAGACAGGCGCTCGAACAACTTGAAGCCGACGAATCGGTCCGGGTCATCGTGCTGATCGGGGAAGGGCGCGCCTTCTCGTCCGGTCAAGATTTGACGATCGAGAGTGACGCCGATTATGGCACGTATTTAGAAGACGTCTACCATCCGCTCGTCCGGGCACTCTCGGATTGCCAGAAGCCAATCATTGCCGGCATCCACGGTGTCGTCGCTGGGGCAGGACTCAGTCTGGCGCTTGCGGCCGACGTTCGCCTCGTCGCCCGTTCGACGAAGTTCAGCTCGGCGTTCATCAAGATCGGCCTCGTCGCCGACGCCGGTGGGCCATATCATTTGCGTCGTTTGATGCGCCAAGACGTCGCGCTCGATTGGATGTGGAGCGGCAGCACGATCGACGCCGAACGGGCTGAGGCGTTCGGTCTCGTCACTGAACTGATCGAGGATGAGGCGTATCTTGCCCGTCTCACGGCCTACGCCGAGACGCTCGCGGCAAAATCACCGACGGCCGTACAAGGGATGAAGGCGCTCCTTCGCGAGTCATCGTTTGAAGACGGGCTCGCGCAAGAGATCCACTGGCAACGGGAATGCGGCAAGACCGAGGTTCATCAACGGGCGATGCAAGCATTTTTAAGTAAAAAATAAGGGAAGCGGTCGTGTTGACCGCTTCCCTTATTCGTTCAAGAGGATGGTTTGGCTTCGAACTGGAAGCCTTTTTGTTGCCACTTGCCGTACTTCCACCGTCGGAAAGCGAAGAAGCCGCGGAACCACTCGTCGAGCGAGAACGCAAGCCAAATCCCGAGCACACCGAGTCCCATTTGAATCCCGAACAAGTAACTGAAGACGACGGCGACGCCCCACATCGAGGCGATCCCAATCATGACCGGGAAGCGGACGTCTCCGACCGACTTGAGTGACCCCATCAGAACGATGTTCATGGCACGACCCGGCTCAAGAATAAGCGTCGCCCATAGGATCGGGATACCGACGGCGATGATGTCCGGGTTCGACGTGAACAAGCCGAGCAAGGATTTCCCGAACACGGCGAGGCCGAGCGAGGCGACGAGCGAAGAGAACATGGCGATTTTCAACGTCCGGACTGCCCGGGTATACGCCTCCTTGAACCGCTTCCCGCCGACGTCGCGGGCAATCAATAGCTGTGTCCCTTGGGCGATGGCGACCGTGAACAAAAATGCGAGCATCGATAAGTTCATCACGTAGACGCGAGCGGCGAGGGAGGCGTCACCCATCGTCGCGATGAAGCCGGTGATGACAATTTGTGAAAACTGGTACGATAAGTTCTCTCCTGCCGAAGGAACACCGATTTGTAAGAGTGCTTGAATATCATCGCGTTTTGGACGGATCAACTCTTTGAGCGGGAACCGCATCATGAGGCGGCGTTTGACGATCCAAAACAACAGCACCATGGCCGACAAACGAGCGATAACGATGGCCCAGGCGACACCGGCGACACCCGTCACCGGGAGACCGAACCAGCCTGTCACGGCGAGCATGGCTCCTGCTGCCGTGATGACATCGATCAAAAGCGTCGCGAGCATGGCGTGTTTCGTCATGCCGTGGCTGCGTAACACCGCGCTGAGCGCCATGATGAGCGCTTCGGTGAAGAGCGATAAGCCGACGATCTGCAAGAACAACAAGCCGTAGTCGAACAGTTCATCCGACAGACCGAACAAGCGAAGGAACGTCTCGCCGAACAAGAAGACGACGACGACCATGACGACGCCGAGCCACATGTTCAAGCTGACGGCAGAGCGGGCAAAGTCCCGGCTCTTCTTCATCCGACCGGCACCGATCGCCTGACCGATCAAGATCGTCGCGCCGACGGAGGTGACGCTAAAGACGATTAAGAAGACGTTCAACAATTGGTTGGCGACGCCGACCGCGGAAGCGGCGGCATCGGAATACTGGGCGAGCATGAGCGTGGCGATGATCCCGGTCCCCATGTGGAGCGCGAGCTCGATGAAGATCGGCCACGAGATTTTAAATAGGCTGAGCTGTTCGGTGTCTTTGGTTGGCATGAATGTTCCCCTTTTGTTCAAAAATTCTTTATATGAAATATTTATCTTTTAAAAATTACAATGGTCATGTTACTCCTTTTGAAATGAAAAAGAAAGGGGGTTTACTAAATTATTTCCAACAAAAATAACCACCCAAGCAAATGGGTGGTCAAACGCCGTCATTTTAGTTTCAGAATGGAAGTGCCATACGGTGCAAGTTCGATTTCAAGTGAGTCTACGTCCCGGTCGTTCAGTAAATCGTGGGCACCACCTGTATGCCAGAGCGGGTTGAGCGTAGACACCGTATCTGAGTTATTGAAGTAGATCAAATACGTCTCGTCTTTCGAGCTCCGTTCGACGATGAGGGCGTTGTCTTCATCGTCGACGAGGTTGAACCGGTACGATCCGCCGTTCGCGAGCACCGGGTGATCTTTGCGGAGCTGAATCAATTTCTGGACGAAGCGGAACAAGTTACGGTCTTCCTCGGCCTCGTCCCACGGCATGCAGCGGCGGCAGCCCGGATCTTGCTCGCCTTCGAGCCCGATCTCATCACCATAGTAAATACATGGGCTACCCGTATACGTGAGCATCGAAGTCATGAGGAGTTTGAACTTCCCTTTATGCCCTTTTGCCCGAGTGAGGGCCCGTGGGGTGTCATGAGAGTCGATCAAGTTGAACGTCACTTCGTTCACGTTCATCGTGTTCATCATCTCGACACGCGTCAACTCGTCCCGGAACTGTGACGCCGTCGTCCGATCGAGCGCGAAGTAGTTTAAGCTCGCGTTCGTGAACGGATAGTTCATGACCGCATCGAACTGGTCGCCTTGAAGCCACGGTTGGGCATCGTGCCAAATCTCACCGAGGATGTACGCTTCGGGGTTCGCTTCTTTTACAGTGCGACGGAAGTCACGCCAGAACGCGTGGTCGACCTCGTTCGCGACGTCTAAGCGCCAACCGTCGATGCCGAACTCTTCGACCCAATAACGGGCCACATCTAATAGATAAGCTTTCAACGCCGGGTGTTCGGTGTTGATCTTCGGCATGTTCTTCTCGAAAGCGAACGTATCGTAGTTCGGCTTCGGTGCCGTCTCGATCGGGAAGTCGCGGAGATAGAACCAGTCGCGATACTCGGAATGAGGCCCGTTCTCGACGACGTCTAAGAACCAAGGATGGTTGTAGCCGACGTGATTGAACACCGCATCGAGCATGACTTTGATCCCGTTCTCATGAAGCAAGTCGACCAATTGTTTGAACTGCTCTTTCGTCCCGAACTGCGGGTCGATTTCCATATAATCGAGCGTGTCGTATTTATGGTTCGTCGTCGCTTTGAAGATCGGGCAGAAGTAAATGCCGGTGATTCCGAGTTCGACGATGTGGTCCATATGATCGATGATGCCTTGGAAGTCGCCACCGAAGAAGTTTGTGATCGTTGGCTCAGTGCTGTTCCAGGCGAGCGTCCCTTCAGGATCGAGTGACGCGTCTCCGTTCGCGAACCGGTCAGGGAAGATTTGATACCAGACCGTGTCTTTGACCCATGACGGGGCGTGGAAGATGTCGATCGGGTTGATGAACGGGACACAGAAGTAATAACCCGTATCGTCGAGCGGTTTATCTTCGAACCAGCCTTTTTCCGTATAGACGGCCGTCTCGTTGCCGTCATGGAGCCGGAACCCGTAACGGAGGCGACGGAACGGCGGCTTGATCGCGATGAACCAGTAGTCGTATTGGTCGTCGTGGCCGATTTGTTCCATTGGTGTCTCGAACGTGCGCCAGTAGCTCGGCTTGTCCGGGTCAAAGTTCCACATCGCCGGGTCTTCTGAATGCCAGTCGTATGGGTCATTCCAAATTAAGTCAACAGATTGGATATCATTTCTTTTCGTATGAAACCGAATATGGATCGTTTCCCGGTCGTATTTATAAACGAAAGGGGACATGGCGCGATGATAAATAGCTTCTTTGATCAAGTGAAATCGTTCCTTTCTCGATTGGGGTTGTAACCATTTTACACTGTCTGTTCAGAAAAGAAACAACCGTTGCGAAAACGTTTGCTCAAGCAAAGGGTAATAAAGCGGTTACATTTTGTCAATCACTGCTCACGACAATTATTGAACAATTGAACGCATAAACGTTGAAAAAGAGATAAATGGGATACCTACGAGAAAAAATTGAAAAAAAAAGTCTTGTAAAACGCTTACACAACTGTATAATAAAAATTGAGGTGAGGATGCAAACGTTTTCACTGAATGGCTGATTTCGTAGCGGAGTTGATTAAAATCAGTCGTTCAGTACGTGTGCGCAAATCTGACCATACTAATTTCCTTGGGGAGGTTTTTCATCATGAAGATGAAAAAAATGGTAGCAGGACTTTCAACGGCAGTATTAGCTTTCGGTGCACTTGCTGCATGTGGTGGCGGTACGGATAACGGTTCTACTAACGAAGGCGGTTCTACTAGCGAGAACAAGCCAGAAAAAATCGTAATTTGGGAAGATATTGAAAAGTCGGAAACGACGAAAGAAGTTGCGAAAGCGTTTGAAGAAGAACACGGCGTCGCAGTAGAAGTCGTCGAAGTTCAAATGACGGACCAAAAAGACAAGTTGGCGCTTGACGGCCCGGCTGGTAAAGGTCCAGATATCGTTCTCGTACCGCACGACCAAATCGGCACGATCGCTGACCAAGGTCACTTGAATCCGCTCGCTGACGAAGGCGCGCTCGAAGCGTTCACAGATGCTTCGAAATCGGCTGTCATGTTCGACGGACAAGCTTACGGCTATCCTAAATCAGTTGAGACACCAGTCCTCATGTACAACAAGGATTTGGTTTCAGAAGCTCCTGCTTCAATGGACGACCTTTACAAGCTGTCTACAGATCTTAAAGACAAAGGCGAGTACGGTTTCCTCGGTCTTTGGGATAACTTCTACTTCGCTCACGGTGTAGTTGCAGGCTTCGGCGGTTACGTCTTCAAAGAAGACGGCGGCGCGCTCGACCCAACCGACATCGGCTTGAACAATGAAGGCGCAGTCGAAGGATTCGACTACATCGGCAAATGGTACCAAGAAGGCCTCTTCCCTAAAGGGTTGATCGGCGAGTCTGGCGGCCAAGCGATGGACCAACTCTTCACTGAGAAGAAAGCACACACAGTTATGAACGGACCTTGGGCTGTTGCTGGTTACCAAGATGCTGGCGTCAACCTCGGAGCAGCGGCAATGCCAACACTTCCGAACGGTGAGCCAATCAAGACGTTCATGGGTGTGAAAACATATGCACTCTCTGCGTACACTGAGAACCAAGAGTGGGCTGAAATGTTCCTCGCAGAACTTACAAACGAAGAGAACGCATTGAAAATGTTTGAAGCATACAACGAGATCCCACCGGTAGCAGCACTCGAGTCGAATGAGACAATCACGGCGAACGAAGTTGCGAAAGCGGTATTCGATCAAGCGACAAATGCAATCCCAATGCCTAACATTCCTGAAATGGGACAAGTTTGGGAGCCAATGGCACAAGCGCTTCAGCTCGTAGCGACTGGCAAGCAAGATGCACAAAAATCAGCTGACGATGCTGTTAAAGTCATCGAGCAACAAATCCAAGCAAACAACCAATAAGGATGTGAAATGACGGGGTACGCCAAATGGCGTTCCCCCTCATTTTCTGAAATTGAGCAAACGCTTGCTCGATTGATTTGCTCAAATTGAAAGGAGAAATTGAGGATGGCTTCAATTCCGAACCCAAAAACACCGGAACAACGACCGGACAAACCGACCAATCATGCTCGGAACGCCGCATTACTCTCGATCATTCCGGGAGCTGGGCAGTTCTATAACAACCAACGTGCGAAGGCGATCGCATTCTTTATCGTCATCATGTCTTATTTTGCAGTAAACTACGATCTGTTTTTCAAAGGGGCGGGCGCCGGACCTGGTGACCGTGGTGGCCTTTGGGGATTGATCACGCTTGGCGAAGTAGCAGGACCTCGTAACGACCACTCCATCTTCTTGATGGTAGAAGGTATTGTCGCAATAATCTTACTGTTCTTCGGTATCGCGTTCTACATTTGGAACATTCGTGACGCTTACCGAGTCGGTCGCATTCGTGATCAGCACCTAAACGTGCCAACGTTCCAAGTGCAACTTCGCAACTTGCGCGACCATGGATTCCCATACTTGATGTTGATCCCGTCGCTTATCTTGCTCGTCTTCACAGTCGTGTTGCCGCTGATCTTTACGTTCTTGATCGCGTTCACGAACTATCGTTACAACAACGCGCCACCGGCAAAACTCGTCGAGTGGATCGGGTTCGAAAACTTTACGCGCATCTTTGAAATCGACATTTGGCGCGACACGTTCGTCGGCGTTCTCGGTTGGACGCTCGTCTGGACGGTAGCTTCAACGGTCGGTGTCATCGCGATCGGGATTTTCCTTGCCGTTCTGTTGAACCAAGAAGGACTTCGGTTCCGTCGCTTGTTCCGTTCAATCTTGATCTTGTCATGGGCCGTACCAGCGTTCATCACGATCTTGATTTTCCGCTCGATGTTCAACGAGTCGTTCGGTGTGTTCAATACGACAATCCTGCCGGCCTTCGGTCTCGATCCGATTAGCTGGATGACCGACCCGACAGCGACACGTAGTGCGCTCATCTTGATTCAATGGTGGCTCGGTTTCCCGTTCATCATGACGCTCATGACCGGTGTCTTGCAGTCGATCCCGGGTGACTTGTATGAAGCTGCGACGATTGACGGCGCGAACATCTTTGATAAGTTCCGTCTGATCACATTGCCGATGCTCTTGTTCGCAACAGCACCGATTCTCATCACGCAGTTCACGTTCAACTTTAACAACTTTAACATCATCTATCTCTTCAACGGTGGTGGGCCGGCTGTCCCAGGACAAACTGCCGGTGGTACCGACATCTTGATTTCATGGATTTACAAATTGTCGCTCGGGGCCAACCCGCAATACGGACTTGCGGCTGCGATCACGCTCATCTTGTCATTCTTCATCATGACACTAGCCGTCATCCAGTTCCGTCGGACAAAATCTTTCAAAGACGAGGATATGATCTGATATGAAAAAACAAAAACGAATCAATTTGGCGTTCTCTTATGTCATCTTGACGCTTGCGTCGATCATTATTCTCTATCCGATGCTTTGGGTAATGGGAACGTCATTTAACCCGGGTCGTACGATCACGTCGACGATCATCCCATCAAACCCGACGCTCATTCACTACAAAAACTTGTTTGATCTAACAATTTCGGATTATAGTTTATGGTATGTGAATACGTTGAAGATCGCTTTCATCACGATGGCGCTCGCTGTAATTTTAGTTACGATTACTGGTTATGTGTTCTCGCGTTACCGTTTCGTCGGACGGAAGAACTCGCTCATCTTGTTCCTCGTCTTGCAGATGGTCCCGCAATTCGTTGCCATCATCGCGATTTTTGTGTTACTCAACATGCTCGGCCTTCTCGATACGCATACAGCGCTGATCTTGCTGTACGCCGGTGGGGCGATTCCGATGAACACGTACCTGGCGAAAGGTTACTTCGATACGATTCCGAAAGAGCTCGATGAGGCTGCTCGGATGGATGGTGCCGGTCACCTTCGTATTTTTTGGCAAATCATTTTGCCGCTCGCGAAGCCAATTGTCGCAACGATCGCCTTGTTCAACTTTATGGGCCCGTTCAACGACTTTATCTTGGCATCGCTCGTCCTGCGTACACCTGAGAAGCAGACGCTAGCGGTTGGACTTTACAATATGATCTCGCGACAATTCGACAACAACTTTACGTTGTTCGCGGCAGGAGCCGTCCTTTCGGCCCTCCCGATCGTCCTCTTGTTCTTCATATTCCAACGTTACTTCGTCTCCGGTCTCACTGCGGGTGGTACGAAAGGTTAATACTCAAAAAAGGGGGAAGCGATATGAGGCGAGGCGTCGTGCTCGTTCTCCTGTCGCTTCTTTTGTTTCCTACAATCGTCGGAGCGAAAGAAGCAGCAACATGGGAACAAGAACGCATGTACTTTATTATGGTCGACCGGTTCGTTGACGGGAATCCTGACAACAACGACCAAGTCGACAAGGATGATCCAAAAGCGTTTCACGGAGGCGACATTCAAGGTGTGATCGAGAAGCTCGACTACATCGAATCGCTCGGATTTACGTCGATTTGGTTGACGCCGGTGTTTCAGAACATGCCGAACGGTTACCACGGCTACTGGATCAAAGATTTTTATGACATCGATCCCCAGTTTGGGACGAAAGAAGATTTGCAAGAACTCGTCGATGAGGCGCATAAGCGCGATATAAAAGTCATTCTTGACTTCGTCGTCAACCATGTCGGTCCGAAACATCCGTGGGTCGAGGAACGACCGGACTGGTTCCATGACGAGTTGCCGATCGTGCTTTGGCAAGACCAAGAGCAAGTCGAGACGCACTGGTTGTTCGACTTGCCGGACTTTAAAACGGAAGACCCGGAAGTGAAAGACTATTTGATCGACGCCGCTACTTATTGGATTGAAGAGACCGGCATCGATGGCTATCGACTCGATACGGTCCGCCACGTCGACAAGCCGTTTTGGAAAGATTTTGTCGAAGCGGTGCGGGCGGTCGATCCTGACTTTTACTTGTTGGCCGAAGTGTTCGACCCGAATCCACAATACGTCGCTGAGTACGACAATTTAGGATTTAACAGCGTCACAAACTTTACGTTCTATGATCGCGTCTCGAAGACGATGACGCAAAAGCACGCCAACGTTGACGAGATCGACGTGGCGGCAAGCTACGCCGAGACGTTTTTCAACGATCCGAACCAAATGGCGACGTTCCTGGACAACCATGATGTCGAGCGGTTCATGCACGTCGCTGGACTTGGGGGAGCCGAGTCGGCAGAACGGCGACTTCGCCTAGCGCTGTTCACGCTCTATGCGTCGCCTGGTATGCCGATTTTATTCCAGGGGACAGAAAACGCGCAAACCGGTGGGGCCGATCCGGCCAACCGGGTGATGACGGATTTCCCAGGGAATGAAGAGTTACATGAATACGTCGCGACGATGAACCGGATGCGGGAAGACTATCCCGTCTTCGCCACTGGAGAGCAACGAATGATTGCCTCGAAAGACGGCATGGCCGTGTTCGAGCGTCGCGACGGCGATGAGGTCGCCTTGTACGCCATCAATATGAACGATGAGGATACAGAGATTGAATTCGAGGTAAGCGAAGTCGGTGAAGATCAACGGCTCCGCGGTCTCTTGTTCTCACAACTTGTCACGGAAAAACGTGGCACGTTCACTATCAAGCTCGCTGGCGAAAGCGCCAACGCCTATGTCGTCGAAGAATCGGAAGTGAACATGTGGACGATTGGTCTGCTCGTCGTCGCGATTCCGCTGTTCTTGACGGGTCTGGTCATGTGGAAGCGCCGCAAGAGCGTGAGCTGAATACCCTGTCGCAGGGAACAATGAATTAACGGAAGCAAGGGGGAGCACCATGCAAATCACGATCAAAGATGTCGCCAAACACGCCAACGTCGCACCGTCGACAGTGTCCCGCGTCATCGCCAACAGTCCGCGAATTAGCCAGAAAACGAAAGAACGTGTTCGTAGTTCGATGGAAGAACTCGGGTACCATCCGAACATCCATGCAAGAAGTCTCGCCAACCGCTCGACACAATCGATTGGTCTTGTCATGCCGAGCGCGGCGACGAAAATACTCCAAAATCCGTTCTTCCCGGAAGTGTTGCGCGGAATCAGTACGAAAGCCCATCAAAACGGTTATTCGTTGTACATGACGACCGGTGTGACCGAAGAAGAAGTGCTGTCGGGTGTCATCGAGATGGTCCAAGGTCGCCGGGTCGACGGTGTCATCGTCTTGTATTCACGCGAAGACGATAAAGTCGTCCAATATTTGCGCCAGACGAAGTTCCCGTTCGTCGTCGTCGGGAAGCCGTTCGGGGACGCCTCGTCGATCACGTACGTCGATACGGACAACTACTTGGCTGGCCGTGAAGTGACGAAGCACTTGTACAACCTCGGTCACCGCCGCATCGCCTTCATTGGCGGATCGGATAAATTGGCCGTCACGCAAGACCGTCGCAACGGGTACGCGACGGCGCTTATGGAAGCCGGGATCCCGGTACGGGAAGACTACATCGCTCGTGCCGAGTTCATGACGAAAGGCGGCGCTAAAGCGGTCCGGGAGTTGCTTCACGTCGATGAGCCACCGACGGCTGTCGTCGTCAGTGATGATATGATGGCGCTCGGTGTCATCAGCACGCTCAGTGAGATGGGTCTAAAAATCCCTGAAGACGTCGCTGTCGTCAGTTTCAATAACGTCTATATCGCCGAACATTCGAATCCGCCGCTCACGTCAGTCGAGATCAACATCTTCGGTCTCGGTTTCGAGGCGACGAACTGCCTGATCGAACAAATCGGCGATAGTGCACCACCGTACGGGAAACGTGTCATCGTCCCGCACTATTTAGTCGTCCGCCAGTCGTGTGGTCAAAAAAAGAATAGCCATGCGGCTGAATGAGTTGAAACCTTCCGTTTTCGTGCGGAAGGTTTTTTTGTGCGGATTCTGATTCATATAAAGGAAGAACGTTCAATCCGACAAAAGTCCTGGCGTTACAAACAGATTACAGTTGTGCGAGAAGCGGTTGAAAACAATGCGCGAGGGAACACTTATACTACCGGCAAAATAGCAATTCACGACAGAGTAGCCCGGCCAATAACCAAAAAATATAGAATTTGAAAGGGAGATACAATCATGGATAACAAACGTTACGTAGGGACTTACTATCAAGAAGCAGAGCTTGTTTCAAAAATTGATGAACTTCGCGCGGCGGGACACCGCGAGGACGACCTGTACGTTGTTGTAAAAGATAAATCGAACCTTTCGATGGTTCGCGGCGAAACGGATGCAGAAGTAAAAGAAACGAAAGCATCGTGGCTCGATCGCTTCTTCGGAGTCGCAGACGGCGGCGATGAAGTGCGCCACACGTTTGATAAACTCGGCTTCTCAGAAGAGGAGACGGCACGCCACCATCAAGATATCGAAAAAGGCGGCTTCGTCTTGTTATTAGATACAGACGACGGCGTCTTGGACAACGGTCGCAACGACACGTTCGAAGGCGGTCGCACGTCAGCGGGCTATGGTTCTGAAGGGAACGAGGCTGGAAACATGACGGCACGTGACCCGCTAACAGCGGCAGGAACGGGTGTCGGAGCAGCTGGCACTGGGCTTGACGCCACGGGAACGAATCATGATTCGACGCGTCACCATGACATGGACGAGGACATTCGTAACCGTACCGACTTGACGGACGAGCAAAAGCTTGAGCTTCACGAAGAGCGCCTCCAAATCAATAAAGAACGCGTTCAGACAGGTGAAGTCCGAGTCGAAAAAGAAGTCGTCGAGCACGAAGAGCGGGTCGACGTCGAAGTCGAGCGTGACGAAGTACACGTCGAACGACGTCAAGTCGACGGGGACCGTGAAGCGACGGGCCATTCGTTCGATGCGACGACAGATCGCGACGAGATTCGTGTGCCAGTCACAGAAGAGCGCGTCGATGTAACGAAGAAAGACGTCGTGGCCGAAGAAATTGTCGTCGGCACAGACAAAGTGAAAGATACAGAGACGGTACGCGAGACGCTTCGTAAAGAAGAAGCCCATATCGAAGGCGAAAACAGCCATCAGAAACATGACGCTGACCATAAGCGCCGTGATGAGCGCGACCGGATCTAATTAGATGACCAAGCACCTCGACAAGGATGGCTCTCTCTGAGGGACCATCCTTTTTTTCGCCAATTCATCTTACAGGAGGAACGAATGTTATGAAACATGCCATCATCTCTGAAGTATTTGACCAGCCCGAGGTGTTGCTAAAGCGGACGGTCGATTTGAAGCAAGAAGGATATAAAGAAGAAGACATGTTCGTCTTCGTCAAACGGACTGAAACGGCTGACGCCATCCGACGCCATTCAAAACTATACGTACTCGTCGCGGATGAGCCGGATACGGTGGCGTCTCTCGTCACGTCAAGCGAACGCCCAATCGAGCGCTGGCTCGGCAGTATGCGGTTGACGCGCGAGCAGCGGGAACGATTCGTGGGTGAAGTAGAGCGAGGGCGGTTGTTCCTTTATGTCGATGCGGATCAAAACGAGGAGATGGCGGACATTAAACGATCGCCGCGCGCCTCTTCCAAGGAGCACGAAGAACAGACGCTTGAACTGCACGAGGAGCGACTCGCGGTTGAAAAAGAAACGGTGCAGACGGGGGAACTCGTCATCGACAAGCATGTAACCGAGACTGAACAGACGATTGAAGTACCGGTTCGGAGGGAACACCTACATGTAGAGCGCCTTGCTGGTTCTGAAGATGTGATTGAAGACTACGACTTCGACAAACCTGGCATCCGGACGATCGACGAAGGGGACCAACTACGTATCCAAGTCATCGAAGAGCGCGCCTTCATCGTCAAGCGTCCGGTCGTCGTCGAAGAGATTATCGTCCGCAAGCAAGTGGATGAAGATACGAAGACGGTCACCGAGACGCTCCGTAAAGAAGAGATCGATATTAGGCAAGTGGGACAAGGCAAGATCACGATCGAGGACAATCCAACATCTAGAAAGGATGATAAATGATGAGTAACAAACGATTTGTTGATACGTACAAAGACGAGGCGGCACTCGTCTCAAAAATTGATCAACTGAGCCAAGATGGGTACGACGAGAAAGACCTTTACGTCGTCGCGAGAGACGAGGATAACGTGTCGCTCGTCAAACGGAACACTGACGCCAAAGTCGAGGAAGCGAGCGCTTCTTGGATGCAGAAATTCGCGGGCGTCGCCGAAGGAGAGCAGGAAGTGAAACGGGCGCTCCTCGATCTCGGTTTGGCCGATGACGACGTCAACAAAGCGTACGGGGACATTATGGACGGTGGGTATGCCCTCATTCTCGATGAGCCCGATACCGGATTCAACGATGGCGACAACCCGGCCTTTGAAGGTCATGAAGCGAACGCCGCCTTCGGTCGCGATTCAGACGTGTGATATAGACATACCTACTTTGGCCCAATGCGCCAGAGTAGGTTTTTTTCGTTCCAAAAGTGACAAAAAAAAGAATGAAAAACTTTTATGCAAACGATTGCATTCTCGGTATAGTCGTGTAAAATGAGAGGTGAGATTAAAAATATAGCGCTTTCATAGACAAGCGGTTGCACGATTCGGTTGTCTACTGACAAGTAGCCTTGTAGAGAAAAAGGAGTGGCAGACAGATGAAACGATTGTTTGCAGTCGACGAATGGAAAGTAACGGAAGAAGGGCTTCACTCGAACGAGAACCGTCTCGCAGAATCGATCACCTCGCTCGGTAACGGGCACATGGGGATGCGCGGGAACTTTGAAGAAGATTATTCAAACGATACGCACCAAGGATTTTACGTGGCGGGCGTCTACTATCCCGACAAGACGCGTGTCGGTTGGTGGAAGAACGGATATCCGGAATACTTCGCCAAAGTATTGAACGCGACGAACGTGGCCGGCCTGCGTGTCGCCATCAACGGGACGCCTGTCGACTTGGCGAAGTGGGAAGTCAAAGGCTTCACACGCGAACTCGATATGCAGCGCGGTGTCCTCACGCGGACGTTCACGCTCGTGAACGGATCCGAGGAGACGAACGTCGAAGTCGTCCGCTTCTTCTCGATCGTCGACAAAGAGATTTTGGCGATTCGCTACAACGTCACGCCTGTGAACTATGAAGCGGAAATCGAATTCACTCCTTATCTAGACGGGGACGTCGTCAACGAAGACTCGAACTACGATGAGAAGTTCTGGTTGCCGGTCGAACACGGCGTCGAAGAACGGTTCGGTTTCGTCACGACAAAAACGAAGAAACTTGATTGGCACGTCACGGCTTCGATGATCGCCGACGTCGAAGACGCACGCTGTGAAGTGCTCGATGCGACCGACCTCTACGTCGCTAACCGTTTCACGGTCAAAGCGGCAGCGGGTGAGACGGCAACGGCGTACAAGTACGTCTCGGTCGTCACGAACCGTGACCATGAAATTGACAATTTGCAAGGAGTCGGCATGCAGCGCGTCGAAGCCGCGTTCGAGAAAGGGTTCGAGACGCTCTTGGCGGAACAGACGGAAGCTTGGCTCGCCCGTTGGGAAAACGCGGACGTCCGCATCGACGGCGACGCGGAAGCGCAACAAGGCATCCGTTTCAACATCTTCAACATGTATCAAACGTATACGGGTGAAGACTCACGTCTCAACATCGGACCGAAAGGGTTCACGGGCGAGAAGTACGGTGGCGCCACGTATTGGGACACGGAAGCGTATTGCCTCCACTTCTACTTGGCGACGACGAAGCCGGAAGTGTCGTGGAACTTGCTCAAATATCGTCATAATCAATTGCCGCAAGCGAAAGAGAACTCGGTCAAAAACGTCGGGATGAAGGGCGCCTTGTATCCGATGGTGACGATGAACGGGGAAGAGTGCCACAACGAGTGGGAGATCACCCATGAAGAGATTCACCGTAACGGTGCGATCGCCCATGCGATCTTTAACTACACGAACTTCACGGGCGACAAGTCGTACCTAGGTCAATACGGACTTGAAGTATTGGTCGAGATCTCGCGTTACTGGGCTAGCCGCGTCAACTTTGTACCACACAAAGACGTGTACATGATCCTAGGCGTCACAGGTCCGAACGAATACGACAACAACGTCAACAACAACTGGTACACGAACTTGATCGCCGCTTGGACGCTCGAGTACACGCAAGAAGTGTACAACTACTTGAAAGAAGCAGAACCGGCACGACTCGACGAGTTGACAGCAACGCTCAACTTGACGGATGCGGAACTCGCGAAGTGGGCCGATATCCAAACGAAGATGTACTATCCGAAAGACGACCTCGTCCCGGACGTGTTTATGCAGCAAGACGGGTTCATGGATAAAGAACAGATCTTAGTGAAAGACCTCGATCCGAAACACTTGCCACTTAACCAAAATTGGTCGTGGGACCGCATCCTCCGCTCGAACTTTATCAAGCAGGCGGACGTGCTCCAAGGCCTGTACACGTTCAGCGACCGCTTCACGCTCGAGCAAAAACGTGCGAACTTCGACTTCTATGAGCCGCGCACGGTGCATGAGTCGAGCTTGTCGCCTTGTGTCTACTCGATCGTGGCAGCTGAAGTCGGTTATGAAGACAAAGCGGTCGAGCTGTACCAACGCTCAGCCCGACTCGACCTTGATAACTACAACAACGATACAGAAGACGGTCTTCACATCACATCGATGGTTGGTTCGTGGATGGCGATCGTCCACGGCTTCGCAGGAATGCGTGCCCTCGAGACCGAACTCACGTTCAGCCCGATGATCCCGAAAGATTGGGACGGTTACTCGTTCAACGTGCTCTGGCGCGGCCATCACTTGACGGTCACATCGACGCGTGAACAAGTGACGATCAAACAGACAAATGGAACGGACGTTACGATTCGTGTGTACGGAAACGCGGTAACGGTTCCAGCGAATGATTCAGTGACGATCGAGACAGTGAAAGCGTGACCAAACGTATCAGGTCAACAAGTCGGCTTCGGCCGGCTTGTTTTTTTGTGATACAGGCGGGCACATCGCAGTATTTTTGTTGTAGGCATGGCTTTGAATGTATGTTATCTTGATGCTTAGCTAATTTTGAAAGGGGAGACAGAACTTGACGGAATCCGTTAAAGAACACGCGCGCATCGGGATCGTTTCGATCATCGGGGGAGTGTTCGTTGCATTATCCATGACATTATTCTTAATCCCAGCGGGGGTTTACTCGACTGGGTTTACGGGCTTGGCCCAAATTTTCACGACCTTATTTGCCGGTACGCCGTTTGAGCTCGGTGAAGGCATTTGGTTCTTCATCTTGAACGTACCGCTCTTGATCGTCAGTTATTTTATGCTCGGAAAGAACATGATGATCCATACGTTGATCAGCGTCGCCTCGGTCACCTTGTTCATTCGCGTGCTTCCGCAAACACCTCTCCTCTCGGACGATCCGCTGTTGAACGCCGTATTCGGCGGGGTATTGCTCGCCATCGGGTCAGGCATCACGATTCGGTTCGGTGCCTCGACCGGAGGGTTTGATATCGTCGCCCTCATCCTAGCGAAGTTCACGAACAACTCGGTCGGCGTCTACTTGTTCCTCATGAACATGATGATCGCGCTTGGGGCCGGTGCTTTGTTCGGATGGCCGACGGCGCTGTATACGATCGTCTTCTTGTACGTGACGTCGAAAGTCATCGATGAGATTTACACGAATACGCAGCGGCAGACGCTCTTCATCGTCACGAATCATCCGGACGAAGTGACGCAAGAGTTGCACCAACACGTGTTCCGCGGCATCACACTCATGCCGGCGATCGGTACGTATTCGAAAGTCGAGAAAGCGACGCTCATGATGGTCGCCCAACGCCACGAAGTCCGTGAGATCACACGTATCTGCAAAGATGCCGATTCACACGTCTTTATTAACGTCGTTCCGACTGAAGACGTTGAAGGGGCGTTCCGACGCTAAACAAAACCCCGCTGAACACTCAGCGGGGTTTATTATATAAGGGAGCAACAAACTAGATTACGGAGATGATTATTATCGCCACCGCTGATCGAGCAGTCGTGATGTGGAAGGACTATGTAGAGCTTAAGGAGCATGAAATCACCATTGCGGATACGGAAGCGGGTGCAATCGCATATATCTGCAAGAAAAATGACGTCGAATGTATCATTATCAAAGGAATCTCTGACTTTCCGACAGATGAGGGACATTATGATCCAGTTGCTTCGAATGCTCAACAAATCAATGTGTATTTAGCAAACACACCGAAAGTCATGGTCAAGATTTTTGACGAATATTTAACATAATTAAGCGAGAATTCTCCCACCTCTAAGCGTCTGGGGCGAGGCCCAGCGTAGGTGGGAGATGAATCGCCCGTACATAAACCTCTTGGCCACCCCTGTGACAGATATGACGAACATAAGTTCGTGATTCCGTCAGATTTCCCTTCCCCCGCCGCGGGTATCGGATGAGGAAGGCGTTCATCACGATCATCGGCCGGGAGGAGGCGGAGACATGCTGAAGGGCTACAAATACAGGCTCCACCCGACCGCGGAACAGGCCGATTTCCTGGTCAGGACGATCGGCTGTGCCCGGTTCGTCTACAACAAGCTGCTCGAGGACCGCATCGCTATCCACGAGGAGACGAAGGCGAACGGCGGGCCGAAGCGGAAGCCGCCGACGCCGGCCTCCTACAAGCCGCTGTTCCCGTTCCTCGCCGAGGCGGACAGCCTCGCGCTCGCGAACGCGAAGCTGCACCTCGACACTGCGTTCGCGAAGTTCTTCGCCGGGACGGCCGGCTTCCCGGTGTTCAAGTCGAGACGGAAGGCGCGCGCGTCCTACACGACGAACAACCAGTACGGCACGATCCGCATCGAAGGGGGCCATGTCCGGCTCCCGAAGGTCGGGTTCATCCGCTTCACACAGCACCGAATCTTCGACGGCGAGATCCGGTCGGCGACCGTGTCGATGACGAAGACGGGCAAGTTCTTCGTGTCGCTCCTCGTCGAGCAGCCCGACGAGCCGTGGGTCCCCGCCGAGCACAAGATCGGGATCGACCTCGGCCTCGGGCACTTCGCCGTCATGACGAACGACGCGATGGTGACGGAGAAGATCCCGAACCCGCGCAACCTGCGCGAGGCCGAGTCGCGGCTGAGACGGGCGCAGCGCTCCCTCTCCCGCAAGAAGCCCGGCAGCCGGAACCGCGAGAAGGCGCGGCTCCTATTGGCCAAGAAGCATGAAAAGGTACGGAACCGCCGGCACGACTTCCTCCACAAGCTGTCACGACGCATCGTCGACGAGAACCAAGTCGTCGTCGTCGAGACGCTGAAGCCGAGGGAGATGATGCGGGTCCGCCGCCTGGCAAAGTCGATCGGGGACGCCGGATGGGGCGAGTTCGTCCGCCAGCTGGAATATAAGGCGAGATTCTATGGACGGACGTTCATCAAGGCCGACCCGTGGTTCGCCTCGACCCAGGTCTGTTCGGCCTGCGGCGAGAACGGCGGCAGGAAGGAGCTAGACGTCCGCGAGTGGACATGCGCCGCTTGCGGCGCGCACCACGACCGCGACGTCAACGCGAGCCTCAACCTGTTGCGCCTCGCGGACTGAAACACCCCAGGGCAGGGACTGCCCGACGAGCTTGGTCCACAACCGTGGCTGGTCAAAGCACGGTCTTCCCAAGAAGCTCCCACTTCAAGTTGCGAAGCAAACAAGTGGTGAGTAGTTCACTGCGCTTTATTTAACTAGGTGCAGTGATCGAACACAAAAAACACCGACTGTGGATCAGTCGGTGCTTTGGTTATGACTTGATGCCAAATTTCTCTTCGAGGTAGATGGCAATCCCGTCATCCATGTTCGAAGCGGTCACTTCGTTGGCGACGACTTTGAGCTGGCTGATGGCGTTGCCCATCGCGACGCCCGTGCCGACGTAGTCGAGCATTTCGAGGTCGTTCTCTTCATCGCCGAACGCGATGATGTTCTCACGGCTAATGTTCAAGTGCTTCGATACTTCGCGAAGGCCGAGCGCCTTCGATGTATTTTGGCTCATGACTTCGATCATGTGCTCGGGCATGCGCCATTGACGGTTCAAGACGGCTTCGGCGTGCACTTTGTTCAAGCTGGCCCGGACGTTGTCGACGTGTTCTTTCGTCGCGTGGATCAAAAGCGACGTCGGCTCGTCTTGCAAGTGCTTGAGCAAGTCACCCGATGTGACACTGAGTGCCCGTTCGGCGTAAGGACCGTAAAATTCTTGCGGATCTTTATGGAAATAGACGTGGTCGGTCACTTCGACGACGATGTTGTGTGCTTTCGTCTCCGATACTTCTTCGATGATGTCGTGTGCTGTTTTAAGTGGGATCGGACGGTGTGTGACCGCGTAGGACGTATCTTTCGGGTGATGGACGAGCGCTCCGTTGAAATTGATCAAAGGCGTCGTCAAGCCGAGTTGTTCATAATACATGATCGAGTGGCGATGGGGCCGTCCTGTTGCGATCATGACTTCATGGCCGGCATCACGAGCCGCTTGAAGAGCGCGGATGTTCCGTTCGCTGATCGTCTTGTCATCTCGTAACAACGTACCGTCTAAATCGACTGCGATTAAATAACGTGACATAAGTCATCCTCTTTTCTACATTGTGTACTATTTCTCTGACCGTACCATATTTCACGTTTCGACGGAAAGAATATACAATCGAGGTCGCATATTGTGCAGCAACAATGATATACTATTGCCGTATGGAATTTTATGAATCATCTGTGAGATGGAGGGGACTTTCGATGCGTTACTTAGTCACATTGTTCTGGGCGATCTTGCTTTCGAATACAGCGGTCTTTATCATTTCAGCTGTCGATGGCGTGACGTTCAATGCGGTGCTCGCAACAGCCTTTGGCGTGGTCATCACAATCTTTATCGCGCTCTTGGATACACTTAACCAAGACATGGGAATCAACGACGTCGCCCAAGAAAAGTAAGACGTCCACAACCAAACTGGCTCATATCCGAGTCAGTTCTTTTTATACACATTTAGGAGGGATCGACCATGAAAAACAGTGCCAAACGCGCCAACTTCATTACGTTCGCCATCATCGGTGCCATCATCGTGATCGGGATCGCGCTCTTATTCTTCTTGAATAATGCGAATGAAGAGACCGGCGTCAACGCCGTGTCAGCGGACGAGCTCGAACAGAAGATTGACGAAGAAGAAGAGGTCGTCGTCTACTTCTGGCAGACGGGTTGCGAATATTGTGAGCAAGTCAAACCGTATGTCGAACCACTCATCGAGGAGTATGACGCGGTCTCGATCAACTTGGCCGATCATAACGTCTGGACGACTTATGGCATTAACGGAACACCAACGATGATTCGTTTTAAAGACGGTCAAGAAACAGGTCGTGTCGAAGGGGCCGTCTCGGAACAACAATACGAAACGTTCTTTAAAAACGAGGAGGCCGCACAGTGATCAAAAGCCGCTTGTATCAGACGTTGTTTGAATTGAATGCGACACCGTTCATCGCCAAGCGGCTCCGTCAGTTCGCCGAGTCGAAGGCGAGCCGCGCGTTCATCCCGTCGTTCGCAAAAACGTATCAAATCGATATCGCTGAAGCGGCAGAGCCGATCGACGCCTATCCGAGTCTGCACGCCTTTTTCACGCGCCACTTGAAAGACGGGGCGCGCCCGATCGATGCAAACACGGACACGGTCGTATCACCGTGCGACGGACAATTGTCGATCGTGTCCGCCATAACAGACGAGAGTCGGTTTGAAGTGAAGGGGCAGTCGTATACGCTCGCCGAGATGCTCGGTTCACAGTCAGAGGCGAGACGGTATGCCGGCGGGACGGTTTGCGTGCTCTACTTGAGCCCGCGTGACTACCACCGTGTCCATGTCCCGCTCGCAGGCCGAGTGCTCAGCCATTACGAGCTCGGCGACCGTTCGGCGCCGGTGAATGAACTCGGTTTGACGGAGACGGTCCGCCCGTTGTCACGTAACTATCGCCGTGTCACACGCTTTGAGAGCGTGGCCGGACGTTACGAGCACATCATGGTCGGCGCTTTGAACGTCAATACAATCGAATGGACCCATGACGGCGAACGTGTCGATAAAGGGGCCGAGGTCGGTTACTTCTCGTTCGGCTCGACCGTCATCCTCTGTTTTGAGAAAGATCGTGTCGTCATCGACCCGGCGAAAATTGGTCCGGTCCGGCTCGGTGAAGTCATCGGTTCGATTCAATCGAACGCTTGACTGGTAAGTGAATAGACAACAATTTTCTGGCCGGTCAAACGAGACACTAGTCGTTTGGCCGGTTTTCGTATAACATAGAAGGGATATCAATACTTGTATAAGCTGTTGAATCGCTTTAGCTAATTGGAGGAATACAAACGTGTTTAATCGACTTTATCCGAAACAGTTCGTCGCGTCAGTATTTGACATCGACCTTGAAGACTTGAAAGACCGTGGTGTCCGCGTCATTTTGACGGACCTTGATAATACACTCGTGGCCTGGGACGTCCCGCACGCACCTGAGCTTCTTTTGCTATGGCTCGAGAAAGTGAAATCACATGGACTCGATGTCATCGTCGTCTCGAATAATAACGAGAACCGCGTGCGCACGTTTACGGAACCGCTCGGTCTTCATTATGTGGCGCGTGCGAAAAAACCGTTGCCGTCTGGGTTCAAGCAAGCACTTGCCAAGTACGGCTATTCAACCAAAGAAGCGATTTTCTTAGGCGATCAAATCTTCACTGACGTGCTCGGCGCCAATATGGCAGGCATTCACGTCGTTCACGTGCAGCCCGTCGTCAAGACGGACGGTCTCGTCACGAAGTTCAATCGCATGCTGGAGAAAGTCGTATTCGCGCATATGAAGCGTCGCGGGAAGTACGTGTTGATCACGAAAAAAGTGGAGGAAATCGCAGTCGATGCGAAGCGGGCCAAAGTGGCCGTCGCTGAAAAGATCGGCGAGGCGATGCACTCACGTTCAGAAGATTCACATAAAAAAGATAAATAAGGGCCTCGAACGCATAGGAAGAAGGAGGCTGTCTTGTACGGCGCGTAAGACGTCGGAATTAACGCTTCAGGAGTAGCGGCGAGGCGCTACGAAGAATGAAGAAGAGGAAACTTAAAGGACAGCACATACGAATATGGAAGAAACGAAACGTTATTGCGCCGGTTGCGGCGTTCTCATTCAAACAGAAGACCCGACAGCAGTCGGTTATGCACCAAAATCGGCACTGGATCGCGAGATCGTCATTTGCCAACGCTGCTTCAAATTGAAGCATTACAACCAGATCCAAGACGTCGAATTGACGGACGATGACTTCTTGCGCATCTTGAACGGGATCAGCGCCAAAGAAGCGCTCGTCATCAAAATCGTCGATATTTTTGATTTCAACGGAAGCTGGCTCCCGGGACTTCAACGTTCGGTCGGATCGAACGATGTCTTGTTAGTCGGGAACAAAGTCGATCTACTGCCGAAGTCGGTCAACCCGAACCGTATGGCCAACTGGATGAAGACCGAGGCGAAAGAACTTGGCTTGACGCCGGTCGATGTCCATTTGATCAGCGCTAAAAAAGGTCACGGCATCGACGAATTAGCAGAGAAGATCGAGTACTATCGCAAAGGGAAAGACGTCTACGTCGTCGGTTGTACGAACGTCGGGAAATCGACACTCATCAACCAAATCATCAAGCGCTTCGGTGCTGAAGATGAAGCGATCATCACCGTCAGTCATTTCCCGGGAACGACGCTCGACTTGATCGACGTCCCGCTCGACGATGATGCGAACCTGTACGATACGCCAGGGATCATCAACCGCCATCAAATGGCGCATTACGTCGACGCGCGCGATTTGAAGACGATCACACCTAAAAAAGAGATCAAGCCGCACGTGTTCCAATTGAACCCGCAGCAAACACTCTTCTTTGGTGGTCTGGCTCGTCTCGATTATCTGGAAGGCAATAAACGTTCATTCGTCGTCTACATGTCGAACGAGTTGAAGACACACCGGACGAAGCTCGACAAAGCAGATGAGCTTTATGAAAACCATATCGGCAAAATGCTTAACCCGCCGAACGAGAAGACGTTGCAATTGTTGCCGCCGCTCGTGCGTCATGAATTTAGTCTCCGTGACGGCGTCAAGACGGATATCGTCTTTAGCGGACTCGGTTGGGTCGCCATCCACGGAAAAGGTGGACGGATTGCCGCTTGGGCACCAAAAGGAGTCGTCGTCACATTACGCGAGGCGCTCGTATGAGACTGGCCGTCATCGGTCACCCAATCGCTCATTCGCTCTCTCCCTCCCTGCACGAGCAGTGGCTGAGAGCGTCTGGGCTTTTCGGGCGGTATGACGCGCTCGACGTCACAGCGGACGAGCTCGCCCCATTGTTTCAGTCGATGCGGGACGGGGACTATGACGGGTTCAACGTCACGATCCCGTACAAGGAAGCGGTCATCCCGTTGTTAGACGACTTGGAGGACTCAGCCAAGTCGGCCGGTGCCGTCAACACCGTCTATAAGCGGGACGGCCGTTTGATCGGCGCGAATACGGATGGCGTCGGTCTTGTGACCGCACTCGACCCGTACACCGACTGGTCTGGTCGTGTGCTCGTCATCGGGGCGGGTGGAGCGGCACGCGGGATCATCAGCGCGTTGCCGACCCGAAACGTCACGGTCACGAACCGGACGATCGACCGGGCCGAGCGTCTCGCGAAGACGTTCGGCATCGAGTCACAACCGCTCGGTGATGTCGACGTCGCCTGCTACGACGTCATCATCCAAACGACATCGGTCGGCATGGATGGGGTACAATCACCGCTTCCGTTAAATGGATTACGACAAAACACCGTCATTTGTGATATCATATATCGTCCACTCGTCACACCGTTTTTAAGCGACGCCACAATCCGAGGCGGTAAAACCGTGAACGGGACTGCCATGTTCGTCGGGCAGGGAGCGTTGGCGTTCGAACGCTGGACAGGTGTGAAACCGGATCAAATTGTCGGAATGAAGTTAATTGAAAGCTTATTGGAGGAATAAAAATAATGTTATCAGGTAAACAGAAGCGATTTTTACGCGCCGAGGCACACAACCTCTCGGCCATCTACCAAGTCGGAAAAAACGGCGTCAGTGAAGCGATGTGCAAAGACATCGGCGATGCGCTCGAAAAGCGTGAACTGTTAAAAGTCCAAGTTCTTCAAAACTGTCTCGACACGCCGAAAGACGTGGCTGGAGAGTTGGCTGAAGGAACGAAGGCAGAAGTCGTTCAAGTCATTGGAAAAGTCATCGTCTTGTACAAACAGGCGAAAGAGAAAGAGAATCGCCAAATCAAGCTTCCATGAGTCGCATCGGGCTGATGGGGGGCACGTTCGACCCGCCGCATCTCGGTCATCTGTTGATTGCCGAGCAGGCGAGAGAACAACTCGAGCTCGACGAGGTCTGGTTCTTACCGGCAGCGATTCCGCCCCATAAGGCCGGGTTCAGCCGGGCGGACGACCGGATTGAGATGACGCGGCGGGCCATCTCCGGTCACCCGGATTTCAAGCTCAACTTGATCGAGTTCGAACGAGCTGAACCGTCCTACACGGTCGAGACGATGAAACGGTTGCGGGAGCAGTATCCGGCTGACACGTTCTTCTTCTTGATCGGGGCCGATTCACTCGACGCGCTCGAGAAGTGGCATGATTATGAGACGCTGACTACGCTCGTGACGTTCGGTGCGGTCGCACGGCCCGGAAGTCGTTACCGGATCCCGAGCCGAGCTGACGTCCGTACGATCGACATGCCGCAGCTTGAGATCTCGTCGACCGACATTCGGGAACGTGCGAAGCGGAACAAGTCGATCACGTATCTCGTCCCATGTGAAGTCGAAACTTATATCAAGGAGCACGATTTGTATGACGTATGAACAAGCACAGGCATTGATTGAACGAACGTTGCCTGAGAAACGGTACATCCATACGCTCGGTGTCGTCGAGACGGCAGAACGTCTCGCCCGAACGTACGGAGAAGACGTGGACCAGGCCCGGCTCGCGGCAATGTTGCACGATTATGCGAAGTACCATGACCGTGACGAGATGCGTCAAATCGTCTTAGACGAGCATCTCGACCCGTTGTTGCTCGAGTTTGATGACGAACTGCTTCATGCGCCGGTCGGAGCGGTCTTGTTAGACCGCGCCTACGACCTCGACGCTGAAGTCATATCGGCCATCAAAAACCACACGACCGGCGAACCCGGCATGTCGCGCCTCGATCAAATTTTATTTGTCGCGGATGCGATTGAACCGAATCGTCGGTATCCCGGTGTCGACGTGTTGCGCGATTTGGCAGACGTTTCACTTGAAGCGGCCGTCGTCGCGACACTGCGCCATACGATTAACTATTTATTGAAGAAGTCGGTGCGGATTTTCCCGCAGACGATTACGACATATAACTATTATTTGAACACACCTTAGGAGGGTCTATATGACTGTAAAAGAAGAACTTGAATTGATTGTAAAAGCTGTTGACGATAAACGTGGGGAAGACATCGTCGTCCTCGACATGGAAGGTATCTCACCGATCGCCGATTATTTCGTCATCTGCCACGGTAACTCAGAGAAGCAAGTCGAAGCGATCGCACGTGAAATCAAAGACGTGGCGGGCGAGAACGATTTGCCGCTTAAAAAATTCGAAGGTATGGACTCGGCACGTTGGGTGCTCGCTGACCTCGAAAACGTCGTCGTCCACATCTTCCACCGTGACGACCGTGACTACTACAACCTTGAAAAATTATGGGCTGACGCGCCGCACGTCGACGTGGAAGTCGGCTAATGACGTACGAAGGGTTCGCCTACGTATACGATGAGTTGATGAAAGATGCCCCGTACGCGGATTGGGTCGCGTTCGTGCGGCGCCACGTCGCGGACGGTGCATCGCTTGCCGACGTCGGATGCGGGACGGGCTCAGCGACGATCCGGCTGGCCGAGCATTACGACACGATCGGTCTCGACTTATCTGAGTCAATGCTCGAAGTCGCCCAAGAGAAAGCGCTCGAAGCGGGCGTCACGCTGCCGCTCTGGCAACAAGACATGCGTGAGCTCGAACTGCCGGCTCCGGTCGATGCCGTGACGATCCTTTGTGACTCGCTTTGCTACCTTGCAGACGAGGCCGACGTTGTCGACACGTTCGAGGCGGTATATGAGCAGCTGAAGCCGGGCGGGACGTTCATCTTTGACGTCCATTCACCGAACAAGATGGAGACGCTCTTCAACCAGAAGACGTACGCGTCGAACGGGGAAGACTGTTCTTACATCTGGTTCGCTGACCCGGGTGAGAAGCCGCTCTCGGTCATCCACGATTTGACGTTTTTCGTCGCGCTCGAGGATGGCACGTATGAACGCGTCGAAGAGACGCACGAACAGCGGACGTATGAGCCAGGGCAGTATATGCAATGGCTCATCGGTGCCGGCTTCCACGTGAAATCGGTCACGGCCGACTTCACGGATCGAGCTCCGGGCCAAAACGCCGAACGGATTTTCTTCGTCGCCCAGAAATAAACGAGACCCTATCGCGTGAAGCGATAGGGTCTTTGTCATGATTAAACCTCGTGACTGAACTGCCACTGGACGCCAAACCGATCCTCGACCGAACCGTAAGCTCTGCTCCAAAACGTTTCCTGAAGCGGCATGAGAATACGACCACTGACAGATAGAGCAGAAAACTCACGAGTGATTGCGTCCAAATCATCCGTCACGACGGCAAGCGTGATGTTTTGACCGAACGTGACCGGACCATCCGGCATCGCATCGGAAAACATGAGCGATGTTCCATGGACATTGAGCCGAGCGTGAAGGACGAGATGGGCCATGTCTTGAGGTACGGCCTCTCCGTCCGAACCAGTCTGATCACCGAACGCCATGATATCAGGCGTGGGTTGTCCGAACACTTGTGCATAAAACTCGAGGGCATCGCGACAGTTCCCATTGAAGTTCAAGTACGGATGGATGGGCATACAAGTTCCTCCTTGAATCATTTTCTTAATTATAGAACATATGTTCGTTTTTTTCAAGTCGATAAAGGATGGCTGCCTCCGCTCGATTGTTCAATCTGATAGGGAAACGGGAATAAGTGAAGAGAGAGTTTCTGAGAAAGAGGGTGCGGAAGATGAAGCTGACACGAGGAAGTATGCTAGAATTCGGATTCGTCTTGTTCATGGGGATTATTCTCATCACGTCAATCATTCAAGGGGAGTGGTTTAACGCGAGTGTCGCCGGGGCGGGAATCGTCTCGGGACTGATTCCGTTCATGTTAGAGAAAATATTTAAAACCGAGTTCGATGCCAAGATGAAAATCGCCTATATTATTTTCTTGTTCGCCTCGCAATATTTGGGTTCGATTGTCGGGTTATACAGCAACGGATGGTGGGACACGTTTTTGCACGTGTTGAGCGGGGTGTTTTTGGCGTTTCTTGGCTTTGATTTCTTTAGTCGTCTCGATGAAGACATCCGGCTCGAGATGCCGAAGCGCTTCCTCTTCGTCTACATCGTCGTCTTCTCGATGGCGGGCGCGGCGCTATGGGAGATGTATGAGTTCACGTCCGACATTGTGTTACGGACGACGATGCAAGGGAACGGGAACGATGACACGATGGTCGATATAATTGCCGGATCGCTCGGTGGGGTCATCGCTGCCTTATTGGTGACAGAAATCCATCGGAAAGAGCAGATTAAAAAGAAGAATGGAACCACCTAAAAATAATAGCGCTTACAAAACGTTCGAGACGTCTCGAGCGTTTTGTTTGTAATAATTATTATCTTTTAATATTATTAACTTAGTAATAATGATTATTAAGAGGAGGCAACAATATGGATCAACATCGTCATCTAACTACTAACCAAGGCGTTCCAATCGGGGACAACGCCAACTCCATCACAGCCGGCCGCCGCGGCCCAACGCTTCTCGAAGATTATCAGCTAATTGAGAAACTCGCCCACTTTGACCGTGAGCGCGTGCCGGAGCGGGTCGTTCATGCCCGTGGTGCCGGAGCACACGGTGTCTTCAAAGTTAAAAATAGCATGAAACGATATACGAAAGCCAAATTCTTGCAAGAAGTTGGTCAAGAAACACCAATTTTTGCCCGCTTCTCGACGGTCATCCACGGTCTCGGTTCACCGGAAACGCTTCGTGACCCGCGTGGATTCTCAGTCAAGTTCTACACCGAAGAAGGGAACTACGACTTCGTCGGAAACAACTTGCCGGTCTTCTTCATCCGTGATGCGATCAAGTTCCCAGACGTGATCCACTCGCTCAAACCGGACCCACGGACGAACCTTCAAGACCCGGACCGTTTCTTCGACTTCATGTCGCTCACACCGGAATCGACGAGCATGCTCGTTCACTTGTTCAGTGATGAAGGCATCCCGGCGTCGTACCGTCACATGCGCGGTTCATCGGTCCATTCGTTCAAATGGGTAAACGAATTTGGGAACACGGTGTACATAAAGCTCCGTTGGGTTCCGAAGCAAGGCATCAAAAACTTATCGATGGACGAAGCGGCCAAAGTGCAAGCGGAAGACTTCAACCATGCGACGCGCGACTTGTTCAACTCAATCGAAGAAGGCGACTTCCCGGAGTGGGACCTTTACGTCCAAATCCTCGACCCGGCCGACATGGACAACTTCG
Organism: Exiguobacterium aurantiacum; assembly: GCF_001766415.1. GTDB lineage: Bacteria > Bacillota > Bacilli > Exiguobacteriales > Exiguobacteriaceae > Exiguobacterium > Exiguobacterium aurantiacum_A. The sequence continues at coordinate 1,055,150 of NZ_MKXO01000001.1, read as the reverse complement.
ACTTCGACCCGCTTGATGCGACGAAAGACTGGTTCGAAGACGTCATCCCGTACCAACTCGTCGGTACGATGACGCTCAATAAAAACGTCGACAACTACTTTGCGGAGACGGAATCGGTCGGTTTCAACCCGGGTGTGCTCGTCCCTGGTATTCAACCATCTGAAGACAAGATGCTCCAAGGTCGCTTGTTCTCGTACTCGGATACGCAACGCTACCGGATTGGGGCGAACTATCTCCAACTCCCGATCAACTGCCCGTTCGCGCAAGTAGCGAACAACCAACGTGACGGCGCGATGCCGTTCAAACAACAGACGAGCCCGGTCAACTACGAGCCGAACCGTTATGAGGACACACCGAAACCGGATGCGGCTTATATCGAAACCGAGCAACCGATTTCAGGAGTAACGGGTCGTCAGAAAATCGAGAAGACGAACGACTTCGGGCAAGCGGGTGAAGTGTACCGCCGCTACTCGCAAGACGAGAAAGATGGTCTCGTACGTAACTTGGTCGCCCACATTAAAGAAGTCCGTCATGAGAAGACGGTCCTTCTCTTGATCTGCAACTTCTATCGTGCTGACCGTGACCTCGGGGAACGCCTCTCGAAAGAATTGAACGTCGATATCACGCCGTTCTTGAGTCAAGTGACGGAATAAATCATCAGCAACAGAGATACCTAACCGTATCTCTGTTTTTTTGTTTACCGTGGATACTCTACGAAGTGCAAACGTGAGTGAAAGCCTCCAAAATTGTCGGGAGTCTTCCCGTATGCCAAGATAAGAAAAAAGGGGGAAGCTGCATGAATCAAATCATTGAAACATTACTGAACCACCGCTCCGTCCGCTCGTTCACGGACGAGACGCTGACCGACGAACAGATCCGTCTCATCGTCGAGAGTGCCCAGCGCGCTTCGACGTCGAGCTTCATCCAGGCGTATTCGATTATCGGCGTGACCGACCCGGAGAAGAAGGCACGCCTCGCCGAGATCGCCGGCAATCAGCAGTACGTCGTCGACAACGGTCATTTCTTCGTCTTTTGTGCTGACCTATACCGGCACGAACTGATCGGAGAACTGCAAGAAGCCGCCGTCAATCCGACGCTCGAGACCGATGAGAAACTGCTCGTCGCCGTCATCGACGCCACGCTCGCGTCACAGAACGCCGTCGTCGCTGCCGAATCGATGGGGTTAGGCATTTGTTACATAGGCGGGATCCGCAACGATATGTCGGCGGTCAAAGCGTTGCTCGGTTTGCCGGAGCGGGTGTTGCCGCTGTTCGGGCTCGCAGTCGGTGTCCCGGCGCACGTCGAGGATCAAAAACCGCGGCTTCCGCTCGAGCATATCTATCATGAGAACACGTACGACGCTGATCCGATTCAACTGAAGCAAGAACTCACAGCGTACGATCAGACGATTCACGACTACTATGCGGCACGCGGATCGAACCAACGCAGCGATACATGGACGGGCCAGATGGGACGGATGTTGTCGAAGCCGACTCGGCTCGATGTGAAAGACTTCTTGAAGACACAAGGCTATTTGAAGCAATAAGAAAACCGCCGGGAGGCGGTTTTCAGTTTGGGGGATACGTCGTCTTAAAAACGAAGGGAGACAATCACAATTAAAGGAACTAAATCTCTATTAATCTGTATATTGATCGTTTCAAACATACTGGTTGTCTTTACATCTTTGGAATTTCTAATTTTGAAGATACTTGGTCTACAGTATGAGTCGTTGTGGAGTCTGCTACTCTTCTTCATCGTATATGGAATTTCTGAAATCCCGACCAACTTGTTTCTATCTGCATGCTTGCAGGCGTTGACTACTCTCGATATCATCCCATCCCATACAGGGGTGTTAGCCCTGTTTCTGCACATCGCGAGTACATATATCATACTGCACATCATCGACCGATTGATGGCGTCGGTGTCGATTTCTCAACTCGGGATTCTTGTTTTTTCCCTTGTTATCGGTCTAGTAGGTTGGCTATCCATTCAAAATGATCCTGGACCTCCAAAGAGAGGATCGAAAGAATTTGAAGACTACAAAAAAAGAATCAATTGAGTTTCAGACGAGAGAAGCATAGTGCCCGTCATAGGAAACAATTCGAGACGAACAAAGGAGCGGCTAATCTCAATCGAGAGAAAGCCGCTCCTTCGTTTTCAATTTGTATGGGCATTGAGCCAAGCGTGGTCAATCGCCCCGAACTGTTTGGCTGTGATGACACCATTTTCATCGAGCACATACGTCGTCGGCATCGCTTGGATCCGGTAGGCGTTCCCGACGGCACCGTCCTCATCGTAGACGACTTGGAACGCGTCTTCATAAGGCGCGACGAACGACCGCGCCTCGTCGACGTCACGTTCACTCGTCGTCGTGTTGACGGCGACAATCGTCACGTCATCTTGCTCGCGGGCAAACTTGGCCATATCGGGCATTTCGGCCCGGCACGGTGGGCACCATGACGCCCAAAAGTTGACGACGACACGCTGCCCGCGTAAGTCTTTCAAGTTGAACGTCGTCCCGTCCGTTCGTTTCAATTCGAAATTCGGCGGAACTTGGCCGATGTTCAGCCCGGCTGCTTGAGACGAGTCGGCAACGAGCATTGGTGTCTCGTCCGGTAAGCTCGCGTTGATGACGGCGAGCAGGACGACGAGCCCGAGCCCATATTGGATCGCTTTTTGAGACGGTCGCGCCACGTATATGGCGATGGCGACGAGCACGAAGAGCAGGATTAGCCCCCACCATTCGAACGTGCCGGTCACATAAGTTCCGATCGACCAAATCGCCAACGCCCCGACTAAGGTCCAGAGTTGTGCCCCGAGCGTGGGTGTCCGCATCCAGCGCCACGTTGCGACGAGTAATAAGGCGATGAGGAAAGCCAGGTATAAATGGAGCGGCTGCGGCGATGAAAGCAATGGGAGCGTTCCGTACTTCGGCACGACGATCGTCACACCAAACCATAAAAGTAGGGCTGAAAATAGCCAATAGCCCCGAAGCCCGGGAGCAAGCCGGAAGACAAAAAATCCGATTGTTGCAATGGCGATCAGGATCGACCAGATACCGCCCGTCGCGTACAGTGATAGCGCCAAACTACCGGTCGAGGCGAGGCCGATGATGATGGCGCTCAGTTTCCAGGCGAGAAACCCGGCGAACCACGTCCCGAGGACGGCGTCGCGGTCTTTTTCCGTTAACCCGATTTTTTTGAAGACGATGTAGAGACCGAGCAGACTGACCATGAAGACGAGCAGGTCGAGTCGGACGTTCAGTGGACCGATTGCAATCACGATATCCCTCCTAGAGAAAAAGCGCCCAAACGAGTGGGCGCTTTCTTTGTTTTTAGTATAGCATTAGCCGATTTGTTCTGCGTTGAGGACGGTCTTCATCGCAGCATAGCCACCGAGGATGTTTTGAATATCCTTGTAGCCGAGCGATTGAAGGACGCTCGCGGCCATACGTGAACGGACGCCTGACGCACAGTGGACGGCGATCGTCTTGTCTGTCGGTAGACCGTCGTGGTCACGCATGAGTTTACCGAGCAAGATGCGCTCTGCTTTCTCATAGTGACTCGCGTTCCATTCTGTCGCGTTGCGGACGTCAAGGACGAACACGTCGTTCTTCTCAGCTGATTCGATCGCTTGTTCAGCCGTCACGTCCGTGTACGTTTCTGTCAATAGTTCTTGACCGAGCTCTTCGACAGGGACGATGAAGCGGAGACGGTCAAGACCGATTGATTGAAGGTCTGTCTGCACTTCTTCGACGTCTTCCGCGCTCGCGATGAGCGTGATGTCTTTGTCGAAGTTAACGAGCCAGCCGGCCCATGAGACGAATTTCGTGTTGTAAGGGATGTTGATCGTCCCAGGGACGTGACCTTGCGCGAAGTCTTCGCCTCTACGTGTGTCGACGACTTGCGTCGCTTCGACGAGTGTGTCGAGACGGTCCGTGCCGACGACTTCTGGACGAGCGATCTCGTTCGTCACTTGGATGCCTTCTTTGTTCACTTTTTTCATCATCGCGAAGTAGTTCGGCGGTTCTGGTTGGTCTGTCGTCAACTCTTTGATGAATGCGTCTTTGTCCGTCATTTGGAGCGCCCAGTTCGTCGCTTTCTCATAACCGACCGTTGACGTTGGGATCGCGCCAAGCGCTTTCCCGCAAGCGCTGCCGGCACCATGGCCAGGCCAGACTTGAACGAAGTCAGGGAGAGCCTTGAACTTGTTAAGCGAGTGGAACATTTGCTCGGCACCGATGGCCGTCGTTCCTTTCACGCCGGCCGCTTCTTCGAGCAGGTCAGGGCGTCCGATATCGCCGACGAAGACGAAGTCGCCTGTGAAAATACCCATCGGTTGCGTTTGGTTGCGGTCATAGAGCAAGAACGAGATGTGTTCCGGTGTGTGGCCTGGTGTGTGCATGACTTCGAGCGTGACGTTACCGACTTTGAACGTATCGCCGTCTTTGACGAGTTTCGAGTCGATGTCTTTCGCGAACGCATATTTCCATGACGCGTCACCTTCATCTGACAAGTAGGCTGTCGAGCCAGTGCGTTTCGCAAGTTCGAGCGAACCTGAGACGAAGTCGGCGTGGATGTGTGTCTCAGCCGTCGCGACGATCGTCATGCCTTCTTTTTCAGCTTCTTGCAAGTACGGTGTGATGTTGCGAGCCGGGTCGATGACGACCGCTTCGCCGGTCATTTGGCAACCGACCATGTAAGATGCCTGTGCTAATTTTTGATCATAGAAATAACGTAATAACATATGATATACCCCCTAGAATAGTTGACTGTAAACGTTAGTTGTTGTGCTGCTTTATATTAAGAAGTGATTAAACCGTTTCGCCTGTCCAGCTCATCATGCCGCCGTCGACGTTGATGACGTCAAAGCCGAGTGAGTCGAGGTAAGCTGACGCGTTCATGCTGCGTCCGCCTGCCGCACAGATGACATGAATCGGTTTCGTGCGGTCGAGCTCATCGACTTTCGCACTGAAGTCAGACAACGGTACGTTTTTCGCTTGTTTGATGTGTCCGCCTGCAAATTCATCCGTTTCACGAACGTCGATCAAGTTGAGTGTTTCATCCGTGCTTAGCAATGTTTCTAATTCAGTCGTCGTAATCGTCTTCATGTGGTATTAATCCCCTTTTCTAATCAAGTTATGTTTAAAGTGAGTAACTTTCGTTGTTTTTAATATACCCCCTAAGGTATACTCAATGCAAGGAAAAGAATTGGAGGTCAAAAATTGCGTAAATTAACGATCATCTTATCGATTTTAGTGATTGTGACTGTCGGAATCGTAGTTTTCACTTCGAAAGAGGATGGGATCACCCAAATCGACGTCGAAACACTACAAAACAGATTGGAAAACGAAGAAATAACCTTGTTGGACGTCCGTGAACTAGATGAATACGAGGGGGGGCATATCGAAGGAGCGGTGAACGCACCACTTTCTTCATTAAATGAAACCGAATTACCTTATGCGAAAGATGAACCGATCTATATCATTTGCCGCAGTGGCAATCGAAGCGCCCAGGCGGCCGAGTTGTTGCAGGATCGAGGTTATACGGAAATTTATGACGTTTCAGGCGGTATGATCGCTTGGGAACAGAGATAAAACTTACTTATCTAATAGGGTAGGAAACTGGAGGAGCTAGTATGGAGTTAGAGTTTATCATCACAATCTTTTTGATTGGCTTTATCGGATCATTCATCTCAGGGATGGTCGGGATCGGCGGATCAATCATTAAATATCCAATGTTGTTGTACATTCCGCCGCTTCTTGGCTTCGCGGCGTTCAGCGCCCACGAAGTATCGGGGATTAGCGCGATTCAAGTGTTCTTCGCGACGATCGGTGGGATTTACGCATATCGTAAAGGCGGCTATTTGAATAAACAACTCATCCTGTATATGGGTGTCGCCGTCTTGATCGGAAGTTTCATCGGGGGCTACGGCTCGACGCTGTTGTCGGAGAACTTGATCAACGTCGTCTATGCGGTCCTCGCGACGATTGCGACGATCATGATGTTCTTGCCGAAAGCGAACGTCGAAGATTTGCCGCTCGACCAAGTCACGTTCAATAAACTGATCGCGGCCAGTTCGGCGTTTATCGTCGGGATCGCAGCCGGGATCGTCGGAGCGGCCGGAGCGTTCATCTTGATGCCAATCATGCTCGTCGTGCTCCGTATCCCGACGAAGATGGCGATCGCGAGTTCGCTTGCGATCACGTTCATCTCATCGATCGGGTTGACAGCCGGTAAGATCATCACCGACCAAATCGTTTGGGAACCGGCTTTCGTCATGATTATCGCGAGTTTGATTGCGGCACCGATCGGGGCGAATATCGGGAAAAACATGAAGACGAAGTCGCTCCAGATGATTTTGGCATTGCTCATTTTAGCGAGTACGGTCAAGATCTGGATGGACATCATCGGCTAATTGAATCGTGTTTAAAGGCTATCGAGTTCACTCGATAGCCTTTTTTAGATGAAGATTGCAATAAAATTGTTAAGTTTATGTAGCATTTTAAGCGTCAAAAAGTTGAATTAAGTTCAAAAGAACGTTAAAATACTCTTTATACGTCTGTACGTTTGTTAGTCGACGCACTAACTTACCATATGAAAATGACCTAAGGAGTGTTTGAATGAATCACACGAATCAATCGAACGGGAAATTAGAGCGGTTCCGTCACGCGGCAAGCGACTCGTTCCGGACGCATCGCCTGTTTTGGATATTTACGATCCTGTTATGGACGAAGTCACTGATCGCGTATCAGTTCTTCTTTAACATGCCACCTGAGAACGCGGTCCAAGCGTTCATTCTGTTCATCAACCCGTTAAGTTTCACGTTGTTCTTGTTTGCCTTTAGTTTCTTCTTCGGAGGCAATAAACGGAAGTGGGCGCTATACGGTCTTTACACGGTGTCCTCGCTCATCTTGTTTGCGGATACAACCTACTACCGTGAGTTCACTGACTTCTTGACTGTGCCGTTATTGTTCCAATCGTCGAACCTAGAGACGTTATCGTCGTCATTCCTGTCGTTGCTTGAATGGAAAGACTTGCTTCTGTTAGGAGATCTCGTCGTGCTTCCGTTCTTGCTCTGGAAAATAAAAGAGACAGGCAAAGCGTCACAACGCCGCGTGTTGCTCACGTTCGGTGCAGCTGCCGCCGTGTTCGGCTTTAACCTTGTCCTCGCAGAGACGGAGCGCCCAGAACTGTTGACGCGTTCGTTCGACCGTGAACTGCTTGTTAAAAACTTAGGCACGTTCAACTTCCACGTCTATGACGCGATGCTTCAAACGAAGACATCGGCGCAAAAAGCGCTCGCGGACGGTTCTGAGCTCGATGAAGTCGAGAACTACACGCGTCAGAACTATGCGGCGCCGGACCCGGACATGTTCGGGAAGTATAAAGGCAAGAACGTCATCGCCATCTCGCTCGAATCGACACAGAGCTTTACACACAATATGAAAGCTTCGAACGGCGAGTACATCACGCCGAACTTGAACAAGTTGATCGACGAGTCTCACTTCTGGCCGAACTATTACCATACGACCGGTCAAGGGAAGACGTCGGACTCTGAGTTCGCGCTCGACAACTCGCTGTACGGATTGTCGCGTGGCGGCGTCTACTTCACGAACGCCGACAACGAATATGATGCGCTTCCTGGTGTCATCAAAGAAGACAACTACTATTCGGCGGTGTTCCACGCCAACAACAAATCGTTCTGGAACCGCGACCAGATGTATCAAAACATCGGAGTCGATGAGTTCTTTGATGAGAAGAGCTACGATTTAGGCGACCCGGCCAACATGACGGAATGGGGTCTCCTCGACGATGAGTTCTTCTTACAGTCGGTACCGATGCTTGAAGAACTGCCGGAACCTTACTTTGCGAAGTTCATCACGCTGACGAACCATTTCCCGTTCACGATGCCGAGTGCGGACCATGAACTCGTTCCGAAATTCGAGACGAACTCGACGACGCTCAATAACTTCCCGCAAGCGCTCGCATATCAAGACTATGCCCTCGGGTTGTTCATTGATGAGTTGAAAAAGAACGGAACATGGGACGATACGATCTTCGTCGTTTACGGTGACCATAACGGCATCTCGACGAACCATAACGCTGCCATGGCCGACTTGCTCGGAAAAGACGAGTTGACGCCATATGACGTGGCAAAACTTCAGTCAGTCCCGTTCGCGATTCACTTGCCTGGTCAAGACAAAGGTGAAGTCCACGAGACGATTGGGAGCCACGTCGATATGAACCCGACGATTCAGCATTTGCTCGGGTTCGATACGTCTGATCAAATCGGGTTCGGGAACGACTTGTTCGCGCCCGAGCGCAACGATCGCGCCATCTTCCGTGACGGTACAATCGTGACAAGCGACTATTTGTTCACCCAGTCAACGTGTTATGACGCCGAGACAGGAGAAGTCGTCGATGACGCGAAAGTATGTACGCCACTTGAAGACAAGGCGAACAAAGTACTTGAGATGAACGATAAGATCATCTATTCGGACTTGCTCCGCTTTAAAGAAAATAACTAAACACGCGAGAGAAAAGATTTTAAAAATCTTTTCTCTCTTTTTTTGTTGTCTGAAAAATAAATCGGCGGCAAAATCGGATCGACTATGGTGGAAATCAGGGTAGGCGAGGTAAGCGATTACATGATTGGTGTACAGGGGAATACGAAGTCGAAACAGCGAGGGAAAGTGAAGAGAGAGAACGAAGTGTGTCGTTATATCCTTATAAAAATGAACGAATCCGCATGCGGACATCTAGGAAAAAGTTGAGGCTCATCGGTTGTCATCGTGCTCATTCTCGGGTAACATCTGAGTTGTTGTGAAGTTATGAACGAACTGTGAATACGGCTTCTATAATTTGATTAAGTTGATTTCTGTGAGAGTCAGAAATCAATTTAAAAATTTTTATAGAGAGGTGTGTTCATTTGGAAAAATTGAATACGGTAAAACAAGAATGGCTCGGGAATCCCCGTGCTGAAGTGATGGCAGGGATCGTTGTGGCCCTTGCACTCATTCCGGAGGCAATCGCCTTCTCACTGATCGCTGGATTAAATCCGATGGTAGGACTATATGCGTCCTTTATCATCGCGATGGTCATTTCGATTACAGGAGGACGCCCCGCGATGATTTCGGCCGCGACGGGCGCGATGGTACTCCTTGTCGTCGATCTCGTAAAAGATTATGGACTTCAGTACTTGCTCGCTGCAGGGATACTAGCTGGTGTGATCCAGATCGTGCTTGGTTTTCTTGGTATAGCTCGTTTAATGAAGTTCATCCCGCGTGCGGTTATGGTCGGCTTCGTTAACGCCCTTGCCATTTTGATCTTCCAAGCCCAGCTTCCGCAATTTGGAGGCGAGACGTGGATCATGTGGGCCATCGTTGCAGCATCGCTTGCGATCATCCTTGTTTTCCCGCGCATCACGTCAGCAATCCCGGCGCCGCTTGTCGCCATCGTGGCGATGACGTTGCTCGTGTTCTTTATGGGACTTGAGACGAAAACGATCGGAGATATGGGGACGATCACGGCAACGCTGCCGATGTTCCTCTTGCCGGACCTCCCGCTCACACTCGAGACACTTATGATCATCTTGCCTTATTCGTTCTCGCTCGCCTTTGTCGGTTTGATTGAGTCGCTATTGACGGCTCAAATCGTCGATGACATGACGGGTACAGATTCGAATAAGAACCGTGAATCAAAAGGTCAAGGGATCGCCAACATCATCGCTGGTTTCTTCGGTGCGATGCCAGGATGTGCGATGATCGGACAATCGGTCATCAACGTCTCGTCTGGAGCACGGGGTCGCTTGTCGACGTTCTCGGCAGGACTTGCGCTCCTCATCATGATCATGACGATGAGTAACATTTTAATGCTGATTCCAGTCGGGGCGCTCGTCGGTGTCATGTTCTTCGTCGCCTATGCGACGTTCGACTGGGGCTCACTCAAAACGCTCAAGACAGGTCAAAAGACCGATTCGCTCGTCATGGTCACGACGGTACTCGCGACCGTGCTCACGCACGACTTGTCGATCGGTGTCATCACCGGAATCGTGACGGCCGCCGTCATCTTCGCCGCGAAAATTTCGCGTGTCGAGCTGAAGCGCCACCAAGACGGACAACGTGCACACTATGAAGTGAACGGACAGCTGTTCTTCGCGTCTACGTCTGACTTTGTCAACCAGTTCGATGTCGAAGCAGATGTCGAAGCAGACGTGAAACAAGTCAGTATCGACTTCGCCAACACCCATCTTTGGGACGATTCGGCCATCGGGGCCATCGATAAAGTCGTCTTCAAATATCGGACGGTTGGAATCGAACCAAAACTGTTAAACTTAAACAAAGATTCAGAGAAGCTGTTGAACACGCTGGCGCTCCATCTTCGTCAACAAGATGCGAACGTCGGCCACTAAAAGGGGGAACTTACAATGAGTAAAATCTTTCTAGCGATTGATGGTTCAGATCATTCGATGCGTGCCACCCAAAAAGCGGTCGAACTCGCCAAAGTGACATCATCTTCAATCGATGTCGTCCATGTCGTGTCACCGAAAGAATCAAAAGAAAGCGCCCTTCAATCGACGGGTAAAATCGATCTTGAAGTGAGACGGAAACAACGTCTTCAAGTGTTTTTCGATGCGATCACCGAAGCGGGCGTTTCGTACGAGTATATCGAACTCCGCGGCGAACCTGACGTTGAACTCGTCAACTACGCCAACCATGAACCGTATGAATTCGTGGTCGTCGGCTCGCGCGGCCTCAATACGTTCCAAGAGTTCGTATTGGGCAGTGTCAGCCACAAGCTTGCTAAACGTTCGTTGTCACCTGTGATCATCGTTCGTTAACAGACAGCGCCACGAGACTTTCGTGGCGCTTTTGCTGTATAGAAAAAGGAGGAGCTTATGACATTGAATTATACGGGAGAACGGGTCATCCCAGATCAAATGGACCCGCTGAACGGTATGTTACTTGAACATATTGCCCGTTATCATTTTTCATTGTTGTACATGGACGGGCGCGTGCTCGACTTTGCGAGCGGTGTCGGATATGGCAGTCAGTTGATTGCGAAAAATTTGAAGGGGCAAGTCGATGAGGTCGTCGCCCTCGATTTATCAGAAGAGACGACACGTTATGCACGAGGCCGATATTATCATCCGAACGTGACCTATGTCGTCGGGGATGTGCTCGATCGAACCTTACCCGAACAACTCGGCACGTTCGACTGTATCGTCAGTTTTGAGACAATCGAGCATGTGGACGATTTTGAAAGGTTCATGGCGAACGTTTGGGAGTTGCTTAAACCGGGTGGTACGCTCGTCTTGTCGACGCCGTTCGGTCAAGGAGTCGGTAAACCGACGAACGAGCCGTTTCACGTCCATCAATTTACAGAACAAGAGTTTACAGCGTTGTTCGATCGGTTCGCCTCGACCGAGTTCTATTACCAACGGGGCGTGCTCGTCGAACCGAAACGACCTGAGCGTCATTATCCGATCGGGATTGCTGTCGCTACAAAATAATAATTGAAAAGGCGATGGAAGTAAAAATCGTCTTACATAACAGAGGAAAAGGAGCAAGATGATGCGAAGACTTCGAAAACCATCCTACTACGGATGGTATATGGTCATGATCGCGGGCCTCGGTGTATTTTTCTCGGGTCCCGGTCAGACGTACTTTATCTCAGTTTTTATCGACCAATACATAACCGATTTTGGCTGGTCGCGCTCTGAAGTATCGAGCGTTTATTCGGCCGCGACGCTCGCCTCGGCAGCCTGTTTATTTTTCGTCGGTCGATTGATCGACCGCTTTGGGCAACGGGCGATGATGGTCATCGCCTCGATATTGCTGGCGGTCGCTTGTCTGTTCAACAGTTACGTCACGAACTTGACGATGCTCTTCTTCGGCATCTGGATGCTCCGCCTGTTCGGGCAAGGGTCGATGACGCTCATCCCGAACACGCTCGTCCCGCAGTGGTTCATCACGAAGCGTGGCCAAGCGCTCAGCTATATGGCAATCGGAGGGTTCTTGAGCTCGGCCGTCTTTCCGCCGCTCAACGTCTGGCTCGTCGGTTTGATCGGTTGGCAAACGACGTGGCAAGTGTGGGGACTGCTCGTGCTCGTCTTGTTCACACCGCTCGCTTATCGTTTCGTCCGCAACCGCCCAGAAGACATCGGACTTTTGCCGGACGGAGGGACGAATCCTCATCCGAGCAATAAATCGACGACGACACCGATTCATATCGACGTCGATTTCACGTTCCAAGAAGCGCTCAAGACACGTGCTTTTTGGCTGATCTTGTCGTGCATCGGCATCCCGGCGCTCGTCAACACAGCGATCACGTTCCACTTGATCTCAATTTTTGAAGAGCAGAGCCTACCACCGGTGACGGCCGCGATCGTCTTGAGCTTGATGGCGATCCTCGGCTTCCCGGTGACGTTCATCGCGGGACGGCTCATCGATGTCGTGAAAATCAATTATGTATTGATCGGTATTTTTGTGACCGAGATCATCTTTATGATCATCCTGCAATATACGTCGACGTTCTCAATCGCGATGCTGTTCGGGGTGATCTGGGGCATCAGTAACGGCTTTGAGCGCATCGCTTTAAACTATGTTTGGCCGTACTACTTCGGTCGGGCCGCGCTCGGCAGCATCAGCGGCCTGGCGACGTCGGTCATGGTACTTGGCTCGGCGGTGGGACCGTTGCCGTTCGGGATCGCCTACGACTTGTTCGGCAACTACGAGTCGATCATTTGGTATTCGCTCGTCTTCCCGGTCATCGGCATCCTCGCCGCCTCATTCGCGGTCAAACCGACGCTCGTGCGCTAATCGAGTCGACGTTCGGCTCGGTTTAGTCGCCGGATCACGAAGGAAGCGGCGACGAGCACCGGCAATTCGATCAACGGCCCGATAACCAAGACGAGGGCGATGAGCGGCTCGTTCGGGAATGCGGTCGTCGCGATGGCGAGCGCGATCGGTGAATTCCGCGCTAGCGTCGTCATTTGCAGACTCGTCACGGCCGCGTCTTCACGCAACAGCTTCTTGCCGACACGGCGGCTTATGGCAAAATTGACGATGAAAAATAACAGCAACGGTGCAATTAACAATCCGAGGATCGAGACGTGCTCGATCAAAAGCCGTCCTTGTGAGGCAAAGATCGACATGACGGCGAGACTTAACAAGATGATTGGCCATAAGCTGACGCGCGCGAGCCGCTGCAACTGGTTCGACTTGGCGAGAAAGTACCTCAGTCCAATCGCTGAGCCGAGCGGGATCGCTAAAACGGATAGACTATGTAGTAACACCGAAACTGAGATCACGCTCGACGTCCCTGTCAAAACATAAAGATAGACCGGTAACAGCGCGAGTTGAAGTATAAGGTTGAGCGGCAAGATGCTGAGCGAGGCGACGACGTCGCCTTTCGCGAGACCGGTGAAGACGATATACCAATCGGTGCATGGCGTGACCATGAGCATGATGAACCCGATCCAAAGCGCCGGGTGGTCGGACAAGAAGACGCTCGCGAGTGCAAATGCGAAGACGGGTGTCCAGACGAAGTTGAGGACGAGACTCGTGATCGTGAACGTGCGGTTTGAAAACGAATGCCGGATTTGGGCGAACGGGATTTGAATGAACGTAAAGAATAGCATCGCCATAAGCAATGGAACGATCGCACCGTCCGCGATTCGACGCAGCGTCTCGATCGTCCCGAACGCGAGACCAGTCACAACAGATAGAAGTATGAATATGGGGTATAATTTCTCGAATCGACTCAAAGGGCCACCTCTTTTCCATTAGCAAAAACGTACCACAAAAAAACCCGATGAACGAGTCATCGAGTGATGAAATAGTATAGCAGTCCGAGCGCCACGAATGAGACCGGGAATAGGACGATATACGTCCAAGACACGAGCGACCAGCTTTTCTTTTGGTTATAGTCTGATTTGTCTTTTCCGAGACCGACCATGATCGTGAAGACGAGGGCGATCAAGCAGACGACTAGCGATAATCCGATTGTGAGATACATCATACCACTTCCTTTAACATAATTAAGCGAGAATTCTCCCACCTCTAAGCGTCTGGGGCGAAGCCCAGCGTAGGTGGGAGATGAATCGCCCGTACATAAACTTCTTGGCCACCCCTGTGACAGATATGACGAACATAAGTTCGTGATTCCGTCAGATTTCCCTTCCCCCGTCGCGGGTATCGGATGAGGAAGGCGTTCATCACGATCATCGGCCGAGAGGAGGGGGAGACATGCTGAAGGGCTACAAATACAGGCTCCACCCGACGTCGGAACAGGCCGATTTCCTCGTCAGGACGATCGGCTGTGCCCGCTTCGTCTACAACAAGCTGCTCGAGGACCGCATCACCATCCACGAGGAGGCGAAGGCTGGGACCGGCCCGAAGCGAAAACTGCCGACACCCGCCTCGTACAAGCCCCTGTTCCCGTTCCTCGCCGAGGCGGACAGCCTCGCGCTCGCGAACGCGAAGCTTCACCTCGACGCGGCGTTCGCGAAGTTCTTCGCCGGGACGGCCGGCTTCCCGGTGTTCAAGTCGAGACGGAAAGCGCGCGCGTCCTACACGACGAACAACCAGCACGGCACGATCCGCATCGAGGGGGACCGGGTCCGGCTGCCGAAGGTCGGGTTCATCCGCTTCACACAGCACCGAATCTTCGACGGCGAGATCCGGTCGGCGACCGTGTCGATGACGAAAGCGGGCAAGTTCTTCGTGTCGCTCCTCGTCGAACAGGACGACGAGCCATGGGTCCCGGCCGAGCACAAGATCGGGATTGATCTCGGCCTCGGGCACTTCGCCGTCATGACGAACGACGCGCTCGTGACGGAGAAGGTCCCGAACCCGCGCAACCTACGCGAGGCCGAGGAACGGCTGAGACGGGCGCAGCGCGCGCTCTCCCGCAAGAAGCCCGGCAGCCGGAACCGCGAGAAGGCGCGGCTCCTATTGGCCAAGAAGCATGAAAAGGTACGGAACCGCCGACATGACTTCCTCCACAAGCTGTCACGACGCATCGTCGACGAGAACCAAGTCGTCGTCGTCGAGACGCTGAAACCGAGGGAGATGATGCAGGACCGCCGCCTGGCAAAATCGATCGGGGACGCCGGGTGGGGCGAGTTCGTCCGCCAGCTCACCTACAAATGCAGGTTCCACGGCCGCACACTGATCCAGGCCGACCCGTGGTTCGCCTCGACCCAGGTCTGTTCGGCCTGTGGCGAGAACGGCGGCAAGAAGGACCTGCACGTCCGCGAGTGGACATGCGCCGTATGCGGCACGCACCACGACCGCGACGTCAACGCGAGCCTCAACCTGTTGAGTCTCGCAGACTAAAACACTCCAGGGCAGGGACTGCCCGACGAGCTTGGTCCACAACCGTGGCTGGTCAAAGCACGGTCTTCCCAAGAAGCTCCCACTTCAGGTTGCGAAGCAAATAAGTGGTGAGTGGTTCACCGTTTCTATACCTAGAATACCGTATCATCAAACAAAAAAACCTCTGAAATGTTGGGATTGTGTGTCCGACAGTCAGAGGTTTTGTCACGTTCATAGAGAGGGGCAGGTCATTCCGCGAATGTCTTGCTGCGGAACATGAACGCCGTGATGATATAGAAGGCGATGATGTGGATCAACACGTAAAACGCTGAGAACCAAATCGTCACGTCCATCGTCTCCATGAAGCCTGGACTTTGATAATAAATGGACAAGTCCGTGTGCAAAAAGACGATCCACTTAGCAATGGCCGGCTTCCATGCGATGAGGAGGCCGCCAATCATCGTCGAGACGAAGTTCGCGAGCACGGTAAAACCGATGACGACACCGACCGATTTGAAGACAACCGAGAACATGAGCGTCAAGAAGATGACGAACACGCCGCTCGACACGCTGAGTAGGACGTTACGGAACTGCTCGAACGTCAAGTTCCCGTCAAGCGTCAAAGCGAAGCCATACGTCACGGCAAGGATGAACACGAACTGGGCGAGCATGATCAGGATTGCGGCAACGAGTTTCGACAGCAAGATCCGGTCACGGGAGTACGGACTCATGAGCAAGTGTTTCAACGTGTCGAACTTCAGTTCATTCCCGATCATCTCAGCGGTGAACACGATCGTGAAAATGCCGAGGAATGTCATCGCGGCCATCGTGGCATAGTTGACGAACGTTGTCGCATCTCCCGACTCGTTTCCACTCGTGACGATGACGTACGTTAAAATGATAATCCCGGTATACATGCCGAGGGCAATCAGCGGCTTGATCGTGCGCCGCCATTTCATAAACTCATTGGCTAGTAATGAACGCATTGTTCATTCCTCCTTCTTTCTTCGTCACTTTGAGGAATTGATCCTCGAGCGTCTCGTACTTCATCCCGATTTGGAAGACGTTGATGTCTTGATTGATGAGTCGTTTCAATAGAACCGGGATATCCGTCTCAGGGCGGGGGACGAGGAACGTCTCAGCCGATTGCTGAACGATTTTCACATCGTCAAACAGCATGGCGGCCGCGTCGAGCGCCTCGTTCATTTGCTCGCGTGATACTTTACATAGAATGACGCCTTCTTCACGCGTCGTCCCGTCTTGGACCGATTTGATTTGACCGTGGTCGATGATTGCGAACCGGTCCGTGATCAGTTCCATCTCACTAAGTAAGTGGCTCGAGATCAAGATGGCGATGCCGCGGTGCTCGGCGAGGTGCCGTAAGTAGTTGCGCAGGTCGGCGATGCCGGCCGGGTCGAGCCCGTTCGTCGGCTCATCGAGAATGAGCACTTTCGGATTGTGGAGGAGCGCACGGGCGATCCCGAGCCGCTGCTTCATTCCGAGCGAGTACTGTTTGACTTTCATGTCGAGCTTCGATTCGAGCCCGACGAGTGCCCCAAGGGCGTTCAAGTCGACTTTTTTCAAATTGGGGATCAAATTCTTGGCGTGGATCAAGTTTTCTCGACCAGTCAAGTAAGGGTAGAACGCCGGGTTTTCGACGATGGCACCGATGCGACTGAGCGCCTCTTGGCGGTCGGTTGATACGTCGAACCCGTCGACGGTAACGGAGCCGTGCGTTGCCGGCATTAGACCGGTGATGATACGGATCGTCGTCGTCTTTCCGGCACCGTTCGGACCGAGGAAGCCGAAGATTTCGCCGGGCGTGACTTCGAAGCTGACGTTGGTCAGAACGTTCGTCTGGCCCAGTTTTTTGTGGACATTTTGGACGGATAACATATTGTCACCTTGCTTTCGTTGAGATTTATTTCCAAGCTTGCTAACATTGTATACGACAAGACTGAAAGAAGGTTTCACCTTTTTTTGAAACAATTGAATCAAACGACAACTTTCACAATTAGTCGATAAGTAAAACTTATTGAATTAGTATGGACGAATTGTGAATTTGAAAGGGTCTTTCGACCTGGAAAGGTGTAGTATGAAGAAGAGAGTAAGAGGCAAGATTTGGCTCTTTTCACGGCCTGAATCAGATGGATGAACTGATTCGTGCGGCCTTAAAAAATGAAAGCGTTCACACATCGGGCGCATAGGAACGGACAGGGGGATTTATTCAATGGGAGAGTCGTCGAACGGTCGCGAGCAATCGCAAACATTTTATGGTCCAAACTTAGGCTACATCGTTGAATTGTACGAGCAATATTTGGAAGACAGAGAATCGGTCGATGCGGAGACGCGTCGTTACTTTGATGAGAACGGTTCACCCGAACAAGCGGTACCGGTCGCACCGGTCGCTTCATTTGATTTGGAGAAAATCGTGGCGGCGACTCGGCTCGTCAATGATATCCGGGCGCTCGGTCATAAAGCGGCTGATATTTATCCGCTCAAGGACCATCCGCGTGAGCACGGGTTGTTTGTGTTCGACCGTTACGGGTTGAACGAGTCAGACCTCGAGCAGATCCCGGCACACTTGCTGTCAGAAGACGTACCGAAGCCCGGCGCGAACGCACTTGAACTCGTCCGTCATTTACTCGACGTCTATACAGGGACGGTCGCCATCGAGTTGCGCCACTTGGATGATATGGAAGAGAAGCGCTGGATTCGCCGCCGCATCGAGCAAGGCGCATTGAAAGCCGCGTACTCGAAAGAAGAGAAGCTTGAGTTGTTCGAGCGTTTAGCCGAGACGGAACTGTTCGAATCGTTCCTTCATAAGACGTACGTCGGACAAAAACGTTTCTCGATCGAAGGACTCGACAGCATGGTCCCGCTCCTTGACGCGATGGTCGGACGGCTCATCTCGAGCGGTTCGGAACACATCAACATCGGGATGGCACACCGTGGACGTTTGAACGTCCTCGCCCATGTGCTCGGTAAACCGTACGAAATGATCTTTGCCGAGTTCCAGCACGCACCGAACAAAGAACTCATTCCGTCAGAAGGTTCGATCGGCATCAACTTCGGCTGGTCGGGCGACGTGAAATACCATCTTGGACTCGATCGCCGCGTGTTAGATGAGAAGAAAGAAGTCCGCTTGAACCTCGCCAACAACCCGAGCCACCTTGAATTCGTCGGCTCGATCGTCGAAGGTTACACGCGTGCCGCGCAAGACGACCGCTCTGCAAAAGGGATGCCGGTCCAACACGATGACAAGGCTGCTTCGATCTTGATCCACGGGGACGCCGCGTTCCCAGGCCAAGGCATCGTCGCCGAGACGCTCAACATGACGAACTTGACGGGCTACCGGACAGGCGGCACCGTTCACGTCATCGCCAACAATACGATCGGCTTCACGACGGACCCGAGCGACTCGCGCTCGACACGTTATGCGAGTGATATCGCCAAAGGCTACGAGATCCCGGTCTTCCACGTCAACGCCGACGACCCGGAAGCGTGTGTCGCCGTCGCGAAATTGTGCAGCGAATACCGTGCCAAGTTCCATAAAGACATCCTTGTCGACTTGGTCGGCTACCGCCGCTATGGACACAACGAGATGGATGAGCCGATGAACACGAACCCGGTTCTATACAAAGCGATCAAAGAACATCAATCGGTCCGTCACGTCTATGCCGATCTTCTCGAAGCAGAAGGCGTCATGACGAAAGAAGACAAAGCGACGATCGAACAATCGATTGAAGATCGCTTGAAGTCAGCGCGCGACCTCGTCCCGGCTGAGGAAGAAGATGCGGACATCGTCTTGCCGGAAGCAGTCTATAAAGGATTCCCTTACGTCGATACGGCAGTCGAACGCGACTTGTTGCAACAGTTGAACGATGAGCTGCTCGTCTGGCCTGAAGGGTTCGGCTTGTTCCATAAGCTTCAAAAAGTACTCGACCGTCGTCGTGACGCGTTCGGGGACAATGGGAAGATCGACTGGGGCCATGCCGAGACGCTCGCCTACGCCTCGATCATCTCGGACGGGACACCGATCCGTTTGAGCGGTCAAGATTCAGAGCGCGGGACGTTCGCGCAACGTAACATCATGTTGAACGACGTCGAGACCGGCAAGAAATTCTCGCCACTCCACGAGTTGTCGACGGCGAAAGCCTCGTTCACGGTGCACAACAGCCCGCTCTCGGAAGGCTCGGTGCTCGGCTTTGAATACGGCTATAACGTGTTCGCACAAGATACGCTCGTGTTGTGGGAAGCGCAGTACGGTGACTTTGCCAACTCGGCCCAAGTCATGTTCGACCAGTTCATCTCGGCTGGTCGTGCGAAATGGGGTCAAAAATCGGGTCTCGTCATGCTATTGCCGCACGGTTACGAAGGACAAGGTCCGGAGCACTCGAGCGCGCGGATGGAACGTTATTTGACGCTCGCCGGTGAAAAGAACTGGACGGTCGCTAATTTGTCGACGGCTGCCCAATACTTCCACATCTTGCGTCGTCAGGCGAAGATGCTTGGTACTGAGCAAATCCGACCGATGATCATCATGACACCGAAGAGCCTGCTTCGTCATCCACTTGCAGCCTCAACGGTCGAAGAGTTGTCAGATGGCAGCTTCTGCCCGATCGTCGAACAAACAGGTCTTGGCGAACAGCCGGACAAAGTCGAACGCCTCGTCTTCTGTTCAGGGAAGATGGCGATCGATCTGCAAGAAGCGACGATGAAATCAGAGGAGTCACTCGACTTCCTCCACATCATCCGCGTCGAAGAAATCTATCCGTTCCCGGTCCGTGAGATTCGCGACGTCATTAGTCGCTACCCGAACGCCAAAGAGATCGTCTGGGTACAAGAAGAACCGAAAAACATGGGAGCTTGGACATACATCGAGCCGCGTCTTGAAGCGGTGACATCGAACCGTCTGAACGTCCGTTACATCGGGCGCCGTCGCCGGTCAAGCCCGGCTGAAGGAAATCCGACAGCACACAAACAAGAACAAGCACGCATCATCCGTGAAGCCTTATCCCGTGACGCCGTCTCAAGTGCGGCTGGAGCGAGCACATACCAAAAAGATCGTAAATAAGTTAAGGGGGAACTCATTGTGATCGAAATTAAAGTACCGGAATTAGCAGAGTCCATTACGGAAGGAACGGTCGCGTCTTGGCTCAAGCAGCCAGGCGACCATGTTGAAAAAGGGGAGGCCATCGTCGAGCTCGAGACAGACAAAGTCAACATCGAAGTGCCGTCCGATGAGTCGGGAACGTTAGAAGAACAACTCGCCGGGGAAGGCGACACGGTCCAAGTCGGTCAAGTCATCGCCCGCTTAAGTTCAGGTTCAGCCGGCGGCACGGCCGTCGCGACGAAGACGAAGACGGAAGCAGCGACAGAAGCTGCTCCGGCTCCAGCCGAGACGAAAACAGAAAAAGTCGGCGAAGCGAAAAAAGTCGAGCGTCGTGAAGAGCACGTGGCAAGCCCAGGTAAAGGCCCGATCGCTACACCGGCGGCACGCAAGCTCGCTCGTGAGCGCGGGATCGACCTCTCGGCCGTTCAGACGAACGACCCGATCGGCCGCATCAACGTCCATGACGTGTCGAACCACAACGCAACACCGACTCCAAAGCCAGAAGCACCGAAAGCACCGGCTGCGGCACCACAACCGGTCGCGAGCGGCAAAGACGAAGAGCGCATCAAGATGACGCGTCGTCGTCAAACGATCGCGAGCCGTCTCGTCGAAGTCCAACAGACGGCGGCGATGCTCACGACGTTCAACGAGATCGACATGACGGCGGTCATGGCGCTCCGGAAACGTCGCCAAGAGAAGTTCATTAAAGATAACGACGTCAAACTCGGCTTCATGTCGTTCTTCACGAAAGCGGCCGTCGCGGCTCTGAAACGGATGCCGTATTTGAACGCTGAGATTCAAGGCAACGAGATCGTCTTGAAGAAATATTACGACATCGGCATCGCCGTATCGGCACCGGACGGACTCGTCGTCCCGGTCGTCCGGGAAGCGGACCGTAAAAACTTTGGCGAGATCGAGAAGGATATCATCCATCTTGCCGACAAGGCGCGCAACAATAAGCTCGGGCTTAGCGACCTGACTGGCGGCACGTTCACGATCACGAACGGCGGCGTGTTCGGTTCACTCTTATCGACACCGATCTTGAACGGACCGCAAGTCGCTATCCTCGGAATGCACACGATCCAACTTCGTCCGATCGCGATCGACGCCGAGACGATGGAGAACCGTCCGATGATGTACGTCGCGCTCTCATACGACCACCGCATCGTCGACGGTCGTGAGGCCGTGACGTTCCTCAAACACATCAAAGATATGATTGAAGATCCAGAACAGTTGTTGTTCGAAGCGTAAAAAACAGGTCCATGTCGCAAGTGACATGGACCTTTCTTATGCAAGCAGCGTCTCATCGAGCGTGATCTCCATGAGAAGGCGGGGCTGTTCGTCTGGACCTGGTCGAGCAAGGCCCGACTCGAGTCTCGATCATTTAATGCATTGAGTCCTTGGAGCAATTGTACTTCTTGATAGCGCGACCACATTTGAACTCCCCCCCACCTACGCTACGCTTAGAGGTGAGGGATTCCTGAGTTATCCGACCCAGCGGCCGAAACCTGATCAGGCTAGCCCCGTCGTCCCGACGGTTGAAGAGGCCAGGATGCGTTCGGCCTCTCGTTTGAGGTTCAGTCCTGCGTTGACATCGCGGTCGTGGTGGACGCCGCAGTTCGGGCACGTCCACTTACGTAAGGCGAGATGTTTCACGTCTTTGTGTTGATGGCCGCAACCTGAGCAGAGCTGGCTCGAGGCGAACGTCTTCCCGACCTTGACGACGGTCTTTCCGTACCAGTCGGCCTTGTATTCGAGCATGCGGTGGAACTCCGACCAGCCGACGTCGGAGATGGCCTTGCTCAATTGGCGGTTCTGCTGCATGTCCTTCACCTGCAGCGTCTCGATCCCGATGACGTCGTGGTTTTTGACGATCTCGGTCGACACCTTGTGCAGGAGGTCGTTGCGTTTGTTTGCAATCTTCTCGTGGATGCGCGCGACCTTGCGCTTTTGCTTCTGGTAGTTCTTCGCCTCGGATAATTTTACGTTCTTGTTCAGGGCGATGAGCCGACGCCGGGACAGCTTGCGCTGCTCGCGGGCGAGCTTCTCCTCTAACGTGCGGAAGTAACGGTCGTTTTTGTACACCGTGCCGTCGGACAGGATGGCAAAGTGCTTCAGCCCGACGTCGACGCCGACAGAGGAGCCGGTCTGTGGGAGCGGCTCGATGTCCTGCTCGGTCTTCAGGGAGACGAAGTACTTGCCCGTCGCGTTCCGGCGGATCGTGGCGCTGAGGATGCGGCCCTCGACCTTCCGTGAGTTGGCGAACCGCATCCACTTCAGCTTCGGCAGCTTGAGCCGGTCCCCGATGATCGAGACCTCTGGGTTTTGCGACTTGCCCTGGATGTTCGTCGTGTACGACTGGACAGGGTTGCGCTTCGACTTGAAGCGCGGGTGCCCGTTCTGTTTCGTGAAGAGACGGTCGTAGCCGTCGGCCAGATGCTTCAACGACCACTGCAGGGCCGTGCTGTCCACCTCTTTCAGCCACGTGAGCTCCTCTTTCATGGACGGCAATACCTCGGAGCACGCGCCGTAGGTCAGTCCTGTACCGCTTGCCTGATAGGTCTCATCCGACTTCGCGAGGAAATGGTTGAAGACGAAGCGGGCGCAACCGAGCGTCTTGATGATCAGGACTTCCTGTTCCTTGGTCGGATAGATCCGAAATCTGTATCCTTTATGTGTCGACACGCCGTTCACCCCCTCTAGGTATTTATACCCAGAAAAGGTCGTGGCGATTCATCGCCCACTTTCGCTAGGGCTTCGCCCTCGTCGCTTTGAAGTGGGCGTATTCTCGCCTATTTTTGATAAATAGTTCCTCCTAAAATAAACATCCACTTTATTCATCGTCAAAATATGGACGACTTGAAGCAAAGTCGGTAATAAACAAGTCGATTTCGTGGAATCGGATAGCGCTTTCGCTATAATGAAAGACGAATCGATAAAAATAGAGGTGAGACGAATGAAACAAAATCAAGCATTGGTCGTCGGGACGCTCATCGCGGTCGCACTCATCGCGGTCGTGGTCGTTCTCTTGAACCGACCGGCCGAGCAGGCAGAGACGGCGGCGCCGGCTACGAGCGAGCACGTGCCGACAGACGGGCAACCGACGCTCGGGGAAGCGGACGCACCGGTCTCGGTCGTCGAGTTCGGGGACTACAAATGTCCGTCTTGTAAACAATGGGGCGAGACGATCTATCCGCAGCTAAAGGCGGACTATATCGATACGGGTGACGCGAGCTTCAGCTATATCAACGTCTTGTTCCACGGACAAGAGTCGATTTTGGCGTCACTCGCTTCAGAATCGGTCTATAAGCAAGACCCGGATGCGTTCTGGGACTTCCATAAGGCACTCTATGGCGCGCAACCGGCGAGCCAGCAGCACGACGAGGCGTGGGTCACGGTCGAACGGTTGAAGCAGATCGCAGGCGAGACGACGTCGGTCGACATGGCGAAGTTCGAAGACGACTTGAGTGAAAACTCGAGCGTGCTTGAACAGGTGAGTCTAGATGACGGATTCGTCAAAGAATACGGGGTCCAGTTCACGCCGTCGATCATGATCAACGGCGTCATGCTAGAAGACCCGTTCGACTATGAGGCGATTGAACGATTGATTGAACAAGGGGCACCATGAAGCAGTCGTTCTTGAGCCGCTACGGCTTGTATCTCGCTTGGCTCGTCGCGCTCACGGCGACGCTCGGCAGTTTATACTTCAGTGAGATTCGCGAGTTCGTCCCGTGCGAACTGTGCTGGATCCAACGTATCTTCATGTATCCACTCGTCTTCGTGCTCGGTATGGCTGTATTCACGAACGATCGTCAAGTGAAGAAATATGTATTGCCGCTAGCAATCGGCGGCGGTATGATTTCACTTTACCATTATCTCGTGCAAAAAGTACCCGGTTTTGCCGACATCAAACCGTGTGTCGAAGGCGTGCCGTGTAACGTGCAGTACATCAACTGGTTCGGCTTCGTGACGATCCCGTTCCTCGCGCTCACGGCGTTCACACTCATCACGCTATTATTGCTCAACATAAAAACGGACAAGTAAGGGGATGGAACGTTTGAAAAAATGGATGCTGATCGGGCTTATGAGTTTACTCACTGTGCTCGCCGCTTGCGGCAATGAGATCGAAGACCCGCTCAACTGGGAGATCGAATCGTTCGACTATATGAACCAGGACGAGGAGATGGTCAGTCTCGACGACTTGAAAGGGAAAGTGTGGATGGCCGACTTCGTGTTCACGAACTGTGAGACGGTTTGCCCACCCATGACGTACAACATGACGAAGCTGAATGAAGCGCTCATCGAAGAAGGCGTCGAGGACGTCCAGTTCGTGTCGTTCAGCGTCGACCCGACCGTCGACACACCGGATAAGATTAAACAGTTCATGTCCGGGTATGACTTGGCAGAAGCCGACTGGCAGTTCTTGACCGGCTATTCGCAAGACGAGATCGAGGCGTTCGCGCAACAGAACTTCAAGGCGCTCGTCCGCAAGCCCGACGAAGGCACGCAAGTCGATCACGCGACTTGGTTCTATCTCGTCGATCAAGACGGAAAAATCGTCAAGGCGTACCAAGGGTTCCAAGACGTACCGATCGAGGATATCGTCAACGATATTAAAATTTTACAGAAATCTTGAGGGCGACGCGATGTCGTCCTTTTTTGCGTATTCAAAAACAGGGGAATCCGGCATGTTGCCGTATAATAAGCAATAGAGGAGAGGATATTTTTGAAAAAAACACTACTCGTTTCATTGATGGGTTTGGCTGCTGTGACGGGTACGGCACTCACACAATATAAACCGCTCGGACGCAAGCCAAAAGCGCTCCAGTCGCCGAATCTTGTCAACGGCAAGTTCCGCAATCAGCTTGAGACACCGATGCGGTTTTCAAGCGATGACATGATCTCGATGTCGAAAGAATTTTTGCATCCGGACTCGCTCCGGAAGCCGAGCGTGCGGTTGCCGGTCGTCCCGATCGACTTCACCGAGACACTCGGCTCGAGCTTCACCCGCATCTATTGGCTTGGCCATTCAGCGATGCTCGTTCAAATGGACGGCAAGACGATGCTCGTCGACCCGATGTTCGGCCGGAGTCCGTCACCGCTCCCGTTCGCGAAGAATGAACGGTTCAGCGAGGACTTGCCGTTCGAGCTCGACGATTTGCCGTCAATCGACGTCGTCTTGCTGACGCATGACCATTACGACCATTTGGACTATGCGACGATTCAAGCGATCAAAGACAAAGTCGCCATGTTCATCGTCCCGCTCGGCGTCGGCAGCCATTTGAAACGTTGGGGCGTCGGGGCCGAACGCATTATCGAACGCGATTGGGGCGACACGTATCAGTTCGGGACGTGGACGTTCGTCTGTGCGCCGGCCCGTCACTTCTCGGGTCGTGCCCTCACCGACCGCAATGCGACGCTTTGGGCGTCATGGGTCGTCATCGGTGAGACGGACCGCTTGTTCTTTAGCGGTGACGGCGGTTACGGTCCTCACTTCAAAGACATTGGGGACGAGTACGGACCGTTCGATTTCGCGGCACTCGAATGCGGGCAATACGATGAGCGTTGGCCGGATGTGCACATGCAGCCACGAGAGACGGCTCAGGCGTTCCGCGACGTGCGGGCCGATAAGATGTTGCCGATCCATTGGGGCGCGTTCACGCTATCGTTCCACGCCTGGTACGACCCGGCCGAGCAGTTGACGCAGTTGTTGCCGCAAGAACACGTACTTACTCCGATGATCGGGGAACGGATCACGCTCGACGGACGCAACGATACAAACACGTGGTGGCGTGACATCGAGGACATGAACAAGCGCTGACCGAATTCGGTCAGCGCTTGTTTTGTTAGGACGAGATCCGTTCGGTCTCGTCCGTTTCGATATAAAGCTTGTGTTTCCGCGTATAGACGAGGAAGGAAGCGGTCATCGCGATTGAACTTACCCCGAACAAGACGACCATGAGCTGCAGACCGATCAAGTCGAGGAAGAAGCCGGTGACGAGCAGGACGACTTGAAAGACGATGCGGTCGAGCATGTTCCGGAACGAGAAGAAGCGTCCGTGATAGTCTTTCGGCATCCGCGTCTGGAAAATCGTCACCGCGGTCGGGAAGAAACAACCGACCGAGAAGCCGAACAAGACGAACGCTGCGATCGAGACGACTGGGATGTCGGCGAAGTACAGCATGAGCTGAGCGATCCCGATCAAAAACGAGAACGTGAACAAGATTGAGAATACGGAGAACTTCTCACCGATCCGTTTGATGACGAACGCGCCGACCATGAAGGCGATCCCTTCTGCCGTATAAATCCAGCCTTTGATCGCGGTCGAATCTTGCAGCTCGCTAATGTTGATGACGAGCAGGTTGAACCCGCCGATGAAGAGGAGCGGGATGAGCGTCATGACGAGCGTCATGAAGATGACCGGGATCGACTTGATGATCGGGAAGACGTCCTTGAATCCGCCTGACGACTTCGTATCGACTTTTCGGGCGGACGGTGTCGTCGTCTCGTCGATGTTCAAGAACCACGTCGCGACAGCGAGCAACAAGTAGGCGACGAGCGAGAGCGCATAGACGTCCCGCAGCGAGATGAGCGTGAGCAAGATACCGGCGATGGCCGTTCCGATGACCCGGGACAGCGTGGAGACGTTCATATGCACCCCGTTCAAGGCGAGCAGCTCGCGTTCCTTGACGATGAGCGGGATGGCTGCTTGGAGCGCCGGGAAGTAAAACGCGGCCGACCCTTGCAGGAAGACGAGGAAGACGACCATCCAAAGCACGCTTCCCGTCTCGATGGCGACGAACATGAAGAGAACGCTGAGCGCCCGGACGACGCTCGAGATGAGCATGATCTTTTTCTTTGAGCCTTGGTCGGTCAAACGGCCGGCGAGCGGTCCGATGGCGACGCCTGCGAGCAGGCCGCCTGCGAGGATGAGCGCTTTGACGAAGTCGGACGGGACTTTCTCCTGCATGAACTCCAAGTTGCCGATGATGCCGAGCCAAAGCCCGAGGCCGGCGACGAACTCCCCGGTCAAGATGATCCAAACGTTGCGATTTTTCCACATATGATTAAGTCCTCGATTCTTATCTGTTAATAATAATTATGCTTGAGAATGATTCATTAAGCCACAAAAAAGAAGCCGGGATTTTAGCTTCTTCTCCCATTCATTAATTCGTGTGAACTGATTATATAAACACTATGATTTCGTAATACAATGTGTGTAAAGGAGGGTGATTGTATGGGAACGATATCTGTTCGACTCAAGGAGGAGGATGAGCGTCTCATTAGAGAATACGCGAAAACCAAGAACCTGGACCTCTCCACGCTTTTTTGGGGCGCTGTCCTGGAACGAATAGAAAATGATCTAGACTTAGAACTTTATCATGAAGCGATGAACGAGCATCAAGAACATTCTGAGGCAATTTCATTCGAAGGTATGATGGAGGATTTGAACTTTGAGACTTAACCTAAAAAGCATTCGTCCGTATTCAGACGAATGCTTCTCTGTCGTTCTTTTGAAGTCAAATATCGCAGTTATCGTCCGTGCACGTCGCACCGCCCGAGAGCACTTGAAGTGTCGGTGCCGATTCGGCCCACGTCTTCTCAAGCACTTGCGTGAACGCCTCGGTCGGCTGGGCGCCTGAGACGCCATACTTGCCGTCAAAGACGAAGAACGGGACGCCGGTGATGCCGAGGTCGCTCGCGCGTCTTTCTTCAGCGCGGACGTCTTCCGTGTATACGTCTGAAGCGAGCACGTCTTTCACGGCGTCAGCATCGAGCCCGACGCTTGTCGCGATCTCGACGAGGACGTCGTGGTCGCCGATATGTTTCGCCTCGATGAAGTACGCTTTGAGGAGCGCTTCCGACAATTCCTTCTCTTTACCGACCGTCTTCGCATAGTGCGTCAACCGGTGCGAGTCGAGCGTGCCGGTGACGACCATGTTGTCAAAGTCATAGTCGAGTCCGACTGATTGAGCTTGAGCGGCGACTTGGGCCGTCGTTGTTTTCGCCTGCTCGAGCGGCATGCTGTATTTCTTCGCGAGCACTTCATAAATCGAACGTGAATCGGTCGTCGGGGCGTTCGGGTCGAGTTCGAAGCTCTTAAACTCCACTTCGACGTTGTCCGCGTGTGGGAACTGTTCGAGTGCTTCTTCTAGACGGCGCTTGCCGATATAACAGAACGGACAGACGTAATCTGACCAAACTTCAATTTTCATAGTGAATCCCTCCTACAGTCAGTGTAGGATGTCTTGAAATTGAAGTAAATGAATGTGCTCACAAAAAAAGCCCTCACGAGGAGGACTTAAAAGACGTACCAGAACACGCAGACGAAGTGGGCGAAGCTGCCGAACAAGATGAACAAGTGGAACACCTCGTGGAAGCCCCAACCGCGCCAGTTGACGAACTTCGGTTTGAAGCCGTAGATGAGACCGCCGACCGTGTACATGAAGCCTCCGAGCAAGAGCCAAAAGATGCCGCCGTTGCCGATCACGCTATGGAGCGGTCCGATGAAGAAGACCGACAGCCAGCCCATGCCGATGTAGAGAGCAGTCGACAAGAAGCGTGGGGCGTGGAACCAGACAAGTTTGAAGATGATGCCGAACAAGGCGAGGACGTGGACGATACCGAACAGCACCCAGCGCATCGGGCTTTCGAGCGCGAGGAGTGTGAGCGGGGCGTATGTCCCGGCGATCAAAGCGTAAATCATCGCATGATCGATTCGTCGGAAGAACGCGATGACTTTCGGCGAGGCGATGATGCTGTGGTAGAGACCAGACGATAAGTAAAGAAAGACGAGACTGATTCCGAACAAAATCGCCGCCATGATGGCGAGCGGTGAGCCGAGCAGTGACGCTTTCACCGTCATCGCGATCAAGGCGATGAAGGCGAGTACCGCTCCGGCGAGATGGGTCAGCGCGTTAATAGGTTCCCGAAAAATCGAATTCATGCAAAAACACTCCTTATGACGTCATGTAGTATCCATAACTACATGATAAGCGGTATGGGCAAGAAGAACAAGGTTTTTGTTTCGACAAACGACGATTGTCCGTATACTGAAAGTGAGGTGATTCGATGAAACCGAACGAGATTGTACGGACGGAAGGCACGCTCCCGAAAGCGGTATTGCCGACGATCGACTTATATATGGACCAAGTCATCCAACTGTTCGAGCAGCATTACGGCAAGATGAAACGTAATGAAGACGAGACGATTTTAACGAAGACGATGATCAACAACTACGCTAAAGGCAAGTTGTTCCATCCCGTCAAAAACAAGAAGTACACGAACGAGCATTTGATGCTCCTCGGGTTGATCTATGAGATGAAAGGGCTGTTGTCGATCAACGACATCAAAGAGACGCTCCGGCCGCTGAACGAATCGGACGAGGCGTTCTCGCTCGAAGACTTTTACGACGCCTATCAAGCTCAGAAAGAACAGAACTTGCAGGCGTTCGAGACGCAAGCCGAGACGCTGCTCGCGAACGTGAAAGCGACTGAAGCAAGTGAAATCCAACAGTCGCTCGCCATCGCCTCGGCCGTGCATATGAGCCACTTGTACCAACGGCTCGCCGAACGGTTGATCGACGAAAGTAAATAAAAATGTCCCCTAGACTCCGTTTGTAGTCTAGGGGACATTTTGTCATTTTAGATGTTCGCGTTCGAAGCGCTCACCTTTGTTGTACATTTTAATGACGAGAAGTGGTGCTAAATAACTGATGGTCACAAGAATGAAAAGCGTCCATAAGAGATTATAATCTAACATTAGACGCTCATACGTGAACGATAAAAACAAAATGACGGTGATATGAACTAACGGGTGGAGGTGCCTGAGCAAGGCGTTGAGCACACTACTGATGAACACAGTCAAAATCACGAGCATGAACAAGAAAAACGCAATCAACAACCACATGTAGTCCATACGTCACCACCAAGTTAATTATTGATGTACTTCTCGAACACGTCACCGAAATCTTTTCGGTTCCATTCGTGATAGTGGCCTTGGAGCCAGTCGAACGATTGTTTCGACAAGTCTTTGAACGTCGTCGCGACGTTCATGTCCCCTTGACGGAGGCCACTCAGAACTGACACGGAATGCGTGAGCGACGCGTTGGCGAACTCGAGCATCTTCCGGCCTTCACGCTGTTTATCAGCGATGGCGAGGAGTGATTTGTACAAGTCTTTGACGTGCTCGATTTGCTTTTTGTTTACGTCGATCGAGTATGGCTTATCGCCGATTGTGAACTTGATCTCGACGTCTAAGTCGACCGTGCCGGCCGTCTCGAACATGACGTGTTGGAGCGGGTGTTGCGCGTACGGATAACGATACAAGACGCGCTTCGAACTGATGGCGCTCGCGCCGTCGAGATGGATCATCGCGAGGTTCGTGAAGCAGTACTCATCCGATTTCGACTTGATCAAGAAGTAAATCTTCTCGTTGTCCTCATGTAAGACGTAATCGTCGGCATCGGCCTTGTCGAAGTCTTTCGGGTCGATGACTTCACCGATATCGCTAAAGCCTGTCAAATCAGAAGCTAGTTTTTTGAACATGTACAGTCTCTCCTCAGTAGTGGATTTTGTGCATCTCGACCGGGTCGGACCCGGTCCGCTCGTTCCGGTTGAGTCCGTCGATCGCTGCCATGTCTTCTTTCGTCAACGTGAAGTCGAATACCTGTATGTTTTCACGAATCCGACTCGGTGTGACCGATTTCGGGATGACGGCGACACCGTTTTGAAGATGCCAGCGTAAGATGACTTGGGCCGGGGACTTGCCGTACTTGCTCGCGATGTCGACGATCGTCGCATCCTCGAGCGCCTCACGACCTTTCATGAGCGGACTCCACGCTTGGATCTGGATGTCGTAGCGCTTGCAGTACGCGATCAATTCTTTTTGGGACAAGTATGGGTGGATCTCAACTTGATTCACCGCCGGTACGATCGCACACGATTGGATGATCTGTTCGAGGTGTTGAATCTCGAAGTTCGAGACGCCGATGGCCCGTACTTTGCCTTCCTCATACAACTGTTCGAGCGCTTTGTACGTCTCGACGAACTTACCGAAGCGCGGCATCGGCCAATGGATCAAGAACAAGTCGACATAGTCGAGGCCAAGTCGGTCGAGGCTGTCTTGAAACGCCTGGAGCGCCTCGTCGTAGCCGTGAAACTCGTTCCACAGCTTCGTCGTCACGAAGATGTCTTCGCGCGGGACGCTCGACTCACGGATCGCCTGCCCGACGCTCTCTTCGTTCTGATAGATGGCGGCCGTGTCGATCAACCGGTAGCCGGCGTCGAGTGCCGCCTTGACCGTGTCGACCGTGACCGCCCCGTCTTCAACTTTGTACACGCCGAGCCCGAGCATCGGCAGTTTCACATCATTATTGAGTGTTGTCCATTCCATAATTTGATTCCCTCCCTCTCACATCTAACGTTACCGAAAATCACGACAAAGTGAAAGCGAAACCTATAGCCGAATGCTTTCTCCGTGCGCCTTGATCACGATTTGATCGCGTTCGAGCTTAGCTGCGGCGACGAGGCGGTCATACGGCTCCTCGACCGGCTCGTACGATAAGACGAACGTGTCCCAGTGCATCGGGAAGAACCGTTTCGCTCCGCTCTGCTTGAACATCGTCCACGCTTGTTCCGGGGTGCAGTGCGCTTCCTGGAACGAGTCCGGTTGATACGCACCGATCGGGAAGAAGGCGAGGTCGATCGGTTCTTTGCTCGCGAGCCCGTTGAACGCTTCGGTGTACGCCGTGTCGCCGGCGAACAGCATACGGACGCCTTTATATTTCAAAACGTAGCCGTTATAGCCCATATGTTTGTCCCACGGGAAGCGGTTGCCCCAATGCGCGACTGGGATCGCTTGGACGTTAAGTCCGTTCGCGAGTGTCAACTTGTCGTGGGGATGCATCTCGAGCGTCTGTAGGCTCGGATAGTGACGCAACAGTTTGCTCGTCCCCGGTGCCGAGATGACGACCGTGTCACGTGTGATGAGCCGCTTCAAACTTTTATGGTCGAAGTGGTCCATATGGGCGTGGCTGAGCAAGATGACGTCGACGTGACCGATCTCTTCGATCGAGAGGGCAGGGGCGGTATGCCGTTTCATACCGAACGTGACGGGACCGACGTGGACACCGATCCGTTTTGAGAATACCGGGTCGGTCAAAATTTTGAGGCCGTACCAATGGATGAGCACGGTCGAGTGGCCGATCCACGTGGCGCTCACGCTCGTCTCGTCGAAAATGGACAAGTCCGGTTTGATCGGCGCCTCTTTAAAGTCAGGACGCGGTAACCGCTGTTTCAGTCGTGTATAAAAGAACGTGCCGACGCTTGCCAAGACAGCGCTCGGGACGAGTAAGTTGCGTAATTTCATGTGAGTCACCTCGATATATAGGATAGTTTCATCTTAACGCTGACGACTAAGACATGCATCCGCCCATAGGCGTAGAAACAATGGGAGATTGTGGGTTTGCTGGTTGCGAATCCGCTTACATTTTGGTAAGGTGGCAGTAGATTAGGAAAGGAAGGTACCGCGTGCTATGAAAAAGTCACACTCACTCAACTGATGAAACGAATCATCACTGTTCGTCTGAACAGTCACGGGTGAAGTGTGTCCAATCTCAAGCTGCGGGGTGACCCCTTTTTTCCGCTTGACCGGAGATCTTCACACCATCGCTTTCTAGCGAATGGTGTTTTTTGTTTCATCGCGTAGCGGACTAATAAGCGAGGTGAGACAACTATGTTATCTGTACATCAAGTCCGGTTCGACTACGACCAGCAGCCGCTATTTGACAGCGTCTCGTTCGATGTGGCAACAGGCGAACGGGCCGTCTTGTTCGGCCAAAACGGGTCAGGGAAGACGACGTTGTTCAAATTGCTCGTCGGTGAACTGAGCCCTCAGGCCGGTCGAATCGAAGTAGTAGGGAAAGTCGGTGTCGTCGAACAGACCGTTTTTGTTGGGGAGGGGACGACGCTCGCGTACGTCATGAAAGGTGACAGCGAACGGTTCCGCTTATACGAAGAAGTCACATCGGGCGACACGGAGCGCGTGCTCGCGGTGTATGACGAGGCGATGGCGTGTGACGCTTTTGGACTCGAGGCCGAGGCGAACCAGGCGTTGAAACGAATCGGCATGGATGGAATGGGATTAAGACGGCTTTCTGACTTGAGCGGCGGCGAACAGACGCGGGCACAATTGGCCCGGCTCATGATGCGTCACGTCGACGTCGTCTTGCTCGACGAGCCGACGAATCATCTCGACGTCGACTCGATCGACTGGCTGACGCGCTGGGTGCGTGAGTTTCCGGGCACGGTGCTCGCCATCTCCCACGACCGCCAGTTCATCGATGACGTCGCAACGGTCATCCTTGAACTGAGTGACGGCGAGGTCGTCCGCTATCCGGGCAACTATAGCGCCTATAAGCAGCAAAAAGCCGAGGAACGGGTGCGTGACGAGCGGGCCCATGCGCGCTATGTGGCGCGCAAGTCGGAACTGCTCGATATGATCGTCCAGTACAAAGGCTGGCACTTGAAGGCGAAAGCGACGGCGAGCGTCCGCAGTCCTGGTGCTCAGAAAGGGGCGGCGAACCTTGCCGTCAAGATGAAAGCAAGGCAACGAAAACTCGATCAGCTCGAACAAGGGCGTCCCAACAAACCGAAAGACGCGGGGCGCGTTTCGGTCCGCTTCGAAGCGGAACCGCTTGAGGCGAAGACGTGGATCACGGTCGAGAACGTCGTGTTCGGGTATGACGAGCCGTTGTTCGAGCATCTTTCGTTCACGTTCAATCGAGGAGACCGCTTGTCGATCGTCGGACCGAACGGGAGTGGGAAGACGACGCTGTTGAAGCTGCTTTTAGGGCAGCTTGAGCCAAACGAGGGTGTTGTGCATCGCCATCCGAAACTGAAAATCGGCTACTTCTCACAGACGCTCGAGCGGTTGCCCGAGGATGGGACGCTGCTTGACTCACTATTATCCGCGAGCGACATTCCGGAGACGGAAGCGCGGACGCTCCTGGCCCATTTCTTGTTCCGTCGTGACGACGTCTATAAACCGATGCGTGAGGCGAGCATGGGCGAGAAGTGTCGAATCGCATTCCTCATCCTTTACTTCTCGGATGCAGACATGCTCGCGCTTGATGAACCGACGAACTATTTAGACGTCGCGACACGCGAACAGATCGAGGCGGCCTTATCGATCTACCGGGGCGGTCTCATCCTCATCTCGCACGACCGGACGTTCCATCAGCTGACGGACCGGACGATCGAGCTCGGCGAGACGGTGCGGATTTTAGAAGCCGGACAAGACACGCCCCCCATCGACGTCGAAGCGACGATTCAGACGCTCGAGGCGCTGACGAATGACGAACAAAAATTTGTTGACGAGGCAGGAAACGTGAAGCCGTTTGACGAATCGGAACAGATGAGACGAAACGAGTAGGAGTGGAGAATAATGAAGGAAGAAGTTCGGTCATCACGGGCCGCGTCAAGGAAACGAAAACGGTTGTTACGGTTAGCGACGGCGGTCTTGTTGATCGCTTCATTGATCGGTGTCATCGCGTTCGCGGCGTACATCGATTCGCAAAAGCAGACGGCACTGCCTGAGTCGGACAACATCTCGACGGAAGAAGTCGATAGCGGGACAGAGGCGGAACCTGAAGAGGAAGCGACTGAAGAAGAGCCGAGTGAGGACGTCGTCTACATCGCGACGCCGTACACGAAAGTGTATGCTGATGATCGTGTGACCGTTCTATATGAGGCGGATCTTGGAGACCGGTTCGAACGGCTCGAAGCCGTCAGTGGATTCGTCAAACTTCAGTTGAACGAGCGGACGACCGGATGGGTGACGGAAGAGCGCGTGACCGAGGAAGCGACTAGCGTCTCGGACGATGAAGTGGAACAGGCGTGGCAAACGGTCGTGCCGACGGCTTCAGCGCCTGCCTTGGACTGGCTCGGACAAGACGTGGCGACGGTCCGATCGACACTCGGGGCACCGGCGTCCGTCCAGCGCGACCAAGTGAACGAGTACCACTTCTACAATGGCTTCTTTTTAATGGTGCGTGACCAACGAGTGAAAGCGATCGATTGGGACCGTCAGACGGCCATGACGCCTGAACTTGAGGCGGCGAGCGCCCAAAGCGCGGGCAGCTGGTATGACGGGGAGACGCTTCAATTGAAGCTGTTCCCGTATAACGGGGTCATGCGGGTCCGAATTGAACAAAAGTAAATGCTGGCGTCGAGAGGGTGCATCCTGTCGGCGCTTCTTTTTTTGAATTCATTCAAACGAACGTTTGAATGATGGGAAGAAGAGGGATATAATGAAGGGAGAGAGGAGCGATGACGCATGGGACAACATGATCATGGCCACGAAGGCCACCACCACACAACGAATCAACGAGCATTATTGCTAGCATTTCTGTTGATCGTCACGTTCATGGTCGTCGAAGTCATCGGCGGTCTGTGGACGAACAGCCTCGCGCTCTTATCGGACGCGGGGCACATGCTCGGCGACGCGGCAGCGCTCGGGCTCAGTTTCTTGGCGGTCCGGTTCGGCGCCCAGAAGGCGACACCGAACCAGACGTTCGGGTACCGCCGCTTTGAGATTTTGGCGGCGTTCGTCAACGGATTGACGCTCCTTGTCATCTCAGGTTATATCATCATCGAGGCGTACAAGCGCTTGTTCGCGCCACCAGAGATTTTAAGCGGTGGCATGCTCGCCATCGCCGTCATCGGATTGCTCGTCAACGTGCTCGCGGCGTGGATCTTGATGCGCGGCGAGCGGGACAACTTGAACGTCCGGAGCGCGCTCCTGCACGTGTTCGGAGACTTGCTCGGATCGGTCGGGGCCATCACGGCGGCGCTGCTCATTCTAATGTTCGGGTGGACGCTCGCTGATCCGATCGCGAGTATGTTCGTCGCACTCCTCATCTTGGTGAGCGGGTACCGCGTGACCCGGGACGCCGTCCATATTTTGATGGAAGGGGCGCCTGACAAAGTCGACGTCGTTGCGATGCAGCGTGACCTTGCGACCGTCGAAGGCGTCAAAGAAGTGCATGACCTCCACGTCTGGTCGATCACGTCTGAGGAGTACGCCGTCACGTGCCACGTGTTGATCGATGAAGCGGCAGACGATCAACGCGTGCTGCACGACGTGACGGAACGGATGAAGCAGTACGGGTCGTTCGGCCGTTCGACCGTTCAAATCGAACGAGAGACGGCACACTGCGAGGAACGAACGATCTGGTAAACGCACGAGCGGTCCCTGACAAGAGTCGGGGACCGCTTTTGTTATGGTTTCAGGACGACTTTGACGCAGTCGTCGAGGTGGTCGTTAAACATCTTGTAGGCGTCCGCGGCTTGTTCGAGCGGCAGGCGGTGGGTGATGATGTCGGTCGGGTCGAACTTCTTGTCGACGATCATCTGGAACAGCTCAGGCATGTAGTGGATGACCGGAGCTTGACCAGTCTTAAGCGTGACGTTGCGCGTGAAGAAGTCACCCATCGGAAACTGATTATAGTTCATCGGGTAGACACCGGTCAATTGGACCGTACCGAACTTGCGGACGGCTTCTTTGGCGACTTTGATGGCGCTGAGCGTTCCGCCTTGGATCATCAGCTTTTGCTCGACTTTCTCGATCGGGGTTTTCTTCCCGTCGATACCGACACAGTCGACGACGATATCGGCGCCACCACCCGTGATTTCCCGGATGTATTTGCCGGTCTCGACCGGGTCTTTCAACAAAACGGTTTCGACGTTGTTTGAGAGTTTGGCTCGGTTCAATCGATAGATTTCCGGGTCGACAGCGATGACGCGTTTTGCGCCGCGCACCCAGGCGAGTTTTTGTGTCATCAAGCCGACAGGGCCCGACCCGAGAACGACGACCGTGTCACCGGCCTTCATCCCAGCGTTGTCCAAGCTCCACCATGCGGTCGGGATGACGTCGGAGAGGAACAACAGTGCCTCATCCTCGAGCTCGCACGACTCTGGGATGACGAGCGGCATGAAGTTACCATACGGTACTTTCAAGTATTCGGCCTGACCACCCGGGTGGTTCCCGAACTGTTCAGTGTAACCGAACAGTCCGCCCGCATCTGTGTGCGGGGCGTGGTTCGAGTTGTCACACTGGCTCTCCATTTCATTCTCACAATAGAAGCAATGGCCGCAAGAGACGTTGAACGGTAAGACGACGCGATCGCCTTTTTTCACTTTCGTCACGTCTGGTCCGATGTCTTCGACGATGCCCATCGGTTCGTGTCCGATGATAAACCCGTGCCGTGCCGGCATGTTGCCTTGGTAAATGTGAAGGTCAGACCCACAGATGGCCGTCGACGTGATCTTGACAATGATCTCTTCTCGGTTCTCGATTTCCGGGTCCGACACATCTTTCACTTCGATGTTTTTCGTCCCTTGATAAGTAACAGCACGCATACGTTGGTTACCTCCTTTTTTTGAAAAACAGGTGAACGACGACATGGTTACTGTACCCGTATGGTGCGAGCATGAATCTACCCGCGAACGGGAATAGAAAAAAGGACTCATAAAGGAGTCCCAGTACCCGCGATGTCGATGACGACGATCTCGGGTGGATTGAAGATACGCGGTACGCTGACTGTGTAGTTGAAGCCGCGGCCGATGATATGGGTGAACGAATCGTGTTCATACAGGCCGCCCGCATATTTTGGGAAGAAGCCTTGGTCAGGCGCGTAAAGCCCGTTCAACAGATAAGGGATACGGACCTGGCCGCCATGGGCGTGGCCCGACAAGACGAGGTCGAACGGAAGCTCGGCGTACGTCTCGACTTGTTCCGCCCGGTGGGACAAGAGCAGGCTGAACGTGTCGTCCGTTTCGACGTCGTCAAGTGCGGTCAAGACGTCTTGCTCCCAGTTCCCGTATATGTTTTCGGCGTACGTGCGAAGCGGGTCCTCGACGCCGCCGATGATGAGTTCGACTCCGTTGACGGTCACGGTCTCAGCTTCGTTCTCGAGCACGATCACACCAAACGAACGAAACACGTCTTTGACGTCGTGCCGGACGAAATCACTTGATTCATCAATTTCATGGTTGCCGGTGACGAAATACATCGGGGCGATTCCTTGTAGCCCTTCGATCAGTTCGAAAGCGGCGTCTGGCGAGCGGTATCGATCGAGCAAATCACCGGGAAGCGCGATCAGATCAGGTTGCTGTTCACGAACTTTTTCAATCAGATTTTTTTGGTCTTCACCATACGAATAGCCGTGCAAATCCGAGAGGAGGATGACGCGTAACGATTGACCAGTTTCGAGCTTATCGGTCG
This sequence comes from Exiguobacterium aurantiacum, assembly GCF_001766415.1. Classification (GTDB taxonomy): domain Bacteria; phylum Bacillota; class Bacilli; order Exiguobacteriales; family Exiguobacteriaceae; genus Exiguobacterium; species Exiguobacterium aurantiacum_A. The sequence continues at coordinate 1,016,426 of NZ_MKXO01000001.1, read as the reverse complement.
TCAGCTCGTACTCTCTAATCGTCAGCCCGTTGTAAAGGGCGGCGAACAGAAAGACGACCACGATGCCGAACGTGATGAACTTTCGTTTTCCTTTTAGCATCGTGTCGCCTCCTCGGTCGGATGTTTGTCTCTTCATTCTACTCTGTTAATAGGTGTGGACGCAAAAAAAAGCCCACTCATATTTGAGCGGGCAGGGGATTAGGCGACGTTTGTCGTCAATTTGACGTCGACGTTGCCGCGTGTCGCTTTCGAATACGGGCACACTTGGTGCGCTGCTTCGACGAGACGCTCAGCAGTTGCTTGGTCGACACCTTTGATTTCGACTTCGAGCTCGACCGAGATGAAGAAACCTTCGTCGTTCTGGTTAAGTGTGACGTGGCCAGTGACGCTCGTGCCATCTGTCTTGACGCGCTCTTTACCGATGACGAGGTTCAACGCGCTGCCGAAGCAAGCTGCGTATCCGGCTGCGAACAATTGCTCAGGGTTCGTCGACTCTTCTGCTTGTTTCGATCCTGGCATTGCGACGCTCAAGTCGATGACGCCGTCCGTAGATGTGACGCGACCTTCGCGGCCACCGAGAGCTGTTGCTGAAGCTGTGAATAGTGGTTTCATAATTAAATTCCTCCGTTTCGTTTTTAACAATTAAGTTGTGCACAATTTAATTATAGGGCAGTCAAACAGATATTCAAGTGATATGCTTGACCTAAGACTTTAGCCGGAGGAATTTATATGAAAAGTTCGTTAACATTAGAGCATCAGATTTGCTTTCAGCTCTACACCGCCTCAAAAGAATTGACACGTTTGTATCGGCCGATCTTAGAGCCGCTCAAACTCACATACAGCCAGTATTTGGTCATGCTCGTTTTATGGGAAGAAGATCACATCGATTTGAAACAGCTCGGGGAACGGTTGACGCTTGATTCGGGCACGCTGTCACCGCTCATCAAACGGTTGACCCAACTCGGATACGTGGAGAAAATCCGGGCGACCGATGATGAGCGCCGGGTGTTGGTGTCGCTCACTGCATCGGGCAGCGCACTTCGTGAGCAGGCCGAGGACGTGCCGGTCAAAGTGAGTGGTATGCTAAATATAGACGAAGCGACTTATTTCGCTTATATGGAGATGCTCATCGATATCAAATCGCGTCTGCGTGAATTCGGTGAGCGACAGGGCTAGGTTCTCACGAAAGGAGACGATATGTTTCGTAAACTGTTTATTCTATTGATCGGGATTGGTCTATATACGGCTTGGAACTATGAGGTGCCGAACGTATCGGCGCCGACGAGCGTCCAGGTGAAGTCGACGGAAGTGGTGGAAGAGCGCATCGCGACCGACGCTCCAAAGTTCGCGAGCCAATATGCCGGTCACGACTGGTATTTGCTCGAGAAAAATGGCGACCGGACGCTTGAGCTCGTCGACGAGGATGGTGCCAAAAAAGGGCAATACCAATTCGAGTCGGGCAGCACGTTCGAAGGGCTCGTCCTTGATCAGACGACACGACAACAAGTCGAGAACATCGGCTTCGACGAAGTGAAGTCTTACGATAAAGGGTTGAAACGTTACTTGATCCCGGACGATCCTTCGTTCTCGGTCTATGCGATGAACGGCAATTACGTCACGATGTTCTTTGACCAACATGACGAAGACAAGCTGAAAGGCATTCTTTCCGTTGAACGGAGCGTCGAGGAGTCGAGCGACGGTTATTATGGAGACGTCTCGGCCGAGAGCATCGTGTCCAACGAGACGCTCATGCGCATGCTCATGAACTGGGACCGTCAAAAGTTTGGTTTATCCGCACTCGCTGACTATGAGCCGCTTCTTCCGGTCGTACGGGCGCATAGTGAGAACATGGCAGTGAACAACTTCTTCAGCCACACCGACCCCGAAGGACGCGACCCGTTCGAACGGATGAATGAGGCCGGACTTGCCTACTCGCTCGCCGGGGAGAACTTGGCGATGGGACAGATGAGCGTCTTTCACGCTCACTGGGGACTGATGAACTCGCTCGGTCACCGCGAGAACATCTTAAAGCGAGACTTCACGCACGCCTCGGTCGGTCTCGTTTATAATGAAGACAACAGTCCATTCTATACAATCAACTTCATCACACCACGATAAAAGGATGGTCTACCCTAGAGGGGCGGACCATCCTTTTTAGCGGTCAGAGCAGGCGTTTCACCGCTCGCTCGATCTCGTCCGGTGTCGTCTGCGGTGAGAACCGTTCGATGACGTTGCCTTTCCGGTCGACGAGGAACTTCGTGAAGTTCCACTTGATCGCTTTCGAGCCGAGCAGGCCAGGTGCTTCTTTCGATAAGTATTGGAAGAGCGGGTGGGCGTCTTTGCCGTTGACGTCGACTTTCGAGAACATCGGGAACGTCACGCCGTAGTTCAATTGACAGAACTCGCTGATCTCTTCGTTCGAGCCCGGGTCTTGGTTGCCGAACTGGTTGCACGGGAAGCCAAGAATATGGAAACCTTGACCTTGATAGCGTTCAAATAGCTTTTCAAGGCCGTCTAATTGAGGTGTGAAGCCGCACTTGCTCGCCGTGTTGACGATCAAGAGGACGTCCCCCTCGTATTTGGATAAAGGCTGCAGCTTGCCGCTCATGTCGGCTGCTTCGTACTGATAGATCATCATCTGATTCCCCCTTTTTATGTTCATTATAGCAAGCCGTTCGATTGCGAACGACTTTGAACCGGTTGTCCGCAATCAAATTGTCACGAAACGATGAGGTCGCTGTTACAATGAAATCGAACGGAACCCGTATAATGAATCGTTGTAGAAAGGAAAGGTGTTATGTACATACTGAAAAATGAATTCATTTGGATCGCGTTGATCCTGATCGGCTTGTTCGTCTCGAGTGCGACGCCGTACTCTGACCAAAGCATCGTCTCGCCGCTCGATCGCTTCGATTGGACGTGGGCCGAACCAGCCCTCTCGAACGTCGACTTCGACTATGCCGGCAGCCCGGTCTCGCTCGAAGACAAAGGAAGCGTCGGCTTGATCGAATTTTTAATTCGGAAAGCGGCACACTTCACGGTCTTCTTCGCCTTAGGTGCGTTGTTCGTCAAAGCCGTGTCACGGACGAGACTGAACGCGTGGCTCGTGTTGTTGTTCGCTTGGGCGCTCGCGAACACGGTCGCCATCTTTGATGAGTTTCATCAGAGTCTGACCCCGGAACGCACCCCGCTCATTCAAGACGTCGTATTAGACAGCTTCGGCGCTTGTTGCGGCGTCCTGCTCTTTGGTGGCTATTATTTGTTCGTCAGAAAGCGTAACAAACACCAACGGAGAGGTTATGTATCGGTCAGGTAGATAAAAAATAGTATAGGTCATTATTTGAAAAGCGCTTTCATAAGGCGTTTTTCTTTTTTACTAAATTCATATTTTGTGACAATTTGTGGATTGAGCCCGTTAAATACCCACGTTTTATCGAGGATAAAACCTAAATCAGGTCAATGTAACGCGAATGAAATATAAGTGTAAAATAACTTTAGGTTTAGATTGCTATAATGAGTCACAGGGCGAGACGGATTCTCGCAAAACTATACAGAACTCATTCATCTATTATCCTATAGAAATTCACACGACTCAGCGGAGGTAAGCACATTGATTAACTTGAAGAAACTTGCAGCAACCGTCACTTTAGGCGCTCTTCTAATCAGCGGCACGACACCTGGTTTTGCAGCGTCACTTACAGACAAGCAAAAAAAGGTCCAACAGCAGCAACAAAAGAATAGCACTGAGCAGAGCAAAGCGAACTCTTCGATCCAATCACGCGAACAAGCGATCAGCAAAGAGCAGCAAGAAATCAACAAGCTAGACGCTGAACTCCAAGACGTCATCAACGACGTCGCACAAAAGAAAGCTGAGATTCGTGCTACGCAAGAAAAAATTGCCGCGCTTGAAAAACAAATCAAGCAGTATGAAGCAAAAATGAAAGCACAAGAAGAACTTATGAAAGAGCGCATGGCAACGATGCAAAAGAACGGCGGCGGGTCGATCGACTGGGCCGAGTTCATCTTCGGATCAAAAGACTTCGGTGACTTGCTTACTCGTATGATCACAGCAGGTACGATTCAAGAGAACGACAAGCAAATTTTTGAAGAGTACCAAGCGACGAAAGAAAAGCTTGCGACAGCACAGGCTGAATTGAAAGCCGAGCGCGACGCTCTCGTTAAACAAAAGCAAGAACTTGAAGCACGTAAAACAGCGCTCGACAAGAAAATGAAAGAGCGGGCGGCTAAAGTCAAGAAGCTCAACGCTGAAAAAATCAAGTTCGAATCGAAATTGATGAGTTTGAAAGAAATGGAATCAACGCTCCAAGCACAAGAAGCTTCAATCAAGGCAGAAATCGAAGCACAACGTCGTGCGGCTGAAGAAGCGAAACGTAAAGCGGCTGCGGAAGCGGCGGCAGCTGCAGCAGCAGCGAAACAACAAAAGCAACAAGGTTCGTCAAGCAAGCCGAGCGCGTCAGCGGCAACACCTGTAGCGGCGGCACCGGCAAGCGGCGGCATGTTCCAACGTCCTGCTAGCGGTCGTCTCACACAACCTTTTGGACCTGCAAGTGGTGTGAACGGTTATACGTTCCACAACGGTCTTGATATCGCGGCACCGGTCGGCACACCGATCTATGCAGCGCAAACAGGTACGGTCACGACGGCAGGATGGGGCGGCGCCTACGGGAACCACATCATCATCACGCACGTCTTGAACGGACAAGTTTGGACGACGGTCTACGCTCACTTGAGCTCGGTGTCGGTATCGGCTGGCCAACGTGTCTCGCAAGGTCAGAACATCGGCGGCATGGGTAGCACAGGTAACTCGACTGGTTCGCACTTGCACTTCGAGATTCACCGTGGCGGTTACTCGTACTCGTCTTCGAGCGCGGGTAGCACGGTCAACCCAGCTTCATTCTTCTAAACGTATACAAAAAGTGATCGACGAACGCGTCGATCACTTTTTTATTGCCCGATAAGCGATAAACGTCAGCAAGGCGGCCCCGATGACGCTCAGCAAGAGCGTGTCGAGATTCGGGTCGGCAAAGACGCTCATGCCACCGACGATCAGCATGTAGGCAACGATCGAGCCGACGAAGACGGTCGACACGACCGAACGGACTCGTTTCGGGATTTGCTTCCACCAGTTCCTCATAAAAATCGCCTCCATCTATTAGTATAGGGGAGGCGGGATGATTCATCTAGCGAGCCGGATCCACGAAGATTCCATGATCGGCCGGTAGCCGACTTCTTGATAAATCTTGTTTGACGTCGGGTTGGTCAAATCGGTGTAGAGCGTGCAGAACGATTTCGTTTCGAGCAATCGACGACTGAGCACGGCGACGAGACTGCGAGCGTATCCGTTTCCGCGTTTCGTAGGAGCCGTGTAAACGAAAGACACCGTGATGCCATTCAACGTCGGGCGGGAGCGCTTTGCGCACGAAACGGGTGTGCCGTCGACTTCCCAGATGAAGGCGTCATCGTTATCAATCATTGAAGTGACGACAGAGACCATTCTTTCGTCATGTGATGGTTCGAGTCCCGAGTCTTGTTCAAAGGCACGGTACCACGTCTCTAAAAGAGGCTGGTCGGACTTGGTCGCCTGGCGCATCGACCCGCCGGCCAGAACGATGTCGTTGACGCGGTCTAATCGATAGAGCCCTTGCGACATGAACGTCGACGCTGCTTCATCCGTCCGTTTCCCCCACATGGCACCGAACGTCTCGGCATGTGTCTTTTCGGAGACGACTTCTGTGAACGGGATGTCTAGCTGCAGTAGAGCCGGGATGACAGCCGCGTGGATCGATGTTGCCTGAGACGTGTCGACGACGACGTAATTGAACGGGTGCGGCGGTGTGACTTGCATGATGGCGAGGAGCTGTCCATCGTCCTCGACCGTCAACTGATGGTAGGTGTCGTATAGGTCTCGCTTAATATTTTCAAGGATGCCGATCATCAAGCTGTTCTCGGCCTCTTTTTTCAACAATTCCGACATGACGCGTTCCGAAAACGCGAACGGGTCGTTCCAAACTTTCACTTCCAAAGTCGACACCCTTTCTGTATATGTATGAAAAACGGGCAAACCGTGAGGCCTGCCCGTTGTCTAGCTCGTAACTCGTTAAGCGATGTCTTCGCGCGCTTTCGCGTCGTCGAGCAAGTTCGTGTTGCGTTTGAAGTAATGGACGATTTTGGCGATGGCGCCGTCACCTGTGACGTTCGTCGCCGTACCGAAGCTGTCTTGCGCCAAGTATAGCGCGATGACGAGGCTTTGCATCGTCGCATCGAATCCGAGGATCGACCCGAACAATCCGAGTGATGCCATGACGGCCCCACCAGGAACACCTGGCGCCGCAATCATCGTCACGCCGAGGGCGAGGATGAACGGGAGGACGATCGCGTATGACATCGGCATGCCGTTCAAGTACATGAGGGCGACACCGACCGATGTGAGCGTGATCGTCGAGCCTGATAAGTGGATCGTCGCGCAGAGCGGGACGACGAAGTTGGCGACGCCTTCATCGACGTTGTTCAATTTTGCCTGACGAAGCGTGACCGGGATCGTCGCGGCTGACGACTGTGTGCCGATGGCTGTGAAATAAGCCGGCATCATCGTCTTGAGCAGTTTGAACGGATTCTCTTTATTGAGCCCGCCTGCGATTGAATATTGAATCATGAGCATCGTCGCGTGAAGGACGATGATCGTGACGAATACGAGCGAGAACACCGACAAAATTTCGGCGACTTGACCGGCGTACGTCATGTTCATGAAAATTCCGGCGATGTGGATCGGCAAAAATGGAATGATGACTTTACTAATGAGTAGTTCGATAATATCGCGGAAGTCCATGGCGAGGTCGAGTGAGCGTTTGCTCTCGATCGCGGCGATCCCGATCCCGATGACGAACGCGAGAATGAGCGCCGTCATGACACCGAATACCGGTGGAATCTCAAACTCCATGAAACCTTTCAAGAGTGCTTCTTCTGGGTTTTCAGCTGATGCCGTGCTGCGTGCTAAGATCTGCGGGAACAGGTTGCTCGTCGCGAAGTAGGCGAGTGTACCGGCGACGATCGTCGATACGTAAGCAATCGCGGCCGTCAAGCCGACTAGTTTCCCGGCGCCTTTTCCAAGTTCCCCGATACCTGGAATGATGAAGGCGAGAATGATGAGCGGGATGGCGAAGCCTAAGAATTGTCCGAAGACCGTGTTGAACGTGACGAACGTCCGTACAATCCAGTTCTGGCTTTCTGGTACGATGCTACCGACTAATATCCCGAAAGCGATAGCGATGATGATGCGGCCTAGAAGACCAATCCTTAATTTCAAATAAATCATCCTTTCTAAATGTTTGAATTGTTGCTATTTTCGCACATTTCCCTGCGTGTTGCCAGCCTATCTTCGAATTTTAGTGAAGATTGACGTTTGACAACTTCTGAACAGGGTATCACAAAATGTTAGTGGGAAAAAGGAAGGGGTCTTCTCCTTTTCCTAATATACAAACGATGTTATGATTAATTTGGAACAGACGTAAAGGAGGGGTGACACGTGCAGGTACAACGAACAACGATTCACATTGCGGGGCAAGACTATACGATTGTTAGCGAGGAGTCAGCCGATCATGTGAGGGAAGTGGGCTTTCTCGTCGATAGTAAGATCCGCGAGATTCGTGAACAGTCCCCTCAGCTAGACGCTCGTCAGGCAGCGGTCCTCGCCGCCATCCAAATTGCGAGCGATCACGTCAAAATTAAACGAAATACGGGAGAATAAATCAATCCATGGTTACTCTACTTATACTGTTTTTCTTGTTTATCGGGATCATTAACGGCTTCCGCCGTGGAGCGATCCTCCAGCTCGGCCATTGGGTCGCGCTCATCATCAGTTTCTTTGTCGCCAACGCCTATTACCGGGATCTCGCCGAAGCGTTCAAGCTTTGGATCCCATATCCGTCACAACTTGACGGGACGCTACCGGGCGGTGTGCTCGACTTGAACTCACTGTCAGGCATCGAGATGACATTCTATAACGTTTTTTGGTTCGTCATCTTGTTCCTGATCACGAAGCTCGTCTTGCATCTCATCTTGTCGATGCTCGACTTCTTGACGGACTTGCCGATCTTGCGCCAATTGAAAGGCATCATCGGTGCCGTGCTCGGATTCTTCGAGTCATACGTCATCACGTTCTTCATCCTTTGGGTGATTGCGTTCGTCCCGATGGCGGGCGTCCAAAATGCGGTCGACAACTCGTCGCTCGCGACGTTCATCATCCAGGATACGCCATACCTATCTGACTGGTTCTCGAATAAGATGCTGTGACACGACAGGCCGGAATGCAAGCAAGCGCTTGTGTCTCGGTCTTTTCTGTATGAAAAAGGGGGAAATACGATGAATAAAGTTGAGGCGATGATGCTGTTAGAGAAAATCGCGCAATATATGGAGATCAAGGGTGAGAACCCGTTCAAAATCAACGCGTTTCGTAAAGCGGCGACGGCGCTCGAGAACACCGAGCTCGAACTCGACGACATTGATGACTTGACGACGATCTCAGGTATCGGTAAAGGAACGGCGGCCGTACTTGACGAGTGGCGCCAGACGGGACGGAGCGAGGTGCTCGAGTCGCTCCAAGAAGAGATTCCGTACGGCTTGATGAAGCTGCTCAAAATCCAAGGACTCGGCGGCAAGAAACTGGCCCAGCTAAGAGAGGTCGGCGTCGTCGACCTCGAGTCGCTCATCCGTGTATTGGAAGACGGCACGGCATCAGAATTGCCGCGTTTCGGCACGAAGAGCGTCGAGAAGTTGCTCGCAGCAGCACGGAACTTGGAATCCCGTCCGGAACGCCTGTCGTACGCGATGATGCGCCCGGTCGTAGAAGAGATCAATACGGTGTTAGAAGGCGAGTCGCTCGTCCTCCGGCATTCGGTAGGGGGCAGTTTCCGCCGGGCCGAGGAGACGTGCAAAGACTTGGACTTCATCATCGCGACCGAGGAGCCTGTCGCTTTGCGCGACAAACTGCTCGCGCTCCCGTTCGTCAATGAAGTCATCGCAGCCGGTGAGACGAAAGTGTCGCTCGTCTTAGAGCGCGAGGAGATGGTGTCGGTCGACTTCCGGATGGTCGAGCCCGGTGCTTTCGCGGCGACGCTCCATCACTTCACCGGCTCAAAAGACCATAACGTCCGCATGCGCCAACTCGCGAAAGCTAAGGGTGAGTCGATCTCCGAGTACGGGGTCGAGACCGCGGACGGCCTGTGGCAGCCGGAGACGGAAGCGGAGCTGTTCGAACGCTACGGCCTCCCGTTCATCCCGCCGGAGCTACGGGCAGGGAATCTTGAGTTCGAGCACGACATCTCGAAGCTCGTCACGCTCGACGATATCAAGGCCGACGCGCATATGCACACGGTCTGGTCAGACGGAAAGCTGACGGTCGATGAGCTCGTCGCCGCGATGAAAGCGCGAGGTTACGAGTGGATCGCCATCACCGACCACGGCAAGTACATGTCGTTCGTCAATGGGTTGACCGAGGAACGATTAGAAGCGCAAGGGGAAGAGATCCTTGCCGCGGCGAAAAAACACGATATGCACGTCTTGCGCGGTGTCGAGATGGACATCCGCCCAGACGGGACGCTCGACTACGAGCCTGAGTTTTTAGCGACGCTTGACTACGTCGTCGCCTCGATCCATTCGAAGATGGATCAAGGTGTCGACGAGATCATGGCGCGGCTCGAGAACGCCTGCCGTTCGCCTTACGTCAACGTCATCGCCCATCCGACCGGACGCTTGATCGGACGTCGTGACGGCTACCCGATCGACGAGGAGCGCTTGATCGCCCTCGCGAAAGAGACAGGGACGGCGCTCGAACTGAACGCCAACCCGAACCGTCTCGATTTGACCGCCTCGACGCTGAAGAAAGCGAAGGCGGCGGGTGTCAAACTGATGGTCAACACCGACACCCACCACCCTGATATGATGGAAGATATGGCACTCGGCGTCTTGCACGCAAGAAAAGCCTATCTCGAACCGTCAGACATTATTAACTGCCTCACGTTCGAAGAAGCGACAGCGTTCTTCGACGCGAAGCGACAGAAAGGAACATGCTAGATGGATCACGCGTTACGCGTATTAGAATATGAAAAGTTACGTCAACAGCTCGCCGTGCATGCGGCCAGCTCGCTCGGGAAAAACCGGGCGCTCAACATGCAGCCTGACTACTCGTACGACCGGGTACTCGCCAACTTGAACGTCACGCGCGAGGCGACCGAGGTCGTCCGGCTCCGGGACCGTTTGCCGCTCGGCGGGCTCTCAGACGTCCGCGCCGAAGTGAAACGGGCCGCCATCGGCTCGGTGCTCTCGACGAGCGAACTGCTCGCCGTCGCCGCCGTCATGTACAGCGGCCGCCAAGTGAAGAACTTTTTTGAGAAGTTGCACGAGGACAACGAAGACATCCAAATCCCGCGCCTCGACGAATATGCCGAGCGCTTGACGAAGCTGATCGAGGTCGAGCAATCGATCCGTCACGCCATCGACGACCAAGGTACGGTCCAAGATTCGGCGAGCTCGCAACTGCGCGGTCTGCGGACGCAACTCCGCAGTTACGAAGGCAGTGTCCGCTCGCGGATCGACAACATCCTCCGCAACAACGCCAAGATGCTCTCAGACGCGATCGTCACGATCCGGAACGACCGCTTCGTCGTCCCGGTCAAGCAAGAGTATCGCCAAGCGTTCGGCGGGATCGTCCACGACCAGTCGGCGTCAGGGCAGACGCTCTTCATCGAGCCGCAAGCGATCGTCTCGATCAACAATGAGATCCAAGAAGTCCGCTTGAAAGAACGCTCGGAGATCGACCGCATCTTGACCGAACTGTCAAATCTCGTCGGCGGCGTAGCCGATTCCGTCGTGACGAACCTCGACGTCTTGGCCGAACTCGACTTCGTGTTCGCGAAAGTCGCGTACGGTCATCAACTGAAAGCGACGGAACCGAAGTTGAACGACGCCCGCGAGATCAAACTGAAGCAGGCGCGTCATCCGTTCATCCCGCAAGACGAGGTCGTCCCGATCACGGTCGAGCTCGGGGAAGACTTCACGTCGCTCGTCATCACCGGACCGAACACGGGTGGTAAGACGGTCACGCTCAAGACGATCGGGTTACTGCAACTGATGGTCCAGTCAGGGCTCTATGTCCCGGCCGAGTTCGGTACAGAGCTCTCGGTGTTCGACGCCGTCTACGCCGACATCGGTGACGAGCAGTCGATCGAGCAGAGCTTGTCGACGTTCAGCTCGCACATGACGAACATCGTCAGCATGCTCGACAAGGTCGACTTCATGTCGCTCGTCCTATTCGATGAGCTCGGTGCCGGGACCGACCCGCAAGAAGGGGCCGCGCTCGCCATCGCGATTCTTGATGAAGTGAAGCGGCGCGGGGCCCGCGTCGCGGCGACGACCCACTATTCCGAGTTGAAGGCGTATGCCTATAACCGAGAAGGTGTCGTCAACGCCTCGATGGAGTTCGATATCGAGTCGCTCAGCCCGACGTATCGTTTGTTGATCGGTGTGCCGGGACGCTCGAACGCGTTCGAGATCAGCCGACGCCTCGGTCTGTCCGAACAAGTGATCGATAAGGCACGGAGCCACGTCGGCACCGACGCCGAGTCGGTCGAATCGATGATCAACGAGCTCGAGTCGGCGAAACAACGCGCCGAGCAGCTCGAGCAAGAACTGATCGTGAAACGTCACGACTTCGAACAAGAGCAAGCGGCGTTCGAGGCGAAGATGAGTGAATTCGAGACCGAACGCGACACGATGTACGGCGAGGCCGAGGCTCGTGCCGAGAAGGCCGTCGAGAAGGCGAAGCGGGAAGCGAACGAAGTCATCGACCGGTTGAAGAAGCTGCGTGAGCAAGGCATCGTCAAAGAGCACGAAATCATCGCCGCGAAGAAACAGCTCGAATCGGCGAAACCGACGCTCCAAGATAAAAAGATCCAAAAAGTGAAACAAAAAGCGCAACAAAAACGTACGTTCAGTAAAGGCGAAGAAGTGAAAGTGACGACGTTCAACCAAAAAGGGTATATCGTGAACCAGATCAACGACAACGAGTACAACGTCCAAGTCGGGATCATGAAAGTGAACGTCAAAGCGGACGACCTTCAAAAAGTCGGACCCTCGAAAGAACAAGCGCTCCAGTCGAAAGGCAGCTCGCTGAAGCGCCAGAGCTCGACGAAGTCGGAGCTCGATCTTCGCGGCGTCCGGGTCGAAGAAGGACTCTCGCGCCTAGACAAATATATCGACGAGGCGCTCGTGTCCGGATACGACAACGTCCGCATCATCCACGGGCTCGGTACGGGCGCGATGCGACAAGCGACGCAAGAGTATTTGAAAGGACATCGTCACGTGAAGAGTCAGCGCCCGGGTGGTATGGGTGAAGGTGGACTCGGGGTCACGGTCGTCGAATTGAAGTGAGGGACGCATGATGATGGGGAACGTAACGTTTGGCGTGATGCTCGAGTCGCTCGGATTGTACTCGATTGCCGGTCTGATGATCGTCGTCGGGCTCGCCATCTTCGAGATGACGACGCCGTACAGTAACTGGCGCGAGGTTCAAAAAGGGAATATCGCCGTCGCGCTCGCGACCGGGGGCAAGGTCGTCGGCCTGGCCAACATCTTCCGTGTCGTCGAGAGCCATCACGAGCGGATGGTCGACGTGTTGGTCGGAGGGAGCTTCGGCTTCTTCTTACTGCTCGTCACGTATTGGTTGTTTGAATTTTTGACGCCGTCGCTCAAAGTGAACGAGGAGATCGGGAAAGGCAACATCGCGGTCGGATTGCTCGCGTTCATGCTCTCGATCGGGGTCTCGCTCGTCGTCGGCGCGGCGTTGGTGAGGTGAAGACATGGTATACGAACGATTGGCAAAGATCCTCTTTATCGGGGCCGGGCTGTTTTTAGTGGCAGCGGTGCTGTGGTTTGTCTTTTATTGAGTGAAGGAGTGGAGTGTCCTACAGGGCACTCTATTTTTTTGATTTCGGATACCTTTAATATAAAACGTCTAGGTGAAAGGAAATTCTTTTACAATTTATACATAAAACGCTTTATACTAAAACTAGAATTTGGAATGACATATATATGAAGGTCATATATTAATCGTGAATGAAAAGATGAGGTGTAGACGATGTCGAACGGGTCAGAAGTGTTTGAGGTGTTGATGACGAACGCGGTGAAACTACCAGGGGTGAAAGTCGACCGCAAAGAGTTTTTAGATCAAAGTTTTAGTAGACATGTCCCAGCAAGTCAGTTGGCGGAGATTATGGAGAAAGGACCGATTGGAGCGAACGTTCCACTCGCGCTTATTAAAAAAATCGCGAAACGGAATATTGCTAACCAAACGATGAAGAGTTCGAGTGCGTCTTTCGCGGCGGGATTGCCTGGGGGGATCGGACTGGCTGCGACGATTCCTGCGGATACGGCACAGTTTTTTGGATTTTCGCTCCGCCTGGCGCAGGAAACAGGATACTTATACGGCTACGATGACTTTTGGGAGAATGGAGAACTTGACGTCGATCGAGTAAACGGGGACTTGGTCTTGTTCTTGGGCGTCATGTTCGGTGTCGGAGGCGCGACAGCCACTATTAAGGCGCTGTCCGCTCAACTGTCGAAACAGGCCTTGAAACAACTGCCGAAGAAAGCGTTGACGAAAACGGTATATTTTCCAATCATTAAAAAGATGTCAGCGATGATTGGTTTCAAGATGACGAAAGATACGTTCGCAAAAGGCGTGTCGAAGATGATCCCACTCGCAGGAGGTGTCATTTCGGGAGGACTCACCTTCTCTTCGATGACAAAGATGGGAAACCGTCTCCTGCATGCGCTTGAAGACAGCGTGAATATGACAGAAGAAGAACTAGTCGAGAGCTTTGCAGAAATGAAGCGAGAGCATTTTGACATCATCGAGGCTGAATTTGTGGAAATCGAGGCAGTTTTGCGCGAAGAAGGAATCTAATCAAAGGACGAGCGACGTGTGTGAACGTCGCTTTTTGTGAAAGCGGGGGAAACGTGTGGCAATCGATTTGGATTTTTTAATGTCGACTGAAGACTACGTGCTCGATACGGAGTCGTTTCAGATGAAGGGCGTCACCTATTATCCGCTCGAGTGGACGTTTTTTGGGGCGCCGGATACGACGATGATTTTAACGGACGATGCCGACCGCGACCGCATTCTGATCCGTTTCGAGCAGTATGCGCTCTTCCTCGGGACGCTAGAAGAGCACGGGATGCCAGAAGATGGTCTCGCGAACAGGCATCCGATTGTGAAACTGAAGACATCCCGCTTCAGTGCGTTCGCCGCCGAACAGATGAAGACGGAACGGGTCAACACGGACCGAGGCGAGCTTTCCCATTACGTGATTCGGACGTTCGAGCAGGAGTTTCATGTGTTGGCCTACGAAGAGCCGACGGTGCTCGACTTAGGGAAAGTCGGGGACACCGGTGTCGTCGTGACAGAAGTCGACGAGGTGGATGAATTTTGAGACAAGACTATGCCGAGCGGGTAAAGAAGAGAGTAGGCAAGACATTATGGGGTGAAACGGAGGAGACGACATGAAATCGTACGAGATCGAATTCCACATGATCAATGATGAGGTGTTGACGCAAGTCGTCGAGGCAGATAGTCGCTATGCGGCACTTGAAGCCATCTATCAGTCGTTCCGGCATGCTTCGGACGGCTTCGTCCAGTTCGAGGATGAATGGATCATTTTCCTTGATCATGTCGTGTATGTGAAGGCGTTTGAGATTGTGGAGTAGGAGGCAGCTATGGTGAAACATAATAAGTTGGTCCGAGACCGTGTACCTGAACTGATCCGTGCGGACGGAAAACGAGTCATCGTCAAACAGTTGAATCAAGCCGAGCACTTTGAACAGGCACGCCTGAAGCTATATGAAGAACTGAAAGAGTATGAAGAGACGAATATCGATGAGGAATGTCTTGAAGAGCTAGCGGATATTCTTGAACTCGCGTATGAGCTCGGTAAAATGCATGGGGCTTCGTTTGAAGAGATGAATGCGATTCGTGCAGAGAAGCGGGAGCGGAAGGGTGGATTTGAGAAGGGGTTATATTTGGAGGAAGTTCTGGAGTGACAAAAAATCACGCATCCGAAAAAGGATGCGTGATTTTTTAATTCATTGGCGGGACTTTAAGATGATGATGCTCTTGGTTGCTTAATTCCTCGGCATTTATTTTATATTGTCCTACCGCCAAACAATGTGCTTTCTTTAGACCTCTTAGATCTTCAAGTGAGACTGCGCCAATACGATTAGCAATCACTTTTAATTCGCTGTCAGCTGGTGCAAAGTAAATCTTTGTAGCGGCATTATCCAAAATCGCAAGTTCTTCTTTATCGAAGTTGCTGAACGATTGTGTGGCGAACCAAGCCGACCAACCGAACTTCCGACCTTCTCTTAAGATTTTCTCAGATGGAGAACCTTTACGGAAAGATAGGTTCTGCGCTTCATCCAAGATGACCGGCATCGGTCGGCTTTCTGAACCAGATAAAGAATAATACCATAAATCCCAAAGAATAAACTCTGCTAATAATTTTTTGATTTCATCTTGGTCATATCCCTCAAGTTGGATGACCGTCACTCCGTTGTTGTTGTCAAAAATCTTACTCCAATCGTTGTCCGATTCATAATCAAATGGATCCATATCGACCATTTGGGTGAGGCGGCTGATTACAGATTGGACTGTAGATTTTGAGGAAGTCTCGAGACTTTCTAACTCTTCGATGAGCAATTCCATTCGCATTTCTTCCCCATACTTCTCAATCCCGTTTTTCGTCGCCATATAAATGGCGTTTTTTTGTTGATCTCCTAAACCTCTGTAGACGGATGCGAATACGGCTGCCACTCTTGTGGCGACGGAAGTAATCTTTTCAGGTTCTTTCCGTCCGCTAATTTCTTTTTCCCGTCTCTTGAATGGGTTCAATGGGAATGACTCGTGGTATACGATGCGTTCCGTCAGTTTTGACCCCATACGATTTATAAATGTTTCATCGAGTTGCCCTAAAGTATAACTGTTTGAGTAGTCGATGACCAAAGCGGATTGATTCTGTTCAACCAATTGCAAGAGTAGGGACTGGACGAAGTACGTTTTTCCTTGACCGGATCGACCACCAATCAACAGATGTCTGTTTGACAAGCGCGAATGTCCATACTCCCAATAGTAGTTTTTATTAAATTCGCTACCTAATAACAATCTGATAGCATTAAAACTATTTCCTGTAGGTGTGACAGGATTGATTGATGGAATCACTGGTTGAGGTTCCGTTGTTTTTTTGCCGTTATCTGTTGAAACTTTCACAGCGACTTTTGCTCTATCTGTTTCGTCACTAATTTCTTTCGCGATTCGAAGTCTAGGCGTATGAGAAGAGGTCGCTTCATTTTTGATAGTAGACGTACTGCCTTTTTCTTTTTGTTTTGCATTAAGCGAGTCTAATGATTCTGTTAACACTTCATATCCATATTGTTCAGGTAATTCGAGAATAACGACCCCTTGGTTTCTCGAATGGCGAACAGAGTCCGAAGACTTCTTGAATGAAACGAGAACGCCATTTCCGAATTTCGCACGTTTCTCGTCGACAATTTCAAAATCATCGTTCATCAATCGGTCAATCAATGAAGCATCTAACCGATAGTCTTTGCTTGGCCAGATATCATTTCCCTGCATTTTTTGTGCGTTGTTGATAAAGAGTCTCGCAAAATAGTTGCGTAGGAATTTCGCATCAAACGTCATTAAGTCGAGCAAATGATCGTTTAAGCGAGCCTTCAGCTCTGAGATTTGTGAGATACCTTTTGTGATGACCGAGTTATCGTTCAATCCGATTTTAACTTCGACCGGGAAGAAGTGCACTTTCAAATCTGATTGATTGATTTCAAGACCAATCATCAATAAATCATCGCTACAGTTGCCTCTCCGTCCGATAGTCTTACCTGAAAATAATCCAGCTCGCTTACTCAATTTCACATTACCGGTTACTCGAACAACTTCTTCCATAGAGATTGGCACCCAGATTGTATTGTCTTCATTGAACAGTAACAGCGTTTCTTTAATCGCTGAAACAATGCTCATCTTCTCGCGCTTGTCGTACCCTCTCCCTTGAACAGCACGAAGTAACCATTCACCATTAAACGTATTGAAGGCTCGAATTGTTTCCTCGATTTGATTTTGAGTAGAGGTGACGCCTTGAGAACTGATGAATTCTTGGATGACATTGAAATATTGATCCGATTTGTCAGTAACAGTGATTGCGTCATATCCGTTCGTAGACGAGTACTGATCACTATAATGAATGATAATCAAATTGTCGGAAGACGACTTGAAGAAATCAAGCCCGACCGGCGGATCGATGAAGGTTACCCAATGAGAAGAACCGTAGATTTTTTCAAGCGCACCTTTATCAGCTACATCAATATGCATCGTCAACGAAACATTTTTCATGTATGAACTATGTCCGCCATCTTTCATGTTTGCTGTCAGTTCATTGTAATGATAGCCGAATCGTGTCATGAGACTTCGAGTAACGTCAGCTCCTGCAGTACCAAAGCCAACACGGTACCCGGTTTCATTGCTTTGGACTGAAGAAACGGTAGTAAACAGCCCGTCTAAATTCATGCTGCTGGCCAACTCACTCATTGGTTGACTAACGACCCGAGATTCGTTCCCCATCTTATAGAATGAGATATGGGCATAATGTACAGGGGCATCAAAATTTAACTTGCGATACAGGATAGACTGCTGGAGTAGATGCAATACTTCGTCTGGCTCAAATTCATGAATAGACAAATCAATCCCGAATTCGTCTTTGAATTGTTCGCCCGTTTCGATATCGTTCAATTTATCAAACGCACTCAAACCAGAAGCGTCTGGAATGTACAATGATACTTCTAATGACTTGACCGCATCCAGGGTCCCTTTAGAAGAAATTTGTTGTTTGAACCATGAAATAATTCCTTTTAAAATTTCGTCGTCGTTTGTTACGTTGATGACATTCACACAGAGTGGAGCGGAGTTCTGAATCGAGAATAAATAATCATAATGTTCAGTGAAGTGATTCATTTTATCTTCGACCACTTTTGCTAAATAAGAATTGGTTTCACCTACACTTACACGTTCTCGCAATGTGTATTCATGCCACTCTGGCAAAGGAGATTGATCTGTCGGTTTAAGAAGCATTTCATGCATATTAAATGCATATGGCACGGTGTAGCTTGCTTTCAATTTCTTTAAGATGTTCGAATCAATGTCTTCAGACCCTAAAGCTTCGTTCACTTGCCATTGGTATGCGATGTTCAGAGGAGAAAATGGCGTCAATAACAAGCCGTCGATTGTCTCGATTTGTCCTAAACGATATAAGTTTCGTTGTTGAATGGTCATCAGTGCCTGAGAAGGGATGTTCTCAATTTCAGTCAAATACTCGTTCACAAATGTATAAGCCGCAGCTTGTACCTCGGCATCATAGTACAACAATGAAGGAATTGTGCCTTTGTTTTTGACCGTATTTAAAAATCCGTTATAACTTTGCTCAACAGAAGTAGGAATATCTAGATGGATGTTTTCAAAAGAATCATCAGATAATTGTTTTCCATACCGTACGTGATTATCCAACCACTCCTGCTCCATTTTGAAATAGTTTCTGTCAACGGAACGCGTTGAATAGGTACGTTGACCGTTATGGATTGTTTTAAAGTCTGAATCAATCAAAAATGATGTTTCGTCTTTTCGTTTTCTCGTCCAAATGCTAAGTCCGTCTAAGGGCGTGGTTTTTAACATATCATCTTTAATAGAAAGAGGAATTTCGACGTCATTTAACATGATCGAGAATCGAATGCGTGACTCTCCTTCGTCTAAAACATTAAGCGGGAGATTGATTACATCATGTTGATCAACCTCTAACGCCTCAGGGGAGTCAATGGTGACTTCAAGGCTATCCCCCGTACGATCGCCAAGTTCTATCACATTGTGACCATCTAGAATCAAGCGGATAGCTTGCTGACTTTTAGATGTTGTATCAACCAAGTATCTTGTTTGATACGGTGTTAAAAATTCAGGTGTCAATGGTACTACAGCGATATTGAATAAATACGTGGTAGATGACTGACCTTCATGTTTATACCGGACTTTTGAAAAAGTGACTTGATTTGAATCGACTTCCACTGAAGTGATGAGTGAATAACCTGAACTTGTCGTATTCTTCGCACTCTTGTTGTCTAAAAATTGTTTTGATGTATAGCGGTCAAATGGGAGATGAATCTGAATATCATTAGCATGTTCTGGAGCAAAGAGGATAATATGCCAAGTACGCTGACCGGATTTTGTTTCAGATTGCGGCCGTCTCCAAAAATAATGCCCTGAAACTAATGAGCCGCTCACTTTAGCTGTCATTTTTTCCGAAACAAATTGAATGTCTCGATTCGATTTTGCTTTTTCCTCCCACTTTTTCAAGACATCATAATCCGTTTGTTGCCACGTATCTTCTTTTAATTTAGAGGCCCCATTATCAAATCGTTCTTCTAATTTTTCGCGCGAGTTACCTAATGTGAAATATCGCTCGACATCTTCGAACAGTTCATGGTTCTCTGATAAACGATTTTCGATTTGTTTATTAACTTTTTTCCAAGTAGAAGAACCGTATTTTTGTTCATCTCGTTCTCGGATGAGTGAAGATAGCTCTCCATCTTGAAAATATTGTAACGATGTATAATCTTCCATCGCTAAAGCGTCTTTATGAAGAAGGCCTAAAATATCAATGAAATCTAAGAATGAGCCATTCGTAATTTGTTTTTGATGATTGTGACGCTTTAAATAGTCTGAAACAATCATCTGTTCAGGTTTTGATAATTGACTGCTGGCCAATTGGTTATCTAAATGTTGAATGATTTTACTGATATGCAATGGACGTCCTTCAGAAGTTAAGTCGATACTACCTCCACGAATGGAGTCATTTAAATTATCAGTCAAGACTAAGAGAGAAGTATTCGCCCATTGACCAATCTGTTCACTCATCTCATTTCTTAACGTGACAAGGAAATCAATATCTGTATCGAAAGAGCTTGCCACGACTAATTTTCCAGATGAGAAGTTTAACGAAGTCGTGACGTAGTCCTCGTTCCCGAATGGGTGTTTGTACGTAAATATGTTTGCGACGTTTAATGCTGATAACGCGTCATACATCTCTTTGACATCTTGTTTCGACGGAAGATAGACGTAGTAACGATCCGTTCTTTTTTGCTTAATTTCGTTATCGAAGAAATTGAGCAATTGTTGCGTGATGAACTTATAAAATTGATTTGACATACTGTGCATCCCCACTATCGCTTTTCTTTTCAAGGTAATTCAATTTGTCCAGTAACCCGACAATTTCTTCTTTTGAATGGTGATCGAAGAATAATCCTCTTGCTTCAAGTTCGTGCCAAAGTTTGTTCAATTCAATCTTTTCTTGTTTGATTGAGCAAGCTACTAATGCCAAAAGTTGTTCCTGATTGATGGCGAGTAATGAACCTAATGATCCGCCATGCTTCTTATAAAACTTCAAAACAAAGGCCTCAAGAGCTGCCGGATATCGAGATTTTAGCTCTTTATTCAATCCAACCGAGACGGATTCAGCCAAGTCTCTGAATGCCTCGTCCAACGTTTTTGCGGAAGTGTATTTTGGTGTTTCGATTGCCTTGTATTTCGTATAAAAATTGTTCATCCAATCATAAAGTGATTGAACATAAGTATTTAAAGCTTCCTCGCCGTTTGACACCAATATTTCATTGAGGTGATGATAATATAGATTTTTTTTCGTTTGAAAAGCAGGTGTCTGACAAACGATATTTAATGCATGTTCATGTTTATAAAAGTCTTTTGCCTGTTCTTTTAACAATTTGTACCCATTCGTGTAACTGGTTCTCCAACGTGCCCCTTTTTCCCACTCCATCAAAAAGAAGAGCGGTATCATTTGTTCATGATCAAATTTAGTGAAGCGATTCGTTTGAAGAACTGTTTGAGAAATCATGATAAATGTATAGTGTACTAACAAGTGATTTAAGTTATCTAAAAAGAATTTTGGATTTTTAGATAGGTGAATCAAATCTTGTTTGAACTGTTCCTGTATATTCGGAAACAGACAAGAGTATGGACTTGTGAACGAACTTTCCTTTGAAAACTGGGTACTACGGAAAATTTGAGTCAATAAATCATTGTTGTCGTCATCAGAGAAGAGTGGTGAAAGTTCATCTTCGTTTCCTTCAATGAGGGTCCCATATACGTAGTTAATAAAATCAATCTGTCCGTTTCTTTCTTTTTTCTCACTTAACGTCAAAAGTGGTAATTGTGAAAGCCTTGAAACATCTGTTTCCTCAACTTTGCGTTGCTGACTCTGTAAAAAATGTTTGAACCATTCATTTGTTTCAGGTGAGTCGAACTTGCCGATAGACATAATCTGATTCATGTCCGTGCTGTTTTCTTCAGGAATAATAGGCTCATTGGAGAGTAGTCTTGCAAGTCCTCCGGTTATTGGCCAAAACCCGTTTTCAAACTTTGAGCGCTCAGGTTCACGAGTAGGTAAAGGTAAAACATACGTATCTTTACGTCGAGCATATCGATAACCTTTATTCTGAACTAAGAATGATTCAAGTCGTGACCAGTCTAGTGAATAGTCATTTAAATGTTGAACGTTAGTCATATTACTGTTTCACCTTCCTTACTTCAAACTTAGATTTGCTAAATTTCGGCTTAGTCAGTTCAACCATCGATCCATCATGTGTCGATACCAATAGAATCGATTTTGATTTATCAGTATATCGAATGAGTTCATCATAAAAATCGATAAATTGAACCGCGTCGCGCAAATCATTTCGGTTTGGACGATATCCGTCTTGTATTTTTACTAACAGACTATAGAGTTTATAGTCGAGATCGAATAAAATTTCTTTTCCGCCTACTTCAAAACCGATTCGAATAAATGGGCTAAAACGATAAAAATCTGAGTCTTTGTTTTCTGCACTTGCGAATAGACGTTCGTCTACAATCTCCTCAGCCTGAAACGGGTAGGCGACTCTATAATCATTATTCGCACCGTCGATATATAAATAATTTTCTCGTGGAGACCCGCGCCATAAGTAAATGACTTCTCGAATCAATTCAAATAATGATTCGATACTCTCTCCGTCACCGAGATAGTACGCCTTTAAATATTTCAAGAAATCTAGATAAGTGCGATCGGTTTCTTGTGGGTTCAATAGTGAATAACTTCGAATGAGGAACGACCCGAGTGCATTCATAGTATCTGTATTCTCCGGTGCATGATGAATGAATCGATAGATTTCTGCCATGTCACCTAAAGCATTTTTAGCAATATCTTGAGGCTGCTGTGCCAATACATATTTTGTAATCAATTGATCGAAAAAGTCGGTGCGGAACGAAACTGGATCAATTCGATGTAAAGCATTCAATATGATTGAACGATCCGGGTGACCAAAAATAAGGTTTGGGAGAGCTGCGTTCGGTTTATCTGGTTCAAGGCTTAAGTTTGATGGTGCAAGAATATCAAAAATGAAATTATAGAATGCTCGCGTTGAGATAATTAACTTTTCTTTCACCATTGTTTGGATGACGACATTTTCAACCGATTCTCTGACAGCCAAATTCGATAGAAAATCGTAATTGTCATGAATAATAGATTGGATGCCATTATTGACGTCTTCACAGTAAGCATCATAGAACGGATTGTCGTTCGACGTTAAGACCACTTTTTCTAAAATCTTCGAGAAGAACAAAGACTCGGCACCGTTTGTTCCTAAGCTATAAGTTTGGAAGCCGGCTATATTTAATAAGTGGAGTGACTTATTTGAATAGACAATGTGTTCTCCGTTTCCGAAAATGTCCGAGTCATCAATGAAGTTTCTGAGTGATTCGTATCGGTTTTCAGACGCTGCAAAGTTATAGAAGTTATGAAGAACTCCTAGGTTGATAGCAATCAGCAAATGTTTAGTTTCAGAATCCTGTTTATAAAAAGAAGATAGTACACTATCTAATGTTTCGATTGAGTTTTTTGATGGATCAAATGACTCGGTCGAATCGTTATGAATCCTGAAATCTTTGACCAAATGAGAATGTTTTTCTTTGATGTAAGCCAGTAAGTGACTCTTCCCATCTCCAACACTACCACTTAGCAAAATTAGTTGTGGTGTGGATTCATTGTCAATCGCCTCTAATGTTTCAATGAGAGAGTATTGAATCGGGCGATCGATATGCATATACTCCCGAAACTCCCCAAAGCTATCTGCATTGACGACCGATTCTTTCGAAGAAGATTGCAGCATACGAAGTTTATCTAGCAATTTGCTAGTTGTAGCGTCTCCATTAATATCTATAGAACTAACAATATCCTCGGTGACTGTATCTTTTTGGGCCAGGAGATTTTCGGTAGTGAATGAATCGTTCACGTTATCCTCTACAGTTGTGTCTTCAGGGATTGTTTCTTTGATTTCTTGAGTAGGTGGTTCTGAGAATGTAATGGGCTTTACTCTATGCTCTTCAGAGTCATCCAGTATTTCTTCTTTTGTGAAGACATCGCTGTCATAAAGTCCGGATGAATTCTCCGTCTCGTTGAGATATACTTCGCCTAAAGAGATCAATTTTTCAAAAGCTTCTAGAGTCTCAATTTTTAAAAGGTTACGCTTTGTATATAAGTCACTTAACTCTATGTAACGGTGAGCCCATTTTAACTCTTTCATCGATGCGTTTAGTTCGACCTTTAGTTTTTGCCAACCAAACTTGATGACGTGACGATCAAAGTATCGTTCAGATAGAGCTGGGCGCTTAGTGTTCTTTGCAAGCATATACATACGTTTTAAAGTTAAAGATTGGAAAATGCCGTCTAAGTAAACCATAGCCTCTGTAGGTGAATCAATCATCCACTTGTTGAATTCCTCATAAGTAAACTTTGTATCTTCCTCAGGAACTAGGTTCGTAACTAAAAAAGACCAGATTTTTTGGGTGTTCATTGTTAATCCCTTTCCTGTATAAAAATGATATTTTACAAACATTGTAACAAAATATAGAATCATAATCATCGATTCTGAGTGATTCCTTTGTAACCTTGTTAAATAATTTATATAGGGCGAAACGTAGGATGATTTATATCCTTTATTTATGTAAAATAAAGGATGAGGATTTGAAAAGGGGAGATTGCATGATCCATAACAAGTTGGTAAGGGATAAAATTCCTACAATCATTGAGCAGTCTGGGAAAATAGCAATACATAAAAAACTATCTAATGCTGAGCATATGAAATTCGCAGCTCATAAACTTCATGAAGAAATCAAAGAGTACGAGGAAACAAACATCGATGAAGAATCACTCGAAGAACTTGCCGACGTACTGGAACTTGTCTATACGCTCGGGAAGATGCACGGTGCGAGTTTTGAAGAATTAAATCGCATTCGTGAGGAGAAGCGCGAGAAGCGGGGCGGTTTCGAAAAAGGTATCTTCTTGGAAGAGGTCCTTGATCATGAGTGAGTTACGTCTGCACACCAGTCATTTACGAATTCCATTACAGAATCAAATCAACGCGGCGACTGAAATTTATATGGTCGTCGCGTTTGCACAATTATCAGGTGTTCAAGAGATTGCGTCTTCACTTAAAAAGGCGGTCATGCGCGGTGCCCAAGTCCGGATTTTGATTGGGGATTACCTCTATTTGACGAACCCGGATGCGCTCGAGATGCTCATGGAAATCGATGGGGTTGAGTTGCGACTTTATCGTTCGAATGGTCAATCGTTCCATCCGAAAGCCTATTTGTTCCGTACTCAAGATAGCGGGACGTTCTTTGTCGGCTCGTCGAACTTGTCGCATAGCGCCTTGAACCGTGGCGTCGAATGGAACGTCGAGATTCCGGCAAGCATCTCAGAGGATGTGTTCGAACAATCGGTCGATGCATTCCACGAGCTGTTTTATAGTGAGTATGCTCAAATCATGAATCCAATCTCGCTGCAGCCTTATCGCGAAGAATACGAAGCGAGACAAGAGCGGATGAATGAGATGGGCAAAGTAGCTGAGATGACTCCTGTCTACATTGAGGACGACACGATCACGCCGAACACCGTCCAAGATGCCGCCTTAAAGGCGTTACGTGAAACGATGGAAGAGGGAAGACGGAAAGCGATGCTTGTGCTCGCTACCGGTTTAGGGAAGACATATTTAAGTGCCTTCTTCGCCCGACAGTTCAAACGGGTACTCTTCATTGCCCATCAAAAAGAAATTCTGCTTCAAGCTGAGGCTTCTTATAAGAAAGTCTCGACTGAATGGAAAACGGGCTTATTGCTAGGTGGTGACTCGAGAGATGAGCAGTCAGCCGACGTGTTATTCGCTTCGATTCAAACGTTAGCCTCGAAACATCGGATGCAACAGTTCGCGCCTGATCAGTTCGATTTGATTGTCGTCGATGAATTCCATCACTCGGCCGCACCGTCTTATCGTCGTGTCCTCGATTACTTCGAGCCGAAATTCTTGCTCGGACTGACGGCGACGCCGGACCGACTGGATGGGGGAGACGTTTACGCTCTCTGTGATGACAATGTCGCCTATCAAATGCACTTTACTGAAGCAATTGAAGAATCTTACTTGACTCCTTTTCATTACGTCGGAATTTATGACGAAATCGACTATTCGCAAATCCGATTGATTAACGGCCGCCGTTATGATCAGGATGAGCTATTGGCAGAACAGTTAAAGGAAAGTGTCGCTCAAAAAATCTTCGAAGCCTGGCAGATGCATCACCAGACACGTGCGCTCGGATTCTGTTCTTCGGTCGCTCAAGCCGAATATTTAGCTGACTACTTCCGTCTCCAAGGCGTTCAAGCCGTCGCCTTACATAGCCAGACTGAATATGACCGAGAGGATGTCATCAAACAATTGAAGCAAGGACATCTTGATATCATCTTCGCGGTGAACTTGTTCAATGAAGGCGTAGACATTCCTGAAATCGATACGTTGTTGTTTTGCCGTCCGACCGAATCGTTGACGGTCTTCACGCAACAGATTGGTCGAGGACTCCGTTTGTTGAGCGGGAAGACGCATTGCACCATCATCGACTTGATCGGGAACTACAAGAACATCGACAAGAAGTTGGCGCTCTTGACGACAAAGCGACAACCAATTGTAAAAGAGCTTCCAACAAACGGGACCTTGCCCGATGGCTGTACCATCGAATTTGATTTACATGCCGTTGATTTGTTGAAGCGGATGGTGACTCGATCTTCAACCCGCCAGCAGCAGTTAGAACGGAACTACTTCATGGTGAAAGAAGAGCTTGGAAGACGACCGAGTTATATGGAGTTGATTCAACGAGGCGAGTACTCGATGGACGCCTATCGCTCTCAATGGAAGAAAGACGGGGGCTACTTCGGTTTCTTGAATCGAATTAGTGAGTTGGGAGAGGAAGAAAGTCATCTGTTTGAAGGTGCGAAATCATTGTTAGTCGAAGTTGAATACACCGACATGACGAAGAGTTATAAGATGATTGTGCTATCGCTCATGTTGAACCGTGGGCTAGAAGGATGGCTCGGACCACTTTCAGCGAGCGAGGCAGCTCGGCCGTTTTATGACTTCATCAATGCAATCCCGTACCGTCAACAGATCGATGGGAAGACAAAAGACTTCCAATCACCGTTCCATCAGCAAAGAATCGAAAAGTTACTGTTGCGGATGCCATTTGATAAAATAGCTAAAGGACCGTTTTTTGTGTCTGAGGAAGCATTACATATCGAGCAAAACGAAGCGTATGCTCATCCTCTGGTTTACGAATGGGTCAGTCAAATCGTTGAAGTTCGACTGCATCACTACTTCAGTCGGAAAGCTTCAGAGTGATTGGGAAAGGAGTCTTTAACTTGAAACGCGCACTACTTCGCAAAATCCAATTCGCCCTCCAGCACTACGGTGGGACGGCGTCATTGAAAGAAATCTACGACTATATCGAAAAGTCGTATTATCAACTCGAGCTCGATCGCTACAAAGATTGGAAGGCTCACGTCAACAAACAGATTCGCGCCCATTCGAGCGATTCAGCCAGCTTCAATGGCAAAGATGACTTGTTTTATGCCACGGGAAATAAAGGCATCTGGGGCCTTCGCCAACCGAATACCTAACCGAAAGCGGAACCATTTCAGTTGGTTCCGCTTTCAAAGTTTACAATACGTCACACCCCCTTGTCACAGAATGTTCAATCCTGTAAACTTCGAAACAGTGTGAAAAAAATGTATAAGGGGTTACTTCATGGAAATCGTTCAGCAATTATCGCAAATGCAATTACTCAACCAATTCTGGTTACTTGTGGCCTTCATCATCCCGATGGTCATTTTATCACGGATGGTCGTGGCCGGTTCACGGTTCTCACCAATCCTCGTCATCGTCATCTTCGGCCTCGGCCTCGGCTTCGCCATGGTCGAGATGGGCATCGCGACACCGGGTCTCCCTGAGTTCCCGCTCGTCGACTTCCTGTCGCGGACGACGATCATCGCGCTCGTTGTCTCATTCTTCGTCGGTGGGCAAGAGCTTCGTAAGATTTTAAGCAAGCAAGCGCTCGATATGAAAGACATCGTCGTCCCATCGAAAGAAGAGATGTTCCTCGGAACAGGACGGACGCAGTTCATCTTCATCGTTCGTTCGTTCTTCTTGCTCGTCGGACTCGAAGGGTTCTTCCGCATGATGATCCAACCGGGAACGGCAGAGGGCATCACGCTCTACTACCCGATCCTCGCGTTGATCGGTCTCGCGGCATCGTTCCTCTTGATCGACCATAAGGCACAGATCGACGACAAGCACGTTTATATGAAGAAGGGCTTGATCGAGACGGCGTTACTGCTCGTCATCTTGTTCATCTCGTACGCAATCGCCATGGCCGTTCAACCGGTCATCGCCTTGCCACAAATCTTCTTTGCGATGCTTTTGTCATCAGCACTCGGTGCCATCTTCCAAAACTGGACGTACGGACCGACCGTCCGCGCGCTCTTGTTCGCCGGTATCCCGGTCGTGTTGGCGGCCAACTTCATGGTCGGTGGTTCGCGGATCGGTGACGCCTTCGCCATTGAAGGCATGAACTCGATTCTCGTCTACGGTTTCTTCGGTCAGTTGTTCTGGATGTTCGGTGGGATCGCGCTCCTCATGTGGTTCGCCCGCACGGGGCACATCCGTAACCTCGCACCAGGTATGGCCGGTTCGCTGTCGCACAGTGGTCTCACAGGTGCATGTACGGCCGGTGACTTCGGTCAAGTGGCGGCAAAACGTGCGCCGATCATGATCAACATCCCGTTCTTCGGTCACATCTTCGTGTTCTCGATCTTGGCAGTCAGTGCCGACAACGGGGCGCTTTGGATCTGGCCGACGGCGATCATCGTCTTGGTCGGTCTCGTCTTGACGGCACTCGCGCTTAAAAACTTGCGCGGTGCGAACGGTGAGGACTTCAAAGAAGTGAAGGCGCTCATGCAGTTCTCGTTCGGTTGGCAGATGATGGCCGTCTTCGGCGGTCTCGTCATCCTCAGCTTCAGCACGATCGCATTCGACTACACGACGATGGCGCAATCGTCAGCCATCTCACACTTTGGCCTCTTCGCAGCGGT
Source organism: Exiguobacterium aurantiacum (assembly GCF_001766415.1). Classification (GTDB taxonomy): domain Bacteria; phylum Bacillota; class Bacilli; order Exiguobacteriales; family Exiguobacteriaceae; genus Exiguobacterium; species Exiguobacterium aurantiacum_A. Next base: position 987,792 of record NZ_MKXO01000001.1, on the reverse strand, counting down.
CCAAGGTGGCATGTTCGGGACAGAGGCATCGCTTCTCATCCCGCTCATCTTCTCGATGCCGTTCCTCGTGCACCCGATCGTGTTCTTCATGTTCGGGAAAGCACTCGACAACAACGGCGAGATGCCGCGCGTACCCGTTTACGCGATGGCGCTCATCGGTGTCGTCGGCGTATCGTTCGCCATTCTCGGTATATAATAAACAGCCGCTTCTACACATGTAGAAGCGGTTTTTGTATGCCTGCTAGTCGGATAAGGGTTGCCAATGGTCGGGATTATGCTAAAGAGTGTACAGAAAAACGGCCGACACGAGGTCGGCCGTCTGCTGATTAGTTGACTTCCGTCACATGGAGCACCGGTTTCGCCGTCACGTAGTTGGCTACGTTTTGGGCGAAGGCGATCAAGTCCGGGTTTTGGTTGTGCTGCTCGAGAGCGGCTTGGTCGGCCCAGTTCTCGATCATGACGAACCGGTTCTCTGACGTCGTCGACTGATAGAGCTCATAGCCCAGGCAGCCAGCTTCTTGTTTCGACGAGTCGATGAGTTTGTTGATATCGGCTAAGAAGTTTTCGAACTCTGCTTCTTTCACATCAAAAATGGCGTTGACTAAGATCATGTTGAATTCCTCCGATTATTTGAAGTTTGTGATTTTTTCAGCGTCGAGACGGACTGATTTGTAGCCTGTTTCTGCCGCTTTGCCGACCGAGAGGATCATGACCGGCACGTAGCGGTCTTTGTCGAGTCCGAACGCTTCCGCCAATTGGTCTTTCTCAAAGCCGCCGATCGGGTTCGTGTCGTAACCGTGGGCACGGGCGACGAGCATGAACTGCATCGCTGCCAAACTTGAGTCGATTTTGACGATATCGTTCATCTCTGGCTTCGACAAGTTTTTGTAGTAAGGAATAAACATTTCCAACTGTCTGTCACGGACATCTTGTGGCATTTTGCCTTCCGCTACGGCTTGATCGTAGATCTCTTCGCCGAGTTCGTAGCATTCCATGTCACCGAAGATGAGCACCATCGCGGCCGACGTATCGTTTTGAAGCGTATTGAAGCGGATCAACGGTTTCAACGTCTCTTTTGCTTCCGGGCTCTCGACGACGACGAAGCGCCACGGTTGCATGTTGACTGAAGACGGGGCCGTCGTTGCTTCTTGAATCATCTCGAGCATCTCGAGTTGTGGGATCTTGACCGTTTCGTCATAGGCGCGGATCGACTTTCTGTCGAGCATTACGTCCGTTAATGTATTGTTTTCAAATGTAGTTGTCATAGTTAATCTCCTCTTTCTCTGTTCAAATAGTATTTAGCTTTTGTAATAGGGCGGATAGCTGTTGCATCTCCGACTCCGATAATACTTTGGCGATCAAATGGTTCGTCTGATCATGGTTTTGTTCACAGTGCTGCAACTCGCGTGCCGCCGTCTCCGTCAAGCGGACGAACACTTCGCGGTTGTTCGCGACGTTCCGTTCACGTTGGACATGGCCTTTCTCCTCGAGAATCTTCAAGTGACGGGTGATCGCCGCATTGTCGATCTTCATCTCTTGTTGGATCTCGCTTTGCGAGCAGACGCCTTTGTCGTTGACGATCATGAGCATCTCGTAGCGGGTCAGGCTGAAACCTGTCTCACGCTCGAACGATGTCGCGACGCGCTGGTCGGCGAGTTTGATTTGGTATAGCAACCGGCTCATCTCTCGTAGCTCCATTGCGTCCCACCTTTCATATTTGACTCATCAATCATTGATAAGTCAAATGTTAGCAAGTCGACCGCTGTCTGTAAAGCAAGACGACTCGAGAAAAGACACTACCGGATTAGTCAGCAGTGTCTCGCTCGATTTTCGTCCCATCAAATCGGTATTCGCTGATGAACGTCGTCTTGTCAAACCCATACAGGCGGTCGTGGCGGTTCAAGTCGTCAATCGTTTGGAGTGAATTGAACGACGGGTCGCCAGATTGGGGTGTGCGTGACACGTTCAAATAACGCTCGGTGAAGTCGTCATCCTCGTTCGGTGTCCCGTCGAACGAGAAATGGATCGACTTCACATCGTCCTCGAGCAGACGGATGACGTCGAGCACGCGCTGTTTCTGTTCAGCGGTGTCGTTCCATGCTTCGTGCAGCATGACGGAGGCGCCTAAAAACGTCTCTGGATTCAGTTCGAAGATGGACGTCGGTTCAGGCTTTGTCGTCACGTCGCGCATTCGCACCGCGTCTTCCGGTACGTTCGCCCGGACCGTCTCTTCACGTGACAAGACGTTCGCGGTGACGAGTCGGTCGTGTAGCGTCGTCTCGGCTTCTTTCACCCAGTAGGCGGGCATCACATCGTCATGGACCGAGCCGTCCCCATACGTCCGCGCGGAATACGTCCCGCGAAGCGGTGTCGTCTCCAGTTTGAACGTCGCCTTGTATCCAGTCAGTTTCCAGTCCTGTGACACGTCGACATCGACACGCTCCCCGTACGTGTCATAGATGTAGTCTGTATAGCGCTCCGTCGCTTCGCTTCTCCCGTACATCGATCCGGCGACGAGCAAGCCGACTGCGCCAATTAACAACCTTTTCTTCATTTTCTGTTCACCTCTACTACAATGTACCCGAAAAGACCGAATCCCGTCTCGGTCCAAAGTCGTATTCTATTTATTCCCAATTCCCTGTAAACTGAAAATGCCCTCTAAGAACTATTGCTATTACGTGTACTAATACATATAATACACTTATACCACGTTTACAAGAGAGGGTGTGACCCATGTTATATAAGATCGATATGAAAAGTGCGGAACCTTTATATGAACAAATCGTCAATCAGACGAAAGCGCTCGTCATCCGCGGCATCTTACGACCGGGCGACAAAGTCATGTCGGTCCGTGAGCTCGCGACGGACCTCGTCATCAATCCGAACACCGTCAGCAAGGCGTATCAAGAGCTCGAGCGGCTCGGTTTGCTCGAGATGCATCGCGGGCGCGGGACGTTCGTCTCGATGGACTGGGTTGACCAAGACGCGTCACGCGCGCCGGTCGTCGCAGCTATCCAAAAGCTCGCCATCGACTGCCATTACGCAAACGTGTCGCTTAAAGAAGCGATGACGCTATTTGAGACAGAGTATAAGAAAGTAGGGGAGAACCATGCTGACAGTACAGCAACTGAGTAAGAGAATCGACCGCCAAACCGTGCTCGATGCAATCGACTTCTCGGTCAGACCAGGAGAGATCATCGCCCTCGTCGGTCGTAACGGGGCCGGCAAGACGACACTCCTCCGGACGATGGTCGGCATCATCCGACCGGACACCGGGGACGTCCGCTACGGGCCATCGAGCATTTTTGAGAAAGCTGAATTGAAGCGGGACGTCATTTTCGTTCCGGATTCAGCCGACGCGCTCAAACATTACACCGTCAACGAGGCGATGGACTTGTACGCCTCGATCTATCCGTCGTTCGACCGGGCGGCGTTCACCGAGACGCTCACGCGCTACAACATCGGTAATAAAAAGATCCGTCAGTTGTCCAAAGGGCAGAAAGCGATGGTGACGCTGTCGCTCGCCTTCGCCGTCAAAGCGAGCTATTACCTGCTCGATGAACCGACCGATGGACTCGATGTCGTCGCCAAGGCCGACGTCTTGAAACTGATGATCGCCCAAGTCGAGGCACGCAACTGCTCAATCATCGTCTCGAGCCACCAGCTGCACGAGCTCGAGCGGATCGCCGACCGCATCATCATGATCGAGAAGGGACGGGTCAAAGCGATCATGTCGCTTGAAGAGGCTCGTGAGTCGAGCGTCAAGCTGCAAGTCGTCTTCAACGACCAAGTACCGGTCGAACTGCTCGAACGAAAAGATATCGAAATCATCAACGTGACGGGACGCGTCGTCTTGTTCATGGCGAAAGAACGGACGCAAGAGCTCGACACGTTCGTCGACGCCCACGACCCGATGCTCGTCGAAGAGATCCCGATGTCGCTCGAAGACATTTTCCGGGTCCAATTAGGAGGTGAGGCAAGTGTCATTTAACGTGTTGTTGAAAAAAGATTGGAAACAAGTGTCGTTGTTATGGATTTTGCTCGTCTTCCTTGGGATTGTCGCGTACACGCTCCCGGTGTGGACACAAATGCAGTCGTTCGATGAACAAGTTCAGGACATTCAAATGAATCCGGACAAGTATGCCGAGTGGTTTAATGGTGATGCGTCGAACGCATCAGTTGAAGAGTTGTTCAACCCGCAATATAGTTACTGGATTGGCGATTTACAGACACTCATCCCGTATGGTGGAGTCATCTTTCTCTATATCATCTTCGGCTTCTTGATGGCGTCTGTCTTGATTGGCAGTGAACGCAACAGCCAAATGTCTGACTTTGCGATGTCCCTCCCGTTCAACCGGAACCAGTTGTACATATCGAAATGGTTGATTGGGACGAGCGGCATCGTCGTCTCGACACTCCTTGGTGGACCGCTCATGCTTTGGATGATCCATGCGTCACGATATTCGTTCTTAATTGAAGGACATTCGTTGAAAGTCGCAGCGCTCGTCGGTTTTATGCTATTGACCGGAATTGCTGTTTTCTCGTTGGCGTTATGGATGGGTTCGTTTGGCGGGGAGGCAATCTCGCAAGTGCTCTGGTCGGTCGTCGCACTATTGTTCCCTGTCGGCATCTTATTGCTGATTCAAGGATCGGTCATATCGTTCACTCAAAATACAGAGCGCGTATATAGTGTATTCGAACGTGCGATTGAAAGTGTGTTCTTGCGCGTGATTTCACCGCTTGCGAATGTAATTAACGTCGACACGTATAACTTATATACAGACAACAGCGTGTGGCAAGAGTTCCTAGCCGTTGCTCCATTAAGCGTACTTGCTTTTATTGTCCTATCGTTTGGACTCGGACTCCTTACATTCAACCGGGCCCCGCAAGAGAACAACGGCCGCTTCTTCATGTTCTCGAACTGGCTCTGGTTCGTTCACCTGATGATGGTGCTTTGTTTCGCCATGCTTGGTGGGATTATCTTAGCGAATATCGCGTATTCGACGAACAGTATTCTTTACGTCATCGGCTTCTTGATCGGCGGCTTCCTCGCCCACTTGCTCGCCAAACGCCTGCTCTACCGCTTCAACCTGCAACTCAAATCTTAAGGAGGACGTATCATGAAACGGTTCGGTCTGGTGCTCGTCGTATTACTGTTTGTACTTTCTGGGTGTAGTGATCCCTCGAAGCGGCCCCCGAGTGCCTTTCAATACGAGGGCACATACGTCGGCGATATCAACGCCGTCGTCGGGATCGCCAAGACGTTGCCGATGCACGACTGTTATAAGTCGATCGAGCTGCAGACGAAAAAACGTCCCTATGGCTTGACCGTCCGTTATCATGATCCGGAGATTGAGCGCATCGAGCAGGAGCGGCTTGCCATCCGTAACGCGGCGACGTATTTCACGCTCGTACAAAATACGGAGATCGTCCGTTTCGCGTTCCCGAACCGGACGTACGCGTTCTCTCGCCCCGAGATGGAGGCGTGGCTCGGGATCGACTTCTCGACGATCGAGAAAGAAGAAGAGTTGATTGCCCGCTTGGATGAAAAAATTGGGAATGAAGAGCAAACTGAAGCGTACTTCAGACGCGTCTAAAGTGTATGGATTTTTGAATCCATGCACTTTTTTTCGATATTTTCTGAAAATTATCGGGTAAAGGGTAGATGAAAGCGTTTTCTTAGCATTATAATGGAATTAACTGAATGACTATTCATTCTAAGGAGGAGAATCAATGGAAAAACCGTGGTTACAAGATTATCCAGCTGACATGCCTGAAACGATCGACTACGAGGTGAAACCACTCTATGAGGCACTCAGCCGCGCCGCTAAAGATTTCCCGGACCGGACCGCCGTCTCGTTCATCGGCAAGGATTTGACGTTTGCCCAAATCGATGATGCGGCCCACCGTTTGGCGACGATGTTGCAGTCGAGAGGGTTGCAAAAAGGGGACCGGGTCAGCCTGATGCTCCCGAACTGTCCACAGTACGTCATCTCGTTCTACGCCGTCCTGTATGCCGGTGGGACCGTCGTCCAGACGAACCCGCTCTACACCGAGCACGAGCTTGAAAACTTGATCACCGATTCCGGCGCGAAGATCGTCATCACGCTCGATCTCCTCTATCCGAAGTCGCTCCGGGTGAAAGAAAAGACGGACATTCAAACGATCATCACGACGAGTATCGCCGACTACCTGCCGTTCCCGAAAAACAAGCTGTACCCGATCAAAGTGAAACGCGAGAACAATATCGTCATCGATACGACGGGTTCGGTCGCGTTCAAGGACTTCAAAAACTTTGGACCGGTCAAGCCGATCGAGATCGACCCGAAACAAGACGTCGCCGTGCTCCAATACACGGGCGGGACGACCGGGCTGCCGAAAGGGGTCATGCTGACACATTTCAACTTGACGGCGAACGTCGACCAAATTTCGAACTTCTTCTATAAATATAACCGCGGTGATGAGAAGCGCGTCTTGAGCGTCGTCCCGTTCTTCCACGTCTACGGCATGACATGCTGCCTCAACTTCGGTGTGGCGAACGGGTATGAACTCATTCTCGTGCCACGCTTTGACGTCACCGACGTCTTGAAGACGATCAACAAGAAGAAACCACACTTCTTCCCAGGAGCCCCGACGATGTATGTCGGCATCTTGAATGACCCGAAACTGAAAAAGTATGACTTGTCGTCGATCGAGGCATGCATCTCAGGATCGGCACCACTCCCGGTCGAAGTGCAAGAACAGTTCGAGGATGTGACGGGCGGGCGCATCGTCGAAGGATACGGGTTGTCCGAGACGTCACCGGTGACGCATGCCAACTTCTTGTGGGATAAACGCATCGTCGGCTCGATTGGGGTGCCGTTATCCGATACTTCTGCTAAAATTGTAAAAGCAGACGGCGAGACATTGGCCGAAGTCGGTGAGATCGGCGAAGTGTTCCTGAATGGACCGCAAGTCATGAAAGGCTACTGGCAAAAACCAGAAGAGACGGCGGCCGTCTTGAAAGATGGATGGCTCGCGACCGGTGACCTCGGCTATATGGGCGAGGACGGGTTCTTCTATATCGTCGACCGGAAGAAAGACATGATCATCGCCGGCGGCTTCAACGTCTACCCGCGTGAGATCGAAGAAGTGCTGTACGAACATCCGGCCGTCAAGGAAGCGGTCTGTATCGGTGTCCCGGACCCTTACCGCGGTGAGACGGTCAAAGCGTTCATCGTCACGCGGGACGGGGTGAATGTGACCGAAGACGAGCTCGACAAGCATTGCCGTGAGAAGCTCGCGGCGTATAAAGTACCAAAGCTGTATGAATTCCGTGACGAGTTGCCGAAGACGTTCGTTGGTAAGATCCTGCGCCGCGTCCTCGTCGACGAAGAGAAGGCGAAACAAGTGAAACAAAGCAGTTGACACCTCTCTTTGACATGATAGAATAATAAATGAATGAACCATCATTCATTTTTCTGCAGCAATAAGGAGCATGGGTGTCTATGAAAAAGAATGTATCAAAAAGTGACCGCATTATCGATGCGGCAGTGAAAGTGATCGCGGACCATGGTTATCACGGTGCAAAGGTGACAGCCATCGCCAAAGAAGCTGGTGTCGCGGACGGAACGATTTATTTGTACTTCAAAAATAAGGAGCATCTGTTGATCGAACTGTTCCAGACGAAGATGGGCCTGTTCATCGACTACTCGAAGCAACAGATCGAGCAGGAGACGACGGCAGGCGACAAGCTGTACCAGTTGATTGAGTCGCATCTCAAGCAGCTGTCGGTCGACTACGACCTCGCCGTCGTGACGCAAATCGAGCTCAGACAGTCGAACTTGGCGCTCCGCCAAAAGATCAGTGAAGTGTTGAAGCCGTATTTGAACTTGATCGATGCGGTCGTCAAGCACGGCATCGAGACCGGGGAGTTTGACCAGGACCTCGACTACCGGCTGGCGCGACAAATGATTTTCGGCACGATCGATGAAGTGGTCACGAGTTGGATGGCGAGCGGCTTCAAGTACGACTTGATGTCGACGTTACCGAAAGTACACCATATGTTGAAAAAAGGGCTTGCTTAACCGTAAGCCCTCTCGCTAGCTCAAAAAATGAATGGAGATTCATGAATGATGGTGCGAACAACTTAAAGGGGGAACTACGATGAATATTTTTGTGTTGCTAAAACGTACGTTCGATACAGAAGAAGCGATCCAACTTGAGAACGGGGAGATTCAAGAAGACGGTGCCGAATTCATCATCAACCCATATGACGAGTATGCGGTCGAGGAAGCGATCCGCAAGCGTGACGATCTCGGGGGAGAAGTCACGGTCGTGACGGTCGGACCGGACGACGCGGACAAAGAACTACGGACAGCGCTCGCGATGGGTGTGGACAGAGCGGTCCGCATCTCGATCGAGGATGACGTCGAGGACGCGGATCACGTGACGATTTCGAAAGTGCTCGCCGCATATTTGAAAGACCAAGCGCCAGACCTCATCTTCGCCGGTAACGTCGCCATCGACGGCGGTAGCGGACAAGTGGCGCCGCGCGTCGCCGAGCTGCTCGACATGAACTACGTGACGACGATCACGAAGCTCGACATCAACGGCACGACGGCGACGGTCACGCGTGACGTCGAGGGGGACACAGAAGTGATCGAAGTCAACCTGCCGCTCCTCGTGACGGCGCAACAAGGCTTGAACGAACCGCGCTATCCGAGCCTTCCAGGTATCATGAAAGCGAAGAAGAAGCCGCTCGAAGAACTCGATCTCTCAGACATCGACCTCGACGAAGACGAGATCGGCGCGAAGATCGAGACGATCAAACGGTTCTTGCCGGAAGAGAAGAAAGCGGGACGTATTCTTGAAGGGGACACGTCGACACAAGTGAGCGAGCTCGTTCAATTACTTCGCACGGAAGCCAAAGTCATTTAAGGGGGATATCACATATGAAAGCTTTAGTACTCGCAGAAGCGCGCGAAGGCGCGTTACGGAACGTATCATTTGAAGCGATCGCCGCGGCGAAGCAACTGACGGACGACGTGACGGCGGTCGTCATTGGGGATAACGTCAAAGCACTCGCGACTGAACTCGGGGAGCACGGCGCAGCGCGCGTCCTCGTCATCGAAGACGAGCGACTCAAACATTACACGCCGGACGGTTACGGCCAAGTACTCCGCCAAATCATCGACCAAGAAGGACCGGATATGATCGTCCTCGGTCACACCGCACTCGGAAAAGATATCGCACCGAAACTCGCGGCCCGTCTTGACGCCGGCCTCATCAGTGACGTCGTCTCGATCGAAGGCTCGGGACGAGACGCCGAATTCGTCCGTCCGATCTACTCGGGTAAAGCGTTCGAGAAAGTGAAATTCAAAGATTCGGTCATGTTCTTCACGATCCGTCCGAACAACATCGACGCACTTCCGCGTCAAGCGGGGGCGAGCGTGTCGGTCGAGACGCCGCCCGTCGAATTGAAAGATCTCGCCATGATCGTCAAAGAAGTCGTCCGTAAAGCGACCGGTAAAGTCGATCTCGCAGAAGCGAAAGTCATCGTCGCCGGAGGACGTGGCGTCAAGAGCGAGGACGGTTTTAAACCGCTCGAAGAGCTCGCTGAACTGCTCGGCGGCGCGGTCGGTGCTTCACGTGGAGCGTGTGACGCGGACTACTGCGACTATGCACTCCAAATCGGACAGACTGGTAAAGTCGTCACGCCGGACCTTTATATCGCCTGCGGGATCTCCGGGGCAATCCAACACTTGGCCGGGATGAGCAACGCCAAAGTCATCGTCGCCATCAACAAGGACCCGGAAGCGAGCATCTTCAGCGTGGCCGACTACGGCATCGTCGGCGACTTGTTCGACGTCGTGCCGCTCTTGACTGAAGAGTTCCGAAAACACCTCGTCAATAGCTGATGGGCATAACGTTTGGGGAAAGTTACCCTCCGTGGTATACTCTGAACATGAAATGCAAGAGAGTTCTTAATTGAACTGTCTCATCTTACTGGGGAGGTATTTACCAAATGGCTATTAAACACGCAACGACTCAAACGTTCGAACAAGAAGTGAAAGAGGGCGTCGTCCTCGTCGATTTTTGGGCAGCATGGTGTGGACCGTGCCGCATGATCGCACCGGTTCTTGAAGAACTCGATCAAGAGATGGGCGACCAAGTCCAAATCGTTAAACTCGACGTTGACGAGAACCCAGAAGTAGCGGGCGCTTTCCAAATCCAAAGCATCCCGACACTCATGATGTTCAAAGACGGACAACCTGTCTCGAAAACAATGGGCTTCCAACCAAAAGAAGCGCTTAAAGAGTTTATCGCGTCAGCAAAATAATAAACGTACAGCCGATCGGGAGACCGATCGGCTGTTTTTTTATCGTTAATAGTCTCGACAACTGATGAGAATTTTTTACGTTTTTTCGACGTGTTCTTTCATATTTAATAGTTCAAGAATAGTTTGAAGTTGTGAAGAAACAGGGAAGTTTTAATCATGGCTAAGAACGGAAATATTGCGCTATACTCATTTAGAAACGTGATGTAGTCAGATGACCCTACTTTATAGAGGGGCGCTACGTCGTTTGTACGACTCTGTTCGAAGGAGGAATTTTCTTGTCGGTGTTACATTTCGCTATCTTATTGCCGCTCCTCGCGGCACCGTTCATCCCGTTTTTGTTTCGGGCGTTGAAACGGATCCATACGGGCTGGTTCGTACTGGTCGTCCCGGTACTCCTGTTCGTCTACTTCTTCCGCTTCATCGGAATCACGAGTGCGGGAGACGTCGTGAGCGAAACGGTCGAGTGGATGCCGTCGCTCGGGATCAACTTTACCGCTTACGTGGACGGGCTTGGACTACTGTTTGCCCTCCTCATTACAGGGATTGGGGCGCTCGTCGTCCTGTATTCGATTTACTACTTGAACAAAGATAAAGAGTCGCTCGGTCACTTTTATGTGTACTTGCTTCTCTTCATGGGTGCGATGCTCGGTGTCGTCCTCTCGGATAACATGGTCGTCATGTACATGTTCTGGGAACTCACATCGATTTCGTCGTTCCTGTTGATCGGGTATTGGTATGAGAAAGAACGCTCTCGCTATGGGGCCCGCAAGTCGATGCTGATCACCGTGTTCGGTGGTCTGTCGATGCTCGGCGGGATCGTCATTTTGGAGTCGATCGTCGGATCGTTCAGCATCCGCGACATGGTCGCAAATCAGGCGCTTATCGCCGAAAGTCCGTTCTTCGTCGCCGCCATGATTTTGATTTTGCTTGGGGCGTTCACGAAGTCAGCGCAATTCCCATTCCACATCTGGTTGCCGGACGCGATGGAAGCACCGACCCCGGTCAGTGCGTACTTGCACTCGGCGACGATGGTCAAGGCTGGGCTCTACTTGGTCGCCCGGATGAGTCCGGTGTTCCAAGAATCATCGCTCTGGCTATGGATCATCGTCACGGTCGGGACGTTCACGTTGTTCTGGGGAGCTTTCAACGCCGTCAAACAGACGGACTTGAAAGGGATACTCGCATTCTCGACGGTCAGTCAGCTCGGTCTCATCATGTCGCTGCTCGGCCTTGGCGCCGCGGCGCTTCATTACGACGGGATCGACGACAACATCTTCATGGTCGCGACGATCGCGGCCATCTTCCACTTGATCAACCACGCCACGTTCAAAGGGTCGTTGTTCATGATGGTCGGGATCGTCGACCACGAGACGGGAACACGTGACATCCGTAAGCTCGGCGGTCTCATGACCGTCATGCCGATCACGTTCACAATCGCCGTCATCGGCTCGTTGTCGATGGCAGGGTTACCACCATTCAACGGCTTCCTTAGTAAAGAGATGTTCTTGAAGGCGACGACGAAAGTGTTCTCGATGGACTTCTTCGCGCTCGACACGATCGGGATCTTGATCCCTGTCGTCGCGTTCATCGCGAGCGTGTTCACGTTCATCTATAGCTTGATCATCTTTACGCGGACGTTCATGGGCAAAGCCAAGTTCGACGAATTGCCGAAACAGCCGCACGAGGCACCAATCGGGATGCTCATCCCGCCGGCAATTTTAGCCATCCTCGTTGTCGTCCTCGGCTTCATTCCGAACGTGTTGTCGAACTCGCTCATCAAGCCTGCCGTCGAGTCGATCTATCCGACGCTCGTCGCGAGCGGGCAAGAGGTCAAAGTCGACATTTACTTCTGGCACGGACCTACTCCAGAGCTATTCATGACACTCGGGATCATCGCCCTTGGGACGCTCATGTTCTTCATGATCAACAAGTGGATGGGGATCTACAACCGTATCCCGAACCGGTTGACGCTGAATGGCATGTACGACGGGTCGCTCGTCTGGTCGAACAAAGCAGCTTATCGCTTTAAAGACAATTACATGACCGGCTTTATCCGCTCATATTTGATTTACATCTTCGTCTTTATGTCGGGCATGCTCTTGTTCTCGATGTGGTGGTACGATATGTACAACTTCTCGTTCGGAGAAATGGCAGTGATCACCCCTTACGAGTACGTGCTCGGTGCAGTCGTCGTCTTGAGTGCATTCGCGATACTATTTATGCGTTCGCGTTTGCCGGCCATCATTCTACTTGGTGTCGTCGGTTACGGAGTCGCGCTCTTCTTCGTCTTCTTCGAAGCACCGGACCTCGCCTTGACCCAACTCGTCATCGAGACGGTGTCGGTCGCACTTTTCCTGCTCGTGTTCTATCACATGCCGGAAATTAGTAAAAAAGAGGCACGCATGCGCTTCAAAGTCGGGAACGCGCTCGTTTCAATACTAGTTGGGGTCACGGTCATGATGCTCAGCTTCATGACACTTTCAAACAAATCGCTCAGCTCGATCTCGGAGTACTATAAAGAGAACGTCTACGACTTGGCTGCCGGAAAAAACATGGTCAACGTCGTCCTCGTCGACTTCCGTGGTTTTGATACGTTGTTCGAGATCGTCGTCCTTGCGGTCGCTGGTTTCGGGATTTACACGATGATTAAATTTAGAACGACTCAACGCACGAAAGGAGATGGTGAACATGAACACGAAGCGGAAAAGTAAACGCGTCAATGATGTCATTTTACAAACGGCCGCAGTGATCATCTTCTTCATCATCATCATCTTCTCGATTAACTTGTTCTTCTCCGGGCATTATTCGCCGGGTGGCGGGTTTGTGGGCGGGTTGATGACGGCAGCTGCTTTAGTGCTGTTACTGTTAGCGTTCGATTCGAAGACGCTTGCGACCGTCTTGCCATTTGATTATCGGAAAATGACGGCTTTCGGATTGTTTATCGCCATATTGACGGCGCTGCACTCGGTATTATGGGACCGTCCGTTTTTGACGCACGCCTATGACAAGTTCGACTTGCCGTTACTCGGTGAGGAGACGCTGCATACAGCGATTGCGTTCGACCTCGGCGTCTACCTCGTCGTCATCGGTGTGACGATGACGATCATTCAAACGATTGGAGAGAGTGAATAATGGAAATCTTCGTTAGCATCATCATCGGTGCCTTGACGATGTGTGCAGTCTATATGATTCTCTCAAAGAGTTTGTTACGCATCATCATCGGCACGGCACTGTTCAGTCATGCCGCCCATTTGCTCGTCTTAACGATGGCAGGACTGAAAACGGGGGCTGCCCCTGTCCTCATTGACGGTGTGACTGACTACACCGATCCGTTACCACAAGCGCTCGTCTTGACGGCAATCGTCATTAGTTTCGGGGTGACGGCGTTCTTCTTGGTGCTCGCTTATCGTACCTACCAAGAGCTCAACACGGATAATATGGAGGAAATGAAAGGAACGGAATCGAATGATTAACTTACCTGTCTTTCCGATTGTCATCCCGGCGCTTGCGGCGATCATTATGATGTTCTTGCCTAAAAACGTTCGCTTGCAACGCTTCATGGCACTTGGATCTATTTTCGTCACGATGCTCGTGTCACTCTTATTAGTGCACACTGTCTCAAACGAAGGAATTTTGACCCTCAACCTCGGGAATTGGCCGGCGCCGTTCTCAATCACGCTCGTCTCGGACATGTTGTCGGCGCTTCTCGTCACGACGTCGACAATCTTGACGTTCTTTATCGTCTGGTTCGCGATCCATTACTTTTCAACCGCTTACGAAGAGAATTATTTGTACATCGCGATGTTATTCTTGCTCGTCGGTGTCAATGGTGCTTTCACGACGGGGGATATTTTTAACTTGTTCGTTTTCTTCGAAGTGTTCTTGATCTCGTCATACGTCTTGATCGTCCTCGGCGGTAAAGGCGTCCAGTTGCGCGAGTCAATCAAATACTTGCTCGTGAACGTCATCGCGTCAGCGCTGTTCGTCATGGCGGTCGCGCTTCTATACGGTGCCGTTGGGACGCTCAGTCTAGCAGATCTTGCACAGAAGATTCCGCTCGTCGACAATCCGAACGTCATCTCCGTCATCGGCGTCATGTTCATCATCGTCTTCGGGTTGAAGGGTGCGCTCGTGCCGCTTCACTACTGGCTACCGGGTTCATACGTCGTCGCACCGACGCCGATTCTCGCGTTGTTCGGGGCACTTTTGACAAAAGTCGGTGTCTATTCGATTTTGCGGACGTATACGCTGCTGTTTGATGTGAACGGTACGTTCTTACAGACGTTCTTGATTGTGCTCGCAGTATTGACGATCATCATTGGGATGGTCGGGGCAATCGCTTATAACGATGTCAAACTGATCATCATCTACAACATCATGATTGCCGTCGGGGTCATCCTTTACGGAATCGCGATCAACACGCAGACATCGCTTGAAGGCGCGCTCTACTACTTGATCCACGACATGATGATTAAAGCAGTCTTGTTCATGCTTGTCGGCATGATGATCGGCATCACCCGGTCCGGACAGTTGCGTGACATGGGTGGATTGATCACACGCTTCCCGCTGTTCGGGTGGACGTTCTTCATCGCCGCGTTGTCACTCGCCGGCATTCCACCGCTGAGTGGGTTCTTCGGGAAACTGTTGATCGTGCAAGGAGGCGTAGGCGAAGGGGACTTGTTCGGTCCGATCCTCGTCTTGATTTCGAGCCTGTTCGTCTTGTTCTCGGTCATCAAGATTTTCTTGTACGGATTTTGGGGAGAAGAGCGCCGTGTCTATGACGGCCCGCTCGTCCCGTATACGAAACGCTTGCTCGTCCCGGTGTGCTTGTTGCTCACCGTGGCGGTTGCGTATGGTTTTGGAGCCGAGTTGATGCATCCATATATCACTCAGGCAATCGAACCGTTAACGCAACCGGAACTATACATCGATGCCGTGTTAAAGGAGTGACTACAAGATGGCTTATCAAATATTAATTAATTTTTTCTTGGCGTTCATCTGGATGTTCCTCACGGGATCTTTCACGACAAGCGGCTTCCTAGTCGGGTACTTGCTCGGTCTTCTCGTCATCTTTATGATGCGACGGTTTTTCCAAGAATCAGGAACAGGTTTCTACTTCACACGCGTGATCAAGCTGTTCAAATTGCTACTCATCTTTTCGCGAGAGCTCGTCATGGCGAACTTCGAGGTGTTACGTCTCGTCTTGAGCCCGAAATTGAAGATTCAACCGGGTATTTTCCGTTACGAAACGACGCTTAAATCAGGTTGGAAAATCAGCCTGTTATCTATGTTGATCTCGCTCACACCAGGGACGCTCGTCGTTCAAGTCTCGCAAGACAACAAGATCCTCTACATCCATGCGCTCAATATGCCGGATAAAGAGGCGCTCAAGCGTGACATTTATGAAAACTTTGAATCGAGTATTAAGGAGGCGACAGAATGATGCACTGGTTGGACATTTTAATCTACATCTCGCTCGCCATCTTATTGCTCGCCATGTTCTTTATGTTGTATCGGGTCGTTAAAGGACCGACGACGGCTGACCGCGTCATCGCGCTCGATTCGATTGGGATCGCGTTGATCTCGGTCGTCGCGCTATTGTCGATCTTGCTCGATACGACGATGTTCTTCGAGGTCATCCTTTTGCTCAGTATCCTCGCCTTCATCGGTACGGTGGCGTTCTCGAAATTCTTAGAGAGAGGAGAGATCATCCATCATGACCGCGACAACGATCTTTGATATATTGACCGGTGTCTTCACGATCATCGGGGTGTTCTTCACGGTCGTAGCGGCGATTGGTCTCATCCGCCTACCTGACATTTATTCACGGACGCACGCGGCATCGAAATCGGCGACGCTCGGCGTCATGTTCGTCTTGTTCGCAGCCGTGCTCCACGTCTGGGTCGACCAACGCGTCTTCGACGCGCGTCTCTTGCTCGGCTTGTTCTTCGTCTTGTTGACCGCACCGGTCGGCGGACACTTGCTCGCTCGGGCGGCTCACGCTAAAGGCGTCCCGCTCTGGGAGAAGTCGTTACAGGACGCGCTCAAAGAAGATAAGGATAAAGGGATCGAATGACGAAAGGCTCTTCCATACGACATGGAAGAGCCTTTTTTTACATCAAGTGTGTCAAATCAGAGGCGGACGTCGGATAGGCGAACTCTAAGTGCTTAACGTGTTGATGGCTGATATTGTTTTGTATAATAAACGAGAACAAGTTGATGAGCTCGGGCGCGTGTTGCCCGATCAAGTGAGCGCCGATGACGCGGCCGTCTTTGCTGAGTAAGACGCGCGAGAAGGCGGTCGCGTCATTGACCCGTTCATACGTAAGAAAGTGGGATATGTCATTATCCCTGCATTCATAGTCGATCCCGAGCGATTTCGCCTCGTCGACCGTCAGACCGACTTTGGCGATTGGCGGCGTCGTGAACACGACCGTCGGGGCCGGACGCTCCGGCAATGGACGTGTGTTGTTCCGCAACAGGTTAAGGGCGGCGATCCGTCCTTCTTGCCCGGCAAACGGGGTGAGCGCCGGGTTCGGACTTTTGGCGACGTCGCCGGCCGCATAGACGTTCGCGTTCGTCGTCTGTAAATAGTCGTTGACGGTTATCCCGTCCTTGTCCGCCTCGATGCCGGCCGCATCCAACCGTAGCCGCTCGATGCTCGGGATACGACCCGTGGCGTTAAGGACGAGCCCTTCTAGGGTAGAGTCATCTGATAACGTCAAGATGTTCCCGTCGAGCTTGACGGGCTCGAGCCCAAACCGGACGTCGATACCGATGTGGACCGTCTCATCGATGAGCCGCTTCACAATTTTTCGGTCGAATTGTTTAAGCGCCCGCGACCGGATGAGGAGCGTGACAGCGCAGCCGAACCGGCGGAGAATGTGCGCGAACTCGAACGCGATATATCCGGCACCGACGATGGTGATCCGCTCGGGCACGTCCTCGAGGTCGAACACGTCGTCGCTCGTGATGGCGTCTTCACCGCCCGGGATGTTGAGCGGTCGCGGGAGTTGGCCGGTCGCGATCAAAAACTGATGTGCCGAGATCTCATGGCCTTCGATGACGATCGAGTCTTCATCGATAAAGTGGGGCTCGCCCTCGTATAAGTCGATGTCATCTTCTTTCCACTTGTGCATCTTCGTCGTCGGGATGGCGAAGCGGTATTCATCGACACGTCGCTTGAAGGCGTGCCAGTCGAGCGTGATGTCTCCTTTGACGCCGAGCGGTTTCATGCGTTCGACTTTGGCGATGAGTTCCGCCCCTTCCGCGAGCATCTTTTTCGGATCGCACCCGCGTTGCGGGCACGTCCCGCCGAACGTCCAATTCTCGACGATGGCAATCCGTTTACCGGCGTCGCGTAAAACGCTCGCGGCTTGACTCGCTGCCGAACCGCTGCCGATGATGATTACGTCATATCGTTTCATCAAAAACCCTCCCTCTGAGACTACACCAATTTTTTCCCGTCTTGGAGGAAGCTAAACTGAGGTGATAAAATTTGAGTCAAACTGACCACATTAAACATAAATTGGCGCTGCTCCCGGACGAACCGGGCTGTTACTTGCATAAGAACGAGTATGGCGAGATCGTCTACGTCGGGAAAGCGAAAAACTTAAAGAATCGCGTCCGCTCTTATTTTACTGGGGCACACGATATTAAAACGATGCGTCTCGTCGCCGAGATCCGCGACTTCGAATATATCGTCACGGCGAGCGAGCTCGAGGCACTCTTGCTCGAGATGACGCTCATTAAAAAACACGACCCGAAATACAACATCCGGTTGAAAGACGACAAATCGTATCCGTATATTAAAGTCACGAACGAGCCGTACCCGCGGCTGCTCACGACACGTAAGTTGAAACGGGACGGCGGCCATTACTTCGGGCCATACCCGAACGCCTACGCCGCCAACGAGACGAAACGGTTGCTCGACAAGCTGTATCCGCTCCGGAAATGTCAGCCGATGCCACGGAAGCTCTGTCTGTACTACCACATCGGCCAATGTCTCGGTCCTTGTGAACTCGCTGTCGACACCGACGAGCAGAAGTCGATCGTCCAAGAGATCCGCCGTTTCTTGAACGGGGAGACGAGCGAGACGCTCGCCAAGCTCCAAGTCGATATGCACCAGGCGGCCGAGGATATGCAGTTCGAGCGGGCGGCCGAGCTCCGCGATCAGATCCGGGCCGTCGAATCGATCATGAACAAACAGAACATGATCACGGCCGACCCGACGGCGCGCGACGTCTTCGGCTATACGCTCGACCGGGGCTGGATGTGCGTCCAAGTGTTCTATATGCGCGGCGGCAAGATGATCGAACGCGACGTCTCGTTGTTCCCGCTCCACGGGGAACCGTCAGAAGAACTCGAGAGCTTCATCGTCCAGTTCTATGAGCAGAACGTGTTGCCGAAAGAAGTGCTCGTCCCAGAGATCGTCCGTATCGATCTATTGGTTGATGCGCTCGGGACGAAAGTGATGCAACCGAAACGCGGGGCGAAACGACAGTTGCTCGAGCTCGCGACGAAAAACGCGGGCATCGCCTTGAACGAGAAGTTCGAACTGCTCGCGCGTGATGAAGAGCGGACATTGCTCGCGATGCGTGAACTCGGTGAGGCAATCGGTATCCCGAACTTGTCGCGCGTCGACATCATCGATAACGCCAACATCCAAGGGGCTGACGCCGTCTCGGCGCTCGTCGTCTTTGAGGACGGCAAGCCGCTCAAGAAAGAATATCGGAAGTACAAGATCCGGACCGTCCAAGGACCAGACGATTACGAGACGATGCGCGAAGTCGTCCGTCGCCGTTTCCGGCGATTGTTGACCGAGGAGAAACGTCTGCCGGATCTTCTATTGATCGATGGGGGACTCGGCCAGTTGAACGCCGCCCTTGACGTGTTGCAGAATGAGTTCGGCCTCGATTTGCCGGTCGGATCGCTGAAGAAGGATGACCGCCACCGGACGAGCCAGCTTCTGTTCGGTGAAGGCGGCGGTGTCGTCGAATTGAATTCGCGGTCAAGCGCGTTCTATCTGTTGCAACGGATGCAAGACGAGGTTCACCGTTTCGCCATCACGTTCCACCGCAGCTTGCGGACGAAGAAGATGACGCAGTCGGTGCTCGACGATATCCCGGGTGTCGGACCGAAGCGGCGTCAGCAACTGATCCGTCATTTCGGGTCGATGAAACAGATCCGCCTCGCCTCGCTCGAACAGTTGAAAGAAGCGGGGCTACCTGAGAAGCTCGCCGAGATCGTGCTCGAGCATGTGCATGAGAAGACAGATGAATGAGAAAGAGCCGATGCGGTCGTCGCATCGGCTCTTCGTCATTCGTACGTATCTTTTTGGTCTAATTGGACGGTGATGTGGACGGCCTGACGCCCCGGGTCGGCATAGCCTTCAGCGACGCATTGGAAACGACCGGCAATCTGTTCGGCCAAAAACCCAGCCTCGAGTTGGTAATATCCGTTCGCTTTCGCTTGGGTCGCAGGCGGCGGAGTGAGTTCGAACACGAACTTGCTCTCTTTTTCTTTCACGAGCGTCAACTGCCCCCAACCGGCTTCCGAAAAGAACGCAGTCAGTTCTTCATTCGGCATCGTCGGGAATTTGCGGGCGACCCGTTTCCCGGACCAATAGATGACTTGGGCGTAATCGTCCCCAAGCAAATCTGTCAACACATAGTCGCGAAGCAGTTCGATCGCGAAAGTGGGTTGGCTCATCGTTTCCATTTTATTCCATCACTCCAATCTCTCTATACCATTATAACGACCAATTTGGATTTGGTCACCGGGTATTTTCTAAAAGAATGTGGGACAAATCGGCTAGGTTATCTTGTCATACAAATTTCACAAGAGTAGAATAGGAGACAGAAAGCTATATTTACATTTGAAAACGCTTTTATTTACAAAACGAGCCAAGGGCTCGTGAAAAGGGGGAACTAGAATGGCAGCGCGTCGTGACTATTTCAGTCGTAAAGTCCATTCGCTACTTGGGGTCATTCCAATCGGTCTGTTTTTGATCGTCCATTTGTCGGTCAACTACTATATCGTCGATGGGGTGGAATCGTTCAACAAGGCAGCAAAATTCATGGAGAGCTTACCGTACTTGTACTTCCTTGAAGTGACAATCATTGCTTTGCCGATGATTTTCCATGGTGTGTACGGCGTGTATTACGCCTTCCTCGGTTCGGTCAACACGAACCGATACTCGTACGCGCGGAACTGGATGTACATGATCCAACGCTTCACGGGCGTATTCCTCGTCATCTTCATCGCGTGGCACGTTTGGGAAACGCGCTTGGCGAAGTTGCGTGGCGTCGAGGTCAATGCGGAGATGATGCAAAACATCGTCGACAATCCGCTCATGCTCATCTTCTACATAGTCGGGATCCTCTCGGCTACGTTCCACTTCGCGAACGGTCTCTGGTCGTTTGCCATCACGTGGGGAATCACACAGTCGCCGCGTTCACAACACTTCATGAGCTACGTCTCTGGAGCCGTGTTCTTGGCACTATCTTTTGTCGGCATCCGTTCAATCTTGACGTTCGCGGGCATCTTGTAATAGGGGGAAATGTATATGGCAAATCAAAGTTTGATCGTCATCGGTGGCGGTCTAGCTGGACTCATGGCGACAATCAAGTCGGCAGAGATGGGTGTTCCGGTTAAACTATTCTCGCTTGTACCGGTCAAGCGTTCACATTCAGTTTGTGCTCAGGGCGGCATCAACGGAGCCGTCAACACGAAAGGGGAAGGGGACTCTACTTGGCAACACTTCGATGACACGGTTTACGGCGGGGACTTCCTTGCCAACCAACAGCCAGTCCAAAAGATGGCGGAAGCGGCACCGAAGATCATCCACATGTTCGACCGGATGGGCGTCATGTTCAACCGGACTCCGGAAGGTCTGCTCGACTTCCGCCGCTTCGGGGGCACGCTCTATCATCGGACGGCTTACGCCGGCGCGACGACAGGGCAACAGCTCTTGTACGCGCTAGACGAACAAGTCCGTCGCTTCGAGGCGCAAGGTCTCGTCGAGAAGTATGAGGGCTGGGAGTTTCTCCGTGCCATCGTCGACGAAACGGGTATTTGCCGCGGTGCGGTCTGTCAGGATTTACGCTCGATGGAAATTAAAGCGTTTCCATCGGATGCGGTCATCCTCGCGACAGGCGGCCCAGGTGTCATCTTCGGCAAATCGACGAACTCGGTCATCAACACAGGGCAAGCGGCCGGTGCGGTTTACCGCCAAGGTGCCGTCTACGCCAACGGGGAGTTCATCCAAATCCACCCGACGGCGATCCCAGGGGACGACAAGCTTCGGCTCATGAGTGAGTCGGCGCGTGGAGAAGGTGGACGTGTTTGGACATACAAAGACGGAAAACCTTGGTACTTCCTTGAAGAGAAGTATCCGGACTACGGAAACCTCGTACCGCGTGATATCGCGACACGTGAGATTTTCGAAGTCTGCGTCAACCAAAAGCTCGGCGTCAACGGCGAGAACATGGTCTATCTCGATTTGTCGCATAAAGATTCGAAAGAACTCGACATCAAGCTCGGCGGTATTCTTGAAATTTATGAGAAGTTCGTCGGCGACGATCCGCGTAAAGTACCGATGAAGATCTTCCCGGCCGTTCACTACTCGATGGGCGGACTATGGGTCGACTACGATCAAATGACGAACATCCCAGGGCTGTTCGCAGCCGGCGAGTGTGACTATTCGATGCACGGGGCGAACCGTCTCGGCGCGAACTCACTCTTGTCTGCCGTTTACGGCGGGATGGAGGCCGGTCCTGCGGCGGTCAACTATATGCGCGGTCTCGACCAAGCGACCGAGAGCGTGCCAGAAGCGCTCTTCAACTTCAACGAACGTGAAGAGATCGAGCGGTTCAATGACATTCTCGCGATGGAAGGTACGGAGAACGCCTACCAGATTCACCGGGAACTCGGCGAACTCATGACCGACAACGTCACGGTCGTTCGTTACAACGATAAGCTCGAAGCGACAGACTTGAAGCTACGCGAGCTACGTGAACGCTTCAACAACATCTCAGCGACCGATACGGCGCGCTGGAGCAACCAAGGTGCCTCGTTCATCCGTCAACTCGACCACATGCTCGACCTCGCGCGCGTCATCACGCTCGGCGCCCTTAAACGCGACGAGAGCCGTGGCGCTCATTACAAACCGGACTTCCCGGAACGGAATGACGAGTTGTTCATGAAGACGACGATGGCACGTTACAACGAAGGGGAAGTCGATATCTCGTTTGAAGAGATCGACGTTTCGTTAATCCCGCCACGTAAACGGGATTACTCGAAGAAAGGGGCGAAGACGAAATGACGACGCCGATGCAGTCTGAGCATAAAGATATTCGTTTTATCATCGAACGCCAGGACGGTCCGGATCAAGCGACCTACTCGGAAGAGTTCTCGGTCCCATATCGTCCGAACATGAACGTCATCTCGGCGCTCATGGAGATCCGCCGCAACCCGGTCAACGCCGAAGGCAACAAGACGACACCGATCACCTGGGACATGAACTGTCTTGAGGAAGTGTGCGGCGCTTGTTCGATGATCATCAACGGCAAGCCGCGCCAGTCGTGTACGGCGCTCGTCGATAAACTCGAGCAGCCGATCCGCCTTGCTCCGATGAAGACGTTCCCGGTCATCCGTGATCTTCAAGTCGACCGTCAGCGCATGTTCGACGCTTTGAAAAAAGTGAAGGCGTGGGTACCGATCGATGGCACGTACGACCTCGGTCCAGGACCACGGATGCCAGAGAACAAACGTCAATGGGCGTATGAACTATCGAAATGTATGACGTGCGGTGTCTGCCTCGAGGCTTGCCCGAACGTCAACGACAAGTCGAACTTCATCGGCCCGGCCGCACTCTCACAAGTCCGTCTCTTCAACTCGCATCCGACCGGCGCTTTCCACGCGGAAGAACGTCTCGAAGCGCTCATGGAAGACGGGGGCATCATGCAGTGCGGAAACGCGCAAAACTGTGTCGAGGTTTGTCCGAAAGGCATTCCACTCACGACGTCAATCGCCGCGATGAACCGTCAGACGACGCTTCACTCGTTCAAACAGTTCTTCGGCAGCGACAAAGGTCGCACCGGTTCTGCGGTCGAGGCGTAACGTTTGTCGATGTCAAAGTATTTTCGGGAACCCGGTTGGGAAACGCGTGTCAGGTCAGGAATCGAGCTCGACGTCAAAGTCCGCTTTTCGGAGTGCGACCCGTACGGCCATATGAATAACACGATCCCGTTCATCTATTTTGAGGATGCGCGGATCGAGCTGCTCGAAACGACAGGATTTTCCTTGAAAGACGGTTTCGTCGTCGTGGCGGACGCCCAGTGCGATTACGTCCGACAAGTGATGCCGCGGCAACAGTTGAAGGTGTATGCCAATGTCTTGACGGTCGGAAACACTTCATGTGATATTCATTACGGCGCATATGATGGAGATCAACTCATGTTCGCGGGCCGTACGAGCCTCGTGCATTTGTCAAAAGCCGGTCGCCCGGCCGAATGGACTCCAGAATATAAAAATCGCTTGCAGAATTTTTGCGAATCCGCTATCATTTGATAATGAGTTCACAAACAAAAATTTCTGCCGGTTCGCCTGCAGAATTCAGATTTGAAGGGAGACTATCACGTCATGGAAAAAACATTCACAGTCGTTGCTGATTCAGGAATCCACGCTCGTCCAGCTACTCAGTTGGTCAACACAGCTTCTAAGTTCCAATCAGATATCAACCTTGAGTACAACGGTAAGACAGTTAACTTGAAGTCGATCATGGGTGTACTTTCACTCGGAATCGCTAAAGATTCAACAATCAAGATCACTGCAGCAGGTGACGATGCAGAAGAAGCGGTTAACACGCTCTCTGACATGCTCACTAGCGAAGGTCTTGCTCAGTAATTCGAGCAACGGACGAGGCGGCCAATCGGCTACCTCGTCTTTTTTGTTTGTCATGACACCGTTTCTTTTTTGGATACGGCTTTTTTGGTAAGATAGATGGGAATGGAAGTGATATTTATGAAACGAGCGATTGGAGTACTCGATTCAGGTGTTGGCGGCTTGACCGTAGTCAAAGAACTGATCCGCCAGCTGCCGAAAGAAGAAATCATCTATATCGGCGACACGGAGCGCTGTCCGTATGGGCCGCGCCCGCACGATGAGATTGAAGCATATACGTGGGAATTGATTGAATTCCTATTAGAAAAAGACGTTAAGATGATCGTCATCGCCTGCAACACGGCGACGGCCGTCGTCTTGAAAGAAGCGCGCAAGCGCCTCAACATCCCGGTCATCGGTGTCATCGACCCGGGCGCCCGGGCCGCCGTCAAAGGCACGCGCAACAAACATATCGGTGTCATCGGCACGAAGATGACGGTCGAAAGCAATTCGTACGAGACGGCGCTCCGTCACGTCGCGGGCGAGATTGATGTCTATTCGCTCGCTTGCCCGCCGTTCGTTCCGCTCGTCGAAGCCGGCGAACTGAGCGGCGAACGCGTCCGGTCGATCGTCGCCGAGACAATCCTGCCGCTCCAAGCTTCGGAGATGGACACGCTCATCCTCGGGTGCACCCATTATCCGTTGCTTGCGCCGGTCATCCAAGACGTCGTCGGACCCGATGTCCATTTGATTTCGTCAGGTGATGAGACAGCGCTCGAAGTGGCAGCGATCCTTGATTTTAAAGAACTTGAGAACGATTTGGATACCATCCCGACGCATCAGTTTTATGCGACCGGGGATGTCGCCATCTTCAACCGATTGGCGACAGAATGGCTTGGCCAACCCGTGAAAGCGGAGAAAGTAGAGGTGTCTGGTGTCGATGCGTAACGAAAGACAACATGATGAACTGCGGACCGTTGAGATCATTCCGCACGTGAACAAACATGCCGAAGGCTCGGTCTTGATCTCGATCGGGGACACGAAAGTAATCTGTACGGCAACGGTCGAAGAACGCGTCCCGAACTTCCTGCGCGGGAAGAAGCAAGGCTGGATCAACGCCGAGTACGCGATGCTGCCACGGGCGACGGGCAACCGGACCGTCCGGGAATCCGTTCGCGGTAAGCAGACAGGACGGACGATGGAGATTCAACGGTTGATTTCGCGCTCGCTCCGTTCGGTCGTCGACTTGGAACGGCTCGGTGAACGGACGATCTGGATCGATTGTGACGTCATCCAAGCGGATGGTGGCACACGGACAGCGTCGATCACAGGCGGTTTTTGTGCGCTCGTGCTCGCGGTCGACGCGCTCATCCGTCAAGGCAAGCTCGGCGACACACCGATCAAAGAAGGCGTCGCCGCCATCTCGGTCGGTCGGACGAACGAGCTGTTGCTCGACTTGAACTATGAAGAAGACGCGGCGGCCGAAGTTGACATGAACGTCGTCATGACGGCGAGCGGACGCTTCGTCGAAGTGCAAGGCACGGGTGAAGAAGCGACGTTCACGCTACAAGAAATGAATGAGATGCTCCAGATGGCCCAAGGCGGGATCGAGACGCTGTTCAAAGCAGCAGAAGACGCGCTCGGTGCCTCATGGTGGTATGTCGGGGAACAAATGGAGGAAACGATATGAAACTGATTGTCGCGACACGCAACAAAGGGAAAGTGGTTGAAATCGAAGGGATGCTCACGCCGCTCGGATTTGAAGTCGAATCGCTCTTGGACTATCCGGATGCACCGGAAACGGATGAGACGGGCACGACGTTCGAAGCGAACGCCGAACTGAAAGCGACCGAGGCGGCCCGTTACTTCGGACACGCCGTCCTCGCCGACGACTCGGGGCTTGAAGTCGATGCGCTCGACGGTGCCCCAGGCGTCCACTCGGCCCGCTTCGCCGGTCCTGAGAAGTCGGACGCGGCGAACAACGCGCTCCTGCTCGAGAAGTTGAACGGGGCGAACGATCGCTCGGCCCGCTTTGTCTGCGCGCTCTGCCTCGCCAAACCGACAGGCGAGATGTTGACCGTGCGCGGGACGATCGAAGGTACGATCGGCTATGCGCCCCACGGGGAAAATGGATTCGGGTACGACCCGCTCTTTATCGTCCCATCGCTCCATAAGACGGCAGCAGAGCTCGAGCGTGACGAAAAGGCGGCGGTCAGTCACCGCGGTCAGGCGTTAAGAAAACTAGAGGCAGAAATCATTCCATTTATGAAAGGTTGAGGTGTATGCGTTTTCTCGTAGTCAGTGACAGTCACGGATTGACAGACGAACTATCGACTATCTTTACTCGGCATGAAACTGAGATTGAGGACGCGTTCCATTGCGGCGACTCCCAGCTCGCGCTCGTCGACGAGCACTTGCTGCCGTATCGGACCGTCCGCGGCAACTGCGATTTTGGGGGCGACTTGCCGCTCGAACGGATCGAAGCGACACCTGAAGGCACGGTTTTAATCGTCCACGGCCATCACCATGACGTGAAGTTCGATTTGAACCGGTTGCGTTATCGGGCCGAGGAAATCGGGGCGAACGTCGTCTTGTACGGTCACTCGCACGTGGCCGGGGCCGTCATCGAAGACGGGGTGCTCTACGTGAACCCGGGCTCGATCCGGATGCCGCGCGGACGCTCGGACAAGACGTACGCGTTGATCGACCTTGACGCCGGTCAGGCAGCGGTCCGGTTTTACCGGTCTGAGGACGGGACGCCCGTCGAAGATTTGGACTTGTCAGGACAACTTTGAACAAAACAGAAAGAACCAATTGACAGCAAAGCATTTTTCTATTATAGTTTTCTTGTCAATGTCCCAATAGCTCAGCTGGATAGAGCAACGCCCTTCAAGACAAATAGGAGCCTTTATAGGGAAACAGAAACCTATAGAGTGGACGACACTATATCGGTGAAGCCTTAACAGATCATGCTGATGGTAATACCGAGGAAACTTGTATCCTTTCGAGGTCAAGGTGGTTCAAAGGACTAAAGGGTCAGCCTTTAGAGGTAGAACCATTGAAGGAACAATTTGTTCGTGAGGTTCCGTAGAGACTACACGTGTCGCACCTGAAATGGTGAAGATATAGTCCAGACTACAAACAACATGCGTTGGTGGCGAAAGCCATGGTGGTAAGCTAAGGCGTCGGTCGGGGGTTCGAATCCCTCTTGGGACACTTCCATTTAAAATAGAGATAGCCTCCACGGAGGTTGTCTCTTTTTTCGTTTTCCGGGGTATTGATTGACAACGCAGCAATTCCTAAGGAAGATGGAGATGGATGGAAGAAAGGGTGTGTGAAGATGGAAAAAGAGCGGGAGTACCCGTTTCCAGGGAACTGGTCGCGGCTGCAGAAGATGATTCAAGAAGCGGACGCGGCCGGGGAGCGGCAACGGGTCGAGCCGATCCTATGGGATTGGTACGCAGCCGTCAAAGGCGATCAGTTTATTTTCATGGAAATTTTTCAATGTTTGATGGAGCGTCCGGAAGAGCCGGAAACGCTTGAAAAACTCGAAGAACTCGTCACGACGCAGATTCATGAGGCAGAAGAACCGGCAGCCGGCGGGCTTCAAATTGCCCAGTACTACATCATGCGTGACCAACCTTTCGAGGCGGCACACTGGATCCATCAATATTTAGAGTGGCAAGACAAGGCCGATCAAGTGAACACCCAAGCTTACCAAGTGCTCCAAGTACTTAAGATGACCGAGTTTCCGGCGGCCATCGCCAAACTGAAACGGACGGTTCATCGTGGCAGTGTCGGGGAACAGATTGAACTGCTCGAGCACGTCCATTTCAATATCGATGACGTACTCGACAACGTATTGAAGGGACTGCTCCTTGAAGATCGCCCGAAATTGATGAAGCTGATCGTGCTCGAAAAAGCGTTCGAAGAACTGTCCGTCATCGAATGGGTCGACCTCGAAACGCATCATCGGCTGACGCAGGCAGAGGCACAAGTGAAGATGGACGAATGGGAGCATGTGGTCCACGATTTGCAGAAGGCCGTCAAAGGCGACGAAATCGCGACGCAACTGCTCATGAACTACATGTATACGCACTATCCGTTCACACCGGGTGAGGCATCTGAAATCGAAACAGCCGTCGTGAGAGCGAAAGCAGCGATCCTGAACGATGAAGAAACAGACGGGCTCGCGGCTGAAATTTTAGAGGCGGATATCCGGTTCACGCAAGCGTTTCTAGACTAAATCCTTGTGTGCAGTCACCGGATTTATGCTATAATACTGATTGTTGTACATTTTTGTACGGTATAGAAGAATAAACGAATTTGTTGGAGGGACTTAGCATGACAGCAAAATGGGAAAAAACATCAGGTAGCCAAGGCGTACTCACGTACGAAGCACCTGCAGAAGCATTCAATAAAGCAGTCGACGCAGCATTTAAAGATGTCGTCAAAAACTTGAACGTACCTGGCTTCCGTAAAGGGAAATTGCCACGTCCAATGTTCAACAAAATGTACGGAGAAGAAGCACTCTTCCAAGATGCGCTTGATATCCTCTACCGTGACACAATCCAATCTGCAGTCGAAGAAGCTGGTTTCGAACCAATGGCTCTCGAAAACATCGACGTTGATGGCACACTCGAAAAAGGTCAGCCGGTTACTTTCAAAGTAACATTCGTGGTTGAACCAGAAGCTGAGCTCGGCGACTACAAAGGTCTCGAGTACGATGCTGTAGAAACGAACGTCACAGACGAAGAAGTCGCAGCAGAACTTGACGCCCTCAAAGAGCAAGGCGCAGAACTTGCTGTTAAAGAAGGCGCAGTCGAAAACGGCGATACAGCTGTCTTTGATTTCGCAGGTTTCGCTGAAGGCGAGCAATTCGAAGGTGGCACGGCTGAAAACTACACACTTGAAATCGGTTCAGGTCAATTCATTCCTGGATTCGAAGAGCAAATGGTAGGCATGACTGCTGGTGAAGAAAAAGACATCGAAGTAACATTCCCTGAAGAGTACCACGCTGACAACTTGGCGGGTAAACCAGCGACGTTCAAAGTCAAACTTCACGAAGTAAAAGCGAAGCAAGTTCCTGAGCTCGACGACGAGTTCGCAAAAGACATCGACGAGTCAGTAGCATCACTCGACGAGTTGAAAGCGAAAATTCGTGAGCGCTTAGAAGCTGCGAAGCAACAAGAAGCTGATGGCACGATGCGCGACCAACTCGTTGAGCAAGCAACTGCTAACGCGACAATCGACGTACCTGCAATCCTCATCGACCAAGAAGTAGACCGCATGGTTCAAGAGTTCGGTACTCGTGTATCTTCACAAGGCATCGACCTCAACATGTACTTCGAACTCACTGGCACAACAGAAGAAGCTATGCGTGAAGAGATGAAAGAGCAAGCTGAAGAGCGCGTTAAAGCTCGTCTCGTCTTGAAAGCAATCGCTGAAAAAGAAGCGATCGAAGTAACTGATGAAGATGCTGAGAAAGAACTCGAAGAAATGTCTAAACTCTACAACATCGCACCGGACCAACTCCGTACGATGCTCGCACCGCAAGGCGGAATCGAGACACTTAAAGGTGACCTCAAATTCCGTAAGGCGATCGACATCCTCGTTGAAACTGGTAAAGCGAAGTAATTAGATGAGATGAGGGCGACTGCCACGCAGTCGTCCTTTTTTCTGTAATGACACTTTGTATGTGTTAATCTTTGATGTCGCTATATGTTCATGCTACAATTATTGCAACGCAGAGATGTAAATGTTTTTTCGTGAGTGCTTTGCACCTGAAAATACAAATAGGCGATTTATCGCACTTACATCCATTTTCATTCAGAAGGGGTGTA
Organism: Exiguobacterium aurantiacum; assembly: GCF_001766415.1. Lineage (GTDB taxonomy): Bacteria > Bacillota > Bacilli > Exiguobacteriales > Exiguobacteriaceae > Exiguobacterium > Exiguobacterium aurantiacum_A. The sequence continues at coordinate 957,744 of NZ_MKXO01000001.1, read as the reverse complement.
CCGAATGTTCAAATTTAACGAGGAAAAGGGACAACTTAAATGCTCGTTTTGCGGGAAATCGCAAGAACAAGTCCGTAAACTAGTCGCCGGTCCTGGCGTATACATTTGTGACGAATGTATTGAACTTTGCAATGAAATCGTTGAGGAAGAGCTCGGTGTCGAAGAAGAAGTCGAATTCAAAGACATTCCAAAACCACAAGAGATCCGTAACGTCCTTGACGAGTATGTCATCGGCCAAGACCGGGCGAAACGTGCGCTTTCGGTAGCTGTCTATAACCACTATAAACGCATCAACGCCGGTGGCCGTTCTGATGATGTCGAACTTTCGAAGTCGAACATCGTCATGATCGGACCAACTGGTAGCGGTAAAACGCTTCTCGCTCAGACGATGGCTCGCGTCTTGAACGTCCCGTTCGCAATCGCGGATGCGACGAGCTTGACGGAAGCCGGTTACGTCGGGGAAGACGTCGAGAACATCTTGCTCAAGCTGATCCAATCGGCTGACTACGATGTCGAGAAGGCTGAAAAAGGGATTATCTATATCGATGAAATCGATAAGATTGCCCGCAAGTCGGAAAACCCATCGATCACGCGTGACGTGTCTGGTGAAGGGGTCCAACAAGCCTTGCTCAAGATTCTTGAAGGGACGACTGCGAGCGTACCGCCACAAGGTGGACGGAAGCATCCGCATCAAGAGTTCATCCAAATCGATACGACGAACATTCTCTTCATCGTCGGCGGCGCATTCGCCGGCATCGAAGCGGTCGTCAAACGCCGCATCGGGAAGAAAGTCATCGGTTTCGGGAACGAACAAGAAAATCGCGAGATGACGCAAGAAGACTTGCTCGCCCGCGCATTGCCGGAAGACCTTCAAAAATTCGGCTTGATCCCTGAATTTATCGGACGTCTACCGGTCATGGCGACGCTCATGACACTCGACGAGTCAGCGCTCGTCGAAATCTTGACGAAGCCGAAAAACGCGCTCGTCCGTCAGTACGTGAAGATGCTCGAACTCGACGATGTCGAACTCACGTTCACAGACGAGTCGTTGATTGAAATTGCCAAACTTGCGATCAAACGTAAGACAGGTGCACGTGGTCTCCGCTCGATTATCGAAGAAATGATGCTCGATGTGATGTTCACCGTCCCATCGCGTGACGATATCGAGAAAGTCATCATTACAGACGAAACGATTACGGGTCTTGCCGGTCCGAAATATGTTCTCCGTGATGGTACTGTCGAACAGACAGGGGACAACCAAGAAACAGCTTAAAGTTCTTAACGAAAAAGGCTCAAACACTCGGCACAACCGAGTTTTGGGCCTTTTTGCACAGGAGGCGTTGTAATGGAACAATTACCAATTCTTCCTTTGCGTGGAGTTGTCGTTTATCCGCTGATCGGAGTGACGATCGACGTCGGGCGACCGCTCTCATTACGAGCACTCCTTGCCGCAAAGGAACACGAGACAGACTTGATTGTCGTCACACAAAAAGAGACAGGCAAAGAATCACCTGAACCGGAAGACCTTTACGCGATCGGGACGCGGGTCCATATCGCCAAGATGAGCGAACTGTCGAACGATACGGTACGGGTCCGCCTCGTCGGGAAAGAACGCGTCAAAATCAACGCCGTCGAAGCGACGAAAGACGGCTGGTTTGCTGACGTCGACTCGCTCGAACTCGTTGAAGGGGAAGAAGTCGAGCGGACGGCACTCGTGCGGCTCTTGAAAGAACAGTTCGGCAAACTCGTTGGGACGATCAAAGGCTTGTCACCGGACGAGCGTCGTCGGTTTGAGATGTATGAGCGGCTCGAATCGCTCACTGACTACATCTCATCGAAACTCGATGTCGATGTCGACATTCGCCAAGCGATGCTTGAAGAACCAGACGCGGTCAAACGCGGGCTCGAACTGCTCGAGATCATGACGCACGAAGTCGAGATCATCGAGCTCGAACAAGAGTTGCGTGAACGGACGAAGAAGACGATTGAACAAGCGCAAAAAGAGTATTACTTACGTGAACAGATGAAGACGATTCAACAAGAACTCGGGGACCAGTCGCAAGAGTCGGAACCGAACCGTCTCCTTGAGAAGCTCGAGGCGCTCGACTTGCCGGAAACGACACGGAAGAACGTCATGCGGGAAGCGGAACGGTTGAACGTCGTCCCGGCGACGTCACCTGAGTACGCGGTCATCCGCAACTACCTCGATTGGATCGTCTCGCTGCCGTGGGGAATTGAAACCGAAGATAAATTGGACGTCAAACATGCGGCCGGTGTCCTCGACGACGACCATTACGGGCTCGAATCGGTCAAAGACCGGATCCTCGAATACTTGGCGGTCCGTCAATTGACGAACTCGCTGCGTGGACCGATCCTTTGTCTCGCCGGACCTCCTGGGGTCGGGAAGACGTCGCTCGCCCGCTCGATCGCTTCGGCGCTCGAACGTAACTTCGTCCGCGTCTCGCTCGGCGGGGTGCGTGACGAGGCTGAGATTCGCGGTCACCGCCGGACGTATATCGGCGCGATGCCAGGCCGGATCATCCGTGGCTTGAAGCAAGCTGAAAGTAAGAACCCGGTGTTCTTGCTCGATGAGATCGACAAGATGGCGTCGGACTTCCGGGGCGACCCGGCTTCGGCCATGCTCGAAGTGCTCGACCCGGAACAGAACGTCTCGTTCTCGGACCATTACATCGAGGAGCCGTTCGACTTGTCGAACGTGCTGTTCATCGCGACGGCGAACGACGTCTCGCAAATTCCGGCCCCGCTCCTCGACCGGATGGAACTCATTCAAATCGGCGGCTACACGGAGCTCGAAAAAGTCGAGATCGCGAAACGTCACTTGATTCCGAAACAATATAAAGAACACGGCTTGAAAAAGAGCCAGCTCACGATTAAAGAAGACGCGCTCTATGAAGTCGTCCGCCGCTACACACGCGAGGCCGGCGTCCGCAACCTTGAGCGTGTCATCGGATCGCTTTGTCGGAAAGCGGCGAAACAGATCGCGATCGGCGAGAAGAAACGTGTCACCGTGTCGCTCAAAGTCCTAAGCGACTACCTCGGGAAACCGAAGTATCGTTACGGCAAAGGCGAGACGGAAGACTCGATCGGAGCGGTCACAGGCCTCGCTTACACGGCGTTCGGCGGTGATACGCTCACGATCGAAGTCGCGCTCGCACCGGGCAAAGGCAAGCTGCAGTTGACGGGGAAACTCGGTGACGTCATGCAGGAGTCGGCGCAGACGGCGTACAGTTACGTCCGCTCGAACGCGGAACGGTTCGGGATCGACCCGACGTTCTACGAGCGGCAAGACGTGCACATCCACGTCCCGGAAGGTGCCGTCCCGAAAGACGGGCCATCCGCCGGGATCACGATCGCGACGGCGCTCATCTCGGCCTTGACCGGGAAGAAAGTCCGGCGTGATATCGGGATGACCGGAGAGATCACGCTCCGTGGCCGTGTCCTGCCGATCGGTGGCTTGAAAGAAAAAGCGCTCGCCGCGCATCGGGCCGGACTCACGACCATCATCATCCCGAAAGACAATGAACGTGACATCGATGATATTCAAGACACCGTCCGTGAAAAACTGACGTTCGTCCCGGTCACGATGCTCGATCAAGTATTAGAAGTAGCATTTGGAGGAAAACAATGAAAATCAATAAAGCAGAATTTATTACGAGTGCTGTGGCGCCGGACCATTATCCGGTCCACGAGTTGCCAGAAGTCGCACTCGCCGGCCGTTCGAACGTCGGGAAATCGTCATTCATCAACAAGATCTGTCAGCGTAAAGCACTCGCCCGGACATCATCAAAACCGGGGAAGACGCAGACGCTGAACTTCTTCAACATCAATGACGAGATCATGTTCGTCGACGTCCCGGGCTATGGGTATGCCAAAGTTTCGAAGACCGAGCGTGAGAAGTGGGGCGTCATGATGGAGCAATACTTGACGTCGCAAAGCGCACTCAAAGGTGTCGTCCTCTTGGTCGATATCCGACACGAGCCGTCGGGTGATGACGTGACGATGTACAATTTCTTGAAACATTATGAGATTCCGGTCATCGTCGTCGCGACGAAACTCGATAAGATCAAGAAAGCGCAGCGCCAGAAACATGAGGCGGCCGTGAAGCGGAAGCTTCAATTCGAATCGACTGACCGATTCGTCTCTTTCTCGGCCGAGACGGCGGAAGGAAAAGACGAAGCGTGGAAAGCCATCTACGATTTGTTGACACGCGAAGAAGATTGATTTTCAATAAAAAATATTTACTGCGTTTGTCTTTTTGAGCCTTCGCTTTCCTCGGGGCAAGCAAGAAGCCGCATCGCGACTTTGTCGCTGCTGGGTCTTCTTTTGCTTGCTTTTCCCGTAGGAGTCTACGGCTCCACAGACAAACGATGCGTACGGTCACCAATTGGTGGCCATTTTCTTTTTCCTATATCAAGCTTGTCTACTGTTGTTCTTTACTTGTGATGGAAGCCTCGAGAGGTTAAAATTAAGGTGCGAGTCAAAAAGAGGAATATCTCTGCACAATATAATTGCCTTCTTTTGGCGTGGTGTAATTGTATAACGAGCTATCACACACCTATTACGTTGAAAGTCTCAAGTATCCACGATAGGTGATCTTCGTGTTGCAATCACTTAACCTCGATTCTGTGTTTCTTACCGAGCAGAGGTTTAAAATTGTAGGAGCTAATTCGATCCATTTCCTCGTCTTCTAAAAATGTGAGCAGAGGGGAAGTTTTTAACTTCCTACATTTTTAGAAAGGAGAAATCCTGTATGAACCAAAAAACTCGTATGGATCGTTTTGAGAGTAAAAGAAAGAACTCGAGAGTAAAGTTGCTGTATAGCGGCTTGACATGGGTGACGCTCGTCGCTGGTGGGCTGAAAGTACTTGCACATTTAATTGCGGTGCTTTCATACGGTCTTTCGTTGTTTTTTATGAATGTGCACGAATTCACTGTGTACATTATTAAACTCATTAGCTCCTGCACATTTTATGATATGAGGACTTTACAAAAATGAATTTTGAAAAATCTATTCTATATAATGTGCAAAGTAAAAAACATCTGGCTAATTTACTACGTATAGATGCCAGGAAATTGAAAGCGGTGAGAGAGTATTTTTCAGTTGAACCTTTTGTTGCTGAAATTAATGGGAAGAAAAGATTACTATATAACCCTTCATATTTTCATAAACAACTACTGAAAAGAATGCTATTGCTACTCTATCCAATTGGTGCCGCTAATTATGTTTTTGGTGGTATTAAAAATCGTGACTACATAATGAATGCTGAATTTCACAAAAATAATAAGTGTTTCTGCCTAATAGACATAAAAGATTTTTTTCCTTCTACAAGCTCTGATTTTGTTTATCGTTTTTTTAGATACAAAATGAATATGTCTATTGATGTAGCAAAAATATGTACATTACTTACTACCGCAAGTAGTCGAGAAACAAATAAGCTTGACTACCTTCCTCAAGGGTATCCAACTAGTCCTTACCTTAGCTATTTATGCTATCTTGAGTTTTTTGAACAATTAAATAATATTTCGGTTTCAAAGAACATAACTTTTTCATGCTACTACGATGACCTTACTTTTTCTTCTCAACACTTTATTAGTAAGGGAACAAAAAGGGACATTATCAAACTGATAGAGAGCTATCAATTCCAAGTTAACAAGGATAAAAGTAGACTTCTTAAAAATAGTAATGGAGTAAAGGTTACTGGTGCGGTTATTCGTGACCATAAACTTTTGATACCAAACTCAATGCATTTAAAACTATATAAAACGTACGATAAATTACTGAATGACTTCTATTTATCTTCTTTTGATCAGACGAACATTGTTAACATGTGTGATGCAGTTGATGGTATTTTAGCCTCGATTAGTCGAGTGGAATCGATTGAAAATATTAAGCACATAAAAAATAAGGTGCGAATAATTCGTGAAATAAGCAACGCTATAACTTCATAGACAATAAGAACAGCCAATAGCTCTGATTTTCTAAGACGAGGGATAACCCCCTCGTCTTTTTGTTTTTAGGGTTACGTGAACGGGTAAGTATCGTATAATTGTCATATTGTATAGCAATACATTAATGAACGAGGTGGAAAGATGCAGAGAATGTTTGAAAGCAAATGGTATCGCTTCTTATTTTGGACGTTGACGATTTTCTTAGTGATCTTGGTCGGGACAGAGATTTCATTCGTGTTCGAACCGATCCAAGTCATATTGGCGCTCGTCACGGTACCGCTTATTATTTCAGGACTTTTCTTTTATTTTCTCGTTGGAGTCGTCGATTATTTAGAACGACGGTCCGGGAAACGTGGCATGTCAGTCGCAATCACGCTAACATCGCTTATCCTGATCATCACGCTCGTTTTCAGTATTCTCGGGCCCGTGCTCGTCGAACAAGTGACCGATCTCGTCAACGCGATGCCGAGCATCGCCAAAGAGTTGCAGCAACAAGCGTTCTCAGTGCGTGACTCGCTCATGCAAAACGAGTTCCTGTCGCGCTTCATGGCGGAAAACGATGACATGTTCACCGACTTGACTAACAATGTCACCACATACCTCGGTGATATTTTTGGCAATATTGCTTCTTCATTCGGCCAAGTCATCGGATTCATTACATCAGCTGTCATCACGATTGTCGTCATTCCGTTCATGTTGCTCTATATGCTGCTTGACGGGAAGCATTTGCCGGACTCGATCGTCAAGCTGTTGCCATCGAGCTATGAGAAAGAGACACGTAAAATTTTGAACGACATGCACACGACCGTTAAGAACTACGTGCACGCCCAACTGATCGTCGCGTTCTTCGTCGGGATCACGTCGCTCATCGGTCTTTGGATCGTCGGTGTCGACTACGCCATCTTGCTCGCACTCTTCATGATGGTGACGAACATCATCCCGTACGTCGGACCGTTCCTCGGGGCGGCACCGGCCGTCGTCGTCGCCTTCATCCAAGATCCGATCAAAGTGCTCTGGGTCATCCTCGTCATCATCATCGTCCAACAGATCGAGGCGAACGTCATCTCCCCGCTCATTCAAGGGAAAACGCTCAAAGTGCATCCGCTCACGATCATCATCGTCTTGCTCGTGGCCGGTAACCTGGCTGGGATCATCGGGATGTTGATCGCGGTTCCGACGTATGCGGTGGCGAAAGTCGTCGTCAAAAACATCGTCCGCATCTACAAATTGAAAGAGCGACAACATTACCTCGAGTCGGAAGAAGAAGACAAGCCGGAAAGTACGATTATCACAGATTCATCGTCACTTAAATGACAAAACAAGTAGAAATGGCCAATTTGACCGTTTCTACTTTTTTTCGTCACAAAAAGTTCTTAAATTATTTCACGAAAATCGAACAGAAGATTATAGTTCCTAAATAAAAATTGTTATACTGTACGGTAGAGACGTAAAAAAGAAATGACAACCGCCACTGTGATTTTAGATGAGGGGAAGAGGTACATGCATATTGTCGTCGTTGGACTAAATAACAAGACAGCCCCTGTCGCGATTCGGGAGCAGTTCTCGTTTGGGGAGCAAGAAATCGTGGATGCGATGATTGCGCTCCGCGAAGAGAAAAGCATTTTTGAATCGGTTATTTTGTCGACCTGTAACCGTACCGAGCTATACGTCGTCACAGACCAGCTCCATACGGGTCGTTATTATACAAAACGTTTTTTAGCGAACTGGTTCGATCTTGAGATGGATCAGTTCACACCATACTTGTCGATCCGTGAAGGGGAGGAAGCGATTCGTCACTTGTTCCGTGTCACGTCGGGTCTCGACTCGATGATCATCGGGGAAACGCAGATTTTAGGACAAGTGAAGTCAAGCTTCTTCCGCGCCCAAGAGAACGGGACGACGGGGACAGTGTTTAATAAATTGTTCAAAGAAGCCGTGACGCTCGCCAAACGGGCCCATACTGACACGCAAATTGGGGAAATGTCGGTATCGGTCAGCTCGGCTGCGGTCGCGCTCGCCCAAGAGATGTACACGCGCCTCGATGACAAACAAGTTGTCGTCGTCGGTGCAGGTGAGACGGGTGAGCTGACAACGCTCAACTTGTTCGAAGCCGGCGCCAAACAAATTGCCGTCTTCAACCGGACTGAAAGTAAAGCGAAAGCGGTCGCTGCCAAGTTCAAAGGCCGGGCCCACTCGATCCGCGAGATCGCCTGTGGACTGCTCGATGCCGATATTTTGATCAGCTCGACCGGCGCCAAAGAAGCCGTTATCGCGTATGACGACGTCGCCGCAGCGCAATTGTTGCGTCGGGAACGACCACTTCTTCTCATTGACATTGCCGTGCCGCGAGATATCGATCCAGCGGTCCGGTCGCTTCCGGGCGTCCGTTTGTTTGATGTCGATGACTTGAACGGGATCGTCAATAAAAACTTGGCAGCCCGTCTCGTCGAGGCCGAAAAGATTGAAGTGAAGATTGATGAGGCGATTCAAGAGTTCCAAGCATGGCTCGTCACGCTCGGTGTCGTGCCGATCATGAACGAGTTGCGCGAACGAGCGCTCCGCGTCCAAGAAGAGACGATGGAAAGTCTTGAGCGCAAGCTCGACCATCTGTCGGACCGGGACAAGAAAGTCATCGGCAAGCACATGAAGTCGATCATCAACCACATGCTGCGTGAACCGATCGACTACATTAAAGACGCGGCCGCTCAACCGGACGCGAACACGCGCATCGCCCAGTTCGTCGAAGCGTTCGCGCTAGACGTCGACGTTCCGACTGCGGACACAGAACCGGAAGAGCTAGAAGCGATGGCGGCTAAAGCACCACTTCGCGCGTTGATGCGCTAATACAAACCAAAAAGGCGGCGGATCTCGTCGCCTTTTTCTATGAAGGGGACTAAACATTATGCGTAAAATTATCGTCGGCTCACGCCGCTCACAACTCGCGATGACACAGACGAAATGGGTCATCGAACAATTGAAGCAAGCCGGGGCCCAGAACGAGTTCGAGATCAAAGAAATCGTGACGAAAGGTGACCAAATCGTTGACGTCCAACTGTCGAAAGTTGGCGGGAAAGGCTTGTTCGTCAAAGAGATCCAACAGCAGATGCTCGCCGGTGACATCGATTTTGCCGTCCACAGCATGAAAGACGTCCCGGCCGAACTGCCGGAAGACCTCTTTATCAGCTGTATGCCAAAACGTGTCGACGCGCGTGACGTCTTGATTTGCGAGGACGGCTACACGCTCGAGACGCTACCGCAAGGCGCGGTCATCGGGACGAGCTCGCTCCGTCGCGGTGCGCAGATGCTCGCGGCTCGTCCGGACTTCGAGATCCAATGGATCCGTGGCAACATCGACACGCGCTTGAAAAAACTCGATACCGAGAACTTCAACGCCATCTTGCTCGCGAAAGCGGGACTTGAGCGCATGGGTTGGACCGATCGCGTCAAGTTCGAAGCGCTCGACGCCGACATGATGGTACCGGCCGTCGGACAAGGCGTGCTCGCGATCGAGAGCCGGAAAGACGACGCCGAAGTGACGCAGATTTTACAGCTCCTTCACGATGACGTGACGGCGAAAGCTGCGACGGCGGAGCGGACGTTCTTGAAGGCGATCGAAGGCAGCTGCCACGTACCGGTCGGCGGCTACGCGACGGTTGACGGGGACACGGTCACGCTCACCGGCTTGATCGCCTCGGTCGACGGCAAAGACGTGCTCCGTGTGACGAAAACGTCAACGGACGAAGTCGCGCTCGGTCAAGACGTCGCTGACGACTTGCTCGGACGTGGCGGACGCGAGATCCTCGCCTCGGTCAATGTGTGACGTCTGGTACACAGGGACAAAACGACTGACCGCTTCGCAACGGGCCTTGCTCGACGCGAGCGGTCTTTCCGTTCATCACGTCCCGATGATCGAGACACGGCTGACCGGGAAACCAACGCCAACTGATTCGTTCGACTGGCTCGTCGTCACGAGTCAAACCGCTGTCCCAGCGCTTCAAGACGTTCCTCGGGACGTTCAAGTCGCTGCCGTCGGCGAGAAGACGCGGGACGCGCTCGAGGCAGAAGGATTCACCGTTTCGCTCATGCCGGAGACGTATACGGGCGAGGCGTTGTTCCGCGAGTTGGCTAGCGTCGTCGGTAAGGATGACGTCGTCTTGTTCGCCCGCGGGGACTTGGCGAACACCGAGCACATGCAGCAGTTGCCGCATGTGCACGACTGGGTCGTCTATGAGACGGTCGAGAAAGCACTCACGATTGATCAAGCGGAAGCGCTCGAACACGTCGAGGCGCTGCTCGTGCTCAGTCCGTCCGCCGTCCACGCGCTCACGCCTTACCTCGAACGGTTCCACGGGACATGGTACGCCATCGGTGAAGTGACCGAGCGAGCTGTCCGAGAAGTTTCGACGTTACCGGTCCGAGTGCCTGAGTGTTATACTATGGATGCATTAATACAGTGTGTAGGGGGAGATTTTTCATGAACCAATTCGACCGTCACCGTCGTCTGCGCTCGTCGAAGTCGATGCGTGCACTCGTACGTGAAAACCATGTTCGGAAAGAAGATTTGATTTATCCGCTCTTCGTCGTCGAAGGGACAAATATTAAACGCGAAGTCAGCTCGATGCCTGGCGTCTTCAACTTCTCGCTCGATCGTCTCGAAGACGAGATCCGTGAGCTCGTCGACCTCGGGCTCGAGTCCGTTCTCTTGTTCGGTGTACCTGAGCATAAAGACCCGGAAGGCACGGAAGCATACCACGATCACGGCATCGTCCAAGAAGCGATCCGCAAAGTGAAAGAGTGGGCACCACAGCTCACGGTCATCGCCGACACGTGCCTCTGTGAATATACGTCGACGGGCCACTGTGGCATCGTGAAGAACGGTGACGTCGATAACGACGCGACACTGCCGCTTCACGTCCAGACGGCGATCACGCAAGCGCAAGCGGGCGCAGACATCATCGCGCCGAGCTCGATGATGGACGGCTTCGTCGCCGCCATCCGCGAAGGGCTCGACCAAAACGGCTTCAGCCACATCCCGATCATGAGCTACGGCGTCAAATACGCATCGGCGTACTACGGCCCGTTCCGTGACGCGGCGCAGTCGGCGCCTGGTGAAGGCGACCGCAAAGGCTATCAGATGGACCCGGCCAACCGCCGCGAGGCGTTCCGGGAATCACAGTCGGACGTCGAGCAAGGTGCCGACTTTATGATCGTCAAACCGGCGCTCGCGTTCATGGACATCATCCGCGACATGCGCGACTCGCTCGATATGCCGATCGTGGCGTATAACGTGAGCGGGGAGTACGCGATGATTAAAGCAGCGTCGATGAACGACTGGATCGATGAACAACGCATCGTCATGGAGACGATGGTCGGTTTCAAACGAGCCGGTGCCGATTTGATCGTCACGTATTTCGCAAAAGACGTCTGTCGCTATTTGGAAGGAGAATTCGCATGACATACAAGCAAACTCGCTCAGAAGCAGCGTTCAAACAAGCACTCCCACTCATGCCGGGCGGGGTCAACAGCCCGGTCCGTGCCTATAAATCGGTCGGGATGACGCCGATCTTCGCCGAACGCGGTGAAGGTTCACGCGTCTACGACATCGACGGCAACGAGTACATCGACTACGTCCTCTCATGGGGACCACTCATTCTCGGTCACCGCGACCCGGTCGTCATGAAAGCGATCCAAGATCAGGCTGAAAAAGGCTGGACGTTCGGGACACCGACGGAGCTCGAGACGAAGATGGCCGAGCTCGTCATCGACCGCGTCCCATCGATTGAGATGGTCCGCATGGTCAACTCTGGTACGGAAGCGACGATGGCGGCTCTCCGCCTCGCACGCGGCTATACGGGCAAGACGAAGATCTTGAAGTTTGAAGGCTGCTACCACGGCCACGGGGACTCGCTCCTCATCAAGGCCGGATCAGGTGTTGCGACACTCGGTCTCCCGGACTCACCGGGCGTCCCGAAAGACTTGGCGAGCCACACGCTCACCGTCCCATACAACGACCTCGACGCGCTTCGCATCGCGTTCGAGAAGCACGGCGACGACATCGCCGGCGTCATCGTCGAGCCGGCTGCCGGCAACATGGGCTTCGTCCCGCCGCAGCCAGGATTCCTCGAAGGACTGCGTGAGATCACGGAACAAAACGGTGCGCTCCTCATCTTTGACGAGGTCATGACCGGCTTCCGCGTCGGTTACAATTGCGCCCAAGGTTACTTCGGCGTGACGCCTGATCTTACGTGCCTCGGCAAAGTCATCGGCGGCGGCCTTCCGGTCGGCGCATACGGCGGCAAACGGGAGATCATGGAACACATCGCACCGCAAGGGCCGATCTACCAAGCAGGGACGCTTTCAGGCAACCCGCTCGCGATGATCGCCGGCTACACGACGCTGTCGCAACTCAAGCCTGAGCACTACGAAGAGTTCGAGCGCAAAGCCGACCGCCTCGCGGCAGGCTTCACGGCAGCGGCCGAGAAATATAACATCCCGCACGACACGAACCGGGCCGGCTCGATGTTCGGCTTCTTCTTCACGAACGAGAAAGTGACGAACTTCGAGAAGGCGAAAACGTCGAACCTCGACATGTTCCGCTCGTACTATCAGAAGATGGCGGCGCGCGGCGTGTTCTTGCCACCGTCACAGTTCGAAGGCTTGTTCTTGTCGACTGTGCATACGGACGAGGATATCGACGCGACGCTTGCCGCGGTCGATGCGACGTTCAAAGAGCTGCAACAAGAGTTTTCACTGTAATCTTGACTGAAACGTCTTCACTCGCTACAATTGTTTAACAGATACGTTTAAAAGCTATGATGAGGAATAGTACGCAACAACACTCCTTTCTAGAGACGCGGCCGCTTGGTGCAAGGTCGCGAGGGAAGTGTGCGGAAGTCGCCTCGGAGCTGACCTTGTGAATCAAGTAGGAAGGTCCGGTCCATCGACCGTTATTCGATTTTGAGGGCGCCACGTGTTGGCGAACTAAGGTGGTACCGCGGAAGATACGGCTTCTTTCGTCCTTAGCGTTAAGGACGAGAGTAGCCGTTTTTTGTGTAGACAGATAGAGGAGGATTGGCACAATGACCAACGAAACAAATGAAATCAGCATGCCGACGAAGTACGACCCGAGTGCGACGGAAGCGAAATGGTACGACTATTGGATGGAGAACAACGTGTTCAAGGCGGACGAGGACGACTCGAAACAGCCTTACACGATCGTCATCCCGCCACCGAACGTCACAGGGAAACTTCACCTCGGACACGCGTGGGATACGACGCTCCAAGATCTACTCACGCGCTTGAAGCGCATGCAAGGCTATGACGTCCTCTGGCTCCCAGGGATGGACCACGCCGGTATCGCGACACAGGCGAAAGTTGAACAGAAGCTCCGTGAGGACGGCATCATGCGTTACGACCTCGGACGTGAGAAGTTCCTCGAGAAGACGTGGGAATGGAAAGACGAGTACGCCGACACGATCCGGGCCCAGTGGTCAAAACTCGGCCTCGGCCTCGACTACTCGCGTGAACGGTTCACACTCGACGCGGGACTGTCAAAAGCGGTCCAGGAAGTCTTCGTCCGCTTGTATGAAAAAGGCTTGATCTACCGCGGCGAATATATCGTCAACTGGGACCCGGCGCAAAAGACGGCCGTCTCCGACATCGAAGTCATCTATCAGGAAGTCGAAGGCGCGTTCTACCATATGAAATATCCGCTCGCTGACGGCTCAGGCCACATTGAGATCGCGACGACGCGCCCAGAGACGATGCTCGGCGATACGGCCGTCGCCGTCAACCCGAAAGACGAGCGCTACGCGCACCTCGTCGGTAAGACGATCATGCTCCCGGTCATGAACCGTGAGATCCCGATCGTCGCGGACGACTACGTCGACGTCGAGTTCGGTACCGGTTGCGTGAAGATCACGCCGGCGCACGACCCGAACGACTTTGAGATCGGGAACCGTCACGAGCTTCCGCGTATCCTCATCATGGACGAGTCGGGGACGATGAACGAGAATGCTGGCAAGTACGAAGGGCTCGACCGCTTCGACTGCCGCAAGCAGCTCGTCAAAGACTTAGAAGCAGATGGCACGCTCGTCAAAATCGAGCCGCATACGCACTCGGTCGGTCACTCGGAACGTTCAGGCGCGGTCATCGAGCCTTACTTGTCGAAGCAATGGTTCGTCGATATGGAGCCACTCGCCAAAGCGGCGCTCGCAGCGCAAGGCAACGACGAGACGAAAGTCAACTTCGTCCCAGAGCGGTTCGAAGGCACGTACCTCCGCTGGATGGAAAACATCCGCGACTGGTGCATCAGCCGTCAACTTTGGTGGGGCCACCGCATCCCGGCTTGGTACCATAACGAGACAGGTGAAATCTATGTAGGCAAAGAAGCGCCGGCTGATATTGAGAACTGGCATCAAGACGAAGACGTGCTCGACACGTGGTTCTCGTCAGCGCTCTGGCCGTTCTCGACGATGGGCTGGCCGGACACGGATTCAGCAGACTTCAAACGCTACTTCCCGACGAGCGCGCTCGTCACGGGTTACGACATCATCTTCTTCTGGGTATCGCGGATGATCTTCCAATCGCTCGAATTCACGGGCAAGCAGCCGTTCAACGACGTGCTCATCCACGGTCTGATCCGTGACTCGGAAGGCCGCAAGATGTCGAAATCGCTCGGTAACGGCGTCGACCCGATGGAAGTCATCGACCAGTACGGTGCCGACTCGCTCCGCTGGTTCCTGCTCACGGGCTCGACACCAGGGAACGACCTTCGCTTCTACTGGGAGAAAATCGAATCGACATGGAACTTCGCGAACAAGATTTGGAACGCGAGCCGCTTCGCCCTCATGAACATGGACGGGATGAAGTTTGAAGACATCGACCTCTCAGGTGAGAAGACGCTCGCCGACAAGTGGATCTTGACGCGCTTGAACGACACGGTCGACCAAGTGACACGCCTCGTCGACAAGTACGAGTTCGGTGAAGCCGGTCGTTACTTGTACAACTTCATCTGGGAAGAGTTCTGTAACTGGTACATCGAGATGGCGAAACTCACGCTCTACGGTGAGGACGAAGCGGCGAAAGCGACGACACGTTCGGTGCTCGCGCATACGCTCGATTCGATCATGCGTCTCATGCATCCGTTCATGCCGTTCTTGACAGAAGAAATTTGGCAGCACTTGCCGCACGAAGGCGACTCGATCGTCCGTGCGAGCTATCCGACGCGCCGTGACGACCTCCACTATGCGGAGTCGGTACCGGCGTTCGAAGCGGTCATGAACGTCATCCGTTCAGTCCGTAACATCCGTTCGGAAGTGAACGCACCGATGTCGAAACCGATCCAATTGTTCATCGCGACGAGTGACGACACGACACAAGGCTACTTGAGCGAAAACGAAGCGACAATCGGCAAGTTCACGAATGCGACCGAACTTGAAATCGGACGTGGCTTGACGGCACCGGACAAATCGATGTCAGCGATCATGACGGGCGCAGAGCTGTTCATCCCGCTCGCCGACTTGATCAACTTCGAAGAAGAGATCGCCCGTCTTGAAAAAGAAGTGGCGAAGTACGAGAAAGAAGTCGAACGCGTGCAGAAGAAACTCGGCAACCCAGGTTTCACCGGCAAAGCACCGGCTCACGTCATCGACGAAGAGAAAGCGAAAGAGAAAGACTACCTCGACAAGCGTGACGCCGTGCGCGCGCGTCTTGAAGAGTTGCGTAAGTAAAAGTTGGACCTTCTTTGGAGATTTATGCTCCAAGGAAGGTTTTTTTTGTGGTTTGGGAGAATTTTGGCATCTAAACGAGAAGAACCCCCGACGTCACGAACGACGTTTGGGGGTTCTTCGACGTAGCCATAAAACATAAAGTCCGATTCCCGTGATCCACAGGAAGTGCATGTAGAGCGAATCAGTCAGCCCGACTCGATACAAATGGGCGAGATACACGGCATATAGGAATCCGGCGATGAGCATGATAGTGAAGTAGACGAGCCTCATGTGTCGTTCTCACCACTCCATTCAAGCTCATTCAAATGTTTCATGAACTGGAAAAACGAGACGATTAAGAAGAAGGCGGGCATGGACCAAATCCAGCCACTATAAAACGGACCTTGCCATAGCTCGAGCGAGATCAGGCAAGCGAAACCTAGAGAAATGAGTGAAGCAAGTAGTCGCATAGTAAACCTCCAGAGTGTCGTTTGTCTATAGTACGCACCCAAACGCTAAAAGGTTCCAAAAAAAATCCATCCCGCGAAAGCGAAATGGATCACGTGCCACAAAACGTCTGATACGGATACGTCCGCTCTGGTCCCGGCGACACGTAACGCCCGTAATCGGCTTCGTAGTCATACGGCTGACGCAACACGTCAAGCAAGGCGGTTGTCGGACCGAAGTCACCTCGTTCAGCTGACGTGATTGCCGCTTCGACGTGATGGTTGCGCGGGATGACGGCCGGATTGTGTTGGCGCATGAGTCGCGTCACATCTTCGTCCGGAAGAGCTTGTTCAGCGAGACGTTTGCGCCATGCCGAAAGCCAGTCCTTCCCATCGTCACGCGACGCGAACGGAAGTGACTCCGTTTCTCCTAGCGTGAGCACGCGGAACGTGTTCGTGAAGTCGGCCTCGGTCTCCATCATGAGCCGGAGCAGTTCGTCCGTCAGCGCGTCATCGCCGTCTTTTCGGACGTAGAGGCCGATTTTATGGGCGAGTCCGGTGAAGTACGCTTGTTTATAAATCTCCGTATAATCGTTCAACAAACGATTGGCGATGTCGACGGCAGCTTCTTGCGTGTCGGCGAGCAGCGGCAACAGCGTCTCGGCGAGTCGGGCCAAGTTCCAAGATCCGATATACGGCTGGTTCGCGTAGGCGTAACGGCCCTCGCGGTCGATCGAGCTGAAGACGGTGTGCGGATGGTACGAGTCCATGAAGGCGCACGGACCGTAGTCGAGCCCTTCGCCGCTGATGAACGTGTTATCCGTGTTCATGACACCGTGGATGAAGCCGACGAGTTGCCAGTCGGCGATCAGTTCCGCCTGACGTTCGATGACGCGTCCGAGGAACGCCTCGTAGCGGTCGGGACGACCTTCAAGGTCCGGGTCGTGACGATGGATCGCATAGTCGGCGAGGGCGATAACGTCATCGATCGACCCGGCAGCAGCCGCATATTGGAACGTGCCGACGCGAAGATGGCTCGAGGCGACACGGGTCAGGACGGCACCGTGCTTCGGTCCTTGACGCATGACCGGCTCGTTTGTCGCAACGACGGCGAGGGCGCGGTTTGTCGGGATGCCGAGCGCGTGCATCGCTTCGCTGATGAGGTATTCACGTACCATCGGCCCGATGGCGGCCCGTCCGTCACCGCCACGCGAATACTCCGTCGGTCCTGAGCCTTTCAATTGCACGTCGACCCGTTTACCGTTCGCTGTGACGTGTTCCCCTAAGAAGAGGGCGCGTCCGTCACCGAGCATCGTGAAGTTGCCGAACTGATGCCCGGCGTACGCTTGCGAGAACGACGTGTCGGTCTGCCGGTTTCCGGACAGGAGCGCCACGTCTTCTTTCAATGCATCAATATCGAGTCCGAGTGTCTCGGCGAGGGGTTCATTCAATAAGACGAGTTCTGGTTTGTCGACCGGGTTGATCGGCCCACGGTCGTAAAACATGTCACGAAGTTCGACGTATGTCGCTTCAAAGTTCCAACCTGTGTCTTTCATCTGAATTCCTCCTATCTCTGTTCGCTTCGAGTATAGCACAGCCGATTCTCTGCGTAGGCCTTCGTGAATTTTGGTAAGATGGGAGGGAAGTGTTAGAACAGGGGTGGGTTAAAGATGGAGACAAGACAAGACGTATTTGAATGGCTGAGCGGACAATTACGGTTTGGGATTAAACCAGGATTGAATCGAGTCGAGTGGATGCTCGAGACGTTACAAATTGACGAATTGCCGTCGATTCACGTGGCCGGGACGAACGGGAAGGGATCGACCGTCGCGTTTTTGCGGGCGATGGCGATCGCTGAAGGGTTGAACGTCGGGACTTTCATCTCGCCGTACATCATCCAGTTCGAGGAGCGGATTATGTTGAACGGCGAACCGATTCGCGAGGTTGATCTCGTCCGTATCGCGAACCGTGTCCGTGACCGTGCCGATGAGTCGCCGGAGACGTTGACCGAGTTTGAACTGCTGACGGTCATGGCGTGGCTGTACTTCCATGAACAGCAACCGGACCTCGTCATTTGGGAAGTCGGTCTCGGGGGACGGCTCGATTCGACGAACGTGTTGAAGCGACCGCTCGCGACGGTCGTGACATCTATCGGGCACGACCATCAAGGTATACTCGGCGATACGCTCGCAGAGATCGCCATGGAGAAGTTCGGCATCATGAAACGAGGTGTCCCGATGTTCCATAGTTTGGACGATGCGCAGTTGATCACGTTGCTCGAGCAACAAGGACGGACGATGGAGGCACCGGTGCATGCGGTCATGCCGCTCATCGAGTCGATCGAGGACGGGGCCGACACAACTGTTACATATGAAGGACTGCCTGCTGCGGCTCTCGGCTTGACGGGTCATCATCAAGCCTACAACGGAGCGTGCGCCGTCGCGGTCGCCCGTCATCTCGGATGGAAGACCGAGGCGATATTGATAGGGCTTGAGACGGCACAACATCCGGGGCGCTATGAGCTCATCTCAAAAGAGCCGCGGATCATTTTAGACGGGGCGCATAACGCGGAAGGCGTAGCGGCACTCTGTGAGCAACTTCGGCTAGAAGAAGATGTCACCGTGCTTGTCGCGACTCTTGCCGACAAGGACCGTGAAGCGATAATCAAATCGTTAGGGACGATCGCGACCGTTTATGAGACGACGTTCGACTTTCCGCGGGCACGGACGAAAGACAGTCTAATCGAGGACGGGGCCCGTTACGTCGAGTGGAAAGATTGGTTGGCGGAATGGGTACGTTCGCCGCGCTCGAAAACACTCGTCGTGACGGGATCGCTTTACTTTATTAGTGAAGTGAGAACACATTTGAAAAGAAACATTTACCAATGATCGAAGAAAGCTATGTATGTTTTTCCAAAGAGGTGGGATAATTAGTGGTAAACACTAAAATTGGGGAGGAACTCACGTTGCGTAAGTTCATGCAATATATCGCAGTTCTCGTCTTACTTATATCTATATTTCCACAGTACGTCAAAGCGAATACGACTGAGGTTCCATTGAACGTCTTGATTCTTAGGGATGCATTTAGTACCTCTAAAGTCGTGACAATTACTGAATACGATACTGCCGTCAAGACGTATCGCGATTCTTTAAATTTAGATTCGACGAAAATCAATGCGAAATTTATGACGATTAAAGAATTTAACGCTTCACGTTTTCCGATGAACGGTGCTTTTGACGCCGTCATGATTGGCAGTAGCCCACTCTCAGCAAAATATCAAACGGGAACGATCGGGAAGAGTGCGAATCACGATACGACAAGCCAACACAACGATTTAACGGCGCTAAAAGTCGACGAGTTGTTCGATTCGGTTGTCCGTATCGGCCTTCCGCTCTATATGCATGAAGATGCAGCAAACGGAGGTGCACAGTTAAAACGCTTAGCTTCGTTTACAAACGTGAATGTTTTTACTGAAAAAACCAATGCAAATATTGACCAAGAAATGGCGGCACAGTTGAAGTCGTTGACGGGTAGCAGACCACGCATGAAGACGGTCGATGTGCGATACAACAATCAAACACTCACGAATAATACGATTAAAGTGCAAGGCGGTGTCCGTGCCCCAATCAACTTTAATTATAACTTGGCTACTTCTCCAACGAGTTCGGCCATCATTGAGCTTTATATCGACTTTGATCATAATGACCGGTTTGCCACACAAGAGAAAGTGCTCGAAAAACAGGCTAAAACTTCAGATACAGTCGACTTCACACTTTCACGCCCGACGTTTAGCGGTCCTAAAAATTGGATGCTCGTCGTAAAAGATACGGTGACCGGACAAGCGGATTATAAGAGAGGTACGTTCATCTATCTAGATCAAAAAGTACAAGCGAATATTTTACAGTTAACAGCTGGGACGAGTACGAACGGACAGATTTCAAAAGATTTGTCAGACATGCTCGTCGATCCAGCCGGCAACTATGAATTTAACTTGACGAACGGGAACACAGATAACTTCGATAAAGGTTCTTATGATACAGCGTTAGCCGCGAACGATTATGACATGCTCATCTTCGGTTTCCAAGATTCATACAACATCTCAGGAAGTATGAGTGAGGCCGCGACAAGAAAAGTAAAACGATTCAGCGAGACAGGGCAAGGAGTCATGTTGACACATGACACTATTTTCCGGACAAATAGCGGCAACAGCGCAACTTCTGAATGGGAACGACAATTTGTTAACAGCGACCCGACTTTAAACATTTCGGGACAAAAAACGTATACAAACATGGGTTATGGTGCACCAGAACAGACAAGTCGAGCTATCAAAGTACAAGATGGTATTTTTACGACATATCCTTATAAATTGGATGATGCGCCAAAGAACATCTCAAATACGCATAATCAATATTTCACGCTTGATTTAAATGATCCCGATGTGACACCTTGGTACAATCTTTATTCGACGAGCGGAAATCGTATATACGGTGACGCCAACAACCATTATTATACGTACACGAAGAATAATTTCACCTATTCAGGCGCAGGACACACGAACAAATTTTCGCAGTCTGATGAGAAGAAAATCTTTATTAATACGATGTATCGAGCTTTTATCGGTGCGAATCATAAACCGTACAACGTGCTTGAGTCGGTGAGTGACCAATCGAACGCCTACACGACGGACGATATTAAAAATAACAAAATCGAAGTGACGGAAGGCCGAGATGTCAGTATTATGTGGCGTCCGAGCGATTATGACTTCCAAGATCAAACACTCACTTCAAAAATCAGCTATAACGGTCAAACGACGACGTTCAATAACTTGAGAAACTATGAAGTGAAAGAATTCGTCATTCCGGCAAAAGATGTAATCGAAGGTGAGCCGATGCAAGTGTCGATTGAGACGACGGATCAACGGAATGCCAAAGTGACGGACTCGTTTACAATCAACGTGAAACGAGCAGAAGATGTGTCTGAGTTGATTGAAGTGACGCGCGCAATTACTCCTTCGACGATTAGTTTGTACGAGACAGGAACGATTAAGTATCAAATTGAGTATCCAGAGCAGTTCGATCGCTTATCGAATCAAAAAGGCGATAAGTTTCTTAGAGTAAACACGGCCACATTCTCAGAGAAACTTCCAAAAGAGCTCGAGATTGTTGCTGTACGTGGCACAGACGGAAAAGAGATCGCATTGAAAGACAAGCAATCGATTAACCTGGAGTTAGAGTTAGATCTGTATTATGAACGGAAAGGAAATAAAAATGTATTCTTATCTGACGAAAGCAGCAGCCGCTTTTTCACGTTCGAAGTGGACGTCCGTGCAGTACAAGCTGCGACTTCTTTGATTCATTTGAAAAAAACTGAAAATGAATTGAAGTCTGAGGTGGAGATATCTAAAAAGCAAGATCATCGCCTAGATAAGCATAATGAGTGGGACAAAGAGACGACGATTTCGTCTAAGTTTCCGGATCTATTCATCAATATCGGGGCACCGTTCGCCTTCAAAGCGAGTATTCCGGACGTGACGTTACAAATTGGAGCCGAACAGATTGTGAGTCCTGTCATTACCGACGCGAAAGGAAACAGTTTCTCAAATCCGAAGTGGAAGACATTGAAATGGGAAATTGTCGGCAATAACGGTATGGCGCAACTAAGTGGGTCGGGGAACAATGCGGTCATTAAAGGCTTGAAAACGGGAGACTCAACAATCCGATTGACGATTGATCCTGGTGAAGGGCGGCCGTTCGTCATCGCCGAGTCTAAGCTTAAAGTCATCAGTCCACCGGAACAGATTCAAATTAAATCAGAGAGCCTGTTTGTTGGTCAAACGTTGACGGTGACACCGACTGTTTTCCCGACAACGGCCCAGTATGACTCGATTCGTTATGAAACCGTCTCTGGAGACAGCGTCACCTTTGTCCAAAAAGGGACTGGGTTAGAAGTGAGCGGACTCAAGCCGGGTGTTACCACGATTAAAGCGAGTATTGATGCCAGTCCTTTGTTTAACAATTTAAATGTGAGAATGCCAGTGACGACATTTACGATTACAGTACTTGCACCAAGTCTGACACAGACACCAGACCAACTGGATTTATGGGTATGGAATAGCCTTGATCCAGACAAACGGGTAAATGACGTGGCAACGATTAACGTCGTATCGACACCGAACGTCGGGAAACAGCTGAAGTTAGTCGGGACAGTCCCGGCAGCTGTCGATGTGACAGCTACAGCAACAGGTTATACTATTCGTGCAAATTACGGATACGGACAAGGTGGAGTACTCACTCCGATTTCGTTACAAACGACATTTGAAGAAGCAACGTTGCGAAACGTTCTATCTAATCCGACAATCGTTCGGGTGAACGAATACCCGAACCAAATCCTTGCCCAAGACATGACGATCAATATCGGAGAAGGTACGGCTCCGAGATCTCCATCGCTTCAATTCTGGCCGACAACGTCTACGTGGCAAGATAGTCGATTGAACGTAGTGTCAGGACAGGAATATGTACAAGTTAGCAGTTCAGGCAAGCAACTAGTACCAGTCAAACCTGGTGTTGCGAAAGTAGAGGTCTATACAACATTGCCAGCCGGCCGCGACTTTATCCCGGTAAAAGATACGTTCTTTGTCCGAGTGATTCAGACGTCTGGTGACAATAAGGATGATCGTTATTAATAACGGAAAGTTGGAAATGCCGTGAAACGAAAATGGTTACTCGTATTACTTTCTTTGCTCATCATCGTTGCTGTATTCGCGATGTACAGATTGAACATGACAAAAGCGAATCTTGATTCGTTAAGCGGTGAAGAATTACAAGATGCGATTTCCTCGAAAAAGCAATTGACTGTCGAGGAAGTGACCTCGTTACAAGAACGAGGTGAATGGGGTGCGGTTGAGCAAGTCCTTCGCTCGAATAAAGTTCAACCGACACCTGAGTTATTCTCTCAAGCAATCCAACAAGGCACGCCAGAAGTCGTCACCGCATATTTACAGACGGATATCGATCCGTTTGCTGAAGTGAATGGTGAAGCGGTGCTAGCTAGACTGTATGGAGAGAACGCTGACCGTGACAAGTGGGAAATCGTTCATCAGGAACTAAAAGATGAACGTTTGCTTCCAATCGCGGCGAACGCTTTAGATATGAGAGCGGTCCAGTCGTTACTTGGAAACGGTGTAGCGATTCCGAGTACAGCTGAGGAGACGATCCTCTTCCAAGCGGTACGACATAATCAGGTTCCATTGATTGAACTATTGATTGAGAACGGAGCGGTTTGGACAAGCGAGCATGAGCAACTGGCCAAAGACTTCCGCTCAGACTTAGTCATCGAATGGATGGGCCAGAACTAAGAAAAACCTCACCTGCAAAAAATGCAGGTGAGGTTTTTCTGTTGAACCGGTCACTTTAACTGAACAGGGTTGCTGACAAAGAATTGGAGTTGATTCGTGACGGGCAGTGTATTTAATTGATTGAAAACCGCATCGTTATAGGTCAGTTGCAACCGCGAATATTCGGGGCGGTGCTCTTGGATGTGGCTGTCAAAATACTGTTCCGCCGACAACTCGTCACTCTCCGAAAAGCGACCGCGGAATACGTTCAACTCAAGCGGACCTTTGCTATAGAGCCCTCCTTTGATCTGTAAATCAGAGCCTACGGCGTACACTTGGGTCTTGTCTAAAGAATCACTATATAAGAAAGCCTGGAGCACAGTTGATTCTGCTTTGAATTCATTGATCCGGTTAAGTAGAATTTTCCCTTTTGACAGCAAAATGAGTGAGTTGAGCCCATCGGCAGTCAACGGTTGAATATTTGCCCGGTCAATGATGGTATCTCCGAGCACATAAACCGTCGATTCAAAAGAAACGGTTCCTTGAATTTTTAAATCGCCTCGTACGATCAACGGTCGCTCGATTGAGAGGTGGGTCAAAGAATCAATGACTACGTCGCCATCGAACAACAAGGGACGATCACTCTTTTTAATCGATTCCGTGATATACATCTGGTTATTTGTCAATTCGCTAGGAAGTGTAATGATCGTCGACTCAGTCAACCGATCATAGGCGGCTTTGTTTAAGTACGGACTTGGACGCTCGATGATTTGAGATCCATCGTCAGTAATCACTTTGTCGATTTCAAATACATCATCTGTTTTCGGGATTGTCGGTGCTTCGAACACCGTTGTATCTACTGAATTCGTATAAGGGAGCTTTGTATCGAGTCGTCGATTCAAAAATTCAATGATGGAATAGTCATATTGGAATGCAGAGAACTGACTTGCCGCTGGACCGAAGTCTGGCAACTCATTTGCAACGTCATTTCCTGTGGTGAAATAGTTAGGTTGCTTACAAATCAGACAGTCGGTTGGGTTCGCTAAATCGATGCGTCCGTCTAAAAGAAAACGACTTGACGCTGAATTTTCAAGTTGTTCATCGTTACCGTTCAGCTGGTAATTCGCCGTCCGGTCAAACGTCAAAGGCCCACCTGAGAAGATGTTCCCTTGCACGGTCGGCATTCCGTTCACCGTCAACTGCTCGTCCGACCCGAGTACGTAATACAAAAACGCGGGCAGAGCCGTCAAATAGAGGTCTTGCGTGTATTCGACCGACAGGAGCGGTTGCTCGGGATTTGTTTGCCGGCTCGCGACGACGTTCACTTGCAAAATCTTCGTAAATGGCGCGGTATCGAGCAGGTTCGCGTCCGCATTCTCTTTTAATTGAATTGAATAGCTGATTTCACTGTCGCTCTCACTCGGAAGCCCGAGGAACGGTTCGTTTGAAACGAGTGCGCCTTGAACCGCGTCATTAAAAGCCGACTCCGACTCCATATGAGCCGGTACATCATTTGCGTCATGAAGAGGGAAACGATTTCGAACATCCGCCGCAATCAGATTGAGCGCACTTTTCGCGTCTTCGTTCAGCTGCGTATCTTCCGTGCGGATGACCGTCAGTTTATTCGTGACCAAGTTCACTTGCATGGCAGCGAGCGATAAGACGGCGAGCGCGGCCATCGTCACGAGGACGAGTACGAGCACATAGCCTTCTTCTCGTTTATGCATAAGTGGTGCCTCCTTTCTTCTCAAAATGGGATCGAGCTTTTAAACGTTTTAATGGAATCGGGATTTGCCTTTAACGATAGATTCATCTCGATTTCAATCAAGCCGCTCGTCATATAGTCCGGTCGCCGTGGATCATAGACGGGCTCGATCAGTTGAATCGTAATGTTATCTAGTAAGACGTTCGGGTTGCTCGGCACGTATGAATCTGCTGATAAGTTCAAGCTGATCGGTTCGTATCCGGCTTCCCGATAAATCATCCCAGTCGATGAGATGCGAGGTTCGGATAGTTGGTGGAATTGGTAGGTGTCATCTACTTCGGTGACGGCATCGAATTCACTCCGGTTGACCTCGGATAGGATGGACGTGACCAAATAGTCGGCTTCACTGCGCAGTTCGCTCGTTTCATTCGTCAATTGAAAACCGAGCGTGCCTGAAATGAAGGCAGTGATGATGACACCGCTTAAGATCGAGGCAACGACGACGGTCACAAGGAGCTCGACGAGCGTAAACCCTTCGGACGCTTTACTGAACGAGTTCACTTTCTGGGACAGCCGTTTCAGGGAACGGCTCTCGTAACGTTGCATTCGAAATCACTCCTTTCAACGTGACAGGTGTTCGGAGTCGATCGGTCGTCACGGAAATCTCGACTTCGATTGTATTTGAAGGCAGCGTTGACAATTGGGTGATGGTAGCGACGTACGTCTCACCATGGATCCGATAATCAGAACAAAAGTCACACTCTAAACTCACGCTGTTTCGATTCAACAGTTTATTCAAGTCAAGCGTTTCTTGAACAGCTGAGGCGCGTCGATCTAATGTATGCAGTGCGTTTTGAGCGACTTGGTTGGCGATGGTCGTACTCAGACTATCATTCGTCGTCTTCAGACTTTGGCTGAATATGTTTAACAAGGAGAACGAAACAATTGATAAAATGACGATCGACACGAGTACTTCGACGAGCGTAAAACCTTTTTCGGAACGGGCCAACGCATTGACCTCCTTTTCAAATATAATAAAATACTAGGAAAAAAGCGTATGATTTCCTAAATAAATGTTAATTTCTGTCCAATGCATATTATACTAAAGTTAGAGTACAAACGGATAGTAAATCGAAAGTCTCATTTTTACATAGGGGGAATTGGAATGAAGCAATATGGGATGCACTTTTTCATCCTGACATGTCTTGTGTTGCTCGTGTCGTTACCGACGATCGGGCTCGTCAACTATCTCGACGCGTCAGCGAAGACAAGCGCTACATATAAAGACACACGTGTCGCCGGGATCAACATATCGGGGATGACGAAAGAAGAGGCGGTCGTCCGACTCGACAATGCCGTCAAAGACTTCGCAAACGCACCGTTCACGGTCACGCTCGTCGACGGGACGGCGCTTGAAGTCGGCAAAGACGTCGTATCATTCAACATCGACGATACGCTTGAAGCCATATCTGAACCAGGGGACTATCCGCTCATCACAACAATCGATGAAGAGCGAATCGCTCCGTATTTAGAGAATCAACCCGTCACGATGACGATGGTGACCCCACCGCTCGTCGCCTCAGCGTCTAAGCTCGATTCGAACGTCGCCCTTGAGATGGTCGCAGAAGAGAACGAGGTCGTCGCGTCGATGACGATTAGTCCGACGCCAGCAATGCGCTCGGCGTTAGAACGGATGAACGGATTTGAAATGGATGCAGGCGACATGTTCAGCTTGAAGTCGTTCGGGGAAGATTTTGAAGCACTCACGCCGCTCGGCTCGTCGCTTTATAAATTGTTTGCGGCGACTCCGTTCAAAGTGCTCGAGCGTGTCCCGCATGAAGTGCTTCCGAGCGGCATCGAGCTCGGCTACGACGTCAAAATCGATGCCGGCTCGAACTTCGCCGTCCAAAACACGGAACAATCACCTTACGCCATCATCGTCCTAGATGAAGGGAACGTGATGACGGTGCAACTGCTCGGGAAAGCGTTCGTCGGCGCGTACGAATCGCGGGTCGAAGAAGTCGCAAGCGTTCCGTACCAGAACGTGATCCGCTTCTCCCCATCACTCCCGGCCGGAAGTTCTTCGGTGACGCAATCCGGTCAAACTGGAGAGTCAGGGAAGTTGTATCGCATCCGTGTCACCGAGGCAGGCGAGACGCGTGAACTGTTGGGCTTTGACTTCTATGAGCCGGTACCGGAGATCGTGACGAAAAGTTCAGTCCCGCTACCGCCGCCTGAACCGGTTGAACCGATCATTCCGACGTTCCCGGATGAAACACTGGACGACGACCCGTTTAATGACGATATAGAAGATGATGGATTGAATGAATTTGAAGAGCAACCGCCGGTGGACGAGGATGTCCCGGCGTCTAGCGAGGAGGCAGTCGGATGATCGGATATGTAATACTGCTCGCCTTTTGGGTGCTGGCCACGTTGACGCTGTTTGCCTTGTCGATCCCATACGTACGGAAGCGCGAGACGAAACTCGTCGTGTCGGTACTTGTGGCCGTGTTATCGCTCGGTATGTATATGCTGTATGCGGAATCGCTTGAACGGACGTGGTGGGCTTGGCTCCTCATCGTCATCGGTTTAGCGGGCGGCGCAGCGTTGAGCGTCTTCATTGAACAGCGAGACGTCGAGCAGGAGGTACCTCAGAGGATGGTGAAGTAAGGTGAGACGAACGAAAAAACGATTGGGCGAGATGTTGATCGAGGCTGGATTGATTATGAACGAGCAACTCGACGAGGCGCTCGCCCAAAAACGGCGAGGCGAAAAACTCGGCGATGCACTCATGCGGTTGCACTATTTGACCGAGACACAATTGATTCAAGTGCTTCATGAACAACTAGACGTGCCAATCATCGCACTATATTCGCAAGACATTAACGTCACCGTCACAAAACTCGTGCCAAAAGCGATTGCCCAAAAGCACGACATCATGCCGATTGAATTACAGGGGAACACGCTATTCGTTGCGACGGCGGATCCCCTTGATTTGATTGCGATCGATGACGTCCGGTTACAGACCGGGATGAATATCGAGGTTGGCATTGCGACGCGTGAACAAATTCGGAAGACGATCAGCCGGTATTACGAGATGGACGCCTCGCTCATCGAGATTTTAAAAGATGAGGCGCCGGAATTCGAGCGGCAAGACACGGCATCGCGCGACGATGCCCCGGTCATTCGGCTCGTCAACCAGCTGTTTTTGAGCGCGATCGATCAACGGGCGTCGGATATCCATTTCGATCCGCATGAGAAGCAACTGCACGTCCGCTTCCGCGTCGACGGCGACTTGCGCACGGAAGCAATCTATCCAAAGAAAATTCAAAGCGTCATGCTGACGCGACTTAAAGTGATGAGTAACCTAGACATCACGGAAAGCCGGCTGCCCCAAGATGGACGGATCAAGTATACGCTGCGCGACCGCCCGTACGATTTCCGCGTCTCGACGCTCCCGACGATGTACGGCGAAAAGATCGTCATCCGGGTGCTCGATTCCTCACAAGGGTTGACCGACTTGACGAAACTCGGGTTCGGCGACCATAACGAGATGTTGTATCGCGACATGTTGAAGCGGCCGAACGGCATTATTTTGATCACAGGGCCGACCGGTTCGGGTAAATCGTCGACACTGTACGCATCGCTCAAAGAACTGAATGACGAGTCGAAGAACATCATCACGGTCGAAGACCCGGTCGAGTATCAACTTGACGGCATCAACCAAGTCCAAGTCAATGCGAAAGTGGGCCTCACGTTCGCATCCGGTCTCCGCTCGATCCTCCGCCAAGACCCGAACATCGTCATGGTCGGGGAGATCCGGGATACCGAGACGGCCGAGATTGCGATCCGGGCCTCACTCACCGGACATTTGGTCTTATCGACGCTTCATACGAACTCGGCGATCAGCTCGATCACCCGCCTCGTCGATATGGGGGTCGAACCGTTTCTCGTCGCGGCTTCAACGTCCGGCCTCGTCGCCCAGCGCCTCGTCCGCCGCGTCTGTCGCGACTGTGGTCATGAGCAACCGGTCTCGAAACGGGAGCAAGAACTGTTCGATGCCGAACGTGTGGCGATCACACGCGTCATCCGCGGAAACGGGTGCTCGTCGTGTAACTTTACAGGCTATCGTGGGCGACTCGCCATCCACGAAGTCGTGCCGATTGATGAAGAGTTGCGTCGTTTGATCATGAACCAAGCGACCGAGGCCGAGATGGTCGAGCAAGCGAAACGAGCCGGTGCCCGGTTCTTGCTCGCCGACGGTCTCGAGAAAGTCGCGCAAGGTTTGACGACGACCGAGGAAATACTGAGAACAGTCATAACGGAGTGAACCTATGATCCATCAATCAATCGAAGCGATTTTAACGAAAGCGGTCGAACAACGTGCCTCAGACATCCATCTGACCGCCGGTTCGCCACCGATTTTCCGGATTGACGGCAGTCTGATCACGATGGGCGAGGAGAAAGTGCTCCCCGTCCACATCGAAGGATACTTACAGGAAATCATGACCGACGAGATGCGAGGCCGCCTTGAGATCCAGCGCGACCTCGACTTCTCGTTCGGTGTGCCCCGCGTGTCGCGCTTCCGCGTCAACGCCTACTATCAACGTGGCACGATCGCCATCGCGTTTCGTTCTATTTCCGGGGAAATCCCGACGTTGAACGAACTCAATTTACCGCCGGTGCTCAAGCGCCTCATCGAGAAACCACACGGGTTGATCCTTGTGACCGGACCGACGGGGTCTGGGAAATCGACGACGCTCGCGGCGATGATCCATGAGATCAACCGGACGCAGCGAAAGCGCATCATCACGCTCGAAGACCCGATCGAATATTTACACACGCACGATCAGAGCATCGTCGACCAGCGGGAAATCGGATCGGACGTCATGAAGTTCGTGAGCGGCCTGCGGGCGGCGCTCCGCCAAGACCCGGACGTCATCTTGCTCGGGGAGATGCGCGACTTAGAGACGATCTCGACGGCGATGACCGCCGCTGAGACCGGTCATCTCGTCATGGCGACGCTCCATACGTCGAGTGCGATGTCGACCGTCAGCAGGATCATCGACGCTTTCCCGGCCGAGCAACAAGACCAAATCCGGACCCAACTCGCCAACGTATTGCTTGGGGTCGTCAGTCAACGCCTGTTCCCGCGTGTCGACGTGCCGAAGGGTCGGGTCGCGGCGATGGAGATCATGATCGGGAACGCAGCCGTCGCCAACTTGATCCGGAACGAGAAGGAGTTTCAGCTCCCGACCGTCATTCAGACGAACCGGCAGAACGGGATGCAATCGATGGAAATGTCGATCGAACAGCTGATCCGTCAAGGGGTCATCAATCCAAGCGCCGTGCCAAGCGAAGAAATGAGGTGAGACTATGGCCATCTTTCAATACGAAGGAAAACTGCTGAACGGGAAGCGCAAGAAAGGGCGGATCACCGCCGTGTCGCTCCGGGAAGCCAAAGATAAACTTCGGCAAGAGTCGATTCTCGTCACTGACTTGTCCGAACTCGAGTCGACCGGACTGAACACGGAAGTCAACTTATTGCCGGAACGCGTCAAGATCGAACATTTGATCATGTATGTCCGCCAGTTCGCCACGCTCATCCGAGCCGGCGTCCCGATCGTCCGGGCGACGTCGATTTTGCGCGTCCAGACGGAGTCGAAGCTGTTGAAGAAGACGCTCAGCCAAGTCGAGGACGACCTTCGAGAAGGGATCGCCTTCTCGGAAGCGATCAAAAAACATCCGCGCGTGTTCTCGAACTTCTTTAGCTCGATGGCGCTCGCGGGTGAGGCGAGCGGTAACTTAGAAGAAGCACTCGACCAAATCGGGCTGCAACTTCAGAAACAGTACGATATTAAACGTAAAGTCATCTCGGCACTCACGTATCCGCTCGTCGTCTCGATTGTCGCGATCGGCGTCGTCGCTTTCCTGATGGTGAACGTCGTCCCGACGTTCGCGAGCATCTTCGGACAGCTCGGCGGTGAGCTCCCGCTCATCACCCGGATCGTCGTCGCCGTCTCGGACTTCGTCGCCGCCTATTGGTGGTTATTGTTCGGTGGCGCGCTGCTCGGCGTCCTCCTGTTCTCGTGGATGTTAAAGCGCGACAAAGAGCGGTTCTTGATCGACGGGTTGTTGCTGAAGATGCCGATTTTCGGACCGATCGTCCTAAAGTCCCAGATCGCGCTCTTGACGCGAAGTTTGGCCGTCTTACTGCAAGCGGCCGTGCCGATCTTGTCAGCGATCGAGATCACGGAGAAGATCGTCTCGAACCGGGTTATCCGTAAAGGGCTCGGACAGGCGCGCAATATGATGGCGCAAGGGATCCCGCTCCATGAACCGCTAGAACGGAACCCGAACTTCCCGCCGCTCATGACACAAATGATTGCCGTCGGCGAGGAGAGCGGCGATTTAGATTCGATGTTGAACGAAGTCGCCGAGTTTTATGAGACCGAGGTCGAGACGACGACAGACCGGTTGAAGTCGATCATCGAACCGCTGTTGATCGTCGTGTTGGCCAGTATCGTCGGGGTCATCGTCATCGCCATCGTCGTCCCGATGTTCCAAATTTATGGCGACATCCAAAATCAGTAGAAAATTCTTAGTTTATGCATATAAACTACTTTTCAACTCCATATTTTGAATGTATAGTAAAATTGTACTACTTGTTTTAGTACTACGGTAATGAATCCAGCACAAAATACAGCAAAACACACAAAAGGGGAGAATCAGTCATGTTAGAAAAAATGAAAATGATTTGGCAAGATGCGAAACAATTGAAAGATGAGCGCGGACTCACACTCGTCGAGTTACTCGTCGTCGTCGTTATTTTAGGAATTATCGCAGCCATCGCCGTTGTCGCGATCGGTGGGATTATCGAGAACTCGCGTAAAGACGCGATGGTTTCTGACGCAAAACAGATGGTAAGTGCAGCGAAATTGTATACAGCCTCAAATCCTGTTCAGGCAGATACTCAACTAAACTTTAAAGGCGGGACTCCTGGAGTCGATGCAACTTCTTATATGAGTTCACTCAAAGATCCATATAGTGATACTACTTATACGAAAGCGATTGTAAATGTAAAACCAGATTTAACTGGGAAATTTACTTATACAGTAGAGCTAGAGGGGTCAAAGAAAGTAATTGGAAAAGATGCTGCAGTAGCTGAGAGTGCTCTTTCAAAAGAGTCAGTAGAAAATAAATAATATATCCCTCCGGCTGGCGCTGGGCTCTCGCTCAGCCTAGCCGGTTTTCTATTTTTGGCATATACTTACAAGTAAGGAAGTGACCAATTTTGCTTGACCTCATTGGACTCATTTACAGCATCGTGCTCGGGATGATCATCACCTCGTTCACAAACGTCGTCGGGCTCCGCGTGCCACGCAAGCAGTCGATCGTGACGCCGCGGTCGCATTGTCCGTCGTGCGGACACGTCTTGTCTGCCTGGGAACTCATCCCGGTGTTCGGTTACATATTGTTACGCGGCAAGTGCCGCGGCTGTGGCGGACGGATCGCGCCGACGTATCCGCTGTTCGAACTGCTCGGGGCGGTCGGTTACGGCTATAGCTTTTGGCTGTACGGATTCTCCGGGACGACGTTGCTCGCGTTCGTCTTCTTATCGACGCTGCTCGCACTGGCGATGTCTGATTTGTCGACGATGCTCGTGCCGAACGTGATTCTTCTATTTGCGGCACCACTGCTGCTCATCCTCGCTTACGCGTCCGGAGCCACATGGTGGAGCCCGCTCGCCGGGGCCGCGCTCGGATTTTCTGTCCTCGCCACCGTTTTTTTCGTCTCAAAAGGGGGACTTGGGGCCGGCGATGTCAAACTATTTACAGTGATCGGGCTCGTGCTCGGACCACGTGACGTATTGGTCGCATTGTTTTTAGCGAGCTTGATCGGAGCAGTCGTCGGACTGTTGCTCATCGGACTGAAACAGATCGGCCGCAAGCAACCGATCCCGTTCGTCCCGTCGATCGCACTCGGTACGATGCTGACGTTTTGGTTCAGCGAACGTTTTTTTGATTGGTATTTTGATTTGATGTAGGGGGAAACAAGCATGAGCCGGGCTATAGAAAAAGGAACGGTCGCGTACTTCTCGTTCGATGCGCTCAGCATCCACGGGGCCGTGATTAAACAAGGCGTCTTTAAACGAAGCGCTTCCGTCCAATTGGCGAAAGGTGCCTATGCGGAAGGTTTGATTCAAGACGAGAACGCGTTCGGACTCGCCTTTGACGAGTTGTGCCGTAAAATAAAAGTAAGAAAAGGGATGGTCTGTGCCGTCGATATGGCGGAGACGGAAGTGCTGTCCCGCAAAGTCGAGATTCCATCGAATATCCCGAAAGACGAGATCCGTGGCTACTTGTTCATGGAAATCGGCAGCTCGATCATCCTGCCGTTCGACGACGTCGCCTTCGACTACGAAGTGCTCGGCGAGACGGACATGAAGACCGAGGTCATGTTGCACGCCGTCTCGGTCGATTTGACGAAAGCGATCCGCGCCTACATGAAGAAACGCGGCTTCGCCTTGAAAAAAATTGTCCCGCGTCCGATCGCGATCGCGAACGGGGTGTCTCGACTCGAGACGCTCGACCCGCTCAAGTCAACGCTATTGTGGCACGTGACACCGTTCGCGCACCAACTACTCGTCCTCGAGGAAGGGCAGGTCCGCTTCATCCGTGCCATCGAGAATGACTTATCGTATCGTGCCGACACGACAGACGGCATCGTTACATATACGTTCAACGGCTCAAACGAGGCGTTAGCGAATCGGACCGATGAATGGTTGAATGAACTCGCCCGTTTCCTCGATTTCTACCGTTACTCGCTCCGTACGGACGGACGGCCAATCGACGAACTGATCATCTCCGGGACGGTCCCTGAACTCGATGACCTCGTCCGGACGATCGAACTGGAATCGATGGTCCCGATCAAACGGATTGATGACCCGTTGCCGTTGTCGCACGCGACGCCGCTGACACATCAGATGTTGCCGCTTCTCGGGATGGCGACGCTCGACCGCGACCATGACGCCAACTTCATCAACGCGACCGACGTGACGCTGCGTTGGCCGATCGTCGCGAGTCTGGCCGCTTTATTGATCGGCGGCGGACTGACCGGCTATCTTTATTACGAAGTGAACGGAATCGAACAGGACAAAGCACAAGTCAACGAACAGTTACAGCTCGTCCGCATCTACCAGACCGAGCAAGTGAACTCGAAAGGTCAACAAGTCATCTCGCTCGAGCAGACGGTGACCGCGCTGACGACTGAAGAGAAGCAGGCGGTCCCGGCGCTCCGTGCGCTGACCGAACAGCTGCCGCCGACAGGTTACGTCTTGACGTATAACTACGCCGACGGTTCGCTCATGAGCGTCCGGACCCAGTTTGAGACGTTACCTGACTTGAACGCGTTCCAACGAGCGCTGTTGAACGATCCGCGATTCGATAATGTCAAACTGCTCGGCGTGACGACCGAGACGAAAGCAGAGACGGATCAAGACACGGAAACTGATACGGGGACATCGGTTCTCAATGCGTCAGATGAACCGCTCCCACGCTATATCGGAGAGTTTACGTTCACGTTCATCGATGCCGAACCTGAGACGCCTGAAAGCGAGACGGAACAACCCGAGGAAGATGAGGAGGTGGTGAGCGAATGAAACGTTCAACGATTTATTTGATCTTTACAATTTGTTTGTTCGCAGCCATTGCCGTCCCGTCGTACTTCGGCTACCAGTACTTTATCAACCAAGGTGAATTGAAGGCGCTCGAGCGCGAGCTGTCACTCGAACAGACGAAGCTCGAACTGTTGCGCCAAGAAGGCGAAGTCGTCGACGTCGCCGATTCGCAGCGCTTGCAGACACGTGTCCCGACGGAGCCAGCGCTCGATACGGTCGTCGAGACGTTATCGCAAGCGAGCCAGCTGTCTGACGTGCGCGTGACGAGCATCGCTTTCGCGGACGGACTCATCGCCGAATCGGAAGTGCCGGAACCGATCACCGAACCGGAACCGAACGATGTGAGCGAGACGGCCGAACCGGCTGAACCGGTCGAGATCACACCGGTCAACGCCTCGTCCGTCCGCTCGACGGTGTCGCTCCAAGCGGAGACGTATGAGGCGCTCGTCCTCTTCCTCGAGTCGGTCGAGTCGATGAACCGGATCCACATTTTGCGGACCGTCCAGTTCACGGGACCTGCCGAAACGGGTCCGAACACGACCGAACCGGCCGCACCGCTCGACTTCACGGTCGAACTCGATGCGTTTTACCGGCCCGACCTCGATCAACTCGTCCCGGACCGCTACGTGCCGACGCAGACGTTCCCACGAAAAGATATCCCGGTGTACGATTACACGACACCGTAAACGAGCGTCCCTTCGAAAAGAAGGGGCGTTTTTTTTTGGCGGCTTGGATTGTGTTCGGGTGACGCTTTGCCTACAATCAACAGAGAAGCGTGAAACGGCAAGGAAGCCCGTTTCGAAAGTATGGAAGGAGTCGATACAATGAACACAACACAGAAACGTGTCATCCTCGCCTCGATGTCGCCGCGGCGGACCGAGTTGTTGAAACAAGCCGGCATTTTGCACGAGGTGATCCCGTCAAACGTTATCGAAGGAACTGACGGACGTGAGCATCCGGACGAGTACGTCGGACGTCTCGCCCGTGAGAAAGCGATGGACGTCGCCCGGGACAACCGCGACGCGATTGTGATTGGGTCGGACACGGTCGTCGTCCTAGACGGAACGATTTTAGAGAAACCGAACGATCGCGATGATGCACGCCGGATGCTCAAGCATTTGTCAGGGGCGACCCATGAAGTGCTCACTGGCGTCAGCATCATCGGACCAGACCGGCACGACTTGTTCGTCACGACGACGCACGTCACGTTCATCGACATCCCGGAGTCTTGGCTCGACGGCTACCTCGATTCGTCGGAGCCGTATGACAAGGCCGGTGCCTACGGGATCCAAGGGTCGGGCGGTTTGTTCGTCGAACGGCTCGAAGGGGATTACTATAACGTCGTCGGCCTCCCGCTCCGGCCGCTCGTCGAGACGCTCGAGCGTCACGGGGTATCGCCGCGCTTTCTGTGAATGATGCGAGAGTAGGTGAAGGAATGACTATGGTGCTCGACCGAAGTGTTGAATCCGCTATTGCCAGACTGCTTCAAATCGGTGGACGGGGCGGGGACCCGCAGGCGACGGCCCGGCGGTTGTCAGATGTATATCCGACGCTTCGGGCGCTGTCACAGGCGTCCGTGCACGACCTCTGTCAAATTGAAGGGATGACGAAGAAGAAAGCCGAGCAGTTGCTCGCGGCGTTCACGATCGGCATCCGTTACGTCGAGGAGCCGAAAGTCGACATGCCGACGATCCGGTCGCCGCAGGACGCGTACGAGCTGCTGCGTGATGAGCTCCGGCTACTTAATCAAGAACATTTCGTCTGTTTGTACTTAAACACGAAAAATCAATTGATCGCGCGCAAGACGTTGTTCGTCGGCGGGTTGAATTCGTCGATTGTTCATCCGCGCGACGTCTTCCGCGAAGCGCTCAAGCTGTCGGCAGCGTGTTTTATTGCTGTGCATAACCATCGTGCGACACGTTCGTAACTGAAAAGGTTACGCACGCTGTCTGAAAGTCAAAAGACTGGAAGAGAGTCGTGAACTCTTCACTCGATAGGTAAAATGATAGGGTAACGCCTTGAAGTGCCTACTC
The DNA here is from genome assembly GCF_001766415.1 of Exiguobacterium aurantiacum. GTDB lineage: Bacteria > Bacillota > Bacilli > Exiguobacteriales > Exiguobacteriaceae > Exiguobacterium > Exiguobacterium aurantiacum_A. Next base: position 920,868 of record NZ_MKXO01000001.1, on the reverse strand, counting down.
TAATACTCCGACATGCAATATTCAAATGTGTATACGGATATTGTGTGAAGCTCGGTAAAGTCGGCTGAAAGTTGTCGTAGTGCTAATTTTAGTAACCGAAAGCTAACCAGAGGTGGTTGGTACAACTGATAGGTCGGGAGTCGTAAAAAGCTTAATATGGTGAGAATGTGGTAAAACACTGACGAACTAGCGAATGAAATGTCTGTAAGTGGAGAACTCAGAAATGAGTGGGCTTGATGAAAGAATCAAGTACGTTCCGTGGGCGAGTACCTATGGTGGTTTCGAAAGCTCCATGCACCGTTATAGGCGGTGGAGAGGACGTCAGGCAAGAGCTAGCACCTAAGTTAAGATATGGATAGAGTGAAGGGAACGTGGAAAGCTACCGACATGGAGAGTACACACTCGATGAAGTGGTAGGAAGGAAAGGATTCGTCCATAACTTCCTTTAACGGTAGTGAGAGTAGTGGCATGAGCGTTGAAGTTCTTGTAATGAGAGCCGAGCAATAGCCACTAGTCGAATGTATATTAATATTTATTTATTTCAACTCAATCACCTCAAGGATTCTCGTATGACTAAAAAGGTCACGAGTCCAGTTTGGAGCGTGATAAACCTTGAAAGAAAATTATAAGAAAATCCCAAGAATGAAGAACACACGGTTACGCCATGCTGAATATTATGGAATGACCGAAACGTTAGATAAGCTTTTTGCAGAAAGTAAAGAAAGCAAACAATTTACGAATCTAATGTCGATTATCACTTCAGACGATAACATTCTACTCGCTTACCGTAATATTAAGCGAAATAACGGAAGTGCTACGGCAGGTGAAGACAAAGTTACAATCAATGATATCGAAAAACTGAGTACTAACGAGTTCATTGCCATTGTAAAGAAACGATTCGTACATTATAATCCTCGAAAATTTAAACGGGTGGAAATTCCAAAACCTAATGGAAAAATCAGACCGTTAGGAATACCTTCTATGTGGGATAGAATAGCACAACAATGTATCTTACAAGTTTTAGAACCGATATGTGAAGCTAAATTCTATAAATACAGTTTCGGTTTCCGACCAACCAAATCTGCCGAGAATGCAATTTCTGCTTGTGCAGGACGGATTAACAATAACAAAATGCAATATGTTGTGGATGTTGATCTTCAAGGTTTCTTTGATGAAGTAAAACATTCAAAACTAATGCAACAAATATGGACTATGGGCATCCGAGATAAGCAGTTACTCGTTATTATTCGGAAGATGCTTAAAGCTCCAGTTGTCCTACCAGACGGTAAAATTGTTTATCCGAAAAAGGGAACCCTGCAAGGTGGCATACTTTCTCCGTTATTAGCTAATATCAACCTAAATGAATTTGACTGGTGGATTGCGAATCAATGGGAAAGTAAGAAATGTCGAAACATTAATGACCACCTTGTAAAGAAAACGGGACTGTATAGTCATCAATATAGATATGAGCAATTGCGTAAAACTTCTAAACTGAAAGAAATGTACATTGTACGCTATGCTGACGACTTTAAAATTTTTACGACAACACGCTCCAACGCCAATAAAATATTTATGGCTAGTAGAATGTGGTTGGAAGAACGGCTAAATCTTCCGATTTCCGAAGAGAAATCTCAAATCACAAACCTGAAAAAGAAAAGCAGTGAATTTCTTGGGTTTGAATTGAAGATGGAACGTAAAGGAACCGACCGTTTTGGACGTAAAAAGTTTGTCTGTCAGTCCCATATAGCAGAAAAAGCACGAACGAGGATTAAAAAGCAACTCAAAGACCAAATCAAACTTATGCAAAAAGCTCCAAGTGGAACTGACCTAATCAAAAACGCTCAGATCTACAATAGTATGGTTATTGGCATTCATAACTATTACCAAATCGCAACACAGGTAAATGAAAGTCTGATGCCAATACAATACCAACTGACGTTAGTTGAACGTAATAGGTTGAAACAATTTTCGCTTAAGAAAACATCTAACTATCCAATCAAAGACAAAGGAATTAAGCCTTATTTAAAATCAAAAATGACCAGATATATTAATGGGTATCCCATCATACCAATTGGATTTGTCAAAACAAAAAATGCGTTAATGCCTAAAAATGGTGTAAATAAATTCACCAAAGAAGGACGGGAATTGATGCATCAGGAACAAAAAGCTGTCCCGGACTGGAAAGTGCAATGGATTAGGAAACACCCAGTCGCAAACGGACGAGCATCAGTAGAGTTTAATGACAATCGAATTTCACTTTTCATTGCTCAAAATGGTATGTGTGCGGTAACTGGGGAAGAATTAATTCTGACTGAAATGGACTGCCATCATAAGACGTTATGGAATGTCACAAAAGACGACAGCTACTCCAACCTAGTGCTAATAACTAGGGATGTCCATCGGCTAGTACATTCAACAGAAAGCGAAATTATCCAGAAATATATCAGGCCACTCAACTTAAATAAGGAACAGTTGGTTAAGATAAACAAACTGCGTCTACTGATTGGGAACAAAGCAATTACAAATGGGGATTACTAATAATTGAAACAAGATTGAGGAAAATGAAATAAATAGACATTCGATGGAACGCCGTGTGCGATGAAAGTTGCACGCACGGTGTGAAGCGGGGGAAAAGGCGGAGGTAACTTCAAAGCCCTACCTATCGCTATCGAGCGGGGACGCGACGCCGAGCCGGGAAGACATCGAAGTGTCCGAGCGCTTGGTCGAAGCGGGCAACATCGTCGGGATCGCTTGCCTCGACCACGTCATCATCGGCGAGGACCATTATGTGAGTATGAAGCAACGTGGGTATATGAACGGGTGAAATTAGGAGACGTTTCCCATATCCCTCTTGAAGTTTGGTATACTAACGGACGAGGTGTTCGTATGGAGAAACTAGTTTGGATTGTTATGATTGGAATCGCGCTAGCCGCGAGTTTTGTTCCGCTCGAGCCGTTCGCGTTGTCGCTCGTCGTCTTCGCGTTGTTCGTCTTTGTGAGTATGGCGCTATTTCAACAGTTTTCAAAAGACGGGCATTGGCTTGACCGGTACCCGCCGCTCGTCGGGGTCGGACTCGGAATTGTGTCGCTCATCGCCTACATCGGTCTGTTCATCGCCTGGGTAAATGCGTCAGGAGACAGTCAAGTGTGGCGTGTCATCCCGCAACTCATCTTCGTTTACGTCGGGATTTATTTGTTCACCGTGACGATGGCGAGCTTTTTGGCGGGTGCGACGCGCGAGCGACCGTCCCGTTTCTTTCGGCCGATCCTCATCTTTTCGGTCGTCTTTTATGCGGCAATGCTGTTGCTTCCGTTTCAACCTGGTCTTTAAATGATTGGTTCATCTAAGCAGACGCCTTCAGACGTCTGCTTTTTGATTTGCGTTTTTGTTGAAAAGCAGGCACACTAATATACGGTGGAACAGGACTGAGATGAAGGGGATTGTAAATAACCTGTAATCGATTGAACGTTTTCAAACATGATTTTTCCGTTATAATAATAATTAGTGTAACCAGGAGAGGGGCAGTACGTATGTTTCGTAGTTTTAACCGAGAAATCGGAATCGACCTTGGAACGGCAAATACGCTCGTTTATGTAAAAGGTCAAGGAATCGTTGTTCGTGAACCGTCCGTAGTGGCGTTCCGTACAGATACAGGTAGAATTGAGGCCGTAGGTAATCAGGCCAAAGATATGATTGGACGTACGCCGGGGAACGTTACGGCACGCCGTCCGATGAAAGATGGGGTTATCGCTGACTTCGAAACGACTGCAACGATGATCAAATATTTCATGGAGCAAGCACAAAAATCGAAGAGCGGGTTGTTCTCATCGAAGACGAACGTCATGATCTGTGTGCCAAGTGGCATCACGTCAGTTGAAAAACGTGCGGTTGAAGATGCGGCCAAGCAAGCAGGCGCTCGCGAAGCGTACACGATTGAAGAACCGTTCGCGGCAGCAATCGGCGCCGGTCTCCCAGTTTGGGAACCGACAGGCTCGATGGTCGTTGATATCGGTGGCGGTACGACCGAAGTCGCAGTGATCTCACTCGGCGGCATCGTGACAAGCCAGTCGATCCGTGTCGGTGGTGACGAAATGGATGACGCCATTATTCGTTACATTAAAAACAAATACAACCTCATGATCGGGGAACGTACGTCAGAAGCGCTCAAGATGGAAATCGGTTCGGCCCGCATCGACGAGTCGAACGAAAACGAAACGATGGAGATCCGCGGACGCGATCTCGTGACCGGTCTCCCGAAACAGATCGAAGTAGGGGCAGTTGAAGTGTGCGAGGCGCTTTCAGACACGGTAGACGCGATTCTAGCCGGTGTGAAACAAACGCTCGAACAAACACCGCCAGAACTCGCAGCCGACGTCATGGACCGCGGCATTGTTCTGACAGGCGGCGGCGCGCTCCTTAAAAACTTGGACGGTGTCATCTCTGATGAGACGCACATCCCGACACTCATTGCGGATGAGCCGCTCGATTGCGTTGCGATCGGGACTGGAAAATCTCTTGAAATGATGGACGTCCTCCGTTCAAAATCAGGCATCTCGTCACGCCGATGAAAGGTGTTAAGCGATGAGCCGGTTTGTACGCAATAAAAAGCTCATCATCACGCTGATCGGTATCATCTTATTTCTCGTCATTTTAGGGGTTTCGATTCGAGGACGGTCGGAATCCGCCTGGTACCAAGACGTCACGCGTGATGTGGTCGGAACGTTCCAACGGGTGTTCACGGTGCCGATCGGCTGGATGGATAGTACCGTGTCCTCGATTTCGAACGTCCGTGAAATTTATGAAGAGAACCGTGAATTGAAGCAACATTTGACGAAATACGCCGAAGTGTCCGTCGAAGCTGACGACCTGCGCCGTGAGAACGAGGAGTTGCGTCAAATGGTCGAGGCGGGCGAAAGCTCGCTCCGTGACTTTGATTTGATTCCGGCCGAGGTCATCGGGCGCACGCCGAACGACTGGCAGCGCTATGTGACGATCAACGTCGGGCAAGAACGCGGCGTTGAAAAAGGCATGGCCGTGACGGCCGCTGGCGGCATGGTCGGACGCGTCATTCAAACGAGCGCCTATACGTCACAAGTTCAGCTCCTGAGCGACAACAACCGGACGAACAACGTCTCGGCGGTCGTCAAAGATGCGGACGGTAAAGCGGCGTACGGAACGATCGACGGCTTCGACAGCGAGACGAACGAACTCTTTTTCACAAAGGTTTCGAACAGCGTCAAGTTGAAAGAAGGCGAGATCGTCTCGACGTCAGGGCTCGGCGGACGTTATCCGGCCGGTCTCGTCATCGGTAAGGTGAAGTCGATCGAGACCGATGAATATGGCGTGTCTCAAGTTGCCCGCATCACGCCAGAGGCGGACTTCAACGAGTTCTCGCAAATGTTTGTCATCGATCGAACGCTAGACGAACCGTTTTTGACGGGTCCCGAGGAAGGAGGAGCAGCGGGTGAGTAACATGAAAGTGTTCATCGCCCTGTTCCTCCTCTTTCTTATTGAAGGGACATGGGCTGCCATCTTTTCATGGCACTACGCGACGCCGTTCGTGTATTTGACGTTGATTGGGTTAATGTACGTCGGTTTGTATGGCCGGTTTGAGTCGGCACTCGGATTCGGTCTCGTATTCGGGTTGTTGTATGACATCGTCTACACCGACTTGCTCGGAATTTACTTATTTACTTTTTCACTCATTCCTCTCTTAGTCAGCTTCGTGTTAAAATATATAGGTGAGAACTTCTTCTCGGTCGTCATCACGTTCACGTTCATGATTCTCGTCTTCTCCTTCGGGATTTACGGTATCATGGCAGCGGTCGGTGGGACGACCATGACCATACAAACACTATTAGTTGAACAGATTCCAGGGACGCTCGTCGTCAATGTGATCGCCATCGCGATTCTTTATTATCCGATGACGCGATACGTGGCGGTGCGCCCTGTAGCGAAAAGAGGGTAGCCATGATGGAGCGTAAACGACACATTACGATAAAAGGACATCGCAACGGTATTGCAATCCACTTCAATCCACGGAGTGGCGTCGATGAGGTGCTCGGAGAGCTTGAGGCTACGTTACAAGAAATGGAGCCGCCCTCTGGGGAGATTGCACTCAAGTTGCACGCGGGTACTCGTTATTTGGACGAGGAGCTGTCACGTCAAATTCGTGAAGTCGTTGCTCGTCATGGCGTTTTTTATATCGAGGAGCTGTCGAGCGAGGTCATGTTGACCGAAGAGGCGAAAGCGACTTACGGGAAAAAGACGTTCCATTACCATAGCGGGACGATCCGCAGCGGGCAAGTGCTCTCATTTGAGGGTTCGGTGCTCATTATCGGCGACGTCAATCCGGGGTCTGAAGTTCGGGCGACAGGAAGTATCTATTGTTTAGGCACGATACGAGGAAATGTCCGGGCCGGTGTCGAAGGATGGGAGGACGCGGTCATTACCGCAAGTCTGTTGCATCCGCTGTTTCTAGCGATCGGTGAGCACGTGCTCACGCCAGACGACGATACCGAGATGCCAGAGATCGAGATGGGCTGCGCGTATCAGACGAATCATGGCATTGAAATGACGCGTCTCCGCCAAGTCATGACAGGGCTTAAAGACGCATATGCAATGGAATTACAGAGAGGGTGAGTTTGATGGAGCAAGTAGTAGAGCCTGTACATACAGCAAAAGAAGTGAAGAAAGGTCGGGCCATCGTCGTGACGTCGGGGAAAGGTGGCGTCGGCAAGACGACGACGACCGCTAACCTCGGGACGGGTCTCGCATTGTCCGGACACTCGGTCTGTCTCGTCGATACGGACATCGGTCTACGGAACTTGGATATCATCCTAGGACTCGACAACCGGAGCATCTATAACCTCGTCGACGTCATCAACGGGCAGTGCAAGCTGCACCAAGCGCTCGTCCGTGACAAACGGTTCGAAGAGATGTATCTGCTGCCGGCGGCCCAGTCAAAAGACAAGACGTCGGTCCAACCGGAGCAAGTCAAGGAGATCATCGACCAGTTGAAGACGGAATATGATTTCGTCTTGATCGATTGCCCGGCCGGTATCGAGCAAGGGTTCATGAACGCCATCGCCGGTGCCGACGAGGCTGTCGTCGTGACGACGCCTGAGAAGGCGGCCGTCCAAGACGCGGACCGCATCATCGGTATGCTCGAACAAGCGGAACACGTCGCGCCGCCTAAACTCATCGTCAACCGCGTGAAGAATCATCTCGTCGCATCGGGCGACATGCTCGACATCGATGACATCATGCGCATCCTGTCGATCGACCTGCTCGGCGTCGTCGTCGATGATGAAGAAGTCATCGCCGCGGCAAACCGAGGTGTCCCGGTGACGATGAACCCGGACAATAACGCCGGACAAGCGTATCGCAACATCACGCGCCGTATTCTCGGTGAGTCGGTGCCGCTCATGTCCATCCAGACGGACCAACAACCGACCGGATTTTGGGCACGATTGCTATTGAAGTTTGGAATGAAAAAAGCCTAAGGCAACGAAAGTTGCCTTTTTGTGTCGAAAGGAGTGCTCGTATGAAACTCATCTATGAACGGACCCCGTCGATCGAGCGGGCCATGCTCGTCGACGGCGAGCGTCTGCTTGAAGTCGAGGAGCGCTTTGTCGACCAGCTCTCGGTCGGGACGATCCTTGAAGCTGCGATCGAGCGGATCCATCCGTCACTCGGCGCCGCTTTCCTCGTCAACGGCGAGACGACGTTTTTCTTGCCGATCGCCGAGACGCTCCGGGCGCTCGCTGTCTACCCGGAAGTACTGGGCATCGGTCAGGCGGCCGTCGTCGGGGAGAAACGTCTCGTCCAAGTGACGAAAGAGGGCATCGGGGGTAAGCACCACAAAGTGACCGAGAACATTCGGTTCGGAGGGCGCTATCTCGTCTACTTCCCGTATGGACGGCGGCAGTTGTTCAGCCGTAAGCTCGACCTCGCTACGCAGGACCGGTTATCGAAAGTGTTCACGCTCAATGAGGCGGAAGGTGTGTTGTTCCGGACCGAATCAGGACAAGCCAGTCCTGAGGCGCTTCGCGAGGAGCTGGCCTTGTTGCGGGCCCGGGCTACTGACGTCGAGACGGCGCGCCGCGGTCAAGACGAACTGCTCTGTGAGCAGTTCGTCCGGCGCCATTCGGTCGAGTCGGTACTGTTGAACGATAAAGAGGCGCAAGAGCGTTTGAAGCGGCTCGACGTCCCGGTCGAACGCCACGTCGGCAAGGGCCGGATGAAAGAAGCCGCGCGTTTAGACACAGCGATCGAGAAGCTCGAGAACCGTGTCGTCTGGCTCGAAGGCGGGTCTTACGTCTTGGTCGAACAAGTCGAGACGATGACCGTCATCGACGTCAACAGCGGCAAGAACGTCGCCGTTAAAGATAAAGGGCGCGCCGCCGACACGATCAATGAGGCAGCGCTGTATGCGATTATGGAACAGCTCCGCCTGCGCAATATCGGCGGCATGGTCGTCATCGACTTTTTACGCGGATCAAAAGACGGACAAGACCGACTTTTGAAACGAATGAAAGAACTCGGGGCCCGTGACCCACGTCGTGTCGAAGTGTACGGCTTCACACGGATGGGATTGTTCGAACTATCGCGCGAGCGGACCGGACGTTCAATTCAAGACCGGATGACGTATAACGGTTCACCGTCAAAGCTGGCCGTGTTCTCACGGCTTGAGCGCACGCTCATGGAGCTAGACGGAAAACAGGAGGCGGTCGTACTGTCGCTACCGGCGAAGTGGCAAGGCGGGGTCTGGGACGCGTCAGGTCTTCATGTGTTCTTTATAGAAGGAGAGCCCGACGTCGCTTTTCATGGTACACTCGAGGAATGTGAGAACTTCGTATCTCGTCATTGACAAGCTTCGCGCGAGAGTGGTAATATCTATAACGTTAGTTCGTTTGGAAGCACCCAAATGGCTACAACCGCACAGAACGGGTTGAAACGGTTTCGCCCTGCCCTGGATGGCGAGTCTGAGTTTAATAAGGAGGTGCACGTATATGTACGCAATCATCAAAACTGGTGGTAAGCAAATCAAAGTTGAAGCAGGTCAAGAGATCTACATCGAAAAACTCGATGCTGATGTCGAGGGTACTGTAGAATTCGGTGAAGTTCTTTTCGTTGGTGGTGACGATGTTAAAGTCGGAGCTCCATTCGTAGAGGGCGCTAAAGTAGTAGCAACTGTCGTTAAACACGGTCGCGCGAAAAAGATCACTGTCTTCAAAATGAAAGCTAAGAAAAACTACCGTCGTAAGCAAGGTCACCGTCAGCCTTACACGAAAGTTCGCATCGAGAAAATCGAAGCGTAATTTCTATGATTCAAGTAACGGTCAGACGAGACGAGACGAAGTCGATTCGTTCCGTCGAAGTGACAGGTCACGCCAACTTTGCTGAACCCGGTTCTGACTTAGTGTGTGCCGGCGTTTCCGCTATCATTTTTGGGGCGTATAACGCTGTTGAGGTACTCGCAGGCCAGTCGCTTCTTGTAGAAATGGCAGACAAAACAGAGGGTGGTTACTTTTATGTCGAGACATATCCTGAACTATCACCGCAGGATATGACTCGCACCCAGCTGTTATTAGAAGGGATGCTCGTGCAACTAGACACGATCGCCCAAAGTTACGGTGATTATATCCAAATTGAACAATAGGAGGTGGACCTCATGTTACAATTGAACCTTCAGTTCTTCGCATCGAAAAAAGGAGTTGGATCGACTAAAAACGGTCGTGACTCGATTTCGAAACGCCTCGGCGCTAAACGCGCTGACGGACAGACAGTTTCAGCTGGATCGATTCTCTACCGTCAACGCGGTACGAAAATTCACCCAGGTGAAAACGTCGGCCGTGGTGGCGACGACACATTGTTTGCTAAAGTTGACGGCGTAGTACGCTTCGAGCGTCTTGGTCGCGACAAGAAACAAGTGAGCGTTTACCCAGTTGCGTAAGTAGAACCACGCAAAAGACTCTAGCCACTTATTTGGTTAGAGTCTTTTTTACTAGGAGAGGATCAAATGGACTCACAGGCAACGCTGAAATTATTATCGACCGTCCGTCACGAATGGATGAATCGGCTTCAGATGATCTCCTTGTATGCGGCGCTCGAGCCTGATAGACTCGAGGAGCTGTACGAACGTTATCGTCAGCACGCCGACGAGGAGAGTGCGCTCGTTCGCTTAAATATGCCGGCGACTAGTCTCGTCATCATACAGGCGAATTGGGAAGGGCGGTTGACCTATAAGGTATCGACCGACCGTGCGTCGTTGGACGACGCACGCGTGGCGGATAAACTTGTCCGTCTTCTGTCAGGAACGGATGGACCGATTCATGTGACGTTCACGGACGGACTGGCGGTTCGCGTCTTCGGCAACGTGCCGGGAGATGTGTTCACGTCAGACGAAGTGCACGAACAGACTGTAGAATGTTCTACGTTTCGTTTAAAAGGAGGGAATTAAATGTTTGTCGATCAGGTGAATATTTTTGTAAAAGCTGGAGACGGTGGTAAAGGAATGGTCGCGTTCCGCCGCGAGAAGTATGTTCCAGATGGTGGACCAGCAGGTGGTGACGGTGGTCACGGTGGCGACGTCGTCTTTGAAGTAGAAGAAGGATTACGGACGCTCGTTGATTTCCGCTTCTCGAAGAAGTTCATCGCCTATAACGGTGAAAAAGGAATGTCGAAAGGGATGCACGGACGTAAAGCGAAGCCGCTCGTCGTCAAAGTCCCGCCAGGCACAATCGTCTTCGATTCAGTGACGGATACTGTCATTGCCGACCTTACCGAGCACGGCCAACGGGCCACGATCGCTAAAGGCGGCCGCGGTGGACGCGGAAACTGTCGATTTGCGACACCGTCGAACCCGGCACCAGAAATCGCTGAAAACGGGGAACCAGGCCAAGAGCGCGAGTTGCGTCTTGAACTGAAACTCCTCGCCGACGTCGGTCTTGTCGGATTCCCGTCAGTGGGGAAATCGACGCTCTTGTCGGTCGTCTCATCGGCACGTCCGAAAATCGGAGCGTACCACTTCACGACGATCACACCGAACCTCGGTGTCGTCAAAACAGCTGACGACCGTGACTTCGTCATGGCCGACCTTCCTGGACTTATCGAAGGTGCGAGCCAAGGCGTCGGTCTCGGTCACCAGTTCTTGCGTCATATCGAACGGACGAAAGTCATCGTCCATATGATCGATATGAGCGGGATCGAAGGACGTGACCCGTTCGAAGACTACACGACGATCAACCGTGAGCTCGAGTCGTACAATTTACGTCTCCTCGAGCGTCCACAGATCGTCGTCGCCAACAAGATGGATATGCCGGATGCGCCAGAACTTCTTAAAGAGTTCCAACAGAAAGTCGGCGATGACGTCAAAGTCTTCCCGATCTCGGCACTCGCGAAAGAAGGACTTCGCAACTTGCTCATCGAAGTAGCTAATCTCGTCGACGCGACACCTGAATTCCCACTTGAAGAGCTTGAAGCGAAAACGGCCACACCACGTGTCGTCTATCGTTACGAGAAGGAAGAGAAAGGGTATCAGATTCATGTCGATGAGTACCAACGCTTCGTGATCACGGGGCCGCGCATCGAGAAGCTATTCAAGATGACGAACTTCGATCACGATGACTCGATCAAACGATTCGCCCGTCAGATGCGTCAAATGGGCGTCGATGAGGACCTTCGTAAGCTAGGTGCTCAAGATGGCGACGTCGTTGCGATCTCTGATTTTGAATTCGAATTTGTCGAATAATTTTTTAAAATAAGAAATGGAGTGTGAAGTAAACGTGGACCCTGTGCCCTCGTCTAGTTTAATTCTTTATGCAGTTTTGATTCTTTTGTCAGCTTTCTTCTCTTCAGCAGAGACCGCGCTCTCAAGCGTTAACCGTGTCCGGATGATCCGGATGGCCGAAGACGGGGACAAGGGCGCGAAACGCGTCCTTCACCTCGTCGATCGGTTTGACGATACGCTCTCGACGATCCTCGTCGGGAACAACGTTGTCAACATCGGTTCAGCGACCGTAGCGACGGCAATCGCCACGTCAATCTTTAGTGGCGGGACGGGACTTTTAGTCTCGACGTTCGCAACGACGGTGCTCATCTTAATCTTCGGTGAGATCTTGCCGAAGTCACTTGCGAAAGAGTTTGCGGAGAAGTATTCGCTCTTAATTAGCGGAACGCTCGTCTTCCTCGTCAAAGTGCTGAAACCGATCACGATTGTGTTCACCGGTCTCAAGCGCTTGACGCTTCGCATGATCGGAATGGCCGACAAAGAACCGTCGGTGACGGAAGAAGAGTTGAAAGTGCTCGTCGATATGGGAGAAGAGGAAGGTGTGCTCGGAGAGACCGAGGCTGAACTCGTCCACAGCGCCTTCGCGTTCAATGACATCACCGTCGATGACGTGTTGACACCGCGAATCGACATTCTCGCCGTCGACATCGACGATACGCTCGAAGAGATCAAAGACACGATCTTTAGCGGGGGGCACTCCCGTCTCCCGGTTTATAAAGACTCGATTGACAACGTCATCGGGGTGTTGTCGGAACGTGACTTCCTTCGCTCGATGATGCGAGATGAAGTGACAGATGTGCGGGCGCTCATCCGTCCGCTCACGTACGTGTCACCGCAGACGAAATTGATCGAACTGCTCCCGATCCTGCAGCAAAAACAATCACACATGGCTATCGTGCTCGATGAGTTTGGTGGGACGGCTGGTCTCATCACGCTCGAAGATATGCTTGAAGAGCTCGTCGGCGATATTTGGGACGAGCACGACGAATCGATCGTCTACTTAAGACGGCTTCGAGACGGCGTATACGAGTGTATGGCCGACATGGACGTCGATCAGTTCGCTGACGAGATGGGAATCAAAGAACCTGAAATAGACTCGAATACAATGGGTGGATGGATCGTCGAGCTGCTCGGCGACATCCCAGAGAAAGGTGCGCGTGTCACATACCAGGACATGACGTTCACCGTTCTCCACGTCGAAAAACGACGCATTCGCAAACTGTTAGTCGAAACGAGTCAATCCGAATCGGCTGAACAGGCATAAGAAAAGGAGATCGCCACGTGGCGATCTCCTTTTTGTTTAGACAGTATGGTGGCGCTCGACGCGCTCGAGCAACTCGTAAGGACGAACCTTGTAGATTGCGTGCGGGATGTACGTCGGGTCGATCGCATCAATGAGACGCATCTGGAAGTGGTCACGTTTGATGTAGTCCGACACGTTCGACGCATCGATCGGGAAGAAGCCGACCTCGTGTGTCTCGCCTGCTTGCGGACGAAGGTCGCCCGAGACGTAACGCCCATGGAACGAGACGCAGAGGACGCGTGACGACACGTTTTGATAGATCCCGATGATGCCGTCGATCTCGATGTCGGCCCCGGTCTCTTCTTTCACTTCACGATGAATCGCATCGATGATCGATTCGTGTTCTTCGACCTGTCCGCCCGGCATCTCGTACGTGTCGCTCCGGTGCGTGTTTTTGACGAGCAGCACCTCGCCGTCATCGTTCGTGATGTAGGCGGTCACGGAGACGATCGTGCGCGGCGGGGTGTAGTGCCCGGTCGGCATCATGAACTCTTCGCTCGACTTGATGTACAAGTCTTTCCCGAGACGGGCCCGCTTCTTCATCGCCTCGCGACGGAGTGCGCTCGAGCGGTAATCGCGTTCGACTTGTTCGTAGTGCTCACGGTCGCGGTATTCCCAAAGTGCCATGACCTCGGTTTGGTCCTCGGTCACCCAACGGCCGACGAGCCGTGCGCCGTGCGATACCTGAATCGGATACAGGTATGTATGGAAAAACTCAGTGAATTCTTGCAAGCGTTCGGGACGGATCGTATACGTTTTTCGACGATGGAACATGAAAATTCCTCCTTTGACGGTTGCTGTCTCTGTGCTTTAGAAATAGATTGATTTCCTCACTATGACGTATTCGCCATACGTATCAGTTTACCCTCTATTTAAAAAAAGTCAGCCCGAACTTTTGTTCAGGCTGACTTTTTCATGAAGTTCGGATGTGAGCGGATATAGCGGGCGACAAAGAAGATGCCGATGCCGAGACCGATATAAGGAAACAGGCCGTGTGTGTATTCGCCGATGTATCGCCAATTACTGCCGAGCATCATGCCGACTTTGACGAAGACGAACGACCAGACCGCGAAGACGATCGTTGTCATCGTCAGGAATTTACGGAACGACAACCGCATCACGCCGGCGCTGATGGCGAACAATTGACGCCAAATCACACTGAGGCAGACGATCCACGCCCCGTATTTCTCAAACCACGACTCGGCTTGAAGCTGTTTCTCCTGCTTGATCCGAAACGAGCGATACAATCGCAGGGCGACTGGTCGTCCGCCGTACCGGCCAATCCCATACAACGCGACTTGGGACACGACGAAAGCCGACCAAGCGAGCAAAAAGATGAACAGGAATGACGCGTCAAGGGAACCGACGAGATAACCGCCGTATGCGAGGACGAGCTCGTTTGGGATGACTTGGATGAAGATGCCGAGCGGGATACTGAAGACGCCGCATCCGGCCAAGAGTTGCTCGAGGAAGTGCCACATGACAGATCACTCCTTTCAATACGTAGTAGGGAATTTGTTCCATCCATCAGTATAACGGACAAACTAGGAAAGCAAAAGAAAAGATGTCACAAAGGCGTGACATCTTTTAGTCGAGTTCGGAAACGAGCACGCCGAGGCGCTCAAGTTCAGAGACGGCGGCATCAATCGCGTCCGCACTGTCGGCTTCGAGCGTGTGAATGTGCAGCCCACCTGTCAAATGGGACAGTGGGGCAGCCTGGTTGGCCTCGACGCGTTCGAGGAAGGCTCGAACGTCGCGCCGGCTCTTCACCATCAGCTGACCAGTCAACGACCCGTAGACGGGGTGGTCGATGATGACGTCACGAATCGTGACACCTTCGTCGACGATGGCGTTCATCTCGGCTTCCATGTCCTCGGCTTCGTGCCGACAGACGACTTTTCGTGTGTAGGCGGACGGTGACGCCTCGCCGGGTAGATAGACGTAGCCGCGGGCGGTCGCGACGATTTGGTGGCCTTTCGCCTTCAAGAGCGACAAGTCTTGGACGATGACTTGGCGGCTGACCGCGACGCGGCGGGCGAGCTCGGAACCGGTGATCGGTTCCGTACTCGCTTCAATCAATTCCAATAAAGTGCGCCGGCGTTCTTCACCGGCTAAACGTTTGTTCATGGTGTTCAACTCTCCTTGCTAAAGTGACGATGGCATCGGCGAGTGCCGCCGTGGCTTCGGCGGTTGTCTGTTCGCCGAAGGAAATTCGGACGAGCCCGTGGCAGGCGCTCGTCTCATAGCCGAGTGATTCGAGCATGCGGTTCGGTCCGTTTTGACCGGCCCGGCAAGCCGAGCCGGCCGACACTTGGAAGCCGAGTGCGTCGAGTTCGGTCATCCACCATTGGCCGTCTCGTTTGTCCGAGACGAATGAGAGGATGGCCGGACTTTGGTCGTCGAACTCGAGCCAGTCAACATGTGACGATGTCTTCTCTTTCAAGATAGCACGAAACGCTAAGAAATTTCTTTCGTGACGTGTCCGATTCTCGTGCCGATTGGTGAACGCCTTGACGAACGCAGAGATGCCGGGCACGTCGATCGTCCCGGGACGGATGCCGTACTGATGGTGACCCGGGTAGTAGGGGGGAGGCAATAGACGTTCCATATAGAGACCGCCGACCCCTTTCGGCCCGCCGACTTTATGGGCGCTGAACGAGTAAGCGTCGATCCCGTCGACCGAGACCGGTATTTTTCCGAGCGCTTGTACTCCGTCGATATGGAGCAGTACTTTCTTATATTTAAGTTTACAGAGGATGTTATGGAGCGGCAAAACCCAGCCGGTGTCGGAGTTGACGTGCTGAAACGTGACGAGTCCGATATCACGATCGAGCAAGTGGAGGAACTTGTCGTGGTCGAACTGGCCGTCTTTCAGCTTGAGGCGATGGACGATCACACCTTCAGCTTCCCACTCGTCGAGTAGGAGCGAGACCGAGTCGTGCTCTTGCCAGGACGTGATGACCTCGCTGCCTTTCATGCGTTTGCGCAGACTCGTCAGCGCGATGTAATTGCTTTCCGAGCCGCTCCCGGTAAACAACAGCTTCCCTCTCAGCATATCGAGACCGAGCGCCTGCTTGACGAGCCGGCGCGCCTCTGTCAAATAGTCCTCGGCTATGAACCCATGCGTATGAAGCGACGAGGGATTGCCGGGGACGCCTTTGGCCATGGCGACGTAATGGTCAAGGGCGGCTTGGGTCATCGGGTGTGTCGCCGCGTAGTCAAAGTAACCGTTCATCGAAGTATCCCCTTTTCTCATGTTGTCTTCTTCACAAAATTATGCGAAACTAGTTTACAAGTCAACATTACATATGAAATACAGGTGATATACAGATGTCTTTACAGTTAAAACAAGTCGATGTTTTGATTATCGGGGCGGGGTTGGCCGGGGTCACGGTGGCACTCCATTTGCCGGAGACGTACCGCATCCTCCTCGTCTCAAAACGTGACGTGACCGCCTCGAACTCTGACCTCGCCCAAGGCGGGATCGCGAGTTCATATTTGGAGCCGTCGAGTCTCGATCACGCACACGATACGCTCGTCGCTTCCAAGATGACGGCGCAAGCGGACCGGGTCGTCACGCTCGTCGAGGACGGCCGTGGTGTCGTTTCAGAGATGGAGCGGTTCGGTGTCGCGTTCGACCGGGACGAGTCCGGGTATAAGATCGGCCGAGAAGGCGCCCACGGGAAACATCGGATCTACCACGTCGGAGGTGACGAGACCGGACGTCATGTGATGACCGCGTTACGGGAACGGCTCCCGCAAAACGTTGAAGTGATGGAACACGTCTTGATCGACGGACTGACAAAAACGGGCGGCCGAGTCGTCGGTGCGACCGGTTTCCAAGGTGACGAACGAATCCATATTCAAGCGGGCGCGGTCGTCTTGGCGACAGGTGGCATCGGCGGGCTCGTCGATTGGACGTCGAACTGTCGGGCCGTGACGGGGGATGGACTCGTCTTGGCGAGCGCTGCCGGTGCCGAACTTTCCAACTTGACCGAGATCCAGTTTCATCCGACACTGCTAGCGGTCGAGACGCCGCACCTCGTGACCGAGGCGCTACGAGGTGCGGGCGCGGAACTCGTCGATGAGGACGGGTGTCACGTGATGCGGCACCATCCGCTAGGCAGTCTGGCGCCCCGTGATGAAGTGGCGGCCGTGCTCACGCGTCACTGCGGCCCGGTCTATCTCGATACGAGTCGCGTCAAAGACATTGCGGCCCGGTTCCCGAAATTGTGGGCGACGTGTCAGGCCGAACGGATCGACGTCGCTCGCATCCCGGTCCGGCCGGGTCTGCATTTTCATATGGGCGGGGTGCGGGTCGATGAAACCGGGTCGACGGGTGTGGCCGGGCTTTACGCGGTCGGTGAAGTCGCCGACACGGGTGTTCACGGGATGAATCGCTTGGCGTCGAATTCACTACTTGAATGCTGGGTGTTCGGAAAGCGTGTCGCCGCATCGGTGCGACTTGAAGAAGGGCCGTTCACGGTGACTGAAGTGACCGCTTATGAGTTATCGAAGGAGACGTTTCAAGCTTATCGTCAGCGATTAGGCAACTGGCTGACAATCTCGCCTGGGTTTGGAGAAATGAGAAGTTTCTTAGAAAATACCCAACAACTGGCACGGACGAAACACGTGACAAGACAATTGGCAGAACGAACATTACAACTTGAGGCGGGCCGGATTTTAGCACGCGCCTTTATGAGAACGGAGGAGTTCCATGAACAGAACATTACTGCGCGAACAGCTCACACAATTTCTAAATGAGGATATCGGATTTGGAGACGCCTCGAGCGCGCTCATCGACCCGATCGACGTGGCGACAGCCGTCGTCACCGCCAAGGCGGACGGGGTCTTCGCCGGTGTTGACGTCGTGATGGAACTCGCGGCGATGCAACGGCTCGTCGTCGAACAGTGCCGTGACGATGGGACGGATTTGAAAAAAGGGGACGTCATGTTCGCTTTGCGCGGTAAGACGCGGACGATCCTCGAGACGGAACGGATACTGCTCAACCTCGTGCAACATATGTGCGGCATCGCCACGCTGACAAGGCGCTGTGTCGAGGCGCTCGCCGACCCATCGATCCGGGTCACCGACACGCGGAAGACGACGCCGGGACTGCGGATGCTTGAAAAATACGCCGTTCGATGTGGTGGGGGGTACAACCATCGGCTGCGTCTCGACGATGCCGTCATGATCAAAGACAACCACATTGCGGCACTCGGGGGCATCACGCGGGCCATCGAAACGGCGAGAGCTCAAAACGGGCACACGACACCGATCGAAGTCGAGGTCGAGACGATCGAGCAGTTGCGTGAGGCGATCGTGGCAAGTCCTGACATCATCATGCTCGATAACCGGTCACCGGAAGAGTTGAAGGCGTGGGTTGCGCTCGTGCCGTCCCACATCACGACGGAAGCGTCGGGCGGGATCACCGTCGACACGATCGCCGCCTACCGCGGGACGGGCGTCGACGTCATCTCGGTCGGACAGTTGACGCATTCGGTGACGGCTCTCGATTGCAGCTTAAATCTTAAAGGCGGGGTCAAATATGCAGTTACTCGGAACGATGCCAGCGCAATACGCTAATATGACGATCGAACAGATGGAAGCTCGGATCGAAGCCATTAAAGCACGGCTCGGCAGCCGGCTGTTTCTACCGGCACATCACTATCAAAAGGATGAGGTCGTCCAGTTCGCGGACGCGACCGGAGATTCGCTCCAGCTCGCACGACTCGCCGAACAAATGAATGGGGCCGAGTTTATCGTCTTTTGCGGCGTCCATTTCATGGCCGAGACGGCCGACATGCTGACACGCGACGACCAACTCGTCATCTTGCCGGACATGCGGGCCGGTTGTTCGATGGCAGATATGGCCGATATCGACCAGACCGAGATTGCTTGGGAGGAATTGACCGACTTGTTCGGTGACGACATCATCCCGATCACGTATGTCAATTCGACGGCAGCCATCAAGGCGTTCGTCGGAAAGAACGGCGGCGCGACCGTCACGTCGTCAAACGCAAACGACATCGTCCGTTGGGCGCTCGAGACTGGCGAACGGATTATGTTCTTGCCAGATCAACACTTAGGGCGCAACACGGCGTTTGATCTCGGTGTGCCGCTGGCGGCGATGGCCGTCTGGGACCCGCTTCGTGAGCGTCTCGACTACGAGGGCGACATCGAAGACGTACGGGTCATCCTCTGGAAAGGGCATTGTTCGGTCCACGAGAAGTTCAATGTCGCCCAAATCGAGGCGTTGCGGAAGCATGACCCGGAACGACGCATCATCGTCCATCCCGAGTGTACGTTTGACGTCGTGCAGGCGGCGGACGAGGCCGGGTCGACATCCTACATCATCGACCAGATCGAGGCGAGCGCTCCGGGGACGAAGTGGGCCGTCGGGACGGAGATGAACTTGGTCAATCGACTAGCAATGACGCATCCCGAGCAAGACATCGTCTCCCTCAACCCGTACATGTGTCCGTGTCTGACGATGAACCGCATCGATTTGCCGCATCTGTTGTGGGCGCTCGAGTCGCTCGAGACGGATCCGGTCAACATCATTCGTGTCGATGAGGAAACGACGAAATGGGCAACGCTCGCCCTTGAGCGGATGTTAGCGAGATAACGGACAGGCGATCGCCTGTCCTTTTTTCACGACGTTTTCTATGGTACAATGAATGCAGTTTTCCTATGAAGAGGAGATAACAAAGTGATTGAATTCGTAAAAGGATCCGTCGCCTACGTGTGTGCGGAATATATAACGTTGGATGTTTCGGGCGTCGGCTACAAAGTACATGTGCCTAACCCGTTTTTTTATCGTGAACAAGACGAACATGTAATCGTGTTTACGCACCATTACGTCAGAGAAGATCAACAGACGCTGTACGGTTTCCGGTCACGCCGGGAGCGGGAACTGTTCAATAAACTGCTCGGCGTCAACGGCATCGGACCGAAAGGCGCGCTCGCCATCGTCGCCTCGGGCGACATGGACGCGTTGATTGACGCGATCGAGACCGAGAACGAGAAGTACTTGATGAAGTTCCCGGGCGTCGGCAAGAAGACGGCCAAACAAATGGCGCTCGATTTAAAAGGGAAGTTGTCAGAGCTCGCACCGGACTATGTGCCGAACACAGGCCTGTTCGCACAAGGCTCGTCAGAACTTGACGAAGCGTGTGAAGCGCTCGCCGCCCTCGGTTATTCGGAACGTGAAATCACACGTGTCCGCAAAGAACTGAATTCAGAAATATTGACGACAGACGCTTACATAAAGCGCGCCCTGCAATTGTTGTTGAAATAAGGAGGAACCTATGGACGAACGATTGTTGTCACAATCCCACCAACAGTATGAAGACTCTGAAGAGTGGAGCCTGCGTCCGCAACGGTTCGAGCAGTATATCGGACAAGAGAAGGCGAAAGGGAACTTATCCGTCTTTATCCAAGCGGCAAAAATGCGAAGCGAGACGCTCGACCACGTCCTCCTTTACGGGCCACCTGGTCTAGGGAAGACGACGCTCGCGCAAATTATCGCCAACGAGATGGGTGTCGGCATCAAGACGACAGCCGGTCCCGCCATCGAACGCCCAGGTGACTTAGCAGCGATCCTGTCGACGCTCGAGCCGGGGGACGTCCTGTTTATTGACGAGATCCATCGGCTCAGCCGGACGATTGAAGAGATCCTGTATCCGGCGATGGAAGACTACTGCCTTGATATCGTCTACGGACAAGGCGAGATGGCGCGCAGCGTCCGCATCGACTTGCCACCGTTCACGCTCGTCGGCGCGACGACACGGGCCGGCATGTTGTCGGCCCCGCTCCGTGACCGTTTCGGGGTGACGCTCAAGCTCGAGTATTACGAAGCGCACGAACTCGCGGCCATCGTCAGCCGGACGGCCCAACTGTTCCGTCTGTCGATCTCACCGGAAGCGAGCGGCGCGATCGCCAAACGCGCGCGCGGGACGCCACGGATCGCCAACCGGCTGTTGCGTCGTGTCCGTGACTTCGCGCAAGTGGAAGGGACGAAAGAAATCGACCCAGCCATGGCATCGAGTGCGCTCGATCGCCTGCACGTCGACGCCCTCGGGCTCGACGAGGTCGATCATCGGCTCTTGCGGGCCATGGTCGAACGGTTCGGCGGCGGTCCGGTCGGGCTCGAGACGCTCGCCGCGACAATCGGTGAAGACGCCCAGACGATCGAGGACGTCTACGAACCATACTTGTTACAACAAGGCTTCCTCCAGCGGACACCGCGAGGACGCATGATCACACAATACGCTAAGACGCATTTTGGATACGAAGAGGGGTAAATGATGCAAGATATTCAATTGAACGTAAACGACTATGATTTTGACTTGCCAGAAGAACTGATCGCCCAAGTCCCGCTCCTTGATCGGACGAGCTCACGTTTGCTCGTCCTCGACCGGGACACAGGTGACATCGAGCACCGCCACTTCCGTGACGTGCTCGACTATTTACAAGCAGGCGACGCGCTCGTCGTCAACGATTCACGTGTCTTGCCGGCCCGTCTGTTCGGGGCGAAGCAAGAGACGGGCGGCAAAGTCGAGCTGCTGCTCTTGAAGCAGACCGAAGATGACGTCTGGGAAGCGCTCGTCAAACCGGCGAAGAAAGTCCGCGTCGGCGCCATCGTCGAATTCGGGAACGGATTGCTCCGGGCCGAATGCGTCGAAGAGCTCCCGGAAGGCGGACGCCGCTTCAAGTTCGAGTATGACGGGATCTTCTATGAGATTTTAGACGAGCTCGGCACGATGCCGCTCCCGCCTTACATCCGCGAACAGCTTGACGATCAAGACCGCTACCAGACCGTCTACGCCCGCGAACGCGGCAGTGCGGCCGCACCGACGGCAGGTCTTCATTTCACAGAAGAATTGCTCGAGGCCGCCCAGGCGAAAGGGGTCAACTTGATCCCGCTCACGCTTCACGTCGGGCTCGGGACGTTCCGCCCGGTCACGGCCGATACGATCGAAGAGCATACGATGCATAGCGAGTACTTTGAACTGTCCGAGCAATCGGCACGGGCGCTCCGTGACGTCCGCGCGAGCGGAGGCCGCGTCTTCGCGGTCGGGACGACGTCGACACGGACGCTCGAGACGATCATGCGCGATCACGGGGATTTCGTCGAGTCATCGGGCTGGACGGACATCTTTATTTACCCGGGCGTCGAGTTGAAGGCGATCGATGGACTGATCACGAACTTCCATCTGCCGAAGTCAACGCTCGTCATGCTCGTCTCGGCGTTCGCGTCACGCGACATCATCTTACACGCCTACCGGACCGCGGTGGAAAACGAATACCGCTTCTTCAGCTTTGGAGACGCGATGCTCATTACGAGGAAGGAAGAAAACAAATGACCAAACATGCAGTCACATACGAACACATCCACACGTGTAAACAATCAGGAGCGCGGCACGGGATCGTCCATACGCCGCACGGCTCGTTCGAGACGCCTGTCTTCATGCCGGTCGGCACGCAGGCGAGCGTCAAGACGATGGCACCTGAACAAGTGAAAGCGATGGGTGCGAACATCATCTTATCGAACACGTACCACCTATGGATTCGTCCCGGACACGAGGTCGTCAAGCAAGCGGGCGGACTTCACAAGTTCATGAACTGGGACGGCGCGATCTTGACGGACTCAGGCGGCTTCCAAGTGTTCTCACTCGCTGACCTGCGTAACATTCAAGAAGAAGGCGTCCATTTCCGTAACCATTTGAACGGGGACAAGTTGTTCTTGTCACCAGAGAAGGCGATGGAAATCCAAAACGCGCTCGGTGCGGACATTATGATGGCGTTCGATGAGTGCCCGCCGTTCCCGGCGACGCATGAATACATGAAGAAGTCAGTCGAGCGGACAAGCCGTTGGGCCGAACGTTGCCTCGCGGCGCACGAACGTCCGGAGGACCAGGCGCTGTTCGGCATCATCCAAGGTGGCGAGTACGAAGACCTTCGCCGTCAGAGCGCCGAAGACCTCGTCTCACTCGATTTCCCGGGTTATGCGGTCGGCGGTTTGTCGGTCGGCGAACCGAAAGACGTCATGTATCGGGCGCTTGAGTTCACGACACCGTTCATGCCGGAAGATAAGCCGCGCTACTTGATGGGCGTCGGATCACCGGATGCGTTGATCGAAGGTTCGATTCGCGGGATCGACATGTTCGACTGCGTCTTGCCGACACGGATCGCCCGTAACGGCACGCTCATGACGTCTAAAGGTCGCGTGACGATCAAACACGCGAAACATAAGACGGACTTTGGCCCAATCGATGAGAAGTGCGATTGCTATACGTGTAAGAACTATTCACGGGCATACGTGCACCATTTGATCCGTGCCGATGAGATGTTCGGTCTCCACCTTTGCTCGACGCATAACCTTCATTTCCTCGTGAATTTGATGGAACAAGTCCGTCAAGCGATCCGCGAAGACCGTCTGCTCGATTTCAAAGAAGAGTACTTCGAAGAATATGGATATAACAAACCGAACGCCAAGAATTTCTAATTCTCTGACAGCGATTATGTGACAACGAATCGGTTTCACGGTATAATGAACCTGATATTGAAGGAAAGGGTGAATTCTACAAATGGAAACTCTCGTAGCACTATTACCGATGATCCTTATTTTCGTCGTGTTCTACTTCTTGTTGATCCGTCCACAGACGAAGCGACAAAAGCAAGTACAAACGATGCAAAATGCGCTTGAGCGTGGCGATCATGTCGTGACGATTGGCGGCCTTCACGGTGTCGTCCATCAGATCGAAGACACAGAAGTCACATTGAAATGCGACCAAGCACTTCTCAAGTTCAATCGCAGTGCGATTGCTGAAGTGACGAAAAAAGGAAACTCTTCATTCGCTGAGTAAGCAAATGACGCCTGACCAGTATATGGTCAGGCGTTTTTTCGTGCGGGTAATAGGCGAGGAATGATACGACGAGCTCCTTCTTGCCCGCCGTAAATGGCACGAGCGAACGGGCCGACGATCAAGTCGGCGTAAGCGCCAGTCATGTAGAAGTTGTCTGTCCAAGCGAGTGAGGCATCGAGTACCGGTGTGCCGCATGGGGTGAGCGGTAAGTCGAGCTGCTCCATGAGCGGCCGTAAAAACGTCTCTTTCGGATGGAGCGGGCGGATCCCCGTGCAGCAAACGATCTCGTCAGACGGCAACGCAATCCCGTCGACGAATAACTGGTCACCGTCACGGACCGCTTCTCCAATGATGTGTCGGATTTCACCAAGTTGCACGAGCCGCTTCACTTTTAAGACGAGGTCGTTCGGGGACGTCCCAGGCTTTCGTTCTTGTTTGACGAAGTCACGTTTCTCAATCCAATTTTCTTCCAACTGATGAAAAGCGCGTAACCCCTTTGGACCCATGAAACTGCGGTCGGCGTCGAACTGGCTCACCTCGAGCGGGCGCTTCGTGACGAGCGTGACGTCATGGCCTTTACTATGACGCGATACCGTATAATGTAACGCCGTGATCCCGCCGCCGACGACGGTAACGTTCGATTGTTCCGGTTGATCGTTAACTGAAAAGACGTGTCGGCATGTCGGGATGTCCGCAAAGCCCGGTAGATGCATCGAGCTCGATTGACCGGTCGAAACGATGACTGTCTCGGCGGTAATCCGTCGAGTCGATGTCGTCACTTCGTAGACGTTGCCGGACCGTTTAATCGAGGAGACGGGT
Organism: Exiguobacterium aurantiacum; assembly: GCF_001766415.1. Classification (GTDB taxonomy): domain Bacteria; phylum Bacillota; class Bacilli; order Exiguobacteriales; family Exiguobacteriaceae; genus Exiguobacterium; species Exiguobacterium aurantiacum_A. Next base: position 896,080 of record NZ_MKXO01000001.1, on the reverse strand, counting down.
TGATTGCCTAAAAAACGAGAACGAAGATTAAAGTCCGCAATCACTTGATCACAGTGATCGTTGAACAACGCTAAAGACGGTCGGCCGAACGTATCCTTGAAATGATAAGAGCCATAGTCGTTCGCCGCCGCGAACTGTTTCAACGCGTATGGATTAGACGATATATGATGGACGCGCGTCGAGCGCAAATGTGACATTTCAATATGAGCGGTTTGGGACTTCCAGTTCTTGAGTAGTTGATCGTGAGCGTCAATTAGCAGAAGCTCTTCTAACGCACCGCCTTGTTCTAAATAAGATACAGCGAGGGTCATACCGTGAACGCCGGCGCCGATGATTAATACCCGTGTTGACAGATCAGTCATGCTTCCACCTCTTAAATAGTAATAGTTACGATTTGTATCATAGAGTAAATGTCTGCTTTTTGTCAAACTTCATCAATCCGTCGAATCATCGACCTCATTTCCAAAAATCAAATTGATTAGTGAAAACGTTTGCATTAATGTCAAGTTGAGAAGAAATTGGAAATGAGGAAACGGACATGGACGTTAAACGATTATTACAACCAATCAAAAATTGGCAAGGTTGGGCTCGCGTCAAACAAACGAAAGGCCGTTCATCGATGCGACGGAAGATGGCGATCGCGCTCGTGCCGACAATCATTGCCTTGCTCCTCGTCGGTGCGCTCGGTTCTTATCAATTGCAAAAGGCCACTGCTGAGTACGATCGGGTGTTGAACGAAGGTCTCCGTGACATGTTGATCGCCGAAGATTTGGCGTTGACCGTCACTGATGCCGAGCGCTACTTGAATTATTATTTACTCGTCTCGAACCCGAAGACGCTGATCAGTTTAGAAGCGTCGCAACAAAAGCGCGACGAATTGATGGATGCACTTAAAAAGTCTTCATCTGACGACAAAGTGCTCAGCTGGCTTGGGGATCTAGAGAAGTTTAATCAACTGCTCGACACCGAGATGGCACGTGCCATCGAACTGCGCCAACAACAAGATGAGATCGGGTACAAGACGGTACTCAACACGAGCGTGACCCCGACGACCGATCGGGTCCGGATGACGGTTACCGATCTCGTCGCCCATCAAGCGGAAATGTTGGACGAAGAGACGGCAGCGGTACAAGCAAACGCCGGCACCTCGATCGTCTGGATGATCATCATCAGTATCATCGGTGTCGCCATCGGGCTGTTGTCGCTCTATGCGCTCCAGAAACTGTTCTTAACACCGATCAACCGTCTCGTCCGTGAAGCACGAGTCGTCGCGGAAGGGGATTTGACCGGGGAAGACATCGTCGTCAAATCGAATGATGAGCTTGGTGATCTCGTGACGGCCTTTAACGAGATGAAACGCAACCTCGTCGGGTTGATCCGCCAGGTCGGCGCGGCCTCGGATAAAGTGACGGCGTATTCGGAAGAGCTATACGCGAGCACGGACCACGTCGCGACGACGACCCAAGGCGTGGCTGGACTGTTCGAAGACATGAATATCGCGGCCCAAGTGTCGGCCAAGCGCGCCGAGGAAGGGACGTCTGGCGTCAATCAGGCCGTCACCGGCTTGAATCAAATCGCTGCCGCCTCCCAAGGTGTGAATGAACAGACGATTCATACACTTGAGGCTGCGAGCGGCGGACTTGAGACGATTCAGTTGGCCGAGAGTCAGATGCAAGAAATTCAACGGGCCAACGATCTGACCCAACAGATGGTCGAACGTCTTTCGAACCAATCGCTTGAGATTGAAAAGATTACCCGGTCGATCACGGCCATCACCGAACAGACGAACTTGCTCGCTTTGAACGCCGCCATCGAGGCAGCGCGGGCCGGCGAGCATGGAAAAGGATTCGCGGTCGTCGCCGCCGAAGTCCGAAAACTCGCCGAAGAGTCGAAACAATCGGCTAAGAAGATTCAAGCGGTCGTCGTCGATATCCAACGGGACACGAAACAAGTTGAGGCGGCGTTTGACGTGACGAGCGGGCATGTGACGAACGGCGTCGCCCAAATGGGTGAAGTCGCCGGGGCGTTCCGTGAAATCGTATCGGTCATTCAAGAGACATCGCGTCAGATGAGTGAAATTGCCGCAGCGACAGAGGAAGTCAGTGCGAATACGACCGAAGTCGCGGTCTCGGTCGAGGACATGTCGACGAACGCGGTCTCGACGCAACGCAGTGTCGAAGAAGCGGGGGCGAACGTGGAAGAACAGCTCGCCGCGATTCAAGAAATCAATGGCATCGCCGAGACGATGAGCCATATGTCGGTCGAGTTGAAAGATCTCGTCCACTTGTTCAAGACTTCTACACCGCATTGAAAAGGGGTTTAAGTGTGGACAATACGAGCAATTTAATCGGGATATTAGTAGACAAGACAGCAAGTGATGCAGAAAGAGACGATGCTGCTATCGATTTGGGTTTTATTTCAAACAACGAAGCAGTAGAGATTGCATTGTTGACCGTCGCAAATGATGAAGGCACGGATGAGATGATTCGAGCAAGTTGTGGAGAATCTTTAGCACAAATTTGGATTGAAAATAATGTATTAAACCTTAAAAACATTTCATTGCTGACAGGAATCGCTTTTTTTGAAGCGCTAGAAATTTTTAAGAAGAAAAACTCTGAATGATGAGTAGAGAACAAAATCATCTTAAGTGAACTACTATCTATGAAATGAAAAGAGGTCATTGAGACGGATAATCCGTTTCAACGACCTCTTTATTGATAGGTGCATAGATTGACACATGTCTTCGTTACATTAAAAGAACGAGGCTCGCTGCCATGACCATCATTCCGGCGACCATGCCGTAAATCGAGTGATGGGCCCGGCCGTATTCACGGGCGGCTGGTAACAGTTCGTCGAGCGAGATGAATACCATGATCCCACCGACTGATGCGAACAACAAACCGAAGATCGTATCGTTCAAGAATGGCATCAAAATCAAGAAGCCGACGATGGCACCGACCGGTTCCGCTAGACCTGACAGGAACGAGAGTTTTAACGCTTTCTTCCGCGAGCCGGTCGCGTAGTAAATCGGCACCGACACGGCAATCCCTTCCGGAATATTGTGCAAGGCGATGGCAATCGCGATGGCGATACCGACGGCCGGATCATCGAGCGCGGAGATGAACGTGGCCAGTCCTTCAGGGAAGTTATGAATCGTGATGGCGAGCGCCATGAACAGACCCATTTTGTGAAGCCGTTGCTTCGTCTCCTGATTTAGCGGAGCGGGCTCATCCTTAGTTGCGGTCGTGGCCAGTTCTTGAGACGATGGGTCGTTTTGCATCGTCTCGACGAACTTGACTTCATGCGGGTTTTCAGGGGAAGGGATCAACTTATCGATTAACGCGATCAGGAGCATCCCTCCAAAAAATGCGAGCACGGTATAAATTGTGCCGGCCTTTTCCCCGTGGGCACCGACGAGTTCGACAAGCGCTTTCGGGAAGATCTCAATGAACGAGACGTAAATCATGACCCCAGCCGAGAAGCCGAGCGAGATTGACAGAAAGGCTGTGTTCGTCCGCTTCGCGAAGAAGGCAATCATGCTTCCGATCCCGGTCGCGAGCCCAGCGAATAGTGTCAACAAAAAGGCGAAAACAATTGTACTATCCATTGTAGAGGACTCCTTTGTAAACGTAATATATTTTCGATAATCATAGCATAACGTAAGTTTTGCCCTAATGCAACTTTTAGTCGTTCGGGCAAAAAAGCCAGAAAATCTCGAGGTTGGTGTTACAATTTTAGGAAAATGATTGATAAATGTTTAGAATATTTGTAATGTTAACGGGAGAAGTTTTATATAGAACACGTATCTAGAAAGGAAATAGCCGTATGTACAAAAAAGGGAATATCGCGATTTTTGCGGTCATCATGATCACGACGATCTTGCTCGCCGTGTTCACGACGCCATGGGTCGTCAAGAACACGAACCTTGGACTCGACTTAAAAGGCGGGTTTGAAGTGCTGTACGAAGTCCAGCCACTCGAGGACGGCGACGTCATCGACCAATCGGCGATGAATGCAACCGTTCGCGCTATCAACAACCGTGTCAACGTCTTAGGTGTCTCTGAACCGGATATCCGGATCGAAGACGAGAATCGCATCCGCGTCCAACTCGCGGGCGTATCGAACCAGAACGATGCGCGGGAAGTGCTGTCGTCGACAGCGCAGCTCACGTTCCGTGACATCGATGACAACGTCTTGCTCGATGGGAAAGACCTCGCACCGCGAGGCGCTGCTATCAGTTATGACCAACAAGGGAACCCGGTCGTCGAGTTGACGCTTCAGTCAGCGGAACAGTTCGGCGAAGTGACGTCGCAAATCGCAGAGCGTCCAGCCCCAGAGAACCGTCTCGTCATCTGGTTAGACTTTGAAGAAGGCGATTCATATGAAGAAGAGATTCAAAAAGAGAACTCGAAGATCGTCTCAGATGCTTCGGTCAACGGACCAATTCTATCTGACAAAGCGATCATTTCGGGCGGCGATATCGATGCTGAAAGCGGACAACGCTTAGCCGACATTTTGAACGCCGGCGCGCTTCCAGTCAAGCTTGAAGAGATTTACTCGACGTCAGTATCAGCCCAGTTCGGACAAGACGCGCTCGATAAGACTGTCTTCGCTTCGCTCATCGGGATTGCAGCTGTCTTATTGTTCATGCTGTTCTTCTATCGTTTACCTGGACTCGTCTCGATCATCACGCTCATCTTGTATATCAATTTGATCATGTTGTTCTTCAACGGCATCAACGCTGTCTTGACGCTGCCAGGGATTGCCGCTCTCGTCCTCGGGGTCGGGATGGCAGTTGACGCGAACATCATCACGGCCGAGCGGATTAAAGACGAGCTTCGTTCAGGCAAGTCGGTACTGTCGGCGTTCCGCGCCGGTAACCGCCGTTCGCTCAGTACGATCATCGATGCCAACTTGACGACGCTCATCTCAGCCGCTGTGTTGTTCTACTTTGGGACAAGCTCGGTCCGAGGGTTCGCCATCATGCTCATGATCTCAATTGCGATGACGTTCATCTCGAACGTCTTCATCTCACGTTATTTGATGCACCTCCTCGTCGCTAGTCGCTTGTTCGACAAACGTAAAGGTTGGTTTGGTGTGAAGGAGAGTGAAATCCGTGAACTTTAAGCTCACTGAATTAAACTATGTGAAACATATGCGCACGCTGTTCATCATCTCGTGTGCCGTCGTTATCATCGGTCTCGGTATTTTGTTCTTCCGAGGGTTAAACCTTGGAATCGACTTCGCGTCAGGGACGCGTGTCGAAGTGCAGACCGGGTCACAAGTGTCACAACAAGAACTTGAAGCCGCCTTTACAGAAGCGGGCGTCGACGAGTCGATTTCTTCGATTCAGTACGCCGATGGCGGGTCGCTCGCGAACGTGACGTTCGTCGGTCAGCTCGGCCAGGATGAAGTCGCTTCAGTCAAGACTGTATTCACGGAAACGTTTGGAAGTGATCCGAATATTAGTACCGTTTCAGCCGAAGTCGGCCGCGACATCGCCCGTAACGCCATCTATGCGGTCGCCCTCGCGTCGCTCGGGATCATTCTCTACATCACGTTCCGGTTCCAATTCTCATATGCGGTCGCGACCGTCGTCGCGATGCTACACGATGCGTTCTTCATGATCGTCGCGTTCTCGATTTTTGGGATCGAAGTCAACTTGTACTTCGTCGCCGCGATCTTGACGATCATCGGGTACTCAGTCAACGATACGATCGTCACGTTCGACCGGTTGCGCGAGAATATTCAAGCGTACGAAAAAGAGCGGAAGATCAAGTCGATGGACGTCTACCGCGACATCGTCAACACGTCGATTCAAGAGACGATCGTCCGTTCGGTCAACACGGTCATCACCGTGCTCGTGACGGCGCTCGCTTTGTACATCTTCGGAGCCGAGTCGATTCGCGGCTTCGCGGTCGCGCTTCTCATCGGACTTGTCATGGGGATGTACTCATCGATCTTCATCGCGTCATACCTCTGGCTCATGCTCAAAAAATTAACAATCAATAAAAAGAAACAAGCCACACCCGCCCCTGAGGCGTGATGAGAAGGTCTTCCGATTCGTTCGGAGGACCTTTTTCATATGTCAAGACGGCAAAACACGTCCCCGTTCTGATATAATCAACAGTTGATTGGAGTGAAGGATATGTATCATGCAAAGAAACGGTGGGTGTATCCGGAGACGGATGCGGCCGCGATCGAACAACTACAGACAGAACTAAATATATCGGAACAACTCGCGACGTTGCTCACGCAACGGGGCCATCGAGAGCCTGACGCAGCGAAGGCGTTCCTCCAGATCGAGGACGAACTCGAGTTCCACGACCCGAACTTGTTCGAGCAGATGCCGAAAGTCGTCGAGCGCTTGAAGCGAGCGGCTGACGAAGGCGAGATGGTGCTCATCTACGGGGATTACGACGTCGATGGGGTCAGTGCCTCGGCTGTCATGTGGCATGCGTTGACTGAGATCGGGGTCATGGCCGAGTGCTATATCCCGAACCGGTTCACGGAAGGATACGGGCCGAACAAAGAAGCGTTCAGTTGGGCGGCAAGTGAAGGGTTCACGCTCGTCATCACGGTCGACTGCGGGATCTCGGGGATCGAAGAAGCGGCGCTGTTGAAAGAACTGAACGTCGACTTGATCATCACCGACCACCACGAGCCAAAAGCGACGCTACCTGACGCGTTTGCAATCATTCATCCACACATCGATCCGTCGTATCCATACGACAAGCTCGCCGGAGCCGGAGTCGCCCTTAAAGTGGCACACGCCGTGCTCGGTCGGATGCCTGACGAGCTGCTCGACTTGGCTGTCCTCGGGACGATCGCCGATCTCGTACCGCTCGACGGAGAAAACCGTCTGCTCGCGAAGCTTGGTCTCAAGGCGCTCGATGAATCGAAGCGGCCCGGGATTTTAGCGCTGCGCGAAGTGTGTGCCTTGACGGACAGCACGCTCAACGAAGAGTCGGTCGGGTTCGCGTTCGGTCCCCGCATCAATGCGGCCGGACGACTTGACTCGGCGATGCCAGCCCTCCAGATGCTGCTCGCCGAAAGTGTCGAAGAAGCACTCGTCTTAGCGAATCAACTCGATAAACAAAACAAAGAGCGTCAAGACATCGTCAAGACGATCGCAAAAGAAGCGACCGAACTCGTCGAAGCATCGATGACGGACGACCGTGTCCTCGTCGTCGCGAGCGAACGTTGGAATCCGGGTGTCGTCGGAATCGTCGCCTCACGTCTCGTCGAGGCGTACTATCGACCGGTCATCCTGCTCTGCCACGATCCGAAGACGGGGAAAGCTAAGGGTTCGGGCCGCTCGATCGATGGTTTTGACTTATTTAAAGAGCTTTCTAAAAACGAAGATATTCTCCCGCACTTCGGGGGACACCCGGCAGCGGCCGGGATGACGCTCATGTCAGAGAATGTGGCGGAGCTGAGACGACGCTTGAACGAGCAAGCGGAATCGATTCCGGACGAGACGTTCGTCGCCCGCGTGAACGTCGATTTGAAGCTCGACGTCAGTGACGTATCGCTCGACTTGATCGCAGAGATCGGCAAGCTCGCCCCGTTTGGGATGGGCAACCCGTCACCGCGCGTCGTCGTCGCGGACGCGAAACTGCGCGATATCCGTCAAATCGGGCGCGACAACACGCATCTTAAAGTTCAGCTTGCTGGAGACAAGCGCGAACTCGACGGCATCGGCTTCGGGTTCGGTCACGTCGTCTCGGAAATCTCGAAGATGGCACTCGTTTCGGTCATGGGGAGTCTCCAAGTGAACGAATGGAACGGGATGCGCAAGCCGCAACTCATGATTCAAGACATCCGTGTCGATGGGTTCCAAGTGTTCGATTATCGAGGCAAGAAAAACTCGATTGATGAATTGAGACAGCTTCCGAGTGACGCGACATCGTACGTGTCGTTCAGAGGCGAGTCGAACGAGTTTTCACTCCACGATTTCAAAACGCCGGTCAAACGGTTCGTCGTCTTGCTCGATTTACCGGACGACGAGACGGCGCTGTCCGACCTGCTCAACGAAGATGTCGAGCGCGTCTATTGCGCGTTCGGCCAAGCGGGTAATTCGTTTTTCGAGAAATTGCCGAGCCGGGAAGATTTCCGAACGTATTACGTCCATATGGCCACGTGCGAACGGAAACACCTGCGTGAAAACTTGATTCGTTTGTCAATCGAACGAAAATGGACAAAAAATACGATTCAATTTATGCATCAAGTATTCTCTGAACTCGAATTTCTTGTTACAATGGAAGACGGACTGCCTGGAGTGAATCCAGAAGCACCGAAACGTGATTTGACCGAAGCGCCTTGTTACAAACGTCGCGTCGGACGAGAACAACTCGAAGAACGTTTCGTCTATGCGTCGTTGGCAGAGCTGAAAGAGCGGTTACAATCATTGCGATCGAACAAGATGCAGGAGGCTTACACATAAAATGGATTTCAAACAGCATATTAAAGAAGTAGCGGATTACCCTAAAGAAGGGATCAGCTTTAAAGACATCACGTCGCTTATGCAAGACGGACCTGCCTATAAGAAAGCGGTCGACGAATTGATCGTCTACGCGCAGGAACGTGGCGCTGAACTCATCGCCGGACCAGAAGCACGCGGGTTCGTCGTTGGATGCCCGGCGGCTTACGCCCTCGAACTCGGCTTCGTCCCGGTACGTAAAGAAGGCAAGTTGCCGCGCGAAACGGTTCGCGTATCGTACGGTCTTGAATACGGCACGGACATTTTGACGATGCACAAAGATTCAATCAAGCCAGGTCAGCAAGTCGTCATCCTCGACGATTTACTGGCGACGGGTGGCACAATCGAAGCGACGATCAAAATGATCGAACAACTCGGTGGTGTCGTTGCTGGAATCGGGTTCTTGATCGAACTCGACGGCCTCGGTGGACGCGAACGTCTCGAAGGATACGACGTGTTCTCACTCATCCGCTACGAAGACTGAGGAAACGGGAAGCTCATGCTTCCCGTTTTTTGAATAGTTTTTGAGGAAAACAACCTACAACCTTTGACAGTTCGTCAGATTTTTTTGATAATGGTAATAAAAAATAGAACAACTTGTACGCAAACTACTACCATGCTGCGACGAATCCGAGACGTTGGGAGCGGTAAGAAAAAGGGTGTCGAATGTTATGACCAAAAAACAAATCGTAAGTATTGAGGATCTTCTCGACGCGCTCGGGAAGTATATGGATGAGCATGATGTTGCCGAAGTGAAACGCGCTTACGAATACGCAAAACTTCATCATACCGGTCAGTTCAGACGCTCAGGTGAACCCTACATCCTGCACCCGGTGCAAGTGGCCGGTATTCTCGTCGACATCGGCTTAGATGCGACGACGATTGTCGGTGCCTTGTTGCACGACGTTGTCGAGGACACGGATGTCACGCTCAAAGAACTAACTGACGAATTTGGGGTTGAAGTCGCCATGCTTGTCGATGGTGTGACGAAGCTTGGGAAGATCAAGTATAAGTCGAAGAAAGAAGAACTCGCGGAGAATCACCGTAAGATGATCATCGCGATGGCTGAAGACGTGCGCGTCATCTTGATCAAACTCGCCGACCGCTTGCACAACATGCGGACGTTGCAGCATATGCCGAAAGAGAAGCAAGTCCAAAAAGCCGAGGAGACGCTTGAAATCTTTGCGCCGCTCGCGCACCGGATGGGGATCTCGACGATCAAGTGGGAGCTCGAAGATATTTCGTTACGCTATATCAACCCGCAGCAATACTATAAGATCGTCTCGATGATGAAACAGAAACGGACAGAGCGTGAAGCGCTCGTCTCATCGGTCATCACCGAAGTGAACGCCGTGCTCGATGAAGTGAGTATCGAAGCCGATGTCAACGGTCGACCGAAACATATTTACTCGATTTACAATAAGATCGTGAAGCATAATAAAGAGTTCAATGAAATTTACGACTTGATGGCGGTCCGGATCATCGTTGATTCGATCCGTGATTGCTACGCTGTCCTCGGGATCATTCATACGCAGTACAAGCCGATGCCGGGTCGTTTCAAGGACTATATCGCCATGCCGAAACCGAACATGTATCAATCGCTTCACACGACGGTGATCGGACCGAAGGGTGAGCCGCTCGAGGTGCAGATCCGGACGAAGGACATGCACTTCATCGCCGAGTTCGGGATTGCCGCGCACTGGGCTTATAAAGAAGGCAAAAACGTCGCGACGAACGGGTTTGATGAAAAGATTGCCCATCTTCGTGAAATTTTAGAGTTGCAAAAAGATACGACCGACGCCGAAGAGTTCATGGAGTCGCTCAAAGTCGACTTCTTCAGCGACATGTTGTACGTCTTCACGCCAAAAGGTGACGTGTTCGAGTTGCCGAAAGGCTCGGTCCCAATCGACTATGCGTACCGCATCCATACCGAGATCGGTCATCGGATGACCGGTGCGAAAGTGAACGGACGCATGGTGCCGCTCGACCATAAACTTGAGACGGGTGACATCATCGAGATCATCACGTCGAAACATAGTTATGGACCGAGCAAGGACTGGCTCAAACTCGCCGTCTCGAGTCAGGCGAAGAATAAGATCCGCCAATGGTTCAAACGCCAACAACGTGAAGAGAACGTCGAGAAAGGCAAAGAACTCGTCGATGTCGAGATCAAGAAGCTCGGCTTCGAACCGAAAGAAGTCATCGATGACCAATCGATCAGCATCGTCGTCGAGAAGTTCAACTTCGGGAACGAAGAAGAGATGTACGCCGCCGTCGGCTATCACGGCATCACCGCGGCCCAAGTCGCGCACAAGTTGACGGAGAAGCAACGGAAAGAGCCGAAACTCGAACTGTCTGACGCGATCAACGAACTAAAAGTCAGCCAGTCACCGAAGAAGAAGACGGCCGAGGCCGGCGTCTCGGTCAAAGGGATCGACAATATGCTCATCCGGATGAGCCGGTGCTGTAACCCGGTGCCGGGCGACGAAATCGTCGGATATATCACCCGCGGTCGCGGCGTCTCGATCCACCGGAAAGACTGCTTGAACATCATCAACGAGCAACACCCGGAACGCCTCTTGACCGTCGAGTGGGAAGCGGGCCAGGCGAAAGAGAAGAACTACAACGTCGATATCGAGATCACTGGTTATGACCGGTCGGGACTGTTGAACGACGTGCTCCAAGCCGTCTCCGCGACGAACACGAACATCATCGCCGTCAGCGGACGTGGGGACCAAAACAAACAAGCCCGCATCTCGATGACGATCTCGATTCCGAACGTGAACCATTTGCAAAAAGTCGTCGACCGGATCAAACAGATCTCGGACGTATACTCGGTCAGCCGAGTCATGATGACGTAACGAAAGGAAGATTTTAAGTGCGTGTATTGTTGCAACGAGTGAAGGAAGCATCTGTCAAAGTCGATGAACAGACGGTCGGACAAATCGACGCCGGCTATCTGCTCCTCGTCGGGGTGACCCATGAGGATACCGAGCAGGAAGTGAACTGGCTCGCCGATAAAGTGGCGGGGCTCCGTGTGTTCGAAGACGCGGAAGAGAAGATGAACTTGTCGATTCAAGACGTCGCCGGCAAAGTGTTGTCAGTGTCGCAGTTCACGCTTTACGGCGATACGTCGAAAGGCCGCCGTCCCGCGTTCACGCAGGCGGCGAAACCCGACATCGCCGAACGTCTTTACGAGCAGTTCAACGACCGTTTGCGGACGCACGGACTCGTCGTCGAGACCGGAAAGTTCGGGGCGATGATGGACGTCGGGCTCGTCAACGACGGTCCGGTCACGCTCATGCTCGAAAAAAACGCTTGACAGAAGGCGCCAAAATTCGGCATCATGAACCATATAACCTAACACCTATGATAAAGAGAAGTACGGTCACCCCACCAGCAAAGAGAGCGATGCCGAGGCTGAAAGCATCGACTGGATGATGACCCGAACGACACTTTGGAGGTGCTTCCTTGAACGTTTAGTAGGGGAAGCCGTTTCATCGGGCGTTAACCGATTTCGAGTGGCAGAGTATCGATTTTGGCTCTGCAACGAGGGTGGTACCACGGGAAACTTTAACAGGCTCTCGTCCCTTTGCGGACGAGGGCCTTTTTGTATTCTAAGGAGGGAATTTTGATGAAAGCACCACGCGGTACACAAGACCTGCTCCCGGGCACGGTCGAGACGTGGCAGTATGTCGAAGACAAGTTACGCGACATTAGTGCCCGCTACAACTATAAAGAGATTCGCACACCGATTTTTGAAACGACGGACCTGTTCACACGCAGCGTCGGCGAAACGACGGACATCGTCCAAAAAGAGATGTTCACGCTCGTCAAAAAAGGCAAGGACGAGTACACGCTCCGTCCGGAAGGAACGGCCTCGGTCGTTCGCGCTTTCGTCACGAACAAACTGTTCGGCAGTCCCGATCAACCGACAAAGCTGTACTATATGGGACCGATGTTCCGTTACGAGCGTCCGCAAAAAGGCCGTTTCCGCCAGTTGCACCAGTACGGTGTCGAGGCGATCGGCAGCAGTGACCCGGCCGTCGACGCCGAAGTGATCAGCCTCGCCTACACGATCTACAAATCGTTCGGCTTACAAAAAATCAAAGTCGTCGTCAACTCGCTCGGTGACGCGGAGAGCCGCAACGCCCACCGCGAAGCGCTCATCCGTCACTTCGAGCCGGTCGCACACGAATTGTGCCAGGACTGTCAGACGCGCCTGCACCAAAACCCGCTCCGCGTCCTCGATTGTAAAGTCGATCGCGACCACCCGGCGATGAAGTCGGCACCGTCGATCCTCGACTTTTTGAACGAAGAGTCGAAAGCGTATTTCGACAAAGTGCTCGAGCACTTGGACGCGCTCGGTGTCGTCTATGAAGTCGACCCGACACTCGTCCGTGGCCTCGATTACTACACGCACACGGCGTTTGAGATCATGTCGGAAGCAGAAGGTTTCGGCGCGATCACGACGCTTTGCGGCGGTGGACGCTATAACGGCCTCGTCCAAGATATCGGTGGACCGGATATGCCAGGTATCGGCTTCGGAATCGGGCTTGAACGGCTCATCCTCGCGCTCGAGAACGAGAACGTGCTCCCTGAGCTTTCGACCGGGCTTGATGTCTTTGTCGTCGCCCAAGGCGGAAAAGACGTCGAGACGACGGCGACGCGCCTGTTGCAACTCCTCCGCATGGAAGGGTTCAAAGCCGACCGCGATTACCTCGGACGTAAGTTCAAAGGTCAATTCAAACAAGCCGACCGCTTAAATGCGGCATTCACCGTCATCCTTGGAGACGATGAAGTCGAACGCGGCTCGGCCTCGCTCAAAGTCATGGCAACTGGAGAACAAGTCGACGTGCCTCTCTCGGCCGTCGCAGACAAAATTCGTGAACTATCGGAAGGAGCAGGACAATGATCGGACGCACACATATGAACGGCCGCGTGACAGAGTCACTGATCGGCCAAGAAGTACAATTGAAAGGTTGGGTTCAAAAACGACGCGACCTCGGAGGACTCATCTTCATCGACCTTCGTGACCGCACGGGCATCGTCCAAGTCGTCGTGCGCCCTGAGAACGAAGCGGTGCACAAACTCGCGGAATCGATCCGTAGCGAATACGTCCTCGACGTGACGGGAATGGTACTCGAGCGTGAGAACAAAAACCCGAACATGCCGACAGGGAACATCGAAGTCATCGCTTCAGAGATCAACATCTTGAACGCGGCGAAGATGACACCGATCCCGATCGGCGACGAAGCGGAAAATGTCTCAGAAGACCTTCGCCTCAAATACCGTTACCTCGACCTGCGTCGTCCGGCACTCCAAGAGACGTTCCGTCTCCGCTCGAAGGCGTCGAACACGATCCGTAACTTCTTGACAGAAGAAGAGTTCCTCGAAGTCGAGACGCCGATCTTGACGAAGTCGACACCGGAAGGCGCCCGTGACTATCTCGTCCCGAGCCGTGTCCACGGTGGCGAGTTCTACGCGCTCCCACAATCACCGCAGCTGTTCAAACAGTTGCTCATGGTCGCTGGGTTCGACCGTTACTTCCAAATCGCCCGCTGTTTCCGTGACGAAGACCTCCGGGCCGACCGTCAACCGGAATTCACACAAGTCGACATCGAGACGAGCTTCATGGACGTCGAAGACTTGATGGCGATGATGGAAGCGATGATGGGGCAAGTGATGGAAGCGACGCTCGGTCGCACCGACACACCGGCCAAGTTCGAGCGGATGACGCACGAGGAAGCGATGCGTCGCTTCGGTTCGGATAAGCCGGACACACGTTTCGGTCTCGAACTCATCGACGTCGCCGACGCCGTCACAGGCGCAGGCTTCAAAGTGTTCGATATGGCGCTCGAGTCGAACGGACACGTCAAAGCGATCAACGTCAAAGGCGAGGCCGACAAGTTCTCGCGTAAAGACATCGACAAACTTCAAGAGTTCACGGCCGTCTACGGCGCGAAAGGCCTCGCTTGGCTTAAAGTGACGGCTGAAGGCTTGAACGGACCGATCGCGAAGTTCTTCGACGAGACGTACGCACAGAAGTTGATTGAAGCGACGAACGCGGAAGCGGGCGATCTGCTCTTGTTCGTGGCGGCAAAACCAACTGTCGTCGCCGACAGCCTCGGCGCCCTTCGTGTCAAGCTCGGTCATGAGCTCGGACTCATCGACGAGTCGAAGTTCAACTTCCTTTGGGTGACGGACTTCCCGCTCGTCACGTTCGAAGAAGAAGACGGCCGCTTCTACGCCAACCACCACCCGTTCACGATGCCAAACCGTGACGACCTCCACTTGCTCGAGACGGACCCAGCAAGCGTGCGCGCGCTCGCGTATGACCTCGTCTTGAACGGCTATGAGCTCGGTGGCGGATCGCAGCGGATTTATGAGCGTGACATTCAAGAGCGCATGTTCAAACTGCTCGGCTTCACGGTCGAAGAGTCGGTCGCCCAGTTCGGCTTCTTGCTCGAAGCGTTCGAATACGGCACACCGCCGCACGCGGGTATCGCGCTCGGTCTCGACCGCCTCGTCATGATCCTCGCGGGTCGTTCGAACCTTCGTGACACGATCGCCTTCCCGAAAACGGCGTCGGCGAGCTGTCTATTGACGCAAGCACCAAGCCCGGTCGCGGACGCGCAACTCGAAGAGTTGTCAATCCGGACAGCGGTGAAAGAGAAGAAACAAGGATAAACAAAAGGAGGTTCGCCGCGGCGAACCTCCTTTTTAGTCATTCTGCTGTTCCATCTTCTTTGCGGTCCGTTGAAGCGCGAACCCGAACGCGAACAGCGATGCGATCACGGCCGTCATCGTATAGACGGAGTCCGTGAAAGCGAGATAGATGCCGAACAAACCGAGGCCGAAGCTGAGGAGGAACCAAAGCATCAACTTCGGGTGCTCCTGGAGCGCTTGTTTCATGCGCTCGGCACGTTCAGCTGGCAACCGGTCCCGTCGGTCACAAGCAGGTTCGAGTTGAACACTTGACCGTTGCTCTTCAAGACGAGCGACCGTTTATCGTCGCGGTAGTCGATGATCATGTCTTCATCTAGGAAGACTTTCGTCCAGTTCTTGATGAGGATTGGCCCGACGTTCGAGTCGATCTCGACGTCTTCTGGCGTCGTCTCGGTCACGTAACGGATCTCGAAGATGCCGCTATTGCCGCAACCGCAGCCTTCCGTCTCATAAAACAAGTGCATCTGTCCGTCACGGTCGCCTTTTAAGGCGTTGATGCGCTCGTTCGCGCGGTCTGTAATCTGTACGTTCATTGTTATCACTCCTTACATCCATTATACATCGTCTGAAAAAAGATTGAAAAAGACGTGCTTCCCATTTTCCACTTCCTGCAAAAAAGCGTAAACTATTTGTTTAGAAGGGGGAAAGGAAATGATCTCACGTTTTTTTAGTTATTACCGTCCACATAAGAAGTTATTCATCCTTGATTTCACGTTCGCCATCCTCGTCGGCCTGCTCGAGCTCGGCTTCCCGCTCGCTGTGAAATGGTTCATCGACGTTCTGTTACCAGGCGGCGAATGGAACTGGATCATTATCATCAGTATCGGCCTGCTTATTCTGTACATACTCGCCATGATGATGCAGTACGTCGTCAACTATTGGGGGCACAAGCTCGGGATCAATATCGAGACCGACATGCGCGAAGAACTGTTCACGCACATCCATAAGCAATCGTTCCGCTTCTTCGACAACCATAAGACCGGTCACTTGATGAGCCGGGTCACGAACGACTTGTTCGACATCGGCGAAGTGGCACACCACGGCCCGGAAGACTTCTTCATCGCCATCATGACATTGCTCGGCGCGTTCGGGATCATGTTCTCGATCAATCCGCAACTTGCGCTCGTGACGGTCATCGCCGTTCCGTTCCTCGTCATCATGATCACGTACGCCAATAAAAACATGAACAAGGCGTGGCAGAAGATGTACGGCAACATCAGTGAAGTGAACGCCCGCGTCGAAGATAGCGTCTCTGGCGCGCGTGTCGTCCAGTCGTTCACGAACGAGACGTTCGAAATCAACCGGTTCCAACAAGACAACAACTTCTATCGCGGTTCGAAGATCGAAGCGTATCGGGTCATGAGTAAGTCGCTCGCCGGGATCTATATCACGACACGGCTCATGACATTGCTCGTCCTCGTCTACGGGGCGTACTTGACGTATGAAAACGAATTGACATACGGTGAGCTCGTCGGTTTCATCTTGTATATGAACTTGCTCATCAAACCGGTCGAGAAGATCACGGCGCTCCTCGAGATGTATCCGAAAGGGATGGCCGGCTTCAAACGGTTCACAGAACTGATCGATGAGGCACCGGACATCGAGAACCGTCCGGACGCGGTCGAGGTCAGTTCACTGAAAGGGAACATCGCTTTCCACGACGTCTCGTTCGGCTACTCGGACTACCGAGAAGTGTTGACGCATATCGACCTCGACATCACGACCGGATCGACGGTCGCCCTCGTCGGGACGAGCGGTGCCGGCAAAACAACGATCTGCTCACTCATCCCACGCTTTTATGACGTGACGGCTGGGGCCATCACGATCGACGGGATCGACATCCGTGACATGACGAAAGAGAGTCTGCGTCGCCAGATCGGGATCGTGCAGCAGGACGTGTTCTTGTTCGCCGGGACGCTCCGCGAGAACATCGCCTACGGCAAGCTCGAGGCGAGCGACGCGGAAGTCATGCACGCGGTCGAGAAGGCACATTTGAACTCGCTCGTCGACGAACTCGAGCACGGGCTCGACACGCAGATCGGAGAGCGGGGACTGAAACTGTCGGGCGGACAGAAACAACGGATCGCCATCGCCCGCATGTTCTTGAAGAACCCACCGATCTTGATCTTAGATGAAGCGACGTCCGCCCTCGACACCGAGACGGAAGCGATTATCCAAGAGTCGCTTACGGAACTCGCGGCCGACCGGACGACGCTCATCATCGCGCACCGTCTTGCGACCGTGAAGAATGCCGACCGCATCCTCGTCGTCACCGCCGACGGCATCGTCGAGGACGGCACGCACGACGAGTTGAGTGCCAAAGGCGGCGTCTTCGCCGGGCTGCTCAGACGGCAACAACTATAACTAGTCGGGCAGCCACCAGTGATTCAAGTCTTGGTGGCTGTTTTGCGTAAAATGGGTATAAACAAGCATCAGTGTGTGTGAGGAGGAAACGAATTGATGAAAGCAGTTCAAGTTATCGGATACGGTGACGTCGATCAATTACAGGTCGTCGACGTCCCGGTCCCGACACCGAAAGACGATGAGGTGCTCGTCCGCGTACAGGCGTGCGGCATCAACAATACGGAGATATGGATGCGAGAAGGGGCGTACGGGACGGAGCAGGAATCAGGCTGGCGTCCGGAGGGAGTCCAGTTTCCACGGATTCCAGGATCAGATATTACCGGAGAAATTGTCGGGGTCGGGAATCAAGTGGATGAAGGGATGATCGGCCGACGTGTCGTCTTGTTTCCGTTCACGTCGAGTGGGGCGGACGGTGCGGAGCATATCGCTCCCGACATGTCGTTCATCGGCTCGGAATATGACGGCGGTTATGCGGAATATGTCGTCTGGCCGGCCGAGCTTTGTTATGACATGCCGCTCGACAGTTTCGTCGACAGCGCCGTCTTCTCGGTGAGCGGGTTGACGGCGTGGCACATGAACGAGCAAATTCAAATCCGTCCTGGTGAGACGGTCGTCGTCACCGGTGCGAGCGGCGGTGTCGGCTCGTTGAACGTGCAGATTGCAGCGCACGTGTTCGGAGCGAACGTCATCGCCATCATCGGTGATTTGAAAGACGCACCGAAACTGAAAGCGCTCGGGGCGAGCCACGTCGTTTCCTATCGGTCGAAGACGCTCGCGGACGAGATTTTAGCAGCGAACGGTGGACCGGTCGATGCCGTGCTCGACGTCGTCGGGGATGCGTTGTTCGCAACGTCGCTCGATGTATTGAAGAACGGCGGTAAGTTTTGCATATCCGGATCGGCCGGGGGACAACGGACCGATCTCGATTTCCGTACGCTCTACTTGAAGCACATTACGATGTATGGATCGGTGCTCGGGACACGAGCGGAATTCAAAGCGATGCTCCAAGCGATTTCGAGCGGTCAAATCAAGCCGGTCGTCGACCGCACATTCCCGTTAGAAGAGGCCCGGGCGGCGCAAACGTATTTCAAACAGCAAGGCAAGGTCGGTAAGATCGTCCTCGTCCCGTAACAGCAAAGAGAGGAAATCGGACCCCTTGAGTCCGATTTCCTCTCTTAAATTCAGGCGATATCGGCTTTCGCCCGGTCGATGACCGAGACGAGCCGGCGGAACTGTTCGAGCCAAAACTGGAAGAACGGACCGATCAAGAAAATCGACAGCACCGTCCCGAAAAAAACGGGACCGCCGAGCACCCAGCCGATCAAGCAAGCGGAAAGCTCCATCCACGTCCGCATCATGCGGACCGATGTATTGAAACGGTCGGCCAAGGCGAGCGTCAGTCCGTCACGCGGGCCGGCGCCGTAACCGATGGCGACATACAGCCCGGCGCCCATGCCAATGACGAAGATGCCGAGAACGAGCCAGGCGATATTGAGTGCGGTTCCGTCGAGCGTCGGCAACAAGTGGTGGTCAAGGATCAAGTTCATGAACACACCGACGAAGACGGCGTTGACGAGCGTCCCGAACTGGGGTCGGATGCGGTCCAATATGTATTTGCATAAGACGAGCAACAGGCCGACGAGGAGAATGATCGTCCCGACCGAGATCGGCGTGTGCCGGGCGAGCCCGAGATGGAGCACGTCCCACGTCGAGACGCCGAGGTCGGCCGTGATCATCATCGACGACCCGAGGGCGAGCAGGAACAAACCGCCCATGAACAACGCCCACTTCAAACTAATTCGTAAAGACTGTATCCATACCGCCTGCATATTGGTCGCCTCGATTCCCTAAAATGTTCCATCATCATATCATAATTGGTTTCAAGGCAAGAAAAAAACGCCTCAGCTTGGCTGAGACGTCATTGATTATTTTTTAGGTGTTTCTGCTTTTTTTGCTTTGTTCTTTTTATAATAATTGTAGACGAACGGAGCGACCGCCGTCGCGACTTTGATGAGTGTGCCAAATTTTCCTTTTCTAGCCATGTTGTTGCACCCCTTTCTCTTCTCTAAAGAGTTATATTCCACACGTTGCGGAAATGAAAACATATTTCGAACAGGTTCGACACGATTGATGGTAGATGCATCACGCATAATAGAGCCAGGAGGCGAAGGATATGAAGACGATTATTTGGTATCAGAACGATTTACGGATCGATGACCATCGGCCGCTCGAAGAGGCGCAGAAGCATGATGAAGCGATCGAGGGGCATTACTTTATAAGGGAAGACGAGCTGAACGAAAATCGGTTCGGCGTCATCCCGCTCGGGGCCAGACGGCTTCAATTTTTAAAAGAGTCGCTAGAAGACTTGGCCGGATCGCTCGATGCGCTCGGGATCCCGCTCTACGTGCATGTCGGTCATCCGCTCGACATCCTCGACCCGACAGACCGGCTGTTGTTTCAACGGTCGATCGGGTTGAACGAACGCTTGCTTGAAAAAGACGTCATCGCACGTTGGCAAGGGGAGTGGCAATCGTTCGACGGATTCACGCTGTACCCACGCACCGAAATCCCGTTTAAAAAAATGCCGTTTTTGTTCACCGAGTTCCGAAAAGCGGTCGAGGACGATGCCCGTCCTGAACAGCTGATCGAGCGGACGAGCTCAGGTCAGTCGCGTCCGCTCCCGTTTCCTGTCCCGTTCGAGCGTCCGACGCTCGACGCCCGGTCCGCTTTTCCGTTTCAAGGCGGCGAGACGTCGGGGCTGAAACGTCTGAGCGACTATTTGGCAGGTCCCGTCCGCACGTATAAAGAGACGCGGAACGGCTTTGGGGTCGACGACTCATCCAAGTTGTCGGCTTTTCTTGCCAACGGGTCGCTCTCGCCGCGGCGTGTGCTCCATGAACTAGAGCTTCATGAACGACAGCACGGGGCGAACGAGTCGACATATTGGCTCTATTTTGAACTGTTGTGGCGCGAGTTTTTCCAATGGGTCGCGCTCGAGCAAGGGAAGCGGTTGTTCCGTCGCCAAGGGATACGTTCGAAGGACAAGGCGTGGAAAGTGGACGAGGATGTGATTCATCGGTGGCAGCAAGGCGAGACGGGCGTCGCGTTCGTCGATGCGTTCATGCACGAGTTGAACGCGACGGGATGGATGTCGAACCGGGGCCGGCAAATCGTTGCGAGCTATTTCGCCAAAGAGCTCGGACAAGATTGGCGCTACGGTGCGGCCTACTTCGAAGCGATGCTCATCGACTACGACGTCGCCAGCAATTATGGCAATTGGGCGTATCAGGCCGGTGTCGGCAACGATTCACGCGACCGGCGTTTCAACGTCTCACGCCAACAAGATACGTATGACCCGACGCGTGCGTTTCGTGACACGTGGATGTGACGAAACCGTCACCGGAAATCGAGGTTTCTGATTGACTTCTTTTTACATGGGATGCTATAGTAAGGGCATCAGATGGGATACCTGAGGTGTTCGAGAGCCGCCTTCGTTATTTTGAGCCAACACTTTGAATACGGGAGATCGAACTGCCAGCCGGATCAACTGCCTCATCACGTGCAGGAGGACTTGTGAAGGGGACGCTAGATCACCCACCTGCTTAAGCAGGTTCAAAAGCAGGGCATCGTCACGGCACTCCGGGCCCCATCGATTTTATTGTAAAAACGTCGCTAGACGTCTTTTTTTTGACTATAATTCCGAGTAAAATAGTGTGAAAAAATAGTATTAATTTGGAGGAAGATTATGTTACACCAGTTTTCGCGTAATGAGTTGGCCATCGGTCAAGAAGGTATTGAAACGTTGAAAGGAAAGACGGTCGCCATTCTTGGCGTCGGCGGTGTCGGCTCGTTCGCAGCAGAAGCACTTGCCCGGAGCGGTGTCGGTCGGATCGTGCTCGTCGATAAAGACGATATCGACATCACGAACGTCAATCGTCAAATCCACGCGCTCTTGTCGACAGTCGGACAACCGAAAGTCGAGGCGATGGGGGCACGTCTGCTCGACATTAACCCGGACGTCGAACTCGTCCAGTTGAAGATGTTTTATACCGAAGAGACGTTTGAAGAGTTTTTCGCTCAAAACATCGATTTCGTCATCGACGCGTCAGATACGATCATCTATAAAATCCATTTGATCGTCGAGTGTAAACGTCGTGGTATCCCGGTCATTTCAAGCATGGGGATGGCCAACAAGATGGACCCGACCCGGATTCAAGTCATCGACATTAAAGACACGTCATACGATCCGATCGCGAAGATGGTGCGGACGCGTTTGCGTAAACATAACATCTATAAAGGCGTGCCGGTCGTGTTCTCGGACGAGTCACCGATCGTGACGCGCGAGGACGTGAACGAGGTCGTCGGTAAGAAAGACGCCCCGATCCGTAAAGCGAAGATGCCACCGAGCTCGAACGCGTTCGTGCCGTCGGTCGCAGGACTCGTCGCCGCCGGGTACGTCATCAATCAAATGCTCGAGACGGCTGGTGTCGAGATCAATCGCATCCAGAACTAAGAAAACGACGCCGACTCGAATGAGTCAGCGTCGTTTTTCCCAATAGTCGAGCCGCTTTTGGAGTTGTTGCTCGAAGCCACGGCTCGTCGGTGTATAATATTTAGGACGTTTCCGGGCCAAGTTTTCCGGCCAGTAGTTTTGCGGGACGTACCCGTCTTTCTCGTCGTGTGGATATTTGTAGCCGGCGCCATTACCGAGCTCGCGTGCCCCGGGGCTATGCGCATCGCGGAGATGGACCGGGACGGGACCACCTTCGACCGTCCGGACGTGATGGATCGCCTTGTCGATCGCGGTGATGACGGCGTTCGACTTCGGTGCCGTCGCCAGATAGAGGACGGCCTCGGCCATCGGGATGCGTGCTTCCGGGAACCCGATATGTTCGCTCGCCCGTGCGGCCGCGTCGACGATGACGAGCGCGTTCGGGTCACTCAGACCGATATCTTCGGCCGCGTGAACGTACAGGCGACGCATGATAAAGCGCGGCGATTCGCCCGCCTCGATCATGACGGCGAGCCAGTACAGGGCGGCGTCCGGGTCCGAGCCGCGGATCGACTTGATGAACGCCGAGATGACGTCATAGTGTCGGTCGCCCGTCTTATCGTATTTGATGGCTTTTTGTTGGATCGACTCTTCGGCGACGTCGAGCGTGATTTGAATCTTGCCGTCGACTTCCGGCGTCGTCAAGACGGCCAGTTCGAGCGCGTTCAATAAGACACGGTAGTCACCGTCCGCCATTTTGATATAATGGTCAACAGCTGCGTCTTCGATTTCAACCGGGTAGTTGCCGAGCCCTTTCTTGTCGGCGAGCGCACGCTCAAGCACGACCCGGAGCTCGTCTTGTCCAGGCGGCTCGAGCCGAAACACGGTCGCGCGCGACAATAGCGCCGCATTGACCTCGAAACTTGGATTTTCGGTCGTCGCCCCGATCAAGACGAGCTTGCCGGCCTCTAGCGCCGGGAGCAACGCATCTTGTTGCAGTTTATTGAAACGATGGATCTCGTCTAAAAATAAAATCGTCCGCTCTTGCTCGAAATCAAAACGAGATTCGGCTGCACGGATGACGCTCCGTAGCTCATCTAGTTTTGCCGTGACGGCGTTCAATTGAACAAACGTCGCTTTCGTATACTTTGAAATGACGCGAGCGAGCGTCGTCTTGCCAGTGCCTGGCGGACCATAAAGAATAATGGTGCCGAGCCGGTCGGCCTCGATGGCGCGGCGCAACAGCTTGCCTTCACCGATGATGTGGCGTTGACCGATGACTTCGTCTAACGTCTCCGGGCGCATCCGGTTGGCGAGCGGCCCGCTATTCGATTGTTGAAATAAATCACTCATACGGACACGTTCCTTTCGACAAACGTTTGTTCGAACAGTATAACAGAAGGAGAAACCAATATGAAAATATCTACTAAAGGCCGTTATGGTTTAACGATCATGATCGCGCTTGCCCGTGAGACGGACAGCAAACCGCTCAGTTTGAAGAAAATCGCGGCGCGCCATGAACTGCCAGAACATTACTTGGAACAATTGATCGGCCCGCTCCGTAACGGCGGTCTCGTCAAAAGTGTCCGCGGTGCCTACGGCGGTTATCAGCTCGTCAAAGCACCGCGCGACATCACGGCCGGTGAGATCATTCGACTGCTCGAAGGCCCGCTGACGATCGTCGAAGACTCGGAGACGGATGACGCCGTGAAGCGAAAACTTTGGGACAAGATCAAAGCGGCGATCGAGACGGTGTTAGAAGAAACGACACTCGCCGATCTCGCGGAAGAAGATTCAGAAGGCTACATGTTCTATATTTAACGATGAGGTGAACGGATATGAACTATTTTGACCACGCGGCCACGACGCCGATGCGTCCCGAGGTGCTCGAGGCGATGACTCCCTATTTTTTAGAGCAGTACGGCAATCCGTCGAGCATACATGGTGTCGGCCGGAAAGCTCGGGCGGCACTCGACGCGTCACGACGGACGCTCGCGACATGGATCGGTGCGACGCCAAACGAGATCGTCTTCACGTCGGGCGGGACCGAGTCAGACAATTACGCCTTGTTCGGCGCGGCTTATGCGAACCAACACAAAGGGAAGCATGTGATCACGACGAAAGTCGAGCACCACGCCGTCTTGCATGCGATGGAGCAACTCGAGCGTGAAGGGTTCGACGTGACGTACTTAGACGTCGACGAGTCCGGTGCCGTATCTGTCGCTGCGCTTAAAGACGCACTCCGTGACGATACGATCCTCGTCTCGGTCATGTACGGCAACAACGAGGTCGGCACGCTCCAACCGATTGCTGACATCGGGATGTTGCTTGCCGATCGGGATACGTTGTTCCATACGGACGCGGTCCAGGTGCTCGGCACAGAAGCGATCGACGTGCACGCGCTCGGCGTCGACTTGTTGTCGGCGTCGGCGCATAAAGTGAACGGTCCGAAAGGTATCGGTTTTCTTTTTATAAAAACAGGTGTAAAATTAGCGACGCGTTCTTTTGGAGGACAACAAGAACGGAAACGTCGAGCCGGCACGGAAAACGTTCCGGGTGCCGTCGGATTTAGCCGAGCGGCCGAACTGGTCATGGCCGAACGGAACGAGCGGGTGACAGCTTACCGAGAGATGGCTGACACGTTGCTACACACGCTTGATGAACTTGGCGTCGAGTACGAAGTGAACGGGGCGAACCGCTTGCCGCACATCGTCAACTTGTACCTGCCGGGCATCGAGCTTGAGCCGTTCCTGATCATGATGGACATGCGTGGTTATGCCATTTCGAGCGGCAGTGCCTGCACGGCTGGAACGATTGAGCCGTCGCACGTGCTGACGGCCATGTACGGTCAATCTGACCGGACGAAACAATCGGTCCGCATCAGTTTTGGACTGGGTAACACGGTCGATGACGTGACACGGCTCGCCGAACGACTACATGAGGTCGTCTCGACATTTATGAACGGAGTGAGATAGATGAACTTACGAACAAAAGCCCCTGAAGACACGACGGTCGTCGTCGGGATGTCAGGCGGCGTCGATTCTTCGGTGACGGCCCATCTGTTAAAAGAGCAAGGGTATAACGTCATCGGGATCTTTATGAAAAACTGGGACGATACGGATGAGTCTGGATTCTGCACGGCGACAGAGGACTATGAGGACGTCATCGCGGTCGCCAACCAAATCGGGATCCCGTACTACGCGGTCAACTTCGAGAAAGAATATTGGGACCGCGTCTTTGAATATTTCTTGGCCGAGTATCGCCTCGGGCGGACGCCGAACCCGGACGTCATGTGTAACAAAGAGATCAAGTTCAAGGCGTTCCTTGATCATGCACTCCGCCTCGGGGCCGACTTCGTCGCGACAGGGCATTACGCCCGCGTCGAGTTCGTCGACGGCGAGCACCGCCTGCTTCGTGGGAAAGACGACAACAAGGATCAAACGTACTTCTTGAACCAATTGTCGCAAGACCAACTCGAGCGGACGATGTTCCCAATCGGGCACATGGACAAAAAAGACGTCCGTGTCATCGCCGAGACTGCTGGACTCGCGACGGCGAAGAAGAAAGATTCGACCGGCATCTGCTTCATCGGAGAGCGGAACTTCAAAGAGTTCCTCGGT
Source organism: Exiguobacterium aurantiacum (assembly GCF_001766415.1). Taxonomy (GTDB): domain Bacteria; phylum Bacillota; class Bacilli; order Exiguobacteriales; family Exiguobacteriaceae; genus Exiguobacterium; species Exiguobacterium aurantiacum_A. The sequence goes on along the minus strand of NZ_MKXO01000001.1, from coordinate 870,393 downwards.
CAATACTTGCCGTCGCAACCAGGTGAGATGCAGACGCTCGACGGGGTTGCGAAAGGACGCCACGACGGGCTCATGTATTACACGCTCGGTCAGCGGCACGGCCTCGGCATCGGCGGAGACGGAGAGCCGTGGTTCGTCGTCGGGAAAGACGTCGAAAAGAACATCCTCTACGTCGGCCAAGGCTTCCATCACGACGCGCTCTATTCAGACGCGCTCTTTGCGTCACAATTGTCGTGGACCGGCTCGGCTCCTGAGGCTGAGTTCCGGGCGACGGCGAAGTTCCGCTATCGTCAACAAGACGTGCCGGTAACGATCGCGCCGCTCGATGGTGGCGAAGTACTCGTCAAATTTGATGAGCCACAACGTGCCATCACGCCAGGACAAGCCGTTGTCTTTTATGACGGCGATATCTGTCTAGGCGGGGCGACGATCGACAAAGCGTATATTAACGGGAAACAACTCGACTATATCGGATGAGGTGATGACAGTGAACGCAAACGAACAAGGCATCCAAGCGATGCAGCAAGGTGAATTTGAACAAGCGGCCAAACATTTCAACGACGCCATCGAGGCGAACCCGACGGACCCGACCGGTTACGTCAACATGGGCACACTGCTTCAAGCGATCGGTGACCATGAACGGGCGGTCGTCTTTTACGACAAGGCGCTCGAACTCGACAATGCGTTCGGTGCGGCCCATTACGCGAAAGGCGCGCTCGCCTATGAGCTCGAACAAGTCGACTTGGCCGAAGCGTCGCTTCGACAAGCGCTTCTTTCCGGCATAAATGATGCAGACTTGCACTTCATGCTCGGTTTGACGTACAAGGCGATGGGCGACTTCGTCCGCGCGTTGCCGCGACTTCGTGAAGCGAAAACGCAAGCGCCGGAAGACGTCGAGATCACGTTCCAATACGGGCTCGCGCTCGCGCAAAACGAGCAGCTCGACTTGGCGGTCGACGCACTCGAGGACACGCTCGACTTGGATGCGTCTCATACGGACGCCCGCTACAACTTGGCGATCGCCTATGCGTTCCTCGGTGAGCAGGACAAGACGTACGCCGAACTCGAGCGCGTACTCGAACTGCAACCGGACCATGAGCTCGCGCGTGACGCGAAAGCGAAAATGGACGCCTTGCTCGGTAACTGAATGAACGTAAACAAGCGCCCCTGCGATTCGCAGGGGCGCTTTCTGTTAGTCCCAGTAATGAAAAATAACATTGCCGATTGTCTTCGGGTTCCAATATTCGATCTGCATGCGATCCACCTCGCTTAAAAACGGCTGAAGCGACAAATCGAATCGTTCATTAAGTTCCGCCGCTGACGGAATCTGGTAAGTGTCAGGAAACAAGTCGGTCAGCTCGGGTACATCGATGTACTCGTATTGAAACGGTTCAAGTTTAGAGATGCCGATGACCGGATAAAGGTGGCTGAGTAAGACATAGATGGTCCGTTCGCCAATTCTGATATTAGCTTGTTCATAGTTCGGCGTGACCCCGTCCCCGAGAATAAAGAAACAGGTGCCGCCTTTCTGGCTCGCGAAGTCGAGGCAGATGTTTTCGAACGTCTCGATATCCGACCCGGGTGCGGGGCAGTCGCTGTAAGAGAATCCGGTGATGCATTCAGGGAGAATGAGCGTCATAGAGCACAACCTTTACCATTTTCTCTCATCTTATCATGCGGCTCGTTCAGCTTCCATCGCATTCATAACTGTTTCGTCGTGATCTTCACCGGCTTGCCGGCAAACTCGCCGTACGCCTCGTCCATATTTTTCGTATACAGTTCGATGACGTTCTTGCTCGGGTCCTTAAAATAGACCGAGCGCTCTTTGCCGTTGACCGTCTCATCCTCGTCCCACGTCCGCAACTTCGTCGGGATCGTTGACGCCTCGAGCACTTCTAACGCTTGATCGAACGATTCCATCGGCACGAAAAAGGCACAATGGACGTGGGCGCCGCCTTCGTCATACAGCGTGTCCCATGCGGTCACTTGTTGCTGACGGTTTTCTTCCTCGTCTGGAGTGAAGTCACGCTTCAGCCAAAGACCGAGGCGTGTGTTGCCGCCGACGTACAGCCATGTCGCCCAAGGTTCGTTCGCTTGTTCTTGCGACGCGCTCGGTTCGGCGTCATCCCCGACCCATTGCTCGACGACCGGCAGACCGAGCTTACCGTGCCAAAAATCGACGGCCTCCGTCATATCGGTCACTTCTAATACGAGTTCACATAGTCCACTGATTGGTAGCCGCTTCGTCATAATTGTTTCCTCCTTCATGGTTTCACTTCGACAGTTCCCCCTTTGATTCAGCAAAAAACGTGCATAGCTTGTTTCATGTTCGGGGAAAAGAAGGGGAACGCTAGAAAGGGGAGACATCATGCGCATACTTAGTCTATTCAGTGTCGTCGTATTTTTCATTGTCGAATGGTTCATGCTCGGACGTTTATTTACAGCGGTCGATGACCGGCTTGCCAGCGGGGAGTGGACGAACAACGTGCTGTACCGGGTCGTCGTCGAGTCCGAGCGGGCGACGTCGACGCTTTTGTTATTGTTTGTGACGTTCCTCGTCATCGGGATCCTCATGCATTGGCTATTGTCATCAAACCGGTCGTGGACCAAGACGCTCGGGACGGTCGGGGTGGCGTGGGTCGTCCCAGCACTGCTCGCGCTCACCGCCTGGTTCATCTCGAACCCGTACGTTCAACTCATCATCATCGTCTTGCAACTCTCGTTCATCCCGCTCATCCCGTTCGTCGGACAGACGGTACGGCTCGGTCACGTCGTTCTCAACTGGGGTGTCCACGTAGCGGCCGCCGGGCTCGTCTTCTTCATTCAACGACCGTCACTCGAGCAGCTGTTCCGCATCGAGCGGACCGAGCTATTTGATCGGCTCGAAGGATACGTCAACTCAGGTGAACTCGAACGGTTCGAGCGGTTGCTAGAGACCGTCGACTTGGAACAACTCGAACGCATCTTAAATCGGGTCGATATCGACCAATTGATTCGGCTGCTCGAGCGGCTTAACCTCGATCAACTCGAGCAAATCTTGAATCTATTCAGTTAGTCCATTTGTTCTACCGTTCGAACTCGGGCTATAATGGGGAATGGAAAACTAGCTGGAGGTGGCTCGAATGATAGCAGCACCTTACGAGTTGACAGGAAAAGTCATCCGCGTCCTGTTTCAATCGGAAGAAGAAGCGCACACCATTGCGCTCGTACGTATAAAAGAGAAAAATTTTGAGACAGACGAGACCGAAATGGTCATCGCCGGCGTCGGTGTCGGCATTGAGAAAGGCGAGACGTACAAAGCGCACGGCCGTCTCGTCGACCATCCACGGTTTGGCAAACAGATGAAAGCGGATTGGATCCGCCGCGTCGTCCCGATGACGAAGCGGGCCGCTGTCCGTTTTTTGACGAACGGATCGTTCCCAGGGATCGGCCAAAAGACGGCACAAAAAATCGCGGACACGCTCGGTGACGATTGTATCGACCAGATCGTCAAGCATCCCGATGTCTTATCGAAAATCGAAGGGTTGAAAGAAAAACAAGCCCGCGTCATCACCGAGCGGTTGAACGTCTTATACGGGGTCGACCAGCTGTTGCTGTTTTTAGCCCCGTTCGACGTGACCCCGCGACTCGCTTCGAAGATTCATAAGGAGTATGAAGGACGGGCTATGGAGACGATTGAAAAGAATCCATACGCGCTCATGTATGACGTGCAAGGTATCGGCTTCAAGACGGCCGACGCCATCGCCGCTCACTTCGGGATTCAAGGCATCCATCCGGAGCGGATCGCGGCGGCGGTATTGTATGTGCTCGAACTCGAGCAAGGGAACGGACACTTGTTCGTCACGGCCGATCAACTCGCGAGTGAGATGCCGCGTATCATCGGCGGCGACCCGGGCGAGGCACTCAACGGCGCGCTCGAGACGCTCGTCAAGGATGAACGGATCATCGTCGAGGACGGTGTCGTCTATCATCCACGCATCTACCGGGCTGAACGAAAAGCAGCCGAAGAACTGGCCAGGATCATGTCGACATCGACGACGGAAGACGTCGATATGACGACGATCTTCGACGCGGTCGGCCGGGTCGAGGAGATGTTCTCGATCGAGTACGCCAAGCAACAGCGCGAAGCGATCGAGCTCGCTTTGAAGTCCCCGCTCATGGTGCTCACCGGCGGACCGGGAACAGGGAAGACGACTGTCGTCCGCGGCATCATCCACGCCCTCAGCGACGTGTTCGATTGGAAACTCGAGCCGGTACCGAACCAACCGTTCCCGTTCGTCCTCGCCGCACCGACCGGCCGCGCCGCCAAGCGGCTCAGTGAATCGACCGGGCTACCGGCCTCGACGATTCACCGGTTGCTCAAGTTCGACGGCAGCTCATTCCAAGTCGATGACACGAACCCGCTCGTCGGCAAAGTGTTAATCGTTGACGAGGCCTCGATGATCGATATCTTCTTGTTCCGCAGCCTGCTGCGGGCCGTGCCGAACGGGATGAAGATCTTGTTCGTCGGTGACCGTGATCAACTCCCGTCGGTCGGACCGGGACAAGTGCTCGCCGACTTGATGGCGACCGGCGGCATCCCTGTCGTCCGGCTCGACGTCGTCCACCGGCAGGCGTCCGAGTCGAGCATCCTGCGTTTGGCGCACGCGCTCAACGCGAAACAAATGCCAGACGACTTGCTCGCGGCGTTGCCGGACCGCCGGTTTTATACGGCGAACCAAGAGACGGCGCTGCAGGCGATCTGTCAGATGGCCGGCGCCGCACTGCGAAAAGGCTATTCGCCGTTCGATATCCAAGTGCTCGCCCCGACGTATCGCGGGGTATGCGGCATCGATGGGTTGAACGAGGCGCTCCAAAACGTGTTCAATCCGAAGTCGGCGGCAAGGGAAGTAAAACACGGCAATCGGACGTACCGGAGCGGCGACAAAGTGCTCCAACTCGTCAACAACGCCGAAGAGAACGTCTATAACGGTGACATCGGCGAGATCACGAACATCTTCTTCGCCAAAGAGAACGTCGACAAAGTCGATAAGATTTACATCCGCTTCGACCAGACCGAGGTCGAATACAACCGCAGCGAATGGGACCAGTTCACCCACGCCTATGCGATCACGATCCATAAGTCGCAAGGCTCCGAGTTTCCGATCGTACTCATGCCCGTCTTCTTCAACGGCGGCTTCCGCTCGTCGCGCAACTTGATCTATACGGCCGTCACGCGGGCGAAGAAGAGTTTGCTCTTGTTCGGCGACGTCCGGGCGCTCGAGGCGGCGACGCGGGAAGAAGAGCCGGTGCGGCGGACAAAACTCGTCGAACGGCTTGGCGGCAAGTCTTGACGTCTGGTTTCTGACATGTGATAATGACCAATAGAAAACTGAAACGATTAAAGACGATGAAGGAAATGAGTAAGTCGTAACCGCCTCACCAGAGACATCTTCCTAGGCTGTGAGAAGATGGGGGTCGGTCGACCGAAGCTAGTCTGGAGTCCCCACTCACCCTGGGCGTCTCATCCGCGTTATCGGATGTTTCGAGGCACGGTAAATCCGTGCGAACGAGGGTGGTACCACGAAGCGATGCTTTCGTCCCTTTCCACAGGGACGGGCATCGCTTTTTTTTCGTTTCGTTCAGAATAAGGAGGAATTGTTGATGAAACCGCTCAAACCATTAACTGGCGCCGAGATTCGCCAAATGTATTTAGATTTCTTTAAGTCAAAAGGACACGCGGTCGAGCCGAGTGCCTCACTCGTACCGGTCGAGGACCCGACACTTCTTTGGATCAACTCAGGCGTCGCGACGCTTAAAAAATATTTTGACGGCCGCGTCATTCCGGCAAACCCGCGTATCGTCAACGCCCAGAAGTCGATTCGGACGAACGATATCGAAAACGTCGGGAAGACGGCGCGTCACCATACGTTCTTCGAGATGCTCGGGAACTTCTCGGTCGGTGAATATTTCCGCGAAGACGCCATCAAATGGGGTTGGGAACTACTCACGAGCGACGACTGGTACGGGCTTGACCCGGACTTTTTGTCGGTAACGATTCACCCGGATGACGAGGAAGCGAAACAAATTTGGCTCGAGTTAGGTGTTCCTGCTGACCGGATCATCCCGCTCAAAGAAAACTTCTGGGAGATCGGCGAAGGCCCGTCTGGCCCGAATACGGAAATCTTCTTCGATCGCGGCCCGGCGTTCGGTGACGACCCGACTGACCCGGAACTTTATCCAGGCGGCGAAAACGAGCGTTACCTTGAAATTTGGAACATCGTCTTCAGCCAGTTCAACCATGACGGTCACGGTAACTACACCGAGCTCCCGCGTAAAAACATTGATACAGGGATGGGACTCGAGCGAATGGCGAGTGTGCTTCAAGACGTGCCGACGAACTTCGACACCGACTTGTTCATGCCGATCATTCGCGAGACAGAAAAAATCAGCGGTGAGACGTATCGGGCTAACAACAGTAAAGACGTTGCGTTCAAAGTCATCGCCGACCACATCCGGACCGTATCGTTCGCGATCGGGGACGGGGCACTCCCATCAAACGAAGGCCGCGGCTACGTGTTGCGCCGTCTGCTCCGTCGTGCCGTCCGTTACGCGAAGATGCTTGGGATCGAGCGTCCGTTCATGTTTGAACTCGTCGACGTCGTCGGCGACATCATGGTCGACTTCTATCCAGAAGTGAGTGAGAAAAAGGACTTCATCAAAAAAGTCATCAAGAACGAAGAGGAGCGCTTCCACGAGACGCTTCACGACGGCCTTGCGATCTTGAACGAAGTCGCGAAAGCACAAAAAGCAACTGGATCGAACGTGATCAGTGGAGAAGACGCGTTCCGTCTATATGACACGTACGGTTTCCCGCTCGAGTTGACGATCGAATACGCAGAAGACCACAAGTTGACGGTTGATGAGGATGGATTCAAGCAAGCGATGAACGCACAACGTGAACGGGCCCGTACGGCACGTGCTGACGTCGAGTCGATGCAAATTCAATCCGGTGTCCTCGCTGACATCACGCTCCCGTCATCATTCGTCGGGTACACGGATCTTGAGTCTGAAGCGAAAATCGTTAGCTTGATTCATAACGGCGAGCTTGCGGACGTTGTCGCGGCAGGAGAAGAGGCGCAAGTCATCCTTGACCACACGCCGTTCTACGCCGAGAGTGGCGGTCAGGTCGGCGACAAAGGCCGAATCGTCGGAACGGACTTCGTCTTGCGCGTCACGGGTGTATCGAAAGCACCGAACGGTCAAAACTTGCATACGGTCGTCGTCGATTCAGGGATCGCCAAGGCTGAGGTCGCGGTGACGGCTACGGTCGATAAAGACGAGCGCCAAGCGATCATCAAGAACCATACGGCGACGCACTTGTTGCACCGCGCTTTGAAAGATACGCTCGGTGAGCACGTCAATCAAGCCGGATCCCTCGTGACACCGGACCGTCTCCGCTTCGACTTCTCGCACTTCGGTCAAGTGACAGCGGATGAACTCCAGTCGATCGAACGTCAAGTGAACGAGAAGATTTGGGCATCAATCGGTGTCGATATCGAAGAGATGAACATCGCCGACGCGAAAGCGAAGGGAGCGATGGCGCTGTTCGGAGAGAAGTACGGGGACGTCGTCCGCGTCGTCGCGGCCGGTGATTACTCGGTCGAGCTATGCGGAGGTTGCCACGTCGCCAACACGGCTGAAATCGGTTTGTTCAAAATTTTGTCTGAGTCAGGTATCGGGGCCGGGACTCGCCGGATCGAGGCAGTCACAGGCGCTGGCGCGTATGAAGTCATGAACCAACATATCGAGACGCTTGAAGCGGCTGCGAAACTGTTGAAGACGAAACCGTTCGAAGTGCCTACTCGCGTCCAAGCGCTTCAAGTTGAAATGAAAGAGACGGAACGCGCGACCGAGTCGTTGAAAGCCAAACTTGCGAACATCGAGGCGTCAACGCTCACGGATTCGATCGAGACGTACGGCGACGTCCAATTGATCGCCAAACGTGTCGACGGACAGGATATGGATGCGCTCCGGGGCATGGTCGACGAGTTGAAAGGAAAACTTGGATCAGCCGTCATCATTCTCGGATCAGCGAACGGTGACAAGGTCAACCTGGTCGCAGGTGTGACGAAAGACTTGAACGACCGCGGTTTCCACGCCGGGAAATTGATTAAAGAAGTCGCGACTCGTTGCGGTGGAGGCGGCGGCGGCCGTCCTGATATGGCGCAAGCCGGAGGTCGTGATGCGACAAAACTGGACGAAGCATTGAAGTTTGCTTCACATTACGTTCAATCACTGGCATAATAGAATGTGAAGTGCAAACGGAAAGAGGTGGATTCTTGTGAGCCAAATGGATCGCACGATGCAATTCAATTTTCCAGAAGATGATAATCGAGCCAATACTCGAGAGACACTGATCACGGTGTATCAAGCACTCGAGGAAAAAGGCTACCAACCGATCAATCAAATCGTCGGATACTTGTTGTCAGGTGACCCTGCCTACATTCCGCGTCATAACGATGCGCGAAACTTGATTCGCAAAATTGAGCGAGATGAACTGCTCGAAGAGTTGGTCAAATCGTATTTGAACGATCGGAAAGAGGACTAATATGAAGCGAGTTATGGGGCTTGATGTCGGTTCGAAGACGATTGGGGTCGCAGTGAGCGATCTCATGGGTTGGACGGCGCAAGGTGTGGAGACGGTCTATTGGACGGAACCCGACTTTGAACAGGCTGTTCGTTTGCTTCGACCGATTATCGAGCAGTACGATGTGAAAGAAGTCGTCGTTGGTCTTCCGAAGAACATGAACGCAACGATCGGTCCTCGGGGTGAGGCGTCACAGGCGTTTGCCGCCGCCCTCACCGAGGCGACCGGTTTGCCGACTGTTCTCGTCGACGAACGTTTAACGACGATGCAAGCGGAGCGGATGCTCATTTCAGCAGACGTCAGCCGTAAAAAGAGAAAGGCCGTCATCGATAAGATGGCAGCCGTCATGATTTTACAAAATTACCTGGATCGTCCAGGGAAATAAGGAGGAACTACGCATGGCAGAAATCCGTCGTGAAGAAGAAATGTACCGTATTCCAGATGAAAATGGAGACGAGCATTTATTTGCAGAAATTTTCCGTATGACGAGCGACCGTTCGAAAAAGACGTTTGTCGTCCTCGAACCAGTCGGTAACCCGGAAACAGAAGATGAAGATACAATCGAAGTTTACGCGTTTGAAATCGAAGAACTTGAAGATGGTGAGTTCATCTTGAAACTCGTCGAAGATGATGATGACTTTGAAGAAGTGATGGAAGCGTTCGACATCGTCAACGACGAAGTCGGATTAGACTAATAAATGGACGGGCGGCTAGGGTAAACCCTCGTCGCCCATCTTCATACAGAAGAACAGGGGAGAACACGCATGAACCATCCATCGATGCCTGATGAGAAGCGTGCGCGTAGCCGGATCGTTCGACGCATCACGGTTATTATCCTTGCTGTCTTTCTTCTTGTCATCGCCACGGGCGCCGCTGTCTCGTATGCATTCGTAAAGCGGTCACTTGAGCCGATCGATCCCGCTTCGTCCGAAACGGTCGAAGTCGAGGTTCCGCTCGGTGCAGGCTCAGGTTATATTGGCGAACTACTCGAAGAGAATGGACTTGTGAGGAGTAGCACGATTTTCCGTTTATACACACGGTTTAAAAATGAGTCATCGTTCCAGGCGGGGACGTATACGCTGTCTCCGTCACAGTCACTTGACGAGTTGATCGCCACGCTGAAAACAGGTAAAGTGATCGTCGTACCTGACATCAAACTCGTCATTCCAGAAGGATTCACAATCGATCAAGTCATCGCGCGGCTCGCCAACGTGGCTGAAATTCCGAAAGAAGAGATTTCGGCACAGCTGAGCGATCAGGAATATATCCGTTCACTCGTCGCCGAACACGAGATGTTGACCGAAGAAGTGTTAGCAGAAGGGATTTATCACCCGCTCGAAGGCTACTTGTTCCCGGCCACGTATGAGTTCGACAAAGGTGTCACGCTCACACAAATCATCGATGAGATGCTCAAGCCGACCGAACAGCTATATCTCGAGTATGCTGATACTGTCGAGGCGTCAGGACGTACGTTCCACGAGACGCTCGCCCTCGCTTCCGTCGTCGAAAAAGAAGCGGTATCGACAGAAGACCGTCAAGAGATTGCCGGCGTGTTTGAGAACCGGCTTGCGGACGGGATGAAGTTGCAGTCCGACCCGACCGTTTGGTACGGAACGGGTGAGACGTCAATTTTCACGTCGTTCAATGATTTGCAAAACGATTCACTGTATAACACGTACCGTTACCCTGGGATCCCGATTGGTCCGATTGCCTCGGTCAGTCGTGATGCGTTCGTAGCGACGCTCAACCCGAACGATACAGACAACGTTTATTTCTACGCACGGCCGCCTCGCGAAGGTTTCCCGAGCGGAGAAGTTCTGTTTGAAGTGACATATGAGGCACATCAACAGAACGTCAACACGTATCGCCCCGAATGGGAAGCGTTCGAAGAAGCGAACAACTGATAGATATGCGACCGGAGGCCTTGGCTTCCGGTCGTTTGAATGAATAGAGAGTAAGAGGTGTAAGACGTGGAACATTCATCCTATGAAGGATACGTGGAGGACTTGATTTTAAACCGGTCACCGCTCTTAGCGGAGATGGAAGAGTTTGCGCGCGTTCATCACGTGCCGATCATGGACTTGACCGGCTCAGAGGTGTTATTATCGTTGCTTGCGATGCAACGGCCGCAGCGTATACTTGAAGTCGGGACGGCGATCGGATACAGTGCGATCCGCATGGCTGAGCTGTTGCCAGAGGCCGAGATCGTCACAATCGAACGCAACGCACGTCGTTACGAGGAAGCGCTCGGCTTTATCAGACGGTCGGACGTCTCGGACCGGATCACCGTCATTCACGGCGATGCGGTCGAACTGATTGGGTCGATCGAAGGACCGTTTGATGCGGTTTTCATCGATGCAGCCAAAGGCCAATATCAAAAATTCTTTGATGGGTATGGCGCTTTAGTACCAATTGGTGGTACTATTTACAGCGATAATTTGTTTTTGAGAGGAGACGTCCTGCTCGAAGACGTGTCAGTTCTTGACCGTCGGAGACGCCGGCTCGTCCGTCTCGTAAAACAGTTTACTGAGCAATTGATGGCACGGACCGATTATCACACCGCGATTTTGCCTCTCGGTGATGGCCTAGCAATCAGTCGTAAATTACGATGAGGAGGATTTAACTTTGATGCAACATAAACCCGTCATTATCGGCGTGGCCGGTGGGACTGGATCTGGAAAGACGACCGTCGCCCGTGCACTCGTGGATGCGTTCAAAGGACAATCGGTCGTCATGATCGAGCAAGATGCCTACTATAAAGACCAGTCAGAAATGACGATGGAAGAGCGATATAAGACGAACTATGACCACCCGTTCGCATTCGACAACGATTTGTTGATCGAACAGATCAAGCAGTTGCAAAATCATCAAGCGATCGAGAAGCCGGTTTACGATTATGCGGCCCATACACGTTCGGACGAGACGATTTTGATCCAACCGGTCGACGTCGTCATCGTCGAAGGGATTTTAGCACTCGAGGACGACCGTCTTCGTGAGTTGATGGATATTAAAGTGTTCGTCGACACAGACGCCGACGTCCGGATTTTACGCCGGATGCAACGCGATCTTAACGAGCGGGGACGCTCGATCGATTCGGTCGTCGCCCAATATACGAACGTCGTCCGTCCGATGCACTTGCAATTTTGCGAGCCGACGAAGCGTTACGCGGACATCATCGTCCCTGAAGGCGGCGAGAATTTTGTCGCCATCGATCTGCTCGTGACGAAGATCCGCTGGGTGCTCACGGAACGCAATCGGGCCTACTAAAATAAATCGTTTTCAATTCTGATTTGCTGTAATATACTAGGAGACAATGAAGGAGTGACGGATATGGCTGAAAAGCAACATTACATGACGTTAGAAGGACAAGACAAGATTGAACATGAATTGAATGAACTGAAGACAGTACGCCGTAAAGAAGTCGTTGAAAGTATTAAGATTGCCCGTGACTTCGGAGACTTGTCTGAGAACGCTGAGTACGATGCAGCGAAAGAAGAGCAGGCTATGGTCGAAGGACGCATCGCACAACTTGAAGAGATGCTTCGTAACGCCGTCATCATCAAAGACGATGGTGCGGACAATTCAATGGTCGCGATCGGGAAAACGGTGACGTTCTTCATTCAAGCAGACAATGAAGACGAAACATATACAATCGTCGGTAGTGCCGAGGCTGACCCGTTCACCGGGAAAATCTCGAACGAATCACCGATCGCGAAAGCGCTTCTCGGTCGTACCGTCGGAGACGTCGTGAACGTGCAGACACCTGGTGGCGACATGGTCGTCGAAATTAAAGAAATCAAATAATGACTAAAAGAGCGGCATCCAATTGGAGGTCGCTCTCTTTCTGAGGAGGCTATCACATGAAAATCGGAATCATCGGGGCGATGGAAGAAGAAGTGAACTTGCTTCGTAACGAATTGACAGAACGGACGGATACTGAGATTGCGAACTATCACTTCTATGAAGGATACCTTGGCAACGTCCAGGTCGTCATCTTAAAGTCGGGGATCGGAAAAGTGAACGCGGCCATCGGGACGACGCTCTTGCTCGACAAGTTCAAACCAGACGTCGTCATCAACACCGGTTCTGCCGGGGGCTTCAAGAAAGGGATGAAAGTCGGAGACGTCGTCGTCTCGACGGAAGTCCGCCACCACGATGTCGACGTGACAGCGTTCGGCTATGAGTACGGCCAAGTCCCGGGCATGCCTGCTGCGTATAAAGCGGACGCGCACTTGATGGACGTCTGTAAGGAAGTCATTGAGAGCTTGCACGATGTGAACGTCCACACCGGGCTGATCGTCACAGGGGACTCGTTCATCAACGATTCAAAACGAGTCGCGGAAATTTTAGGACACTTTGATGGTGTCGCAGCCGTTGAAATGGAAGCGGCCCCGATCGCCCAGACGTGCCACCAGTTCGGGGTGCCGTTCGTCGTCACACGTTCAATCTCAGACAGCGCCGACGAAGAGGCGAACTTGTCGTTCGATGAATTTTTAGAGACGGCATCGATCAACTCGGCGAAAATGGTCATGGCGGTCACGAAACGGCTCGGACAAAGTGAATAATTCGAGAGGGATGCGTTGACATCCCTTTTTCATTCCCTTATATTAGTACCAGATACTAAGAATAGGGGTTATAGCTATGAACATTGGAATCATCGGCATCGGTTCATTCCTTCCGGATAACCGGGTCACGAACGTCGATTTGGAAAAACGTATGGATACGAGCGACGAATGGATTCGGACCCGGACCGGGATCGAGGCGCGTCATTTGGCCGATGCGGACATGTCGGTAGCGGACATGGCGACTCGGGCCGCTAAACGAGCGCTTGCGAGCGCAGGGGTTGTAATCGAGGATATCGACGCGATCGTCTGCGCGACGGCGACGGCACCATCATTCCCGGCGACAGCTTGTCTCGTCCAAGCGAACTTAGGCGCGAAACGTGCCGTCGCATTTGACGTCAGCGCCGCCTGCAGCGGCTTCATCTTCGCGATGGATACGGCGAAGAGCTTGATGCAGTCGAAAGGCTTTAAACGTACACTCGTCATCGGAGCCGAAAAGATGGGCAATTTGATCGATTGGGACGACCGCTCTACTGCCGTCTTGTTCGGTGATGGCGCAGGTGCCGTCATATTAGGGGAAGATGACGTCGCGGCAATCGATTCGATCGTTCTTGGGAGCGATGGTACGGGTGGGAAGTTCTTATATGAGAATGAAGATGGTAAAATTGTCATGAACGGGCGCGAAGTGTTCAAGTTCGCGGTCCGGAAAATGCCGGACATCGTGTTAGAGGCGCTTCATCAAGCCGGTAAAGACATTGCCGACATGGACGTCTTAGTCCCGCACCAAGCGAACCGCCGCATCATTGACGCGGCGATAGAGCGGTTAGGGCTCGATGAAGACAAAGTAGTCGTCACGATTCAAGACCATGCGAACACATCGGCCGCCTCGATTCCGCTCGCACTTGCTGAAGCGGTTAAAATCGGGAAGGTCACGGCCGGACAAACGGTCGTCATTGCCGGCTTTGGTGCCGGGCTCACTTGGGGAGCGAGCTGTCTCACATGGAATAACGCTAAAATCACGGAGGAGATTTGTTCATGAAACGAGTAGTCATTACAGGGTTAGGTGTCGTATCACCGTTAGGCAATGATGTCACAGAAATGTGGGGTCGGCTATTGAACGGGGACAATGCGGTCGATACGTTGACGAAGATTGATATTAGCCAGTACCCGGCAAAAGTCGGCGCTGAAGTCAGAGAATGGAATATCGAGCATTTGGTTGAGCCAAAAGAAGCTCGGAAGATGGACTCGTTCATCCAATACTCAATTTTAGCAGCGGACGCCGCACATCGGGATAGCGGTCTAGATGTGACAGCGATGGCGGACAAAGTCGGGACGTGGATCGGGAGCGGCATCGGCGGCGTCGAGACGATCGATAAACAAGCGAGCATCTTGCATGAACGCGGACCACGCCGAATCAGCCCGTTCTTCATTCCGATGATGATCCCGAACATGGCGAGCGGCCAAGTCTCGATCTACCTCGGGGCGAAAGGACCGAGCAACTGCTCGGTGACGGCTTGTGCTTCGGGCACGAACTCGATCGGCGAAGCGTTCCGGGTCATTCAACGCGGCGATGCGCTCGCGATGTTCGCAGGCGGGGCCGAAGCACCAATCACTCCGTTGTCGTTTTCAGGGTTCTGTGCCAATAAGGCGCTATCGACGAACCCGGATCCGGCGACGGCATGCCGTCCGTTCGATGCAAATCGTGACGGGTTCATCATGGGCGAAGGCGCAGGCGTCCTCGTTCTCGAAGAATATGAGCACGCGAAAGCGCGCGGTGCCAAAATGTATGCCGAAGTCGTCGGATACGGGATGAGCTCGGACGCCTACCATATCACGGCACCGTCACCGGAAGCGGAAGGCGGGTCGAAAGCGATGAGTGAAGCGATGCGTGACGCCGGAATCGCACCGGAAGACGTCCAGTACATTAACGCCCACGGGACGAGTACACCACTAAACGATATGTTAGAAACGAAAGCGATCCGCAATGTGTTCGGGGAACATGCTGATCAGCTCGCCGTCAACTCGTCGAAATCGATGATCGGGCATTTGCTCGGTGCTGCGGGCGGCGTCGAAGCGGTCATCACGGCGTTGTCGATTCATGAGGGTCAGATTCATCCGACGATCAACTGTGACGAACCGGCAGAAAACTGTGACCTTGATTATGTTCGAGAAGGAAAGCGGGAACTTGATATTCAGTACGCACTGAGCAATTCACTCGGCTTCGGGGGCCATAATGCGACACTCGCATTCGCAAAAGTGACAGACTGATTGTAGAAAAATAGGTTAAAAACGGGTAGGGTATAAGGGTTGGTCTAACAGAAGGGAGAATGCCGAATGAAACGTTTTATCATCGGTGCCGCCTTGTTGGGTTCAGTCCTTATACTTTTTTTGATCATTTGGAACGGACAACGCGAGCAGGCACGTGAACTAGTACCGCAAGAAGAACAAGTCGTGACGATCCACGGGGAGACGTTGCCGGAGCAGCCGAACACGTTACTCGCCATCGACCCGAGTTCCCAGACGATATTGTCTCATGTCTATGAGGGATTGTATCGCTTCGGGGCGGACGGTGAAATCGAGCCAGGTCTCGTCGAGAACTTGACCCGGTCAGAGGACGGAGCAACGTACACGTTCTCGCTAAAGCCGAGTCAGACGGTGGGCGGTAAGGCGGTGACCGCCGAGACGTTCGTCGACCATTTCAGAAAACTCGCGGATGACGATACGAACTCACCGTTTAGTTTCTTACTTGAAGATGTTAAAAATGGAAAAGAAATCAGTCTCGGAACAGCCGAGCCGGAGACGCTTGGTATCAAAGCGATCGATGCGCAGACACTCGAATTGACGCTCGAACGACCGATGGAAGGGTTCGAGGAGATTTTGGCAATGCCGGCGTTTCTTCCGCAAACAGCCATCGGGGCTTGGCCAGAACTCGATGCGAACGGACCGTTTCAAATCGAATCGATCGATGCGGCCCAAGTGACGCTGACGAAAAACGAATCTTATCACGACGCTGATAATGTGACGCTCGAGCGCATCATCATGTGGGCGGACGAAGCGCTCGGGACGGAAGCAACGGGCATTCACCCGCTTCCTTATGGGACGGAAGAAAGCGTGATCGACTCACTTGAAAGTGAAATCATCGATGTACCTCGGAGCGGTGTCTTCTATTTGAAATCGAACGTCGATGAATATCCGTTCGATGACCCTGACTTCCGCCGGTCGCTCGCGATTGCGCTCGATCGAGAGGCGTTCAAAGACACACTCGCCCGCGCCGAACAAACGACGGACCGGTTGCTCGTCACAGACGGCAGTGCGCAAGACGTCTCGTTTGAAGAAGATGCGTCTAGTTTGTTCGAGTCGGTCAAAGAGCGCTACGAAGAAGAAACGATTGACATCGAATTACTCAGCTTTGTCGATGAAGAAGCGAGACAAATCGCCGAGACGATTGAAACCGAACTTGAAAAACTTCCGGGGCTGTCTGTTTCCATCACTGAACTGCCGCTCGGTGACAAAGTTAGGAAAGAAGTCGCAGGTGACTATGCGCTGTCGCTGTCTGGTTGGCAACCGGATTATCCGGCGTTCAGTGCTTATTTGACTCAATTTGAAACAGGAAATTATTTGAATTCGAGTGGTTATAAAGACGAGACGTTCGATCGGCTGATGGAGGAGGCACGCTCGACTGAGGTACTCGAGGCGCGGAACGAAGCGTATCGTCAAGCCGAAAAACGCTTGTTGGAAGAGGCAGTCGTTATTCCAATCTACCAAGCTGGAAGAACTTACGCGGTCGATTCCACCTATGCGGAAATTGGATTTCCGGTCATCGGTCCTTCGTACGTCCTAACTTTTTCAAAAGTTTATAAAAAATGAGCTAAAAGCCCGTCTCCCTAGGCGGGCTTTTAGCCTATGGTAAAAATTTTTTAGAAAAATCAAAATAAATACTTTGCAAAATTATCAGAATATTGTATTATTGCATCAACGGGATTGTGGTAACAAATTTTGTAAAGTTAACTTTCAGAATTTTCTACCATCGTTCATTTCGTTAAAACGAAAATAATCAGGGGGTCATCGTAATGAATAAGAAAAAAGGTTTTGCATTAGCAACGTCGGTAACGCTTCTATCTAGCGCGTTCCTAGCAGCTTGCTCGGGTGGGGAAGAAGAAACAACGACAACAAACGGAGACGGAGGTTCAGAAGGTAGTGCAGATGAAGCGCAAGTCCTCAACTTGCTCGACAGTGCAGACATTCCTTCACTTAACCCAACTCTCGCGACTGACGCAGTATCGTTCAACGTCTTGAACAACGTTAACGAAGGTCTCTACCGTATGGACGAAGAAGACAACCCAACACCAGGGATGGCTGAGTCACACGAAGTTTCTGAAGACGGTAAAACGTACACGTTCAAAATCCGTGAAGGCGCAACTTGGTCTAACGGTGAGCCTGTAACGGCAAACGACTTCGAATACGCTTGGAAAGAAGTACTTAATCCGGACAACGGATCACAATATGCTTACGTCATGTCTGTCATCGAAGGCGCTGAAGCTTACAACACTGGCGAAGGCGAGCGTGACGCGGTCGGCGTTACAGCAACTGACGATCAGACACTTGAAGTTAAATTGACAGCACCAGCTGAATACTTCCTTGGTCTCACAAGCTTCGGCGTATTTATGCCTAAACTTGAAGCGTTCGACGCAGAACAAGGCGAGAACTTCGGTACGTCTGCAGAGACGACGCTCTACAACGGACCGTTCAAACTCGAAAGCTGGGAGCGCGAGCAAGGCTGGAAAATGGTCAAAAACGACGACTACTGGGATGCTGAAGCCGTCAAACTCGACGAAATCGACGTTAAAGTCGTTAAAGAAGTTTCAACGGGCGTCAACTTGTACGAAAACGGCGACGTTGACCGCACTGGTTTGACTTCTGAACTCGTTGCTCAATACCAAGACAGCGAAGAATTCTCGACTGTCGTTGAACCGACACTCTTCTACCTCCAGTTCAACACTGAAGTTGAAGCGTTCGACAACCAAAATATCCGTAACGCGATCGACCGTGCTTACGATAAAGCAGCAATCTCTGAAACGCTTCTCGCGAACGGTTCAGTACCTGCGAACTACCTCGTGCCGAAAGACTTCGTAACAGGCCCAGACGGTGCAGACTTCCGTGACGCTAACGGCGACATCGGTGGTTACAACGTTGAAGAAGCACAAAAACTTTGGGAAGCAGGACTTGAAGAGCTCGGGACAGATTCTGTCGAAATCGAACTCCTCAACTACGACTCAGAGTCTGCGAAGCAAATCGGTGAGTTCATCAAAGGTGAACTTGAGAAGAACCTTCCAGGCATGACGCTTACGATCAAGCAACAACCGTTCAACAACAAACTCGACCTCGAGAACAAAGGTGACTTTGAGCTTACATTCGCAGGCTGGGGACCTGACTACCAGGATCCAATGACGTTTGTTGACCTCTTCGTAACTGACGGACCATACAACCGTGGTAAGTGGTCGAACGAAGAATTCGATGCACTCATCGAATCTGCGAAAGCGAACACAGATGCTGAAGCACGTTGGAAAGAGCTTCAAGATGCAGAGAAAATCGTTCTTGAAGAGAACGCGATCTCGCCAGTTTACCAACGCGGATCAGCTCGTCTCACGAAGCCGTACGTTAAAGGAATCGTTGAACACGGGTTCGGCGCTGACTACTCGTACAAGTGGGCATTCATCGAAGGCAAAGAGCAATAAGCAACATTCACCAGAAAGAGACAGGGACGCCTGTTTCTTTCTTTTTTTGTGTTCTTCCATAAAGAAGCCGCCCAACGCATGCGTTGGGCGGCTCTGTCTTATTTTTTCACTTTGGCACGTTTTCGGCTTAAGCCCATCGCTTTCTCGATCTTGGCGAGGTTCTTGTTCGCGACTGCTTCGGCTTTCTCACGGCCGACATCAAGGATCGCATCAAGCTCTGACGAGTCGACGAGTTCGTGATAGCGCGCTTGAATCGGTTCGAGCATGGCGACGACCGCTTCGGCGACGTCTTGCTTGAACGTTCCGTAGTTCGAGTCTGCGTATTGAGTCACGAGATCTGTTATCGAAGTACCCGTCGACAACGAGTAAATCTCGAGCAAGTTCGAGATGCCCGGCTTATTCTCCCGGTCGAAGCTGATGACGCCGCTCGAGTCCGTGACGGCGCTCTTGATTTTTTTACGGATGACGTTCGGTTCGTCAAGCATCGAGATGAAGCCTTTAATGTTCGCGTCCGATTTCGACATCTTCTTCTCGGGGTTCGTCAAACTCATGATCCGAGCCCCTTCTTTTTGAATGAGCGGCTCAGGAATCTTGAACGTCTCATAATAGCGTTTGTTGAACCGTTCGGCCAAGTCGCGCGTCAGTTCGATATGTTGTTTTTGATCGTCACCGACCGGCACGAGCTCTGTCCCATAAAGTAGAATATCCGCCGCCATGAGTGTCGGATAGATGAACAGCCCGGCCCCGACGTTATCGCTACCTTGCGATTTATCTTTGTACTGCGTCATCCGACCGAGTTCGCCCATCCCAGCGATACACGTCAACATCCATCCGAGTTGGGCGTGCGCTTTTACTTCTGACTGGACGAAGATCGTTGCC
This sequence comes from Exiguobacterium aurantiacum, assembly GCF_001766415.1. Lineage (GTDB taxonomy): Bacteria > Bacillota > Bacilli > Exiguobacteriales > Exiguobacteriaceae > Exiguobacterium > Exiguobacterium aurantiacum_A. The sequence continues at coordinate 850,588 of NZ_MKXO01000001.1, read as the reverse complement.
TTCTCAGGGTCAAGTCCGCAGGCGAGATAGAGCGCCGCCAGCTTGCGGGTGTTGTCCATCAGCTCGACGCGGTCAAGTTGGACCGTGATCGAGTGAAGATCGACGATACAATAGTACGCGTCATGTTCTTCTTGAAGATCGACGAATTGTTTCATCGCCCCTAAGTAGTTACCGAGCGTCACGACGCCGGTCGGTTTAATGCCTGAAAATATCGTTGCCATGCCTACACCTCCATAAAATATAAAAAACCGCAGTTCTCCGCCCGAAAAATCGGGACGAATAACCGCGGTGCCACCCAAATTTGCATGAAATCATGCCACTTGATCGCGTTAACGGGCGTAACCGTCTCACCGTACTACCATTCAGGTGAGCCACTCTGAAGTCCATTCGCTTGAACGCTCTCCGTCTACTCGCAGCAACGTAGACTCTCTGGGGGAGAGGGAGTTCGAGGTACTTGTCTTCTTCCTTGTGTTTCCTATGTTCTGCATTTAGTTTAGCATATTGGTGGAAAAACAAAAAGGTCAAACGAGGGTGATGACGTATGACAGGATCACACTGCCAATCCCGACGTATACCCAACGCCAAGCCGACTGTTTACGGGCGGAACGTTCTTCTTTCATCTCGTCGTCGTCTTTTTCGTCTTCTTCATAATCGGAATCGATTTCCTTTAGTTTGGCGCGGCGATTTCGTTTAAACCCGTACATGATCCCGTCGAACAATCCTGAAGCGCTCATCTGTGAGAACATCCCGTACGCGAAGACGATCATGCCGGCGACGAACAAGCCGCCGCTCAAATGAAACGCGAACGATTCCGCACGGTAATACGACACATACGACCAAACCGTATAGGCAATTGTGACAATTCCCCAAATGATTAATATACTTCTAAAATTTTTCAATGTGACAAACTCCTTTCAACGTGACGACGTCAATTTGTCACGTTTGCTTATGGTTCTATGATACGCGTAGTCCCGCTATTATGGCGAGAAGGAAGTTTTTCAAATGACAGCGGTTTATTTCGTAGTTGACAGTTTGATTAAAAATTTTTTACAATAGCCCTAACGTTCTTTCGTCGGATACTTTATGTAATATTCAGAAAATTAAAGAAAAAGAGTAAGATGTTAGTCCGACGGAATGATAAGCTTCACGAGATTGGAAAGGGGACATCGCAATGAAGAAAAAATCGATTTTGCTAATGATGACACTCATCTTAGCGCTCGGTTCAGTGCTCGCCGCTTGCTCGACTGGCGGAGACTCTGACGGCGGTTCGTCTTCGAACGGAGAGAAAGTACTTCGTTTGACGGACACGTCTGACATTACTACAGCCGACCCGGCGCTCGCAACGGACGCAGTCGCGTTCAACTTGATCGCCAACACAATGGAAGGTCTTTACCGTCTTGATCAAGAAGGTAAAGCTGTTCCAGCCATCGCCGAAGGAGAGCCGGAATTGAACGAAGACGAAACTGTCTACACGTTCACGCTTCGTGACGCCGAATGGTCGAACGGTGAGCCGGTCACAGCGAATGACTTCGTTTACGCTTGGCAACGTGCCGTGGACCCAGAAACTGGTTCACAATATGCGTATATCATGAACACGGTAAAAAATGCCGAAGCGATCAACACGGGTGACCTTCCTAAAGAAGAACTTGGTGTGAAAGCAATCGATGAGAAAACGCTAGAAGTTACACTCGAGCGTCCGGACCCATCGTTCGTCTCACTCACATCGTTCGGTACGTTCACACCGATCAATGAAGCGTTCGCAACTGAGCAAGGAGCGGACTTCGCAAAAAACACAGAGAACCTTCTCTACAACGGTCCGTTCACATGGTCAGAGTGGGATCGTGAACAAGGCTATGTCTTGACGAAAAACGATACGTACTGGGATGCCGACAACGTCGCCCTCAACAAAGTCGACGTTCGCGTCGTCAAAGATACGTCAACGGTCGTCAACTTGTATGAAGCAGGCGATGTTGATTACGCAGGCCTCGCGTCTGAGCAAGTCGCTGCTTTCCAAGAAGACGAAGACTACAACACAGGACTTCGTTCAGCGGTCGGTTACTTCAAGTTCAATCATGAAGATGAAGTATTCGCTGATGTGAACGCACGTAAAGCAATCGCTCGTGCCGTTGACCCAGCCGGAATTGTCGACCAACTGTTGAACAACGGTTCGATCGCAACGACTTCGTTCATCCCGAAAGAATTCATCAAGTATGAAGACGGAACGGATTATACGGAAGGCGTCCAACACTTCGAGACAAACACTGACGAAGCAGCAACGCTTTGGGAAGAAGCAACTGGTGGCGAAGCGATCACAATCGAATTGCTTTCATTCGACAGTGAAGTTTCAAAACAAATCTCAGAGTACATGAAAGGCCAAATCGAGTCGAACTTGCCGAACGTAACGGTCAACATCTCGCAACAACCGTTCAACAACAAGCTCGAACGCGAAGCGAACGGGGACTACCAGATGTCATTCGCTCTTTGGGGACCTGACTATCAAGATCCGCTCACAAACCTTGGCATCTTCACGTCAGATAACGGTCAAAACGATATCAAGTACAAGTCAGCAGCATACGACAAGTTGATCGATGAAGCTTCGGCTGAAACAGCGATCGATGCCCGTTACGACAAATTCAAAGAAGCGGAAACGCTCTTGATCGAACAAGACCAAGCGATCATGCCGATCTATCAGGCCGGTGTCGCTTACTTGATCCGTCCGAACATCGAGAACTTCAACCGTCAACTTTTCGGTGCTGATTACCAGTACAAATACGTTGATATAAACTAAATAGGCGAGGGGACATGCGCAAGCATGTCCCCACTTTTCTAAAAAAAATATCGAATTCAGAGAAAATACTATTCAAATGTTTTGTTGGTAAAGTATAATGGAGTAACAGTGAAAATTCAGAATACTTCAGAAACTGAGAGTTTTTTGATTTTCATATGCTGTGCTAAGAGCCTTGAGATGACGTTTGACCTATTCTTTCAGAAAATTCCTTTCATTTTGTGAATTCAAGAAAAGGGAAATATGTCATAGTGACGCTGTTGGTGCAAGCATAGAAACAATTAGAAAAACAGGGGGTTTTTATTATGGGACGTTATATTCTTCAGCGGCTGGTTTACGGCCTCATCACGTTCTTCTTGATTGCGACGTTCACATTTTTCCTGATGGACCTGCTTCCAGGTTCACCGTATCAGAACCAGGAAAAATTGACGGACACGCAAATTCAGATCTTGAACGATCGTTACGGACTCAATGATCCACTTCCAGTTCGTTATGCGACTTACTTAGGGAACCTTGTCCAAGGAGACCTCGGCGTATCGTTCCGTACGGCCAACCGGCCAGTGACGGAGTTGATCATGGAACGAATCGGACCATCGGCCCAGTTAGGTATTCAGGCACTAGTGCTTGGTACGCTGACAGGACTATTGCTCGGGATCGTTGCAGCGATTCGCCATAACACGTACATCGATTATGGTTCAATGTTCGTGTCGGTAATCGGGATCTCTGTCCCGTCGTTCGTCTTTGCGGCCCTCCTTCAATACTACGTTGGGGTAAAATGGGGCGTATTGCCTGTCGCGTTCTGGGACTCGCCGGCGCATACGATCCTTCCGACCATCTCGTTGTCGCTCGGGGTCACCGCGTCGATCGCCCGTTTCGTACGGACCGAGATGCTAGAAGTGACCGGACAAGACTATGTCACGCTCGCGAAAGCGAAAGGATTAACCGGGAATGCAATCGTGTGGAAACATATGGTGCGTAACGCGATGATTCCAGCAATCACAATCCTTGGACCGATGACGGCTGCGCTACTCACAGGTACGTTCGTTATCGAGAAAATCTTTGCTGTTCCTGGACTTGGTGAATTGTTTGTAACGTCGATTACGTTGAATGATTATTCGGTCATCATGGGTACGACGCTCTTCTTCTCGGCTCTGTTCATTGTAATTATTTTACTTGTTGACTTGCTCTACGGAGTCGTTGACCCACGTATTCGTCTTGGGGGGGATAACTGATGATTGAAAATAAAAAAGATTTCGAGCAGTTCGACCAAGACATGTTCCAACGTGTCGAGATGAACGAACAGCTCGGTGAACGAATTGCCGGGAAAAGTTTGAACTTCTGGCAAGATGCATGGCTTCGTCTCAAGAAAAACAAAGCGGCCATCTTCTCGTTGTCTATCATTTTAATTTTAGTGTTGCTCGCGTTGTTCGGTCCGATGCTTTCAGCCCGTGACGCCTATGAACAAAATATCTCACAAGCGAAACTACCGCCTAAAGTCACAGGACTTGAGTGGGCCGGATTTGACGGCATGGCCAACCTCGGTGGGCGTGACATCAACTTCTATGAACAGAAAAACGTCGAAGAGAACTTCTGGTTCGGTACCGATTACCTCGGGCGTGATCTTTGGTCGCGCGTTTGGGAAGGGACTCGTATCTCGCTCTTCATCGGTTTGATGGCCGCAATCATCGATACGGTCATCGGTGTCGCTTACGGCGGCGTCTCGGCTTACTTCGGTGGCCGCATTGACAACATCATGCAACGGATCGTCGAGATTTTGACTGGCGTTCCTAACTTGATCTTGATCATCTTGTTCATCTTGATCTTTGACCCAGGTGTCTTCACCATTATCTTGGCGATGGCCATCACCGGCTGGATCGGGATGAGTCGACTCGTCCGCGGTCAGATTTTGAAACTGAAAAACCAAGAGTTTGTGTTGGCTGCCCGTACGCTCGGTGCTTCAAGTAACCGTTTGATTTTCAAACACTTGATCCCGAACACGCTCGGTGCGATCATCATCACACTCATGTTCACGATTCCATCTGCCATCTTCTTCGAGGCGTTCCTCAGCTTCATCGGGATCGGACTTCAACCGCCACAAGCGTCACTTGGTACGTTGATCAACGACGGATACAAAGAGCTACGGACGTTCCCGTACTTGCTCGTCATCCCGTCAATCATCATCGTCTTGCTCATGGTCAGCTTCAACTTGCTCGCCGATGGCTTGCGTGATGCGTTCGACCCGAAAATGCGTAAATAATTTAAACAGAGGGGGACTCGTGCATGGAAACGATTTTATCTGTCCGAGACTTAGCGGTCTCGTTCCATACGTATGCCGGAACGGTACAAGCCGTCCGCAACGTATCGTTTGATTTGAAAAAAGGCGAGACGCTCGCAATCGTTGGTGAATCGGGTTCTGGTAAATCCGTCACATCGAAAGCGATCATGCGTCTCATTCCGAACCCGCCAGGTGAGATCACGAACGGAGAAATTTTGTTCGAAGGAAAAGACTTGGCGAAGTTGTCAGAAAAAGAAATGTTGAAAATCCGCGGGCGCGACATCGCGATGATCTTCCAAGATCCAATGACGTCACTCAACCCAACGATGACAATCTTCAAACAGATTGCCGAAGGATTGAAGCAACACCAAGGATTGACGGGTGAAGATGCGAAGAAGCGTACGCTCGAATTGCTCACACTCGTCGGGATTCCGAACCCAGAGGCACGTCTTAAACAATATCCGCACCAACTTTCAGGTGGTATGCGTCAACGGATCGTCATCGCGATCGCGCTCGCATGTAACCCGAAAGTGTTGATTGCCGATGAGCCGACGACGGCACTCGACGTGACGATCCAAGCCCAGATTTTAGAATTATTGAAAGATATTCAGCAAAAAACGGGTACGGCTATCATCTTCATCACGCACGACCTTGGTGTCGTCGCGAACATGGCTGACCGTGTCGCCGTCATGTACGCCGGTAAAATCGTCGAAAGAGGAACGGTCGATGAGATCTTCTATGAGCCGCGTCACCCGTACGCTTGGGGACTGCTCGGATCGATGCCGCGTCCGACCGATGATCCGAACGAAGCGCTCCCGGCCATCCCGGGCACGCCGCCTAACTTGCTTGACCCACCGAAAGGTGACGCGTTCGCACCGCGTAATCCGTATGCGATGAAGATTGATTTCGAGAAAGAACCGCCGATGTTCCAAATTAGCGATACACACTATGCAGCGAGCTGGCTCTTGCACCCACAAGCACCGCAAGTGACGCCGCCGAAAGCGATCCGCGATCTCGCACTCAAGTATCGTCCTGACAGCGCGTTCGCGAAATCGATTTTGAAAGGTGGTGCTGAATAATGGAACGTGAGAAATTATTAGAAGTACGAGACCTGAAGCAGCACTTTAAAATTGGCCGAGGCCGCGTCGTCAAAGCGGTCGACGGCATCTCGTTCGATATTTACAAAGGTGAAGTGCTCGGTCTCGTTGGAGAGTCGGGTTGCGGTAAATCGACGACAGGTCGTACGATCATCGGCCTTTACGATGCAACCGACGGCGATGTTCTTTTCAAAGGTGAGAACGTCCACGGGAAAAAGAATAAGGCTGAGAAGTTGAAATTCAACCGGGCTATGCAGATGATCTTCCAAGATCCGTATGCGTCGCTCAACCCGCGGATGACGGTCGCTGACATCATCGCTGAAGGCATCGATATCCACGGCCTTGCCAAGACGAATGAAGACCGGATGAACCGTGTGTACGACCTTCTCGAGACGGTCGGCCTCACGAAAGAGCACGCGAGCCGTTACCCGCACGAATTCTCAGGCGGACAGCGTCAGCGGATCGGGATTGCCCGGGCGCTCGCTGTTGAACCGGACTTCATCATCGCCGATGAGCCGATCTCAGCACTCGACGTGTCGATCCAAGCTCAAGTCGTCAACTTGATGAAAGAGTTGCAACGTGATCGTGATCTCACGTACTTGTTCATCGCCCACGATTTGTCGATGGTCAAGTATATCTCGGACCGGATTGGCGTTATGTACCAAGGTCACCTCGTCGAGCTTGCACCGGCAGAGCGCCTGTACGAGAACCCGATTCACGCTTATACGAAATCGCTCTTGTCTGCGATCCCGCTTCCGGATCCAGAACATGAACGGACACGTAAGCGGATCGTCTACGAGTCTGGCTCACTTGGTGCTGTAGGACGGTCGGATGAAGATTCGAGCATCCCTGCGCTTCGCGAAGTCGAACCAGGTCACTATGTTTCGCTCACAGACGCAGAATATGAGGCGTATAAAGCCCAGCTCGTCTAATACGAAAAGCCCCAAAAATCCAATTGGATTTTTGGGGCTTTTTTGCTCAAACGAAAACACCGTGGGAGACCCGGACGGTGTTAGGCGTTTGAGATGCGCGGCAAGTTCGAGAGACGCTCGACGACGGCATCGATTAAACGGACGCGAGCGAGCGCGTCTTCAATCTCCATCGTCTCGTAGTGGTGGAGGCCGCCCGGCTGTTCGACGAACGTATCGGCGTCATGGACGAGCTGTTGGAGCGGGGTCCGTTGGATGCGGTTAGGCGGAAGGTAAGAATCCGTATGAAGCAGGATCATGACGGAAATTTCCTTGGCCCGAGCCGGATCTTCTCCGAGCCGGATCAACAGTTTATGTGCTCGTTCCGCGCCTTTGATGGCGTGGATATCGTTTTGGCGATACAAGTCGTAGTTCCACTTGCCTTCGGTGTACCATTCGTAATGACCGATGTCGTGGAGCAGTGCAGCCTTCGTTGCTAGATCGGTGTCGAGCCCTCGTCGTGTCGCCAATTCGAGAGCGCGTTCACAGACGTCAACGGCATGTTTTAATCCAGATCGTGTCAAGTATTTCTGGGTGACGTGATGCTGCATGATCGTTTCTAACGTGATTCTCATTCGTGCTCTCCTCCTTGGTGATTTCAAAGATTATTTCTATTAACTATACGGGAATGGATAAGCAAATGCAAATTTGGAACATGTGAAATCATGATTTTTTACGAGATTGTTCAACATTTTTCAATAGAATGTGCTATAATTTAACTATAGATTAGTGCAACTTTAAGATTTTCAGATACAGTAATGGTTGGTTTTTTCCTTTCGTCCATGGGGGTGAGAGACCATGAAAGAGCGTGACAAAGTACTGCAACAGAAAAAGAAACTGTTAAAAGAAGTGCTCAAGAAGAAATTGAAAGACTTGCAAGTGAAGCCAGGGAAAGAAACGGTGTCACAACCGGTTTCTCGGATTCCAGCTTCGTAGAACGGTCGATCAAGGTCGCATTCTTCTGAATGCGTCCTCTTTTCTTACCCCGATGAGAAAGAATATCATTGAAGTTTCTATAAATAAGAATTATTATAATTACGTGAACGAGATTTTGGGTATACAAGAAGAGTCACTAAAAAAATGGACGAACATTTGATCAGGGAGGAACGAAAATGGTCACACTTTATACGTCTCCGAGCTGTACATCGTGCCGAAAAGCACGGGCTTGGCTCGAAGAGCATGATATCCCATTTACAGAACGAAACATATTCTCAGAACCACTCTCACTCAATGAGATTAAACAGATTTTACGCATGACAGAAGACGGCACAGATGAGATCATCTCGACCCGCTCAAAAGTTTTCTCGAAAATCGATGTATCGGTCGACGCACTTTCGCTTCAGCAGTTGTACGATTTGATTCAAGAATATCCGGGCCTCCTTCGCCGTCCGATTTTGATTGATGAAAAACGCCTTCAAGTCGGATATAACGAAGATGAGATTCGTCGATTCTTGCCTCGCAAAGTTCGTACGTTCCAACTTCAAGAAGCGCAACGACTCGTCAACGAGTGAGGAAGCATACTGTCTAAGCAGTGTGCTTTTTATTATCTCGTTTTTCCGATAAAATAGTGGTACACACCCCATCATCAATAGATTGACAGGTCAAAAAAAGGGTACTATGATAACAAGACAATTTCCCCTCTCCTCCTTAAGAAGTAGGAGTGAGGTCAGAAGGGAGTGGACAATCGTGAAAATTGAGCGCATCAATGACAATACCGTCAAGTTTTTCATCACTTATGTCGATATCGAGAAACGCGGATTCGCCCGGGATGAAATTTGGTACAACCGAGAACGTGGTGAGCAGCTGTTCTGGCAGATGATGGACGAAGCGCACGAACGGGAAGATATCTCGTTTGATGGTCCACTATGGATACAAGTACAAGCGTTCGAAAAAGGACTTGAAGTGACCGTCACGATCGCGAAAAATGTGATCGACACAGAAGACGACGCAGAACTCGGCTCGCTCTTGCGCAACGCAATCGACGAAGCACGTGATCAACAGTCTGTCCTTGACCAGTTGAGTGAACTCGATGAAGTCGAAGTTGAACCGGAGGCGTGGGCCCCGTTAGCTATGGATACGGATGACTTTGAGGCCATTATCGCTCTGAGTAAACGGGCCGGTGATACGTTGAGTAACGTCACCCTCAAGTTATTCCATTATGAAAACCGTTACTACTTGTGGATCGACTTCCCGGACGAGATGGAGCCGGAAGAAGAAGAGAACGTCCTCAGTCTTTTAGCCGAATATTTGTCGTTCAGTACGCAAACCCTCGCTATGCTCGAGGAGTACGGTAAACCGATTCTCGACGGCGACGTGTTCTCGAAAGTACGTCACTATTTCTAAACTCGAATCGCCTGTTCAAGCGGACAGGCGATTTTTTTACTAATCTATACATATTGAAGAGGTGACTTGATGCTCAAACGTTTACAATTGACGTTGTCAGACAGTACGTGGTTCGTCCCGTTTTTGTATGGGACAGGTGGTATCGTATTAACGTTTCTGACGCAATACTTCGGTAGCTTTTTCCGCGAACTGTTGCCAGAAATCATTTATTTGGATCAGGATTCAGCGGCTTCCGTCCTTTCGTCGTCGTTCACGAGTCTCATGACGATGATGACGTTCAGTTTTTCGACGATTTTAGTCGTGCTGACGACGTATTCATCTCAATTCTCGCCCCGTACGATCAACAACTTTTTAACAAACTCGGCTTCGAAACATACGCTCGGTATTTTCATCATGACTACCGTGTACGGGATCACGAATTTATTTCTCATTCGGACATCAGAAGAGGACGCCGTCCTCGCCTCAGGTGTCAGCGTCGTATTGGTCGTCAGTTCGATCTGGGCGTTCGTCAAGTTCATTCAGACGATCAGCGTCTCGATTCAAGCTGAACGCCTGTTATCGTCCTTACATCGAGAGGCATTATCCGTCATCGAAAAACAGAAGCAAGCGGTCGAAGATGGGAAGGTGAGCATCGTGCTGAAGCGATCGGTCCATACGTTCGAAGCAGGGCAGGCGGTGTACGCCTCACGGACCGGCTATGTTCAACTGTTCTCGAGCGAGAAACAAGAAGATCACGACATCAGTTTCGAATCGGTCGTCGCGGTCGGCGACTTTGTGGCGGAAGGAGATATTCTCGGATATTGGCTAGGGGATGACGCTCTCGACAAAGACGTGTTTCAAATCGGCGAGATCCGTTCATCGATTCAAGACCCGGCGTTCGTCATCGAAAAATTGAGTGAGATCGCCCTTAAAGGAGTGTCACCGGGAATTAATGACCCGAATACGGCGATTCATGCGATTCACTATATCGGGGACATTTTACGGGAATTGAGTGAACTTCCGGAAGGGGATTTCGTCTTCTCAAACGGCAAGAGTGATTGGCACATCAAACGGAAAGCGATGGAAGCGACGTTGTTCGAGGCGCTGGCGCCGATCAAGACGTACGCGAGCCATGACATTTTCGTGATGGCGTCGATTTTCGAGGCGATCCGAATCGGACGCCTGCGCGCTCATCCAACGCATCACGACACGTTTGAAGAGTTCGTCGATTACATTGAAGACGTGATCAACTGGGACGACTTACATCCGCGCGAAAAGGCGTTCTTGACGACCCAGATGATGCAAGCGAGGAAGATCAAGGCATAATATACAGCTGTTCGCACAAAAGTGAAAAGGGGGCCGTCTAATTCGTAGACGACCCCTTTTTGCGTTCAAGACAGGCTGTAGCCACCGTCGATGGTGATGGCTTGGCCGTTAATATAGCTCGACGCATCACTCAATAAGAACGTGACGACCGGTGCGACTTCTTCCGGTGAAGCGGCATTCCCACGGAAATGATGGCTCATCGCGTCTTTGAATTTTGCCTCGCCGCCGTACAGCTTATGGCTGAGCGGCGTATCGACCGGTCCGAAACAGACGGCGTTGAAACGAATCTTTCCTTTCATCCGATGGGCGAACGTCTTCGTCAACGCGATGACGGCCGCTTTCGAAGCGGCGTATGGACCGAGCATCGGCGGGAATTTGACGTGTCCGACGATCGCTGCGTTGTTGACCACGCTTGAACCGGTCGCGAGGAGCGGAATCGCGCGTTGAATGAGGCGGTTTGTCGCCAACACGTTCAGTTCGAACACTTCGTCAAAAGCAGAGGCCGGCAACCGTTCAGGCGTACCGGGACGACCGAACGTCGCGGCGTTATTGAATACTCCGTGCAGGACGACTTGATCGGCCACGAGGCGATCCATGAGCGCCTCGACCTCATCAGCTTGAGATAAATCACATTTCAGGAACGTGATCGTGTTATCCGATTCGAGTTCGAGTGCCGCACCTCTCGTCTCATCACGTCCGACGCCTAAGACGTCGTGTCCTTCTTCCGTTAACCGTAAGGCGACCGCACGACCGATGCCACTCGTCGCCCCCGTCACTAGAAAAGTCCCCATATTTTCTCCACTCCCCTCAAAAAGATATCGTTCCGATGTATAATTAATGATAATACATGACAGAAACGGGGTCAGCTTATAATATGTTGCGACGCATACAAGTACTATTATCCCTTCTTTTGCTCGCAGGGCTCATTGCCGTATTATCTTATTACTGGAGCTCGCAAGTGATTGGGCTGTTCACGATCCTCGTCTTTCTGACGACGTTTAGCATCCTGCTCGTCATCTTGCTCGAGAACCGTAATCCGCAACGAACGCTCATCTGGGCAATCGTCATGCTCGGATTTCCGGTTGTCGGTTTATTCGCATACTTCGTCTTCGGTCAAAACTATCGGCGGAGACGCATGTTCAATGAGAAGGCGATGTTGGATGAAGAAACGTATCTCGCTTATCGTCAAAAAGCGATGACACTCTCGCCATCGCTCATGTTTCCGCACGATGATTACGAGAAGTTGCTCCACTTAACGTCTTCATTGAATCAATTACCCGTCTCGTCGAACACGTATACACAAATCCTCACGAACGGAAAAGAAAAGTTTTCGAAACTATTGCCAGCCTTGAACGGGGCGACGCGTCACATTCACCTCGAGTATTACATTTTCCGGGAAGATCGTATTTCTCGGGAAATTCAACGTATTTTGATTGAAAAAGCGCGGTCAGGGGTCGAGGTCCGGTTTTTGTACGATGCGGTCGGATCGATCCATACGAGCAGTTCTTTTTTCGAAGAGATGCGACAAGCTGGTGTTCACGTCCAGGCGTTCTTTCCCGTCGTCTTACCGCTCGTCTCGAGCAAGACGAACTACCGGAACCACCGGAAAATTGTCGTCATCGACGGGACCGAAGCGTTCACAGGCGGTTTGAACGTCGGGGACGAGTATTTAGGAGAGCATACGAAGTTCGGATTTTGGCGTGACACGCATCTCTACGTCAGAGGGGAAGGGGTATCGGAACTGCAGCTGATCTTCCTACAAGACTGGTACTATATGACGGGTGAGCGCTTGTTCACGCCGTTCTACCTAGAGCCGCTCGAGACGGTGCGGAGCGCGAGCGGCGGTGTCCAAATCGTCGCCAGCGGACCGGACGAGCCGTACGAGACGATGAAGTCGATTTATTTCGCACTTATCAATGCCGCCAAAAAATCGGTGTACATCTCGTCACCGTACTTGATTCCTGACGAGGATATTATGAGTGCGTTGAAGACAGCTTCTTTGTCGGGGATCGACGTCCGCATCGTCTTACCGAGCTTCCCGGACCATAAAATCGTCTTCTATGCGAGCCGATCTTATTATGAGGAGTTGCTCAGCTCTGGCGTCAAGATTTATTTGTACGAGGAAGGATTCATGCACTCGAAAGTCATCGTCATCGATGACGGCCTGGCGACGATCGGGACGGCGAACATGGACTTCCGCAGTTTTCATCTCAATTTTGAAGTGAACGCACTACTGTACAACACGAACTCGGTTCATCAACTCAAGCAAGACATCTACAAAGATTTTGAAGGGTCTCATGAGTTGGAGTTGGGCGCGTTCGCAGAACGATCTTATTTCATCAAACTCGTTGAATCTTTGGCACGAATGTTTTCACCATTATTATGAGGGGGAAGCGGGATGCGATTCGCAATCGATCAGACAGGGGAGTACGTCGATGCCCATACGTTGAGTCGGAGGCAAATCGAACCGGCTGCCCCTTTTTCATGTCCACAGTGCGGAGAACGGGTCATTGTAAAACGAGGAGCGAAACGACGGCTCCATTTTTCCCACGTTCAAACGTGTGGGCGCGGAGAGTCGGCTGGTCACCGAACCGATAAATGGGGCGTCAGACAATGGCTGCAGGCGGGCGGATATGATGTCGAGCAAGAAGTGGATCTGAACGGGAGACGGGCTGACTTGGTCGCGACAAAAGCGGAGGCGTCGTTCGTCGTCGAAATACAGGCCTCACCGTTAGCAGTCGATTCTTACGTAGAACGGACGAGACACTATGAGCGAAACGGTCTTGCCGTCATCTGGATCGCGAGCGGATTGCGTCTTGAACCGGTGCCGTCCTTCTCACCGTGGATGAGGTGTGAGATCGCACGGCGACGTACGCTGATCGTTCCGGTCAAGAACGCGTTGTACCGGTTCGTCGGGTGTCCGATCTCGCTCAGACGGGCACAAGGCACGTGGGTGCCCGTGACATCTTTCGACGTCTCGCCGTTCGAACCTTTTTATCGATTTGATGCGCACCGATGGATTCAACTCGTGCGGCGTAAGCGTATGGCGCCGCCTTATCCGACACCGCTCTACAGACGGCTGATCTTGAATCGTCTCTATCCGCTCGGCATGTTACCGTCACTGTTGCCGACGGTCTGTTATTTGCCGCTCCCGGCGCTGTGGGGTGTTCATGTTCATCCGTTCGAATTTCAAACGGTCTTGTATTTAAATCGACGGGAAGCGCCCAAGGATTCGCTCGCTTGGAGCATCGAGAAGACATGCCGCCAGTTCAACGCGACCCCGACAAGCGACTTTGTTTCTTCGTTTCAGTTACAATGGAGACAACTCTTGAACGTATTCGGCTTGTCAGAGTATGTCATCGACTGGCAAGTCCCGGTCACGCTCGAAGCAGCACTTCGTGACGATATTCGTTTGTTTCAAGGGTTTCAGCGATTCATGGCGAAATCGTATATAAACTGAGAAAAGGAAGTGGACATATGTCAGAAGTACTAACACGACAACAAGTACCCGTCGAGGAGACGTGGAACTTAGAAACCATCTATGCAGACGACAAAGCGTGGGAGCAAGACTTTGAGACACTCAAAGCCCGAATCCCTGAACTCGTTGAATTCAAAGGGAAACTCGGGGAATCGGCCGAGACACTTTACGCGGCGCTGCAGCTCCGTGACGAGATCTCGCGTCAACTGCATAAGCTGTATACATACGCCCATATGCGCTATGACGAAGATACGGCCAACAGCCATTATCAGGCGCTGAACGACCGTGCCGGGTCACTCGCCGCTCAAATTTCGGCTCAACTCGCCTTCATGACACCAGAACTGCTCGCCATCGACGAAAGTGAGATCACAGCGTTCATGGGCGGCCACGAAGGGTTGACCGTCTACCGTCATGCGTTCGATGAGTTGGCGCAAGAGCGGCCCCACGTCTTGACGGAAGCGGAAGAAGCGATCCTCGCCCAAGCCGGCGACGTGCTCGGGCAATCGAGCTCGACGTTCGGCATGCTCAACAACGCCGATTTGAAATTCCCTAAAGTAAAGAATGAGCAAGGAGAAGAAGTCGAACTGACGCACGGACGTTACATTACGTTTTTAGAGTCGGCAGACCGCAGCGTGCGTGAGACGGCTTTCAAAGCGATGTATGGGACGTACAAACAATACTTGAACACGTTCGCGTCAACTCTGTCTGGGAGCGTGAAGAAGGACAACTTTTATGCGACGGTGCGCAAGTTTGAGAGTGCGCGTCAATCGGCACTCCACAACAACTCGATTCCTGAATCGGTATACGATGGACTCGTTGAAGCGGTGAATGAACGGCTCGATCTGTTGCACCGTTATGTCGCGCTTCGTAAACGAGCGCTCGGTGTAGACGAGGTGCACATGTATGACCTGTACACGCCACTCGTCAAAGACGTCGAGATGAAAGTGCCTTATGAAGAAGCGAAAGAGCTCATGGTCCAAGGTCTGGCTCCACTCGGAGACGAGTACGTCCAAATCGTCAAAGACGGTCTCGACTCACGTTGGGTCGACGTCCGGGAGACTCGCGGCAAACGTAGCGGTGCCTATTCGTCTGGCGCGTACGACACGCAACCGTTTATCTTGATGAACTGGCAAGACAACGTGAACAACTTGTTCACACTCGCCCACGAGTTCGGTCATTCGGTACACAGTCACTACACGCGTGCCACGCAACCGTACCCGTATGGGGACTATTCGATTTTCGTGGCAGAAGTCGCCTCGACGACGAATGAGGCGCTCTTGAACGACTATTTGTTGAAGACACGGACGGACAAAGCCGAGCGTCTTTACTTGCTCAACAATCAACTCGAGACGTTCCGGGGGACGCTGTTCCGTCAGACGATGTTCGCCGAGTTCGAACATAAGATCCATCAAGCGGCCCAAGATGGCATCTCGCTCACACCAGAATACTTGAACGAGACGTATCTTGAGTTGAACAAGCGTTACTTCGGCGACGACATCGTCATCGACGAAGAGATCGCGTTCGAGTGGGCCCGTATCCCGCACTTCTACTACAACTACTATGTATATCAGTATGCGACAGGAATTTCGGCGTCAGCGGCGTTGTCGCAACAAATCATGGACGAAGGCGCGCCTGCCGTTAAACGTTATATCGATAAGTTCTTAAAAGCCGGGTCGAGCGATTACCCGATCGAGGTGTTGAAGGCGGCTGGCGTTGACATGACGACGAAAGCACCTGTGTTAGCGGCGCTCGATCAGTTTGAATCCGTCCTCGATGAGATGGAATCACTCCTGTTTTCGTAAGCGTGCATGCGCGTGAACATTATGTGACAATATGAACAAAGTGCTTGTCAACAGGCGAGCCTATGGTTATATTATAAGTGTGAAATCAATCACAAACCCCTTTATTGACCGTAAACTTTCTCCCGTCTTGACACCTTCCCCGGGTGTTAAGATCGGCGTCTCTTGTCCCCGCTTGAGACGTCAAAAACCCACGGCTCCCCGGCCGTGGGTTTCTTTTTGTATCCGTTTATTTTTGTGTGGCCCATGCTTGACCGCTGCAGCCGGGAACAGGGCGGCAACGTTGCTGGAGCGACAGTTTTTTCAGTTCCCGCTCGATGATCGGCTTGTCGAGCTCTAAGATGAACGCGAGCTCAGTGATTGTCGAGGCGTCGTAGTGACGTAACACTTTTTCAACGTTCCAACCGGTTTGCCGATTCGGTACGTATCCGAGCAGTTCACTCATAACGGCTTGGTACACGTCGTAAGGATAGACGCCTTCGATTTTGAGCGCCTCGTCACGGGTGACGAACGTCATGGCGGGAAGTGATTCGATTTCCCAGTCTTTTAATATTTGATGGTCGACAGCGAGGGCGCTCAAGAGTTGATTCGACTGCATATCTGCCGCCAACTCATCGATATCGAGTCCGTATCCAGCGTAAGAGCGCGCGATCTCCCACAGGTCGGCATCGTTAGAAGCATCCTTCGTAAAGGCGTCGTTAATATGAAGGTGACGCAAAAAACGCATCGCATGGCGTTTCCCTTGTAATTCCATAGCCTTGATCATCGTGAGAAGGCGAACCTCTTCCTGACATCCGCCAACACAACTAGGAACCGTCGAGACCATCCGAAAACGAATCAAGTGCCCGTATTCGAGCTCGAGTTTTTTAATGAGTGTCATCACGTGAAAACCGTCGGGATCAGAGATGTCCATGAAATAGAATAACTCTAATGGCTTATATGTTACTTGGATAGAAGATTCTTCCAGTGAACAGGATGACTCATTACATTGTTCAAGTTCCATTGTGTCGCCTCCTCTCGTAAACAAAATCAAATATATCGTATGCTCATTGTAGCAACGAAAAAAAAAGGTTGGCAACGTATCTGCTCAACCTTCACTCCGTCCCATCTTTTCTTCCATGAATCGGACGATTTTATTTTTGGCCGGACGTAACGGGATATTGTGGCTCGAGAGCAGCTTTTCAAACGCGATTCGGCCTGCCGCTTCGTCCGTCACTTCGAATTCTATTTCATAATCACAAATCTCCAAATAATGACTTTCATCGAGCACGAGCAGACCGTCTGCCGTCTCGATTTCAGCACGCTTCGTCTCGAGGCGGCCCAAATGTTCGAGCGGTCCGGTCAAATTGAACGTGGCGAGGGCTTGTTTCATCTGTTCGTCGTGGACGATGCCGTACTTGAACAAATTTTCCGCCGCTTCTTCATTGATCGGTGCATGCGTCTCAAGCAGTCCGACATCGTGCGGTTGTTTGAGCGTCAAAACTTGACCGGTCTTCTTCTCGCGGATGCGCAAGGCCGCGCCTTGGCTGCGCAGTTCAAACGTGGGCGTATCGAAATAATCGTTGGCTTGCCATTTGACTTGGTCGGATAACTGATACGATTCGAGCAACGTCTCATACTCATCTTTCGTCAGCATCGATTTAAACTCAATTTCCACTTCTTGGGTCATTCATCATCGCTCCATTCTATGAACAATTGTTGGTTTATGATACCATACAATCGGATACATACGGAAAAAAGCAAGGTTTTCCGAAACGAACGAAAGTGGTGACAGCATATGCAATCAGTGGACTGGGATCAATTTTTAGTGCCGTATCAAATTGCGGTCGATGAGCTGAAAGTAAAGTTTAAAGCGATCCGTAAGCAATACAACTCGCAAAATGACCATTCTCCGATCGAGTTCGTCACCGGCAGGGTCAAGCCGGTCGGTAGCATCCTCGAGAAAGCGAAACGCAAACAGATCGCCTATGATCACTTGTCGACCGAGATGCAAGACATCGCCGGGCTTCGAATCATGTGTCAATTTGTGGACGATATCGTGCAGGTCCTCGAGCTGTTGCACCACCGGACCGACTTTAAAATCGTAGAAGAACGGAACTACATCACGAATCAAAAAGAATCGGGTTATCGGTCGTATCACATCATCATCGAATACCCGGTCCAGACGATCCACGGGGAATTCCCGACGCTCGTCGAAGTCCAAGTTCGGACGCTCGCGATGAACTTTTGGGCGACAATCGAGCACTCGTTAAACTATAAATACGATGGCGACATGCCGCAAGAAGTCCAAGAACGGCTGCGTCGGGCCGCGGAGGCGGCGTTTCTGCTCGATGCTGAGATGAGTCAGCTCCGCGTCGAGATTCAAGATGCGCAGCAAGTGTTTCGTGATAAAGAAATGAACGTCCAAACGGACCAAGACTAGGGGGGTGAGTGTATGCAGTTTGCGATTGTGTCAAGGGGAGATGCGCGTTCCGCGGAGATCGCGCGTGAGTTGACAGACAAGTTGACCGAGGCGGGACATTCCGTCTCAGAACAACCTCGGATCGTCGTTTCGGTCGGTGGGGACGGGACGATGCTACAGGCGTTCCATGAATATGTCGATCGGTTAGACGACACCCTTCTCGTCGGCATCCATACGGGCCATCTCGGTTTTTACGCCGACTGGCAACCGGACGAGCTCGATGAATTGACAGAGATGATCACGAGCGAGTCGTTTGAACCGGTATCTTATCCGCTCGTCGAAGTGTTGATCGACTATGAGGACGGGACGACGGAGCGGCAGTTGGCGATGAACGAGTGTACGATTAAAAATTACAAGCGCACGCTCGTGTGTGACTTGTCGATCCGTGATGATTACTTTGAAACGTTCCGCGGAGACGGGCTTTGCATCTCGACACCTTCCGGCTCGACCGCCTATAATAAAGCGCTCGGCGGTGCGATCGTCCATCCATCGATCGAGGCGATCCAAGTGACCGAGATGGCGTCGATCAATAATCTCGTCTACCGGACGATCGGCTCACCACTGTTGTTGCCGAAGCACCACCAAGTCAAAATCAAACCGCATACGAAAACGGAGTTTGAGCTCGCGTTCGACCATCAGGAAGCACTGTCGTGGTCGAACGTCCAGTCGATCCGTTGCGCGGTCGCGAGAGAAAAAGTGACGTTCGCCCGGTTCCGCCCGTTCCCGTTTTGGCGTCGGGTGCGCGAATCGTTCATCGAGGAAGGGAAGTAACATATGTACGGTTTTACATTACGTCGTGTCGCGGAGACGAACGTCCCGCTGCGCGATTTTTTGATGGGGGATTGTGGCATCTCACGCAAGATGTTGACGCAAGTCAAACACGGTGGCCTCATCTTAGTGAACGGGGAGCCGCGGACTGTTCGCTTTGATGTGTCGAGCGGCGATGAAGTGACGGTTCATTTTCCGCTTGAGCAGCCAGCGGAAACGATGGTCCGTTCACGGCGTCCGCTCACGGTCATCTACGAGGACGACTATTTGCTCGCCGTCGATAAGCCGGCAGGCATCGCGACGATCCCGTCTCGGCTTCATCCTGACGACACGCTTGCGAACGCTGTGCTCGGTTACTATGAACGAATTGGATTGCACTCGGCGATTCATGTGATCAATCGGCTCGACCGGGATACGTCTGGTGTCGTCTTGTTCGCTAAATATGCGTACGTTCACCATCGTTTCAGCGAACTTCAAAAGCGAGGTGGTTTGTCCCGGACGTATATCGCCCTCGTCGAAGGACTGGTCGAACGACAGACGATTGATGCGCCGATCGGTCGGGCCGAACACTCGATCATGGAACGTGTCGTCACAGACGACGGGCAACGAGCCGTCACACACGTCCGTCACGTCGAGTCGCACGGTGACTATGCGGCGTTGACGATCCAACTCGAGACCGGACGGACCCATCAGATACGCGTCCACATGCGCCACATTGGTCATCCGTTACTCGGGGATACGATGTATGGCGGACGTCCCGTGCTCGCCCGTCACGCGCTTCACAGCTCGTCTGCCGCGTTCAATCATCCGTTGACAGGGGAGAGTATCGTAATCGAAGCGGCTTACCCCGTCGACTTTCAACTCGAACACGAGTGAACAAAACATAGCCCCGCGCTCAAATGAGTGCGGGGCTATGTTTAATCGTCGTCAAACATATACGTTTTTGATTTTGAGGCGACGTTCATGACGAGCCCGATGGCAATCATGTTCATGATGATCCCGGTACCCCCGTAACTGATGAACGGCAAGGTTAGGCCGGTGATCGGGAGGACACCGATTGTCATTCCGATATTTTGGAAGATCTGGAACGTGAACATGGCGATGACGGCGGTCACGATGTAACTTCCGAACGGACTGCTCGCTTCGAGCGCGATATGAATCATCCGGTACAAGAACAAGAAGAAGACGATAATCACGATTGCTGCACCGATAAAACCATAATGCTCAGCGATGACGGCGAAAATAAAATCGGTCTGCGACTCTGGTAGATAGACTAAACCTTGACCATAGCCAGTTCCGAACATTTGACCAGAACCGATGGCTTGAAGCGATTTGATCAACTGGAACGCTAAATCGTCAGAGTACTCATATGGGTAAATCCATGCTTGGAAACGATTCAAGGCGTGGCCCGGAACGAAGCTTTGAAGCACCTCGAAATGCGAGAAAAACAAGTACATGAACCCACCGATCGTCACGGCGGCAGCGCTAAATAGGCCGAGCAACCATTTCCAACCGATCCCTGACACGATGATGATGGCACCGAGCATCGTGATTAAAACAAGCCCGGTCCCTAAGTCTGGTTGCGTGACAATCAGCCCAAGAGGTGGGATGGCGAGTAATACTAGTTTCATTAACAGCCACGCATCCTGTTGAGACGAACCGTAACGTTTATTGTGGTCGTAGACGATTGTGGCCATGGAAATAAGTAAAAACAACTTCATAAATTCAGCTGGTTGAAAACTGAAACCAGGCACATTATACCATCCATACGCCCCATTAATATTTGGAACGAGTGTGGTATCCCGGAGCGGAATTAAGCCAACTAAAAGCAATAAACCAAAGGAATAGAGATACCAATGAATTTTTCGCAACTGCTCGTATTCGATTGTCATGATGGCAAACATGGCGACGAATCCGATGATGTAACGGATTCCTTGATCGAAGGCGAAGTTAATATGTTGTAATCGTGTTGGCAACATCGGTTGTGCCGTGTAAATGGCACCTAGGCTAATGACCATCAAGAAAAAGACGATTGTCAGAAGTGTCGTGTCTAAACTTTTTAAATAAGATTGAATGTGGTTCATGATGAAGTCGTCTCACCCTTTCTATACGTAGTTTATCTTACCGTAACTATAAAAAATCGCAATACGTTACGAGGCGGTTGACAAAACAGACACCATTCTGTAATCTGATAACAGATGTTATAACCAGGTACTAAAAAGGGGAGTTCACAATGTCAATTTATCCAATGTTAACGAACAAGACGTACGTCGTCATGGGGATTGCCAATAAACGCTCGATCGCTTGGGCGATCGCGAAAACGCTCGACGCGGCAGGAGCGAAGCTCGTGCTCACTTATGCGTCTGAACGTTTCAAGTCAGGTCTCGAATCACTCGCTGCTGAATTGAGCCAAGAAGCACTGTTGCTTGAGTGTGATGTGACGAACGATGAAGCGATCGACACGACGTTCCGTTCGATCCATGAGCAAGTCGGTCTGATTCAAGGGATTGCGCATTCAATCGCTTTCGCGGATAAAGAAGCGTTGCGCGGTGAATTCTCGGAGATGACGCGCGGTCAGTTCGCACAAGCGCTCGATATTTCGGCGTACAGTTTGACGGCGGTCGTCAAGGCGGCAAAACCTTACTTCGCAGAGAACGCTTCGGTCATCACGCTCACGTATCTCGGCGGGGAACGGGTCGTACCGAACTATAACTTGATGGGTGTCGCTAAGGCCGCGCTCGATTCGAGCGTCAAATATTTGGCGAACGAATACGGCCCGCAAGGCGTGCAAGTCAACGCGATTTCGGCTGGACCGATTCGGACGTTGTCGGCGAAAGGTGTCGGCGACTTTAACAGCATCTTGTCTGAGCTCGAGCAAAAGGCACCACTGCGCCGGAACGTCTCGGCTGAAGAAGTGGCCTCGACCGGTCTGTTCTTGTTATCGGGCATGGGGAGTGGCATCACGGGAGAAGTCATCCACGTCGACAGCGGCTACCATATTTTATAAGTTTGGGAAAGGGCGCGTAAATGCGCTCTTTTTGTATTATAGCGTAACCGTTTGGGGTAAGGACTTGTGAGGGAGGGAAGATCATGGGTCCTTATCAGATTGATTTTACGGTCGTCCAATATGGGAATCGCCAGGTCCAACCGACAGAACGGGCGAACATCGAACCGGTCACTCGCATCCAGCGGGTCCAGCGGATTATTCCGCGTCAAGAAGAATGGTTAGAAGCTGAACAAGAAAAAAGCCCCGGTCGTTTCGTCGACCGGAGCGTATAATATTAACCTCGGAACCGGAACGTCTCATAGACGTTCCATGTTTCGTTTTCGAGCTCATACATGACGGCCATACGGTTGATCGTCTCTTCAAAATGGACTTGTTCCATCCGCATCCGTTCGAGCACATCGAACAGCTCGGCGTCGGTCAGATCTTGTCCGATCGTGATGTGCGGGAGGAACTCGTACTTCGGAGGCTGATCGAGTGCACCTTCGTGTAAGCGAGTTTGTAGCGCTGCGAGTTCGCGCGTCGGCAACACTTTTAAGTAAAGGACGTTGTTCGTCGGCGCGAACGAGCGGGCACCGTCGATCTTCAACTGAATCGGCTTCGTCGTTTCAGCGATTTGTTGTAAATACTCGAGCACTTTTGGTAACTCGGCTTCGTCGACTTCGGTACGTTCTTTGATCGTCACGTGTGGCGAAATCAAAGCGTACTTCGTATCGTACCGTTTTCGATACGAGTTGGCGAAGTCTTGAACTTGTTTTGATGGAAATAAGACTACCCCAATCTTCATTCCAGTTCCCCCTTTATGAATGGTCTACTAGTTTATGATGACCGATTTATCGAATGAAGTCAAAGTGGGCTTAGTGTTTTTTTTTAAGTTTTCAGTATAATAGAGAATGAGTACTTCGAGACATGCTGTTCTCGAGATGAAGGGATGTGACGCGGGTAATTGCCCGCAACAATTATGAAACAAGTACCACACTCACGAGACGTAACAGAGGCTGCACGGGCCCGTTTGATTGAACGGGGCGTATCGATCGAATCGATCGCAGAGATCGTCTACCAAATGCAGGCGCCCTATTCACCGCACTTATCATTAAAAGACTGCATTGAGTCGGTTGAGGCCGTCCTTGAGAAACGCGAACTCCAACACGCGATTCTCGTCGGCTCAGAGCTCGATATGTTAGCCGAAAAAGGGCAGTTGTCAGAACCGCTCCTTTCTATCGTCGCTTCAGATGAAGGCTTATTCGGCGTCGATGAGACGATCGCGATCGGGGCCGTCAACACGTACGGATCGATTGCCGTCACGACGTTCGGTTACTTAGATAAAGCGAAGATCGGGATCATCAAGCAGCTCGATACGAAGATGGACGACGGTCAAGTTCATACGTTCATGGACGACCTTGTCGGTGCGATCGCGGCTAACGCATCGGGCCGTCTCGCGCACCGGTTGCGCGACATGAACGATTTCGGTGAAGACGAGATGCGTGAACGCAAAGGATTATATTGATGCATCGCGCAAAAACACTGACAATCGCCGGGACGCTTGGCTTCGCCATCGTCTCGGTGATTGTCATTTTAGGTGGGGCGGTTTCGCTCGACGGGTTCGTCTATCGGATTGTCGCGCCGTTGTCTGGCCCGCTGTTCGTCTATGTGACGGAACTCGGCAGTGTGAAGGTGTTGATCGCCCTCTCCTTTGTCGGCATGCTTTATTGGTTATGGCGCGGGGACAAACTTGAAGCGTTTCGATTACCGCTCGTCGTCATCGGGACGTTAGTTTTGACTCAACTATTGAAGCGCGTGTACGGGATTGACCGGCCGCTCATCGATGCCGCTCTCGATGCGACGACGTATAGTTTTCCGAGCGGGCACGCCTCGGGTTCGCTCGCCTTGTACGGTTTGCTCGCTTTTAGTTTATACCGGCGAAAGTACTCGCCCGTTTGGGTCGCGGTGCTCGTCGTGCTGCTCGTAGCCGTCTCGTTCAGCCGGGTCATTTTGAACGTTCACTATTTCAGTGACGTCGTGGGCGGATGGCTCGTCGCGTTCACGGTGATTGCCGGATCAGAATGGATCATAGGGAGGAAGAATCGTTGATACTCGTGTCTGAAGTTGAAAGTTGGTTGTTTATGGGAAGGGATCAAGCGGACGCGGCGAGTTCGCCGACGATATTGGTCGAAAAAGATGCGACTGGCGCGAAGTCATTTGCGTCGATGCGGACGTTGTTTCAATTGAAGAAATGGACGGGACAACGCCGCTTCGTTCCGCTCCTATCATGTGATGAAACGGGCTATCGCGCCTACGAGGTGTTTCATGTCGACGCGAAGCCACCGTTCGCGCTGCTCGAGCACGGACGTGTTCTGTTGAAAGATAATGAGGTGGACGCGGCCTATGCAGCGGCTCTTGCGAACGAGGGAACAATGTCTGCGGATGAAGTGATCACGTTTGCTTCCGACTACATCGAAGCAGCACTCGGTGAACCGGTCGTGCTCGCAATCAATCGAGAGATTCCGTCGCATGCACACGTGCCGATGGAACTGTTCGTACCGGGCGACGCGATTCAAACGGGTGAGTACTTATTTGCCTGGGCGAACGAAGCACAGAAGGAAAGGAATGAAGCAAAATGAACGAGTGGGAACAAAAGGTAAAAGCGTTACTCGACGGCTCAATCGATGAGTTGCTCGTACCGAAAGACGACTTTTTGACAGTACGGTCACTGTTGATCGAGAAAGAGTGGTTGTTCCAAGTCGTGGGCGCCGCCAAACATGGGGGCGTCACCATCTATCGGAGGAATGAACAAAGCGCGCCCTCATGAGGACGCGCTTTTATTAAGCGTTTGAAGCCAATTTGATTTTTTGTCGTTTTAATTTGTGAAGCAGCCATGCATATAACACTTCACAAGAATGGTGAGGAAGGGTCAGTTCCACGAGTGGGCGCGACTGACCGAATATAGTGAAGCGCGAATGGTCCTCGTCGAGCATCGAGACTTGAATATCGGTCGCTTCTTGAAGCGAAATCCGCTGCTCGCCGGCAATTGCGTCTTTTAATTTCAGCATGTTTCCATTCGTCGCAAACTTGGTGAACGAAGAAATTCCCTGTACTTTCAGTTGTTCCATTTCGTAGATCTATCCATCGACAGATGAATAGATTTTCACCTCGCTTTCTCTATATTGCCTTCCGTCCCTCAAGAAGGTTATTCCTAGTATACCGTCCTGTCGTTAAAAGAAAAGACTTAATTTAACGAAAAATTAAGACAATTTGTTATCAATTTTTAAAAATAACGATAAAGTCGTTGGACAAAGCGATTTGGAACGAAATAAAGACGAGCGCGATAACAAAAAAGAGCCTGAATTCTACAGGCTCTTTTGACTTTCATACACGTATGAACTTAAAATCGTTCGATTTCCCATGTTCGGCGGCGATAGGTCAATTGCCCTTTTAAGGCGATCGATTCCTTTTTGGCGTCAAAGTCTTCTTCAAGCACAGACATGTCCTCGTATCGTCCGGCGACGTAAAACGAGATGGCGACTTGTCGATTGAACAGACTGCGTTTCGTGTGGTCGAAATCGATAATCAGCCCTTGTGGGGATAAAGCCACGATTTCATCGATGACAGGCAGCGGGATCGGGACGAAGCTGATATTACGGATGTCACGGTCGAGTTTACTTTGAAGCACGCTTTGCAGGAACTGATTGATCGTCGACCAGTCTTTTATGTAGAGGCTACTGTGACGATCGTTCGACTCGTTGAAATAAGCGATCTCATTTTGAATCGAGTTGAGGAACGGCGCTTTCAGCCCTCGTTCCATGTGGCTCAAAAACAATATTTCCGCAATCTCGTGGTCTGATAATGACTCGAGTAAATTATAGTCGGGAAAGTCGATGGCGGTGAAACTCGTCTGGTTGTTCAAATATTTCGTCGAGAACGTTGAGAGTTCGTGTGCCTCGATATAGCGAAACCTCGTCCGGGATGATTGTCTCATCCCTTTAATGTCTGTTCGACAGATGATCATCGGTCGGGCGAGTGATAACGCTTCGACGACATCCGTCAGTGTCACCCCATGAAGGGTAAAACGTTGTAGTTCCCGGTCTTGTTTAATGTAGAACAACTGTTTTGACATATTAATCCCCTCAGTTCGAAGTCACTACAATTTGATTTTAGCAAATCCGTCTCGAGTGTGCCATGTTGGAGCGGTCGAGATGATTGAGATGATGGTTTTTGAGGAAAACTAGGTATAATTAGAGAAAAGGTAGAAGAAAGGCGGGTTCAGCATGTGGGGGTTGAAGAAGAGTTTTCCAGAGCTCGCTACAGATCGCTTTATCCTGAGAGAACTCGAGCCTAGGGACGCACGGGCACTCTACGTGATCCTCTCGACCGAGGAAGTCATGCGCTATTACGGATCTGATCCGTTGCTTGCCGTGTATGAGGCGAAGAACGTCATCGCCTATTTTAAAGATCAATTTCAACAAGGGAAAGCGATTCGATGGGCGATATGTGACCGTGTGACCGATGAGCTCGTCGGGACGATCGGCTTTCATAACTGGACGCCCCAATATTTCAGGGCTGAAATCGGATTTGAAGTCGCGCCTAGTCATTGGCGCAGAGGTGTCGCCTATGAAGCGGCGACAGCCGTCATCGGGTACGGGTTCGACGAGTTCAAGTTTCACCGGATCTCGGCGCTCGTCGCACCAGAGAACGATGGGTCAAATCGGTTGGTGCGAAAGCTCGGCTTCACCGAGGAAGGCTTGCTGCACGACTATGCTTACAGTCACGGCCGTTTTATGGACTTGACGATGTACCGTCTACTAAAAGACGAATGGTCACAGAGAGGGAGATGACGATGAGACAAGTTGTATTGCTTCACGGCCTATGTGGGTCACCGGATTATTTTGACGAGCTTGTCCCGATGCTTGAAGCGGATGTGTACGCGTTGACGCTTCCAGGACATGATGACACCGAATCGGGTCCCGAGACGATCGATCAATTCGCGGATTGGGTGATCAAAGAGATTCGTTTGCGCGAGCTCGATCGTCCGGTCGTACTAGGACATTCGTTCGGCGGATACATCACGACGAACCTTGTTCGACGCTATCCGGATGAATTATCTGGCTTCGGGTTGATTCATTCGACGGCCGGCGCGGATTCGGATCAAGCGAAGGCGAAACGAAACGCCGCGATTGAGAAAGTGATCGAAGAAGGTGTCCATCCGTTCATCGACGAGATGATTCCAGGCGTGTTCGCCCCGGATTCTGATCAGACACTCATCGAACGTGCGAAACGAATCGGCTTCAAGATGTCGAAAGAAGGAATCATTTCAGCTCAAGAAGCGATTCGGGACCGGAATGACGAGACAGGAACGGTGCGCGAGACGAACCTGCCCGGATTGTTTATTTACGGCTCGAAAGACCCGAACATGGACGCGGAACGAGCTTTCATAGGGGCGGAGCGTCATACAAAACAGACGGTGCAAGCCAGTCATATGGGGATGATGGAGGCGCCTGAAACCGAAGCGCAACTCATTAACGCTTGGCTCGACGCGGAAGTGCGCTCGGTGCATAAGTTCAAGCTGATCGCCGTATCAGGCAGTTTGCGTAAAGCATCGTTCAATACGGCGCTACTTCATTCGATCATCGAACTCGGTCGTGATCGGTTTGACGTGGAGGTCGCATCCATCGAATTGCCGCTCTATAATGACGACTTGATCGACCCGGATGAACCGGACGCCGTTGTCGCGTTCAAGCGAGTGGTCAGAGAAGCGGACGGTCTGCTCGTCGTTACCCCGGAGTACAATCACAGCATACCCGGCGTCTTAAAGAATGCGATCGACTGGCTATCGCTCGAACCGGGAACGCCACTTCGTGATAAACCGGTCATGATTGCCGGCGCCTCACCCGGCATGCTCGGGACGGTAAGATGCCAAGTCCACCTCCGACAAGTATTTGCCACAAATCGGGCAAACGTTTTACCAGGAAACGAAATCTTTATCACGCATTGCAAAGAGAAGATTGGTGCTAAAGGACTTGAGCATGAACCATCAATCCAACAAATTGATAGAGTGTTATCTGAGTATTACAATTGGATTGATTTTTGGAAGCGTAACGCAAAAAAATAACTTGAAGTCACGACCTTTGTCTGATAGAAATGAATTGTGAAAACAAACACAAAGGGAGCGACAACACATGGAAACGTATATCGAACTGTACAACGGCGGCGAGTTAGGGGACCAGGCAGTCATCAATGACGGGATGACGTTCGGCCGGGTCACGATTGTGGAATTATTTTATCAGACGAACCACATCTTCGGTTACGTGAAAGCTGACGGGGAGAAACGCTTCTTCCTAGAACCGATTGCTGGAGATGACACGTTCGACGTCGAAGGAGAGCGCTATTCCCTCCAACAGTTCATCGCCCTATTTTGATATTCACGACGCAAGCGACTCGCTTGCGTTTTTTTGTTGTTTTCGTCACGATTGGTGTGAGGTGATGAAGATGAAACTTGTAGCAATTGAACCAACACCAAGTCCGAACAATTTAAAGATCATTGTCGAACCGGCTTTTTCTGGCCGCGGGATCACATATGACAAGGCGAGTCAGGACGTCCCGGAGACGATCCGAGACATCATCGCATTACGAGGCGTCAAATCGGTATACGCTGTCTCCGATTTTTTAGCGGTCGAACGGCATCCGAAACACGATTGGCACGACGTCATGAACGACATCCGTCGTGCGTTCGGCGAAGACGTCGCTGAAGGAGAAGCGAGCCAGTTGACGGCAGACTATGAGCCGGTCCACGTATCGGTCCAGTTCGTATTAGACGTCCCGATGCAGTTGAAACTCGTCAAAGGCGACGAGGAGAAACGGGTCGGTTTGTCTAAACGCTTTGTCGACGCAGCGATGCAGGTACAGCAGCAAGTGAAAAACGTCATTCAAGATCGCCGCTGGGTCGAACAAGCACCTCGCTACGGAGAGCTTGAAGACGTGAGCGGTGTCGCCCAAGAAGAACTTGAAGCGGCCTATCCAGAAGATCGCGTCGCTCGGATTGTCGCCCGTGCTTTCGGGCGCGAGGCGGATTACGAGGCCAACGTGTCGCAACTCCAGTCGGAGGACTGGAAAGCACGGATGGCATTCTTGGATGAACTGCAAATCGAACCGGAGAACATGAATTACTTCCGCCGGGCACTCGAGGACAAGGTGATGGCGATCCGTCGTCAAGCAGTCGTCATGATTGGTATGTTTGAAGAAAATCGGGAGGATTACGTCACCTATATCGAGCAGGCACTCGTCGATCCGTCACCGATCGTGAGACGGACCGCGGGGGACACCGTCTCTGATTGGGCGTTGTCAAAATCTCAGCCATCGATGATCGAGGCGCTCAAAGATAAAAGTAAGCTTGTCCGTTGGCGGGCCGCACGCTTCTTGTTCGACTGTGGTGATGAGCAGGCCGTACCGGCTTTGAAAATCGCCGAGGACGACCGTGAGTTCGAGGTTTCTCTCCAAGCACGTCTCGCCAAAGAGCGAATTACGAGCGGAGAAACGGCACTCGGAACGGTATGGCAACAAATCTCGAACCGTTCGAAATAAACCATTCGACAAGTCAGGTTTGTTCAAATTTACAATTATAGGAAGTGAGAGGAGTTCGCTTGGCGAATTGCCTCTCTTTTTCGTTTGTCCTTACATAATTCAACCAATCGGTTAACAATCGGTGCCAGTTATTCGACAGACAAGTCGAGCTCGGAGCGGGACTGTCGAACGATAGGACGTTTTTATTTGAATAACGTTGGTACACTGAAAGTATCTTATTTGGACAAAGGAGCAACACTCATGATTCTTTTTGCAGAAACAACTGAACTCGTAGCTTACAAAGAAGTGGTCGATGGCATGATCACCGTCATTTTTGAGACGATTCATAGTGAGACGTTCTCAATCTCTGCACAAGTTCGTTCTGACATCGACGTCGCTGACTCGTTGTTCGTGACCGGTTGGCAGCAATACGTGGAAAACCTACAAGTTTCTTAAAAAAGGTAAATAATATAGGGAAATCCATTACAAACGTCTGCACGAACGTATACACTAGTGCTATAGACGTTTTTTTATTTTGTTGAGGAGAGTGGAATACGTGAAAAAAACTTGGTTGCTAGTCGTGGTCGCTGCGATGATGCTCGTGGTAGCGGCGTGTGGTAAAGAAGAAGCAACTCCGAGCGATGTGGACGGGAACTCGTCGGCAGCTCCAGCTTTATTGACGCTTGAGACGGACGCGAGCTACAATGCCGACACAAAACAATTATCGGCGACGGTTTCGATGACGAACCCGAATGAAGGACCGGTCAAGGTGACCTTCAATTCATCGCAACGTTTTCAGTTGACGGTCATGAACGGAGAAACGACCGTTTTTGATTACGGCAGCGAATATATGTTCACTGAATCAATTATCGAAGAGACGTGGGAACCGGGTGAGACGAAAGTGTTTGACGAAGTGTTCCCGCTCACACTCGAGAGCGGAGAGTATACGGTTGATTTCGTCAGTCTCGCTCAAGTCGAAGGCGCACCAGAGATGGCAGCCACCGATCAAAAAACGTTATCAGTTGAAGCGGTAGAGGCGCCGCCTGCGGAAGAACCGGCAGAAGAGCCTTCTGAAGAGCCAACGGATGAGCCGAGCGAGCAGCCGGCCCAAACGGACGGTGCGTTCAGCGATGTCTCGATTAAGAGAAACGGGAATTTGATTGAAGTGGCTGGGTACACGAACGTCGAGGAGTTCGAATGGAGCGTCTCGGACGGGCATAACGTGTTTGCGCAAGGGGCGTCGCAACCGACGGCCGGCGGCTTCACGTTCGGCGTGTTATTAGATGAGGAACCGACATCAGGACAGTCGCTCTTCCTAGAGATGACACCGATCGGCGGAGACGTCGCATCGTTCCGCGTTCAATAACCGTTAGACGGAAACTCACGTTTCCGTCTTTTTTTTGGAATCCAAACGTATTGACGACAAAACCAGATTGTCAGACAATAAGGCAAACCGACTTACAAACAAGGAGGAAACGAAAGATGCAACAACACATCATCGAATCGACTCATGTGAAATCGCACATCGATCCAGTTCAAGAAGTCCGTCGACGAATCGACTTTTTAAAAACGTACGTCAAACGTGTGGGGGCGAAAGGACTCGTCCTCGGTATTTCAGGTGGACAAGACTCGACACTCGCGGGCAAGTTATGCCAACACGCGATGGAAGAGTTGCGGGCTGAGACCGGCGGCGACTATACGTTTTATGCGGTGCGCCTCCCATACGGCGAACAACATGACGAAGACGACGCCAAGCGGGCGCTTGATTTCATCCGGCCTGACAAGACGTTCACCGTCAACATCAAGCCGGCCGTCGATGCTTCGGTCGAGGCGTTCAAACAAGCAACGACGCTCGAACTCGGCGATTTCCATAAAGGGAACACGAAAGCGCGTGAACGGATGAAAGTCCAATATGACATCGCGGCGACGTTCGGGGCGCTTGTCGTCGGGACTGACCATGCGGCAGAGTATGTGACTGGATTTTATACGAAGCACGGGGACGGGGCAGCCGATTTGACGCCACTCACGGGACTGAGCAAGCGTCAAGGAAAAGCGTTGCTCCATGAGCTCGAAGCGCACGAGAGTCTGATTTATAAAGTGCCGACGGCTGACCTCGAGGACGACAAACCGGGTCTTCCCGATGAAGTCGCACTGGGGATGACGTATGACCAACTCGACGATTATTTAGAAGGGAAAGCCGTCGACCCGGCTATCGCCGAGCGGATCGAGACGATCTTTAAACGGTCGCGCCATAAGCACCATATGCCGGCGTCGCTCTATGACGAGTGGTGGCAATAAGCTAAATAAAGAGGAGACGCGGTCAATTTCGACCGTGTCTCCTCTTTCCATTCAACGAACAGTACGTTTTGGAACGAATTGAATAGCTAAAATCAGCGTGAACGCGATGAAGCTCAAGAGCGGGATCGTGACGAACCCGAAGTAGTTCACCCAACGGATGAGACAGTCGTTGCTGCAAAACGCATCCCCGTTCGGAATCCGTTCGAGCACGACGTGGTATAGGCTGATCAGCCAGCCGGCACCGGCCATCAGTCCGATGAAGAGACGGTTGACCTCACGGTTCGTCAACATGATAGTCAAGTAATAAATCGCGAGCGGGTACATGAATATGCGCTGAAACCAGCACAGCTTGCAGGGCAGATAAAGCATGACTTCGGAGAAGTACAAACTTCCGAGCGTCGCGACGGTCGCGACAATAAAGGCAAAATGATGACGTTGCATACGATTTCCTCCTGACGACTCAAAAATTGCGAATGAACATGATATGATACAGGTTAGCAACAATGAATTTAGTATACAGTCTTAGAAACGATATAGAAATAGGTGACGTCATGCAAGTATCAGAAGTGGAAGTGTTGATCGTCCTCGCCGAAGAGTTGAATATGAGAAAAGCCGCCGAGCGGTTGTTCGTCTCCCAACCGGCTTTAAGCCAACGCCTCGTCACAATCGAGCATCAGTGGGGCAAAAAGATTTTCGTCCGCTCGACGCGAGGCCTCGCCCTCACCCCGGACGGTGAGAAAATCATCGACTTCGCGAAAAAGATGTATAGCGAAGAGCAAGAACTTCGGGGAGAGTTGACGGCCAAACAAGGCGAAGTGTATGGGACGCTCAAAATCGCGGTCGCCTCGATCATGGGACAGTATTGGTTGCCCCGCGTCTTGAAACGATTCATGGAACGGTATCCGTCCGTCCGGGTCAAACTCGTGACGGGCTGGTCGAGCGAGATGATGCGCTATATGCTCGAAGAGAGTTTCCATATCGGGATCATTCGCGGTAATCCGGACTGGCGCGGAGAAAAGATGAAACTGTTCTCAGATTCGCTTCACCTCGTTGATATGCGGATGACCGATTTAAAGCAGTTGAAAAATAACGAGCGCTCGTTCATTCAGTTTAAGAGTGACTCGACCTATTATCAAGAAATCCTTGAATGGTGGCAAGAGCGGTTCTCGAGTCCTCCGCTCACAACGCTCGTCGTCGATCAAATCGAGACGTGCAAACAGATGGCGCTGCATGGGATTGGTTTTGCCATCTTGCCGGAGTCGACGATTCGCGATGTCGAGGCGATCAATAAGATCCCGCTTACGTCGTCGAACGGGACACCGCTTGTGCGTGACACGTGGATGTTGTCGACCGACTCGATGCTCGAGCTCGCGCAAGTGAAAGCGTTTTGGGAAATCGTTGAAGAAGTGACAAAGGAGAGTGTGGAATGAGTTGGGCCATAGAAGCTAGAAGACAGTTACATTTGATTCCAGAACCGGGTTACAAAGAGTTTAAAACACAAGCGACGCTTGAGGAGTTGATTCGTTCGTTTAACTCGTCACGGGTCCACATCTCGCATTGGCGAACCGGACTGTTCGTACGTGTCGACGGTCTTGTCGGCGACAAGACGATCGGGTATCGGGCCGATATGGACGGATTGCCGATCACGGAAGAGACCGGACTTGAGTTCGCCTCGGTCCATGAAGGCATGATGCATGCCTGTGGCCATGACGTCCATATGGCGATCGCGCTCGGCTTGATCAAACGCGCGATCGAAGAGCCGCTCGATCATCATCTCGTCGTCTTTTTCCAACCGGCCGAAGAAGGGCCGGGCGGTGCGGAACCGATGGCGATGTCGGAGTTGTTCTATCATTTCCGTCCTGACGCGATGTTCGGTCTCCACGTGGCGCCGGAATACCCGGTCGGCACGATTGCCTCACGACCGGGCGTCTTGTTCGCGAGTGCGCGTGAGCTCCACCTCACGATTCACGGCAAGGGTGGGCACGGCGCTTTCCCGCATGCCGGGATTGACGCTGTCATCGTTCAGGCGGCATTGATCATGCAGCTGCAGACGATCATCTCTCGCAACATCGACCCGATGGGGAGCGCCGTGATCAGTATCGGTAAAGTCGCTGCCGGCACGAAAGAGAACATCATCGCCGAGACGGCCAAGCTCGATGGGACGATCCGGGCACTGTCGGATAAAGAAATGGTCGTCCTTGAGCGCCGGATCCGTCAAGTCATCGCCGGTGTCGAGATGACGTATAACGTCCATATCGACCTCGAGTTCGGCAACCGGTACCATGAAGTAGTGAACGACGAACGATATTTGTTCCAGTTCGAGGAAGCGGTCGAAGACGTCGGCTATTCGTATAAGACGTGCGTTCCGGCCATGACCGGTGAGGATTTCGGCTATATGTTGAAACAAGTGCCGGGGTTCATGGTATGGCTCGGGGTGAACGACATGGGTTCAGGTCTTCATCAAGCGACGCTCAATCCGGATGAGCGGGCGATCGATGTCGCGGTCGAACTGTTCGATCATTTCTTTAGAACGGTCATTGTGAAGTGAACGAAGCGGACACGTTGCTGTCCGCTTTTTTTGTTGGAATGTGTTGAATTGTGCTTCCGATGTGAGGAAAAAGGGAATTTATTATGATTGTAAAGCGTCAATATTGTTAAGCTTGTTCAAATGTGAACATTTTGCGAACTCAAGCATTGAGACATTACAGCGCTATATAAAATCATTATGATAGGGTTATCCAAAGGAAATCATCTGTGATGTTTCGTTTCACGCATCGTGTGAAGCGCTAGAGAGAGATAGGAGGTAATCAATAGATGTTTCAAGATCCGGTCCTGATGAGTCGGGCGTTAACGGCACTCACGTTAGGCTTTCATGTGATTTTTGCCACAATCGGCGTCGGGGTTCCACTTTTAATTTTATTGGCAGAGTTTTTAGGTATTAAAAAGAAAGATCCGAAATACATCTTGATGGCTCGTCGGTGGTCGCGAGGCTATGTCGTGACCGTCGCGGTCGGTGTCGTCACCGGTACAGCCATCGGGCTGCAGTTATCACTGCTTTGGCCAAACTTGATGCGCGTCGCCGGTCAGACGATCGCGCTGCCGTTGTTCATGGAAACGTTCGCGTTCTTCTTTGAAGCGATCTTCCTCGGCATTTATTTGTACACGTGGGATCGGTTTAAAAACCCGTGGCACCATATGCTGATCGGGATTCCAGTCGCTGTTGGTGCACTGTTCTCAGGCTTCTTCATTACGACAGTCAACAGCTTTATGAACCAACCTGTCGGATTTGATATCGTCGATGGAAAACTTGCGAACGTGAGTCCGCTCGAGGCGATGTTCAGCCCGGCGATGCCGACAAAGATGGCGCACGTATTAACGTCTGCCATTTTGACATCGGCGTTCATCTTAGCGGCGATTGCGGCCGTGCAGTTATTGCGCCAACGCCGTAACCAGCTCGACAAATTGTCTATCGAGTATCACAAAAAAGGTCTTCGCTTAACGATGACCGTCGCGCTCATCTTTGCGATTGCGACTGCGCTCGTCGGGGACTTCTCAGGTAAATACTTGGCGAAGTATCAGCCAGATAAGTTGGCGGCGGCAGAGTGGCATTTTGACACCTCCTCCGAAGCCGAACTCATCTTGGGCGGATGGCTCGAAGACGATGGTGAAGGTGGTTACGAAGTACGCGGGGCCATTAAAATCCCTTATGCGTTGTCAATCTTAGCGGGCGGTGTCCCAAACTATGAAGTGACGGGTCTTAATGAATTTGCGAAAGAGGACCAACCGCCACTGTTCATCCACTATCTGTTTGATGCGATGGTCGGAATCGGGATGCTTCTTGCGCTCATCTCATTCCTGTTCGTCCTCGGACGCTACATTAAGCGATTGCCTCAATTCAGCAAACCGATGCTGATCGCGATTGCGGCGGGAGGCCCTCTCGCCATGATGGCAATCGAGTTCGGGTGGTTCTTCGCCGAGTTTGGCCGTCAGCCATGGGCGCTCTATGATTTGATGCGCACGAGTGAGGCAGCGACGACGTCGGCTAACGTAGGTTGGATGCTCATCGCCTTCGCGATCCTATATGCGGTTCTTGGCGTGGTCACAGTGCTCGTCTTGACACGTCTGTTCAAGGACAACCCAGTCGGGAAAGAACTAAAACAATCGGAACATCGCGGCGAAGCGATGTTTGCGGATGAAGTGTGATCGGAGGATATGACATGCAAATTCAAGAATTAGGGATTGCCGTATTATGGACGTTTTTATACGGCTATCTCATCGTTGCATCGATTGATTTCGGTGCCGGCTTCTTCGCTTTCTATAGTAAGTACACGAAGCGAGACCAAAAAATCAATCGCCTGATTCAACGGTATTTGTCACCGACATGGGAAGTGACGAACGTCTTCTTCGTCTTCTTCTTCGTCGGAATCGTCGGGTTCTTCCCGGATACGGCTTACTATTATGGAACGGCCTTGTTAGTACCGGCCTCTGTCGTGTTGATCTTGCTCGCGATTCGCGGAAGTTTTTATGCGTTCGCGAACTACGGTTCGAAAGAGAGTACGTTTTACGTGTTCTTGTACGGGGCGACAGGTTTATTGATTCCGGCGGCGATGTCGACCGTGCTCACGGTCAGCCAAGGCGGATTCATTAACGAGACAGAGTCGGGTGTGTTCTTTGACGGATTGAAGTTGTTCACAAACTTCTACTCGTGGACAGTCGTTATCCTTGCGATCGTGTCGGTGCTCTATATTAGTGCGATGTTCCTCTTGTTCTATGCGGACAAGGCACGTGATGTCGAAGCAGTCGGCCTCGTGCGCAAGTGGGCGCTCTTCTGGAGTGTTCCGACGATCCTCGCTTCAGGACTCGTCTTCTTCGGCTTGAAATCGCAGGCGGCATGGCACTATGAAAACATTTTGGCGGGTAACTGGTGGTGGTTCGCCGCGAGTTTCGTCTTCTTCATCATCGCCGTATCGTTCGTCTACTTGAAACGCAACTACGGACTCGCTTTCTTAATGGTCATGGGTCAGTTCTTCATGGCGTGGTTCGGATATGGTTATACGCATTTGCCGTATATCCTCTATCCGTATATCGACATTAACGGAAGCGTCGTCAACGAGTCGATGGCGATCGCGCTCGTCATCGTGTTCATTTTAGGATTGCTCTTACTCGTACCAGCGTTGTATTTATTGCTTCGTCTGTTCTTGTTCGACAATGACTATGTGCGTGGAAAACGTTCAAGCGGTAAAGCATAAGACCGGGATTTCCCGGTCTTTTTTGTATAGTTTTTTTAGGGCGAATCGGTTACACTGTACGAAGAATCGGGAACAGAAACCGCTGTAGGGAAAGGGATGTTTTGAATATGACAGGTGAATTTGCAGTCATCGGGTTAGGTCGGTTTGGTGGGTCGATCGTGCGGGAGTTGTCGTCGAACGGATATGACGTGCTCGCCATCGACGTGGATGAAGAACGCGTCAATGAGTTCATGGGCCTAGCCACGCACGCGGTCATTGCCGACACGACCGATGAGAACGTCTTAAAGAGTCTTGGGATTCGTAACTTCGAACACGTGATCGTGGCAATCGGAGAAAATATTCAAGCCTCGATTTTGACGACGTTGATTTTGAAAGAGCTCGGTGTCCAAATCATCACGGTGAAAGTGACGAACGACTACCACGAAAAAGTCCTACGTCGAATCGGTGCGGATAACATCGTCCACCCGGAACGCGATATGGGCGTCCGGATCGCCAACGGATTGATGAGCCAAAGTATCTTGGACTACCTCGAACTTTCAAATGAACATTCGATTGTCGAGATCAAGGCTTCTGATAAACTATCGAATAAATCACTGATCGATTTGGACCTTCGTGCCAAATACGGAGTCAACATCGTCGCCATCCGTCGTGGTGACGACGTCTTGATTTCTCCTCAAGCCGACGAGATGATCCTGCCGGAAGATATCTTGATCATCATCGGAAAAGATACTGACCTCGACCGGCTCGAACGCTCGCTTCGGTCAAGATAAAAACGAGAGGCGCGCGCCTCTCGTTGTTTTTTAGATTAGCTTCATAGTTTTTAGTCCGTACTCGATCCCGTCTTCAAGAATCGATTTCGTCACAAAGTCGGCCGCTTCTTTTGCCTCGGCTCGTCCGTTGCCCATCGCGATGCCTGTACCGACGTATCGGAGCATCGCCAAATCGTTCAACGCGTCACCGAAGGCGTATGTGTTCTCGAGGCGATAGCCGTTCGTCTCGATGAAGTGGCGAATGCCGTCCGCCTTGCTCGCCCCGCGATTGATGACGTCCATCGCATGCGGGTGCCACCGGATAAAATCGAATTCGCTATAAGCGTCGAGATAATGATGCTCCTCTTCAGCCGTGCAGTAGAGCAACGTCTGATAGACGTCCTGTTCAATGTGGAAGTTTGGCGCGTACGTCGGGATCGGCATATCGAGTTCACCGAGCGACTGTTCGACGACGTGGTCGTTCGGTTTAGTCGCGCCGCCACGGTCTTGTCCGAGATAGACGAGTGTGTGGTCAAACGTTCCCGCATGGTCCGTCAAACGGCTGAGCGCATGAGTCGGTAGCGTGTTCCGATAGACGATTTCCCCACGGTGGACGACGATTTGGCCGTTGTAGCACACCATGCTCTCGATTCCAAGTTGCTGCGGGATGTCTGAGAGCATCGCCGGGCCTCGTCCCGTCGCGATGAACGTCTCGACTCCGTTCGCACGAAGTTGTTCGATCGCCCCAATCGTCGAAGGCGGAATATACGTCCCTTCGTGGAGAAGCGTGCCGTCAATATCAAAAAAGACTACTTTTTTATCTTCCATTCGAATCACCATGCTTTCTCTGTCTTGTTTAGGGTATTTCTATACAGAAAAGCATACCACGAAATCAAGAAACCGCCCTCAATCTGACGTCATTAGTGAAATTTTGTCACAATATGAGCTATAATGAAGAAAGAATCTTACGGAGACATAACTTTATCACGAGAATCACTTATGTATCACATAGATGAAAATCAACTAACTAGAAGTAAGGAGAGATTAAATGAAGTTTGTAAAGAACCATCAAACCGCTGTGTTCGCATTAGGCGGACTCGGAGAAATCGGGAAGAATACGTACGTCGCTCAATTTCAAGATGAGATTATTGTCATCGACGCCGGGATTATGTTCCCAGAGGATGACTTGCTTGGGATCGACTACGTCATTCCAGATTACTCATACTTGATCAAAAACAAAGAAAAAGTAAAAGGGGTGTTCATCACCCACGGTCACGAAGACCATATCGGTGGAATCCCGTTCTTGTTGAAACAAGTCAAACTGCCGATCTATGCGACAAAGCTCGCCCTCGGGTTGATCAAAGTGAAACTTGAGGAGCATGGCTTGCTTCGCGAGGCCGAATTGCATGAAATCGATGAGGATACGATCGTCAAGTTCAGAAAGACGAGTATCTCGTTCTTCCGGACGACTCACTCGATTCCGAACTCGCTAGGTGTCGTCGTCAAGACGCCACAAGGCAACATCGTCCATACCGGCGACTTCAAGTTCGACTTCACACCGGTCGGCGAGCCGGCTGATATCGCCAAAATGGCTGAGATCGGGAAAGAAGGCGTCCTTTGTCTCTTGTCGGACTCGACGAACGCAGAAATCGAAGGGTTCACGATGAGTGAAAAAGTCGTCGGCGGGACGATCAGTGAGACGTTCCGTAAAGCGGAAGGGCGCATCATCTTCGCGACGTTCGCCTCGAACATCTATCGTCTGCAACAAGTCATCGACTCTTGTGCTGAGACGGGCCGCCACTTGCTCATCTTCGGTCGCTCGATGGAAAAAGTCATGACGATCGGACAAGATCTCGGCTTCATCAACGTACCAAAAGGAATGATTATCGAGACGAACCAGATGCGCAACTTCCAACCACATGAAGTGGCGATTCTCTGTACCGGATCACAAGGTGAACCGATGGCTGCGCTCAGCCGGATTGCGAACGGGACACACCGTCAAGTTTCGATCATCCCTGGCGACACGGTCATCTTCTCATCGTCACCGATTCCTGGTAACGCCGTGTCGGTCGGTAAAACGATCAACCAACTGTACAAAGCGGGCGCTGACGTCGTCTACGGTAAACTCACGAACATCCATACGTCAGGTCACGGATCGCAACAAGAGCAGCTGCTCATGATCCGGTTGCTCAACCCGAAATTCTTCATGCCGATTCACGGAGAGTACCGCATGTTAGTGAAACATGCCGAGCTCGCGCAATCGGTCGGGATCCCGAAAGAGAACACGTTCGTAATGGACAACGGCGAAGTGCTCGCCGTCGATGCCGATTCGGCTGCCATTACAGGCAAAATTTCGGCGAACGCCGTCTATGTTGACGGAAACGGCATCGGTGACATCGGCAATATCGTCTTACGCGATCGCCGGATCTTGTCAGAAGATGGACTTGTCGTCGTCGTCATCAGCATCGACGGCAAGACGCGAAAACTCGTCTCCGGACCCGATATCATCTCGCGCGGATTCGTGTACATGCGTGAATCGGGCAGCCTGATTCGTGACGGTGAGCGCTTGCTCAAGAAGACGGTCGAACAAGGCTTATCGAACAAGCAGATGAAATGGTCAGAGATGAAGCAACTTGTCTCGGATACACTCACGCCATACTTGGCTCAAAAAACACGAAGACACCCAATGGTTCTTCCGATCATTATGGAAGTATAAACGAACGGGCTGTAGGTGACTACAGCCCGTTTTTTAGAGAATGAAAAAAGGGGCGGTGCGTATGGAACGGAAGAAGCGTAAGACAGGTTGGCTCAAGTGGGGACTTGCCGCATTTGCGATCTTATTTTTAGTCACGATGATTTATCATCAAGTAAAACCGCTGCCAGAAGGGGTGTCTCGAGCATCCGAACCGGTAAACATCTCGGATGACCAAATCGATTTTTTGTCTGATTTGACATACCAAGGAGAAGACACCGAAGTCAATGAGCAAGAGATCTTCCAAGATGTCGAACGATCGATCCGCGAGGCCCGGGAGTATATCGTCATGGACTTTTTCTTATTCAATCCATATTCAAATGAAGATCGACCGTATCCGGACATCACGGCCCGCCTGTCGTCAGCACTCATAGAACAGATGGAGCTATATCCGGACTTGAACGTCGTCTTGATCACAGACGAGATCAACACGACGTATAACGGTCACGCGTCTGACCATTTAGACGTGCTCAAGGAAGCGGGCGCGGAGATCGTCTACACGAACCTCGACGCGTTACGTGACCCGAATATCTTGTACTCGACGTTGTATCGCATCGGATTCCAATGGTTCGGGGACAGCCAAAACGGTTGGCTCCCGAACCCGATGGCGAAATCGGCACCGGACATCACGATTCGTTCTTATTTACGGTTACTGAACGTGAAAGCGAACCATCGCAAAGTCATGGTGACGGAGAACGACGGGTTCGTCCTCTCGGCGAATCCGCATGACGCGTCCGGTTACCATTCAAATGTCGGCGTCCGACTCGACGGTCCGATCCTAGCTGACATTCTTGAAGGGGAAGAGGCGATCGCCCGGTTCTCGAAAGGGGACGCGAGCCGTTTCCCGAGTGAAGAAAAGCTCGCCGCCTTACGTGACGAGGATTCGGACGGACCGATGCAGGTTCGTTACGTCACCGAGTCGAAAATTCAAGAAGCCGTCGTGAAAGCGATGGACGAGGCGGAAGCGGGCGAGACGATTTGGATCGGCATGTTCTATTTGGCCGATCGGAACATCATCCAAGCAATCCACGATGCCGCCGAGCGCGGCGTGTTCGTCAAGCTCATCCTTGACCCGAACACGAACGCGTTCGGGCGTGATAAGTCGGGTCTCCCGAACTTGCCGGTCACGGCTGAGCTCGTCGAAGTCAATCCGGAACAGATCGAGGTCCGTTGGTACGAAGTCGGGAAAGAACAATATCATCCGAAGATGCTCTACGTCGAAGGCGAGCAGCGTGTCGTTGTGATGGGGTCAGGCAACTATACGACCCGGAATATGAACGACTATAACCTCGAGGCGGACGTTGAAGTGACGACTGCGACCGAGACCGAGTTCATGCGCGAAGTCGATAGCTATTTCAAACGGCTTTGGAACAACGAGGACGGGACGTACACCGTCGCTTATGATGAGATTCAGACCGACTTGCCGATCGGCAAGTACTTGCTCTACTGGTTACAGAAGTTGACGTGGACGATGACCTACTGACCTAAAAACAAGCCCGTCCTCATCAGAGGGCGGGCTTCAGCTTGTTGACTAACATGATTGCTATGGCTCGTCCTTTCGGCGCCCACGCTTTCCGCAGGCAATCCCGGAGCCGCATCGCGACTCGTGTCGCTGCTGGGTCTCCGTTGGATTGCTATCCTGCAGGAGTCGCGGCGCCATCGGACGAGCAACGCACACGGTCCCATCTGGCGGCGGTCACCGCACAAAACATGAAGAAGCTGACTAGTTTATTGGCCTGGAGAGACCGTATACATACCATTTTTTCAATCTTGTGCCGGGCAGAGTGACTCGAGGTCATCGAACATAAAAAAGACGAACCAATTCGCGAAAAGCGAATTGGTTCGTCAACAGCCTAAGCCCGTCCTCATCAGAGGACGGGCTTGTTTTATTGCGTTTCGACTGGATTGAACTCATTTGAATACTCGTATAAGAACTCGCCCGTCTCACGGAGCACGTCCGTCTTCCGATGAAGTGAGAAGTGATCGTATGGGACGGTCTCGGTACCGATATTATTCGTGTATTCCTCGAGCAAGAGCGAGCTCGACGGTTCGATCAAGTTGAACTCGCCGCCTCGTCCTGAGAACGAATACACTTGGACGGAGCGGGGCCACGTCTCAAGCTTGGCCTGGAACGACTTGAGCCCATCAGAACTCGGCGACAAGTCGCGGATGGCCGGACTGCCCGTGTTCACACCGAAGTTGCTGGCGGATAAACCGAAGTTGGCGAGGCGCGTCCCGGCGAACGGGCTATCAAACGTAACGAGCTTATCGACGATATACTCGTCTTGGTTCAAAATGTAGTTGGCTGCGGCGACACCGCCCATACTGTGACCAATTACATACATGCGGTCGAATGAACGGTTTCGTTCCGCTTTGTACTCTTCGATGGCGAGGTTCAACCATTTCGTCTGGTTGTTCAAGGACGCTTCAGCATCCTCATATTCAATCCGGACGATCGGTCGGTTCGAACTGTAATCATTGATGACGCAGTCGACCGCTCCTTTCGCTGTCACCGTACAAAGCGCACCGTCTTTGGCAAATCCGCGCTGCTCCATGTATTGGGAGAAGCGGAGGAACGTCCGGTCGGTCCCGAGCAGGCCGTGGACGGCGAACGTCGGGATGAACTCATCGGTTTGGGCGGCTTGACGGATGGCTTCGACTTTTCGATCGTTCGTCAGTTCTTCACGTACGGTCACGATAATGATGGCTAACGCTAACAGGATGATCAACATACCGAGCACGCGCGAACGGATTGATGTCCGGTCGGGGTTTCCGACATTTTTCCTAGATCTCCGCCAAACGAAGAAAGCAGTCACACTAGCAATGAGGGCAACGACGATCGTGATGATCCACGCTTTGACGTTCGGTACGTGCGCGACAAGCATCATATTGTTTTGGCGTCCGCCGTACACTTGCCACTCGACTTGTTTCATCGAACGAGGGTCAAGGCCGGTCCCGTCCTCGACGAACACACCGGTCGGTACCGTCAAATTGAAACGGATGTCGGCTTGGCGGATGTAACGCTCGGCGAGTTCTTTCGGGGAACCGCTCAAGTTGACACCAGGCAAGTCGACGCGATCGAGACGTAAATCCAAGTTCGTCTTCAATACGTATGAATCGAACCAAATGCCGTCTTCCTTTTGAACGTCAAATTCCACGTCGGGGGGAACGAGGACACCGGCCGGTCCGGTCTTCCATTCCTGTTTAATGTTTTGCAGCTCATCGACGTTTTTGAACGTCTTCTTTAACACCATACCTTCGTAATCGTCTTCGCTCGAATAGTCTCGAGTCGCATAGCCGTTATCGTTCGCTTGTTGTTTCCACGTTTCCCAGTCGAGCCGTAAGTTTAATAGCTTCATGACCGGGTGATCGCGGAACGCATACGTCGTCTCGAGCGTGACAGACTGATCGTAGTGGACGGTGGCGTCATATTCGATCCGGACGCATCCACCGATTAAAAGAAACAAGAATGGGAATAGGAACAACAGTGTCTTTTTTTTCACGCTCGTCACCTCAGATCGGTTCACCGTATGTTTCTAGCGGATTGGTCGTATTAATGCGGTCATAAAACAGGACGCCGTCCAAGTGGTCGAGTTCGTGTTGGCAGACGATGGCTCGCATCCCGCGAAGACGTAACTTGATCGGATTGCCGTTACGGTCAAATCCTTCGAGGGTGATGCGACGGTGACGGGGTACGTTGCCTTTGACGATGCGATCGACAGATAAGCAGCCTTCACCGCCGTTCAAATACGTCTGTTCGAGCGAGTGACTCGTGATTTTCGGATTGAAGATCGACAGCTTGAACGTCTCTTCTTCCTCTTTTA
This sequence comes from Exiguobacterium aurantiacum, assembly GCF_001766415.1. Taxonomy (GTDB): domain Bacteria; phylum Bacillota; class Bacilli; order Exiguobacteriales; family Exiguobacteriaceae; genus Exiguobacterium; species Exiguobacterium aurantiacum_A. Next base: position 805,879 of record NZ_MKXO01000001.1, on the reverse strand, counting down.
GCAGGACGGTGAAGAACCGGCGATTGACACCGAGTTGTGGTGCAGCAATTCCGACACCGCCGCGAAGCTCATATTTCTCACTGATCTCAGGGTCTTGGCTGTTGACGAGGAACGTTTCCATCTCGTCGAGCAGGGCGAGGTCTTCTGCCGTAGGTGGAAGCGAGACTTCACTTGAACGGTTACGGAGCCGCTCATCTCCTTCACGAATCACGTCTTTCATTGTTAACATGGGTAAACTTCCTTTCCAATTGCGATATGTCCAATTATATCATATTTAATGAGCGAATCGCTCAGATGGTACAGAGGGTGAAATGAAAATGATACAGAGCGTAAAACATTCGAAAAATGTGTTCATGTAAGCGTTTTTATGGAGTGAGCATATTTTTTGCGTTATTGTAACAACCCGTTTTATACTGACAAGGAAACGGCAGGAGAAGTCATACTTTCCTGAATCACGTTAATACAGATTGCTTTTTTGGACAGATACACTTAAGATTTGAGATAGTGTTTGATCACAAAAAAAGACAATTGTCTCATAGTTGAAAGGATGAGGTGAAACGAATGAACAACGTTCAGGTACTTCAAAACGTGGAAGAAAACTTCCAAACGTTCCGTATTCTCGACGAGAAGGGCGAGGTCGTCAACCAAGACGCAATGCCAGATGTAACGGACGAGCAACTTCAGGAGCTTATGCGCCGCATGGTCTATACTCGAATTTGGGATCAGCGTGCCATCTCGCTTAACCGTCAAGGACGCCTAGGTTTCTACGCGCCAGTGGCAGGGCAAGAAGCAACGATGATCGGGACGCAATACGCGCTCGACAAGCAAGACTGGATTCTTCCGGGTTACCGCGATATCCCGCAACTCGTATTCCACGGACTTCCGCTTTATCAAGCGTTCTTGTTCTCACGTGGTCACGTGGCAGGAAACCGCATCCCAGAAGACGTTAACGTCTTAATGCCACAAATCATTATCGGTGCACAAATCATTCAAACAGCGGGTGTGGCCATGGGTCTCAAACGCAACGGCAACACGAACGTCGCCATTACTTACACGGGTGACGGCGGATCGTCACAAGGTGACTTCTACGAAGGTATGAACTTTGCAGGTGCATTCAAATCACCAGCTATCTTCGTCGTTCAAAACAACCGCTTCGCAATCTCGACACCTGTTGAGAAGCAGACGGCAGCTAAAACGATCGCGCAAAAAGCTGTAGCAGCGGGCATCAACGGAATCCAAGTTGACGGTATGGACGTACTTGCTGTCTTCGCCGCAACACAACAAGCGCGTAAAGACGCACTTGATGGGACACCGACGCTCATCGAAGCACTCACATACCGTTACGGACCACATACGCTCGCTGGGGATGACCCAACACGTTACCGTACGAAAGAACTCGATTCAGAGTACCAAGAAAAAGATCCACTCGTACGTTTCCGTCTTTTCCTCGAAGGCAAAAAGCTTTGGAGCGAAGACATGGAGAATGAAGTGATCGAACAAGCGAAAGCAGACGTGAAAGAAGCGATCAGCCTCGCGGACAAAGAACCAAAACAAAAAGTTTCGGACTTCATCAACAACATGTTCGAAACACTCCCTTCAAACTTGAAAGAGCAGCTTGAAGAATATACAGCAAAGGAGTCGAAGTAAGTTATGGCTCAAATGACAATGATCCAAGCGATTACTGATGCGATGCGCGTTGAAATGAAGCGCGACGAGAAAGTACTTCTTTTCGGAGAAGACGTTGGTAAAAACGGTGGGGTCTTCCGTGCAACGGAAGGTCTCCAAGACGAGTTAGGCGAAGACCGCGTCTTCGATACGCCACTCGCTGAGTCTGGTATCGGCGGTCTCGCGATCGGTCTTGCACTCACAGGCTTCCGTCCAATCATGGAAGTTCAATTCTTCGGATTCGTATTCGAAGTATTTGACTCAGTTGCTGCCCAAATGGCACGTATGCGTTACCGTTCAGGCGGCGCTTACAGCCAGCCGGTTACAATCCGTTCACCTTTCGGTGGCGGCGTTAAAACACCAGAACTTCACGCGGACAGCCTTGAAGGATTGATGGCTCAGACACCTGGTCTTAAAGTCGTCATCCCGTCAACACCGTATGATGCAAAAGGTCTTTTGATCGCGTCAATCCGTGACAACGACCCAGTCGTATTCCTCGAGCACATGAAACTTTACCGTTCGTTCCGTGGCGAAGTACCAGAAGGCGACTACACGATCGAGCTTGGAAAAGCAGACGTGAAACGCGAAGGTACTGACGTTTCGATCATCACATACGGTGCGATGGTTCATACTTCACTCAAAGCAGCTGAAGAACTCGAAAAAGAAAACATCAACGTCGAAGTAATCGACCTCATGACAATCAGCCCGCTTGATATCGACACAATCGTCGAGTCAGTTAAAAAGACTGGCCGCGCGATCGTCGTTCAAGAGGCACAGCGTCAAGCAGGGATTGCGGCGAACGTCGTAACTGAAATTCAAGAACGCGCGATTCTTCACCTCGAAGCACCAGTGCTTCGTGTAACTGCACCAGACACGGTCTTCGCTTTCGCACAAGGTGAAGATGCATGGTTACCTGACCATAAAGATGTCGTTGCAAAAGTTAAAGAAGTTATCAACTTCTGATCGTGTTCATTTAACGATAAGGGAGAATTGTCTCCCTTGTCGTGTTTACATGATTATTCGATAGGAGGAAAAACCAGTGGCAGTATTTGAATTTAAATTACCAGACATCGGTGAAGGAATTCACGAAGGTGAGATCGTCAAGTGGTTCGTCAAAGCAGGGGATACAGTGAAAGAGGATGACATCCTCCTCGAAGTTCAAAACGACAAAGCCGTCGTTGAGATTCCTGCTCCGGTCGACGGAACAGTCAAGGAAGTTAAAGTCTCTGAAGGAACAGTTGCCATCGTCGGCGACGTCCTCATCACGTTCGATATCGAAGGTGACGCACCAGCCGGTGAAGAAGAGGCAGCTCCTGAACAGCCAAAAGCTGAAGAGAAGACAGAAGAGATTCAAGAAGACGTGAAAGAAGACGGTCCACGTGAAGTTCAACTTCACAAGTCTGAGCGTGTCATCGCCATGCCTTCGATTCGCAAGTACGCTCGTGAAAAAGGCGTCGACATCCGTGAAGTCAAAGGAACTGGCGACAACGGTCGCGTTCTTAAAGAAGACATCGACGCGTTCGCAAACGGTGAAGCACCGACAGCGGAAGCTACAACAGAGAAAACAGAATCTGTAGCGACGGCCTCGGCTGCGAAGACGGAAATCAAGCCTTACGAGTCAGCTACACCTGAACTCGAAACGCGCGAGAAAATCCGTGGTATCCGTAAAGCGATCTCGAAAGCGATGGTCAACTCGAAACATACGGCTCCGCACGTAACACTCATGGACGAAGTCGATGTCACGAAACTTGTCGCACTCCGTAAAGAGTTCAAACAAGTCGCGGCTGACCAAGGCGTGAAACTCACGTACTTGCCATTCGTCGTCAAAGCATTGACAGCGGCAGCGAAAGCTTACCCAACAATCAACGCGTCAATCGACGATGTAAACGAAGAAATCGTCTACAAAAACTACTACAACATCGGTATCGCAGCTGACACGGATAACGGCCTCGTCGTTCCTGTCGTCAAAGATGCGGACCGTAAATCAGTCTACGCACTTGCAAACAACATCAATGAGCTTGCTGGCAAAGCCCGTGAAGGCAAACTTGCTGGGGACGACATGAAAGGCGGATCGATCACAATCACGAACATCGGTTCAGCTGGTGGACAATGGTTCACACCTGTCATCAACCACCCGGAAGTTGCAATTCTCGGTATCGGCCGCATTGCTGAAAAAGCTGTCGTCAAAGACGGAGAGATTGTCGCAGCACCAGTGCTCGCACTTTCATTCAGCTTTGACCACCGTCTCATCGATGGTGCGACTGCTCAAAACGCGCTCAACATGGTCAAACGCTTGCTTCAAGATCCAGCACTTCTAATGATGGAGGGATAATAACATGGTAGTAGGAGAATTCGCACAAGAAACTGATTTACTTGTCATCGGCGCAGGTCCTGGTGGATACGTCGCAGCAATCCGCGGCGCACAACTCGGACTCAAAGTTACAATCGTTGAAAAAGGCAACTTTGGCGGTGTCTGCTTGAACGTCGGTTGTATCCCATCAAAAGCGTTGATCACGGCTGGGCACAACTTCCAGCACGCTAAAGGTCACTCGTCAATGGGAATCACATCTGACAACGTGTCAGTTGACTTCACGAAAGTCCAAGACTGGAAACAGTCGGTCGTCAACAAATTGACTGGCGGCGTCAAAGGTCTTTTGAAAGGCAACAAGATCGAGATCGTTCAAGGTGAAGCGTTCTTCGCAGCTGAAGACACAGTTCGTGTCATCACAGAAGATAGCTCAACTCCTTACAAGTTCAAGAAAGCGATCATCGCGACTGGTTCGACACCAATCGAGATCCCATCGTTCAAATGGTCAAAACGCGTTCTTTCTTCAACTGGCGCATTGGCTCTTCCAGAAGTTCCGAAAAAGCTCGTCGTCATCGGTGGCGGCTACATCGGAATGGAACTTGGGACAGCGTATGCGAACTTCGATACTGAAGTCGTAGTCGTTGAAGGCGCAAGCGACATCTTGTCTGGCTTCGAGCCACAAATGACGCAAATCGTCAAAAAGAAACTCAAACAAAAAGGCAACGTCACGATCCACACGAACGCTCTTGCAAAAGGCGTCGAGGAAACGGAAGACGGCGTTATCGTGAAGTTTGAAGTGAACGGCGAAGAACAGACTGTTGAAGCGGACTACGTCCTCGTCACAGTCGGACGCCGTCCGAACACTGGCGACATCGGCCTCGAGAATGCTGAAGTTAAAATCAGCGACCGCGGCATCATCGAGATCGACGACCAGTGCAAGACGTCGAACGAAAACATTTTTGCAATCGGCGACATCGTACCAGGACCACCGCTCGCACACAAAGCTTCTTACGAAGCAAAAGTTGCAGCGGAGGCAGCTGCAGGTAAGCCGGCTTACCTCGACTACTCAGCAATCCCAGCGGTCGTCTTCACTGACCCTGAACTTGCGACAGTTGGTTACACAGAACCGCTCGCTAAAGAAGAAGGACTCGATTTCACAGTATCGAAATTCCCATTCGCAGCGAACGGTCGTGCCCTCGCCCTCGACGAGCCAGACGGCTTCATGAAGCTCATCACGCGTAAAGAGGACGGTCTTTTGATCGGTGCTCAAATCGCGGGTACAGGCGCTTCTGATATGATTGCCGAGCTTGGTCTCGCCATCGAAGCAGGCATGACAGCTGAAGATATCGCGCTCACAATCCACGCTCACCCATCACTCGGTGAGATGGCAATGGAAGCGGCAGAAATCGCAATGGGTATGCCAATCCACGTCGTTAAGTAATACAAAAACTCTCTCGCTACTCGCGGGAGAGTTTTTTGATGTAGTGGACGGTTCGTTCGACTTCATCGAAACCGATTCGAGCATGAAAACGTTGGCTCCCCTCATTGTCAAGCTCCGTATCTGAAGCGAGTTCGTCACAGCCTTTCGACCGAGCGTATGATGCGGCAGCTTCGACGAGCCGGGTCGCCACATCCTGCCCGCGTACGGATTCGTCAACGTATATCCCTTCTAAGAACGCAGTTGGAGAAGAGACGGCGCCGGGAACATAGTCATGTCTGAAACTGAGCTGGCAAAACCCGACTGCCGTGTTGTCGGTCGCCAAAAAATAATGCATCTTGCCGGAACGCAATCCGAGACGAAGCTCGGCCGTCAACTCGATCAACGGGGCGTCGGGCCAGAGCGCTTGCATGAGCGTCAATAGTGCGGCTTCGTCGCGCGCGCTTGCTTTTCGAATGTTCATGAGTCATCCTCCCTAGGTTTCACAAGTTCAGTATAAAGGAAAATAACATATGAAGTCAGAAAGGAGGGAATGATCATGGCGTTTGATGAGGAGCTATTATATACCGTTTCCGAGACGAGCCGCGTTCGGTTTACCGGCATCGAAACCGAGACGTCTCGTTATGATTTCGGATTTGTCTATACGCACCAGTTCATGGGGAAAGTACTCGTCGTCTGCATGCAGACCGGACAGTCAGCCCTTCTCGATATGCATGCGCTCGAAGAACCGAGACAGCTTTATCCGATGCTCGGAATCAATCTGTATGACACCGATCATGTTGCTGAATTTTTGCGTCTTTGTCTCGAGGAAGGGACGAAAGATGAAAAAACTTCAGAATCACCTCTTGAAAAAATGTAAGCGTTTTCTTATAATGGGTAGTAGGGGAAGCAATTCGATCATCATAAGCATCTTTTCTTCTGATGACACAAAGCGAGCCGGTCAATTTGACCGGCTCGCTTTCGTTTAGCGGATTGCTTTCGTTTGTTGGATGACTTTAATCATTTGAAGCGACTCGTCTTCAAGACCTTGAACCGGTAAACCAGCTTCGATATTGGCCGTGATGTATTCGAGTGTCGATGCCGTGATCAATTCTCCAGGAATGATGATAGGAATCCCTGGTGGATACACCATGATGAACTCAGCCGAAATTCGTCCGACAGCGTTCTCGAGGGGAATCGTTTCCGTCTCTTCGTAGAACGCGTCTCGTGGGCTGAGCGCGAGTGGTGGGATCTCCGGGAGCATGATCGATAAAGAATCGTTCCCAGACTGCTTATACACCGATACGACATCGTGCATCGCATCGATAAGTGCTTGAATCGTCGACTCATCGTCGGCACTCGTCACGATGAAGAGGACGTTCAACAAATCGGACATCTCGACTTCGATGCGGTGATGTTCGCGCAAATATTTCTCGATTTCAAATCCGGTAATTCCAAGCTCACGAACCGATACGAGTACTTTCGTCTCATCTAAGGCGTACGTCGACTCAGAATGGAGCTCAGAGTGGCCGTAGACCGATAAATGCGGCATGTTGTTGATGGCGACGCGTGCCATTCGTGAGAGCGTGAGGGCGCGTTCGTTCATGGCCTCACCTTTTGTCGCCAATTGGCGCCGGGCTGCGTCGAGCGAGGCGAGAAGTAGGTAGGACGTCGACGTCGTCGTAATCATCGAGAGCATCGCGTGGATCCGCTCTGGAGAGACAAGACCGCGGCGTACGTTCAAAATCGAGCTACCTGTCATCGAGCCACCGAGCTTATGCACGCTCGTCGCAGCGACGTCTGCGCCCGCTTGCATCGCCGACAGAGGGAGCTCGTCGTGGAATGGCAAGTGGACACCGTGCGCTTCGTCAACGAGTACAGGGACGTCCTGAGCGTGAGCAACGGCGACGATGCGTTCGAGGTCACCAGCGACACCGAAGTACGTCGGGTTGATGACGAGGACGGCTTTCGTGTCAGGATGCAGCTCGAGCGCGCGCTCGACAGCGCTTGCCGTGATGCCGTGGGCGATCCCGTACGTCTCATCATATTCAGGATGAATGAATACAGGATGGGCTCCGGTCAAGACGAGCGCTGACATGACGGATTTATGCACGTTACGCGGGACGATAATTTTTTCGTTCGGCCCGACGACGCCCATGATCATTGCCATGATGGCGCTCGATGTACCTTGGACCGAGAAAAATGTCTCATCAGCACGGAACGCTTCAGCAGCGAGACGCTCGGCTTCAGCAATCGAAGCTTTCGGATGATGCAAGTCATCAAGTGGAGCGATGTTGATCAAATCGATTTTTAAAGCATTTTCGCCGATGAAGTCACGAAATTCGGGATCCATTCCTTTTCCGCCTTTATGACCGGGAATATGGAACGCAATCGGATTTGTATTGACGTGTTTGAGTAACGTCTCAAATAGCGGCGTGTCGAGCTGTGTAGACCCTTTAATTTTCAATAGTAAGCCCTCCTTGAAATCAGCGTTTGTATGGGATCGGTCGTTTACGTATACTAAGTTTCTTTACCCGGTGAATGATTGGTCTGCTATGCAGAAAAACGATGCAACAAAAAAACTATAGAGATTTCCAAGTCAACTTGCAATAGTTTTTTTTGTTGATACAATGGTTGTCGAGGTGAAGAATATGCAAATCAACTATCCAATCAATCCGGACTGGACGACGGAAGAACTGATCGAAGTCGTCGAGTTCTATAATCAAGTCGCACTCGCCAACGAAGGCGGCGTCGATCGGGAAGAATTTTTAGCAACGTATCGGTCGTTCAAACAAATCGTGACATCAAAATCAGAAGAAAAGCAACTGAGCGCTGTCCACGATGAGCAGACCGGATACTCTACCTATCGTACGGTCCAAGCGGCCTTGAAATCAAATACTAAGATTATCAGGTTGTAACAAATGAATTGCAGGAACCGACGAATCTGTCGGTTGCTGCTTTTTTTAGTTAATACCTTAAGAAATAGGGTACATATCACTAACGGTTATTTAAGGTTTAGGACCGGTTGAAGTGGGAATATATCCACTAAGATAAAAAATTCAAAATAGTCAGACAATTCTCTTTCTTTTTTGAATCTCATCTGATATACTCAATTCAACTTACTAAACCGTAACTTGTAGCCCAACAAAAGGAGTGTGGCATCTCATGAAACAAGTGATTGAGGCATTCAAAAGAAAAGACGCAGAAAAACGGATTCCGGTGCTGCGCCTAGAGATTGATTATGAATTGGCAACACTCTTCGATGCAATGGCGTCACAAGACGATGCCACTGTCCAGGCTAGCAAGCATCGGTTAGAGAAATACCGCCAAGAACTTTTGCGTCTCGAAGCCTGACCCACAACCGCTCATTCAACCAGTATTCCACGCGAATACTGGTTTTTGTTTGCTATAATACATAGAGAGGTGATAAATATGTTGGAATGGTTTGCGATTGATCTAATCAAACAAGCAGGGGAATATATCCGCCTTCAAATTGATGAAAGTTATCGGATCGAGCGGAAGACGGGCAAAGGGGACTTGGTCACTGAAATCGATCGAGCGGTCGAACAACTGATCGTCGACCGCATCCGAGCGGCGTATCCGGAGCATCAGATTGTCGGAGAAGAAGGCATCTCGACACAGCCTGACAAGTTGACAGGGACGGTTTGGTTTGTCGATCCGATCGACGGGACGCTCAATTTTATTCATCAAAAGCGGATGTTCGCCATCTCGATCGCGATTATGGTCGATGAGGTCGTCGAGTATGGATTTGTCTATGATGTGATGGCTGACGAGCTGTTCGTGGCACGACGTGGTTATGGGGCGACGCTCAACGGACGGAAGTTGCCGCAGCTTCATGAACATCACGTCCGTGACGCATTTTTGAGTATGAATGCGACGTGGGTGACCCCGAACCAACAGATTGCGCCGGAAGTGTTGGCACCGATCGTCCGCGACTCTGTCGGGACACGAGCGCACGGGGCCGCCTCACTCGAACTGGCTTGGGTTGCGGCCGGACGGGTCGACGGCTATATCACGATGCGCAATATGCCGTGGGATTACGCGGCCGGAAAACTTCTCGTCGAAGAAGTCGGGGGACGCGTCGTCTCCTTATACGGTGAACCCGTCAGCTATAAAGGGAAGACATCGGTCCTCGGCGGGAGCGAGACGTTCGTCAAGGACGTCATCAAGCATTACGTCATCGCCAAAAACGTGGCGCCTGAAGTGAGGCCAGACCTTGTGATTGAACCGAACAAAACGTACGATCGCGTGCGCGATTTGCTCGTCTTGGCGAATCCGAACGAGGCGATGGTGCAAGCGCAATATGAGACGGGATCGACGTTTGAGGCTTTACTCGGCGGTGAACTCGTCGGGGCGTATATGCTTGTCCGTCGCAGTGCGGAATCGGTCGAACTCGTCAACATCGCTGTCAAACCGGACCGTCAAAACCAGACGATCGGGCAACGGATGCTCCAAGACGCCATCCGTCGGGCGGCTAGCGGAAGTGCGAGCGAACTGCTCGTCTGCACGGGCAACTCAAGCATCGTCCAGTTGCGCTTCTATCAACAAGCCGGATTCCGTTTTGCTTCGGTCGAACGCGATTATTTTCCGAACCATGGCTACGAGGCGATCGAAGAAGATGGACTCGTGTTGCGAGACCGCATCTGCTTGACGCGAGAATTATAAAACAAGGCCCAAGGCGCTCGCCTTGGGCCTGTTCGTTATGGGCGTCGGTCTGCTAGGACACGGCGGCGCAAGTTGATGCCGAAGAATGTAGCGACCGCGCTCAACGCGAGACTGCCAACGATGATGGCGGTACTCGCTTCGGCGACACCGATGCCGATACCGACAAAACCGGCGACGACGGCGATTGCGATCAAGACGAACATGAGTTGCATCGAAATTCCCCCTTTTTTTCTTGGCTCTATCTCATTGTAAGCAAAATCAGCGCAATTGGAAACGGTAACAGACTATATAACGTGACAAAGGTGGTAGCACCTGTGCTATACTCTTTAAGTTGAATACAAAGTTGAAACTTTTCAAATAAGAGAGGAATAACTACATGAATTTAAGAACTAACCTCCGTAACGTAGCCATCATCGCCCACGTTGACCATGGTAAAACAACGTTAGTCGATGAACTATTGAAACAGTCTGGTACTTTCCGGACAAACGAAATGGTAGCAGAGCGCGCCATGGACTCGAACGATATCGAACGTGAGCGCGGGATCACAATCCTCGCTAAAAACACGGCAATCGATTATAAAGATACTCGCATCAACATCGTAGATACGCCAGGACACGCCGACTTCGGTGGTGAAGTTGAGCGGATCATGCGTATGGTTGACGGCGTTATTCTTGTTGTCGATGCACGTGAAGGCTGTATGCCACAAACACGCTTCGTATTGAAGAAAGCACTTGACCAAGGACTTCGCCCGATCGTTGTCGTCAACAAAATCGACAAAGCGATGGTCCGTCCGCTCGACGTCGTCGATGAAGTCGTAGACTTATTGATCGATCTCGGAGCAGATGAAGATCAACTTGAATTCCCTGTCGTCTATACGTCTGCAGTCAGCGGTTCAAGTTCGTTCGATCCTGATCCTGAGAAGCAAGAAGATACAATCACGCACGTACTCGATACGATTCTTGAGAACACACCGGCACCAATCGACAACTCGGATGAGCCGCTTCAGTTCCAAGTCACGATGCTCGACTATGATAACTACCTCGGTCGTATCGGAGTCGGTCGCGTCTTCCGTGGGAAAATCAAAGTCGGAGACCAAGTCTCACTTTGCAAAACGGACGGATCGATCAAACAACTTCGCGTCACGAAGCTATTCGGTTACTTCGGACTCAAACGTGTTGAAATCGAAGAAGCTAAAGCTGGTGACTTGATCGCCATCGCCGGGATGGAAGACATCAACGTCGGTGAAACGGTCACACCGGTCGGTAAAGAAGAGCCGCTTACGCTTCTTCGCATCGATGAGCCAACGCTTCAAATGCGTTTCATGACGAACAACTCTCCATTTGCAGGACGCGAAGGCGATTTCGTGACAGCACGTAAAATCGAAGAGCGTTTGATGAAACAACTTGAGACGGACGTTTCGCTCCGTGTCGAAAACACAGACTCGCCTGACCAATGGGTCGTATCAGGACGCGGTGAACTTCACCTCGGTATCTTGATCGAGAACATGCGTCGCGAAGGGTACGAGATCCAAGTTTCGAAACCACAAGTTATCATCCGTACAGCTGAAGACGGTACGAAAATTGAGCCTTTCGAGCGCGTCATCATCGACGTACCGGAAGAGTACACAGGTTCAGTCATGGAATCGATCGGTCTCCGTAAAGGTGAACTCGCGAACATGAACACGAACGATAACGGTCAAACTCGTATGGAATTTATCGTTCCTTCACGTGGTCTCATCGGATATCGTAACGAGTTCTTGTCGGCGACACGCGGATACGGAATCTTGAACCATACGTTCGAAGAGTATCGTCCGTTCATTCCTGCTGATATCGGCGGTCGCCGTAGCGGTGTCATGGTTTGTATCGAAGCTGGTAAGTCAACGGCTTACTCAATCGGTGCACTCGAAGACCGTGGGACGATCTTCATCGAACCAGGTACAGATGTATACGAAGGTATGATCATCGGTGAATGTAACCGTGACGTCGATCTCGCGATCAACGCCGTCAAAGGGAAACAGTTGACGAACATGCGTGCATCATCGAAAGACTCGACACAAGTCTTGAAACGTCCGCGCGTCTTCTCGCTTGAAGAGTCGCTTACGTTCTTGAACGATGACGAGTACTGCGAAATCACACCGCTCTCGATTCGACTCCGTAAAAAGGTCTTGAACAAGAACGAACGTGAAAAAGCTGACAAGCGTCGTAAACTTGGTAAAGAATAAGTAGAAAAGGGAGCGCCGAGGCGTTCCCTTTTATTTTGATTCGTGTAGAATAGACGTGTAGGAAACAAAGGGGGATTATTTGCCTTGAAAGCTTCTCAAACGATGGATATTACCCAAATCGACGTTCCGTGGATCGCCTCGCTATTAGGTGTCGGCAGTGACGCGAACGACTTTTCGGTCGGCTTTAACGCCTTGATCATCACGGTCATCTTATTGACGTTGCTCGTCTTTAAATTAGGTTTTGCCAAACAACTCGCGTGGTGGAAGGCGCTCATCGTCTACATCATTCTCGCGCTCGGAGCGGGGACGATGGCGCTCGTCTTCTTCACGTGGCCAATCCCGGAAGTATTGCTCGTCATGGCGGTCGTCCTAGCCATTTATCGGGGCCGGCTCTGGTGGAACCGCCGTCAAGACCAAGTCAATGAACCAACCTAAAAAATGGACGTCCCGTTAAAGGGACGTCCATTTTTGTTACCATCTTCGCTTTTGGCGAAACGATGGATATAGGTGGAATTGGCCTGTTGCCGCACGCTCAGCCGTTCGTTCCGTAATGCGTGCATGACATTCTTGGCACATGTACGTTTTAGCAGGTTTATTGCGAAGTCGTTTCGCTTCGAACGACCACGAATCAATCGTATCGACTTTATCACAAAGAGAGCACTTTACGCGCATGGTCTCACCTTCCTCTTCGTTGATTATAGCATGATTTCCAGATAGAAAAGCAGGGAAAGAAGTCATTAAGGGCGAATCCATTTCATATACCCGTTTAAGAAGGAGGGGAGTGCATGGCGAGTAAAGCAACGTTCGAACTTTCCCGGGCGCAACAAGAAACGTTAAACGAGATGCCGTTGACGTTTCTCGTCGCGTTTGATGAAGCGAAGCGGTGGCCGATCACCCACGCCATCAGTTGGGTGCAGGCGACCGATCAACAGACAGTCCGATTTGCCCTGACAAAAAACTCGCATCTCATCACGCTTTTGACAAGCGAAAAGACGGCGGGGCTCATCTTTTTAGAGGACGGTCTCGCTTACAGTGTGACGCTCTCGCACGTCCATGAATTTGAACCGGCTGTAAAACCGGGACTGCACCTGCGTTTTTTTAAAGGTTCGGTCGAAGAAGTCCGCAACATCTCCTTTTACGGGGCGACGTTCGGGCAACCGGACATCGTCAAGACGTACGATATCGAAGCAGCGGAAAAATTGGACCGAGAAGTGAAGGAAAGCTTGAACTCTTGATCACCAACAATTTTCGAGGGGCGGCAAAGCTTATGAAAAAAACGTATGTGCTCGATACGAACGTACTTCTACACGACCCACTCTCACTCTTTCAATTCGATGAGCATGACGTCGTCATCCCGGCCATCGTCCTAGAAGAACTCGATGGAAAAAAACGAAACATGGACGAGCTTGGCCGTAACGCCCGAGAAACGGCGCGTGTGCTTGACCAGCTCCGATCGACCGGCAAACTTCATGACGGGGTGCCGCTCGAGAATGGCGGCCATCTCTTCGTTGAGATCGGTCATGAACATACAGTCGACTTCCCGTTCGACGTCATGACGAATGACAACCGGATTTTGACGGTCGCACTCGGTTTGATGAAACAGTATGAGCATGATCACAACCGGAAAGTCGTGGTCGTCTCAAAAGATATACTGGTCCGTGTCAAAGCGGATGCGATCGGCATCGAAGCCGAAGATTATTTGACAGACCATATCGTCGACACGACGAATTTGTACGCCGGCTATCGCGAGATTGAGGTCGATCAGGCGATAATTGATGAATTCTATCAAGTTCGCCAGCTACCGACGTCGGCTTTTTCAAAAAACCAACTGTACCCGAACTCATTTGTCATCTTAAAGAGTAACGTTTCGAAAGCGAGCGCACTCGCGGTCGTCGATCCGTTACAACCGATCGTTCGACCGTTATCGCTCGACGCCGAGCACGTCTGGGGCATTCATCCGCGGAACGTCCAACAACGAATGGCGCTCGATTTACTGCTTCGCGACGATATTCCGTTCGTGACGCTCCTCGGGAAAGCCGGGACCGGGAAGACGCTCCTCGCTCTCGCGGCGGGACTTGCCCTCGTCGAGGACGAACGTCGCTTTAACAAGCTCGTCGTGGCGCGTCCGGTCGTGCCGATGGGCAACGACATCGGATACTTGCCGGGTGAGATGGAAGATAAGCTTCGTCCGTGGATGCAGCCGATCTATGACAATCTTGAATTCTTGTTTAATGCCAACTCGAAAGACGAGCTCGGAAATATCCTCGCCGGCATCAAATCGATTCAGCTCGAGGCGCTCACATATATTCGGGGTCGAAGTATGCCGGATCAGTTCATCATCATCGATGAAGCGCAGAACTTGACGAAGCACGAGATCAAGACGATTTTGACCCGGGTCGGGGAGAATTCGAAGATTGTTCTCGTCGGCGATCCGTATCAGATCGATCATCCGTATTTAGATGAATATTCGAACGGGCTCTCGTACGCCGTCGAGCGGTTCAAAGGGCAAAACGTATTCGGTCACGTCCAACTCATCAAAGGCGAACGCTCGTCGCTCGCCCGGTTGGCGGCCGATTTGCTATAGAAATAGACGCTGAGCGTACGCTCGACGTCTCAGCTTGTTGACCAACATGAACAATATTGCTCGTCTTCCGGCGCCCACGCTTACTGCAGGCAATCCCGGAGCTGCATCGCGACTTGCGTCGCTGCTGGGTCTCCGTCGGATTGCTGTCCTGCAAGAGTCGGGGCGCCATCGGACGAGCAACGCAAACGGTCGCCATCTGGCGACCATTTGTCTTTTTCTGAGGCCCCGACAGTCGAAAGAAAAAGCCCGATTTATATCGCGCAGTTCACTTCGAGGTCTTCGGACATAAAAAAGACGAACCAGATCGCTATTAGCGACCTGGTTCGTCAACAGCCTGAGACGCCGAGCGTAAGCTCGACGTCTATTTTGTGTTTGGGTGGAGCAAAACTTGCACGTTCGCTTTCTCAAGAAACGCGTTCGTCAACATGATCAAACCGGTCACGATGAAGAGCGCAGAGAATCCGAAGTGGGCGACGATTTGGGATCCGAACAACGGTCCGAGCAGGTTGCCCATGAACTGGGCCGACTGATTGTAAGAAAAAATGCGTCCGGTCGCGTGACTCGGTGTATGTTTCCTTAGCAGTGACTGCACAGACGGCATGAGTGCCGCGGTCGCGAAACCAAGGCCGAAGCGCAACATGACGAGCTGTGTCGTCGACGTCACGAACGCCTGAGGAATCAAGAACGCGGTATAAATGATGAGCGCCCAAAACAAAATCCGTTCCGGCCCGTGGCGGTCTGACAGCCGTCCGAGATGTTGTGCGGACAGGAGGGCGGCCACCCCCGGCGCTGAAGCGACGATTCCCGCGATGAACGCGAGGGAAGTCGTGTACGGATTCAGTTCACGGACGTACAGTGTCAACAGTGGCCCGATTGACTGCGTTGAAAACTGAATTAAAAACGTCGTCAAAAACAAGCTGAAGATGAGTTGGGGATGACGGAGCGAGGCGATGATCGACTTTGTCGAATCAAGTCGCTCGCGCGCCACCGGGACGAAATCTTCTTTCACGAACAGGAGTGTGATTAAAAACGTGACGAAGAGTGCGCTACCGGTAAAGAGAAAAACGGGTCGAAGCCCAATCCAGTCTGCGAGCAGTCCGCCGATCAATGGACCGAGGAGTCCGCCGGTGATACCACCGGTCGACAACGTGCCGAGCGCCCAGCCGCTTTTCTCTTTTGGTGTCTGTGAGATGACGAGAGTGATGCCGGCCGAGATGAATCCCGAGACGGCACCCATGATGAGTCGTAAACCGACGAGTTGATAAACGTCTTGCACGAAGCCGATCAAGAACATGACGACGGCCATTCCGAGGCTCGCCCGAATCAACATGAGCTTGCGCCCTTTCTGGTCAGCGAGTCGGCCCCAAAGCGGGGAGACAATGGCGGCCACGAGGAAAGTGGCGCCGAAAGCGACGGCGGACCAGGTGACGACGTGGTCAGGGTTGGTCACGCCGAGCTCTTCGATAAATAAGGGCAGGAACGGCAAGACGAGGCTCATCGAGGCGGCCGTCAAGAAGCTGCCGATCCAAACGATGATCAAGTTCTTTTTCCATAAAGGTATCGTAAGCGTCACGACCTTTCTGCATAGAGTATATTTCGATATCACACATGTTACACTTTGTGAAGTAAAAAGTCCAAAAAAAAGACGAACGAGATCGCTTATAGCGACCTCGTTCGTCAACAGCCTGAGACGGCGAGCGCCTTCCCATCAGCCATCCGTTCGGACGACGATATGGTCGACCTGACGGATGATTTGGTTGTTGTAGAGTGCATAGACCGGTCCGTCAGCCAACACTTTTCCATCTTGTGAAAACTGAAGATAAATCGAACCGACTTCGGCGAGCGGGATCGTCAATACCGTCTCCCCATAAAAGCTGACGTGCGTCGCCGTATTGAGCGGCTCGGCGTTTTGGAGAAATGGTGCGAACGGCATCGCGAACGAGTCACGAAGCGCAGCGTCTTTGTCGGCCCGTGACATCGGCTTATTGTGGTCGACGCGCGTCCCTAGTGTCAATCCGTCGTCCCATGCCTTCCCCATTTTGGCATAGTAGGCGTCTGAGTCATTCTCGACGGCTTGGTCGAGTTCGTCGACTTTGCGTTTACGTTCGTCAAAAATCCATACGGTCGGGTCAATCGTCAGCGCGTGACGGACCGCTCCATCTAACGGAAAAATCATTGATACTCCCCCTTAACTAGCGATACAATGTATATTATACAGCTCTTCCGTGCAAAAAGGAAAACTGCGAGAAACACGCTTTGAATCTAGACTGTTCATTGAATTATGATGAAATATAATGTACAGTTGAGTTATGACAAACAGTCTGTCATTGTACGGAGGAGGGGTCGTAGTGGCGACAAATTTGGCTGCAGTCCAACGGGAACAGGCGCTTCACTTGCTTGAAGCAGATGCTGAAAAAATCCGTTGCTTGATTGAGGTACAATTAGAAAACTTGAAAATGCCGAAGTGCCCGCTTTATGAAGAGGTACTTGATACACATATGTTCGGTCTGTCGCGCCAAATCGATTTTGCGGTCCGGCTTGGACTTATTTCAGATGTCGAAGGCAAGCAACTGATCGATTCATTGGAACAAAAGTTATCCGCGCTCGCGGAAGCTTCAGAATTATGAACCTTATACTCAAACTGTGCAGGCGGCGCTGTTTGAGTATTTTTTTATAACGGGTTGCGGATTGCTGTACATAAGGAAGTGAAAACATGAAAACTCGGTTTCGGTACTTTGATTTCTCACTGTTCATTGCGGTGCTCTTGCTCGTTGGGATCAGCTCGATCATGATTTACAGCGCCAGTGTTTGGAATCGTGGGGATTACGCGAACAGCGGCTTGTTTTATCGGCAACTGTTCTATGCAGGGTTCGGGATTGTCGTCTATTTGATCGCGACGATGTTCCGGTATGAAAACTTCCGCAAAAAGAACGTGTTGCGAAGCCTGTATGCGCTCTCGGTCATTCTACTGTTTGTCACTTGGGCGATGCCTCCGCTGAACGGTGCCCGGGCTTGGCTCATCATCGGCGGTCTCACGATCCAACCAATCGAGATCGCCAAGTTTGTGTTAATTTTATTGCTCGCTAACTACTACCATCAATTATGGAATCGTGAACTGACAGGATGGCCGGGCCGAATCGGCCGTGCGGCGATCGAACGGAAAAAGCTACGCGCCCAAATCGGGGCTTTCTTCATCATCCCGGGTTTGTTCTACTTTTTCCCGTATGCCTTCGTCATAAATGGACAGCCTGACCATGGCGGATTGTTCGTCTTAGGGGTAATTATGTTCATGATGTGGTTAGCTGCCGGGGCCCCGCTTCGCATCATCATCCCGGTGATTATTGCTGGAATTGGTTTTGTTTATACTATGTATACGTTTGTTTTCACAGATAACCAAGTTAGTCGGATTAACGTCGTCTTCAATCCATTCATGGACCCAGAAGGCTACGGGCACCAACTTCTCATGTCGATCATCTCGATCGTGCATGGGGGATTGACCGGCGTCGGACTTGGGAATAGTTATCAAAAGTATGGCTATTTGCCGGAGCCGGAGACGGACTATATCATGTCGATCATCGCCGAAGAACTTGGCTTTATCGGCGTCCTCGTCGTCTTGGTGTTGCTCTTTTTCATCGCGTTCCGGGCAGTAAATATCGCCAACCATACCGACAGCCATTTTGCGATGTTCGTCTCGTTCGGGATTGCCGCGCAAATCATGGTCCAAACCGGAATCAATATCGGGGCAATGTCGGGCTGGTTCCCGGGTACGGGTGTGACGCTTCCACTCGTCAGTTACGGCGGCACGTCGCTGATCATGACGATGGGAATTCTCGGTGTGCTCAGCAGTATCTCGATGCGTAACCGTCACCGAGAGGCGACACGCCGCGCGGAAATTCGCGAAAAATCAGAAGAAAACGTTCAAAATGCATCACTACATGTAGTAAGGTAAAGATGTATATGTAAACGATTTCCAAAATGGGGGGATTTAGGTTGAAATCAATTAGCAAATTGCTTGTAGCCAACCGTGGAGAGATTGCCATTCGTGTATTTAGGGCAGCCTCAGAATTAGGAATGCGTACTGTCGCCATCTATTCGCAAGAGGATAGTGGATCGTTACATCGTTTTAAAGCCGATGAAGCGTATTTGATCGGTCTCAACAAGAAACCGATCGACGCCTATCTCGACATCGAAGACGTCATTCGAATCGCGAAGCAATCGGGGAGTGACGCGATTCACCCGGGTTACGGTTTCTTATCGGAAAACATTGAACTAGCTCGTCGTTGCCGCGAAGAAGGTATCATCTTCGTCGGACCGGACGAATCGCACCTGCACGCGTTCGGAGATAAAGTTCGGGCTCGTCAAAACGCGATCGCAGCCGGGCTACCGGTCATTCCAGGCTCGAACGGTCCATTGACTTCGTACGAAGACGCGCTCGACTTTGCGAACGTGCATGGTTTCCCGCTCATGGTCAAAGCCTCAATGGGCGGCGGCGGACGAGGTATGCGCGTCATCCGGACCGAGGCCGAGATGAAAGATTTGATTGAACGTGCCAAGTCAGAGGCGAAGCAAGCGTTCGGCTCAGACGAAGTGTACATAGAAAAATTAGTTGAACGTCCGAAGCATATCGAGGTGCAAATTCTCGGGGATGATCACGGGAACATCATCCATTTGTTTGAGCGTGACTGCTCGGTTCAACGTCGTCACCAGAAAGTCGTCGAAGTCGCACCGTGTGTGACGTTGTCGGAGGCGTCTCGTCAAGCAATCTGTGACGCGGCGGTTCAAGTGATGCGTCACGTCGGCTATGTGAACGCAGGGACGGTCGAGTTCCTCGTCACTGAGGATGAGTCGTTCTACTTCATCGAGGTCAACCCACGGATCCAAGTCGAACATACGATCACTGAGATGGTTACCGGGTTCGATATCGTCCAAACACAGCTCATGATCGCCCAAGGCGAGTCGCTTCACGGTGACGTGATTCACATGCCGAAGCAAGAAGATATCAAACTGCTCGGCTATGCGATCCAATCCCGTGTCACGTCGGAAGACCCGGCTAACAACTTCATGCCGGACACAGGGAAAATCATGGCGTATCGTTCGCCAGGCGGTTTTGGGGTTCGTCTCGACGGCGGGAACGCCTATGTCGGGTCTGAAATCTCGCCGTACTACGACTCGCTCCTCGTCAAGCTGTCGACGCATGGGATGACGTTCGAACAAGCGGCAGCGAAGATGGTCCGTAACTTGAACGAGTTCCGGATTCGCGGCATCAAGACGAACATTCCGTTTTTGATCAACGTCATGAAGCACCAAAACTTTATTAGCGGGGACTATAGTACGTCGTTCATCGATGATACACCCGAACTGTTCGTCTTCCCGAAACGGAAAGACCGGGGGACGAAACTCCTCAACTATATCGGGGACGTCACCGTCAACGGATTCCCGGGTGTCGGCTTGAAAGATAAGCCGATCAGCCGCTCGGTCCGGATTCCGCAAAACCTTCCGGCCGAAGCGAAGCCGGGGACGAAACAAATCCTGACAGAACTCGGTCCAGACGGTTTGGCTGACTGGATCAAACGTCAACCAGAGCTGCTCTTGACGGATACGACGATGCGAGACGCCCACCAGTCGCTCCTCGCGACACGGATGCGGACGCAAGACATCTTGAATATCGCCGAGCCGACGAGTAAACTCATGCCAGAACTGTTCTCGGTCGAGGCGTGGGGCGGGGCAACGTTTGACGTCGCCTACCGTTTCCTCTCGGAAGACCCGTGGGTACGTCTCATGCGCCTTCGTGAGAAAATGCCGAACGTCTTGATTCAAATGCTCCTTCGCGGTGCCAACGCCGTCGGGTATAAAAACTATGCCGACAACGTCATCGAGAAGTTCGTCCACGAGGCGGCTTATGCCGGCGTCGACATCTTCCGTATCTTCGACAGCTTGAACAACATCGAATCGATTAAACTCGCGATCGACGCGACGCTGCCGACAGGGAAAGTCGCAGAAGCGGCAATCTGTTACACCGGTGACTTGTATGACGGAAACCGTCCGAAGTATCACTTGCCGTACTACGTCGATCTCGCCAAGCAGCTCGAAGCGAGCGGGGCTCATATTCTTGCGATCAAAGATATGGCTGGCCTCTTAAAACCTGAATCGGCGTATGCGCTCGTGTCGGCACTGAAAGACGCCGTCGACTTGCCGATTCATTTGCACACGCACGACGCTTCGGGGAATGGGATCTTCACTTACGCACGGGCGACTGATGCGGGCGTCGATATCGTCGACGTCGCAGCGAGCTCGATGTCGGGTATGACGTCGCAGCCTTCAGGTGGAAGTTTGATTTACGCACTCGACCATCACGAACGCCAGCCGAAGATCGATGCGAAGCACTACGAAGTCATCAGTGACTACTGGCAAGACGTGCGTCATAACTATGAACCGTTCGAAAGTGACATGCGTGCATCGAATCCATCGGTGTATGAGCATGAGATGCCGGGCGGACAGTATTCGAACTTGCAGCAACAAGCGAAAGCGGTCGGTCTCGGTGACCGCTGGAGTGAAGTGAAGTCGATGTACGCCCGCGTCAACATGTTGTTCGGCGATATCGTCAAAGTGACCCCGTCGTCTAAAGTCGTAGGGGACATGGCACTCTTCATGGTCCAACATAACTTGAGCGAACAGGACGTCATCGAACGAGGAAATCAACTTGATTTCCCAGACTCGGTCGTCGAGATGATGCGCGGTGAGCTCGGGTCACCTCCAGGAGGGTTCCCGAAAGACGTCCAACAAGCGATTCTCAAAGGTGAGACACCGCTCGAGGTCCGTCCGGGTAAACTGATCAAGCCGTACGACTTTGAAGCGGCTCAAACGAAGTTATTTGAGAAGCTCGAACGTCCGGTGACGGACTTTGAACTGCTCGCGAACGCGCTTTATCCGAAAGTGTTCGAGGACTACGTGACCCATACGAACACGTACGGTGACGTCTCGGTGCTTGACACGTTGACGTTCTTCTATGGATTGAACGTCGGCGAGACGATTCAAGTCGAAATCGAGACAGGGAAGACGCTCATCATTAAGCTCGTTCAAGTGAGCGCTGCGAACGAAGACGGGATCCGCCTCGTCTCGTATGAGATGAACGGCGTACCACGTGAAATCGAGATTAAAGACGTCAACGTGAAGTCGGCGACGACGAGCCGACCGAAAGTGGAACGCTCGAATTCGAAACAAGTCGGGGCCTCGATGCCAGGTTCGGTCTTGAAAGTACTCGTCGAACCAGGAAGCCGGGTCCATCGTGGGGAACAACTTCTCGTCACTGAGGCGATGAAGATGGAGACGACGATCCAAGCCGCACAAGACGGTGAGATTAAAGCGATCCATATTAAAGAAGGCGACACAATCCAAAGTGACGACTTGTTGATTGAATTTGTATAATCAAAAGAAGCATAGCCAAGCTATGCTTCTTTTTTAGATAGGGAGTGGGAAAGATGAGACGAGTATGTTGGTTCCGGTCAGATTTTCGATTAAGTGACAATCATATGTTACACCGGGTCTTGAAAGACGCCACCGATGACGATGACATCGAGTTCGTCTTTTGGCTCAATCCGAAATACTGCGAGCCGTTCGAGACGAGACACGATTATTTTTTCGCAACAATGAAGCAGTTCATGCAGGAGCTCGCTGATCAAGAGATCGGGCTGCGCACCATTGTTGCCGACTCAGCGGAAGCGTTTGTCGAGCAGCTCGGACGACTCGACGCGCTTTATTTTAACGCTGAGTATGTCGAGCCGTTCAAACAACGCGACGATGCGGTCATCGAAGCGCTGGGGGGAGACGTGTTAGTCATCCGTTTACTCGACCGTCATTTATTCGCCCCGAACGCGTTCACGAAAAAAGACGGTACTCCGTATAAAGTGTACACGCCATTCAAAAAAGCGGTGTACGCCGAGACGCCGCCACAACCGTACGACGTCGACGTCGCTCGATTGAAACAGCTCACGACGAAGCAACATGAACTACCTGATGAATTGAAACAGCAGTTTGACCGGTGTGAACGTTCGTGGAAAGCGCTCGGAGAGGAAGCGGCTATGAAACGGTTACGCGATTTTGTGGAACACCGGGTGACGAGTTACGCTGAAGACCGTGACATCCCGGCGATCGCCGGGACGAGCCGGCTGTCACCGTATTTACGGACCGGTGTGTTGTCGATTCGTACGGTCGCAGCAGCCGTCCTCGAGGCGCGGCAGTCAACAGGACGTGACACGTATTACGATGAGCTATTGTGGCGCGAGTTCTACTATATGATCATGGTCCAGTTCCCGGGACTGAAAGACCGGCCGTTCAACGACAAATATAAACATCTCGACTGGGAAGACAATGACGACCAGTTTGAGAAATGGTGCCGTGGCGAGACCGGGTATCCGATCGTCGACGCGGCGATGCGTCAATTGAACGAGACCGGCTGGATGCACAACCGGCTCCGGATGATCGTCGCTTCGTTTTTGACGAAACATCTGTTGATCGACTGGCGCAAAGGCGAGCGCTACTTCGAACGGAAGTTGATCGACTACGAGGCCGCCTCGAACATCGGCGGATGGCAATGGGCCGCTTCGGTCGGAACGGACGCCGTGCCGTATTTCCGGATCTTTAATCCGACGATCCAGTCGGAGAAGTTCGACGCGGACGGGACGTTTATCCGCAAATATGTAACCGAGTTGGCTGACGTTGACAGGAAAGCGATCCATTTCCCGGACCCGTCAGATCGGGACGGTTATATCGAACCGATCGTCGATCATAAGGCGGCGCGTGCAAGGGCGCTCGAGCGGTTCAAGGACGCACAGTGACAGATAGGCATACAAAAAGGAGCGGTCGCCCGCTCCTTTTTGTGATTCGTGATTTAGTTTGATTCGTCAGACCGTTTCTTTTCGAGCTGCGTCTACCGCTCGATTGGTGCTTCGATACGCATGGTACGCCAAGTACGAGATGATCCCGAAGTAGCACGTGATCAAGAAAGCGTGCAAGAGCGGTACATATGTGGCGTGGCCGCCAAGGACGATCCATGCACCCGTGCCGACTTGAAGCATGATGAAGAATAGTGAGGCCCACATGCCCCGTTCGACGAGACGGTTCGTTTCGCGTCGGGCCAAATAGAGGACGTAGAGCGTGTAGAAGACGAGGAGTGCCGCCATGATGCGATGCCCCATTTGAACGTATGATTCGAACGTCCACACGTTTTGCTCACAGATCGGCCAACCGACACAGGCGTACGTCGCACCGAGGTGTCTGACGTAAGCTCCTGTGTAGACGACGACCATCGTGTAAATCGTCAACCCGTACAAGTGAATCTTTAGTTTGTCGGATACCGCTTTGTGTACCCGTTCACCTTCGAATAAAAGAATCGTCAGGATGAGCAGGGACGCGAACGAGACGAGCGAGATCCCGAAATGGAGCGCGAGAATCGCGTCCGACTGTTGCCAGATGACGGCTCCGGCGCCGATGATCGATTGGATCAACATGAAAATGAACGCTAGGAACGCGAACACTTTGACATCGAATCGATTTTTGACGACCGTGAACGTCCAAATCGTCAAGGCGATGATGAGGAGTCCCTCAATCCCTGACACGACGCGGTGACTGTATTCGATCATCGTCTCGACGCTCGGGTTCGTCGGGATCAGTTTCCCGTGACAGAGCGGCCAGTCCGTCCCGCAACCGTCACCTGAGTCGGTTTTCGTAACAGTACCGCCCATGATCAAGACGAGCATCATACCGAGGGTGACGAGGCTTGAGAATAGTGCGAGTTTTTTATGCATTCGTTTCCACCTGCTTTTTGAGAAAAATCACTAGAATTGTGCCTTGTATGTTTTTATTTTTTTCGCCATACTTATTATACGGCTTTAGTCCGGAAAAACGAAACGGAAAAGCTTGCAATCGCTATCAAAATCGTTATCCTAGTATTAGCACAGGAATTTTACTGTGACAATTATCACACGTTCGCCATAAAAAACTCGCTATTTTACAAGCATAAACGACGTATTCTTTTTGGAAATATGGTATCTTTGTAATGAGTTAGGTGTACTTTGTTCATATTGTGTTTTTTCTGTGAAAAGAATACGAGTATTTCGTGATTATGTGGGGGGGTCAGCATGACAAAAGTCAACCCGGGAACAGTGGCAGAAGTAGACTATACAGAATCCGCCGCCTCGTTCCGTGACTATGTTGCTTTGGCAAAAATGGGAATCGTACGCGCTAACCTTTTGTTAGTGTTCGCCGGTTTCTTTGTGGCAACAACATACCAGAGTGACACGCCAGTGCTTTATTTGTTTGAAGTTTGGCCACAGCTCTTATTAACGATGTTAGGAAGCGCACTCGTCATTTCCGGGAGTTGTTACCTAAACAACTTCGTGGACCGTGATATCGACTACTTGATGGGACGTACAGACAATCGACCGAGTGTCACCGGTAAAATTTCAGGGGAGCGCATTTTACTTCTCGGACTTACGCAACTTGCGGTCGGGACATTACTTTTATTGATCGTGTCGTACGTAGCAGCAGTCTTCGGTTTAATCGGGGCATTTTTTTATGTCGTTATTTATACGATGTGGCTAAAACGGACACATACGTTGAACACGGTCGTCGGCAGTATCTCCGGAGCGGTTCCACCGCTGATCGGATGGGCCGCGATTGACCCGGCGCTTCATATCGACGCCTGGCTCATGTTCCTCGTCATGTTCTTGTGGCAACCGCCACATTTCCTCGCGCTCGCGATGCGACGCGTCGAGGAATACCGGGCGGCAGGCATTCCGATGCTGCCCGTTGTAAACGGCTTCGCGATCACCAAGCGGCAAATCATTTGGTGGATTGCGACGCTCATTCCAGCATCGCTCTTGTTTATGCATTACGGTACGGTCTACGTGATCATTGCGGCCGGTCTTGGGGGCTACTGGTTATATCTCGGTTTGAAAGGGTTTAAAGCCGAAGATGAGATCAAGTGGGCTAACAAAATGTTCTTTTATTCATTAATTTATTTAGTCGTGTGGATTGTCGCACTCATGCTGACGGCACTGCCTTCGTCATGACGGCACTTTGGTAATCGCACTCACTATATAGAAACCATTGCACATCATTTTGGGAGAAAGTGGGGATTGTTGTGAAATCATTTAAGAAGCTTCTGTTTGGCATCGTCCCGATGATGATGTTCGCGCTGCTATTGTCAGGGTGCGGCGTAGAGGGATTGTCTGCATTGAAGCCGATGGGAGAAGGCGCTGAAATTCAGCTCCGGATCATTCTCATCAGTTTGGCAATCATGCTCTTTGTACTTGTCATCGTAACGGTCATTTACGTGTACGTGCTCATGAAATTCCGTCGGAAAGATGAATCGATTCCGAAGCAAGTGGAAGGTAGCAGCACGCTCGAGATGATTTGGACAGTCGTTCCGATCATCTTGCTCATCATTCTCGCTGTTCCGACAATCACAACGACTGTCGAACTCGCGAAAGCGAAAGAAGCGAAAAAAGAAGAAGAGATTAACGTTACAGCCAACCTGTACTGGTGGGAGTTCGAATATCCGAACGCTGGTGTTGTCACAGGACAAGAACTTGTCATCCCGGTCGGTAAACGGGTCGGTATCAACTTGACATCAAAAGACGTCATTCACTCGTTCTGGGTACCGGCTTTGTCTGGTAAGACGGATACGAACCCAGGGTTAGATAACGAGATGTGGTTGCATGCGAACGAAGCAGGTACGTTCTACGGTAAATGTGCCGAGCTTTGCGGACCATCGCACGCGCTCATGGACTTCAAAGTCATCGCCCTCGAGCAAGCTGATTACGATCAGTGGCTCGAAGACATGAAAGCGAAGCAAGACGAGAACACAGAAAACCTTGTCGCCGACAATCAAAACTTGACGACAGGTGAGCAAGTGTACGTCGAAAGCTGCTTGAGCTGCCACGGTGGCGGTAAAGTCGCGCCGAGCTTGACGAACTTCGGTGACCGCGAGTGGTTGGCGGGTTACCTCGAAAACAACGAAGAAAAGTTGAAAGAATGGATTCGTGATCCACAAGCATTAAAACAAGGCGCGCTCATGCCTGGCTTCAGTGAAGGCCAAATCAGTGATGAAGAGTTAGATGCACTCGTTGACTTCTTGTACGATCAGAAGATTGACTAACGGGAAAAGGGGGATTTCACGTGGCACAGACCACTGCTATGCAGCAACCGCGTAAATACAATGGCATCATGGATTGGGTTACGACGGTTGACCACAAAAAAATCGGTATTTTGTATTTGTTCTCAGGAATCTTCTTCCTCCTTCTCGGTGGAATTGAAGCGTTACTTATTCGTTGGCAACTCGTTCGTCCGATGAACGATTTCGTCAGCGGCGAAGTGTTCAACCAGTTGATCACGATGCACGGGACGACGATGATCTTCCTTGCGGCGATGCCGATGCTATTCGGTTTCATGAACGCCGTCGTGCCGCTTCAAATCGGGGCGCGCGACGTCGCGTTCCCGTTCATTAACTCGCTCGGTTTTTGGTTGTTCTTCTTCGGTGGACTCATGTTGAACCTTAGCTGGTTCTTCGGCGCTGCACCGAACGCGGGTTGGACGGCTTACGCGCCGCTCTCGACGCAACCGGAAGCGACAGGGGTCGACTTCTACGCCCTCGGTCTTCAAATCTCAGGGTTCGGTTCACTCATGGCCGGGATTAACTTCCTCGTCACGATTTTGAACATGCGGGCACCAG
Source organism: Exiguobacterium aurantiacum (assembly GCF_001766415.1). GTDB lineage: Bacteria > Bacillota > Bacilli > Exiguobacteriales > Exiguobacteriaceae > Exiguobacterium > Exiguobacterium aurantiacum_A. The sequence goes on along the minus strand of NZ_MKXO01000001.1, from coordinate 778,268 downwards.
GCATGAAACTCATGCGGATGCCGCTCTTCACGTGGACGACGTTCGTCGCTTCGGCGTTGATCGTCTTCGCGTTCCCGCCGCTTACAGTCGGCTTGTTCATGTTGATGTTCGAGCGTCTGTTCGGAGCCGTTTACTTCAATCCGGCAATGGGCGGTAACGTCGTCATTTGGGAACACCTCTTCTGGATCTTCGGTCACCCAGAAGTTTACATCTTGATCTTACCGGCATTCGGTATTTTCTCGGAAATCATTCCGACGTTTGCGCGTAAACGCTTGTTCGGTTACACGACGATGGTATTCGCTACGATGCTCATCGGGTTCCTTGGCTTCATGGTTTGGGTTCACCACATGTTCACCGTCGGTCTCGGACCGGTCGCGAACTCGATCTTCGCCGTCGCGACGATGGCCATCGCCGTTCCGACAGGGGTCAAAATCTTCAACTGGCTGTTCACACTTTGGGGTGGGCAGATCAAGTTCAACGTTCCGATGCTTTACTCGGTGGCGTTCATCCCATCGTTCCTCGTCGGAGGGATGACAGGGGTTATGCTCTCGGTCGCACCGGCTGACTATCAGTACCACGATAGTTACTTCGTTGTCGCCCACTTCCACTACGTTATCGTCGGTGGGGTCGTCTTCGGTCTTTTCGCAGGACTGTTCTACTGGTTCCCGCTCATGTTCGGCAAAGCGCTCTCTGAGAAGCTTGGCTACTGGCAGTTCTGGTTGTTCTTCATCGGGTTCCACTTGACGTTCTTCCCGCAACATTTCCTCGGATTGTTCGGGATGCCACGCCGCGTCTTCACTTACTTGCCGAATCAAGGGTTTGAGACGATGAACTTGCTGTCGACGATCGGTGCCTTCTTCATGGGTGTGTCGACGATCATCTTGCTCATCGCCGTCGTCAAGGCGTTCTTGTCGAAAGACGTCGTCAAACCGGACCATTGGGAAGACGGACGTACGCTCGAGTGGACACTTCCTGTGCCGACTCCAGAGTACAACTTCGCACAAACACCGCTCGTCAAAGGGTTGGACACGTTCTGGCTCGAGAAGATGGCGGGTAACAAACGGGTTTCTGTCGCTGAACCAGTGTCAGACATCCACATGCCGAATAACTCATTGATCCCGTTCTTCATGTCACTCGGGTTATTCATCGCTGGACTTGGCGCGATTTTCCAAATGGACAACCCGGTTGTCGGTTGGTCACTTATCGTCATCGGTTTACTCATCACGTTCGTGTCGATGTTCCTCCGTTCATGGATCGACGACCACGGATTCTACATTCCAAAATCACAAATCGAAGCGGATTTGAAAGCGATTCGTGAGAAAGGAGAACAATAAATGGCACATGCAGTTGAAAAACACCCAGTGACCGGTATTCCGGCCAATCCAGAGAAAGCCACGCTGGAAGGGAAAAATAAATATGTGGCCTTCTGGTTCTTCCTTGGAGGAGAGACGGTTCTCTTCGCCTCGTTGTTTGGAACGTACGTCGGGCTTCTAAATTCTGGTGCGCCAGAGGAACTTCGCTCGTACAACATCTTTGAGATGGGGCTCGTCTTCATGATGACGATGCTCCTCCTCACGAGCTCGCTCACGAGCGTGCTCGCGATGATGAACATGAAAGCGAACAATCCAGGTCGAATGAAGTTTTGGTTGATCGTGACGCTTCTTCTCGGGGCAGGGTTCTTAGGAGCTGAGATTTACGAGTTCATCCACTACTACAGTATCGGTCACACGTTCACGTCGAGTGCGTTCGGATCTGCGTTCTATACGCTCGTCGGATTCCACGGCGCTCACGTCACGTTCGGTCTCCTTTGGATCACGACGCTGTTGATCCGCAACTGGAACCGTCCGATCGATGTCTACAACGCACCGAAGTTCTACGTGTCGAGTTTGTATTGGCACTTCATCGACGTTGTTTGGGTCTTCATTTTCTCGATCGTCTATCTCTTAGGGATGGTGAGCTGACATGGAAAAAAATCCAATGAACGAAACACACAAACAGTTAGAGCTTGAAGTGAAGGCAGAGTCGAGACGCGAGTATCAACTTCAGTTGATCAGTTTCGCGATGATGATTTTGCTCACGTTTGTCGCGTTCGGCGCGGTCTACGCGGAGCTCATGCCGGTATGGGCGGCGGGTGGCTTCTTGATCATCCTCGCCATCATCCAAGTGTTCTTGCAGCTGTACATCTTCATGCATATGAACAACCGTGGCAACACGTGGATCGTCGGAATGATGTGGCTTGGTATTTTCGTAGCCATCATCACTGTCGCGGCACTTCGTTTGCTCATTTGGTAAAAATGTGACAAAGGATTGAACATCTGTGGAAACATAGATGATTCAGTCCTTTTTGCTTTACTTCAAAAATAAAGGAATAGTAATCTTGAAGTGAACGGTTTCATTGGTTTGGGAGAGAAAGAAAAGGGGTGAAGGGATGCTCTGGAATACATCAGAGCTACTCAAACAGTTCGAATGGACAACGCTTTGGAGTCCGTTGTTCGGATTGTTGATGGTAGGGTTGTACGTCCTCTATGCGTTCGTCACAGAGAGAATGGCGAAACGAGGGTACGAGTCGACCACGTTGCTACAAAAGTTCAGCATGTTGTTTGCGATCGTGCTCTATTACATCGGATTTGGTAGTCCAGTCGACGTACTCGCGCACATCATCTTCTCGGTGCATATGTTGCAGATGGTGCTCGTCTACGTGTTAGCGCCGGCGCTCGTCATTTACGGATTGCCGTATTGGGTATTTGAAAAATTATTTAGTTATAAAGTAATCGGGCCGACGCTTAAGTTTATGACGAAACCGCTGATCGCGCTCGTGTTGTTCAACGCGTTATTTACGTTTTACCACATGCCATTCATCTTTGATTACGTGTTAACGAACTACGGGGTGCATCGCATCTTTCACGGGGCTCTCGTCGTCTTCAGTTTGACGATGTGGTATCCGGTAATCGCCCCGTTCCTCTCGGATGAAGAAGAGGGGATGTCCGATTTGAAACGGATGGTGTACATCATCGCAAACGGTGTGCTATTGACGCCTGCTTGTGCGTTCATCATCTTCAGTCAAGGAATTCTCTATGACGCCTATACGGACGTTGAGACGTTCGCGACGGTGCTCGGATACTGTATGCCGAACGGAGACGTATCCGGTCTCGACTTAAACGCCTTGATGGGTGCGACGAACAGCGCCCTCGAAGACCAGCGCTTCGGCGGGGTATTGATGAAGCTTGGACAGGAAGTCGTGTACGGTTTCTTCTTCGGCTGGACGTTCTTCGGTTGGGTACGCCGGACGAAATCGCTCGCGCTTGACGAAGGCATGTCATTCACACCGAACGAACCGAAAGAGAAAAAATGAACTAAGTCAAAGGGGAAACATCGATGAACTATCTTGCCTTAATTAGTGTGACATTCATTGTAATCAGTGCGATTTTGGTCGCCATCGGCTGGACGATTATCGCGCGCGACCGCCGCAATATTGAAAAGCATAAGAAAGTCATGACAGCAGCTGCCGTCGCGGCGACGACGTTCTTTATCCTTTACGTCTCGCGGACGATCTTTGTTGGGAATACCGCATTTGGAGGTCCGGACTCGGTGAAGCCGTACTATCTCGCTTTCATGATTTTCCACATCATCCTGGCGACGACAGGTGGTATCCTCGGATTGATCACACTCTATCTTGGCTATAAAAACAAGATCGAGAAACATCGTAAAATCGGACCGAAAGCATCAGTCGTCTGGTTTTTCACAGCCATTACAGGTGTGATGGTCTATGTTCTTCTCTATGTGGCGTTTGAACCGGGTGAGACGACGAACGTCTTCCGGGCCATCATCGGAGGATGACCGAAGAGAGGGGGATGAGCATGAAACGGAATAGTTACTTGACGGTCGGGTTGACGGTCGTCATTTTGATCGCTATCGGAGCGGCCTCGTATTTCCTCTTCTTCAAAGAAGATGATTTGCCGGTCATCCAAGAGCCGACCCCGTTCACGTTGACGAACGCGCTCGATGGCCAACCGTACGACTCAGATAACGGCAAAGTCAAAATCGTCACGTTCTTTTATACGAACTGTCCCGACATTTGTCCGCTCACGCTACGCGACTTCATGAAACTCGAGCAAAACTTGAAGGCGAACGACTTGTACGGCACTGACGTCGAACTCGTCGCCATCACGGTCGACCCGGAAGTCGATACGATCCCGGTACTTGAGAACTACGGAGCGGCGTTCCAAGCTGAGCCAACTGGATGGAAGATGTTGACCGGTGACAAAGCCGACATCGACCGGATCACCCGTCAGCTTCAGTTCTATTATTCGAAAGCGAATAGTGGACTTGTCACCCACGCGACGACGATGTATATCATCGACCGTCACCATGATGTTCGTGCAGTCGCGCAAATGGCGACGACAGGAGAAAAACCAGTCGACATCGAAACCATTATGGAGGACGTGTTGGTGCTCGTTGCAGAAAAGGAGTGAAGAAGATGAACGATACGATGGCTGTCATCGGAAACGATTATTCATACGGAGATGTGACGATTGCAGAGCGGGCGATCGAGGATTTGATTGCGTGCAGCGCGATCGAATTCGGATTGCGTGAAGTGAAAGTCGTGTCGCTCTCGAAAGAGCGGTACGATTATCTACTGATCGCACCCGTCTCGCTTAGCGAGGCAGAGCGGTTGTACCGTTACGTCCGCGACCAGTTCGATCTATTGCTCGGACAAGTCGACGTGACGCTAAACGTCATTGCAAGTCGTTAAGCGTATGTAAAAATGGAGAACCCACAGCGGGTTCTCCATTTTTTGTTGAGTGGCCATAAGAAAAACCCTTCGTTTAGAGGGGTTTGACTTCCAGTGTTTCCGCAAGAGCCGCGAGACGACGCTCACAGTCGCGAACGATTTCTTCTGGGAACTCTTCGTCGTACTCGACGCCGTGCGGGTAGTAATGTTTCCCGAGAATCGGTGTCACCATTTTAACGACCGCATGACGGTCCTCGATTTGGCCTTCAATCGCATAAACCGGCAAGCGCAGGTAAAACGTCTCGCCCGTCGATTGCTTCTCGTACTTCATATCATACGTCGCACGCTCATAGTCCCAAGCGCCTTCACGGATGAAATGATGATGATCCATGATCGTCTCGAGCAAACCGAAGCGGATCTCTTTTCCCTCGATGTGGAACTGCTCAAATTTCATCATAATCCCCCTTTTCCCTAATAAACCTCATATGTCATCATATCATATTCGAAAACGTTCTTGGAATAACGTGTGTTCAAATTGTGAAAAAAAGATGAACGGTCAAGACATTGTTTCGAGATACGCCGCAATCTTGTCGATAAGTCTCACGCCGAGCGGCATCAATCCTTCTGAACCGAAGAAGACGTTGAATTCCAAGATGTAAAAATTATCCCCTGAGACGATGACGTCGAACGCGGCGTGATTGATGTGAAGCGTCTTCGCGATCGAGAGCACTTCTTCCACGACGTGACCTGGGATATCGTCATACGAGAAGTGGGCACCTTGGGCGACGTTGTTTAAAAAGGCCTCACTGACGCGCCAATAAGAACCGACGACTTCTTCGCCGATGACGATGATGCGCAGGTCACGGTCGTTCGGGATGAACTGTTGGACGTAAAACGTCTCGTGTTTGTCGACGTATTCGAGCCATTCTTGTTCATTTTTAATGAGCCAGACGCCTTGACCCATCGAGGACTTGGCGGTCTTGGCGACGAACGGGTATTCGAACTCTTCAAGGACGCGTTCGATCGTGTACGGGTTCTTCCCGTAAATTAACGTCTTCGGGATGCGATGCGGGAACGTCGCTGTGAAAGCGCGTGTCATCTCGATTTTATCGTGCCCGAGGTGGTACGTCGCCGGAGACGGGAAGATCGGTTTGTTCAATCCGTAAATGATCGAGTTGACCATCCAGTACTCCGGGAAGAGGATGAGATCGGCCGCCCGGACTTTATCGAGCTGATCATAATAATATTCTGGTTTCGCATAGTCGGTTTTCATACCGGCCGAACGAATCATGTTAAACGAGACTTTTTTCATCGTACACCGCACGAAGCGGTGGTTCACTTCCTTTCTGCATTTACGTCACGTTCAATTATAAGGCCGATTGCTCACAGAGGGAATCAATTGTGGTAAAATCATGTCAGAAAGGGTGAAAGCCATGATTATTACTGAACAGACGATTGATTTGCTCGATCAAACAGAAGCATTGACTGCCTTGATCGAGACGAGCGAATCGTTCCAAACATATATCGCGACAAAACAAGCTCGCGCTCGCTCGAAAGAAGCCCAGGAAGTCGAACGGGAATTTTTACGAATGAAAGAAGATTATGAGTACGTGCAACGGTTCGGGAAACATCACCCGGATCACGATCGTATTAAAAAAGAGATGCATCTCGTGAAGCGTCGTCTCGACGTGCAACCGGAAGTGGCCGCCTTCAAAAAGGCGGAACGTAACTTGGATAAGTTACTCGGAGAAGTGAGTGAGCTGTTGGCGTTCTCGGTATCTCCAAAAATCAAAGTGCCTACCGGCAACCCGTTCTTCGATGAGGGTGGCTGTTCCGGTGGCGGAAGCTGTGGCGGAGGAGGCGGAAGTTGTGGATGTGCTGGCTGAATCATTCGAGTTAAAAGGTCGAATCGGACTCGTCGTTTACGTGCAGTCGCTCAAACAAGTGAAAGCGCTGCGTCGCTACGCAAACTTATATTACGTCTCGAAGCGTGAGAAGTACGCCTTTTTATATACGGACTTAGAAGACCATGAGACGATCATCGAGAAAATCAGTGCCTTGCCATTCGTCGACGCGGTCGTTCGGAGCGAACGGCCTTTCATTGCCGAGACGTACGAGCCAAAGCAGAAATAAACGGGCGAGATGAAGGTGGTGACGCCTTCATCTTTTCTAATGGAGGATCAACGATGCGAGTCATTTCAGGAGAACGAAAAGGGACGCGCCTAAAGGCGGTCCCAGGGTCGACGACACGACCGACGGCAGATAAAGTAAAAGAATCATTGTTTAATATCATCGGCCCTTACTTCGCCGGGGGGGATGCCCTCGACCTTTACGCGGGGAGTGGCGGTCTCGGGATCGAGGCGTTATCACGGGGGTGCGACCGTGCCGTCTTCGTCGATCGTCATGGGAAGGCGATTCAAACGATACAGGACAATCTACGGGCGACGCGTTACGAGGCACAAGCGACGATTCAAAGACAAGACGCGCGGGCCGTCCTCGACCAACTCGCCGAGACGGGGCGGTCGTTTAAACTCATTTTCATGGACCCGCCGTACCATGAGGAAGAACATGAATCGTTTTTACAACTCATTGAATCGAACCGACTGTTGACAGACAACGGCGTCGTCGTCTGCGAACATGGCAGCGAGACGACGTTGCCGGATCGGGTCGGTCTGCTCGAAAAAATTAAGGTTCAACGCTACTCGTCTGTCATTACGATCAGCCTTTACGAGTACGCAACGACCGAGGAGTGAACATATGAAACGGATCGCGATTTGCCCGGGGAGCTTTGACCCGATTACGAACGGACATTTAGATATTATTGAGCGGGCGGCAGCCATCTTTGATGAAGTGATCGTCGCGGTGCTCGAAAACTCGAGCAAGGCACCGTTATTCAACGTCGAAGAGCGGCTCACGCTCATTCGGGAAGTGACATCGCATTTACCGAACGTGTCAGCGGACGCGTTTGGCGGGCTGCTCGTCGAGTATGCCGCTAAACGAGAAGCAGCGACGATCGTCCGCGGTCTTCGGGCCGTCTCTGACTTCGAATACGAACTTCAGATCGCTTCGATCAACAAGAAGTTAAACGAGGACGTCGAGACGCTGTTTATGATGACGAACAGCAAATACTCGTTCCTCAGCTCGTCGATCGTGAAAGAAGTCGCCAAATACGGCGCCTCGGTCGCTGAACTCGTTCCCGAACAAGTCGAACAGGCACTTCGGAAAAAATATGAAGTGAGTCAACAGCAATGAAGTCGCTGAAGATCGGCTTCGGTATCCTCGTCGCCGTGCTCATCTTTTTGTTTGCCCCGTTACCTTATTACATCACGTATCCGGGCGAAGCGACGACCATCGAAAGCTTTATGACGGTTGAAGACGGGACGAAAGATGCGGGTGAACTGATGATGGTCACGATCTCGCAACGACGGGCGACACCGCTTTGGCTCGTCGGGAGCTGGTTCACGCCGTTCACGGAAGCGAGTCCGTCTAGTCGCTATTTGTATGACGGCGAAGGGGAAGACGATTACGAGCGAAGACAGCAGCTGCTCATGTCATCGTCGCAGCAAGCGGCCATTCAATACGCGTACGGTCTAGCCGAAGAGGACGTGACCGTCACGTTTGACGGCATGTACGTCTCGGCTCCAATCACCGGGTCGCTCGCGGCGAACGTCCTTAAACCAGGTGACGTCATTACAGCGCTTGACGGCCAATCGTTCGCGTCACGTCTTGATTTCATCAACCGCGTCTCGGCGTTCGAGACGGGGGATGAAGTGACGATCACGCTCGAACGGGATGGACGGGAACGTGTCGTGAAGACACTCGTTCAACCGCTCGACCGGAGCGGGGACCGTGTCGGTCTCGGAATTTATGAGCCGCTGCCGGTGCAAGATGTGCGCACAGAACCGGACGTCACGTTTGAACTGACGAACGTTGGGGGCCCCTCGGCCGGTCTCATGTTCACGCTAGAGATTTATGATCAGTTGACGCCGGGTGACTTGGCGGGCGGTGAGACGATTGCCGGTACTGGCACGGTCGATGAAGAAGGAAACGTCGGTCCGATCGGTGGGGCGTGGCAAAAAATCGTCGCGGCTGACCGAGCCGGTGCCTCGGTGTTCTTCGTGCCGGCCGGTTCGAATTATGATGAAGCGCTGGAATCACTCGACCGGCTCGAGAGCGATATTGCAGTCGTTCCGGTTGAAACGGTCGAGGACGCCATCGATTATTTGGAGTCGATGAATTGAGGGGTTTGCATATGCTCGAGCAGTGACCGGTTGCCGAGAGGTAACCGGTACGCCTCGGTCACACGAGCTTCGAACGCTAAATCAGACTGGTACTTGCTGACGAGCGGTACCATTTTTTTTATGTCTTTTAAGACGCTACGGCCAATCGCATTGAATGCGAGCGGACGGACGTATGGGACTTCGTCAAATCGTTCCGGAAGTTCGTCACGTTTCCAATGGATGAGGACCGAGACGAGAGCGCGCTGGATGGCCGTACGTGTATAGCGTCGCGTCAACAGACCGCTCATAGCTTGTTCGAACGTCGGTGCGAGACCTGCTTCGATCAAGCGAGGGGACAACGAAGCGTCAATGCCGACGAGTTGTTCGAGTTCTGACTTCGGGATCGTCCGTAACTTGAATTGCAAGACAGGCCAATAGAGCGACCAGTGGGCCATCGACGTCTGCTGGAATAACGCCCGTGTCGCTTCTGGGACAGCCCGGACACTCCCGGTCTCGAGATAGTGGGCCCGGACGCCCGTTGCCGACATGACGTCCGAGACGCCTGTATCGTGGTAGCCGGCCCCAAGACGCTTTACGGTATGGAGTGAGATGGTGCGAGCGGCTTTCGCATAATGATAGGCGAGAATGTTGTTTGGAAGCGTCAAGTCAAAAGTTGGATAAAGTGCCGCAAACGCCTCGCTCGATGCTTTGGCGGATGACTTGCCTGCTTTTAAGGCGTGTTGGAGCGCGTCATGATAGGCGGGTGTCGCTTCGATGCCAGCGTGTGCCGCGCGCAGGATCGCATCGGCATCGCCGCTCTCACTGCCGAAAGAGAGCGTCTGGCATCCGATTTGTTCCGCAATGGCGACAGCCGAGCTCGCGAACCGGTCGGCGCGTTGGACGCCGTAACAAGTCGGCAGTTCGATCACAAGGTCGATCGCCCCTGTTTTGACTGCCGCCGCAGCCCGGCTCCACTTGTCAAAAGCAGCCGGTTCACCGCGCTGTGTGAACTGGGCACTCATGATGGCGATCATGGCGTCGGCGTCCGTTTCGATTCGAGCTGTTTTTGCCTGATAGAGATGTCCGTTATGGAACGGATTGTACTCCGCGATGATGGCCGTCTTTTTCATAAATTTACTCCTTTGCATTGTCGATTGGATTGGTGTAAGATAGGTAAGTACGCTTTGGCAAAGCGCCGTCGCCAACTGATTTTAGTGTAAAGAAAAAACATTGACAAAACAAGTTGGCCTATCTATAATTCATATTGTTGCAATTGAGGTGATTCGGATGAAGTGGTCTATTGCACAGCTACTTAAGCTACGAAACCAGGATGACAGTTTTTCCATCGATGAGATGGTTGAACTCGAAGAGCTTACTCAGCTCCATCCGGATATCCGTTCGATTCGCCCGGTGCATGTGCACGGGGATGCGTCGTTCACATCTAATCAAGTTACATTCAATTTGAAGGTTCAAGGGGACCTGACGTTGCCAGATGCGCGTACGTTAGAGGATGTCGTCTTTGAATTTGATATTGAATCGCTCGAGCCTTTCTTTTTGGAGAATGGGCGTTATACGGAGCAATTCGATGATGTCAATTTGCCAGAAGGAAATACGATTGATCTGCGACCGATCGTAAAAGAGCTCATCATGTTAGAAGTCCCGATTCAAATTTTCGGGAACGAAACAGACAAAACTCAGGTTGAAGGGGAAGGCTGGTCTCTCATTGACGAACAGCCGGACGACCAACCAAAAATCGACCCGCGCCTCGCGGGCCTTGCTGACTTGTTCTCTAAAAAAGAGGACGAGAACGGCTAACTTTTCAAGGAGGTGGACAACGATGGCAGTACCATTCCGTAGAACGTCGAAAACTCGCAAACGTCTTCGTCGTACTCACTTCAAACTTAACGTACCTGGTATGAACGAGTGCCCGAACTGTGGCGACATGAAACTTTCACACCGTGTTTGCAAATCTTGCGGACATTACAACGGTAAAGAAGTAACAAGCAAATAATGCGAAAAGAAGCGGTCTCCTTGGAGATCGCTTCTTTTTTTAATTGTGTGGTCCTGGAAACAGATTGTGGTAAAATTCTTTGTGCACACTGATTGTGGAGGGATAGCGAATGAAGCCGATCAAACGAATTGGGATTATCGGGAACGGGGCTGTCGGGATGTTGATGGCGTCGTTACTCGCGAAAGACTATAGCGTCACCTTATACGGTCGAGGCGAAGAAACGAGAGACGTCATGATCGAACGAGCCGGTATGACGCAGGGGACCGTCGCTGTCCCGCTCAAACCGGTACATACACTCAACGAGACGGAAGCGGACGTTTTTTTCGTGACGACGAAAGCGCACCAAGTGCGCGCGGCGACAGAACGGCTTACCGGGGACGTCCCTGTGTTCATCTGCTCGAACGGAATTGCCCATCTCGAGTACGCTCGGGAACGAGGATTCCACTTAGGCGTCATCGAGCACGGGGTGACGCGAGACGAAAATCGAATTAACCATAGCGGTCTCGGCCGAGTTCGGATCGGGAGCTTGCATGCTCTACAGCCGCTCACGTTCATCGCCTCGCCGCTCCAAGTCGTGTGGGAAGCGGATATCGAACAAGTCGTCGTTGAAAAGTTGTTTGCGAACGCGATCATCAATCCGATCACCGCACTTTGTCGCGTCCCGAACGGAGCCGTCGCCGAACCGCCTTGCCGCGAAGTCGCGCAAGCGATCTATGAGGAGCTGACACCGCTGTTCGATCAGTTCGTGCCTTATACATATATTGAGACGATCATCGAGAAGACAGCTCAAAACCGCTCTTCGATGCTTCGAGACATCGAGGCCGGACGTATGACCGAGGTCGATGCCATCTTGACCCCGCTCTTGAAACGGGCCGAGGACAGAGGCCGAAAACTGACGGTCATCCCACTCATGCAAAAATTGATAATAGGAGCGAGCGCATCGTGTTAGTGTATATCGTTTCATTTCCGCTTGTCATATGGTTTATGGTGTATATGATATTTAGAAAAATTATGCCGAAATCGGTCAATACGTTTAAACTTGTCTGCGATGCCGGAGTGTTCCTCTGGTTTTATGCGTGTGCGGTCCTATTAGAGACACTCGTCGGGGACGACGTCTTTTGGTTGCTCTTAGCCATCTGCTGCGCTATTTTTCCGGCAAATGCGATTTGGCAGCGAGTCCGACACGAAGAAGTCTTATATACAAAAATGTTCGTACACGGCTGGCGATTGTTATTTTTACTACTCGTCCCGTTACACGCCGTGTTGTTCACGCTCGGTGTCGCAAAAGAAATGATTCATTGACCGTTTGAAAGGAAGTCGTTATACGTGAGGATAGAGTCGCTAGACGCCATGTACAGTCCATCTTCCCCGATGATCCAAATCGAAGCGGGATATACGAAGTGGCTGGACTATAAAGGAATGGACGAGCTCGAAGCTCGAGCGAGCGAGCTTGAAGGACGCTCATACCCGCATCTGGAATCGTTAGCAGGGATTCTTCGGGCGCAACAGACGGTTCACGGTCCGCTCTCGGACGTGCTTGACTCAAAACTCGACGCGCTCGCGAAAGGCGAGGCGTTCACGATTGTGACCGGACAGCAAGTCGGCGTCTTCGGGGGCCCGTTGTTTGCGGTGTATAAGCTGTTAACCGTGCTCAAACGAGCGAAACAGGCGGAGGCCGTGCTCGGTAAGCCGGTCATCCCGATTTTTTGGATGGCGACCGAGGATCATGACTTCGCCGAGATCAACCATGTGTACGCCCCCCAGCCGTTGTCACGGCAACTGCGGAAAGAAGCGTTGTCGACCGTTCCGCTCGCAGGGAAAGCATCGGTCGGAGAACTCGAATTTGACCGTCTCAAAATCGAACTCGTCCAAATGTTGCAACGTCTGTTCGTGTCGGAGACAGAGACTGTCCATACGGCGACGCTTTATCATGAGCTTGTCGTCTTACTCCAAGCGAGTCACTCGTTCGCACAATTTTTTGGGAAGATGATGCGGCGTTTCGTCGGGAACGATTTTCTCCTGTTCGACCCGCATCAGCCTGACGTACGCCGGCTCGAACGTGAGGCGTTCAAACAGTTGATCGTGCAACACGACCGCTTGCACGAAGTGTTCCGCGACTCATTCGAGGACGGCATGCCGACCGTAGAACTGAACCGCGATGCGGCCCACGTGTTTTATCATGACGGGACGCGTGAATTGTTGACGAAAGAACGAGATGTCTTCACGACGAAACGCGGTCACCGCTTCACGGAGGCGGAACTGTTACAAGAAATTGATGAGCATCCCGAACGGTTCTCGAATAACGTCGTCTCCCGGCCGCTCATGCAAGATTACTTGTTCCCGACGCTCGCATACGTCGCCGGTCCGGGTGAAATCGCCTATTGGCTCCAACTTCGTCCGTTGTTTCATGTATTCGGTTGGAAGATGCCGTTGTTGATCCCGAGACTTGGCGCTGTCGTCATGTCGACGAACGACGAGAAAAAACTCGCTCAAGAAGGCACCACGCTCGTCGATTACTTGACGAATCCGCTCCCGGACCATTCGTTCGATGATGAGTCGTTTGACCAAAGTCTGTATGCCTACCGCACGCTGTCTGAAGCAATCGGGCATGAGGCAGGAAAGCGCGGGCATCGCTTTGAGACGAACGCGCGGCATATCCTTGACCGTCTCGCTGACGAGATGCGGGCCGAGGCGAAGCGCGAGCAGTATCGTTTGAATCGACGCCGGATCCATCTGTCGACACGCTTGCTGCCGATGGACGCACCGCAAGAGCGGATCTGGTCGATGGTCCCACTGATGAATCGTCACGGAGACGATTTATTCGTTCGGTTACGCGCCGCCTATGAACAGGCGGAATGGGAGCGTTGTTTAGTCAAAATCTGATTGTGAAATCGTAAATGATCGAGGTTCTCCACTTGTTTGGAGAACCATTTTTTGTTTGTTACCTTTTTGTTTCCTATTTTCGCTAAAAACCAATGCGTAGCTTGACATTTTTATGATAAAGTAAATGTAATAAACTAGTTGAAAAATGTAGGTTGAGAGGGTTTTTGTATGTTTGAGCATGAAACGGTTTTAAAAATGGAGTCTGTTGATGGACTGAACATCAAACCGGACGGAATTTACGTCGATTGTACGTTAGGGGGAGCCGGTCATAGCGAAGAGATTGTGAAACGCCTGACGACGGGCCATCTTTACGCCTTCGACCAGGACGACGTCGCACTCACGCACGCCGCTGAGCGTTTGGCTCCATATGAGGACCGGGTTACGTTTATAAAGAGCAACTTCGTCCATCTGAAAGACGAGTTAGCGGCACGAGGTGTGACACAAGTCGATGGAGTATTATTTGACCTCGGTGTCTCTTCACCACAGTTAGATGAGGCAGAACGCGGCTTTAGCTATAATTTTGACGCTCCGCTCGATATGCGAATGGACCGGTCACGAGATTTTTCGGCGTATCACGTCGTCAACGAATGGCCGTTCGGGGACCTCGCCCGCATTTTCTTTACATACGGGGAAGAGAAGTTCTCGAAACAGATTGCGCGTAAAATCGAACAAGCCCGTGCCGTCAAGCCGATTGAGACGACGTTCGAACTCGTCGAATTGATTAAAGACGCAATTCCGGCACCGGCGCGACGCAAAGGCGGCCATCCGGCGAAACGGACGTTCCAAGCGATCCGCATCGCTGTGAACGACGAATTGAACGTGTTCGATCGTGCCGTCCAAGACGCGATTGACATGCTCGCCATCGGTGGACGGATTTGTGTGATCACGTTCCATTCACTTGAAGACCGCATCTGTAAGCAGGTTTTCAAAGAGAAGAGCCAGTATCCACAGTTGCCAAAAGGATTGCCGATTATCCCAGAGGAGTTCGAACCGGAATTGAAGCTGATCACACGCAAGCCGATCACTGCCGGAGATAACGAACTTGAAGACAACCGCCGGGCCCGGTCGGCCAAACTTCGGATCGCTGAAAAACAAAAATAGATTGTACGTAGGAGGGATACCTGATGCCAGAAGCTGCCCGCAAGGCTCTGCAGCCTCAAATTTCACCGAATCGAAATCCGATTCCGCAAGAACGACCAATACCAGCTCCGAAACGACGTACGTTGACCTTGTTCGAATCCATCCTGTACCCGACGATGATTTTCTCGGTCGTCTTGTTCGGTGGCATCACGGTGTCGAAACATAACGAAGCGTACAATATTATGCGAGATACGGCTGTCATCAACCAAGAGATGAACACGATCTCGAAAGAAAATGAAGAACTGAAGTATGAGATTGCCCAACTAAGCTCACCTGAGAGAATTTATGCGATTGCTGACAAGCTCGGCATGCAGTTCAATGAAAAGAACGTTTTGGTGATCGACTGATGAATTCTCTACAACAGAGTAAAAAAAGAGTGGCGTGGGTGGCGATCGTTTGCTTCACACCGCTCTTTTTATTTTTTGTCGGCTGGTTCCTCTACTTGTCCGTCTTTCAGACGTACAAAGGGGAGAACATGCTCGCTTTCGCTGAAGAAGAGCGTTGGAAGGCTGTCAGTACACTTAAGGCGGAGCGTGGAGAGATTTTTGATCGGTTCGGGCAACCGATTGCCATCAATATCCCGTCCTACCGGATTGTCGCGGTCTTGAAGCTAGGGGGAGAGCGGGTCGAAAACAAGACGCTCTTGCCTGACGAGTTTAAGGGCGCGTCTAAAGAGCTTGCGACGGTCATCCCGATGACTGAAGCCGATATTTTGAAACGGCTCGAACAAAATGTCGATCGCGGTCAAATCGAGTTCGGGGTACCGGGCCGGGATTTGACGGTCGAACAAAAAGAAGCGATCGAAGCGTTTGAGATTCCGGGCATCACGTTCGTCGAAGAACCGAAACGCTATTACCCGAATAAAGTCTTTGCTTCATCCGTCGTCGGCTACGCCCAAAAGATTGATCAAAACGGGCGCATCGAACTCGTCGGAGAACTTGGAATCGAAAAATCGCTCAATGACGTGCTGAGTGAATCATACGGTTTATATCGTTTCGAGAAAGATTTAGCAGGCCGACAGCTCGTGTCGAGCGATGAACAACTAAAAATCGACCCGGAAGACGGGGCGGACGTCCAGTTGACGCTCGATCATCGCATCCAACAACTGCTTGATACGAAAATGGATGAACTGTATAAAGAATATAAACCGAAAAATGCGACGGCGATCATCATGGATCCAAAGACCGGTGAGATCATCGCCTTGTCCGATCGTCCGTCTTTTGATCCGAATACCCGTGAGATCACGTCTTACAGCAACTTCTCTGTCTCATCTCGCTTTGAGCCGGGTTCGACGATGAAAATCTTCACACTCGCCGCAGCGATCAATGAAGGTGTTTACAACCCGAACGAGCTGTATAAATCCGGGTCTTACAAGTATGGCAAGACGGTGTTCAATGATTATAACGTCACCGGATGGGGTACGATTCCTATGGTGGAAGGCGTCTGGCACTCTTCGAACGTCGCCTTCTCGATTTTAGCGAATGAACGACTCGGACTCGGCCGGTACGAAGATTACTTCAAGGCGTTCAAGTTCGACCAACGAACGGGCGTCGATTTGCCGGGAGAAGTGAACAGTCAATACGACTTCGATAGCCCGATGAACGTGTTGATCACAGCATGGGGACAATCGACGGCGATGACACCGATGCAAATCCTACAAGCGACTTCAGCGATCGCGACCGACGGGACGATGAAACAACCGTACGTGATTAAAAAAGTCGTCAACCGTGAAACGGGAGAGACGATTCGGACGACCAATCCGAAAACTGTCGGTCAACCGGTCACGGAAGAAACGGCCAAGCTGACACGCGAAGCACTCGACGGTGTCGTCAATAGTGATCTCGGAACCGGTCAACTGTATGCGCTCGATAATTATCGCGTCATCGGAAAAACCGGGACGGCTCAAATTGCCGAAAATGGGAAGTACTTGAGCGGTCAGTACATCCACTCGTTCGTCGGAATGGCACCGAAAGATGATCCGGAACTCGTCATGTATATTGCGGTCGACCGACCAAACGGCGACTCGTCGACGACGGGTCCGCGCATCATGGCGCCGCTGTTCAAGGATGTCATGGACGTGGCGTTGCGCTATCGAAGCGTCGAACCGGAAAAACAAACGAAAACAATCGATGCGTCGACGAAGACGACGGAAACATACGTCGAGCTTGGTCGTGATGAGGCCGTCAAGCAGGCGAAAGCCGCTTCGTTCGAACCGATCTTACTCGGTAGCGGGGACGATGTCGTCGCTCAAAGCCCGGTCGAAGGGCAGTCGTACGTCGTCGGGGAGCGTCTCCTGTTGAAGACGGAGGACTCATTCACGATGCCGAACCTATCAGGCTGGTCGCTTCGTGATGCGAAACGATTGGCGACGCTCTATCAATTGAATTTAGAAATAGACGGAACGGGCTTTGTCACTTCCCAGTCAATCGGGAAAGGCAAGCCGGTCAAGAATGGGGCGACACTCAAAGTGAGGCTCCAATCACCGTCGAACTAACGCATAGGGATGAAGAGGGCCTCGGCTCTCTTTTCCTTTGTCACAGGAGGAAATAAGGATGGAACAGTTAACGATACAAACACTTGCTTCTTGGTTTGGGATGGAGACGGACGACACACGTGAGGTCCGTCATGTCGCGACCGACTCGAGGGACGGTAATGAGGACGGATTGTTCGTGCCGATCATCGGGGCTCGCGTCGATGGCCACGACTTCATCGATGCGGCCGTCCAAAAAGGCGCAATCGTGACGTTTTGGGAGCAGGGGCGTCCGCTGCCGGAAGGGATTGTGGCGATTCCTGTCGAGTCACCGCTAAAGGCGCTGCAAGAAGCGGCGGCACGATACTTGGCTGAAATCGATCCGTTCGTGGTCGCGATCACCGGTTCAAATGGCAAGACGTCGACGAAAGACATGGTTGCCGTCGTTCTCGGGGAAAAGTTCAAAACGCACAAGACGGCTGGAAACTTCAACTCGGACGTCGGTCTGCCGCTGACCGTACTGCGAATGCCACGTGACACGGAAGTCGCGGTGCTCGAGATGGGGATGAACGGATTCGGGCAAATCGAGTTGTTATCGAAGCTTGCCAAGCCTGACGTCGCGTTCGTGACGAACATCGGCGAGTCGCACGGCGAACAAGTCGGCGGTCGCTCAGGGATCGCTAAAGCGAAACTTGAGATTAAAGCCGGGCTCAAACCGGACGGGGTGCTCATCGTCGATGCCGACGAGCCGCTTTTGGCCAACGAAGGTTACCGAGTCGGTTACGACGCGACGGCGGATGGGAAACTTGAAGTCGTCGAAGCGACGTTTGACGCCTCGATTTTCCGCTATAATAACGAGTTTTATGAGTTAAAAGTGCTCGGAGCCCACCAAATCCGGAATGCGGCATATGCGATCGCGTGCGGACTCAAATTAGGTCTTGATCACGAGACGATCCAACGCGGTCTGAATCGAGTTCAATTGACATCGATGCGGATGGAGAAGCAAATGTTCGGTGACGCGCATTTGATCAATGACGCCTACAATGCGAGCCCGACATCGATGATTGCCGCCATCGAGACGGTGAAAACGTTAGAAGGCTTTAGCCGTCGTGTCCTCGTCCTCGGGGATATGTACGAACTAGGAACAGATGAACAGGCCCAGCACGAGAGTGTCGGCCACGTCATCACGGCGCCTGTGACCGATTGCGTGCTGATCGGGGACAAAGCGAAATGGATCGCACAAGGGATCAGTGACCCGCGCGTGAATGTGACGATGGTCCCAACGGTAGAGGAAGCGAAAGCACTCCTCAGCAGTTATCAACGGCCACAGACTGTGATATTGTTAAAAGCATCGCGAGGACTTGCGCTTGAGCGCTTAGTCCAATAAATAGAGTAGTGAGGTACGAATATGTTAATCAGTTTAATCGTCTTAATCAGCTCATTATTGACCGTATTGGTCGTCATGCCGCGGGCCATCCCGGCACTTCGTAACTTAAAGTTTGGTCAGGAGATCCGGGACGAGGGTCCGGATTGGCATCAAAAGAAATCAGGGACACCGACGATGGGCGGGATCGTCATCCTGCTCGCACTTCTTGTCGGTTTTCTCGTTTCGATCGTGTTTGGAGAAGCGGTCGCCGGATTCGGGACGCTCTTGTTCGTCACGCTCGCGTTCGGGATCATCGGATTCCTCGACGACTACATTAAAGTCGTCAACAAACGCAACCTTGGATTGACATCGCTCCAAAAGTTGATTGGCCAAATCATCGTCTCGGTGTTGTTCGTTTGGTTCTTATCACTTGGCGGCGGGCTCGACACAACAATCAGCATTCCGTTCACATCGATCGCGTTTGATACGGGCTGGTTCTACATCGCCATCGTCATCTTCTGGCTCGTCGGCTTCTCGAACGCCGTCAACTTGACGGACGGTTTGGACGGTCTCGTTTCGTTCTCGGCCATCCCGACGTTTGCGTTCTTTGGAATTTATGCGTTAGGACAAGACGAAGTCGGCATCGCTTGGTTTGCGTTTAGTACGGTCGGAGCACTCCTTGGGTTCCTCGTCTTTAACAAATACCCGGCGAAAATTTTCATGGGTGACACGGGTTCGCTCGCTTTAGGCGGAGCGGTCGCTGGTCTCGCCCTCATGTTGAAACTTGAATTATTACTCGTCTTCGTCGGTATTATTTTTGTCATCGAGACGCTCAGTGTCATCTTGCAGGTCATCTCGTTTAAAACGACGGGGAAACGAATCTTTAAGATGAGTCCGATCCACCACCATTTCGAGATGGTCGGCTGGTCAGAATGGCGCATCGTATTGACGTTCAGTGGAATTAGCTTGATCACGGCAGTATTGTCGTTACTTCTCATGTAATGGATGGTGGAAGACATGAATCAACAGTGGAATGGTAAGCGAGTCCTCGTACTCGGGGCGGCTCGGAGCGGTATCGCAGCTGCCGCCTATTTAAAGGCGGTCGGCGCAGACGTAGTGATCAATACGGGCAGTGAGCCAACAGAAGCAGAGCGGGCAAAGATTGAAGCGCTAAACGTAAAAACTGTCTTCGGCTCGCATCCGCTTGAACTGTTAGACGAAGCTGAACTGATCGTCAAGAATCCGGGTATCCCTTATCAGATCCCGTTACTAGAAGAAGCGATTGCGCGTCACATCCCGATTTATACGGAAGTCGAGCTCGCTTATTTGGCAACAGAGGCAGATTTTGTCGCCATCACCGGGTCGAACGGTAAAACGACGACGACGACGCTCGTCCATGAGCTGTTAAAAGGTGGCAAACGTCCCGTCCACGTGGCGGGGAACATCGGGTTTCCGGCCATCGAAGTCGCGACGCAAGCCGCGCCGGACGACCTGATCGTGATCGAACTATCGAGCTTTCAGCTGATGGGAGTGGAAGCGTTCCATCCCCGCTCGGCAGCACTGCTCAACTTGTCAGAAGCCCATCTTGACTATCACGGGGACTTTGAATCATACGCTGACGCGAAAGCGAATCTGTTCCAAAACATGACACCTTCAGACCGGGTCGTCGTCAAAGGTGAGGATCGAGAAGTCATGAAGCGAGTGCCGACTGGACTTTCAGCTCAAACGTTTGGCTATGAAGCCGGTGACGCGCATGTCGATTCAGGATGGATCACTTTGCATGGCGCACGGATCATGCCGGTGTCAGAACTTGCGCTTGGAGGCGCCCATAACGTCGAGAACGTATTGGCCGCGCTCTTATTGATCGAGCCGTTTGACATCCCGACTGATCATATCGAGCACGTCTTGCGCACGTTCGGCGGCGTCGCCCATCGGACGGAGAGCCTCGGCCGTGTGCTTGGCCGTCGCGTCTACAACGATTCAAAAGCGACGAACAACGTCGCTGCCGAAGCGGCGCTCACTGGTTTCGAAGCACCAATCGTTTGGTTATGCGGCGGGCTCGAACGTGGAGCCGACCTGACATCACTCGTTCCGGCGATGAAACGGGTGAAAGCTGTCATCGCTTACGGCGAGACGGCTGAACGGTTCAAAACGTTAAGTGAATCAGAAAATATTCCGGCGCAAGCCGTCGCCACGCTCGACGAGGCGGTGCCGCTCGCGTTTGAACAGTCCGTTGCAGGCGACGTGATCTTGCTGTCGCCGGCCTGTGCGAGCTGGGATCAATATAAGACGTTTGAAGAACGAGGCGAACATTTCGTCAAGCTCGTGAACGCATATGAGGAGGCAAACCGATGAGAGTCATCATTTCTGGTGGAGGGACGGGTGGTCACATCTATCCGGCGCTCGCCCTGCTCGA
Source organism: Exiguobacterium aurantiacum (assembly GCF_001766415.1). Classification (GTDB taxonomy): domain Bacteria; phylum Bacillota; class Bacilli; order Exiguobacteriales; family Exiguobacteriaceae; genus Exiguobacterium; species Exiguobacterium aurantiacum_A. The sequence continues at coordinate 757,030 of NZ_MKXO01000001.1, read as the reverse complement.
TACGTTGAAAGAGCGGCATACCGATTTAGAGGTGCTCTATATCGGGACCGAGAACGGGCTTGAAGCCGATCTCGTACCGCGAGCGGGTATCCCGTTCAAATCGATTCGAATCAGTGGCTTGAAACGGTCGCTTTCGATTGAGAACGTCAAGACGGGGTATCGGTTCGTCCAATCGGTTCTCGCATTGCGAAAAGACATGAAAACGTTCCGACCTGACGTCGTCATCGGAACGGGCGGTTTCGTGTCCGGGCCTGTCGTCTTCACCGCACAACTGCTCGGTATTCCGACGATTTTGCATGAACAAAACAGCATCCCGGGACTGACGAATAAGTTTTTGTCTAAAAAAGCGGATCGTGTGGCGCTGTCGTTCGCCGGTTCTGAACACCATTTCCCAGGGGCGAACGTGCAAGTCATCGGGAATCCACGGGGTAGTGAGGTCTTGAAGACAACGGCAGACGAGATGAAACTGCGCACCGAGTACGGGATTGACGAACGACCGATTGTTCTCATCTATGGCGGCAGCCGTGGGGCGGAAGCGATCAATCGAGCAGTCATCGAGGCGATCCCGGAACTCGCGACTGAACCTGTGAACGTCTTATATGTGACCGGAAAAGTGCATTTTGACGATGTCGTCGCCAAAGCGCCGAGCTCAGATAACGTCCAAATCTTGCCTTACGTCTACGATATGCCAGAACTCCTCGCCTGTGCGAGTCTCGTCGTCTCACGGGCCGGTGCTTCGACAATCTCGGAATTGACTGCGCTCGGTTTGCCGAGCATTTTAATCCCGAGCCCTTACGTGACAGCGGATCATCAGACGAAAAATGCGTCGGCGCTCGTCGAGAGCGGTGCCGCTGAACTGATTAAAGAGCAAGCGTTGACAGGCGCCACGCTCGTCGCGTCGATCCGTCACGTCTTGAATCACCATGACGAGATGGCCGCAGCATCGAAACGATTAGGATTCCCGCACGCCGCGGAATCACTCGCCGATCTTGTTGAAGAAGTAAGCCGATAAAGGAGAGAAGTTAATGGAGACGCGTCAGAATACCGTTCGCAGTTTGGAAGATCGCATTCCGTATATGAAGGACCAACGGCGCAAAAAAGCGAATCGACGCTTGGCGACGATTCTACTCTTGTTTGCCGTGCTCATCGCACTCGTCGTCTATATGCAGACGTCGGTTTCTGACGTGAAGGCAGTGAATGTGTCCGGACTCGACTGGTTGACTGAAGCTTACGTCCTTGAGGGAACGGATCTCGACACGTCTTCAAAGATTGTTCGCATCTCTCCGAACGACATCGAGCAGACGATTCGCGCACTCCCGGGAGTGCGGGACGTCAAAGTCGATCGGTCTTGGTATAACATCGTCACCGTGGACGTCGAGGAAGAGAAGATGATCGCCTACTCGCGAAACGACTCAGAAGAAGTCGTCGTGCTCGCAGACGGATCACTTCACCCGACCGGACAAATCGATGATCCGGAGAAGTTGCAGGATGGTCCGCTCTTGCGTGAGTTCACGGACGTCGCCGAGCTCGAGAAAGTGGCAAGTGAACTCGAGCAAGTCGATGACGCGATGCGGGCCCGGATGTCTGAAATCGTCTTTTCGAAAAAAAAGGATGAACCAGTCCGGTATGAGATTTATATGAACGATGGAAACACGTTGCTCACACCGACGTTCAAACTGAGCCAAACCGTCTCAAAATACGGGGATATCTTTGAAAACATCCCAAAAGGTCAACGCGGAACCGTCGTCATGGACGGAGGCTTTTATTTCGTCCCTTACGAAAAAACGAAAGAATAATCTGATTTTTTACAGTCCTTAGACACGTAAGGACTGTTTTTTTATGGTTTGTAATCGAATTGACACCCCAAAACCGCTTAATTTGTAGGATTCTACCTTTTCTCACTATGTTATTTGTTGTAAACTTAGACGTGAGATATCTTGCCGGACCTATCAATATTTTTGGATATCTGTAACAATGTAACGGAAATTCAGAAACAGAAATTTAAGCGCGGAGGTGTTTCCCTTTTGGAAGCGAACGGTTATGTTGCCGCATTGGATATAGGAACGTCAGAAATTAAGCTCGTCGTGGGCGAATTGCTCGGAGGAACGCTTAACATTTTGGCGGAGGGGTGCGCCCCGTCTGCAGGAGTAAAACGTGGCGCCGTCGTCGACATCGATAAAACGGTTCAAGCCATTAAGCAAGCCGTCGAACATGCCGAAGCGGCGCTCGGTGATCAAGTTCGTTCGGTATATGTTGCCATCGAAGGGGAACATATCCAAATTGCCCCGTGTCATGGGATCGCATCGGTGAAACGAGAAGACCAAGAAATCACGGACGTCGACGTCATCGAAGTCATCAATTCGGCGCAAGTGATGCGTTTGCCGGATGAGATGAGCGTCATCGATGTCATCCCGACGTCGTTCACAGTCGACCAACAGACAGGGGTCGTCGATCCCCGTGGTATGCTCGGCTACCGGTTAGAGATGCACGGAAAAATGGTAACGGGTTCAAAAACGGTCCTACATAGCATCCGTCGTTCGATTGAACGGGCAGGCCTTACGCTAGAAGGATTTGTACTCGGTAACTTGGCGCTCGGAATGAGTGCTGCTTCCGTCGATGAAATCGACCTTGGGATCGGCCTCGTCGACATCGGACACGAAAAGACGACCGTCTCTGTATTTTATCGCGGTGATCTCGTCTACTCGTATATCCTCCCAGTCGGCGGGGACCACATGACGCGAGACTTGGTATATAAACTCAACTGTAAGTACCAAGACGCAAAAGTGGCGAAAGAAGAATACGGACTCGCGCTCGAAGAAATGGCGGACGCTTCTGAAGGATTCTCATTTACGAATATTAATGGGGAAGTGGCATTCGAGCCACAAACAGAAATTAGTTACGTTTTAGAGGCGCGAATAGAGGAAATGTTCACACTCGTGTTGAATAGAGTGCAAAAGGTAGGTGTTCCACCGCTCAGCGGAGGTTATCTCCTCTGTGGCGGAGCGGCTGCCTTGCCTGGTATCCAGGAATTGGCGACGCGCGTCATGGGTCAAAAGACAAGACTCTACCAACCTTCGTCGATTGGTGTCAGACATCCGAAATACGCGACGGCTGTCGGTGTTCTCAAGTATGTGCTCATGAGCGACCATCATGTCTCGAAGTCGCAACTTGAGAAGCCAGATGAGCGCGTGACTGTTCCGACACCAACTGGCGGGACAGAACGCGACATCGATCGTGATGACGAGCCTGAAACAACAGAGCGCGAATCTAAAAATGGATTCGGGCGTTTAATGGAAAAATTATTTGGCGTGTAAGCTGATGATGTGTTAACAATTGGAAATTACGTAGGGGGATACCTGAAATGATGTACTTTGATGAGGCGATTGACGCCGTAGCAAAAATTAAAGTAATTGGAGTCGGTGGTGGTGGTTCAAACGCCGTCAACCGAATGATCGAGCACGGAGTGCAAGGTGTCGAGTTCATCGCGGTCAATACAGACGCACAAGCACTCAATATGTCGAAAGCGGACGTCAAGCTTCAGCTTGGCGCTAAATTGACACGCGGCCTTGGTGCCGGTGCGAACCCGGACATCGGTAAGAAAGCGGCTGAAGAAAGCCGTGAGCAATTGATCGAAGCACTTGACGGTGCCGATATGGTCTTCGTCACTGCCGGTATGGGTGGGGGAACAGGTACGGGCGCTGCACCAGTCATCGCTGAGATTTCAAAAGAAATCGGAGCGCTCACAGTCGGTGTCGTCACGAAACCGTTCATGTTCGAAGGACGCAAACGGATGCAGCATGCGCAACACGGAATCCAAGCGTTCAAAGAAAAAGTCGATACACTCATCGTCATCCCGAACGACAAGTTGCTTGAAATCGTCGAGCGGAACACGCCGATGATCGAAGCGTTCCGCGAAGCGGATAACGTGCTTCGCCAAGGTGTCCAAGGGATCACAGACTTGATCGCCATCCCTGGTTTGATCAACCTTGACTTCGCCGACGTGAAAACGATCATGACGGAAAAAGGATCGGCGCTCATGGGTGTCGGTGTGGCGACTGGTGAAAACCGTGCCATCGAAGCAGCGAAAAAGGCGATCTCATCTCCACTGCTCGAGTCTTCGATCGAAGGCGCGAAAGGTGTCTTGATGAACATTACAGGTGGACTCAGCCTCAGCTTGTATGAAGTAACAGAGGCTGCTCAAATCGTTCAAAGTGCCGCTGATGAAGAAGTGAACTTGATCTTTGGTTCGGTCATCAACGAAAACTTGAACGAGGAGATCATCGTCACTGTCATCGCGACTGAGTTTGCGGAAGAGTCACAAGGCACGAACCCGTTCCTTCAGCAACCGAAGAAACAAGCGGAGCCTGAGGCGAACAAAGAAGTTCAACCGAAACCGACTGAACCTGCTCAACAAGAAGAAGGGAACTTCCATAGACCAGTCTATGGTGGGGACGTCCCAGACGAGACGATCAACATCCCAGCGTTCGTAAGACAACGCCGTAACTAAACAACAGGGGGTGCCGTTCTCGGCACCCCCTTTTTCTAAAAAAAGGAGACTGGTATGCAACTCATACATACATGGGAAACCGAGGCGTATCGCTATCTGGCTTATGTGACGACGCGGACGGATGGACACAATGAAGGCAATGTCGGTTTGCACGTCGGCGATGATGCGGAACAAGTCATTGCCAACCGGGAACGTTTCTTCACCGAAGCAAACTTGTCGCTCATCGATTCGGTTTGGGCCGATCAAGTGCACGGGACGCGTGTCGCGACCGTCGACGAAGCGGACAAGGGCAAAGGCGCCTATCGATACGATGAGGCGATTCAAGCGACTGACGGACTCGTCACGACCGCCACCGATTTGCCACTCGCTCTCGTGTTCGCCGATTGCGTCCCGTTGTTCTTTTGTGCGAAAGATCACGGAATCATCGGCATGGCTCATGCCGGATGGAAAGGGACGGTCGGAAACATCGTGTCTTCGATGGCGGACGCATTCGCTCGGCTCGGGGTTCCGGAACACGACATCGAGATGTACGTCGGACCGGCCATCACGGCCGAGCATTATGAAGTCGACCGCCGTGTCCTCGATGCCGTCAATGCCGTCTCGCCCGAAGCATATGCGGCCTCGGTGTATAACGAATCAGAACGTCATGCGAATCTGTCATTGCAACGAGTCAATGAGACACTCGCTGTCGAAAGAAACATGGACGTCACGCAGTCGAACTTGTCGACCGCTTCCGATCGAGACTTTTTCTCGTATCGGAACGGAGACGCCAAGCGTCGATTTGCCGCCGTCCTCGTCAAGGAGAAGAAATTGTGAGCATAGCTGATAACGTCAAACAAGTGAGACAGAATATTGAGAACCTTCAATCGGAAACAGCGGTGACGCTCATCGCGGTCACGAAGTCGGTCGGTGTCGACGTCGCGAACGCGCTTTACGCAGAAGGTGTCCGAGATTTCGGTGAGAACCGTCCGGAAGGCTTGCTCGAGAAAGTCAATGCGATGCCGTCGGACGCCAAGTTCCATTTTATCGGCAGTCTACAGACGCGCAAAGTGAGACAAGTCATCGATCATGTTGCCGCAATCCATTCGCTCGACCGATTATCGCTCGCCGAAGAGATTGACAAACGGTCCGACCGTGTCATCGATTGTTTCGTCCAAGTGAACGTATCGGGCGAGACGTCAAAACATGGGCTTGAAAAAGAGGAAGTCATCCCGTTCATCGAGAACTGTAGACAGTATCGCCATATTCGGGTCATCGGACTGATGACGATGGCTCCGTTCACAGAAGATGAAGGTGTGATCCGTGAAACATTCCGTGCTTTACGCGAATTGCGCGACCGCGTCGCGGCAAATCGCTTCGAACATGCACCATGCAACGAATTGTCGATGGGTATGTCTAACGACTACGAGTTGGCAATCGAAGAAGGCGCATCGTTTGTTCGTATTGGGACCGTACTTGTGCAATAATATATTCTAAGGAGGAATCCGTTATGTCAATCAAAAACAAAATGAAAGACTTCTTTGGACTTGAGGAAGATCCGAATCACGCGTATGAAGGGGAAGAGTATGCTGTCGCAGAGACGAATACTCAACCGACGACTGATGCGCTCGTCAAAACCGAGGAGCGTCCGAAACCATCGAACAACCTCGTCGCGCTAAACACGAAGAAGAAAGAACGTTCGAAAGTCGTTCTTGCTGAACCGCGCGTCTTTGCCGAGGCACAAGATATTGGCGACCAGTTGAAAGAAAATCGTGCCGTCATCGTCAACCTTCAGCGCATGTCGAAAGAGCAGTCTCGTCAAGTTGTAAACTTCTTGTCGGGTGTCGTTTACGCCCTAGAAGGAACGATGACGTCGATTGGACATAACACGATTCTATGTGCTCCGAACAATATCGAATTGACTGGATCGATTTCGAATTTGATTTCGGAGGACGAACTAAACAGTAAAGGGTGGTAAATGAATGGAAAATGCGATCCCTGCATTAGGCAATACGATTGTTACGCTTCTTGGATATTATAGTTGGGTCTTGATTGCCTATATTTTATTATCGTGGTTCCCGAATGCGAGAGAATCAAAATTCGGACAGATTTTGACATACTTGTGTGAGCCGTTTCTTAACCCGTTCCGTCGGATCATCCCGCCAATCGGCGGTATGCTCGACATTTCTCCAATCGTCGCCCTGTTCGTGCTTCGTATGGCGCAAGCAGGAGTGCGAGCGATTTTCGGTCTGTAAATGAGCGTCTTCGATCATTATCGACCGAATGAACGCCCGTTTGTCGAGCAAGTGCTCGACTGGGTGCGACAAGTCGAGGACAACTACTTGTTTAAATTGACGGATTTTTTAGACCCACGTGAGCAACAAATCGTCAGGCAACTCGTTGGCAAACGGCTCGCCATCTACGAGGACGGCGGTTTCCCTGGAGCTGAGCGGAAACGGCTTTTATTGACGCCCGACTACTATGAGCTCGACGTGAACGACTTTGAAGTCAAGATTCTTCAAATCGATTATCCGACGAAGTTTGTCGACTTGACCCACCGCCAAGTGACAGGCACGCTTCTTAACGCGGGCCTGAAGCGGCAAAAGTTTGGCGACGTTGTCCTCGCTGACGGGATCGCTCAGTTCGCGACGACGGCTGATGCGGCTGGATTCATCGAAATGAACGTGGATCGCGTCGGTAAAGCCCGGGTGCGGCTGTCTGATGTGCCGGCCGCATCGATTTTGACCGTCCCAGAAGTCAAATGGAGCGACGAGTTTGGCATCGTCTCCTCACTCCGCTTTGATGCGGTCGTGAGCGAGGTGCTCGGTCTGTCGCGCCAGAAAGCACAGGCGCTCGTCAAACATGGTGACTGCAAAGTCAATCATAAAGCGATCACGGACGCGAGCTTTTTACTCGAACCAGACGATTTGGTTTCAATCCGGGGTTACGGTCGTGTCAAATTGACGGCAATCCTCGGCTCGACAAAGCGTGAGAAAATAAAAATCCAGTATGGCATCATACGTTGAATTTAGGAGGAAAGTCGAATGGCGTTGACACCGATTGATATTCATAACAAAGAGTTCTCGACTCGTTTTCGCGGGTACGATATCGATGAGGTCAATGAATTTTTAGATCAAATCATTAAAGAGTTTGAGCTATTGATTCGTGAAAATAGAAGGTACGAAGAACTCGTCAACGATATGCAAGCCCGTATTGACTACTTCTCCTCGATGGAAGACACGTTGAATAAATCGATTATCGTCGCACAAGAGGCGGCAGAAGAAGTCAAGACCAATGCGGCCAAAGAAGCCAGCCTCATCTTGAAGCAGGCTGAACGCGAAGCGCTCGCCCGAGAAGAGGAAGCGTCGCGTAAAGAGCAGATGGCAGAGCGTGAAGTCATTCAAATGTTGAAAAAAGTCGAACTGTACCGGACCCGGTTCCGTGTTCTCGTCGACGCACAGATGGAACTTCTAAATAGTACCGAATGGGACACGATTGTCGGAGAGCCGCCTGTCCAGACGGTTCTTGACGATACGAGTGAACTTGCGTATAATGACGACGAAGTCACACCAAACAAACATCACGGATAATAAACAATACGTTGATTAGGACACGTCAATAAAGTCACACCTACGAAGCGACTTAGGGAAGGTGCAAGCCTAAGAGAAAGACTTTATTTGGTATCCCCTATGAGTGTCATGCTGAATTGAGTAAGCGTGACCGCTTGACCTCGTTATCGGTTACCGAGAGCGGTCTCAAGGTCTACTTGAGATTAGTAGGGTGGTACCGCGAGTCGATGAACTCGTCCCTATTTAGGGGCGGGTTTTTTTTGTTTTTCAAAAAAGATGCAGGAGGAGTTTCAATGAACTACAAAGACACATTATTGATGCCTGATACAGAATTCGCGATGCGTGGAAATTTGCCGAAGCGCGAGCCAGCAATGCACGAGGCTTGGGAGCAGATGGACTTGTACAACCGCGTCCAAGAGAAGAATGCAGGAAAGCCGCAATACATTCTACATGACGGACCTCCGTACGCCAACGGTGACATCCATATGGGCCATGCACTCAACAAAGTGTTAAAAGACATCATCGTCCGTTTCAAGTCGTTGAACGGCTATCAATCACCGATGATCCCAGGTTGGGACACACACGGTCTTCCGATCGAGAACGCGCTTCAAAAAGCAGGCGTCAACCGTAAAGAGATGACTGTCGCCGAGTTCCGCGAAAAATGTGCCGCTTACGCGATGGAGCAAGTGAACTCACAACGTGAACAGTTCAAGCGTCTCGGACTGCTCGCTGACTTCGACAATCCATACATCACGCTCCAGCCTGAATATGAAGCGGCGCAAATCCGCCTGTTCGGCACGATGGCTGAAAAAGGATACATCTATAAAGGGAAAAAACCGGTCTATTGGTCACCGTCTTCTGAATCGGCACTCGCTGAGGCGGAAATCGAGTACTACGACAAAAAATCACCAGCCATCTATGTGGCGTTCCAAGTCGTCGATGGCAAAGGCGTCCTCGGGACGACCGACCATTTCGTCATCTGGACGACGACACCGTGGACGATTCCGGCCAACCTCGGGATCGCTGTCAGCGATGAGCTGACATACACACGGATCGAGCACGATGGCAAAGGGTATATCGTTGCCGAGACGCTCGTCGAAGAAGTGACGACAGCACTCGGCTGGGATGAATACTCAGTGAGCGGGTCTTGGAACGGACGCGAGTTCGAACACATGACGGTACAGCACCCGCTTTACGACCGGACGTCACTCCTCATCCTTGGCGACCACGTCACGGCTGAAGCGACAGGCTGCGTCCATATCGCACCTGGCCACGGGGAAGACGACTACCGTGTCGGCCAAGCGTACGGACTTGACGTGTTGTGCCCGGTCGACGACCGTGGGTATATGACGGACGAAGCACCAGGCTTTGAAGGACTGTTCTATGAAGATGCGAACAAAGAGATCGGCATGAAGCTCGAAGCAAATGGCAACTTGTTGAAGCTCAAATTCATCAAGCACTCGTACCCGCACGACTGGCGTACGAAAAAGCCGGTCATCTTCCGGGCGACACCGCAATGGTTCGCTTCGATCAAAGACTTCCGCAGCGACATGTTGCGTGAGATCGAAGAAGTGAACTGGGTACCGGAATGGGGCATGACGCGCCTGTTCAACATGGTCCGTGACCGTGGCGACTGGGTCATCAGCCGTCAGCGGGCATGGGGTGTGCCGATCCCGATCTTCTACGCAGAAGACGGAACGGAAATCATCACGAACGAAACGATCGACCATATCGCCAACTTGTTCCATGAGCACGGATCAAACGTCTGGTACGAGCGCGAGGCGAAAGACTTGTTGCCATCCGGCTTCACACATCCGAACAGTCCAAACGGCGAGTTCCGTAAAGAAGTCGACATCATGGACGTCTGGTTCGATTCAGGTTCGTCACACGCAGGCGTGCTCGAACAGCGCGACAACTTGCGCCGTCCGGCCGACCTGTACCTAGAAGGTTCGGACCAATACCGTGGTTGGTTCAACTCGTCACTGTCGACTGCAGTCGCGACGACCGGCAAAGCACCGTATCGCAACGTCCTCAGTCACGGCTTCGTCCTTGACGGCGACGGCCGGAAGATGTCGAAATCGCTCGGCAACACGATTGCACCGAACGACCTCGTGAAACAGTACGGTGCTGAAATCGTACGTCTTTGGGTCGCGTCTGTGGACTATCAGTCAGACGTCCGCGCCTCGCATGACAACTTTAAACAAGTGTCAGAAGTATACCGGAAGATCCGTAACACGTTACGCTTCTTGCTCGGTAACTTGAACGGGTTCGATCCGTCGATGCGCGTCGCGTTCGAAGATATGCCGGAAGCCGACCGCTTCATGGCGACGAAGCTGAAACAACTTCAGACGAAAGTCGTCAAAGCGTACGATACGTTCGACTTTATGGCTGTTTACCACATGAGCCACAACTTCTGTGTCAACGAATTGTCGTCGTTCTATCTCGACTTCACGAAAGACATCCTCTACATCGAACGTGAAAACGATGCGCGTCGCCGTGCCGTTCAGACGGTCATGTATGATGCGGTCATCACGTTGACGAAGCTGCTTGCCCCGATCCTCCCGCATACGGCGGACGAAGTCTGGCAAGAAATCCCGGCCAAGACGGCGGATAGCGTCTTCTTGTCGGACCTTGAAGAAGTGGCGCCGCTCACGGAAGCAGAGATGGAATTACTCGCGAAATGGTCGAAATTCCTCACGTTCCGCGACGACGTCTTGAAAGCGATCGAGATCGCCCGCGGCGAGAAGTTGATCGGGAAACCGCTCGAAGCAAAACTTCAAGTCGCACCGAAGGGTGAGACGAAAGCGCTGCTCGATACGATCGATAACGTTCGTCAACTCCTGCAAGTGTCACAACTCGACTACGTCGATACGGCCGACGTCGACTACGCGACGGCGAAGATCAGCGTCGCGAAAGCAGACGGTGCCGCTTGTGCCCGCTGTTGGACGTATTCGACCGAACTTGGTCAGAACGCAGATCATCCAGAACTTTGCCCGCGCTGTACAGAAGTCATCGCATGAGCCGGACCGGAGTGGCGCACAGTCCACTCCGGTTTCTTATGACTTGAAAGGAGAATTTGATGAAACGTTATTACGGATTAGCAGTCGTTCTCATTTTGCTCGACCAAGTGACGAAATGGATCGTCGTCCAGACGATGACGATCGGTCAATCGATCGAATTGATCCCGGGATGGCTCTATTTGACATCGTACCGCAACAGAGGCGCGGCCTGGGGGATGCTCGAAGGACAGATGGTGTTCTTCTTCGTCGTCACCGCCGTCGTTGTCGTCGGTCTGATCTACTTCTTGCATAAAGAAGTGAATGGCTTCAAACTGCTCGGCTACAGTGTCGGCTTACTGCTCGCCGGAGCGATCGGCAACTTTATCGATCGTCTGTTCCGGGGCGAGGTCGTCGACTTCGTCGACACGTACCCGTTCGGCTACAACTTCCCAATCTTTAACGTCGCCGATATGGCACTCACGTTCGGGGTCATCTTTATGATCATCGGCGTCTTGTTCGAAGAAAAATTAAACAAAGAAAGGGGACAATCGTAATGGAAACTTACACATTTGTCGCCGAAGAAAAGGCACGGATCGATAAATGGATGAGCGAACGAAGTGACTGGTCACGTTCGCAAATCCAAGACTGGATCAAGGCAGGGGATCTGCTCGTCAACGGTCAACTCGTGAAGCCGAACTATAAACTGCAAGAAGGGGACGAAGTCGTCGTGACGGTGCCAGAAGCCGTCGAACTCCAAGTCCTCCCTGAAGATATTCCGCTCGACGTCGTGTTCGAGGACGAGGATGTCATCGTCGTCAACAAAGCACGTGGCATGGTCGTGCACCCTGCGGCCGGTCATACGTCTGGAACGCTCGTCAACGCGCTGTTGTATCACTGTGACGACCTCTCAGGCATCAATGGGGTGAAGCGTCCGGGTATCGTCCATCGTATCGATAAAGATACGACGGGACTGCTCATGGTCGCGAAAAACGATATGGCGCACGAGTCACTCGCGCAACAGTTGAAAGACAGAACGATCAAACGCGAATACGTCGCACTTGTCCACGGCGAGCTCGTCCATGAGCTCGGATCAATCGAGGCGCCGATCGGGCGCGACACGAACGATCGTCAGCGCATGACGGTGACAGACAAGAATGCGAAAGAAGCGGTAACACACTTCCGTCTGCTCGAGCGCTATAAAGACTTCACGCTCGTCGAGTGCAAGCTCGAGACAGGACGGACGCATCAAATCCGTGTCCATATGCGCTATATCGGCCATCCGCTTGCCGGAGACCCGAAATACGGACCGCGTCGGACGATCGATTTGAACGGGCAAGCGCTCCATGCAGCCACGCTCGGCTTCCATCATCCGCGGACGAACGAATGGCTCGAGTTCGAGGCGGCACTCCCGACCGACTTCGAGGCAGAGCTCGCAAAATTGGACAAAATCGAGAAAACACGTTGACTTTCAACCGATTCAGCTTTATAGTCTAGAAAGCATAACACCTTTAAACCCAGTCCAGAGAGGCTGTGAAAGGATCGTGGCCGCGGCCACAACCGTCTATCATATACGGCACTCGTTTGCCTTCGTGAAGACTTCCTTTCCAGCCGGATGAGGAAGTCTTCTTTTTTTATAGATTACGAGAGGAGGAATCATATGAAACGCTCGACCATACTAGACGAAGCCGCGATCCGACGCGCCTTGACGCGAATCGCCCATGAGATCATTGAACGCAACAAAGGAACGGACAACGTCGTCCTCGTCGGGATTAAAACGCGCGGTGAGACGCTCGGCGACCGACTCGCCCATCGCATCGAAGAAATCGAAGGAAAACCGATCGCGCTCGGTAACTTAGACATCACGCTCTACCGGGACGACCTATCGAAGAAGTCGCTCGACCCAGAAGTGAAAGCAACCGAACTCCCGCACGATATCAATGGCAAGACGGTCGTCCTCGTCGATGACGTCTTGTACACGGGACGGACGGTCCGAGCCGCCATGGACGCACTCGTCGACCACGGTCGGCCCGATTACATCCAACTCGCTGTCTTGATCGACAGGGGACACCGCGAGTTGCCGATTCGCCCGGACTTTGTCGGGAAAAACGTCCCGACATCGAAAACAGAACAAGTCGTGGTCCGACTCAGTGAAGTCGACACGACAGACGAAGTGTACATCCAACAGCAATAAATCCAAAACCTTTAAGGTGGTCCAGAGAGGCCAGGAAGGAGAACTATTTATGAAAAACCCCATCCTCAACATCCACGAGCGTCCCGCTCACTTGCCGCAATGGCTGCTCTTCAGCTTGCAACACGTCTTCGCCATGTTCGGAGCGACGATCTTAGTCCCGATTTTGACCGGACTGAACACGTCCGTCGCCCTCGTCGCTTCCGGTGTGGCCACGCTCTCATTCCTAGTCATAACCCAATTCAAAGTCCCGACGTATCTCGGGTCAAGTTTTGCCTACATCGCACCGATCATCGCGGTCAGCCAGCAATGGGGCGTCGAAGCCGCACTGTTCGGCGGTATTATCGCCGGTTCGGTCTACGGTGTCGTGTCGCTCATCATCTTTAAGACGGGCGTCGGTTGGTTGTTACGACTGTTGCCGCCGGTCGTCGTCGGTCCGGTCATCATGGTCATCGGCTTATCGCTCGCACCGGTCGCCATCGACATGTCGATGAACCGCGACGGAGCGTATAACGGCACGTTCATCACGGTCGCCCTGCTCACGCTCGGCATCACGATCCTCGCGATGACAAAGTTAAAAGGAGTCTGGGGCGCGGTTCCGATCTTGTTCGGCATCGTCGGCGGATACGCCATCGCCGCCATGTTCGGCATCATCGACTACTCGGCCATCGGTCAAGCGAGCCTGTTCCAACTGCCTGACTTCACGATGGTGTTCGTCGACTACATGCCGATGTGGCAAGTCGGGGCACTCCTCGCCATCGTCCCGGTCGCGCTCGTCACGATGACGGAGCACATCGGCGACCAAATGGTCACGTCGAAAATCATCGGACGCGAGACGATGAAAGATCCAGGCCTGCACCGGACGCTCCTCGGCGACGGCGTCGGCAAAGCCGTCGCCTCAGCGCTCGGTGGACCGCCGTGTACGACGTACGGTGAAAACAACGGGGTCATGGCGATCACGAGAGTGTACAGCGTCTACGTCATCGCGGGAGCAGCGCTCATGGCCATCAGCTTCGGCTTCCTCGGTCACGTCGAGGCGTTCATCTCGACAATCCCGAATCCGGTCAAAGGCGGTATCTCGATCCTCTTGTTCGGTGTCATCGCCTCGAACGGACTGCGGACGATGGTCGACAGCAACGTCGACCTCGCCGAGAAACGCAACCTCATCATCGCCTCGGTCATTCTCGTCGTCGGCCTCGGCGGGGCGATGGTCCAACTCGGCAGCTTCCCGGTCCAAGGGATGGCGCTCGCGACGGTCGTCGGTATTCTTTTGAACGCGGTGTTGCCGAAAGAAGAAGTCGAACCGGCTTCGGTCGATACAACTGAAGAAACGAAACAGGCAAGTAACTTTTAATTCGATCCCGTGAGGTCGGCAAAGTGAAGGCTCGTTTATTTGGGTGCAGTCTACCCAAATGAAGGCGTCCCTTCACGTAGGTGAAGAGACGCCTTTTCTCTTTGCCTTCAAACAAAAGGAGGAGACGAACATGAATTTGATCAAACAACAACCGAACCATTTTGTCAGCTTAGATACGCTCACCCTCGAAGAGATCATGGGGATGATCGAAGAGTCGCTCCGCTACAAACAAGGGGACATGCCGCCGCTGTTTGACGGGAAGACGGTCGCGAACTTGTTCTTCGAAAATTCGACGCGGACGAAAAACTCGTTTCAAATGGCCGAGCGGCACTTGAACATCCAAGAGATCCCGTTCGACGTGGCGACGTCATCGGTGACGAAAGGCGAGACGTTATACGACACGTGCAAGACGCTTGAAGCGATCGGGGTCGACGCGCTCGTCATCCGCCATCCTGAAGCGGGATACTACCATGAGCTCGTCGAGAAGCTGACAATCCCAGTCTTAAACGGCGGGGACGGGAGCGGGGAACACCCGTCACAGTCGCTGCTCGACCTCGTCACGATTTATGAAGAGTTCAAGACGTTCGAAGGCTTGAATATCGCCATCTGCGGCGATCTCGTCCATAGCCGGGTCGCCCGCTCGAACGCAGGCGTGTTGAAACGGCTCGGGGCGAATGTCGTCGGTTGTAGCCCGGAATCGTGGTGGGATGGTTCGATGGGGCTTTCGCACCGCGACCTTGACGACATCTTACCGGACTGCGACGTCGTCATGTTGCTCCGCGTTCAGCACGAGCGCCACATTATGGGTGACATCTTTTCTAAAGAAGACTATCATGCGCGCTACGGCTTGACGGTCGAGCGGGTCGAGCGGATGAAACAAGGCGCCATCATCATGCATCCGGCTCCGGTCAACCGGGACGTCGAGATCGCCGGCAGTTTGATCGAACATCCGTCATCGCGCATCTTTCCACAGATGAAGAACGGCGTTTACGCACGGATGGCCATCTTAAATCGAGCATTAGGGGGACAACAATGATTATTCAACACGCAACGTGGTATGACGGGAAGACGAAACGGACGAGCAATCTGTTGATTGAGGGCGGCACGATCCGTTCGGTCGATTACGACGGGACGACCGAAGGACACGAAGTGATTGACGCAAACGGGAAGCTGTTGATCCCAGGTCTCGTCGACGTCCACGTCCATTTGCGCGAGCCAGGTGGCGAGGCGAAAGAGACAATCAAGACCGGGACCGCTGCGGCTGCGGCCGGAGGGTTCACGACGATTTGCGCGATGCCGAACACACGGCCGGTCCCGGACGACCGGGCGACGCTCGATGACTTGCTCGCTCGGATCGAGCGGGACGCCAGCGTCCGCGTGCTCCCGTATGCGGCGATCACGAAACGGCAGCTCGGTGTCGAACAAGTCGATATGCCGTCACTTGCGGACGCGTTCGCGTTCACAGACGACGGGGTCGGCGTGCAGTCGGCGGCGATGATGCGTCAAGCGATGCGGGAAGCGAAACGGCTTGGGAAAGCGGTCGTGGCCCATTGCGAAGACAATACGCTCAAGGCCGGTTCGGTCCATGAAGGGAAGTTTAGTGAGACGCACGGCATCCAAGGCATCCCGAGTCTCGCCGAGAGCATCCATATCGCCCGTGACGTGTTGATCGCCGAAGAGACAGGCTGCCACTATCACGTCTGTCACGTGTCGTCACGTCAATCGGTCCGCGTCATCCGTGACGCCAAACGGGCCGGGATCCACGTCACGGCGGAAGTGACACCGCACCACCTCGTCTTATCGGAAGACGACATCCCGGGGTTAGATCCGAACTTCAAGATGAATCCGCCGCTGCGGAGCCAAGACGACCGCGCGGCGCTCTTAGAAGGGCTGTTCGACGGGACGATCGATTTGATTGCGACCGATCACGCCCCGCACACGGCTGAAGAGAAAGCACAAGGGATGGAGCGCGCCCCGTTCGGCATCACCGGATTCGAGACGGCGTTCCCGCTCCTTTACACGACGTTCGTCAAAACGGGACAAATGGAAGAGGCGGCGCTCATCGACTGGATGACGAGACGACCGAGCGAGGTGTTCGGTCTGCCTTACGGCGTGATTGAAGTCGGCCGGGCGGCGGACCTCGCGCTGATCGATACGGAGACGGTGCGTCCGGTCGACCCGACGACGTTCGCGTCAAAAGGGAAGAACACACCGTTCGCTGGAAAAAGACTCACAGGTTGGCCGGTCGTGACGATCGTGGCCGGAGAAATCGTATATAAGGGGAGATTCGATGAAACGAACATTATGGCTTGAAGACGGGACAGCATTTGTAGGCAAGGCGTTCGGTGCGAACGCCGAGACGATCGGGGAAGTCGTCTTTCAAACGGGAATGACCGGCTACCAAGAGATTTTATCGGACCCGTCTTATTGTGACCAGCTCATCGTGCTGACGAATCCACTCATCGGAAATTATGGCGTCAACCGTGAAGACTTTGAGACGACCGTCCCGATGGCAAAAGCGCTCATCGTCAAAGAAGCGTGTGATCTGCCGTCGAACTTCCGCTCGACGGCGACGTTGCCGGAGACGCTCGAACGCTTCGGGATACCAGGTCTAGAAGGAATTGATACGCGCATGTTGACGCGTCACCTTCGTTCACGCGGCGTCATGCGCGGCGTGTTGATCGACGGTGAGTCGACGTGGGCAGACGTTTCGATGCGCTTTGAAGCGAGCTTCCCGACCGATCAAGTGACACGTGTCTCGACGAAACGGGCTTACGTCAGCACCGGGAGCGGCCGCCGGATCGCCCTCATCGATTTCGGGGCCAAACTCGGGATCATGCGCGAATTGTTGAAGCGCGACTGTGAAGTCGTCGTCTTGCCGCACGACGTGATGGCTGAAGATGTGATGCGCTATGAGCCGGACGGGGTCATGCTCTCGAACGGACCAGGCGACCCGAAAGACGTACCGACGGCGCTCCCACTGATTGAAGCACTCATGCCAAAACTCCCGATGTTCGGGATCTGTCTCGGCCATCAGTTGATTGCGCTCGCGAGCGGTGCCAACACGTTCAAGCTTCCGTTCGGGCATCGTGGTGCCAATCATCCTGTCCTCGAGCTTGAGACCGGTGCTGTGACGATCACGTCACAAAACCACGGCTACGCCGTCGACGAGACGTCGCTCCTTGAGACGCCGCTCATCGTGACGCATCGCGCCGTCAACGATGGGACGATCGAAGGCATCAAACATTTACATCATCCGACGTTCTCGGTGCAATATCATCCGGAAGCAGCGCCAGGACCATATGACGCCAACGACTTATTCGACCGCTTTATGACACTCGTCAACGAAAACAGACAGAAAGTAGGAATGTGACATGCCAAAACGACCAGATATTCAGAAAATCCTTGTGATCGGCTCCGGCCCGATCGTCATCGGACAAGCGGCAGAATTTGACTATGCTGGTACCCAGGCGTGTCTTGCCTTAAAAGAAGAGGGCTACGAAGTCATCCTCGTCAACTCGAACCCGGCGACGATCATGACTGACCCATCGACGGCGGACCGCGTCTATATCGAACCACTCGAACCGGAGTTCGTGGAGCGGATCATCCGTCAAGAACGTCCGGACGCGCTTCTCGCGACACTCGGGGGGCAGACCGGACTGAACTTGGCGGTCGAGCTCGATAAGCGCGGCGTGCTCCGCGACTGCGGCGTCGAACTGCTCGGAACGAAATTGTCGGCGATTGAGCAGGCAGAAGACCGGGAACAGTTCCGCGATCTCATGTACAAGCTCGGTCACGGCGTCCCAGACAGCGATATCGTCCATTCACTCGACGCCGCCTGGAGCTTCGCTGACCGGATCGGCTATCCGATTATTATTCGTCCGGCTTATACGCTCGGCGGGACCGGTGGGGGAATCGCCCACGACCGGGAACAGTTCGAGCAGATCGTCGAATCGGGACTCAAGGCGAGTCCGGTGACGCAAGTGCTGCTTGAAGAGTCGATTGCCGGCATGAAAGAAGTCGAATATGAAGTGATGCGCGACTCGAGCGACCAGGCCATCATCGTCTGTGCCATGGAAAACTTCGATCCGGTCGGTGTCCATACCGGTGACTCGATCGTGTTCGCCCCGACCCAGACGTTGTCTGACCGTGATTATCAAATGCTCCGCAGCGTCTCGCTCGACATCATCCGGGCGCTCGGCATCGAAGGCGGATGTAACATCCAGTTCGCGCTCGACCCGGACAGCTTCACGTACTACGTGATCGAGGTCAACCCACGCGTCTCGCGGAGTTCGGCTCTCGCCTCAAAAGCGACGGGATACCCGATCGCCAAGCTCGCCGCGAAAGTCGCGGTCGGCTACAAGTTGTCGGAACTAAAAAATCCGGTGACGGAGACGAGTTACGCCTCGTTCGAGCCGGCGCTCGACTACGTCGTCGCTAAAATCCCGCGCTTCCCGTTCGACAAGTTCGAGACCGCGGACCGTCGTCTCGGCACACAAATGAAAGCGACGGGCGAAGTCATGGCCATCGGTCGAAATTTAGAAGAAGCGCTCTTGAAAGCCGTCCGTTCGCTCGAACTCGGTACTGAAGACTTGTACGTACCACGCCTTTCCGAATTGACGGCTGAACAACTGGAACGAGAACTGACGACACCGACCGACGAACGGTTGTGGATGCTGTACGAGGCGCTTCGCCGCGGCTACTCGACAGAACAGCTTCACGGCTTGACGAAAATCGACCGGTTCTTCTTATCAAAACTCGATCGGATTTGGCGTGAGGAAGAAGCGTTGCGCGACGAGCCGTTGACAGAGGAACGGTTGCGCGATGTGAAGCAACGTGGGTTCAGTGATCGCATGATCGCCCGCATCACGGACCAAGCCGTCGAGACGATCGCGTCGTTACGCGATGAGTGGAACGTTCGGCCGGTGTATAAGATGGTCGACACGTGTGCCGCCGAATTCGCCTCGGAGACGCCGTACTTTTACGGGACGTACGAAGTCGAGAACGAAGCGGTGAAAACGGATAAACCGTCCATCCTCGTACTCGGTTCAGGCCCGATCCGGATCGGTCAAGGCGTCGAGTTCGACTACGCGACCGTCCATTCGATCCAAACGATCCGTGACGCCGGATATGAGGCGATCATCGTCAACAACAACCCGGAGACGGTATCGACCGACTTCTCGATCTCAGACCGTCTCTACTTTGAACCGCTCACGACAGAAGACGTATTAGAAGTCGTTCGCAATGAACGACCGCTCGGGGTCATCGTCCAGTTCGGCGGGCAGACGGCAATCAATTTGGCGGCCTCGCTCGAAGCGAACGGCGTCCAAATTCTCGGGACGTCACTTGAAGACATCGACCGGGCCGAAAACCGGAAAGCGTTCGAGGCGACGCTCACGAAAGAACGGCTCGCCCAACCACCGGGCAAGACCGCGGTCACGGTCGAGGAAGCGGTCGCTTGTGCCGACATGCTCGGCTATCCCGTACTCGTCCGCCCATCGTACGTCCTCGGCGGCCGGGCGATGGAGATCGTCTATGAGCGTTCGGAGCTCGAGCGGTATATGCGCCACGCCGTCGTCGCCTCGAAAGATCGTCCCGTCCTCATCGACCGCTACTTGACCGGGATCGAAATCGAAGTCGACGCCATCTGCGACGGGACGGACGTCTACATCCCGGGCATCATGGAACATATCGAACGGGCCGGGGTCCACTCTGGCGATTCGATCGCCGTCTATCCGCCGCAACGGCTGAGCGAGGCGTTAAAACAAAAAGTCGTCGATTACACGATCAAACTCGCCAAAGCGTTCCGCATCAAAGGGTTGCTCAACATTCAGTTCGTCTATGCGGACGACTTGTACGTCATCGAAGTCAACCCACGGGCGAGCCGGACGGTGCCGTTCATCTCGAAAGTGACGGGACTGCCGGTCGCACGCATCGCGACGCAGACGATTCTCGGGACGACGTTGAAACAGCTCGGCCTCGGAACGGGCTTGCACCCAGAATCTGACGCCATCTCGGTCAAAGTGCCGGTGTTCAGTTTTGCGAAACTAAAAGAAGTCGACCCGTCACTCGGGCCAGAGATGAAATCGACGGGGGAAGTCATGGCGACGGACCGAACGCTTGAAAAAGCGCTCTATAAAGGACTCGTCGCTGCCGGGATGACGATCGCCTTGAAAGGAAACGTCTTGTTGACGGTCGCCGATCAAGACAAAGACGAAGCGCTCGACATCGCCCGTCGCTTCAACCGGCTCGGCTTCCGCCTGATGGCGACGTCAGGCACGGCGACGGCACTTACGGCAGTCGAGTTGCCGGTCCGACAAGTCGGGAAGATCCATGAAGCGGGTGAGACGATGCTGAGCGTCATCGAGCGGGGCGATGTCGACATCGTCTTGAATACGACGACACGCGACGCCTTAGCGACAAAAGACGGATTCATTATCCGCCGGGCCGCGGCCGAGCAAGGTGTGCTCTGCTTGACGTCGCTCGACACGGTGAAGGCGCTCTTGCAAGTCATCGAGAGCCTATCGTTCCAGACGACGAGCCTGCCGGCGTTCACCGAATTCGGGGTGACTGTATGAGACAACGGGCGACCATCTTATCGAACCGGGAGATCGCGAAAGCGACGATGGAAATGAAAGTGCGAATCGGTGATGCAACAATCGCACCGGGGACGTTTTTCCATGTGAAGACGTCCGAACTGTTGCGCCGGCCGCTGTCGGTCGCTAACGTCGAAGCAGACGTCGTCACGTTTCTGTACAAAGTGGTCGGGACCGGGACGGCCGAACTCGCGACGAGACGAGCCGGGGACGAACTTGACGTCCTCGGTCCGCTCGGTAACGGGTTCCCGCTCGCAAAAGACGGCAAGCGCGTCGTTCTCGTCGGCGGGGGAATCGGGGTGCCGCCGCTCTACTACACGCGCCGGATGCTCGCCGCACGCGGGATCGAAACGGTGGCGATTCTCGGGTTTGATTCAGAAGCGAGTGTGTTTTATGAAGACGAGTTCCGCGAACTCGGCGAGACGATCATCACGACGGTCGACGGAACGTATGGGGAGATGGGCTTCGTGACCGGACCGCTCGCTAGAATCGACGCCGACGTCTTGTTCAGCTGTGGTCCGGAGCCGATGTTAAAAGCGGTCGCCGCGTCGCATATTAATGAACGCTACATCTCGATCGAGAACCGGATGGGTTGCGGCATCGGGGCGTGCTTCGCCTGTGTGTGCAAAGCGCCGGACGGTTACGTGAAAGTGTGCAGTGACGGACCGGTATTTCGGGCAGAAGAGGTGACGTTATGAGATTACACATCGAACTACCCGGCTTATCGTTAAAAAATCCGATCATGCCGGCGTCCGGTTGTTTTGGATTCGGCGAAGAGTTCGCCAAGCTGTATGACTTGTCGATCCTCGGGGGCATCATGATCAAAGCGGCGACCGGGGAGGCGCGGTTCGGGAACGAGACACCGCGTGTCGCCGAGACGGCGCAAGGAATGTTGAATGCGATCGGATTACAAAATCCGGGTGTCGACGCGATTGTTGAAGCCAAGTTGGCATTCCTCGCCAAGTTTGACACTGAAATTATTGCCAACGTGGCGGGTTCGACCCCAGAAGAATACATCCACGTCGCGCGGGAAATGAGCGCCGACCCGTGCGTGAAAGCACTCGAACTGAACATCTCGTGCCCGAACGTGAAGTGTGGCGGCATGCAGTTCGGGACCGATCCTTTGATGGCGGCCGAACTGACGCGCCTCGTCAAGGCGGCGTCGACGAAACCGGTGTACGTCAAACTATCCCCGAACGTCACGTCGATCACGGAGATGGCACGTGCGGTCGAAGCGGCCGGCGCCGACGGCATCACGATGATCAATACGCTCGTCGGCATGAGGATTGACATTACGACCGGTCAACCGATCTTAGCGAACCGAATTGGCGGATTATCCGGTCCGGCCATCAAGCCGGTCGCCATCCGGATGGTGTACGAAGTCGCCCAAGCGGTCAATATCCCGATTATCGGCATGGGCGGTGTGCGGACGGTTGATGACGTGCTCGAATTTATCTATGCGGGTGCATCGGCGGTCGCGGTCGGGACTGCCAATTTTGAAAACCCATACGTATGCCAGGAAATCATCGAGGCGTTGCCAGGCCGGCTCGATGAACTCGGCATCGATCATATTTTAGACGTTAGGGGGAAGGCGTATGAACAGGTTGTATCTCGCGCTTGATGTCGAAACACGTGACGAAGCGTTTTCACTCTTAAAAAAAATTGACCAACGCCCGGCCGTCAAAGTCGGCATGGAACTGTTCTACCGTGAAGGTGGACGGTTCGTCGAAGAACTCGTCGCGAGCGGTTACCCGGTCTTTCTAGACGTCAAAGTTCATGACATCCCGGAGACGGCAAGGCGGACGCTCCGTCAAATCGGCCGGCTCGGCGTCGAAATGACGAACGTTCATACGCTCGGCGGTGAGACGATGATGCGCTACGCATTGGATGGGTTGCGTGATGTGAACGACACGACCACATTGATCGGGGTGACCCAACTGACATCGACCGACGAGCGGATGCTGTCAGAACAACTCGGAATTGGCGGAAGTCTCGAGCAGGCCGTCTTGCGCCAAGCGGGACTTGCCAAACGGGCAGGACTCGACGGGGTCGTCGCGTCCGTTCACGAAGCCCGCGCGATTCGACAAGCGCTCGGTTCACAGTTTTTGACGGTGACGCCCGGCATCCGAATCAACGAAACGACAGACGATCAAGTCCGGGTCGCGACACCGCAAGCCGCTTTTGACGCCGGTGTATCAGCTATCGTCGTCGGGCGCCCGATCACCCGGGCAGCCGATCCGAACGCAGCTTACGAATACTTTATGAAGGAATGGAGCCAAACGTATGAGACAAATCGCTGAGGCATTATTATCGATTGAAGCCGTCACCTTATCACCGAATGAACCGTACACATGGTCGAGCGGGTTAAGAAGCCCGATTTATTGTGATAACCGACTGACGCTCAGTTATCCAGAAGTGCGTTCACAGATTATCGATGCACTTGTCGACGCCGTCCGTCCGCTCGACGCCGACGTCATTGCGGGAACGGCGACGGCCGGGATTCCCCATGCGACGCTCTTAGCCGACCGACTCGGTCTACCGCTCGTCTACGTCCGGTCGAGTGCGAAAGGGCATGGGAAAGGCAACCAGATTGAAGGGCGATTCGACAAAGGAGCGCGCGTCGTCGTCATCGAAGACCTGCTCTCGACTGGAAAATCGAGCATGGAGGCGGCGCGAGCAATTCAAGCGGCGGGCGGAGAGGTCGTCAAGATTCAAGCAATTTTCTCTTATAACCTCCCAGTTCTGGCAATCAATTCACTCGAATATGAGCTGCACTATTCGGCGTTGACGACGATCAACGAGTTGATTAAAGTCGCTGTCAAAAAACGGATAATTACTAAACAAGAAGCTACTTCGTTGGAGGAATGGCGAACTAATCCGCATGGTTGGAGTGAGCAAGTTTCTTCATAAAATATTTTTTGAAGAATCCACCTCCGGGCGGATTCTTTTTCATTTGGCAACATGTGATACTGAACGTGTTAGAATAGGGAAAGCAGTCGAAAAAGGAGAGAACTATGGCGTATTCTAGAATTAAAGGACAGTCATTGAAAGCACGGTTTCAAAACATCCCTAAACATCGCAAAATCGCATTCGGTCTCGTCCTCACGGTGTTACCTTTATTATTTTTCGTGAATTTATTCGTATTCAGCCACATATTGGCGCTAGGGGACAAGTATGAGGACCGTTATCAGATGAAAAAGCTTCGGCTTGAGACGGCGCATGGGAATGTTGAATTTATCCGGAGCACGAATGAAAAAGTTCAGATCGAAGTACTGCAGACGAATTCGAAAGAACGTCGCATTAAAGTGAAGTCGGTCGGGGACACGATTTCCGTCGTCGAACGGTATGGACCGATGAGCCAGTTCGGGAGTCGGGCAAGCGCGGAGCCGTCCCGTTATAAAATCAGGGTCGCGTTGCCAAGTTCGATGACATCGATCGAAGTGACGGCTGAGCAAGTGACCGGACAAGGCCTGGTCGCGAAAACCATCGTTCTCGATGCCAACGCGGTCAATCTGAAGAAACTTGAAAGCGACCGGCTTCGAGTCGAGACGAGAAGCGATGCCACGTTTGAGACGGTTCGTGTCGTCACGGGTGACATCCGGTCGTATCGGGACGCGACAATCCGTGACGTCGTCGTCAACCAAGCGCTGACCGTCCAGACAGAAGCCGGGGCGCTCATGTATGAGCCGCGAAACGCGACCGGACAAGTGACGGTCACGACAACAGGAAACATCGCGGCGGCTGAGCGCTTTAAAGAAATCAGCAACGGTGTGTACCATCTTTCGAACTCGAATCGTCCGAACGTGGAACTGATTTCTGAGACAGGGAAGGTCGAATTGAAATGATCAACAAACGCTACATTCCTAAAGTCGGACTGCGAACGTTTAAGACCGGGATCGCTGTCGCCATCACGATCGCCTTGTCATGGTACGTCTTCGGCATTTATTCGGGGATGGGTGCCATCGCCGCCGTCGTCGCGATGCAACCGACCGTCAAACGGTCGTCGAAAATCGTCTTTAGCCGTATATTCGGCACGATCGTCGGCCTCATGTGCGGCTTGTTGATCGTCTATGCATTCGGGGTGAACCCGATTTCGATCGGTCTTGCCGTCATCGTCGCGCTCACGCTCAACACGACGTTCGATAAGACGCACATGTCGACGTATGCGGCGTTCGCGATTGTGCTCATGCTTGAAAACCCGACGACCGACTTTTTCCACTACGCGTGGACGCGTTCGCTATTGACGGCGGTCGGTGTGTTCGTCTCGCTCGGCGTCAACTATGCGTTCATGCCACCGCGTTATGAAGAGCGTCTGCTTGGCGAGATTCGGAAGACGTCGGCGTATATGTTCCATCATTGGCGCGAACTGATCGGCTCCCCGGCAGAACTGCTCGAGACGCGCGCCCGTATCCTCGGCCATCAAGAGCTCCATATGATGTTGCAAGAGGACATGCAAGTGACGAAGGTTAAGTTGAAGCATTTGACGATCAAGCAATATCGGTTATTGATTCATTTAGAGGATAAATTGGTCTTGCTGCTCGAGAGTCTCGCTGAGCACCGGGAAGCGTTACTCATGATGACCGAGGACGAACGCCACGCGTTCGAGTCCGAGTTTTTATTCCTGCTCGCCCACCATCACGACATTCTCTACACGTGTGACAAACCGTACTCGCTCTTCCAATTGAAGCATGAAGACTTATCTGTTTCTGAAATTTTACACGGACATCTGCTCGACTATCATGAACAGCTCGAGGCGTTCAAACATAATCCGAAATGAACAAAGGCCACGTCGCATGACGTGGCCTTTGTTCATTGTTTAAGCGATTTGACTAGCTGCTCGTCCGGAGTCACGTATACCGTCTGCTGATCGGTGTAGATGACGAATCCCGGCTTGGCGCCGCTCGGTTTTTTCACGTAACGGGCTTTCGTATAGTCGACCGGCACCCCGCTCGAGGCCCGTGCCTTCGAGAAGTAGGCGGCGACGGTCGCTGCTTCGAGGAGCGTCGTCTCGTCCGGTTCGGTTGACCGGATGATGACGTGTGAACCGGGGATATCTTTCACGTGAAGCCAAACTTCGTCGCGACGCGCGAACTTGAACGTCAAGTAGTCGTTTTGCGTATTGTTTTTGCCGACGTAAAACTCGACACCGGTCGAAGATGTGTAGCCTTCGAGCGCGACTTTGGCCGTTTGTTTCTTCTTCTGACGTTTTTGTCGGATGTATCCGCCTTCGGCCAGCTCTTCGCGAATCTCGACGATATCGCGCGGCGCGGCGACGTCGAGTTGGGCGACGAGCGTCTCTAAATAGCTGATTTCGGTCTCGTTCAGTTCAATTTGCTTTTGAACCTCGATTTTGGCAACTTTTAGTTTGTTGTATTTCTTATAGTAACGTTGCGCATTCTCGTTCGGTGTTTTGAGCGGATCGAGCGGGATATCGATCATGGCGCCGTCCTCATCATAATAGTCGACGACCTGAGCGACTTTCATCCCTTTCTCAAGCTGGAACAAATACGTCGTCAACAGCTCACCGTATTTTTGGAGCTCGTCCGATCGTTCCGTCGCTTTCATATCCTCGAGCAGGCGTTTCCGTTTTAATTGGTTGCGCTCGAGCTCTGACTTGAGCAGACGCTCGACGTCATGGGCTTGCTGCTTGACCCGGTCACGGTTCGCCTTCTCATAGTAAAAGCGGTCGAGCACTTCCCGGCTCGAGTCGTAGCGTTCTTCAGAAACGATATCGCCTGACGTGAGCGCGATCGGACTGAACCGTTCCTTCCCGGAGGCGAGCTGTTGGAATACATAAGCGCCGTCAAGATCCGCCATCACGCTGTCAAACGCCGCCTCTAAGTTCGTGCGGTTCGGCGTCTTGGCCCGATACATAATCTCTTGGGCGATCTGCGGGCTCATCCCGGAAAAGTGAGCGACGAGCTGCTTGTCGAGCATACCTGCGTTCCAATCGATTCGTTTCAATCCCGCTTCCCGTTCCGTCAACGGATCGGATTTTTGTTGCGCCGGCGGCAAGATGTACTCGCTGCCTGGCATGATCGTCCGATACGTGTTTTGAGACGGGGGAAGGTGTTTGATCGCGTCTAAAATCTTGCCGTCCTCGTTCGTCAAGACGACGTTCGAGTGACGTCCCATCAGTTCGACATAGACGCGTTTGTTTTCTTCATCACCGAGCTCGTTACGCGATCTGACCGAGAAGACGATGACGCGGTCGCGGCCGACTTGTTCGATCGCTGTGATAAAGCCGCCCTCGATATGCTTCCGCAGCATCATACAAAACATCGGAGGCTCTTGCGGGTTCTTGATCGGGGTGTCCGTCAATTGAAGTCGCGCATACATCGCGTTCGCTGAAACGAGCAACGAGACGCTTTGTCGGTTCGATCTGACTTGAATCATCAAGTCGAGCGCATACGGTTGATGCACTTTATTGATTCGACCGCCAACGAGCGGTTGTAGTTCTTTTACGACACGATATGTCATTAATCCATCATATGCCATTAGTCTCATCACCTTTGTCCTTTTTCTGTCTCTACGTTATCAGATTCACAGAAAATATGGTACGATGAAGTAGGAAATCCGAACTTCTTCTTGCCGTAACAATTAAAGGACTGCTATTATAATGTAATGTGATGTTAGAAGATGGAGGGCTTGCATTGAATTTTAAAGAACGAGGATTATTAATCGTCTTGTCTGGTCCAAGCGGTGTCGGCAAAGGTACTGTTTGCCGAGTGCTCCGTGAAGAGGCGGACAACAACCTTCAGTATTCGGTGTCGGCAACGACTCGAAAACCACGTGAAGGCGAAGTTGAGGGAGTGCATTACTTCTTTAAGACGAGAGAGCAATTTGAAGACATGATTGAACACGATCAACTGCTTGAGCATGCAGAATTCGTCGGCAACTATTATGGGACACCGGTCGAATGGGTGCGCGAGACGCTTGAAAGTGGCAAGGACGTCATTTTAGAGATTGAAGTCCAAGGAGCTTTCCAAGTAAAGGAACGCTTCCCAGAAGCCGTCTTTTTATTCCTCGCACCGCCGAGCCTGCAAGAACTTCGAAACCGTTTAGTCGGTCGAGGCACTGAATCGGAAGAAGTCATCAAGCAACGCTTGCTCGTCGCCCGTGAAGAAATCGAGTTGATGGATGCTTACGATTACGTCGTCACAAACGACGAAGTCGATAAAGCGATCGACCGGATCAAAGCGATCGTGACGGCCGAGCATTGTAAACGTGAACGTGTCGCGTCTCTCTATAAAAAAGCTATGATGGAGGTCATTTAATGTTATACCCTTCGATTGATGCCTTACAACGTATCATCCCGTCGAAATACACAATCGTGACGGTGGCCGCCAAGCGTGCCCGTCAGATCCAAGACGGAAAAGCACCAAAAATCGCTGCGCCAAAATCGTATAAACCGGTCGGTCAAGCGCTAGAAGAAATATTCTCGGGTGACACGACAATCATCGTGAACGAAAAGAACAACGGATGAAGTGTGACCCAAGTCGGATACGACTTGGGTCTCATTGTCTATAAAGGGGAGAAATGTGAATGGTGAACGACCGGAACATCTTGCTTTGTGTGAGCGGCGGTATCGCTGCATATAAGGCGTGCGCACTCACGTCAAAACTCGTTCAAGCAGGCGCGAACGTCCGCGTGGCGATGACAGAATCAGCTGAGCAGTTCGTCGGAAAGGCGACGTTTCAAGCACTCAGTCGCAATCCGATCTATTCGGACGTGTTCGAAGAGCACGACCCGACGAAGATCGCCCACATCGATGTCGTTGATACGAGTGATTTAATCGTCGTCGCCCCGGCGACGGCGAATATCATCGCTAAACTTGCTAACGGAATCGCCGACGACTTCATCACGACCTCGATCTTAGCAGCGAAATGTCCCGTCATCGTATCTCCGGCGATGAACGTCAATATGCTCGAACATCCGGCGACCCGCCGAAATATCGAGACGCTCAAATCATACGGCTATCAAATCATCGAGCCGGGTGTCGGCAATCTGGCCTGCGGCTGGATTGGCGGCGGACGTCTGCCCGAACCGGAAGATCTCGTCCGCATCATCGCGAGCCAGTTCGTCCCGAAACACTTGCTTGAAAAGTACGTCTTGATCACGGCTGGTCCGACGGTCGAACGTATCGACCCGGTCCGGTTTTTATCCAACGATTCATCCGGGAAGATGGGAGTCGCTCTTGCTGAGGCGGCGCGAGATATGGGCGCGAACGTGACACTCGTCCACGGCCCGCTCCAAGTCCCGATCCCAGACGGGGTGACCGCGATCGAGGTCGAGTCGGGACAACAGATGCTCGAGACCGTGCTCGAGCGATTTGCGACGCAAGACATCGTCATCAAGTCGGCGGCGGTCGCTGACTATCGTCCGAAGACGGTCCACACCGAGAAACATAAAAAAGTCCACGGCCCGTTGACGATCGAGCTCGAGGAGACGACCGATATTTTAAAAGAGCTCGGAACGAAGAAGACGCATCAGCTCCTCGTCGGATTCGCTGCCGAGACAGAGCAGCTTGAAGACCATGCCCGGGCTAAACTCGAGCGTAAAAACGTCGACTTCTTGGTCGCGAATGACGTGTCGAAGCGAGACATCGGTTTCCGGTCTGACGACAACGAAGTCGTCTTATTCCGAGCGGATGGCTCATCTGTCCGTCTGCCACGGCAGAGCAAACAACGTCTCGCCCACGAGTTACTCGCCTACTTTAAGGAAGGTTTACGATGATTGCCCACGTCCACGTCGATGCTCCGGTCATCACGATCGACCGACCGTTTGACTATGAGGTCCCGGTCCAGTTCGAGTCGTTGATCGAGCCAGGTATGCGCGTATCGGTACCGTTCGGATCGAGACGGTTACTCGGCATCGTGACAGGGGTATCGGACGGAACACGTGAAGGGTTAAAACCGCTCGAAGCACTTCTTGACGAAGAGTCGTCTTTGACCGAAGAGTTGCTCGAACTGTCGACGCACGTGAAACAGACGACGCTTTGCTTCCGCTCATCGGCACTGCTCGCCATGTTGCCGGCGGCGCTGAAAGTCAGTTACGATAAAGCGATCAAAGGGGAGTCACTTCCTGAGGGTGTTCGGGCCGGCACACACTTGTCCGAGTACCCAAAAGAAGTCCAGTCGTTGATTTTGGCCATGGCCAAAAAAGGGGACTTGTCGCTTTCACCGGTGCTAAAAGAGAAACGAACGGTCAAAACCGACTTGTTGATCGAGTTGAAGGATGCGAGCGTCGTCCCGGCGCGTGCCAAAAAACAGCTCGAGGCGGTCCGTCTACTTGAAGACGTGCCTCGTATGTACTGGTCGTCGCTCCGTCAAATCGGATTGACGCGGCCCCAGCTGCAAAAGCTCGAGACGCTCGGTGCCGTCAAAGTGACCGAAGTGGAATTGAATCGAGACCCGTACGCTTCAATCGAACAAGTGATCGATGATGTCCAACTGAACGACAGTCAAACGGAAGCAGTGCGCGCGATTCGCGAGGCCGAAGCCGGTGAGACGTTGTTGCTCCACGGCGTGACCGGAAGCGGAAAGACCGAAGTGTATCTCGAGTCGATCGGCCAAGTCGTCGATGACGGGAAGCAAGCCGTCTTGCTCGTCCCAGAGATCAGCTTGACACCGATGATGGTCAAACGGTTCAAACGCCGTTTTGGCGACCGCGTCGCCGTACTCCATAGCGCCTTGTCGCAAGGCGAGAAGTACGATGAGTGGCGGAAAATCAAGCGACGGGAAGTTGACGTCGTCGTCGGCGCCCGATCGGCCATCTTTGCTCCGCTCGAACACATCGGCCTGCTCATCCTAGACGAAGAGCATGAGACGACGTATAAACAAGAAGAAAATCCACGCTATCATGCGCGCGACGTCGCAATTTGGCGCGCCCGTCATCACGGCTGTCCGGTCGTGCTCGGAAGTGCGACACCGTCGCTCGAGTCATACGCCCGCGCTCAAAAAGGCGTCTATCGCTATTTGCATTTGAGTGAACGCTACGGTGGCAAGATGCCGCCCGTCCATATTGTCGATATGCGCCGCGAACTCGCGAAAGGGAACACGACGATGTTCTCGGAAGACTTATTTCTGGCCATCAACGACCGGATTGCGAAGAAAGAACAATGTGTCATCTTGCTCAATCGCCGCGGGTTCACGACGTTCGTCATGTGCCGTGATTGCGGGGAAGGGCTCACTTGCCCACATTGCGCCGTCAACTTGACGTATCATCAGCACGGCGACCGGCTTAAATGCCACTATTGTGGCTATGAGATCGGGATGCCGCCGAAATGCCCGACGTGCGACAGTAAAAAAATCAAACAGTTCGGCACCGGCACACAAAAGATCGAGACCGAGCTGTTGAACCGAATCCCCGAGGCTCGAATCATCCGCATGGATCAGGATACGACGTCACGTAAAGGGTCGCACGAACAGTTATTGAAACGGTTTGAGGACGGCGAGGCCGACATCCTGCTCGGTACCCAGATGATTGCCAAAGGGCTCGATTTTCCGAACGTCACGCTCGTCGGGGTACTTGCGGCCGATGCGACGCTCGGCATGCCCGACTTTCGGGCGACCGAACGCACGTTCCAACTCGTCACCCAAGTCGCCGGACGAGCCGGACGTGGAAGTTTACCGGGTGAGGCGTACGTCCAGACGTACAATCCGGACCATTATGTCATCGAGACGGCGAGTGGGCATGATTATGAGTCGTTTTTCGAGCGCGAGATGAAACTCAGACAAGTCGGCAACCATCCGCCTTACTGGTACGTGACGCTCGTCACGTTCGCGGCTGAAAATCCGCTCGTCGCGCAAGCTGAGGCCGACCTATTCGCCGCCGATTTCGCGGCAGCGCACGTCGAGCAGTCCCGGCTGAACGGACCGATGCCGGCACCGTTATCGAAACTTAAAAACTTGTATCGCTACCAGCTGTTCATCAAGACGAAACAACCGGAAGCGTTATATCCCGTTCTCGCCATGCTGCAACAAGCGCGGGCGAAAGCGATCAGCAAAAAAGAATATCAATTGAGTATAGATGTAAATCCATACGTCTTCATGTGAGGTGGAACGAAATGTATAAAGTAGTCGAAATTCCAAATGAGATTTTGCGGGTCAACTGTGACCCGGTGACAAAGTTTGATAAGAAGTTGCGCCAGACGGTCGACCGGCTGTTTGACACGATGTATGAGTATGATGGCGTCGGTGTGGCCGCGCCGCAAGTCAATTTGAACCAGCGCCTTGCCGTCGTCCATACTGACGACGAAACAGGTCCGCTCGTATTGATCAATCCAGAGATCATTTCGACCGCAGGCAAAGCCGTCGGATTAGAAGGGTGCTTGAGCATCCCGGGCGAGTTCGGATTCGTCGAACGACATGAGTCGATCGTCGTCAAGACGCAAGACATGAAAGGGCGCTTTCAAGAAGTGAAAGCAAGCGGCTTCTTCGCGCGCGCCATCCAACACGAGATCGACCATTTAGACGGCGTCCTGTTCACCGATAAACTCGCCGTTCCTAAACCAGGAACCGACAAGCGGATCGTCTT
Organism: Exiguobacterium aurantiacum; assembly: GCF_001766415.1. Lineage (GTDB taxonomy): Bacteria > Bacillota > Bacilli > Exiguobacteriales > Exiguobacteriaceae > Exiguobacterium > Exiguobacterium aurantiacum_A. Next base: position 724,300 of record NZ_MKXO01000001.1, on the reverse strand, counting down.
CATGGGCACACCGACGTTTGCCGTATCCGTACTTGAGCGCTTGCTCGAAGAAGGATACAATGTCGTAGGTGTTGTCTCGCAGCCGGACAAACCGGTCGGTCGCAAGCGCGAGCTCAAACCGACACCGGTCAAAGAGTGTGCGCTCCGTCATAACATCCCGGTATTGCAGCCGATCAAAGTCCGCACCGATTACGAGGATATTTTGGCGCTTGAACCGGATTTGATTGTGACGGCGGCTTACGGGCAAATCGTGCCGAGTGAACTGTTAGAGGCGCCGACATATGGCGCGATCAACGTGCACGCCTCGCTCCTTCCAAAATACCGGGGGGGCGCACCGATCCATCAAGCGATTTTGGACGGAGAGACAGAAACGGGCGTCACGATCATGTACATGGTCGATAAATTGGATGCAGGTGACATGATCGCGAACACGATCGTCCCGATCGAAGAGACAGACACGGTCGGTACGCTGTTCGACAAACTTGCCGTCGCAGGGTCTGATCTGTTGATCAAGACGTTGCCAGCCTTTTTAGAAGGCTGGATCGAAGCGGTACCGCAAGACGAACGTGACGTCACGTTCGCACCGAACATTAGCCGGGACCGCGAACAGCTGGACTGGTCGCAGCCGGGTGCATCGATCTTCAACCACATTCGTGGCATGAACCCGTTCCCGACGGCGTATACTTTGATCGCGGGTGAGCGGGTGAAAGTGTTCGCGAGCGAGAAGACGAGCGGGAGCGGTGAGGCGGGCACAATCGTCCGGCTTGAAGAGGATGGGTTTGTGGTCGCGACTGGAGATGACGTCGCCATCAAAGTGACAGAGTTACAGCCGGCCGGAAAAAAACGGATGGACGGTGCCACGTTCATGCGCGGTGCCGGACAAAAGCTGCAAGTGGGCGACCAATTAGGAGGGTGACATGAACGTAAGACAAGCAGCGCTTGATACGCTGATCAAAATCGAACAAGGCGGAGCCTATTCGACGATCGCGGTCAACGATTTATTAAACCAAAAAAAGCTAGCTTCAAAAGACGTGGGACTTTACACAGAGCTCGTCTACGGAACGCTCGGGCGGAAGCGAACGCTTGATTATATATTGGAGAAGCGTGTCCAAAACCCGAAAAAACTAGACAGTTTCGTCTTACCGCTCCTGCGGATGAGTGTGTATCAACTGTTCTATTTAGACAAAGTGCCGGACCGGGCCGTCTTACACGAGGCGGTCGAGATCGCCAAAAAACGTGGGCACTCCGGCATCGGCAAGTTCGTCAACGGCGTGTTGCGCAACGTCACCCGTGACGGGTTCCCAGATTTGAGCGGTCTTCCTGACGCCGAACGGATCGCGATCGAGCACAGTCATCCTGACTGGCTCGTCGCGGATTGGATCAACACGTACGGGATTGAGGCGACCGAGGCGATGTGCAAGTTGAACAACGAGCCGGCCCCGGTGACAGTTCGCGTCAACCGCAAACAAATCACGGTCGACGAGATGATCGAACGCCTCGCCGAGTCAGGCGTACAAGCGTCACGTTCTGAGCTATCGTCAGACGGTCTCGTCATCGAGTCCGGAAACGTTCATACGACGCCGTTTATCGACGCAGGACTTTTGTCGATTCAAGACGAGAGCTCGATGATCGTCGCCGACGCGCTCAGTGCCGAGAAGACCGAACGCGTGCTCGACGCGTGTGCCGCGCCAGGCGGCAAAGCGATGCACACCGCCGAACGGATGGACGGCGGGACGCTCGTGGCGCTCGACCTTCACCCTCATAAGGCAAAACTGATCGAACGACAAGTGAAGCGATTGCAAATCGATGGAGTGACCGCACTAGCCCTCGATGCCCGAGACGCCGGAGATGAGTTCGAACGCGAGAGCTTTGACCGCATCTTGCTCGATGTCCCGTGCTCGGGTCTAGGTGTCATTCGCCGCAAGCCAGATATTAAATGGACGAAGGACAAAGAATCCCTTTCTGGACTGCCGATCATCCAACGTGAAATTATTGACGCTGTCTTGCCACTACTGAAGCAAGGTGGTACGCTAGTGTACTCGACATGTACAATCGACCCGTCTGAAAATGAACGGCAGGCCGACTATATATTGTCGAACGGATTGACGTGGGATGAAACACTCCGAGATCGTCTTCCTGAAGTGTTACGTCCGATGGTGTCATCGGACCGCGCCGAACTCAAACTACTTCCGACGACGTTCGGAACTGACGGCTTCTACATCGCCGCATTTAAGAAAGAGGTATAAACATGAATCCAAAAGCAGTTGAAAAAACCCCATTAGTCGGCGCCAAGCCGTCTTTATATTCGCTCACATACCCTGAACTCGAACAATGGCTCATCGATGCAGGAGAAAAGGCGTTCCGCGCGAAACAGTTATATGACTGGATGTATGTCAAACGGGTGACGTCATTCGATGATATGACGAACTTGTCGAAACCGCTTCGTGAAAAACTCGATGCTTCGTTCCAGTTGACGACGTTAAAAGAACTCGTCCGCCAGGAATCACAAGACGGAACAATCAAGTTCTTGTTCGAGCTCCAAGACGGTTACTCGATCGAGACGGTACTCATGCGCCACGAATACGGCAACTCGGTCTGTGTCACGACACAAGTCGGCTGCCGCATCGGCTGTACGTTCTGTGCATCGACGCTCGGCGGGTTGAAACGTAACCTTGAAGCCGGAGAAATCACGGCTCAAGTATTAGATGTTCAACGGGCGCTCGACGTGAGCGGTGAACGTGTCGACTCGATCGTCGTCATGGGAATCGGCGAACCGTTTGACAACTATGACGAATTGATGCGTTTCTTGCGCACGGTCAACCACGATGACGGTTTGAACATCGGTTCACGCCACATCACCGTCTCAACGAGCGGAATCGTGCCGAAAATCTACAAGTTCGCCGACGAAGGGATGCGCATTAACTTTGCGATTTCGCTTCATGCGGCGTCGACGGAAGTTCGGACACGTCTCATGCCGATCAACCGTGCCTATAACTTGGACAAGTTGATGGAAGCCGTCAACTATTACACGGAGAAGAGTGGACGTCGTATCACGTTTGAATACGGTTTGTTCGGTGGCGTCAATGATACAGAAGAAGATGCACACAAGCTTGCCGACTTGTTGAAAGGCGTCAAATGCCACGTCAACTTGATTCCAGTCAACCATGTGCTTGAGCGCGACTATGTGCGCACGCCACGTAATCAAATTTTTGCCTTTGAAAAAGTGCTCAAAGATCGAAAAGTGAACGTGACAATTCGTCGCGAACAAGGTTCGGACATCGATGCGGCTTGTGGGCAGCTTCGAGCGAAGGAGCGCGAACAAGAAACGAGGTAATCAGGAAGATGGAATTAGCATACCGAACCGACCGTGGGCAGGTGAGGGCTCAAAACGAGGATGCCGTCTTGATTTTAGGGGACGAGCATGCCGGGATCGCCCTCGTCGCCGACGGCATGGGGGGGCATGAGGCAGGAGAGGTCGCGAGCGGGCTCGTCATCGAGCAGTTTCGTCGCGCCTTTCCGACGCTTCCGGCCACACCGTTAGCGATGGAGACGTGGTTCCGTGATAACGTGGAGCTGGCAAATGAGCAAGTGCTTGAATTCGCGAAGCAGTCTAATCTCGTCATGATGGGGACGACCATCGCTGGCGTCTGTTGGCATGACGAGACGATTGTCATCGTGCACATCGGCGATAGCCGCGTCTACGCCCTTCGTGGCGGAACACTCCAACAATTGACGGAAGACCATTCTTACGTCAACGTGCTAAAACAACTTGGGGAATTGACGGAAGAAGAAATGCGGATCCACCCGAAACGAAATATTATCACCCGTGCGATCGGCTCAAAAGAGCACGTCGAACCTGATCTGCAAGTGTTTGCCGACCCCGAGTTCGACACGATTTTAATCTGTACGGATGGCTTGACGACTCACCTGACAGATGAAGCCATCAAACACGCCTTAACTCGTCCCATCTCTGCGGACGCTAAGGCGGACATGTTGATCGATCAAGCCAACCGATTGGGTGGGAGCGACAACATCACTGTGGCGCTCGTCCAATTTACAGATAGAAAGAGAGGATGAATCCGATGCGAAGTGGAGAACGAATCAACGATCGTTATCGGATCGAACAACAAATCGGTAGCGGCGGCATGGCAAATGTCTACCGGGCTCACGATGAGATTTTAAACCGAACCGTCGCCATTAAGGTGTTACGATCTGAATTCTCGCATAACGAACAATTTATACGCCGGTTCGAACGAGAAGCCCATGCGGCAACCAGTCTGAACCATCCAAACATCGTCGCCATTTATGACGTCGGAGATGAACAAGACATTTATTACATCGTCATGGAACATGTCGATGGTATGACGCTCAAACAATATTTACAGGAAGAGTACATATCAATCGAGGAAGCGTTACGGATCATGGGACAGATCTGTGATGCGATCGATCATGCCCATGCCCATCGCATCATTCATCGGGATATCAAGCCGCAAAACATGATGATCGACCAAAACGGGAACGTCAAAGTGACCGATTTCGGGATTGCCGTGGCCATGTCGAACGCGACGCTGACCCATACGATGTCAGTCCTCGGGTCGGTCCACTACTTCTCTCCGGAACAAGCGCGTGGCAAGTTTGCCGATGAGAAGTCAGACATTTATTCGCTCGGTGCGGTGCTGTACGAACTTGTGACAGGACGAGTCCCGTTCATCGGTGAGACGCCGGTCGCGGTCGCGTTGCAACATTTGCAAGATGATCCGATCCGACCGCTCGACTTGAACCCTAAAATTCCACAAGCGCTTGAGAACTGTATTATGCAGGCGCTCGCCAAATCGCCGGGGGCACGACATGCCTCGGTCGCTGCTTTTAAAAAAGACTGCTTGACGTCGCTCAGCCCAGACCGAGCGGACGAACCGAAACGGATGCCGACAGAACAAGACGAGTTTGATCAGACGCTCGTCATGGCGCCTGTCGTCCCGGAAGAACCGAAAGAAGTCGTCAAGCAGCCGGCAGCTGCAGTCGAGCCGGAATCAGCGACGCCGAAGAAACAAAAGAAAAAGAAGTGGTGGCTCTGGCTATTGCTCGTTCTTCTATTGATTGGTGGCGGGGTTGCCGCGTATGTGGTTGCAGATGAAATGTCACGTGCCGTCGTGCCTGATGTCGTCGGTATGAGCGTCGGTGATGCGACGACTGAACTGGAAGCATCAGGATTCGTCGTTGAGACGACAGACCGAGTGAGTGACAACGTGTCTGAAGGCGACGTGATTTCGCAAAACCCGCAACCTGGACGGAAGCCGAAGCGCGGAACGGTCGTCACCATCGTCGTATCTGCTGGGAAAGAGACGGTCGAGATGCCTGACGTCGAAGGGTTGTCTCAAACAGCAGCGGAACGAACGTTGAAAGATCTTGATTTCACAGATATTGAAATCCAATCCGAAGCGTCCGAAACGGTCGACAGCGGAGATGTGATTTCGCAGTCGATCACGCCAGGTGAAGAAGTTATCGCGTCGGAAGAGACGGTCACGCTCGTCGTCTCGACCGGTAGCAATAAAATCGAGCTCGCCAATTTGACGGGCTACACGTTCGAAGAGGCGTCAACTTATGCCGAGCAAAACAACTTGAAAATCGTGAAACGCGATGAGTATTCGACGAGCATCCCAGCGAATCAAATCATTCGTCAACTTCCGACGTCAGGGACGGCGGTCGACCCGGGAACGGAACTGACGGTCATCGTCTCACAAGGGGTCGAGCCGACCGACATCTCGATCGAGCGAGAAGTGGACGTCGAAATCGAACCGCCGGCAGAAGGTGAAGAGGCGGAGCCGGTCGAAGTCGTCATCCGTACCGTCGATGCCCGTGGTGAGATCGAAGTGTTGCGTGATATGATCACAGAAACGACGACGTATTCCTATACGCTCGTCATTGCTCCGGACGAAGTCGGTACCGCGACGATTGAAGTCGAGGGAGAAGTCGTTCGGACCGATACGGTGACATACGCCCAAGCAAAAGATTCACAATGAAGAGGTGGCGTGCGCGTCACCTCTTTTCTAAGGAGGAAACAGGATGAAAGGAACGATTATTCGCTTGCAAGGTGGATTTTATGATGTCATGACCGAAACGAAAGTTGAAATCAGATGTCGCGCCCGGGGAAACTTCCGGAACCGAAACATTTCGCCCGTCGTCGGGGACGACGTCGATATTCAAGACCAAGGGGACGGGACCGGCTACATCATGGCTGTCGATGAGCGGTCGAACCATCTCGTCCGTCCGCCGATCGCCAACATCGATCAGGCGTTTCTGCTCTTTTCCGTGAAAGAGCCGGCGTTCTCGTTTCATTTGCTTGACCGCTTTCTCATTTTGATCGAATCGAAGCAAGTTCACCCAATCATCGTGTTGACGAAGATGGACTTGTTGCTAGAAGCTGAAAAAGAAAAAATTAGTGCGGCGGCAGCGCTATACCGTTCGATCGGCTATCAAGTCATTGAGACGTCGACCGAAGACGGAGCTGGAATCGAGCTCATCCGCAGCGCGTTCAAAGACAAGACGAGCGTGTTCGCCGGACAGACCGGCGTCGGGAAGAGTTCGTTGCTGAACGCGGTCGCACCGGAGCTCGAACTCGCGACTGGTAAAATTTCGAAAGCGCTTGGCCGCGGGAAGCATACGACGCGTCACGTCACGCTCATCACACTCGCGGACGGGTTCGTCGCCGATACACCTGGATTCTCGAGTCTTGAGTTCCCGGAAGAACTTGAAGTCGAGGAGATGCGTTGGTGTTTCCCTGAATTCGTCTTGCGGCACGATGACTGTAAATTCCGTGGTTGCGCCCATTTGAACGAGCCAGGTTGTGCCGTCAAAGCGGCGGTCGAGGCCGGAGAAATCGCTTCCACCCGCTATGCGAACTATGTTACGTTTATGGAGGAATTAAAAGATAGACAACGGAGGTACTAACATGATTAAAATCGCACCATCGATCCTGTCGGCCGATTTTGCCAACCTTGAGGCAGAGGTCAAAGCGGTCCAAGAAGCAGGGGCCGATTACATTCATTTTGACGTCATGGACGGTCAGTTCGTGCCGAACATCTCGATTGGACTGCCGGTACTCAAAAGTTTGCGTGACAAGTCGGACATGGTATTAGACGTCCATTTGATGATCGACCAGCCGGAACGGTTCGTCGAGGACTTCGTTCAAGCAGGCGCCGATATCGTCACGGTCCATGTCGAGGCGACAAACCATTTGCATCGCGTATTGCAACAAATCAAAGGAGCCGGCGCCAAGTGTGGTGTCGTCTTGAACCCACATACGCCGTTGTCATCAATCGAGCACGTGCTCGGTGATGTCGATATGGTGTTGCTCATGACCGTGAACCCTGGCTTTGGCGGCCAAGCGTTCATCGAAGCGGTCGTCCCGAAGATCGCGGCGCTCAGCGAGATGCGCCAAGCGCGTCGTCTCGACTTCGAGATCGAGATCGATGGCGGGGTAAATCCTGCGACGGCAAAACTTTGTATCGACGCAGGTGCCGACGTCCTCGTTGCCGGTTCAGCCATCTATAACGAACCGAGCTATAAAGACGCAATCGATAGCATTCGCAACGCGTCTCGTGTATAATCGTCTGTAGAACAACAAATATTGTCGCAAGGGGTGTCACATCTGTGGCTGAGAGGCATGAGCTAACCCTTTGAACCTGTTCCGTTCACACGGACGTAGGGATGTGGCGAAAATGCACGTTGCTACACGATAGCAGCATGGCGTTTACGTCATGCTGCTTTTTGTCGTTCACTCATATCAAGGAGGGAATAAGATGAAACAACGTTTAAAACTTCAGGCGCTCATTGAAATCTCGCTGTTCGCCTCGCTCGGACTGATCTTTGACATGCTCATCCCATATCGGTTGCCGCAAGGCGGAGCAGTCAGCTTGGCGATGCTGCCGATTCTCGTGATGGCGTATCGGCATGGATTGAGAGGCGGACTCGCGACAGGCGCGCTCGTCGGGACGCTACAACTGTTATTTGGGGCCTATATCTTCACACCGGTCCAGTTTTTACTCGACTACACGGTCGCCTACGGCCTCGTCGGAGTCGCCGGCATCTTCGCCGGGCAAGTCAAACAGTCGGCAAAAGACGGCGCCAAGAAAACGCTCACGTTCTATTTGATTCTCGGGGCGTTGATCGGCTCGGCGCTCCGCTACGTTGCGCACGTCGTCTCCGGCATCGTCTTCTTCGCCGAGTATGCGGAAGGACCGGTCGTCTTGTACTCGCTCGGCTATAACTTGACGTATATGTTGCCGTCGTTCCTCGTCTCGGCGGTCGTGATCGTGCTCTTGTTCACGTCGGCGCCGCGTTTCGCGACGCTCGCGACACGGGACATCAGATAATGCGTGTCTTGATTGTGGCTGCGAGCCCGGAAGCGGTCCCTGAGCTTCCTCGGAACGCCGATTACGTCATCGGCGTCGACGGCGGCTATCATACGCTGCTCGACCGTGGGATGAAGCCGGACCTGCTCGTCGGTGACTTTGATTCGTTCACAGGCACCGTGCCGGAGGAAGCTGTCCGTTATCCGTCTGAAAAAGACGTGACCGACCTTGAGATCGCTCTCGAGGCGGCACGAGGGAAAGGGGCGGACGTGATCGACGTGTACGGTGCACTCGGGGGCAGACTCGATATGACGCTCAGCAACGTCGGTCTGCTCGAGGCGTACCCCGAGATGCGGTTGTTCGCAGACGGGCAAGAAGTGCGCCTCGTCGGAAAAGGGGACTATCGTCTCCCGCGTCGTCCTGACCATTACTTGTCGCTCGTACCTTGGAAACGGGCCTCGGTCTCGATTCGTGGCGTCAAGTACCCGCTCGAGAACCATGACGTCGTCAGCCATGAGGCGCTGACGATCTCAAACGAGTGGTCGGCGGAAGAGGCGGATTTGCTCGTTCATAGCGGCAACGTCTTGATTATGTATATAAAGAAATAAACAAAAAAATCCCATCGGCGCATGCCGCTGGGATTTATTTCGTTCGTGTATGGTAATTATACGCGTTCAACGAGACCTGATTTAAGAGCGCGAGCTGAAACCCAAACTCGTTTAGGTTTACCGTCAACGAGAATGCGAACTTTTTGTACGTTTACACCCCAAGTACGTTTTGTCTTGTTGAGTGCGTGCGAACGGTTGTTACCTGACTTAGGTGACTTACCTGTTACGTAGCATTTACGTGCCATGCGTTTCCCCTCCTTTTTTATGTGGGTTCGTCCTAATAGACACTCGTTTATATTAGCATGGGTTTTTTCACGATGCAACTAGAAAATAACCGGATGACAAGAAAAAAACTTGACATTACGGATGAGGATTTTAATAATGAATGAGGGTTGCGGTTACAATTGACCGAGTTTAGGGGCATGTCCTTTTAATAACTAGGTACTTATTGTAGAATATACTGTAGGAATCATTCCGAATAAAGGAGGCTACTCCATATGGCAATTGAAATGAAGACAACATATGGCAATATTGATATCACGAACGACGTGGTCGCGACACTCGCGGGCGGTGCGGCGATGGAATGTTTCGGCGTCGTAGGAATGGCGTCACAAGCTCAACTGAAAGACGGGATCGCAGAACTGCTCAAACGTGAGAACTATGCGCGTGGCGTTGTCGTACGTCAAGATGGAGAAGACGTACATATCGATATGCACATCATCGTGAGCTACGGGACGAAAGTGTCGGAAGTCGCGTACAACGTGCAAAGTCGTGTAAAATACACGCTCGGTGAAACTTTAGGATTAAACGTTTCGTCGGTAAATATATTCGTACAAGGCGTTCGTCTGACGAATGACTGACGAGAACGAAGGAGGATTTGGTGTGGGGTTAAAACGTTTAGATGGATTGGTGTTTGCGCAAATGGTCGCAAACGGTGCAGCCAACTTGAGCCAAAATGCAGATTACGTGGATTCGCTTAACGTCTTCCCGGTCCCAGACGGCGACACGGGAACGAACATGAATTTGACGATGACTTCAGGTGCGAAGGAAGTGGCCGCACTCGACACGGCGAACATCGCTGACGTGTCATCGAAGTTTGCCCGCGGCCTACTTATGGGGGCCCGTGGTAATTCGGGTGTTATTTTAAGCCAATTATTCCGTGGTTTCGGTAAATCGATCGAAGGAAAGACAGAATTGTCGACACTCGACTTTGCCGAGGCACTCAAACGTGGCGTCGACACGGCATACAAGGCGGTTATGAAACCGGTTGAAGGAACGATTTTGACGGTTGCTCGTGAAGCGGCCGACGAAGCGCTCCGTGCTTCTGAGTCGACGAGCGACTTCAATGAGTTCATGGAGCAAGTGATCACGGAAGCGAAAGCTTCGCTCGAGCGGACACCTGATTTGTTGCCGGTCTTAAAAGAAGTCGGTGTCGTCGACTCAGGCGGTCAAGGTCTCCTCGTCATCTATGAAGGGTTCCTCGCGAGCCTTGAAGGGAAAGAGCTCGAGAAGCCGCACGCACCGGTCATGGATGCCCTCGTTGAGGCAGAACACCATGCTGCGCAAGGCTTCATGTCGACGGAAGATATCGAATTTGGATATTGCACGGAGATCATGGTCCGTTTCCAAGACGAAAAGTTGAAACAGACTCCGTTCGATGAGGACGTGTTCCGTAACGAGCTGTCTGAACTCGGAGACTCGCTCCTTGTCGTCGCCGACGAAGAGTTGCTCAAAGTCCACGTTCACGTCGAGACGCCGGGCGACGTCATCACGAAAGGACAACGTTTTGGTGAGCTTGTCGCGGTCAAGATCGAGAACATGCGTCAACAGCATTCGACGATTCTTGAAGAAGAGCACGGTGCCAACCAGCACGGCGTTCAAGCGACTGCCGTCAAAGCGAAAGTACCTTACGCGATCGTCACCGTCGCCATGGGTGAAGGTGTCAGTGAACTGTTCCGTTCGCTCGGTGCCGCACATGTCATCGAAGGCGGGCAGACGATGAACCCGTCGACGGAAGACATCGTCAAAGCGATTGAAGCGGCGAACGCCGAGCACGTCTTCATCTTCCCGAACAACTCGAACATCATCATGGCCGCTGAGCAAGCGGCATCGGTCGCACCTTGCGGCGTCTCGGTCATTCCGACGAAGACGGTACCACAAGGACTAGCGGCTGCCATCGCGTTCAATCCTGAAGCGGATGTCGAGACGAACGAGTCGGTCATGAAGACGGCCGCAACTACGGTCAAGTCAGGACAAGTGACTTACGCTGTCCGTGACACGAGTATCGACGGTGTCGAGATTCGTAAAGATGATCATATGGCGATTGCTGAGAAGAAAATCGTCGCATCATCAAAATCGAGTCTAGAAGCGGCAAAAGCGCTCGTAGATGCACTCGTGGACGCGGATGATGAGATTGTCACGATCTTGACGGGCGAAGGTTCGTCGGCGGAAGACGTCGCAGCACTCTCGGCTTACATCGAATCGAAGAACGATGAGATTGAAATCGAAGTTCATGACGGTAAACAACCGCTCTACTCCTACATTTTTAGTGTGGAATAAGCTGTATCTCAGCCCTGCCTTCTGTATAATGAAGGTAGGGTTTTTTTGAAAGGGGGAAATGCGATGAAATATCGCAGTGTGTTTGATATTATCGGACCGGTCATGGTCGGACCATCGAGTTCGCATACGGCCGGAGCCGCACGGATTGGTCTTATGGCCGGCAAACTGTTCGGCCGAACGCCGGACCTCGCGCGGATCACGTTTTACGGGTCGTTCGCCGACACGTATCGAGGTCACGGGACGGACGTCGCCATCGTCGGAGGCATCATGGGGTTCGATACGTTCGATCTTCGCATCCCGCAAGCGCTCGACATCGCGAAAGAGCGGGGAATCAAAGTCGTCTTTGAGACGAGCGACGCGCTCACGGATCATCCGAACACGGCCCGGGTTCATCTCGAGGACGCGGAGGGGACGTTTGAGATCGTCGGGATCTCGATTGGCGGTGGCACGATCGAAATCACCGAATTGAACGGATTCCCGCTCAAACTTTCCGGCGGTGGACCGGCACTCGTCGTCTTGCATCACGATCGCTTCGGGGCGATCGCGGCCGTGACGGGCATACTCGCCAAGCACGAACTGAACATCGGGCATATGGAAGTGAGCCGTCATGAAAAAGGCAAGCAAGCCTTGATGGCGATTGAAATGGATGAACCGATGCCAAAAGACGTATTAGCGGAACTGGAACGGTTACCTCAAATCGAACGGGTAGCCATCTTTGGGGAATAAGGAGAAACGACTATGTTTAAATCAGTAGAAGAATTAGTACGGACGGCAACAGAACGAAACATCCCGATCTCTGAAGTGATGATCGAGCAAGAAGTCCACGTCAGACGCTCGACACGAGAAGAGGTCATGGCGATGATGGAACGTAACCTTGAAGTGATGGAAGAAGCGGTCGAGCGGGCGATGCAAGGCGTGACGTCTGTGACGGGGCTGACTGGGAATGACGCCGTGCTCATGCAAGACTATGTCCGGTCGGGCAAATCACTTGCCGGTGACTTGATTTTAGATGCCGTCGCCAAAGCGATCGGCACGAACGAAGTGAATGCGGCGATGGGACGGATTTGCGCGACACCGACGGCGGGGAGCGCCGGGGTCGTACCGGGGACGCTATTTGCGGTCAAGGACCGTCTCGAGATGGACCGCGATGCAATGATTCGGTATTTGTTCACCTCGGGCGCGTTCGGATTCGTCGTCGCGAACAACGCCTCGATTTCGGGTGCGGCCGGAGGCTGTCAGGCCGAAGTCGGTTCCGCGACCGGTATGGCTGCAGCAGCCATCGTCGAAGCGGCCGGCGGGACGCCGGAACAGTCGGCGACGGCGTTTGCGATCGCCTTGAAAAACATGCTCGGGCTCGTCTGCGATCCGGTAGCGGGTCTTGTCGAAGTACCTTGCGTCAAACGGAACGCCATGGGTGGGGCGAACGCGGTCGTCGCGGCTGATATGGCGCTCGCCGGCATCACGTCCCGCATCCCGTGCGATGAAGTCATCTCAGCGATGTACGAGATCGGTCAAATGATGCCGACCGCCTTGAAAGAGACGGCACGGGGCGGACTCGCCAACACACCGACAGCACGTCGGATCGAACGCAATATTTTTGGAGAGAAAGAAAATGCCAAACAGTGACGCGTTGACGACGCTCCGAGGGGTCGGGCCAGAGATGGCCAAAAAATTAGAGACGATGGGTCTCGAACGAATCGAGGACGTGCTAGAGCACGTCCCGTTTCGTTATGAAAATTATAACAGCGGTACCGTGACGACGGCAGTCCACGGGGACCTCGTCAAATGGAGTGGGACCGTTCAAGCGGAACCGCTCGTCCGCTATTATAGTAAAGGCAAAAATCGACTTCAGTTCCGGCTGTTGTTAGAAGAGCGCTACGTCGTCCATGTGACGATGTTCAACCGCGCTTTCTATAAAGACAAATTGGCGCTTGGTGCGACGGTGACGGTCAAAGGGAAATGGGATATGAACCGGATGACGATCAGTGCGACCGATCTCGAGTTCGGTGAGCTCGCGGACGGGTTACAGCCGATCTATTCGCTTCGGGCCGGATTGACGCAAAAGAATTTCAGTCGAATCGTCAAACTCGCCTTCGATCAGACGACGACGTTTGAGGACCGGCTGCCGGAATCAATCCGCTTGCGTTACCGCTTGGAGGACCGGGCGTCGATGCTCAGAGGGATGCATTTCCCTGATTCGATCGAGATGTACAAACAAGCGCGCCGCAGTTATGTGTACGAAGAATGCCTGCTCTATCAATTGAAGCTTCAGGCGTTTCGAAAGATGGAGCGTTCTGGGAAAGGGAGGGCGCTCACGCTCGAAAAAACGCAACTGAACGAGTTCGTCAAGCGGCTCGCTTTCCCGTTGACGGGTGCACAGACGCGCGTCATTCGTGAGATCGTGAGTGATATCGAGAAGCCTGAACGCATGAATCGCCTGTTGCAAGGGGATGTCGGGAGCGGGAAGACAGTCGTTGCCGCGATCGCCTTGTATGCGACAGTGAACGCGGGTTATCAAGGCGCGCTCATGGTGCCGACCGAAATTTTGGCCGAGCAGCATGTCACTTCGCTTGAACAACTGTTCGAGCCGTACGGGATCCGTGTCGCCTTATTGACGAGTTCGGTCAAAGGGAAGGCGCGCGCTACGTTGCTCGAAGCGATCAAAGCCGGTGACGTCGACATCATCGTCGGCACGCACGCCTTGATTCAAGGGCCGGTTGAGTTTTCGCGTCTGCACTTGGCGATCACGGACGAGCAACACCGGTTCGGCGTCGAGCAGCGGAAAATGTTACGAGACAAGGCTGATCTTGCGGACGTCTTGTATATGACGGCGACGCCGATTCCGCGGACGCTCGCGATCAGCGCGTTCGGGGAGATGGATGTGTCGACGATCGATGAGATGCCGGCCGGCCGGAAGCCGATCGAGACGTATTGGGCGAAAACGGATCAAATCGACCGGGTGCATACGATGGTCGAGCGCGAACTGTCACTCGGACGTCAAGCGTACGTCATCGCGCCATTGATCGAGGAATCCGACACGCTCGAAGTCGAGAGCGCAACCGAGTTGTATCATTTACTCAATGAGCGATTCCCGAACTATGCGGTCGGACTCATGCACGGTAAACTGTCGAGTGCCGAGAAAGATGAAGTGATGAAGGCGTTCGCTGACAACTCACTGCAAATTCTCGTGTCGACGACGGTCGTCGAGGTCGGGGTGAACGTGCCGAACGCCTCGCTCATCGTGATCCACGATGCGGAACGGTTCGGTTTGGCCCAGCTCCATCAGTTACGGGGGCGCGTCGGTCGAGGCGCACATCAATCTTATTGTATATTAGTAGGAGACCCGAAGTCTGATGTCGGGAAGCTCCGCTTGAAGACGATGACAGAGACGAACGACGGATTCGTGTTAGCGGAAAAAGATTTAGAACTCCGCGGCGCCGGCGACTTCTTTGGGACAGCCCAAAGCGGGTTGCCGAGTTTCCGTGTCGCCGACCCGGTCCTCGACCTCAAAGTGATGGAAGTGGCGATGCAAGACGCCGTCCGCTTGCTCGGCAGCGAGACGTTTTGGCAGGAGTCCTCGTACAGACCGCTGCGTCAATACTTGAAGCGACTCGACTTACTTGTCGGCGAAAGGTTAGAATAACACTTGAAAATTAAAACTAAAGAATATATACTGCTATTAGTACCAGGTATTAAGTTCTTTAGGGAAGAGTTTAGGAGGGAACTGAATGCGGGTACCTAAGAAGGAGCGGCAACGCTTACTGCAAGAAACGATTGAACATAACCCGTTCATTAAAGACGACGAACTGTCGAAGCAGTTCGCCGTCAGCATTCAAACGATCCGTCTCGATCGGATGGAGCTTAAAATTCCTGAAGTCCGGGAACGGATCAAGCATGTTGCTTCAGAGCACCTCGATGAAGTGAAGTCGCTCGCAATGAGCGAGGTCATCGGTGATATGATTGACTTGAAACTCGACGAATCGGCCATCTCGGTTCTCGACATGGAAAGAGAACACGTCTTTAGCCGCAATGAGATCGCCCGTGGACACGTCTTGTTCGCTCAGGCCAACTCGTTAGCGGTGGCGCTCATCGACGACGAACTGGCGTTGACCACTAAAGCGGAAATCCGGTTTAGTCGCCAAGTTCATCTCGGAGAGCGAGTCGTTGCCAAGGCTCGTGTTGTCAAACTGCGTCGAGACGGACGGACGGACGTCTCAGTGGATAGTTATGTCGGCGAAGAGTGTGTCTTTAGCGGAGACTTCACGATTTATCGTCGCGGTGAGGAGGAACAAGTATGAAGTTAGCAATTGATGCAATGGGTGGGGATCATGCCCCAAAAGCAATCGTGGACGGCGTAAAACAATTTGCTGAAAGTTTTCCGGACGAGCAGATGGAACTGTTTCTAGTCGGTGATGGAGTGAAGCTTGCATCCTACGGGTTGACCGACCCGCGGATTACAATCGTTCCTGCGAGCGAAGTCATCACAGGCGAAGATGAACCGGTCCGGGCGGTTCGCCGGAAAAAAGACAGCTCGCTCGTCGTAGCGGCTCAGCTCGTCAAAGACGGGAAAGCAGATGGACTCGTATCGGCCGGGAACACCGGGGCGCTCATGGCGGTTTCGCTTTTTGTCATCGGTCGGATTCCTGGAATCGAACGTCCGGCACTGTCGCCAACGTTCCCTACATATACGGGTAGCGGTGTCGTCGTCTTAGATGTCGGGGCCAATCCGGACGCTAAGGCAGAACATTTGGTTGATTACGCGATTATGGGTTCGCTATACGCCGAGCACGTCCGCGGCATCAAGCGCCCACGTGTCGCACTCCTAAACATTGGGACGGAGGCTGGGAAAGGAAACGCGCTGACGAAAGAAGCGTTCCCCCTCCTCGAACAGGCTCCGGTCCACTTCGTCGGAAACGTCGAGGCCCGCGAGGCGATGTCAGGTGACGTCGATGTCATCGTGACAGAAGGATTTGCCGGAAACATTTTGTTGAAAGGTGTGGAGGGTGCTTCGTCAATGCTCATGAAAATGTTGAAAGAACAGTTCACGAGCGATATTGTCTCGAAGCTTGCCGCTCTCGTCTTAAAACCGAAACTGAAAAACTTGAAACAAACATTAGATTATCGTGAGCAAGGTGGTGCGGGCTTGTTCGGAATCAACGCCCCCGTCATCAAAGCGCACGGGTCGAGTGACGCATTAGCCATCATGAGTGCGCTCAAACAGGCGAAAATCATGGTTGACCATGATGTCGTCGCGAAGATCAAACAAGCGAAAGCAACAGACTAACGTAAAGAAGGTGAGTACATGAGAGAAGCGTGGATATTTCCCGGCCAAGGGTCACAAACAGTCGGTATGGGTCAAACGTTCTTAGACGATCCTGAACAGATGCAAGCGATCGATCGTCGACTCGGATTTGATTTGCTCGACGTCATGGCGGCCGGATCAAAAGAAGAGCTTCAACAAACGGAAGTCGCACAACCTGCCATCGTGGCGCACGCGGCGCTGCTCGCGCTCGCACACGGGAAGACCGGTGCCAAACCGGACGTCGTGATTGGCCATAGTGTCGGTGAGTATGCGGCACTCGTCGTCGCGGGCGTCATCGATCTCGAAGAAGCGTGTGTGCTCGTACGTGAGCGCGGTAAGCTCATGTCCGAGGTGAAGGACGGAACGATGGCAGCGGTCATCGGCATGACCGATGTCGCAGAAGCGTTCCACTTGACCGAGAAGATCAGTGCCAGCGGAAACCTTGTACAAATCGCCAATTACAACTGTCCGGGCCAGTTCGTCATTTCGGGTCACGTCGACGCGGTCAAACAAGCAGAGACAGACTTAAAACAGGCTGGGGCGAAACGCGTGTTGCCGCTAGACGTGTCAGGCGCGTTTCATAGCTCGTATATGATGCCTGCTGCGACACGGTTTAAAGATGTGCTCGCATCGTCACCGTTCAAAGATGCGACGATTGGGATCATTTCGAACGTCGACGCGGCGGTCCATACTGACGCCGAGAAACTAAAAGCGCTTCTCACCGAGCAACTGTACGCCTCGGTCCGGTTTGAGGACTGTGTCCGGAAAGCGATTGCTGAGGGGGTCGATACGTTTATCGAGTTCGGTTCGACGTCACCGTTGTCCGGGCTCATCAAACGAATCGATAAAAACGTGACACTTAAACAAGTGACGACGTTAGAAGAGGTTGCAGCGTTAGGGGGAGAAGTGCGTGCATGACCAAGTAGCAATCGTGACGGGTGCGTCCCGGGGTATCGGGGCCGCCATCGCGAAGCGTTTAGGGGAAGACGGCTTTCGAGTCGTCGTCAATTACTCGGGTAGTGTCGAGCAAGCAAAAGCAGTCGTTGCAGCCATTGAAGCAGCGGGCAGCGAGGCGATCGCCGTCAAAGCGGACGTCTCGAACGCTGACGATGTGAAAGCACTCGTCAAGACGGCAGTCGATACGTTCGGCCGTTTGGATTGCCTCGTCAACAACGCCGGGATCACACGAGACGGTCTGCTCATGCGCATGAAAGAGACCGACTTTGACGATGTGCTCGCGACGAACTTGAAAGGCGCGTTCTTGACGTCGCAAGCGGCGACGCGTCCGCTCCTCAAGTCGAAATCAGGGCGCATCATCAACATCGCCTCGGTCGTCGGAATCACGGGGAACGCCGGACAAGCGAACTATGCGGCAGCGAAAGCTGGACTCATCGGACTCACGAAATCGGTGGCGCGCGAGCTCGCGGCCCGTCACGTGACGGTGAACGCGGTCTGTCCAGGCTTTATCGAGACCGACATGACCGGTGCGTTGACAGACGCGCAGCGCGAAGCGACGCTCGGACAAATTCCGTTCAATCGCTTCGGCCAAGTCGAAGACGTGGCGAGCATCGTCTCGTTTCTCGCGTCAAGCGAGGCCGCTTACGTGACCGGGCAGACGATCGCCGTCGACGGCGGCATGACGATGGCGTAAAAACAGAACTTTACCAATTGTAGTACATTTAATATAATTTACTTTGGAGGGATTTTATCATGACAAAAGAACAAATCTTAGTAGACGTACAAGCAGCAGTAGCAGAGAAACTCGGGAAAGACGTTTCTGAAATCACAGCCGAAAAATCATTTAAAGACGACCTCGGTGCGGACTCGCTCGAAGTGATGGAAATGGTCATGGACCTTGAAGACAAGTTCGATATCACAATCGAAGACGAAGATGCCGAGAAGCTTGCAACTGTGGGCGACGTCGTGTCTTACATCGAAACAAAATTGTAATCAAGCCTCCCACCGCTCATAATGAGCGGTGGGCTTGTGCTTATACACGGAGGGACTTATGACAAAGGATAAGCGACGGTTCGACCGTCAAGGGTCGGCGCAAAGACGCCGACGAAATGAAGTGGAGCGAGCACGCATCGTGGAGAAGTTCACGTCACTCGAGGAACGACTTGGTGTGAAATTTACGAACCAAGAACTGTTAATGCAGGCGTTCACCCATTCATCATATGTCAATGAACAACGCGGTTTGAAAAAAGACAATGAACGGTTAGAGTTTTTAGGAGACGCGGTGCTCGAGTTGACAGTGTCCCGGTTTTTATATGAGACGTATCCGGAGCGCTCCGAGGGGGAATTAACGAAGTTACGGGCGGCCATCGTTTGTGAGCCGTCGCTCGTGAACTTTGCCGAAGCCTACGCTTTCTCTGATTTTATCTTGCTTGGAAAAGGGGAAGAGCTGACGGGCGGACGGAAACGTCCCGCGTTACTCGCCGATGTGTTCGAATCATACATCGCCGCCCTCTACCTTGACCAAGGGATCGAACCAGTAGAACAGTTCCTCGCCGAAGCGGTTTTTCCGAAAGTCTTAGCCGGTGTGTTTGAAGAGCAGACCGATTATAAGAGTCAACTTCAAGAGAGTGTACAGCGCGAAGGGCTCGGCCCGGTCACGTATACGATCATCGAAGAACGCGGTCCGGCCCACAGCCGTGAATTCGTCTCCCACGCTCGTCTCAGTGACGATATCGTCGGCGAAGGGATCGGTCGTTCGAAGAAAGAAGCCGAGCAGATCGCGGCTAAAGAAGCGTTGATCGAATTCAATCGGCGATACGCCGGCCTATAAAAAAAAGGAGTGGACCCGCGCGGGTCCACTCCTTTTGGTTACGTCAATTGGCCAAGTTCCTCGACGAGACCGTCGACTTCAGAGATCGAGAGTGATGACCGGTTCATCACGTAGTCGTAAATCTCTTTCACGGCCGATGCATCGGCTTTGTTATATTCTTCCGCCTTGATCGCACCGCGGTTGATGATGTTCATTTTATCGAGGATTTCCTCGATCATTTGTTCATTCGTCATGTGTAGTACCCCTTTCTACAGTTCTTTTTAGAATAGCATGATTCTAGCATTTTGACGAACTAGCAACTGTGGTAAAATAAACGAATGAATGCTTACTTAGGATAGGATGGTCACGATGCACTTAAAACGAATCGAACTCGCTGGCTTTAAATCGTTTGCCAAGCGGATTGAACTAGATTTCCGTCCCGGCGTGACAGCCGTGGTTGGACCGAACGGGAGCGGGAAATCAAATATATCGGACGCTGTTCGCTGGGTACTCGGCGAACAGTCGGCCAAATCGCTCCGTGGGGCGAAAATGGAAGATGTCATCTTTGCCGGTAGCGAAGGCGAGAACCACCGCAACGTCGCCGAAGTGACGCTCGTTTTAGATAATAGCGATGCGCACTTGCGCCTGCCGTATGAAGAAGTGAGCGTGACGAGACGCGTGACGCGCAGTGGCGACAGCGACTATTTCATGAATAAAAAGCCGTGCCGCCTGAAAGACGTCATCGACTTGTTCATGGATACGGGTTTGTCCCGTGACGCGTTTGCGATCATCGGGCAAGGACGGGTCGAACAAGTCATCTCGGGTAAACCGGAAGATCGTCGCGCCGTCATTGAAGAAGCGGCCGGCGTGCTGAAGTACCGCCAACGCAAAAAACAAGCGGAACGAAAGTTGCAAGACACCGAGCTGAACTTGTCGCGCGTCGACGATATCTTATACGAACTTGCCGACCGGGTCGAACCGCTTCGTGAACAAGCGGCACTCGCTCGAGAGTTCCAAGTCGCCAAGGCGCGGCATGACGACCTCGAGACCGGGATTCTCGGTGCCGAGATCACCGAGCTCAAGGCGAAGATCACTTTCGCCACAACACAACAGACGGCAGCAGAAGAACAGTTACGCAACCAAGAAGCGGCGCTGAACGCGCTCGTCACCGAACGGGCCGCGCTCGAGGAAACATTGACCGAGCATCGTGCCGTCCTCGAGACGCTCCAACAGGATGAGCGTCTTCAAGCGACTGAGCTCGAACGGCTCTCGGGAGATATTAAACTCGCCAAAGCGCGAGAAGAACACGGGGCAGAGACGAAAGAACGACTCGAGCGCCAACGCGCGGAGTTGGTCGAAGAGACAGAGCAATTGCAGTCGCGATTGTCGGTCGCTCAAACGGACAAAGCCTTGAAGTCAGAAGCGTTGCAGACCGTTGAGGTGACACGTGACGAGCTCGCGCGGAAGCTTACGGCGGCGACTCGCGATTTCAACGTGGAGATCGAACAGCTTCAAAGTGAAGCGTTCGAACTGGCAACGACACGAGCCACGCTCAGCAACCAACAAAAACGGGAACGACGTGACATCGAGCAGGCAGAGGAAGCGAAAGCACGTCTCCTGCGTGAGAATAAGGACCGGCTTGATGTTCGAACCGAACAGACCGCCTCGCTCGATGCAAACCGAGATCGTCTTGAAGCGGTACGTACGGCTTGGCAGGAACTGCTGGCCGAAGAAGAGGCATTGGTCGCTAAGGAAGTCGCGCTCCGAGAAAAGTTGTCGCGAGCCGAACAATCGTATCATGACCTCGACCGGCGCCGTCAAAAGACCGAAGACCGGATCGACATGTTAGAGCGGATGAAGCAATCATATGAAGGGTATTTCCATGCCGTCAAATTCGTATTGAAAGACCGTGCGAGCGGCGTGCTCGGAGCGGTTGCAGAGCTGATTCAAGTGCTCCCATCATATGAGGCCGCCATCGAGACGGCACTCGGTCAAACGCAACAACACATCGTCGTTGAAGATGAAGCGGTCGGCCGCCGTGAGATCGACAAGTTGCGCCGGGCTAATGCCGGGCGGGCTACGTTCGTCCCGATGACGACGGTGAAAGAGCGCTTTATCCCGAGCGAGGTCGCCCATCGTCTCGAGGCGATAGATGGCTTCGTCGGCATCGCATCGGATCTCGTGACGACGGAACCTTTGTTTGACAAATTGAAACGGTCCTTGCTCGGGGCCGTCATCGTGGCCAAGACGCTCGAGGTCGCGAACCGAATCGCTCAGACGACGGGCTATCGCTACCGGATCGTCACGCTCGACGGCGATATCGTCAATGTCGGTGGTTCGATGACAGGGGGGAGCCGGAAACAAGGCGTCGCCCTGTTCACCCAGTCAAGAGAGCTCGATGATTTGAAACAAGGATTGACGCAAGGGTTGGCCATGCTGCACGAACAGCAGCTTCGTGTGACGGAGTATGAAGCGGAGACGAGTCGTCTCAAACAGTCGCTCCACACGCTCAGAACACGGAAACGGCAAGAGGAAGAGACGCTCCGGGCGTTAGAGACCTCGTTCCGGGAATTAGAGCGGACGACCCAGGACGCGAAAGCACAACTCGAACTGTTCGATCACGAGATGAATCGCTATACGCATACGATTGAAACATCTTCGGCAGAATTGACGCGCCTCGCAAGTGAACTCGAGGCGACGGAAGTGTTGCAGACGTCGCTGCGGACAGAGCTCGAGCAGTTGCGTGCGGAGCAGGCGAAAGGCGCGGAGACGACGGGGCAATTGCAAGAGGCAATCCGTCTAAACGAGCTCGACCTGCAACGTCATACGCTTGACCTGGATCGGGTGAATACGGAAGTCGAACGGCTCGTTGCCGAAGTCGACAAACAGACGACCCGACTCGATCAAATCAAACACGAACTCGAGCGGCTCGAAAGCGGACGAATCGTCTCATCCGCGGAACTTCGAATCGAGCATGACGAGGCGACGGAGCAGATGAAAGTGTTGACAGGGCGAATTGAAGCGCAGTCGCAAACGCTGAAAACAGAGGAAGAGTCACACCGTATCCTCAGGCAGCGTGAGCAGCAGGCGACGGACGTTCGCCGCCAATTCGAGGCCGACGTCCGTAAGCTTGAAACTGAGGCGAATGAACTCGAGTTGAAACAGCAGTGGAAACTAGACGCCCTCGAAGAACGTGGACTCGTCTACGACCTGCTCCCGGTATTATCGATCCCGCTCGACGAGGCGAAAGAAGAGTTCAAGTTGCTCGTCCGTCAAATCGAGGAGATCGGACCTGTCAACTTGAGTGCGATCGAAGAGTTTGAACTCGTCAATGAACGGTTCACGTTCTTGTCTGAACAGCGAGACGATCTCGTCAATGCGAAACAGGACCTGTACGACGTCATCTCCGAAATGGACCGAGAAGTGACACGGTTGTTCAACGAGACGTATGCGACCGTCCGTGCGCATTTCAAACAGACGTTCAAAGAACTGTTCGGAGGCGGCGAGGCCGACCTTAAACTCGTCGATGCGACCGATTTATTAAACACAGGGATCGACATCGTCGCCAAACCGCCCGGCAAAAAGTTACAGACGTTAAGTCTGTTGTCTGGTGGCGAACGGGCACTGACCGCGATCGCGCTCTTATTTGCGATTTTAAAGACGCGCCCTGTCCCGTTCTGCGTGCTCGACGAGGTCGAAGCAGCGCTCGACGAGGCGAACGTCCACCGGTTCGGTGAATACGTCCGCACGTTGTCGATCGATACACAGTTCGTCATCATCACCCACCGTAAAGGGACGATGGAGGCGGCCGACACGCTCTATGGCGTGACGATGCAACAAAACGGTGTCTCGGAGGTACTTTCGGTCGAATTATCAGAAGCGAAACGTGTCGTCGAGACAGATGAAGAGATGGAGGAATTGACTTGAGTTTTTTTAAAAAATTAAAAGATAAATTGACGACCTCGACCCAAGAGGTGTCGCAAAAGTTTACAGACGGGTTGACGAAAACACGTGACGGGTTCGCGAGCGCCGTCAACGACCTCGTCTATCGGTTCCGTGAAGTCGATGAGGACTTTTTCGATGAACTTGAAGATTTGCTCATCCAGGCGGACGTCGGCGTCACGACGACGATGGACCTCGTCGAAGATTTAAAAGAAGAAGTGAAGCGTCGCAATTTGAAAGACCCGGTCGCCGTCCGCGACGCCCTCGTCGAAGTGGTGGCGAAACGTCTACAAGAAGACGAGTCAGACCGCGAGTTGAACATGCAGGACGGGTTGACCGTCATCTTGTTCGTCGGTGTGAACGGTGTCGGCAAGACGACGACAATCGGAAAACTCGCCCATCAGTTGAAAGCAGAAGGTCGTTCGGTCATGCTTGCGGCGGGCGATACGTTCCGGGCCGGCGCGATCGACCAGCTGCAAGTATGGGGTGAACGTGCCGGTGTCCCCGTCATTCGCCAAGCGGAAGGGTCAGATCCGGCCGCGGTCGTGTTTGATGCTGTCCAAGCCGCGAAGTCACGCGGTGTCGACGTCTTGATTTGCGATACGGCAGGACGACTCCAAAACAAGGTCAACTTGATGAAAGAGCTCGAGAAAGTGAAACGGGTCATCGAACGCGAAGTGCCAAACGGTCCGCACGAAGTCTTGCTCGCGTTAGACGCGACGACGGGACAGAACGCGATGCTTCAAGCGAAGGCGTTTCAGGAAGCGACGAACGTGAGCGGGATCGTGCTCACGAAGTTAGACGGGACGGCCAAAGGCGGCATCGTCCTCGCGATCAGAAACGAGCTCGATATTCCGGTCAAATACGTCGGTCTCGGTGAAAAAATTGATGATTTACAGGCGTTCGACCCAGAGCAGTTCGTCCTCGGACTATTCGGTGACGTATTTGAAGAAAAAAACCAGACAAACGATGACCTCGCCTAACTTTCACTGTTAAGAAAAAAACTTGACAAGACGTTAGGACGGCTGTACTATTGTTAGTTGTAAAGGGATTTCACTTAACATGTGGAGGTGAGAGGTATGTCGCTCGAAAAGACGAATCGAATGAACTACTTATTCGATTTTTATCAAGCGCTTCTCACGCCGAAACAGCGCAACTACATGTCTCTTTATTACCTAGATGACTACTCGCTCGGAGAGATTGCGGAAGAGTTTGAAGTCAGCCGTCAAGCGGTCTACGATAACATAAAGCGTACCGAAGCAATGCTTGAGCAGTATGAAGAAAAGCTGGAGCTGTTCGAGAAATTCGAGCAACGGCAACTGCTTCTCCAAACGCTCAGACGTCAAGTCGAGCAAATGCCCGACGTGACGGAGACGGTTTCGGCGCTTGAGAATTTAGAGTAGGGGGCTGAAGCATGGCATTTGAAGGATTATCAGAACGGTTGCAATCGACATTGGCGAAAATGCGGGGGAAAGGTAAGATTTCCGAAGCAGACGTCAAAGAGATGATGAGAGAAGTTCGTCTCGCGCTCCTTGAGGCCGACGTTAACTTCAAAGTGGTCAAACAGTTCGTCAACGACGTGAAAGAACGGTCAATCGGCCAAGACGTCATGAAATCGTTGACACCTGGACAACAAGTCGTCAAGATCGTTCATGAAGAATTAACGACCTTGATGGGGAGTGATGTCGTCCCGATCACCTTTAGTTCAAAACCACCGACAGTCGTCATGATGGTCGGATTACAAGGTGCGGGTAAGACGACGACGACCGGAAAGCTCGCGAACTTGATTCGCAAAAAGCATAACCGGAGTCCGCTTCTCGTCGCTGCTGATATTTATCGGCCGGCGGCCATCAAACAGCTCGAGACTCTCGGCAAGCAACTCGATTTACCGGTGTTCTCACTTGGCGATCAAGTGACGCCGGAAGAAATCGTCACAAAAGCGCTCGAGCACGCCAAAGTTAATCATCACGATTTCGTGTTGATAGATACGGCCGGTCGTCTTCATATCGACGAGACGCTCATGGGCGAACTCGAAAATGTGAAAACGATCGCCAAACCGAATGAAATCTTCCTCGTCGTCGATGCGATGACGGGTCAAGATGCGGTCAATGTGGCCGATCGCTTTAATGATTTGCTCGGAATTACCGGCGTCGTGTTGACAAAACTCGACGGTGATACACGTGGTGGGGCAGCCCTTTCAATCAAGGCAGTCACGGGAGCGCCGATTAAGTTCGTCGGTCTCGGTGAAAAGTTGGATGCCCTCGAACCTTTCTATCCGGAGCGCATGGCGTCACGGATCCTTGGAATGGGTGACGTGCTCACGCTCATCGAAAAAGCGGAGTCACAAATGGACCAAGATGCCGCGAAAGAGCTTGAAAGCAAAATTCGTGATGCATCGTTCACGTTCGATGATTTTATCGAGCAATTGGGTCAAGTGAAAAACATGGGCCCAATTGATGAATTACTCTCGATGTTACCTGGTGCAGGTAAGATGAAAGGGTTGAAGAACGTCCAAATCGACGAGAAGCAACTCGATCATGTCGAGGCAATCATCCGGTCGATGACGAAACATGAGCGCACGAATCCTGAAGTGCTCAACGCCAGTCGTCGCAAGCGGATCGCAAAAGGGAGCGGTCGTTCCATCCAGGAAGTGAACCGTCTCATCAAACAGTTCGATGACATGAAGAAGCTCATGAAGCAGATGTCAGGACAAATGAAAGGGAAGAAAAAAGGTCTCGGCCTTCCATTCTTCTAAGAAAACTTTTGTCAGTCAGGCAAAAAAGCAGTATACTATTAAAGTTGTCAATTCTTAAACACATAATGGAGGTATATTACCATGGCAGTTAAAATTCGTCTCAAGCGCATGGGCGCAAATAAATCACCTTTTTACCGGATCGTTGTAGCAGATTCACGTTCACCACGTGATGGCCGTTTCATCGAACAACTCGGTCACTACAACCCGGTTGCAAAACCAGAAGCAGAAGTTCGCATCAACGAAGAACTCGCGCTCAAATGGTTGGCAGACGGCGCGAAGCCATCTGACACAGTCCGCAACTTGTTCTCTAAAGCAGGGATCATGGAGAAATTCCACAACGCGAAAAACGCGAAGTAACCCTGTGGCCGACCTTTTATGAGGTCGGCCTATTTTTTTGAGGAGGTTTTATGATGGATTGGTTAAACGTAGGCAAAATCGCCAACACGCACGGTTTAAAAGGGGAATTGAAGTTGCTCGCCGCGACTGATTTTCCAGAAGAACGCTTTAAAATTGGTGAAACGCTCTACCTTGACGTCGACGGGAAGAAGATGCCGCTCGAAGTGACGACGTATCGTCCGCACAAACAGTTCCATCTCGTCACGTTCAAAGGGCTAGACAACATCAATCTCGTCGAGAAGTACAAAGGGATGTCGCTCTACGTCCATGCCGGAAACGTCCACGAGCTTCCGGAGCATGAATTTTACTACCACGAGATCATCGGATGCGAGGCCGTCGTCGACGGAGAAGTGATCGGTGTCGTCGAGGACATCTTTGAGACCAATGGCGCGAACGACGTCTGGGTCATCAAGCGTCCCGGCAAGACGGATGCGCTCATCCCGTACATCGAGTCGGTCGTCAAAGACATCGACGTCGAAGCGAAACGTGTCATCATCACGCCGATCCCTGGAATGATCGACGATGAAAATTGATGTCTTGACCTTGTTCCCGGAAATGTTCGCCCCGCTCGATCATTCGATCGTCGGGCGTGCCCGGACACTCGGCCAAGTCGAAGTGAAGTTCACGAACTTCCGTGACTTCTCGACGAACAAACATCATAAAGTCGAT
This sequence comes from Exiguobacterium aurantiacum, assembly GCF_001766415.1. Taxonomy (GTDB): domain Bacteria; phylum Bacillota; class Bacilli; order Exiguobacteriales; family Exiguobacteriaceae; genus Exiguobacterium; species Exiguobacterium aurantiacum_A. Next base: position 696,951 of record NZ_MKXO01000001.1, on the reverse strand, counting down.
GATGCTCCGTATGGAGGCGGCGCCGGGATGCTACTCACGCCGCAGCCGATGTTTGATGCGTTCGATTCGCTCGCAAAATCGAAGCCGCGCGTCATCGTGACGACGCCGACGGGGCGACCGTTCACTCAACGTGTCGCCGAAGAGTGGGCGAACGAAGAGCACTTGATCTTCTTATGCGGCCATTACGAAGGATTCGACCAACGGATCCACGACGAACTCGCGACAGACGAAGTGTCGATCGGAGACTTCGTGATGACGGGTGGGGAACTCGCGGCGATGGTCATGATCGACGCGACGGTCCGCCTCATCCCGGAAGTGCTCGGCGATCAAGCGAGCCACGAGGACGACTCGTTTTCGACCGGGCTCCTCGAGTATCCGCATTATACGAGACCGGCTGACTTCCGCGGCCTCAAAGTCCCGGACGTCCTGTTGTCGGGCAATCACGCCAAAATCGAGTCGTGGCGCCGCGAGCGTTCGCTCGAACGAACGTTCAGGCGTCGACCGGAACTGTTAGACCAAATCGATCTGTCGCCGGCCGATAAAAATTTCATCGAATCGTTGCGCGATTCATAAAATTATGCTATGTTTGAGCATGTGGGTTAGCCCCACCGATTACCGATGTTCCGCTATTGGATGCCGAGGCAAACGAAGATATGAACATTGAAGAAAAAGGAGATCAATTCATGAACGCACAAAAACTGTTCCGTGAAATCACAGAAGAACAATTCAAATCGGACGTCCCTGCTTTCCGTCCTGGTGACACAGTACGTGTCCACGTTAAAGTCGTAGAGGGAACGCGTGAGCGTATCCAGATCTTCGAAGGCGTAGTCATCAAGCGTAAAGGTGGCGGCATCAGCGAAACATTCACAGTCCGTAAGATTTCTTACGGCGTAGGTGTTGAGCGTGCATTCCCGCTTCACTCACCGCGTGTCGCGCAAATCGAAGTCGTTCGTTACGGTAAAGTTCGCCGTGCGAAACTTTACTACCTCCGCAACCTTCGCGGTAAAGCAGCACGTATTAAAGAAATCCGTCGTTAAGATGGGGAAAGCTTGTCGCTTGCGACAAGCTTCTTTTTTTCTAGTACAATAAGTTCAAACGGACAGAGGAGTGAGGCAATTTGAAAGAAGTGTTCAGTTGGCTTAAAGCAATCGTAGTGGCGCTCGTCATCGCGTTCGTGATCCGGACGTTCATCTTTGTACCTGTCATCGTCGAAGGTGAGTCGATGATGCCGACGCTCCAAAACGCCGATCGAATGATCGTCAGCAAAATCTCTAACTACGTCGGTGAACTCGACCGGGGCGATATTATCGTCTTTCATGCGACTGAATCAAAGGACTATATTAAACGCGTCATCGCCATTCCTGGCGATACGCTTGAATATCGGGACGATACGCTCTACTTGAACGGAGAAGCAGTCGAAGAACCGTATTTAGAGGATTTTCAAGCCCAAATGAACGGCTTTCCTCTAACCGAGAACTTTACGCTCGAACAAGTGACAGGTGAAGCGGTCGTACCGGAAGGCTCATACTTCGTTATGGGAGATAACCGACAAAACTCGAAAGACAGCCGTGAAATCGGCTTTGTCTCGAAAGAAAGCGTCGTCGGCAAAACGAACTTTGTGTTCTGGCCGATGGGTGACTTCGGGACGGTAGAAGAATAAGGTGGTGTTTTTTTGGCAATTCAATGGTTCCCTGGCCACATGGCCAAGGCGCGAAGACAAGTAACAGAAAAGTTAAAACTGATTGACGTCGTCATCGAACTCGTCGATGCACGTGTTCCGCAATCGAGCCGAAATCCGATGGTCGATGAGATCACGGCGGGTAAACCGCGGCTGATCGTGTTGAACAAGGCTGACATGGCCGATCAAGCCGTCACCGACGCCTGGATGCGCGCCCTGAAGCGTGACGACATCGAAGTCGTCGCCGTCGATGCGAAGCATAGCAAAGGCTTAAAGCAGCTCATGACGGGCGCAGAGAAGCTCATGAAAGACAAGCACGACCGCATGCGTGAGAAAGGCCGTAATCCTGGCCCGATCCGTGCCCTCATCATCGGCATCCCGAACGTCGGGAAGTCGACACTGATCAACCGGCTCGCCGGACGCAACATCGCCATCACCGGGGACCGCCCTGGTGTGACGAAACGGCAGCAATGGATCAAGATGAAAGGCGGCGAGATGGAACTGCTCGACACGCCTGGTATTCTATGGCCGAAGTTCGAGGACCAGATGGTCGGATATCGCTTAGCTGCTACGGGTGCGATCAAGGACGACATTTTAAACCTCGATGACATCGCGATGTATGCAGCGCGTGAACTGCGCGCCCGTTACCCGGAACAGTTGAAAGAGCGGTTTAAACTCGACGACTTGCCGGAAGACGCGGTCGAACTGCTCGAGTTGATCGGGAAAAAACGTGGCCTTCTCAGCGGCGGCTACGTCGATTTCGAAAAAGCGAGCGAACTATTATTGAATGAGCTTCGTCATGAGAAGATCGGACGTGTCTCGCTTGAGACGCCGGCAGATCATAATATGGCGTGAAGTCCTGTGAAAACAGGGCTTTTTTGGATAGGAGGCAGATCGTGACGATTCAAGAGATTAAACAACGGCTAAAAACCGTCCGATATGAAGAGTGGGACGATGTCCGGGCCGAACTGAAGGATGACCCGCGCGCGGGCGTCCAGGCGCTCCTGGAGCAACGTCAGAGACGATTTGACGCGGAGCGGGACGAGCGGGACGACTATACACGCCGCCTGCAGTATGAGGCCGAGCTGAAACAGCAAGGCTTCAAGTTGGTCGCTGGCATCGACGAGGTCGGGCGGGGACCGCTCGCGGGTCCTGTCGTCGCGGCGGCCGTCGTCTTGCCGGACGATTTTTACAGCCCGGGACTGAACGATTCAAAGAAGATGACGAAAGCGGCACGGGAACGAGCATATGCAACGATCCTCGACGAGGCATTCGTCGGGGTCGGAATCGTCGACGCGGAAGTGATCGATCAAATCAATATTTATGAAGCGACGAAGCTCGCGATGACCGAGGCGGTCCGACAGCTTGACGGGGCCGACGCGCTCTTGATTGACGCGATGACACTCGAGCTCGATTTGCCGCAGACGTCGCTCATCAAAGGGGACGAGTTGAGCGTCTCGATCGCGGCGGCGAGCGTCGTCGCCAAAGTCGTCCGCGACAAGATGATGGAAGAGTTCGCCGCGACGTATCCGGGATACGGTTTCGAACGCAACGCCGGCTACGGGACGGAACTTCATTTGAACGCGTTGAACGAGCGCGGCATCACACCGATTCATCGCAAGTCGTTCGCACCGATTAAACATATGATATGAAAGGGGGAGCCCGATGCGGATCGATCACCAAGGCGTCCTGCCGTTCAAAGTCACTGAACAGACGTCGCGTCAGCTGCTCGTCGGCAACACGGTCGTCGGCAGGGTACTCCAGCTCTTGCCCGGGAACGAAGCGGTCATGCAACTGCCGCAAGGACTGTTCCGGGTCGGGGTGAACGCAGACGTTAAAGAGAACGTCACGTACAAGATGGTCGTCACCGAGCTCGAGCCGAAACTCGTCCTGAAAGTGATGCCGCCTACGGCGGAACCGGCCCAGGCCGGGAAGACACCGGTGACGTTACTCCTAGAACAACTCGGCCGCTTCTCAAAAGAGGCCATCCAGACACCGGAATCCGTCAAAGCGATGGGACGGCAACTGCTCGAGAGCGGGGCCGGAAGTGACGTCAAACAGCTCGTCGGGGAACTGTTCAAGGCGAAAGGCGACCCGAAGTTTGAACAGTTCGTGCGGGCCCAAGAGACGTTCAACGCGGTCCAGACGCCGCCGTTCGTCGTCCAAGCATTTCACATACCGCAATTAGGACCGTTCGAACAAGTCAGGTTCCGGCTTGAGGCCCCGAAAAGCGAGATGATCGACGCAGACCATGCCCGTATCGTCTTATTTCTAGAAACGCCTCGTTTCGGCGAGACGGGCATCGACCTGCTCGTTCAAAAGCGGCACGTCACCGTGAAAGTATTCAACGAACAACACGACTTGTCCCCGTTCATCAAAGCGTACGAGCCGCTGCTCGGCAGTGCGCTCAAAGCGAACGGCTATGAACTGTCCCGATTCTCGTTCGAAGTGAGACAAGATTCGCTCCCCGAGACGTTCGCCCCGTTAGGAAAGGTGGATTTTCATGTATGATGGACCGTAAAAAAGCAATCGCCTTGTCTTACGAACAATCGATGGAATCTCCGCGCGTCGTCGCGAAGGGCGGCGGCCTCGTCGCCGAACGGATGCTCGCCCTCGCACAAGAGAACGGTATCCCGATCCATGAAGACCCGGCGCTGTTGTCACTCCTGTCGGCGTTACAGATCGAAGAGCATATTCCGGACGACTTGTATCAAGTGATCGCTGAACTTTTTGTGTTTCTCTATCAGATGGAACAAGGTAAAATCGAAAATGTCTAGGGGTAGATGTGAAAAAAAGATGAAAACTTAAAGCAAGAACGATAGACAGCGCTTTCAGTTTTTCGTTACAATAGATATGCCGATATCAAAGGGGACTAAGGGGGAAACTAAATGAATATCCATGAGTATCAGGCGAAAGAATTGCTTAGAACGTTTGGAGTGGCCGTACCTACGGGCTATCCGGCTTTCACGGTAGAAGAAGCAGTTGCAGCAGCCGCCAAGCTAGACGGTGAATTGAAAGTAGTCAAAGCACAGATCCACGCAGGTGGCCGCGGGAAAGCCGGCGGCGTCAAACTTGCCAGAACGGATGAGGAAGTAAAACAGTACGCGACAGAGATTCTCGGTAAGACGCTCGTCACGCACCAGACTGGACCTGAAGGAAAAGTCGTGCAGCGCCTCTATATCGAAGAAGGTTCTGCCATCGATCAAGAATTTTACTTAGGACTTGTGCTTGACCGTTCGATCGGCCGAATTGTCATCATGGGTTCATCTGAAGGCGGTATGGACATCGAAGAAGTCGCTGAACATACTCCTGAAAAGATTCATAAAGAAATCGTCGACCCGGTCGTCGGACTCCGTCCGTTCCAGGCGCGCCGTCTTGCTTTCAAGATGGAAGTGCCGACTAAACTCGTCAACAAGTTTAGCGACATGGTCATGAAGCTTTATAAAGTGTACGTCGAGACGGACTGCACGATTGCGGAGATCAACCCGCTCGTCACGACGAAAGACGGTAACGTCGTCGCGCTCGATGCGAAATTGAACTTTGACAGCAACGCGCTTTATCGTCATACGGACATCGTCGATCTTCGTGACACGACGGAAGAAGATCCGCGTGAAGTCGAGGCGTCGAAACACGACCTTAGCTATATCGCCCTTGACGGCAATATCGGCTGTCTCGTAAACGGTGCCGGCCTCGCCATGGCGACGATGGATATCATCAAGCACTACGGCGCCGAACCCGCTAACTTCCTCGATGTAGGCGGCGGTGCGACAAAAGAAAAAGTCACAGAAGCGTTCAAATTGATTTTGTCGGATGACCAAGTCAAAGGAATCTTCGTCAACATCTTCGGTGGCATCATGAAGTGTGACATCATCGCCGAAGGAATCGTCGCGGCGACAAAAGAAATCGGACTCGACTTGCCACTCGTCGTCCGCTTAGAAGGAACAAACGTGGATGCGGGAAGACGCATTCTCGATGAATCTGGACTTGCGATCACTTCTGCGACCTCGATGGATGATGGGGCAGAAAAAATCGCGGCACTCGTTCGATAAGGGGGAAACGACATGAGTATTTGGGTGAATCAAGATACAAAAGTGATCATTCAAGGGATCACGGGGAAACAAGGTATGTTCCATGGCGAACAGATGTTAGCGTATAACACGAAACTGGTCGGCGGGGTCACACCTGGTAAAGGTGGTACGACCGTACTCGACAACGTACCTGTGTTTAACACTGTCTCTGACGCGGTCGAGGCGACCGGTGCGAACGCATCGATCATCTACGTGCCACCAGCTTTCGCGGCCGACTCGATCATGGAAGCGGCTGATAGCGGCATCGAACTCATCATCTGTATCACGGAAGGGATTCCTGTCATCGACATGATCCAAGTGAGCCGCTATCTCGAAGACAAACCGGCCCGTTTGATCGGACCGAACTGCCCAGGGATCATCACGCCGGGTGAGGCGAAACTTGGCATCATGCCAGGCTACATCCACACGAAAGGCCATGTCGGCATCGTCTCACGTTCAGGGACGCTCACGTATGAAGCGGTCCATCAGTTGACGACGGCCGGAATCGGCCAATCGACTGCGGTCGGGATTGGTGGGGACCCGGTCAACGGGACGAACTTCATCGACACGCTCCAAGCGTTCAACGAAGATGAAGACACGCTTGCGGTCATCATGATCGGCGAGATCGGTGGGACGGCTGAAGAAGAAGCCGCTGAATGGGTCAAGGCGAACATGACGAAACCGGTCATCGGTTTCATCGGTGGTCAGACGGCTCCTGAAGGCAAACGGATGGGCCACGCTGGAGCGATCATCTCAGGCGGAAAAGGAACGGCCGCTGAAAAAATTAAGACGTTAAACGCAAACGGGATCGAAGTCGCCGAGACACCTGCTGTCATCGGTGAGACACTCATCCGTGTGCTTAAAAATGAAGGTCTGTATGATGCTTGTGTCACGGGACAACCGACGACGTAAGACCAATCGGAATGAGGGGTGCGCGCATCCCTCATTTTTTTAAAGGAGATTGTGATGAATCAAACAATAGCTCGTTTTGCGGCAGAACGTTTGCCGGTCGAGTTCGTCCATCATTACTTATCAAATCCGGGTCTGACGGAACGGAATTCGTTCCATCCGAACGTATGGAAAAAAGCGAATCGGGCCTTCCGTTCAACGGTCACGTATGACCGTTTTTTGACGTGGGAGGACGAATTGTTCCCACGAATGCTATTACATATCCCCAACCCTCCGTACTGTTTGTTTTATCAGGGCGATTTAGAGGTACTACAAGAACAAACGACCGCTTTGGTCGGGAGTCGTGAATTGAATCGGATCAGTCGACCGCTCGTTGAATATTTACACCCTTTAATAGAAGAAACTGTATCGATTTCAGGCGGCGCGATCGGTATTGACGGACTTGTTCATGAGTTGGCAGTCAGGCGGAACCGACCGACGATTGCGGTCCTCGGTTCCGGCTTTTCGCACATGTATCCACATGTTCATCACCAACTGTTCGACCAGATCTCGAAACAAGGATTGCTCCTCAGTGAATATACTCCGGAAACACCTGTCAAAAAATTTCAATTTTTAGAACGAAATCGAATTGTCAGTGGATTAGGCGACCGGCTCGTCGTCGTCCAAGCGAGACGAAAGAGCGGGACGATGAATACGGTGAGTCATGCGCTCGAGCAAGGCAAGACGGTGTTTGCGGTGCCGGGAAGTCCGCTCGATCCGTTAGCGGAAGGACCGAATAAATTGATTGAAGAAGGAGCGATTCCTTTGACGAATCCCGACCAAATTTTGAATGGTGCGATGATTGCACGTTGACAAACGGTCGGTAACATGAATATTATGGTAGGGATTTAAATGACCTCCAAAAGGGGAGCAGATGTATGGCAAAATATTTGGTGATCGTCGAATCACCTGCGAAAGCAAAGACAATTAAACGTTATTTAGGATCAAACTACACGGTCAAAGCGTCCATGGGTCACGTCATCGATTTACCGAAAAGTCAACTCGGTGTCGACGTTGAGCATGACTTTGAACCGAAGTACATCACGATCCGTGGAAAAGGCCCAGTGTTAAAAGAACTGAAGACGGCCGCTAAAAAAGCGACGAAAATTTTTCTCGCGGCTGACCCGGATCGCGAAGGGGAAGCAATCGCCTGGCACTTAGCCCGTGCCCTCGGCGTCGATGAAACGACAGAATGTCGTGTCGTCTTCAACGAGATCACAAAAGATGCGATTAAAGAATCATTTAAACATCCACGCAAGATCAATCACGATCTCGTCGACGCCCAACAGGCGCGACGGATTCTCGACCGTCTTGTCGGATACGGGATGAGCCCGTTGTTATGGAAGAAAGTCAAAAAAGGTTTGTCAGCCGGTCGTGTTCAATCCGTCGCTGTCAAAATGATCATCGACCGCGAACGTGAAATCAACGCCTTTGACCCGGAAGAGTACTGGACGATTAAACTGATGCTCAACCATGAGGGTGAGACGTTTGAGACATCGTTCTACGGAAAAGACGGGAAAAAGATGGAGTTGAAGACGGAAGCGGATGCCGACGCCGTCCTCAAGACGATCGATGAGTCATTCAAAGTCATCGATGTCACGAAGAAAGAGCGGAAGCGTAACGCATCATTACCGTTCACGACAAGTTCACTCCAACAAGATGCGGCCCGGAAACTGAACTTCCGCGCCAAGAAGACGATGATGCTCGCCCAACAGCTTTACGAAGGAATCGACCTTGGTAAGAAAGAAGGGACTGTCGGGTTGATCACGTATATGCGTACCGACTCGACACGAATTTCTGACTTGGCGAAAGACGAAGCGAAATCGTATATCGAATCGACGTTTGGTGCAGAGTACGTCGCCTCTCAAAAGCAGAAAGAGAAAAAAGCGGCGAACGCACAGGATGCCCACGAGGCAATCCGGCCGACGTCGGCGTTACGTGACCCGGCTTCGATGAAGGCGTACTTGTCACGGGATCAACTCCGATTGTATAAACTCATCTGGGAACGGTTGGTCGCGAGTCAAATGGCGCCAGCGATTCTTGATACGGTGAAAATCGACGTCGAATCGAACGGCATGATTTTCCGTGCCAACGGATCGACCGTCAAATTCCCAGGTTTCATGAAAGTGTATATCGAGTCAAAAGACGACGATATCGAAGACACGAACTTAGAGCGGGAAGGATTGCTTCCGCCGCTTGAAGTCGACGACATGGTCGCATTCGAGACGGTCGAGCCGAAGCAACACTTCACACAGCCACCACCGCGTTACAGTGAAGCGAGACTCGTCCGAGCGATGGAAGAGCTCGGCATCGGTCGTCCGTCGACTTACGCGCCGACACTCGACACGATCCAAAAGCGCGGTTACGTCGTGCTTGAAGAGAAAAAATTCATTCCGACCGAGCTCGGAGAACTTGTCATCGAGATGATCGATGAGTACTTTAACGACTTCATCACGGTACAGTTCACAGCCGACATGGAGACGCTTCTTGATTCGATCGCCAATGAAGAAGTCGAGTGGACGGAAGTCGTTGCCCCGATTTACCGGTCATTCGAGAAACGTTTGAAACGGGCCGAATCCGAAATTGAGAAGATCGAAGTGAAAGACGAGCCAGCCGGTATCGATTGTGAGATCTGCGGTTCGCCGATGGTCATCAAGATGGGACGGTACGGCAAGTTCATGGCTTGTTCTGGATTCCCGAACTGTACGAACACGAAGCCGGTTCAAGTCGAAATCGGCGTCCCGTGCCCGAACTGTAAAGACGGACAAGTCGTCGAGCGCCGCAGTAAGAAAGGTCGCCTGTTCTATGGTTGCTCGAACTATCCAGACTGTGAGTTCGTCTCATGGGACAAACCGGTCGCGAAACCGTGTCCTGAATGCGGTAAGTTGATGGTTGAGAAAAAGATTAAAGATGGCGTCAAATATCAATGCACGAACTGTACCCATACCGAGGTACATCAGTTAGAGGAGGATTAACCTTGCAGCAACGTGTAACTGTGATCGGAGCGGGCCTCGCCGGCTCCGAGGCGGCTTGGCAACTCGCAAAACGCGGGATTCAAGTCGATTTGTATGAAATGAGACCAGTCCGACAGACGCCGGCGCACCATACGGATCAGTTTGCTGAACTGGTCTGCTCGAACTCGCTTCGGGCGAACGGACTTCAAAATGCGGTCGGTGTGTTAAAAGAAGAGATGCGCACACTCGACTCGCTCATCTTGAAAGCTGCGGATACGGCAAGCGTTCCGGCCGGTGGCGCCCTCGCCGTCGACCGTCACGACTTCGCGGGCTTCGTCACCGACACGCTCAAGAATCATCCGCTCGTGAAGGTACACAACGAAGAGATTAAACAGATTCCGGACGGGGTCGTCATCATGGCGACGGGACCGCTCACGTCTCCTGACTTGTCTGCTTCATTGAAAGCTTTCACCGGTGAAGATTATTTATACTTCTACGATGCGGCCGCTCCGATATTAGACGGAGAGACGATCGACCGAGAGAAGGTCTACTTGAAGTCACGTTATGACAAAGGCGAGGCGGCTTATCTCAACTGTCCGATGACGGAAGAAGAGTTTAATCTGTTTTACGAAGAACTCGTCAAAGCCGAAGTCGTACCGCTCAAAGAGTTTGAGAAAGAGATTTACTTCGAAGGCTGCATGCCGTTTGAAGTGATCGCTCAACGCGGGAAGAAGACGCTCTTGTTCGGACCGATGAAACCGGTCGGACTCGAAGACCCGAAAACGGGTAAACGTCCGTTTGCGGTCGTCCAACTTCGCCAAGACAATTCGGCCGGAACGCTCTATAACTTGGTCGGGTTCCAAACCCACCTCAAGTGGGGCGAGCAAAAACGGATCATTCAATTGATCCCAGGTCTCGAGAATGCGGAGATCGTCCGTTACGGTGTCATGCACCGGAACACGTTCATCAATTCACCGAGCCTGTTGAAACCGACGTATCAGGCCCGTACTCGCGATACGCTATTTTTCGCCGGTCAGATGACCGGTGTCGAAGGCTACGTCGAGTCAGCCGCGTCAGGACTACTCGCCGGAATCAACGCGGCGAAGATGGTTGCCGGTGAAGAGCTGCTCGTCCTCCCGCGCGAGACGATGCTCGGTTCGATGGCGCATTACATCACGACGACAGACGGGAAGCACTTCCAACCGATGAATGCAAACTTCGGTCTCGTGCCGTCGCTCGAAGATGCGCCGAAGAAGATGAAAAAGCAAGAACGCTATGAGCGCTATGCGAATCGTGCCCTTGAGACGATTCAGCAATATAAAGAGATTTAAGGGAAAGGAGCCAATTTTTGGTTCCTTTTTTTGTGAATTTAAATTTCAATTGTGTAATTTGTGCAATACTTTGAAAATTTTCAGATTATTGAAGGGGTTTCTATTGTCACCTCTGATTCTGTATGCTATGCTAATTTCGATTTGACGGGAACATGCGTTTTTAAGCTGAAAGCAAGGGGGCGAGAGGATGGGATTCGCTGAGGATCAACAATCATTTTTACGCTATTGCCAAGTCGAACGAAGACTGTCGCCTCATACGAAACGCTCTTACGAACAAACACTCGAACAGTACGCCGCTTATTGCCAATCGACACATCAAGAGCCATTTGATGTGCAGTCGGCGCGGCGTTATTTATATGTCCTTTACGAGAATGAAGCGGCGACGACGACCGTTTCCCAAAAAATCTCCTGCCTCAAACAGTTCGGGAAATTTGTGGCTCGAGAAACCGGTAGTGAACCGCTGTTTCATGACTTGACGTCGCCGAAACGTCGCAAGACGCTGCCGACGTTTGCCGTACCGAGCGAGGTCGAACACCTGCTCATGACGGCAAACGGCCAAGACGACCCGTTCCTGCGGGCACGTGATGTCGCGCTTGTCGAAGTGTTGTACGGGACCGGGATGCGTGTCGCCGAACTTTGTGGCATGGACATATCGTCATATGATGCGGCGCTCTCATTCGTTCATGTCATCGGGAAAGGCAAGAAAGAACGTTACATCCCGCTCGGGCAATTTGCCGTCGAAGCGTTGGAGCATTACCTTGAGTTAAGGCAAAACTGCGCTGCGGCACACGAAACGGCATTATTCGTTAGTCAAAAAGGGAATCGAGTGACAACAGACCAAATTCGTTACGTGATGAAGCGACTCCGGAAACTCGGCGGACTTCAAAAACCGTTAACACCGCATTCGTTACGTCATAGTTTTGCGACCGACCTGCTCGAACGCGGGGCCGATTTACGTGCCGTCCAAGAGTTGCTCGGACATGAGTCACTATCGACGACCGGTCGTTACACACACGTATCGACTGAACGCCTGCGAGCGGTCTATCAAGCCACACATCCGAGAAAGTAGGGGGTCATTCTATGTTTCATGCAACAACTATTTTCGCAGTCCGGCACGACGGAAAATGTGCGATGAGCGGAGATGGGCAAGTCACGTTTGGCAACGCCGTCATCATGAAAAACAAGGCTAAAAAAGTGAGACGGTTATACGGCGGGAAAGTCGTGGCCGGTTTTGCCGGTAGCGTGGCCGATGCGTTCACGTTATTTGAAAAGTTTGAATCAAAACTCGAGATGTATAACGGGAACTTACCGCGAGCGGCAGTCGAACTCGCCAAAGAGTGGCGCGGCGACAAGATGCTTCGTCAGCTCGAGGCGCTTCTCATCGTCATGGATGCGGAACATCTCTTACTCGTGTCCGGGAGCGGCGAAGTGATCGAACCGGACGATGGCATCCTTGCGATCGGTTCAGGTGGGAATTATGCGCTAGCAGCGGGACGCGCTCTCGTACGTCACTCACCGGAGAAAACAGCCGAACAGATTGCTCGCGCCGCCCTAGAGATTGCCGGTGAATTATGCGTCTATACGAACGACCAAGTTATCGTAGAAACGATCGGAGGCGATACAGAATGAAACGTGAATTGACACCACGTCAAATCGTAGCTGAGTTAGACCGGTTCGTCATCGGACAAAAAGATGCCAAACGTGCGGTCGCGATTGCACTGCGCAACCGTTACCGTCGTCAGAAGCTAAGTGCTGACTTACGCGACGAAGTCACCCCAAAGAACATTTTAATGATCGGTCCGACCGGTGTCGGGAAGACGGAGATCGCGAGACGTCTTGCCAAGCTCGTCGGTGCCCCGTTCGTGAAAGTCGAAGCGACAAAATTCACCGAAGTCGGATACGTCGGACGGGACGTCGAATCGATGGTCCGAGACCTTGTTGAAGACTCGGTGCGCCTCGTGAAGGAAGAAAAGAAAGAAGACGTGAAGGAACCAGCGGAAGCCGCTGCGACCGAACGTATTCTTGATGCACTGCAAGGTAAGGCTAAAGTTGAGCCGACAGCCGCAAACCCGTTCGAAGCGCTGTTTGGCGGTCAAGGACAGAAGACGCAAGAACCGACGGACGATCAATCGACTGATCGGTCTCAATTACGTAAGTTGCTTGAACTCGGCGAACTCGAAGAGCGATTGATCGAAGTCAACCTTGAAGAGAAACAGACAGTTGATTTGTTTCAAGGACAAGGGATGGAAGGCTTATCGAATCTTCAAGACATGCTCGGCCAAATCGTCCCGAAAAAGCGGAAGAAGCGGAAGCTCCCGGTTCGAGAGGCTCGCCCGCTCATCGTTGCCGAAGAGGCGGAAAGTTTGCTCGACATGAATGAAGTACATGACGAGGCGGTACGACGCAGCGAACAGATGGGCATCATCTTCGTCGATGAGATCGATAAAATTGCGACGAAGTCACAAGACCATGCTGGCGTCTCTCGTGAAGGTGTGCAGCGAGACATCTTGCCGATTGTCGAAGGCTCGACCGTCGTCACAAAATATGGTCCCGTCAAAACGGATCACGTGTTATTCATCGCGGCAGGTGCTTTCCATATGGCGAAGCCGTCAGATCTGATTCCTGAACTGCAAGGTCGTTTCCCGATCCGTGTCGAGTTGAGTAGCTTGACCGAGGAAGATTTCGTCAAAATTCTGACGGAGCCGTCACAAGCGCTCATCAAGCAGTACAAGGCCCTTCTCGAGTCAGAGGAGATCAGCGTCGAATTTACCCACTCGGCCATCGAAGAGATCGCGAAGATCGCAACGCACGTCAACCGAGAAACTGATGATATCGGAGCGCGCCGTCTCTATACGATCATGGAGCGCGTGCTCGAGGACTTATCGTTTGAGGCGGCCGACATGCCACAAACACACGTCGAGATCACACCGGCGTATGTGAAAGAAAAAGTCGGCTCGATCGCGGAAGATCGAGACCTTAGTCAATTTATTTTATAAGAATTCTGTATGCACATACAGGGAGGAAAATTAGAATTATGAACTTACTAGATAAAACACGTCAATTGAACACGATGCTTCAGCAAGAGGCGAGCGCGCACGTCGACTTTAAAGAGATGGCAGATAAGATGCGTGAAGTACTCGAAGCGAACACGTTCATCGTGAGCCGTCGCGGTCGCTTGCTCGGTTTCGCCATTAAACAACAGATTGAGAACGAGCGGATGAAGGCGTTCCTAGTCGATCGTCAGTTCCCTGAACCGTACGCATCGAACTTGTTCAACGTGAAAGAGACGACGGAAAATATCGGCATCGATAGCGAGTATACGGCGTTCCCGGTCGAGAACCGTGAGCTGTTCCTTGATTCAATGACGACGATCGTCCCGATCATCGGTGGCGGGGAACGACTCGGTACACTCGTTCTCGGCAGACTGAACAACGAGTTCACTGAAGACGACCTCGTCCTCGCAGAATATAGCGCGACAGTCGTCGGAATGGAGATCCTCCGTGAGAAAGCAGCGGAAGCAGAGGCGTCGGCGCGCAAGAAAGCCGTTGTCCAAATGGCGATCAATTCGTTGTCTTATTCAGAGCTTGAAGCGATCGAGCATATATTTGAAGAACTTGGGGGTAATGAAGGCCTGTTAGTTGCTTCCAAAATTGCCGATAGAGTGGGAATTACTCGCTCTGTGATCGTCAACGCGTTGCGTAAGCTTGAAAGCGCTGGCGTCATCGAATCACGTTCGCTCGGAATGAAAGGAACGTATATCAAGATATTAAATGATAACTTCTTGTTTGAATTGCAGAAGCTGAAATCAAATTAAAATCGAGCGAATATCCGTTAGATTATAGCTAAAAGTCCTATCAATTAGGACTTTAGTTGCAAAAAGGCGTCCCTTTGTGAAAAGGGGCGTCTTTTTTTAGTGCAAAAGTAATTATTTTCAGAATATGTCGTGAATTCGACAAAAACAGACGATACCATTTACCTGTTTTAATAAAAATATCTTTCAGAACTGTTACAGATTTGTTTCAATGAAGTAGTAGAATTTCCAAATAAGGTATATACATGCATTCTTTTAAGTGAAAGTGAGTGAGACGCATGAATTGGATCGGCACAGATTATCAATTAATGAAGCAAGCAATCAATCATTCGGTCACGAACCAAAAAGTGATCAGTCATAACTTGTCGAACATCGACACGCCGAACTTTAAAGCGAAACAGGCTGTGTTCGAACAGACGTTAAGCAACGAGATGCGCCTAAAGTTAGCCGGTGGCCGTCCGAGTGACCGCGGTAGTGCAACGAAAATCGTTGACCGGGCCGGAGGGGCGATGCGAAGTGACGGGAACAGTGTCGATCTCGATTATGAGATGAGTGAACTGGCCCGTAACCAACTACAGTATGAGGCGATGATGGAACAATTGAATCGTCGACTCGGTGGACTTAAAACCGTTATTAGAGGAGGACGTTAATTATGGGTATGTTCGATAGTTTTCACATATCCGCGTCGGCACTCATGTCTCAACGCCTTCGGATGGATACGGTATCGGCGAACATCGCGAACGCCCAGACGACTCGAGGCAAACTTGTCGATGGGGAATGGCAGCCGTATACACGGAAAATGACGGTGCTCCAAGAAGCGCCGTTTCGTCAACAGCTGTCGGCGGTGAGCGGAGGCGTCAAAGTTTCAGGCATCGTCGAAGACGAAAGTCCTTACAAACTCACATATGACCCGAGTCACCCGGATGCGGATGAACGGGGATATGTTCAGATGCCAAACGTCGACCTGTTAAAAGAAATGGTTGATTTGACAGGTGCGACAAGGTCATATGAAGCGAACATTGCAGCGATGAATGCGTCAAAAGCGATGCTCGTCAAAGCGCTCGAAATCGGTAAAGGATAAGGAGTGACAGACTATGCAAATTAACCCGATTCAATTAATCGGTAACCAGACCGCGGCTCTGCCGACAGTGAAAGAGACACCGTCTCAGTTTGGATCATATTTGAATGAAGCGATGCAGTCGCTCAATAAAGTTCAACAGGCAACGAGTACGGCGCGTCAAGACCTCGCCGTCGGGAAAGCCGATCTTCACCAAGTCATGATCCAAAGCGAAGAGTCGTCGATTGCGATGCAACTCGCCATTGAGGTGCGAAATAAAGCGGTTGAGGCCTATCAAGAAATGATGCGAATGCAAGTTTAATGAAGAGGATGACGAGTTGCGATGAATGATAAGTTAAAAGAACAATTCAGCTCACTGGCCGGCCCACTGAAGGCGATGCAAACAAAACGTAAAATCATTTGGGGCATCGTCATCGTCGGCATACTTGTCGTCGCGGTGCTCTTGACGGTTTGGCTCTCGCGCCCGAACATGGCTCCTCTCTACACGAACCTCTCGGCCCAAGAGGCTGGAGAAGTGACAGAAAAGCTGACGGCTGATGGGGTGAAGTCAGAAATCAAAGCGACATCGAACGGTGTCAGCGTCTACGTGCCGAGCGAGCAAGTCGACCAATTGAAAGTTAACTTGGCAGCCGCCGGGATTCCAAAGTCAGGAGCGATCGATTACAGCTTCTTCAGTGAGAACGCCGGATTTGGAACGACGGATCGAGAAATGGCAGTCATCGAACGAAGCGCGATGCAAACCGAACTCGAACGTTTGATTACACAAATTGAAGGCATCAACCAAGCAAAAGTTATTATCTCGCTTCCGGAGAAATCGGTGTTCTTGGCCGAAGACCAAGGGGAGCCGACGGCTTCGATCGTCCTAAATTTAGGAGCAGGTACGAATCTTGAGCCGGCGACGGTCAAAGGACTTTATCATTTGATCAGTAAGAGTGTCCCGAACTTAAAACCGGAGAACATCTCGATCATGGACCAATATTTCACGTATTACGATTTGGATCAATCGACGATGGCCGGTGGGACTTCGACCGACCCGTTAGCACTGAAGCGTCAAGTCGAGAAAGACGTACGTCAACAGATTCAACAAATGCTCTCGGTCTTACTCGGAGAACGTAGCGTGCTCGTCTCGGTCACGGCCGACATCGACACGACCCAATCGGCAGAAGAGCAAAACCTGGTAACCCCGGTCAACGAGGATACGATGGAAGGGATTGTGACGTCTGCTGAACGGATCGCTGAAGCGTACACAGGTGGTACGGGAGCAGCGGCGGCGGCAGGGACCGGCGAGAACGATACCGTCAACTTCCCGGCTGCCACGGGAACCGGGGAAGAAGAAAGCGAAAAGAACCATGAAATCATCAACTATGAGGTCAATCGCATTACGAAACAAATTCAGAACGCACCCTACACGATCCGTGACCTCGGTGTTCAATTGATCGTCGAGCCGCCAGACGGCGCTCAAGCGATCGACCCGCAACTTGAGGGCGACCTTGAGACGATGATGTATTCAATCATCCGGACGTCGCTCGCTAAAACGGGCGAGGCGTTGACGGAAGCGGAACTCGAACAGAAAGTCGTCGTCGTGTCACGACCGTTCGCTGAAACGGAAGAAACGGCAGTGGCAGAACAGCCGACAGCGTGGTGGATGTATGCAGCCGCAGCTGGTGTCGTCGTCTTGCTCGCACTTCTATTCTTCGCCATGCGAAGACGGAATCAGCAACCGGTTTCGGAAACGAATGAATGGGAAGTACCGTATGAAGACGAAGTACCCGATCTCGACTTGGAAGAGCGAGGCGAAGGTGCCGTCAAGAAGAAACAGTTGGAGAAATTGGCAGAGAGTAATCCAGAAGAGTTCGCCAAGCTTCTTCGTACTTGGATGTCTGAGGAGTGAGTACTGTGAACTACGCAAAACAACCGAACCGAGAAAAAGCGGCCATGCTCATGATCTCGCTTGGACCTGAAGTGGCGGCAAGTGTATATAAACACCTGTCCGAAGAAGAGATGGAGCAGTTGACGCTACAAATATCGGCACTCCGAAAAGTGTCGTCTGAACAAAAGGAAGCCATTTTAGGAGAATTTCATGACCTGGCGATGGCACAGAGTTATATCACCCAAGGTGGCATCGGGTTTGCGAAAACGGTTTTAGAGAAAGCGGTCGGAGAAGAGAAGGCGATGGCGTTGATTCATCGTCTCACTTCAACGCTGCAAGTCCGACCGTTTGAATTTGCCCGAAAAGCCGATCCGAAGCAGTTGCTCAACTTTATTCAAAACGAGCACCCGCAGACGATCGCCTTAATCTTGGCTCATCTTGAACCGGTCAAGTCCGGGCAAATCTTGTCGGAACTTCCGCCAGAGATTCAGTCGGAGGTCGCGAAACGAATCGCGACGATGGATCGCCTCAACCCGGACGTCATTCATGAGATCGAACAGATCCTTGAAAAGAACTTATCGCAAACCGATATGCAAGATTACGCCCAATCCGGTGGGATCGAGGCAGTCGTCGAAGTGCTTAACGGTGTCGACCGGACGACGGAGCGGACGATTCTTGACGCGCTCGAGATCGAAGACCCGGAACTCGCGGAAGAAATCAAAAAGCGGATGTTCGTCTTCGAAGATATCGTCACGCTCGACTCGCGTGCGATTCAACGGATTATTCGCGAAGTCGCCAACGACGACCTTCTGCTCGCGCTCAAAGTATCTTCCGAAGAGGTCAAACAGATCATCTTCAAAAACATGTCGCAACGAATGGTCGATACGTTCAAGGAAGATATGGAGTTCATGGGACCGGTCAGACTGCGTGACGTCGAAGAAGCACAAAGCCGCATCGTCGGAATCATCCGCCGCCTAGAAGATGTCGGAGAGATCGTGATTAGCCGTGGTGGAGGAGATGACATCGTTGTCTAACGTAATCAAACGTCAACGAGCGATGCCGCTCGAACCACAACGAATTGATTCGCGGCCATTCCTTGAACCGATTTCAGAGGTTATGGTCGAACGTAATCATGAACAAGAGTTAGAAGCAAGGTACGCTTCCCTCCGCCAAGAGGAAGAAGCGATCAAGCTACACCGTGAAGCAGTGGAACATGAGCTTGAACTGTTACGAGAACAAACGCTTGAGGCTGCTTATCAGGAGGGGTACGGGTCAGGTTTTGACCTAGGACGTCAAGAAGGAAAGTCAGAGTTCGATGAGCTGACGGCCCGATTGAACATGGTCAGCGCCGAACTTGAGAACTTGTTCGAACAGAAATGGCGAGATGCCGAAACGAAGTTAGTTGATTTGGCCGTCGAGATCAGTGCACGTGTCACGACCGATCTCGTCCGAAACGAGGAGGCGTTGTTCGCCGACATGATCCGCGAACAACTGCTTCGCCAGATCGATGCCGAAGCGTTGACCGTCTTCGTCCACCCGACGCGACTAGCGTCAATCCAACGTTTCGAGTCGATGTGGCAATCCGAACAGATGCCGCCGTTGAAATATCGGGCCGATGTCTCGTTGACAGAGACGAGCGTGCGGATCGAGACGCCACATCATGGCAACGAGCTCGACGTATCGTACAGTTTTGAACGAATCCGTTCCAAGATTGAGGAGGTTCTATCCGATGGCGCTTATTGACCGCGTATTCGACACAATCACCGCTGCTCCAGAAGATGAGTATGTGCGTAAAGTCGGTCGTGTCTGTCGCGTCGTCGGGCTGATGATCGAATCGAACGGTCCGAGCGCGTTTATCGGTGAGCGCTGCCTGATCGAGTTACCGTCCGGCCAAACGGTTGAAACCGAGGTCGTCGGCTTCAATGAAGAGCGCGTCTTGCTCATGCCTTACGGAGAAACGACACAGATCGCCCCAGGTTGTATCGTCAAAGGGACGGGGCACATGCTCCAAGTACCGGTCGGGTTCGAACTGATCGGTCAAGTCCTTGACGGGCTCGGGCGCCCTTTATCGGGTGAAGCGATGCCGACTGGGAAACGCTACGATGTTCTTCGAAAACCGCCGAACCCGTTAGAACGTCCACGCATTTTAGACGTTTTGTCGACCGGGGTCCGGATCATCGACGGGTTATTGACGGTCGGGAAAGGCCAACGTGTCGGTTTGTTTGCGGGATCAGGCGTCGGGAAATCGACATTGCTTGGCATGATCGCTAAACGCTCATCGGCAGATATAAACGTGATCGCATTGATCGGCGAACGGGGACGAGAAGTAAAAGAGTTCATCGAAAAAGAACTTGGTCCTGAAGGCATGGCTCGATCGGTCGTCATCGTAGCGACGAGCGATCAACCCCCGCTCGTGCGTTTGAAGGGCGCTTACACGGCGACGGCGATCGCCGAGTACTTCCGGGACCAAGGCAAAGAGGTCGTCCTTATGATGGACTCAGTGACCCGATTCGCGATGGCCCAACGAGAGATCGGGCTAGCGACCGGAGAACCACCGACATCGAAAGGATATACGCCTTCCGTGTTCGCGATGCTTCCGCAACTGCTAGAGCGGAGCGGGACGTCCGTCACCGGTTCGATCACGGCGTTTTATACCGTCCTCGTTGACGGGGACGATATGAACGAACCAATCGCGGATGCCGTCCGTGGGATTTTAGACGGTCACTTCGTGATGGACCGTTCGCTCGCCAACCGAGGGCAGTTTCCGGCGATCCATGTCTTAAAATCGATCAGTCGGGTCATGAACCAGATTGCTTCACCTGTACATCGCGATGCCGCGCAGACGTTTCGGAGTTGGCTCGCCACTTATCTAGACGCGGAAGACTTGATTAACATCGGAGCCTATAAAAAGGGCACGAATCCTGCGATCGATACAGCAATCGATGAATATCCGGGACTGCTCACATTTTTAAAACAGTCGATTGAAGAAGAGGCATCGATCGAGCAGACGCTCGATCGTCTTGTCGGAATTGCGAGAGGTGAATCATGAACAAGCTGTTGTTAGAACGCATCATGCCGATTGCCGAGCATGCAAAAGAAGAATCGGCGACAGAGATGAGAGGTCATAAGGCGCGATTCGAAGCCGAGATGGAGACGCTGTATCGATTAGTCGTGACGTATGAGACGCTCATGAAGAGTCAAGATGAACAATCTGGTGTGATTGATCTGCTCATGTTCCAATATCGTGAAAAGGCGAGGGAACAGTTAAAGCGTCAAATTGAGACGCAACAACTCGTCGTGCAACAGTCGCGGAACCGTTACAATCTGGCTCAAGAGCGTTTGCTCGGAAAAGTTGTCGAAGAGAAAAAATATGTAACGTTGCATGAGAAGGTCAGCCAAAATGAAGTGGCCGTCTCTAAACTCACCGAACAACATTTTATCGATGAGTTGGCAGTGATTCATCACGGGAAAGGGAAGTAAGCTGATGGAAAAAGAGAACAATAAGCGAGGTAGACAGCTCTTGGTCGCTCTTGTCCTCGTCCCGGCAATCTTTTTACTCGTCGGCGGAATCGTCGTCATGAACTATGCGATGGACCGGCCGCTATTATCGGTGCCGTTTATAGAAACGCGCGAACAGGCAGACAAAGATGAGGCAGTTGAAACAAAAGTCAATGTCACCGGCATTGACGCGGACACGACGAATCGATTAAAAGTCGCGAACGCTGAGATTGAAAAACTTCGCACGGAAAACGTCGAATTGACGAATGAAGTGAAAGCGAGACAAGAAGAAGTATCGGACTTGATCAAAGAGCGGGACCGACTCGTGTCTGAACTCGGAGCCACTACGGAAGCGGAAGTGGAGGAAGACACGTCGAACGTGTCTCGCGTCTATGAAGAAATGTCCGCCAAACAAGCTGCCGCGATCATGAACGAACTCGACAGCCCGCAAGTAGCGACGATCTTAAAAGAACTGTCGCCGAAACAACAGGCCGACATATTGGGACGGATGGATGCACAACAGGCTGCCGTCGTCACGCAATTGCTCCAATGAAACGGGAAAGGAGGAAGAGATGATGAATATCGCCTTATTTGCTCAAGCGGTCCAAGGAACGACAGCGAAAGGCGGGGAGACAGGATCTACCCCGACCGGACAGTTTTTAGACCTGCTTTCATCCATGCTCGGCGCCTCGACGGAAGCGTTGGCTGAGTTGGAAGCTGCGCCGACGACACTCGCACCGAATGCGCCAATTGTGACAGATAGCGCCCTTCCGCTCGAGAACTTGTCGAGCCAGCTTGAACAGTGGTTACAACAACCCGATAGCTTAGAGTGGTTAAAGTCTTTGCCACAAGACGCCTATCGTAAGTTCATGGACGCCTATATCGGCATCATCGCCCAAGCAGGTGCAGGCACAGGAACAATCGAGGAAACGGTCTCGTCAGACGTCGTAACCACGTTAGCTGCCGCCCAAACGATTTTACCGGGCGCGATGATGTTAGGAAAGACGGAACGCGAGGCGTTGGCCGGAAAACAAAACCAGCCAACCGTAAACGAGAACGTCCAAGTTATCCAGCAAATCGTTTCGCAATTTAAAGGGAGTTTAACCCAGACTTCAAAACATATTCCCCTCCCTTATCAAAATGAAACGCCGGCGAATGTATTACCGCAAGCTGGAAAAGAAAGCGTCGACTGGTTGCCGAAAGGCATGACGTGGTCACGACCACAGATCGACTCGGAAACGGTCATGTACGCGTCTAAAGGGTCGCTTCCGGAGAACCTCCAAGCCCGGATCGAGGCTGCTCTTCAAAGAGCACCGTTCCGAAGCGGGGCCGATGGGTCGAAAGTGTTCACCGTTCGCCTATATCCGGAACAACTAGGTGAACTCGTCGTCAAACTCGAGCGCCATAACGGTGAACTCGTCGTCAAGCTGTTCGCGAGCAACCAAGAAGCAAAACAGTTGCTCCAGTCACAAATGCAACAACTGCAACAGACGCTCCAACCGTTATCGCAGCATATCCGGGTTGAAGTGAGTTTGACGCAACAAGCGCTCGAAGCGAAATCATCGACGTTTAGCGAGTCAGACCAACCTGAACCAGAACAACAGGAACAACCGAAAGGGGAACCCGACGATGACGACCATCCAACCGAAGACGAATGATTATACGTTACCCGATCAATCGCTGCCTAAAGCGAAGAACCAATACGATAAGGACATGTTCTTAAAGTTATTGATGGCCCAGCTCGCGAACCAAGATCCGATGTCACCAATGGAAGATCGCGAGTTCATCTCACAAATGGCTCAATTTTCATCGCTCGAACAAATGCAGACAATTTCAAAGCAACTTGATTCAGTACTCGTCGATCGCCACATGTCTTCAATCTCCGAGTTCAGCAATATGATCGGCAAGACGGTCGACCATAAAACGGAGACTGAAACGGAGACGATCAAAGGATCGGGACGTGTCGTCTCGATTTCAAGAACGGATGAGTCAGGGTACATGGCCGATCTCGAAGACGGCAGCTCGGTAAGCGTCTACAATATTACGTCCATCAAACAAGCATAAGGGGGATTCATCATGTTAAGAGCAATGTACTCAGGAATCAGTGGATTAAAGAACTTCCAGTCAAAGCTTGATGTCGTCGGTAACAACATCGCCAACGTCAACACGTTCGGGTATAAAAAAGGCCGCGTCACGTTCAAAGACCTCGTCAGCCAGCAAGTCGGTAGTGCGACAGCAGCCAATGCAGTCAGTGGGGGCGTCAACCCGAAAGAAGTCGGACTCGGGGGCACGATGGCGACGGTCGACAACGTCTATAACCAAGGCGCGATGCAAAACTCAGGTCGGGCGCTCGACGTCGGGATCTCTGGTGAAGGTTTCTTCGCAGTAAACGTTAACGGCCAAGCGCAGTACACACGGGCCGGTAACTTTTATACAGATAATGCCGGCGATATTGTCAATGGTGATGGGGCTTACGTCCTTAGCACAGCGGATGCTAAAATTACTGTCCCTGCCGGAGCGAAGTCACTATCGATTGGAAAAGATGGACAAGTCAGTTACGTCAATGCTGAGGGAACTTCAGTGAACTTAGGGCAAATTCAAGTCGTCACGTTCGCCAACAACGCCGGTCTATCAAAAGTCGGAGCGAACAACTATATTCAATCGCAAAACTCAGGGATTCCAAACCCGGGAATTCCAGGTCAAGATGGACGTGGCGAACTCGTCTCGGGCGCACTCGAGATGTCGAACGTCGACTTGTCTGAAGAGTTCACCGAAATGATTATCGCGCAACGTGGATTCCAAGCGAACACACGGATCATCACAACGTCAGACGAGATTTTACAAGAACTCGTCAACTTGAAACGCTGATGATACGCGTCACGACATTGCGGGGTGAGGAATTTGTCTTGAACGCCTTGTTTATCGAGACGGTCAAGGCTGAACCTGACACGATCATTCATTTGTATAACGGCAAAACTTATATCGTCACAGAGACGAAAGATCAAATCATCGATCGGACGACGGCATTTTACGGCTCGATCGGGTTGATGGGAACGACAGTCACAAGAGGTGAAGAAGATGAGTGAAGAAAAACAAAAAGGAGGCGCCATGAAAATGGTGCTCATCCTGCTCGTCGTCCTGCTCGTCATGGGGGGCGCTGGGTTTATGACTTATAAATACGTATTCGGCGACAACGTGACGGCTAAAACGAAACCTGTGACGGCAGAAGAACTCGCCGAGCGCAGCTTCACGACCGAGGATATGACGACGAACATTCAAGACGAACGGTTCATCAACGTCCAATTCACGATTGTGACCGATGCGCCTGAGACGAAAGAAGATCTTGAACTTCGTAAGTTCCAAGTCCATAACGTCATCCTCGGTGATTTGGCTGGGATGACGAAGGCACAGCTCACGACGAAGGAAGATATGCAGAAGTTCGAGCAATCCCTTCGCGAGCAATTAAACGGACTGCTGGAAAAAGGTGAGGTCCAGCGCGTCTATATGACGAAGAAAATTATACAGTGAGGTGGCATCATGGGAGAAGTACTGTCTCAACAAGAAATTGATGCCCTGTTATCAGCGCTAAGCAGTGGAGATGTCGAAGCCGATTCCTTTTTGAATCAAGAAGAAGAACGAAAAGTACGGCAGTATGACTTCAAACGGGCCGTCCGTTTCTCTAAAGATCAAATTCGTAGCTTGACCCGGATTCATGAACACTTCACACGGATGCTGACGACATTTTTCTCGGCCCAACTTCGGACGTATGTCCAGTTCACGGTCAATTCAGTCGAACAGCTTCCATACGATGAGTTCATTCATTCGATTCCGAGTATGACGATGATCAACTTGATCGAGGCGCCCCCGCTTAACGGTCGGTTCATCATCGAAGTCAATCCGAACATCTCTTACGCGATGTTGGATCGACTGCTCGGGGGACCTGGCGTCGAGATTGAAAAAGTCGAAAGCTTCACTGAAATCGAGATGCGAATCTTGACCCAGCTATATAAACGAGCTTTTGCCGGTTACGGGGAAGCGTGGGAGTCGATTGCCGAAATCAAGTCCGAAATGACGGCCGTTGAAGTGAACCCACAGTTCCTTCAACTCGTGTCACCAAACGAGACGGTCGTGCTCATTTCGATCGGGGTCACGATCGGAGAAGTGAGCGGGACGATTAACGTCTGCTTGCCGTTCGTGACGATCGAGCCGGTGCTATCGAAACTATCGAGTCATTACTGGATGCAGGAGGCGAACCGCCGCAATGCGAGCGGGAACAGTCAAGAACCGCTCAAAGCCCAATTGATGAACTCGACGGTAGAAGTCGTGTCCCTGCTCGGGGAGACGACAATCACGTTCGGTGACTTGTTGCATTTAGAAATCGGTGACTGTTTGACGCTCGATCAACTAGTGAAAGACCCGCTATCCGTCCTAGTAGGGGAAAATAAAGTGTTCAGAGGGCAAGTCGGTGTGAGTGGGAAGCGGATGGCGGTCCAAGTGCTTCACCGGGTGAAGGAGGAAGAGCAATGAGTGAGATGTTGTCACAAGATGAAATTGACGCGTTATTACGAGGAACGAACGACAGTTCGCCAAAACCGGTAGACGAGAGCGAAGAACATCTCGACTCGATGGAAAGCGACGCCCTCGGAGAGATTGGAAATATCTCGTTCGGAAATTCCGCGACGGCGCTGTCGACGTTACTGCAACAAAAAGTAGAAATCACGACCCCGGTCGTCAGTGAAGTGACGATCGATGAGCTCAGAGAGCGTTATCCGACACCTCACGTGGCGCTTCGGGTCGGTTACACCGAAGGGTTGAAAGGGGAGAACGTCCTCGTCTTGACCCGTGAAGACGCGGCCATCATTTCTGATTTGATGCTCGGTGGGACCGGGATCGGTGTCGATCCGGACGGGCTCGATGAGATTCGGTTATCGGCCGTTCAAGAAGCGATGAACCAAATGATGGGCGCTGCGGCCACATCGCTCTCGACCGTGTTCTCTAAAAAGATTGATATTTCGCCGCCGCTCGTCGAAGTGTTCGATGCGACGAAAAATCAAACGATCATTGACCGGCTCGAGCTTTGGGAGACGATGGTGCTGATCGAGTTCAATTTGAAAGTCGGCACGTTGATTGATTCAAAAATTGTCCAAATTGCCCCGATTCAATTCGGGAAGCAACTCGTCAACGAACTGATTGCAGCTACGACGTCAGCCCCGGCCGCGCCTAAACAAGAGCAGCCGAAAGTTCAAGCGGCGGTCACACCAGCGAAAGCTCCGGAACCTGCTCCGGTACGCACTGAAAAAACGTCAGCCCCAGAAGTGGCGGTCAGCCAAGCCGAGTTCATGCCACTCCACGCCCCGACGTCAAACGATTCGGTGCCGGCAAACCTAGGCTTGCTGTATGATGTGCCGCTCAACGTGACGGTCGAACTCGGCCGGACGAAACGGTCAGTGCGAGAAGTGCTCGAACTGTCGCAAGGGTCGATCATTGAACTTGATAAATTGGCGGGGGAACCTGTCGATATTTATGTGAACCAACAACGCATTGCCCGCGGCGAAGTCGTCGTCATCGAAGAGAACTTCGGGGTACGTGTGACAGAAATCATCCAACCGCATGAGCGGATTGGAATCGTTTAAGGAGGAAGAATAATGAGTGCAAAAATTTTGGTGGTAGATGATGCGGCGTTCATGCGCATGATGATTAAAGACATTTTAACGAAGAACGGGTTTGAAGTGGTCGGCGAGGCAGAGAACGGTATTGACGCGGTCGCAAAATACCGTGAACTCACGCCAGATCTCGTCACTCTCGACATCACGATGCCAGAAATGGACGGCCTGGCGGCATTGAAAGAAATTCGCGGGTTCGATTCGAACGCCAAAGTCATCATGTGTTCGGCGATGGGACAACAAGCGATGGTCATCGATGCGATCCAAGCGGGAGCGAAAGACTTCATCGTGAAACCGTTCAACGCGGAACGTGTCGTCGAGGCAGTTTCGAAAACGGTCGCACAATGAACAAGTGGTGGTTGATTTTCCTGCTCGTGGTCGGGCTGTCTGTGCCGGCCACGGTCGAGGCCGCCACCGTGGATAAACAGTTCGAACAACAGCAGCCTGAAGCCAAAGATCAATCTGTCCCTACGACCGTCTCGACGGTCGGGACGTTGGTCAAGGTCGTTTTGAGTTTAGTTGTCGTAATTGGAGGATTCCTCGTCTTGATGCGTTGGTTAAACGCACGGACGCAAGGTGTGAAGACGGCGCAACATATGAAACATCTCGGCGGGGTACCGCTTGGGAAGGACCGCTCGGTGCAGCTCGTCAAGTTAGGGGAGCAAGTATACGTGCTCGGTGTCGGTGAATCGATTCAATTGATTGATCGAATCGATGCGGAATCGATTGATGAAGCAGCGTATGACGCGCCTTCACTGAACACTTCGAACACATCAACGTTCTTAGATACGTTCAAACAACAACTGTCACAGATTGAAGAAGTGAGGAAGAAGCAATGACGACGATTGAACAACTGATCAATTTAGAAACGCCGGACAGCACGTCGACTTCGATTAAATTATTGGTCGTATTGACACTGCTCACGCTGGCGCCGTCATTCTTGATTTTGATGACTTGTTTTACACGTGTCGTCGTCGTTCTTTCATTCATTCGGCCAGCCTTAGGGACACAACAGACCCCACCGAACCAATTGATCATTGGGCTCGCCTTGTTCATCACGCTGTTCGTCATGTCTCCGGTCTTATCTGATTTAAACGACAAGGCGTTGTCTCCATATATGGACGACGAGATCAGTCAAGATGAGGCGTTCGAGGAAGCCGGTAACACGATGAAACGATTCATGGCAAAGTATACGCGACAGGAAGATTTGCAACTGTTTATCAAATACGGGAATTATGAGCAACCGGAGTCGGTCGAAGACGTTCCTTTGCTCGCGATGGTACCAGCTTACGCCATCAGTGAGCTCAAGACGGCGTTTCAAATCGGCTTTATGATTTTCTTGCCTTTTTTGATCATTGATATGGTCGTGGCGAGTGTGCTCATGTCGATGGGGATGATGATGCTTCCACCGGTCATGATCGCTCTGCCGTTCAAATTGTTGTTGTTTGTATTAGTGGATGGATGGCACTTAATCGTGGAATCATTGCTTAGAAGTATGTAGGAGGAACGATTATGACGCATGAAATGGTCATCTATTTGGCGACAGAGAGTGTATGGACATTATTAAAAATTTCGATGCCACTTCTTTTGATCGCCCTCGTCGTCGGACTCGTCATCTCGATTTTACAGGCGACGACTCAAATTCAAGAACAGACGCTATCGTTCGTTCCAAAGCTAGTCGCGGTCTTTATCGGGCTCGTCGTTTTCGCGCCGTGGATGCTGCAACAGATGGAAGGATTTACGCGGATGATCTTTGAACTGATGGTCGAGGTCGCCTCGAAATGAATGCGGTCGATTTCATTAGTTTATATGGATTGACGTTTGCTCGTCTATCCGGATTTTTCGTAAGTGTGCCTTTATTTTCTTCAAGGCAGCTTCCGGTCATGCACCGTGTCGCGTTTAGTGCTTTTTTAGCTTATTATGCGATGTTCACGGTAACAGAGCCGCTCGAACTTGGGCAAGCCTTCATCGTTCAAGTGCTGTACGAAGTGTTGATTGGGCTTTTGCTCGGCATTTTGATTAACATCTTATTTTTTGCCCCACAGATTGCCGGGGGAATCATCGATTTGCAGCTCGGTCTGGCGATGGCGTCAGCGTATGACCCGATGTTTGGCGGACAGTCGCCGTTGATCGGACGATTTTATTACATCTTTACGCTGTTCATCATGCTATCAAGTAATTTGCACTTACTGTTGATCGACGGTATCTATTACAGCTTTCAAATTTATCCGCCTGGTCAGCCGATGATCAACTTTAGCGAAGCATCGCTCATGATGGCCGTGAAGGTCGTCACGATGACGATGATGGTTGCCTTACAACTCGCATTTCCGCTCATGGCATCGTTGCTTCTCGTCGACTTGGCACTTGGTTTTTTAGCAAAATCGGCCCCGCAGTTCAACATCTTTGCCATCGGATTCTCGTTCAAATTGATTGCCGGGTTTTCCGTGATGGTCATGATGATGGGGTTGACGTTGAATGGAATCAGCCAATTCATCCCGGTGCTGCAAGAAATATTACGTGATTTTATGACGTTGTTAGGAGACGCTCAATGAAGCCTCTATACTCTTTATCGGTCGATCTTCAGTTTTTTGCAGGAGAAAAAACGGAAAAAGCAACACCTCGAAAACGAGAAGACTCGCGTAAAAAAGGACAAGTCGCGAAGTCAGCCGATTTGACCGGAGCGTTCGCCTTGTTCGCGATGTTCCTCATGTTATCTTTTCTCGGACCTTTTGTCGGTCAGCAGTTGTTTGGCCTGACGAAAGAGCTACTCGGTCCAACATATTTGCTGTACGACTTATCAGAAGGCATGTCCGGGATGATGATTGGTTTGGTCATTCGCGCCGGGATCATTTTAGCACCGTTCTTGATCGTTGCGGTCGTGTTCGGTATTTTAATCAACTATTTCCAAATCGGTTCACTGTTCTCAACAGAGGCGATTCAACCAAAGTTAGAGCGGATTGACCCGCTCAAAGGGGTCAAGCGCATCATCAGCATGAAAGCAGTCGTCGAATTTTTAAAGTCCTTATTCAAATTATTGATTATCCTGACGACTGCGGTCGCTATACTTTGGCAAAACCAAAAAGAATTGTCACGCATGGCCGTCGAACATGTTCGTGAATCGGTCGTCGCACTCGCTGCGATCACGATCGAACTCGGGCTTTGGGTCAGTGTCGCGTTGCTCGCGCTCGCACTACTCGACTTCTTTTATCAACGGTTCGATTTTGAAAAGTCGATCCGCATGTCGAAACAAGACATTAAAGACGAGTATAAGAACAGTGAAGGCGACCCGCTCATCAAGTCGAAAATCAAACAACAACAACGGGAGATGGCGATGCGGCGTATGATGCAAGAGATTCCGAACGCGGACGTCGTCATCACCAACCCGACCCATTTCGCTGTCGTCATCCGTTATGACGATACGAAAGACTTTGCGCCGCTCGTCGTCGCCAAAGGGGTCGACCAAGTCGCTTTCAATATTCGTGACGTCGCAAAAGAGCACGATATCCCGATCGTGGAAAATAAACCACTGGCCCGTGCGCTCTATGCGCAGCTAGACATCGGAGAAGTCGTCGACGAGTCGTTTTATCAGGCGATCGCCGAAGTGCTGGCGTTCGTCTATCAACTGAAACAACCGTCTTGAGGAGGAGTATGCGTTGGCTGTAAAAGCTAAAGATTTCGCAGTATTGATTGGCGTTCTTATGATCGTCGTCATGCTGGTCATCCCGTTACCGGGGTTCTTACTAGATTTTCTTATCATTATAAATATATTGATCGCCCTCATGATTTTACTCGTGGCGATGAACGCCCGGGAAGCGCTTGATTTCTCTGTCTTCCCGTCTCTCTTGCTGATCGTCACGCTGTTCCGTCTCGGGCTGAACGTGTCGACGACCCGCTCGATCCTCTCGACCGGATATGGTGGGGAAGTCATTGCGACGTTCGGGAACTTCGTCATCGGCGGAAACGTTCTCGTCGGATTTGTCGTATTCCTCATTCTCGTCATCATCCAATTCGTCGTCATCACGAAAGGTGCCGAACGGGTATCGGAAGTCTCGGCTCGATTCACACTCGACGCGATGCCAGGGAAACAAATGGCAATCGATGCCGATTTGAACTCTGGGTTGATCGATGACAAAGACGCCCAAATCCGCCGTAAAAAGATTCAAAGCGAGGCTGATTTTTATGGTTCGATGGACGGGGCCTCGAAATTCGTAAAAGGTGACGCCATTGCCGGAATCATTATCGTCGTCATCAACTTGATTTTCGGTATCATCATCGGCGTTGTCCAAATGGGATTACCTGTCGGTGAGTCGTTTACGACGTTCTCGCTTATGACAATCGGGGATGGGCTCGTCAGTCAGATTCCGGCCCTCCTCATTTCGACGGCGACCGGGATCATCGTCACCCGTGCCGTCTCGGACGGCAATCTCGGGGAAGACGTGGTCGACCAGCTCGGTCAAAATCCGACGTTGCTCTATATCGCGGGCACGGTCATCTTCTTGCTCGGTTTCGTGTCACCAAGTTTACTTCCGGTGACGACGCTGATCGCGGGTGCGACATTCTTCGGGGCGTACTCGATGCGTCGCAGCCTGAAGCAAGCGATTGCTGAACCGCTACCGGATGAGGAACCAGCGGCACCGACCGAAACCGTCGTCTCGCTCCTGCAAATCGATGCGATCGAGTTCGAGTTCGGCTACGGGCTGATCCCACTCGCGGATGAATCGCAAGGCGGCGACCTGCTCGACCGTGTCGTCATGATCCGCCGTCAACTCGCACTCGAACTCGGATTCATCTTACCGACGGTTCGAATCCGTGACCACCTGCAACTGTCACCGAACGCTTACCGGATCAAAGTGAAAGGCAATGTCGTCGCAGAAGGTGAGTTATTACTCGATCACTACTTGGCGATGAGCCCTGGAATTGAAGACCCTGAAGTGTACGGGATTGAAACGACGGAACCGGCTTTCGGATTGCCCGCTCTCTGGATCGATGAAGAGACGCGGACGCGGGCCGAGATGAGCGGTTACACCGTCGTCGACCCACCTTCAGTCGTCGCCACGCATTTAACGGAGACGCTCAAGAAACATGCGTCCGACCTACTCGGACGGGAAGAGACGAAACAACTCGTCGAGCATTTGAAAGAGACACATCCGGTGCTCGTCGAAGATGTGACCCCATCTGTGCTCTCGATCGGAGATATCCAAAAAGTACTTCGTCATCTATTGAAAGAGCACGTCTCGATTCGCAACTTGCCGCTCTTGTTTGAGACGATGGCTGATTATGGAAAAGTGACGAAAGACGCTGATATATTAGGCGAATACTGTCGTCAAGGACTCGCCCGTCAGTTGACTGACCAAGTCAGCCCGCCGGACGGTCCACTCTACGTCGTCACACTCGGTGGACAGACCGAGCAACTTATTCAAGACGCTGTCCAAAAAACCGAGTTCGGCAACTATTTGGCGCTCGATCCGGAGCAAGCGCGCGAAATCATCGAGCGCTCTGGCGAACAACTGTCGATGTTTGAACGCTACGGGGCTTCGGCCGTCATTCTTTGCTCGCCGACGATTCGGATATTCGTGAGACAGCTGCTCGAACGGTACTATCCTGACGTTCCGGTCCTTGCGTATAACGAATTGCTCAGCTCGCTCGAAGTGAAAAGTATTGGGGTGATTTAATATGCAAATTAAAAAATATACAGGCAAGACGATGTCCGAAGTGATGGCGAAAGTGAAACAAGAGCTCGGCGACGAGGCTGTCATCTTAAATTCTCGCCAAGTCAAGAAAGGATGGTTCGGGTTGTTCGCTTCACAAGAAGTTGAAGTGATTGCCGCACTCGAGAAAGCGCCGCTAACGGTCAAGCCTCGAACCGAGCCGAAACTGCAACCGAAACAAGCAAAGGCAAAGGCGAAGCCGATTCCTGCACCTACACCTACACCTACACCTACACCCACTCCACAACCGGTGACGCCTGTTCCTGAAAAGAGGCGTTTGCCAGCGGGTCTGACCCATATCGAGTCGCTCTTAGCGTCTGAGTCGTTCACGAATGAATCGTGGGAAGAGCGAATCAACGAACTGTACTATACGACTAAATCGCTAGAGGTCGTCGAGCAATACGTCTATGACCAGATCCGCAGTTCCTTTTTAACGGTCCCGGATGCGCTGCGCTACGTCATGCTCGTCGGTCCGACCGGTGTCGGCAAGACGACGACGCTCGCGAAGCTTGCCGCCCACTATAAGCTCGACCAAGGGATGTCGGTCGGTTTGATTACGACCGACACGTACCGGATCGCGGCGATCGAACAGCTGAAGACGTACGCCGAGATTTTAAATATCCCCGTCGAGGTCGCCTATGACTTTGACGACTTTAAACGGGCGAAACAACTGTTTGCAAGAAAAGATATCGTCTTGATCGATACGGCCGGACGCAATTTCCGCGATGAGGCGTACGTCGAACAGTTTCATAACCATCACGACTTCTCGGAGACGAGCTTGTCACTTGTGCTCAGTCTGACGTCGAAAATGAAAGACATGGATTTGATTTACCGACAGTTTGAAAAATTGCCGCTCCGGTCGCTCATCTTCACGAAAGCGGATGAGACGAGTGATATCCACGCGATGTATCGGATGGTGCGCGAGAGCGGACTCCCCGTCGCTTGGCTGACAGACGGCCAGGAAGTGCCGGACGATATGGTCGCCGGCGACCCAGACATCTTGACGCAAAAGATGCTTGAGAAGGAAGGGTGGACACGATGGACCAAGCAAGGCGTTTAAGAGCGAAGACGGATGTCGCACCAACGACAATCGCGTTCGCGAGCGGAAAAGGCGGCGTCGGCAAGACGAACGTCTGCGTGAACACCGCAATCGGGCTCGTCGAACTCGGAAAGCGTGTCTTGATCGTCGATCTCGATATCGGGATGGCGAACGTGCACATTCTTTTGAATGCGGCGCAGTCTAAAACGATGGTCGATTCTGTGAAAACTCGGACTCCGCTTGCGTCTTCGGTTCAGAAAGACGTGCACGGTGTCGATATATTACATGGAGGAAGTGGACTTGACACATTAGTTCAATTCTCAGAAGCAGACATGCAATTTTTAATGCGTGAACTTGAAGTGCTGACGACTTATGATTACGTACTGTTTGACATGGGAGCAGGAGCAACGGACACATCGTTACGATTCATTGAAGGATGTGACGAGATGTTTCTCATCCTGACCCCAGAACCGACATCGCTGATGGATGGTTACGCGTACACGAAACTCGTGCATCGTCAAAGTCCGGATTTACCGATCGGGGTCATTGTCAATCGGGCGCAGTCGGGGGAAGAAGCACTCCAGTGTTACGAACGGATGGAAGTCGCATGCCGACAGTTTTTGAATAAACCGATTCGGTTCCTTGGTTTTTTACCAGATGACGCTTCTGTAAGGAAAGCGGTCATCGCCCAAGTCCCGTTTTACCAATTTGACCGAAAGAGTGATATTAGCTGGCGGCTCGAGCGTATTTTGACAACGCTTACCGGTACACCACCGAAGCCACGGCACTTCATGGATCGGTTGATTGGGAATTTGCGGCAACAGTGGAAGCGAGTCTAACGACAGGGAGGCAATATAGATGGACGTGAACGAATACTTAGGGTTGTTTTTGGATGAGTCACAAGAGCATATCCAATCGGTCAACACACAGTTGATGAAATTTGAGCAGACGGCTAGCGCTGAAGCGGTTCAAGAGATTTTCCGTTCGGCCCATACGCTCAAAGGGATGTCGGCGACGATGGGTTACGAAAGCGTGGCCAATTTGACACACGAGATGGAGAGTGCCCTTGACCTTGTCCGGTCAGGCAAAAAAGAGAGCAACCAATTGTTGCTTGATACGATGTTTATCGCGATGGAACAGATTGAAGCGATGATTGCCGACATCGAGACGGGTGGAACTGGTACGAACGTCGACGTCAAAGCGACGGTTTCGGCATTCCAGTCGTTTATCGGAGGTAAGGAACAAAAAATCGCTACGGCGGAAGAGTCGTCGGTGTTTACTGTCGACTTGTATGCGGATTCGGTCATTGAACAAGCGAAACAGACCGGTTTTGAGGCGTTCCAACTTCATGTTAAGTTATCGGATGCCGTCGTCTTAAAAGCAGCCCGGGCTTACATGGTGTTTGATCGGCTCCAAGAGCTCGGTGAAGTCGTCCGGACCCACCCTGAGACGGAAGCGATTGAGCAAGAACAGTTCGACTTGTCGTTTGATGTCTTGTTCTTATCACAAGAGACGGCTGCAGTCATCGAACACGCCGTCTCGCAAGTGTCGGAAGTTGAAACAGTCCACGTCTCGGTATTTACGAGCGTGAGCGAGAGCGAGCCGGAAATTGCTGTGAGTGCAGAAGCGGTAGCGGTGCAAGAAATAAAACCGAAAGCGCAAGAAGCAGAAGAACCGAAAGAACAAGCTGTCGCTCAAGCGAAGACGATTCGCGTCAATTTAGAACGGATCGATCGTCTCATGAACTTGTTTGAAGAATTCATCATCGACCGCGGCCGCCTCGAACGCCTTGCCGACGAGGTCGGACAACCCGAACTAAACGAGACGGTCGAGAAAATCAAACGCGGCACGAACGAACTGCAATCACTCGTGTTGACGTTACGGATGATGCCAATCGAACAAGTGTTCAACCGATTCCCACGGATGGTCCGCTCGGTCGCGAAAGACATTCATAAAAAAGTTCAACTCGATATCTCAGGAGCTGACACGGAACTCGA
This sequence comes from Exiguobacterium aurantiacum, assembly GCF_001766415.1. Lineage (GTDB taxonomy): Bacteria > Bacillota > Bacilli > Exiguobacteriales > Exiguobacteriaceae > Exiguobacterium > Exiguobacterium aurantiacum_A. Next base: position 661,309 of record NZ_MKXO01000001.1, on the reverse strand, counting down.
CCGGACCGTAATCGATGAGATCGGTGATCCGCTCGTCCACTTGATTCGCAACGCGATTGATCATGGCATCGAGCTTCCTGACAAACGCGTCCAAGCCGGCAAACCGGAACAAGGGCGACTCGCCCTCCGTGCTTACCATGGCGGTAACCGTGTCTTCATCGAGATCGAAGATGATGGAGCGGGAATCAATGTCGATAAAGTCCGGTCGAAAGCGCTCGAACGTGGTGTCATCACGACCGAAGAAGCGGCGTCGATGACAGACAACGAGCTCGCGATGCTCATCTTTGCACCGGGCTTCTCAACGGCAGACGTTGTCACAGACTTATCAGGTCGTGGCGTCGGACTCGACGTCGTCAAAAATAAAATCGAATCGCTCGGTGGTGTCGTCACGCTCGAGACCGTGGTCGGACAAGGAACCAAGTTCCAAGTCAGTCTACCGCTCACGTTATCAATCATCTCAGCGATGCTCGTCCAAGCGGGTGATGAGACGTATGCCATCCCGTTGTCATCGATTCTCGAGACGACATTGCTCGATGAAGCCAACATTCTGACGGCCCATCGCGAACGTGTCTTCGATTTCCGCGGACAACTCGTCCCGCTCGTTTATTTAAAAGAAATTTTCGGAATCGATTCGGAAACAAAATCACAGTTCCCGGTCGTCGTCGTGCGTAAAGGTAATAAACTCGTCGGAGTCGTCGTGAACGACTTGATTGGTCAACAAGAGATTGTCATGAAGCCACTCGGGACGTATCTCGAAGGCATTCCGGCTATTTCGGGGGCAACAATTCTCGGAGATGGACGGGTCGCTCTCATCGTAGACAGCAACGATCTCTTTTAAGGAGGAAGAAAGATGGAACAAAAATGGGTAGTGTTTTCACTCGCATCGAACACGTACGGAATCGATGTCCAATCAGTCCGTTCGATTGAACGGTTACAACCTGTCACCCGGGTGCCGAACGCACCAGCACACGTGAAGGGCGTCATCAACCTCCGTGGTGTGGTCACGCCGGTCATCGACCTCAGGCTTCGCCTCGGTTATGAAGAAATCGCACCGACAGACGAGACACGGATTTTGATCGCTTCTTTGAATCAAGGCGATGCTGGTTTTATCGTCGATCGTGCCAACGAAGTCGTCGAGAGCGATGAAGTCCGGATCGAACCGATTCCGGATTCGAGCCACGAGATGCACTCGGCACACTTGACGGCGATCGCTAAAGGTGAGGACAAGCTGTTCTCGCTTCTCGATGCGAACGCGTTGTTCGAGGACCAACATGCTGAGTGAATTTGAACAAGATTTGTTAAAAGAACTTGGGAACATCGGTTCTGGACATGCGGCGACCGCGCTCTCGACACTGCTCGCCAAGCCGGTCAACATCACGGTATCGTCTGCTGAAATGGAACCGATCACATATTTACCGGACCGCGTCGGTGGTCCGGAGCGCCATGTGGCCTCTGTCCTGTTAGAGCTTGGAGGCGAGATCAGTGGCATGATCCTGATCATGTTCCCGGTGGATGATGCGGAGAGTATGGTGGCTTCGCTGATCGGCTCACCGTTCACGTTCCAATCGAACAACGAGCTCGGTCAATCGGCGTGGGAAGAGATCGGTAATATTATGAGCGGGGCTTACGCGCGAGCGTTAGGCGACTGGCTCAATACGCCGATCATGATTCAAGTGCCAGCGACCGCGATTGATATGGCCGGATCGATCGTCGAGTTTGTCGTCACGTCCGTTCAACCGGAAGAAGATGCCGCGCTCTATATCGACACGACATTCATGATTGACGAGAAGGTGAGTGCCGGGCATGTGCTCTTCTTACCAACGCACGGCTCGCTAGATCGGATTCAACGAAGGTTGCTTGGCCATGGCTGAAGTTCTTAAAATCGGGATTGCCGAGTGGAAGCAAACGACAGCACCGAACCGGCTCCGCACGGCGGGACTCGGCTCATGCGTCGGTGTCATCTTGTATGATGCCCGGATGCAAGTGGCAGCGATGGCACACGTCATGCTTCCAGATTCGGCGATCGCAAGGAAACACCAGACAATCGAAGTCGGGAAATACGCGGATACAGCCATCGATGCTCTCGTCGAGTCACTCAAACGGGCCGGGGCAGGACGTCTGCAAGCCAAGATGGCCGGTGGGGCTCAAATGTTTCAATTCAAATATGAGAACGCGGCGATGCGCATCGGGGAACGAAATGCCGAAGCAATCCGCGTCGCTTTAAAAGCACACCACATCCCGCTAATCGCCGAGGATTGTGGTGGGCATAACGGACGAACGATTGAATTTGACGTCGCAACATGCGTCTTATCGATTCGGACAGTGAGTATCGGAACAAAAGAACTATAAGGGGGGATCGACATGACGACTCAGCTTACCCAGTTGTGGGATCGTTGGAATACTGACCGCGATATGGATACGGCAAATGAATTATTATCACATTATGAATTTCTGATCCATTATCACGTGCAACGAATGATCGTGACGCTCCCAAAGAGCGTCGAACGCGACGAATTGAAAAGTTTGGGTTACATGGGATTGTACGATGCCCTCATGAAATATGATCCGGAACATAATAATAAATTCGATACGTATGCAGCTTTTCGGATTCGGGGTGCCATTATCGACGGACTTCGAAAAATCGATTGGCTGCCGCGCTCGGTACGAGAGCGCGTGAAGAAGATTGACCATGTCGCCGAACAACTCGAGCAAAAGCTGCACCGTGCCCCGACGAAAGAAGAATTGGCCGACGCGTGCGCGCTTCCGATCGCTGATATCGAAAAGGCGATGGCGGAAGGGTATTTCGCGAACATGTTGTCGATTGACGAGGCGGTGACGCTCCAAGAAGAAGGAAAAGTCATGTCGGTCACGTACTTTGACCCCGATTCGGAAAAACCGGAAGACACGTTGTTGCAACGCGAGTTAGTCGACGTGCTGACGACCGAGATTGATCATCTGTCTGAAAAAGAACGTCTTGTCGTCTCGTTATTTTATTTTGACGAGTTGACATTGACGGAGATTGGGGAAGTGTTAGAATTATCGACTTCCCGCATCTCACAGATTCATTCGAAGGCGTTAAAGACACTCAAACAGGCGCTAGGCCGCTCGTATCTAGAAGAGAAGACATCGTGAGGAGGTGAAGGGATGACTTTTGTGTTGATGATCGCGGGGATCGTGATTGCCTATGGTCTATTGATCGGGTTCCGGCAGATCCAAACATTGAACGAACGCGTCAATCGGCTCGAAAGCGAGAAACGCGAGACAGAGGCGTTGCTCTTGTCATTCATGGAATCGATGAGCGATGTTGTGAAAAACGACGCGCCTGAATCGTCAAAACCGACCTCGGTCGAAATCGCCGAGACAGAAACTGAAACGTCTGAAGACGGCGCGGTTAACCCGAGCGTCGAAGAGGTGTTGCTCCGTCATTCAGTCCGCGACACGGCACGTCTCCTCGGAAAAGGGGAAGGCGAAGTGGCGCTTTATGCGAAACTTCGACAAAAGTGAGAGTTGCCGGATTCGGCGACATGTGCTATAGTAATTTTCGGTGTTAAACACATCACACACGTCTCGGGATGGTATTCCTCGGTGCCGAAAGGTCGGAGTACAACGATGAACGAGGCGGAGGACTTTTTTAAACCACAAGGAGGAAATTTATCATGGCAGTAATCTCAATGAAGCAATTGCTCGAAGCTGGTGTACACTTCGGTCACCAGACACGTCGTTGGAACCCAAAAATGGCGAAATACATCTTCACGGAGCGTAACGGAATCTACATCATCGACCTTCAAAAGACGGTTAAAAAAGTAGACGAAGCTTACAACTTCGTTCGTGAACTCGCGGCAGAAGGCGGAAACGTCCTCTTCGTAGGTACGAAAAAACAAGCTCAAGATACAATCAAAGAAGAAGCACTCCGTTCAGGTATGTACTTCATCAATGAGCGTTGGTTGGGTGGAACACTCACAAACTTCTCAACAATCAAAAAGCGTATTAACCGCTTGAAGCAACTTGAGAAAATGGAAGCTGACGGCACGTTCGAAGTACTTCCTAAAAAAGAAGTCATCATCTTGAAAAAAGAAATGACACGTCTTGAGAAGTTCCTCGGCGGAATCAAAGATATGCCAGGCGTTCCTGACGCTCTCTTCATCGTTGACCCACGCAAAGAGCGGATCGCGATTGCAGAAGCTCACAAATTGAACATCCCAATCGTTGCGATTGTCGATACAAACTGTGACCCAGATGAAATCGACTACGTTATCCCAGCGAACGACGATGCAATTCGTGCGGTTAAATTGCTCACTTCTAAGATGGCTGATGCGATCATCGAAGCGAAGCAAGGCGAAGAAGAAGTTGCTGAAGAAGCTGTAGCTCCAGAAGCTGAAGCTACAGAAGCTGAGTAATCAGTTAGACAACAGGTGATAAAGGGAAAGCCTTTTATCACCTTTTTTTAGGAAATAGTCTATTCGAAGCCTAGTGCTTTTATTTTAAAAAAATGTAAGTTTTACAAGGAGGAATTTCCGATGGCAGTTACAGCAGCAATGGTAAAAGAACTTCGTGAAAAAACAGGAGCAGGTATGCTCGATTGCAAAAAAGCACTCGTGGAAACAGACGGTGACATGCAAGCGGCAATCGACTTCCTTCGTGAAAAAGGGATTGCTAAAGCAGCAGCTAAAGGCGATCGTATCGCAGCTGAAGGCTTGACAGCAGTAGCGGTTGAAGGCAACAAAGCTGCTCTCGTCGAAGTCAACTCAGAGACGGACTTCGTTTCTAAAAACGAGAAGTTCCAAACACTCGTAAGTGATGTGGCGAAAGCGGTTCTCGCTTCAGGTGCGACAACAGTTGAAGCAGCACTTTCTGCTGAATTCGTGGCTGGTAAAACGCTTGAGATTCACATTCAAGAAGAAGCATCGACAATCGGAGAGAAAATCTCGCTCCGTCGCATCGCTGTTCTTGAAAAAGCGGACGACGCTGTATTCGGCACTTACCTTCACATGGGCGGACGCATCGGTTCGGTCGTCGTCATCGACGGCACGACAGATGAGTCAGTAGCGAAAGATGTAGCTATGCACGTAGCAGCAGCTAACCCACTTTACGCGACACGTGACGAAGTCTCGGCTGAAGAAGCAGAGCGCGAGAAGAAAGTCTTGACTGAACAAGCAATCAACGAAGGCAAACCTGCTAACATCGTCGAGAAGATGATCGCGGGACGCATGAACAAGTACTTCGAAGAAATCTGCCTCGTCGACCAAACGTTCGTCAAAGACGCTGACTTCAAAGTTGGAAAATACGTAGAGTCTAAAGGCGGCCGTATCAACTCGTTCGTACGTTTCGAAGTTGGAGAAGGTATGGAAAAACGCGAAGAAAACTTTGCTGAAGAAGTAATGAACCAACTTAAAAAATAATCTGCGTCATGTATGATGATGCAATTAAAATTGGGAACACGTCTGTATAACCTTGAGTTAGTTCGTTAAGGGAGCGTGTTCCCTTTTTTCAAGCATGAGGAGGCAAAGTATGGAACCGAAATATAAGAGAATTGTGTTAAAATTGAGTGGAGAAGCGCTCGCAGGAGATCAAGGATACGGAATCGATCCGGCAATCGTCAACTCGATTTCTGGACAGATTAAAGAGTTAGTCGCCATGGGCGTCGAAGTAGCGGTCGTCGTAGGTGCCGGAAACATCTGGCGCGGAAAGACGGGAAGCGAACTCGGTATGGACCGGGCCAATGCCGATTATATGGGCATGCTCGCAACTGTACTTAACTCGCTTGCACTTCAAGACAGCCTCGAAACACACGGTGTCCAAACCCGCGTCCAAACATCAATCGAAATGCGTCAAGTTGCTGAACCGTATATCCGCCGCCGGGCGATGCGCCACCTTGAAAAAGGCCGGGTCGTCATCTTTGCAGCAGGGACGGGTAACCCATACTTCTCGACAGATACGACAGCAGCGCTCCGGGCAGCCGAGATTGAAGCTGACGTCATCTTAATGGGGAAAAACAACGTCGATGGCGTCTACTCGGCAGACCCGAAACTTGTCCCGGATGCGGTCAAATACGAGTCACTCACATACTTGGACGTCTTAAAAGACGGTCTCCAAGTCATGGACTCGACAGCGACGTCACTATGCATGGACAACCATATTCCGCTGATTGTATTCTCATTGCTTGAAGAAGGAAATATCAAACGTGTCGTTCTCGGGGAACATATCGGGACGGTAGTGGGAGGAAGCAATTCATGAGTGCAAACGAAGTTATGAAAACGGCTGAAGAAAAGATGGTTAAAGCCCATACATCATTAAAACGTGATTTTGGGACGCTCCGCACCGGACGCGCCAGTGCATCGATTTTGGACCCGGTCCAAGTCGACTACTACGGTGTGCCAACGCCGCTCAACCAAGTAGCGAACATCAACACGCCGGAAGCTCGTCTTTTGTTGATCCAACCTTGGGACAAGTCGCTCGTAACGGAAGTCGAGAAAGCGATTCAAAGAGCGGATCTCGGTCTGTCGCCATCTTCGGACGGGACAGTCATCCGTTTAGCAATCCCTGCCTTGACGGAAGAGCGCCGGAAAGAACTCGTTAAAATCACGAAGAAGTATGCGGAAGAAGCGAAAGTTGCGGTTCGTAACGTTCGTCGTGACGCGAACGAGAACTTGAAGAAGCTTGAAAAAGATGGTGATTTGACAGAAGACGACCTCCGCGGTTATGCGGACGACGTTCAAACGTTAACGGATTCTTACATCAAAAAGATTGATGAGTCTGCAGCGGTCAAAGAAAAAGAGATCATGGAAGTATAATCACGGAAGTGGTATACCAAAAAGCTGTGTGGGGACCCTTTTACTGAAAGGGTCCCTCTTTCATACAATCAGGAGGATAGACTATGTTTAAATGGGTGAATCCTAAAACGAAGACTGAGGCGGAATTGAGCATCCCCGAACATGTCGCCATCATCATGGACGGAAACGGCCGTTGGGCGAAGAAACGCGGGCTCCCGCGCATCATGGGTCACCGGGAAGGGATGAAATCGGTCCGTGAATCAGTCCGGACGGCTCAAGAGCTCGGCATCAAGTCGCTGACACTTTACGCGTTCTCGACTGAAAACTGGACGCGTCCAGAAGAAGAAGTCAATTTTTTGATGAAGTTACCGAAGCAATTTTTAGAGACCGACTTAAAAGAACTCGACGAACAAAACGTCAGAGTGCTCGTTGCCGGTGACGTGTCGAAACTACCGCGTGGAACACGCGAGGCGGTCGAGGAAGCGCGCACGCGTACCGCGACGAACACGGGGTTAGACCTCGTCTTCGCGTTGAACTATGGCGGCCGTGACGAACTCATCCAAGCAATGCGTGACATTGCGCGCGACGTGTCGGCCGGACACATCAATCCAGATGAGATCGACGAGTCGATGATCGGAGAGCGGCTCATGACGAATATGCAAGATGTCGATTTGATCATTCGGACGAGCGGTGAACAACGGTTATCGAACTTCCTGCTCTGGCAAGGGGCGTATGCCGAACTCCACTTCACAGACGTATTGTGGCCCGAGTTCAAACGTGAGCACTTCGTCGAAGCAATCGAAGCGTACAATACACGTACGCGTCGGTTTGGTGGAGTGTAATATGAAAACACGAATTATTACCGGACTTTGGGCCGGCGCCATCTTTGTCAGCTTGATCGCCCTTGGCGGCAGCCCGTTCGTCATCTTGATGGGCGTGCTCGCTTTGATCGGTTTGAGCGAGTTTACGATGATGCGTGAACATAAGCTGACAGCGTTCCCGTTCCTCGTGACATCGTTGCTCGTAGCGTTCCCGTTCGTCATGATGCTCTTAGAACGGCAGTTGTTGACGAGTGAACTTCCGATTTCGACGAGTCAATGGATGGTGCTCGGGTTAATGCTGCTTCTCTTTTGGACGGTCGTCACGAAAAACCGTTTCACATATGAAGATGCGAGTTTTTATTTCGTCTCGGCTGTTTATCTCGTCATCGGGTTTTCAAGCTTTGCCCTCGTCCGTCTGTCTGAAGACGGGCTGGCGAAAGTATTGCTCGTCTTATTTATCATTTGGGCGACCGACTCGGGTGCGTATTTCACGGGGAAAGCAATCGGCAAGACGAAACTGTGGCCCTCGATCAGCCCGAACAAGACGATCGAAGGAGCTGTCGGCGGTATTGTTTCAGCTGTGGTCGTCGGTGTCGTCTATGTCTTGATTGAACCGGTCCTACCGCTCGTCGAAGTGCTCGTCTTAGCGGTTGTCGTTTCTGTCGTCGGCCAGCTCGGTGATTTGGTACAATCAGCGTACAAACGTCAGTTTGGCGTAAAAGATTCTGGACATCTATTACCGGGACATGGTGGCATTTTAGACCGATTTGATAGTATGATCGCGGTATTCACCGTCATTTGGATTTTCAATTTGTTGTAAAAGGAGTGTCAAGATGAAGCGAATCAGCTTAATCGGGGCGACTGGTTCGATCGGCGTACAGACGTGCGATGTGATCGAGCAGCACCCCGACTTGTTTGAACTTGAGGCGTACGCGTTCGGAACGAACGTCGAGGTAGCCGAGGAATGGATCAACCGCCTTCGCCCGAAATACGTATCAGCCAAAACGATCGAGGTACTCGAACAGCTCAAGCCACGCCTTACATACGAACCACTCTTTTTTATCGGACTCGAAGGGTTGATCGAATGTGCGACCGCTGAGCGGGCCGATGTGGTCGTCACGGCCGTCGTCGGGGCAGTCGGCTTAGAGCCGACGCTTGCCGCCATTAAAGCCGGTAAAGATATCGCCTTGGCGAACAAAGAAACGCTCGTCACAGCCGGACATCTCGTCATGGCCGCCGTCAAAGAGTACGGCGTCAGTTTGCTTCCGGTCGACAGTGAACACTCGGCCATCTACCAATGCCTAAACGGAGAACGTCGCGAGGACGTTTCAAAAATCATTTTGACGGCCTCGGGAGGAAGTTTCCGCGATCAGACACGCGCTGAATTAGCGAGCGTGACCGTCGAAGAAGCGCTCAATCATCCGAACTGGTCGATGGGTGCAAAAATCACGATCGATTCGGCGACGATGTTCAACAAAGGGCTCGAAGTCATCGAAGCGCACTGGTTGTTCGATATCGATTATAATGATATTGAAGTGGTGCTCCATCGGGAGTCGATCATTCACTCGATGGTCGAGTTTAAAGACGCCGCAATCATGGCGCAACTCGGAAACCCCGATATGCGGGGACCGATCCTCTATGCGCTCTCTACCCCGAAACGGCTTGAAATCGAAGGGAACAAGCGGTTAAACTTGAGAGAAATCGGGACGCTCCATTTTGCGGAAGCCGATTTAGATCGCTATCCGGCTCTTCGACTAGCGTATGAAGCAGGTCGTCAGGGTGGTTCAATGCCGACCGTGTTGAATGCGGCTAACGAAACGGCTGTCGATTTGTTCTTGAACGGAAAGATTGCGTTCGTCGAGATTGAATCGATCGTCGAGCAAGCGATGGATGCACATACAGTCATTGTAGAACCGACGCTTGAGCAGATCCTTCAAGTCGATCAATCGGTTCGTGAACAAATTCAGCAACGAAAGTGAAGGTGGGAAATAGATCATGCAAACTTTTATCGCCATCGTTTTGATGTTTGGGGTGCTCATTTCAGTTCATGAATGGGGACACCTCGTCATGGCGAAACGGGCAGGGATTCTCTGTCATGAATTTGCAATCGGGTTTGGACCGAAAATCTTTTCGTTCAGAAAGAATGAGACGCTCTATACGATTCGCTTATTGCCGATCGGTGGTTACGTCAAGATGGCGGGTGAGGATTTCGAGCCGATCGAAGTGAAAGCCGGTCAACAAGTCGGGCTCCGGTTAACGAGCGCGGGCACAGTCGACCGCGTCTATTTCCAACCGGACCAAGCGACGGATGTACACGTCGTCGGCACGGTCGACAAGTTCGATTCGATCCGTGAATTGAAGATTCAATTGCTTGTCGATGAAGAAGTGCGGGTGTACCCACTCGAGCGCGACACACTCCTCGTCGATCAAGGTATGGAGATTCAAATCGCACCGTACGACCGCACGTTCGGAGCGCAGTCAGTTTGGAAGCGAGTGCTCGCGATCGCAGCCGGCCCGGCCATGAACTTCGTCCTTGCTTTCGTCTTGCTCGTCATTGTCGGTCTCGTGCAAGGTACACCGACAGACGACGGTCAAATCGGGACGGTACAACCGGATTCAGCGGCTGATCAAGCCGGGCTCGTCACCGGAGACGAAATCGTCTCGATCGAGGGTGAGACGATTGATAACTGGCTCGATCTTCGAACGGTCTTGGCCGATCGTGCCGATACACCGACCGAGGTGACCTATATTCGGGCGGGTGAGGAACAAACGGTAACGCTCACACCTCAAGCAGTCGAACAAAATGGCGAGACGGTCGGTATCCTTGGCGTGACAAATGCGCTCGAGCGATCACCGACAAAAGCGTTCACAACAGGAGCTGAGACGACGTGGACGATGTCGACATTGATTTTCTCTGCGGTCGGTGATTTAGTGACCGGCCAAGTCGGAGTTGATCAACTCGCAGGTCCGGTCGGGATTGTCCGCATGACCGACGAAGTGGCGGCGAGCGGTTTCGTCATGTTGCTCAACTGGACGGCACTGTTATCCGTCAACTTGGCGATCTTCAACTTGTTGCCACTTCCGGCGCTTGACGGGGGACGACTCATCTTCTTGTTGTTCGAGGCAGTGCGTGGTCGACCGATCGATCCAAAAAAAGAAGGGTTCGTCCACTTTATCGGATTTGCCCTGCTTATGCTGCTCATGCTCATCGTCACTTGGAACGATATCCAATCATTTTTCAAATAGACTGTGTTAGAGAAGGGAAACGTTGATATTTATGAAACAATCGAGATTGCTTATGCCTACTTTGAGAGAGGTTCCTGCTGACGCTGAAGCTGTCAGCCATCAACTTCTCGTGCGCGGTGGATTTATTCGACAAAATGCAGCGGGGATCTACTCTTATTTACCACTCGGTCATCGTGTGTTACAAAATATTCAAACGATCATCCGTGAAGAGATGAACCGTGCCGGGGCGCAAGAACTGCTCATGCCGGCGATCCAACCAGCTGAGCTATGGGAAGAGACGGGACGTTGGGACATCTACGGACCTGAACTGATGCGTTTGACGGACCGTCATGACCGCCGTTTCGCACTTGGAGCGACTCACGAAGAGTTGATCACGTCGATCGTCCGTGACGAGTTGAACTCGTATAAGAAGTTACCGGTCAACTTGTACCAGATTCAGACGAAGTATCGCGATGAGCGTCGTCCGCGGTTCGGATTATTACGCGGACGTGAGTTTTTGATGAAAGATGCCTACTCGTTCCACGCCACACAGGCTGATTTGGACGAAGAGTACGACAATATGTACAACGCTTATTCGCGCATCTTTGACCGCACCGGTTTGAAGTATCGTCCGGTCGTGGCCGATTCAGGAGCGATTGGCGGGAAAGACACGCACGAATTCCAGGCGCTCGCCGAAATCGGTGAGGATACGATCGTCTACACGGACTCGTCGTCATACGCGGCGAACATCGAGATGGCGGAAACGCTTGACCGTTACGACATGCAAGCGGGTGTTGTGCTCGAGCTCGATCAAGTCGATACGAAAGAGCATAAGACGATCGAAGACGTGGCGCGATTCTTGGGCGTGGAGACGAACACGACGATCAAGTCGGTGTTGTTCAACGTCGACGGCGAGACGGTCATGGCGATCGTTCGCGGCGATCACGAAGCGAACGATGTCAAAGTGAAGAACGCCCTCGGCGGACTCGATATCCAAATGGAAGACGAGTCGAAGATCATTGAATTGTTCGGCTGTGAACCAGGGACGCTCGGACCGATCAACGCACCGGTCAAAGTCGTCGCCGATTACGCCGTTAAATATTTAGTCGATGCGGTATGTGGCGCCAACGTTGCGAACACGCACTTCATGCACGTCAATGCAGAACGCGACTTGTCGCACTTGACGTATCACGACCTCCGCTTCGTCGTCGAAGGCGACTTGGCACCGGACGAATCTGGCCCAGTCCGGTTCGCACGTGGGATCGAGGTCGGTCAAGTGTTCAAACTCGGTACGCGTTACTCAGAAGCGATGGGCGCGACGTTCTTGAACGAAGAAGGCCGGGCGGAACCACTCATCATGGGTTGTTACGGCATCGGTGTCTCGCGGACGCTTTCGGCGATCGTCGAACAGCACCACGACGACCGCGGCATCGTTTGGCCGAAGAGTGTCGCACCGTTTGATCTGCATTTGATCGCGATCAACGCGAAAGACGAGACGCAACTCGAACTTTCGAATCGACTTTACGATGAACTATCGTCGAAGTATGATGTATTGTACGATGACCGCAAAGAACGGGCCGGCGTCAAATTTGCCGACGCTGACTTGATCGGCTTGCCGATTCGCATCAACGTCGGGAAGAAAGCCGGCGAAGGCATCGTCGAAGTGAAAGTCCGTGCTACGGGCGAAGTAATTGAAACGACGGTAGAGGAGTTGCAGCAAGTGATTGTCGCGCAGCTCAACGAGACGCATTGATCGATGAAGGTGACGGTTTCTTGCCGTCACCTTCATTTTTCGACATTGTCATATAAAAGGGGGGGACGACTTACCCGTGGAAGCAAATCAAAAGATGCAATTACTGTTGACGGATCTCGGGATCACGACAGAGAGTGATCAGTTCGACGGAGCGGAACTATCGCGTCTTGTCGTCAATAAACAGCGACGGACGTGGACGTTTTACTTTAAGATGCGCCAAGTGTTGCCATATGAGGTTTATCAATTGTTCATGAGTCGGGTCGAGAATCGGTACGCGACGTTTGCCGATGAAGTGTATGCTCGTTTTACGACAGAGACAGGTGGAAGCGAGCAGGATTATATCGACTACTGGCCGCGCATCGTCAGTGAGCTCAGTCAAGTGTCGGGGGCGATGCGAAGCTATTTCGCAACTGTCAAACCGCGCTTCGAGCAAAACAAGTTGCTCATTCCCGTCCGCTCCGCACCTGAGGCGAGCTATGTCGATAAAGAGCTGTGCCAAGAAGTTCAAGCGCTCTATAGTGCTTACGGGTTTATGAAAAAGCCGTGCCAAGCCAGCTTCTCAGAAGACGCGGAAGCGAATCAGGCGTTGCGTGAACAAGTCGTCCAAGAAGATATCGAACAGGCGAAACTCGCACTCGCGGCCCAGTTCGCCAAAGCGACCGAGACGAACGACGAGCCGATCACGGAAGTGCGGATGGGCGCCTTGATCAAAGACGAGATCGTCCCGATCAAGACGATCATCGAAGAAGAACGCCGTGTCGCCATCCGTGGACTCGTGTTTTCAGCCGAACGGAAAGAGTTGAAGAGCGGGAAGAAGCTATTCACGATCAAGATGACCGATTATACCGATTCGCTCATCGTCAAAGTGTTCGCACGTGACGATGATGACGACCGTATGCTCAGTGCCGTCAAAAAAGGCATGTGGATCCAAGCGGCCGGACGGGTCGAAGACGATAGCTTCATGCGCGAACTGTGCATGATGGCGTCGCAGCTCCAAGAAGTGAAAGTCGAACCGAAGCGTGACGAATGGGCCGGGGAGAAGCGCGTCGAACTGCACGCCCATACGCAGATGAGCCAGATGGATGCGGTCACGAACGTGTCGGCGCTCGTCGCCCGGGCCGCCAAGTGGGGTCATCGCGCCATCGCCATCACCGACCATGCCGGTGTGCAGTCGTTCCCGGAAGCCTATTATGCCGGGAAAAAGAACGACATTAAAATCTTGTACGGTGTCGAGGCGAACGTCGTCAATGACGGGGTGCCTGTCGCGTATCATCCGACCGACGTCTCGCTCGACGAGGCGACGTACGTCGTGTTCGACGTCGAGACGACCGGTCTGTCGGCCGTCTACAACAAAATCATCGAACTCGCCGGCGTCAAGATTAAAGACGGTGAGATCATCGACCGGTTCGAAGCGTTCGCCGACCCGAAACATCAACTTTCGGCGACGACGATCGAACTGACCGGGATCACGGATGACATGGTCCACGGACAGCCCGACCCGGAAGTGATCGCGAAACAGTTCGTCGACTGGTGCGGGGACGGGATTCTCGTCGCTCATAACGCCTCGTTCGATATGGGCTTTCTCGAGGCGACGCTCCGAAGCGGAGGACATGAGCCGGACGATTATCCGGTCATCGATACGCTTGAACTGGCCCGGACGATTTTACCGACGCTCAAAAACCACCGTCTCAACACGCTCGCCAAGCGGTTCGATATCGAATTGACGCAGCATCACCGGGCTATCTATGATGCCGAGGCGACGGCGTACCTGCTCATGAAGTTGCTCGATTTGGCGAAACAGATGTTCGAGATGCAGACGCATCGGTCACTGAACGCGAAAGTCGGCAGTGACGTCTCGAAGATCCGTCCGTTTCATGCGACGGTTTACGCGAAGACGAAAAAGCCAGGATTGCGCCACTTGTATGAGTTGATCTCGTTGTCGCACATCGACTATTTGTTCCGGATGGCTCGGATGCCGCGCTCAGAGATCGAGAAGCGCCGAGAAGGGCTGCTCATCGGCTCGGCGTGTGACAACGGCGAGATCTTTGACGCCGCCTTGAACAAGTCGGACGAAGAGCTCGAGAAGATGATGGCATTTTATGACTTCATCGAGATTCATCCGCCGGCACTTTATATGCATTTGATCGATAAAGAGATCGTCGCGAACGAGCTTGAACTTCGTGACATCATCAAACGGATCATTCGCGTGGCAGGTCAAGCCGGACTTCCGGTCTGTGCGACCGGGAACGTCCATTACTTGGACCGGACGGATCGGTCGTATCGCGAAATCCTGATCCGGACGCAAGGCGGGGCTAACTTCATTAACACGAGAAAAGAGTTGCCTCACGCCCATTTCCGGACGACGAAAGAAATGATGGAAGAGTTTAAATTTTTAGGTGACGAGCTCGCACGGGAGATCGTCATCACAAATCCGAACGCGATCGCCGACCAGATCGAAGCGATTCAAATCATCCCGGATGAACTGTATACGCCGAAAATCGAAGGGGCGGATGACGAGGTCCGTAATATGAGTTATGACATGGCCCGCTCGATTTACGGGGACGAGCTTCCGGAGATCGTCGAGGCCCGGCTCGAGAAGGAACTGAAATCAATCATCGGCCACGGCTTCGCCGTCATTTATTTGATCTCACATAAACTCGTCAAGAAGTCACTCGACGACGGTTACCTCGTCGGTTCGCGGGGGTCGGTCGGGTCGAGTCTCGTCGCGACGATGACCGAGATCACCGAGGTCAATCCACTACCGCCGCATTACGTCTGTCCGAAGTGTCAACAGTCTCACTTCTTTAATGACGGATCGATCGGGTCCGGGTACGATCTTCCGGACAAGCAATGTCCGGAGTGTGGGACGTGGTATACGAAAGACGGACACGATATCCCGTTCGAGACGTTCCTTGGCTTTAAAGGGGACAAAGTACCAGATATCGATTTGAACTTCTCGGGCGAGTATCAGCCTCATGCTCACGCGTATACGAAAGTGTTGTTCGGAGAAGAGTACGTCTATCGTGCCGGGACGATCGGGACGATTGCCGACAAGACGGCGTACGGGTATGTGAAAGGCTATGCGACCGAAAACGATAAGATTTACCGGAACGCCGAAGTCGATCGTCTCGTCTCGGGTGTCACCGGTGTCAAACGGACGACCGGGCAGCATCCAGGTGGGATTATCGTCGTCCCGGACTATATGGACATCTCCGAAATCTCGCCGATCCAGTATCCGGCCGACGATCGAACGTCTGAATGGAAGACGACACACTTCGACTTCCATTCGATTCACGACAACTTGCTCAAGCTCGACATTCTCGGACACGATGACCCGACCGTCATCCGGATGCTCCAAGACTTATCAGGCATCGACCCGTTGACGATCCCGACGGATGATCCGACCGTCATGAAGATCTTTTCGTCACCGGAAGTGCTCGGTGTCACGCCGGAGCAAATCGAGTCAAAAACAGGGACGCTCGGTATTCCTGAGTTTGGGACGAAGTTCGTCCGACAAATGCTTGAAGAGACGAAACCGTCCACGTTCTCAGAGCTCGTCCAAATTTCGGGGCTGTCTCACGGGACGGACGTTTGGATCGGGAATGCGAACGAGTTGATCTATAACGGGACGTGTGAACTGAAAGATGTCATCGGGTGTCGTGACGACATTATGGTCTACTTGATCTACGCCGGACTGGAGCCATCGTTCGCCTTTAAAATCATGGAGTCGGTCCGTAAAGGGAAAGGTTTGTCTGACGACATGGAGTCAGAGATGCGGGAGAACAGCGTCCCGGAATGGTACATCTCTTCTTGTAAGAAGATCAAATACATGTTCCCGAAAGCACACGCGACCGCGTACGTGCTCATGGCCGTACGGATCGCTTACTTCAAAGTGCACCACCCGATCCTGTATTACGCGACATACTTTACGGTCCGCGCCGGCGACTTTGACTTGTCGGCGATGATCAAAGGGTCACAGGCCGTCCGCAAGGCGATGTCTGACATCCGGGAGAAAGGTTTCGACGCCACGGCGAAAGATAAAGGGCTTCACACCGTGCTCGAACTCGCGCTTGAGATGCTCGAACGCGGCATGAAATTCCAAAACATCGATCTTTACCGTTCGAATGCGACCGAGTTCTTGATTGAAGGCAACACGCTCATTCCACCGTTCAACGCTGTCGATGGACTTGGGACGAACGCGGCGAAAGCGATTGTCGAGGCACGTGCCGAAGGTCAGTTCTTGTCAAAAGAGGATCTTCGGAAACGGGCGAAATTGTCGAAGACGATTATCGAGACGCTCGATACGATGAAATGTCTCGAAGGCCTGCCTGACGAGAACCAACTTTCGTTCTTTGATTTTGGGGTGTAAGTTGCGAAAAAGCGGGAAAATATGATATATTGGTATCGAACAATGTTGGATACTACGACGGAAAGGAGTAGGGAACCCTACTCCTTTCTTGTATGTAAAAGCCAGAAGGAGGGATGAGAGTGTCCAAAATAACAGAAGTCGTCGAAACAATCGCGTTGCCGATTGTCGAGCAAGCGAACATGGAATTGGTCGATGTTGAATTCGTGAAAGAAGGGCCAGACTGGTTCTTGCGCGTCTATATCGATAAACCGGGGGGCGTCGATTTAGATGATTGCGTCAACATCAACGAGCAACTCTCGGAGAAATTAAACGCTACCGACCCAATCGAACAAGCCTATTATCTTGACGTCTCGAGTCCCGGTGCCGAACGACCACTTAAAAAGCCGACTGACTTTGAGCGGGCGATTGGGAAAAACGTCTACATTAAAACGTTTGCCCCGATTGAAGGTGCCAAAGAGTTCGAGGGCATTTTGACGGAGTACGACGGCGAGACCGCAGTTGTCGAAACGCGCATCAAGACTAGAAAAAAAGCGATATCGCTACCGGTTGATAAAATTGCACAAGCCCGCCTAGCGGTCACGTTTAGTTAAGGAGAGGTAAAGATGGGGCCACAATTACTCACAACAATCGAACAGATTGCACAAGAAAAAGGGATCGAGAAAGAAATCATCATCGACGCGCTTGAGCAGGCGCTCATTTCGGCATATCGCCGAAACGTCGCCAACCCGAACGAGCACGTCAAAGTTGAGTTTGACCAAGTGACGGGTGACATTCGCGTGTTCGCGCTTCTCGAAGTCGTTGAACGCCTGACGCATCCGGACCAACAGCTTTCGCTTGAAGAAGCGCATGAGATCGACCCGAACTTTGAGTTAGGGGACTTCCATAAAGAAGAAGTGACACCGAGCGACTTCGGTCGTGTCGCGGCGATGACGGCCAAACAAGTCGTCACGCAAAAGATGCGTGAAGCCGAGCGCGAACGCATCTACAACCACTTCGTCGATAAAGAAGACGAGATCATGACAGGGATCGTCGAGCGGTTTGACCCGCGCAACTTGTACATCGGTTTAGAGAACAACATCGAGGCGGTGTTGACGCCGAATGAACAGATGCCGAACGAGTCGTATAAGATTCATGAACGCATCAAAGTATACGTGACGAAAGTTGACTCGACGACGAAAGGTTCTGGCGCGGCGATTCAAGTGTCGCGGACGCATCCTGGCCTACTTCGTCGTTTGTTCGAACTCGAAGTTCCAGAAATCGCGAGCGGGACGGTCGATGTCATGTCGGTGTCGCGTGAAGCGGGAGACCGTTCGAAAATCGCGGTCCACTCAGACATCGTCGATCCAGTCGGCGCATGTGTCGGTCCAAAAGGGCAACGTGTCCAAACGATCGTCGATGAATTGAACGGTGAGAAGATCGACATCGTCCGTTGGTCGAACGATCCAAAAGAGTTCGTTAAAAACGCACTCAGCCCGGCTCAAGTCGTTGATGTATATGTCAATGAACCGAACAAGTCGACGACAGTCGTCGTGCCGGACTACCAATTGTCGCTCGCGATCGGGAAGCGCGGTCAAAACGCGCGCCTCGCCGCTAAGTTGACAGGTTGGAAAATTGATATTAAGAGCGAGACGGATGCAGAGAGCATGAACTTGTTCGATACGTATGCCGAAAAAGTTGAATCAACGCCAGAAATTGTTCACAATGAAGTTGAACAGACTGACTCGGTTGATGTGACGCTCGAACCAACCGCGGTAAAAGAAGAGGAATGACCATGAAGCAAAAGAAACTTCCTTTGCGTAAATGTGTGATCACTCAAGAGATGTTACCAAAGAACGATTTGATTCGTGTCGTACGGACGCCGGAAGGCGACGTCGTCATCGACACGACCGGCAAACTGAACGGTCGTGGCGCGTATTTGTCAAGAGATGTCGATGTGATTCGTTTAGCAGAGAAAAAACGAACGCTTGATCATCATCTGAAAGTAAAGACGAGCGAGACACTTTATGAACAGCTAGAACAAGCTGTCACAGGTGCCGAATCATGAGTCAGTGGGAATCATTGTTAGGCCTCGCCTCACGTGCGAGGAAGGTAACGATGGGAGAAGAGTTTGTCTTGAAGGATGTACGGGCTGGCCGAGCCAAGCTCGTCATTCTTGCCGGAGACGCGGGAGCGTCGACGAGAAAACGGATTACCGACAAATGTACATCGTATGGTGTTCCATTAATCGAAGTGAGCGACCGACATACAATCGGAGCTGCTTTAGGTAAAGACATGCGAGTCGTCGTGTCTGTGACAGAATCCGGATTTGCGAACAAGCTTAAGCAACTTCTCTCTTAACTATTAACGGAGGTGGATGCTTTGGGAAAACGCGTCTATGAATTTGCAAAAGAACAGAATGTAACAAGTAAACAAGTCATTACTCAGCTCGAGAAGATGAACAAGTCAGTGAAAAATCACATGGCTGTATTGGATGATGAGTCGGTCAAGCAACTCGACCGTGTCTTCAACCCTGAGAAATATCGTTCGGCTGAGAAGCAAGAAAAACCTGCTGAGTCGAAGCCGGCTGAAGCGAAGCCTGCTGCGAAACAAGAAGCAGAGAAAAAAGAAGCACCGAAAGCCCGTCCACAAACTTCTAGCGCCCCGAGCAATCAAGCGGGCAACCGTGGTGGCAACCGTTTCGGCAACAACCGTAACGATAACCGCAACAAAAAGCGCGGCGGTAAATTTAAAGGGAAGCCTGCAAAAGCGGCAATCCCGTTAGAAGCGGATCCAAATTCGAAAACGAGCCAGCGTAAAGCATCTCGTTTAGCGCAAGAGTCTGAAATGGGCAACGTCATCAAGTACGAGGATGTCCTCAGCGTATCGGATCTCGCGGCGAAGATGGATAAAAAGCCAAACGAGATCATCATGAAATTGATGGGTCTTGGCGTCATGGCGACGATCAACCAAACACTCGATGACGAGACGATCGAATTGCTCGCAACTGAATTCGGTTTCGAAGTCGAAAAAGAAGTCATCATCGATGAGACGGACTTCGAAGAAGTAGAAATCGACTTCTCTGAGTACGACCTCATTGAGCGTCCTGCCGTCGTCACGATCATGGGTCACGTCGACCATGGTAAAACGACGTTGCTCGACTCGATCCGGAACACGAAAGTCGTCGCTGGCGAAGCTGGTGGGATCACGCAGCATATCGGTGCGTACCAAGTTGATATCAACGGTAAAAAAATCACATTCCTCGACACACCAGGTCACGCCGCCTTTACGACGATGCGTGCCCGTGGAGCTGAAGTGACGGATATCGCGATTATCGTTGTCGCAGCAGATGATGGTGTCATGCCACAGACAGAAGAAGCGATTTCTCACGCGAAAGCAGCAAACGTCCCAATCATCGTTGCCGTCAACAAAATGGACAAAGAAGGGGCTAACCCTGACCGCGTCAAACAAGAGTTGACTGAATTCGGACTCGTACCGGAAGAGTGGGGCGGCGAAACAATTTTCGTACCGATCTCTGCTTTGAAAGATGAGGGAATCGATGAGTTGCTCGAGATGATCTTGCTCGTTTCAGAAGTCGAAGAGTACAAGTCGACGCCTGAAATGCCAGCTCGCGGTTCGGTCATCGAAGCGAAGCTCGATAAAGGTCGCGGTCCTGTCGCCACGCTTCTCGTTCAACACGGGACACTTCGTATCGGTGACTCGATCGTCGTCGGCAGCACGTTCGGACGCGTCCGGGCCATGGTCAACGATATCGGTCGTCGTGTGAAAGAAGTTGGCCCATCGACGCCAATCGAAATTACAGGATTGAACGATGTCCCACAAGCTGGTGACCAGTTCATCGTCTTCGAAGACGAGAAAAAGGCACGTGCAATCGGAGAGAAACGTTACCAACGTTACCTCGAGTCGCAGCGCCGTGAATCGGCTAAAGTCAGTCTTGAAGACTTGTTCAGCCGGATTCAAGAAGGCGAAGTCAAAGACTTGAACGTCATCATCAAAGCAGACGTTCAAGGATCGGCTGAAGCGCTCGCTGGATCACTCCGCAAAATCGACGTCGCAGGCGTCAAGATCAACATCGTGCATCAAGGTGTCGGTGCGATCACAGAAGGTGACGTCATCCTCGCTTCAGCAGCGAACGCGATCATCATCGGATTCAACGTCCGTCCAGACGGTAACGCCCGATCAATGGCCGAACAAGAACACGTTGAAATGCGTCTGCACCGGATCATCTATAACGCGATCGATGAAATCGAAAGCGCGATGAAAGGGATGCTTGACCCTGAGTTCGTTGAAGAAGTGATCGGACAAGTCGAAGTCCGTGACGTCTTCAAAGTTTCAAAAGTCGGTGCGATTGCCGGCTGTTACGTCACTGAAGGTAAAATCTCACGTGATGCCGGCGTACGCGTCATCCGTAACGGGATCGTCGTGTACGAAGGTAAACTCGATACGCTCCGCCGCTTCAAAGACGATGTCAAAGAAGTTGCGACAGGCTACGAGTGTGGGATCAAAGTAGAGAAGTACGACGACATCAAAGTGGAGGACGTCATCGAAGCGTTCGTCATGAAAGAAGTCGAACGTAAATAAAGTGAGGAGGGAACACGTATGAACATTCGTGCCCAACGTGTTGCTGAACAGATGCGTAAAGAGATCACAGATATCCTTTTACGCGAAGTCAACGACCCACGTACAAAGAACGCGACCATCACGAGCGTAGACGTGACGGGAGATTTGCAACAAGCGACGGCCTATTACACGGTGCTCGGAGACGACGCCGACGTGAAGGCTGATACGCAGGCAGGTCTTGATAAGGCGAGCGCCTTCATCCGCCGTGAAATCGGCAGCCGGATCCGTCTCCGCAAGACGCCGGAATTGTCGTTCGAATACGATTCTTCGGTCGCATATGGTAGTCATATCGACTCGTTGATCCGTGATTTGAATAAAGACTAATAAATTGAAGGGGGGACTTGTGTCTCCCCTTTTTTGATATGGAGGAATGAACGTGGAACCGACAGGGATTTTAATACTGGATAAAGACAGCGGGATGACGAGCCACGATTGCGTCTTCAAGCTGCGTAAACTGTTTCAAACGAAAAAAGTTGGCCATACCGGCACGCTCGACCCGGAAGTGACCGGCGTGTTGCCAATCTGTTTCGGCCGTGCGACGAAACTGTCCCGGTTTTTGACCGATGAGGGCAAGCGCTACGTCGCCGAAGTCACGATTGGGACGGCGACGATGACGGAAGACGCACACGGCGAAGTCGTCGCGCAAACAGATGTCGCGCCGGATGCGTTCACGGGTGAAGCTATCGACCGCGTTCTCGGCACGTTGACCGGAAGCATCGAGCAGGTGCCTCCTTACTTCTCGGCCGTCAAAGTGAACGGGAAGAAGCTATACGAATACGCCCGCAAAGGACAGACGGTCGAACGGCCGCGCCGCATCGTCGAGATTCACCGGCTAGAACGGACGAACGAACCTGTCTTCGAGGACGGCGTCTGCCGGTTTCGCATCGATGTCGAGTGCGGAAAAGGCACGTTTATTCGGACACTTGCCGTCCAAATCGGGGAAGGGCTCG
Organism: Exiguobacterium aurantiacum; assembly: GCF_001766415.1. GTDB lineage: Bacteria > Bacillota > Bacilli > Exiguobacteriales > Exiguobacteriaceae > Exiguobacterium > Exiguobacterium aurantiacum_A. Next base: position 638,804 of record NZ_MKXO01000001.1, on the reverse strand, counting down.
GTTACCCGGCCCATATGAGCGACCTGCGTCGGACACGGTCAGGCACGTTCGATGAAAGGGACGCCGTGACGCTCGCGGAGCTCGCGGCGTTAGAGACGGTCGAGGCACGCGCTGAACGGCTCATCCCGCTCGAGGACGTGATCAAACGTTGGCCTTCCATCACCATTCCGGCCAACCGGGAACGGTATATTCGCAACGGTGGGCGTTTAAACGACGTCTCGCTCGAATTTGAACTGTTTACTGTCTATAATGAAGAAGGAATTCCGCTCGCCCTCTATAGACGGCTTGACGGAACGACAGACGCAACAGTCGAGGTCATGTTGACAATCGACTAAGGGGGAATTTGAAGTATGGAAACGATACATCTCACACATCCCGAGACGCCAGAGTTTGTCCCTTCGGTCATCGTACTCGGATTCTTCGACGGCGTTCACATCGGCCATCAAGCCGTGATCGAGCACGCCAAACAGCGCGCGGAGCAGCTTGACGTGCCCGTGACCGTCGTCACGTTCGATCCGCACCCGAAACAAGTGCTGTCGAACAATGCGGATGCTGTCCGTTATATCACGCCGCTCAAACGAAAATTACAGCGGATCGCCGCGCTCGGTGTCGAACGTTGTCTCGTCTTGACGTTCACAAAGCAATTGGCATCACTGTCACCGCAACAGTTCGTCGACGATTATTTGATCGGCGCGGGCGCCGTGCACGTGACGGCCGGATTTGACTATTCGTACGGGAAGTTCGGGGAAGGGACGATGGAGACGATGCCCTACCACGCCCGAGGACGCTTCACGACGTCCGTCGTCGCCGAACAGACGAGTGACGGTGACAAAGTCTCTTCGACCCGGATCCGCAAACTTCTTGGCGCAGGCAGTGTCGATTTGGCGAGTGAGCTGTTAGGGGCGCCTTACGTCATCTGTGGCGAAGTCATCCATGGTGACGCCAGAGGGCGGACGATCGGCTATCCGACCGCGAACATGGTGATGGATGCGTCTTATGTCATGCCACGGCTCGGCGTTTATGCGACCCGCGTCCGCCTAGAAGACGGCCGGACGTTTGATGCGATGACGAACGTCGGTCGTCGGCCGACGTTTTATGACACCGGAGACGTCTCGATTGAAAGTCATTTATTTGATTTTTCGGAGGACTTGTACGGACAGTTGCTCGAAATCGAATGGGTTCACTATTTGCGCGATGAACGGGCGTTCGACGGACTCGATTCGCTGATCGCGCAGTTGAAACGAGACGAGACGGCGGCTCGGGCAATCCTATCTTGACTTTGGAGCAGGGGTCATGTATTCTAATTTGGTACGCAAAGTACACCGCTTCGCTTGGCTGGACGATTCACCAACGACGGCTCGGCAACGCGGCAATTTTCTATTAAATGGAGGTGGAGAGGCAATGGCACTCTCAAAAGAACGTAAAAACGAAATCATCGCGGAATACGCGACAAAACAAGGTGACACTGGTTCACCGGAAGTTCAAGTTGCTGTTTTGACTGAACAAATCAACACTTTGAACGATCATCTTCGCACACATAAGAAAGACCACCACTCACGTCGCGGTCTTTTGAAAATGGTTGGACGTCGCCGTAACTTGCTCACGTACCTTCGTAACAAGGACGTAACACGTTACCGTGAATTGATTCAACGCCTTGGTCTCCGTCGTTAATCCGAACGGGCCAAATGACGGACTGGGACACTCGTTCCTAGTCCGTTTCTTCTTTTTTTGGAGGAAAATCATTAGACAAACATATGAATGAGTTACATAATAAACTAGATAAGGTTTGAGAGGAGAATGTACATGTTAGGTACGAAACAAGTTTTTTCTACAGAATGGGGCGGTCGTCCGCTGTCTGTAGAAGTAGGTCAACTCGCGAAGCAAGCGAACGGTTCTGCACTCGTCCGGTACGGGGACACGGTCGTGCTCGCCGCGGTCACAGCTTCAAAAGGACCAAAGGATTTAGATTTCTTCCCGCTTACGGTCAACTATGAAGAAAAATTATACTCGGTCGGTAAAATCCCAGGAGGTTTCCTACGTCGGGAAGGTCGTCCTGGTGAGAATGCGATTTTAACGTCACGTCTCATCGACCGTCCAATCCGTCCATTATTCCCAGACGGATTCCGTCACGACATCCAAGTCATGATTTACGTCATGTCGAACGATCCGGACTGCTCGGCTGAGATGGCCGGTATGCTCGGAACGTCGATCGCCTTGTCGATCTCGGACATCCCGTTTGACGGACCGATCGCTGGAGCGACGGTCGGACGTGTGGACGGACAGTTCGTCGTCAACCCGACGGTCGCACAACTCGAGAAGACAGATCTTGAACTTCAAGTCGCCGGAACGGCAACTGCGATCAACATGGTCGAAGCAGGCGCGAACGAAGTACCGGAAGACGTCATGCTCGAGTCAATCTTGTTCGGTCATGAAGAGATCAAAAAGCTCGTCGCGTTCCAAACGGAAATCGTCGAAGCGGTCGGGAAACCGAAGTTTGAATACACGGTCTCTAAATTTGACGACGCGTTGTCACAAGAGCTTGAAGCGGCTCGTCCAGAAATTAACGCTGCCGTCCAAGTCGAAGAGAAACACGCGCGTGACGAAGCGATCAACGAAGTCATCGCGAAGTATGTCGCGTCGTACGAAGCGCGTCTCGCTGACGAGCCGGCCAAGTTGAAAGAAGTATCTGGTATTTTGAACAAGTTCGTCAAAGACGAGGTCCGCCGTTTAATCACGGTCGATAAAGTACGTCCAGACGGCCGTCGCCCGGAAGTCATCCGTCCACTCGCGTCAGAAGTCGGCGTGTTACCGCGTGCGCACGGTGTCGGTTTGTTCACACGGGGGCAGACGCAAGTCATGTCGATCGCGACACTCGGCGTCATCGGTGACGCTCAAATCATCGACGGCATCGGCTTAGAAGAGAATAAACGTTTCATGCACCATTACAACTTCCCGCCGTTCTCGGTCGGTGAAGCTCGTCCGGTTCGCGCGCCAGGCCGCCGCGAGATCGGTCACGGTGCGCTCGGTGAACGTGCGCTTCTCCCGGTCATCCCGAAAGAAGCAGACTTCCCGTATACGATCCGTCTCGTCTCAGAAGTGCTCGAGTCGAACGGTTCGAGTTCACAGGCTTCAATCTGTGGCTCGACACTCGCCCTCATGGACGCCGGAGTTCCGATCAAGGCACCAGTCGCGGGAATCGCGATGGGTCTCATCATGGAAGGCGAACACTATACAGTACTCACTGACATCCAAGGTCTCGAAGATCATCTCGGCGACATGGACTTCAAAGTCGCTGGAACGAAAGACGGGATCACGGCGTTGCAGATGGACATTAAAATCGCCGGCATCACGCGTGAGATTTTAGAAGAAGCGCTCGAACAAGCTCGTTCAGGCCGCCTCCACATTCTCAACCATATGCTCGAAACGCTTGACTCATCGCGTCCACAGTTGTCGAAGTATGCGCCGAAGATCGTCACGATGAAAATCAATCCAGATAAGATTCGCGACGTCATCGGGCCTGGTGGTAAGATGATCAACAGCATCATCGACCAAACCGGTGTCAAGGTTGATATCGAGCAAGACGGTACGGTGTTCATCGCCTCGACCGATCAAGATGGCATCGATATGGCGATGACACTCATCGGTGATATCATCCGTGAAGTCGAAGTCGGCGAAGTGTTCGACGCGACAGTCCGTCGGATCGAGAAGTTCGGCGCGTTCGTCGAGTTGTTCAAAGGCAAAGACGCGCTCGTCCACGTCTCTGAGTTCAGCCTCGACCGCGTCGCCAACGTGGAAGACGTCGTCAAGCTCGGTGACACGATCAAAGTCAAAGTCACAGAAATTGACGATAAAGGCCGCGTCAACGCCTCGCATAAAACGTTGATTGTCGAAGGGCTTTCTCCGGAAGAGCGAGAAGCGTATGAAGCGAAACGTAAAGCACAACGCGAGAGCCGTCCGCCACGTGACAGCCGTCCTCCGCGTCGTGACGGAGACCGTCGTCCGTCAAGACCAACAAACTAATTATTTTGGCCATCGTCTGGTGCGATGGCCTTTTTCATAGGAGTGATAAAATGGAATGGATTACCTTAAAGAATGGCGTCCGCATCGTGGTCGAACCGATGGCAGACGTCCGCAGTACATCGACCGGTGTATTCATCAAAGCCGGGACACGGACCGAGGAAGACAATGAGATCGGGATCAGCCACTTGATCGAACATATGTTGTTCAAAGGCACAACAACAAAAACGGCGAAAGAAATCGCTTCATTTTTTGATGAACTTGGCGGCAGTGTGAACGCCTTTACTTCAAAAGACCATACATGCTACTACGTCAAGACGCTCGATGAACATGCTGTCATCGCCTTCGACGCACTGGCCGACATGTTGTTCCATTCAGTCTTTGATGAGACTGAGCTTGAAAAAGAGAAGCGGGTCGTGTTAGAAGAGATTAAAATGTACGAAGATACGCCGGAAGACCTCGTGCATGAGTTGCTCGCCTATGCCGTCTACCGTGACGATATATTAGCGAAGCCGATTCTCGGGACAGAAGCGAGCGTGCTCAGCTTCTCTCGCGATCAATTGCTGCGTTACGTCGAATCAATGTATACAGGCAATCGCGTCGTCGTCTCGATCGCCGGTCATGTGACCGACGAGCTGGTCGAAGCGGTCACGTCGAGGTTTGCGGAACTCCCATCAGGGGAATCACCGAAAGAATCGACGATTCCGGTTCTATACAGTGATGTATTGAAAAAGCATAAAGAGACGGAGCAGGCGCACCTCTGTTGGAATTTCGAGGCGATTTCGGCAACGAACGACCGGCTCCCGCACCTGGCGCTGGCAAACAACGCGATCGGTGCGACGATGTCGTCGCGGCTGTTTCAATCGATTCGTGAAGAGCAAGGGTTAGCTTACTCGATCTATTCGTACTATACGACGTTCGTTGACCATGGCACGTTCACGATTTATATCGGGACGTCACCGGAAACGCTCACTCAAGTCGAGACGATCATGGAGCGTGAACTTGAAGCGCTCAAGGCGCAGGGGTTAACCGATGAAGAAGTCGCTAAAGGCAAACGCCAGTTGAAAGGTTCGCTCGTCCTCGGCAACGAAAGCACGAGCGCCCGAATGAACCGGAACGGTCGTAACCTCGTCTTACTTGACGAAGTCGAGGATTTGGACGAAGTGCTCAATAAAATCGACCGCATCGAAACCGATGAAGTCAACGCCTTGATTCGGGAGCTGCTCGGGCACGTCCCGGCAAAATCATATGTTCTTCCGTCCGAAGACTGACTTGAAACCAGATTGTAAGTTCTCTACACTGATTAAGAGGTATTCTTTACATTGGACAGGATACAGGTGAAAGAAGGGAAAGACTTGAACTTAACGGATTTAGTAACCAAGATACAATTGATTAATCAACCAACTATAGAGGGCATCAACGTTACCCATGTCACGACCGATTCACGGGAAGTCGTACCCGGAACGCTGTTTGTCGCGATTAAAGGCTACACCGTCGACGGTCACGACTATGCTGACTTAGCGGTGAGTAAAGGGGCGATCGCGGTCGTCAGTGAGCGCCCGCTCGACATCAGCGTCCCAAACCTGCTCGTGCGCGATAGTTCGCGTACGGTCGGCTTATTAGCGTCGGCATTTTATAACTATCCGTCTGAACAGATGCGTCTGTTCGGTATCACGGGGACGAACGGAAAAACGACGACGACGACGATTTTACGTGACGTTTTATCAAAGCTTGGACATAGCACCGGATTGATCGGTACGGTCGAGGTCCGGATTAACGATACGGTCGTCCCGAGCAAGAACACGACGCCGCAAAGTTCTGAGCTTCAGCAGCTGCTGGCTCGCATGCGCGGTGAAGGGGTTACCGATGTGATGATGGAAGTGTCATCACACGGACTTGAACTAGGTCGTGTCATCGGAACGGACTTCGACATCGTCGGTTTCACGAACTTGACACACGACCATCTCGATTTTCACGGGACGTTTGAAAACTATGCGCGGGCCAAAGGTTTGCTGTTCGCCCAACTCGGACAGATGGCGTCGCGCGACAAAGTTGCCGTCTTGAATGCGGACGATCCGTACAGCAAGCTTTACGAGACGATGACGGGTGCTCGTGTCATCACATACGCCATCGACGAAATGGCGGATGTGACAGCGTCAGACATCGTTCAGACACTGTCAGACACGAGTTTCCGTCTCAACTATCAAGGAGTCAGTCTGCCGGTGACGGTCCAGTTCATCGGACGTTTCAACGTATACAACCTGTTGCTTGCGACGGGTTGCCTGCTCGCGGCTGGGTACAGTTTACCTGAGATCATCCAAGCGCTCGAATCGATTCATCCGGCCAAGGGACGGATGCAACGACTCGACGTGCCTGGGTATAACGTCTATGCGGACTATGCCCATACACCGGACGGGATTGAGCAATGTTTGAAGTCGCTTGTCGGTGTCCCTAAAGAGAACATCGTCTTCTTGATTGGAACAGGCGGGAATCGCGATGTGACGAAACGCCCGACAATGGGCGAGATGGCCTCAAAATATGCCGGTACCGTCATCATCACGACGGATGATCCACGTTTTGAGGCGTATGATTCGATCACGAGCGGCATTGCCGCCGGGATGACCCATGACAACTTTGTTGAAATCGGCGACCGTGAAGAAGCGGTGTCTTACGCCGCACGTCTAGCCAAAGCGGATAATATCGTCGTGTTGGCCGGTAAAGGACATGAGAAGTACCAAATCATCGGTAACGAGAAAATCCCGCTCGATGAGGAAGCGATCGTCCGGGCGACAATTTTAAATACGGAGGAATCTTGATTTATGGCAGTACAACCGATTACCTTGACAGAGACAGAGCATGACGATTTCGTCAAAGCACACGACCGCGGCGACTTGCTCCAACTTTCGAGTTGGGCAGACGTCAAAAAACAAAATGGTTGGTCCGCTGAGCGGATTGCCGTCGCTACAAATAGTGAGACGACAGGAGTGGCGCTTCTTTTATTCAAACAAGTGCCAAAGCTACCGTTCACGCTTTGTTACGCACCGCGCGGTTTCGTCGTCGATTACGATGACGTGGCATCATTGCGTGCCTTGACCGAGGAAGCGAAACGCGTCGCCAAACTGAAAAAGGCGATCGTCATCAAAATCGATCCGAACATCGACCGGGACGAAGTACCGGGCTTACTTACGGAAATGTCTAGCCTCGGTTTTACACATAAAGGGTACGGCGGCGGCTTTGACTATGCCCAACCCCGTTTCACGATGGAGACGGACCTCCGTCCGAGCGAGAAAGATATTTTCGCCAAGTTCCATCATAAGTTTCGCTATAACGTCCGTCTTGCCGAGCGTAAAGGGATTGTCTGTACTGAAGTCGGTCGGGACGGCTTGAAAACGTTCGCCGAACTGATGAAAGTCACAGGTGAGCGTGACGGCTTCGCCATTCGCGGGCTCGATTACTTCGAGAACTTATACGATTGCCTGCAGCCGAATGACGCTCGTTTATTTTTGACGAAACTTGAACCGAAACTCGCGCTCGATCAACAAATGGCGACGCTCGACAAAGCAAAACGGGATCTTGACAAGATCGAACGGTCTTTGGAAAAAGAAACGGTCGAGAAAAAACGGATCAGTTTGTCGAATCGTCAGAAACAGACGCGCGATCAACTCGTGAAAGCTGAAGCGGCCTTGCCGGAACTCGAACAGCTTCATGCCAGCTATCCGGACGGTCTCGTGTTATCGGGCGGCTTGTTGACGCTCGCCGGCCGCCGCTCGTATTACTTATACGGTGCTTCCTCGAACGAGTTTCGGGAGTTCATGCCGAACCACCTGATGCAATGGACGATGATGCAATCTGCCAAGGCAAGCGGTGCCGAGCGCTATGATTTCGGTGGTGTATCGGGCAGTACGGAGCCGGACGATGAATATGCGGGCCTGTATGCGTTTAAATCGGGCTGGGGCAGCGATCAAATCGAGAAAGTCGGCGAGTTCGACCTCGTCTTGAACCGGCCGCTCTACTTTGCCCTCGAGACAGGATTACCGCTCGTCAAAGGACTCCGTAAACGGTTAAGAAGATGAAATGGTCAGGCGTTTTGACGTTTGCGATGACGGCGTTTTTGATTGGGATCTTCTTGGCGTATACGTTCTCGCGGCCCGGACCAATGCCTTGGGTCGATGAACCGACGTTCGAAGCCGGGATGTGCGAACGGAGCCCGCGCTCGGAACAGACGATTGTCGACCGTAGTGACAAGGCGTTTGCCAACTTGCATCCTCATGTGCGTGATCGTGGCGAATCGTTCGTAAGACTGGCGTATTCATGTCTCGGGCTTGAAGTCCGCTTGACGTCAGGCTATCGTTCGGCCGATGAACAGAATGCGCTCTACGCGCAAGGACGCTCAAAACCAGGGCAAGTCGTGACGAACGCCAAGGCGGGACAAAGTTATCATAACTATGGACTCGCGGTCGATTTTGTCATCATCCACGATAACCGGGCCGACTACGATTTGAAAGCAGATCACAATAAGTCGGGGGAACCCGATTGGCAAGAACTCGGTGAACTCGGAAAAGCACTCGGCTTCGAATGGGGTGGGGATTGGAGAAGTTTTCCGGACTATCCTCACTTGCAGATGGACTTCGGCTTATCGGTTCGACAGCTCGCAGCTGGCAAGCGGCCGGACACTAAAGCGACGATGCCGCTCGCGGATGTGATGAAACCTCTAGTCGATTGAACGGAAATGGTGGCATATAAGCGTTTTTTCCGATACAATATTCAGTAGCGATAAGTGGACGAAACAGAATATGAATCATCTAGGAGGTTTTTGTTAGTGTCAAAGAAGAAGACTGAGAACGTTAGCGTCTTTGCGCTTGGTGGCGTAGGCGAAATCGGGAAGAACATGTACGTCGTGGAACTAGACGACGACATCTTCGTCATCGATGCCGGCCTTATGTTTCCAGGCGATGAGATGCTCGGGATTGATATCGTCATCCCGGACATTACGTATTTAAAAGAAAACAAAGATCGGGTACGCGCTATTTTCATCACCCATGGTCACGAAGACCATATCGGTGGACTCAGCTACGTACTCCGTGACTTGAAGCATGTCCCGGTCTACGGGACGAAATTGACGCTCGGTTTAATCGAGCTCAAGTTAAAAGAGGCGGGCTTACTGAAAGAAGTCGACCTTAGATTGATTGACGCTAAAACGAAATTGACTATCGCTGATCATTTCATCACTTTCTTCCGCGTCAACCATTCAATCCCTGACTGTGTCGGTGTCTGCATTCAAACGTCACAAGGCGCGATCGTTCATACCGGCGACTTTAAATTCGACTACACGCCGGTCGATGGGAAGCAGTCTGACTTTAACAAGTTAGCAGCCATCGGTCAGCGCGGTGTGCTCTGTTTATTGTCAGATTCAACAAACGCGGAACGACCAGGCCAAACAGGGTCTGAATCGTTAGTCGGTGCTGAATTAAACGATGTGATCTATCAAGCCGAGGGGCGTGTGATCGTCGCGTCGTTCGCTTCGAACGTTCATCGTTTGCAACAAGTATTTGCTGCAGCCGAGGCGAACGACCGTAAAGTCGCAGTCGTTGGACGCAGCATGGTTAACATCGTCGAAGTCGCACAACGTTTGAACTACCTTCGTTTCAAGCCGAAGACGCTCGTCGAGCTCTCGCAAGTGAACCGTTTGCCGGACGATAAAGTCGTCATCTTGACGACCGGTTCACAAGGTGAGCCGATGGCGGCTTTGACGCGCATGGCGCGTAACGCCCACAAACAAGTGAATATTCGCTTGAATGATACCGTGGTGATCGCGGCGACGCCAATTCCGGGTAACGAAAAATCGGTCTCGAAAACGATCGATCTCTTATTCCGTTCTGGTGCGAACGTCATCTATAACCAGCGTAAAGTGCACGTATCCGGTCACGGTTCGGCTGAAGAGCTCAAGCTCATGCTCAACCTCGTCAAGCCGAAATACTTCCTCCCGATTCACGGGGAGTACCGGATGCAGATGGCCCACTCGAAACTCGCCCAACAGGTCGGGATCAATTCGAGTAACATCTTTATCGTCGAGAAAGGTGACGTCGTCGAGTTCACGGGCCGTAAAGCCCGGATGAGCCGTAAAGTTCCTGCCGGCAACGTCTTGATCGATGGAATCGGTGTCGGGGACGTCGGGAATATCGTTCTCCGCGACCGTCGCCTCTTGTCGCAAGACGGTGTCGTCCTCTGTGTCGTCACGTTGAACCGTAAACAGAAGAAGTTGATTTCAGGCCCTGAACTCATCTCGCGTGGATTTGTCTATATGCGCGAATCAGAAGTGATGATCTCAGAAGCGAACCGGATTGTCACGAAACAGATTGAGAAGAGTCTCGAAGCTGGAAGTGATTGGACCGAATTGAAATCAAATATCCGCGAGCGGCTCAGCGTCTTCTTGTTTGAACAGACGAAACGTCGTCCGATGATCTTGCCGATCATCATGGAAATTTAAAGAATTGAGATCGAGGCAAAAGTCATCTGACTTTTGCCTCTTTTTTTAGGAGGAATAGAAGTTGGCACAAAAAACGAGAAAGACCCCGGTGAAGCGTAAGCCGCGACCGACGACGAGGAATCGTAAGCGGAAACAGCCAATCCCACTTCGTACATATGGTTGGGCCGGCTTTATCTTGTCGATGATCGCGTTCATCTTTTCGCTGTTCGAGTTCGGCTGGGTCGGGACTCAGACAGCGACGTTTGCGACGACGCTGTTTGGGGGCTGGGGTGCACTCACATATTTGATCGTCGCATTCATCTTGCTCGTATTCTTGAACGATTTCCGTCCGATCCAACGAGCCGGTATCTTCCTGCTGTTCGTGTCCTTCCTATTGTTCGGGGACATGGTGTGGGGAACGGAACGGGGAGTGGTGAACGGGGCGCTCTACGGATTGAACCAATACTTGCTATCGGACTTCGGGATTATCTTCCTTGGCATCATCAGCCTCGTCGTCGGTGTCTCGCTTCTGTCTCCGGCGATTTGGCGGACAATCGGGAACCGGTTGCTCGAAAGTTTCGTTGCGATTAAACAAGAATGGCGTGACCGAGAACGTACACCCGCCAAACCGAAACCGACTGAGAAGAAGCGGGTCGACGCACGCGCGTCCGAATCAACAGCTAAGCCTCAAGAAGTGGAGGCCGAGGCGGACGCCGTCGTCATGCATGATATTCCGATTGTCGGGTTTAGTGAGACCATCGACGCCGAGAAGCGTCAGAAAGTGTCTGACGAGACCGTGAAGAGCGAGGTCGTATCAGATATCCCGACCGAGGACATGATGATGACAGCGGCTCAGGACGTGTCTGCGACATACGAATTGCCGAAGTTCACGATTTTAAGTGAACCGGTCGTGACCGACTTGTCAGGAGAGAACGTACGATTGAAGGCGAACGCAACGAAACTCGTCCAAACGCTCAAGTCGTTCGGCGTCGGGGTGAAAGTGCTCAAAATCCATCTCGGTCCGACTGTCACGAAGTACGAGCTGCAACCGGACATCGGCGTCAAAGTGAGCCGGATCACCTCATTGAGTGATGATCTCGCACTCGCACTTGCCGCCAAAGACATTCGCATCGAAGCACCGATCCCAGGGAAGGCGGCCATCGGCATCGAAGTCCCGAACCAAGAAGTCGCGCCGGTCTGTCTGCGTGAGGTGTTAGAAGCGGAGCCTGTCAAACGCGATGAGGCACCGCTCCTCGTCGCGCTCGGTCGCAGTATTAGCGGTGAGACGGTCACGATCGCGTTGAACAAGATGCCTCATCTACTCGTCGCAGGGTCGACCGGCTCCGGGAAGTCGGTCTGTATCAATGGGATGATCGTGTCTATTTTGATGCGGACGCGGCCAGATCAAGTCCGCCTCATGATGATCGACCCGAAGATGGTCGAGTTGAACGTCTACAACGGCGTCCCGCATTTATTGACGCCGGTCGTGACGGATCCGAAAAAAGCGGCTCAAGCGCTCAAGCAAGTCGTTGCCGAGATGGAGCGCCGCTACGAGCTGTTTAGCCGCTACGGTGTCCGTAACATCGAGGGCTACAACGACCTCGTCGACAAGTCAGAGGACGAAGACGCTAAACGGCTCCCGTTCATCGTCGTCATCGTGGATGAGTTGGCCGACTTGATGATGGTCGCCTCAAACGACGTCGAGGACGCGATTATGCGGCTCGCCCAGATGGCACGAGCGGCCGGTATCCATATGGTGCTCGCCACGCAACGTCCATCCGTCGACGTCATCACGGGTGTCATTAAAGCGAACATCCCATCACGGATCGCGTTCGCGGTCTCGTCAGCGACCGATTCAAGAACGATCCTCGACGGCGGGGGGGCTGAGAAGCTGCTCGGGCGAGGTGATATGCTCATGCTTGCGAACGGAATGAACAAGCCGGTACGCGTCCAAGGGGCGTTCGTATCCGATCAGGAAGTCGAGACGGTCGTCAACCATGTCATCGCCCAGCAGCGGGCCCAGTACGTCGAGGCGATGATGCCAAAAGAAGAAGAAGTGACGACGATCGACTCGGACGACTCATTATTCGAAGAAGTCGTCCAATTCATCTTGACGCAAGAAACGGCGTCGACTTCGATGATTCAACGAAGATTCCGAATCGGTTATAACCGGGCGGCCCGCTTGATTGATTCGCTCGAACAAGCAGGGTACGTCGGTCCTTCGGAAGGATCGAAGCCACGGAAAGTACTCATTAACCAACAAGATGCATAATACGAAAAACGAACTATAAGGACGAATGCGTTCGAAATAGTTCGTTTTTTGTTTATTTTTAAAAGTATCGTCAATTCAGTTACCTCGCGTCGGATAAACATGTACAGTAGAAGTTATATAGCACATCTGGACTATATGACCTATTGAGACATACTACTGAAAACGTTGAAACGCTTTCATTTTTTAATACCGTTTTCATTTTACGATTTCTTTTCAAACACTCGTAGAACAGGTAATATAGACTAAGTGGTATACATAATCCCTTGGCTTTAAAACATTTCCTTGATTCCGAACAAAAAAGTATTGCGTTCTTTTTACGGAATCCCTATACTTAGAATTGGCAAGGACATTCATACGTCAGATGTCTGAGCACTGGTAAGAAATAGGTAAAGGTGGTGAGGCCCATGTCGATCAAGCTCGATCATCGCTTGCTCTATCTTCGCGTGATTGAGAAAATCAAGCAGGATATCGACGATGGTGTCTATCGTGAAGGAGAGAAACTTCCTTCAGAATTCGAGTTGTCGAAGCAACTAGGAGTCAGTCGAGCGACGCTCCGAGAAGCGCTTCGCATTCTCGAAGACGAGAAATTTGTCGTGCGGAAACATGGTGTCGGTACATTCATCAGTTCAAAACCCCCATTCACTTCTGGGATCGAGGAACTGTTCAGTGTCACGGACATGATCATGCGCGCCAAGATGACACCAGGAACAAAAGTATTGGTGGCCGAAAAAGTGTTAGCGACAGAGAGAGAAGCCGAGCGTCTGAAAATTGAACCGAACTCACCGATTTATCGGATTGTCCGGATTCGTTATGCAGATGAAACACCGGTCGTTTACTGTGTGGATAAAATTCCAGCCCATCTCGTCTCTAATCCTGAAGCGTTGACAGAAGGAAAGTCGTTATTCGATGCGCTTGAAAAAGAGGTAGGACGTCGGGTCGCATACGCGATCACGCACATCGAACCGAGTGTGAGTTCAGAGATCTCGACCCAACTTCAAACGGACCAACCGTTACTCGCTTTAAAACAACTGCATTACGATGAGAGCGATTTACCGTTGCTCGATTCGGCAAACTTTTTCCGAGCGGACCGCTTCGACTTCCACGTCGTTCGTAAACGCGTCTAAGCAAGTTCTTGTAAAGCGGAAATAGTTATTTTTGGGTAATGGCGTGAAAGCGCTTTCTTATACCGGTGTAAAGACGACTGATGACATGACAACCTTAATTGTTATGATCCGAAAGGGGAAACACGACGATGATGAACAAGAAAAAAACGATTCTTTCAGCTTTAGCAGCAGGTCTCACGCTCTCAACAGTACTTGCAGCATGCGGTGGGGATGACAACGAAGGTACTACTTCAAATGGCGAAGGCGGAGAAGGCAGCGACTTCAAAGTCGCGATGGTAACCGATACTGGCGGCGTTGACGACAAATCGTTCAACCAATCAGCTTGGGAAGGTCTTCAGAAGTTCGGAGCAGACAACAACTTGACTGAAAACGAAGGCTTCAAATATCTTCAATCTTCAAAACAAGCGGACTATCAGCCAAACTTGCAACAATTGGCACGCGATAACTTCAACTTGATCTACGGTATCGGTTTCTTGATGGGTGAAGATATCCAGAAAGTTGCCGAGCAGTTCCCAGACAACAACTTCGCGCTCGTCGACATGGTCGTTGACGCACCGAACGTCGCGTCGATCACGTTTAAAGAACAAGAAGGTTCGTTCCTCGTCGGTGTCGTCGCAGGTCTCACAACGAAAACGGACAAAGTCGGTTTCATCGGCGGCGTCGAGTCAGACTTGATCAAAAAGTTCGAAAATGGATATAAAGCGGGCGTCATGGCCGTCAACCCAGACGCGACAATTGACGTCAAGTACGCTGAAGACTTCAACTCGGCTGAAAAAGGAACGGCAATCTCTTCAGGGATGTATGGAGCAGGCTCTGACATCATCTATCACGCAGCAGGCGGAACGGGTGTAGGTGTCTTCACAGAAGCGAAAAACCGTAAGAAGAACGGCGAAGACGTATGGGTCATCGGCGTTGACCGTGACCAGTACGAAGAAGGACTTCCTGAAAACGTAACCCTTACTTCAATGGTCAAACGTGTTGATACGGCAACTTACGAAGTATCGAAACAGACGATGGATGGAAACTTCCCAGGTGGCGATATCATCGAATTCGGTTTGAAAGATGACGGCGTCGGTATCGCTGAAACATCTGACAAGCACGTATCTGCTGAGATTCTTGACAAAGTAGAAGAGTACCGTCAACAGTTGATCGACGGAGAACTTACGGCGCCAGCGACTGACGCTGAGTTCGAAGAGTTCATGAAAACAGTAAAATAATTCATTAAGTTAGGGGGGACCCATGCGGTCTCCCTTTACTTAAAGTTAGGGGTGGACTTTCTTGGAATATGTAATTGAAATGCTCAATATTCGCAAAGAGTTCGGAACGTTCGTAGCCAACGACAACATCACCCTCCAACTTCGCAAAGGCGAGATTCATGCGCTGCTCGGCGAGAACGGTGCCGGGAAATCAACGCTTATGAACGTCTTGTTCGGTCTCTACCAACCAGAAGGTGGAGAGATTCGAGTGCGCGGGGAGAAAGTGAATATTGAAAATCCGAACATCGCCAACGAACTTGGAATCGGCATGGTACACCAACACTTCATGCTCGTCGAGAAGTTCACGGTGACCGAGAACATCATCCTCGGGTCTGAACCGAGAAGTGGATTGACGGTCGACCGGGCGACGGCTCGTAAAAAAGTAATGGACATCTCGGAGCAATACGGTCTTCGCATCGATCCTGATGCTAAAATCGAGGATATTTCGGTTGGGATGCAACAACGTGTCGAAATTTTAAAAACGCTTTACCGCGGGGCTGAAATCTTGATTTTTGATGAGCCGACCGCTGTTTTGACGCCGCAAGAAATCCAAGAACTCATTCAAATCATGAAGCGGCTCATTGAAGAAGGCAAATCGATCATCTTGATCACGCATAAATTAAAAGAAATCATGCAAGTCGCCGACCGCTGTACGGTCATTCGTCGCGGACGCTATATCGGTACCGTCGAAGTCGACGAGACCGTGAATGAAGATAGCTTAGCCGAGATGATGGTCGGGCGTGAGGTAAACTTTGATGCGGAATATTCCAAGGCAAATCCACAGCAAGTCGTGCTCGACGTTCAACAGCTCGTCGTCAAAGACAGCCGCGGACTGAAAGTCGTCGAGGGCTTGGATTTACAAATTCGTTCTGGAGAGATTCTCGGTATCGCCGGGATCGACGGGAACGGTCAGACCGAATTAATTGAAGCGCTTTCAGGTCTGAAAAAGCCTGAAGCAGGTAAAATCTTATTGAACGGGAAAGACGTGACCGGCTTCACGCCGCGTAAAGTGACAGAGTCCGGTGTCGGGCACATCCCACAAGACCGTCACAAGCACGGACTCGTCCTCGACTACTCGATCCGTGACAATATGGTGCTCCAAACGTACTATAAAGAGCCGTTCTCAAAGCGTGGCTTGATGAACTATAAAGCCGTCGCTGAGAAAGCGAAAGCGTTGATTGAGAAGTTTGACGTCCGAACTCCATCGATCGACGTGCCGGCCCGTGCTCTATCTGGCGGTAACCAGCAAAAAGCGATCATCGCCCGGGAAGTCGACCGGTCACCAGACTTGTTGATCGCCGCGCAACCGACACGGGGGCTCGATGTCGGAGCCATCGAATTCATTCACGAGCAACTCATTAAAGAACGGGAGAAAGGACGTGCCGTCCTGCTCATCTCGTTCGAGCTTGAAGAAATCCTTCACGTCTCCGACCGGATCGCCGTTTTATACGAAGGAAAGATCGTCGGAATTCGCGATCCGAAAGAAACGACCGAGCAAGAGCTTGGCTTCTTGATGGCCGGCGGTAAGAGAGGGGAAGAAACAGTATGAACAAGCTAGCATATAATCGACTTCTCATCCCGCTTTTGTCGATCTTGATGGGACTACTTGTCGGTGCGATCGTCATGCTCATCGGTGGTTACAACCCGGTCCAAGGGTTCTCATCACTTTTCAGCGGCATGGTCGGCAGCCCGTATGCGATCGGTGAGACGCTCCGTGCGGCAGCACCGCTCATTTTCTCAGGTTTGGCCGTCGCGTTCGCGTTCCGGACCGGACTGTTCAACATCGGGGTCGAAGGTCAAGTCTTGATCGGGTGGGTGGCAGCGGTTTATGTCGGGATCAATTTTGACTTGCCGATGTTCATTCACTTGCCGCTCGCGCTTCTCGCGGCCATGTTCGCGGCAGCGCTATGGGCGTTCGTTCCTGGTTTCTTGAAAGCCAAGTTCCACGTCCATGAAGTTATCACGTCAATCATGATGAACTATATCGCCCTCTACACGACGAACGCGATTTTGCGTAGTGTCATCGGTGTGACGAACGAACGGACCGAAGATATTAAAGACTCGGCCTCGCTCGCCTCACCGATGTTGCAAGAATTGACGACGTTCTCGCGTCTGCACTGGGGTATTCTCATCGCCGTGCTCGCAGCGATCGTCTATTACTACATCTTACAACGGACGACGCTCGGGTATGAGCTTCGTGCCGTCGGATTTAACAAACACGCCTCGCAATATGCGGGGATGAGCGTTAACCGGAACATCATTCTCTCGTTCGTCATCTCTGGAATGTTCGCCGGACTTGCCGGCGCGATGGAAGGTCTCGGGACGTTCAACGGAATGACGCTCAGCGCGTCGTTCACCGGCGTCGGATTCGACGGGATCGCTGTCGCCCTGCTCGGTGCGAACACGGCGGTCGGTGTCTTCCTGGCAGCCATCTTGTTCGCCGGGCTTAACATCGGCGGACTTGCGATGCAACTCGGGGCCAACATCCCGTCTGAACTCGTCAAAGTCATCATTGCCGCCATCGTCATCTTCGTGGCGTCAGGGTATGCTTTAAACTATGTGATTGAAAAACTTAAAGGAAACCGTAAGAAAGGAGTGGAGAAAAAATGAGCTTCTTAGAAGTACTCTACATCGTCGTTCCGGTTGCGTTAGCCTATGCGACTCCACTCATCATCGCGGCGCTCGGCGGCATTTTCAGTGAACGTTCGGGTGTCGTCAACATCGCTCTAGAAGGCATCATGGTCATCGGTGCGGCGACGGGGATCATCGTCACGCTCACACTGACCGATATGGGATTTGGCGGGCTCAGCCCGTGGCTCTCACTGTTGATCGCCATGGTCGTCGGCGCGCTGTTCTCGCTATTCTTGGCCGTTCCTGCCATCCTCTGGCGGGCTGACCAAACCGTTCTCGGTGTCGCAATCAACATGCTTGCCGTCGGGCTCGCCATCTTCGTCGTTCGGGTTCTTTACAATAAAGGACAGACCGATTTCATCGAATATCGGATCGCCAAAGAGAACGTGCCGATTCTGTCGGACATCCCGGTGCTCCGCATGTTCTTCATCAACGTCCAATACACGTCGTTCATCGCGATCATCCTCGCGTTCGTCGTCTGGTTCGTCATCTTCAAGACGCCGTTCGGTCTTCGCCTTCGTTCGGTCGGTGAGCATCCGATGGCGGCGGACACGATGGGGATCAACGTCACGAAGATGCGCTTCATGGGCGTCATGCTCTCAGGTGCGTTCGGTGGTTTGGCTGGTGCGGTCTATGCCGTCACGGTTACGACCAACTTCAGTGGGACGACGATCGTCGGACAAGGTTTCCTCGCCATTGCCGCGATGATCTTCGGAAAATGGAACCCGCTCGGTGCCCTAGGCGCTGGTTTATTCTTCGGGTTCGCCCAAGCGCTATCGATCATCGGCAGTAACTTGCCGGTCATCAATAACGTACCGCAAGTATTGCTCTTGATCGCGCCGTACGCGTTGACGATCCTCGCCCTAGCAGGTGTCGTCGGACGAGCGGACGCTCCGAGATCAGTTGGTATCCCGTATATTAAAGGGAAACGCTGACGAGGGAAAGGACATATGTCTCGTTTTGCCAAGGTTGTTTGACGCTTAAGTCAAACAACCTTTTTTGTTATACTGGTGTAGAGGTGAGACAATTGAAACAATGGTGGCAACTACTGCTCGTTCTCGTGCTGAGCGTTTCGTTAGCCGGTTGCTCGGTCGATGACTGGTTCGCCGAGCAAATCGAGCCGCCGGAATCGCTCGTCGAACTCGAGTCGGATTACCCGGCAGCGGACGTCGGGACAAAAGTTAAAGCGCCGATCGGCAAGACGGAGACAGTCACGTTAGACCGCGTCATCGATGGCGATACGCTTAAAGTCGAGTTTGAGAGCGGTGCGACCGAGTCGATTCGACTCCTGCTCGTCGACACGCCTGAGACGAGTCATCCGACGTTGCCGGTCCAACCGTTCGGTGAGGACGCGAAGGCGTTCGTCGCGCGTTGGTTACCGGAAGGTGAGACGATCGTCCTCGAGTACGACGTCGGGCGCTACGACCGCTATCAGCGGACGCTCGCTTACGTATGGTATGATGATGCGATGCTCAATGAAGAGCTGCTGCGTCGCGGTCTCGCACGCGTCGCGTACGTTTACGCCCCGAACACCCAGCACATCGATGCGTTCCGCGATGTCGAACGCGCGGCCCGGCGCGAGCTGCTCGGCATTTGGAGCATCGAGGACTACGTGACGGGCAACGGTTTCGACCATGAAGCGGCGCGACCGGCGAAACCTCGATCGGAGCCGAGCGAAGCGTGTGACATTAAAGGGAACATTAATCGGGAAGGTGAGAAAATTTATCACGTGCCTGGCGGTGCGAGCTATGAACGCACGAACCCGGAGGAAATGTTCTGTACGGAAGGAGAGGCCGAGGCGGCAGGGTTTAGAAGAGCGGCCCGTTAAAAAAAGACATGTGTGTCAACTTGACACACATGTCTCTCTTATTCGTATTTGAGTGCGTCGCCATCGAACGATTCGTCAGCGACTTTGATTGAGTCGGTCGGACATCCTTCGAACGCGTCCATCAAATCTTCCGACAGTTCGTCAGGTACTTCGACTGTGCCTGTGTTGTCGTCCATCAAGTTGAAGGCGAGACCTTCGTCATCATAGTCGAAGATGTCGGGAGCAGCTGCTCCGCAAGCACCACATGCGATACATGTATCTTTGTCAACGATAGTAAATTTTGCCATTTGTAACCCTCCAAACGTTTCGTCTCTCTGCATAGAAATGACTTTCTACTGACTATGAGTAATTGTAGTCTACATACCCTAATATTTCAATGAGGAAACGAATAACGTTTTGGAGGGATAGTGATAATGAGAGAGGGTGGAAGGATGGTTCATTTAGCCGACGGAGTGTTGCTCCTATCGATTCAACGCTTAAAAGGGGAGCGCAGCGAACGTAGCCTGTTTCACGTTTTAAACGGAAAACGTTCGGCGACGACGCTCCAAGATGCTTTTTTTTATGACCTTGAACCGATTTTCGGACTGTTCCCTTATACGAAATATGATTATGAGAAGCTGTTAGTCTCGTTTGAGAAAAGAGGCTGGCTCAATCGGGCGACGTTCACGTTAACCGAAGCCGGAAGTATGCTCGCTAGTCCGGACGCGGTCAGCCAGTTGTTTGACCGGCTCGGTGGCGAGTACCGGGACTATACGACGATGACATGGAAACGTCTCAGTTTATTTATCCAGACGTTCATGTCACTCGAACACGAGCGCACGTTTTATCCGGTTCAAGCCGATCGGATGGCCGAGCGGTGGGTCAAGCAAATCGTGCGAACGGAACGAGAGTGGAAAGAACTGATCGCCTCGTTTCATCAAGAACTCGAAACAGCGCTTGAAACGGTCGGTGATCCATATGCGACGGCAGTCGTCTATCGTTTCACCGGGGCGTTCGAGACGGGATACACGTATGAACAGATCGCGACGCTCCTTGACGTCGATGCTCGGACGGCACGGCTTTATTTCTTGGCCGGATGGAACGCGCTGTTACGGACTGTGCCGCGAGATGCCAAAATACTAGGGTTTGCCCACGGATTGTCGGATGAGCGGATGACGTTATCGGCGCGTGAATCGTTCGATTTGTTTTCGGCCGGTCGCACGTTCGCGCAAGTACAATCGATCAGGCGCCTGCGCACGAGCACAATCGAAGACCACGTCGTCGAGATGGCGATGTATTTGGACGACTTCCCGCTCGATCAATTCGTGCCAGCCGACGCGATTGCCGAAGTCGAACGGTTACGGGAAGAAGACAGCTGGGCGCTAAAGCCGATCTTCGAGAAAACCGACAATCTCAGTTACTTCCAAATTCGGTTAGTGTTCGCGAGATTGAAACGAGGTGAGACATTTGTATGAAAAAACGTTGAAGCGTGTGTTCGGTCACGAGACGTTTCGTCCCGGACAGCGTGACGTCATCGAAGCGGTCGCCGAAGGGCAGGACGTGTTGGCGATCATGCCGACGGGTGCCGGGAAATCATTGACGTTCCAACTCCCGTCGTATTTAAAGAACGAAGGCTTGACGATTATCGTCTCGCCGCTCTTGTCGTTGATCGAAGACCAAATGCTCCATATTCGGGAGCGCGGCGAGCGTGGCGTGGCGAGGCTGACGTCGATGGAGACGTTAGAAGAGAAACAAGACATACTGAATCATTTGAAGCGCTATCGGTTCTTATACCTATCTCCCGAACAGCTTGCCGTACCGCACGTGACCCGGGCGCTCGCAAGGACTCCGATTCAAATGCTCGTCATCGATGAAGCGCACTGTATCTCGCAATGGGGTCACGAGTTCAGGCCGGAATACGCACGGCTCGGGGAGCTCCGTAAACAACTCGGAAGCCCGCAATGCATGGCCGTCACGGCGACGGCCCCGGAAAACGTGAAACGGGACATTATTGAAAAACTAGCTTTATTCTCGCCGTCCCAATTCGTCCATTCGGCCAATCGACCTGAGATCCGTCTCATCGTCGAACGGCTCGAGACGGAACGAAAGATGCCGCGACTGATCGAACTCGTTCGAGAAGTGCCGACACCGGCCGTCATCTATACGGCGACACGACGGGAAGCTGAAGCGCTCGCGCTTCAACTCGATGACGCCTTGTTTTATCACGGCGGGATGTCGACCGAGGATCGGCGCCTCGTTCAATCGCAGTTTTTACGCGACGAAGTCGCGATCATGGTATGTACGAGTGCGTTCGGGATGGGCGTCAACAAAGATAACGTGCGCTCTGTCATCCATTTCCAACTGCCGGCGACGCTCGAGGCGTATATGCAAGAGATCGGCCGGGCCGGCCGGGACGGCGAACCGGCGTTTGCCGTCTTACTGTATGCCGAAGGGGATGAACGGATCCAACAGTTTTTAATCGATCAACAGTACCCGAAAGATAAAGACATCCGCATAGCTTATCTAGAACGGGACAACGGCACGAGTTTGTCGCAATTACCGCGGCTGTTGAAGATGAACGAGGAAGATCCGGTATGGGGCTTGCTAAACCAAATGCTCGCCGAACGCACGCTTGCCGATGCGGTCAATTGGGTAAAAGAGAGAAAGCGGGCCCGGTACCGCCAGCTCGGTCAAATGATCGACTACGCGCTTATCAAGAAGTGCCGACGCGACTACTTGCTGAATTACTTTTCGGAGCAACCGGTCAAACAAGCCGATTGCTGTGACGTCTGTGGTGAGATTTCATTCCCGCCGTCGGTTCAAGTTGTGTCTAAAAATGTGACAGATTGGAAACATCGGTTGGCGCGCATCTTTTCCTTTGATTGATATCATAGTAAAATGATAAAAAAGGTAAAGGAGGGCACACGTTGCGACATCGAAACCAAGCAGATTCTCTTCGTGAAAAAGTCGTGGACACGTTGCCGTCTCGGTCGGAACGGCAAGAGCACGAGCGGAAAGAAAAATTGAATGATAATTGGTTGAAACGACCGCTGGCTATGATGCTGACTTTGACGATGTTTGCGATTATCCTCGCATTTTTATATATAGGACGTCATACATTATTTTTCTGATGATACGGTGGAGACGCCGTATTTTTTATTTTGTTTCAACATCCTCGCGATGTTTACTTGAATTGGAAAAGTCACACCTGTTTCTCACAAATTTGCACAATAAAACAGGTAAAGCTGAAATGATGGGTCTATACTTAAAGGGAAGAACCTGTAGGAGAGGAGGGCTGCTATGCCGAAGTACTCCATCAAGACGGTCGCGTCACTGACCGGTGTGAACCCGACGACGATTCGGGCTTGGGAGCGTCGTTATCAGTTTATCGAGCCGAGTCGGACCGATTCGGGTCACCGGTTGTATTCCGACCAAGACGTCGAAAAAATCAAATGGGTCGTTGAAAAACAACGCGAAGGGTTGACCGTCTCGCAAGCGATTCAGCAACTTCACGAGGCACCGAAGCCGAAGCCTGCTCGTCTCTACGACGAAGAATTGAAGGATGGATTAATGGACGCGCTGCTCAAATTTGATGAACGGAAAGCGCACGATTTGATGAACCGTGCCTTCAACACGTTCAGTTTTGAAAAAGTGACGAAAGATATCATTAGCCCGTTGCTGATGGATATCGGCACGCGCTGGGAAAATGGGAAGGTCACGATCGCGCACGAACACTTTGCGACGTCCTTTTTCCGAGCCCGCTTGTCGACGTTGTCTCTTCAAATGCCGATGAATCCATTTTTGCCCCGGATCATTTGCGTCTGCGCCCCGGGTGAGATGCATGAAATCGGCCTTTTGTTCGTGACACTCTATTTAAGACAATACGGCTTTGACGTCATTTTCCTCGGATCGGGGTTCCCGAAAGAGGATTTGAGCATGGCGCTCCATGATATCGACGCGAAATGTTTAATCTTTTCATGTACGTTGACTGAGCACATTGCCAATCTTCAAGAAGCGATGCGTTACATTCAAGCGGAGCATCCAGACCTCGTCATCGGTGCGGGTGGATACGCCGTCAGTCAACAAGCGTCGCAATTTGAAGGAGCGTTTCTAGGAGATACGCCCGAAGCTTGGAACGAGTGGTTGTCAACCATTTGACAGGTCGACAAAACGGGAGTAGCTTATTAAGTAGAATGATTTTTCTTTGGAGGTTTTCGTTTGAGATTTGAAAAACAGACAAAAGAACATTTGAGGGTATACTTGACTGCGAGCGACTTATCGATTCGAGGGATCGCTATCGATACGATTGTCGGAGAGAGCGGTCAAGAACTATGGCGGGAATTGCTTGAAACGGCCGAGGCCGAATATGGGTTCATGCCGCAAGGTGCTGTCGACTTGAATGTGACGATGTTTCCACGCGATGGACTCGTCATCGATGTTCAAAAAGTCGATGCGGTCGTCGCGGAGTCGGATCAAGAACAAGTCGAGATTCGCTTGACGATCGATGTGATCCACCATTTGATTTATCAGTTTGACGATATTGAAGACGTGATCAATGCGTCGATTTGTGCGTTTCCGCATATGCAAGATACCGACCAAGGTGGGGCACTCTATCATTATGACGGCCGCTACTACTTACATTTTGTAGAAGTTCTCAAACCGCAAGTCGAGGAACGGCTCGCCGCCATCCTGTCTGAATATGGCAAGACGACGACCGTCAGCCCGTATCTCATGATGGAGTACGGGAAGACCATCCAAACTGAACAAGCAGTGAAACAGCTGTACGATACGTTCGCGTAAGTACGGCTTTTTTACTATTCTGTTTCTATTGTTTTCAGCTGACACATGGTATGATAAAACTTGAATTTTTGAGAAGTTAGCTGAAGGAGAGATATGATGAAAGTCGCTGTTTTATATGGTGGAGTATCGGGTGAGCGTGAAGTGTCGCTTACGAGTGGTAAAGGTATGATCGAAGCGTTAGAGGCACGGGGTCATGAAGTCGTGGCCATCGATTTTCACCCGGATCGGGCTGAAGAGTTATTGACGCTTCAAGCAGACGTCGTCGTCAGTGCCCTGCACGGCAAGTATGGAGAAGACGGTCGCGTCCAGTCGCTCCTCGAGATGGCGCAGCTCCCTTATACAGGGTCGGGCGTCTTGGCTTCGGCTCTCGCGATGGACAAGGCACGCGCGAAAATCATTTTCGCCGCTTCAGGTATTCGTGTCGCCCGTGACGTCCTCGTCCAAGCAGGGGATGACCTCGATTTGAAAGTGGCCGAATGGGGCGGCGAGTTTCCTTGCGTCGTCAAACCGGCGCAAGAAGGCTCTTCGAACGGACTGACGATCGCGACCGACGAGTCGATGCTACGCGCGGGCATCGCCAAGGCGTTCCAATGTGATACGGCCGTGTTGGTCGAACAGTACATCAAAGGTCGTGAGCTGACCGTTCCGGTGCTCGGCAACCGTGGGAACGAGCACGCCCTCCCGGTCATCGAGATCATCCCGAAGAATGAATTTTACGACTACGAGTCTAAGTATTCGGAAGGCGGGTCGATTCACGTCTGTCCGGCGGAGTTGCCGGAGGCGTTGACGAAAGAAGTGCAAGCGGCCGCGATTGAGGCGCACCGTGCCCTCGGCTGCAGCGGCTATTCACGTTCTGATTTCTTAGTGTCGGAGCAAGGATTGGCCTACATCCTCGAGACGAACACGCTCCCGGGGATGACGCCGCTCAGTCTGTTCCCGGACAGTGCGAACGTCGCCGGTATTTCTTACGGTGAATTGCTAGAGCGTTTCATCGCGCTCGCCTTAGAAAAATAAGAAGGGATTCCCCTTCTCCGCTTTTTAGAAAACGCTTTCATTATTTTTGTAAAACCCTTTCAAAATGCTTGCTTATCGGCTATACTTTTAAACGAATACGAGGTTGATTCTTGGGGGAGAATTGACAATTTAGGGGAGGAAACCTTCATGATTACGGATCAAGAAAAAGGTCATCAAAAACGAAAAAACATCCTTGAATCGACACAGGAAGTTGTCCACGAGGCGCTCGAGAAACTCGGTTATCCAGAAGAGATGTACGAGCTGTTGAAAGAGCCGCTTCGGATGTTGACCGTGCGTATCCCTGTCCGCATGGACGACGGTTCGACGAAGATCTTCACTGGCTATCGGGCGCAACATAACGATGCTGTCGGCCCGACGAAAGGTGGGATTCGCTTCCACCCGAGCGTGACGGAAGTAGAAGTCAAGGCGCTGTCGATATGGATGAGCCTGAAGGCCGGTATCGTCGACCTTCCTTACGGTGGCGGTAAAGGGGGCATCGTTTGCGATCCGCGTGAGATGAGTTTCCGTGAAATCGAACGGTTGAGCCGCGGCTACGTCCGGGCGATCAGCCAAATCGTAGGTCCGACCAAAGATATCCCGGCGCCTGACGTGTTTACGAACTCGCAGATCATGGCATGGATGATGGATGAGTACAGCCGTATCGATGAATTCAACTCACCGGGCTTCATCACCGGTAAGCCGCTCGTGCTCGGTGGTTCACACGGTCGCGAGACGGCGACGGCAAAAGGTGTCGCCATCATGATCCGGGAGGCGTCGCTTCGCCGTGGGATCGAGTTGAAAGGCGCGCGCGTCGTCGTCCAAGGATTTGGAAACGCCGGCAGCTTCTTATCGAAGTTCATGCACGACGTGGGAGCGAAAGTCATCGCTGTCAGTGACGCGTATGGCGCGATCTATGATGAGAACGGACTTGACATCCCGTATTTGCTCGATCGACGCGACTCGTTCGGGACGATCTCGACACTGTTCAAAAACACGATTTCGAACAAAGAGATGCTCGAGCTCGACTGTGACATTTTAGTCCCGGCCGCGATCGAGAACCAGATCACTGAAGATAACGCCGATAACATCAAAGCGTCGATCATCGTCGAGGCGGCGAACGGACCGACGACGAACGAAGCGACGCGTATTTTGACAGAACGCGGCATCTTGCTCGTCCCTGACGTCCTCGCTTCAAGCGGTGGCGTGACAGTCTCTTACTTCGAATGGGTCCAAAACAATCAAGGTTATTACTGGACGGAAGAAGAAGTCGAAACGAAGCTTGAAAAAGTGCTCGTCCATTCGTTCAATACGGTATACAACACGTCATCAGCCCGGAAAGTCGACATGCGTCTCGCTGCCTATATGGTCGGTGTCCGTAAAATGGCGGAGGCCTCACGCTTCCGTGGCTGGGTGTGATAGCGACTTGCCGATGAACATCGCAAAATGAGGAAGGACCCGCAGTCGGGTCCTTCCTCATTTTAGTTGAACAAGTTTATGACGATGTCACACCGATGCGCTCCCGAAGCGCTTCGGCGATCGCTTGGCCGTGAAAACGGCCGTTTTCGATGAAGATTTTGTTGGCATCGTTCCCGGCCGCGACGACGCCGGCGATGAACAGGTTATCGACGTTTGTCTCATACGTCGCCTCATCAAACTGCGGGATGCCGGTCTCGTCGTCGACGAGCACACCGGCTGCCGAGAACAGCCCGTGGTCAGGCAAGTAACCGGTCATGGCGAGGACGTGGTCCGTTGCGACCCGTTTCTCTTCGCCATGTTGTCGATAGACGACATGGTCCTGTTCGATGCGAATGATCTCGGCCTCGAGCTCAAGACGTACTTTTTCATGACGAACGAGGGAGTCGAAAGCGGGTAGTACCCATGGTTTGACCGATGGGCTATAGCCGTCACCGCGGTAGAGCACCGTGACGTATGCCCCGGCTTTCTCGAGTTCGATGGCCGCATCGACCGCCGAGTTCTTTCCGCCGATGACGGTGACGTGTTGCCGATAAAACGGATGTGCTTCTTTGAAATAATGGGTCACGTGCGGAAGTTCTTCTCCCGGGACGTCTAACTTGCGGGGCCGTCCGTAGTACCCGGTCGCGAGAACGACGAAGTCGGCAAGGCGTTCTGTGACGCCGTGGCGGTCGTGACGGGACCGGACGATGAATTTGTCGGCACGACGGTCGACCGATTCGACCGTCTCGAACGGTTTGACGACAAGCCCGGTCCGGCTCACGACTTCACGATAATAGACGAGCGCGTCTTGGCGATGTGGTTTTAAGTCTTTACAGATGAACGGGATATCCCCGATTTCAAGCAAAGTGGCTGATGAGAAAAACGTCTGATGGGTCGGATAGCGGTAAATCGCATCGACGATGTTGCCTCGTTCGATGATCGTGCACGAGATACCGACCCGTTCTAATTCGATTGCCGCCGACAGGCCGCACGGGCCGGCGCCGACAATGATCGCGTGTTTGTCCAATGAAATCACCTCATCCCTCATTGTATGGAACGAAAGCTGAGATGGCAAGTCACTGCTGGAAGCTGAAGCTGTGTTCCATGACCGGTTGCGATGAGCCTGATTCGAGCTCGACGAGAAGGCGGAGCCGTGCTTTTTGCGAATTGAGACCGTTCGAGAAGATGATGCCCATCTCTTTCAGTTGTTTACCGCCGCCCTCATACCCGTACACGTCTTGAACGATACCGTTAAAACAGCGGCTGACGATGACGACCGGGATGTGGTCGACGAGTCGTTCGAGTGCCGGGACGATCGACGGTGGAACGTTTCCTTGACCGAGCACTTCGAGGACGAGCCCGTCGTAGCCGAGGTCGAGCACGGCTTCTAGCAAGTCAGGTTCCATGCCGGCGACAACTTTCAACACGGCGACCCGTTTCGTGATCGCTGGAATCATCTTCGGCTGTCTCGTTGTCGGTTGGCTGTAGATGAGGACGTGGTCCTTCGTCACCATCCCGACGTTTCCGAAGTGGACCGATTTGAACGTGTCGACGGAAGAAGTGTGCGTCTTCGTGACGTTGAACGCCGAGTGGATTTCGCCGTTGAAGACGACGAGCACCCCTTTGCCACGTGCGGCTTCGCTCCTTGCGACCCGGAGCGCCGTGATGAGATTGAACTCGCCGTCCGACCCGATCTCGTTCGAAGAGCGCATCGCCCCTGTCAAGACGATCGGTACGGGGGCACCGAGCGTGATCTGCAGGAAGTACGCCGTCTCCTCGAGCGTGTCGGTCCCGTGGGTGATGACGACGCCGTCGTACGTGTCTTGCGTCAACTGCTGCGCGATGAACTGGGCGAGCTCGAGCATCTTCTCGGGCGTCATATGAGGAGACGGAATGTTTGAGAAGTGCTTCGTCGTAATTTTTGCGATGTCGGTCGCTTTCGGCAACGTCGCGTCAATCGGATTGACCTCACTTGGTGAGACGTGGCCCGAACCGGTCTGCGACATCGCGATCGTGCCGCCGGTATGGATGAGTAATAGATGATTCATAGTCGACCTCCAACTTTTTTTGTCCTTTTCTTCCATTTTCTAGGCGTTAGCTACTTTTTCTTTCGGCTTATTCAGTGTATGCTTAACGATAGAAAGGAGAGATGCATCATGATTGCAATCGCCTTGTCTGCGGTTGCGCCAGGATTCGCCCTTCTTTCCTACTTCTATTTACGGCATGAGTTGGAAGCGGAACCGCTCGGCTATGTGATTCGTTCGTTTGTCGCCGGTGCCATTCTTGTCTTTCCGATCATGTTCGTCCAATATGCGTTTGTGGAAGAAGGGGTCCTTGTCGGCCCGTTTTGGCAAGCGTTCGTCGCCACCGCTCTATTAGAAGAATTTTTTAAATGGTTCATGATCTATTATACAATATACATACATAAAGTTTTTGATGATTACTACGACGGGATTCTCTATGCGGTCGCCTGTTCACTCGGCTTTGCCACGTTGGAGAATTTTCTATACTTGTGGGTTTATGACTCGCTCGAGATTGCGATTTGGCGAGCCGTCTTGCCGGTGAGCGGCCATGCGCTCTTCGCCGTGGCGATGGGCTTTTGTCTCGGTCGGGCCAAACACTCCGCGCATGAACGGTTTTGGCTGTTCACCGCTGTCATGTCGGCAACGTTGCTACACGGAATGTTTGACTATATTTTACTCGTTGAATCGACGAATAAGGTGCCGGCCGTGCTCTATATCGTCATTCTATGGATGGTCGCGCTCTTGCTCGTCCGCACTGCAAATCGATCAAATCGTCGTCAATACAAATAGATAAAAGGGGAACGGGTTCATGTTAAAAGTTGGTCAAGAGTTACGAGTTGAAGTTGAAGGGAGAAACGAAGGGAAGACGAAAATCGCTGCCATTAACGGCGGTGTCGTCTGGATCGAATCTCCGAGCGAGATTGCGACGCTAAAGACGTTTTTTTTGCATGAGGATGAACCGATGCGTTTGTACTTTTTCAAAGGCGAAGATCAACTGTACGCTTTCGATTCAGTCGTCACGAAACGGATCAGTGACGCCCAGCTGACGCTTCGCTATGCGTTTAACTTGCCGGATGAGAAAAAAATCAAGCGCGTCCAACGTCGCGAGTACTTGCGCGTGCCCGAGATGATCAACGTGACGGTGCTCGCGGCAGACGGCGAAGCGTTTCCGTCATTCGAGACGACGTCACTAGACGTGTCGGCCGGCGGGATGCGTGTCGTGGCGAACCGTTCGCCGGTCGACGTCGATGAGTCGGTCATCGTCGTATTCCGGATCGAGGACGAGCGAGGGACGCCCCAGACGTTCCGCGTCAAGAGCCGTCTCGTCCGGGTTCAAGAGCAGGCCGTTAAGCACGAGCTGTCACTTTGTTTTGAGGATTTGACGCCTCGTGATCAGGAGACGATTTTACGTTATTGTTTCCGGGCCCAGCTCGAAGCCAGAAAACGGACCGGCTCCGTATTTTCTTCACGTTAAAAAACTGGTATGATGTTCTCGGAACAAACGACCGAGAGGAGGTGGGTATCGGAATGAGCCGATACCCAATTTTTATGACTAAACCGCTACAAATCGCATTAGATGGGCCGGCAGGAGCCGGCAAGAGCACGATCGCTAAAACGCTCGCTAAAAAGTTAGGTTACGTGTATATCGATACCGGGGCAATCTACCGGGCTGTCACATATCGCGCGCTCGAGCAACACGTCGGATTAGAAGACGGCCCCGCCCTCGCTGAGATGATCGGCAAGATGGAGTTACGTCTCGTCCCGAGCGAGAGCGGGCAACGCGTGTTTGACGGTGACGAGGAAGTGACCGAAGTCATTCGGACGAGTGAAGTGACGAACAACGTCAGTTTTGTCGCAAGACAGCCTGAGGTCCGGGACGCACTTATGGATTTACAACGGGACTTGGCTCGGGACGGCGGCATCGTCATGGACGGTCGTGACATCGGGACGCACGTATTGCCTGAGGCAGACTTGAAAGTGTTCATGACCGCGACCGTCGAGGAACGTGCCCGTCGTCGCCACGAGGAGAACGTGTCAAAAGGTCTTCCGAGCGATTTTGAACAATTGAAACAAGAGATCGCCTTGCGTGATAAGCGGGACTCAGAGCGCGTCGTCGCTCCACTCCGTCAAGCGGATGACGCCCACTTCCTCGATACGACCCATTTGTCGATCGATGGTGTCGTCACGGCTGTTGAACAGCTCATGGAACAGGTGGTTGGACGATGAAGCCGCTCAACAACGGTCCGTTCGGGATGTATCGGTTAACGGTCGGCGTCGTTCGAATCATGCGTCTGCTCAGCTTCCGCGTCGAATATGTCGGTCGTGAGAATGTACCTGAGGACGGCTCGATCATCGTCTGTTCGAACCACCAGTCGAACTGGGACCCCGTCTTGTTGGCCAGTGCCATGCCGAAGCAACGGCCAATTCGTTTTTTTGCAAAAAAAGAGCTGTTCGATGTCCCGGTTTTAAAACGGATTTTGACACGCTCCGGGCAAATCCCGGTGTCACGCGGGGAAGGAGACCGTCAAGCGCTGCGTACTGTTCTTCAGAAGTTGAAAGAGGACGAGGTCATCTCGATCTTTCCGGAAGGGACCCGTTCGAAAGACGGATCGCTCGGTAAGGCGCAGGCGGGTGTCGGTTTTTTTGCCCTCCGTTCAAACGCTTCCGTCCTTCCGATCGCGATCATCGGTAAATACAAGTTCCGTTCGAAGTTGAAGGTCGTCATCGGCAAGCCGATCGACTTCTCGCAACTGAAAGCGGACAAAGCGAGTGCCCAAGACGCCGCCGATTTGATCATGGCGACAATCGCCGAACTGTACATGACCCATTCACAGAACGTTCGCTAATTTCAGGTTTAATCTGTTGCAATGAGAGGAACAAACCTGATAACACCTTGACAAATCTGTCGAATTATAAGAAGTTTATACTAGGTGTTAAGCGCCTTAGGGCGCTCCTTTTTGTACTCATCGTGAGGGGGTAGTGTTGGAATGGTCGAAGAAATGAAAGATATGCCTGATTTTGAAATTAATCGAGGTCAAATCGTGACCGGTATCGTCGTCAAAATCGAGGACAAGCAAGCGTTAATTGATATCGGTTACAAAACCGAGGCGATTTTGCCAATCAGCGAAGTATCAAGCATGCATTTAGACGATTTAAACGAATCACTCCATGTCAACGACGAAATCCGTGTCAAAGTGAAAAAGGTCACGGATGAAGAGGTTGTCGTATCGAAGAAAGACGTAGATGCCGAGGCAGCTTGGGATCAAATCGTTGAAAAATTCGAATCGGGCGAAGTATTTGAAGTCATGGTGAAAGATAAGGTCAAAGGCGGTCTTGTCGTCGATATCGGCATCCGCGGCTTTATTCCGGCTTCACTCGTAGAAAACCACTTCGTCGAAGATTTCTCATCATACTTGCATAAGCCGATTACGGTTAAAGTCGTCGAGATGGACCGCGAAAAAAATCGCGTCATCTTGTCGCATAAAGCGGTGGCAGAGGCAGAGATGAGTGCGAAGAAGGCGGAAACGCTTGAATCGCTCGAGGTCGGTCAAATTATCGAAGGAACCGTCCAACGTCTAACTGACTTTGGTGCGTTCGTCGATATCGGCGGCGTCGACGGTCTCGTCCATATTTCTGAGATGGCTCATAGTCGTGTTGAAAAACCGAGTGATGTCGTCACAGAAGGTGACAAAGTGAAAGTGAAAGTACTTGGTCTTGACCTCGACAATGAAAAAGTGAAATTGTCGATCAAAGAGACGCAACCGGGACCGTGGGAATCGGTTGAAGGCAAGATTCAACCTGGGGACGTGATCGCGGGGAAAGTCAAACGTATCGTCACGTTTGGTGCGTTCGTCGAAGTCGCCCCGCAAGTCGAAGGGTTACTCCACATTTCTCAGATTGCGAACCGACACATCGCGACGCCATCTGAAGTCTTGTCTGAAGGACAAGAAGTGAAAGTGAAAGTGCTTGACGTCCATCTCGATGAGAAGAAAATCTCATTGTCGATGCGTGCCCTCGAATCAGAAGACGGTTCACGCGATGATGAAGAGCAGTCGCTGCTTGACGAATATAGCGATCAAGGCGGATTCTCTGTATCTGAACTGACAGGTGAAAACGCCTCGGACGATTCTAAATAAGACGGTCGTTCAAGCGGGAGTCATACTCCCGCTTCTTTTTGTATGGTCACTAATATTCGACTGTGCTATAATTGTACAGTTGCAAATAAGAACGATAATTTTTTGAATGAAAGTTAAAGAGGTGTTTATATGGGAATTCCAGCAGTGGCCATCGTAGGCCGCCCGAATATTGGGAAATCCACGATTTTCAACCGGATCATCGGTGATCGCGTATCGATCGTCGATGATAAACCGGGAGTTACACGCGACCGTATTTACGGTACGGGTGAGTGGTTGAACCGAAAGTTTCATTTGATCGACACAGGCGGGATCGAGGTCGGCGATGAGCCGCTTCTCGTTCAGATGCGTCATCAAGCCGAACTCGCGATCGATGAGGCGGACGTCATCGTCTTCATGGTAAACGGTCGTGAAGGAATCACGGCAGCGGATGAAGAAGTCGCGAACTTGTTGTTCCGTTCGAACAAGCCGATCGTGCTTGCCGTCAACAAAGTCGATAACTTCGAGATGCGTGAACTCATGTATGAGTTCTACTCGCTCGGGTTTGGCGACCCGTTCCCGATTTCGGGAACACACGGACTCGGTCTTGGCGATCTGTTAGATCGTGTCCTCGAACTCGCGCCGGACAAAGACGATTACGAATACAACGAAGATGTCATTCAGTTCTCGCTCATCGGACGCCCGAACGTCGGGAAATCGAGTTTGACGAACGCTATTCTCGGTGAAGAACGTGTTATCGTCTCGGCGATCGCCGGAACGACGCGCGATGCGATCGATACACCGTTCACACGTGACGGCCAAGAGTACGTCATCATCGATACGGCCGGTATGCGTAAGCGCGGCAAAGTGTACGAATCGACAGAACGTTATAGTGTCATGCGTGCCCAAAAGGCGATTGAACGCTCGAACGTCGTCCTCGTCGTCATCGACGGCGAAGAAGGCATCATCGAGCAAGACAAACGCGTCGCAGGACTTGCCCACGAAGCAGGGAAAGCGATCGTGCTCGTCGTCAACAAATGGGACGCTGTCGAGAAAGACGACAAGACGATGAAGAAGATGGAAGAGAAGATCCGCAAGGAATTCCTATTCCTCGACTACGCGCCAATCGTATTCTTATCGGCACTCACGTCGAAGCGGTTGCAAACGCTTCTTCCTGTCATCAATCAAGTTGCCGAATCGCACCGTCAGCGTATTTCGACGAGCGTGTTGAACGATGTCATCGTCGACGCGGTCGCGATGAACCCGACACCAACGGACAAAGGACAACGACTCAAGATCAACTATGCGACGCAAGTGGCGATCGAGCCACCGACGTTCGTGTTGTTCGTCAACGATCCCGAGTTGCTTCACTTCTCGTACAAACGTTATCTAGATAACCAGATTCGCCGCGCATTTGACTTTACTGGTACACCGATTCACATCGTGGCTCGTCAGAAAAACTAGTAATGGGGGTGCCTCACATGGCAAAAGTAGCTGTCATTGGTGCAGGAAGCTGGGGAACGGCATTATCGCTCGTCCTCGCTGACAATGGACACGACGTCGTGCTCTACGGACGTGAGGAAGATCACGTCCATGAGATCAACACGTCGCATACGAATTCGACTTACTTGAAAGATGTGCCGCTTCCGGCGTCGATCCGGGCAACGACCGATTTGAAAGAGGCGGTTCTAAATTGCTCGATCATTTTCCTCGTCGTCCCGAGCTCGGCGATTCGTCCGGTTTCCCGTGAAGTGAACGATTTGCTCACGGAACCGGTCACGATCGTTCATGCCGCAAAAGGGATCGAACCGAAGACGCATAAGCGGTTGTCTGAGATCATCGCTGAAGAGATCGATCCGTCAAAACGTCGAGCCATCGGTGTATTGACAGGCCCGACCCACGCCGAGGAAGTGGCCGTCCGCAAACCGACGACGATCACGATCGCGTGTGAGGATTTATTTGTCGCTGATGAGATTCAAGAACTGCTCACAAATGATCAGTTCCGGGTCTATTTGAACTCTGACGTCATCGGAGCGGAATACGGGGGCGCGCTTAAAAACATTATCGCCCTTGCCGCCGGGATGACGGACGGGCTCGGATACGGCGACAATGCGAAAGCTGCCCTCATGACGCGCGGCATCGTCGAGATCGCTCGGCTCGGTGTCAAACTCGGCGCCAACCCGGCCTCGTTCTCGGGCTTGACCGGGATCGGTGATCTGATCGTGACCGCGACGTCACAGCACAGCCGAAACTGGCGAGCTGGTAACGCCATCGGACGTGGGGAGAAGCTTGAAGACGTACTCGATCAGATGGGTATGGTCGTCGAAGGTGTGCGTGCCTGTGAAGCGGCGCATACACTTGCCCGCGAAGCCGGCGTCGACATGCCGATCACGGAAGCGCTCTACAACGTGCTATTCGAAGGAAAAAGTCCGCATGATGAAGTGAAAAAGTTGATGAGACGCCCACAAAAACATGAAATGGAAGAAGTTTTCCATTTCGAGGGCGGATAACAGCAAAGGAACTGACGTTTTCGTTCAGTTCCTTTGTTTTTTTTGCTACACTAAATTACGGAGTAAGATTTATAGAGAAAGTCGAGGGGATAGACGTGACACCGTCACTCATCAAGATGTGGATTTCATTTGCGGGGATTGGGGCGTTTGCCGTCGCTGCGCTCATGGTGGCAGTCAGCCACACGAAACTTTCAGGCTGGTTTGCGGTGCTCATTCGAGTCGTCGCATTCGTGATTTTTCTATTCGGAACGATCATTATGATTTATGTGGTCGCTTCTGGACCGACAGGAGGGTAAACCGTGAAACGAATGTTTTTAGCCGTCAGTTTGGCGGCGGCGACGCTGCTCGCCGGATGTATGTTCCCGGAAACAAATCGGGTCGACAACGTGCCTTATGAGGACCAGTTGCAATCGGTCCAGACGGCGGTCGACTCGTTCAAAGAGACGACCGGTGTCTTACCGATCAAAACAAAGCCGGCCGAGACGCCGCTGATGGAACGTTACCCGATCGAGTTTAGCCGCCTCGTCCCTGGTTATTTGGCAGATCCGCCGGCAAACAGCTTCGAAGGGGGCGGCTTGTTCTTATACGTCCTTGTCGACGCCGAGACAGAGCCGACGGTCAAACTGATTGACTTGCGGGTGACCGAGCGCCTCCAACAACTGCAGACGAATATCAACTCGTTCCGAGTCAAAGAAGGGAAATATCCGTTCAAAGGTTCGCTCGGCAAGAATCAGTTTACGATCGATTACGACCTCGTTTTCGTCTCCGAAGAACCGTTCATCCCGAGCCCATACACGGAAA
The DNA here is from genome assembly GCF_001766415.1 of Exiguobacterium aurantiacum. Taxonomy (GTDB): domain Bacteria; phylum Bacillota; class Bacilli; order Exiguobacteriales; family Exiguobacteriaceae; genus Exiguobacterium; species Exiguobacterium aurantiacum_A. The sequence continues at coordinate 602,515 of NZ_MKXO01000001.1, read as the reverse complement.
ACGAGTTGCCGATCTATGTGGATGGGACTGGTCAATTGTTCGTCGATTACCGGGCTGACATCGAAGCCGTGCTCGAGAACACGGATGCCGAGCCGAAAGTAGGAGAGGATATTCGTTATTTGCTCTACGATGACTCACCGTTCGCTCCGGCTTATTCGCAAGGGTATACGATTAATGACCAAGGTGAGGTCGATTTTTTAAACAATTGAGTCGAGCAAGGTGTCCGCTTATGACCTTTTCGCTTAAAAAATGTTGTCATATCAACGTTTGTACGATATGATTAATCCCGTAAACTCTCTGTGAGAGGAGGTGAATCGTGATGAACAAAACTGAATTGATCAACGCAGTTGTCGAGAAAGCAGATGTGTCTAAAAAAGACGCAACGAAAATCGTAGAAGCAACGTTTGAATCAATCACTGAAGCACTCCAAAGCGGTGAGAAAATTCAATTGATCGGTTTTGGTACTTTTGAAGTTCGTGAACGTGCTGCCCGTAAAGGTCGCAACCCACGTACGAAAGAAGATATCGAAATCCCTGCAAGCAAAGTTCCTGCCTTCAAAGCAGGTAAAGCGCTTAAAGATGCGGTCAAATAATGAGCAATACATAAGTCGCCGAGAGGCGGCTTTTTTTGTAGTTGAAAGCAAGTTCACATGGCGTGAATGTGACAAAAATGTGCTATACTATGTCAGAATGACAACGAAGAGGACGAGGGGGGATAGCATGGAACAGTTGACAAACGAAAGCGTTGTCACCGACCTTGCTCGTCAAATCGAACAACGTATGACTCATCCGTATTTGACGAGACACGAGATTGTACCCGCAGTCGACATGCCTTTACTTCGTTGGATGATCGACATGATTGAACTCGAATCGCATCAACATCGACAGCTCGTGCTCGCGACTTATTTTGCCCATCAAGCACTCGAGCTGCACGATCAAGTGAAGGAGTGCCCGAACGGGTCCCTTGAACGGCAACTTAAAGTGCTCGCCGGAGATTACGCCTCGGCTCAATTTTATAAAATATTGGCGATGTTTCCAGCGGACTATAGCAACCGTTTCGGTCGAACCGTGCAGCTTGTGAACGGTGCGAAGTGCACACTCGCCTTGGGGACGGACGTCGCTGTTGTGACGTGGATGGAAGCGAACTTCGGATTAATCAAAACGTTTTCCGAACTGCTAGGTCAATCTTATTTGACATCGTACGGGAAAGAAATCATCGAACAGAAGGCAACAGAACTGCGCCAAGAAAAAAGAGAACAGCTATCGACACTACTCGAGCATGCTGTCGCTTAGAACGGAAAGGGTGTTACGTGTTGCAACCGAAAGAGAAAGAGCAAAAAGTATATGAAGTATTTCAAACGATCTCGCCAAGCTACGATACGATGAACTCGATCATCAGTTTCCGTCTGCATAAATGGTGGCGCAGAGCGACAATGCGGCGCATGCAAGTGTTCCCCGGCGCAAAATGTTTGGACGTTTGCTGCGGGACGGCCGATTGGACGATTCAACTCGCCGAGGCGGCCGGAAACACCGGGGTCGTCAAAGGACTCGATTTTTCTGAAAATATGCTCGCTGTCGGACACGAGAAAGTGGCTGATTATCCGATGATCGAACTCATTCACGGGAACGCGATGGAGTTGCCGTTCGGAGATCATTCATTCGACTATGTGACGATCGGATTTGGTCTTCGGAACGTACCGGATTATATGACGGTCCTCCGGGAGATGCATCGCGTCTTAAAACCGGGCGGGACCGTGGTCTGTCTCGAGACGAGCCAACCGACGGCACCACTATTCAGCGGGCTCTATAAATTTTACTTTGGTTCAGTCATGCCGCTATTCGGCAAAGTGTTTGCCGGGTCGTATGATCAATACAAGTGGCTGCAAGAATCGACGGATCAGTTCCCCGACCGGTTGACGTTAAAGCGCATGTTTGAAGAAGCCGGGTTCGAGCAAGTCGAAGTCAAGGCGTTTTCCGGTGGTGCGTGCGCCATGCACCTAGGAAAGAAGTGGTGAACGATGTCTTTAAAGCGACTTTATCGCCACATGAACCGAGAAATCGAACAGATTGATCGGTTTTTGTCGACGCGGGTCCACACGGAGCATCCGGTGATCGAAGCCGCATCGAAACAACTGTTAGATGCCGGGGGGAAGCGGATCCGTCCGGCGTTCGTATTGCTCAGTGCCGGATTTGGGACTGGGAATGATATCCGTCTGACGAAAGTTGCGGCCAGCCTCGAGCTGATTCATATGGCGTCGCTCGTTCACGATGATGTGATCGATGACGCGACGCTGCGCCGCGGAAAACCGACCGTGATGGAACGTTATAACGAGAGCGTCGCCATGTATACCGGTAATACGTTGTTCGGGGAAGCGATTCGGCTCGTGTCCGAAGTCGATTCCCCGGAAGTGATGCAAATCATGGCGGAGACGATGGAACTGATCTGTATCGGCGAGATCAATCAAATTCAAGACCAATATGACTGGGCGCAATCCCCGAAGCGGTACTTGGACCGGATCGCCCGGAAGACGGCACTCTTGATCGAGACGAGTTGCGCGGCCGGGGCCGTCGTCTCCGGGGCGTCACCTGACGTCGTCAAACAACTTCGGTTGTTCGGCTACGATATCGGGATGGCGTTTCAGATGACGGATGATTTGCTCGATTTCACGGCGAAGAGTTTTCAACTCGGTAAGCCCGTCGGTGAAGATTTGAAGCATGGGCATAAAACATTGCCGCTCTTCTATTCATCAGAAGATCCTGTGTTTTATGAGCGGTTGCAGCAAGTCACGAACGCCTCGAACGATGAGATGACCCGGACGCTCGTCCGCGAAGTGCAACGGAACGGAACGCTTGAACGAAGTCAACGCACGATCGACCGTTACGTGAACCGAGCGATTCAGCGACTCGATTCACTGCCGGATATTCAAGACAAACGGTCGTTGATTGAGATTGCCGAATATATCGGCAAACGAAAATGGTAGTTCACACCTTGTAAACCCTTTCAAAAATGAAGATGACCGTGTAAACTGATAAAGTACATGGTACACATATTGATTTAGGGGGACTAGGGGTATGGAAAAGACATTTTTAATGGTAAAACCTGACGGGGTGAAGCGTGGTTTGATTGGGGAAATCATCACACGTTTCGAGAACAAAGGGTACACGTTGAACCGTCTCGAAATGCTGACGCCGTCAGTTGAGGTTGCAGAATCGCACTATGCGGAACATAAGGAAAAACCGTTCTTTGGAGAACTCGTCGCATTCTTGACGTCAGGTCCGGTCGTCGCGATGGAGTGGGAAGGCGAGAACGTCGTCGCCGTGTCTCGGTTGATGATTGGCAAGACGAACCCACTCGACGCGCAGCCGGGAACGATTCGTGGCGACTTGGCCTCGACAATGTCACAAAACGTCATCCATGGTTCAGACAGCGTGGAAAGTGCCGAGAGAGAATTATCGCTCTGGTTCGCCACTGAAACATCACACGTTTGATGACGATAAAAGGGACGGGGCCTCCTGTCCCTTTTTCTATTTGCATTAAAGCGCTTTCGTATGTTCGGACACGACATGATCTAGGATAAGAGAAAGAATTGAGGTTAGAACTGGTGATAAATGATTATGCGATCTTCGTAAAAAAGTTTTATTTAAAGTCTGGAATCGACTTGAATTTATACAAAGAGGCACAAATGAAAAGACGAATGGTCGCGCTCCGCGAGAAGAAGGGCTACGCCACATTTATCGAGTATTTTAAAGCGATGGAGTCAGACCGAGGTTTGTACGACGAATTTTTAGACCGGATGACGATCAACGTTAGTGAGTTTTATCGAAACCCGGTCCGCTGGCAACAGCTCGAGACGGACGTTTTGCCTGAGCTCATTCGGAGAAGCCAAGGGAAACTCCGGGTCTGGAGCGCGGCTTGTTCGACGGGAGAAGAACCGTATTCACTTGCGATGTTATTGTCGAAGCATTTGTCACCCGCCCAGTTCACGATCACAGCGACTGACCTAGATGACTTGGTGATCGAAAAAGCGAAACAAGGCAAGTATCATGAACGGGCGCTCGTCGATTTGCCGCCTGAGTTTCGAGATCGTTATTTCACCCGTCGAGATGACGACTATTTTGTCTCGGACGAGATTAAAAAACTCGTGACGTTCAAAAAGCACAACTTGCTCGCTGACGTCTACGAACGTAACTTTGACTTGATCGTCTGTAGAAACGTTTTGATTTACTTTACGGAAGAGGCGAAAGAGAAAGTGTACAAGTCGTTCCACCGCTCGCTTCGTCCGGGCGGGGTCCTCTTCGTCGGAGGGACTGAACAAATCTTCCAGCCGAAGCGTTACGGATACAAGATGAAACAAAGTTTCTTCTACGAAAAATTTGAGGAGTGAGGTGGCGCATATGCGTTATTTGACAGCGGGAGAGTCACACGGACCGGGATTGACCGTCATCATCGAAGGAGTCCCGGCCGGCTTAAGCGTCGACGTCGAGGCAATCAACAGCGAGTTGGCGAAACGTCAGTCGGGCTACGGCCGTGGACGCCGAATGCAAATTGAATCAGACAAAATCGAGGTGAGGGCTGGGGTTCGTCATGGGATGACGACCGGAGCCCCTGTTTCGTTTTGGATTGAAAACAAAGACCATGCGCATTGGCGGAACGTCATGCAGGCAGAGCCGGTCGACGACGAGTTTGAAATCAAGCGCCGGGTCGTGCGGCCTCGTCCGGGACATGCTGACCTTGTCGGCGGTCTCAAGTATGACCACCGAGACCTTCGGGACGTGCTCGAACGTTCGAGTGCCCGGGAGACGGCGGCCCGCGTCGCTGTCGGTGCGCTCAGCAAGCAGTTGCTCGACGCAGTCGGCATGTCGCTCGTTAGCTATGTGAAAGTGATCGGCGGCATCGAGTCCGCGCCGAAGCACTACGCAGCACTCGAAGAACTTCGGACCGTCATCGAAGCGTCACCTGTACGCACGACTGACGAAACGTCCGGTGAAGCGATGATGCGTTTGATTGATGAAGCGAAAGCGGCCGGGGATTCGCTCGGTGGCGTCGTCTGCACCGAAGTGCATGGCGTCATCCCAGGGTTAGGTTCTTACGTTCAATATGATCGCAAGCTCGATGCGGCCATCGCCCGCGCCGTCATGAGCGTCAACGCCATCAAAGGGGTTGCCTTTGGCGATGGATTTGACATGGCGTATCGTCCAGGATCGGAAGTAATGGACCCGATCGCCTATGACGAGTCCGGGTATACGAGACTGAGCAACCATTTAGGCGGTTTTGAAGGAGGGATGACGACCGGGATGCCGATCGTCTGCAGTGCCGTGATGAAGCCGATTCCGACGCTCTACAAACCGCTGCAATCGGTCGATATCGATACGAAACAGCCGTTCCTCGCTCAAATCGAACGAAGTGACGCTTGTGCCGTCCCGGCTGCGTCACTCGTCGTCGAGGCGGTCGTCGCGTTCGAACTCGCGCGTGAATTGTGTGAGACGTTCGGACACGACACCGTCAAACGAATTCAGTCGCGGGTCGAGTCGTATCGTGAGGAAATCCGGTCGTGGTGACGATTCATGTTGACGCATCAGTCCCTTATGACGTGTCGATTGAGCACAGCGACGCCTGGTTGGACCGCGTGGATTATTTCACGGACTGCTCGACGGTATGGGTCATTACAGACCGGACGGTGGATGCGCTACACGGTAAAGTGTTCAAACAACGTCTAGCCGACATTCATCCGCAGATCGTTTGGTCGGTCGTCACGCCGGGTGACGGCTCGAAATCACTCGAGACCGTTGAAAACCTCGTGACAGACGGGTTGACCGCACGGTGTGACCGCGACACGCTCGTCGTCGCTTTTGGTGGGGGCATGATCGGGGACTTGGCCGGTTTTCTCGCGAGTGTGTATATGCGAGGGGTCCGTTACATCCAAGTACCGACGACGGTGCTCGCCCATGATTCAGCGATCGGTGGCAAAGTCGCCGTCAACCACCCGTTGTCTAAAAATGCGATCGGTGCGTTTTATCAACCGATCGGTGTGCATTATAACGTGTCCCGTCTCGAGACGCTGAGCAATCGTGACGTCTTGAGCGGGCTCGGTGAGTTGATTAAACATGCTTACTTGTCACGTTACGTCCTCACTGCTTCATTCGAGGACGAACTGTTTCAGGCGTTGTCCGGTGGTGCGCTAGACTGGGAAATGTGGCTTGCGCGCGGGATTGAAGTGAAACGTGTCGTCGTCGAGGCAGACGAACGGGAACACGGTGTCCGGGCGTGGCTCAATTTTGGTCATACGTTCGGGCACGCTTTAGAGTCGGTCGAACGGTATCGGCTGTCGCACGGGGAGGCGGTGCTGTACGGCATGGTATACGCCTTTCTCGTCGGAGGAGACACGAATCGGGCCAGTAAGCTCGCCGCTTGGATGCGGGCGCGCCGCGTCAGCCCGGTTGAATGGAAACCGTTCGAGACGTATTTGACGGTGATGGGGCTCGATAAGAAAAATCGGGATGGACAAGTCCGTTTCGTGTTGCTCGGTGAAGCGGCTACCGTTGAGGCGGTGCCGTCCGAGCGGCTTGCTGAAGCATACATACAGTTGAAAGGGTGGTTCTGATGGGGTTGAATGGATTGATTCGCGTACCGAGTGATAAGTCGATCACGCACCGCGCGATCTTATTCGGTGCGATAGCGAGCGGGGAGACGGTCGTCATGAATCCGCTCCTTGGGGCAGATTGCCGTTCGACGATCGATGCGGTCCGTAGTCTCGGGGCAAGCGTCGAAGAACTCGACGAGCGGCTCCGGATCGAAGGTGTCGCGTCAGTCGTTCCGGCCACGCTTGACTGCGGGAATTCGGGGACGACGATGCGCCTGCTCTCGGGTCTCGTCTCCGGGTACTCGGGTGAGTTCACGCTCGTCGGAGACGACTCGCTCTCGAAACGGCCGATGCGTCGCATCACTGAACCGCTTCGACAGATGGGGGCCGACATCGACGGCGAATTCGCCCCTGTTCGAATCAAGGGGCGGCGCTTGAGCGGGATTGATTACACGTTACCGGTCGCGAGCGCGCAAGTGAAGTCGGCTGTCCTATTGGCCGGTCTTCGCGCTGACGGGACGACGATTGTCCGGGAACCGATGCTGTCACGCGACCATACGGAACGGATGTTGCCACTGTTTGGTGGACGCGTCGAGATCACGAACGAAGATGGCGTGCGGACGATCCGGCTATCGCCAAGTCACCTCGACGGGGCGACGGTCGACGTGCCAGCCGACCCGTCGTCGGCTGCTTTCTTCTGGGCTGGGGCCGCCATCGTCCCAAACAGCCGTGTGACGACGACCGACGTCTGTTTGAACGAGACGAGAATCGGCTTTTTACGAACACTTGAGCGCATGGGGGCGAACGTCGAAATCACTCGGCTGCGACCCCTCGGAGAAGAGACGGTCGGAGATGTGACGGTGACGACGAGCGAACTTCGAGGGGTGACGCTCGAAGGCGAGGCAATCCCACGACAAATCGATGAACTCCCGCTCTTCGCTCTCGTCGCGTCGCAGGCATCGAGCCCGTCAGTCGTAAAGGATGCGGGTGAACTGCGTGTGAAAGAGACCGATCGGATCAAGACGGTTGCGAGCGAACTCGCGGCGCTCGGTGTCGATATCCGCGAGACCGAAGACGGGTTCAGCGTTTTCCCGAGCCGGCTTCAGGCTGGTCATGTGTCCTCACATTCGGACCATCGTCTATCGATGATGCTACAAGTGGCAGCTTTACTGATCGACGAACCCGTCGTCATTGACGGGATCGAAGCCTCTGAAATCAGTTACCCTCATTTTCGTGACGATTTACAACGGCTCGGTCGTGAGATAGAATAACGGCAATACCTGAAAGTGGTAGGAGGAAATTAATTATGTTAGACGAATCAGTGTTAAACCATATAATCGAGATGCTCGAAAAAGGCGAGACCGAGCACGCCTTGGCGCACCTCGAAGCGCTTGAGACAGAAGGCTCGGACGAAGATCGGTTGGCGATTGCCGACTTGTATCTCGAACTTGGCCTCGCCGACCGGGCTGTGAATTTACTAGCAGCACTGTATGTCGACTACGCGGGCAACCCGCACGTGGCGCTGTCGCTCGCTGAAGCGTATCTCGACAGCGACCGGGAAGAAGAAGCGATTGCCGTCCTTGAAACGATCGATGCGAGCGACAAAGAGGCGCACATGAGAAGTCTCGTCTTGTTAGCTGATTTGTATCAATCACAAGGACTTGACGAAGTCGCGGTCAAAAAATTGATGGAAGCGTTACAGGCGAATCCAGACGAGCCGCTTCTCGTCTATGGGCTGGCCGAACTATACGCCTCGATCGGTTCGTTTGAACAGGCGGTACCGCTCTATGCGCGCTTACCGCACTTGCGATTGCCCGAAGAGCTCGACTATCAAGCCGATTACGCCGAAGCACTGACGATGATCGGCTCGTTCGAAGAAGCGCTCGATGAATTCGAGAAGACAGAGAACCGCAATCTGAACACCGTGTTCGGACATGCGATGACGGCCCACCGTATCGGGCGTGATGAGGTCGCCATCAAACAGTTCGAAGAGCTCCGCTTGATGGACCCTGACTTTACATCGCTTTACTTGCCGTATACGGAAGCGCTCGAGGAACTCGGTCGCATCGATGAAGCGCTCGAAGTGATCGATCAAGGGATCGACCGTGACGACTATAACGATGAGCTGCGCACTGTCAAAGCGAAGCTGTTCTTGAAGCAAGGCCGCACAGACGAAGCGGTCAATGAACTTCGCGAAGCGCTCGCCTTGAACCCGGAATCGCTTCAAGCGACCGAACTGCTGTTGTCAATCTTGTTCGAAGCGGGAGACATGGAAGCCGTGCTCGAGACGATCGATGCGCTCGAGGAGCACTCGACGTCGACGCTCATGACGTGGTACAAGGCGAAAGCCGCCTATGAACTCGAGGACTATGAGCAGGCCGTCAATCTATACACCTCGATCGAACAAGTTTATAAAGAGGACGTGTCATTTTCGACTGAATGGGCTACACTATTGGTAGAAGAAGGACAGCGTGACAAGGCGCAGCGTGTGCTCGAGCAAACGCTTGCGCTCACCGTGGATATGATCGACCGCCAAATTCTTGAAGAGCGGATCGACTTGTTGACGGATCGCGATTAATCAATATAAAGGAGATGGGGTCATATGGTCGAGCGGAAAAAGAATTTTTTAAAGCGATTCCTCGCTCATCATACGCTTCGTAAGCGAGAGGCCAAATGGATCATTGATTATTGGCTTAGACATCCTGAAAAACTTGGGAACGTTCATTTCGTGACGAACGCCTCGGTTTCACCGCGCAGCCTCGTCATGACGGCGTACGGCTTCGAAGGGGAACCGTTCCGTTACCGACGAGGTGACCTCATCACGGTCAATCCGGAAAAGGCGTACCATGACATTCGGCTCCACGACGGGACGATTTATGTCGAACTAAACTTTCAAGGGATGATGATTGATGAGAGTTGGATCGACATCGTCGAGCTCAATCCGTTTGAGCCTGTCGCCGAGATTAAAGACGAAGTGACGAACTCGGCCCAGACGGTCATTCGAGCATCGGTCGCCCAGTTCGAGGAAGAGCGTCTGCTCGTCGAGATCGACGAGGCGCTTGATCGCCGGGACGAGAAGCTGTTTCGTAATTTGACGAGCAAACTTCATCAAGTGAGAGCATCGAAATTATTTTAGAAAAAACAAGCGCTTCCGTTATGGGAAGCGCTTGTTTTTTGGTATATTAATGACGTAGGAATACACAATAATTTCACATTTCGTTCATAACTTTCGAGAGGAAGCGAATGTAGGTACGCTACAATGGACATGATGATGTATGTCTTCTAAAGAGAGGAGGAGGAAGATGAGGTTCGATGGCATGGATGCGTTGAAATCGCTGACCGAACGCCAATACGTCGATACGCTCATCGTCCCACTCGTCGAACTGGCGTTTGATGAGGAGATGGTGCGTAAAGCCGAAAGCTACGAGGTCGTCCAAGCGGTGGCGCTTGAAACCGAACGACAGCTGTCTGGACGGACGATGCTGAATCCGACGCTTAGCTATCTCGATGTCGAGGCCGGGTATGAACTTGCACGCGCAGTCATGACAAAAGCAACGACGGCCGGGTTTGCCCACGTGTTGTTCATCTCTTCAGACGTTCGCTTCAAAGCGTTCGAGTTACCGGTCATATTCGTTCCGCCGCTTGCCTTGAAAGGCATGTCGGGGGAGCAGTCGCACACGATGGTCCAAAATTTTGCGACGCAAGTCATTACAGAGCTTTCGGGCCGTTGGATGGCGACATGAAGCGGTTGACGTAGAGGTTTTATTGATATACTATTTTGGTGAGTGAGAAATTTTTGTGAAGAATGCATAAAGAATTATGGGGTTATGCACACGAATGAGGGGGGAACCAAATGGCTCAAAATGGGTCAAAAGTCACACGCCGTCAGTTCTTAACGTATACGTTAACTGGTGTAGGTGGCTTTATGGCGGCAACATTGATCAGTCCGATGGTCAACTTTGCGATCGATCCGGTCTTGAAAAAATCGGGTGCGGGCGACAAAGTGAAGGTCATGAGTCTTGACGACATCACGACTGAGCCGCAACGTGTCGACTTTAAAAAACAAACGCAAGATGCTTGGTATGAATTTGAAGAAACACTTTCAGCATGGGTGTTCAAAGACGAGAACGGTGAAATAATCGCACTCTCTCCTATCTGTACGCATCTTGGCTGTCAAGTAGGTTATGGTGGAGATCCGACAAGACCGTCAGAATTTTTCTGTCCGTGTCACTTCGGGCGTTACGAAAAAGACGGAACGAACATTCCGGGTACACCTCCGACATCACCGCTGGCACGCTATGAAAAAGAAGAAAAAGACGGCTTCCTATACTTAGGCAGTCCAGTCGCACAGTTGTGAGAGGGGGAAATAGTCGATGTTACAAAAAATTTATGATTGGGTCGATGAACGCGTCGACATCACGCCGTTATGGCGCGACATCGCTGACCATGAAGTACCGGAACACGTCAACCCTGCCCATCACTTTTCAGCATTTGTTTATTGCTTCGGCGGTCTGACATTTTTCACGGTCGTGATTCAAATTCTGTCAGGGATGTTCTTGACGATGTACTACGTTCCAGATATCATCAATGCCCACGCATCGGTGTATTACTTACAGAACGAAATCGCACACGGACAAATCGTTCGTGGGATGCACCATTGGGGCGCATCGGTCGCGATCGTCATGTTGTTCTTACACACGCTCCGCGTGTTCTTCACCGGGTCGTATAAGAAACCACGCGAACTCAACTGGGTCGTCGGAGTCCTCTTGTTCTTCGTCGTCTTGGCGCTCGGTCTTACAGGTTACTTGTTACCTTGGGATATGAAAGCGTTGTTCGCAACGAAAGTTACGCTTCAAATTGCCGAAAGTGTTCCTGTCATTGGTGGAATCGCCAAGACCCTTCTCGCCGGTGGTGAGATCGTCGGGGCACGGACGCTCACGAACTTCTTCGCCATTCACGTCTTCTTCTTACCGGCGGCCTTGTTCGGACTCCTCGGAGCCCACTTCCTGATGATTCGTAAACAAGGAATATCTGGACCGCTATAAGCCGATTCGAAGACAAAAAGGAGGAGAAACGATATGCATCGCGGTAAAGGGATGAAATTTGTAACCGACTCTCGAGTAGGAATCGGGAATCGGAAACAAAATATTGCAAAAGACTATTCTGAATATCCAGGACGCACAGAAGCGTTCTGGCCGAACTTCTTGCTTAAAGAGTGGATGGTCGGTTCGGTCTTCTTGATCGGATTCATCGCCTTGACGATCGTCGAGGCAGCACCGCTCCAAAACATCGCCGATCCAACGAACACGTCATACATTCCGTTACCGGACTGGTATTTCTTGTTCTTGTATCAATTGCTCAAGTATCAATTCGCGGCGGGGGACTGGATCCTTCTTGGAACGGTCATCTTGCCTGGGGTCGCGTTCACGGCGCTCTTGATCGCACCGTGGCTCGACCAAGGAATCGAGCGCAGGCCGGCCAAACGACCGGTCGCGATCAGCTTCATGCTGCTCGGGATTCTCTCGATCATGTACTTGACGTGGGAATCTGTTCAAACGACGCATTGGGATCAAGTTCATGAGCAAGGAATCTTAGTCGTACCGGGTGAAGGTCCGGAAATCGACACAGCCGCACCTGGCTATGAGATTTATGCAGCCCAGTCTTGTGTGAACTGCCACGGTCAAAACCTCGAGGGCGGGGCGGCAGCTCCAGGACTCATCGGAACGGCCTACACGGCTGAAGAGATCGCGGAGATCGCGGTCAACGGTGTCGGCACGATGCCGGCCGGTCAGTGGGACGGTTCGGATGAAGACCTCCAAGCCATGTCCGAGTTCCTCGCCTCATACGGTGAAGGCGGCGAAAATAACCAGTAAGCAATCGAGTGTAGTCCCCTACGGGCTACACTCTTTTACTTATCGGTCACGCAAGCTACAATAAAGAAAAAAAGGACGGAATGATTTCATGAACTATACGCTGTTGCTTCCCTTTCTAAAACATAAAGCCGTGTTAACATTCCTCTTCATCGTCAATCTGCTCGGCACGATTTACGGATACGTCTGGTATGAACCGCAGCTTCGCGACACGCCGCTCATCTATTGGCCGTTCGTACCGGACAGCCCGACGGCGTCACTATTTTTCACAATCGTCCTGGCGCTGTGGCTGCTCAAAAAAAGTTCACCACTCATCGAGACACTCGCCTTCATCACACTCGTCAAATACGGGGTCTGGGCCGTCGTCATGAACGTCTTGTTCCTCATGAAGCTAGGAGACGACGCGGACACGTTCATCGTGCTCATGGCCGTCATGCTCATGCTGTCTCACGGTGCGATGGCGGTCCAAGCGTTTCTATACGCCCCGTTCATGCGTTGGACCGTGTCATCGTTCGTCTTGACGCTCATCTGGGTCATCCATAACGACGTCGTCGACTACGTGCTCGGACAATGGCCGCGTTATCCGTCGCTCGCCGAGCATATTATGTGGATCGGCTACGGGTCGTTCTGGTTGACGGGAATATGTTTTTTTGTGGGATACCGACTCATCCTGCGCGCTTCGCTTGATAATAAGTTCATAAGAATGTAAAATCGAGATATCAAATATACGCAGAGGTGATATAGAAAATGTCATTAGGTGGCTATATTTTCTATCTCGCGCTGATCATGCTCATCCCGTTATGGGCCCAGATGCGAGTGAAAAGTACGTACAAAAAGTTTTTACAACAACCACTTCAAAGCGGTGTCACCGGCGCTCAAGTCGCTGACTTCATCATGAAACAAAACGGTGTGCACGATGTCCGCATCGAGATGGTCGACGGTTTGATGAGTGACCATTACGACCCGACGCATAAAGTCGTCCGCTTGTCGCGCGAAGTGTATCAAGGATCAACGATCTCGTCGGCAGCGATCGCGGCCCATGAGATCGGTCACGTCGTCCAAGACGCGACGGACTATAAGATGATGCGTGTCCGCCATCGGCTCGTGCCGGTCGTGAACATCACGTCAAACTTGTCGTTCCCGCTGCTCATAGGAGGTTTCCTCTTAGGTGCGATGGGACTTGCCCAGCTCGGTGTCGTCATGATGCTCGGGGCGGTCTTGTTCCAACTTGTCACGCTCCCGGTCGAATTTGACGCCTCGAAACGCGCCATGGCCGAACTGACGAGCCACGGGATCGTGACCGCGACGGAAGAGTCAGGTGCCCGTAAAGTGTTGAACGCGGCTGCTTGGACTTATGTCGCAGCGACACTTGTCGCGGTTGCCGAACTGATCCGTCTCGCACTGATCGTCTTTATGCCACGCGATGAATAGAATCGATCCCGTCGACTGACGGGATTTTTTTGTATGAGGAGGGGAATTGTATGGCAAAACCACAGTTGACGAAGTCAGGCCGTCTTCGTCTCATCGAACAACTCGAGGCACTCCGCGGAAGCGGTCGGAGCGAGGCGCTCGAACGAGTGAAGACGGCGCGCAAATTTTGTGACTTTAGAGAAGACGTGACGTACTTTGAGGCGATCCGGGAACAGGAGCGCATCGAGGCGAAAATTGTTGAACTCGAGCGCGTGCTTGCCGACGCGATGATCGAGGATGATGCGCCAACGGATCGCGTCGGTTTCGGAGTGGAGGTATGGATCCGGGAACTGCCGGACGGTGAGGACGAGACGTATCGGATCGTCGGTGAGCTCGAGGCTGATTTGGCGAACGGGACGATCTCGGTCTCGTCCCCGCTCGGAAGCGGCTTGATCGGAAAACGAGTCGGGGAGACGGCTAGTATCGATTCGCCGGGCGGTGCCCTTTACTTTGAAATTAAACGGATCGAACGATAGAGAGGGCGTCCGCACAAAAAAGACGAACACATCTCCAAATTAGGGATGTGTTCGTCTTTTTTATTTGAGCGGTACGCGATTCTCGTCGAACGTGAACCCTTCGCCGCCGACTTCGTATACGTGATGGAACGTGACGAAAGCGTGCGGGTCGATCTGTTTGACGATCGTCTTGAGGCGGTTGACCTCGTTGCGTCCGACGACGACGTAAATCACTTCGAGCTCTTTATTCGAATAGCCGCCTTTCGCGAGCAGACGGGTCGTCCCGCGGTTCATCGTCGCGTGGATGCCGTCGGCGATGGCGGTCCGGTGGTCGCTGATGATCATCGCGGCCTTACCGGCATATGTGCCTTCCTGCATCGAATCGATGACGCGGGCGCCGATATAGACGGCAAGGAGCGTATACATCGCCTCGCGGATGTCGAGATACGTCAAACTGAGGACGATGACGAAAAAGTCGAACACGAGGAACGTCTTGCCGATCGACCAACCGACGTAACGTTGGACGAGGCGAGCGATAATATCGATGCCCCCGGTCGTCCCGCCGTTGTTGAAAATGATGCCGAGACCGACGCCGATGAACAGACCGGCGAATAAACTCGCGAGCACCATGTCATCGGTCAAATCGATGACGAGGTTCGAGTACTTGGCGATCAGCCCATACCAGAGCGAAAAGCTGAACGTCCCGACGAGCGTATAGATGAACGTCGTCCGCCCGAGCAGCTTGTAGCTGACGAAGAAGAGCGGCAGATTGAGCGCCAAGTTCGTGATCGATGGCGACCAACCGAACAAGCCGCGCAGAATCAACGTGATCCCGGTGAAACCGCCTTCGGCCAAGTTGTTTTGGACGTTAAAATGAAACACGCCGAATGCAAAAATGAATGAACCGATGAGAATAAAGAATATATTGCGAAACCGAATCGGTAATTGTACCGTCATGTGGTTCACCTCCCATCCATAAGCGTACTCGAAAAACCTGTGGATTGCCTACCCTGAACATATGACATTCGACAGTGAGTCCGATATACTTTTCACAGAAGAGGTGATTTTTTATGAAAATAGTAGCAATCGGGGCCCATCCGGACGATATCGAAATCGGCATCGCCGGCATGACGGCCCAGTGGACGGGTGATCGCATCCCCGTCCTGTACGTCGATTTGACGCGGGCCGAACTGTCGTCGAACGGCGATGTCGTCACGCGGGCACAGGAAGCGGCGACAGCCGATAGAATTCTTGGCGTCCGTCGCATCAATCTCGGTTTCCCTGACCGTGGCCTGCTCGGGACAGCCGACCAAATTGAAGCGCTCGTCCGCTTGATCCGGACCGAACGACCGACGCATCTGCTCTATCCGTACGGCGTCGACCGCCATCCCGACCACGGGGCGTGCGCCCGTCTCGTCGAAGAGGCGCTGTTCAACGCCGGGATTCGCAAATATATGTCCGACGTCCCGGCTTACCGTCCGGACAGCGTCTATCAATACATGATCAACGCCCACGTGCGACCGGACGTCTGCATCGACATCACGGCGACGCTCGATAAAAAAGTGGACGCGTTGACGTCTTACGCAAGTCAATTCACACCAGTTGACGGCGTCGACACACCATTGACCGATGCGTACGTCGACCGCGTCGTCGCGCGCGACCGTCACTTCGGTAGCTTGATCGGCA
This sequence comes from Exiguobacterium aurantiacum, assembly GCF_001766415.1. GTDB lineage: Bacteria > Bacillota > Bacilli > Exiguobacteriales > Exiguobacteriaceae > Exiguobacterium > Exiguobacterium aurantiacum_A. Next base: position 586,454 of record NZ_MKXO01000001.1, on the reverse strand, counting down.
CGGACTACGCCGAAGGGCTCATGACCGTCAAACCATACGTCGTCACGCGGGCGGGTGAGCTCGCATGAAGCTACGTATCGGAGTCCTCTGTTATCCGTCGGTCGGAGGTTCAGGCATCCTCGCGACCGAGCTCGGGATGAAACTCGCCGACCGGGGGCACGACGTCCATTTCATCACGTCGAGCATCCCGTTCCGGTTGAATGCGTATCATCCGAACATCACGTTCCACCAAGTCGAAATCAACCAGTACTCGGTGTTCCGCTATCCGCCGTACGATATCACGCTCGCCTCGAAGATCGCGAGCGTCATCCGTGCGTTCGGCCTCGACGTCATCCACGCGCACTATGCGGTGCCCCATGCGGTTTGTGCCGCGCTCGGACGCGAGATGGCCGAGAGCAAGACGCCGATCGTCTCGACGCTCCACGGCACCGACATTACGGTGCTCGGGGAAGATGAAGAATTGAAACCGGCGATCCTGTACGGTTTACGCCAGTCGGACGCGATCACGGCCGTGTCCGACAGTTTGAAGCGCGAGACGCTTGAGCGGATCGATGCAGGCCTTGAGATCGATGTCATCCATAACTTTATCGACGAATCGGTTTATCAGCCGCAAGCCGAGCCGTCGCTCCGTGAACGTTACGGCTTGTCAGCAGCCGACCGCGTCGTCATCCATATCTCGAACTTCCGACAAGTGAAGCGGATCGACCTCGTGCTCGAGGCGTTCCAGCGGATGAGCGTCCCGGGCAAGAAGTTGCTCCTCGTCGGTGACGGACCGCTCATGGGGGCGATGCGTCGACTCGTGAGCGAGATGGCGCTCGAAGACAGTGTCATCTTCGCCGGGAAACAAGAGCAAGTCGCGGCGTTGTTATCGATCAGCGACGTCCATCTTCTGTTGTCGGACAAAGAGGCGTTCGGTCTCGTCGCTCTCGAGGCGTTAGCGACAGGCGTCCCATCGGTCGTCAGCGATGCCGGGGGCTTGCCGGAAGTGATCACGGACGGAGTGGACGGTTTTGTCGTCGCGCGCGGCGACGTCACAGCGGCCACGACCGCGCTCGAAGCGATCTTGCTCGACGATGCGCTCCATGCGAAACTGCGTGCCGGCGGTCTCGTGAAAGCGAGACAGTTCGCGTCTAAAGACATCGTCACGCAATATGAACGACTATACGAACAGGTGGTGCGCCCATGACAGAATGGGAGTATGCGAAACAAATCATAAAAAAAATCAACGACCACGGGGGCGAGGCGTACATCGTCGGCGGTGCCGTTCGTGACTACGTGCGCGGCACGCTTCCCGACGACATCGATATCGCGACGTCGTTGTTCCCGGAAGACGTCATGAAACTGTTCCCGAAATCGGTCCCGACCGGAATCGATCACGGGACGGTCACGGTCATCCTCGATCATCATCCGTTCGAGGTGACGACGTTCCGTTCGGAAGGGACGTATTCGGACTCGCGACGCCCCGACCACGTCTCGCTCGGCGTCACGCTCGAAGAGGACATGTTGCGCCGCGACTTCACGATGAACGCGATGGCGTTCCATGACGGCAATGTCGTCGACTTGTTCGGCGGCCGGCTTGACCTCGAGGCGCGGATTATCCGTACCGTCGGGAGCCCGTACGAACGGTTCGGGGAAGACGCACTCCGGATCATGCGTGCGTTTCGGTTCATGTCCCAGCTCGACTTCACGCTCGCTGATGATGTGCGGAACGCGGCGCGGACGCTCGGCCACAAATTGCAAGACATCGCGATGGAACGCATCGCCATCGAGTTCGAGAAGTTGATGACGGGACCTGCTTACCGCCGAGCGCTGACCGACCTTGTCGAGCTCGGCATCCATCAGTACTTACCGGACGTGTCCAAACAGCTCGTCCATCGTGTTATCGCTGACAGACGGGCACCAATCAACGCGGTCGGAGGCTGGGCGCTATTCGTCTATCACGCCGGAGACATCCGTTGGCTCTCGCCATGGAAGCGTTCGAACGCCTTGAAGCGGGAAGCGGGCGTATTAGCCAACCTGTTCGACTCCGGGCTCGATACGTTCACCGTATATGAGACGTCTCAAGCGACGCTCGAGACGTATTTGCGGATGACCGGGAGCACGGAATCGTCCGACGCCTTAAAACGTGTGCTCCCGATCCAGTCACGGCGGGAGCTCCGGTTCGACGGTCGCGATGCGCTTCAGGTCGGGGCGAGCGGCGCACGGATCAAGCACTTGCTCGCCGACCTCGAACGGCGCGTCGTCCTCGGCGAGTTAGCTAACGAGGAACAAACGTTACGAGAGGAGGCGGTCATGTGGCTTCAACGAGAGGAAAGGTCTTAAACTTGCTCCAAGACGGGGCGGTGTGGAGCGGACAGGAATTGGCCCGCCAATTAAATATTTCACGTACCGCTATTTGGAAACACATCGAGACGTTAAAACAAGACGGTTACGACATCGAAACGATCCCGCGTAAAGGGTATCAACTGTTCGGACAGACGGACCGGCTCGATGAACCGGCGTTCGTCTCGTTCCGGCACGGCCGGTTCGGGCAACACGTCTACGCCTACGACCAAGTCGACACGACGCAGCGCATCGCCCACGAACTCGCCCAAAAAGGGGCGCTTGAGGGGACGCTCGTCATCAGCGAAGAACAGACGGCAGGGCGCGGCCAACTTGGGCGCAGTTGGCACAACCCGAGCCACGTCAATATCGCAGCTAGTATCATCCTTCGTCCGGCGCTGCCGATTCGGGAAGCGTCGAAGCTGACGCTCATGGCGGCGAGCGCTTTCGCCCGGTCGCTAAGGCAACAAGGCGTCCCGGCATTTATCAAATGGCCGAATGACCTTCTCGTGAACGGGAAGAAGATCGGCGGGATTTTGACCGAGATGCAAACTGAAGGCGACCGCATCCAAGCCGTCATCCTCGGCTTCGGATTGAACGTCAATACGGAGTCGATCCCGACTGACTTGGTTCACCGGGCGACGTCGATCAAATTGGAGACGGGCGTCGCGTTACGACGCAGTGAAGTGCTCGCCGATCTATTGGCCGAGCTCGAGACCGAATATGACGCGTTGCTCGAATCCGGGTTCGGCCCGGTCCGCGACAACTGGCTAGAGCACGCCGCTTATTTGAATGAAGAAGTGACGTTGACCGCCTCGGGGGAGTCTAAACGCGGTATCATGCGCGGCATCTCAGAACAGGGGGCGCTCCTGCTTGAGCGTCATGGTGCCATCGAAGCCATCTATTCCGCTGAAATCGCAGTCTGGAATGATTGATGGAAACGTATTCGTGGTCTATAATGAACGTGTCGGACGCTATCGCAAGAAGTGTACCGGAATTGCAGACCGTCGTTTTAGTTAATTGTCTGCCTTGATCATTTTGACAGGGACAGAAGGACACTCAACCTTGAGTTCGTTTTCGTGCGCCTTCTTGCCAATCGTGTAAGAAGGCGTTTTTCCTTTCCTGTCTCCACATTTAGGAGGAGAACATATGCATACGATGACTTCATTATTGAAAAAGATGAAGCAAGAAGAGAAGTTGGTCATGTTGACCGCTTACGATTATCCGTCGGCGAAACTGGCCGAAGCGGCGGGAGTGGACATCATTCTTGTCGGAGACTCACTAGGAATGGTCGTGCTCGGTTACGACTCGACGATCCCGGTGACGATTCATGATATGGTCCACCATGCCAAAGCGGTGCGCCGCGGGGCGAAGGACACGTTCGTCGTCGTCGATATGCCGTTCGCGACGTATCACGGTGATTTCGACCGAACGCTTCAAGCGGCGGCGACATTGTTCCAAGACGGACACGCCGACGCCATCAAACTTGAAGGGGCGGGCGAAGTGCTCGAGACGATCGAACGATTGACGAAAGTCGGCATGCCGTGTGTCGCCCATCTCGGGCTCACGCCACAATCGGTCGGCGTGCTCGAAGGCTATAAAGTCCAAGGGAAGTCGCTTGAGGATGCCGAGCAACTGATCAACGACAGCCTCGAGGCCGAACGGGTCGGGGCGAAAATGCTCGTTCTCGAGTGTGTGCCGCATCAACTCGCTAAAAAAATCGCCGAAGCGCTTCACATCCCGGTCATCGGGATTGGTGCCGGTGCCGACGTCGACGGCCAAGTGCTCGTCTATCATGACGTCTTGAAGTATGGCGTCGACCGTCTCCCGAAATTTGTCGAGGCGTACGCCGACGTGAACGCGGTCGCGACGAGTGCCATCGGCTCTTACGTCCAAGCTACGAAAGACGGCTCGTTCCCGCTCGAACGCCACACGTTCACGATGGACGAGACGCTGCTCGACACGTTGTACGGTGGCAAAGCATGAGGATCGTCACCGATCCGATGTCGTTACGTGAAACTCTGTCCGACGGGTTGACCGTCGGCTTTGTGCCGACGATGGGTTACCTGCATGAAGGACACTTGAGTCTCGTCGAGGCGGCCAAACGCGAGAATGATCGCGTCGTCATGAGCATCTTCGTCAATCCGACCCAATTTGGGCCGAATGAAGACCTCGATCGTTATCCGAGAGATTTTGAACGGGACGAACAGTTGGCGCGAGAAGCGGGGGTAGACGTACTATTTTATCCGGATACCGCGACGATGTATCCGCTCGATATGGCGCGCGTGACGGTGCGTACCGGAGCTGACGTCTTATGCGGCGCCAGCCGGCCCGGTCATTTTGACGGTGTGTTGACGGTCGTCTCAAAACTGTTCAACTTGGTGCGGCCGACGCGTGCTTACTTCGGCTTGAAGGACGCCCAACAAGTCGCACTGATCGAGGGATACGTCCGGGACTATTTCGTGCCGGTCGAGATTATCCGCTGTCCGATCATTCGTGAGGACTCGGGACTCGCCAAGTCGTCGCGTAACGTCTACTTGTCTGAAACGGAACGGATTGACGCGAGCGACATCAATCGAGCACTCATCGAGGCGCGTGACGCGTTGACTGAAGGGGACGCGATCACGTCGGTACAAGAACGGCTCGTCGAACGGCTGTCGGCAATCCCGAACAGTACGATCGACTATGTCGAACTAGTCGACTATCCGACGCTTTCGCAAGTGACAGACTCGTCGACAGAACTGTTGATTGCAGTGGCGGTGCAGTTTGAACGCGCCCGCTTGATTGATAATACGATTTGGAAGAGAGGGTGAATCAAATGATTCGAACATTTATGCACGCCAAGCTACACAAGGCGACCGTGACCGAGGCGAATTTACACTACGTCGGCTCGATTACAATCGATGAGGATTTGATGGACGCGGTCGGGATTATGGAAAATGAGCACGTCCACATCACGAACAACCATAACGGCGCCCGCATTGAGACATACGTCATCAAGGGTGAGCGCGGTTCAGGTGTCATCTGCCTAAACGGGGCAGCGGCCCGCCATTTCCAAGTCGGCGATGTCGTCATCATCATGGCCTATGGTCAGATGACGGCTGAAGAGGCGAGATCGCATCGTCCGAAAGTTGCGGTGTTGAACGATCGCAACGAAGTCGATCAACTGTTGTACGAAGAAATCGCACATACGATTCTATGAACAGAGCGGGGATGCCCTTAGAGGCAACCCCGTTTTTTCGTGCATCGTTCTATGGTAAGATGAGACAGACAGAAAGAGACAGAAAGCACGAGCGTGCCGAAGATGGGATGGATGTTATGGACACTTATGTGATAGTGGATTTAGAGACGACCGGTCATTCCGTCAAATCCGGCGATGAACTGATTGAATTCGCGGCGGTGGTCGTACAAGGTAGTGAAGTGATTGAGCGCTACAGTACGTTGATTCGACCGAGTCGTCCAATCCCTCCTTTTATCACGCAGTTGACGACGATAACAGATCAGGATGTGGCGTCTGCTCCGACGTTTGAAGACGTTATCCCTGATATTTGGAAGATGTTAGATGGGCGAGTGTTCGTTGCCCACAACGTTTCGTTTGATTTGAATTTTTTAAATGAGAGTTTAGAACTGGCAGGATATTTACCTTTCCAAGGGCGGGCCATCGATACGGTCGAACTCGCGCGCATCTTGTATCCGACACTTGAAAGCCACGCGCTCGAGTCGCTCGCCGACACGTTCGACTTAGTGCACACGGACGCGCACCGCGCCCTCAGCGACGCCGAGGCGACCGCGGAGTTGTTTATTCAACAACTCAATCGTCTGCGGACGCTACCGGTCGTGACGCTAAAACAGTTGCGCCGTCTGTCCGAGTCGTGGACGAGCAACATCGAGCCGTTGCTCGATGATCTCATCGTCGAGATCGGTATTCGGCCAGATGACGAGACGACGTACGATATCCACCGGAAAATCGCACTCCGTCGCCTGACTGATTCGTTTGAGCCGGCGGTCGAGCGCGAACCGTTCGAACCGTTTCTTCATCGGACGATCGAAGAGACGCTTCCGTCACTGTTCGACCAATTCGAACCGAGACAAAGTCAATTCGAGATGATGCGGCACGTCTATAAGGCACTCGACGATGAGGCGACGCTTCTCATCGAGGCCGGGACCGGCACAGGCAAGACGTTAGCCTACTTGATCCCGAGCGCGCATCACGCCCTTGAGACGAAACGCCCGGTCGTCGTCAGCACGCATACGATCCAATTACAAGAACAGCTGCTCAACCGGGACTTGCCGATCTTAAAAGCCATCTTCCCGGAAATCGAGTTCACGCTTTTGAAAGGAAGACGCAACTATATCGATCTCCGGAAGTTTGAGATGGTGCTCGAGGAGACGAATGACGGGATGCTCTCGGCGATGTGCAAGGCGATGGTGCTCGTCTGGTTGACCGAGACGGAGACAGGGGACTTGGAAGAGTTGTCACTCCCTGGAGCTGCGACACAAGGACCGGCTTCGTTCAAACGGCTCATTCAAGCCGACGCGGCAACGGACTTCGGCCGCTTCGATCCTTGGTATAGCCGTGACTTCTTCACGCGGGCCGTCCTGCGTTCGAAAGAGGCGGACATTATCGTCACGAATCACGCGTTGCTCTTCTCGGATCTGCAGCATCAGGCCGGGATTCTCCCGACCGACACGCCGCTCATCTTGGACGAGGCGCACCAAGTCGAAGAGGTCGCCTCGCATCATTTCGGCGTCACGTTCGACGCGATCCAGTTCGATCGCTTATTCAAATGGTTCGGCTACGGGGCCGACGGAAAGTTCCATTCCCGGCTGCTGCAACTTGCCGACTTGACGTCCGTGTCCGAAGAGACGGAAGCGTTCAGTAAAGAGACCGACCAGGCGTTAGCCCAAGTCGATGTCGAACTAGACGACCTGTTGACGGCGCTCCAGTCGCTCGGCAAGAAAAAAGATCAACGGCAAACCGTTCGCTTCGAACGGGAAGGTGACGTGTTCCGACCGATCCGTGAAGTGGCGAAGCGGCTTGAGAACCGTTTACGGACGCTTAGGATGTCGCTCCGGCAGATGCTTCGTCTTCTCGATGAGCATAAAGAGCATATGACGTTCAAGCAACGCGCCGTGATCGGTGACTTGAAGGCGTTCATCGGTGACGTGCGGGAGATTGAGAGCGTGCTGTATGAAACGATGCTCACCCGCGACGACGACGCTGTCAGTTGGGTCGAGTTGAACTTGGCCAACCGCAAATTGACCTCGGTCTATACGCAACCTGTCGAAATCGGGCCGTTGCTCCATGAGCGCTTGTTTGCGAAACGGCCAACGATTTTGACGTCGGCGACGATGACCGTGTCCGGTCGCTTCGGCTTTATCGAGCGCAGGCTCGGTCTCGACGGGCAGGACGTGAGACGGGTCGTCCTCGCTTCGCCGTTTGACTTCAAGAAACAGGCGAAATTGTTCGTCCCGTCAGACATCCCGTTGATCAACGAAGTGCCGTTACCGCATTTCGTCGATCAAATCGCCGCTTCGATTGCCCGGATTGCCAACGTGACGAAAGGACGCATGCTCGTCTTGTTCACGTCGAACGAGCTGTTACGTTTGACGCACGAGGCGGTGAGACATCAGCTAGACGACGCGTATACGTTGCTTGCCCAAGGCGTCAGCGGCGGCTCGCGCAGCCGTTTGACGAAGCAGTTCAAACGAATCGATCAGTCGATTTTGTTCGGGACGGCCAGCTTCTGGGAAGGGGTCGATATCCCGGGCGAAGCGCTCACCTGCCTCGTCATCGTGCGTCTCCCGTTCGCCCCACCCGACCAACCGGTCATTCAGGCGCGGTCCGAAAAAATTGAAGCGACCGGGAAGTCGTCGTTTTTCGAACTGTCACTTCCGCAAGCGGTCATCCGCTTCAAACAAGGCGTCGGTCGCCTCATTCGCTCGAAAGAGGATTACGGCGCTATCTTCGTCTTCGACCGCCGTGTCGAGACGACGCGTTACGGGAAACAGTTTCTCAATAGTCTACCGGCTGTCGACCGGATCGAAGGATCGCTCGAGACGTCACTGGCCGAGCTCGAACTGTTTTTAGATGAGAAAGAAGAGACGACTCTAGGAAATCAGAGATAACGCTAGGCAGCGTGAAATTATCGCTTTATAATGATGGGTATAGTGTTTTGAAGGAGGAGTAAACATGAATTCGAATATTGAGACGCTCGCGACCGTTCGGATCGAGCCGACGGCAGACGTGTACAAAATCGTCGACCTATTGAATCGTACACTGAAGAGCCAAGATTTGATGTTCGGTCTTGCACTAGAGAAAAAAGTGAATGATCCGAAGAAAGAAGAGATGGTGTTCACCATCTATCGGACAGAATGACGCGGAAGACAAAAGTAGTGGTTGCTCTTATGACGGCACTCATCGGTGTCGTCATCGTGTTTAGTGGGATTTATTGGTTCACGGTCGGTCATACGGAACGGACAAAACAAAACATGATCGCGGAAGCGCGCGATCGTCTTGAGGCCGAACAGCCGACGGTCCGGATCGAACGGGCTGAGCTCTTTAACGGGACGGAACCGTACGTCGTCTTCGAGGAGACGGACCGCGTCCTGTTCGTGCCGGTCGACAGTAAGCAACCGATCGAGACGCGTGAGATCGAGTCGGTCGACTTAGATAAAGTCTGTGCCGATTCGCTCGAGGAGACCGGTGGTACGCTCGTCAGTTGTAAGTACGGGTTTGACGAGCGGGCGCTCATCGAAGTCGTGACGAAATCAGGGGCGACGTATACGTATTCCTATTACACGCTTCAAACCGGAGACTTTATAAGACGGGTCCAACTGGCGGATTCGAACTGAACGAGATTAGAGGAGGATATCGATGGAACATCTATTGGCAAGACGTGTAAAACAGTTAACACCTTCGACGACGCTCGCGATCACGGCGAAAGCGAAAGCATTGAAAGCTTCGGGACAAGACGTCATCGGACTCGGGGCCGGTGAGCCGGACTTCAATACGCCTGAACGAATTATTGAGGCCGCATGCAAGGCTGCACGTGACGGCGATACGAAGTATACGCCTTCAGGCGGAACGGTCGCTTTAAAAGATGCCATCATCGAGAAGACGAAACGCGACAGCGACCTCACGTTCGAGCGTAACGAGGTCATGGTCGCCTCAGGGGCGAAACATGCGTTATACGCCTTGTTCCAAGCGATTCTCGACGAAGGTGATGAAGTCATCATCCCGGTCCCGTATTGGGTGAGTTATCCGGAACAAGTGAAACTTGCCGACGGTGTCCCGGTCTATGTGGAGACGACCGAGGCGACGACGTTCAAACTGACGCCAGAGTCACTTGAAGCCGCCATCACAGACCGGACGAAAGCGGTCATCTTGAACAGCCCGTCCAACCCGACCGGTATGATCTATACGGAGTCAGAGTTGGTCGCACTCGCCGAAGTCGTCAAGCGCCACGACCTGCTCGTCGTCAGTGACGAAATCTATGAGAAGCTCATCTATGGCGATAGCGAGTTCGTCTCGATCGCCACGCTTCCTGACATGCGTGAGCGGACGATCATCATCAACGGGGTCTCGAAGTCACATGCGATGACCGGGTGGCGCATCGGGTACGCGATCGGAGACAAGACGATCATCGAAGCGATGACGAACCTCGCATCGCACTCGACGTCGAATCCGACGTCGATCGCCCAAGCGGCGGCCGTCGAGGCGTACAACGGCTCGCAAGATGATGTCGAGATGATGCGGGTCTCATTTGAAGAGCGCCTTGAGATCGTCTATGAGCGATTGATCAACATACCAGGCATCACGTGCCTAAAACCGCAAGGGGCATTCTACTTATACGCCAACGCCAAACAAGCCGCGTCGATGAGCGGCTACGACTCGGTCGACGCATGGTGCGAAGCAGTGCTCGGTGAAGCATTCGTCGCGCTCGTGCCGGGATCGGGCTTTGGGCAGGATGATTACGTCCGCTTGTCTTATGCAACAGAATTGAAGCGAGTACTAGAAGCGCTCGATCGAGTGGAAAACTTTATCAAGAGTAGCGCTCGATAAGCGAAAGGATGGATATGAACATGACAACTATTTCAATTAGCCAATTTAAAGATTATGAAGGACAATCGGTCCGGGTCGGTGCCTGGATCGCCAACAAACGTTCGAGTGGTAAAATCGCCTTCCTTCAACTCCGGGACGGGAGCGGGTTCGCCCAAGCCGTCGTCGTCAAAGCAGAAGTCGCGGAAGAACTGTTCGCCCTCGCAAAAGGCGTGACGCAAGAGACGTCAGTCTGGGTGACGGGTAACGTCAAATCGGACGGCGGCCGGACGCCGCTCGGCTTCGAACTCGAAGTGACAGCGATGGAAGTAATCTCGGAATCGATCGACTATCCGATCACGCCGAAAGAACACGGGACGGAGTTCTTGATGGACAACCGTCACCTCTGGCTCCGGTCGCGTCGCCAGCACGCGATCATGAAAGTCCGGAACGAATTGATCCGGGCCACATACGAGTTCTATAACCAAGAAGGATTCGTCAAGATCGATCCGCCGATCATCACGTCGAGCGCGCCGGAAGGAACGACGGAGTTGTTCGAGACGGACTACTTCGGTCAGCCAGCCTACTTGTCGCAAACAGGTCAGTTATATATGGAAGCCGCAGCGATGGCGCTCGGCAAAGTGTTCTCGTTCGGTCCGACGTTCCGCGCTGAAAAATCGAAGACACGTCGCCACTTGATCGAGTTTTGGATGATCGAGCCGGAGATGGCATTCTTCGACCATGATATGAGTCTTGATCTGCAAGAGCGTTACGTATCGTACATCGCGAAGTCAGCGCTTGACCATTGCCGGAACGAGCTTGAGTTGCTCGGACGCGACTTGGAAAAACTTGAAAAAGTTCAAGCGCCGTTCCCACGTATTCGTTATACGGACGCGATCAAGTTCTTGAAAGAAGAAGGCTTCGATGACATCGAGTACGGGGATGACTTCGGGGCGCCGCACGAGACGGCGATCGCCAACGCGCATGATTTGCCGGTGTTCATCACCCATTGGCCGAAAGAAATCAAGCCGTTCTACATGAAAGTCGATCCAGAGAACCCTGAACTCGTCCTTTGTGCCGATTTGATCGCACCTGAAGGTTACGGCGAGATCATCGGCGGTTCGCAGCGTGAAGACGACTACGACCGCTTGAAAGAAGAGATCGTCAAAGAAGGACTTGATGAGACCGATGCGTATGACTGGTATCTTGAGTTGCGTAAGTACGGCTCGGTCCCACACTCGGGCTTCGGGCTCGGTCTTGAGCGGACCGTCGCTTGGATCAGCGGAATCGAACACATCCGTGAAGCGATTCCGTTCCCACGTCTATTGAACCGAATTCACCCATAATCGCCAATCGGGGATGACTAATTGTCTTCCCCGATTGATTTGTCTAGAAAGGATGTGCGACATGGATGCACATAATCTGATCAAGCTGTTTGAACAAAGTCCGGTCGTCGTTCCGAGGAAGCTGTTCACCGATGCACGTCGTCTCAATCTCAACCCGGTCGAGTTTTGTCTCGTCGTCCACTTGTTGGAGTTGACGGGAGAAGGCATCGAGATGCCGCTTCCGAGCGAGCTCGGCGACCGGATGAACGTTCCCGAGAGCGAGGCACGCTCTGTTCTGCTCGGGCTGCTGCAAAAAGAGCTCGTCGCCATCGATGCGTCGGCGGAAGTGGAGCGTTACAGTCTGCTCCCTCTTTTCCAAGCACTCGAAGAAGACGGCGCCCCTGAAAAAAATACGCAGTCGCTAAACGAGAACCTCATCCATACGTTCGAGCGGGAGTTCGGGACGATCACGCCGTTTGAGATCGAGCAAATCGTCGGCTGGTTGACCGAAGACGGTTTCAGTGAAGAACTCATCTTGGCCGCGCTCCGCGAGGCGAAACTACGTAACGTCCGGAACTTCAAGTACATGGATAAAATCTTGAGCGTCTGGCAAGACCATAAAGTCGAGTCACTTGAAGACTTGGTCGAGTATCAACGGAGGAAAAAGTGATGTTGACGAGAGCTCAATTGAACGAAATCTCGGAGACGATGCGGCAAATGTTCCCGGACGCCCATTGTGAGCTGACCCACCGCAACCCGTTCGAACTCGTCATCGCCGTGGCGCTGTCCGCGCAGGCGACGGACGCGCTCGTCAACCAAGTGACGCCTGGACTGTTCGAGGCGTTCCCGACGGTCGAGGCGATGGCTGCGGCTGACGTAGCGGAAATCGAGTCGCTCATTAAACGAATCGGTCTGTTTCGAAACAAGGCCAAAAACGTCAAAGCGCTGTCGATGCGAATTCTTGATCTGCACGGAGGGATCGTCCCGGACGACCGGGAATCACTCGAGGCGCTGCCTGGAGTCGGGCGCAAGACGGCGAACGTCGTGTTGTCGGTCGCCTTTCATGAACCGGCGTTCGCGGTCGATACCCACGTCGAGCGTGTGTCCAAACGGCTCGGCATCTGCCGTTGGAAAGACAACGTCCGTCAAGTCGAAGACACGCTCATGAAGAAGTTTCCCCGTGAAGACTGGTCGCAGCTCCACCACCAGTTCATCTTTTTCGGACGGTATCACTGCAAGGCACAACGGCCCGGCTGCGAGACGTGCCCGCTCTTGCATATGTGCCGCGAAGGCAAGAAGCGGATGAAGTCGCAACAAGCGACGAATTCATAAAAAAATCGCCTCGTAGATGGCTACGAGGCGATTTTTAATGGTTCCAGGGATGGTCGCTCCATTCGCGACGTTTTTTCGTGATCGGGACTTTTTTGAAGCCCCAGTTGCGGAAATCTTGGTCTGGACTGTCTTTACGAATGTAAATCTTGTCCTTGATGGCTTTGAAGATTCGGTTTTCATCCCCATAATGGACGAACCGTGGTTTCACTTCGATCACGCCGCGGCGCACGCGCGAGAGCGGCAGGCAGACGAGGTCAGCGATTTCAAGACCAGATTGATAGATCGTGCTTTGTTTCTCTGAGAAGATGAATCCTTTGATTTTTTGTCTGCTCTTCTCGACGTCGAGATGGACCGTCCCGGAGTTGAAGATATCGAAAAATGCTTTTTGAATGAGCAGGTTCTGATAATCGTCGCGCGACTCGAGGACGACACGGGCGCTGACAGCTTCCGTCTCTTCCAAAAATGCATAAAACGATTTCATCAAATGGGCGAAAGCGACGACATAAGGGTCTTTCGGCGTCGAGTAGAAATCGTGAAGCTTCTGTTTATCGACCTCGACACTGACGATCGTGCAATTGATATCGCGCAAGAAGTCTGGGAGTTTGTTCCAAAAATCACGGAGCATATCGATTGTGATCCCATCGTCTTTTCCATATGGATGCTCGGCCTTTAAAATTTCTTTTAAATGCAGTGGAATATTTTCCGTTTTGAAGACATCTCGTTTGAACGCTTGTAAGCGTCGCTTCAATTCGCACGGCATTCCAGCCTCATCGGCGTCAATCGCATACTTGTATTCCATCAATACCCCGGTCAAGTTGAACTGGGTGTTGCCTTTTGGTGTACCTGTCTCATCGACGAACATGACATACTTCTTTTGTGTCTCCATCTTACTCCTCCAACAGGGCTTAGGGATGTGGATTCCAAGCCGCCTAGTTTATTTCCAGTCCTCGCGAAACGCTCTCGATCGCTTACTTTTTTAAAGTCTCGTCAATCAGCGTTTAGCCTGTTCACATTTCGGTTAATAAGTAGAGGACCTATTGTAGAAAAGTATTCAATGACACAATAACAAGGTCGTGTCAATTTGAATACACAATGCACTACACACTAGTTTAACATACGGGAGTTTGGTACGATATGGATTGCGGAAAATCCACGGAGGAGTCGAGCGACATAACTCGACAATCAGACTTCAGACGGAAGGAACGAGTGGATCAACCTGTTAAACTAGTAATTAGGGGTGACGACATTGTTCCATTATCCAAACGGGAAGAAACCGAGAGCGGCCGAGATGCCGGCAAAGTCCAGTCCGCCAACGTATGCGAATCGAGGCATGAATTTAGAGACGCTTCTGAACGATACGAACGAGTTTTATCGACTCCACGGAAAAGCGGTCATTCATAAAAAACCGACTCCACTTCAAATCGTCAAAGTCGATTACCCGAAACGGAGCGCGGCCAAAGTGACCGAGGCGTATTTTAAGCAAGCCTCGACGACCGACTACAACGGGGTCTATCGCGGGAAATACATTGATTTTGAAGCGAAAGAGACGAACAATAAAACGTCGTTCCCGCTCGGAAACTTTCATGACCATCAAATCAATCACATGCGCGAGTGTGAGCGTCACGGAGGGATTTGTTTTGTCATCATCCGGTTTAGCCGCTATAATACGCAATATGTGTTATCAACGGAGCAATTATTACACTGGTGGGAGCAGCGAGAGACGGGACGTAAGTCGATCCCGCTCGCATATATTGAACAAGAGGCAATCGAAGTTCCAACACGAGCCCTTCCAGCCATCGATTATTTGACGGCGATTGAAGCGTGGCTCGATTGAATAGAAGGAGTGAAGCGTGAATGGAACGAAGTCGGATGGCGCGTCGTCAAGATACGACGAAAAAGCCAAAGCAACAAACGAAAAAACCAAAACAACAAACAAAGAAACCGATGTGGAGACGCATCCTACTTATTATAGGATTGTTGTTGATCGTCGGAGTGGTCGTCGGAGGAGCTTATACAGCCTACGCGATTGCGACGGCACCGCCGCTCGATGAGGAGAAATTAGTCGATACGTATCCGATTCAGCTACTGTCGGCTGAAGGTGAACCGCTTGAAGAAAGCGGTCAGATCCGTGAGTACGTGTCAATCGATGATATTTCAGAAGTGATGCAGCAAGCGGTCATCTCGATCGAGGACCGTCGCTTCTATGAGCATAACGGAATTGACTTGCGCCGCATCGGCGGTGCCGTGCTCGCGAACGTGACCGACGGTTTCGGGTCTGAAGGTGGTTCTACAATCACGCAACAGCTCGTCAAACAGTCGTTCTTGTCGACCGACAAGAAATTAAAACGTAAATTACAAGAGCAGTGGCTCGCCGTGAAACTCGAGCGCGAGTACACGAAAGAACAGATTCTCGAGATGTACTTGAACAAGAACTACTACGGTTCAGGGGCGTGGGGTGTGCAAGCGGCCTCGAAGACGTACTTCAATAAGCCGGTGTCAGAAGTGAACTATCAAGAAGCGGCTATCTTAGCGGGACTCCCGCAACGACCGAGCGCTTATGATCCGATTGCTGGCGACCAAGAACTCACGCGTTACCGTCAAGAACAAGTGCTGTCGGCAATGAAGCGGGACGGTCATATCACAGAACAACAGTATAACGAGGCGCTCGACGTCGAGATTGCCGACGTCATCTCGCCGGGTGCGCAGACAGAAGAAGAGTCTTACACCCGTTCGATTTACGCTCGTGTGCAAGCGGAGCTCGAAGAAGACTACGGCTTAGAACAGTCTGATATTTACGGGACAGGTTTGAAAGTATATACGTCGATCAATAAAGAGCTGCACGCGAAATTCAATAAAGATATTAAGACAGATAACGTGAACATTCCAAACGGTGAGTTCCCGAAAGATCTCCGCATGGGAGCGACCGTGTTGAACACGAAGACGGGTGAAATCGTCGCCGTCATCGACAGCCAACAGGCGGAACAAGGTGACAAGAACTACCGTGACTACTCGCGCGAGAAACGCCAAATCGGTTCGACGGCGAAGCCGTTCTTCGATTACGGTCCAGGGATTGAGAACGCGCAATGGTCGACCGGGAAGATCTTGATGGATGCGCCGTTTGATGAAGGCGAATTCAATCCAGGGAACTATTACACGGGGTATCGCGGCGCCAACACGATGCGCTACTACTTGACGGTTTCCGGGAACACGCCGGCCGTCCGTGCTTTCCAAGAAGTACAGGACGAGTTCGGTCCGGAAGCGATCGAATCGTTCGTCGAGAACGTCGGCATCGAACCGGCGCGTTCGGGTGATGAGTTGTTGCCCGCGAACAGTCTCGGTACAGCCGAGGCGAGCACGACGCAAATGGCGGCTGCTTACGCGACGCTTGGTGCGAACGGGATGTATATGAAGCCGCACTTGATTCAAAAGATCGAGTTCAACGACGGATCGACGATCAACTCGCCGATCAAAGCGAAGCAAGCGATGGAAGACTATACCGCGTATATGTTGACCGATATGCTCCGTGACGTCGTCAGTGGTTCGAACGGGACTTACAAGCCAGGCGCGTTCCCGTGGGACGTCGCCGGCAAGACCGGGACGACGAACGATAAAGATAAAAATCCAAACGACAAGTGGTTCACGGGTTATACGACCGACTACTCGATTTCGGTTTGGACCGGGAAAGTACCCGGAGCTGATAAGGATGCGCTTGCTGAGGACCACGCTCAGTACTACTTCGAGTATATGATGCAAGAAGTGACGAATGCGACGGGAAGTCCAGACCGCTTCCAGCAACCGGATTCTGTCTTGTCGCTCGGCAATGAACTCTACGTCAAAGGGACGAAACCGAAAGATTTGGAACCGAAAAATCTTCCGGCACCGACCGGCGCGTCAATCAATTACGACATTCCGGCTGACAGCGGGACGTTGACGTGGTCATATAATCGTCAAGCGGTCGAAGCGGACGGCTATCAAGGTCTATCGTTCACCGTGACGGAGAAACGTCCGGACGGCAGCGAACGTGTCGTCGGAACGACGGAAGACACGAGCATCGCTATTTCGGGTCTCCGGAACGGGACGACGACGTTCACCATCGTCGCGACCGCTTCGAACCAACTCGTAGGTGAGCAACAGTCGAGCCCGGCCCAAACGCAATACACGGTCGAACGCAGTCAAGAACCGGCTGAAGAAGAGGAAGAACCGGCAACGGAAGAGACGCCTCCAGAAGAAGAGCCGGCTGAAGAAACACCACCGAATGAGACTGACAACAATAACGGTAATGGTAACAGCGAAAACGGAAATGGAAATGGGAACAATGAAGGCGGTGAAGGAGAGACGACTGAAGAGCCGGCGACAGAAGAGACGCCTCCGGCTGAAGAAGAATCTTCGACTGAGCTCGAATCACAGTCTAACTCAGACACGTCTGAATCAAACCAAGACCGTGAAAATGACAATCGCGAATAAATTGACTTACTTTAAACAGGGCGACATCAACGCCCTGTTTTTCTGTGTGGTTTGTTATAATGAAAAGAAAGCGAATAGGATGGTGACATATGGTTCAACTCTCTCTTAAGCGAAAGATGAAAGTGTTGTTTGTAATCGATCGACTGCAAGACGATGATCTTGGCCTGCCCCTTCACGGCGTCAACGGACTGAAGATGGGACGTATTCTGTTAGAAGAATCAATCCCGTTCGGACGATTAATCGATGATTCGGCCGTGGCAGAGGCGATCGGCCATCCTTATTTGAAACGGATCGGCGTCGAGACGATGTTTCTCGGCGATGAATCTTTTTATCCAGAACTTCTTCGCGGCAAGCGCCAAGCGCTGACGACGCACGAGGATTATCATAAAGCGGTGCAACGTTACACGAAACATTTGCAAGCAGTCCATTCGAAATGCACGAAGTTACATACCATCGTCTTGTTCGGCCGTTCGACGCACCTGTTATACAATGATGCGATGGAGCGGCTTGAAGAAGAAAATGAGCATGTCGCCGAGGCGTTCAAAGCGATGGAGGTGCTACACTTGCCTGCGGTTCATCGTCTCTTGCGTGACGAACGAATCAGTCAAGTGAAGACGATTGTGGAGCGACTTGCACCTTCAAAATCATGAAATAAGTTGGTGAGTACTATGCGGAAAAAACGTTCCGTCGAAGAGATGATTAAGACATTAAAGACCGACCCGAGTTTTTCCGCCAATGTCACACACTGGCATACGGTCGAGGCACAACCTGCAAGATACGCGGCCATCCCGTCGAGCGTTCCAGACGATCTTGTCCGGGTGTTAAACAGTCGCGGCATCGAGCAATTGTACACGCATCAGGCCGAAGCGGTCGAACAGACGTCACGTGGGAACTCGACTGTCATCGTGACGCCGACAGCTTCTGGTAAAACGCTCTGCTATAACTTGCCCGTGCTGTCTAGAATGATTGAGAAACCGACGGCACGAGCCCTCTATCTGTATCCGACGAAAGCGCTCGCGCAAGACCAGAACAGCGATTTGATGGAGATGGTCGAGGCGCTCGAAGGCGACCTCCGATGCTTCACGTATGATGGGGACACGTCGCCGGCAGCGCGGACGAAAGTGCGGGACGCCGGCAACATCGTCATCACGAACCCGGATATGCTTCACTCAGGGATTTTGCCGCATCACACGAAATGGATCCGGTTGTTTGAAAACCTCGAATATATCGTTGTCGATGAACTGCATACGTATCGCGGCGTATTCGGGAGCCATGTCGCCAACGTCTTTCGGCGGCTCAAACGAATCTGTGCTTACTATGGAAGTTATCCGAAATGGATCATGACGTCCGCGACAATCGCGAACCCGGTCGAGCTGGCCGAGCTGTTGACCGAGGAAGAAGTGACGCTCGTCAACAATAATGGAGCTCCGCAAGGGAGAAAACACCTTATTTTCTATAACCCACCGGTCGTCAATGAAGCGCTCGGGATTCGTCGGAGCGCCACGCTCGAAACGAAGCGGATCGCATCAAAACTTGTCGAGGCCGATATTCAAACGATCGTCTTCGCTCGGTCACGGGTCCGGGTCGAGGTGCTATTGACGTATTTGCAAGAATTGACGAGACGTGAACTCGGACCGAAGTCGATCGTCGGTTATCGGGGCGGTTATCTTCCGTCAGAGCGGCGTGAGATTGAACGCAGGCTCCGGAACGGTGAAATCAAAGCCGTCGTTTCGACGAACGCGCTCGAACTCGGCGTTGACATCGGTCAACTCGAGGCGTGCGTATTGAACGGATATCCCGGCACCGTCGCCTCGCTCTGGCAGCAAGCAGGAAGAGCCGGCCGTCGCCAGTCGGAATCACTCGTCATCTTCGTCGCCTCGTCGTCATCACTCGACCAACTCGTCGTCGAGCAACCAGACCTGATTTTAGAGCGTTCGCCTGAGGCGGCCCGTCTTGACCCGAACAACTTAATTATTTTAGTCGATCATATGAAGTGCGCCGCCTTCGAGCTCCCGTTCCAAAAAGGGGAGCGTTTCGGTACGGTCGAGACCGAGGATATCCTTGATTTCTTGACGGACGCGCAAATCTTGCATGAGCGTGCCAATAAATACTATTGGATGACGGACGCCTTCCCGGCCCACGACATCTCGCTGCGGACGAGCGATCAAGAGAACGTCGTCATCGTCGACCAGACGGCGAAACATCAAGTCATCGGCGAGATGGACACGTTCAGTGCGATGACGCTGCTTCACGACGAGGCGATCTATTTGCATGGGGCCGAGCAATATCAAGTCGAGAAACTCGATTTTGAAGAGAAGAAAGCGTACGTGCGGCGCGTCGATGTCGATTACTACACAGACGCAAACTTGGCTGTGGAGTTAAAAGTGCTAGAAGAAAACAAGACGAGCGGTGCCAAGACGTTCGGTGAAGTGTCGGTCATCGCAATGGCGACGCTGTTCAAGAAGATCAAGTTCGGGACGCATGAGAATATCGGATCTGGTCCGATCCACTTGCCGGAACGGGAGTTGCATACGACGTCGACCTGGTTCACGCTCGATGACCGGTTCGCTTACTCGGAAGCCGATATGGAAGATCAGCTCGAGGCCGTCAGTGACTTGTTGCGCCGGCTCGCCCCGCTCTACTTGATGTGCGACACGCTCGACTTGTTCACGACGATTCAAATGAAAGCGACCCATACGAATAAACCGACCGTCTACTTGTACGACCGCTATCCGGGCGGTATCGGCTTGAGCGAAGCGCTCTTCCGAGACGCCGCTGAAATTTTAGACGCAGCAATCCGCACGGTCGAGGATTGTCCGTGTGTGAGCGGATGCCCACGTTGCGTCGGGATGATCGGCTACGGTGACTTTAAAGACCAAGTTGTCAATCAGTTGACCGCATTGAAAGGGACGATATGAAAGCGAAGCTATCACGACTCATCAAAACAAATGAACCGAAACAAGCGACGGTCACACCAGATGACGCGGAGCAAGCCAAGTGGATCGCGCGAGGTGGCGAGATCTTGACGTTTGAAAGCGAGTGGTGCGTGCGCTTGAAAGAGATTTATCCGCTTGAAGCGACGTATCACGACTTTACGTTCGACGCGGCGAAACGTGCCCTCGGGACGGCAGACCATCCGTTCTTCACGGTCGACGTGCCGTATGACCAAGTGTTGTTCATGGATACGGAGACGACCGGGCTCCGTGGTGCCGGGACGTCCATCTTTTTGATCGGGTTCGCCCGCTTCAAGCCAGACCATCTCGAGATGATTCAGTACGTATTGCCGCACCCGGCGTTTGAGACGGCGTTCTACTATCACTTTCTCAATGACATCGGCGACGAGATCCGGTTCGTGACGTACAATGGAAAATCGTTCGATTGGCCGCAAATCAAGACGCGTCATACGTTCGTCCGGACGAAAGTGAAGGCATTGCCCGCCGTCGGTCATGTCGATCTGTTGCATGCGTCAAGGCGTCTGTTGAAGCCGACACTCGAGTCGGTCTCGTTAAAAGCGGTCGAGGCCCATTTTGGACATGCCCGAACGGACGATCTGCCAGGTTTTCTCGCCCCGATGCATTACTTTCAATACGTCAAAGAGCGGGACCCTGATATTTTACAACCGGTCATCGAGCACCATCACGCCGATTGCTTGAGCCTCGTGTCGCTTTATAAGCGGCTCTGTCACCTCGTCGAAGCAGACGAGCCGACGTTTGGAGAAGAGCGGGCCCATTGGTTGAACGATCTAGGGAGTACGGACGAGGCACTCAAACAGTATGAACGGATCGAGCAACCGACAAAACGAGCGAAAATGCGTCAAGCGCTGCTGTTAAAGCGGACCGGCCGCATCGTCGAAGCGCTTCCTCTTTTCAAAGAAGTCGGGACGACCGAGGCGTTGGTCGAGCTAGCCAAGTATGCAGAACATCAGCAAAAAGATGTCGTGTCAGCCATTCGATATACCGAGCAGGCGATTGCGATCGTGGAACAGCAAAAGACGGTCTTGAAACAGACCGTCCAAAAACAGCAACACGCGCTCAACCATCGTCTAGCTCGGTTAGAAAGGAAGAGGTTATGAAAGTTGTTGCGATTACCGGGTATCGGCCCCATGAGCTTGGGATCTTCAAAGCTGACCATCCTGGCATCGAGATCATCCAAGAAGCGTACCGCCGAAAGATCACAGAAGCAATCGAACTCGGGGCCGAATGGTTCATCTTCAGTGGAACGAACGGTTGTGAATTGTGGGCAGGACAAGTATTGTTAGAGTTAAGAGAAACACACCCGATTAAAATCGCGGTGTTTCCGCCATTTTTAGAGATGGAAGAACGGTATAAGCCGTATGAACAAGAGTTATTCAGCCAGTTGCGGCTCGAAGCCGATTTTTTTGAACCGCTCACGCAACGTCCTTATGAAGACCCGAGTCAGCTGCGCGCAAAAACAGCGTTCTTTTTAGACAAGGCAGCAGGATTAATTACGTTGTATGACGAAGAGACGGGAGGAAGCCCCCGTTTCCTCGTTGAAGGGGCTAAACGAAAACACCAGATGGAACTATTCATGATCACACAAGACGACCTGCGTGTGATCGAGGAAGAAAAACAGTGGGAACAACAGTGGGAGTGAAGACTATGCAAACCGAATTAACAGCCGAAGCAATCTATAAACAAGAATTCAAGACGGCCCTCCGCGGCTACTCGCAAGAAGAAGTCGACCAATTTTTAGACGTCGTCATCCGGGACTATGAGAAGATGGCGAAAGAGATCGAACGTTTGCGACAAGAGAACGAATCGTTGCGCCGCGGTTCAAGCGAACCGACCGAGCCGGTGAAACCGGCCCAACCTGTCGCCTCGAACTACGATATGTTGCGTCGGATTTCAAACTTAGAAAAGGCCGTCTTCGGAAAACAAGTCGGACCTAGCGAATAACGAGAGGAGGTGGAATAGATGTTACAAGTGTTGACGGCCGTCAAGAAAGAGCCGGTGAAACGACAGACGAAAGGATTGTTCCGAACGAAAGAAGAGGTCATCTTGCCGCCGAAATCGTATACGGATGAGATCGTAGAAATCATTCGGCACACGTGTCGATTCGATTGGATGATGATTGAACGAGTCGAAATCGGTGACAACGTGCTCGACTACGTGCTCGTCGGACCGAAAGGCGTCTTTTTAGTCCAAATCAATCGGACGACGACGGCCGTCCATGTGACGAACCGAGAGTGTCGGTTAGAAACCTCACTCGGGTGGAAAAACATCTATCCGCATCCAGTCGAAGGACTCGAGCAGATGACGAAACAAGTTCGGAGCCTATTAAAAAAAGAATGCGGCAAGGCCGTACCGGTCACATCATTTTTAATTTTTCCAGAAGCGTCACGTCTTAAAGTCGAACGTGTTAAAGCGAACTGCGAAGACTCGTTCGAAGCGATCGACAAAGTCATCGCCAAGACGAAACTCGAGCTCCTATCAGAGGCGACAATCAAGCAAATCGCTTATTATTGTTCAGAGCGCCAGTTACATAAGTAAAAAAGGTGCCGCGGCACCTTTTTTACTTTAGTAGCTCTTTTGCTTTTTTTTCATCATTTCGGTGCACGAACAAGGCGACCCGGTCATCCAGGTTTTTGGCGAGCGGTTTAAACAAGCGTCCGGTCGGCAAGCCTTGTTCGATTCGGCACGTGACGCCTTTTTCTGTCAAGTAGGTATAATCCTCGAGTAACTCCTCACCTTGTTTTCCGAACGCCTCACCAAAGCGGACCCATTGTAAGTTACGAATCGTTCGGATTGTCACGAGGATGACGAACAGCGCGCCAAGCGCGATAATCAATATAGTTTCCAACACATTCAACCCCTTCTTTACACAATTTTAAAGGGGGAAACGGTTGAAAGCAACAGCGGCGGACCGTATACTCGAAAAGAAGAGAGGGATGACTGTGAAAACGACGATACAATCACGGCGTGAAGCCGTAAAATTACTGCAAAGTGAGCACGTGCTCTACATTCGAATTCATAACGGACAGACGGGCATGATCAAATCGACGGTCGATGGCATCATCGTCGCGATTCCGAACGAACAGACGGACAAAGTCGATTTTCGGAAATTAGAGGACGTGGAAGCGTTCGAGGCGTTTTATGACTTGACCCTCTCGAAACCGGGGACACTTTATTACAATGCACCATCCTGACAAAAGCTCCACTCTCACGAGTGGAGCTTTTGACTTAAGACGGCAACCAGACCGACAGTTTGTCACGTAGCGGTTCAGGTCGCATATGACGCTGTTTATGCAGCAAGTATCCGTCCGGTCGAATGACGAGGACACCCCGGCGCATGAACAAGGATTTCGCAAGTTCGTTGCCTTGGTCAAAGAAAGGACGGCTTGTTTTAGACAACGTGATGATTTGGAAGAATGATTGATGAGCGTTCAAGTATTCATATAACTCACTTGGGTCACGTTTGCCGTCATCGAGGACGAGCACTTGGAAGCGGCCATCGGCGACTTCTGAGATCTTTTGACGAAGGCCATCATCGGATCGGATCATCTCGATCTCGGGAAAAATCTTTCCTTCGGCGACCCGGATGAACGGTACACGTGAGTGCCCAGGGTAAGACAAATGGAGCTGGGCGATTCGTTCGGTGATCTTTTCATTAATCAAATTGACGCGGGTGAACACGTCCGCTCCGACTGCTTGAAACGGCAATAAAATCGGTAGCGTCGTTTGGAGCACTTCGGTCGCGACGTTCGTCGTCTGCAAGACGTTTCTGGCGACGTGTTCACGCTCGTCCCGGTACGTGTCGACGACACTGAACGGCGCCCCTGCTTTCAGATGAAGCCAAAGCTTCCAGCCGAGGTTGAACGAGTCGGCGATGCCCGTATTCATCCCTTGGCCGCCGACGGGCGAATTGATATGCGCCGCGTCGCCCATTAAGATGACACGGTTATGGATGAACGAGTCGACCATGCGATTGTGCACCCTAAACAGCGAGAACCATTCGACCTCGTCGATTTCTACCGGCATGTGGCTCCGTTGTTCGACCAATTCGTGCAACTCGGCCTCGCTGAATGATTCGTCGCTCGCGAGATTACCGGTAATCCGGATTGTGTCATCCGTCAGCGGGAATACTTCTAACACGCCACGGTCCGAGAAAAAGATGTGTACTTCTTCACGGGAGATGTTCCATTTCGCCTTCATATCGGCCAACACCCAAGACTCTTTGAACGACTTCCCGCTGAACGGGAGCGCGAGCATACGGCGAATCGAACTGTTGGCGCCATCGGCCGCAACGATATACTTGGCTTCGATCGTGCGGTTCGAGTCGGATTCGAGATGGGCGAGCACACGTGTCGGATAGTGGGTCAACGAGACGAGTGACTCGCCGCGCTTGACGTAGTGCCCGTGGTCGTTCAACGCCTGTTCTAAGATGGCCTCGGTCTCGTTTTGTCGCAATAGCGTGACGAACGGGTAAGGTGTGACGAGACGTGAGAACTCGAGTTTGGCCGTCCACTGCCCAGAAAAGTATAAGTTTCCTTTTTCGATTGTTCTGGCGCGACTGAGTACTTCTTTGGCGACATCAAGGCGTGAAAACACTTCGATTGTTCGCGGCTGAATCCCGATGGCCCGTGAGTTGTTCGAAGGCGTCGTTTTTCGATCGATGATTTCAAAAGAGATTCCATATCTGGCTAATGTCAAAGCGAGTGTGAGTCCTGTCGGCCCCGCCCCGACAATCAATATATCAACTTGTTGAACCAATTCCACCATCTCCTATCATTAATAATGATATTTCCGACATTTGCCACGTTTAAACGAGGAGACGCTGGTGGAACTGTAAAACAGAGAGAGCGAGGTTGAAAATCATGAAACAATCATGGGTTACTGAAGCGAAATTACGAGAAAGTTTCTCGATGGAAGAAAATTATGAACAGACCGCCGCCGTCTTGATCCCGTTGACGCGAATCGATGACGTCTGGCACGTCGTCTTTGAAGTCCGGGCCCATACGATGCGGCGCCAACCTGGAGAGATCTCGTTCCCGGGAGGTCGGCTCGAGCGAGGGGAGACACCTGTCGAGGCCGCGGTCCGAGAGACGAGTGAAGAACTCGAGGTACCGCTCGAGACGATCGAGGTCATCGGTCGCTTACAGCCGCTCGCCACGCCGCACCGTCAACTCATCTATCCGTTCGTCGGGATGATTCCGACAGTTCCGGACGTACGTCAAACGGATGAAGTCGATCATTTGTTCACTGTTCCCGTCGAAACGTTACTGTTAATTGATCCGTTTCACGGCGAGATGGAATGGACGATGAATCCGGATCAAAATATTCCGTTTGACCGAATGGCGAACGCTAAAGCGTATGAAAAACGGGTAATTAAAATGAGAGAACCTTTTTACGAACATGAAGACTACATTATTTGGGGATTGACTGGAAAAATTTTGTCACAATTCATCAAATGTACAAAAGAAAACGTATTCAAACCTATATAATTTAGTTATAATGATAAAAACAAATTTAAGATTGGAAGTGAATGGGTGTGTCTTTAGAATTCGCTGTGGGTGATATCGTCAAGTCAACTCGTGAAGGATGGGTCGCAGAAGTGACTGCCGTATTAACGAATACGGTCATCGGGGACGTTTCCATCATGGAGGAATATCAACAGCTCGGCCTCGAGTTTGAGAAACAGGTTTTGTTGAAAAAAGAATTGGAATTGATTGAACGCGCCAGCTGACCTTTTAACCGAAAGGGATGATTCAGGTGTCCATTGACAAAAAAGTTCGTGAATGGAAAGAGGCGGGTTTGCTAGATGAAACGACCGGTCAACGGTTGATTGATTTTGAATATAAGAAATTGGCGGTTAGTGACAAACGTGAGCACAAACCGCCAATTCTTGTCATTATCGGATCAATCCTGCTCGCCCTTAGTCTATTCAGTTTTGTCGCCGCCAACTGGCAAGCGATCCCAGACCTCGTCAAAGTATCCATATTCCTTGTCTTCATGCTCGGGATGTACGTAGCAGCGGAGCGGCTTCAAGTGAAAGCCCCTCGGTATGTGACGTTGTTCCGCGTCCTCGGCGTCGTTTTCTTCGTCGCCACGATGATTGTCATCTTCACAACGTATAATCTTTCCTCGCAACTACCGCTTCTGTTCTGGCTATTCTTTGCTGTCGCCGTCCTGCACAAACTGATCTATAAGCACCCGATCTTCACGTTCATCGCAGCGCTAGCCGCTTTTTTAGCGGTCACGAACAGTTTTCAAGGAATCGGGATCACACTCATCCTGTTCGGCCTGCTCGTGACGTGGGTTTGGTTCCATTACGGTGATAACGAGCTCGACCGGATTTTCGCCTGGTTCAGCTTTTACGGACTGTTGCTCACGATCGGTCAGTATATCGATTACGAGGGACGGTTTTGGCCGCTTTGGGCACTCGCAGCACTGCATATCCTGTTCCTCGTCTACCGGGAGCGGGCTCAGTGGCAGTATCTCTACTTGTTCGTCGCTGCCATCTTGTCCATCGGTTACTTGGTCAATGCGACCGAGGGTTGGTTGTCTCAACGTCAGCCGTCCGTCATCGAGGCCACGCTGCTTTCCGTCGTCCTCGTGGCTGTGTACTTGACACATCGTCGCCCCGATTTGCTGTGGGTGAGCCTACTCGCGGTCATCCCGTTCTCGCTATTCGAAGATTCAGGTATCTTACTCGCGATCTTGCTTGAAGTGGTAGCGCTCGCTTACTTGATCATGCAAGACCATGAGCGGAAACCGATCGTTTTGGCGTTCATCTATTTCTTGCTTGTCCAAATGACGATCTACTTCATTTATGTTTGGGACCGGCTCGACATCTCGCTCTTCTTCTTGATCGGGGCGTTGATCGTATTCGCGTTGTCGCTCGCGTTGTGGTGGCGTAGCCGTACGAGAGGGGATGCTCGGACATGAAACGAATCACTCCTTGGCTTGTACCGATCGTACAAGTATTGATTGCCATCGGTTTTATCTTGCTCGTTTATGCGGTGTCTTGGTTCGGCCAGTCGTATACGTTCAAAGCGACGTCGTACGAGCCGTATGACCCATTTTTTGGGGATTACGTCTATCTCGAGTTCGATTCGTTGGAAGGGCGACAAGATGTCGATTCCGGGACGGTCTACGTCTCATTCAAAACAGATGACGCTGGTTTTGCTACAATCGACCGGGTCAGCTCCCGACCGTTTTTTGGTGGGACGCGGGCTGAATATTACGATCGCCAAGTCTTCATCACCGACATGAGTTCATACCGTGTCGCCGAGGACGAGAAAGCGGTGATCGAAGGTGCGAAAACGTTCGAAGTTGAAGTCGACGTGGCGCCTTGGGGGATGGTCCGGGCCCATGATTTACGTCCAATCGAAGCTGAAACAGAATGACAAACAGATTACAGATTTGTTACGAGAACGTTTGTAACCGATCTGTAATTTTTTTGTTAGGTCGCTTGTATAGCAACGTTTTCGGCAATTGTTACAATCTGTAACTAAGCGTTCGCCCATATGTCAGCAATATTTCACTTCGTCAAAACCACTTCTCGGGTTCGAGACGGCATGGTAAATTTACTCCTGTTCGTTAGAAGACGAGAAAGGGCTGACCTAATCACTATGAAATATTTAAAATATATGATGACGCTTCTGTTTGTCGTCGCCGGTATGTTCGTAATTGCTACGACTGCCGACGCTGCTCAAATTGGAATCGGAACAGAACAGAAAATCGTACAAAACCCGCTTGAATTGGAACGGATTGCGATCGAGCTTGAACGCCAACAAAAAATCGAGCGTGAAAAGCGACTCGCGGAAGAGAAGCGCCTCGCTGAAGAGAAACGAGTGGCAGAAGAACAAGCCAAGCAGCAGGCAGAGCGGGAAGCGAAACGGTTGGCGGAAGCCAAGCGAATCGCGGCTGAGGAAGCGCGGCTTGCAGAAGCAGCGAAACGCCAGGCAGAAGCGACAGCAAAGCAAGCGAAAGCAGAGCAAGCCACGACAAACGCTGTGGCGACACCTGTCTCGACAAGCAGCGGGCGCGTCATTCAAGCCGAGTCGACAGCTTACACGAATGATGCGGCAGACAACGGCTCATACGGGGGCCGGGTGTTGACGGCGACGGGACACGACGTGACGGATTCGATTTTTTATAACGGCATGCGCATCATCGCCGTCGATCCGGCCGTCATCCCGCTCGGTACGGTCGTACAGATCGAAGGGATCGGTCAAGCGATCGCTCTCGATACAGGGGGACGCATTAAAGGCAACATCGTCGATCTACTCGTCGATACGAAGAGCGAGGCAATCAATTGGGGTCGTCGCCACGTTACCATCACACTTCCATAACGAAAAGGTTCTCCCGCGGGAGAACCTTTTGTTGTTTAACAATCGTTGGAAACGGGCAAACTAATATTTGACTTTCATATAATGTGAAAAGCCGAGGAGGGATTGTGTTGATTGAATTTCAAAATGTTTCCAAGCGTTACGATGATGGGACATTGGCCGTCGCAAACTTGAGTTTGACGGTACGAAAAGGAGAGATTTTCGTATTGATCGGGCCATCAGGTTGTGGCAAGACGACGACGATGAAGATGGTGAATCGTCTGATTGACCACACTGACGGGAAAATCCTGATTGATGAGCGCGAAATCTATCAGTTCGACATTTATGAACTGCGACGCAACATCGGCTACGTGCTCCAACAAATCGCATTGTTCCCGCATTTGACGGTCGAAGAGAACATCGCCGTCGTTCCGGACCTATTGAAATGGCCGAAGACGAAGACGAAAGACCGTGTGACCGAACTGATGAAAATCGCCGGTCTCGACCCTGTCCTCCGTTCTAAAAAACCGCCTGAACTGTCGGGTGGTCAACAACAACGAGTCGGCGTCCTGCGAGCGCTCGCGGCCGACCCGGAAGTTATTTTAATGGATGAACCGTTCTCGGCGCTCGATCCGATCAGTCGGGCCCAGCTCCAAGATGACATCAAACGGTTGAACGATGAGTTAGGGAAGACGATTCTGTTCGTCACTCATGACATTGAGGAGGCGATGAAACTCGGGGACCGGATCGCTCTCATGCGTGACGGAAAACTGGTCATCGTCGGCACGCCTGACGAGATTCGAGCGAGTGATGATCCGTTCGTGCTCGACTTTACACAACACGGAAGAGGTGAGGCAGATGCTTGAAACGTTCCAAAACCGACGCGGGGAATTGGTCGAAGCGCTAATCGAGCATCTACAACTTTCTGTCGTCTCCCTTTTGATTGCGGTGTTGATTGCGGTCCCGCTAGGCATCTGGCTGACGCGGCGTAAAAAAGTGGCCGAAACGGCAATCGGCTTCACCGCCATCATCCAAACGATTCCTTCTTTGGCTCTACTCGGTCTTATGATTCCGCTCGTTGGGATCGGTGCACTTCCTGCCACGATTGCGCTCGTTCTGTACGCGTTGTTGCCAATCCTTCGCAATACGTTCACAGGGTTGAACGAAGTCGATAAGTCACTGATCGAAGCCGCGCAAGGTTGCGGCATGAAACCGAACCAAAGTTTGATGAGAGTCGAACTACCGCTCGCACTACCGGTCATCATGGCCGGGATTCGAACGGCGATGGTGTTAATTGTCGGTACAGCCACGCTGGCGGCACTCGTCGGAGCAGGCGGACTCGGGACGTTGATCCTGCTTGGAATTAACCGAAACGACAACTATTTGATTTTGCTCGGAGCGATTCCAGCAGCCATTCTCGCATTATTGTTCGACTTCTTGCTCCGTCAAATGGAAGGTGCGACGGCGACCCGCAACAAGACGAAGCTGATCGCCGTATCGACCGTCTTGGCGTTAATTATCGCAGCACCGCTCGCGTTGGGCCGCACCCAACAGACCGACCTCGTCGTCGCCGGGAAGCTCGGTCCCGAGCCGGAGATCTTGATGAACATGTACAAACTGTTGATCGAAGAAGAGACGGATCTGACCGTATCGGTCCGTCCGAACTTCGGAGAGACGACGTTCGTATGGGGAGCGTTAAAATCCGGTGATGTCGATATTTATCCTGAATTTACCGGGACGGTACTCGCGAGTTTAGTGAAAGAAACACCGAATTCAAACGATGCCCGTGAAGTGTACGAACAAGCACGGGATGCGCTAGCAGACGACGGCTTCGCTTTACTTGAACCGATGCAGTTCAATAACACGTACGCCATCGCGATCCCGCGTGACTATGCGGAAACTGAAGGCGTCACGACGATTTCTGATTTACGTAGCGTGCAAAATGACATCCAGGCCGGGTTCACGCTCGAGTTCACGGACCGTGAAGACGGATATCCAGGACTTCAGCAAGCGTACGGACTTGATTTCCCTTCTGTCGTTTCGATGGAGCAGAAACTTCGTTACCGCGCCATCGCACGGGGCGACGTCAATCTTGTTGATGCGTATGCGACCGACCCGGATATCGCCGAAAACGACCTGCTCGTGTTAGAAGACGATCAACAGTTCTTCCCGCCTTATCAAGGTGCTCCACTCTTGAAAGCAGAAACGCTTGAAGAACATCCGGAAATCGAGGACGCGCTCAACCAGTTGGGCGGACTCATCACTGACGAAGAGATGTCTGAATTGAACCGTCGGGTCGCTTACGGGAAAGAACGGGCCTACGACGTGGCCGAAGACTTCTTGGAACAAGCGGGTCTATTATGAAGGCGATGATCATTTCGAACCCGAAGTCGGGTGCGAGCGAGACGATGCTCGGCGAAGTGGTCGGGACAATCGAGTCGATGTATCAAGAGATTCTCATCCAAAAGACGCTAGCTGAAGGGGATGCAGCGCGCCTTGCTCGAACGAGCAGTGGGTTCGATCATTTGATCGTCATCGGTGGGGATGGGACGCTTCATGAAGTCGTCAACGGATTGATGGCGTTGCCTCGTGACGAACGTCCGAGCGTCGGTCTCGTACCGGCGGGGACGTGCAACGACTTCGCGAGGGCGATTGATCTGCCTGTCGAACCGATTGAGGCGGCTCGCCTGTTTAAAATGAGCGAGCAGCAATCGGTCGATGTGATGCGTGTCAACGAACGGTTCGGTCTCAACTTTGTCGGGGTCGGATTGATCGCGGACGCTTCCCGACAGATCGATCCGCTCCAAAAAGAAACGCTCGGCTCGATTGGATACTTTTTAGCGACGATCCGTCAGTTCCGCGAACTCGATCCGTTCAAGGTCCGTATCGAGCGGGCGGGCGAGGTCATCCACGATGGGGCCGTCAGTTTTCTATACGTCGGCAACGGTGCCTATCTCGGAACGGTCCCGACGAAGCTCGCGACGCAATCGTTCACGGACGGTCTCGTCGAAGTCGTCCATAGCTCGGCCATCGGCTTCCCGATGATTCGTCAGCTATTGACGCAACAGCTCGGACTCGAACAGTCGTCGCCAGAATGGGTCCATCTCCAAATGGAGCAACTTGATGTGTTTTTACGTGAGCCACAAGTCATCGATGTGGACGGTGAACACTTTGAGACGGATCATTTACAGATTGAAGTGTTGCCGAATGAGCTGACATTTCTCGTCCCATAATCGTTTACGAAGGCAGAGGAAAGAATTCAGACTTTTCTCTGTTTTTTGTTGTTCTCGTTTCTGAACCGTGTTAGTATTTCACTATTATTATGAAAATGAAATGAAATTAGGAAGTAGGGATAGTAATGGCGCAAAATTCGTTCGCCTCAAAAATTGGATTCATTTTAGCGGCCGCAGGGTCCGCAATCGGTCTCGGTGCCATCTGGAAATTTCCATATGTCACGGGAACAAGTGGGGGCGGCGCCTTTTTACTTATGTTTTTAGCATTCACATTCTTACTCGGTCTGCCGCTTCTCATCGGAGAGTTCATCGTCGGGCGTTCGACGCAAAAGACGGCGCTCCTTGCCTTTAAAAAACTCGGCCATCGCCGTTGGACATTGGTCGGTTACCTCGGCGTAATCGCTTGCTTCTTACTGCTATCATTCTACAGTGTCATCGGTGGATGGGTGTTGATCTACGTCGGGCTCGGCTTGAGCGGGACGCTCAGTGGTCGGTCACCTGACGAGTTCGGGACCGTGTTCGCGGACGTCGTCGCATCACCTGGGATTGCCGTCTTCGGACAATTTTTATTCTTATTGATCACGCTACTCATCGTCTTGAAAGGGGTAGAAGGCGGAATCGAGCGGATGAGCAAGATTTTAATGCCGCTCCTGTTCGTCAGTTTCATCGTGCTCGTCATCCGCTCGTTGACACTTGACGGTGCCATGGAAGGGGTCCGCTTCTTCTTGCAGCCTGACTTCTCGGCACTGACCGGCGAGTCGGTCTTGTTCGCGCTCGGGCAAGCGTTCTTCTCGCTGTCGCTCGGAGTGGCGGCGATGCTCACATACGCCTCGTACATTCAAACGAAAGGGACGCTCAACCGCTCGGCAAATATGATCGTCTTGTTGAACGTCACCGTTTCAATTTTGGCGGGGCTCGCCATCTTCCCGGCCGTCTTCGCCTCGGGGCTCGATCCGGCAGAAGGCCCGGCGCTCCTGTTCGTCGTGTTGCCGGCCGTATTTAACCAAGTCCCACTCGGCGGCTTCTTCATGGTATTGTTCTTCTTATTGTTCACGTTCGCCTCGATCACGTCTTCGATCGCGATGCTCGAAGTCGTCGTCGCCGGTGTGACGGATAAATTGAACGAGAAGAAACAAACGATGTCGAAGCGTAACGTCACACTCCTCTCGGCGGCCATCGTGTTCGCCGTCGGGATCCCCTCGGCCTTATCGTTCGGACTGATGAGTGAGTTGCAGTTCTTGAACGGCCGTACGTTCTTTGACTCGATGGACTATGTCGTCAGTTACATCCTCATGCCGACAGGTGCGTTACTCACGTCGATCTTTGTCGGACATGTCGTCGATGAGCGTATTTTGCAAGACGAGATTAAAACGTCCGGGACAGGCGCTAAACTGTATCCGGTATGGCGTTTCCTCATTCGTTACGTCATCCCGGTGACGGTCGCAATCGTTATGGTCTCGACATGGGTAATCAGCTAAGCAAGGGGAACTTCCCCTTGCTTTTTTTCGTACTTGCGACCGAGAGAGGGGACGTCGTCATTATGCTAAGCTTATAAAGATGACGAAACTTTTGTTGACGGTTCACGTAAGGTACAATAGAAGTATCATGAGACGAGGTGACAAGGATGAAGACATGGATGAAATGGGCCCTGACCGGGGCGATCCTGTATTTTGCCATAAGTGTGTTTGATTTCTCCTGGCTGTTTATCATCGTCGGGGCGCTCGTATTGAACGAGGTGTGGTCGAGTAACAAACGACGTAAGCGGGCACCCGCACCGGTAGCGAAACGGGCGAAGAAAAAACTGCTACTCGATGAAGAAGAACCGTTCGTCGGTTCTCGCATCCTTAAACCGATGGAAGATGTGGCACCGGTCCGTCAGTTCGAAGCGACAGACGACTTGGAACTACAATTTTTACAACGGACGATCGAGCAAGGGTACGAGAAACTCCAGCAGATCGATCGTATCTTGCCTGAAATAAAAGATGTCGAAGTTCGTCGTGAAATGAAGGCGGTCTCGAGAGAGGCCCACGAACTGTTTGCCGAATTGTTCGAGAACCCTCAAGACGCGAAGCACGTCAGAGATCTGTTTACGTTTTATTTGGACTCGCTCGTGTCCGTCGTCTTGAAATTTAAAGAACTAGAAGGAAAACGTGTCGTCATTCAAGAAGAGACACGAGAGCAACTGATCACCAATATGCGGCTCATCGTCGATAAGTTCAAAGAACAACGGAGCCGTCTGCTCGAAGACGACGCTGTCGACTTCGAACGCGAATTGATCATGATGGAACGGGTATTGGCAGATCAACCGGAAGGGAGAAAAAAACATGACTTCATCGAATGAAACGAACTGGCAGTCATGGCCAGAAGAAGAGCCCACTTCACAGACAAAAACAAAGACCGAGACAGAGGAAATCTCTGACCCGTCTGTGGATTGGTCCTCGATGACAGAAAAACATGAGGTGCCGGCCATCCAACCGAAAGCCGACGTGCCGCAACAACACCGGGAACGAATCACCCGGATCGCCGAGTCGATCGATATTAAAAAAACAGACTCCGTCATGTTATTCGGATCGAACGTCCAACGGGAACTATCTCAATTCTCTGACCAGATCTTGACCGAGGTCCGCATGAAAGACGGTGGTGACGCAGGTAAGTTACTGTCCGATTTGATGCAAAACGTTCGGAAGATGGACCCGGATATGCTTCAACCGGAGAAGAAGAGTTTTATGGACAACTTGCCGCTCATCGGACGAGCGAAAAAGAAAGCTGAAAATTATAAGCTTCAATTTGAAAAAATGAACGTCTATTTGGAAGAAGTCATTCACAATCTCGACCGAGCCAAGTTCGGTCTGATGAAGGACATTACGATGCTCGATCAAATGTATGACAAGAACAAGCGCTACTTCGAAGAATTGAACGTTTATATCGCAGCCGGTGAGACGAAGCTCGACCACGTTCGCGATCACGAGATCACGCCGCTCCGTCAAGAAGTCGAAACGACGAGAGATCAAGTGAAGCTGCAACAGCTAAACGATATGATCCAACTGACAGACCGGTTCGAGAAGAAGTTGCATGATTTGAAGTTGAGTCGGACGATCAGTCTGCAGATGGCACCACAAATCCGTGTCATCCAACAAAATAACCAAATCTTAGCGGAGAAAATCGAGTCGGCTGTCGTCAACACGATTCCGCTTTGGAAAAACCAAGTCGTCCTCGCTCTCAGCTTGACGCGCCAGAAAACGGCACTCCGGATGCAGCAAGACGTCACGAAGACGACGAACCAACTGCTCGAACAAAACTCGAAAATGTTGAAAGACTCGTCGATCGAGATCGCAACCGAGAACGAAAAAGGGATCGTTTCGGTCGAATCGCTCAAAGTCGCGCACGAGAATCTATTGTCAACGCTCGACGAAACGCTGCGTATCCAACAGGAAGGCAAGCAGAAGCGTCGTGAGGCCGAACGTGAGCTCGATCGGATGGAGCACGAACTGAAAGAAAAAGTCATCGAAATTGCCTCAAAGAATAAAGAGTTGCCAAAAGAGACTGGATACTAAAAAGAAAGTCTGAGCATTCAGACTTTCTTTTTCCATGAGGAGGATCAGGATGGAGAAACAACGATTGTGGGACGAGACGTGGTTGCAGTTCGCCGATATGATGGCGGAACGGCACTCGAAATGTGCCTCGAAGAGTGTCGCCTGTGTCATCGTCAAAGATGAGAAACCGATTTCGATCGGATTGAATGGGACACCGCCGGGACATACGAACTGTAATGAAATCTTTCTAAAACGGGAAGACGGGTTTTACCAACGAGCCGAATATGTGACGGATGATACGGTCGACTTGACCGAGCCGTCTGTGCGCATCATCGAGCAAGGTGTGACATTTGTTAAATGTAGCGACCCGTTCGAACATCACAATTGGTCAAAACAACATGAGATCCATGCCGAGATCAATGCGATCGGGAAATTGGCCGCTGATTCGACGAACGCGTTCGGTGCTACGGCTTATGTGACCCATTCACCATGCCATTCTTGCTCGCTCGCGCTCATCGCGGCGCGCGTGGCCCGAGTCGTGTACGCTGTCGGTTATGAGCACGGGGATGGCCTTGATTTGATGCGGGAAAGCGGGATTGACGTCTTACATATGCCGCTTGAAAAAAGTTTCAAAAACACATTGTAAACGTTTACATTCGATGTTATATTATTAATGTACTGCCAATGGTGTTTTACTCTTCCATTATTCGCCCTTCCTCGGAAGGGCCTTTTTTTATCAAATCATGAAGTGAGACAAAGTTTACACATAATGTTCAATATTTCACAAACTATTCCGCCGAATCTTTTTTATAATAAGAGTAGATAAACGAGAGGGGATATGTCACATGGAAAAACTAGTTCGTTTCACAGATGGTGCCTATGATGTGGAAGCGTTGATCACACTTGAAGAGGTATGGGAAGATAAATTTGCAATTGGCACGCACAAAGAGCTGGCTGTAAAATCACTTAAAATTAATGGGAATGACGTCTCCGAGATGAAGCATGTTCGGGCGTTGCTCCGTTACTACCCGACGCTAGGTGTTTCAGGAATTCTACTCGCACTTGACGGTGCGGCTGCTGAAATCGTCGCCTTGTCAGGTGATACCGATCCAGCCCTGCGCTTCGTCGAGCTCGTCGCCCTTCAAATGGATGAAGCCGCGACGAAACAGTTAAAAGACATGTATGCCGAAATCGCAGTTTAAACGTTAGGATGACTTTCGGGTCATCCTTTTTAACATAATTAAGCGAGAATTCTCCCACCTCTAAGCGTCTGGGGCGAAGCCCAGCGTAGGTGGGAGATGGATCGCCCATACATAAACCTCTTGACCACCCCTGTGACAGATATAACGAACAGAAGTTCGTGATTTCGTCAGATTTCTCCGCCCCCGCCGCGGGTATCGGATGAGGAAGACGTTCATCACGATCATCGGCCGGGAGGAGGCGCAGACATGCTGAAGGGCTATAAATACAGGCTCCACCCGACGGCGGCACAGGCCGAGTTCCTCGTCAGGACGATCGGCTGCGCCCGCTTCGTCTACAACAAGCTGCTCGAGGACCGCATCGCTATCCACGAGGAGACGAAGGCGAGCGGCGGGTCGAAGCGGAAGCCGCCGACACCGGCCTCCTACAAGCCCCTGTTCCCGTTCCTGTGTGAGGCGGACAGCCTCGCGCTCGCCAACGCAAAGCTGCACCTCGACACGGCGTTCGCGAAGTTCTTCGCCGGGACGGCCGGCTTCCCGGTGTTCAAGTCGAGACGGAAATCGCGCGCCTCCTACACGACGAACAACCAGCACGGCACGATCCGCATCGAGGGAAACCGGGTCCGGCTGCCGAAGGTCGGGTTCATCCGCTTCACACAGCACCGAATCTTCGACGGCGAGATCCGCTCGGCGACCGTGTCGATGACGAAAGCGGGCAAGTTCTTCGTGTCGCTCCTCGTCGAACAGGACGACGAGCCCTGGGTCCCGGCCGAGCACAAGATCGGGATCGATCTCGGCCTCGGGCACTTCGCCGTCATGACGAACGATGCGATGGTGACGGAGACAATTCCGAACCCGCGCAACCTACGCGAGGCCGAGGAACGGCTGAGACGGGCGCAGCGCGCGCTCTCCCGCAAGAAGCCCGGCAGTCGGAACCGCGAGAAGGCGCGGCTCCTGTTGGGCAAAAAGCATGAAAAGGTACGGAACCGCCGACATGACTTCCTCCACAAGCTGTCACGACGCATCGTCGACGAGAACCAAGTCGTCGTCGTCGAGACGCTGAAACCGAGGGAGATGATGCAGGACCGCCGCCTGGCAAAGTCGATCGGGGACGCCGGATGGGGCGAGTTCGTCCGCCAGCTCGCCTACAAATGCAGGTTCCACGGCCGCACACTGATCCAGGCCGACCCGTGGTTCGCCTCGACCCAAGTTTGTTCGGCCTGTGGCGGGAACGGCGGCAAGAAGGGCCTGCACGTCCGCGAGTGGACATGCGGCGCTTGCGGGGCGCACCATGACCGTGACGTCAACGCGAGCCTCAACCTGTTGCGTCTCGCCGACTGAAACACTTCAGGGCAGGGACTGCCCGACGAGCTTGGTCCACAACCGTGGCTGGTCAAAGCACGGTCTTCCCAAGAAGCTCCCACTTCAAGTTGCGAAGCAAATAAGTGGTGAGTAGTTCACTTTTGTCTTGTAACTCGTGACGAGTGTGGTAATATAGATAGTAGATGAAGAAATGGAACGCCATATCGTTGTCGACAAACCAAACATGGGGATCTAGATAGCTAGATCGCTGTTAAGGAGCCACGTTCATAGGAACGTGGCTTTTTTTTGCATATTTTTAAAGTCGGCACCGACATCTGCCGCGATATGGGCGTCCGAACCGAGTACGAGTGGGATGCCGAGCCGGGTCGCTTCAGCGGCGACGGCCATGGCGTATGGCTGTCCGCAGGCGGCTTTACGGAGACCGGCGGTGTTGAAGTCTAGTCCGAACCCGCGTGAGGCGATTGTACGCAACAGTCGTGACTCGGCGTCTTTGACGTTCGCACGGTCCCATGAGTAGTTCGTCTGATATTTAATCGGTAAATCGATATGCCCGATGCGCGCGACGTTCAGTCGCTCCCACGGGAACTGTAACCCGGTCTCGAGCGCTTCGTAATACCGGTGTAGCACTTCTTCGAACGACCCGATCCGGCTGACGAGCGCATCAAACGTCTCCGGTGAGAAGTCGACGGGCAGGAGCTCGCCTTCGACTTGTAGAAAGTGTTGAGACAAGATCGTCTCGTCGAGGTATGAGCGATAGGGCTCGAGCAAGGCGAGCGTCTCATCGACATATCCTGGCAAATAATCGATCTCGAGACCAATCCGGATCTCGAGTCTTTCGGCGTAATCTCGTTTCAACTGCCCGACCTCTTCTATATAACGGGGCAATAAGTCGAGCGCCATCGCCGAGTCTTGATCTGGCGTCGGATCAATGAAACGTGCCGGCAACGGGGCGTGCTCGGTGAACGTCAGCGTCCGAACGCCTTGAGCAAGTGCTTGTTCGACGTACGCGTTGAGTGAATCGGTCGATCCGTGCGGACAAAATGGGGTATGGACGTGGCCATCATGGGTATAATCAATCATCAAACATCGTTCCTTTCGAGTTCGCCGGTTGACAGCATTGGCTTGATTTGATAAATTTAACACACTACTTTAGTTTGGTAAAGTGATAATAAGGTAAAGGGTGATACTGATGATTTGGTTCAATAAAAAAGGATCCATCCCGGAAGGATGGCACGAGTTGCAAGGTGAGGACGTGCTGCGTCCGAAGCAATGGATAAAATCATTTTTAGAGCGGGCCGAGGGGGACGGCTATAGTGTGATCGAGCCGCCGCTCGTTGAATACTATTCCCATTATCAAGATCTCGCACTCTTCGATGAGTCGGCGTATTACCGCTTGTTCGGCAACGATGGGGAGTTGCTCGTCATGAGACCGGACTACACGCTCCAGATCGCAAGGAAGCTCGCCGACGGACATGAACCGATGCGCGTCGCTTATGCCGGTGCCGTCTATCGACGCACGCCGAAGCATTCGGGACAACCGCATGAACGTCAGCAACTCGGTCTTGAATGGATCGATGGGGATTCAAAAGATATGGAGTTGATCGAATCGTTCCTTAGTATGACGGAACGGGTCCTGCCGAAAGGAAGCTTACGCATCCAAGTCGGATCTGCTGCATTGATCGCGTTAGTGGCGAACGAGGCCGGTATCCCGGAACGGACGTTGCGTCAATACTTAGCACTCCGTAATTTGGAGTCA
This sequence comes from Exiguobacterium aurantiacum, assembly GCF_001766415.1. GTDB lineage: Bacteria > Bacillota > Bacilli > Exiguobacteriales > Exiguobacteriaceae > Exiguobacterium > Exiguobacterium aurantiacum_A. The sequence goes on along the minus strand of NZ_MKXO01000001.1, from coordinate 546,636 downwards.
CTTCGCGACCTCGCGGAATCGTATCAATACCCGTTGATCGCCAAGCTGCCGTTCTTGATCGGTGACTCGGCGCTAGCAGAGTTACGCGACCTCGCGGAACCGGGCTTAAAACCGGCGATCGACGAAGTGGAGCATGCGGTCGAACATCTACGTGCGATCGGATTGAACGTCTCGTACGACTTCGGACAGACCGGCGACTTTGATTATTATTCAGGTTTGACCGTGACCGGCAGTATCGACGGCAGACGCGTCCTCTCAGGTGGCCGTTACGACTCGTTATACGGGCATTTCGGACAGTCGCGACGTGCCTTCGGACTATCGCTCGACTTAGAACAGTTAGGTGAGGTGATCAAATGAAAGTCGCAATCGCGAAAGGGCGCATCGAAACAGCGGCCCGTGAGTATTTTGAACAAGTCGGTCTCACCGTTTGGCCGGAAAAGCGGGGCCGTGAGTTGACCGTCGAAGTAGACGGTCATGAATTCATCTTCGTCAAAGGCGATGACGTCTATAAATACGTCATGCATGGCGCAGCGGACGTCGGAGTCGTCGGCGGCGACATTTTACGCGAGAAGACACCAGGCGTCCTCGAAGTCGTCGATTTGCCATTCGGCCGTTGCCGCATGGCGGTATGTGGTCCGAGAGAACGGAGAAACGGTACGAAGAAGCTGAAAGTTGCCAGCAAGTATCCGAATATCGCCATCTCGCACTTTGCCTCGAAACGTCAAAACGTCGAAGTGATCGCTTTGAACGGTTCGGTCGAACTCGCGCCGTTGACCGGTCTCGCCGACTGCATCGTCGATATCGTCGAGACGGGGGCGACGCTTCGCGCGAACGATTTAGAAGAATATGAGACGATTTTCACGGTTAACGCGAAATTCATCACGAGCGAGACAGCGCTCGCGAACGACCCGGACGAATTGAAAGCGTGGATTCGCCGGTTAAGCAAGGAGGCAGACAGATGAACGGACAAACGAATCGCACGCGCCGAGAACAGTGGGCAGAAGCCGTCAAACCGATTTTAGAATCGGTTGAGGCGAGAGGTGACGCGGCGCTCCTCGAATGGACGACGCAATTTGACGGGGTCGATGTGATTGAAACGGTCGACCTTGAGACGTTTGAACCGCCGGAGGCGTATCGGGAATTGACCGAGGCGCTAACGCTCGCGGCCGAACGGATCCGTACGTTTCATGCGCGGCAACAGCGTCAAGACGACGTCTTCGAAGATGAGATGTTCCGGCTCGGTCGTCGGTTCATGCCGCTCGATTCGGTCGGTGTCTATGTGCCTGGCGGGACGGCGGTCTACCCGTCGAGTGTGTTGATGAACATCATCCCAGCGAAAGTGGCCGGAGTGAAGCGGGTCGTCATGGTGACGCCACCGAAACAAGGCGGGATCGACTTATCGCTGTTGATTGCCGCGAAGATTGCCGGTGCCGACGAATGTTATCTCGTCGGTGGCGCCCAAGCCGTCGCCGCACTCGCGTTCGGCACCGAGACGATTTCGGCCGTCGATAAGATCGTCGGGCCGGGCAACGCTTATGTGGCGACCGCGAAGTCACTCGTCTCGCATTTCGTCGGGATCGATTCCGTCGCCGGTCCGTCCGAAGTGTTGATCATCGCCGACGAAACGGCCAATCCTAGATGGGTCGCAGCCGACCTGCTCGCGCAAGCCGAGCATGACGTCGAAGCGACAGCACTCGCCCTCGTGACGACAAGTGAACAGGCCGAAGCGATTCGGTCTGAGCTGGACAAGCAACTGCTCGATCTGCCACGTCGCGACATTGCAGTCGAAGCGCTCAAGCGCGGAGGCGTCCTCGTCAAAACGAAAGCAGAAGCAATTCGCTACGCGAACGATATGGCGGCCGAACACGTGCAACTTGCGGTGACAGATCCAGCCGATTATATGGCACAGATTCGCCACGGCGGCTCGTTCTTCCTCGGCCATGAGGCGGCCGAGGCGTTCGGTGACTATATTGCCGGACCGAACCACGTCTTGCCGACGAGCGGGACGGCCCGCTTCTCGAGCGGACTGTCGGTCGATGATTTTTACCGCAGACAGACGTTTCTCGAGATGACAGCGATCGACGAAGCGGTCACACGCGCCGCGATCCGAATCGCGAGACAAGAACAGCTTGAAGGACACGCCCGAGCGATGGCGGTCCGATTGGAGGACGTATGAGACGTAACTATACAGCGATCCCGCGCTATGTCCCACATGCGGTGAGCGGATACGCGCTAAATCAAAACGAGAGTCAATTCGAGCTGCCGGAGCGCTTGCAACGAGCGATTCAGCTCGTGACGCTCCGCTCACTCAGCCGTTATCCGGTCGATGAGCTGACGGCCCTTAAAACTAGCTATGCGACTTATGCGGGTGTACAACCTGACCAATTGATGGTCGGGAGCGGCAGCGATGAGCTGCTCGCCATACTTTGTCAAGCCATTCTCGACACAGAAGACGTCGTCTTGGCACCGGCACCCGACTTTTCGATGTACGGCATTTACGCGCACATCGCCCGAGGCCAGTTCTTCCAACCTGAGGCAGACGGCCTCACGATCGATTCATTGCTTCGATTGATTGAAGCGAACGAACCGAAACTTGTGCTCGTGTCGAACCCGAACAATCCGACCGGGAAGATGTGGACGCTCGACCAATTAGAAATGATTGCGAAACAAGTCCCGTACCTCGTCGTCGACGAGGCGTATATCGACTTCACGATGAGTGATTCCTTCAAGTCGCGACTCGCGGATTACCCGAACGTCATCATTTTGCGGACGTTATCGAAAGCGTTCGGACTCGCGAACTTACGAATCGGCTTCATGATCGCCCATCCCGATTTGATCGAGAAGATCGACCGGTTCCGCTCGCCGTTCAACGTCAGTGGGTTGAGCGCGGCTGTTGCGACCGTCGTCCTTGACGACCCGGATTATATCGCTCAGTCCGTCGCCTTCCATAACGGGCAACGTCAAAAGCTCGAACAACTGCTCGCGCCAATCGGCAACGTCTTGCCGAGCCGGGCCAACTTCCTATACGTCGAGACGCCCAATAGTGAGATGTGGGCCGAGCGGTTCCTCGCTTACGGTGTCCACGTCCGTGCGTTTCCGACCGGACTGCGCGTCAGTGCGGGGACGGACGAGGCGTATCGATTCATCAAACAAATGTTAGAAGAGGTGACTTCTTTTGAGAACAGCTGAAATTAAACGTGAGACGAAAGAAACGAACATCGAGCTTCGCCTCGATTTAGACGGTACAGGTCAAAGTGACATTAAGACAGGCGTCGGCTTTTTCGACCATATGTTGACACTGTTCGCCTTCCATAGCCGCATCGACTTAACGGTGCAAGTCGAAGGGGACACGTGGGTCGATGCGCACCACACGGTCGAAGACGTCGGCATCGCCCTCGGGCAGATGATCTTAGAAGCGCTCGGGGACAAAGTCGGGATCCGTCGCTACGGGACGAGCTACTTGCCGATGGACGAGACGCTTGCCCGGGCCGTCATCGACGTCTCGGGACGCCCGTTCCTCGTCTACCGAGCCGAAATCAACAATCCGAAGCTCGGTGACTTCGACACGGAACTCGCGGAAGAGTTCTTCCGCGCCGTCGCGATGAACGCGCGGTTGACGCTCCATCTTGACGTGTTATACGGCTCGAACTCGCACCATATGATCGAAGGGCTGTTCAAAGCGTTCGGCCGCGCCCTTGCCGAAGCGATCGGGAAAGACGGACTCGACCGCCTCCCTTCGACGAAAGGACGGATCGAAGGATGAACGTCGCGGTGATTGACTACGGCATGGGAAACGTCTTCAACGTCGAACGGGCGCTACAAGCGATCGGTTGTTACGTCACGATCACGAACGATCCGGCTGAAATCGAAGCGGCCGACGCCATCCTCTTGCCTGGCGTCGGTGCGTTCCCGCAAGCGATGCAGTCGCTTGAGGACACGGGACTCATTCCGTTGCTCAAGCGAATGGCGACAGAGAAGCCGTTGCTTGGGATTTGTCTCGGGATGCAACTGTTATTCGAGTCGAGCACGGAAGGCATGCCGACGCCAGGACTCGGTTTGATTGAAGGACGGGTCGAACGGATGCGGGCCAAACGGTTGCCTCACGTCGGTTGGAACTCGATTTTACGCGACGAGGACGTCTATTTCGTCCACTCGTATCACGTCGTGACCGCTGACGACAATGTCGTCGCCTCAGCTGACTATATGGGAGAGCGCGTACCGGCCATCGTCCGATCAGGTCTCGTGACCGGGATGCAATTTCACCCGGAGAAGAGCGGCGCGTTCGGACTCAGCTTATTAAAAGAATGGAAGGAGGCGGTCGAACGTGAAACTGCTACCGGCAATTGACTTAATCGGCGGCAAGATTGTCCGCCTGACTGAAGGAGATTTCAACACGGAAGAGCAATACGGCGACCCGTATGAGAAGTTAAAAGAATGGACCGGGCGCGTCCCGATGCTCCACTTGATCGATTTAGAAGGAGCGAAAGCTGGTGAGCCGAAACATCTCGATGTCGTCCGTTTCGCCAAATCGTGCGGCTTTTTCGTCCAGACGGGCGGAGGGATTCGCTCCGAAGCAGCGCTTGATGCTGTCATGGCTACTGGTGTGGACCGTGTCCTGCTCGGTACGAAAGCGTTCACCGATCCTGATTTCCTGGACCGGGCACTCGCCAAGTACGGGAGTCGTGTCGCCGTCGCCCTTGACGCCTATGCCGGCATCGTCGCCATCAACGGCTGGCAAGACGCGACCGAACTAAAAGACATCGATGTGGCCATCGATCTCGCCAGCCGCGGGGTCGAGACGATTCTTTACACGGACATCGGTTCGGACGGGAAACTGAACGGACCGAACTTAGAGCGCATGAAGGCGCTACGGGAAGCTGTCTCGGTCACGCTCATCGCCTCGGGCGGTGTCACGACCGAAGCCGACGTCAAGGCACTGAGTGAGGCCGGAATTGATGAGGCGGTCGTCGGGAAAGCGCTCTTGTCTGGCAAAGTCAGTCTTGACGACTTGATCGAATGGGAGGCGCGACATGCTAAAGCGTAGAATCATCCCATGTTTAGACGTGAAAGACGGACGTGTCGTCAAAGGCATCGAGTTTGTCGAACTGCGTGACATCGGTGACCCTGTCGAGATTGCCAAGTACTATGACGCCTCAGGTGCGGATGAACTTGTCTTTCTAGACATTACGGCAAGCACGGAACGAAGACAGACGATGCTTGACGTCGTCAGTGCCGTCGCTCGAAAAGTGTTCATCCCGCTCACGGTCGGGGGCGGCATCCGTTCACTTGAAGACATCTCGTCCCTGCTCAAAGCAGGAGCCGACAAAGTGTCGCTCAACACGCTCGCCGTCGAGTCACCTGACTTGATCAAGCGAGCAGCCGAACGTTTCGGTTCCCAGTGTATCGTCGTCGCCATCGACGTCCGTTTCGAAGAAGGTGACTATTACGTATACACGTACGGCGGGAAACACCGGACCGAGCTGACGGCAGTCGATTGGGCCAAGCGCGTCGCTGAACTCGGGGCCGGGGAGCTGCTCGTCACGTCGATGAACCAAGACGGGAAACAGAGTGGCTATGATTTAAAAATTCTCGAATTGCTACGGGCAGCGGTCGATATCCCGATCATCGCCTCAGGCGGGGCCGGGAACGCTGAACACGTCGTCGAGGCACTTGAAACAGTCGACGCCGCCTTACTCGCTTCGATCTTGCACGACCGAAAAACGACAGTAGAAGAGGTGAAGCACGTATGCAGCGCGAACAACTTGCCGATGCGGTTCGTTACGACGCAAACGGACTAATCCCGGCGATTATCGTTTCGACGGAAGATAACGCCGTGCTCATGCTAGGTTATATGAACGATGAGGCGATTCAGAAGACGCTTGAGACGAATATCGTCACGTTCTGGTCACGTTCGAAAGGGCGGCTTTGGATGAAAGGTGAATCGAGCGGCAACACGCTCGACCTTGAGAGCATCCATGTCGATTGCGATCAAGACGCGCTGTTAGTCCGCGTCCATGCGAACGGACCGACGTGCCATACCGGAAATCGCAGTTGCTTTTTTACGGAGGTGAACACATGATCCACGAACTCGAAAAACTGATTCAAGAACGAAAGACAGAGCCGAAAGAAGGTTCTTATACGTCGTACTTGTTTGATGAAGGGTTAGACAAAATCGCGAAAAAGTTTGGGGAAGAGTCATTCGAGGTCGTCATTGCGGCATTGAACGATGAAGACTTGGTCGAAGAGACGGCTGATTTGTTGTACCACTTGCTCGTCTTGCTCGCAGCCAAAGGCGTCTCCTTACATGACGTCGAGACGTTGCTCGCCGAACGGCATGGGACGACGACACCGGCGAAACCGCGCCGCGACGTCACGGAATGGTGACAGACAAAGGGAAGGAAGCCGCGGCTTCCTTCCCTTTCTGGTTAACGATTGACGGAAGCAGCCATACGAATGTACGTATGACGGCGTCCACGGATGGCGATTGACAACGCCTGAATATTCTCAGGTGTGGCGATTCCGGACAGACCGGCGTCGCCGATATGGAAGATGTCGGTACCGCCGCGTTTTGATGATAAGGCGATGTCGCGGATCGTCCCTTCGTCGGCGCCTTCTTGCGACGTTCCGATGGCGGCCAAGACGAGCTTGTTCAGTGCTTGGATTTCTTGCGTCACGTGATAGAACTCGTCTTCACGGACACCTGGGACGGTTCCTGGCGCGGGAATCAAGATGATGTCGGCACCAGCTTCGGCAAAGCGGACGTACGCATCACGGTCGATCACGTTACCGACACCCGCTTGATGCATCTTCCCGGCAATGATGACGCCGGCAAATTCAGATCGGGCCGTGATGATCGCCTTTTCGATGGCCTCATTCGTGACACCGGTGTTCGGATTACCGGTCAAACAGACGAAGTCGATTCCGAGTTCGGAAGCGCGGGCGAACGCTTCCTGCGTCGCCAGTCGGCCTTGTTTCACGTCGAACATGTCCGAGGACTTCTCGCTGAAGTCGACAGGTTCGAGATTGACACCGACCGGCAGTCCGATCAGCCGTTTTAATTCCGTGATCGGATTGTCGGACATCGTCTCACCCGGGATGTCGCCGAATAGGGCGTGGCTTTCAAGCCCCTTTATGTACGGATGGAACACGTCAAGCATGTTGAGCAAGATCATGTCGGCACCGAAAGCCCGGGCGAGCTCGGCGTTCGTCACTTCAGGATAGAGCGGCTGCACGGTCGGAATGACTTCGGCGAGCACGGTCCGGCCTTCGGCTTTTCGGATCGACTCAATCAAATCGTTACGGTTGAACGTCAAGAAATCACTCGCTTTGCAATCAAGAATGCGTTTCATAGTCAATTACCTCCTCTGATTCGTCCATTTTCCTATTCCCTATTCTCGCCAATATTCCTCTATAATAAAATAGAATGGAGGCAAAAACATGACAGAAAAAGAAAAGATGATTCAAGGTGAACTTTATCTGGCCGGTGATTTGGAACTCGTCGCTGACCGGCGGCAGGCGAGACGTCTGACGGAGCGGTTCAATCAGTCTGGGATCGATGAGCTCGACGTCCGCAAGCAAGTACTCGGCGAACTGTTCGGTTCGACCGGGGCATCGTTCTACCTCGAACCGACGTTCAAGTGTGACTACGGATATAACATTCATCTCGGGGACCGTTTTTTTGCGAACTTTGACTGCGTGTTTTTAGATATCTGTCCGATTCGATTCGGAGATGATTGTATGCTTGCTCCAGGTGTCCATATCTATACAGCAACACATCCGCTCGACCCGACGGAACGGATCTCGGGCCTCGAGTATGGCAAACCGGTCACGGTCGGACATCGCGTCTGGATCGGTGGCGGGGCCATCATCAATCCGGGCGTGACGATTGGGGACGATGCGGTCATCGCCTCAGGTGCGGTCGTGACGAAAGACGTGCCGGCCCGTGCCGTCGTCGGAGGCAATCCGGCCCGAGTGATCAAGCTAATTCCATGAATCTTAAAATGACCTTTCCGAACTCGTTCGGAAAGGTCATTGTTCATTTCCAGACTCGTTTTACGTTGAGCGTTTCTTGGGCATAACCCCAAACGGAAATCGGGGACATGAACAATTGATAGCTCACAACAAAAAAGATGAATCCGAAGAAGTTTTTGCGGACCCGTAAGTTCAAGTTTTTGAAAACGTAATCGCGTTGGTAGAAGTAGAGCAGTCCATAGCTAAGGACGGTCAATGGCAGGACGAGGAGCGTCATCGGTCCAACGATCCAATAATGACCGAACAGAGCGAGAACGAGACCTGGGATCCAGAAGAACGTGAAGGCGATATCGAGATACGGCATGATCAAATTGACCCCGGTCAAGTACTTCGTATAAAGCTGGGGCTGACGCCACGGTTTCACTTCTTGCAATCCCTCGATCATCCCACGGGCCCAACGCGACCGTTGACGCGCAAAGTGGCGGAACGATTCAGGTGCGTCCGTGAACGCGACGGCGAGCGGTTCGAAATAGACGCGACGCTTCATTTCAAGGAGGCGCCACGTGAGAACGATGTCTTCTCCGATCGCGTCGGGCCACCCGCCGGCTAGCTTGACGGCGTCGGTCTCATACAAACTGAACGCACCTTGAGCGACGAGCGTCCCTTGATAAAGTCCTTGAAGCCGCTTGATCGACGCGATGCCGAGAAAATAATCCCACTCTTGAAGCCGTGTCCAAAACGAACTGCGGCTATTGCGAACGAGCATGCTGCCGGCGACGGCACAGACGTCTTTTGGACTCGACACGAGCCGTGCGACCAAATAGCGAATCGCGGACGGATGAATCAACGTATCGGCATCGAGCGTGATGATGTATGAAGTAGTCACTTTCGTTAAACCGTAATTGAGCGCTTGGAACTTGCCGGCTCTCGGTTCATGCAATAGCTCGATTTGTAAGTCGAAATCTTCTTGCGCCCGCATCACTTCAGATGATGTGGCATCGCTTGAGTTGTTATCAATGACGAAAACTTGGAGTGGGCCCGTGTAGTCTTGCAGTGCCACGTAACGAATCGTCTCGTAGATAGATGATTGTTCGTTGTAGGCGGCAATCATGACCGTCACGGCTTCGTCCGGATGTTCGTTTGTGAACGGCGGCTGCCGATCGAGGACGAGACTCGCGAGCAAGAACGCCATCAAATAGCCCGGAACGTAAGCGATACCGCCGATGATGAACAAGGCGAGAACCCAATTCGTCAGTGCAGCCAAATCGGTCAACCAAGGTAAAGAGATGTAGATAGAAAACAATAACCAGAGCCATGAAAAACCGTGTGCCAACCAAAAGCGAGTCAAAATCGTCCAATACCAACGATTTCCGATGCGATTGCGTCCCCATCTCGATTCGACCGGTTCATTTCGTGAAATCATATGATGTCCTCAATTCTGTTTCAATGGAAACGAGCTTGTCTAATATTGAAAATATATCGTTCAAGTTAGATATACAGACAGCAAATTGAATTTTGATGGGGAATGATTATAAAGTCAACAAATGATGCGTCGTGCATAAAAAATATTGACCCAAATTAAAAACAGGACCCGGGTCCTGTTTTTAGTTTTAGTTATGAAATTGTTTCGGATGCGTGCGCCCAAGCCATCAATGTTTGTCGAGCAAGGGCAAGTGCTTGCTCGTTCCCGAGCGTGACGCGAATCCCGTCCGGTTGCCGCGACGTATGGATGCCGTGCTCGGCTAAGTGGGACCAAACCGCTTCGGGTTGGTCGAGTGTGACGTATAAAAAATTCGCCTCAGCTGGCTGAACTTGACCGATCGTCCCGAGTAACTCTGACCACTTGACGCGCATGTCGTGATGCCAAGCGATCGACTCGTCCAAGTAGGTCGCATCAGCCAAAAAGACGTTGGCAATTTTCGCGCTCACACCGCTTATATTGAACGGGGGGACGAACTGCCGGAAATACTGAGCGAGTTCGGTCGTTGTGATCATAAACCCGAGACGGACGTTGGCTAAGCCGAACGCCTTTGATAGCGTCCGTAAGACGATCACGTTCGTCAGTTCATTCAAGTGCGTGACGATACTCGATGCAGGCGTGAAATCGATATACGCCTCATCGACGATCAAATAAGGGACGAGGCCTGCCAGTTCGGTCAACTCACCGACCGTCCACAACTTACCGGTCGGGTTGTTCGGGTTCGACAACAGCAACAGCTTCGGTGCATGTTGCTGAATCGCCAGGGCGAGCGCCTCATACGATAAATCGTCCGCCTGAACATGCCGACCGTGTGCGATCGTCGTGAAGATCGGGTAGAGCGCGAAGTCAGGACTCGGTGACAAGACGACGTCTTCTGGTGACAAGAGCGCCTGCGTGACGACGTGAATCATCTCATCACTGCCACAGCCGACGAGCAACTGGTTCGGTTCGACGCCAGCATAGGCCGCGTAGCGGGTGAACAGTTCATCGATCGGTTGGACCGGATACTCATGCAGGTCATGGAACGAGATTGTTGCCAGCTGTTCATGCAATCGCTTCGGCACCGGGAACTGGCTTTCGTTTTGATTCAACCGATGTCCTTCCGGATAAGTGACGGGATAGATCGGGAGGTCGACTTGCCTCATTCCGTCGGCTCCATCGAGAACCATTTTTTAGCGAGTTTATCGATCTCGCCTGAGTCGATCATCTTGTTCAGCTCATCGTTGAACTGATCACGCAAGTCGTCTTCCAATTTGAAAGCGGCCGCCGATCCTTTTTCGCCGTCTTCTTTAAGCGCGAACGTATAAAGACCTGCGTCTTGGTCTAAGTATTTTTGAGCGACCGTGTCTTCGATGACCATCGCGTCGATGCGGCCCGTGTTCAACTCTTGAACGATTTCTGGAATCTTATTCAATGAGACGAGTTCAGCGTCAGGTGCTTGGTCTTGAGCGATAGTCTCTTGAATTGAAGCGGTCTGGACGCCGATCTTCTTGCCGGCTAGCGCTTCGATCTCTTTTAGCGATTCATCTTTTGTCATGATCAAGTTCGTTGCCGATAAATAGATGTCCGAGAACGACGCATTTTCTTTCCGCTCTTCGGTCGGCGTCATGCCAGCCATGACAAAGTCGATCCGTCCGGCGTTCAAGGCTCCGAGCAAACTACCGAAGTCCATGTCCTCAATCTTTAACTCATAGCCGAGACGCTCTGTGACCGTTTCAGCGATCTCGATGTCGAAACCGACGATCTCATCCCCGTTCGCCGTATCAACGAACTCATATGGGAAGTAATCGGCACTCGTTCCCATGACGAGTGTCTTTTTTTCTTCTCCCGTTGTCTCTTGGCTGCACCCCGCTAATAATGCGCTTGCGACTAGTCCCCCTGTAACGATCCACTTTTTCATGTATGAATTCCTCCTTCAAGATATGAGACTAAGTGTAATTGTATAATTATTAATTGTAAAGTATAAAAATACAGAAAAGCTAAAAAAAATCATCCAGTCCGCTTTAAACTGGATGACAAGGATCATCCGTCAATCTGCTGCACGTAGCTGATGACGTCGGTCAAATAGGTCTCGATCGGGCGATTTGCATCGATTGTAAGCGTATGCATAAAGTCTGGTTTTTTACGATTTGCGACAGTTCGATGAAAATCGTCCGGGGAAACGGATTCGATTTGACTAATCTTGCGTTCGCGCTCGGAAAGGCGGCGATTGATTTCATCGACGTCGTCGACGACACACTCGACGTAGCGATAAGTGGCGCCATGGTTTTCGGCGAGTGCCAATCCGCGTTCAAGCATCACATCATACAGGCAAGGGCTGTCCAGAATGACGTTCCGGCCTAGTGACAAATTGAACGCAACAAGCGCCCAATCGATGTCACAGGCGACTTTTCCGGCCAGTGCCGGGTCAAGCTTATGATCCACCATTGATTCGAGCAAGGCTGTCTTCGTCACGTCATGGTCGACGATGACCGCATTGAGCTGAGGCGCGATGGCACGGGCCAGCGTCGATTTGCCTGAGCCCGGAAATCCGGACATTTGTAAAAAGAACATGGTCTCACCTTACTTTTCGTTTGATTTACCACGGCTGAAACCGGCGAATAACCTGCCACCGAACGGCAACATCGCCTCGTCAACGAAGCAGACGAGGTCGTCAATCTCATTCATTTGTTCATGTCTTCTTTTGCGGTGATGTTCCATTTTTTCAACGCTCCGTCTTCTTCGTAAATGACCCGGACTTCCATCTGACTCAGTACGAGCCGTTGCTCCGAGGCAAAAAGGACGAGCGGATAGCCGGTCGACAGCGGCTCGTCCGCCTCATAAATGGGACTGTGGGCCTGCATCGCGTAATAGCCGTCAGACCTGGTGTTAGCCGCACCGGCGTCAACTTGGATGACTGTCTCGAAACCTTGTAGCCGTAGTACGTAACTGTACGTCGTTCGGGCCCCACGTTCGAGCCGCCATTCCTCAATCACGGCCTCATGATCGTTTTGATTCGCTTCGAATAAAACTTCTTGCGCCGTGTATTCTCGTTCATATGGAATCATCTCTTGAATGTTGACGGCCGTCATCGTCGCGAGTTTTTGCGATTCTTCCGATGGCGGTGTGATGAGAATCCCGATAAAGATCAAGATAGGGATGAGCAAATAAATGATGACCCGACTTTGCATATGGCTTCACCTGTCCTTTATCGAGTTTTTTCGCCATAATTTGTCAGAACCCTGCCTGACACTTGAAAAATGTCACGAGCAGCACGTTCAATCGTCAAAAATAGGACGACCGGATGTATGATGAATTCAGGAGGGGATTGGGATGAAGATTGGGGTTATCGGCGGGGGAATTGCCGGGTTGACCACGGCGGCTCTCGCTAATCGATCGGGACATGACGTGATCGTGTTTGAATCATCGCGCGAATGGGGCGGATGTGCCGGTAAGTTTGACCGCGGGGACTACCGTTTCCCGGCGGGGGCGACGCTCGGGATGGGGTTCGAACGAGGCGGACTCCATCAACGCGTGCTCGACTACTTAGACGAGGCGGTCGCAGTCGAGAAGCTCGACGAAGTGATGCATGTCCATCTGAGTGATCGAACGGTCGTCTACTATCAAGCGCGCCAAGCGTTTCTCGATGAACTGAGTATGAAGTTTCCGGAACTGCAGTCGGATATCCGGTCATTCTTTCAAGAAGTATGGACGGATTTTGATAGAATTCGACCGCTGTTCGAACGGTTGCCGGCTTTACCGCTCCGGACGCTTGACGATGCGCTGACCGCATTTCGCGGATTTCGGCCGAATCAAGTAGCGGCACTCGTAAAACTATATCGTCCGCTACATGAAACGTTGCGACGTCATCGGTTGGGCGGGACACCGTTCGAGCAATTCATCGACGGAATTTTACTCGATAGTCTGCAGACGGGAGCACGCGAGGCGAGTCACTTGCTCGCGACCGTCGCGCTATCGATTTATCATGAAGGGGCATTTTACGTCGAAGGTGGATTGTACACACTCGCCCACGCCTTGGAACGATCGATTCGACATAGCGGAGGCACGACGCTGCTCGGTCGTCAAATCATGAAAATCGAGCGCGTCGCCGACGGCTGGTTATTGACCGATCGCCGGGGCCGGCTTGAGATCGTCGACGTCGTCGTTGCCGCGATCCCGCTCGAGGCGACACATCGCTTGCTGAGCGGTGCTGACGAGCGTCGATTTGCCGGGCAATATCGACGTCAGTTGAAGCAATCGCAATGGGGCACGTTCAGTCTATACGTGACGTTGCCCGAGCGCGTCTGTCTGGACCGGCCCTTATTCCAACAAGTGTATACGGACGACTTGCCGTCCGGCCATGCCTTCATCTCGATGTCGGCCGAGGACGACGTGTTACGGACGTCTCTCCCCGAACGGACCGTGACGGTCTCGACGCATATCGATTTATCAGAGTGGGACGATTGGAAAGACAGGGCCACCTATGAGAAACTAGAAGCAATATGGACCGAGCGTCTCATCTCGGCCGTGAAGCGGGCGTTTCCGGACTGGACGGGCGAATCAGCGGTCCTCCTTCCCGGGGGTCCAGGAGCGTGGGTGAAATATACGAGACGACCGCACGGTGCTGTCGGCGGCTATGCGCAAACACCGCGTCAGGCTCTGTTCCATGCCGCGAGCTATCGGACGACGCTACCGAACTTTTTCGTGTGCGGGGATACGGTGTTCCCGGGAGCGGGGACGATCGGGGCAATGACGAGCGGGTTGCACGTCGGACGTGCGCTCGGTGCAAAGCTATAATGAAGGAGACGGTGTCATGCATAAGAAAACATTTAATGAGCTGACGACGAAAGAACTGTATGATCTGTTGGCGCTGCGGACCGAGGTGTTCGTCGTCGAGCAAGATTGTCCGTATCAGGAAGTCGACGGGAAAGATGTCACGGCGCATCATTACTGGATCGAAGAAGACGGGACGATTGTCGCCGCACTCCGAGTTCTCGTCGAAGAAACGCCGATCGCCATCGGTCGTGTCGTCACGAAAGCGTCACATCGAGGCAAAGGGTACTCGCGCAGGTTAATGGAAGAAGCTGTCATTGACTTCGGGTCCGTCGAGCTCTACTTACAAGCTCAGACATACGTCGAACCGTTCTATGCGAGTTTCGGCTTTTCGCGAACGAGTGAAGAATACTTAGAAGACGGTATCCCGCATGTTGATATGACGCGGGAAAGAACAAAATCTTCCTAAAGCAGTGCGGTACCGTTCGCCAGAAGTTCATGGTAGAATGTTGAGGAATACATGCGCACATGAAAACGTGCGATAACATTATAGCGTGCAAAGGGGTTTACGATGGTGACTGACCAACAAGTAATTGAAAAAGCGAAAGAATTAGCCGACCTTTTGGCAAAGACTCCAGAAGTGGCCCGCTTCAAAGAAGCGGAAACGAAAGTGAACGAAAGTGAACGCGTCCAAACGTTGATCAAACGGATCAAATATTTACAAAAAGAAGCGGTCAACTGCAAACATTACGGCAAGACCGAAGCGCTTGCCAAAGTCGAACTAAAAATCGACAAGGCGATGGACGAACTCGATTCGATTCCGGTCGTCCAGGCGTTCCAAGAGACACAAGTCGAAGTGAACGACCTCCTTCAATACGTGACGGTGACGCTCGCCAACTCGGTGACGGACCGAATCATCGAAGCGACGGAAGGCGACGTACTCGCAGGTAAAACAGGAAGCGGCATGGCAGCGGAGAAATCACGCGGCGGTTGCGGATACTAAAAAACAACAGCTGGCCTTTGGTCAGCTGTTCTACTTTATAGAGGTGAGACGAAATGGAAGCGATACATCAGACACCGATGATGAAGCAATATTTTTCAATCAAGGCGGATTATCCTGACGCCTTTGTATTTTACCGGCTCGGTGACTTTTACGAGCTCTTTTTTGAAGACGCCCAAATCGTGGCGAAAGAACTCGAATTGACGCTCACCGCGAAAAACGGCAAAAACGCCGAGCATCCGATCCCGATGTGTGGAGTCCCGCATCACTCGGCAGCCGTCTACATCGAGCAGTTGATCGAAAAAGGATTCAACGTCGCGATCTGCGAGCAGATGGAAGATCCGAAAGCGACAAAAGGCCTTGTGAAGCGGGAAGTCATCCAAGTCATCACGCCAGGTACTTACATGGCCGCGCTCGGAGACAAAGACAACCGTTATTTGGTCGCAGTCGCCAAAGTTGGTGAAACCTACGGGGTCGCCCGTGGTGACGTGACAACAGGTGAATCTTGGCTGACGACGTTGCCGACGAAAGAAGCGGTCCTCCGTGAAGTCGAAGGATTGGTCCCGAGTGAGATATTAGTCGATGACGATCAGCTCGCGGACATGTTGCAACCGCTCGGGATCCCGCTGTCGATTCAAGTCGAACGCCGGTCGAGCGAACTGTCCGCATCGGCGAAAGACGACGCCCAAGTGAGCGCGTTTGATTTGCTGTACGCCTATTTGACACGGACGCAAAAGCGGGCGCTCGACCACTTGCAGCCGGCGATCGCCTATGAGGTCGAGGCCCACATGCAGCTCGACCCGAATACGGCACGCAATTTAGAACTGTTCCGCTCGGCCCGGTCCGGAGAACGGAAAGGCTCACTCTTATCACTGCTCGACGAGACGACGACCGCCATGGGTGGACGTCTTTTAAAGCGTTGGCTCGAACAACCGCTCTATACAGAGCAAGCGATCCATGAGCGTCAAGACGCGGTCGAGAACTTACTTGACGATTTCATGCTGCGCGACCAACTCCGGGACGAATTGAAACACGTTTATGATATCGAGCGGCTCGTCGCGAAAGTCGGCTACGGGACGGCGAACGCGCGCGATCTCGTACAATTGCGCGACACACTAGCACGCATCCCGGCTTTGAGCGTGATGCTCGAAGCGGTCGCATCAAGCCGGTTGCATCATATCCATGAGGACTTGGACACGTTCGAAGACTTGGCGGCGCTTCTTGAAGCGGCGCTCGTCGAATCTCCACCGATCTCGACGAAAGAAGGCGGAATGATTCGTAAAGGCTATTCTGAAGAGCTCGATCAGTTGCTTGAAGCGAAAGCGAACGGGAAGTCGTGGATCGCCAACCTGGAGCAACAAGAGCGGATCGCGACCGGGATCAAGTCATTAAAGATCGGCTACAACCGTGTCTTCGGGTATTATCTCGAAGTGACGAAAGCGAACGCCCGTTTACTCGAAGAAGGTCGGTACGAGCGGAAACAGACGCTGACGAACGCCGAACGCTACGTCACGCCCGAGCTGAAAGAAAAAGAAGCGCTCATCCTCGGTGCGGAAGAGAAGAGCTGCACGCTCGAGTATGACTTGTTCGTCACACTGCGCGACCGAGTCAAACTCGAGACGAAACGGTTGCAACAGCTCGCACGGTCGCTCAGTGAACTTGACGTCCTGCTCGCTTTGGCGATCGTCGCCGAAAAGCGGGACTACGTGCGTCCGACAGCGTCCGCAAACGTTCAAATCGATCGCGGCCGGCACCCGGTCATCGAGACGGTTCTGCCACGCGGTGACTATGTCGCCAACGACTTGACGCTTGACGACTCGCGTCAGATGCTGTTGATCACCGGACCGAACATGTCCGGTAAATCGACGTACATGCGCCAGTTCGCGTTGATCGCGATCATGCACCAAATCGGATCGTTCGTCCCAGCCGAGGCGGCCGAACTGCCGCTGTTTGACCGCATCTTCACTCGCATCGGGGCAGCGGACGACCTCGTGAGCGGTCAGTCCACGTTTATGGTCGAAATGACCGAGACGCGCCAGGCCGTGACCGAGGCGACGGCGAACAGCCTGATTTTGCTTGATGAGATCGGGCGCGGGACGTCGACGTATGATGGGATGGCGCTCGCGCAAGCGATCGTCGAATATATCGCCTCCTCAATCGGCGCGAAGACGCTGTTCTCGACGCATTATCATGAGCTGACCGTCCTCGAAACGACGATCCCGACGCTCGAGAACGTCCACGTCCGCGCCATCGAACGCGACGGACGCGTCGTCTTCTTGCATGAAGTTCATCCAGGCAAGGCCGACAAGTCTTACGGCATCCACGTCGCGGAACTGGCCGATTTGCCGCAATCGCTCATCGAACGAGCCCGGACGATCTTAACAGAGCTCGAACAAGAGAAAGAGCGGGTCGCTGCCCCGACTGACCCGATAACGAAGAAGTCGAGCGATGAAACCGCTCAGCTCTCTTTGTTCGAGACAAAAGATGAGTTAAAACAACAATTGCTCGAGCTCGATCTTTTAGCGATGAACCCGATCGAGGCGATGCAGGCGCTCTATGCGCTCCAACAGTCTGCGAAGAAAGGGTGAGTCGATGGGAATCATTCAAGAGTTGCCAGAACAGTTAGCCAACCGGATTGCGGCTGGGGAAGTTGTCGAACGACCGGCATCGGTCGTGAAAGAACTCGTCGAAAACGCGATTGATGCCGGCGCGACGAAAGTGGAAGTCGAGCTAGAAGAGGCCGGGATCCGGCTCATCAAAGTGCGGGATAACGGCCACGGCTTTTATGAGGATGACGCGGCCCGTGCTTTTTTAAGACATGCGACGAGCAAGATACGAGACGAACATGATTTGTTCCGGATCCGGACGCTCGGATTCCGGGGCGAGGCTCTCGCCTCGATCGCATCGGTCAGTCACGTCACGTTAAAGTCGCGCCGGGCTGATGAGGCCGGCTTTGAGATGACGCTACATGGCGGCGTCGTGATCGAGCAAACACCGACTGCTGCGAACGTCGGGACAGAGATCACGGTCAGTCAATTGTTCTATAATACGCCAGCCCGTTTGAAATACTTGAAAACGTCTGCGACCGAGCTCGCGAGCATCACCGACACGTTGAACCGGATCGCCTTGTCACACCCAGAAGTTCGATTGACGGCTTTCCATGAAGACAAGGAGCTGCTCCGAACGAACGGGAACGGGGACATCAAGCAAGTTATGCTCGCGATCTACGGTCGGCAAGTCGCCGCCCAAATCGTGACGGCGTCGAGCAAGACGAATGACTACAGCTTGAGTGCTCACCTCGTGCGGCCCGAAGTGACGCGTTCAAATAAACAGTATGTGACTTTGATCTTGAACGGGCGGAGCATCAAAAATTTCGCGCTCACGCAAAGCGTGCTCGAAGGCTATCATACGCTTCTGCCGATTGGTCGTTACCCGATCGCTGTGCTCGAAGTGAACATGGACCCGATGCTGATTGATGTCAACGTCCATCCGACGAAGCGGGAAGTGCGGCTGTCAAAAGAGAAGGAACTCTGTCAACTGATCCGGGAGACGGTTCAGCTGACACTTCGGGAGCAACGGTTGATCCCGTCGGTCAAACCAAGACAGCCGTCCGTTCCGACAGAGCAATCGAAGCTTGATTTCACCGTCGAACGCTCAGACACAACAGTTGAGCCGAGCGCATGGAACTATCCGATCCCACGCGAGCCGGTCACATCTCCGAGTCGCTGGTCGCCGACACCACTCGTTCAAGAGACACCGGTCGAAACAGTGCTGCCAGAAGAACCGGGGGTTGAAAAGGCGGAACGCCGGCTGCCGGCGCTCGACGTCATCGGCCAACTCCATGCGAGTTACATCGTCTGCGGCGCGGACGATGGCATGTACATCATCGACCAACACGCCGCCCAAGAACGCATCAAATACGAGCTGTTTTATGACCAACTCGGCCAGCCTGAAAAAGAGTATCAGTTGTTGCTGTTGCCGCTCACGCTCGAGTTCACCCAACAAGAGACGCTTGCGATCGAAGAAGTCGTCCCGCTTCTTAAAGAAGCGGGCCTCGATTTAGAGGCGTTCGGAGGCAATACGTTTCTCGTCCGGGAAATCCCGACATGGTACCCGCAGCACGATCTCGAAGGGACGGTCCGTGATTTGATCGAGATGGCGATTCGGGACCGATCAATCGATATCGCTAAATATCGCGAAGAGGCGTCGATCCTGATGGCGTGCAAACGATCGATCAAAGCGAACCATCCGTTAAACCTCGAGATGATGCGACAGTTGATCCGCGACCTTGGCGAGACGACGTCTCCGTATACGTGTCCACACGGACGTCCGATTTTAGTGAAGTGGAGTACGTATGAACTCGAGAAGTTGTTCAAACGTGTCATGTGACAAACGTTGTAATCTTATTTTAACCGACTGTAACGTTTATGGATGCTTAGCTATGGGAACAATATACACATGTCGTCAAACGCATCGAGGTTGAGAGGTGGAGTTCACACTGCCTCACCCTCAAGGTGTAGACATGATTCATAAACCAGTAGGGGGAAATGATTATGACAGACACGCTTAAAGTAACGACACGAGAATTACGACCACGTTCGGTTCGAACAAACTTACGTAAAGAAGGAAAAGTACTTGGTGTCGTTTACGGCTACAAAGTCGAAAGCACACCAGTCGCGTTTGAAGAAATGGCATTGCGCAAGATTCTCCGGGAACACGGTGACAACGCCTTGATCGAACTCAACATCGACGGCAAGAAAGTAAACACACTCGTTCACGGGACGGAAGTTGACCCGTTCACGAACACATACAAGCACGTCGAGTTCATGGCAGTCAAAATGGATGAGGCAACTGAAGTTGAAGCAGACGTCACACTCGTCGGCGACGCGAAAGGTGTCAAAGAAGGCGGCTTCTTGTCGCAAGCACTCTATAAAGTCACTGTTTCGGCAACACCTGCTAACATCCCAGAGCGGATCGAGCTCGACGTTAGCAAGCTAGAGATCGGTGACTCACTCACAGTTGCTGATATTCCGGAGAATAAAGATTACGAAATCTTATCTGAAGGCGATCTTCAAATCGCATCAGTGAACGAGCCGGTAGCAGTCGAAGAAGAGGAAACTGAAGGTGAAGAAGCTTCAGCTCCAGAAAAATCGACTAAAGCATCGACTGATGAGACGACAGAGTCTTCTGAGAAAGAATAATTGGTTTCATGCGGCCCTTTACGAAGGGTCGCTTTTTTTAGTCACAAATCCGACAAATGTAACCGATTACGATGTGAAAAGTATGTCAACAGTTCGAATGGGCAGTTGCAAAAATGTCGCTCCGGGCTTATATTGTTAATGATTTCACATGTTTGTTCTTATTATATGGTTCATTTAAACAGAAAGAAGGGTTTGTGACATGGCATCAATGGAAATCCATGCACTCGAATCATTACGGAAGAAAGCACAGGCTTCCTCAGCGATGATTCACTATCGGCCGATGGAATATTTTTTACGGGCAATGCTCGCGGGGATTTTTATCGGGTTCGCATCAATCTTCACATTAAAAGTCGTCAACGGCATGTATCTTGTAGATTCACCATTTACGACGCTCATCGGGGGATTCTCGTTCGGGATCGCGCTCGTCATGATTATCTACGGAGGCGCTGAACTATTTACCGGGAATACGATGTATTTTACGACTTCAACGATGCGTGGCTATACGACGCTGAGTGATACGATGCTCGTCTGGTTGCTTTGCTTCGTCGGGAACGCGCTCGGCGGCATTCTTTTCGCCTTGTTGCTCGCGCCGACTGGAGTCATTCAAGAGCTCGGCATGAACAACTGGTTATTTGCCGTCGTCGAGAGCAAGATGCATCATACGACAGTCGAAATCTTTTTTAGAGCCATCTTCTGTAACTGGATGGTCTGTCTCGCCATCTTCTTGCCGAAACAGATGAAAAATGAATTTGCCCAAATCTTCTCGATGATCTTCCTAGTAGCCGTCTTCTTCGCTTCAGGGTTTGATCACGTCATCGCCAACTTCGTCTTGTTCGCACTCACACTCGTTGTTCCGCATCCAGAAGCAATCAGCTTTGCTGGAGCCATCCACAACTTGATTCCGGCTACGTTCGGAAACATTATCGGAGGCGCGTTATTCATGGGAGCGATCTATACATGGTTGAACGCTAAAGGATTGCGTGAAGCACAAGAGTCAGAGCAAGAAGAAGTCGAACTGAAAATCGTCAAGCCAGCCAAAGAAGTATGACATACATCACGAAACGCACAGTCGAGCCCACATCAGGGATTCGGCTGTTTTTTTACGTTCGGGATCGGTTGCAACTGTCACAATATCGACGTGCCTCAAATCGATAAAACGTGACATAATCTATATATAGAATTTTTATCGGTTATCAGCCGTTAAATAATCAATATATAGCGAGGTGATGCGGAGTGAACATGCTCCAGCTTTATAACGATGTCTGTGTGCTACCAGATCAAGATTTGATCCAAGAGAACGCCAACGTCGACGGGAAGTCGCCACTCGGCAAACTAGCGCGCTTATCTTCAGAAGTGTCAAAACAATTATCGACCACGTACCTACTGTCGGAACGGTCACGTCTAGCGATCCGTGATAACTACTTGTATGTGCATGACGCCGATTACTATGTGACCGGATCGACGACATGTTGTCAAATCCCGCTCGGAGAGTTACTCGCGAACGGGTTCCACACCGGACACGGGACGATTCGTCCCCCGCAGGACATTCGTTCGGCGATGGCGCTCGCCTCGATCATTCTTCAAGCGAATCAGAACATGCAGCACGGGGGACAGGCGTTCCCGATGTTTGACGTCGATCTCGCTCCTTACGTCGAGAAGACGTATGAACGTCAACTCGAGCGGTTGAACGGACTACCGATTGAGCTGACGGTGGAGCAACAACAGCAGATTGCTGAAGCAGAAACCGTATCGGCGACGTACCAGGCGTGCGAGGCGTTTATCCATAACGCCAACTCGATGCACTCGCGCGGCGGCGGTCAAGTTCCGTTCGTGTCAATCAACTACGGCACCGACACGAGTCGGTGGGGACGGGTGTTTATCCGCGAGTTGTTAAAAGCGACAGAGCGAGGATTAGGCAACGGGGAGACGCCGATTTTCCCGATTCAAATCTTTAAAGTAAAGGAAGGCGTCAATTTCAATGACGGGGACCCGAACGTCGATTTGTTCCGCCACGCATGCCGCGTGACGGGCAAGCGGTTGTTCCCGAACTTCTCGTTCGTCGATGCGCCGTTCAACCTTCAGTACTATGACGGGACACATGCTTCGGAAGTTGCCTACATGGGCTGCCGGACGCGGGTGATGGGAAACCGTCATGGGGCAGAGACGTCGATCGGAAGAGGTAATTTATCGTTCTCGACGTTGAATTTAGTGAAGATGGCGCTCGTGTCATCCGATATCGAGTCGTTTTATAAGACGTTGGATGGATTCGTTGACATCGCCATCGAGCAATTGATCGAGCGCTTCGACTATCAATGCAAGCGACATGCGGACGAATTCCGCTTTCTTTATGCGCAGCACGTCTGGCGGGGTAGCGAGACGCTTTTGCCTGAATCGGAATTACGAGATGTGTTAAAACAAGGGACGTTGTCGCTCGGCTTCATCGGTCTCGCCGAAGCGCTACGCGTCCTCGTTGGCGGGACGCACGTTGAATCAAGAGAAGCAGAACGTCTCGGGCTTGATATCGTGACCCATCTCGCGAACCGGATGAGGCAGGCGGGGGACGATCATGATTTAAACTTTTCGCTACTGGCGACGCCGGCCGAAGGATTGTCCGGGAAGTTCGTGTTAAACGATCAACACGAATTCGGGATGATCGCCGGTGTGACCGATCGCGCGTTTTATACGAATTCGTTCCACGTCCCAGTTTATCAACACGTCTCAATCCGGGACAAGGTTCGAATCGAGGCACCATATCACGCCTTATGTGACGCCGGACATATTACGTACGTCGAGGTCGACGGCTCGCTCGCCCATAACCCGGAAGCGGTTGAATCGATCGTGCGGCTCATGCGGGCTCATGACGTCGGCTATGGCTCGATCAATCATCCGGTCGATCGTTGCGGGAGTTGCGGTCTAGAAGGAATCATCGACAAGTCGTGCCCGACGTGTGGGGAACGAGATCAGATCGAGCGGATCCGTCGTATCACCGGTTATTTGGTCGGGACGATGGATCGATGGAACTCGGCGAAACGAGAAGAAGAACGAGCGAGGGTGAAACATCATGCGCGTCCTATCCGTACTTGAAGAATCGGTCGTCGATGGTCCGGGCATTCGAACCGTGATTTTTACAGCAGGCTGTCCGCATCGTTGCCCGGGCTGTCACAACCCTGAATCGTGGAATCCGCGAGGCGGTCGTGACATCTCGGTCGAAGAGTTGTTGGACCGTGTCGAGACGGCCGCATGGGAAGGCGTGACCATATCGGGCGGTGAACCATTCCTGCAACCGGCTGAGCTGTCGGAGGTCGTGCGCGGTTGCAAGACACTCGGGAAGAACGTCTGGATCTATACTGGCTACACGTTCGAAGCGCTACAACAGCTAGAAAATGAGGACATCGACATCGTCCTTGACCACGCCGACGTGCTCGTCGACGGGCGTTTCGAGCAGCCGCTCATGGACCGCTCGCTCCGTTTCCGGGGGTCGAGCAACCAGCGGATCATTTTTCTGAACAAAGCGTGATCGGGGCGACAACGCCCCGATTTTTTGTATACTAACAAAAAAGGGGGAAATCATTATGAAATGGTGTAGTTATGAAATCGAAGGGGAGACAAGAGTCGGGGTGGTCGAAGCGGACCAAGTATACGATGTCAGTGATCAACTACATACGAACTCATTGTTAGAAGTAATTGCTCGCGAATTTAAACCGGATATCGATCTAGACGTCGCAAGCGTACGAGCGCTCGAAGACGTCAAACTTCAAGCGCCATACCGGCCGCTAAAAAATGTCATCTGCATCGGTAAAAACTACGAGGAGCACGTGAAAGAAATGGATACGGCGGGAGCCGGTAAGCTCGTCATCTTCACGAAAGCGCCGACCTCGGTCGTCGGTCCTGATGCCATCGTCGAGCGTCATGCAGCGCTTACCGACCAACTTGACTATGAGGGCGAGCTCGCCGTCATCATCGGAAAGTCAGGACGCGACATTCAAGACGTCGAGGACCACATTTTTGGGTATGCCATCATTAACGATATTACGGCACGAGACGTGCAAAAGCAGCACGTCCAGTTTTTCCGCGGCAAGTCGTTCGACACGTTCTGTCCGTTCGGACCATTTATCGTCACGCCGGAAGAACTCGAATTTCCACTGTCAATCCGCACAGACGTGAACGGGGAAAACCGTCAGCTCGGATCGACAGATGACATGATCCGACCGATCGATGAACTGATTCGGACGCTCTCAGCAGGGATGACGCTCGAAGCGGGTGACATCATCGCGACCGGGACGCCAGCAGGGGTCGGACATGGGATGAAGCCACCGGTCTACCTCCAGTCCGGAGACCGGGTCGAAGTGACGATTTCCGGGCTCGGCACGTTACGGAACGACATCGTCTGACGAAATTGACGCAAATTGTGAAGAATCTTGTAATCGTTCCGTCAATTCCATGAAACGGTGCCGGCTTCTATTATACTCAGGGTAGAAGTTAGAGGAAACATCATTGAGGAGATGACATGTTATGGAACGAAATGATCGGCCAAATGAACAAAATCGACATGAAGATTGGTTAGATACAGAGCTAGGTTCGTCAAAGCGGGCGCCTGAGCCTCCGCAAGCAGAACAAGTCACTCGGCCCTCTTTCATGAGCCGGATGTTCCCAGGGTTCATCGGCGGCGTCGCCGGGGCGTTGTTGACCGGTGCGATTGCGTTACCGTTTATCGATCAAGCACCTGACGTCACGTCGAATACGAATGTGACGCCAGACGGGACACCTGTCCAAACTTCATCGAACATCAAAGACACATCGGTCACCAATGCGGTCGCGGTGGCACAACCGGCAGTCGTGACCGTGAACAACTTCGCGGCGAGCGGATTCTCGAACGAAGCGGTCGAAGCGGGTGTCGGATCAGGGGTCATCTATAAAAAAGAAAATGGCTCGGCTTACATCGTCACGAACCATCACGTCGTCAATGGCGCCGACCGTCTGACCGTCACGTTCAACGACGGTTCAACTGCTGATGCGAAGCTCATGGGAAGCGATGCGACGTACGATTTGGCCGTGCTCGAAGTCGACGCGGACAACGTATCGTCTGTGATTAAAATCGGGAAATCGAGCGAATTGAAACCGGGGCAGACGGTCATCGCCATCGGTAACCCGCTCGGACAGTTTGAGAACTCGGTCACACGCGGGATCGTCTCTTCGACGTCGCGTCTCGTACCGGTCGATACGGACGAGAACGGACAAGCCGACTTCAATGCCGAAGTCATCCAAACGGATGCGGCCATCAACCCCGGTAACTCTGGTGGGGCGTTGATCAATGAATCCGGTCAGTTGATCGGGATCAACTCGATGAAAATCGCGACCGATTCTGTCGAAGGGGTCGGCTTCTCGATTCCGGTCGACATCGCGTTGCCGCTAATCAATCAAATTGAGCAGACCGGCGAAGTGAACCATCCGTCGCTCGGTGTCTCATTGCGTGACGTTAATGAGTTCCCGCCTGGTTATTTGACTGAACAGATCAACCTACCGGAGTCGGTGACGGCCGGGACGATTATCGTCGACGTGCAGGCGAACAGTTCGGCGGCGGCAGCGGGCCTTGAGGCTCGTGACGTCATCGTCAAAATCAACGATCAACCCGTGTCCTCGTTCATCGATTTGCGGAGCGAATTGATTCGTGACACGGACGGCGTCGTCACGATCGAGTACGTCCGGGACGGCAAGACCGAAACGGTCGATGTCGAGATTCAAAATGCGAACGGAGACGCGTTGTAAAGATGGGCACGATGCCCATCTTTTTTGTTATGCTTAGAAAAAGGAGGGGATAACGTGATTCGTAAGTTATACGGTGTGTTATTTTTAGGGGCCGGCATCATGCATTTCGTTCAAGAGCGCGCCTTCATGTCGATTATTCCGAAATCATGGCCGTTTAAGCGCTTCATGGTACAGGCTAGCGGTGTGATTGAAGTCGTCTATGGCGTGTTGTTGCTCTTAAACAAAGGGACCGGCTTCGTCAAGAAGACGTTGCCAGCTTTTTTGATTGCCGTGTTCCCGGCAAACATCAATATGGCACTCAAACCATCCCGGATCGGGGGCAAGACGTTACCAAAATGGGTGACATGGGGTCGACTGCCGCTGCAATGGGTGTTGATCAAAGGCGTCAAGAAACTGTGACTACATAACGGGGGAATCAATCATGACTACGAACGTACTGAACTGGTTCGAGCATTTTCATGCTCATCCGGAAGTGAGTTGGAAAGAAGAAAAGACGACGAAGACGATTGCGGACATCTTGGTGTCATGGAACGTGCGTCACGAGACGTTTGACGACGTGACGGGTGTCATCGCTGAAATCGGCACCGGTGCCGACGTTATCGCCGTCCGAGCCGATATCGATGCCTTATGGCAACAAGTCGACGGAGAGTTCAGGGCCAACCATTCGTGCGGCCACGACGCCAACATAAGCATGGTGCTCGGCGCGCTCGAGCTGTTAAAGGACGAGGCGCTCTCGAAACGGATCCGCTTTATCTTCCAACCGGCGGAAGAACAAGGTAACGGCTCGCTCGCGATGATCAATAAAGGGGCACTTGACGATGTCAGCCACTTGTACGGCATTCATTTGCGCCCGCTCGAAGAGCTGAAGCGCGGCCAATACGCCGCTGCGATTCAACACGGCGCCGCTTTGTTCTTGAAAGGACGGATCATCGGAGACGATGCCCACGGTGCGAGGCCACACCAAGGTCAGAATGCGCTCGACGTCGTCTTCACGATCCAACAGATGTTGAAAAGCATCTATCTGTCGCCGTTTGAGCCGCATTCGATCAAGCTGACCGGTGTCCAGGCAGGAAGTGACAACATGAATATCATTCCGGGCAACGCCACGTTCTCGATTGACGTGCGGGCCCAGCAAAATAAAGAACTGCTCGAGCTTCGTGACCGTCTCGAGACGATGTTACATCAAATTAGCGTGCTACATGGCGTCGAGATCGAGTTGGAATGGCAAGACTTCACGCCGGGTGCCGAGATCGGGAAACACTCGAGCCGGATTGCAGCGGAAGCGATCATCGCACTCCATGGCGAGGACGCGCTCGTCAATCGCATCGTGACGTCAGGAAGTGACGATTTTCATTTTTACACGGTCGAGAAACCGGGACTCGATGCCACAATGATCGGGATCGGGGCAAATTTGACGCCGGGACTGCATCACCCGCAGATGACGTTCGACCGCGACGTCTTGCCTGAAGGGGCGGCTTTGCTCGCCGAGACGCTACGCCGAGCGGTTGCAATACGATAAAGTGAAACGAAATGGACGGGGCGTGAGCTTGCCGTCCATTTTTTTGTTGCCAACTTCTCATGTAAGCGTTATCATAATTTCATTAGCGACAATATAACGACAATTCTGAATTTTCGCTAACGGGGAGGAATTTACATGGAACTACAGGGGAACAGGCAAGACATGAAGCTTGGTTGGGCGTTGTTGCCGCTACTTGTCATGATTGGGGTCATGCTCGTCGCCATCGTCAAACTCGAGCAAGGGCCACACATCCCGCTCATCGTCGGGACGGCGACCGCTTCGCTTGTCGCGTGGCGTCACGGGTACAAATGGAAAGACATCGAGGAGATGATGTACAAGGGGATACGGCTCGCCTTGCCGGCGGTCGTCATCATCATCTTGATCGGTTTGACGATCGGCGCCTGGATCGGGGGAGGCGTCGTCGCCACAATGATTTATTTCGGGTTGAAGATCATCTCGCCGGCCTACTTCCTCGTGACGATCTGTCTCATCTGTGCGGTCGTTGCTTTGTCGATCGGCAGTTCGTGGTCGACGATGGGGACGATCGGTGTCGCCGGGATGGGCATTGGGCTCAGCATGGGGATTCCGGCGCCGATGGTCGCAGGTGCCGTCATCTCGGGCGCCTACTTCGGCGATAAGATGTCGCCGCTGTCGGATACGACGAACCTTGCGGCCGGTTTGACGCATACGAACTTGTTCGTCCACATCCGTCATATGCTTTATACGACGATTCCGGGACTAATCATCGCGCTTGGCGTCTATTGGTGGCTCGGGACGCGTTTCAATGATACGGCGACGAATCCTTCAGATATCGTGCAGACGCTCGGCATTTTGGAGGACAGTTTCGTCATCTCGCCTTGGTTGCTACTGATTCCGCTCGCGGTCATCGTGCTCGTCACGAAAAAAGTACCGGCCATCCCGGCACTCGTCGTCGGGATCGCGCTCGGCTTCCTGGCCCAAGTCGTCATTCAAGGCGGATCGCTCTCGGATAGCGTCGGTGCGCTTCAAAGCGGCTATGTCATCGACACCGGCAATGAGCTCGTCGATAACTTATTCAGTCGGGGTGGGCTCGACGCGATGATGTATACCGTCTCGATGACGATCGTCGCGATGACGTTCGGGGGGATTTTGGAGTATTCGGGGATGCTGCAATCAATCATGAACCAGATCGTCAAACTGGCGAAGACGGCCGGCTCGATGATCGCATCGACGATTCTTGCCGGGATTGCGACGAACGCGACGTGTTCCGAGCAATACATATCGATCGTCGTGCCGGCACGCATGTTTGCCGGGGCCTATGAGAAGATGGGGCTCCACTCGAAGAACTTGTCCCGGGCGCTCGAGGACGGCGGCACGCTGACGTCAGTGTTCATCCCGTGGAACACGTGCGGGGTGTTCATTCTCGGGACGCTCGGTGTCGGGGCGTTCGAGTACGCGCCGTACGCCGTGCTCAACTTCGTCGTCCCGGTCATCTCGATCATCTATGCGTTCACAGGGTTCACGATCGAACGGATCACGGTGTTGCAAGCAGAAACACAAGTCGAAGATCAAGCGGCATTATAAAAATTTCCCGGCCCTCTAGGCCGGGAAATTGAATTTATAGACGGCGCGGGGGCGGCCTTGGGCGTAGCTCATTTCTTCACCGATGACACGGACGAGCTGGGCGTCATGTAATTTTTTGATGAGCCGCTCGGTCGTCCGGCGCGAGACGTTCAAGTAGTCGGTCAGCTCTTTGGCGGTGAACTCGAGTTTGCGTTTCGAGAACCGGATGATCTTGCCGGCGTTGGCCGGACTGATGCCGACTTGTTTGACGATATCGAACGCAACTTCTTCGGTCACACGGTAAGAAATCACGTCGGCGCGTTTCGGGAAAGACAATCGCTTCGAGTCGTCAACGATGCGGACTCGTTCGTCGGTGGCTGCAGACAGGGCGATTTGTGCATGTTCGTAAGCTTGTTGGTATTGGGTGCCGTAGCCGATCCCGATTGAAGAGTCAAAAGACGCGGGGGCGAGCGTGTTTTCTTCGAGGGCGCTGATCGTCTCGCCTTTCGTCGTCAACAGAGCGGTCGAGGGACCGTCCGTCGTTTCGAGATGTCCGCCGATATAGTGAACCGTTGCCAAATGGTCGCGGAGCGCCTCGGAATCGGTATCGTATAAAATGATTGAAAATTGAGCGTTGTCCGCCAATAGTTGACGAACACGTTGAATCAGTTGCTCGAGGTGGTACCGGATCGTACTCGGCGGCTCGATCATGAGCTGACTCTCGTAGCCTTGCTCTTGCAATTGGCGGTGGACACGCTCGATGCTCGTCAAGGCCAAGTTCGTTTGAGCGGGTTGTAAGTCCGCGTGAAACGCGAATACGTCTTGAAAGTCGACGTCAGGATGAATCTTCATTAAACGAGGTGGTGTCGTCACTGCGGGGAGGGACGATAAAATCGCCGCCAACCGTTTCGGCTCGATCACATCGATCGACACGTGTTCGAGGGAGACGGCACGAGTGAGCGCCGCCGACAAGAGCGTCGTCAACAGCACGGTCTCGTCTTGGACGACGTGGTGCGCCATATTCGTACTGAGATAAGGCAGCGCGTACGAATAAGGGAACGAGCCTGAGAAGAAGACGCCGTCGAACGAACCGAGCTGCTTGGCGATCGTGGCCGCCTCGTGCGGATGTTGATACGTATAGTAGGCGAAGCGAACGTCTTCATAATCGGGGGCCAGCGCCGTGATGGTAGCGACGAAGTCGGCTGAACCGACGATTGCTAAATGAAGCGACATGCGAAAACTCCTCCTTGCAATTTAGCGACTATTTAACGACAATATATACAATGAACTTTTAAATGTAAAGGAGCACTTATCATGAAACTAGAAAAAATAGAACTGTTTGCGATTGAACTACCGCTCAAAGTCCCGTTCATCGTCAGCTACCATCGCTATGACGTCATGCCGTCGGTAATCGTCAAGATGACGACCGAATGCGGTCTCGTCGGGTACGGTGAGGCGGTTGCCGACGAACACGTGACGGGCGAGTCGCTTGAAAGTACGATCAGTGTCATTCGCCACTTGCTCGGTCCACTGTTGATCGGACGGAACCCGATGCATCTAGAACGGATTCACGACGAGATGGACCGGGCCATCCGTGACGTTCCAGCGGCCAAGGCAGCGCTCGACATTGCTTGCCATGACTTGATCGGGAAGAAGCTCGGACAACCCGTCTACGAGTTGCTCGGCGGACGCTATCACGACGCCTTCCCGGTCACACACGTCTTAAGTATCGGTGAGCCTGAAGCGATGGCGGCGGAAGCGTCGGAACAGGTCGCGGAAGGTTACACGGCCGTCAAAATGAAAGTCGGCGTCGATGTCGCCTCGGACGTCCGTCGTGTCGCGGCAGTAAGGCAAGCGGTCGGTCCTGACGTCCCAATCCGTGTTGATGTCAACCAAGGCTGGGTAAACGCGGCGAAGACGCTGCAGGCGATGCGTAAGCTCGAACCGTTCGATATCGATTGGGTCGAGCAACCGGTCAAAGCCGACGATTTTGAAGGAATGCTCGAAGTCAAAGGCAAAATATCGGTCCCGCTTATGATTGACGAAGGGGTACGGGGTGTCGCCGACATGCGCCGCTTGACGATGATGCAAGCGGCGCATAAAGTGAACGTGAAATTGATGAAGTGCGGCGGCATCTATCCGGCGAAAAAACTCGTCCATATGGCCGAGATGTCCGGTATCGAGTGTCAAATCGGCTCGATGGTCGAATCGTCGATCGCCTCGAGCGCGGGCTTCCACGTCGCGTTCTCGAGTAAAATCGTTCAATCGGTCGAACTGACCGGCCCGCTCCGGTTCGCTACGGACGTCGGCAATTTGACGTACGATTTACCGTTCATCCGCTTGAACGACCGCCCGGGTCTCGGTGTCGACGTCGATGAGGACGTGCTCCGTCGCCTGACGACCGATTACTACGAAGTCGGAGGCGCCGATCATGTGGCACGGTGAATGCAATGGACTTGAACTCGACGTTCGGCATCTGACCGATATAGACATGACGGCCATCGAAGCGGTGCAACAAACCGTGATTGCTGATTTGGCCGAAGGTAGCCATTACCAAGCGCTCACGACAGACGAATTCATGAAGCTGTTGTCGGATCAGACGATCATCGGCGCGTTCCATCAAGGGGTGTTGATCGCGTTTCGGGCGTTGCTCATCCCGCCGCTCGATGACGAACATTTAGGTCGTGACATCGGGCGGCGTGAGGATGAACTCGATCGCATCATCTATCAGGAGGTGACGAACGTCGATCCGTCTTATCGGGGCTACCGTTTGCAGCAGCATTTAGGGAAGCTGTTGATGGAAGAGTTGAGCCAAGACGAGCGGTTTGACCTCGTCTGTGCGACCGTCGCCCCGTTCAACATCCCGAGCTTGAAGGACAAGTTTGTCCTGGGCCTAAGAATCGGCGCCCTCAAACAAAAGTATGGCGGTAAACTTCGTTATATCTTTATGAAAGAACTGCATACGGGTTGGCGACCGTTAGGTGAGACGGCGTGGCTTGAGATGAGTGATACGGACGGCCAAGTCGAATTATTGAAGACGGGTTGGTACGGCACGGCGATGAAACGAGTCGACGAGACGTGGCTTATCCAATATGAACGGTAAAAATGGCCTGATCCATGTGATCAGGCCAAACGTGTTTAGTCGAGGATAAATAAAATGTCATCGGCAAGTTTTTCATACGTCCGATCGCTCGGGTGGAACTGATCGCTTGCGAGGTCTCGGGTGACGTCGCTCACGTACGCGAACGGATCGATCACGTCGATGCGGTACGTATTCCCAAGGTTAGCCGCCGCAGCGTTCCAGTCGAGAATCAGCTGGTTGAACGCCTGTCCGTTCGTGTTCTCGGGGAACGGGTTGTAAAGCGCGATATAGACGATTTGAGCCGTGTCGTTCAGACCACGGATTTGTGCAAAGATATCATTTAAGTTTGCTTTAGCGTCCGTGACGACTTGTTCGATATCGACAGATTCGAAGTTATCGACGTTCTCGCCCCGGTTGAACAGGTCGTTGCCGCCGATCGTGAGCGTGATGTAGCGGGCGTTTTTGATTGTCCGCTGAACTTCCGGTTGAGCGAGCTGAGCGAGCAGGTCCTCGGTGCGTGCCCCCGATATGGCCAAGTTTTGTGTGCGGATATCTTGGTCTTCGAGAGCGGCGCTGACCGGTTGAACGTAACCGGCGCCTGACGTCGAACCGACGCCGCGTGTGATTGAATCACCGAGAGCGACGAAAATCTCGCCGTCCGGTTCAGGTCTCGTATCTTCGCTGACCGAGAGCGTACGCTCCGGCGGGTTGACGATGTCTTGATACCCGATCCAAAGACCAAACAAGGCCGTTGCCGTCAACAAGACAGAGCCGATTAAAAAAGCATACCATTTCCCATTTTTCATCTGATGACCTCACTTTCTATGTAACCATCATATCAAATATATTTGAACCTGCCCTATGTGAATGTTCGAATAGGACAGAAGCGGACGAGTCCGCTAGAATAGAGTTGAGGTGAGACGATGCAACCAACATTGAAAATAGACCATTTGACAAAAGTAATCGGGAAAAAAACCATCATCGACGATATCTCGTTCGATGTGTTTCCTGGGGAAGTGTTCGGCTTTTTAGGACCGAACGGTGCTGGTAAGACGACGACGATCCGGATGATCGTCGGCTTGATCAAACCGACGAAAGGGTCCGTCTCGATTTGCGGTTTTGGCGTCGAGCGCCAGTTCGTCCAAGCGATGAACCAGATCGGGGCGATTGTCGAGAATCCCGAGCTGTATAAGTTTTTGAGCGGCCGCGAGAACTTGAACGTGTTCGCGCGCATGTTACCGGGTATCACGGAGGCCCGGATTCAAGAAGTGATCGACCTCGTCGATTTGACGGCCCGGATCGATGACAAAGTGAAGACGTACTCGCTCGGGATGCGCCAACGGCTTGGAATCGCGCAAGCGATGCTCAACAACCCGCGTGTCTTGATTTTAGATGAACCGACGAACGGGCTCGATCCGATGGGGATCCGTGATTTGCGACTGTTTATCCGTCGCCTCGTCGAAGAAACCGGACTCAGTGTGCTCGTTTCAAGCCACATCTTGGCGGAAATTGAGTTGCTCGCTGACCGTGTCGCCATCATGTCGCGCGGCAAGATTGTGAAAGTCGGTACCGTTCAAGAGCTGATCAATGAATTGGCGTCGACGGTCGACGTTCACGTGGCGGACAGTTTTGAGGTGTTGCCGATTGTTCGTGGTTTTGAATCGATCGAGCAGGCGGACGTCGTCGACGAACGGACGATCCGTGTCTCGATGAACTTAGAAGACACGGCCCGATTAAATCGTTATTTGCTTGATCGAGATGTGGAAGTCTTTGGTCTCGAACGACGTGTTCAGACGCTCGAAGAACTGTTTATCACATTGACCGGGGGTGACCATATTGTCTAATCCATCTTTACTCGGCCTGATTCGTAACGAAGTGTTGAAGATCCATAATAAACGACGACTATTGGTCGTCTCGGTCATCCTCGTCGTACTCGTCTCGATGTTCACGTACGCTAACTATCGTCAAATCGAGAAGCAGCGTGAAGAGCAAGGGACGATCGACTGGCGTGTCGACCTGCAGCAAGAGATTGTCGATACGCAAAACCGGCTCGCCTCGGCGAACGTCCAAGACGAGTTCCGGCAAATCCTCGAGTTCCAAGTGCAACAAAATCAATACTACTTAGATAACGACATCAACCCGAGTTATCCTGGGGCGCCGACGTTCATGCGTGTCTTCTTCTCCCAAGGGACGACGCTCGTCCTGCCGCTGTTCATCATCGTTCTGATGGCAGACATCGTCAGCGGCGAGCATAACGACGGGACGATCAAGACGCTGTTGTCACGTCCGGTCCGGCGCTTTAAGATTTTGTTGGCGAAATGGATGACGACGCTGTTGTACACATCGATCCTCATCTTCATCACGGCGTTCGTCAGTTACGCCATTTCCGGGATCGTGCTCGGATGGGACGGTTGGACCGCACCGATCTTGACCGGATTCCAGGCCTCAGCGACCGGGACGTTCTCGACCGACTTCGTCCATACGCTGCCGATGTGGCAATACTTGCTCATGTCGGTCGGTCTATCGTGGTTCGTCGTGGCGGCCGTCGGTACGATCGCACTCATGATTTCGGTCCTCGTCAAAAATACGGCGACCGGGATCGGGATCATGATGGCCATCCTCATTTCGGGACCGCTCCTCACGTCGCTCGGTTCGAACTGGGACAGCTCGAAATACTTGGTGAACGTCAACTTCGGTCTTCATACCTATCTCGAGGGGCAAGCCCCGCCGATCGATGGGATGACACTGCCGTTCTCGCTCATCGTCATTTTCGTTTGGACGCTCGCGGCGTTGGCGTACGCGTTCTATCACTTCACCCAAAAAGATGTCTATTAAATGAGAAAGTGTCACCATCCCGGTGACGCTTTTTTTATACGGTTGAAAGCACTAAACAGGAAGACTGAATAGGTTAAATGTCTCAATAGTTAGAATTGTCAAAATAATCAATAAGTTGGATTCCTTAACTGTGGGAAACTATGTAAAGTAAGAGACACCACATAAGGAGGGAAACACATATGAAAAAAGTTTTATCGACATCATTGATCGCAGGCGTCTTACTCGTTCCACAATTCGCCGGGGCGGCAGAACTGAAGACAGGCACGTTGACAAAACCATCGACTGAGGCGCCGGCGACGATCGTCAAAGAGTTCGCCAAAGCGAAAGGAGAATTCAAAACGATCGAATCGAAGCGCGACAAAGTCGGACAAGTCGTCAAACTCCAACAGACGGTGGACGGTGTTCCCGTATTCGGCGGTATCGTCGTCGGAGTGGTCGACGAGGCCGGGCAATTGAAGACGGTCGTCGATGACACGAAACAACTGAAAGGACTACATAAATCGATCAAACTGAACGAACGAAAAGCAGTCGCCCGCTATAAAGAACTTGTCGGTCATACAGGCGCCTACGAGCTCGAGCCGGCAGCGGAACTCGTCATCTACCCGAACAAAGGTGAAGCGGCTTATGCCTATGAGGTGACCGGGACGATCCTCGATGCTGAGGAACCATCACGTTGGACGTACTTCATCGATGCGTCGAGCGGCGAGGTGTTGAACAAATACAACCAGTTGGCCCACGCCAAACCGGCGAACGGCGTCACAGGAACGTCGTTTACCGGAACGGGCATCGACGTGCTCGGACAGAGCCAAACGTTCAAGACGACGAAGAGCGGTTCATATTACTATTTACAAGACTCGACGCGCGGTAAAGGCATCTACACGTACGATGCCGGCAACCGGACACGTCTTCCCGGATCACTTTGGGCCGACGTCGATAACGTCTTGAACACGACGTATGACCGGGCCGCGGTCAGTGCGCACGTGAATGCGACGAAAACGTACGATTTCTTCAAAAACACTTACGGCCGCAATAGTTACGACAACAACGGGGCGGCCCTCAACTCGACGGTCCATTACAGCCGCAGTTACAACAACGCGTTCTGGGACGGCAGCAAGATGGTTTACGGGGACGGGGATGGACAGACGTTCACGTACCTCTCGGGTGCGCTCGATGTCGTCGCCCACGAGTTGTCACACGCCGTCACCGAGTACACGGCCGGTTTGATCTACCAGAACGAATCGGGTGCGATCAACGAAGCGGTGTCTGATATCTTTGGTACGGTCGCCGAATACAGTGTCGGATCGAACTTTGACTGGTTGGTCGGGGAGGATATCTACACGCCAGGCGTTGCAGGGGACGCTCTACGTTCGATGTCGAACCCGGCCGCTTACGGTGACCCGGATCACTATTCGGTGCGTTATACAGGAACGCAAGACAATGGCGGTGTCCATATCAACTCAGGAATCGTCAATAAAGCGGCCTACTTGTTAGGGAATGGCGGATCGCATTACGGTGTCTCGGTCCAAGGTGTCGGCGTCATGGAGATGGGGGACATCTACTACCGCGCCCTCACGGTCTACTTGACACCGACTTCGAACTTCTCGAGTCTTCGCCAAGCGGTCGTCCAATCGGCTAAAGACCTTTACGGTTCGACGAGCACACAAGCCGTTGCTGCCGCGAAATCGTTTGACGCGGTCGGCATCTACTAAGCTGAAAAACATCTCTTCCCACGTGGAAGAGATGTTTTTAGTTTGGAAGGTGAGTCCACCCTGTGAACGAATCATTTCCCTCTTGCGTTGAAAGCGAATCCAATGTACAGTGGACGTATCGAATCAGACGTCAGACATCTATACAAAGGAGCAATCATTGTGGGGAATATTAGTTTGTTGTTCGGCGGCGTGGCACTGTTCATTAACAGCCTCGTCCTGTTTGGGAAAGTCGATATGAAAAGTGCCGGGGTGTTCAGCCTGTTCACCGGTATGTTCCAGGCGTTCATCGCGACATGGCTCGTCATCGGGGCGAGCCCGTCAGAACTGTTTGGATACGCAGGTATTTACTTGTTCGCATTCACGTATTTGTACGTCGGTGTGACGTTCATCTTTAACTTGGACGGACGCGGTGTCGGCTGGTTCTCACTGTTCGTCGCGATTTCGGCACTATTTTACGCCGTCGTCGGGTTCGCGAACGGTGACAGCATGGGCGCGGTGACGTGGTTGTTCTGGTCGTTCCTTTGGGGATTGTTCTTCTATGGGATGGCGCTGGAACGAGCGAGCGACGGCGTGACAGCACGCGTCGCCTTCGTCCTCGCTTGGTTGACGTTGATCGTACCCGCATTGCTCGGCTTGGCCAATTTGATGACGCCGCTCTATGACGTCATTTGGTGGGCGGCGAGCGGTACGGCTGTTCTCTACTTTGCCTTCGCGATGTCGCGGTTCAAACGCCAAGTCGAGACGGCAAACTAAAAACGCTCATCCTGAGCGTTTTTAGTTTGCATGTTAAATTGTGTCTAAAGTGTGAAAAGTGGGAAAGGAGTAGGTAAAGGAGGCGGTCACAGATGAGTGATGGCTTGATTTTACTGCTCGGTTTATTAATCTGCGGTTGGATGCTGTTTGCGGTCGTGTTTGATGATACAATTAAAAGAAGAATTTGACGGGCCGTTTCCTTTTTAGGAACGGTCTTTCGTTTGAGGAGTGACAGAAATGAAAAAGACACCAGTCATCGTGATTGTCGGGCCGACGGCAGTCGGGAAGACGAAGACGGGCATCGAGCTCGCCAAGGCGTTCGACGGAGAAATCGTATCAGGCGACTCGGTCCAAGTGTACCGCGGAATGGATATCGGTTCCGCCAAAGTGACGGTCGAAGAGGCGGAAGGCGTACCGCATCATTTGATCGACATTTGTGACCCGGATGAAGCGATGAGCGTCGCCAAATTTCAACGTCTCGCCCGCGCGGCGATCGACGATATTTACTCGCGCGGGAAGGTGCCGATTGTAGTCGGTGGGACGGGCCTGTATATTCGGGCGATTTTATACGATTACGAGTTCACGGAGCGACCGGTCGATACGGAACTGCGTGCAGCGCTTGAAGCCGAAGCGGAAGCGCATGGCGCGGAGGCTTTGCACGACCGCTTGCGTGGCCTCGACCCGAGGCGCGCCGACATTATTCATCCAAATAATGTCCGCCGTGTCATCCGTGCCCTCGAAGTCGCGCTCTCAGGTGACGAGCAGGCAATGGATAGTGCCCCATCTGAGCACTACGATTACAAGTTGTTCGTCCTGCACGCCGATCGCGACGTCTTATATGAGCGGATCAATCATCGCGTCGATTTGATGATCGAAGCGGGTCTCATCGAAGAAGTCGAGCGCTTATTGCGTGCCGGGTACCGGGAGACACAGGCGCTACGGGCCATCGGCTATAAAGAAGTCGTGCCATACTTAGACGGGAAGCTGACGCGAGAGCGGATGACCGAGACGTTGAAACAACATACACGCCAGTTTGCAAAACGGCAATTAACGTGGTTCCGTCATCAATTTGATGGGATTTGGGTAGATATGGGAAAAAAATCATTTGAACTATCGTATAAAAATATCTATGATGAGGTTGAGGAGTTTTTTCGAAAATTCCGATTATTTGAACGAGACATAGACTAGGGGGAATGCAACATGAAGGCAAGCTATAACATCCAAGATCATTTTCTGAACCAATTGCGCAAAGAGATGGTTCCGACGACCGTGTTTTTAGTCAGTGGCTTCCAAATTCGCGGAGTCATCAAATCATTTGACAACTTCACAGTGATCGTCGAGTCGGAAGGGCGCCAACAGTTGATTTATAAACATGCGATTTCGACGTTCTCGCCAGCACGGAACGTCACGTTGTTCGAACCGGAAGCGGTCGAGATGACGGAAGGTTAATTAAAGCATAAGAAAAGAGCGGCCCGGGGACCGCTCTTTTCTTATGCCGTTTTTATGTTGCGGTCATCATGGAGCGCCTCGAGGACGCGATGGATGGCGCAGCCACCGAGCAACGAGTCGAGTTGCTCGCACATTTGGGCGGGACTCGACCGATACAAGTGCGTATACGTCCGTTTCCACGAGCGGTCGGCCGACTGGATGCGGACGAGCAGGTCGGCGTGACCGAGCTCTTTCAGCTTATCGATATTCATCCGGTTCGTCCGGGCGAAGGCAGATAAGACGACCGCTTTCGCGAGCGGTGTTTGCACCGGATACCCTGAGACGATTAAAGCGGCCATCGCCCCTTTCATCTCATGCGCGACTACCGAGTCGATGAGGTCGTCGTGCGTATATGGATTTCCAGCGTGACCGGCGACTGCCTGCTCAAGCTCATTGTCTGATACGGGACAGACCGCCCCTTCAAGGATACCGTCAATCGTTGGATGGACATCTGCATAACGTGCCGCTTCCCCTGTCGCGATCAACCGTTCATACGTGTCTAGTAGTGAAATCATCATCATTCCCCCTTTTTGTAACTACTTATATCGTAACAATATAGGTAAGCGCTTTCAATATATTCCTCGCAAGTTTCTGACCAGTAACGAAAGTATGTTCGCCTCGAACGATAAAACACGATACAATGGGCAAAGAGAAGAAAAAGGGGGTCATATCATGAATTATTATCAACAGATCGACGCGGTCGCGGGTGGTGGTACGTTCGACCGGGCCAGGTTTCAAGTTCCGAAAGTCGAGAAGTCGACGCTTCGGCTAACGGATTTGTCGGACGGGACACCGATTCAGACGAATGCGCTCGTCAGTTCGGTCGAGGTGCGGGAGGGGAAGTCTGGCGCCAAATGGTTGCAACTTAATTTGACGACGTCTGGCGGGCTGATCCGGGCCAAACACTGGCTGCGGGGAAACGAAGATCAACTGCTACCGATTTACGAATCGGGCGTGATCGCCTTAGAAGGAAAGATCGACGTCTATCCGAAGCCGGACGGCGCCAAATCGATCACGATCGATCGTGTCCAACCGATGTCCCGGGACGAGGCGGTGTCGCTCTTACCTGGACTTCCAGGCGACGAGACGTTCGATCAGTATGCCGAAGAGCTGTTCGCGATTTTGTCGACGCTGTCTCCGGACTATGAGGCGATCGCGTTGGCGCTCCTCGATCAATATTGGGACGATTTCGTATTGGCGCCGGCTGCGCTCTATCATCACCACAACTACGTCGGTGGACTGTTAAAACATACGGTCTGCATGCTGCGACTCGGCTACCGCATCCAAGAGCAAGACGATTATTTAGCGACTGCGTTCCGGATCATCAAAGAAGCGGAGCAGTTGCACAAAGTAGACGTATGGAATACGATGAACGGTGTTAAAGTCGAGCAGGCGTTCCGTGGGACGTTTGAGTCGCTCTATACGGCGTGTGAGGCGATGGCAGAACTGAAAGAACCGCTCCGCTGGGACGAGCTCGCGCTCGGTATCTTGTTCCATGATATCGGCAAGTTGTTCGAATACAGTCATCTGTTGTCGTCACCGAGACGGTTCGAGCAGCTGTTTTACGTCACCGGCACGAGTGAGACGACAGGGATCGCCATCAATCCGATGGGGAGTCTGGTCGGTCACATGCCATACGGAGGGCTGTTGTTCGAGAAGAGTCAGCAAGCCGCCGGCATCACGTTGCCGCTTGACGTCCACCACCGGATTTGGCATATGATCTTGTCCCACCACGGAAAACGGGAATGGGGTTCTAGCGTCCTGCCGGCCACGACCGAAGGGTGGCTGCTCCATTTGATCGACTTATTGGACGCTCGCTACGAGAAGTGGGCACGGGTCCACGAAAATTTATAAAGTGAGGTGCAAGGCATGATTCCCGTGCAATTAGTGACCGGCTTTCTAGGCGCCGGAAAAACGACATATATGAACCGTCTTTTAAAAGCGACGGACGAACGATTGCTCTTGATCGTCAACGAGCTCGGCTCGGTCAACATTGACGAACAATTGATCGTCAACATGGATCAAGAACAGATCGAACTGTCGAACGGTTGTATTTGTTGTTCGATCCAAAATGATTTGAGCAAGACGTTTTATCAACTCGCCTCGCGAGGCGAGTCGTTCGATCGCATCGTCATCGAGACGACAGGTGTTGCCGACCCGGCCCCAATCATCCAGACGATTTATTACGACGATTACTTACGCTCGCGCTTTAAACTGACGGCGATTTTGACCGTCGTCGATGCGAGCCAGATGGACCGCGAACTGTTCATCGAAGGTATCCATCAAATCGCCTATGCCGATGTGATCTTGCTCAACAAAGTCGATCTCGTCAGCGAGGCCGAGCTCGGTCGTGCCCACGGCCGGATTCGTGAATTGAACCCGACCGTACGTGTCATCGAGACCGAGCAGACGGTCGGAGCGTATGAGTTACTCGAGAACACGTTCCAGCTCTCCCGCATCGATGAACGTCTGCTCGGCGAGCTGACAGCCGGACATACGTCCGTCTCGACGCTGCGGGCCATCACGATCACGACCGACGTGCCGTTAAACCGCGAGCGGGTCACGCGTTACGTCAGAGAAGTGCTCATGCACTATGAACAAGACGTCTATCGTCTCAAAGCGATTGTCCGTATTGAAGGCGAGTCTTCAAAATTTGTCGTCCAGGCGACGAACCAGTTGATGGGCGCGACGTTCGCCAATGAACCGAGCGACGATACCCGGTCTGTTTTTGTCTGGATCGGCAAAGAACTTGACCGGGAAGCGCTTGAACGCGGGATGAAAGCTTGTGAGGTGAATGAACGATGAGGTTGATGCTAGTAGATGGATTTAACTTATTATCGCGTTATTATTTTGCGACCGAACGGCGCCGGGCGCTCGACCCCGAAGTGACGTTGAAAGGTTTGCTCCGTAAAGTCGACGGCTGGACGAACGAGTTTACCCATATCGCTTTCTTTTGGGACGGACCAAGAGAGACGACCCATCGGTTCGCCTTGTTTCCCGACTATAAGGCGACCCGGACCGGTCTGCCGGAACCGTTGTTTCATGATTACGTCAAACTGCGGGCCGCGCTCACGGAACGCGGCATCTTTCAGTCTGAGCTGGCCGGGTACGAGGCGGACGATTTGATAGGGGCCGTCGCGACGGCGTTCCCCGGGGAATCGTACATGTACTCGTCCGACCGGGACTTGCATCAACTGTTATCTTCGAACGTGTTTCAAATTGTCCCTAAAAAAGGCGAGGAACTGTTGATGAGCCGGGAATTGTTCGAAGCGACGTACGGGGTGAGACCGTTACAGTTCGTCGATGTGAAGGCGCTCCAAGGCGATGCGTCGGACAACATTCCGGGCGTCAAAGGGATCGGTCCGAAGACGGCGACGATCCTCGTGCAGTCATACGATACCGTCGAGCAATTATACGAGCTGTTGCGAACGGAACAGTTGCTTGAAGCACATCAAAAGTATGCGAAAAAATTGGACGGTCACGAAGAAGTCGCGTTGCTGTCGAAGCGTCTGTCACAAATCGATATCGACGCTCCGATCGAGACCGACTGGGAGGCGTACCGCTTTGGTTCACGTTTATTTTGACGCGGCCACGAATCAACAGACCGGGGAGAACGGGCTCGGTGTCTGGCTAAAGGCGACCGATGGGACGGTCGTTACGTTCACAGAGAAGCGGACCGGGCTATCGAGCGTTCAAGCCGAGCTCGCGGCACTCGTCTTCGCGCTCAAACAAGCTGAAGCGCTCGAAGGGGAGTCGACGTTCCTGTTTTATTCAGACGCCGAGACGATTGTGCGTGCGCTCGAGCAACGCTTTATGAAAGACAAATCGGTCAAACCGCTATTTCTTGAGGCGTTGATCGCCTACGACGAACTGCCGGTCACGTTCATCAAGTGGATCCCACGGGCAGACAACCGGGCTGACTCGGTCGCAAAGGCAGCGCTGCTTGGCAGATGAAGAAGTCGAGACGTGTCTCGACTTTTTTTCGATTCTCATAGGCGCACGTTTCTTTTTTGCAAAAATTTCGCTAAAATGAAAGCGTAGTCAAAAAAAGAGGGGGAATTTTTCATGGATTATCGGATCGAACGGGACACGATGGGGGAAATCAACGTCCCAGCTTCAGCAAAATGGGGAGCACAAACACAACGAAGCTTAGAGAACTTTAAAATCGGGACGGAGAAAATGCCGCTCGAAGTCGTTCATGCGTTCGCGATTCTGAAAAAAGGCGCGGCCTTGGCCAACGCTGAATTAGGGGTCCTCGAGCAGGGCAAGGCGGACATTATCGCCGAGGTCGCAGATGAGATTGTGGCGGGTGATCATGACGCCGAGTTCCCACTCGTCGTCTGGCAGACAGGATCAGGCACACAATCCAATATGAACGTCAACGAAGTGATCGCCCACTTGGCGAACGACAAGTTAAAAGCACGCGGGCAGACGCTGACGATTCATCCGAACGATGACGTCAACAAGTCACAAAGTTCAAACGACACGTATCCGACTGCGATGCATATCGCCGCCATCCTTGCCGTCGAGGATAAAGTCATTCCGGCGATTGAAGCGCTCCATGCGACGCTCGACAAGAAGGCCGAAACGTATATGGACGTCGTGAAGATCGGGCGCACCCACTTGCAGGACGCGACGCCGGTCACGCTCGGGCAAGAGATCAGCGGCTGGGTCCGCATGCTTGAACTATCGAAACAGATGATTGAACGGACGCTTGAACCGTTAACAGAACTCGCGCTCGGAGGGACAGCGGTCGGGACAGGCATCAACGCGCATCCGGATTTCGGTGAAGTTGTCGCTGCCAAAATTTCGACTGAGACCGGTAAACGTTTCGTGACGGCCGTGAACAAGTTCCACGCGCTCACGAGTCACGATCAACTCGTCTTCACGCACGGGGCGTTGAAGGCGCTCGCGATGGACGCGATGAAGATCGCCAACGACGTCCGCTGGCTCGCTTCTGGTCCTCGTGCCGGGATTGGCGAGATCACGATTCCTGAAAATGAACCGGGTAGCTCGATCATGCCTGGAAAAGTGAACCCGACGCAAAGTGAGGCGTTGACGATGGTCGCGGCCCAAGTTCTCGGCAACGATACGACGATCGGGTTCGGTGCGAGCCAAGGGAACTTCGAATTGAACGTCTTTAAGCCGGTCATCATGTACAACTTTTTACAGACGTGCCGTTTATTGACAGACAGCCTTCATTCGTTCGATGTGCACTGTGCCGTCGGGATTGAGCCGGATTTAGATGTGATTGCCCATAACGTTGAGCGCTCGCTTATGCTCGTCACGGCGTTGAATCCGCACATCGGCTATGAAAATGCTGCGAAGATTGCCAAGCATGCCCATAAAAAAGGCATCTCATTGAAGGAGTCAGCGCTCGAGACAGGTCTATTAACTGAAGAGCAGTTCGATCAGTGGATTCGTCCGGAAGAGATGACATCACCTAATCTAAAAGTTGGTAAATAACAGGGAGAGCGGTCGTTGAACCGCTCTTTTTTTTGATTTTATAGGACGTTTGAACTAGTTTAATGTCAAACAATAGGAATTAAATGAGGAAATAGTTGTATTTTC
Source organism: Exiguobacterium aurantiacum (assembly GCF_001766415.1). Taxonomy (GTDB): domain Bacteria; phylum Bacillota; class Bacilli; order Exiguobacteriales; family Exiguobacteriaceae; genus Exiguobacterium; species Exiguobacterium aurantiacum_A. The sequence goes on along the minus strand of NZ_MKXO01000001.1, from coordinate 501,967 downwards.
GTGGGTGAAGTCGCATAATCAGAGACAGAAGCGAATATCGGGGAGAACGAAACTGGGGGATCGGGCATGGAGCAACATCAACTCACAGATCGCGTATATGGAATTTTGGCGAAAATCACAGAAGCTAGACAGATTCAAAAAACCGAAATCGAATTTTTATTAGATTGGATGAAAACGGAAGTAAAAAACCGTCGACTCATGCATCTGCTTGAGATTTTTAGTCGGGTCGAGTCTGACGTGCGTGAACTGCCGCCCGTCTTGACGCAGTCAGAAGCGATTGCGTTGATTGCGCCGGTCAAACGTTATATTCATACGGTTTTGGGAATCGAACAAGAAGATGAAGACTTAGTATTGATTTTATCGGGTAGTTTCTCTACGTTTAGTCGCTACAAACCGAGAGTTGAAAAGTTAGGGGCGAGGCCGGTGTTTCTGCAGACGATCGCAGAAGCGGTCGAGTACGATTATGAAGACGTCCCGAAAGCGATCGTCATGGATGTCGAACTATGGTCTCACTTCCCAGAGCGAGACATTCAGTCGTTCGTCAGCAAAATGAAGAAACTCTATGTGCCGCTCATCGTCATCGGGACGAATGAGCATTATCGCTTGGCCGCTTATTCATACGGCTTTGATGATTACTGGGAATCGTGGATCCCGATGGAAGAACGGCTCGTCCGGCTCGGCTTACATATTGAAAAGGCACGGCTCGTCTCGAACGCGCTTCTCGTCGATGAATTGACGGGCGCTTTTAACCGTAAATACTTAAAAGCGACGTTCAGCCGGTTCGTCTCCCGCTTAGAACGTTCCGGAGAGAGCTTCACGCTCGCACTTTTAGACATCGATCACTTTAAGCAGTTAAATGACACGTTTGGCCATGCGTATGGCGACGAAGTGTTGCATCGCATCGCCGAAGAGATCCGTCTAGCCATCCGCTCGAGCGATGAGTTGATTCGGTACGGCGGCGAAGAGTTTTTGGTCATCCTTAACGTTTCCGACCGGACCGTCGTCGACGCGGTACTTGAACGGGTCAGGACGCGGATCGAGCAGATGGAGTTTCCTTATGAGCACCATGTCACCGTGTCGATCGGTTATACGCGCGTCTGCCAGACCGGGATGACGCTCGGAGAGTGGTGCGCCTATGCCGACGAGGCCTTGTATAAAGCGAAGCGTGACGGGCGTAACCGCATCATCCGTTATTCGTCTGCAGTTCGAGAAGAGAAGCGTCTCGCTTATGTGACGATGAGCCCGCAAAAATACGCCTCACTAGCCGAACAGCTGCCGAAACAGCATCGTCGCTACGAGGTCGTCTATCGACCGTACGACTTATACGCCTGTAACGATAACGTCGAGATGTTCATCTTAGACGAGTCGGGGTCGACCGCGACGAAAGGGACGCTATCGGCCGTGAAAGAACAACGCGGCAAGTATAGCCATATCCTTGCCGTCACGAAGCGAACGGCGACCGAGCTCGGGACGCTGTACGATGATTTGGCGGAGCAAGACCGTAACGACATCATCACAGAAAAAATTGAGCAATGGCTTGAAAAATTACCAGATTGAAAAAGACATCGATCTCATTCGATGTCTTTTTTGTCGTATTGGCGGAACGTGAAACTATAATCATGCCGCTCATCTTTCGGATGGAACTGTTCGTCCGTGACGATGAGATTTTGCGGCGTGAGCGGGTAATACGTGTCTGCCTCGAACGTCCCGTCGACTTCGGTAATATAGAAGCGTTCGGTGACTGGCATCGTCTGTTCATAAAGCGTCGCCCCGCCGATGACCAAGAAGTCCTCGGTGTCGCGCGCGGTGAGGATGCGATCGAGGTCGTGCCAGACTTCGACGTCGGGTGCTGAAAATTCACGGTTCGATGTGACGACGATGTTGCGCCGGTTCGGGAGCGCCCGGCCGATCGATTCAAACGTCTTTCGACCCATGACGACCGTCTGACCCATAGTGACGGCTTTGAAGTACTTCAAGTCGTCAGGCAGGCGCCAGAGCAAAGCGTTGTCTTTCCCGATTTCACGATTTGATCCACAAGCGACGACATGGATGATCATACGCTGACCGCTCCTTTAATGTGCGGGTGCGGGTCGTAACCGACGAGTTCAAAGTCCTCGAACCGGAAGTCCTCGATCGATGATACGTCACGCAAGATGTTCAGTTTCGGAAGCGGGCGCGTGTCACGCGTCAGCTGCAGCTGCACTTGCTCGAGGTGATTATGATAGATGTGCGCGTCACCGAGCGTGTGGACGAAATCGCCGACCTCAAGACCGGTCACGTGGGCGACCATGTGCGTCAACAAGGCGTATGACGCGATATTGAACGGCACGCCGAGGAACGTGTCGGCGCTGCGTTGATACAACTGGCACGACAGTTTGCCGTCGGCGACGTAAAACTGGAACAACAGATGGCACGGCGGGAGCGCCATGTCCTCGAGTTGACCAGGGTTCCAAGCAGACACGACGAGTCGACGAGAGTCGGGATTCGTCTTGATCTGTTCGATCACTTGGGCGAGTTGATCGACACTCGAGCCGTCTGGTTTCGGGAACGAGCGCCACTGGGCACCGTATACCGGGCCAAGATTGCCGTCCTCATCCGCCCATTCGTTCCAGATACGGACACCGTTGTCTTGTAGGTAACGGACGTTCGTGTCGCCAGAGATGAACCAAAGCAGTTCATGGATGATCGAGCGCGTATGTAATTTCTTTGTCGTGATGAGCGGGAACCCGTCCTGCAGGTTGAAGCGCATCTGATAGCCGAACACGCTCGTCGTTCCGGTACCGGTCCGGTCTTCTTTGACGACGCCGTGGTCGAGAATATGGTTACATAAGTCGTGGTATTGTTTCATGGTAGGTGTGCCCCCTTTTCAATCATTCATTTCTAACGTTATCACATCTACCACAAGATGTAGATGATTTCTTGACTGTAAAATCGATATACAGCTACGAGACAGTGATTATTCGTTTTCGGGATGTCCGATTTCGGGTATACTAGGGAAAGACAATTAAAGGGAGGGATTCGATGAAGTTACAAGGTATGAATATTTTGCAGATCGTCAGTGACGACTTTGAAGATTTAGAACTCTGGTATCCGGTCCATCGCTTACGTGAAGAAGGGGCGAACGTCATCCTCGCCGGCGAGAAAGCGGATCACGCTTATATTGGAAAGTATGGCGTCCCGGCAAAGTCCGACGTGGCGTTCGATGATGTCGACATCTCTTCATACGATGCATTGCTCGTCCCGGGCGGTTGGTCGCCCGACTTGTTGCGCCGTTTCGACTCGGTGAAAGGCTTCGTCCGCTACATGGATGAACAAAAGCGACCGATCGGTCAAATCTGTCACGCCGGCTGGGTATTGATCTCAGCCAATATCCTTCAAGGCGTCAACGTGACGAGTACGCCGGGCATTAAAGATGACATGGAAAACGCGGGCGCGATCTGGCACGATGAGCCGGTCGTCGTCGATGGCCATATCGTCTCGAGCCGTCGTCCGCCAGATCTGCCTGACTATATGCGAGAGTTCATCAAGGTCATGGCCAAAAACTGAAAAACGAATTAAAGGAGCTAGTCACAGTTGAACTTAAAATCTAACCCAATTCTCCGTAAATCGATGGAGTCGACGTCTTACAGCACGGAGCCGATGACGAAAGCCGGTACGTGGTCGAAAGTGTTCACGTTGCTCTTGCTCGTCACGGCCGCGGCTGGCACGACATGGCTGCTCGTGCCGACGATCGGTGAAGCGCTCTTGTTCCCACTTATGATCGGGTCGCTCATTCTCGGCTTGATCATGGCGCTCATCATCACGTTCAAACCGAACACGGCGCCTGTCGTCGCACCGCTGTACGGCATCGTCGAAGGTGTCTTCGTAGGTTCAATTTCGTATTTCTTTGAAGCGATGGCACCTGGCATCGTCGGCCGCGCCGTCTTGACGACGTTTATCGTCGCCTTCGCGATGTGGTTCGTCTATTCGACCGGGCTCGTCAAAGTGACGCAAAAGTTCCGGGCCGGTGTCACGGCTGCGATCTTCACGGTCATGCTGTTGTACCTCGTCCAGATCGGGATGAGTTTCTTCGGTTCCGGACTTCCGTTCATGACGGGGTCGTCACCGCTCGCGATCGGTGTCCAGTTCGTCATCGTCATCATCGCCTCACTCGCGCTCGTCCTCGACTTCGACTATATCGCTCGTCAAGTCGAAGACCGGGCACCGAAGCAGTTGGAATGGGTGGCGGCGTTCGGATTGATCGTGACGCTCGTCTGGCTCTATATCGAATTGCTCGATTTATTGTACCGCCTCGCGATGCGAGACTGATCATCGGCCTTGGGCCGATGATTTTTTTAGGAAGACAAGAAAGGATGTGACCGCCCCCGCAATCAAGGGGGCGCAACTTATGAAAAAAATAGTTATCATCGGTTCGGGCATCGTCGGTATCTCGGCCGCTTACCATTTGGCCGGAAAAGCCGACGTCACCGTCATCGATCGAAAAGAAGTGGGGCGGGCGACCGACGCGGCGGCGGGCATCGTCTGTCCGTGGATCGCCCAACGCCGCAATAAAGCCTGGTACGCGCTCGCCAAAGGCGGTGCCCGCTATTACAGTGACATCGTCGCCGAGTTACTGGCTGAAGGTGAGCGTGACACCGGCTATAAACGTGTCGGGACGCTTGCGTTACATGAAGACAAGAAGTTGAACGAGATGCTCGAGCGGACGACGCTGCGCCGGGACGAGGCACCCGAAATCGGTGAGTTGACAAGACTGTCCGCAGACGAGGCGGTTAACCTCTTCCCGCCACTGTCAGATGAATACGATGCGCTCCTCGTCGAAGGCGGGGCCCGTGTCGACGGCGAGAAATTGCGCGCGGCGCTAGAACGTGTCGCCATCAAACGGGGCGTGAAACTAGTCGACGGCTCTGCCGTTCTCGTTGAAGAAATCGGCTATCACGTCGAATGTGACGGGGTCCGCTACGACGCGGATGAAGTCATTTTGGCGTGTGGGGCCTGGTTGCCTGAACTGCTCGAGCCGATCGGCTACACGGCGCACGTCTCGGGGGAGAAAGCTCAGATCGTCCACGTTCAGCTACCAGACGTCGATGCGTCAGATTGGCCGGTCGTCATGCCGCCGCGGCGCCGGTATTTGCTCGGGTTCGAAGGGGGGCGGGTCGTCATCGGCTCGACCCATGAGCGGGGTAAGGCGTTCGACGCACGCCCGACGGCGATCGGTGTCCATGAAGTGCTCACAAAAGGGTTAGAGTCGGCACCCGGCTTAGCCGAAGCCGAATTGATCGAGACACGTGTCGGCTTCCGTCCGGTCACACCGAACTCGATCCCGGTCCTCGGCCGTGTGCCCGGGGCAGAGAACTTACTCGTCGCCAACGGTCTCGGTTCATCGGGCTTGACGGTCGGCCCGTTTATCGGCAAAGTGCTAGCTGACTTGGTGCTGACGGGAGACTGCGAACTTGATCTGTCGCTTTATCCGATAGAAGACCATGTCTACCGACAACTGCAGTAACCGAAACAGGCGACAATCCGCGGATTGTCGCCTGTTTTAATCACTTCGTCGCATGATCCCGTGCAAGAAAAAATGAAAATATTCCTGCATCGTCTCGGTCATTGCGTGTAAAGTGAAATCTGGATCTGATAAAACTGCCTGTTGCATCAAGCGAACGTAGCGAAGGTAAGCATCGGTCGATACGTCTGGGTCGATCGCCCCGGTCGTCTTGCCGTACTCGATCAAGCTTCGAAACGCGGCATAGCCACGGGCAGCGAGTTGCTGCCACGCCGGGTCGGCCGTGACGATTGATAACACCGCGTCATCGAACAATGCCGCCGATTCAATTTTCCGTCTTAATATCTCAATCAGTAACTCCTCGAACAGGATGTGTTCCCCGATGCGCTCCTCGATCCAGCCCATCTCATCTTCGGTGAGACGCGTGAGCACTTGAAGGACGACTTGTTCCTTCGAGCCGAAGTAATTGTAAATTGAGACAGGTGAGACTGAGGCAGAGCGGGCAAGTTCACTGATCGTGAAGCGTGACTGCTTCTCGCTCATCAGCGACTTGGCGGCGTCAAGTATGGCCCGTTGTTTCGTCTCCGTCCGTTTCGTAAAACCGTCCACCTTCATCCCTCTTCTCCATTGTTTTGTAATCAATATACCATTTCCATTTCAAAAAATAACGTGATATACTAGTTTTGTAATCATATCATGTTTATATTTCAAAAAGGAGAGGGCGAAATGATCCAAATTGAGAAGTTGACGAAACGGTTTGACCAGACGCACGGTATTTTCGATGTCTCATTCCGTGTCGAGCCCGGCACCGTTTTTGGCTTCATCGGTCCGAACGGGGCCGGGAAGTCGACGACGATTCGTCATTTGATGGGACTGCTCCACGCCGACTCAGGGAAAGCGACCGTGATGGGGCATGACTGTTGGAAGGAGACCGAGACGGTGAAGGCGCTCGTCGGCTATTTGCCAGGTGAGATCAACTACCCACAAGACATGACCGGGGAAGAAGTCATCCGTCTCACGAGACGCCTCCACGTGACGAGTGCGGAGCGGGAGCGTCAATTGCTCGACGTGTTCGCTTTCGATACGGGTTTGAAAGTCCGGAAGATGTCGAAAGGGATGAAGCAAAAACTCGCTATCGTCACGTGTTTCATGAAAGACGTTCCTGTATATGTCCTCGACGAGCCGACGAGCGGGCTCGACCCGCTCATGCAAGAGCGTCTCGTCGACTGGGTGCTCGCTGAAAAAGCGGCCGGGAAAGCGATTTTGATGAGCTCGCACCACTTCCCGGAAATGGAGAAGACGTGTGACCGGGCCGCCCTCATCCGCGACGGCCGGATGATCATCGAAGAAGAGATGGCGGAACTGAAACGGCGAAGCAAAAAGACGTATCGCATCGGCATGAAAGACGAGGCGGCGGCGATCAAATTGAGCGAACAGATCGGTACACGTGAACAGACATTCGTCACGGTATCGTTATCGACGTCAGAAGAGTTGAACGGCTTGATCGAGCTGCTCGCCCGACACGACATCGCGTCTTTGACGAGCGGCACCGACGAACTCGAGCACATGTTCATGCAATATTACGGGGAGGCGACTTAAATGGTACTCGTATCGTCACTGTTCAAGCAAAATCGGGGTTGGATATTAGGTTACGCGCTCGGGACGAGTGTGTACTTGTTCTTCTTGGCGGCCATCTTCCCATCGATTCAAGAGACCGGCCTGATCGAAGGGAAGCTCGATTCACTACCGCCAGAGCTGCTCGACGTGTTCAAGATCGACCCGAATCTCGCGATGGACAACGTCATCAACCTGCTCGCCGGGAACTATTATGGGCTCATCTTCTACGTGCTCGCCATCTTGTTCGCGTCAAGGCTCATGGCCAAACCGGTCGACTCGGGCGAGGTGATGCTCTACATGGCGGCCCCGATTTCAAGAAGCGGCTACGTGACGGCGAGTATCGCCTTGCTGGTCATCGCGACCGTCTTGTTCGTCGGGTTGAACGGGCTCAGCCTCATGCTCGCGAACGTGTTGTTCTACTTAAACATCGATAGCGGTCTGTTGTGGACGTTGCAACTCAACGCCGGTCTCATCTTGCTCGTCCTCGGATCGCTCGCTTACGTGCTCGCGAGCCTGTTCGATGACAGCACCCGGTCGTACATGGTCACAGGCGGCATCTTTTCAATCTTCTTGATTGCCAACATCTTCTCAGGCTTCAGCGATCAACTCGACTGGTTGCGAAACCTGTCGATCTTCTCTCTATTTGACGCGAACGCATTGATTCAAGGCGATTCGGTTTGGTTGTCGTTGTTTTGGCTGACAGCGCTGAACGTGTTGATCATCGTCTCCTGCTATGGCTGGTTCACACGGAAAGACTTGACGATTTAGTTTTTCGGAATAAGATGTCGGGTATGTTACAATCAGCTCGACAGATTAGAAAGGGGAATGATTTATGCAACTCGCAACGTTACGAAACGGCGTTCAAATCCCGATGATCGGATTTGGCGTCTGGCAAGTAGACAATGAGACCGAGGCACCGCAAGCTGTCGCCGAGGCGTTGAAAGTCGGGTACCGTCACATCGATACGGCGGCCGTCTATAAAAACGAAGAAGGCGTCGCCAAAGGGATTATGACTTCAGGCGTCAACCGCGCCGACATCTTTTTGACGTCGAAGATTTGGAACGAGGACATTCGTCAAGGACGGACGAAGGATGCGTTCGACGAGTCGCTCGCTCGCCTCGAGACCGACTATTTGGACTTGTGCCTGCTTCACTGGCCGGTCGACGGTTTCGTCGCCGCTTGGAAAGATCTTGTCGACTTGTATGAGGCCGGAAAAATCAAAGCGATCGGCGTCTCGAACTTCAAAGAGCATCATCTTGAAGCGTTGAAAGAAGCGGGTCTGATGACGCCACTCATCAACCAAGTTGAACTTCATCCGCAACTCCCGCAACCGGACCTCGTCGAGTACTGCCAAGATGAAGGCATTCAAATCGAGGCGTGGAGCCCGCTCATGCAAGGAAAATTCCTCGATGTCCCGGTGTTTGCCGAAATCGCTGACAAGCATGGGAAGACACCGGCCCAAGTCGTCCTCCGTTGGCACTTAGAGACAGGGAACGTCGCCTTGCCGAAATCGGTCACACCACACCGGATCGAAGAAAACTTCAACGTCTTCGACTTCACACTCGATGCGGACGATATGGCGAAAATCGATGCGGTCGCGACACATGAACGCATCGGTCCAGACCCTGACACTATTGAATTTTAAACCGATTGAGACTCATTATTTGAGTCTCTTTTTCATTTCGCTTGTGTATGAGCAGAGACACACGGGTATAGAATACTATGTTAATAAAGGAGGTGTCAGGTCTTCTTCGGAAGATCCTATTTATGGACTTGTCAAAATGGCCTTTAGTCAACTGGCTGGCGTTTTTAGCAACAGTCGTCATCAACTACTTCGCGAGCGGTAATAACGCGGCCGTGTCAGACCGGATCGATATTTATTTCAAACCGGCTGGATACGCTTTCTCGATTTGGGGACTCATTTACGTCGCGCTCGCAGTATGGCTCGTACTCCAATTGAAGAAAGGGTCGGTCGCGAACCGACAGGCTAACCGGATGAAGGCAGGCTTCCTCGTGTCGTGTATTTTGAACGGTCTTTGGCTGCTCGCGTTCACAAACGAGTGGTTCATCGCCTCGCTCGTCGTCATGGCGGCGTTTTTAGCGACGCTCGCTTGGTTGTATTACATCGCCTTCCGCACGTCGACGAGCTGGCTTGACCGTTTCCCATTCTCGGTTTACCTCGGTTGGGTGTCGGTCGCGACGATCGTTAACGTCTTCATCGTCATGAAGACGGAACGGATTACGACGTTGCTCGGCTTAGATGAGTTGGCATGGACGTCACTCATGCTCATGGTCGGGGTCGTCCTCGCTTTGGTGTTCATGTGGTGGCACCGCGACTTCATCTACCCGCTCGTCTTCGCCTGGGCGTATGTGGGCATCTTCGCCCGAATCGACAACGGGACGCTTTACGTCGTCCTCGTGAGCGCGCTCATCGTGCTCGCGCTCGGTTACGTCGGCTTGATCATTTGGAAACGGCCGCGTTCATTTTTGCATCACTCCAGAAAAACAGTATGACAAGCAAAAAGATAGCCTAAAACGGGCTATCTTTTTCTTTGGGAATAACAAGTTCTGATGAACCTATACATAAATATATTTGATGGATAAATATTCATTATGGATTATAAGTTGTTTTTAGAAATCCCTTGATATCAAATATGTATCCGCTTTCAAAAAATATTCATTCCGTTACCGTTATGCAAAAATTCATTCAACATACTTGATTTTTCAGAATATTTAGAACAGAATAAAAATTACGAACAAGATGGATAGAGAGGGGCTGATTCGATGGAGCGAACAAGTTTGTACGATCCACGATTCGAAAAAGATGCATGCGGTATTGGGTTATATGTCAATTTAATGGGAGAAACAAAGCACGATATCGTCAGCAAATCGCTATCGATGCTCTGTAAGCTCGAACATAGAGGTGGGCAAGGCGTCATCGACGCTGGTGACGGGGCCGGCATCATGACCGAGTTGCCCCACGAGTTATTCACTCAGACGATGAACTTGCCAGCGCCGGGGGGCTATGCGGTCGGCATGGTGTTCTTCCAACCGAACGAGACAAAGCTGCGCGACAAGCAACAACAAATGGAGCGACTCGCCGATGAACTCGATTTCGCGACAATCGCCTGGCGGGAAGTACCGGTCGACAGTTTGGCGATCGGTGAACACGCTCGGGTGACACAACCGACGATTTATCAATGGTTCGTGTCGTGCCCGTTCGCGGACTATGATTCAAACGAACGCTCGCTCTATCAGCTTCGCCGGATGATCGAGAAAACAGACGAATTAAACCTTTATCTTCCGAGCCTATCGACGAAGACAATCGTTTATAAAGGAATGTTGACGCCGATCCAGATTGAGCGGTTTTATCTCGATCTGCAATCGCCGGCTTATAAGAGCACGTTCGGGATCGTCCATTCACGGTTCTCGACGAACACGTTCCCGTCATGGGAGCGGGCCCATCCGAACCGGATGATCGTGCATAACGGTGAGATCAACACGTTGCGCGGGAACATCGATGCGATGCGTGCCCGCGAAGGTGTGACCTCGACCGACCTGTTCGATGATGTGAACGAACTGTTCCCCGTGCTCCAAGAAACGGGCAGTGACTCCTCGATGCTCGACAACGCGTTCGAGTTCTTCACTCGGACCGGTCGTTCGATCGCACACACGGCGATGATGCTCATCCCTGAGCCGTTCGCCGAAGTATCGATGGATCCGTTCAAAAAAGACTTTTATCAGTACCATTCGTCGATCATGGAGCCGTGGGACGGACCGACGGGCGTCGTCTTCACGGACGGGCGTCAAATCGGGGCAATCTTGGACCGGAACGGCTTGCGGCCGATGCGTTATATCGAGACGATGGACGGGGAACTCATCCTGTCGTCTGAGAGCGGGGTCATCCCGGTCCATGCGGAGAACGTCAAGACGAAGCAGCGTCTCCGTCCCGGGCAGCTCCTCCTCATCGACTTGGAATCGAAACGTCTCATTCCGGATGCTGAGATCAAACAGACAATCGCCCGGGCCGAACCGTACGGGAAATGGTTGAAGCAGATGACGACGATTGCGGACCAGCCTGTGAATGAACCGGTCGTCGAACAGGTGCACCGTAAACAACGGGCGTTCGGATACACGAAAGAGGATATCGAGCAGTATCTCGTGCCGCTCATCCTCGAGAAAAAAGATCCGATCGGCTCGATGGGCCATGACCAACCGGTCGCGGTCTTGTCAGAGCGACCGCGGTCGCTGTTCCATTACTTTAAGCAACACTTCGCCCAAGTGACAAACCCTCCGATCGACGCGTTGCGCGAGAAAATCGTCACGGCGACGTTCACTTGGCTCGGTCCTCAAGCGAATCCGGTTCATACCGGTCGGGGACACGCCCGCCGCGTCTGGCTCGAACATCCGATCATTGACGCGGCGACAGTCGAGGCGGTGAAGTTGAAAATGAACGTCGTCCGCATCACGACAACGTATGAAACAGACCTCGAACGTTCGCTCGAGTCATTGTTTGAACGTGTCGATGCGGCCGTCCGAGATGGGGCTGAAGTCATCGTCTTGTCTGACCGTGACATGTCCGAGTCATCGCTCGCGATGCCGGCCCTGCTCGTCATGAGCGCGGTCCATCAACATTTGATTCGGTCGAACTTACGGGCGTCATGCAGTCTCATCGCTGAAAGCGGAGAAGTGAGAGAAGTGCACCAAGCCGCCGCTTTGATCGGATACGGGGCCGATGCGGTCTATCCGTATTTAGTGTACGCGACGATCGCCGAAGCGGTAGAAGCCGGATTGATTTCGTTCTCGGTCGAAGAAGCGATCCGCCGCTATCAAACGGCTGCAGTCGATGGAATCGTCAAAATTATGTCGAAGATGGGGATTTCGACCGTGCAAAGTTACCGGGGAGCACAAATTTTTGAGGCGGTCGGCATCGACCGCGCATTGATCGACCGTCATTTCCGCGGGACGACGTCACAACTGTCCGGGATCGGGTTCAAGGAGCTCGAAGCAGAATCACGGCGTCAGCACGAATCGGCGTTTAGCCGTGACCGTCCGCTTGAAGCGGGAGCAGATTTCCAGTGGCGAGCCGACGGAGAAGAGCACGCCTTTAACCCTAAGTCGATTCACTTGTTGCAACGGGCATGCCGCGAGAACGAACGCCGTTACTATGACGCTTACGTCAAACAGCACGAAGCATCCGGTCAATTTTTAAGACAGTTGTTCGACTTTAAAACGCAAGAGCCTATCCCGATTGACGAGGTCGAATCGGTCGCCTCGATCGTCAGTCGTTTCAAGACGGGCGCGATGTCGTTCGGCTCCCTGTCGAAAGAGGCACATGAGACGCTCGCCATCGCCATGAACCGGATCGGCGGGAAGAGCAACTCAGGTGAAGGTGGCGAAAACCGTAACCGCTTCACTCCTGACGCGGACGGGAACGAACGCATCAGCCGGATCAAACAAGTGGCAAGTGGACGATTTGGTGTCACGGCCGAATATTTGTATCATGCCGATGAGATTCAAATCAAGATGGCGCAAGGTGCGAAACCAGGGGAAGGTGGGCAGTTGCCTGGCAATAAAGTCTACCCGTGGGTCGCCGAAGTGCGCGGCTCAGTCCCAGGTGTCGGGCTCATCTCGCCGCCACCGCACCATGACATCTACTCGATCGAAGACTTGGCCCAGTTGATCTTTGACTTGAAGCACGTCAATCCGCAAGCAAAAGTGAGCGTCAAGCTCGTCTCGAAATCCGGTGTCGGAACGATTGCGGCCGGCGTCGCGAAAGCGAACGCCGACACGATCGTCATCAGCGGCTACGATGGCGGGACAGGTGCTTCGCCTCGAACGTCGATCAAGCATACGGGTCTCCCGTGGGAGCTCGGATTGCTTGAGACACACCAGACGCTCGCATTGAACGGACTTCGTGGACGCGTCACGCTCGAGACGGACGGCAAGCTCATGACCGGACGCGATATCGTCCTCGCCGCCATCTTTGGGGCGGAGGAATACGCGTTCGCGACGGCACCGCTCGTCGTGCTCGGCTGTATCATGATGCGGGCCTGTCATCTGGACACGTGTCCGGTCGGCGTCGCGACACAAGACCCGGCGCTTCGCCAAAAGTTCATGGGTAAACCGGAACACGTCGTCAATCTTATGACGTTCCTCGCCGAAGAAGTGCGCGAAATACTCGCCTCGCTCGGCGCGAAGACGATCGGTGAGGTCATCGGCCGAACGGACTTGCTAGAAGAGAGCGCCTGGAAACAGGAGCACACGAAAGCGAAAATGCTCGATTTGACACCGATGTTATCGGTCCCGACAGCGTTACCGGGGAAGGAAGAGTTAGCTCATCCGGCTTTTCAGTCGTACGACCATCGAAAATTGATCCCAGCCGTATCGCGTTCGATCAAATCGCTTCAACCGACGTTCTTCGTCGGGCGGGTCCGCAATACGGACCGGGCCGTCGGGACGATGCTCGGCTACGAAGTGACGAAAGTTCACGGTAACATCGGTTTGGCTGAAGATACGATCTCACTCCGACTGAGCGGATCGGCCGGACAAAGTTTAGGCGCATTTCTTCCTCATGGCATCACGATCTCCGTGATCGGGGATGCGAACGATTATGTCGGAAAAGGGTTGAGCGGCGGGAAACTCGCGGTCATCGCTGAGAAACATGCCCCGTTCGACGAGAGCGAACAAATCATCGCCGGCAACGTCTGCCTGTACGGGGCGACATCGGGGATGGCATTCTTCAACGGACACACGGGGGAACGGTTCGCGGTCCGAAACTCAGGTGCCGTCACCGTCACTGAAGGCGTCGGGGATCACGGGTGTGAATATATGACCGGTGGGACGGTCGTCGTCCTAGGAACGGTCGGCCGCAACTTCGCGGCCGGGATGTCCGGAGGTGTCGCCTTCCTATACGGTGACCAAGACTATGACCAACTCGTCAACACGGAACTCGTAGCGGTCGAACGCGAGTTGACCGATGAGGACACAGAACAGATTTACACGCTGCTCGAGATGCATCAATTCCACACGGATAGTGTGAAAGCGAGTCGTATCCTCGAGTCGTTCGATGACGAGCGGAAGCGCTTCGTCAAAATCGTACCTCGCGATTATGCGAACGTACTTGACGTCATGCGTCAAATTGAAGCCACTCGTCCGGAACTGAACGAGGCAGACCGTGCCCTCGAACTGTTCCGGGTCGTGACTGAAGGAGGCGTAGTATGAGACATAAATTTATCGATATCCCACGTGAGACGCTCCCTGAGCGTACAGTGCTCGAGCGGATACGTGACTATGATGAGTATGCATCCCGGATGGACGATGAACCGATCGTCAAGCAGGCCGAGCGCTGCATGGACTGCGGGACCCCGTTTTGTCACGTCGGTGACATGATCGGGCAAGAGACGATCGGGTGCCCGATCCACAACTTGATTCCGGAATGGAACAAGCTCGTCTCGGACCAAGACTGGTATCGTGCCTACGAGCGGTTGATGGAGACGAACAACTTCCCAGAGTTCACGGGCCGCGTCTGTCCGGCCCCATGTGAAGGGTCGTGTACGCTCGGCATCAGCGAAGACCCGGTCGCCATCAAATCGATCGAACGGACGATTATCGACCGCGCCTTTGAAGAAGGGTGGGTCCAGCCGCGACTCGTCCAGATGCGGACCGGACGCTCGGTCGCCATCATCGGCAGTGGTCCGGCGGGTCTCGCTGCGGCGGACCAGTTGAATCAAATCGGTCATCACGTCACTGTGTATGAAAAAGCTGACGAGGCGGGCGGGTTGTTGTTTTACGGGATCCCAAACATGAAGCTTGATAAAGACGTCGTCCGGCGCCGGATTCACTTGCTGGCAGCGGAAGGAATCCGCTTTAAGACAGGTGTCAACGTCGGTGTTGATGTGACGGTCGAGTCACTCCGCCACAAGTTTGATGCCGTCATCCTCGCGACGGGGGCGCAGAAACAGCGAATGCTCGGGATCGAAGGGGACGACGCGACCGGCGTCGAACCGGCGATGGACTATTTGACCGAGTCGACACGGGTGCTCGGCGGAAAAATGATCGACGCACAGTATGACGCGGCCGGGAAAGACGTCATCGTCATCGGTGGCGGTGACACCGGGGCCGATTGTGTCGCGACGGCGATCCGGCAAGGTGCGAAATCGGTCACACAGTTCGGCAAACACCCGGAAAAAGGCATGTTCCGGGCGCCAGAACGTCCGTGGCCACTTCAACCAGACACGCTTTCGGTCGATTATGCTTACGCCGAGGCGATCGAACGTTATGAGCATGACCCGAGAACGTATTTGATCCGCTCGAACCGAGTTATTAGCCAAGACGGTCGCGTCGCCGGCATCGAGACGGAACGGATGGAGAAGATCGTCAAACCAGACGGTCACGCGACGTTCTTCGTCGTCGAAGATTCAGTTAAGACGTATCCGGCCGACCTCGTCCTCGTCGCCATCGGTTTTGAACGTCCTGAATCCGAATTGCGCAAACTTGGCGTCGAAGCGAAGCAAGACTACGTTTCGAACGTAGACGGCGTCTTCGTCGCCGGGGACGCGAGACGCGGACAAAGCTTGATCGTCTGGGCGATCCGCGAAGGGCGAGAAGTCGCCGAAACGGTCGACGCTTACTTGGAGGCTTGTCAATCTCGTCTAAAAACTTCATCATAAAAAGGAGCGACGCGATGTCGCTCCTTTTTAGATTGATCAATAGGAGGAGTCAGAGATGCTAATAGAAGTCCTCATGTATACGGGTTTTTGGTTTTTACTCGTGCTCGTCTTGCTCGGCACGATTTACGCGCGGCGTAACCGGAAGTGATTACAGCACCATTGCGGCAATCAAACCGAAGACGATGAGCGGGATGTTGTAGTGGAGGAACGTCGGCCAGACCGTCTCACGCAAGTGGTCGTGTTGCCCGTCCGCGTTCAAACCGCTCGTCGGTCCGAGCGTCGAATCACTCGCCGGGCTACCGGCGTCACCGAGTGCTCCGGCCGTTCCAATGATGGCGATCGTCGCCTCGACCGAGAAACCGTACTGGATACATAACGGCACGAAGATAGCGGCGATGATCGGTATGGTCGAAAAGCTCGAGCCGATACCGAGTGTGATGACGAGACCGACGAGGAGCATGACGAGGGCGGCGAGGAACTGCGAGTCACCCATCAAGTTGCTTGCTCCGCTCACGAGCGGTTCAATCGCACCCGTTTCACGGATGACGGCGGCGAATCCGCTCGCAGCGATCATGACGAAACCGATGAAGGCCATCATGCGCATGCCGCTCGTAAAGATATCGTCTGCTTCTGACCAAGGGATGAGACGGAAGAGCGTCAACAGGATCAAACCGGTCACGGCCGAAGCGATCATCGATTCGGTCTGCAATTGAACGACCAAGACGACCAAGACGACGATCGCCGTCAACCAAATCTTCATGTTGCTCAACGTGCGGACCTCATAGTCGCTCGGACCGAGTTGGATCGTTTCATACGACCGCGGTTTCCGGTAGTGGAAGAAAGCGGTGATGAGTCCGACGAGCATACCGAGTGCCGGGATGGCCATGATGCTGACGATATTGACGTCACCGACGGCCATCCCGTTCGTCTCGACGTTCGGGAGCAAAATCTCGTTCAAGTAGATGCCGCCGAAGCCGACCGGTAGCAACATGTACGGTGTGACAAGCCCGAACGTGAGGATCGTCGCGACGAGCCGGCGATCGAGTTTCAACTCATTGAACAAGACGAGTAACGGCGGTACGACGATCGGGATGAAGGCGATGTGGATCGGTAAGACGTTCTGTGAGCTGATAGCGAGTAAGAGCAGCAGCGACAGCAGTATCGCTTTGACGCGACCGACACTCTTGCCGGTCACATCACGGCCAGACATGCTGATCAACCGTTCAGCCAGGACATCAGGCAGGCCGGTCTTTGACAAGCCGACAGCGAACGCGCCGAGCAGGGCGTAGCTGAGGGCGATCGTGGCACCGCCACCAAGCCCGTCGCTGAAAGCGGTCAACGTGTCGTTGAAACCGAGTCCTCCGACAAGTCCACCGACGATGGCGGCGAGGATGAGCGATAAGACGATATGGACACGACTGATCGCGAGAGCAAATAAGACAATGACAGCTAATAATACAGCATTCATGAGTTCCAACACCTTTCGAATCATAAGTTCTTTCTCTTGTTATCGCTTTAATACGATAAAGACTTTTGAAATTTAACATACGTTTTATGACTTGTCAAATCATGAAAACAAAAAAAGCGACAACTTCGAAAAGTTATCGCTTCTTCATCATAGTTCGACGTTATGGTACACCTGACGAACGTCTTCTAAGTCTTCGAGTACGTCGAGTAGTTTCTCGAATTGCTCTTTCGACGCTTCGTCGAGTTCGACTTCGTTTTGCGGTAGCATCGTCAGCTCGGCGACTTCGAACGTCTCCACACCCGCCGCTTTGAACGCGGTCTGGACGGCATGGAATTCTTCCGGCTCGGCATAGACGATGACCGTCTCGTCTTCTTCGATGACGTCACGGACATCGAGGTCGTGCTCCATCATGAGTTCGAGCACGTCGTCTGCTGTCATCCCGCCGACACCGATGACGGCCGTCGCATCGAACATATACGCGACCGACCCGCTGACTCCCATGTTACCACCGTTCTTGCCGAACGCGGCCCGAACTTCAGAGGCGGTCCGGTTGACGTTGTTCGTGAGCGTGTCGACGATGAGCATCGACCCGCTCGGCCCAAAGCCCTCATAGCGGAGTTCGTCGAAGTTCTCTTCGTCGCCGCCTTTCGCTTTGTCGATGGCCCGGTCGATGATCGCTTTCGGGACGTTATACGTCTTCGCGCGCTCGACGACGAACTTGAGCGATTGGTTCAATTCCGGATCAGGTTCACCTTGGCGGGCGACGATGTAGATCTCGCGGCCGAACTTCGCGTAGATACGACTCGTATTGGCGTCTTTAGACGCCTTTTTCTCTTTAATGTTGTTCCATTTACGACCCATTACGTGTCATCTCACTTTCCATTGTTCGATAGATTCACTGTTGATTATATAAGAAGAAGCGAGCGTTGACGAGAGAAAATCATCCCTCGCTCTTGTCCATCTTCTCAACGATCTCGGTCAGCGTCTTTAAACTGTCGATCAAGCGGTCGGTCTCATCCTCATCGAGGAACGCTAACCGATCCTCGAACAGGCGCCGAAACGAGTCGCGCCGCTCGAGGAGCACGCGCTCTCCTTGGTCGGTCAATTGGTTCCAGATGACACGGCGGTCGCGCTCGTCAGGGACACGTGTAATATACCCTTCGTCGACGAGCTTCGTGATGAGCGGCGTCACGTTCGGCGGGGCAATCGATAACGTCTCACTAATTTGTCCGTTCGTGACCGCGCCTTCATCCTCGATCAACATCAGTAGATGAAAGTGAGAGAAGTTCAAGTTCGGGATTTGCGGGAGGTCGGAGCGGCGGAGCAGTTTTCTTCTGATTAACGGGATCAGTTTCACAAACTGATCGGCTGCATCTTGTCTTGGCATAGTCATAGTCACTTCCTAGTCAGGTTCTTTCTTCATTATACACGACCACAGGCGGGGTGGACGAGCAATCATCGGACTGTGAGCATTTACACACCGATTCCGCCAAACTAATGACACAAACAATGTAAGCGTTTACATATGGATCTGTCCTTGTTTTCATGAAAACGCATACGATTTTACTGAGCTGATCTGTAAAAATCAAGACCTATCCTCAAACAGCAAAAAAATATTGTGAAAGAGTTCACATTGTTGTCACGCACAAATTGAATGAAACGGTGTATTCTATGAATGTGAAGGAAAGCACAAACTCTTATCAGGCAAACCGATTATCCCGTGCTCTCCATCAAGTCAGAAGATCAGCTCTCATTCATGAGGAGGAAACCAACATGGCAGTTAAAGAGAAAGCAGTAGTGGAAACATCAGCAGAACAGATGGTCGACACGCTCGTCAAGCAAGCGCACACGGCACTCGACACGTTGATGACGTTTGACCAAGAGAAAATCGACACGATCGTCCAAGCGATGGCGTTAGCCGGACTCGAGCAACACGTCGCACTCGCTAAACATGCATTTGAAGAAACAGGTCGCGGTGTGTTTGAAGACAAGATGATCAAAAACATCTTTGCGACAGAATATATTTTCAACTCACTTCGCGGTGAGAAAACAGTCGGCGTCATCGAAGACGATGAGCAAAACGGCATCACATACATCGCCGAGCCGGTCGGTGTCGTCGCCGGGGTCACACCGGTCACGAACCCGACATCAACGACGATGTTCAAAGCGATCATCGCCATCAAAACACGTAACCCGATCATTTTCGGCTTCCACCCGTCAGCACAACAATGTTCAAGTGCAGCGGCCCGCGTCCTTCGTGACGCAGCGATCGCAGCAGGTGCACCGGAACATTTGATCCAATGGGTCGAAAAACCGTCACTCGACGCGACGAAAGCACTCATGAACCACCCAGGCGTGGCCATGGTACTCGCAACAGGCGGCGCGGCAATGGTGAAGTCGGCTTACTCGACAGGTAAACCAGCGCTCGGCGTCGGACCTGGTAACGTCCCGGCTTATATCGACAAGACAGCGAAAGTAAAACGCGCCATCTCGGACGTCATCTTATCGAAAACGTTCGATAACGGCATGATTTGTGCGTCAGAACAAGCGATCATCGTCGACCAAGAAGTATATGAAGACGTGAAACGTGAAATGACAGCGCTCGGCTGCTACTTCTGCTCACCAGAAGAAAAAGCCAAACTCGAAACACTCGTCATCAAGACAGACACATGTGCGGTCAACCCTGAGATCGTCGGGAAACCGGCAGCATGGATCGCCGAGAAAGCTGGACTCAGCGTCCCGGCCGACACGAAAATCTTGATCGCTGAACTCGAGACAGTCGGCGCAACAGAACTGCTCTCACACGAGAAGCTCAGCCCGGTGCTCGGCGCTTATAAAGTTCAATCACGAGAAGAAGGCTTCGCGATCGCTGAGAAAATGCTTGAAATCGGTGGTCTCGGTCATACGGCCGCAATTCACTCGACAGACGACGACGCGATCCTCGCGTTCGGACTTCGCATGAAAGCTTGCCGCATCATCGTCAACTCGCCAACGGCACACGGCGGTATCGGTGACCTTTACAACGAAATGACACCATCACTCACACTCGGTTGTGGGTCGTACGGTAAAAACTCCGTCTCTGAGAACGTGACGGCGAAACATCTACTCAACGTGAAAAAGGTGGCGAGACGTCGCGTGAATATGCAATGGTTTAAAGTCCCTGAAAAAATTTACTTCGAGAAAAACTCGGTTCAATACTTGCAGTCGCTCACGTCAAAAAAACGAGCAATGATCGTCACAGACGAAATGATGGTCAAACTCGGATTTGCTGACAAAGTCATCAAAAACTTGCCGGCTGGTGTTGACTACCGCATCTTCGACCAAGTCGAACCAGATCCATCGGTCGAGACGGTCATGGCAGGTGCTGAAGCGATGCGCCAATTCCAACCGGATATGATCATCGCGCTCGGTGGTGGATCACCGATGGATGCTGCGAAAGGGATGTGGCTCTTCTACGAACGTCCAGAAGAGAAGTTCTCAAACCTTCGCCAGAAGTTCATGGATATTCGCAAACGGACGTACAAGTTCCCGACGCTCGGCAACAAGTCGATGTTCGTCGCGATCCCGACAACGTCAGGTACAGGTTCAGAAGTGACACCGTTCACGGTCATCACTGATAAAAAACGGAACGTCAAATACCCGATCGCCGACTACGCGATCACACCAGACGTCGCCATCATCGACCCTGAGTTCGTTATGACGGTACCGGCTTCAATCACGGCTGACACAGGAATGGACGTCTTGACACACGCCATCGAAGCGTACGTATCGGTCATGGCGAACGACTATACAGACGGACTTGCCCTCCGTTCGATGAAGATGATCTTCGACTACCTCCCGAAAGCTTACGAAAACGGAAGCGACGCTGAAGCTCGTCAAAAAGTGCACAATGCCTCAACAATGGCCGGTATGGCATTCGCGAACGCGTTCCTCGGAATCAACCACTCGATCGCGCACAAAATCGGTGGCGAGTTCCACGTGCCGCACGGTCGGACGAACGCGATCCTCATGCCGCACGTCATCCGCTACAACGCGACACGCCCATCGAAACTTGCGGCGTTCCCGAAATATGAGTCATTCATCGCTGACGAGCGCTACGCTGAAATCGCACGCTTCCTCGGACTCCCGGCGAAGACGACTGAAGAAGGCGTCGAGTCACTCGTCCAAGCGATCATCGAGCTCGGACAGCGCTTGAACATCAAACTCTCGTTCAAAGCACAAGGCATCAAGAAAGCGGACCTCGATGCGAAGATCGACAAAATGGCGGTCGACGCGTTCGAAGACCAATGTACGACGGCGAACCCGAAAATGCCGCTCGTCGAAGAATTGAAAGAAATCATGTACGCAGCGTACGAAGGCGTATAATCAAAAAAAGGCGATCACTCCAACGAGTGGTCGCCTTTTGTCATGCAATTAAGGAAAGTCCCATGAACAGGAGGATGACGGATAAAGCGATGACGTTGAACCAGACGACAAACTTGATCGCGATCTCAGCCCACGCTTTATTTCTCAGCCCAAAATAAAGCAAGAATGCATAAAAAACTAGACCGCCGACGAGTCGGTACGGAGAGGATGCGTCAAAACCAATGTCGTATGCATGTTGTACTGTATTGAGCAAGGCGAGGAGGAGGAAAGCGCACAGGTAGCGCTTTTTCTTTATTTGTTGATTCGGATTGTAAACATTATTCATAGATTGCACCAACCGTCTTTGGGTTTTCGTATTTCTATCTTTCGACTTTGTAATATCTTTTCACTATACCATTTTTATGAAAGGTGAGATGGCGAAAACAGACAATTTCGTCTCCTGCGTTCATTCATCGCCAACGAGAGCGACCGTGTGAGACTGAAGCAAAGAAAAGCTAACCAAACCCCATGATTCCCGATGGAGGGGACGAGCAAGAAGGCCACAATCGTAAACACGATAAACGCATAGATGAGTGAGTTACGGACGGGCCGAGCGTCTCCGATGCCGGCAAAGACACCTTCATACAACATGGCCAAACCACCGATGAACGGATACAAAATAATCCACATATAATACGTCTCAATCGTCGAGCGGAGCGCTATATCTTCCGTGAAGAGGTGAATGATTCCATCCTGTGCCACTGACAGTAGTACGGTGATAATAACCGTTGACCACAAAATAAACCGAGAGCCGATCTGAACCGTGAGTCGATAGGTTTCATTCGATTTTTGCCCGATTGCGCGCCCAATCAATACGGTGGAAGCTTGACCGATGCCGCTGAACCAATAAGCGATCACATACTGAAATTGAAACAAGATGGCATTCGCACTCAATGCCTCGACGCCTTGTTTGGCTCCAAGTGCAGTGAACGAGCCCGTCATGAGAAGTAAGAAGACGGTACGGATGAACAAGTCACGGTTGACGGTCAAATAAGTAATATAAGCGCCCGTGTTCATCAAATCGCGGCTTATCTGTGCGGAAAACGTGATACGGCTTTGTACGAACAGCCAACCCAATCCAAACGTCATCACTTCTGACAAACTCGTCGCAAAAGCAATCCCGGCAACCGGATCGTAAAACACGTGGATAAACCAAACGTCTAAGATGATGTTCATCAGGTTGCCACCGACTTGGATGACTAAGGCGGTGCGCACGCTCCCATGCCCAATCAGCCAGCCGAGTAGGACGTACGTACCAAGCGCGAATGGAGCGGCGTAAAGTCGCGTCGTAATATAAGTCCGAACGGAGTCGGCCATGGATGCATCCGTTACAAGTAGATGAATGGCGGTTTCGCGAATCGGGATCAGGAACAAGAGAAAACTTGTTCCAACAACAAACGCGATGACGAGCGGCCGGAACAAACTCATTTGAACGCGTGTTGCATCTTGTTTCCCGAGTGCTTGCGCTGTGAATCCGCTCGTACTAATCTTTAGAAAGCCGAACAGCCAATAAAGGGTGTTAAAGACGACCGCACCGACGGCGACTGCACCAATCGCGGTCAATTCGTCCGTGTTCGCGATTACAATCGTATCGACGACACCAAGCAGCGGCGTTGAGAAACCGGCGAGCACGAGCGGGTAAGCGATGAGCCAAAATGATTTAGTCGACACCATGCAAGAACCGACCCTTCTCGACGAAGGCGTCGCGCAATGCAATCGTGTACGGATGGCGCGAGTCATCAAACAATTCATTGCCGTTGAAAGAGTCCACGATCGTCCCTTCGGACAAGACAAGGATACGGTCACACAGTTTCGATACGACCGATAAATCGTGGGAGATGATTAAAAATGCCATCGACTGGTCGCGATGATAGGACTTTAGCATGTCGACGATGTGATGTTGCGTGATGGTGTCCAGTGCTGTCGTTGCCTCATCGAGAAGAATGAGTTGAGGATTCAGGCTAAGAGACCTGGCGATGGCGGCACGTTGTTTTTGCCCTCCGCTCAATTCACGAGGATACGAGGCCATGCATGTGTGCGGAAGTTGAACGATGTCAAACAAGTGTTCTAACTTGGCCCGTTCATCGTACGGTTCAATCAAACGAAAATGACGAAGCGGCTCCAAGATGGAATCTGCGAGCGTCCATCTCGGGTTGAACGATTCGGCGCTGTCTTGAAACACAGCTTGAATGCGTTGCCTCATCTGTGTGACTTCCCGACATGAAGCGGTCTGCCAAGACAGATCACATAGCTGAATCTGTCCTGCGTCAACCAGCTCAAGTCCGAGTATACAGCGAGACAAGGTGCTCTTTCCGCTACCGCTCGTCCCAATCAAGCCGACCGATTCGCCAGCCTGAACCGTGAACGTGACGTCACATAATACAGAGTGGCTACCATAGTTTTTCGAGACTTTTTCAACGTGTAATAACATGTTCGAGTCGTTCCTCTCGTTTTAAAATCGGTGCCGCTTGAAGCAAAGACTTGGTATACGGGTTCTCCGAGGCGATCAGGTGCTCACGATTTCCCGCGTCAACGATGCGCCCATCTTTCATGACGAGGATGTGATCGGCATAGGTCATCGCTTCGGCTAAATCGTGAGTGACCCACAGCATGCTCGATGTTTGACCGATCATCGACTTCAACCATTCGGTCACTTGCCGAGCCGTCAGCACGTCGAGCGCATTCGTGATCTCGTCCGCGATGATGAGTGTTGGTTGAAGAATGCTCGCAAGTAATAAGCAAAACCGCTGAAGTTGACCACCGCTCAGTTCGAGTGGATAGCGATTGAGGAGTTCTTCCGATAAATGAATCTCGGCCATGGCGGAGCGGATACGGTCTTTGTCGTATGCCTCGTCATGACTTTCGAACAAGTCCCGAATATGCTCATCCATCGTCAAAAATGGTGCGAACGACGTCGTGTAATGTTGTGGGATGTATCCAATCTCGCACCCATAAATGGAACACGTTTTACTCGCATCCCCAATCTCTTGGTCGTTCCAATAAATTGTACCTGTCGTCTGAAGCGTGTTGGGAAGCATCTGCAAAATCGATTTGACGAGAAGTGATTTGCCGCTTCCGCTCGCGCCGACGAGACAGACCCACTCATTTCGTTCGATGGCGAATGAGACGTCTTGTAAAAGTGGACGTTCGTCATGCTTGATAGAAAGTTGATCAATGACTAACATTACGTTGCCTCCTAACGCTTAAACTTGAAAATGACGTGTCAGTTTTGTCGAGAGTCTCGTCGACCCGATAATGGTTAACACGATACAGAACGCCGGCCAAAAAACGAGCGCCGGATTCGTTGCAAGGTAATGTCGTCCTTCACTGATCATCCCCCCCCATTCTGGTAACGGTAATTGAACACCTAGTCCAATGAAGGAGAAGGCGGAAATCAAGAGAATGACTTTTCCAAGGTCAAGACTCATGACGACAAGAATGTGCGGACAGACGGCAGGAAGGACGTGCCGGAGTGCGATTTTCGGTTTCGAAAGACCGTTCACGCGCGCAGCGAGGACGTGTCCCTTCGTGCTCTCTTGCAGGACGAGCGTGTGTACGAGGCGTGTATAGGACGTCCACTTAATCAAACTGATGGCGAGCACAAGGCTTTGAATGCTCGGACCTAGGACTCCAGCGAGGACGATGGCGAGCACCGTATCCGGAAAGATGATGGTCGCATCTGTCACTTTTGTGACGATTCGCTCCAATTTGCGATAGACGAACCCGCTGATCGTCCCAAGAATGATGCCGACCGTCGCTGTGATGAGAATGATGACGGTACTTAAACCGACCGTGATCCCGCCTGCAAGAAGGAGTCGTGACAAGACGTCTCGCCCTAGATGATCGGTGCCGAGCAGATGATGCAGCGATGGTGAGGCAAGTCGATTCGTCACGTTCGTCGCGAACGGGTCGACCATCGATGTCAATGCATACATCACGACGAAGATTGCCAAACCGCTTATGATGAATCGGCGCTGTTTCATCGGGACACATCCTTTCGATAGAGGTGAGGCTGCAGTAAACGTAACATCACGTTGGTCACGAGATTGATACTGACGACTAAACAAGTCGTAAAGACGAGATACCCTTGCAAGACGGGGAAATCACGGCGTAAAACAGAATCCACCATCAGTTTGCCGACCCCGGGATAAGCGAATAACACTTCGAGCACGACGACTCCTCCCATGAGGCTCGCCACGCTCACGCCGAACATCGAGATGACAGGGGGCAAGGCGGCCCGGGCGATATAGCGCGTCAGTAACTTTTTTGAACGGATTCCCCGAACTTTTGCTATCACGACGTAATCAGCCGCCATCACGTCGAGTAATGTCGAGCGGATGAGCCGGATATAGACGCCGCCAACGGCAATGCCTAACGTCAAAGACGGTAAGACGAGGCTGTCCCAGCCGTTTCGTCCCATTACAGGGAACCATTGGAGTGACACGGCGAATACATACATCAAAAACAAGCCGATTAAAAAACTAGGGACCGATGACCCGACAATCGACAATCCGGTTGCTAGCTTGGAAAAGACAGACATTGGTCGGAAAGCGCTGATGGTACCGAGCGGGACGGCGAGCACAATCGCCACGAGGAGACCTCCGGCCGCGAGTTCGAACGTCGCGGCATAGTTGTTTTTAAACAATTGTGTCACAGGCTGACCGGTGATGAGTGAATCGCCTAAGTTTAATCGAACGATTTCAGAGAGCCAATTCACGTATTGGACCCATACCGGATCCGTGAAGCCAAGCTCCTCGCGGAGGCGGTCAATCTCGGCGACATCGACTTGCAGTTCGTCGACCTTCAATAAGTATAGGACGGGATCTCCCGGGACGAGTCGGAGAAGCAAAAAACTGAAAAAAGTGAAGACTAGAAAAGCTAGTCCCCACTCAAGCGATTTACGTGCCACGAATCGCGTCATATCACAACACATCCAAATCTTTTGTGATCATATAGTATTCGCTCTTTTCAGTGACCCACCCATGCACGTTGTCTTTCAAAGCAACATTCGTCGAAGGGTGGACTAAAAATGAGTTGATGACACGTTCATCGACATATTGCGCAATTTCTTCGGTCATTCGGTCGCGTTCAGCACGGTCGACCGTCTGATTCAAGCGGTCGATTTTCTGCGTCAATGTCGCATCTTCTACGCCACTGAAATTCAACGCGCCGTTCGGATGGAACGTGGCGTTCAAGTAGTAGCCGCCGTCCCCACGTGGTGCGGTCAAATTGCTATACGTCGCAAGGTCCCAGTCTCGTTCGGCGGCCATATATTCTTCCGGTGTGTCAATCATTTGAATATCGATTTCTATCCCGACTTGCTTCGCATCCGATTGAATCAACTGTGCGATGAGTGGTAAGTCAGGTCGTGAGCTATACGTCAACAGATTGAGCCGAACCGGCTCACCGTCTTTCATCAACACGCCGTTGACTTGCTCGTAACCGTCTTGTTTGACCAGGTCCAGGACATCTTGTCCCTCGTCAGAAGGGTAGGACGGGGCGAACGGGAAAGACGGTAAGAATGGACCGACAGCAGGTGTGGCATAGCCATTCAAAATGCCGTCCACGATTTGTTCGCGATTGATGAGCGAGTCAATCAGGCGGCGCATCGCGAGTGACTGCATATGTTCACGTTCAAGGTTCATCGTCAACTGATGGACACGGAACGTCTCCGCCTTGTCGACGACGAACCCGTCCTGCTCCAACGTGTCGATCATCTCGATTTCTGGACGATAGACGATGTCTGCTTCGCCAGACCGGAGCGCCATCGTGCGCGACCCCGGGTCTTCGTTGAACGTGAACGTGACCGTATCGAGTTTCGGTTGACCGTCCCAGTATGCATCATGCCGTTCAAGTTGGATGTTCGAGCCGGGTTGGAACGACGTCACTTGATAAGGGCCGGTCCCGACAGGTATTTGATCGATGGCATCATCTGCAGTGACGTCAATGATGGATGTGTTCGGATGGACGAGTTCATTGACGAGTTCTGGATAAGGGACGGTCGTCTCGATTAGGAGGCTCGATGCTTCCGCTGTAATCGATTCGATACGCAATGCGCTGCGGATCCCTGTATTCTCTTCGAGAGAACGGTCGAGTGAACGTTTGACGGCCTGCGTGTCGAGCGGTTTCCCGTTATGGAACGTCACATCTTCTCGTATGTAAACGCGCCACGTCGTTTCGTTCACTTGTTCGAACGATTGTGCGAGCCAGGGGTCGACCGATAACGTCTCATCGTTCAATTTAAAAAGCGTCTCTGTCACACCGGCCCGGAGCGGAACGTAACTTGAATCGCGGTGGGGGTCTAGCGACTGAGTTGAGAAGTTATAGACGAAATGTAAATGCCGATCGTCTTGATTGGAATCGTTGCAAGCCGTTAAAAAAAATAGAGCGATAGTACATATGAGCGGAACTACATATTTCATAGAGATGACATCCTTCTTTCAAATTGTAATGATTACGAATTACATCATAGCGTAATCATTACAATGTATCAACTGGTGAATTTTATGTTTAAATTAACAGGTAACACTGGTGGTGATTGAATGGTTATGTGTTGTTAAATATATTTAAACCTATAAAAAATTAAATGCAAAAGTACTAAAAGCCATTTATAATAATAATTTCCAAGTTATCCATTGTTTCTTGATCATTGGTTGAAATTATTACTTAGTTATTGGAGACAACTCGTATGAACATTATGTTTAGCTTACTATCGGTACTATATGTCGTCTTTTTGTACGTCAGTCCGTTCACAAACGCCACCCCGTATGAGACGGCCGAATACTTTGCGTCGTTCGACCGAGACGTTAACAGTTGGGAGAACGTCGAGCTGTTCGAGTCGCTCGGGACCGAGCTCGATCTTGAGATGAACCGTTTCGTCCATTATGCCTCCGTACCGAGCCATTGGACGACGTTGACCATTGAAGATGACGAACGATTCGATGGTGTATCTCATTTCATCTTAGAAGCTGGATTTGACGGTGAAGTGATTCAAACGGATTGGAACGAACCGATTGATGATGTAGAAGGAAAAGTCGTCGTTTTGCCGATGACGGTCAAATCACTCGAGCTTGACAGGAGGGACACGTCGGCTGATCCATATGGAGAGGTCCTCATTGATGATGAGGCGAATCGCCACTTACTCAACCTGTTGGAGGCAGGAGCCGAAGGGTACATTGTCACGCCCGATGAACAAGAAGAGGCTTATTACGGAACCATTTATACTTCGCCACGGACGCGGCTGCCCGGCATCGGCGTCGACGTTGAGACAGCAGATCGTTTGACGGACGGGACGCATGTCTCGGTCGAACCGTTCGTCGACGACGAGGTGCCGTATGTCGAATTTATTCAACCTGGTAAAACAGACGAGGAGATTGTGATCTTGGCTAGGCTTGACGGCACGAGTTACGGGGACCATGCGTTATGGAGCCTTGGTGGTTCATCGATATTGTACGCGCTCATCGAACAAATGGATGGCATTGATACGGATGCGACGATCCGTTATGTCTTCTTGAACGGAAGTGGGGGTGGCTACGAGACCGCCATGGATTATTTAGAAACAGCGAAACAGGGTGAAACTTTGCCGTCTTTAGTACTGTCATTAGATATTCTTGGTACCGGGGAAGATGCACGTTTTGTAAGGACAAAAGGGATGACAAGACTGCCGGTCCTTGAGCAAGGAAGCTGGTCATCACTTGATGTGAAGCCACTCGGGACGTCGTATTTAGATGAATTTCATGCGGAAGGCGTACCGGTCATGTCATTAAGCGATTCATTGACGGCTGAGTTTGATGCTTTAACTGAAGCCGATACAATCGACCGTTTGTCGAACGAGGCGATGGAAGACCACGTCGCTTGGCTAACAGATTGGCTCGCCACACAATGATGTCTTGAACCGTCCCCGTGTGAGGGCGGTTCTTTCTTTTTGACTGAAACACTCGTCCTCTCTCGAATTGTTCGGTATGATGAAAGAGGAGGCGATACAATGGAACGAAACATGAACATTACAAGACATTACGGTGAACTGGCCGGTACGCTTTTATTGCATGACACGCCGCGAAAGACGGTCGTCATCTTGAGCGGGAGCGGGCCGAGTGACCGGAACGGCAATGTCGGACCTGTCCAGTTCAATACGTATAAAAAACTAGCCGACGCGCTATATGGCATGGGCGTCAACGTATTTCGGTACGACAAACAAGGGATTGGGGAGTCGGATGGTGACTTTAATAAAGTCGGACTCCATGACTTGGTCAACGATGCGATCGAAGTCGTGAAAACGATCCAACGGTTGCCTGAAACAGGCGATGTCTACGTGCTTGGCCATAGCGAAGGGGCGGTCATCGCCCCGGCCGTTCAACTCGAGACAAATGCGTCCGGATTGATCCTACTCGCCGGCTTCAACGACTCGTCGAAACAGATGTTTTTACATCAAGCCGACGCGCTCGCGTCCGAGATCGGGCGCGTGAAAGGGTTGAAAGGGATGTTTTACCGGTTGACCGGCGTCCCGAAAAAAGTCAGACAACGGCAAGACGATCTGCTCGAGCGCTCGCTCCGGACGAACGTCGCTGCGTTCAAATACCGAGGCCAAGTCGTCAACGCCAAATGGATTCGTGAACATGCGTCGTATGACGTCCGGGAACGGCTCGAGCTCGTGCGCGTCCCGCTGCTTGCCATCACCGGTGACCGTGACGTCCAAGTCCCGCCTGAACACGTCCATTCACTGCAGACGAAAGGCGATGTCGACAGCTATATCATTAAAGATATGAACCACCTGCTCGTCGAACGGACGAGCCCGCATTCACTTTTAACGTTGCACAAAGAATATCGTGAGGCGATCGAGGCTCCGCTTCATCCACAGTTGTTACAGAAATTGAACGATTGGTTAATCAAATAGTGAAAAACAGTCGTAAACGGTCACTTAGTGACCGTTTTTTGTGTTATAATTGTGACGATAAGATAAAAAGTGAATGAATTTGAATGTTTTTGATTGTTTTTTGAATGTAAACGCTTTATATTGGAGATACGGAGGGAATACGATGTTAACGAAACAACGACATCAGATGATTTTGCAACGGTTGTCGGAACAAAAGATCGTCAAGCTGAAAGAGTTGGTCGAATGGATGGGGGCGTCAGAGTCGACGATCCGCCGTGATTTGACGGACCTTGAGGCCGAAGGCTACCTTGAACGGGTCCATGGCGGGGCGACGCTCGTCGTTCGCGCTGAAGACGAACCGACGTTCGAGGAAAAACGGGATCGGCACGTCGATGAGAAAGTCGCGATCGCACGGAAGGCCGCGACGTTCATCGAAGACGGGATGTCCGTCTATCTCGATGCCGGGACGACGACACAGGCGATGGTCCCTTACTTGACAGGTAAGAAAGTCATCGTCGTCACGAACAGCCTCCCGATTGCCAACGACTTGTTCGATCTCGACATTAAGACGTTCGTGATCGGCGGCGAGTTGAAACGTTCGACGCAGGCGCTCGTCGGCTACAACGCCCGCGAAAGCATGATGAACTATCGGGTCGATGTCGCTTTTCTCGGTATCAACGGGGTCGACCTAGAAGCGGGCTATACGACGCCTGACCCAGAAGAAGCCCTCGTCAAAAAAACAGCGATTGAACTGGCTCGGGACGCCTACATCTTGGCGGACGATTCAAAATTCGGGAAACGTTCGTTCAGCCGAGTGGCGCCCCTCGAGGCGGCGACACTCATCACGATGAGCGGTGCACCGTACGTCAGTTCAGTCGAAACATTAACAAAGGTGGTGAACGCCCAATGATTTACACGTTAACACTTAACCCATCAATCGATTATTACGTCACATTGCCAGAAGTCGTCTTAGGTGAGGTCAACCGCATCCAAGAGACGACGCAACGGGCCGGAGGAAAAGGTATCAACGTCTCGTTCGTCTTACGTGAGTTTGACGCCGATACGGTCGCCCTAGGATTCATCGGCGGAACGACAGGTGAATTTATTAAGAAAGCGTTGACGGACAAGGGTGTCGAGACCGATTTCATCGAAGTCGATGGCGAGACCCGAATCAACGTCAAGATCCGGGCGAAAGAAGAGACGGAATTGAACGCGAGTGGTCCTGTCATCTCGGACACGGAACTTGAACAGTTGACAGCACAGTTCGAACACGTCCAAGCAGGTGATATCGTCGTCTTGGCCGGAAGTATTCCTGGCAATCTGCCGAGCACACTTTACCGGACGCTCGCTGAGAAAGTTCGAGCGAACGGAGCCGACTTCGTCGTCGATACAACAAAAGAGGCGATGCTCGAGGTGCTCTCGCTCGAACCACTCATGATCAAACCGAACCATCACGAACTCGGTGAACTGTTTGATGTCGATATCGAGACGTTTGACCAGGCGCTCCCTTACGCGGAACAGTTAGTCGAGCGTGGCGCCAAAAACGTCATCGTCTCGTTCGCAGGAGACGGCGCGATGCTCGTCAACGGTTCAGGCGCCTATACGGCGAACACGCCGAGCGGGAAACTCGTCAACTCGGTCGGAGCGGGTGATTCACTCGTCGCCGGTTTTGTCGCTAACATTTTAGACCACGACGCAACCAAGGCGTTCCGCTATGCGGTCACGACCGGCAGCGCGTCTGCTTATACGTTTGGCCTCTGTACGAAACAAGACGTGGACCGCTTGGTCGGCGAAGTCGACGTCACCCCACTATCCCGATTGGAGGAAACAACATGAACATCACGGACCTACTCAAAAAGGACACGATCCAACTGAATCTCCGCAGTCGTTCAAAAGCAGACGTCATCGAAGAGCTCGTCGACGTGCTCGACCGGGCCGGTAAGCTATCGGACCGGAACGGTTATCGCGACGCCATCTTGGCCCGCGAAGCGCAAAGCACGACCGGACTCGGTGAAGGGATTGCCATCCCGCACGCGAAGACGAAAGCTGTCAAAGCACCCGCAATCGCCTTTGGTCGCTCGAGCGGGATCGACTATGAAGCGCTCGACGGCCAAGACAGCCGCCTGTTCTTCATGATCGCAGCAGGCGAACACGCCGACAACGAGCACTTGGAAACACTCTCGAAATTATCCGTCTTCCTTATGGATCCAAAATTCCAGGAACGTCTCTATGCGGCAACGTCAGAAGATGACGTCATTCGCGCGATCGAAGAGAAAGAAGCGGCCGAAGCGGCACCGGTTGCTGAAAAAACGGTCAAAAAGGATGCACCTTATATCCTTGCCGTCACAGCTTGCCCGACCGGCATCGCTCACACGTATATGGCAGCAGACAGCCTGAAACAAAAAGCAGAAGCGATGGGTGTCGACATCAAGGTCGAGACGAACGGTTCGACTGGCGTCAAAAACGAATTGACGGCAGCTGATATCGCCAAAGCGACAGCTATCATCGTCGCGGCCGATAAAGCCGTCGACATGGAGCGGTTCGCCGGGAAACACGTGATCGAAGTACCGGTCGCGCAAGGCATCCGCAAACCGGAAGAGTTGATCAACCGGGCTGTGAAACAAGATGCACCGGTTTACCGTTCGACAGGGACGTCAGGCGCTCCTAAAGAACAGCGCACCGGCATTTACAAACACTTGATGAGCGGGGTATCAGCCATGCTGCCACTCGTCGTCGCCGGTGGTCTGTTGATTGCCCTCAGCTTCTTCTGGGGCATCAACTCGGCAAACCCAGATGACCCGTCTTACAATGAATTTGCGGCTCAGCTCATGACGATCGGTGGCGCGGCGTTCGGTTTCCTCGTCCCAATCCTTGCCGGTTTCATCGCGATGTCGATCGCCGATCGTCCGGGTCTCGCACCTGGTCTCGTCGCCGGTGTGCTCGCGAGCGAAGGGAATGCCGGATTCCTCGGTGGACTCATCGCCGGTTTCTTAGCTGGTTACGTCGTCCTGTTCTTGAAAAAAGCACTCGCGAAATTGCCAGCGACGCTTGAAGGAATTAAACCAGTCCTCCTGTATCCGTTGCTCGGCTCGTTCATCTCAGGGATGATCATGCTACTTGTCGTCAACGAACCGATTGCAGCGTTCATGACATGGTTGATGGATACGCTCAACAGCATGAGTGGTGCTAACGCCATCTTGCTCGGTGTCATCGTCGGTGGGATGATGGCCGTCGATATGGGTGGCCCGATCAACAAAACGGCGTACGTGTTCGGTACGGCGGCGCTTACAGCCGGTAACCAAGAAGTCATGGCGGCCGTCATGGCAGGTGGAATGGTGCCACCGCTTCTCGTCGCGCTCGCGTCAACCGTGTTCGCTCGTCAGAAGTTCTCGAAACAAGAACGTGAAGCTGGTAAGACGGCGTACATCATGGGCGCCTCGTTCATCACAGAAGCGGCCATCCCGTTCGCTGCGGCCGATCCGATCCGGGTGTTGCCGTCAGCGATCCTCGGGTCAGCACTCGCCGGTGGATTATCTGCCTTCTTCGCGATTCAACTGCCGGCGCCGCACGGTGGGATCTTCGTCTTCCCATTACTTGAAGGAGCTGGAAACGTCGCGATGAGCATGGGTCTCTACGCACTTGCGATTCTCGCAGGGGCTCTCGTCGGAGCACTCCTCCTCTCATTCTTGAAAAAACCACTTACGACTGCGACGGCAGAATCAACGCGTAACGTTGCTTAATACACTCGACCGTAGGGATTCCTACGGTCGTTTTTTGTCAAATGATTGTCAGTCGTTTCTGGAAGAAGTGTGATTTCGATTCGGTGATTTGTGGTAAAATACTTGTAAAACTTAGGGTAGGAGGGGGTACGGATGCAAATACGGAAAGCTGAGCCGAAAGACGCTTACGGGATCGCGCGCGTCAGGGTCAATGGTTGGCGAACGACTTATCGGGGAATCGTTCCGACCGAGTTTTTATTAAAGCTTTCTTCTGGGTCGATCGAGTGGTCGGAAAAAGTCCGGAGTGCCCTTTCCAACCGCGAAATCAGCGGATTCGTCGCCATGGTCGATGAGGAGATTGTCGGTTTCGTTTTGTATGGGGACGAGCGGACGGGTGACTACCCGGACCATCCGAACGAGATTTACGCGATTTACATTTTAGAAAATCATCAACGGAACGGAATCGGCTCACTCTTACTCGAACGCGCGGTCCAAACGATGTCTAGCCGTGGACTACTCATTTGGGCGCTCGAGCTGAACCCGCATCGGGCGTTTTATGAACAGCGCCAAGGGCGAGTCGTCGATGCGAAAGAGCGCTTGTTCGGCGAACTCGCGTTGCGCGAAGTCGCCTATGGCTGGACGGAAGCGACCCATGATGCGATCATCGGGGCATGAACGGACGCGACAAAACTGTCGCGTCCGTTTTATTTAGACAACACACAAATATATAGCAAAATAGGTGACTGCATGTACATGTATAACGTAACTAAATATCATCCTGAAACTAGAGGGAAGATTGACGAGTGGACGGAAATCTCGGACATCGATCAAACGTTTGAAGGTGTCGTCTTCACGTTGGAGGAATATCTCCGCATGGAGTCTAATTACGTTAAAGCGATTGAGCGAATCATGGGCTATTTAGGAGTGAAGACATTGACCGTCTCCTATCTTGAGCGACGTGACTATGCGTATCGAGCCTCTTCGAAATGCGCGTTCAATGCGCTCTATCCAATCCGGATGAGAGACCTTCGCAAAAAAGTGAAGCCAGGGAAGGTGCTGTCACGAGACCAAATCCCGAACATGCTTCGCCTCATGTTAAGGAATACGCTTTACGCCGAGTTAGAGTATAAAGTGAATGAGTCAGACGAAGAATATAGGTTCAAAGTGTTCTTCGGATACGACTATATGATGGGTGTCCATTCGATGAACGATTTGTCGCCGCTGCGACATGAGTTGTTGCATTTGGATATGTATCTCGAAGATTGATGCAGAGGTGACACCTAAAAAACGATTACAAGATAAGGGGAGGACGATGTTTATCTTTTCTCCTTACCCATTCCATTAATCGGGTTTAAATAGTAAAATTTATAAAAATAAGAGTCGGAAGATTCCTGATTTTATAACGATATCTTACAAAAAGGTGCTGGCTAAATGCATAACTACACTCTACTGGAGAGAGCCCTATTTTTATCGCCTTCCCTCAATTTCGAGAAGATGAAAAAAGAGATGGATGGAAAGACTGTCCTGATTACTGGAGCGAGTTCAGGAATCGGCAAGGAGTTCGCCTATCTATTAGCGAATACAACTGCGCATCTGATTCTGGTGGCCCGCAGAGAAGCAAACATGAACGTCATGAAAGTCGAAATCGAAAAAGCTACAGCCAGTGTAACGGTATTCCCGGCAGATTTGCGCAATGAAGAGGAACGAAAAGGATTGCTAACATTTCTTCATCAATTAACGGACGGAGTGGATGTTGTCGTCAGCAATGCCGGCATCTCCATCAACCGTCCAATCGTCCAGTCGCTGGATCGTTACCATGACTTCACACGTACCATGGCGCTTAATTATTTTGCTCCGGTACAGTTGTTGCTATCGCTCATTCCGGTGCTTGAGAAAAAGAACGGGCACATCATCAATGTCTCCACCATAAATGCTTTGCTATTCCCTATACCTCACTGGGCTGCCTACCAGGCGTCGAAAACCGCTTTTGATACGTGGTTGCGCTCGGCGGAGCCGGAACTGAAAATCAAAAACATTTCCACCACTTCCATTTATCTGCCGCTCGTGAAAACACCCATGATAAAACCGACGATTGCTTATCAGACTTCCCCTGCCATGTCACCGGTTCACGTGGCGGAAATTATAGGACACGCCTTGTATACGAAAAGAAAAGTTTATAAACCGTGGTGGCTGATTCTAGGTCAATGGGCTTCAGCTATTTTCAGATCACCGTTATCGTTTATCGTCCTCAGGTTATTAAGAAAAAAGGAGCGTGAAAGAGGCAATGTTTAATTTGCTGAAAATATTGTCGCAACTCAATCTTCTTTCCCCATCAAACTTAGGACGTCTTTGCTTCGCGATCCATCAAAACGGTGTAAACCTTATGCTTCTTTTTTCATTGACGGAAAAGACGGGAGGCCAAAAAACTGCTTTGGTGGATAGTCGGGAAACACTCAATTATCTGGAGCTGCAGAAGCACTGTGAAAATCTCGCTCATCTTCTAGCGGAGAGGTATGGGATTTGTAAAGGACATAAAGTGGCGTTCTTCTGTAAAAACCACGCGTCCTTCGTGCAGGGCATTTTTGCTGCTTCGCGGCTCGGCACAGATATATACTTGCTCAATTGTTCCATGAGTCAACTACAGTTCGATCGACTAGTGCAAGAACATCATTTCGACTTGCTGATTTACGACGAAGAGTTTAGCGGATTGATTGAAAAATCGTCTTACCAACATTCAAAAATCGTCAGTTATCATGAAAAAATTGAATCCATTAACAGTTTGTCGGATTCGGCTATACATAGAAAAGATAAATTGACGGCTTCTTCCAGCGGAAAGATTGTGCTGTTGACCGGTGGCACCACTGGAAAGCCCAAACAAGTGATTCACCGCCCATCCCTCTTTAATTTCCTGGATCCTTTTGCTGCTTTACTGAACCGACTGCAGCTGCCAACATACAGCACTGCCTATATTGCGACGCCGATTTACCATGGCTATGGCATCGCTGTACTGTTATCATTTCTTGCTTTGGGAAAGAAAGTTGTCATTCAGGAGAGTTTTGATGCGAAAGGAGCATGCGCCCTTATTCGGCAGCATCAAGTAGAAGTTGTCACGGTAGTTCCTTTGATGATTCATAAAATGTTGAAGCACGATAAAGAAGCGCTCGGCTCCCTAGCTTGCATTGCGTCTGGGGGTGCAAAACTAAATCCGGTTTTAGTGAATGAAGTAAACAATCATCTGGGGAATGTCTTATACAATCTATACGGAACTTCGGAAGCCGGCTTGAACATCATTGCTACACCCGAAGATTTAAATTTTCATGCAAACACGCTTGGAAAAGCAATTTCGGGAAGTCAATTGCAGGTAGTCGTGGACGGGAAAAAAGTTGAACCCGGCAGTATTGGACAATTTTGTATTCGGAATAAATGGTCCATGAAAAACAGCCCAAGCCACTGGATTCAAACTGGCGATATCGGATACCGGGACGAGAACGGCTATTATTTCCTGTGTGGACGAACAGACGACTTGATCATTTCGGCCGGCAACAACATCTATCCTTCGGAAATAGAAGTTGCATTGTGCAGCCATCCGAGTGTTGAAGACGTCGCTGTAATCGGTGTAGAGGATGTCTACGCTGGCAACATTCTGAAGGCATATGTGCAGTTGTATTCTGAGAAAAAAATGAGTGAAGAAGAACTTTTCAGCTGGTTACGCACACGAGTGGCAGCATACCAAATCCCTCGAGAAATCGCTTTCGTTGAAGAGCTGCCTTATACACCTGTAGGAAAGCTGGACCGAAAACGAATTCAAACAATTACTCGTATCGGGGGTTAAGTGATCTAAGAATAGAGTTATAAAGATGTTGAGAGTACTTTGATCGCGGGGGAAGGAAGTGGAATTGAACGAGGTAATCATCGAACGGATGAAGTGTTGCGCTTAATTCGACAAACCGCCGGATGTAAAGGTTTTCAGGTTAGAAAAATAGAAAAACGGTGACGATTTTTTGTCTAGGTCATCAAAAAGCCCCAGTTCTAGCCGATAGATAGAATAACGCAGCGGGAATTATTCTCGGGAAAAGGGGTTTTCTATGAATCGGACGAAACAACGAACTATCAGCATTAAACAAAAGTTGATCACGATGTCATTGCTCTTATTATTGATTCCATCGTTATTGATCGGCTTTGTCGCCTATTATCAGGCGAAACAAAAAATTACGGATCAAATCATGCAGTCGGCGCACGCGGGTGTGGAGCGGATGAATGATGAGATCACGAATTTGATTGAACCGATTGAGCGCGACGTCGCCTTTTTTGCGGGGCGGATTGACGAGTCGCTCTACGAAGAAGGAGAAGACAACCTTGGGTTAGAGGAGAAGTTCGTCGAATATTTGGCGACCCATCCGAAAGTGACGAACATCTATTACGCGTCGACGGAAGGCGTGATGACGATTTACCCTGTTCAGTCGTTGCCTGACGGCTATGATCCCCGGACACGTCCGTGGTACGAAGCGGCAGATGGTGCCGGAGGGAACGTCGTCATCACGGACCCTTACGTCGATGCGTCATCAGGTAAAATGATGGTCACGCTATCGCAGACAACCGATGACGGTCGT
This sequence comes from Exiguobacterium aurantiacum, assembly GCF_001766415.1. GTDB lineage: Bacteria > Bacillota > Bacilli > Exiguobacteriales > Exiguobacteriaceae > Exiguobacterium > Exiguobacterium aurantiacum_A. The sequence goes on along the minus strand of NZ_MKXO01000001.1, from coordinate 463,105 downwards.
GGCGTCATCGCAGTCGACGTTGACGTTGATGACATCGCGAGTGTTGCGGCTGGCATTCAAATCGGGAAAGAAGGCTATGTCACGATCCTTGATGCGAACCAGCAGTTCGTGACCCATCCGACGTTAGCCGCAGGCGAGAAGGCATCAGGCGATTGGGTCGAATCGCTTTACGACGGCAAAGATGGCAGCTTTTCATATGTGTTCGAAAATGAAGACAAACAGATGGACTTCATGACGAACGACTTGACGGGCTGGAAAGTGGCCGGGACGCTGTATGATAAAGAAATTACAGATGAGACGGTCGGTATCCTGTGGACGACATTAAGTGTCATCGCCGGGATGAGTTTGCTTGCTGCCGTCATCTTATACTTCATCTTACGCTCGATCATTCGACCGTTGAACCGGTTGACGACGGGCGCGGAACGGATTCAGGCGGGAGATTTGACGGAAGAAGTCATCATCGATTCGAACGATGAGATCGGCCGGGTCGCTGAAAGTTTCAACGGCATGACGGCGTCACTCCGTTCGATCATCATCAACCTCGATCAATCGATTGGACAAGTCGCCGCATCGTCGCAAGAACTGATGGCCAACTCGGCGCAAAATACAGCATCTTCTGAGCAGATTGCCGGAGCGGTCCAACAGATGGCGGCAGGCGCCGACGATTCGAAACGTCAGCTCGACGACAACGCCGTCTCGCTCCAAGCGATCACGGCAGGCATCATGCGCATCGCTGAAAGCTCAACGGACGTATCGGAACTGTCTCGCGAGACGGCGATCGAAGCGGAAGACGGGACTGCTGCCGTCACCCATAACGTGACGCAAATGAAAGCAATCGACACATCGGTCGAGACGTTCGGTGCAGTCATCGAGTCGCTCGCCCACCGCTCGAATGAAATCGGGAATATTGTCGATGTGATCAACGGGATCGCGACGCAGACGAACTTGCTCGCCTTGAACGCGGCGATCGAGGCTGCCCGCGCCGGTGAGAACGGGAAAGGGTTTGCCGTCGTCGCGAGTGAGGTCCGTAAGTTAGCCGAACAGTCACAGGACTCGACGAAGCAAATTTCGCAGTTGATTGAGAACATCAAGCAAGAGACGGAGCGGTCTGTCACGTTGATGAAAGAAGTGTCGGCCCATACGAAAGCGGGTCTTGAGACGACCGAGAACACGGCGGAGCGTTTCAAGAAGATTATGTTACGGACGCAGGAGATGACGCCACGGATCGAGGACGTGACGGCCACTGTCGAAGAGATCGCGGCGAACGTCGAAGAAGTATCGGCTTCGGCGACGCAAATTGCGCACATCGCCGACGAGAATTCGAACGCCTCGAAACAAGTCGCGGCAACGACAGAAGACCAGCTCGGTTCGATGGAGGAAGTGTCGCAATCCGCGAAAGCACTCGCCGATATGGCGGAGGAGTTGCAAGAACTCGTATCACGATTCAATGTATAAACGAAAGGCAGAGCGGATCCGCTCTGCCTTTTTGGTACACTTCGATTCTTCTTAGAGTTCATATCATCGTTTGCTCGACACTTGGTTGCGGCCTGAGTTTTTTGCCACGTACAGCGCCTCGTCCGCGTCTTGAAGTGCTTGTTCGACGGTCTTTCCGCCATCAAGCGAACTGACGCCGAACGAACATGTGACGTGCGGGACCGGACCGAACGGTTCGTCGTTGATCTTTTGACGTAACTTGTCGGCCAACTGGATGCCATCAGTAAGTGTCGACTGCGGGGCGACGATTAAAAACTCCTCGCCACCCCAGCGACCGATCGAATCGGTCTTCCTTATATTGCGGCGGAGCAATTGAGCGATCGAACGTAACACGAGATCGCCGGTCGGGTGACCGAACGTGTCGTTGACGAGCTTGAAGTAGTCGATATCGAGCATGATGACGGCGGCAGGTGCTTTCGTGTCGACCGTATCTTGGACAGCCGAGGTCAGGACGTCGCCGACTTTTTTACGGTTGAATAACTCGGTCAACGGGTCGAGTGACGACAGATGCTCCATCCGTTCTTCATAACGTCGCTGTTCGGTCATGTCTTCGATGACGCCGACCCCGCCGTCGATTCGGCCATCAGCCTGAAAGCTTGGTGACATCGTCGTCCGGACGAAACGGGGCTGTCGATTCGGAGGGGTATACCAACCGGCTAAACGGACGGTCTCGCCTGCCAATACACGGGCGACGGCACCGTATAAGTCAAACGTTGAGGTCGTGCACCGTTCAAACGTCGAGCTTGTCATCGGGACGACCCCGAGTAAGTCGACGAATGAATCGTTGTAACTGATGATGCGTCCGAACGTATCGAATGCAAAGAGACCGATCGGTAACTGGTCCCACGAGGAAGGATCGGGTTTCATGGTGTGGGTGTCTTGGTGAATTCGTTCTTGATCAGCCATAGAATGACATATGCGCGAACGCATACTTCCTCCTTTCTTTAACGAAACGAGAGTTTAGGACGTTCGTACTGATACTTTATACCCTTATTTGGAAGAATATTAGCTAAAACATGATAAAAATAAGCTGAAATCTAGAATCTGTCGGCTGATGGACATAAAAAAGAGACCGCTGGCGCGATCTCACAACGGTCATAAGATTGGGCTGAGCAACCGTGACACACCTTCGCGCATCCGGATGCTCCACTTCCGGACCGCATAGTCGTCGACCGTATAGCGCCGACTGACGGCGACGTCCGACTCGAACAACGAGGCGAGCTCAAGAGCGACCCGCTCATCGTAGATGATGGCGTTCACTTCGAAGTTCAAGCGGAAGCTGCGGGCGTCCAAATTCGTCGTGCCGACGGTCGAAATTTCGTCATCGACGACGAGCGTCTTCGCATGCAGGAAGCCCTCATCGTACATGTAGACGTTCGCTCCGTGATCGAGTAGCTCGCCGAGGAACGACAGCGACGCCCACATGACGAACGGATGGTCCGGTTTTCCAGGGATCATGATGTCCATCTCGACACCGGAGAGGAGTGCCATCTTACAGGCGTCCATGAAGCTCGTATCCGGGATGAAGTAAGGCGTTTGGATGATGACTCGCTGCTTGGCCGACGCGATCATTTTGATCATCATATTTTTCAAGTGCTCGGTGTCCGAGTTCGGTCCGCTCGTCACGATTTGCATCGGTGACTGCTCTTTAATATCGTGGCGCGCGAAGCAGAACGAGTTTTCAGGATCGTGATGTTTGCTCCCCGAAAAGTTCCAGTCTAAGATGAACCGGTGCTGCAGGTGATAGACGACGTCCCCCTCGACCCGGAGATGAGTGTCACGCCAGTAGCCGAACTTCTCGACGAGACCGAGATACTCGGTACCGACGTTGAAGCCGCCGACGTAGCCGATCTTCCCATCGATGATGACGACTTTCCGGTGGTTCCGGTTGTTCAACTTGAAATTGATCAAGCCGAACGTCGGTGGGAAAAAGACACGGACTTCACCGTTATGCGCGATCAACTCCTTAAAGTCTGAATCGCGCAGGCTGCGCGATCCGACCGCGTCATACAACAGCCGGACTTTGACGCCCGCTTTGGCGCGCTCGATCAGTTCGTGAATCAGTGCCTTCCCGAGGGCATCACGCTGGATGATGTAGTACTGGATGTTGATCTCGGTCTCGGCGCTCCGAATATCGTCCATCAGCGCCTTGAACTTCTGTTCCCCGTCATGCATGATGGTCGACTTGTTGTGGACGCTGATGAGTGACTTCGATGAGCGCAAGTTCATCTCGAGCAACTGCTCGTACTTCTCAAATAGCGGTTGGGCGAGCATCGTCTCTTTACGGTGAATCTGCTCGATTTGACTCTCGACTTGCAACGAATGAAACGATCGTTCCTCAACACTCAAATTAAAGAAATTATCTTTTTTCAGCTGTCTACCGAGGAACAAGTAAATGATAAATCCGAGGATCGGTAGGAAAAACAAGACGAGCAGCCAGGCCCAGGTGGCACCGACATCGCGGCGTTCCGCGAAGATAACGGCTATAGCGAACAATAAATTTAACCCGAGGACGATATACAGCCCCCAACTGATCATGACCGACCACTCCATGCGACCCACTCCTAAACGACAAATTGTGCAACTAGCTTTATAATACCTCAATCGAGGGAATAGTATGCTAGTGAAAAAATAAGGGGGAGACTGAGATGAACTTGAAAGTGGATTGGCAACAAGGGATGGCGTTTCAAACGACGACACCTTCCGGACATAGCGTGACGCTCGATGCGGCGGCGGATGTCGGGGGATTGGATACGGGGCCACGGCCGACCGAGATGTTGCTGCACGCCACGGCGGCCTGTACGGGCATCGATATCGTTTCGATTTTGCACAAGATGCGCCTGCCGCTCGAACGGTTCGGGATGGAAGTCGACGCGGTGCGGGCGACCGAGCACCCGATGCGGTTCACGACGATCCATATTTTATATGTACTCGAAGGGGAGATGCCGGAGGAACGGGTCCGCCGTGCCATCGAACTGTCCGTCGACCGCTATTGCTCGGTATCGCATAGCTTGAACGCGACTTTGACGTATAGTTATCAATTGAACGGGGGCGACGTCATCCCGTTCCCATGACATCGCTCAGGCAAGATGGTTGAAATCGGTCAAACGTCTCCGTTATATTGGTATTTCAAATACTGTATATATAAAGGAGGACGTTATGATTCGACTCGCGACGAAACGCGATGCTAAACACATCGCGCACCTAATCGAACAACGAGCCGTAGCGCTTAATGAAACAGGAAGTGACCAGTGGACGGAATATTTGGAGCTAGATTTGTTAGAACGCGTGCGAACCGACATTGCGACGGGAAGTGTGTACGTGTATGAACAACATGGCTATGTCTTGGCCTCGATCGCCTTGCTTCCTCCGGATGAATGGGATCACAATTTATGGGAAGATGGCGAGCGCGGTCAATACATCCATCGCATCGTCGTCAGTGAGCAATTGAAAGGCCGTGGCGTCGGTCAACAGCTGATGCAACATGTACTCCGCGAAGCCGTTGGTAACGAGCCGATCCGTCTCGACTGTGTCGCCGACAACGAGTTTTTGAACGAGTATTATCCACGTTTTGGTTTCGTTTACGTCGATTCACGTAACGGATACAACACGTTTGAATATGGTTTGGATGAAAGTGTCAGTGCGTGAGGGGTCAATGTACCCCTTTTTTTGTTACAATCAATCATGAAGAAACAAAGGAGGAATAGATATGATCAACACTATATTGGTCGGTTTCGGCTTCTCGGCGACAACGTTCCACCTGCCATTTTTGACGACGCTCGAGGAATTCAACATCACTGGGGTGGTCTCCTCTAGACCGGATGACGTCCGTGCCGTGCTCCCTGATGTGGACGTATATGCGACGCTCGAAGAAGCGATCGCGACCGATGCGACGCTGTTCGTGATCACGACACCGTCGAACTTACATAAAGACATGGTAACGACGTGTCTCGACGCAAACAAAGACGTCCTCGTCGAGAAGCCGGCGTTCCTAACGTCTGAGGAAGGGGAATCCCTCATCGCCCTCGAGAAGACGCGTGACGGGATCGTCAACGTGTTCCACAACCGACGCATGGACGGAGATTTCTTGACGGTGGCGTCACTGCTCGAATCAAACCGAATCGGAGACTGGAAAGTGTATGAATCACGCTTTGACCGGTTCCGTCCGCTTGTCCGGGACAGATGGCGTGAGAACGCAGGTCCTGGGTCTGGTATTTTGTTCGACCTCGGCAGTCATTTGATCGATCAGGCGCTCGTGTTGTTCGGCGAACCGGACCACGTCTCAGCAGATGTCATGGTCCAACGAGACGGCGGACAGTCCGACGACGGCTTCAACGTGACGCTGCACTACGGTGAAAAGCGCGTCTACTTACGTTCGAACCCGTTCGTCGCCGTTGAAGCGCCTCGCTTTGAAGTCCACGGTACGGCAGGCAGCTTTATGAAATACGGTCTCGACCCGCAAGAGGCCGCGCTCCGAGACGGCACGATCGAAGCGGGTGTCCGTGAGACGGGGACGCTCGTTGTAAATGAGCCGCAAATGATTGAAATCGAGCCGGGGCGTTATTTGGCATTTTATCGCCAGCTCGCTGACAGTTATTCGACGCGACGGCCGGTCGTTTCCCTCGAGGACGCTTTGTTGACGACGCGTGTGATCGAACTTGCACGGCAATCGTCTCGAACGCAAACAACGTTATCGTTTGAATAACGAAAAAGCAGGAAGTCCGCGAATTGGACTTCCTGCTTTTTCATGCGGCTTCCTCTTCCGGATTTGCCATCTTTTCCGTATGTCGAACGATCGGGAAATTGCTGAACAGTTTGCTGCCGACGAGACCGGCGATGATGCCGACGGCGAACACGATGATTGCCGTCACCGTCACCGTCTGCCAGTCATTAAAGCCATACATGACGAGCAGTCCCGGGATACCGGCGGCAGACCCAGGTGCGTTGTTCACCATTCCGGTCATCGCGACGATGAGTCCGGCGATGGCACCACCGACAAAGTTGACGCTATAGATTGGAATCGGATTCGCCGAGATGAGGTCGGCTTGTGTGAGCGGTTCGATCGCGACCGAAAGTTGGTCTTTCTTCGAGCCGATGTTCAATCGCTTAAAGAGTAAATAGTTCATCGAAATCGACGCCGTCAAGGCGAGGGCCGCGATTGCCATCGGGACACCGGTCAGACCGAGCATCGCCGTGAGCGCCATCGAACTGAGCGGTGATGTCGAGACGACCGTGACGATTCCGCCAAGGACGAGTCCCATCACAATCGGATTTTGCGTCGCTGCGAGCTCGATGACCGCCCCGATTTGAGCGAGCGTGTTCGAGACGAGCGGATCGACACCGATGGCGACGAGACGGGCGAGCGGTGCCATGATGATGACGTAAAAGATCATGTCGACACCGGCCGGAAGGTGCCGGTCGAGCTTGCCGCCGAGTAAGGCGAGGACGTACCCTGCGAAAAAGCCGGGGAGAATCCCGAAGCCTGACACGGACAAACCGAGCATCAACGCGTAGACCGGGTTGATGCCGAGCGCAATCGCGACAAGTGCCGCTGCCGCAGGTCCCGACAGCGCACCGGCAGCTTGGCCGACTTCTTCATATAAAGGGAGCGGCAGTAACCCACCGATCGCGTAGGCGTTGAACGCTTCGACGAGGAAGCTCGCGATTGCGGCGCCGGCGAGTGCTCCCATCGCTTTCATCCCGAACGGTGCTTTGTAACTGAATAACGTGAACAAGGCGAGAATCAACAGCAACAGGGCGATCCCTTGAATAATGACCATACGTGTACCTCTTTCTCTCTGTTTTATTTTCTCTATAGTTAACCATTCAGACCTTTATGTAAAGCCATTTCATCCATCTGACACGACTTTTTTTGGATGAGAGCGTTTCCAAATGGGAAACGAGACAAATGTGAACGGTTTTTTTGAAAAAGTTGTGAAAATGTGTCGTCTGATGTGTCAGGAAGTCGTGGAGTGGGAACATAAAAGAGATAGATTTTCATATAGGATCGACCAAGGAGGAGTAGAGATGCAGATGGAGAACAAAAATTGGCACGCACTCGAACCGGAAGAGGTGAGGAGTAGTCTTGAGACAGACGTAGACAACGGGCTGTCGAAGCAAGAAGTGTCGAGTCGGCAAGAACAGTTCGGGAAGAACGTTCTGCCGGAAAAGGAAAAGACACCTGAAATCATAAAATTTTTGAGACAGTTCAATGACATTCTTGTGTACGTCCTGATCGGTGCGGCCGTCGTCACTGGCTTTTTAGGTGAGTATATCGATACGATCGTTATCGCGCTCGTCGTCACGATCATTGCCGTCGTCGGCTATTTGCAAGAAAACAAGGCTGAACAGGCGCTTGAGGGGATTAAAAAGCTGCTCGAGACGAAAGCAAGCGTCATCCGAGACGGCAAGCAGTTCCAAATCGAATCGAGCGAACTCGTCGTCGGAGACGTCTTGGTGCTCGCCGCCGGTGACAAAGTCCCAGCCGATGCGCGAGTCATTCTAGCCGAGAAGTTCAAAGTCGAAGAATCGGCTTTGACAGGTGAAGCGACGACGGTCGAGAAGAAAATTCAAGTCGTGGCGGAAGATGCTGTCCTCGGTGACCGGAAAAACATGATTTATTCAGGAACGAGTATAGCGACGGGCAGCGCGAAAGCAATCGTCACGTCGATCGGTGAAGGGACGGAGCTCGGTCAAATCAACGCATCGATTGCTGAAGTCGAGACGGTGAAGACACCGCTTATCCGTCAGACGACGAAATTCGGTCAAACGGTCTCGATTGCGATCCTTGTGATCTCGGTCATCATTTACGCGTTTGGTTACTTTGTACGTGATTTCGATCCGATCGAACTGATGCTGACGACGATCGGGTTAGCGGTCGCAGCAATCCCGGAAGGTCTCCCTGCCGTCATCTCGATCATTCTCGCACTCGGTGTTCGTAACATGGCCGAGAAGAAAGCAATCGTCCGTAGTCTACCGTCCGTCGAGACGTTAGGGGCGGTCTCTGTCATCTGTACCGATAAGACGGGTACGCTGACGAAAAACGAGATGACCGTCAAGCAAGTCGTCACGGCGAAGCACGATATCGAAGTGTCAGGCGGCGGATACGCTCCAGATGGTGACCTCGAACAAAACGGTCAACCGTTCGACCTCGATGACGACGAGTCGATGATCGATCTGCTCACGGTCGGGAAGACGTGTAACGATGCCCAATTGTATGAAGAAAACGGCGAATGGGTCATCAATGGCGACCCGACAGAAGCTTGCTTGCTCACGCTCGCCGAAAAAGCGGAGCGACCGATTGAACGGCTGAAAGTCATCTCGAAAATCCCGTTCGATTCGGAGTATAAGTACATGGCGACGCTCGTCGACTATAAAGATGAGCGGATGATCTTCATCAAAGGGGCGCCAGACCGCCTGTTCGATATGGCTGAAGATACGGAATTTGACCGCACCTATTGGGATGAGAAACGTAAAGAGATCGCCGACCGCGGACAACGTGTCCTCGGTGGCGGATTCAAACGGGTCGATCGCTCGAAAGAGACGGTCGACCATGAGGACGTCCAATCCGGTATCACGTTCCTTGGTTTGTACGGAATCGTCGATCCACCACGTCCAGAGGCGATTGAAGCCGTCGCGGCGTGCCGTGACGCCGGTATCCGCATCAAGATGATCACGGGTGACCATAAAGACACAGCCGTCGCCATCGCCCGTGAACTCGGCATGGAAGTCGAAGGCGCACTTGAAGGGAAAGAATTGACGAACATGTCGGACGAGGAGATCAAAGAAGCGTCGGTTCATAACGATGTGTTCGCCCGGACGAGCCCAAATGATAAGCTGCGTCTCGTCAAAGGATTGCAGCAAAACGGGCTCATCACATCGATGACCGGTGACGGTGTCAACGATGCCCCGGCCTTGAAACGGGCCGATATCGGTGTCGCGATGGGTATCAAAGGGACCGAAGTCGCAAAAGAGGCGTCGCAGATGGTCCTCGTCGACGACAACTTCAAAACGATTTACAACGCGGTGCGTGAAGGCCGCCGTGTATACGACAACTTGAAGAAGACGATCTTGTTCTTGCTCCCGACGAACGGTGGACAAGCGCTCCTCGTCGCGATGAGCATCTTGCTCGGTGCCGCGGCACCGCTCAGCCCGGTCCAAATCCTTTGGGTCAACATGGTCGTTGCCATCACGCTGTCGCTAGCGATCGCCTTCGAACCGCTCGAAGAGAGCACGATGAAACGTCCGCCGCGTCCGGCGAACGTCCCGCTGTTGAGTCGCTATTACGTATTCCGGATCATCTTCGTCTCGATCTTGATCGGGGGAGGCAGCTTGATCATCAACTACATGTTAGCTGATTTTGATTTCTCGACTGCGAAGCTGCAGACGATCACACTCAATACGATCGTCATGGCCCAGTTGTTCCACTTGTATAACTGTCGGACCGAACTCGCTCCGGCGTTTAACCGCCACTTTTTCGATAACAAGATTGCGTTTATCGTATCGGCACTATTGATTGCACTTCAACTGTTCATCACGTACGTGCCGTTTATGCACACGTTGTTCGGGACAGCGGCACTTGATTTGAATGATTGGATCTATCCGGTCGTCTTCGGTGCCATAGTCTTCGTCATCGTCGAGATTGAAAAAGCGATCTCACGTCGTGTCATCGGCAATAAAGACATACACTGATGTTTCGACTCTTGATCAATGTGGAATTAGTCCACTATGACAGAGGAGGGATGCTCAATGAAACGTGACGAATCGCAACCTGGGGTTCACCCAGACCCGATGCCAGACGATGAGTCTGATCCGGCGAAAAAACCGGCTCCGACGCAACATCCAGATCCAGACCCGGAAGAAGATAACGAGGAGTCATAACGCACGTCGATGACTCGAACGATAAAAAGGCGACTTTCCCGATTAAATGGGAAAGTCGCCTTTGCTGTGGGTCACTTTTTCGGTGCGACCACACGATACTCGTTCATTTTATCAAACTCTTTTTCATTGAAGTATTCGACGACGACGAAGTCACCGACCGGGCATTCCCACCGGTCTTTCGCGACTTGGCACTCTTTGAGCGTCACTTTCTCGTCGAACATGTCGAGCTCTAACGTATCTTTGAGGAATTGTTCAGCCTGTTTGTCGGCGATTTTGAAATACTCGCTTAGGATGACGTCTTCTCCCTTGTCGTTCGTGTGTGTCATTACTTTAAAAAATCTCATTGGATTTGACCCTTCTTTCTCTAGATAAACTCTCGCTCTAGTATAAAGGAAAGAGTGGGTTTTGGGAAACCCACTCTCAAGTACAACATCAAACCACTTTCGGCCGTCGCGGCGGCGCCTCGTTGAACGGTTGCTTATGACGAATGATGAGCCAAAACAATAAACCGAATAACGGGATGTACGGGAGCGGCCACAAGCTCATCTTATAGCGCTTCGCATCCCGGGTCATCAATGTCATTTGGACGAAGGCGAGCAAAAAGAAATCGACCGTCATCGTGCGGACGAATTGATTCTGTTCGACGTATGACCAATACTGTGCGACATTCCCAGTCATCGCGGCAGCGATGAATAAACCGATCGTGACGAGGAGCAACACGACCCCGAGCAGTCTCGTCGGCAACGGCTTGATTGGCGTCGGGTAGGGCGACTGCCGTGCGAACGCGAGATACGGAGCGATGATGAATCCTCCGACGACGAAACCGGTTGCTGCCGGTAGGAGTGGATTCGGCCGCAGTTGGTTCACTTCCGACCAAAGCAGCGGGAACAGCGCGAGCGGGTAGACGCCTAGCACGCTAAAGAGGGACAAAGAATATCCTTCATAGGCATCGGTATTGTACGTCAGGAAGTCGAGCAAGAACCGGCTCGAGAACGGGGTGTTGGGACCAAGTAGCGCGATCGCGATCGCGGCGGCCCAAGGAATCAATAAAAATTTTCTGGTCATGGCTACACCTCTAATCTGTCTCTGTTGTCATTAGTATACCCTGTTATCGGACGAACAAAAAATGAGAAGTGTCTGACGACACGTTCTCATTGGTTCTCTCTTGCATAAGCTTTGATCATCGTCACGAGCTGTTGGGCTTCTTCTGAATTCGCTTCAAGACGGATCCCGTAATCGTACATGCTTCCCATTTGACTACGGTGACGGACGTGACCAGTCAATTCGATTGATTGGATTAAAGGAACGAGGTCGAGCACGACCTGAACTTTCAGCCCTTCCGACAGTGGGAACAAGTAGTCGCAGCGCAACTTCAAGCCGTGGGCACTAATGTTGAGCAGCATGCCTTCACCGTCATGCAACTCCTTATCTTCCCATACGAGGCGGTAGGGGATGAAACGGGGGTTCGGTAAAATGTAGCGGAACGTTTCTTGTCGGCGATAACGCATCGGTTCACCTCATTTCTCTTCTAGATTATCGGTTCGATTCCACCATTTTTGAAGCGTTGGACTGCCAAATTTTCGGGAAGCACGGTTTACAGAATCGTAAGCGCTTTCTATAATGAGGATAAAGGTTTGGTTTAAGGAGGGGATCGCGTGAACGTGTCTGATTTACTCCGACGTTACTCGATTGACGAACCAATCATCTATGTGAAGAACCTGCACGGGCAGTGGGTCAAGCTCGAACATCTGCCGCCCTACACCATACTTGAGGTCGAGATGACGGACGAGACCATCGAAGCGCTCGCTATCGACGCTTACATGGCGCTCACTGTTTGTCGGGAGACGTCGTCACTCGAAGATGCGCGGCCTTACGCGGTGCGTCTGCAAATTCGAGAAAAAACCGCAACCCGTTGAGGTTGCGGTTTTTTATTTAGGCTGCTTTTTCCGTCTCGTCGTCTTGTGGTTCGGTCCGTTTCGCATAATACATGAACGGCGTGGCCATCCAAGCGATGATGAACTTCGCGACATACGTCGTGACGAAGATGTTCCACCAGATATCCCATTCCATTCCCCAAAAGGCGATTGTACAGAACGTGAGCGTATCGATCAACTGTGAGACGACCGTCGATCCAGTCGTCCGGAGCCACAGTTTCTTCTCACCCGTTTTCGCCCGAATCTTCGAATAGATGAAGACGTCGAACAGTTGCGAGACGAGGTACGCCGCGAGACTGCCGAGCGTGATGAGCGGGAGCATCGAGAACAACGCCTTGAAGCTCTCATGCATATAGAGCGCTTCTTCGAACGGTTCGTAAAGCAAGGCGAACTGCATGAGTACCGTCGAGACGATCAAGATGAAGAACCCGAGCCAGACGCCTTTGCGGGCGGCGTGACGGCCATGTTTCTCGTTCAAGATGTCTGTCGCTAAATAAAGGGAACCGTAGACGATGTTCCCGAGTGTGAAGATGAAACCACCAATCACAATCTGCTGCGTCACTTGGATGTTGGCGACGACCGAGGCCATCGCGATCCAGGCGTACAGTCCGACCCGTCCGAACAGTTTATAGCTGAGGACGAGCAGACCGAGCGTGAGCAGGGCAGAAGGGATCCATAACCATTCATTCAGCATCTGTCATGCTCCTTCCGAAAAATCATTCAATTCAACTTTTCAAGTTTATAGAGGAACCGGAGACGTGTCAAGACAGTTTCCATGACTGTAAGAAAAAAGCCCTCACCCGAGTTTGGATGAGAGCAGCCTATGTAGTTGATATAATGTCACACACCACTTAGATAAATGGCGATGCCTTTCATAATCGAAGATAGGTGATTCAATCGGGTACGGGCATCTTCCCAATAAGCCCAATCGTCAGCCTCTAAAAACTGCGTCAACCCCTCACTAACGGATGTGAGTTCGTTCAATACGCTGGTCAGCCCTTCACGATCGATTCCTGATACGTCAGATGACACAAGGTGGTCAAGTGCCGGAAGAATTTCATCAATATCGGCACGGATTGATTCAAGCTCTTCACGGTTACTGTCGATTTGAGTAGAGATTTCTTCGAGCGGACGGTCTTCACAAGACGTCCCACAGGCGAAGATGGATTGCTCGGATTGACGCAGCGCACCGAGCGTATCACTGCTCAGTGACTCGAGATAGCCTAAAAATATCGAGACTTCTTCTTCGGTCGGGACAGGTTCGGAGAAAGGTTGCGTCTCAGATACATCGATCACGATATTTTCATTCTTTGGTGGTGAGTCAATCGGACGATCCGTTGTCTCTTGGGTACAAGAGGCCAACAAGGCGACGGCAGCTAGTAGTGTGATGAAACGTTTCATATCTAGTCTCCTTTAGGTATGTATCTGCTCATTATACCATTTATTGGAATATCAAATCGGATTAGATACAATAAAAAGCACTTTCTCTATTTTTCGAGAAAGTGCTTTTTATCGCTCCGTAAAACGGATTCAGTTGATGCCTCCGACGAGAATCGAACTCGTGCTGCAGCATTACCATTGCTGAGGTCTGCCACTAACCTACAGAGGCGTTACAACTAGTATGTTACACAGTCTCGATTGAAAATTCAAGCTTTTTTAGAATAATAAGACCCCCGTTCTTCTCTTGATGAGAAGGGCGAGGGTCAAACAAATCATGCTTACTTCGTCCGGACCCAAACAGCTCCAGCCGAATTGTCTTTCGCTTCGCCGACGACGTCGACGACGAGTCCGTATTGTGGAAGCTTACGGCCCGCATCCGGGATGAGCGAGTTGATGTACGTATTGGCGTCATTGAACTGTTTCACGCCAGATTGCGCCTTGTAGTCGTAAATTCCGCGGCTCGGAGAATCGAGGTACCAAGCGAGCGTTTTGTCTAAACTGAACGCGGCGTCCGCGATTTGGTAGCGCGTGCTGCCTGAAACCGTTTCTTTGCCGTTCAAGTTACCGACAATCGCCTCTGGATGTGAGTCGACGACTCCGAGGAAACCTTCACCCGGGTGGATACCGACCCAGTTGTCCGAGAACGAGTCGTCGGCATACCAGACGACGAGACCGGTGTTGTACTTGACGCCACGGCCGTTCAAGAGACCCGTGTCAGCGCCTGCGTGGTTACGCCATTCGAGGTAGTAGTAGTGCGGTTTCGTGTCATAACCGTCCGACTTGACGAAGCCGTCGAGCGTGACCGCCTCAGCACCTTCCGCGTCATCTGCGAGAAGTGTCTGTCCGCCTGACGTGATCGCCAAGTTGTCGAGGGCGAATCCTTCAAGGGCGAGACCGCCGTCTGTCACGTATTCGAACACGATCTGGACGTCTTGACCGGCGAACTGTGACAAGTCGTACGATTTGTTCACCCACGCGCCGTTTGTTGACTCGGCGTCATTTCCGGTGTTGTCGTCACCATAGACGTCAAGGACGACTTCTTTGCCGCCGCTCAGTGCTTTGACGTACAAGTAATCGTAATCATATTCGATATCGAACCGTGTATCGAAGGCGAGTGTGCCGTCAGCACCGAGCTTGACGCTTGGTGTCACGAGTTCAGTGTGCAAGTTATCACCTTTTGTCGAGTAGTAGTAGTACTGTCCGAACTCAGGTTCAATACCTTTCACTTTCTTGTCCGGAAGGTTCACTTTCAACAACCCTGGGTTGTTCGATTTCGTCACCGATTGATCGAGCTTCGAGACGAAACCTTGCTCAGTGATGTCTTCAAGATCGACTTCCGTGATGTTGGCCCAGTTGCCGCCCATCAATTTTTGGAAGTATTCCTTGTTTTGTGGCGAGAAGCTCGTCGGCTCCGTTCCTGCCACTTTACCAGCCCAACTGCCGCCGCTCATGATCGACCATGATTGGACCGGCTCGCCTTGGCCTGTGTACTGCGTGTCATATTCGTCAGGAAGACCGAGGTCATGACCGAATTCGTGGGCGAATACGCCGACCGCTCCATCTTCAGGTTGGATTGTATAATCGTATGCGGCCATTTTACCGCCCCAATACGGGACGTCAGCCGTCGTGTTCTCAACACCATATACGCCATCCAGTACCCAACGGTGTGACCAGACCGCGTCGTCACCGAGGACACCGCCGCCCGCTTCTTGGCCGGTACCAGCATGAATGATCATCAAGTGGTCGACCAAGCCGTCCGGTTCGTTGAAGTCGCCGTCGCCGTCGAGGTCATACAAGTCATACTCATCGTATTCGGCGAGGTCCATTCCTGAAGCGACCGCCGCGTTCAACGTGTCTTTGACGAGTTGACGGGGACCTGGACCGATGTTGTCATTCCCGCCGGCCGGGTTGTCACCGCCGTAGTCTTTCGCCGTACCTGGTACGGTCAACCATTCAGAGACGGTACCGTCGACCGTGTAGCTGCCGCCAGACTGTTCTTCATAATACTGTTTGAACGTCTGAACTTTCTCACCGTTGAACAGTTCGAACGACTCATCGCCGAACATATACTGCTCGTAGTGTTCTTTGCTGAAATTGTCGCTATACATATAACCGGGATCTTGGACAATGTTGTTATGCTTGAAGTCGCTGTACTCGACGAGGAGGACGAGCACTTTGTCTTCACGAACCGCACCGTTATAGCCCGTTGCTTTGGCCGGATCGACTTTGATTTGGCCATTCGGTTTGCCTTTTCGATAGTTGCCTTGACCTTTTTTCGCTTTGTCGAGGAGACGTTTCGATTCTTTTTCGAATTGGTTATGTATCTTCTCTTTCGCTTTCGCCGCTTTGTCATTCAATTTGTCATCATGTTTGTGATCGTGGGCATCTTTCGCTGTACCTTGTTTCTTTTTAATATACGCGTCGACGGCTTTCTGTCGCTCTTTCGTTGAAAGCCCTTTTTTGATGACGCCACGCTTTTCGAGCGCTTTGGCGAGACGATCCTCATCGATGATATTGTGATCGAATGGGGCAGTATTTGTTGCGGTTGGTAACGGTGAAGCGGCAAGTGGAGCGGCACCGACGGCCGGGATCGCACTGACGCTCATGACCGATGTCAGCGCGACGGCGAGCGTCGTACGACGGATGGAACGTTTTTTCATTTGGACTGACCTCCTGTAAAAATAATGGGAAATTGTGTGAGCTTGATGTAAACGTTAAACTTGTGTCTGATTAATGTCAATATTCAGAAAATAATAATTATGAAAAATAAGAAAAAAGAGACTTTCGTCCCGATTAAGTCAAATTACCTAATCCGAACGAGTCTCTTTTTCGATATATCCATAATGGAACTTCGAAGTTTTGCGTGAAAGTCGCTTAAATCCATACTTTTCGAAAGCCGGGCTCTCATAATGTGCTTTTAGGACAATTCTGTTTTTCGCAACGCGTTTGGCTTCTGAAATCAGTTCATCTGACAACTGCGCTTCGTTTGCCAACGCTCGTAACGGGTTCAGATGAACTGATTCTGAAATCGTTTTTTCGAACATCGGATCGAAATAGACGACCTCAAATTCGTCATCCGCACAATTTTTCAAATAAGTGAGGGCGTCGGTCCAAACGACCTCGATGTGTCGCATCGCTTCATTCAAAGCGTTCTCTTTCTCTTCCCAGACCGACATGCCTTCTTTGACGAGTGTCGCTGTGATGAATTCGCTCTCGAGGCCGACGACGCGACCGCTCGGGCCGATGGCGTGGCTCATGACGATACTGTCGGAACCGAGTCCGAGTGTACAATCGAGCACGCGGTCTCCGAGTTGAAGGTCGGCCGCATCAATCAGTGGGTCGCTGCCATCACGAAGCAGTTGCTTGACACGGAAGACCGAGCTTGATGGATGGAAGAAGAACGGCTCTTTGGCGCCGAGCGGCGTATACTCAACGCGGCGCTTATCGAAAACGAGGACGGCGGCACCGTGCCGGCTCATCAACGTCTCGATTGAATGCTTTCGCCGCGAGACGAACGGCACATCGTGTAGCAATGAGTGCTCGTTTGCCTTATGAATGATTGCTTCAGTCGGCCGTAGACAAGTTGTGACGATATACATCATTTAATCTCCTTACTTAAAAAATGAGACGCGGTGGCGTCTCATTTTTTCTTACTGAGTAGATCCGACAACTCATCGATGAGCGCCTTGTTCGAGGCGAGTTCTTTCTTTTTCTCATCGTTCGGGTTGATCGGGCGTTTCGAGCGGGTTTGGAGCGCTTCGAGCGTCTCATCGATCGACGTTTTGAGCGTATCACGATCTTCTGGCTTAAGTGACGCTTCTTGTGGGCTCTCACCACTCGCATCAAGTTCGCGTAAGCGTACCATCAATTGTTTCGCTTCACGATTCAAATCGGATAACAATCTGTCAATTTGTTCCAAACGAAGTTTAATACCATCACGTTCTGTGAACATATGTTTCACCTCTTTTACGGTTTAACCACAAGGGTCTCTTCTTGTTTACTTTACCATAATTTTCGGAAGACGAAACTACCGGGAATATATTCCATTTATTTTGACTTCGGGAAACACTGTTTCTCTATGCCCACACGAAGAACAACTGGTATACTAACCTAGCTAAAAAGGAGGTGGGCGGATGCATTCGACAAATCATCCACCAAAAGCGCTCAAAGGAGCCATTTTATCAATCACGACTTATTTGATTTTATCTGTCCTCAAAGTCGTCTTCGGCTATATTTACAATTCGGAAGCCGTGCTCGCCGACGGTTTCAACAATACGACCGACGTCATCGCATCAATTGCCGTCTATATCGGGATTCGTGTGGCGGCAACGCCGCGGGATGCTGAACATAAGTATGGCCATGCGAAGATGGAGACGATTGCCGCGCTCGTCGCTTCGCTCATCATGGTCGCGGTCGGGGTGTTCGTGTTATTGAACAGCATCGCCAACCTGCTCGCCGGTGTCTACGTCGAGCCGAACCCGCTCGCCGCCGTCGTCGCATTCTTTAGTGCGATCGTCATGTACGGTGTCCATCGCTACAATTTGAACTTGGCGAAACAGACCAAATCACTCGCGCTGAAAGCGGCCGCGAAAGACAATTTGGCCGACGCCTTGATCTCGATCGGTGCGACGCTCGGCGTCTTGTTCGCTTACTTTAAGCTGCCGTGGATGGATACAGTGCTCGCGGTCGTCATCGCCGGACTCATCATCCGCACCGCCATCCAAATCTTTCTCGATGCGACGCATCAACTGTCTGACGGGTTCCCGCCTGATCTCGTCGAGTCTTATGAAGAGACGATTCAACATTTTGATACCGTCAAAGAAGTTCGGGAGATCAAAGGCCGGCATCTCGGTAACCACGTCATGCTCGACGTGACGATCGCCGTTGACGGTGCCTTGACCGTCGACGAGGCCCACACGCTTTGTGACGATATCGAACGGGAACTCGATAAACACCACGCCGTCGATTCGGTCCACATTCATATCGAACCGGTCTGATTTAGGTTATCTTTTGCGCTTCGTGACGCGCTTCGTATATAATGAGTTTGGAAAGACGTTGGAATAACTGTTAAGGAGGGCACGGGATGAAAATCGTGCGTCAACCTATTCGCCAGATCGATGAGATCGAATATGAACATTTTCAGAAATATGGTCAAAGCTCTTACGGCATCTCAGCCGAAGAATTAAAAGGTATTTTCGTCGAGATGGGGGCCGAGCATGTATACACGGCCGACGAACATAGTTATGGGGAGGACTTTTACTTCGACCTCGTTCAAGACGGACAAATCGTCGGTAAAGTACTGCTTCTCAAGCTTGCTCGCGTCTATCAGCTCGATTTGATGGTGTTTGACCCGTATAAAGATAAAGGTTATGCGACAGAAGGATTGCGCCTCGCGCTTGAGCAATCCGATTTAAAAGACGGTCATACCGTCCGCGCCGGCATTCCGCCGACGAGTCCACATAAAGATGCGATGCGTCGCGTCCTTGAAAAGAACGGCTTCGAGAAACGCAACGGACTTTATTATTTAAACTTTAAAAAACGATACGTGATGAACCACTGAACTGACGGCGTCTAGCGCGTCAGTTTTTTCGTATGGAGGTTTTAAGATGAAACAAGTGACGATCAACGACATCGCTAAACTCGCCGGTGTTGCCAAAAGTACTGTCTCCCGTTATTTAAATGGAGGATCGGTCGGGAAGGCTACCCGCGAAAAAATCGAGCGGGTCATCCGTGAGACGAAATATGAACCGAACCAGTTCGCCCAAAGTTTGAAGTCGAAGCAGACGAAAATGATCGGCGTCATCGTCCCACGGCTCGATTCGTACGCGGCTTCAAGGACGATGATGGGGATTGACGAACGCTTGACCGAGTACGGCTATCAGATGCTCGTCGTCAACACTGCCCAACAGACCGAGCGTGAGATCGAGCAACTGTATAACTTAGCCAAACAAAAAGTGGCCGGCATCATTTGGCTCGGGACGACGGTGACACAAGCGCATCTACAGGCGATCGCAGCGATTCAAATCCCGGTCCTGTTGATCGGTCAACAGCACGATGACGTGCACAGCCTCGTCTATCCGGACTATGAGTCGGCGTATGCGCTCGGGCAACAGTTCATGGAGTGGGGGCACCGGGACATCATCTATGTCGGAGTGGCAGAGGATGATATCGCCGTAGGACAAGCCCGTCGTGACGGATTTTTGAGAGCGTTCAATGAAGCTGGCGCCGTCGTCCGTTCGATGACGACGACGTTCAGAATCGACGACGCCATCCCGATCGGTGAGCAGCTCGCGACCGACGTGACGGATGCGACGCTCGTCGTTTGTGCGACCGACAATATCGCGCTAGGTGTCTTGAAAGGGTTAGCGAACGGCGGCAAACGAGTGCCGGACGACATCTCGGTCAGCGGTTTCGGTGGGTACGATTTCACAGAAGTATTGCATCCATCGCTGACGACGGTCCACCTTCCATATCGGCGGACTGGTTCTCGTGCGGCTGACATGATCCTCCAGTTGCTGACAGGTGAAGCCACCCCGATGAAAACGTTCACAACTTTCGAATTAAAATTGCGAGAAAGCGTTGACATGTTGAATTAAATCGTTTACATTTGTGTTGCGGAACCGGTTCCGCAACATTTTTTATTTGTTTATGGAACCGGTTCGATAAACGATACGAAGCAATACATTCAAACATGGAGGTGGACGAATGAACACCGTACATTGCATTGGTGAACTATTGATTGATTGGGTTTGTGAAGACGCGTCGAGCGATCTCGTCAATGGGACGACGTTCGTGAAGAAAGCAGGTGGCGCACCGGCGAACGTGGCCGCCGTCGTCAGTAAACATGGGGGACGCTCAAGTTTTCTCGGACAGGTCGGAGCCGACCCGTTCGGACAATTTTTAAAACAGACGCTCGTCGACAACGGCGTCGGCGTCGAGAATCTAGTCGAACAGGGTGACACGACGTTCGCTTTCGTCTCGATCCAAGCGGACGGGGAGCGCGACTTCACGTTCCGTCGTGGGAGTGACGGCGACTATGCGTTCGAAGCGATCGATTTGACCGCTTTCAAGCCAGGCGACATCGTTCATTTCGGTTCAGCGACGGCACTGCTAGACGGTGAGTTGAAGAATGCTTACTTCAAACTGTTACAGTTCGCCAAGCGTGACAACTTATTCGTCTCGTTCGACCCGAACTACCGGGACGCGCTCGTCACAGATATCGACGCGTTTAAACAAGACTCGCTCCACTTTATCGCAGAAGCCGATTTTGTGAAGTTGAGCGAAGAGGAAGCGCAACTTTTGACCGGGCATGACGATTTAGATCAAGCGGTCGCGTCACTTCTCGAAACGGGTGCGACACGGATTGCCATCACGCTCGGCTCGCGCGGGACATTGATCGCCACGAAGGACGGCAACAACGTGATTTCGTCGGTGAAGATTGACAGCGTCGATTCGACGGGAGCAGGTGACGCCTTCGTAGGTGCCTACTTGTATCGCTTAGCGACACTCGGGGTCGATGACGCTCGTTTAGTAAAGGATATCGAATATGCGAACGTGACCGGCGCGCTTACGTGCACCGCTTACGGCGCGATTCCAGCCATACCATCACAACAACGTGTGCTTGAAGCGCTAGGAGGGAAATCAGAATGAACTACAGACAAGAAGCAGAAGCGATTTTAGAAGCGGTCGGTGGAAAAGATAACGTCGCCGCCGCGGCCCACTGTGCGACCCGGCTCCGCCTCGTCCTAAACGACGAGTCGAAAGTCGATGAGAAAAAACTCGACGCACTTGACGTCGTCAAAGGAACGTTCTCAACAGGCGGCCAGTATCAGGTCATCATCGGCCAAGGTACGGTCAACAAAGTGTACGCCGAATTCGCCGAATTGACAGGTCTCGGTGACATGTCAACGACCGATGTCAAGTCGGCCGGGGCGAAGAAGATGAACCCGCTCCAACAGTTCGTCAAGATGCTATCTGATATTTTCGTACCGATCATCCCGGCCATCGTCGCCGGTGGTCTCTTGATGGGGATCAACAACTTGCTCACGGCACCTGATTTGTTCTTCGACGGCAGCTCGCTGATCGATCAGTACCCTGGTATCGCCGACCTCGCTGCGATGATCAATACGTTTGCGAACGCCGCCTTCGTCTTCTTACCCGTCCTGATCGGGTTCTCCGCCGCCAAGCGGTTTGGGGGTAATCCATACCTCGGCGCCGCGCTCGGGATGATCATGGTCCACCCGGATCTCGTCAACGCCTACGCACAAGCGACGGTCGGTGACATCCCGGTTTGGAACATTCTCGGCTTTGAGATTGAGAAGCTTGGTTACCAAGGACAAGTGTTACCGGTCCTCGTATCGGCTTATATCTTATCGAAACTTGAGATCAACATCCGCAAATTCATGCCGGTATCACTCGACATCTTGCTCACACCGCTGCTTACACTCCTCATCACGGCGTTCGTCACGTTCGCCTTCGTCGGACCGATCACGCGTGAAGCAGGTAACTTGATCATCGATTCGCTCGTTTGGACGTATGACTCACTCGGCTTCTTCGGTGGTCTCGTCATGGGTCTCTTGTACGCCCCGATCGTCATCACAGGGATGCACCACAGCTTTATCGCCATCGAGACGCAGCTTCTCGCCGACATCGCGCGCACAGGTGGTTCGTTCATCTTCCCGATCGCGGCCATGTCAAACGTCGCCCAAGGCGCGGCTACGCTTGCCGTCTTCTTCTTGACACGCGATAAGAAGATGAAAGGTGTCGCTTCGGCATCAGGCATCTCGGCACTGTTAGGAATCACTGAGCCGGCCATGTTCGGGGTCAACTTGAAACTACGCTATCCGTTCATCGCCGCCATCATCGGTTCTGGGATCGCCTCGGCGTTCATCGTCGGTCGTGAAGTCCTCGCCGTCGCCCTCGGCGCAGCAGGTCTTCCAGGGATCATCTCGATCGCACCGGCATCGATCGTGTCGTATATTATCGGCATGGCAATTTCGTTCGCGGTCGCATTCGGATTGACGTTCGTCCTTGCGAAACGCCAAGCGAAAAAAGAAGCAGTCAAACAAGCAGCTTAAGAAAAAGGAAGTGATTGTATGAGTTGGACGAAGGCAGAGCGTTACCGCTCGTTACGTGACGTGAGTGCCCTCGAGATGGAGACGCTCCGCACGAAGACGGCCGCTTCCCCGTGGCGGTTCGGATACCATATCCAACCGCCGACAGGACTCCTGAACGATCCGAACGGATTCACGTATTACAACGGGGAGTATCACATGTTTTATCAGTGGTTCCCGCTCGGACCGGTACACGGTCTGAAGCATTGGTATCATGTCACATCACCCGATCTCGTCACGTGGACGGACCGCGGGGTGGCGTTAGTCCCGGAGACGACCGAAGACTCACACGGTGCCTATTCGGGCAGCGGCTTCGTGAAGGACGGTGAACTCCACGTCATGTACACCGGCAACCACCGGACGGACGACTGGACGCGTCACGCCTCGCAAATCATCGGCGTGCTACGAGACGGCAAGATCGAACGCCGGAACGTCGCCATCCCGGACGTACCGGCCGGCTACACGGAACATTTCCGTGACCCGAAAGTGTGGCTCGAGAACGATGCCTATTACGCCATCGTCGGAGCGCAGCGTGATAACGAGACGGGATGTGTCGTCTTGTATCGTTCAGCTGATTTGAACGACTGGACGTTCCTCGGCGAAGTCAAAACGGGTCTCGACCCGTTCGGCTACATGTGGGAATGCCCCGACGTGTTCGAACTGAACGGTCAACACGTCCTCGTCTTCTCGCCACAAGGCATCGAGCCGGATGGCCACCGTTATCACAACATCTATCAGTCTGGATTCTTGATCGGCAAACTCGACGTCGAGACGTTGACGTTCACACACGGAACGTTCGAAGAACTCGATTTCGGGTTCGACTTCTACGCACCACAGACGACCGAACATGAAGGCCGCCGTGTACTTGTCGGTTGGATGGGTTTGCCGGAGATTGACTACCCGACGGACCGCTACGGCTGGGCCCACGCCTTGACGTTGCCGCGTGAACTCTCGCTCGAGGACGGATTGCTCAAACAGCGTCCGGTGCAAGCGATGACGAAGCTACGCCAAGACGAATTCGTCAACACATCCGGTACGGTGATTGAAACTTCGACACCGGACCGTTACGAGCTCGAGCTGAAAACGGACGGATCTGACTTCACGCTCGACCTGCTTCAAGTCGGGAATGAGTCACTCGTCATTCGTTATGATGCAGCGACGCATGAACTGACGATTGACCGGACGAACGCCGGT
This sequence comes from Exiguobacterium aurantiacum, assembly GCF_001766415.1. Classification (GTDB taxonomy): domain Bacteria; phylum Bacillota; class Bacilli; order Exiguobacteriales; family Exiguobacteriaceae; genus Exiguobacterium; species Exiguobacterium aurantiacum_A. The sequence continues at coordinate 439,050 of NZ_MKXO01000001.1, read as the reverse complement.
GAGCCGTTCGCGACCGAGTTCGGAACGACCCGGACGAAAACGATCGCCGTCGAATCACTTCACGTGTTCGTCGACTCGTCGAGTGTCGAATGTTTCGTCAATGACGGCGAGGCCGTCGCCACGCTCCGCGTGTTCCCGAGCGAGCTTGAAAAACAGTTGCGTTATGAAGGAGCGACTGCGAGCCTGACCGGTTGGACGTATCAATAAGGAAGAGCTGGGCTTCGGCCCGGCTTTTTTTGTTGTCCTAAAAATCCGACTGCTTCATTCCTTGCGTGTGTTATTCTGGGAATAGGAAATAACTTACATATCAAACAACAGGAGACGATAGGACAATGTGGATCATATTTGGATTACTTGCGATTGGGGCGACGTTATTTAATTTATATACGTTCAGTGTAGGGAAAGATTACAAGCTGCCGATGGCAATTGCTTTATCGCTGACCGCGTTGACGCTGTGCGCGGATTATAGTTATTTAACAGTCTGGGTCGAAGCGGAGGATTGGAGTGCGTTGGCGGATGTCGTACCGGGCATGGGACGAGCGTGGTGGGTGCTGACGAGCATCTCGATTGGATTGAACATGTTGCCAATCTTTTTAGAACGAAGCATGAAGAAACGAAGATTATAATTCCGAAATGCAAGTGAAACCAAGCGCTCACTTTTTGCGTATGAAAGGATAATCATAAACTTGGGAGTGATGTAATTGTGGACCGACTGTTTGATTTTATGAAAGAAGTAAGGCGGATCACGTTGCCATATGGATATGGCAGAGAACGACTCAAGGCGATTGACGCTGAAGAGATGGATCAGGTGAAAATCGCTGAGTCCTCAGGGCGGACGCGATTCAGTGAACAATTTTTAGTCGAGTTGAATCGATTAAATGACATTAAAGTGTTCGCGGACATGCTTCGAAATGCTGATGAGTTTACGGGCGAAACGATTCACAATGAACCGGATTTTGATCTCGAAATCCGTTACAAGGGCGATGACGTGGAACGCTATCAACTTTGGCTCGGAAGAAGGGGGACTCCGAGTGTGTTGATGAATGTCGCCCACACACACCTCGTCTACAGAGTACCGGCGGACGTCACGGACCGCTTGATTTTTACGCTCGGGATTGACGACTAAAGAAGTTAATTGTGTTCATCCATGAAACCTAGCATACGCGTCTCTCGTATAGATACAAGACAACATGTGGAGGTGAGACTAGATGAAACGCCGGGATAAATGGATGACAGGTATAGCTGCACTGACCGTAGGGTTAATGGGAGGGTGCGAAACGAGCGAGCTCGTCGCGGAAGACATCGCGCAAGTCCGTATCGCTGAATCGGTCGACTTTGGTCGGTTCCAGGAGCAGGCCGTCGTCACGTACGACAGACTTGAAGACGTCAAGGTATTCGCGGACATGATTCGAAATGCTGACGAACAACCAGGAATCGTGAATATGGCGACACCCGAATATGATGTGGAAGTTCGATTTAAGAGTGACGAGACGGATCGCTATTACGTCTGGATTGGGGAATCCGGTAAACCGACTAGCCTGATGAACGTGAATGATACGAACACGGTGTACCTCGTCCCGGCTGACGTGACGGACGAGTTGATTGAACTGCTTGAGACGGATTGAAAAAAGACACCTGACTAAAGGTGTCTCACGAGTTGAAGCGGATAAAGCGCTCGATCTGTTGTTCGCTCTTCCGGGCGTGGCGGCCGATCCAAATCAAGTGGCCGGGGCTGTTCAAGATGATAAGTTGAGCGTGCGAGATGAGCCGCTTCGCATAATAGGCGTGACGGATCGGGACGGCCTTGTCGTTTTTAGAGTGAACGATGTACGTCGGACAAGTCACCCCGAGCAACGCCTCGGCGGCGACACGTTGCCTAAGATCGAACTGGGCGCCAAGCCCGAACGTCATCTGACTCGCGACCCGCTTCAATAAGAAGATATCGTACGGCGTCACTTCGTCGCGAACGGCGTCTAGTGCGAGCAGACTCGTCGATTCGATCATCCGCGCCGTCGCCTCGAACGGTTGCTTTTGAAGCGCTTTAAAGACGAAGTACTTCATCGCATATTGCGCCAGGATGAACGCGGGCTGGGCGACGTTTCGGCTGACGTAGTCTCGGTACGGGAAGTCGACCGCGCTCGTCACGGCGGCGGCGAGCGTCAAACTCGACGCCCGCTCATTGTCAGAAGCGAGCTCGATCGCCGTCGGTCCACCTGCCGAGATGCCGTAGATGTGATAGCGATCGATGGCCATGACTTCCATCAAGCGCTGTAAGTGTCCTGCGAACTGTTGGGGCGTGGCCGAAAATGAGTACGGAGTCTCACCGTATCCAGGTCGCGATGGGACAATGACCCGGAATCCGGACAAGACGAGACGGTCCACATGGTACGGTTCTAGACTCGACGATTGGGTCCCATGAATCAAGATGACGACCGGACCATGACCGCGGTCCATATATTCGATTTTCGTGCCGTTGACATGGGCATAGTGTTTCACAGCGGCGTGCGCCTCCTTAAATGAATTGTAATGGAAAATAACTTTATTTCATGGAAATTACATGATAATGTCTGTTTATACATCATACATATAGAGAACTGAAAGGGGATTAAACCGTGAACAACCGAGAACGGTTACTCGAGGTGAGACGGTTTTTCGAACGCCACACAGATGACAATCATCCAAAGACGTTAGAAGACTTGCTCGAATACTTATCGACAATTGGAGATACTTCTAAGTTAGCAAAAAAATCGGTGAAAGACGACATTCAAGCATTGACCGATTCGGGGTTCGAGGTGCAGGATGAGCTTGAAAAGAACGGTCTCGCCAAAAAATACTGGCATTCGGCCCGTCTATTTGAAATTCACGAGCTTCGCATGATGGTCGATGCGATCGTCGCGGCCAAGTTCATCTCGGAAGATGTGACGGAAAGTATCGTCGAGAAGCTCCAGAAGCTGACGAGCATCCCGGAAGCAGAGACGCTCCAATCGATCATCAAGACACCGAAGAAAAAGCATGGACAGATCCCGTACCATATCGACCGCATCCAACGGGCGATCCAAGAACAGAAGGCGATCTCGTTCCAATACACGGACGTCGTCGGCTTTGACGTCACGAAACGCACGTTCCCGCTCCGCCGTGACGGCGAGCGCTACGTCGTCAATCCGATCGACCTACACTGGAACCATGAGCAGTACTATTTGATCGGCATCGACGAATCGATCGGGGAGATTCGCAACTACCGTGTCGACCGCATCGTCAATTCGGAAATCGTCGAGGACGACACGCCGCGCCTGAAGCATCATCTGGCGGACGATTACTTCCAAAAATCGTTTAACATGTATAACGGGCTCGATGAGGAGATCATTCTCGCCGTCGATGAGCGGGTGCTCCCGGTCATCTTCGACAAGCTCGGGGAAGACGTGTCGATCACACGTGAAGAGGAACGATTCCTCATCCGCTTCGACGCGGCCGTATCAGACGGTTTCGTCTTCTGGCTCCTGTCGCTCGGTACGCAAGTCGAGGTGCTCGAACCGGTCACGCTGCGCGACCATATGCGTGAAACGATTGAGTCGATGGCAAGCCGTTACGCCAAGGCGAGCATCCACTAAAACGATTGATTTGAAACTGTGATATACTGCTTGCGACACTTGTAGAAGGGGGACAGGCGGATGTTGAATTGGATGCCTTTGATCATTCCGATTGTCGCTGTCATTTTTGTCGCCGTCGTCGCAAGACGCGCCATGAAAATGGACCAAGAGAAATAAAGCACGGACGGACATCCGCCTCGCGATGAGGGGGATGTCTTTTCAAAACAGAAAGAAGGTGTTGCATGGATACGATCACACATACGTTGTTCGGCTTGACGCTGTACGGGGCGGCCGACAAACGTGAACTACAAAAAAACGAAAAGCGGGCGCTGTTCGTGACAACACTCGTCGGGAGTCAGATTCCGGACAGTGACGTCGTCTCGCGGTTATGGGACACGGAAGGGATGTATCAGATGTGGCACCGCGGCATCACCCACTCGATTTTCCTCGTGCCGCTGTTCGCGTTACTGATTTACATACTCGTCCGCGTACTGTTCAACGTGACCGATGTCCGCTATTTCTGGTGGGCGCTCTTATCCGTCTTCATCCATAATACGGCCGATTTGTTCAACGCCTGGGGGACCGGTTATTTCGAACCGTTGTCCGACGTCCGGGTCACGTTCGGCGTCATCCCGATCGTTGACTTCGTCTATTGGGGGATTTTCCTCGTCGCTTGGCTGATCGCGCGTCGGGCGGACGTCCGGCATACGGTGTATCGCTACGCTTGGGCAGCCATCGTTGTCCACGTCTTGGTTCAAAGTGCGCAGGGTGCGTACTTGTATCAGACGTACGCCGCCGAGCACGATGAAGTGGCACTATCGGCCTCGTTCATCCCGACCCAGTTCACGGTCGTCACGAAAACGGACGAGAGCGTCTCGATCTTCAGTGACTCGATCTATCAGACACCTGAGCTCGAATACGAGCTGACGAGCGCGGACGATGCCGACTTGACGCCGCTGTTTGATGAGAATAAAGAAGCGATCACGCTCAAACAGTGGTCCCCGTTCGTTGTCGTCGTCGAAGAGGATGAACGTCTCGGTCTATACGATCCGCGTTTCTTTGACGGCGAGTCGTCATTCCTCTATGAATACATCGAATTGTAGGTGACATCATGCGACGTATCCGCTATTTGTTCATTTTCGGTTACGAGCAGGCGCTCAGTTGCATCTTCCCGGTTGCGATCTTCGGTGCGCTCGCGCTGACAAAATGGCTCGACTTTCCGCTGCCACGCTATGACGTGCTGCTCATTTGGTGCCTGCTCGTCCAAGTCGTGCTCGTCAAAACCGGGCTCGAGACGATGGAAGAACTGAAAGTCATCAGTTGGTTCCACGTCATCGGTCTCGGCCTCGAACTGTTCAAAGTACAGATGGGGTCGTGGAGCTATCCCGACGAGGCGCTGACGAAACTTTTTGGCGTCCCACTTTACGCCGGCTTCATGTATGCGAGCGTCGGCAGTTACGTCGTCCAGTCGTGGCGCCGGCTCGACCTCGAGTTTTTGAAGATGCCACCACCGCTGATCGCTTTCGGGCTCGGTATTGCCATCTACTTCAACTTCTTTTGGCACCATATTTGGCTCGATTTGCGCTGGCTGTTGATCGGACTCGTCTTTCTCACGTTCGGTCGGGCCATCGTCACGTACCGGCTTGACGACCGCCGTTTCACGATGCCGGTCGTCGTCGCTTTCTTTTTGATCGCCTGCTTCATCTGGTTCGCCGAGAATATCGTCACGTTCTATAACGGTTGGGCGTATCCGAATCAGTTGAGCGGCTGGGCACTCGTCGACCTCGGCAAGTTGTCGTCGTGGTTCTTGCTCGTCATCATCAGCATCTTGCTCGTGGCGTGGCAGAAGCGACGCCAGGAACTCTCGTAAAAAACGTGTGCAACCGGAATCGGTCGCGCACGTTTTTTTTAGGTCGTTTGTTGTTTGGAGCGGGCCCACATATGGACGATGAATATATAGAGTGGGAACGTGAGCGTGAGGGCGATGATCAATAGCCCGAAGGCGGGACTCGGCCAGGCTGCTTCGTTAGGAGGAGGGATGATACGCGTCCAGCCGTATGTGAACAGCGCCAAATAAGGGAGCCATGAAACGTACAGGGATAGGTTCCATGGTGAAGGTGCGAGTCGCCTGATGCGTTTGACGATGACCTGTGTGAACAAGACGAGTGAAGCAAGACCGATAGTAGCGATGACAAGCATATAAACATGATCCATTATCAAATAGAGCCGTCCACTGTTGGCGAGCAGTTGAATGTTCAAACATAGTAGGACCGCTAGCAAGATGGAGATTGTTTGTAATTTTAGAAAATGGGTCATAACAGTCTCCTTGGAAATGAAGAATTGATGAAACATTATTCAGAAGAGTTCGTATAGTATGGAAGAAGTGATTAGGTTGGCATAATTAACTGCGTTTTGGTTTGTTGGATTCATGTGTGTGCTCTCGACGTTTATGTATGCATCACAGTGGCGGAGCGAGCGCAAACTGATGAAATTGTTGGGAGCCATGTTTAGTATTCTCTTTACCATCATGTGTTTCCTGCTTGCCGTTCCGGATACATATAGTCGATATATATTCAAATGTTTTCTCCTACACACTGAAGAATAGGTAGTGATGGCATGATTGATTTGATTGGTTTTTGGTGCATCGCGCTCGCACTTATTGGTGCGACATTGATGTATTATGTCCAGTGGCGAAAGGAACGGAAAGTTGCAAAGCTGTTTGCGTCCATAGGATCGATGCTATTAGTGGTTCTCGTGTTACTCATAACAGTCCCTGATACGTATGACCGGGCGAGCGGTCGATATAAAACGGAGACGGGTTCGTGTTATGTCGTTGATAACGGGGCGAGAGCCCGTGATATCGACGTCTATATGAATGACATACCGTATGAGACGCGCGTTCGGCCCGATATACCGTACGGTCCGGGAAATGAATTTGATTGCATTGTTACGTTGACGCAACAATTGAATACGCTCGTCGATTATGAGTTACGGTCTGAGGATGGTGACGTTCTGTTTTCGACATACTAAAGTATTCCTTTCAAATGGGAATACTTTTTTTAAAGAATAATATGTAATAGGCTGCTTTATTTTGTGAAATGCCTATAAGGCCTAGCACTGCCATTAGTTACGATTAGATGTTACTCCGTCTTAAATACATAATTTTCGGAATATTGTTTTTATTTCTATATGGATTGTGATAGAATCATAACAGTGTATATGGATATTTTTTACTTTCGTATCAACGATATGCTTTATTTTGGTTTGGCTTCTTTATTACCGATAAAGATTTTTCGACTAGATGTTCCTTTCATAAAGAACACAACGGTTAGAAAATCCCATGGCTCATTGCTTATTTGCAAGCCCAACGACCTCATCAAAAATCGATTTATTTTTAGAAAGGGGAAGACATGATGAATTTGATTGCTCAAAAATCGGCTCAGTTTTTCATCACACTGTTTGTGTTGATTGCGATCAGTGCCTTGCCGTCACTCGTCGCGCAGCTCGAGTTCGTGCCATCGAATTACTGGAACGGGCTGCAACAACAATTTAGTCAGTTGGCGAAACTTGATGAGATTACATACTATAACGTCACAGCGCAACGAGAGTTACCGTTATTGCCTGCACTCGGTCCGCTCATGAAAGAGACGGTCATCATCTTTATGACGTCACTCGTCGTCTCGGTCGGGTTCGCTCTTCTATACGCTTATTTCTTTTATCGAAGCGGGAAGCGTGTGCGCACGGTGCTCCAACAAACGAGCCAGACGCTCGAGATGATTCCGGATTTATTTTGGCTCATCTTCTCGCAATTCCTCGCCATCACGATTTACAAGCAGACGGGGTTTGATCGGATTGAAGTCGCAGGCGGGTTTGCCGAATACATACGCTTTTTGCCGATTGTGACGTTGACGCTCACCATCCTGTTCTTCTTCCTCAAATGGTTGACGAAACACATCCTTGAGGAGGAAGCGACGCTGTTTCTCGAGCTGGCGCGGGCCAAAGGCGTCCGACCGGCCGCCCTGTTCTGGAGACACTTGCTCCCGAATTTGGTGTATCGCTTCTATCTCTTTTTCCGCTCGAACCTAATTACGGTATTATCAAGTCTTTTAATCATCGAATATTTATTTAACGTACAAGGGATTTTCCGTTTCGTCGTCTATAATCCTGTCATGCCGATCCTACTTGTCATCTTGTTGGTCGTCTATATCCCGATCTTTATATTGGATTTACTGGCGGAATGGCTCATCCCGAACGCTTGGAAAGGAGGGATTTGATGCGTCGTACACTCCTGCGTGACCCAATTTTTATGATCGGTTTTATAATTTTTGTAAGTCTGCTGTTACTCAGTATCGGGAATACCGTGTTCCGTGATGGGCAAGTCGATCAATTCCTGAACCGTTACTCTGACGAGGGCCGCTTGATCGGCATCCCACCACTCGAACCATCTAAAGATCAATGGCTCGGAACCGACCGGGCCGGGAATGACTTGTTCCAAATGATGATCGAAGGTTTTAAGTGGACGGTCGGCATTTGTGCGACTGTCGCGCTCGGACGGATGGCGCTCGGCTTACTCGTCGGGATTCCGCTCGCGTTTCGCGGGGCACGCTTGAACCGAATCTTCAAAATGGTGTTAGATGGATTCTTGATTCTGCCTATCTCATTGTTGGCCATGATGATGTTATTCCCGTCCTTTTTCTTCGCAGACTCGACGATGGTGCCGCCGTTATTAGACCGCGTAACGCTTCAGTTGACGGTCTTCGTGGTGCTCGGATTGCCTGCCGTCACGCTCTATTTGACTACAGAGGTACGGCAATTACTTAAACAAGAGTTTATGATCGTCGCCGAGACGTTAGGAGGCAGCGTCTGGCATCGGACGAGGCGGCACCTGTGGCCGCACCTTGTCCCGACGTTGGTCATTGTCTTCATGCAACAGTTCGTGCAAACACTGATGTTGCTCATTCATCTCTCTCTGTTTGGGGTCTTTTTCGGAGGGACCGTTTTCCTGTTTGAAGGGGTCCGACCGACACTGTTTGAATGGTCGTCGATGTTCGGTTTTTATTTCAAGCAGTTCACGGCAATGACTTGGATGACGAACCATATGTTCCTCGTTCCGGCCCTCGGGCTGTCCATGCTCGTCTTCCTCAGCAACTTGTTGACGAGTCGGCTCGAGCGGGCGTTCCGATTACGACGTCAAAAATCAGTCGTCACCGATGACACGACGTCTCAAGCCGAGGCTTCAGCAGCAACGCTTGCGGATCCGTTCACACTCGTGCATGCGAATACCTCGTTTCAACAGATGAATCAAAAGAAAGCGGATGACATCATTTGATGACATCCGTTTTCTTATTCTTCAATGTGTTTCTCCTTCGTGTCAATCGTCAATCACATCTTCTCCAGCTTGCCGCAGTTTCTCAAGCGAGACGAGCATGTGCGCAATCACTTCGTCAGGATGACGTTCCCAAGCCCCGAGTACGGCCACGACTTTGAGCGGTGCCGTCGAGCGGTACGACCGGGTCGGGTTGCCGGGAAACCGTTTGTCGGTCAAGTTCGGATCGTTCTCGAAGTCACCGGTCGGTTCGACGAGATAGATGCGTTCACGGGCATCGGACTTCGCAAGCTCCGCTCCCCATTTGGCGGCATCGAGCGTCGCCGTGAAGTAGATATAATTCGATTGCTTGTCTTGATAATTTGAGTCGCGTCGGGGCTCAAGTACCTCCCCAAGCTTCAGTTCGACTTTTGTCCCGTGGAAGAACGGGCCCGGATCGAGCGGTTTTGATTCATTTGTCATGAGGCATCTCTCCTTTTGTCATGTATCCAAAGTATAGTGGCTAAAATTAGGAGGAGGTAGTCTGTTTTTGGTTACGGAATCACGATACAATGAGGCTAGGAAGAGCGGCTCGCTCTTCCCTTTTCCATATCTACAATTGTTTCCGGAACGAATAGCTGGTGATGGCGTAGCCCATCTTGTCCGTATAAAAGCGGTGCGCATCGGTCCGGGCGAGCCCAGACTCGAGCGCGACACATGTCGCCCCCTGATCACGGGCATACTCTTGGACGAAATCGAGCAACATCTCACCATATCCGCTTGAACGGTGGTTCGCACACGTGACGAGGTCGTAAATGAAGATGTGCTTCCCGAGATACAGGTTGACGCGTACCTCGATGCCGGCTAATGATACGATGTCGTCGTCCGCATATAATGCATGCAGCTCATACCCTTGTGGCCGCATCTTGGCGACGAGGTCTCGATACGACGCGAGGGTCAGGTCGGGCCGAAGCTGGTTCATGACAGCGAACGATTGGTCGAGTGCGAACGGCGTCTCGATCGGTTTGATCGAATAGATGGTCGATTGAATCGGAATCAGGCCTCCTTGGCTCAAATGGATTGTATCGTTTCAGTTCGCCTTCAAATGGCACAATTCCTGTTCGTAAGCGTCAGACGAAATGAATCGAGAGGGTGGGGGGGATGAGACATGCGTTGGTGATTACCATGACAGCATCCAAATGGCGGAGTCGGTGAGACAAGCAGTTGCCGAGCGAGGAGGAATCGACGTAATCGTCGCCTGGATCCATTCTGACGCGCCTGACACAAGACGTTGGTTGACGCACGAGGAGATTGCCGGGGGCGTGATCATGGCGATTCAGGAGAGCAAGTTGTGTCACATTGTAGGAGTTGTAGACTAACAAAACGAGTTATTCGTCATTTGATACAGCTAGGGATGTGGCAATATGAAAATTCTTATTGGTCAACCGAAGCTTGAACAACATCTACAGCAATTCATTCACCTCAAATGAATAGAACGTGCGATTACATATAAAAAACCTTGAATGACCACTTGTACCCAGTGATGATCATTCAAGGTCTTATAGTCTTATACGTCTAGGCTAGTTGCTGATGCTTTAGAGAGGATTTGCTCGACGACCGCATTGCAATTCTCTCGACTCACTTCATAAAATGTATCCTCATACGTCAATCCAACGTGTTCGCCGCTCTGCAGTTCATATTGTTCGAGCAGTGGGCGGATGCGATCATGGACGACTTGTGCAGATTCAGGTGATGTATACGGGAAAATGATAGCGAACGTATCGTGTGCGATCCGATATTTTTGATCGGTTCGTCTTGTTGCCATGTGGAGTTCGTCACTGAAGTAATTCAAAAACCATTCATATTCGGTGCGTCCATAACGTTCCTCGAAATGCGTGAACTCGTGCAGCTGGATAAACGAGACCGCGAAGGAACCACCGTGGCGGATGAGACGGTCTCGTTCTGAGTTGACGTCCATCCGAAACCGTTCGGCGTTGTCGAGCCACGTCTCGGGATCGACGGCAATCAGTTGCCGGGCCCGTTCTTCTAGCTCATGTCGTGACAACTGGACCTTCTTCACGAGTTGATGAATGAGGCCAGACACGATAGACATGGTGAGGAGGAGAGCTGTATAGCTAAGCCCTTTCCAGTTGAAAAACTGAACTTCTCCTTCTTGATAGATAGGAGCGAACCACAAGAAGTAGACAAACAAGAATGCCAGCAAGGCGACAGAAAACGTCAATCCTGCCCGCATCCCAAAGGCGAGCGAGGCAATGACGATGATTGGTAAAATGACTAACCCGATGACTCCAACGTCACTCATCAAGAGTAGAGACACGTATAGGATGGTGCCGATGATGAGGCAAGAGATGAGCCCGAATAGTTTAATTGATTCTTGAGTCCATTGATTCATGATCATTCCTCTTTCTGAGTTCGTGTTGTCCCATGTTTACGGAAATTCCTCGTTTATCTAGTAATAGTATAGACTAAACTATTGATTATAGACTAAGCAACAGAATTGGTGTCTGAATTCATCCCAATACTTTTTAAATAAATTTGACGACAGCTTATATGATCATACGTTAGTATCACGGCGGACAGTACATTCAAACTCACTATTATCTTGTGGCACTTACAGATACGTTGGCGTCGAGCCAGATTGATCAAGATATTTCAGCTGTGCAGTGGGTGTCGATTGATTCAATGCATACAATCAGTCATCTCTACCAAGAAGATGTTCAAATCATTTTGGATACGTATGAGCGATTTCAAAATAAACTTGAAATCTATAACTTATAGCTGGGGCATTTAGCAAACGATTCTCTCGGCGGATAGCCGACTTGTGATTGCGGAGCAAGCGTCGCACGCAATCCATTTAGATTGTCCAGACGTCATTATTTCGGTCGTAGAGGAATGTTTGTCTCGGCTGAAAACGAGTAGACATATTGAATAAGGACTTATTCAATATGATTTTAGATTCAAATAAAAACCGGCTAGTGAGAGTTTTTTCTCAATCAGCCGGTTTTATTGGATTACGACTCTTCTATTTAGAAGGATCAATTTTTGGCGTTAAGTAATTCGATTTTAAATACGCTCGTCATCCCCGATCGATCTTTCATCAGGATGACTGAGATTAAATCCTCTTCAGACAAGTCAGAGAGTTGGATGATTTTATCCTGTCGATAGATGCTCACCTGTTCTTCCACAATCTCATATCGAAGCGCGCCTTGATCAGTTGCGTCATCGAACGACATCTTTTGCACTTCAATGGCATCGTCTTCCACTTCTCGTACTTCTGCATAAAATGTTTCAATGTCAGACGGTGAAAGGACCCAGACATCTTGTTCATACGCTTTGTAGGCGTCGGTGTATCCTGCAACATAACTGATCAAGACGCTCACGACTATAGTGACGATGAATAAGACAATCGCAAGTTTATCAGGCGGTGCGATGGCGGCACCTTGGCCTGGATTTGATTGTACAGTGTTAGTTCGACGTCGTTTGTACACTTTGATATAAATGGTGGTAGCAGTTGCGACCAGAACCAAAATGACAAACCCTGTGACTAAATAAATCGGGAACATCATAAACTATCCTGCTTTACATATGACGTTACGTAATGGGCAGCGATACATGAAGGAATGTCCTCGAGCGGTCCCGTCAACTTGATGACGTGGGGGAGATGATAAAACGTGCTCGTCGTCTCGAAGTCATCGAAACGATTTGCTGCGTCATGGATGAACAGTGGTACGTCCGCGCCGAGGGCGATCCCGAGTTCGACGTGGCTGCTCTTCCCGGCCGGTAGCAAGATGACGACAAAATCAGATGTACGAATCGCTTCGTATTCTTTGGCGCCGATGTCTCGCAAGTCCTCGATTGTCGCTGCTCGTTCATTCATGGTCCAATCGTATGTATGGGTGTGGCCTTGTTCGATGAAATGGTCCCGCAATTGCCGGACGTGATTGATGTTATAAAAACCGGACCCGATGTAAAACTTCATAAGTAGCCTCCTAAATCGTGTTCATGTTGTATGCGACGACTCGCCATAATAGAAATAGAAACGCGAGAGCATAGGCTGTGAGCAAGCCGATCCCGAAAGTAATGCCTTGTCGTCGCGTCCACTTTCGACTGTGACATATGTGAAAGCTGAAACCGATGGCCGAAATGATGAGCAAGGTGGCTGTACCGCCTATCCAGACGAATCCAGCATGCGTCCAGTTCGGAGCGAGTAGAAAGTAGGGAATGGCAATCAGCAGGCTTGAAGATCCGATGAGTTGCGCTTTTGTCATAGCCGTTCGCGTGAAGCCGTGATCGCGACCTCGTGGATGATGAGTAACAGAATCGCGATGAAGAAAGTGATCAACGCGACGTATTCCGCTCCAACGTTCAAAAAGAAGTTGAGGCCGAACAACGGAGACACGAATAGAATGTAGAGCGGATATTGGATTGAAAATAAAGCGTCCAAAAGAAGGATGTCACGCATATATGTCTCGAAGCTGTTCAATGTAAAAACGGTGACACTCGCGAACAGGAGTGCCGTGATATATAGCTTGGCAACCTGGTTTCGTAATAAACAAGTTCCTAGTAGACAGAACAGGAGCGCGACCGAGGCTGCTGCATGCAGGGGACGAATCGTTGCGTCGGGGAAGGTGGCCGACGGGATAATGTTCACGATCAACGCGATGACATACACGACTGACAACGTCACGATGCATCTTTTATTAGTTTTCACGATCTGACTCCTTTCATGCGTCTTGCGCTAGTTTGACCAACACGAGTGTGGCTTCTTCTACGTCGAACGAGCTGTGCCACCGGACGTTTTGACGATCTAAAATCCGGTAATGGCCGCTGATCAAGTTTTGTTGCAACACATAATCTCCTTCTGTTGCGGTTTGCTTCCACCAGACACGACCACCGAGTGTCTTTGACTTCGGTTCGTACGAGACGTCTTTGGCGATCAGTCTGACGAACTCGACTGGGTCGTCCCCGATTTCGCTCAAAAGAATCTCGCTATCATTAAACAGGGCGCACAATGTGACGACCGTGCTCCAGTTGGCGATGGTCCGCTCTTTTTCGATTTGAATGAGCGTCTTTTTGGATAAGCCTAAGATGTCAGCCATCTCTTCTTGAGAATATTGTCGTTCAAGACGAACCGTTTTTACTTGTTTCGATACGAGTTGGATGAAATCCGATTTGTTCATCGAGCACCTCTTTGCTTGAAAGCATTAACCCTTTTCCAGGTGTTTTATTTACAATTAGTTACAAGTGTAATTTTACACTTAATGAGGTTGGTGTCAATGCAATTTCTCATTTCATGTATATAACTAGGTATCATTATTGCGATAAACTAGAGAAAGTTGGAGAGGAGAATGAGTATGACGAAAGAACAGTTGATGGCGCTGTTGCCGACTTCCGAGATAGAAATTAAACTTGAGGATACAGAAGGGCTAAAGCGTTTCGCATTTTTAAATGAACGCGATCGCTTCGACGAGGAAGAACCGTGGCCAAACCATCTCCCCATCATCGGGTATGAAGACTTCCTCGGTGACCTCGTCTGTGTCGACTTGAAGACGAACGAAGTCGTCATTGTCGACCATGAGACAGGTGAACGTGTCGAACAAATCGTGCCTTCGTTTGAAGATTGGCTACGTTCAGCCGATGGCGACTCACCATGACATGTGAAGACGTGCTGAAATCACTCCTGACCGAAGAGCGTCCCGTCAGCATTACGACATTTTCGGGTGAGCGGTTTCATGCGACGCTGCTCACTTTCGAGGATGCTTCGCGTCTTACGTTCTCTCGGCTCGGGCAACGACTCGGATATGACGCTTCTGGTGACTGGCTCGTCTATGGACGGGATGAGACGCTCTCTTTATGGAATGAGACGACTGATCAAATCAAGTCGATTCGGACGCCGATTGAGATGGTGCTCGACATTGTGCCGACGAATCACCGGCTGATCGAGCTCTTCAAGCAGGTGAACCGTGGCGAGTTGACGCCAGACGAGCTCCCGAGGCGCCGAATCCCACCTTTACGAGAGGATCTTGTCGATTGGTTATCCGCTGTCCGTACAGGCGCGCTGACGTTAGAAAACGTCTCCGACTTGGCCGCACATGCATTATGGCGGACGGAAGACATGCACCTTGATGCGCGCGTGATGGCCGGATTGGCGTTTTTGCACGGAGTCGATTTTCAAACGGAGCCCGGTGTGTATCTGTATGGGGAAGAAGAGCTCGGTTGGTGGCTACGATACCTTCGATAATTTCGATAATTTCGAAATATGATGAGAACTTAAGTACTGACTTTATAGTTAGCGATCGTTCGATTGTTTGTTCGATAACTTCTTGAGTATGGATAAATTAAATTGTAAAATATAGTTAATGCTATAAAAATCAAGAAAAAGGAGAACTTTATATGTCTAACTCTTTAACGCAATTAACTTGGACTTTTAATTCTGAGTGTGAAGTCCCACAAGATGTTTCGGATTTACTTATTTCAGGAGAAAACCCGGTCGCAGCTTATAAAACTATTCGTGATGTTGCAATTTTCACAAACAAACGACTTATTTTACGTGACGCACAAGGGCTTAGCGGAAAGAAAGTGGAAATTTATTCACTTCCATATCATTCGATTAATATGTACTCGACAGAAAATGCTGGTGGAATGTTTGATTTAAACTCAGAGGTTCAGCTTTTTACAAAAGCGGGTACAATCAAAATCAATTTAAACAAAAAAGTGGATATTCGAAAATTTGATCGTTTAATAGCGGAAGCGATTTTATGATTAATTTCAGCTGAGGTAGTTTGCCTCAGTTTTTTAATTCATTGATATTCTCAAAATTCTCCACCGCTATGGATTCTTACTGTCCATGTAGTGACTCATGGAAGGGACCTGATGAAACCGGATGGATTCATTGCTTTTATTTGATGTCTAGTCAGTCACTTGAGAAATAGTGCTTAGAGCGTTAATCGTACCAAGTATAAAGTCATATCGTTTATCTATTGCAAGAATGAGCGCACGGTGAAAAACGTATGTATGATGATAACGATATAAATCAACATAAGAGTTAAATAAAGGCGAGGGTTGTCGTTCTTTTTGAAGTAGCGAATCGTGTATTCAGAGATGATTACGCTACATACAGGCGCAATCGCCAAGGTCATCATGAATGGTAAGAAGAGAAGATGATCAAAAGCTACCAAATCAAGGAGTGCACTATCCCTTTCAATAAGTTTCACTTCAACTTTGAAATAAGATGTATTTAAAATGCAGTTCCAGGCTAAAAACGAGATAATTCCTATCAATCTTGTTCGCATAACACGACTCCCGTTAAACCAAATTTTAGATAATGATTACATAAATTATATGATAGGTTAAAAGTATAAACAAATTTATTATTGGTTCGTTGATGCGTTCATTCATCCATCAAATATTTAGAGCAGGGGTGAAATATGCGGTAACTATCTTATTCCAAGAACTTATCGGTTAAGATACGAATTGAGGTTTGCTTTATTGAAAGAACCATCGGGCGAAGATGTGCAACATTTCGAACGAATCTTGATGGGAGTCACTTCAAATCGGAGGGAATCACGTGGAGCTGCATTTGCCTAAGCGAATAAATCCGTTTTTCTGGTCGATGTTTCCGTTTGTTTTTGGGCTGGTCGGTTATTATCAAATTTTTATCAGTTGGGAGATTCCACAGTTTGGTTTTCGTGAGCTTGAAGACGTCTGGCGATTGGCTTTCATCCTATTCACGAGTGCCTGTGAGGCTGCCTGGATCATTGTCATTTTATGGATTGGGATTCAGTTGCTGAAAAAATGGTTTAAGTCAGCCAAACAAAAAGGAGTGAAACGCGATGACGATGAGCGGATCACATAACCGGTTACTTGATGCCGACTTGTGGGGCGGGACACTCATCACGCTGCATCAAGCAGACGACGCTGCCATCGTGACGTGGCGAGGCGAAGAAATAAAACTCGCACTCGCATTGACAGATCCGTTCATTCGCGTGATGGATGAAACCACATTTGTGCTTGTCGACTTCACACGCGATAACTTGCGACCAAACGCCTGGGTCGTTCGAGCGGACGGTTCCATCGAGACAAGTTTTCACGCCGGTACGTTTATCGCGTCCATCGTCGTCGATGAGTCGGGTATTTGGGTCGGCTATGGAGATGAGGGAATCTTTGGCGAGGGGATATCGACCGAGGCGCTCGTCTGTTTCTCAAGAAGCGGGTACGTCTTGTTTCGCTATAACCACGACACGCGTAAAGCCCCGATTATCGTCGACTGTGAGTTGATGATCACGACTGCCTCTGGCGTGTGGCTTTGTCCGTCCATTTGGTATGCCTTGATTCATCTCCATCGTGACGGTCGACTCGTCACATACCGGACGCCGAAGATGCTCCATGACAGCGAGGCGATGACGATTGAGGGCGAGACCGCGTATTTCGTGAAAGAGGGCGTACTGTATCGCTGGGCGTTCGGTCTGCGGGAGAAAGCGGTCGAATGTGGACAGCTTTCAGGAAAACTACGAGGCGCCCACGATAACGAAGGTGCCGGTTTTCTTCAAATCGAAGGGACGGATGTCACGTTCGTTTGTGTATGAATGGTACTTTTACCCGATTAAAGACGAGCGGTTTTTCAACAAGACATGGGACGACATCATCCGGGCGAACACGAATTGACGTGACGGGTTGTTGTTATTTCAACGCGTGAGCTTCCACTCGCATGCCAAGTGGAAGAATGGGTGAGCTATCCTCTGATTGAGTTGCCGTTTGAATTGTTATGCGGACTGGTCGATTGATTTGGAAGGGGTGGAGTCCATCCTGAGGCAATCATCGATTATATAGAAAACGATATAAGTTTATGATATTTCACATACCGTAAACGTTCATATATTTCAAAAAAAGTGGATACGATGATAAGTCGCTTCACGCATAAACACAACCATCCGCTTGCCGTCGAAAGGCTTCAAGACATCCCAAAGGAGAGAAGCGGAGAGCTTGCCCAGGCCATTCACCGAGGAGAACGGTAGAAAGCTTAGCCGAGGACTTGACTGAGCGTATGAACAGTATAGCGTTCGTTCGCTTCAAAAAGATGCCGCAACAGGTGGACGTGCGCCAATCCGTATAACATCACGATGCGGTCTCCTGTTTTAGCATCACGTGTCACGTGGTCATAGATTCGATGATTTCGGTAATTCCAATAGGATTCGACCCAGTGTGCACCAGTCGGACCAGTGGCGGCGATGTCCATATAAGCTTGATGCATGAAACGTGTAACCTCTTCTTGATTGATGTAGGTATAGAAATCGTTGATTGAATGTTGATGGAAAACAGTCTCCACGTTTTGCATGAGTGCGCGTTGTGTTGCGATAATCGCCTGCATCTCGACCGGATGCGTGTCTATCACGTCACCGAGGCTGACACCGTCGACCGTCTCGTTCCAATCAACGGCTCGAACGAAAGGTAAGCCGCACGTCTTGGCGAGCCGGAATCCAATTTGTTCACGTTCATCTTCAGTTGCAGCGAGCGGATCTGCCACATACGCTTGATAACGTTGATTAAACGAATGCTGATCAGTTTTCGCGACTTCGAGACAGACGGTGGTCGGCTCGAACCGAGCTAGTACACGGATAAAGTCGTCGATCTCTTGTTGACGTTTTGCGCCAAGAATATCGGTCGTCCCCGGCATGATCACATCACCGTTGTTCGGCATGTTCAGATGCGTTGTTCCGACGATTAATAGTTCGATCATGTTAACATCTCACTCCCTATCAAACATAATGTATAGTTTCCTTTTACGGATTATTGAATAAAAGGTTTCACTGCAAAATTCACGAACAGGAGAGCCGATTGAATCGAGACGACCTATGTGTATTTCGTTCGGTAAACGGAGAACAATCCATTCATCAAGCGACATGGACAATGCTTATCCGAACCGGACTTTTTTTGAAAACTGTATGGACAATGCGCTAAAACCAATGCTTCAATGAGAAGAAGAATGGGCGTCTATACCGATGAAGGAGGGTTTGATTTGAAACAACTTGAAGTAGCTACATACCACATGACAATTGACGCACCAATCGACCATGTTTTCTCCTGCCTCGCAGAAGATGAACATATCGTCAAATGGAACGACCATTTGATTGAAAACATTTATGAGGATGGGGACGCGTCACTCGTGACGGGGAAACGGTTCATCTCGGTCCAACAGTTCGAGAAGAAAGAGATTCGGGTCGAATCCGAATTGACGTATGTGAATCGCCCTTATGAGTGTGAAGTGCTAGCGATGACGAATCAGGGAATATCGACGTTTACTTATGTGCTGACCGAGACCCCGAATGGGACGGACGTAATAATTCGCCTCACACTCATCCCATCATCATGGTTTTATAAATTATACGTGAAAGGCTTTGCTTGGGCGATTCGACTCATTTACGACGATCAGTTCAAACAATTTCGGATCTATACGGAAGCGAGCGCACCGAAGCAGCCTTCCGTTCAGGGGGCGGAGTGACAATGATTCGACCTATTATTCCGACGCTGCGTGAGCCGGTGCGTGACGTCTTTATCGCTGAGTGGGGATAACCTCAAATGGTCATCTCGACCGGGACGTATGACTGCGCTACGCTCGACGGTTTCGTCGCGATGGAAGAAGCGACAATCATCGGGCTGATCACGTATGTCATTAGAGAAGAGGAACTTGAAATCATCTCGCTCGATAGTTTACGAGAAAACCGCGGCATCGGGTCGTCACTACTCGATGAAGTGGAGCGCTTGGCCCGGCTTCATCGACTCAAGCGTATGTCGCTCATCACGACGAACGACAACCTGAAGGCGCTTGCTTTTTATCAAAAGCGGGGTTGGCGCCTCGAACGAATCATCCCTGGTGCGGTTGATGAGGCCCGCCTACAAAAATCGTCGATTCCAATGATCGGCGAGCACGGCATCCCGCTCCATGACGAAATCATCCTACATAAAATTATCATCCACTAAAGAAACGAGGTACATCCTTATGATTCGATTCGGTATCATCGGCACGAACTTTATCACCCATTCATTTTTAGAAGCCGTCCACGAAGTCGAAGGTGCGACCGTTGCGGCCGTCTATTCACGGACAGCGGAGCGGGCGACCGAGTTCGCAAACGAGTATGGGATCGTCCATACGTTCACATCGCTTGACGATATGGCGATGAGCGACGTCATCGACGCGGTCTATATCGCAAGTCCGAACTCGCTCCATGCCGAGCAGAGTATCCTGTTCATGCGGCACGGCAAGCACGTCCTCTGTGAGAAACCGTTCGCCTCGAACGTCGACGAGGTCAAACTGATGCTCGAGACGGCGCGCGAGCACGACATCGTCCTCCTTGAGGCACTCCGCAACATGTTCATGCCGAACTTCCAAATATTGCGTCAAGCGCTGCCTCGCATCGGTCCCGTCCGGCGTGTCATCTTGAACAAATCGCAATACTCGTCGCGCTACGACTTGTATAAGCGCGGGGACAACCCGAATACGTTCAATCCCGCTTTCTCTAATGGTTCGCTGATGGACCTCGGCGTCTATTGCCTCGGTCCCGCCTTGAAACTGTTCGGTCGACCGGACGCCGTGCAAGCGAACGCCGTCAAACTCGAGTCGGGCGTCGACGGGAGTGGTTCGGCCATCTTGTCGTATGACGGCATGGACATCATCGTGCTTCATTCGAAGATTCACGGCACGGACGCACCGTCCGAAATCATCGGGGAAGCGGGGCGTATCGTCATCGACGATATCGCCTCACTCGACCGCTTGACGTTCGTCGGGCGCGACGGGACGACCGAGGAACTCGCCACGGAACAGACGACACACATGAAGTACGAGATTGAAGCGTTCGTGCTTATGATTCTAGCAGGCGAGAGGGAGACCGAGATCCACTCATTTGACGACATGCAGTTGCTTGCTGACGTCATGACCGATATCCGGCGCCGCATCGACGTCCGTTATCCGGCAGATGTATAAAAACAAGCCTCGAGCGCGCGCTCGAGGCTTGTTTTATGATTCTTTATTGAGATACAAATGGCGGATAAACAACCCGAGTGCGACCGTCATGATGACGGCCGGGATCAGGCCGACGAGCAGTAATGAACCCATGCGTTCAATCCTTTCTGAGCGCATCGAGGCGCTGTTTCATGTCATCGAACGACTGTCCGTCCGTCAGTACGCTCAGCTCACCGGCGACGAGGTCGTTCACTTCACGGTTCCAAGCAGTGCTGAGCGTCGTCTCGAGCAATTGTAAGTGCGAAGCGGTCCGTTCGGCTTGACGTGTCCCGACTGCTTCGAGCTGTTCCCGGACGGCGGCTTTCAAGCGCGCGCTCAAGTCGTCGCGCAGCTTCGTCCGGCCGTCGCCTTCGAAGAACTGGTTCGCGTTCTTATAATGCTTCAACACGGGACGGAACGGGTCCGCCTCGAACGAGACTGGGTCGACGGCGTCGCGGAGCCAGTTGATGTCGATGCCTTCTTCGTACGATAACGTCGGCAAGACGGGGCGCAGTTTGAGCGTCTCACGCTCGATCAATCGGTCTGTCTCTTGATTCAAGAAACGCTCGAGCCGATATTGGAAGACTTGCAGCTCTTGGTGGATGTCGTAGGCGTACTTGTCGAGCGTACGCGTCAGGGCGCGCTCGAGACTCGCCTTCGAGCCGTCGACTTCGACCGGGTGGAACGTCTCTTTGACGAAGTCCGAGAGCCGGAAGAGGGAGCGCGTCTCGAGGTGGGCGAGCAGTTCGTTCACTTCGCGCGTGAACGGGTCGACGAGCGTCGTGACGTCTAATCGGTTGTCGGACTCACGCAACTGTTCGAGTTGTGTGCGATGTGTTTCTTTAACAGTCGCATCGGCTTCGGCTTCGCGTAAGACGTCCTCGAACGCGGCGACGAGAGCGCTCGACTCGTCTTTAATGCGGATGGCGTTCGCTTGGCGCAGGTCATGGTCGACGAACTGCTCGAGCTTGGCCGAGAAGCGGTCGAAACCATTGTCTCTGCCTTGGATGGCGTTCCGGCTTGAGATCGGCAGGACGGTCGGGTTGCGCACGCCGAGCTTCGTCAACTGGTTCGACACGTAATCGGTCACGGCATCGCGTTCCGCGTCATCGGCCGCCAAATCGGACGCGTTGACGAGGAAGAACATGTCATGGCCGCCCGTCCCTTGGACCCGCCCGAGCTGGATGACGAGCTCGCGGTCGGCCTCGGTGAAGGCGTGGTTGTAGTACGTCACGAACAGGACGGCGTCGGCGTCGCGCATATAGCCGAACTGTACCTCGCTGTGGCGGTTGAACTGGGAGTCGGCGCCCGGCGTGTCGACGAAGATGATACCGCGCTCGGCCCAAGGGGAGTCGACATATAGCTCGATCTCCTTGACGATGCAACTCTTCTCTTCCTCGGTGACGAACGAGCAGAACGTGTCGTAGTCGACCGACTGCTCACTGCCGAGATAGGACAGGGGAGCGTTCTTGACGGCGTTGACGAACGGGTGGTCGATGCTGAGCGCTTCAAGCGAAGCGCCGTAGCCGTTCAGTTCCGCCTCGAGCTCGTCCCGTGTCTTGAACGTGATCGAGGCGCTCTTATGGGCTTGACCGTTCGGGGGCACGATCTTTGTGATCGAGGCCGTCAGTGGGTTCGGCGACGTCGGGAGCACCGTCTCGCCGAGCAACGCGTTCAGCGTCGACGACTTTCCGGACGAGAACGCACCAAAGATGGCGAGCGTGTAACGCTCGGACTCGGCCCGGGCCAACTTGAGACGCAACGACTTCACGCGTGACTTAAATAACGGATGACGTTCTAATATTTCACATACCGCATGTTCATAAGAAAAATCAAAGGAAAAAGCAGTAATATCATCCACCAAAAGCGAGGTCGACGCAACTTCTTGTTGCTGGTGTTCGACTTGTTTTTTCGGTAACTGGTCGGCCTCTACGTAATGGCGGGTCTCGAGGTCGCCCAACCGTTCTTCCGAGATGTCACGTGTGGCGTAAGTAGAGAGCAGCGCTTGCTTTTCAGTAAGCCGGCGTTGAAGCGCCAGCGTATCGAGCATGTCATTTAAGTCGGCTTGCTCGGCCTTGATTTGGTCGATCCGGTTTTTTCCTTCAGCCTCGAGATACGTCTCGACCGAGGCGACCCACGGGTCGGACACTTTCGTCACCCAAGCGGCGAGGGCCGACTCGATGTCACGGCTGAACTGGAGGACCGTTTCGCCACTGAGTGACGCCCCGGACTTCACTTGCTCGCTGATGAGCGTCTTCGGTGCGGACGGCAATGTGTCGGGACGAGACAAGATCGCTTCTGGCAGTTTCAAGTCACGGACGATGTCCTCGGCGTATTTGATCAAGTGGGGCCGCAAGTTCGTATCAATCAATCGGTTGAACTCTTTGGCGGCGACGTCTTCACGCCGCATGCGTTCCTGGCGCGTCTTTTCTTTTGAGAAGAACAGGCCGACTTTGAACTCAGGTGCACAACTCTCCAGATAATCCCGCAACAGTTCACGGAACTCATAGTTCATGATCGGCGCACTGGCGACGATCGGGGACTGGTGTTTAAAGAACTCACGACGGAACGACTGCAGCCACGTCGATTTCTTCTCGAGTCGCTGGAGCCGGGATTGGATCTCCGCCGTCTGCTTCTCGACGACTGGAAGCTGTTCGAGCGCTGTCTCGATTGACCGTACAGACCGGTCGAGCAACGTGTCGACGAGGAGATTTGCTCGCGCCTCACTCTGCTCTCGGACCGTCTCGATGACGGCTTGGACGTGGGTCCGGAGCCGGACGACCTCGTTCTCCGGGTGGTCGAGCTCGCGGAGCGAGATGTAGAACATATCGTCCGGATTGATGGTATGACGCATAAACGCCGTCTCGAGCGAGCGTTTGAACGCATCAAACGGAAGTTCCGTCTCATCGTGCTTGTCGATCTGATTGATGATGATCGAGTAGGGGCGGGCTTCGGCGCTGAACTGTTTCATCAACTGGATGTTCTGTTCTGATTGGACGTGATTGTAGTCCATCATGAAGAACAAATGGTCGGCGAGGAAGAGCGACCGTTCCGTCGCTTGGCGGTGACGCTCATCGGTCGAGTCGATACCTGGTGTGTCCATCAAGACGACATCACTTCCGAACGGGAAGCGCGGTAGCGCGTATTCGACTTCTTTGATCTCTTCGATTTTGCAGTAGTCGCCCAAATGTTCGAGCTCGTCGGTCCCGAGTCGGATCCAGTCCGTGTCATTGACGGCGACCGAGGCACTTGCGTCACCATTACGGAGCGTGACGATGTTCGCGCTCGTCGGAATCGGGCTCGTCGGCAATACCCCGTCGCCGAGCCAGTTGTTGAGCAGCGTCGATTTACCGGCCGAGAAGTGACCGCAGACGGCAATCCAAATCTCGTCACGCGTCACTTTCCGGAGTGCGGTCCGGGCGAGCCGGGCCGACTCGGTCTCGTCTTCTGTTTCAAATACGTCGGTCAATTGCGCCAGGCGCATGCGTTGTTCGCTCATAATCCCCATCCCCTAATCATGATTCCGTCGTGATCCCGACGCGGTGTCTGATGAATGTTCTGTCTTTCCAGGCGCGAAGCATGAGCTCGGCGACGTCATCCCGTGCGATCGGTCCTGAGTTCAACGTGCCCAACACGTCGGCCGTGATGACGATCTCACCGACAGATTCGCCTTCGATCAATTGCGTCGGACAGACGATCGTGTAGTCGAGGTCGGAGGCTTCGAACAGCTCATAGGCTCGGGCGTGGTCTTCGGCTGCGGTCGTCATCGACCGTTTCGACTCACGCGTCTCGAAGCGATAGTTGTCCGAGTCGTGTGCCCGTAAAATGCCGGCTGTTCCGACGATCAAGATGCGTTTGAGTCCTGCCTGTTGCATCGCCGCGATGACGAGCGGGGTGAAGCGCGACAAGACGTTTTGTTTGTCGGTGCCGAGCGCTGACATGACGACGTCAGCACGTTGTATCGTTTCAATGACGGCTTCCTGGTCGGTGGCGTCGCCGATGATGACGTCAAGACCGTCCCTCGGTTGAAGCGGTCGTCTCGTTAATAGGCGGACGTGATGTCCGTCCTCCAGTAATCGTTCAAGCATCCGCATCCCCGTGCGGCCGCTTCCTCCAAATAAAGCAATGGTTGACAAGTAAACCCCTCCCCATCAAGATTAAAGAAAATATCCAACGCCATCATACCACGGAAGCGCTCTCGAATCGGGCAAAATGACCTGACTTCGACCGGTTCGAAGGGCAAATGTTTCACGCACGCCGAAGTCGGCTAAAAAAATTGCATGACGTGTACAAAGGGGGAAGACACTCCGGTGTCGAGAACGCATGAGATTTGGAGCTAGAACGATCAAAACTGGGATTTCTGTCGCCCTGGTGTTACTTATTGCCGAAGCGTTTCAATTTGAACAAATCGTCGTCCCTGCACTCGCGGCCTCGCTCGCCTTGCTGCCGTCGGTGTATCAGACGGGTGTCCGGCTTTTAGAGGAGATGAAAGGGAACTTGATCGGCGCCTTACTGGCCGTGTTCTCGTTGATGCTGACACCGAACCCGACACCGATCGCGATCGGCGTCGTCATCATCATCGCCATCTCGATCCTGCTCTTCTTGAACCTCGAGTCGACGACGCGGACCGTCATCTTGACGACGATCTTGATCATGGAAGGGGCGAGCCAGTCCGACCTGTCGATCTTTATGTTCGCCGGCGAACGTTACTTGCTCATCATGATGGGGATCACCGTCGCGCTGCTCGTCAACGCGTTGTTGTTCCCACCGCGCTATGAACGGAAGCTCGAAGACGAGATCACGACCGTCTTTCAAATGGCGGTCCGGATTGCCCGCTTGTTCTCCGAGACGGAAGGCGGCCGCTCGTCGTTCGAATCGCTCGACGAGACGAAAAAGAAACATCGCGGTTCGAAGACGACGTATGATTACTTCGAAGAAGAGATCAAAGCCAACCGCTGGCTCGAGAAGAAGACGCCGATCTACCGTCGGGCCGTCCTCAAGTCGAAGATGATCGACACGAACAGTGCCGCCATCCACGTGCTCGACAAGTTGTACGACGATTATTTGACGGTCGAACATCTGCCGCCACAACTCGAGGAAGAACTGTTGCGCCATATGCGGCACTTGCTGCGTCGGCATGAGCGTTTGTTCTCGGCATATGAGCTCGAGAACGAACACATCATCGACCGCGAGGAAGACTTGATCCATGAGAACTTCGACTTCGCCA
Source organism: Exiguobacterium aurantiacum (assembly GCF_001766415.1). Lineage (GTDB taxonomy): Bacteria > Bacillota > Bacilli > Exiguobacteriales > Exiguobacteriaceae > Exiguobacterium > Exiguobacterium aurantiacum_A. The sequence goes on along the minus strand of NZ_MKXO01000001.1, from coordinate 412,915 downwards.
AGCTGATGATCGAGAAGATGCGCGACGAAGAGGAAGAACTCATCTTGACCGTCGTCCCGCTCGTCGCGGCGATGACGAACTGGGTCAAGGCGATGAACGAACTCGAACGCTACCTCATCACCGAGATGAAGAAGCATAGCGACAATTTGAAAGTGGAACCGCGCAAGAAGTGGTTCTTTGAAGACTAAACGTTTCACGTACATGCCAAGCCGCTCATGCGACTTGGCTTTTTTGCCGGATAAAAAGGAATGTGGAAAGTGACTACCGAACGGAATAAAGGTAATCAGTTAAAAGGAGGAGACGGAGTGAAGAAACTGAAAGTTGAACTAGGAATGATTGGCCTCTTTTTAGTGATATGGGTGGGCTTTTCACTGACACTCCCGCCAAAGCTCGTTGCGAGTTCTGAAGATGAAAAGTTTAACGCAATTTATACCGTGTCACATTCTTTAAAGGAGACATGGGCGGGCGAATTGACGTGGGACGAATTGGACGGAGAGATTGTCGACTTGTCTTTTTATGAAAATGACACTCAACTGACTGGAGACTTTTTAAGTGAGCCAATTGACATGCGGCAAAATAGTTACTACGAATTTGTATTTTTAGGATCTGAACCGAATTCAGATAGTGACTATACGCTCCGTATTTTGTGGAAAGCAAGCGGTGAGAGTCATGAGGAGGTTCTGACATTTAAAGAAAAGAAGCGATTCTTCGTTTTGCCGACGCTTGATTGATGGTGCATTGTGCGATGTTTTATAGATATGATGAAACCTTGGATGGGATATTTTTATCGAGTGTCGTTCATCTAAAGGTTCATTTAGAATAAAGAGAAGCTCGCGTCATGATTAAGTGGACTACGTTGATGAATTCCTATATTTCGTTACATACTGCACTTCATCTAGATTTTTCATATTCCAAAGAACATGAAATCGATTTATTAATTAGCCAAGGAGCGATTGATTTTTATTATTGAATCTATGTACGAGAAAGACAACTCATTAAATCTCTAGCAGTGGACACATGTAGTGCTCAGTGACCTAGATGAGCTTCGCCTGGCAGATAAGAATGACGATAATTCTTCCTAATAAAAATTTAGGACGCTTCTTTTTTTAATTCATTATATATGCGTATGCACTGGCGCTATTACGATACCGCTGCGCGCACCTATATAAGCGAACAACTCAAAAGTCTTTATCAGCATATAAACGGATGAATGTTATTTGTTCTCAATTAAATTAAGCTAAGCTGAGGAGCTTTATGTGCATCCTACAAAATTTTGGGACACTCAAGATACATCGAACATTTCCAAGAAGACTTTTAGTTAGACTGCACGAATGAGTAAGGACCGTTCGGGCGCACTCGAACACCTTCCCTGTAGCGGAATGAAACTTTTTTCAAATAAACGACGTATACTAAAAGAGAGACGGACAAGCGTCCGAACGGATAGGGGGAAATACCAATGTCAGACATAGAAACAGTACCAGCATCACTCAGCGGTAAACTACCGATCGAAGCACGGACCGTGTTCCGGTTGTCTAGCGCCATCTTTTACTTGATCGGGCTCGTCATCACCGGCGGTCTCGTCGTCGCCTCGCTCTATTTCGACTGGCCGACATGGCTTCAATATACGATGTATGGCTTGCTCGCCATCGATCTCATCTATAGCGTGATCGACATCGTCGTCTTCCAAAAGTGGAAGCAAGAACGCTTCACGTATGACGTGCGACCGCTCGAGATTCGTCTGCACCACGGCATCATCACGACACACGACGTGTTGATCCCGATGACGAAAGTACAGTACGTCCACGCCCAACAAGGACCGCTGCTCCGGAAGTACGGCCTGCAGACGATCACGATCGGCACTGCGGCCGGGTCGCATGAGATCTATGCGATCGAGGAGTCGTTCGCGAAGACGCTCCGTGAACAGATCGCAGTCTATGCCCGCATCGAGGAGGAGGATGTCGTATGACGGAAGCGACGCTCACCTGGCATCGTCTACCGACTCGCGTTTTACTGTTACGTGTATTAGAGGTCATCAAGTCATTTATCATCCCGCTCGTACTGCTATTTGTGATCAATAACGATTGGAGCTCGACGTTCGGCATCATCTTGCGCGTCGGGATCTTGCTCTTCCTCTTGCTCGACGTGATCCAAAAGTTCTTCGGCTGGCGCAATTTCCGTTACGCCTTGGACGACAAGACGATGTATATCATCGACGGGAACTGGATCAAAAAAGAGAAGTCGCTCCCGCTCTATAAGATCCAGAGCGTCCATTCGAACAGCCCGTTCCTTTACCGTCTGCTCAGTGTCGTCGAGTTGACATTCGACACGAACGCGAACAGCGATGACGCCTCGTTCAAACTGGCCGGCGTCTTCCCGAACGAGGCGAAGCGGCTCGAGGACATCCTCGACCAGGTCCGTCATCGGAAGACTGAAACGGACTTACCCGTGGAAGAGGAGACAGACACGACATCTGCACCGGTGGCGATTGAAAAACCAGCGAGCCGTTTGTTGTATGCCATCTCGACCCGCGAGATCATCATCGCCTCGCTGACGTCACTGTCGGTATTCGCCATCTTCCCGGTCGCCTCGACGGTCGTGTCCTCGATCGATGACTTCATCAACCTTGATGGGACGTTCGACCAAGTCGGGGAGTGGGTCATCAGCGCCTCGATCATCGCCATCGGCGTGCTTGTCCTTACTGTCTTGTTCCTGTCTGTCATCATCGGCATGGTCATCAACTTCTTGAAATATGGGAACTTCCAACTCGAACGAAGAGGGGACCGGATCCGTGTCGAGAAAGGGCTCTTGAACCGCTCGGCGAAAGAGATCCCGTACGAGAAGATTCAAGCGATCCGCATCAAAGAGACGTTCATCCGGCGCTGGTTCAACATCGTCGGCGTCGAGCTCGTCGCTGCGGGCACGATGGACGAGTTGAAAGACGAGTCATCGACCATCCTCCCGTTCGTCAAACGGGACAAGGCGATGGCCGTGCTGAACGAGCACTTCAACCAGTTCACATGGGCCGACACGCTCCATCGTTTACCGACACGGTCGCTTTGGATCAAGCTGATGCGGATCAGTTGGTTCGGTCTCATCATCAGTGGTGTCGTCCTCTATTTCTTCCGCGATTACGCCTGGTGGCTCGTCCTGCTGTGGGCCATCATCATCGGCGGCCGCCTGTTGAGCTATATGACGACGCGCTACGCTCGGAACGGTCGCTTCGTCGAGCTCCGGACCGGTGCGTTCAACGTCCACTCATTTTTGACGGACAAGCCGCGGATCGAACAGGTCCAAGTGACACAGACGCCGCTTCAGCGCCGTTTCGATGTATGCAACGTCCTGTTCTCGACTCGTGGTGTCTTATCGAATGAAATGATCGAGGATATCCCGAAACAAGAGGCGGATGCCATGTTGAAATGGTTCTCCCGCTACACGGTAGAAGAAGATATGAAAACACCGGGTTAAATCACCCGGTGTTCGTCACGTCAAATTCATCGTTTTCGTGTTTCTAATACTGAAAACCGGGAACAGATATGGTATGATGCAAGTAGAAAGAGACCGGTGCTCGATACACCGGCCTCTGGCTTACAGGCTACCACTTCAAGAGTGGCCCAGCCGCCACAATGGTTAGTGAATCAGAAAGTGACCCATCTCATTGCGCCGAGGGGGTCATTTTTTTGTGCGTTCAGACGTTGCACGATCGGATGTTTGGTGGATTACCAAGTGAACAATGATCGGAGCGAGGATCGGGACGATTACGTAATCGCCGACCCAGGTCCATAGTTGTTCCATCCGCACCACCGCCTTCCTCCATTGTGGACTTGGCGGCTGACCCCACTATTGCTGCGTTAACCTGCCTCTTCATTATAGCAGATTCCGACTAAAATAGATGCTGAAAATAAGAACGTTTGTTCTTATTTTATAAAATAAACCTTTAGATGGAGTCGTCTCAACACTGGGTCCAAAGGTGGAATTGAACTACGATAGTGTTGCATGTCTGAAGTCAGACAGGATATAATGAGTCTCGTGTGTAACCACATGGGTGGGTGAGGGTGCCAACAAAGGATTGATTCCTATGGCAAAACAAACAGAATGGAAAACAGAAACATACGGGGGCGTGCTGAACTTTCTGGCGACAGCATACATCCCGGCCGTACATGCGGCAATCTTGACACAAGCCGGACTCCCGTTCGAGGGAGCGCTCGTCGGAGCGATTTTGACAAGCATCATCGGGACGTTCATCGCGGGACTGTTCAACTTACCGTTGTTGCTCCTACCTGGTATGGGCATCAATGCGTTATTCACGTACACGCTCGTCCTGCAGATGGGACTGAGCTGGCAGAGTGCGCTCGCCGTCTCGCTCGTCTCGGGGGCGCTTGTCGTCCTCATGACGGTGACAAAAGTGGCGAGGAAACTCGCGAACGCGTTCCCGCCGATCATTCATGACGGACTGACGGTCGGGCTCGGCCTGTTCCTCATCTTGATCGGGCTCGAAGCGGCAGGGATCGTCTCGGGCGGTGGTGGGGCACTGCTCCACATCGGAGACCTCGGGGAGCGACCGGTGCAGGTCGCGTTCCTGACGCTATTCGTCGCGATTCTTTTGTTCTTGAAGATGGGACCGAGCAGCTTCCTCTGGACGATCGCGTTCGGTGTCGGTTTGAGCGCTGTCACGGGCACGCTCGACTGGACAGGTGAGTTCGCGCTCACACCGTTCTTCGAGTCGTTCGGGACCGTGTTCGGCAACGTGTCGTTCGCGCAGTCGACATCACCGATCTTCCTGATCGCGGTCGGCGTGTTGACGCTCGTCTTGTTGATCGAGAACATCAGCCTGATCCAGAATCAGACGCGGGCGATCGGAAAGGACGATCAAGCCCCGAAAGGTTTGATCGCCCAAGGGTTGTCGACGATGGCGGGTGCCATGTTCGGCTCGAGCCCGACCGTCTCGACGGTCGAGGTCGCGGCCGGCATCTCGGTCGGCGCACGCGGCGGCATCTCGTCGTTCGTGACGTCAGGTCTTTACGTCGTCTCGCTCTTGCTCTTGCCGCTGTTCGCGATCATTCCGGTGACGGCGATCGCGCCGGTCTTGATCATCATCGGCATGATGATGTTCCAGAACGTGAAGCATCTGCCGCTCGACAATTGGGAGCAGGCCTTCCCGGCGATCCTCGTCATTATCATGATCCCGTTCACGTACTCCATCGTCGATGGCATCGGGCTCGGCTTCATCGCCTATACGATGATCGTCTTGTTCAAGAAGGGCTATCGCTCGCTCAGTCCGGTCGTCGGTGTCTTGACCGTATTGTTCTTGGTTTTCTTTTCTTTACCAGTCTGGCTATAAGATGGGGCGGTACCGTGTATACGGTGCCGCTTTTTTGTATGATGAAACAAAGGGGGTGTTTGAATGGATCAAGCAGGCGGATTCATTTCCATCGGGATGGCTTATCCGAGCCATTATCTGTTACCTGAACTTGCTCAAAATGTATGTGCGGAACTGTTAAGTAGCGGTGGCGAAATCATAAACGTGACATACAGTCAGGATGAGGCAGGCACTAGTTGGACGACAACGACAGATACCGACTTTGCTCAGATCGGGCATTACGGATCTATCCATTTACAAAGCAACTATTTTGGAGACGTGGACATGACGATGACCGTGTCCCTTCAAGAGATGGACACCTATGTCGGGATTCTCATCGATATAAAGTGGAATGATGTCGTTTCACACCCTGCATCGAGACCCGTGTTCACACAGAAAATCGAACGACTGCTCGTTGACGTGTATCGCCACATGCCATTCTCGTACGCGCTTGCCGGGCACGAACTTGAGCTCGATTGGGCACCTGATACGTTTCCGACATCAGCGGACTGGTTGGATACGTTCCCTCTTTCTATGGTCCCGTCACCACAAGGCGTGGCGGTAACTTACGGTTCAATTTCAATCGACGGGATGACTCCTCAAACCAATAAGAAGAGGTCTATCCCTTTGGATGCATAAGTGAGGCTCAATCACCCCCACCAAGCATTCCTTGATTGACGAAGCTCAGAGCTGGGCGGCCGGAACATGATACAATTTTCTTAGCTTATAACCGAAGGAGGACACTTTCATGACGAACACTTCAAACGTCATCGACGAGTTTGCATCCTATACAAAATGGCTTAACACGCTAACGGAATTGGATGAAACGACGTGGGAGAGCTCGATTTCGACCAACAAATGGTCAATCAAAACGATCGTACTTCACATCGCCCATTGGGACAACCATCTGTTGAGCGTCATCATCCCGGCCGTCAAGGACGGGGAAGGGATGATCTTCCCTGAGTTCGACTCGTTTAACGCGCGAGCGACCCAAAAAGCAAAACGTCTCTCGGGAGAAAACGTGCTCCAATTAGCCAAAACGAGTCGGAGTTCGCTCGTAGAAGCGCTAACGTCACTTAGTCAAGAGACGCTGACTTCGCAGACGACGGCGAACGGAGCGACTCATTGCCCGCATCAAGGTGTCCCGTATACGATTGCCTATATCGTCACCGAGTTCATCGAACATGACCGACATCACCAGCGGCAAATCGACGCTGTACTAGGGACAACGTCTTGAGGAGACGGGCGAAAGTACGCGGTGTCAGACGAAGACTGAAACGGTTGCGCATGTATGTCGACGAACAGACCCATTCGTTCCCGACGACGTTTCACGACGGGTATTGGCACAACAAAATCCCAATCGATCAACCGTTCTTACTATCGGTACAGGAGAACAGCCGGATTCAATATGCGGTCATCGAGGCGATGATGGAGGGGCCCTCCCGTCTCGTGCGTCTCCGAGAAGAGGAGCGGAACCGGGTCGTCGTCTTGTTGGACCTTCCGACGATTTGGCAGTCCGAACTCCTCGTGTTTGAAAATGATGCACGATTGAAGGTGTTTATGAAACGTGACTCACCGGATCAGACATGGACGCCCTTGCCCTTAGATGATGTGTTTCAACAAAAGCTCGTAGCCTCAGCGGATGTCGAGGTGCATCGGTTCCACGAGCGGATTCAAGATGAGGATGATATTTATACTGGAGAAGTCTGGTTGCTCGTACAATAAGCGAGCAACTTTTTTTGTTAAAAAACTGAATATTCCATTAATCCATATGCTATAATTCTTTCAAAACCATTTTCCAAAAAAAGGATTAAATGGTATTACCTAATGGAAGGAGCCGTTGAATGAGATGCAGTCCAATCTAAATAGGCATGTACGGATCATCGCATGAGAAAAGCCAAGTTTCTTTTTGTGTCAGCAGTCTTGATTTCCTTTATGTTGGTCGCTCTCTTTTCATTCTCTGGTCAACTCGCTTATACGTATTACAAAGGGTTGGATATCTCAGGGAGTGAAATCACGAGTTGGGTCACGGACTGTCACGACAAGCGAAAGTTGTTTGGGTTCATTGAGGTTGTCGATACGGATATTTGGTGTGGAGATGGTAGTGAAGCAGATCCCGGGCAAGGTATTTCTGAAGCAGGAGCGATTATTGGGCCATCAGATGATGAAGGCGGCACACCAAGGGAAGATGAGAATGACTCGTCTCCGTCATACGGTAAACCATCTACAAGCGATTCCGATCGCCTTTCCCTGTTACCTTACATTTTGAGCGCAATCCTTCTTTTGATTGGCATATGGATGTGGCGTAGACGTCGCTTCAACGAAAAGGAGAGGGAAGCCGTTCCGACAGACGAAAGGATCAACTCAAAGCAAGATCCAGACGAAATGTTCGAACAGGCAAAACGCCCCGCTCATCCACTGCCGGATTCTCCGTTACGGCAACATCTGATTCTATTCGAACAAGCGCTGCCGTCGCAACAACGACGACGACCTTTCGAGACGTTATCCGCCTGGGCGAGCCGCATCGAGCTCGACGCCTCACTTTTGAGCTATTTAGAGATTCGTTATGACAAAGTCGCCATCACCCCGCAACGTGAACAAACGTTCAAACAACAGCTTGATGCCTATTTACTTCGCTTAGAAAAGGAGTCTACCCCATGACCATCAAACGCGTATTGGAACAATTAGACCAGATTTATCTCGGGAAACCTGAAATCACGCGCCTCTGTTGCACGGCGTTACTCGCGAACGGGCACATTCTGCTTGAAGACGTGCCGGGTACCGGGAAGACGCTGCTCGCCAAAAGCATCGCGAAGAGCTTTGAGGCCGAGTTCACACGAATCCAGTTCACGGCCGATTTACTACCGTCAGACATCATCGGATCAGATTTCTTTAACATCCAAACACAGACGTTCGAAAATCGGACGGGACCAATCTTCACCAACATTTTGTTGATTGATGAAGTGAACCGGGCCGTACCAAGGACACAGTCGGCATTACTCGAGGCGATGGAGGAGCGTCAAGTCTCGATCGGCGGGGTCACGTATCAACTGCCGGAACCGTTCTTCGTCATCGCGACGCAAAACCCGATCGAGTCGGCAGGGACGTTCGCCTTGCCAGACGCACAACTCGACCGCTTCTTGATGTCTCTTCAAGTCGGGTACCCCGAAGCGGGCGAGGAGCGTCAATTGATTTTACAGACGATTTCAAAAACTCGGCACGTCGTCCATGCGCTCATGACAAACGAGGCGTTCTTGACAGCGCAACAAGAAGTCGAGGAAATCCGACTTCATGACGATGTCGTGACATATCTACTTGCCCTCATCCAAGAGACACGGAATCATCCGCTCGTCGAAGTCGGGGCCAGTCCACGCGCGACACTCGCCCTCGTCAAGGCGTCTCAAGCTTACGCTTATATCGAAAATCGTCAATTCGTGACCCCAGAAGATGTCCAAGCCGTCGCGCTACACGTCCTATCACACCGATTGACACTCATGCTCGAAGGGGACGTGAAGTCGACAAAACGAGAAGTCCTCGCTGATGTACTAGAACGAGTCGATGTACCGGTCGAGAAGGTGTGAAGATGCGACAGGTCGAAGTTAGCACACCTTCCTTCTTAGACGATAAGCTATGGTCGGCCTATACCGGAATGCTTGTCTTGTTTGTTTGGTTCCCATACGTTTGGCCGCTCGCTTATCTATGTGGTGCCGTTCTAGGACTGATGGTTATCCGTAAATGGTTGACGAAAACGATTGTCGAGGCGACGAGTTTGTCTTTCTATCAAAAAGAACAGTTGTTGTTCGTGAATGATTGTGTCTCTCTAAGGATGGATGTGACAGCTGTCGAGCGTCTCGAAGAATTCGGGATTCCGACGTCGGTGCGATTGGTCACGGGACACGGCTTGACGTTTGATGAGGATCAGCGCGTGCGTGTCATTCAACTTTGCGATGAATCGACCTATTCGCTTCCAATCCATGCGACAAAGCGCGGGCCCGTTCAAGTCGAAGAATGCATTCTTCAATTTAGGCTCCCGTTTTGGCTCGGCACCATCTTCGTCACGGACCATGCGCTCACGCTTCCATCGTGGACCATCCTCCCGTCCATCACGAAACGGAACAGGTTGGACTCGCGCATGTTGCGGATGGGGGATCGACTCGTCAAACATTCACCGCTCCACGACCCGTTGATGATCCAAAGCTCAAAACAATATGAGCAAGAGCCGGTGAAACAAATTGACTGGGTCGCTACAGCCAAGACAGGGAAGCTACAGGCGAAAGTATATGAGCGCCAAAACCTCGATACGTTCACATTGATGCTTGACTTGAGCGGTCCGCTCGGGAATGGTCTCCACGCCCGTTACGAAGAGTTGATTCAACAGGCCGCTTATCTGGTATCCTATTTGGTGAAGGAAGAGTGTAAAGTCGAGCTGTTCATCAATCGCCTAGATGCTGATAATAAAGTCGATCACCTTCGGATGAGTGACGGTCGTAAGCAGTTGCGCCTCGCACTCGTGCGCCTGGCGTCGATTCACGAGTCGAATCGATTCGTCGCCTCAAAACGGTTTGGCCGAATCATCGAGCGCCAAAAACATCCACATGCGGAACTGATTCGGATTGATGCGTCATTCCTAAAACAAATGTCTGTCGGTTGAAAGGAGAAAGAAACATGTTCCGCCTGATCACAACATTCGCTTTAGCCGGGGTCTTCACGCTCGGTGCTACGTCGGCAGCGGCGGCGCCGACAGAACGATCCGCGGAGCGTTTCGCTGAAGAACATTTCGAGTCGATCGTCCTCGACCATATCGAAGGAGACGACCCGAGTAACTATCACTTGACGGAAAGTCGCACCGTCTCGTTCGGTCCGCTCCATGAAGTATTGATTGCCGCGCAATCCTGTTATTCGTCGGACGAAATGTGTACGTTCGTTCCGAGTGACGAGTACGTGTCGGCCGTCCTACAAGATGGGGAGCCGAGAAATGTCATCGGGACGTACGAGCAAGAACCGGGCCTCTTCGCCTTCTCCACGTTCGGGTATGGTGACGAGTTGGCCATTGCCTTAGCTGATGTGTCCGGTACATTGGTCCATTCCGCGCGCGAGAACGCCTGGTTTGACTATGATGGGGAGACGTTGACCGCCTTGACGACCGATGCGAAACGGTTCATCGACGGAGACACGATCACGCTCGAGATGTATCAGAAACTCTTGGCCGAGACACGTTCAAACAATCAAGGTTCTGTGGAGGATGCCCTTACTGGTGGTTCAGGTGACGTTCAGACGATAGAGCCGAAATCTTTTCGGATGATTGGACTCGCGTTGTTGACGGGACTCCCGCTCGGTTATCTTTTTTACCGGAGGCGATGGAAAAGATGAATGTGAAACGTCCGTGGTTACGTGAAGTTGACGCGACCACGGCTTTATTTGTGCGTCGACACGCAGTGGACACGGATAAATTTGAACAAAAGACGGAAAGATTATCACGTTCGAACGATGGGACGTTATGGAAAATCGACCGTTATGAATTCGACCAAGTCTATGATCAAAGGCTTGATGAGGTGTATCGCTCGATTCGTCGACAAGATGCTGACATCTTTTCATTTCATTCGGATGACATACAGATCGATAAGGGTTTTACCGATGTAACGATACTACGTTACCTCATCTTGCATCCGTTCACGCGAGACGTCTATGTCGATGCCGCATCATCTGGGGTCGTTGAGACGGTGTATGTCTGGATGCATCCGATTGAGGTGTGTAAACAGAGAGACCAAATCACCCGTGTGACGCTAGACGTCTCAAACATCGCGACGGAAACCGAGTTGCATAATTTGTTAAAAGAACGGTTCCATTTCCCTTCGCATTATGGGATGAACTGGAACGCATTTTGGGACGCTATCACCGATGAAAACGGGTTACCGGACATCGTGGAGCTATACGGATGGACGGAGTTAGAGCGACGTTTGCCTGAGGAGGCATACATGCTCGCGACTTATTTTACGGATTATGCGAACGAGCCGGACTTGAAACTTTGTCGAATCCTCTATCATCAGAAAGAGATGCTGATTTTACCGAGCCATGCATTCAAAGAGGGAGAAGCAAATCGCCTAATTTACCGACATCTCGCCGACGCAGAGTTCCCGTTACGCGTGGAGCGGAAAACAAAGGTACTGTTGCCAAAGAGACATCGTTTCTCGTTTGAACGCTTAGAAGAGGAGTCTGTCACATCCGGGATTGTTCGCAATCGTGAGGAGATTGAACCATGGCTGACACTTTCCCGTGACGAACATCGCCAAGGCGTCGTCACGTTCTCAAATGAAACGGATTTGCTGGTGAGCTATTACCGTGAGGGACTGGCACTCCAAGGGACGACAATCGAATCCGTTGAGTCGATTGACACAGCGGATTATGAGACGTTCTTTCACCACGTGACAAAGGGTGTGTTTCCAATCGAGTTGACGTTCTGTCTCGGAGGAACGTTCGGCCCGAGGGAGAAAGTGTATCGATTGACGCTTCATGATGACGACTGGAAGAAGTTGATTGAAGACAAGCTGCTGCCCCAGCTCGGCAATCTGAAAGCAAGCGGGTTTTGGCAGTCCCTCTCATCCCCTACATCTGTACAGACACTTGAAACGTTCATGGGAGAGTATCATCCTCATATCTTCGGAAACTTCGCACTGGCGCATGATGCGCACGACGTGTATCACTTTCTCGACCATGTGAACGGAGTGATTAAGCGGTTTTGAAATTCATAATGAAAAGAGGAAATGGATTGAACTACATACAGGACATGCGGGACCTCATTGGAACTAACCTATTAATGACGGTCGGTTGTGGCGTCATAATCGAGCACAATAATCAAATTTTGCTTCAGCATCGTAAAGATCATGACGTTTGGGGAATCCCGGGTGGTGTCATGGAACCTGGTGAAACATTCGAGAGCGCAGCACAACGCGAAACATTTGAAGAAACGGGTCTTACAGTCAGTCAACTAAGCTTGTTTGGGCTTTATTCAGGAAAAGAAGGATATGCTTCTTATGAAAATGGAGATCAAGTCTTTAGTGTTCAAATCATTTTTCATGCGACGGGATTTTCAGGAGAACTTACGCAGGAAGGAGAAGAGAGTCACGAGCATCGTTTTTTCTCACGCCATGAACTTCCAACATTGAACAGCCACCAAGAGAGGTTTATTATGGATTGGGTGAATAGAGAACAGGGACCCATAGTAAAGTAAGAATCTATGAGGAAAGTTGGAAACATAATGAATTATTTAGAGCATTTAGAATCCCATTGTGGAGAATTCACGAATCAATTCGAAACAGAGGATTTGTTAGAGCAGGCCGTGCAGTTCTTGCAGTTCGATGATAGCCCTATAACCGATACGTTCACGATTTCGACGCTAGGCCTTCATTGGCATACGCTACAAAACGAGGACGGGACTCATACACATCAAGAGTTACAGTTGAGTTTTAAGCAAAAACGTTCGTATGAAGATGTGCTTGAGTTGTTGTGGCAATTAACGACGCATGCACTCGAGACACATCACGCTTTCAAACTCGGTGAGTATTTTGAACTCCCCCCGAACGTCTTCAAACGATTGAAATTCTCCTCGATTTATGTGACGACACCGTTTTATTTTGATGAATCGTTTCTCGTCTATGAAGGAGACGAACAGACCGTGTTACCGGTATGGTTTATTCCAATCTTCCCATCCGAAGAAGCGTTCATCGAAGCGCATGGTTCAGAACGATTCAACGAATTGCTTTACAAAACGGATGATACGTTACTGGATTTGAAACGTAAACCGCTCATCTGAACCCCACACAAACACCGCTCCACGCAAATTCGCGTAGGAGCGGTGTTTTCACATATAAGGTCCGTTCGCCTGAACGACGAACTGCGAGTGCTCATAATGATAGGTGATGCGGGAGTAGTCGAACGGCTTCCCGTTCGTGAGATGAAAGATCGTCTCGATGCGAAGCGTCGGGTCGTCCGCCTGCAAGCCGAGGTATCCGGCTTCCGTCGCGTTCAACCGACCGACCTGCATGTACATGTCGGAGAAGCCGATCGTGACGCCGAGCGCGCTCTGGACATAATCGAAGATCGAGTCGGCAACGATCTCCCGGTTCAAATACGGGACGATTTGCTTCACGTAATACGACTCCTCGTGACAAAGCACCTCGCCATCGACGAAGCGGACCCGTTCGACGTGATAGACGTCGTCCGTCACGTCGATCCCGAGGTTCTGCGCAACTGTCTCGTCAGGTTTTGTGACCGAGACGTCGAGCACGTCCGACGTCAAGACGCGGTCGCCGAGATTGCTCTTGAACCCTTGCGTCGAGAACAGGCTCATGTAGCCCGGGCGGTTATGACGCCGGACGAAGATGCCGCTCCCGCGAAGTTGGAAGACTACCCCACGCCGTTCGAGCAGTTCGAGCGCTTTCGTCACCGTGCTCTTACTGACGGCATATTGGCTCATCAACTGTTCGAGCACGGGAAGTTTATCGCCTTGTTTCAAATCATGTTGATTGATGTACTGTTCGATCTCTGCTGCAATCTGTTGGTATTTTAGCACGTTCATCCCTCATCTACTTGAAAATGTTGCCTTCATTATACCACACACATGTTTGCTAAACGTTCACAAACTTTTTTATTGTATCGCTATTTATTAATTGTACCGGTACAATTATAGTAAGGGTGTACAAAATGTAAGCGTTATGAAAAAAGGAGGGTATTCACTTGAGTAAAGTTCGGGATTATTCAAAACTCGCCAAGGACATCTTGGAGGCTGTCGGCGGGGAAGACAACATCATCAACGCAGCCCGGTGTGCGACACGGCTTCGTCTCGTCTTGAAGCGGTCAAACCCGCAGGCGAAAGAGCGTGTCATGGCGATGCCAGGCGTCATCACGGTCGTCGAGACGGGCGGACAGTTCCAAGTCGTTATCGGACAGCACGTCGGAGAAGTGTTCGAGGAGTTCACGCAGCTCGTAAAAATCGAAGGCACTGAAACGGAGGCGGACCAAAAAGGAACGATACTCAACCGGATCATCGCGACGATGTCCGCGGTGTTCGCGCCGTTCATCTATATTTTAGCGGCAGCCGGGATTTTGCAAGGGGTACTCATTTTAACGACATTGTTGTTCGAAGGTTTCGCCGAGACGGGGACGTACGAAGTGTTCAGCTTCATCTCATGGGCACCGTTCACGTTCTTACCGATCTTTATCGCCATCACGGCATCAAAACACTTCAAGACGAACACGTTCATTTCCGTCGCGGCAAGTGCGGCCTTGGTCAGTCCGACATGGGCCGAGATGGCGGCACGCATCACGTCAGGGGAGGCGATCAGCTTCCTTGGGATTGCCTTGTCCGGTACGACGTACACGTCTTCCGTCTTGCCACCGCTCTTCCTCGTCTGGATCTTGTCGTACGTCGAGCGGTTCTTGAACCGGCATATGAACGAGGTCATTCGTCCTCTATTTGTGCCGTTCTTCAGTTTAGTGCTCATGGTGCCGCTCACGATCCTCGTCATCGGACCAATCACGACGATGGGTGCGGTCGGGATCGCCAACGGCTATAACTTCCTAGCTGAAAACGCGCCGTTGCTCGCTGGCGCCATCATCGGGGGACTTTGGCAAGTCGTCGTCATCTTAGGGGTCCATTGGGGTGTGACGCCGATGGTGCTCGCCAACTTCGACTTATACGGCCGTGACTCGTTCCAAGCCTATCAGACGATCGCCGTCATCGCCCAAGTCGGCGCCGTTCTCGGTGTCATTTTGAAAGCGAAGAGCCAAGAAATTAAAAAAGTCGGAGTGTCGGCCGGGATCACTGGACTGTTCGGTATCACCGAGCCCGCCATCTACGGGGTGACGCTACGCTTCAAGAAACCGTTCATCTTCGGATGTATCTCGGGTGCGGTCGGTGCCATCGTCGCAAGTTTCTTCAATCCTTATTACTTCGCCTACGCCGGACTCCCGGGCCCACTCACGCTTGTGAACGGAATCAGTGAAGACGTGCCGACATCGATTTGGGGACTGTTGATCGGGACGGCGATTGCCATCATCCTCCCGGTCGTCTTGATTCAAATCTTCGGCTTCGGGGAAGACACTGCCAAACAGGCAAATGAAGAATTGGCGACGCCAGCGACAGCGGAAGCGAGCGCGACGGTCGTCCAAGAAGAAACGATTACGTCACCGCTATCAGGGAAAGTCATCGCCTTGAGTGATGTCCCGGACGACGTGTTCGGCTCTGGGGCAATGGGGAAAGGTTACGCCGTAGAACCAAACGGGAATAACATTGTGGCGCCATTCGATGGGACGGTCGTCATGGTCGCACCGACAAAACATGCGATTGGACTGCGTTCGAACTCAGGGATCGAGCTCTTGATTCACGTCGGGCTCGACACAGTGACACTTGACGGGAAACCGTTCACTGTCCACGTCAAAGATGGGGACAGCTTCAAAGCGGGCGATGTATTGATGACGTTCGATCGCGACATGATCGCCGCCCATAACTTATCAAGTATCACACCAGTCATCGTGACGAATAGCTCGACTTACGCCGATGTACTCGTTCAACCAAGCGATGAGACAGACACAACGAAGCCGATGCTCACGATTGTTCATCAATAAGGAGGAATAAACATGAAGACATTACCGAAAGATTTTCTATGGGGTGGCGCCCTCGCCGCCCATCAATTTGAAGGCGGCTGGGACGCCGACGGCAAAGGCCCGAGCGTCGTCGACGTCTTGACAGCAGGCGCCCATGGCGTCGCACGCCGGATCACGGACAAGGTCGAGCCGGACGAGTTTTATCCGAACCATGAGGCAATCGACTTCTACCACCGCTATAAAGAAGACGTCGCCTTGTTCGCCGAGATGGGTTTGAAGTGTCTCCGGACGTCGATCGGCTGGAGCCGCATCTTCCCGAACGGTGACGACGCCGAACCGAACGAGGCCGGGCTCAAGTTTTACGATGACTTGTTCGATGAGCTGTTGAAGCACGGCATCGAGCCGATCATCACGTTGTCACACTTCGAGATGCCGCTCCACCTCGCCCGTGAGTACGGCGGGTTCCGCAACCGGGCCGTCGTCGACTATTTCGTCCGCTTCGCCGAGGTCTGTTTCGACCGTTACAAAGACAAGGTCAAATATTGGATGACGTTCAACGAGATCAACAACAAGATGGACGTCAACAACCCGCTCTTCCTCTGGACGAACTCAGGCGTCATCGTCGAGGAAGGCGAGAACGCCCGTGAGGTCATGTATCAGACGGGTCACCATGAGTTGATCGCGAGCGCGCTCGCCGTCGCGAAAGGGAAAGCGATCAACCCGGACTTCGAGATCGGGGCGATGGTATCGCACGTGCCGATCTATCCATATTCGTCGAACCCGGACGACGTCATGCTCGCCGAGGAGATGATGCGCCAGCGCTACTTCTTCCCGGACGTGCAAGTACGCGGATTCTATCCGAGCTACGCCTTGAACGAGTTCGAGCGTGAAGGCTACACGATCCCGTTCCTTGAAGGGGACGAAGAGATTTTGAAGAACGGGACCGTCGACTATCTCGGTTTCAGCTACTACATGTCGACAACCGTGAAGAGCGACGTCGTCGCCGACAACAGCGGCGACATCGTCAACGGCGGTCTGCCGAACGGCGTCGAGAACCCGTACATCAAGTCGAGCGACTGGGGTTGGGCAATCGACCCGGTCGGTCTCCGCTACGTGCTTAACCGGTTGTATGACCGCTATCAGATTCCGCTCTTCATCGTCGAGAACGGATTCGGCGCCGTCGATGAGATTGTTGACGGGAAGATTCACGACGCGGCCCGCATCGATTACTTGAAGGCCCACATCGAGCAGCTCAAACAAGCGGTCGTCTATGACGGCGTCGACTTGATCGGCTACACGCCGTGGGGCATCATCGACATCGTCTCGTTCACGACGGGCGAGATGAAGAAGCGGTATGGTATGATTTACGTCGACCGTGACAATGAAGGCAACGGCTCGATGGAGCGGATGAAGAAAGACTCGTTCGATTGGTATAAGCACGTCATCGAGACGAACGGGGAAGCGTTGGAATACGAAGCGACAAAATAATTTTCCATAAATAAACCCACCTCTTTCAAAAAAAAGAGGTGGGTTTATTCCTTCTACAGATGTTGCGGCAATAGGAATTTGCAAAAGTCACTGATTATAGCCGACGAATAACGTAAATGTGATGAGCATGACGGATGAAATCATGAGAACCACAGCGAGTGAGCTGGCGAACAGCAAAAAAAGTTTTGAGAAGTTGATCCGTTTCTTCCAAACCCCTATTAGGAATGCAAGATTCAGTACCAAGAAAAATGTGAGCACGAGCAGAGGTACTGCGCGCTCTTGCATCAATATGAATAAGTCCATAATGTAATACTTCCTTTCTTCCGTCATGACATTTCCAAAAGAGGTATATTGCTCGTAATCAACCGTATAATGATGAAAACTGCTAGACGTATCGTCTGCTAATTTGGAGGAAATAAGAATGAAGAAACTGCTTCGTGCAACTGTGGCCTGTCTTGCTTTGTTTACGCTGAGCCTCGCTCCTGCGAATCCGGCTGATGCCGCTGCCAAAAAGTTTAAAAACTGTACCGAGCTCAACAAGACATACAAAGGCGGTGTCGCGAAAAACAAGACCATTAAAAACAAAGGCGGCAAGACGCAGTATAAGCCGCTCGTCAACGCGGCACTCTACCAAGCAAACATTGGGAAAGACCGTGATAGAGACGGGATCGCCTGTGAACGTTAAGAGATTTGGGGACTACTCCCCGAATCTCTTTTTCATTGAGGATAGCGATACACGACGTCACCCGAGGCGTCATAACCCGTGATGGCGTCAATCGATTCGATTTGGTCGACGACGACGAACCAGACGTCATTCCCGGCTTTCGTTTTCATTAATTCCGGCTCGAAGCGGTCCCCGTCCAACTCGACGACGACACGTGTCGTCGTCCCATGATTCATCCCATATAAGATATCAAACGGAACACAGTCTGGCTCATCCCCGCACGTCCGTCCGTCGACCGACCAGGTGAGCCCGTCTTCTGACAGCGAGCGGGACGTGACCGATTCGACACGGTCGTCGATGGTGATCTCCAAGCCGATGCCTTCGATGAACAGTTCATCGCTCAAATCGTCCGTTGAGTAGCGTTCTGTGAAGAAACGGATTGTCATTTCAGGGTCAGCGACCTGATGGACCAGGATGGGCTCGGCCGTCGCTGATAATTCGGGTTGCTCGGTCGATTCCACTTGCCAGACAATCCCGGCAGAGAGTAGCAACACAACGACGATGATGAGCACAAGCTGTTGATTACGCTTCATAAGAACTCGCTCCTTGTGTTGATAATAAAAACTGACGCACCCGCTCGAACGGAAACTCCGGACTCCAATGAACGAAGTGACCTCCAGGAACGGACTGATAGGTGACTGGAGGTCGATCTTGCTGAAGATTCGCAACGGCAGACTTCGTCAATTCAGCTTCTTTCGTGTCCACGCCGATAAAGTCGGCGTAGACGAGAAGCGTCGGTACGCGGAGCATCCTCATGAGCTGGCTCATGTCCAAGTTATAGTAGCCGAACAGTAAGTTCATTCCACCGGGACCTAGTTTGGCAGGAGCATCCAAGGCCCGGCGTACTTCGTCCCGCTCAGGTAACCCCGTCTGCGTGCAGAACGCTTTGAACTGTTCCTCTGAAATCGATTCTGCCGCTTTGTCCGTTATGAATTTCGCCTCGATTTTCCGGACGGCTGTCGGCTTAAGCATGCGGTAGATCACGTTCAAGAGCGGCACGACGAGTCCAAACGCGCCATATTCTTGCAGTGGGACACGCGGGAACGGCTTATGTCCGGCGTCGAGCAAGACGAGCCGTTCCAGCTTTTCAGGGTAATGGGCGGCAAACGCGAGGGCGACCGCGCCCCCGAGCGAGTGACCGCTCACATGGACAAGGCCGAGTCCTGCTTCCACGATATAGCCGTTCACCCAATCCGCTAATTCCAAAGAAGTGACTCTCCCTTTGAGTCCTTCGCTGCGACCGAACCCTGGCAGATCGAGCAGATGGACCTCGAAGTCGTCGGCAAGCGCCTCGGCGAGCGTCAGTCCCTCGTTCCCCGAGAACCCCCCAGCCGGTAGAAACAAAAGCGGAGACCCGCTACCGATCACTTCAGCATCATATCGTCCCAAGTCATCAATCCTTCCTCAAATCCCAATATATGTATTCCTTTCATTGTAAAGGAGATATCGTACGAAAAGAAGAACATTCTTCCATCAACAGCATGCAGGTCACTTAAAATTCGGGTATAGATTACTGACACGTGTCCAGTCCGCACTTGTCGTTTTGCTGTGTCGTCTTCTACTTAGCCAAGGAGGAATGCTGTGTGAAACTATCAGGCAAGACAGCGCTCGTGACCGGTGCCGGTTCTGGAATGGGGCGGGCCATCGCCAAGCTATACGCCGCGGAAGGTGCTCGCATCGTCGCCGTCGATATGAACGGGGATACGGTCGAGGCGGTCGCAAGTGAGATCAAGTCGTCCGGCGGGGAAGCGGTCGGTATCGCCGCGAACGTGACGAAGCAAGCGGACATCGACAACATGGTCGCGACGGCGACGAGCCAGTTCGGCTCACTCGATATTTTGGTGAACAATGCCGGCATCATGGACAACTTCATGACGGTCGGTGAAGTGACCGACGACGTGTGGGACCGTGTCATCGCGGTCAACTTGACCGGTCCGATGAAGATCGCCCGGGCCGCCATCAACGTGATGGAGACGCAAGATTCGGGCGGGGTCATCATCAACATCGCCTCGGTCGGCGGCTTGTTCGGGACACGAGGCGGGGCCGCGTACGTCGCATCAAAACATGCGCTCATCGGTCTCACGAAAAACATCGCCGCGACGTATGGCACGTTCGGCAAGATTCGGGCCAACGCCATCGCACCAGGCGGGGTCAATACGAACATCGGGGCGACGATCACGGCGCCGAGCGAGCTCGGGATGCGCGCCATTCAAGCGGCAGGAGAAGCACCGATTGGCGAACCGGACCAAATCGCAAGCGCCGCGTTGTTCCTCGCTTCAAGTGACTCAAGCTTCGTCAACGGGGACGTCTTGAAAGCAGACGGTGGTTGGACCGCCCGCTAAAAGACAAGCGACTTGTGAGGAGGTACACGATGAGAGCAGTGATTTGTACCGCATATGGTCCGCCGGATGTGTTACAGCTTCAAGAGATCGAAAAGCCTGTGCCGAAAGCAACCGAACTGCTAATTAAAGTACACGCATCAGCCGTTCAATCCGGGGACCGCCGGCTTCGTGCGTTAGATGTACCGGCAGCAGGCAAGTTGCCGATGCGGGTCGTCGTCGGCTTCAAAGCGCCGAGACAGCCTGTCTTAGGTGTCGTCCTAGCAGGTGAAGTGGTCGAGACGGGCCGACGTGTGCAACACTTCAAGGTGGGAGATCGTGTCTATGCGCTGACCGGGATGCGATTTGGCGGCTATGCCGAATATGCATGTATCAAAGAGACGAAATGTGTCGAGCTCATGCCTCAACACGCAAGCTTTTCAGAAGCAGCCAGTCTTCCGTTCGGTGGAACGACAGCCCTTCATTTTTTGCGTAAGGTGAACATCGAACAGGCGAAGTCCGTATTGATTTACGGAGCTTCAGGGGCGGTCGGCTCCATCGCGGTACAGATCGCCAAACATTTCGGTGCTCACGTGACAGCTGTCTGTCGCGAACGAAACTTCGAATTGGTCAAAAGCCTTGGCGCAGACGTAGTCATCGATTATACAAAAGAGGGCTATGACAGCGAACTGACAACGTACGACGCTGTGTTTGACGCGGCAGGGAAAATCGATAAACGGATGGCTCGTAAACATGTCGGGGAAACAGGCCGGTTCAGTTCGGTTGCCGGACAGGGAGTAGCAAGCGAACGGAAAGAAGATCTGAGCCTGCTGAATCAGATGTTTGAAGCCGGAGACCTGAAGGCCGTCATCGATTCGATCTATCCGATGGAGGAAATCGTCGCAGCGCACCGCTATGTGGACGCCGGTCAGAAAGTTGGAAATGTCATCGTGTCGGTCGTGCATGAGGAATGACATCGTCTCTCGTCCATCGAGAACGCAAAAAGAAGGAGTCTAGCCATCGAAACTCGGCGGCCAGACTCCTGTTTTCATTTCCTCTTCACTTGGTCTTCTTGCCCTTGCGGTAGACGAGCGGGGTGACCTTATGTACTTTCTTGAACGTCTGGACGAAGTGACTGACGCTCGTGTAGCCGTAGTGACTCGCTATTGCGGCGACCGACTCCGTCGTCTCTTGTAACTGATGCGCCGCTGCTTCCATGCGGACGTCACACGCATAGGCGAGCGGGCTCGTGGCGGTCCACTTCGTGAAATAGCGGCAACATTCCGCCCGGCTCAAGCCACCGGCCTCGGCAATCTGTTCGAGCGTCACGCGCTCCGTCACATGTTCATGGATATAAGCGAGCATCGCCTTCATCCGGTCTTGACCGACGAGTCTCGATTGCTCGTTTGTCTGTTGAATCCAGTAACGCCAGACGACCGCCATCTGGAGCGTGGCATCTAAGAGGGCGAACGATGAGTCGCCATGTAAACTTCGGGATACCTTGTCGATCGTGTCTAACACGGCCTTCTCCGCGCGCTCGGTCGGCGTGAGGAGTTTTAGGGGCAATGTCGCCCCCGTCATGAACGGCGTGACGAACCTTTCGGCAAGCAACGGCGCGAACAAGTCGTATGGATCGACACGGACGTCGACGAACCGAGTCGCTTCTTCGGACGAAACGACTTGATACAGTTGCCCCGGCGCTAACAAAAGGCCCGACCCAGTGCGGAGACCATGACGGTCCCCGTTGACCATCAAGTCGACGCGACCTGCCCTCACTATAAAGGCGTGGAAGTGATCGGTCACATGGATCATAGCTGTCATGACCGCGCCTGTTGACGATTCCACGCTCTGAAGTGAACTTTGTTCCAACATCTTCATCCCACCTCAATATTTGAACATTTGTTTCGGGATTACACCGGGCTGACAGTCTTGAACCCGATGAATTCATGATTAATCCGACATTTATATCTCTATTGTCACGAGACGTCTTATCACGTTCCTTCTATATAATGGAGCAGAAAAGATAGCCGGCTCCACTCAGAAGATGAAAAGTGACGTGATCCCGGCGTGAACGAGAATCGCGACCGGGACCCCGATCCGAAACTTCGGCTTCAACGTCTTGTGACGGAAGAGGCGCATCGCGACATAAGCCCCAAACGCTCCCCCGATCCAGACGAGAATGAGCAACGTTTGTTCCGAAATACGCCAAGCCCCGGATTTTGCACGTCGTTTATCGATGAAAAATGACATAAACGCTAGTAAATTAGTCACAATGTAATACAGCAGTAATAGTTCCAAAGACTAAAACCTCCTTTCTCACCTTATCAGTATAGCTGAAAACGGCTCAACAAAGCCATTTTTATCTGGATTGTAAGAATTCAGACTCCTCTCATCTCCCTGAAAGCTTCTGTAACTGAACTGATATCACTCTCATATCAGCCTGTAACGGCAGTGAAATATAGAGGTGTTACAGTAAGGGAGCGTTAGAAAAGGGAGGAATATTCTTATGAAAAAACCACTATTGACACTAACGGCACTCGCTGGCCTTAGTTTAGGAGTCGCTGCTCCAGCTTCGGCAGCATCAACACACACGGTTCAGTCTGGAGATACTTTGTACCGTATCGCCGTGAACAACGGTGTATCTGTGAACGACATCAAACAAGCAAATAGCTTAAACTCGAATATGATTTATCCTAACCAAGTGTTGAAGCTTGCGAAGTCGGAAGCAAAAGCGACAGCTTCTTCAAACACTTACACAGTTAAATCAGGCGACACGTTGTATCGGATCGCGACAAACAACGGTGTCTCTGTCAATCAATTGATGACATGGAACGGTCTTAAATCAGATCTCATTTTCCCTGGTCAACAATTCGCTGTGAAAGGTGCCAAAGCAGCATCGGTTGCGAACAGTGCACCAGCAGCTAAACCAAAAGCATCAACGTCTGCACCGGTGACAAAACAGTCTACGTCTACAACGCAAACTCAAGCTCCGGCTTCGGGTAAGACGATGACAGTTGAAGCAACGGCGTACACGCCATATTGTGCAGGTTGCTCTGGTATCACGGCAACAGGTATCGACGTTCGTTCGAACCCGAACCAAAAAGTCATCGCGGTTGACCCTTCAGTCATCCCGCTCGGCTCTAAAGTATGGGTTGAAGGCTACGGCGAAGCAATCGCTGGAGACACTGGCGGCGCAATCAAAGGGAACAAAATTGACCTCTTGATGCCGACACAACAGCAAGCGCTCAACTTCGGTCGTAAATCAATCACAATCAAAGTCTTAAACTAATCGATCGACCCCAAAAACACCGCAGGCGCGGTGTTTTTTTGCGTTCTATTCGCTCAAACCTGCAAGCTCGTATACCTTTCTCCTTCGAAATCAGGCAAACTAGACATATCAGGTCTTGTCTGGTCAGAAAAACCGGGTATGTACCAAATCGTAAAAGGGGGGAGAACCTGATGCTCACGACAGAAATCATCATCAGCGTGTTCGGCATCCTGCTCGTCATCTTGAACATGACGTTCGCCATCACGATCATCTTCTTTGAACGGCGCGACATCGGCTCGACATGGGCCTGGCTGCTCGTCCTCTTCTTTTTGCCGCTCATCGGCTTCTTCATTTATATCTTCTTCGGTCGTTTGATCAAGTCGAACAACTTCTATCAAGTCGATGAAGAGCGGCGTAGTGAGTATGCGTTGCACGTTCAACAACAGCTCGATGAGTTGGATGGGAACCAGCTGATCTTCAAGCAAGACCCGCTGTTAGCAAAATACCGGCGTCTCGCCAGGTTGAACCTGTCGTCGACGAACGCGCTCGTCACGTATCATAACGACATCCAAGTCATCCATGACGGGAAACAGAAGTTCGCGGCCTTGTTCGACGATATCGAGGCGGCTAAACAAGAAATCAATATCCAATACTACATCATCCAGAACGATTCGCTCGGCCAGGCGTTGATTGCGGCGCTGACCAAACGGGCCCAAGCCGGTGTCCGGGTCCGGTTGCTCTATGACGCCGTCGGCTCGAGAGGGCTGAGACGTAAACATTTCAAAGAGCTGCTTGAAAGCGGAGGCGAGGTCAAGTCGTTCTTCCCGTCGAGCCTCGGCATCAACTTCCGCGTCAACAATCGCAATCACCGCAAGCTGTGTGTCATCGACGGGGACATCGGCTATATCGGCGGCTTCAACGTCGGCGACGAGTACATGGGGACGAACCAGCATTTCGGCTATTGGCGTGATGTCCATCTGCGGATGAACGGGGAGGCGGTCCAAGAACTGCTTGAAAGGTTCTTGCTCGATTGGAACCGTTCCGTCCCAACGAAACAAAAAGCGTTGAAAGAAGAGTTCATTTGGCCAAGCAAGACACTCGAGGCGTTCAAGTCACCCGTCCAGATCGTCACGTCCGGCCCGAACTCGACGACGGAGCATTTAAAGAATATGCTCGTCAAGATGATCGGGGAAGCGAAAGAGACGATTTACATTCAGACGCCTTACTTCATCCCGGACGCGAGTTTCCTTGACGCCTGCCGGATCGCCCTCATGTCCGGGACGAAGATTCAACTGATGATCCCGAACAAACCAGACCACATGTTTGTCTACTGGGCGACATACGCCAATGCGGCCGAACTCGTCCGGTACGGGGCCGAGGTGTATACGTACGAAGGCGGTTTCTTGCATGCGAAGACGCTCGTCATCGACGGCGAGGTCGCTTCGATCGGGACGACGAACATCGACGCCCGCAGCTTCCACCTCAACTTCGAGATTTCGGCCCTCGTCTATGATGAGGCTGTAGCCCGGTCCGTCATCGACGCGTTCGACCGCGACAAATCGTGCGCTGAGCTGTTGACGCTCGAACGTTATGAGACACGGACGAAATGGATCCGTTTCAAAGAGAGCGTTTCGCGTCTGTTGAGTCCAATCCTATAAAAAAACCAGTCAAGACGCCCGGGTTCAATCCCGAACATCTTGGCTGGTTTTATTTTTTCAACACGTGCTTGACGTGTCGTTCAAACGCCTCGACGACCGTGGTCGGCGCTTCTTTCTCACCGTACTCGGCCGCCTCGAGCCAACTTGCGAACAAGCTTCCATCGGTAAAGTCGATCCGTTCCAACCACTCGTGCGCGGTCTCCTCGCGATGGCGAGGGTGCACCTGTTCGAGCCGGCGTCCGGCCTCGAGCAAGCGGACATCACGTGGCGTCCGCGTCAAGCGACGTTCCGTCCGTGCCGTCTGATGGGCCTTTTTCGGGACCGACAGCACTTCTTGGATGTCTTTTCGCTTTTGTAAATAGAAGAACAACAGGACACCGCCGACGAGCAGGACGATGAAGAAGATGACTAGCGCGGAAGACTGATTCTTCGCCGATTCGAGCAACGTCTCGTTCGCAATCGTCTCGGCATCGATGTTCGGGTTGTCCGGTATCATGAATCGATTGACCCGGTCGGACGGGTCGAGCGTGATCCCATCGAACCAGCCGCCGATCCAAAGCAAGAACGGTCGGATCCAAGTGACGAGGTCGCCGAACAACAGCTCTTTGACCGTCCGGATGACAAAAGCCAGTCCGAGACCGACCGCTAGGCCGACGACGAGCGTCGACAACATCCGTTTATAGTCGCGACGGTAATATAGGCTCCGTTGCCAAAACAAAAACAGGAACGGGAACACGATCATGAGGAGCGGTTGCTCGGCCGGTGGGAACAGCCAATCCGTGATCAAGAACAACACGCTCGCGATCGCGTAACGGTCGGTCCAATCGAGCGTGCGGATGAAGGCGTGCACATACGTGAACAACAGCAACGTGATGCTCATCTCATACGAGAACCAGAGCGCACCGATACTGAGCAAAGTCTGGACGCCGAGCTGCCAGTTCCGCGGCAGACGGAGCGTCAACAGGAAGACGAGCGGATAGACGTGACCGACATAAAATGCGGCGAACAACCACCAGAGCCAGTTCATTTGCCGTCACCTCCGAGCCGAAGAATCGATTGGCTGCCGCCATATTTGGCGACTTTCCGTTCGAACAATGACCGGGCCATCGGGAAGTCTCGTTCCGACAGACAAGCGAGCGTCGTCATGACCTTGCGAAAATGGGTCTCGCCGCTCCCAGGTGCGAGGTCGTACGTGATCCCATCTTTCGTCAGCGTCGGGACGATCAGCCCATAGCTCGCGTTCTCTTTCTCGAAGTCACGGCACAGCGCCGCCGCTTGCGAGATCACCCGTTCCATCTGATGGGTGAGGGCGCGGCCGTCTTTCGTCAACAAGTCCAAGACGACGACGTACTCGTTCGCCTGGACGGGCTGTTCGGTCCGGGCCAGCAGTTCGCCCGTCTTCGCGTAAGCCGACCAGTACAGTTGACGCATCGGTTGACCGTGATACGGGGCGACCGACTGGAACGTCTCCGGGTCCCGGTAGGCGCTATGCCGGACCATCTCCTCGCCCGGTAGCGTCGGCGGACGTTTCGGGATCGGATAAGGCAGGAACTCTGGGAAGACGTACCCGATCCTTGCGAGCGGTTCCTCTTTATAGAGCGAGAACATGCGGAGCGGGTCACGGATCTCCATGCCGATCGCCTCGACACGGATCGGACCTCGCTTGATGGCTTTGAGCGGTAGGTCGTAGGAGACGACCGCCTCGCCGCCGACATAATTCTCTTGGCGCCAGAAGGCGTGGTTTTCCACTTCGACGGTCGGGTGGAGATAACCCGACAAGCGGACGACACCGAGCGGGACTTTCGCAGTCGAGATGAGGCGGATGACGTACGACTCTTCGTCACCCGGGAACAGTTTCAGTTCGTCCGTCACTTCGACACGGACGTGTTCGGCCAGGCGGAACAACAGCTCGGGCATGACGAGCGCGTAGATGCTGACGCCGAGCAAGGCGCTCGCGAGGAACACGTTCCCGTAAAGCGCCGTGAAGACCCCGACGACGAACAAGAGCCACATGTAGGCGGATTCTAGATAGCGCGGGCTGACGAGTTGCATGTCACACCTCGGATGGGACCGCGATGGTCTCTAACACAGATTTGATCAGTTTCGACGGTTTCGTCTTGAGCGATGCCTCGACCGTCAAGACGATCCGGTGTCCGAGAATCGGCAAGG
This sequence comes from Exiguobacterium aurantiacum, assembly GCF_001766415.1. Classification (GTDB taxonomy): domain Bacteria; phylum Bacillota; class Bacilli; order Exiguobacteriales; family Exiguobacteriaceae; genus Exiguobacterium; species Exiguobacterium aurantiacum_A. Next base: position 385,332 of record NZ_MKXO01000001.1, on the reverse strand, counting down.
CGAGCGCCCGGATGTCTTCCGGTGCGACGTAGTCCCGTCCGTCCATGTAGGCGTGGGCCCGGGCCGCCATCGTGTAAGCGAGTGTCGCCCGTGGGCTCGGCCCGACCTCGATGTCCCGGTGGTGCCGAAGCGCCTCGACGAAGTCGAGCAGATAATCCTCCATCGCCTCGTGCAGCGTCACGTCACGGACGGCTTGCTGCATCACGGCGAGCTCTTCATGTTTCAACGTGAACGGAGCGGCGCTCAAATGCTCGTTCCGGAGCAGTCGGCGCTCTGACTCCCGTGACAGCGGGGCGAGCGAGAGCTTGAACAAGAACCGGTCAAGCTGTGCCTGCGGAAGCGGGAACGTCCCTTGTCCGTCGAACGGGTTCTGCGTCGCGATGACGAAAAACGGGTCCGGCAAGCGAAGCGACACCTCACCGAGCGTCACTTGACGCTCTTGCATCGCCTCTAAGAGCGCCGACTGTGTCCGCGGTGTCGTCCGGTTGATCTCATCGACGAGTAAGATCGATGTGAAGATCGGTCCGGTCCGACGTTCGAACGCACCTGTCGTCGGATTGAACAGTTCCATCCCTAAAATGTCACTCGGCAGCGTGTCCGGCGTACATTGCACGCGCTGGAACGCGGCCGATACGGAGGAGGCAAGGCTCCGGGCGAGCGTCGTCTTGCCCGTCCCCGGCCGGTCCTCGAGTAAGACATGTCCCCCTGAAAGCAAGGCGATCGTCGACAGCTTGATCGCTTTCGATTGCCCGATCACTAAACCGTTTAAATGTGTCGTCCATTGTTGCACCATAATAAAATTCCCCCGTCTGTTTTCTGATAATTAAGAAAATCATAGCACACTCGACGCTTACACAAAAAGGAAAACAAAAAACGATGACCGCAAAGTCATCGTTTCGGTGTATCCAAATAGCGTTCGAAATGCCGCTCGAGCCAATCTTGGAAGAACGACATGAACGTGCAGATGCCCCAGTAGATCAGAGCGACGACCAAATAGACGGTCATATAGTCGAACTCACGACCGCCGACGATCTTCGCCTTGTTGAAGATCTCAGGGACGGTGATCATCGCGGCGAGCGAGCTCGCCTTGATCAGATCAAGGAACACGTTCGAGAGCGGGGGCAGGGCGATCCTCGTCGCTTGAGGCAACGTGACTCCTTTCAACGTCAGCCACTTGTTCATGCCGAGCGACCGGGCCGCTTCAATCTGTCCCTGATCGACGGCACGGATCGAGGCGCGGATGATCTCCGCGATATAGGCGGCCGAGTTCAAGCTGAAGCCGATGATCGCTGCCGTCAACGCCGCGAACTCGATCCCGATGAACGGGAACCCCGAGTAGAGAATGAACAAGATGATCAAGATCGGGACGCCGCGCATGAACGAGACGTAAAACGTCGACGGATAACGCACTAACCTTGACGGAGACAGCTTCCCGAGCGCGAGCACGAGTCCTAACACTAAACCGAAGAACATGCTGAGGAAGGAAATCCAGAGCGTGTTCGGTAGCCCACCTAGCAAGTATGGGAACGAGCGGATGGCGAGGTCGGCGTCAAAGATCGCTTCCCACTTCACACCTTCGAACATATCGCCTTAGTCCAATTCGACGATTGTCGCGTCGACGTCCGGTTCGACGGATACGTCAGCACCGTTATAGAACTGTTCGGAAAGCTCCTTCACCGTGCCATCCTCAAGCATCTCTTCGAGGACGCGGTCGATGTTCTCTTGCAAGTCGACGTTGTCTTGATTCATCAAGAGTGCGACGTCTTGCGGGTTATAGGCGATATCCGGGTGGATCGCGATATCGAATTCCGGGAAGAAGGCGAGGGCGAGCGTCTGGAGGTAGTAGTCGTTCAAGATGACGTCGGTCCGACCTGTCGACACGTCGCGAAGATACTGATCGTTCGTCGCGTTGTCATAGATGACTTCTTCAGCCCCATACTGGCGCGCCACGTCCATGAAGACGGTCGTCGCTTCACCAGCTGCCTTTTTACCTTTCAAGTCTTCGAGCGACTTGATGCCTGAAAGATCGCTCTTCCGGACGATTGCCGTCCCGTACGTGTGCTTATACGGTACGGAGAAGGCGAACTTCTCTTTCCGGTCTTCCGTCACCGAGATGTCGTTCGCCACGACATCGACTTGTCCGTTTTGGACGCTCGTCAACATGTTATCGAACGCCATTTCTTTGAACTGGACCTCGAGGTCGAGACGTTTTCCGATCTCTTTCATGACCTCGACGTCAAACCCTGTCAAGTCGTCACTTTCTTCTTCGCGGAACGAGGCAGGGTAGAGTGTCCCGGCCGTACCGACCGTGAGCGTACCTTCTTCTTTGATCTCATCCCAGCGTGTCGTATCGGCCTGATCGGTGCTAGAATCACCACACGCCGCGAGCGGGACAGCGAGCAAGATAACCGCTGCTAAACCTTTTGTCATACGTTTCATTCGTGTTCCTCCTTAAAGTATCGTCTGTCTAAAAATAGCATGATGAACGCCTACAGGCAACTGCGAAGAACATAGAAACAGCAGGTAAGATATTTTTGAAACGTTTATTCTAAAAGCGCTGTCATGTCATTGAATCAGGGTTTCATACAGGTAATACAGATAAGAATAATTTATGGAACAGCATGCGATTCACCAACCTTCAACCTCTAGAGAATCGACAGGTGCGCAAGTGTGAGATAGAGGCAAGATGAGTCCTTAGCTTTTTAAATTAGGTGAGAGGACTGTGCTAGGTCCCGAGAGGAAGGCCTATGCTACCCTGTCCAAGAACAGGCGAGGACAGTTAGGTTCTTTGCCATCGTTTAAGGGTATTTCCTCTGTAGATAGAGGGAGGAAAAGCTAAAAACGAGGTAAGGAGTGACATAATGAAGAATAGTAGCTTGATTGTATATTACTCATGGATCGGCAGTACAGAAGTAGTCGCGAAAGAAATTCAAAGGCTTACAGAGTTTGACATTCAAAGAATTGAAGATAAAAAGCAGCGAAAACTCGGTAACATCGCCGGTGCAGCAATGGGAGCGTTTGTTGGTCTGAGAGGCGTTATCATACCAATGGACTTTGCATTAAAAGAATATGAGCATCTATTCCTAGGAACCCCAGTCTGGGCAGGAAAGACGCCTCCGGCAATTAATAGTTACTTAAAAAAGACTTCTTTCAAAAACAAGAAAGTTTGGCTGTTCATAACTAAAGGTGATGAAAAAGTTCCCCAACAGGTTATCGATTCAATTACAAAAAGGATTGAGAAGAAAGGCGGAAAAGTGATGGGCAGTATTTCGATAACGACAAAATGGGATCCCAAGACGAACATTCCTATTGCGCTTGAGGATGTCCAGAAACCGATCTATGACTGGCTGAAAAGAGGAGGCATTTTATAAAATCTGAACGGAATCAAGCTGTGCCAACGTCCGAACGAGGAACAACAAAACGAATCGGTGGCTAAGAGAAGCACGACCTGCCGACATAACTGATCACATAAACGTGGGAAGCAGGTGAGTCCTGAAAACTACCGAGGAGCGGTTCAAATTTTATTAGTTTACATAACATATATTATCAGTAAAAATAAAACTCCGTCTCAATCCTTTAGTATACTTAAAGTAGTGAGACAGAATCTGAAATTATGAGATCGGGATCAAATTCGCGTAAACCGGATCAATGTGACACCTGGTTCCGGTTCGAACTCGGCGCTCGGCTCGAAGCCAAGTTTCGAATACAATCGTTTGGCCGGACCGTTATGTTTGCCGGTATGCACGTAGACGAGTTTGTCCTCGTGTAGACTGAGCACGTGTTCTAACAACGTCGTCGCGAGCCGCGCCCTGAAGTATGTCGGATCGATGCACAGCTTCGTGATCTCGACCGTGTTCTCGGCCGCCTCGATCGTCACAAACCCGATCATCCGCTCCTCGTTGTATAAGCCGTAGCTCAGACCCGGCAAGTTTTGAATGACCTCGACCGTCTCATATCGGGCCGGGATCTCGTCAAATCCGATCAGTTCGGCCTCGACCGCATAGGCGTTCCGTTGAATCTCGAGCATTTGCTCGGCTTGCCGGTAATCCGTCGTCCGAATCTCCCGTAACTCCATCTGTCATACCCCCAAAGATTATCGTGAAAAGCGACGGGCTTGCTTACGCTTAGCCCGTTTCAGTGCCAAATAGAGCCGATGTGTGCCTTCAAGCGCTTTGCCGTGGCCGACGAACGTATGACGCGGTGCCAAGTCAAGCAACCGCTCGGCATGGTCGACCGCGGCCCGCTTGTCCCATGTCGCCAGACCCGGGAGCGGGAACAACGGACGCGTGTCCCCTGCCACTGCGACTCCCCCATGTGATTGGAACGCGTCACCGGCGAACAACAGGCGATGCTGTTCATCGAAATAAGCGATCGAGCCCGGGGTGTGGCCGGCGGCGGCATAGACGCGAAGACCGAACAGCCGCTCACCCGGGTCGAGCAACTTGTCCGGTAGCGACCGGATCGGCGGCAACGAGCCTCTTATGTTGAGTGGCCGCTCACCTGAGTCCGTCGTTCGGTCCCCTGCTAACAAGCGGGCGTCACGGCGTGAGACGTAAAGCTCGGCGTGTGGATGCGCCTTCAGGATCGTATCGACCCCACCGACGTGGTCCCCGTGGGCGTGGGTGAGCAGAATCGCGAGGAGGGGGCGGTCTTGTGCCTCGATATACGTTAAAATGTCAGCGGCGTTCTGCTTCAACCCGGTATCGATCAAGACGAGGCCGAGCTCTTTCTCGATCAATTGGACGTTGATCGGCAAGACGGGTGAATAGAACGTCAGCTGGTGGACATCTTCAATCCGTGTGACTTTCATAAGACCTCCCCTTTCCTAGTCGAACAGTGTGACCCAATCGTCCTGCCACCGGGCGTCAAAGCACATATGGAGCTGTTCGAGCGTGTTGCGGGCGAGCGACAACGGCGGCAAGGCGTCACGCGAGAAGAAGCCGATCTCGCTCGTCTCATGGCTGACTTGAGCTTCCCCGCCGATCAGCTCACACTCGATGAACAGTTTATAATAATGTTGTGACAACGGCGGGTGCGGGTGACGGTGCATATCGAACAAGGCGACGAGGCGCATCGGGGCGACATCAAAGCCTGCCTCTTCCCCGATTTCCTTGATGATATTGTCTGACGGTGACAGCCCGACCTCACAGAAGCCGCCTGGCAGCGTCCACAGCCCGTCCGACCGCTCACGCACGAGCAGCAACTCGTCGTCTCGGAAGACGACACCGCGTACGTCGAGCTTCGGTGTCGGGTAGCCGTTGACGTGCGTCAGTTCAGTGATCTCATGCAAGGCGAGGTTCGACTGTCGTTCGAACATATCGGTCGCAATCTGCTGGAGCTCGAGATAACGCTCGCGGTCGAACTCGTCCTTCGTGAACGTCAAGCCCGCTTGCGACAGTGCTTGTAGCCGTTTGGCCCAAGTGAGCCAGTCTGACATAGAAATCCCTCCATCGTTTGTCCTGCTTATCCCATTCGCCATCGGGCTTGATTGTTCCTTTTCATAATACCCGCTCCCGCAAGAAAGTATTTGTCGCGCCAGTCTGGAGTTTACGACACCCGGCTCATGGTATACTCGACGGAAACATCCGTAGCAGTAGAAGGAGGAGGCATATGTCCGCTATCGAATTGTTGTCCCGATTCAAGCAAGACCTCGACCAATACTCATCAAATCAACTCCGCTATAAGGAGAAGACGGATGTTTGGTCGATCGGGCAGATGTATGACCATATCATCGTCGTCGCCCATGAGTATCTAGACGAGATGGAAGCGTGTCTGACGAATGCTGAGCACCAACCGCTCGGGAAGACCGAGTTTGGGGAGCTGTTGTTTAGCGACGGTGGATTCCCCCCTATTAAAATCAAACTACCGGACGAAATGAACGCCCCGCCCGACAATACCGATAGCCGTGAAGCTTTGAAACGCCGTCTTGACGACCTCATCACACGGTTGGAGAAGTGTGCGCCGATGATTCACGCGGCCGACCCGAACTGTAAAGCGCTACATGGCGGCTTCGGCTGGTTGAACGCGCAAGAGTGGTACACGCTCATCGAGATGCACACCAGACACCATTTGCTTCAACAGGCGGACTTGGAACGGTATCTTAGAGCGTTCCATGACTGACAAAGACGAATAGAGACAAAAAAAGCCTGCACACGCGACAGTATATGTCATGTGTGCAGGCTTTTGCTGAATCAATCGAGATAGACGTCCTCGATGTCACCGAACGTCTCCTCGTCGAAGACGAATGAGCCGTTGGCGTAGCGGTCGAGCAGTGTCAGTTGTTTCGCGTTGACCGTCTTCGCGGTCTCTTTGCCGACGATGTGGATCGTCTCATCCCCATGCACCGGCAGCACGCGGCGAATCTGGTGCGGTTTTGATTTGACCTCACGGATGAGCATCGTGCCACGCAGGTTGCGGTTCGTGCAGTCGAACTGGTCTTCGAGTTTCATCTTCTTGACCGCTCCGCGTTGCGTCACGAGGACGAACAGCGGCGGTGTGAAGAAGGCGAACGCGTCGGCGACGACATCACCGTCTTTCAAGTTCATCGCTTTGACACCGGCGGCACGCTGTCCGACGACCGGGACGTCGTCTTCTTTGAACCAAAGCCCGTATCCACGCTCAGAGACGAGGAAGAGTTGGCCTGGACCGTCACTGATACCAGCGAAGACGACCTCGTCGTCCCCTTTCAGTTTCAGCGCCATGAGCGCCTTCGACTTGCGCTGGGCGTCATAGTCACGGAGCGGTGTCCGTTTGACCATGCCGTCTTTCGTGACGAACAGGCAGTGTGCGTCCGTCTCGAACGTCGAGACGACGTCGGCCGAGACGACTTGCTCGCCTTCGATCGGCACGAGGTTGGCCACGTGTTGGCCCGCGTCTTTCCATTTCGTCTCCGGGATCTGGTGGACCGGGATGAGCAGGTAGCTGCCTTTGTTCGTCCAGACGAGCAAGTGGTCGGTCGTCATCGCCTGTGTGAGGAGGACGGACCGGTCTTTTTGTTTCATCTCCGGCATATCCTCGCTCGAGGCGCCGTATGAGCGCATCGACGACCGCTTGACGTAGCCGTCACGGCTGACGAACACCATCGTCTCTTCGACGGCGATCATGACCTCGGTCTTCAGTTTCAATTCTTCGACTTCGGCCTCGATGACCGAACGCCGCTCATCACCGAACTCGTCGCGGAGCGCCGTCAACTCTTTTGAGATGAGTTTCCGCTTCGTCGCGTCGACGTTCAAGATGTTGGCGAGGCGCGCGATCTCTTTTTGCAACACTTTCGCTTCTTTTTGGAGCTCGACGATGTCTGTGTTCGTCAAACGATACAATTGAAGCATGACGACCGCTTCGGCTTGACGGTCCGTGAACGAGAAGCGATCCATGAGCTTCTGCTTCGCCTCGGACTTGTCCTTGGCCGAACGGATCAGTTCGAGCGTCTCGTCAAGCACTGAGATGGCTTGTTCGAGCGCGTCGACGATCTCGGCGCGTTTCTTCGCCTGTTCGAGCTCGAACGTCGTCCGGCGGGTGACGACTTCCTCGACATGTTTCAAATACGCATCGATGATCGGTAACAGACCGAGCTGTTTCGGTGTCCGCTGCACGATCGCGACCATGTTGTAGTTATAGGCGAGCTGCAGGTCGGTATGCTTCAAGAAGAAGTGAAGCACACCTTCCGCATCCGCTTCTTTCTTCAATTCGATGACGACGCGGACCCCGGTCCGGTCGGTCTCGTCACGGACTTCGGCGACGCCTTCGACTTTCTTGTCGAGGCGGAGCTCTTCCATCTTCTTGACGAGGTTGGCTTTGTTCACCTCATACGGGAGCTCGGTGATCGTGATCTGTTCACGGCCGCCCTTGAGCGGCTCGATGACCGATTTGGCGCGGATGATGATCTTGCCTTTACCGGTCTCGAACGCTTTCAAGATGCCGTCTTTGCCCATGACCGTGCCACCGGACGGGAAGTCGGGACCTTGCATGTAACGGAAGGCGTCATTCGGTGTCTCGACTTCGCCGGCGAGTCGGGCGATGGCGAGATTGAGCACTTCGGTCAAGTTGTGCGGTGGGATCTCGGTCGCATATCCAGCCGAGATCCCGGTCGTCCCGTTCATGAGCAGGTTCGGTAGGAGTGACGGCAAGACGAGCGGTTCCTCGGTCGAATCGTCAAAGTTCGGCGTGTAGTCGACCGTGTTCTTGGCGATCGACGTCAGCATGACACCGGCGATCTTCGACAGCCGTGCCTCGGTATACCGCATCGCGGCAGCCGAGTCGCCGTCCATCGAGCCGTTGTTCCCGTGCATGTCGATGAGCGGGTAGCGGAGCTTCCAGTCTTGCGACAGACGCACCATCGCCTCATAGACAGAAGAGTCACCGTGCGGGTGGTAGTTCCCGATGACGTTCCCGACCGTCTTGGCCGATTTCCGGTACGCCTTGTCGTTCGTGTTGCCTTCATGGTGCATCGCATACAAGATCCGGCGCTGTACGGGCTTGAGCCCGTCGCGCGCGTCCGGGAGCGCCCGGTCTTGGATGATATATTTCGAGTAACGCCCGAAACGGTCTCCGACGACCTGTTCGAGCGACAAGTTTAAAATGTGTTGAATCGTCGACATCGTTACATCACTTCCTCAATCGCTTTAGTCACATGTTCATTGGCGATGATCGAATCATCTTCTTGGAGCCCGAAGGCGACGTTCTCCTCGATCCATTCGCGTCGGTGGGCAACGTTGTCCCCCATGAGCACCGAGACGCGCTTGTCGGCGACGGCAGCGTCATCGATCGTCACGCGGATGAGTGTCCGTGTGTCCGGGTTCATCGTCGTCTCCCACAGTTGATCGGCGTTCATCTCACCGAGACCTTTGTAGCGCTGGATGATATAGCCTTTTTTGTACACTTTGACGAGTTTCTCGAGCGCTTCCTCGTCCCAGGCGTATTCGAACTGCTCCGACTTGCCTTTCCCTTTCGAGATGCGATAGAGCGGCGGCAAGGCGACGAACACTTTGCCCGCCTCGACGAGTGGTCGCATGTAACGGAAGAAGAACGTCAACAAGAGCACTTGGATGTGGGCCCCGTCCGTATCGGCATCGGTCATGATGATGACTTTGTCGAAGTTGCAGTCACTGAGATCGAAATCGTGTCCGACCCCGGCGCCGATCGCGTGGATGATCGTGTTGATCTCCTCATTTTTCATGATGTCATTCAGTTTCGACTTCTCCGAGTTGATGACCTTCCCGCGGAGCGGCAAGATCGCCTGGATCGTCCGGTCACGGCCTTGTTTGGCCGAACCGCCGGCCGAGTCCCCCTCGACGAGGAACAGCTCGTTCTTGGCGGCATTTTTTGATGTCGCCGGCGTCAGTTTCCCGTTCAGAATGCTCGAACGTTTCTTTTTCTTGCCGTTACGCGCCTCTTCACGCGCTTTTCGGGCCGCTTCACGGGCCTGGGCCGCGCGGATTGCTTTCTTGATGAGCATCGTCGCCATCTGCGGGTTCTCCTCGAGGAAGATCGTCAGCTGCTTGGCCATGACGGCGTCTGCGCTGGCGCGGGCTTCAGGCGAGCCGAGTTTCGACTTCGTCTGTCCCTCGAACTGGAGGAACTCTTCCGGGATCCGGACCGAGACGATGAGCGTCAAGCCTTCACGGACGTCGCCGCCGTCGAGGTTCTTGTCTTTTTCTTTCAACAAGCCGTTTTTGCGGGCGTACTCGTTCATGATCCGGGTCATCGCCGTCTTGGCGCCGACTTCATGCGTCCCGCCGTCCCGGGTGCGGACGTTGTTGACGAACGACAACACGTTCTCCGAGTAAGCGTCCGTGAACTGGAAGGCGAGTTCGAGCTCGATGTCGTTCTCGGTCCCTTCGAAGTAGACGGTCGGGTGGAGCGTCGCCTTGTCGTCATTCAAATAGTGGACGAACTCGGCGATCCCGTTCTCGTAATGGAACGTCTCTTGCTTGTCCGAGCGTTCGTCGGTCAACGTGATCGTCAACCCTTTCAATAGGAAAGCTGACTCCCGGAGCCGTTCGGCGAGCGTGTCGTAGTTATACGTCGTCGTCGAGAAGATGCTTGTGTCCGGCTTGAAGTAGACGCTCGTTCCGGTCTGGCGGGCTTTCCCTGTCTCGAGGAGCGTCGTCTGTGGCACACCGCCGTCAGCGAACATCTGCTCGAACACCTTGCCGTCGCGATAGATCGTGACGAGCAGTTTGCTCGAGAGCGCGTTGACGACCGAGGCGCCGACCCCGTGCAGTCCGCCTGACGTCTTGTAGCCGCCTTGGCCGAATTTTCCGCCGGCATGGAGGACCGTGAAGATGACTTCCGGCGTCGGTTTTCCCGAGGCGTGCATCCCAGTCGGCATACCACGCCCGTGGTCACGGACCGTGATGGCATCGTCTTTATGGATCGTCACATCGATCTGGTCACCGAAACCGCCGAGCGCCTCGTCGATCGCGTTGTCGACGATCTCGTAGACGAGATGGTGCAGCCCGCGATGGTCGGTCGAGCCGATATACATCCCTGGTCGTTTCCGAACGGCAGCGAGCCCTTCGAGCACTTGGATGGCGTCTTCATTATAATTAAATAGTTTTGTTGACATGTCAGTCACCTCATCTTCGAACACATGTTCGTTTTTCATACCTAATTGTATAGCTGTTTCGGGATTCTGGCAAGCCTTCCTCTCCGCGCCGTCGACGCGTGAAAAAAAGTAGACCTGCCGCAGGGGCAGGTCTCAGCCGAGGAGTCGAGCGTGCTCGACGTAAATACACCGGTTCTCGATGTAGTCAAGTCCGGCAGCATGAACGATTCGTTCGGCGTCCTTGCTCGACAGACCGAGCTGGTTAAAGACGAGTCCGACATCCCCATGACGGACCGCGTCCTCGGCAACGCCGGCCAAATATTCGTTCCGGCGAAACACGTCGACGATATCGATTCGTCCCGGGATGCTCTCGACCGTCGGATACACCTTGCGGCCGTTCCACGTCTCGAGCGTCGGATTGACAGGGATGACCGTATACCCTTGCAGGAGCAAATACTCCGCAATCTGGTTGGCGGTCTTGTTCGGGTTCGATGACACACCGACGACAGCGATCGTCTTCGCTTCAGCGAGATGTTGTTTCAAACGTTGGTCGTCCATCCTGAAATCCCCCTTTTGTTTACGTTCTCAGTGTAACGTTACCTCGTTCCCCGTTTCAAGCTTTATTTTCGCTTAACGGATGAACGGCTGTCGAAACAAAAGTTTATATCCCTCATAGTGGTTTACATAATAATGTATTGTCACCCCGTTGATTCGCTTTTAAATCGAACGATGCCACCACGTCTGTTTTAACGAATCAAACGACGCTTCTATAAACATTGCGTGAAATATCTATTTCACGCAATTATAACGTCCTGAAATCAACGTTTACAGAGAGTCGATTGACTTGATTCATGAACAGGCGTAGGCAAATCCTTACAGTTTCGGTATACTGGAACGAGGAGGTGTTCACGTGGGGACTGCCTATGAGGAACGTCGCGGTACACTGTATAATTACCGCATCACTTTTTACGGGAACGCGCTCGCATGGCTCATCCATGTCGTGTTCCTGATCACGTCTTGGCGGCTCGACGTCACGGTGCTCGCCTGGTCGAACGTGTTCAGCGTTCTTTATTACACGCTCTCATTCTATTTCGTACATAAACGGTACTACCGGATATTCTTTACCGGACTGTTCGTCGAAGTCGTCTATAACGCCATCATCTCGACGATCGTCCTCGGGTGGGGCGCAAACGTCCATTACTTCATCATCATGGTGGCGTACGGTGTGTTCTTCATGCCGAACGTCAGCCGCTTGGTCCGCGTCATGTCGACCGGGCTCGCGATGGCGATCTACGGGTTCCTCTACTTGAACGTCACGGTCGGGACAGAGCCGCTCGCCCCCATGATCGAGCAAGTGATCGGGCTGACTTGTCTGTTGTCGACGATCGCACTCATCGCCGGGCTGACGTTCGTGTTCGAGAACTCGGTCGTCGAGGTGACGACCGAGTTAGAACGGTCGAACGAACGATTGAACGTCCTCGCTTCACGGGACGGATTGACCGGGCTATATAACCGGATGACCGGCTATCAACGAATCGAGCAAGCCATCGCAGAAGCGGTCGCAGACGGCCGCCCATATGCCGTCGCACTCGCCGATATCGACCACTTCAAAGCGTTCAACGAGCGCCACGGCCATGATTGTGGCGACCTCGTCCTCAAACAAGTCGCCGCCGCCCTCGAGCGGACCGACGGGATCTGTGTCCGTTGGGGCGGAGAAGAGTTCTTGCTGTTCATGAGCAATCAGACAGCAGACGAGGTCGCACAGACGCTCGACTGTCTCCGGGAACGGATCAAGACGACCGAGACGATCTATGACGGGCGTCGCCTCAGCGTCACGATGACGTTCGGCGTCTCGTGCCGCGACGGATTAGAGGCCGTCGACACACTCGTCAAAGAAGCAGACGACCGCCTCCGGGCAGGGAAACAGGCCGGCAAGGACCGGATCGTCACATCGATCAGTTAACAAAAGGAGAGATTTTTTGAGTATATTCCGCCAGCTCGGGCAAGCGCCGGCACGTGTCACGACGCAGCGTTTCAAGCTGAACGGATACGAGCGCATGCCCGGCTTCATCCAACGTTTCTTGAACCATCTGGCCGCGAAACACTATTCAGAACAGACCGCCCAGCGGTACTTATACGATTTCTTCGACTTCTTCCGGTGGGTCGAGGCCGCGAGCGCATCCGAGGTCGACCCAACCACGGTCGACCTCGCCTCGTTCGTCGAACTCGATTATGCGGGCGCGGATGCCTACGCGTCCTATCTCGCGCTCGAGCTCGACAACGCCCCGAGCGTCATCAACCGAAAGTTGTCGACGATGCAGTCGTTGTTCAACTTCTTGATCGAGTCCGGGATCGCGTCACACAACCCGTTCCAAGCGGTCGAGCGTCCAAAGCGCGCCAAACGGAACCCGGTCTATTTGACGGAACACGAGTGGCTCGACTTCTCGACGCTCGTCCGCAGCAACGTCGGCATGTCCGATCGCGAGGCGAGCTGGTACGAACGGAACCGCGACCGTGATTTTCTGATCATCCAGCTGCTCGGACTGACCGGGATGCGCGTCTCCGAACTCGTCGGGCTCGACTGGAGCGACATCGACCTCGCGACCGGGACGATCCGCGTCATCGGGAAGGGGAACAAAGAGCGGGTCATCCCGCTCGCCTCCCCGCTCGAGCCGTTGCTGCTTGACCATCGTCAAGACGGGACCGGGCCGCTGTTCCGTTCCGAGAAAGGAAGACGCATCTCGGTCAGGACGGTGCAACACCTGCTCAAAGGACATATCGACCGGTTGAAACCGTATCTCCCGTTCTTGACCCACAAGCAGGTCACGCCCCACAAACTTCGCCACACGTTCGCTTCCCGGTTGGCGATGAGCGGGGTCGACGTCTTGACGATCCAACAACTGCTCGGTCACGAGTCGGTGGCGACGACGCAAGTCTATGCCCATATCGGTGACGAGAAGAAAAAACAAGCGCTATCCGGTTTACGATAATATGTTATGTAAACCATACTGTAAAAGCACGGCCCTCGATTCGTAGAGGGCCGTGCTTTTACAGTTGTTTCGTCGACAAGATGACGATCGTCTCGTCGAGTACCGTATAATAAGCGTCTTCGAACGCCTGTCGCTCGTTCGCCTCCAAGTTGAAGATGCTGACCCCGCCGTTGCGCCCATCGGCCGATTCGTGGATGAAGTAGTTCGCGTCGAGCACCCGTTCGAACGGTGCCGTGTCCAAAAATCGCGCCCCGGTCGTCGCATCGATCAACTCCGTATGCTCCATCGATTCTTCGACCTTGATGAAGATCGTCGAACTGACGTCGTCATACGTGAAATCGATCGGCTCATAGGCACCCCAGTCGACGACGGCGAGCTCGTGCAGGACGTCCGGTGCCGCCAGTTCGTACACCGTCTCCTCATTGGCTGCGTCGATGAACGCCGCAAACCGGAGTTTTTTGTCACGCTCCCCGAGATACTGGACCGTGTCCCCCTCCCCTTGCAACCGGATCAAATCATCGAACGGGATCTCGTCCGCTTTCGACCAAACGGCCTCGACCGCCTCGTCGAGCGGACAGATGAGAATCGCTTCGGAATGGTCGATCGGGTCATCGGGTGAGATGCGTCCCGATTCGAGCGCGTCATAGTAATCAAACTCGTCCAACCGTGCGTTACATACGATGTAAGACACGCCTTCGAGCTCCGTCGTGAACAAATACAGTTCACGGAAGCGCCCGGCATGGCCGACGAGCCGCTCGTCACGAATGCGTTCTTCGCGAGACGTCTCGGCGTCGAACAGCCACGCCTCGTCCGTCGCCTCGAAACTCGTCAAAAAGAGGAAGTAACGGTCGGCGAGCACCCAGTATAACGTGCTGTTGCCCCGTTTCTCGAACGTCGTCAGCACTTCTTCATCACCTGTACGGTAGTCGAACGCGATCAGTTCCGTGCTCACGACCCCGGTCCGGTCCGGGGTTTCGTTCAAAAAGTAGACACGGTCGGCGCTGATGAACAGTTTTGATATGCCATAGTCTTCGAAGACGCGGCGATTGATTTGCGTGATGGTGCCATCCGCTTCATCGTACCGAAAGATGGAAAAGCTCGTCTCCCCCGTCTTCTCACGGTAGTACACGGACGACTCGGTGACGGCGATCAAGTCTTCGTGGCTGATTGACATGGCACGTGCATCGACGATTCTCATAGAGCACCTCTTTCATAAGTGGATTCGATCGGTTCGACTGTGACGATACCGGGAGGACGTTTCGGGAACGAGATCCGAAGGTGGGCGTACTCGATGATCGACTGGTGAGAGTCTGCCTTCTCGACCCAGCGGATCCGTTTCTGGTTCGCGAGCGCGTGGCCGATCTTTTCTTCGATTTGAAACTTGGAGATGCCGCGATAAGCGACTTCTTGAATATAGGTCGACTCATCGGACTCGAACTGCTGCCACACTCCCATGACGAGCTGTCCGAGGGCCGAGACCCGGTTCTCGGGTAAACGGACCGTGCGCAACGTCTGCTCGACTTCTTTCAGACAGACGACCGGGTCGTCGGCGACCGCGAACAGCCGCTTCGCCGAGTTGTTCATGACCCGATAACGGCGCTTCCCGCTCTCGAGCCGAAGCACTTGGGCGTACGGTTCGACCGGTACGCCGTGGAAGAACGTGTCCGTCCCGCCCCAGGCGAACCCGAACGACGGGTCGAACTTCCGGATCGTTCGCATGAACGCGAGCATGAAGTCTTCGACTTCCCTGCGCTCGAGCCGGAGCCATTCGGCGAGCGCCAACGGTCCGTGCTGTTTCGAGATCCGGTCGACCGGGAAGAACAGGTCCCCTTCGGCGAGACGGTGGGGGCGCAGTTCGACCCCGTCGGCCCGGTAGTCGGTCGCTTGACGGCCGCTGCGCCCCGCGTAGATGATCCACTCGTCGTCCGTGCTCTCGATGGCGTACGCCTGATGCGCCCAAGGCGGTGTCGCGTATAGCGCCGGGAACTCCTCATACGTCTCGAGATGCAAGTACGAGCGGTCGTTCCAGATTTGGGCGAGCAATCGGACGATCTCCCCCGTATCCGAGTCTTTCGGGGCGATATAGTTGCCGGTGTTCCCGATATAGGTCAAGATGTGGAGGTCGTAGGCGTGGTAGAGGTGCCGGACGATCCGTTCGAACACCGCTGCGATCATCCGCTCGAACAACGGGTGGTCCTCGCTCCGGTCGACCGTCGTCGCATCGACGGTACACATGAGCCAGCCCATGCGCACATACAGCCGGATACGGAGCGGATAAGAGATCAACGGCGACGAGGACGCGTGGATCTCCGTCATTCCGATGTTGGCCATATTCTCAACCTCTAGCGTAAACCCGCTACGCCTCAGCTGCTCCTCCATCTTCTTCTTCCAATTGATCGTCTCCATCTGCCTCACTCGCTTTCTGTCGCCACGTCATCTTGACTGACTCGTTCTGAAATTTTTCCCGTTTCTCGTTTCATACAAACGCTTTTCCGTCGGAATGGGTCTTGATCCGTCCGAGCGCCTCGTCAACGATCGTCCGGGATGTACCGAAATTGAGACGCTCGAACGTCGACGCCGACGCCCCGAACGGAACACCCGGTGACAAGAAGACCCGCACTTCCTCGTGGAGCCATTTCTTCCGAGCTTCGGGCTCAAGGCCGAGCGCGGCGAAATCGATCCATAACAAGTAACTCGCCTCCGGCATGAAGCACGTCAGCCGGGGTAACTCGGCATTCAGGCGCTCGACGACATAGGTGGCTTGTTCCTCGAGCTCGGCCGTCAGCTGGTCGAGCCATCGTTCCGCCCGGACGTCTGTGTAGGCGGCGATGATGGCCGTATTGGCGAACGGTGTCGGTAGGACGTGGTGTTTGTTTTGGACTTGGATGATCCGTTTGCGCCAGGCGTCATCCGGACAGATGATGTACGACGCGAACAGGCCGGCGATGTTGAACGCCTTCGACGGGGCGCTCACCGTGATGACCCGGTCGTCGAGTCGATTGATCGCCGTATGGTGCTGCGACGGATACGTCAGATCGGCATGGATCTCGTCGGCGACGATGATGACGTCGTACGTTCTCGCCAACTCGACGACGCGCGCGAGCTCGGACTCTGTCCAGACGCGACCGACCGGATTATGCGGTGAACAGAGCAAAAACAGTTTCGCCTGTCGCATTGCGTGTTCGAGGGCGTCAAAATCCATCTCATACTTGCCATCGACTTGTTTGAGCGGGGCGTCACGCACAACGCGTTTCAACCCGGTCACGAGTTCATGGAATGGTGGATAGACCGGGGATTGGATGACGACCCCGTCCCCTTCCTTCGTCAACGCCTCGACGATGTGGGTCAGTCCGGGCACGACCCCGCTCGAGAACAGCACATGTTCGGGGGTGACGACGAGTCCGTGTCTCCGCCCGTACCAAGAGCTGACGGCCTCCTGGGCTTCTTTCGCGAACATCGTATAGCCGAACTCTCCTGTCGCCGCACGCGCCGCGAGCGCTTCCGAGATCGAAGGTGCCGTGCGGATATCGATATCGGCCACCCAGAGCGGCAGTACGTCAGACTTCACATGGAACCAGCGCTCGAGGCCGTCCCATTTCACCGAGTCGGTGCCGACCCGGTCAAGCGGTTGATGTAAGATTGATTTCATAGTGATCCCTCCTGTCCCTACTGTAACAAAAATTGAAGCCACTGGTCGTCAAAAGCGTGGCGGATTTTCGAGACGTCGGCTATAATCGACCGAGAACAGTGTTTGGAGGTGACAACGATGACCGTACGCATCATCCGCCATAAACGGCGAAAGAAAGCGGCTTTCTACATAACGGCCGAAGGGATCGAGCTCCGTATCCCGGCCCGACTGTCGAACCGGGTCGTCGAGACGATCTTAAGCGAGCATGCGGACTGGATAAACGACCGGCTCGCGGCATTACCTAAAGCCCCGTCATTGCCGAACGACCGGCTCCGCTATCGAGGTGAGACCGTGCCGCTCGTGCGCACGAACGCCGTTGACGCCTTCGACTACGACGGGACAGCTTTCCGGTGCCCGGACCGGTGGGACGAGTCCAGGCTAGGGGCCGCATACGAGACGTGGCTCCGCGACGAGGCGCTCGCTTATGTCACCGAGCGGGCGCCCCACTATGAACGTCTGCTCGGGGTGAGCGCTGCGAAAGTCCGCATCGGCCATCAGAAGACGCGCTGGGGGTCGTGCAGCTCGCGCGGGACGATCTCGATCAACGTCCGGCTCATGCTCGCCCCGATCGAAGTGATGGACTATGTCATCGCCCACGAATGGACACATCTCGTCCATTTCGACCACTCCAAATCGTTTTGGTCGACTTTATCCTCTGTTTATCCGGACGTCGATGGGGTGATGGCGTGGTTGAGACAACACGGTCACACGCTCGTCGTCAAAAAAACCAATTGAAGGAACCGCCACCGTCGTCGGTGGCGGTTCCTTCAATTGGTTTTTTCGTCAGATCGCCGAAGTGAACTGTTCGGCCGTCCCGTTCAATGACTGGGCCGACTGCTCGATCTTCCCGAAGCGTTCGAGCGTCGCTTCCATGATGTTGACACTCGCATGAATGTCTTCGTTCGATCGTGAGACGCCGTCGACGATCGAGGCGAGCTCTTTGTTCATCCCCTCGGTGTTGGCCCGGACCTCGATGACGGCGCGCTCGACGAGACGAGACAAGTTACGGACCTCGGTCGCGACGACGTTGAAGCCGAGGCCGTGTTCACCTGCCCGCGCCGCCTCGATGGCGGCGTTCAGTGACAACAGGTTCGTCTGGGCCGCGATCTCTTTGATCGTGCTGGCGATTTTCGTGATCTCTGCCGCTTGGTCTTGAAGGTTGCCGAGCGTCTTCAAGTTTACCGATGCGTCCGACTCGAGCCGCTCGATCGTCCGCTTCAAATGTAGGCTCTCCTCCATGCCACGGCGGGCCCGGTCATCAAGATTCTCGGCCATATCACGGAACGTGCGGGCGTATCGTTCGATCGTCTGTTGCCGCTCGGTGATGTCCGAGGCGATCTTGACGACACCGATGACGTCATCCCCCTCATAGATTGGCATATACGTCGCCTCGAGCCAAATCGAGTCGCCCCGGGCGTCGATGCGTTCGATCTTGTCGGCCGAGCTGAACCCGTCGAACAACTTGTTCCAAAACGCTTGATAGTCCGTACTGTTGACGAAGTTCGGCGTACAGAACAGATGGTGCTGCATCCCGACCATCTCATCGCGTTTGTATTTCATCGCCTTGGCGAAGGCGTCGTTCACATCGACGACACGGCGCTGGCGGTCAAATCGAATCATCGCCATGTTCGCTTCGATGGCGCGAAGCACGTCTGGTGACGATAGGCTGACATCTCTCGTTTCAATCATTCCGATAATTCCCACCTTTATAATTTGAGTTATTTCAGGACATTTTTCCTTTGTTAGTACAATCGAATTCAAGTGTAACTTGTGATAAAAGTCCTGACTAGCGCCGTTTTTAACAGTAAGTCAATATCTTGAGTTTGAAGTATTTACCAACTTCATCACAGGTTATCAGACAATGAATCGCAAAAAAAGAACTCCTCGTTTACAGGAGTCCTATTCGGACCTTTTCGTGAAACTGACGGTGCTAATCTTGTAAAAAGATTTGCTTCTACGTAGTTGTCGATTCTTCGGTCAGTTGCGCGCGTCTGGCGGATTCATCGACACCGCCAATCGTCACTGCAGCCGAAGTCTCATCAAACCAAACGCTCTGCTTACTCCACGGCACCGGGAAAAAGTTCATGGAATATTTTCGCACCTTCACTCGACAACTTGAACTGTTCGTCCGTGTTCATATCTTTCACGAAGACATCAACTTTCTGCGAACGTTTGTGGTAACTCAACTCGAACTGTTGACCTCGATTTCCTTTCAGCAGCGTCAAATACATGTACTCTCCCGCTTCCCCATTCTTGGTCGAAGGTGTCCCCGTCTCGAGCGCCTCGGTCAATCGTTCATAGCCTTGCCCCTCGATGCTGACTGCGTCCGGATAGTAAAACGGGACACTGGGATGGTACGGGTATTTATGGACATAACCGATCGAGACGGCATCGGTATCGGTCGGCTCTGTGATGAATGGATTCGGTTTGAATCGAATCGAGATCGTCTTCGTCATCTTTTGACCGTTTGACTCGTAGGTTAATTCGTATAACGGAAACGGTTCGAGCGGTTCGAGCGTACCGCCTTCAAGCAGCGTCCGGACATTTAAGTTGTCGACTCCGTCCAGTAATTCGCCATCGTTCAACGAATGCTGTCCATAGTGAATCCCGTCACTCGACATTAACATGTATGGCGTCTTCGTCTTCGTGCCATATCCTAACGCAACATGAGTGTCCTCCCTGACCACGTGAGGAGCAAAATCTAAATACGGTGTGAAGACCCCGTCGTCCCCGATTCCAAACTCGATGGACCCGTTGAAACCGGGCGAGATCGTATAAAGACTGTTCATGAACGGTCGAATGGTGAGGTCTTGCCTGTAAGAATGAATCGCTTCTTCCCGTGATAACCTTTCCCGAATTTCTTCTGTCCCGCTTACTACGCTAGGTAGCAACGAGATCTCGCGTGCGGTCTCGTCTTTCAAAAACTCCGGTCTTGCATCCAGCTTGACCGCCCGATATCCCTCGACATGGTCCGACTTACACAGCGCGTAAACGGCATCACCTTCGACGAACGATGTCTCATTGAAGGCGTATGTTTCAGTATCGGGCTCAGTGAACGGCATTCGGCTTGCAAACGTCACGCCAAGCAAGGATAGATGGTCCTCCTCGATATCGTTGAGTAACTCGCCTTGTTCACAATAGGTCAACATGTCCTTGGCCTTGATTGCCTGCACTTCAAGGTCATGTGTGATGTGCTCTGCCGTCCAATGGGCCTCGACAACATCATATCGGACTACTTCTTGGTCCCGGGCGCATCCTGCAGCCAAAACGAATAGCGATAGACAGATTCCTAATCCGAACTTTTTCATCAGTTCACCTCAATTCTTCGGTTTCTTCTTCAAGTCGGGGAAGTAGGACAAGAACGTCTCCGCCCCTTCGCTCGTCAGTTTATACGTTTCCTCAGTAGATTGGTCCGTCACGTAGATATCCAGTTTCTTCGATCGCTGTTTATAAGTCACCTTGAATTCCTGACCTTTGAGCCCGTCGACGATCGTTAGAAGCGGATAGTCGCCCTGATCGCCTACACGTTTCGTCGGCTCGGCGGAATCGATTGCTTGAATCAGATCATCCATCTCGTTGCCGGCCGCACGCAACACAGCGGGATAGGATACTGTCGATTCGTTGTCAAACGGTTCCTGATGGAGATACACGAGTGGCCCGGTCACAATCGGCATATACTCCTCGTTAGGATGTGTCTCGAGCGTCTTTCGTTCATCAGTGGACAACAGCTTTGCGGCACGATATGTGATGCTTGCTGTCTCGGTCACCGCTTCTCCGTCGCGGGTGTAACTGAACTCATATAACGGATAGGTCTTATTCGGCACGAGTTCCGTGTCAAGCGGGAGTCTCTTGACGACGAGGTCGTCATACGTCGGTTCTTCTTTCGTTGGATCATTGATTGTATGTAACGGACTGACCGAAACGTAAAGGTCAGCAAGTAGTAATAACACGTATGGTTTGGCGTCACGCGAATCATAGCCAATGGCTAATTTGACATCTTCCACATCCGCCATCATCGGTTCGAACGCGAACAAAGGGAATTGGCTCGGCCGATCCCCGACGGTCAATTCGATCTCTCCGTGGATCGCAGGAGAAAACGCCATGACCGTATCGGGAAACGGCTCGATTTCATTCCCGGCCTCTGTCAATTCATCAGCATTTTGCACGGCGAGGCGAGCGGCTTCGTCTGCTGGACGGACAGAGGGATAGTGCCGAATCGAATGACCCGCAGTCAAATCGACGAACTCCGGGAATGCATCGACCATTTCCACTGAATAATGTGGTGAGGCCATATCCCGACACATCGCATAATTTTCGTCCCCTTGTATGTATGTCACGGCTTTAAATCCATATTCCCAACCCGTGTCCGTCATCGGATGGCGGCTCGCCACGACCGTATCGAACACAGTCAGGTCGCCCTTCAACTCGGTCGTCAAGTCCCCAGTGCAGGCCGCGAGCGTCTCACCGGCCGATTCGAGCACCACTGGTTGTTCTAGTGAGTATTTGCTGACAGTCCAATGGGCGTCGACATACGACAATTTCACGACGTCTTGTTTCTCTTCACCACACCCGGCCAACAAGCTCGTGGATATTACAAGTAAACCGACTAACTTTTTCAAATTATCCGCCCCTTGAATTTTATTATCTCCAATTTTACCATTATATTACTTTGGAGAGGGTATGAAAAACCCGCCCATGAAATTGGACGGGTGCGATGAATCGATTAGATGCTGTTATCGATGGCGCGTGTCAGTCTCGTCTCGACATCCAGTGCGATGGACTGGAGCGACTCGTCCTCGATCAATTCGATCAGTTTCGTCGGTTTCGGCATCCCGACGTGGGTCGCCCCGTCTTTCGTGAAGACGGCGAGCTTGCACGGCAGGAAGTAGCCGCCCTCCCGGTGCGCCGTGATGACTTTCTTGGCCTCTTTCGGGTTGCACACTTCGAGGATACGATAGTCCCCGTCGATGGCTTCACCTTTCTCTTTGAGCGTATCACTCAAGTCGAAATCCCACAGCACGCCGAACGCTTCGTCCTTGAGCGTCGCTTTCAACTTCTCGACCACTGCTTCGACCGACTGATCCGTCTTCACCGTATAATCAAACATGTAAGCCCCTCCTTGTTTGTTGTCTCTCTCGTCATGTACCCGAACTCGCTTGAAACGAATCGTTCCGACGATTTCGAAAAAAGTATATGTGATTTGAAACATATTCTACGCCGAACCCGTATAATCGAGAGACAATAAAGTAATCCAACCTTAGGAAAAGGAGAAGTGGTTGTCGTGACGGTCACCGTATTCACGCATACAAGCTGCAGTTCTTCCCGCAAGACGCTCGATTGGTTACGCGAACAGAATATCCCGTTCATCGAGAAGAAATTGACCGACCAAGGAATGTCGTTCACCGAGTTCAAGGAGATGCTCCGGCTCACCGAAAACGGGACGACCGATCTCTTGTCTGTCCAAAAAAGTGTCTACAAACAAGCGGCCGACCAGCTCGACGAGATGTCGCTCCGCGAACTGTACAGTTTTGTCGCGACGCATCCGCAGATCTTGAAGAGTCCGATCGTCGTCGATGACAACCGGATCCAGATCGGGTTCAGCGAGAAAGAGATCCGGACGTTCATCCCGCGGCATAACCGGATCGCCGATTTGAAACGACTATTAGACAAACAGTAAGAGCGCCGCAAATTTTGCGACGCTCTTTTGTCAGGCTTTCTTTAGACGGGCCGCCAAGCGGTTGCCGAATGATTGGATCGACTGCACGAGCAGGATCAAGACGAAGATCGTCACGTACATGACTTCCGGCTCGAACCGGAGATGCCCGTACTGATAGGCGATATCGCCGAGTCCGCCCGCACCGACGAGACCCGCCATCGCCGTCGCACCGATCAGACCGATCGTCGCGATCGTCAGACCGAGCACGATTGACGACCGCGCCTCACGGATCAATACGTACCAGATGATCTTACGCGTCGAGATGCCCATCGCCTCGTACGCCTCGACGACGCCGCGATCGACTTCGAGCAGTGCCGACTCCATCAAACGGGCGATGTATGGCGCCGTGAAGACGATGAGCGGCAACAGCACGCCTTGGACGCCGATCGTCGTCCCCATGATGAAACGGGTGAACGGCAAGATGAAGAATAGCAGAATGATGAACGGGATCGAGCGGACGACGTTGATCACGCTCGACAATGCCCCGTAAAAGTAACGGTTCGCGAGCCGTCCATTCGGCCGCGTCAAGACGAGGAGCGTCCCGAGCGGCAAGCCGATCAGTGTCGAGATGACGAGCGCGATGCCGGTCATCGTCAGCGTCTGGATCGTGCCCGTCCAAATCAAGTCACCCCAATTTCCCCAAAACTGCAGCATGGTTCGTCACCTCCTTCACTTTGACGCCGCTCGCTTCAAGGTAGCGGACGGCTTGGTCGGTCTGTGCCTGGTCCCCGTCGAGATGGACGAGCAAGTTGCCGACGAGACCGCCTTTCAGCTTTTTGATCCCGCCCCCGATGATGTTCGGCAGCAGGCCGAACCGTTTCGTCAACTCGGCGAGGACGGCCTGTTCGGTCTGGTGACCGATGAACGACAAGTTGACGAGCGTCCCGTGCGAGCTCAACACGTCGACGACTTCTTTCGGCACGTCGAGGTTCGCTTTCAAGAAGCGGCGCGTCGTCGGATGTTGCGGGTCCGAGAAGACGTCGAGGACGTCCCCTTCTTCGACGATCTTGCCGGCGTCGATGACGGCGACCCGGTCACAGATGCGCTCGATGACTTCCATCTCATGGGTGATCAAGAAGATCGTCAGCCCGAGCTCGCGGTTGATCTCGAGCAACAGATCGAGGATCGATTCGGTCGTCTCCGGGTCGAGCGCGCTCGTCGCCTCGTCGCTGAGCAGGATGTCCGGCTCGTGCGCCAACGCCCGGGCGATGGCGACGCGCTGTTTCTGGCCGCCGGAGAGTTGCTCCGGGTAATGTTTACGGTGATCGGTCAGTCCGACGATATCGAGATACTTGTCGACCCGCTCGCTGATCGAGCGTTTATCGAGTCCTTCTAGGCGGAGCGGGATGGCGACGTTGTCTTCGACGGTCGCCGTCTTCAGCAGGTTATAGTGCTGGAAGATCATCCCGATGCGGTGACGGAGCTTCGATAACCCTTTTTTGTCGAGCGTCGTGATGTCTTGTCCTTCGATCTCGACTTGACCTGACGTCGGCCGTTCGAGCAGATTGATCATCCGGATGAGCGTGCTCTTGCCGGCGCCGCTCCGACCGATGATGCCGAAGATCTCACCCTTTTCAATCGTCAGCGAGACGTCGTCGAGCGCCGTGACGGTCCCTTTGTTTACCGTGAATGTTTTTGAGATCTGTTTGAGTGCGATCATAGTGCCTCCTTAAAACGCCGGGACGATCGAGCCGTCGAACGTCTCTTCGATGAACGTCCGGACCTCGTCCGAGTGGTAGTAAGATTTGAGTGTCTCGACGACTTCATCGTCTTTGTTGTCGGTACGGACGACGACGTAGTTCGGGTACGGGTTGTCGACCGTGTCTTCATGGAACAAGGCGTCCTCATTGATCGATAGGCCGGCACCCATCGCGAAGTTCGTGTTGATGGCCGCGAGCGCGACTTCCGGGAGCTGGGTCGGGAGCTGTGACGCCTCGAGCTCGATGAATTCGAGGTTGAGCGGGTTCTCGGCGATGTCACGTTTCGTCGCCTTGTCCGTCAATCCTTCTTTCAAGGTGATGAGTCCGGCCGTCTCATACAGGCGCAGCGCCCGAAGTTCGTTCGCCGGGTCGTTCGGGACGGCGACTTTATCGCCCTCCTTCAACTCCTTGATGTTCGTCAGCTTGTCCGAATAGAGCCCCATCGGGAAAGCGACCGTCTTGAACACGTCGTCGATCTTATAGCCTTTGTCCGCCTTCTGCAGCTCGAGGAACGACAGCGTCTGGTAACTGTTCACGTCGAGACTGCCTTCGTCGAGTGCGGTGTTCGGCGTGTTGTAGTCGTTGAACACCTTGATGTCGAGCTCGAGGCCATCCTCGGCCGCGAGTTCTTTTACTTTCTCGGCGATCTGCTGGTGCGGTCCGCCTGTCACGCCGATCGTGAGGGCTTCTGTGCTGAGCGATTCGCTCGCGTCCGATTGGCCGCACGCCGACAAGGCGATGGCCGCGAGTAGAGATGTTCCTGCGAGTACTGTTTTCTGTTTGATGTTCATGAATGATTCCTCCTCCAAAATAAAAGCCCGCTACTCATAAAGAGTGGCGGGCACGACAAGTCAAAGACAGTCGGACACGCTCATCTCCCAGACGTTTCGTCTGTTGGAATTAGCACCATGATCATTACGATCTGGTTGCCGGGTTTCATAGGGCCAGTCCCTCCACCACTCTTGATAAGCTATCGGTCTTATTTAATTGTTATCATCTTACTTTTAATTCTTTTATTTGTAAACAGAAAATACTAAATTTTCAAAAATTATTTTCAAATAGTCAATATCGAGCGGGACGGGTGAGCGTTGCAACTCGGTCTCGACCCGGACCGCGTCGACCAGTTGCGAGATGTCGGCCGGCACGAGTCCGAGCGTCTCAAGTGACGTCGGCGCGCCGATCCTGGCGAGCCACGCCTCTAAATACGGGGCGTCAGACGAGCCACGCAACCGTTCTTGGACAAGGAGGCCGAAGCCGACCTTGTCACCATGTAAGAACGGATGGGTCGACTCGAAGCGGCTGAGCGCGTTGTGAACGGCGTGGGCGACGGCAACGCGTGTCCCGGCGTCCCCGAAACCACCGACGGCACCGCCGACGGCGAGGATGTGATCGACCGCGAACCGGGTCTCTGGCCCATACGCGGTGAAACTGGACTCACTCAAGTCGAGTTCGACGAGCCGGCCGCATTGCTCGGCCAAGGCGAGACCGGTGTTGACGCCGGCGTCAGGCGAACTGTCGCCGCTCAAATAGCGGGCCTCGTAAAACTTGGCGACCGTGTCGATGACGCCGGCCCGGAAGTAGTCGTACGGCGAGTCGGTCACGACCCTTGCGTCGACGATGACCCGCTCGATGACGACGCGGAACACGTCGTAGCGGTCATAGGCACCCTGCTCGTCATAGATGACGCTGAGCGGCGTGAAGGCGGCACAATTCGAGGCGAGCGTCGGGATGACGATCAGCGGGACACCTTGCCGGTAAGCGACGAGTTTCGCCGTGTCGACGAGCTTGCCCCCACCGACGGCAATGAGGACGTCCACATTTTTCAAACGGAGCCGTTCGACCTCGGCGTCCGTGCATTCGCCACGGAACAGCGATGTCGGATAGGCAGTGATCGCTGGCAGGACGCGCTTGACGACGTCAAAACCGTTCTGCCCGCGCAGCACGTGAGCACGACGGCCAGCGATCAATTCATCGAGCCGCTCGAGCGCGTCATCCGCATGGTCGTACTCGAGCACGGCTTGGCGGATCATGCCCGGACCTCTTCATACGTCGCGAACAGTTTCTCGATCCGCTCGACGGCCTCGTCGATCTTCGGCTCGGCGGAGACGAGCCCGAACCGGACGTACCGCTCGCCTTCTGAGCCGAAGAAATAGCCCGGCGTCACGGCGACCCCTGCCTCGTGGAGCAGCTTATGCGAGAACGATTTGGCGTCCCCGTCCGGCACTTTCGCCCAGACGAAGAACGAGCCGCTCGGGGCCGTGATGTCCCATCCGGCCTGACGTAACCCGTCGACGAGCCGGTCGCGGCGGGCCTCATACAACCGTGACAAGTCGTCCCGGAGCGAACGCGGTGACTCGAGCGCGGCGATGGCCGCCTCTTGGATGGCCGAGAACACGCTCACATGGACGTGGTCCTGATACGTGTTGATCGCCTCGATGATGTCGCGGTTGCCGACGGCGAAAGCGACCCGCCAGCCGGACATGTTGAACGCCTTCGACATCGTATACACCTCGATGCCGATGTCTTTCGCTCCCGGTGCCTGCAGGAAGCTCGGCGGGACGTGACCGTCGAAACCGATGCTGCCGTAAGCGAAGTCGTGGACGACCATGAGGTCATGCGCATTCGCGAAACGGACCGTGTCGTCAAAGAACGCGGGCGACGCGACGGCACCGGTCGGATTGCTCGGGTAGTTCAAATACATGAGTCGCGCTCCCTGCGGATCGAGCGTCTCGTAATCAGGAAGATAGCCGTTCTCTTCCCGGAGGACGAGGTCGTGGACGACCGCACCGGCGAGACGCGCCCCCGAGATGTAGTCCGGGTAGCCCGGGTTCGGGAGCAACATGCCGTCACCTGGCTCGAGAACACATTGCGGGAGCGTGATGAGTCCCGACTTGCTGCCGATCAAGATGGCCACTTCGGTCTCGGCATCGAGCGCGACGCCGTATTCGGTCTGGTAGAACGTCGCGACCGCTTGCTTCAGGCGCGTCTGTCCCCGGAACGGGCCGTATTGGTGTGTCGCCGGGTCGAGCAGGGCCGTCTGCAACGCCTCGCAGATCGGGGCCGGTGTCGGCAAGTCGGGCGTCCCTTGGCCGAGCCGGATGACGTCGCGGCCTGAACGCTCGAGTGCGGCGACTTCAGCGGCGAGTCCGACGAAATGCTGGGGGGGTAACGTTTTAAGTAACTTCGAGCGTCTGTCTGTCATGAATAGTCCTCCTATGCAAAAACACCCCTTTCCGAGGAAAGGGGTGTCGAGATACGGACGTATTCAAACAACCACCTTTCCATCTCTCAAGGTCACCTTGCTGGAATTAGCACAGTATTGAAACAATCTGTTGCTGAAGCTTCATCGGGCCAGTCCCTCCGCTTCTCTTGATAGAAAGTGTTTTTATATGCAATTGATAATTTCTGTAATATGTCATTTAGTAAACCAAACGTTACCAACCTTGTCAATCCTTATTTCAAAAATTCCTTACCGCTATTGAATCCCGGTAAAAAAACGTTCATAGTAAAAGGTGAACGTTATTCTGCAAAATTTACAGCATGAGGGGATAGACCATTGGAACTAAACCGTCAATTGATATGGAAGTTAAGCGTGATCGGGCTGATTCTGCTCGTCCTATGGAAAGTCATCAGTGAGCCGGACACGATCTCTCGGGTCCTGCAGTATGCGTTTCAGCTGTTGACGCCGATCATCATGGGAATCGCCATCGCGCTGCTCCTCAACACCGTCCTGTCCTACATAGAAGAACGGTTCCACTTGAAGCGCTACCAAGGCTTGTTGATCGTCTACGTCACGTTCATCGGGATCCTTGTCGTGTCAGCGGTGACGCTGTTCCCTCGCATCTATTCGAGTGTCGCGTCTCTCATCGAGGAGCTCCCGTTTTATATTCGCCAAATCGATAGCTTCCTCGGTCAATTCAACACGTATTTGCGAGAATACAACGAGACGATCGCCCAAGCCATCGACTTGAACCGGTTCGAGGAGCGGTATTCCGGATGGGTCGAGACGGCCGTCGTGTCTTCGGTCGGTTACGTGTCGAGCTTCACGATGACGTTGATCAACTTGTTGATCGGGATCGTCATCTCGATCTACTTGTTGAAAGACAAGGAAGTGTTCGCCCGGATGTTCAAACGTCTGCTGTATGCGATGTTCCCGGTCGCTTCGGCGAAGACGACGATTGACATCTTCCAAGAGATGGACTATATCTTTAAACGCTACATCATCGGAAAGTCGCTCGACTGTCTCATCATCGGCGTGATGGCCGTCATCGGGCTCTTGATCATCGGCGCGCCGTACGCGCTCTTGCTCGGTGTCATCATCGGGGTGCTGAACTTCATCCCATACGTCGGGCCGCTCTTAGGGATGATCCCGGCGTTCATCATCACCTACTTCTACGACCCGTTCACGGCCCTGCTCGTCTTGTTGTTCATCTTCTTGCTGCAACAGTTCGACGGACTTTGGCTCGGCCCGAAAATTCTCGGCGACAGCGTCGGGATCACTCCGTTCTGGGTCATCACATCGATCATCATCGGGGGGAGCCTGTTCGGCCTCGTCGGGATGTTTATCAGCGTACCCGTGACCGCGATGATTCAAGTCGTCTTGTCCCGGTTGATCGATTATCGGCTCACCCGCAAGAACTTAAATGAACTGTTATGACGCAAGTCAAAATCTGTTGACACATTTCAAGAATCTGTCATACAGTTGAAACGAAGAGTAAACTTTCAGAAAGGAGGACCCGCCATGTCAGTCATGACGCAGCCACATCGTATCCAATTTCATACTGACAGGTCGGGGTCTTCCGTTTCATGAACTGAAGTCACCCGCCTGTCTTCCGAGGCGTGCATAAGCAAGTAGGGACGAGTATGCCTCCGTGCATCCTTCGTCCCTTTTACTTTGTAGAAGCAGGTGAAACGCATGATTCAATCACTCAAACGGCTCGACCGTAACATTTGGATTCGCTTCCTCGGCGAGACGATCACCGGTGTCATGATGTTCATGATCGCCCCCTTCCTCGTCCTCTATTACAGCGACAAGCTCGACAGCTACGTCCAAGTCGGCGTCATCTTGGCGACCGGGCCGATCATGGCGCTCATCGGCTCGGTCGTCGGCGGACGTCTCGCCGACCTGTACGGCCGAAAACCGGTCATGATGACCGCCATCCTCGGTGATGCGGTCGCCCTCATCGGTTTCGCTTTCGCGGAAACGTTTTGGCCGCTCCTGCTCTTGAACGCCATGCTCGGCTTGACGAACTCGCTGTTCCACCCGGCAGCGAGCGCGATGGTCGCCGACGTGACCGAGCCGGAACAGATGAACGAGGCGTTCGGTCTCTTACGGATGGGGCATAATATCGGGGCGGCGTTCGGTCCCCTTCTCGGGAGTGCCGTCTTGTTCATCGACCGACAGTACATCTTCTTCACGGCAGCGTTCGTCTTCGCCCTGTATGCGCTCGTTCTCGGACGTTTCATCCGGGAGTCGCTTCCTGAGACGACCGGAGCGGAGACACCGTCGAACCGTGACGTCTTGCGCGTCTTTTACAACGACAAAGTCTTTCTCGTCTTCATCTTCGCCGGCGTCTTCATCTCGATGGGCTTCTCGCTGATCGAGAGCATGTTGCCGCTGTTCTTGAAAGAGTCGATGCCGTCGTTCACCGACCGCGAGAACCCGTTCGCCTATCTGCTCGCCTTGAACGGCATCATGGTCGTCTTGTTCCAATTCCCGATCGCCTCAAAACTCGGGCGCAAACCGTTCGGCAACGTCATGCTGGCCGGAGCGACGATTTTCGGGATCGGGATGATGTTGATCGCGATCGTGCCGCGGCTCCTCTATACGCTCGGCACCCCGTACCTCGTCCTCGTCGGTATCCTGCTCGCCGTATACGCGTTCTATACGCTCGGCGAGATGATCATGTCGCCCGTCCAACAGACGTTCATCGCCATGATCGCCCCCGAAAACATGCGCGGTGCCTATAACGGGGCCGCCAGCATCCAATGGTTGATCGGTGGTGTGACCGCGCCGCTCATGGCCAGCCTGTTCCTCGACCAACGCGCCGGTCACATCGCCCTCATCCTCGTCGGGGCGGCGAGTTGTCTGTCGGGTCTCATCTATTGGCGTCTCGGGAGATACGTCAGCGCGGAAGAAGCCAAACAAAAGACCGCTTAGTTCATCAATCCACCTAAACAACTTGGTTTAGGTGGATTTTAATTTCGTTTCAAACCTGTTAAAATTTGAACTTCACTTTCATTTTTCCTTTACAAACATAATGATTCTTCTTATGATAATACGGTCAAGGAGGGATCTTTCATGGAAAGGATCGATAAACAGAAAATTGTGGACAGTGTGCCACAAAAAGGATTTTTCGGACAGCCGAAAGGCTTGTTCACGTTGTTCTTCACTGAATTTTGGGAACGTTTCTCGTATTACGGGATGCGGGCCATCCTCGTCTTCTACATGTATTACGAGGTATCGGAAGGCGGGCTCGGGCTCGACCAGAACGTCGCCCTGTCGATCATGTCCGTGTACGGCGCGCTCGTCTACATGTCAGGAGTCATCGGGGGATGGCTCGCCGACCGCGTCTTCGGGACGTCCCGGGCCGTATTTTTCGGTGGTGTGTTCATCATGCTCGGTCATATCGTCTTGTCGATCCCGGGCAGCCTCACGTTCTTGTTCATCTCGATGGGCCTCATCGTCATCGGTACGGGTCTTTTGAAACCGAACGTGTCGAGTATCGTCGGTGACCTGTACCACGAGACGGACCGTCGCCGTGACGCCGGGTTCAGTATCTTCTACATGGGGATCAACCTCGGGGCCTTCATCTCGCCGTTGATCGTCGGCGGCGTCCAAAAGAGCTACGGCTTCCATTGGGGCTTCGCTCTCGCCGCGGTCGGGATGTTCATCGGTCTCGTCGTCTTCGTCCTCACGAAAAAAGGCAACCTCGGCCTCGCCGGGTCTTACGTGCCGAACCCGTTGACGGCGTCTGAAAAGAAGAATGCGATCAAGTACACGACATTGGCCGTCATCCTCATCGGAGGATTACTGGCCATCCTGATCCCACAAGGCTTGTTCACGATCAACACGTTCATCGGACTCGTCGGTGTGTTCGGGATCGTTATCCCGACGATCTACTTCATCGTCATGTACCGGAGCCCGAAAACGACAGAAGTCGAGCGGTCACGCATCATCGCCTACATCCCGCTCTTCATCGCCTCGGTCATGTTCTGGGCGATTCAAGAACAGGGCGCGACGATTTTGGCAAGCTATGCCGATAAGCGGACCGATCTTGAATTTTTAGGGTTCACGCTGTCGCCGGCCTGGTTCCAATCACTGAATCCGTTGTTCATCATCCTGCTCGCCCCTGTGTTCGCCTGGTTATGGGTGCGGCTCGGTGATCGTGAGCCGAGCATCCCGACGAAGTTCGCTTTCGGAATCTTGTTCGCCGGTTTGAGCTTCCTCGTGATCTTGCTGCCGGCCTACTTCGGTGGACCGGACACGCTCGTCAATCCGCTCTGGCTCGTCCTCAGTTACTTCATCATCGTCCTCGGTGAGCTCAGTCTGTCTCCGGTCGGTCTGTCGGCGACGACGAAACTCGCCCCGGCCGCCTTCTCGGCCCAGACGATGTCGCTTTGGTTCTTGTCGAACGCGGCGGCACAAGGGATCAACGCCCAGCTCGTCCGGTTCTACTCGCCAGAGAACGAGATGCTCTACTTCGGGATCATCGGCGGAGTAGCGATCGTGCTCAGCATGATCTTGTTCGCGCTGGCCCCGGTCATCAAAAAGTACATGCGCGGTATCCATTAAGTCAAAAAAACGCCATTCCTCGCGCGAGGAATGGCGTTTTATTATTTATCGGATTACTTACGGACTTGGATGAGCGACAAGTAACGGTCGATCATGTCGTGGTTGAAGTAGTCGTGGAAGTGGTCTTGCTTCAATGCTTGGATCGACTCATGGAACGTCGCCGGGAGCGACGAGATGCCTTGGCTCTCGATCTGTTTCGCCGAGTACTCGAACAAGTCGTCCTCGTTCGGTGCCGACGGCTCGATCTTATGCTCGATCCCTTCAAGACCGGCGTAGATGAGCGCCGCAAGTGCCAAGTACGGGTTCGCGCTCGGGTCTGGGTTACGGACCTCGACGCGTGTCGCGCTGCCGCGTGAAGCTGGGATGCGGATCATCGAGCTACGGTTCGACGGGCTCCAACAAATGTTGACCGGTGCTTCGAACCCTGGGACGAGGCGCTCGTATGATTCTGGGAGCGGGTTCGTGAAGATGGCCGTCGCCCGGGCATGCTTCAAGATCCCTTCGATGAAGTGGCGGGCCGTGTGCGAGAGACCGTAGTCAGACTCCGGCTCTTCAAAGGCGTTATCGACCGGGTTGCCGTCTTTGTCGTTGTTCCAGACCGAGATGTTCAAGTGCATCCCTGAACCGTTGACGTCACGGAGCGGTTTTGGCAAGAACGATACTTTAGCCCCTTTTTCCTGTGCCGCGAGCTGGACGACTTCCTTGAAGAACTGGATGTTGTCCGCCGTGTGCAAGGCGGTGTCGTACTTGATGCCGATCTCGTGTTGGGCCGGTGCGACCTCGTGGTGGACCGCTTCGATGTTGAATCCGACCTCGCTCAAGCGGTTGGCGATATGTTGACGTACTTCGTAGCCTTTATCTTCTGAACGTGTCGAGAAGTAACCGGCCTCGTCATAAAACTCGCCGTTTTCGTCAAAGATGAAGAATTCTGGTTCGGCCCCTACGAAGATGGAGTAACCGTCACGGGCAGCGCGCTCTAACGCGTCTTTCAACACGTTGCGCGGGTCGAACTCGTAACGTTCGCCGTCTGGTGTACAGACGTCACAGAAGAAAGCGAGGATGCTCTCGTCACCGTCTTGTTCGTAGCGTGGTCGATCTAAATCCGGTCTCAAGAATAGGTCTGAGTTTTTGATAGAAGAAAAACCGGCGATTGACGAGCCGTCGAACATCGTCTTCCCTTCAAAAACTTCCGGCAACAACTTTGCAGAAAGAGTCAACAGCTTCAAGTCTCCGATCACGTCAGAGAAATACATGTGGATTTGTGTAATCCCTTTCTCTTGGACCGTTTTTTCAATCTCTTCTTGCTTCTTCCTATTGCCGTCCTTATCAGTTCCGAATAGATTTGCCATGATTCTTAAAAACCTCACTTAATTTATTTGACAGGTCATCACTGTCATGACGTACCATACGTACGCTTCTCCTTAAGTCATAACCTACTTTTTAAAAAGTTAAACCCCTATTCTTTCGATTTTGGCGTCTCGGCATCGATGAGCATGCTGCTCGGGAAGGAAGTTCGCGGCCCCGCTCGCGCGTTTGTTTTACTCGCGGCGGACCGCGTAGACCGTTGATGCTGCTATAAAAATCTGAGTTCGAAGTGGCTCATTCTCGTGACGCTTGGTATGATGGGTAGAGACTGAACAGAGAGGAAGAACGCTGTGAATATATTTATGACCGGTGCGACCGGATTTTTAGGAGGGCGGCTCGCCCGCGAACTGATTGCCCGAGGACATCGACTTTGCGTCTTGGCCCGAACGCCACAGAAAGTGACGGCGATGTTTACGAAGAGTGAACTTCGTTCGATTGACGTGCTCGCCGGTGATTTGACGGCTCCGCTTCTTGGAGCGGACGAGGCGTTTATCCAATCAAACGTTGATCAATTCGATTTGGTGCTCCACATGGCGGCGCTCGTCAAATTCGACGAAGAATTGCGCGAGGAGCTGTTCGATACGAACTTGACGGGGACGAGACAGGCCCTCGCTTTAACGAAGGCGTTGCACTGCCCCCGCTTCTTCCATGTCAGCACGGCCTACACGCTCGGGGCTCGTGAAGCAGGGGATGAGACGCTATATGCGACGGACCAACCGTTCCATAATCCATATGAGGAGAGCAAGGCCCATGCCGAACGCGAAGTCTGGGCGGCCCGACACGACCTCGCCGTCTCCATTTTCCGGCCGGCCATCATCGTCGGCGACTCGAAAACCGGGGAAGCCGACTCGAAGTTCACGATGTACGGTTACATGCGCGCCCTCGAGGTGTTCAAGCGCCGCCTCGAGCGTCGAGGTGCCCCGGCCGAACCGATCCGTCTGCTCGGCTCGGAGACCGGTACGTCTAACCTCGTCCCGGTCGATTACGTGGCCGACGTGTTGCTCGCCGCCATCGAGCACGCCCGCCCGAACACGATTTACAACGTGACGAACGATGCCCCGCCCCGGAACGAGACGATGCTCGAGTATATGAAGCAGGCGCTCGCGTTCCCGCATCTCAAGATCACCGAGACTCAATCCTCAAAGCTCAGCAACGTTGAGCACACGTTCAACGAGATGGTGAAAGTGTTCAATCCTTATTTGAATCGTAATATCGTCTTCAACGATCAAAATACGAAGCAACTTTTAGCCGATGCCGGCTATAAGCCGCTTGATTTGGATGAACGGTCGCTCCGCCGGATCGTCGATGCCTACTACGATACGAAGTGACATCAAAAAACGGACCTGACAAATTTGTCAGGTCCGTTTTAAAATGGTCATTCAACTTTTGTCGCAAACGAGAACGATTTTACCGTCCTGAATCTCACTTTCAAGTGATTCGACCATCTGCTTCGTCAGCCCGAGGCTCTCGAGCTGGTCAAGACGGTCATCCGAGTTTTTCGTGAATTTTGACACGAGTGATTCCCACATGCCTTTCTCGGTGATGCGGTAAGGCTGCACACCCGCTTCGGCAGCGAGTCGAATCGTCAATTCTTCATCTTTGGCAAATAAGTAAATGCTCTCATTGACGCATCCGCCCGACACCATTCCGTTCACTTCATGGTCGACCGAAGTCATATCTGGCACAATTCTCGTTTCTAACATCTTTCATCCTCCTAAACGTTCGCTTTCTAAAATCGAATAATATACTATTCCCGAAAAGTGAGTCATAAAACCCGATTGGACGAATCGTTTTATTAACAAGAGGTCAATGTATCGTGTAAGACCAATACTCGATCTCGAAGTGGTCGACGAGCCCTTGGATGCGCTGCCGCTCCTCGGCTTCGGTCTCCACCCCTTCCCGTCCGACTTTTATCCGGAACAGTTCGGGTTGCGAGCTGGGCTTCGAGACTTTGTAACCGGCCTGTTGCAACAGGCCCGAAACGATTTCAAGTTTCTCGCGCTCAGGCGATTTGAACGTATGCGACACTTTCATAACATTCTCCCTTCCCCTTTTTCTCTGACGTATTGTATCATATCAACCGGGAAGTACCGCCGTGCTATCAAGTTTTCATTGATGATATAATAAGAACAATGAGACAAGGAGTGATTGAGATGCCGAGACAGGATATGAACACAATCATGCTCGACTATATGAATGAGAAAGAGGACTATGAGGCGTTCGCCGCCAAGCTGAAGTCGCTGCTGAGCGAACTGTTGGACGATGCCGGGATCCAGTTCCACTCGATCGTCGCCCGAGCGAAAGAAGCCGAGAGCCTATATGCGAAACTGTCCCGCAAGCCGTACCAGTATCGGTCGCTGCGTGACGTCCAAGATTTGGCCGGGATCCGGATCGTCACTTATTTTCATGATGACGTCCGCGCCGTCGCCCATATTCTTGAAGAAGAATTTCGAATCGACCGCGAGCAGTCGATCGACAAGTCGACGTTGCTCGACCCGAACGAGTTCGGATACCTGTCCGTCCATTACGTCGTCGGATTGAGCGATAAACGGCTCGCCCTCGGTGAATATCGCCGTTTTGAGGAGAAAGAGGCCGAGATCCAAGTCCGCTCGATCCTCCAGCACGCCTGGGCCGAGATCGAGCACGATTTAGGTTATAAGAATCCGAACGCGGTCCCACCGGAGATCAAGCGCAGCTTCAGCCGTGTCGCCGGACTGCTCGAGATCGCGGACTCGGAATTCGTCAATATTCGCAAACAGTTGCGCACGTTCGAACAAGAGACGGTCGAACGGATCGTCGAGTCACCGGAGAAAGTCACGATCACCCGCGATAACTTGAACTACTATATCGCCAACGACGTCACCGTCGAGAAGCTTGATAACGCCATCTTCCAAAGCGACTGGCTGCTCGAGACCGACTTGTCGACCATCGTCGAGCTGACGCGCATGTTCCATTATGCCGAGATCCGAACGTTCCAAGATTTGAGGGATACGCTCGATCGTTACTTCAATCGAGCCGTTCAATGTGCGACGCTACTGCCGTCCTCGTTGCTGCCGCGTCAAGGGATGGGTGTCGTCTATGCCGTCCTCGCCAAACTGCTCGCGGAAGGCGATGATCAACAGATCGAATTCTTCTTCCGTCGGTTTTATCCGGACTTGAAGCATTACGACGAAATCATTCAAGAATTGCGTATCCACGAAGAGCCATCATAACTTTACAGACTTCATGTTTTTGTTGTAGAATGTTTTTATGTACTGAAATATATGCAAATAATGATTTTTTATAGAAGGGACTTTCGAGGATGACAACACCTGTACACACGGCATCCCGTCGCCAGCTCGTCGCAGACGCCGAGCGTGGGATTCGCATGAACTACCGCGGAGTGAAAAAGAACCTCCGCTCGATGTTTTCGCAATACTTGACGCGTAACGAATTCTTCATCCTCCGATCGCT
Source organism: Exiguobacterium aurantiacum (assembly GCF_001766415.1). Classification (GTDB taxonomy): domain Bacteria; phylum Bacillota; class Bacilli; order Exiguobacteriales; family Exiguobacteriaceae; genus Exiguobacterium; species Exiguobacterium aurantiacum_A. Next base: position 348,079 of record NZ_MKXO01000001.1, on the reverse strand, counting down.
CTGTCAAAATAGTCCACAAATCGCCTCGGCTTTGTCGAACGAGTTTCAATTCTCGGCCTCGATGATCACGGCCCTTGCTGATGAGTTGACGAAAAAAGGCTTGATCTCGCGCGAACGCAGCGAGCGCGACCGTCGTGTCGTCGAACTTCAAGCGACAGAGGAAGGCCGTGTCTTGTTCGAAACGCTCGAACACATGAAAATCGAGTACTTGATGGACGTGTTCGGCGATTTTTCAGACGAAGAATTGGTCCTTCTCTCGAAGTTGCTCGACCGCATGGACGCCTAAGGCGAACCAGACTTTATAGTGAATACGACTTAAAACAAGCAACAGGTCCCGAATCATCGGGACCTGTTGCTTGTTTTAGATATCAGATTCATTCACCTAGCCGCGTCTGATCGGCTGCCTGTTCACGCGCCCTCATCTTTTCATTCCATCTTCGGTGCTCTTCAAAAAACAAGTCTTGCTCATTATGGAGACGCATTTCTCTCATTTTTTTACTCAGTTCCCGTTTCTCTTTCACTGAGTCACGACCTAGCACGAACTGCCAAGTCAAATATATGCCGATCGCAAGTAGGAAACTGCCGCTGCCAGTCCCAACTCTCTCATAACTGATTAACCAAAAAATAATGAACAGTCCTACATTTGCGATGTGTTTTCTTTTTAGCACGCTCTGTTAAATCCCCCGTCAATTTATTCAATCAATTTTCCGACAGTTTATAATATATCAAAAAACTCGGGATGATTTTCATCCCGAGTTGAAAAATTGTGCTATTGCTTAACAATCGCCGTGACGACGATCCGGTCTCGATACCCATGTTCTGGGTCATAAGGACCCGCACACGTGATGAGTTGAAGACGAACCGATTGTGTCGCCGCGAAAATCGAGGCGAGCGGAACATCTTCGACCCGGTACCGTTCGACTGACACGACCTCATATTCGATCACTTGCTTGTTACGTTGGAGCGTCACCTGCTCTCCAAGTCGTATCTGATCAAGATTAGCGAAAATGGCCGGGCCTTGTAAATCGTCTAAATGTCCGGATAAGACGACGTTGCCTTTCGCTCCTGCTTTCGCCCCGTAACGATACCAGCCGACTTCGTCTGCTTCAGCCGGTGTGTCCATCCGGTCGTATCGGTCTTTACCGACCGGTTGGATGACAGTATCGACTTCAATAGACGGAATCTTCAGTCGTTCCGGAACGAACGTCTCGGTGTGAAAGGACTGACGATCGATTTCAGTAGCGGCCAACACGAGCGGTTCTGCGAATCCGACAGTTGAAAGTTTCGCATCCATATCCGGGGCATCCGCTACTGGTGCTACCATGAGGAACGAGAACGTTCCGATCAAAAGTAGCTTAAGCGTCTTGTTTCTGACGACGAAAGACGTAGAAGCCAGCTGCTGCTGCGCCAAGTACTGCTGCTGCTAGCAACCAGTTCATTGAAGCTGTCTGAGCGAGACCGCCTTGACCTGTCTCAGGAGCTTCGGCCATTTCTCCACCATCAGCTGCGAGGAGTACTTCGAAAGCCGGTTCCCCTTCAAGAAGGCCGATTGCGAATGCCGTATAGTTTTTACCGCCTTCGAGGGCGACGCCGTCAAGCGCTTTTACGACGTCAGTCGCGCCAGCTGGGCGAACTTCAAGATCGTACGTTCCAGCATCGAGTGTACCGTAGTCACTGACTGCTTTGAACTCGAGGTTTGAGAAGAGTGGGTCTCCACCTTTTGGAGCTACATCGACTGCAGGTGCGTCAGGTGCGAAGTGAGCGACGCGGACTTTCGATTTGCCATCTTCAAAGTTGGCATCATCTTCCATCGCTGCGATTTCGATGTTTGCAAGTTGACCGATCGCTGCCGCTGTGTAGAATTTACCAGCTTCGATTGAAAGATCGGCTGCGACGACGACTGTCTCAGTGTCGCCTGCTGGTTTGATTTCGACGTTGTAGTCACCAGCCGGTAGTGTCAAGTAATCCGTAAGCGCTTTGAACTCCGCGCCTTCGACTGCGACTTCACCGTTGACATAGACGTCCACCGCAGGGGCGTCAGGCGAAGCGTGGAGCACACGGACCATCGCGTTCTCGTGTCCATCTGCACTGACTGGCAGGATGAACGCGAACGCTAGAGCAAGTGTACCAAGTAAAGACATCAATTTCTTCATGTGAAATTTCCTCCTTTTTTTCCTTGGGTTGACCGATCGACTGCATACGACAAGTTTGATGCGATGCTGCATAGTGTGCTACATCTGATTGCTATGTAGCTGGTGACATCTTAAACTTAAGACAACAGGACGATGGCGTAAAGATGACGGTGTGCTTCGAATATGCCAGTCGGCACATTTGGTTGTTGCCGTTTTCTTTACATAGTCTTCCTTCCCGTTTCCATAAATTTAAAAACCCCGTAACGACATGTTACGGGGTTAAATGTGCTCGGGCCCATTCGATATCGTTGACGAAGACCGCATCGACACCGAGCCGTTCGAACCGTTTCAGCTGTTCGAACGTCTTGATCGTGTACGGACGGACCTTGACACCGTTCTGTTGAATGAGCTTGATCTCGTCATCGGTCATCGTTCGGACACTTGGATGCACGCCTGTCGCCCCGAGCTCGTTCAAGTAACCGGCCAAGTCGAACAGCGGTTGGGCGATGAGCGCGGCAGACTCGTACTCGGGTGCTAACCGCTTCAATCGGTAGAGCGTCTCATGATTGAAGGAAGAGAACAGGACGCGGTCGGCCGGGAACTGATGGGCTCGCAGCGTCTCGACGAGCCGGTCTTCGATCCCCTCGTACCGGTCGATGTCCGTTTTCACTTCAAGGTTGAGATAGACGCCCGTTCCTTTTACTAAGTTTAACAGGTCGTCTAGTGACGGGATGCGCTCCTCGAGGTCGAATAAGACACCGGCGTTGTATCGTCCGAGCTCGGACAACGTCATCTCGGCAATACGGCCCGACCCGTCTGTCGTCCGGTCGATCGTCTCATCGTGAATCAAGACGAGGCGACCGTCTTTCGTCAAATGGACGTCCGTTTCAATCCCGTCGGCATGGGCGGCGAGCGCTGCGCGAAACGCCGCCATCGTGTTCTCCGGGAACTGGTTCATCACCCCGCGGTGCGCGAATAGCTTCATCGGAAGACTCCTTACTCGGTGACGTATTTTTTCGTCAAATAGCGGACGAGCGGACGGACCGAGATATCGCCTCCGGTCACTTGCTTGATCAGCTCGTTCGGGGTGAGCGACTTGCCGTGGCGATGGACGTTCGTCTCGAGCCACTGTTTGATCGGACCGAACTCGCCTTCATGCACTAACGTCTCAAAGTCGGACCGTTCCGATTTGAGCGTCTCGGTCAACTGCGCCGCATAGATCAATCCGAGCGCATAGCTTGGGAAGTAGCCGAATGAACCGCCGGCCCAATGGACGTCTTGCAATACGCCTTTCGCATCATTCGGCACCTCGACGCCTAAGTACTCTCGATATTTCTCGTTCCAAGCGTTCGGCAGCTCGGCGACGGTCAAATCACCTTGGATGAGTGCCTTCTCAAGCTCGTAGCGGATGATGATATGGAGGCTATACGTCAGTTCATCCGCCTCGATCCGGATGAGCGATGGTTTCGCCTCGTTCACGCCTGCGTAGAACGTATCGAAGTCGATATCTTGAAACGCCGGATGCCGTTCTTGTAGCCGTGGATAGACGCTGCGTAAAAATGCTTCGCTGCGCCCGACGAAGTTTTCAAAGAAGAGCGACTGTGACTCGTGGATACCCATCGATGCGCCTCCCCCAAGTCCGACCTCGTCGAGCGCCTCGTCGATCTGTTGCTCGTACGTCGCATGGCCCGCCTCGTGCATCGTCCCGAACAGGGCGTTGCGGAAGTCCGACTCATCATACTTCGTCGTGATCCGCACGTCGCGGCGGTTGATCGTGATCTCGAACGGATGCACGGTCGCGTCGAGACGACCGCGGGACAAGTCATAATCGACGACCCGCATCCAATCGTGACAGATCTGTTCTTGCACCGCCGCCTCCATCGACCAGTCGAGTTCATGCTTGCTCGACTTCAACTGACGGATCAACGGGACGAGCTCGTCCCGTAGCGTCTGGAACAATTCGTCGAGTTGTTCGACGGTCATACCCGGTTCGTAATCATAGAGCAACGCATCGTACGGGTGCGTCTCATATCCGAAATAATCCGCGAACTTACGCTGGAACGCGACGATTTTTTCTAAATACGGGGCGAATGTGCCCCAATCGTTCTTGTCTTTCGCCTTTTCCCATGCCGTCTCGGCTTCAGAGACAAGTGTCACGTAGGCCTGATACTCCGCCGGAGGGATCTTGGCGTTCCGTTCATATTGCGTCTTCGCCACGTCGACCGAGCGGACCTCGGTCGGTGTCAACTCTTCGGTCGCCGTCATCTCGGCGAGTAGTTCCGCGAACGAATCGCTCGTCTGACGTTTGAACGCCTCTGTCGACAAGTAACCGATCGTCTCGGCACGAAGCGGGGCCGACTGTTCCGGCATCTGTGTCCGCATGTCCCAATATAGTAGCGAGATCGCCTCATCGAACGCACGTAACTGTTTGAAATGTTCACGCCATTGCTTTGTAATTTCCATCTGATTCCCACCCCTATGACAGTTGTTTCCTTACCTCTCTACTTTAATCGATGTGACGAAAAATGCCTATTCTTTCGACACATCCACTTTTCGCTCATAGTGGAGCGGCTTCGTCGCCGGACCTTCAAGGACGTTTCCTTGCGTGTCAAAGCGCGATCCATGACATGGACAGTCCCAAGACCGCTCCGCGTTGTTCCAATTGACGCCGCAACCCATGTGCGTGCAACGGGTCGATACGAGATGACAGTTGTTATCGAGATCCCGATAAGCGCCGACTTTCTTGCCATCGACGTGAACGACCCCACCTTCGTCGAGTTGGAGGTCGTCGAGCGAGCCCGGCTTCTCGAGCGTTCCTTTGACGAATTGGGCAGCCGTGTCCATATTCGTCTTCAAGAACTGACCGACATCCGCCGGTTTGAACTTCGAACGGAGCGGATCCAACAGTTCGGTAAACCGGTTCTCGTGACCGGTCAGTAGGTCGGCGAGCAACAGTCCGGATGCGATCCCGTTCGTCATCCCCCATTTGGCGAATCCGGTAGCGACGAAGATGTCCGGTTCACGACTGAACATTTGACCGACGTAAGGAAGATGGTCCAACGTGATCAAGTCTTGGGACGACCAACGGAAACTTGATTTTTTAGCGCGGAACGCCTCATTCGCGAACTGCTCCAACCGGTCGTAGCGTGTCCGCGTCTCCGTCACGTGACCGCTCAGATGCCCCTCCCCTCCGACGAGGACGTACGAGCGATCGCCGTCATCGAACGTCCGGAACGAGCGACTCGGCGAATCGACGCTCAAATACATGCCGTCCGGCACGGGACCGTTCGTCTCGCAAGCGACGATGTAGGACCGTTCGACCTCAAATTTCGAGAAGTATAGTCCACGGATGTCGTTGAACGGATAATGCGTCGCGACCACGACTTGATCGGCTTGGACACGGCGCCCGGTCGATGTCGTGACGATCGGACGCGGACTTTGGCTGATCTCCGTCGCCCGTGTTTTCTCATAAAGCTTCCCGCCCGCTTCGACAAAGCGACGCGCCAGTTCATTCAAATATTTCACCGGATGAATCTGGGCTTGGTCGCGGATGACGGCTGCTTGTTGTACCGGAAATGGAAAGACTGCGTTGACCTCGTTCGTCGCATCCCCACCATTCAACCCGATTTTTTGATACGCCTCGATCTCGGAGCCGAGCTGACTCGAGCTGTCGATCGTATAAAGATATGAATCTTTCACTTCGTAATCGATGTCAAATCCGGTTTCGACTTGACGTCTCAAATAGTCGAGCGCCTCATCGTTGAACTCATAGTAAATACGTGCCGTCTCTTCATTGAACGTCTGCATCAATTTCGAATAGATGGCGCCATGCTGGACGGAACATTTGGCCGTCGTGTGCCCGGTCGTGCCGCGGCCGACTTCCATCGCTTCGAGCAGGACGACCTGCTTGCCCCGGTTTTGAAGCTCATAGGCGGTGACGAGTCCGGCGATTCCCGCCCCGATGACGACGATGTCACAAGAAACGGAACTCTCGAGTCGTGGATACTGTAGGGTGCGATCGTGTTGTCGCCACAATGAATTCGTGAATGGATAGCGATGCATGATGATACCTCCTTTAGGAATGAATGTGTCTGCTTATGTGTATACCCATTCCCTTCTGTTTCATCACTCGATAAATATTGACCTGTTTCTCGATTTTGAAGACGATTTCATTGCCCGACATCCATTATGGTAGAAAAGTAAACTATGAAGGAGCGATTGCAAAGTGAAACGTACCCGTAGACATCGTAGACACACCTATATAATGAGACGCTTGACCGTCGGCTTGATGCTCGTCGGAATGATCGCGATCATTCCGGCACTCATCGGCTTCAAGCAAGAAACACCGGTGAAACCTGATCCGAAGGCGCCGGTGGCCGAACCGGTCAAACAAGGACCGTCTTTCCCGGATATCCCGATCCAAGAATGGGTAGAAGATTCCATTTTGACCGCCGACCCGGAACAGGTTCTTGTCGGGGCGATGACGTTCGTTGATTTGACGGACGGTGTCGTCTTGTTGGACAAACACGGGGAGGAGCGTGTATACCCGGCCAGTACGACCAAGCTGATGACGGCATTGCTCGCCTATGAGAAAGCGGCGGTCTCCGGTGAACTGGACCGCCCCGTCGTCGAAGTGCACGCGACGACGCTCGATATCCCCTGGGACAGTCACATCGTCCATCTCGCCGTCGGCGACCGCCTGACCGTCCGGCAAGCGCTCTACGCGACACTGCTCGAATCGGGCAACGATGCCGCTAATAGCTTGGCTGAGTATGTGAGCGGCTCGACGGCGGAATTCGTTGAACTGATGAATGAACGGGCTCGCGTCCTAGGCTTGACTGGAACAAACTTCAAAAATGCCCACGGCTATTCGGACCCGGACCACTATACGACGGCACGCGACATGGCTAAAATCACTTACGCGTTCGGGACGTATCCCGAACTCGTCGAAATCGCCGGAACGTATGAGTACGAGGCGAAGTTCGAAGACAAAGATGGATTGATGAAGCGACGGTGGTGGTATCACCTCGGGTCGGCGATCAACAGCCGCAGCATCCACTACTCGGACCTCGTCAGAGCGACGAAGACCGGCTATACCGACGAATCGGGCTACACGATGGTGTTCTTGATGGAGCATCAAGGCAAGCAGTACGCGCTCGTGACGATGCAGGCGCGTTCCGGACAGACGTTCCCGACGATGCGGCTCGTCGAACAACTCGCATTTGGACGTCAGGCTGAATGAACGTTACATATGACGAAGACCTGAACCGATCGGTTCAGGTCTTTTTTCGTGGCGTGTTCGTCTTCAAAACAGCCGCTTATGTTACAGGGAGATTACAGAGGCATTGCCTCAATATTTCTAATTGTAAGAATATTTAAACTTTTCGAATGAAAAATAGCTTGCTTATCCGTTGGTATAATAGGCTTTAGAGCCGTTTTTATGAAAAGATGACAGTTTGCAATCACTCTGAAGGTCCGTTAAGGTTAGTGACAAGTTCGGAATATCAGTTGGGTTCGTCATCTTTATGGGAGACTTCCCACATTCCAAACCAAAACTGTTGAACAACATTGAAAGCGTACAGGAGGTAATCAAATGTTATGGCAAGAATGGGTATCCATCGCGCTTTACCTCGTGATGATGCTAACTATCGGTTACGTCGCTTATAAGCGAACGACCGACTCATCAGATTATATGTTAGGCGGCCGCAAAATGGGGCCGGGTGTTACCGCCATGTCAGCCGGAGCTTCGGATATGAGTGGTTGGATGTTAATGGGTCTTCCGGGGGCAATGTATGCCACAGGATTATCAGCGATTTGGTTAGCCGTTGGATTGGTCATCGGAGCTTACTTGAACTACTTGTTAGTCGCTCCCCGTCTACGTGTCTTCACGGAGATGGCAAATGACTCGATCACGATTCCTGACTTTTTAGAGAATCGGTTCCGAGATCACTCGAACTGGCTACGGATCCTATCAGCTTCCGTTATCATCATCTTCTTCACGTTCTATACGTCAGCTGGACTTGTGTCTGGCGGGAAGTTGTTCGAAAGCTCGTTCGGGATTAACTATCAGACCGGTGTCATCGCCACGATCAGCGTCGTCATTCTTTACACGCTCTTCGGTGGGTTCACTGCTGTTAGTTGGACAGACTTTGCACAAGGAATTATCATGTTCATCGCACTCGTACTCGTACCGGTCGTCGCTTTGACAGACGTCGGTGGGATGACGAACGCCGTCAACACGGCGACAGCGATCAACACCGATCTTTTCGACTTGTTTAAAGGGACGACAACGCTAGGGATCATCGGTCTCCTCGCTTGGGGACTCGGTTACTTTGGCCAACCGCACATCATCGTTCGCTTTATGGCGATCAGAGATGTGAAATCATTGAAGGCGGCACGCCGGATCGGTATGGGCTGGATGACCGTCTCGATCATCGGTGCGGTCATGACCGGCCTCGTCGGTATCGCCTACTTCCGTGGTCAAGGCAATCCGCTAGCAGACCCGGAGACGGTGTTCATCCGTTTCTCTGACGTCTTGTTCCACCCGTTCATCACCGGATTCTTGCTCGCAGCGATCCTCGCAGCCGTCATGTCGACTGTATCGTCGCAATTGCTCGTCACGTCGTCGGCGTTGACTGAAGACTTCTATCGTAAGTTCTTCAACAAAGATGCAAGCGATAAAACGATGGTACTCGCCGGTCGAATCGGCGTATTGACGGTCGGTGTCGTGGCGACACTCATTTCGCTCAACCCATCGAACACGATCTTGACGCTCGTCGGCTATGCTTGGGCCGGATTCGGCTCGGCCTTCGGTCCAACGATCCTCTTGTCGCTCTATTGGACGAAGATGACGCGCCAAGGTGCACTCGCCGGTATTCTCGTCGGTGCCATCACGGTCATCCTTTGGATCATCACGGGACTCTCGAGCGTCATCTATGAGATGGTGCCAGGCTTCTTCTTGAGTATGCTTGCCATCGTTCTCGTCAGCACGTTCACGAGCCAACGCGAACAAAAACGGATCAGCCGTGAGTTCAGTGAAATGGAAACAGAACTTGCTGCCGCTAGAAAAGATTAAGTCATACAAAACGCTCGACCCCATTCACGGGTCGAGCGTTTTTTGTCGGTTGTACTTCTTTAGTACATCGTCCCCGCCATCACCCAAAGTTGGAGGAAGAACGTGGCGAGCACGAGTGCGAGCATGGCATTTCTCATCCATCGATTTCGGTTCCAATAATACGCCATTAAGACGAACGGATGAAGCGCGGTCAATTCGTAGGGATTGAACCAAAACCAAGTGAGGATCAAGACGAGCAGGAAGTAGAGCACCGATTTCTGTTTCGTGGCACGATACTCCCGCCACATGTCGTAAGCCCCTTTAAAAAAAGCGACGAACGTGACAACCCAAAACACGATAACAATTATATTATTCAATCACCTTACCACCTTCATGAGACGTTTTCGAAATAGAAGCCACCCCAGTAAATATGTCGATACGTGAACTCCTTGCCGCTCTCGGCCGTGATCACGATCTCATCTTCGGTCAAGACGAGCACGTGAACAGGGACCTCTCCTTCCCGTAACATCGGGCTGAACAGCTGGAACTGCTTGTTCAACCACTTCCGTTCCGTGAAGTCACGATAGTGGTGCAGTGCCAACGACGGGTGGACCAAGAACACTCCGACGATCAAAGCGATGGCACCAGGAGAAGCGGAGAGCTCGATCAGTAAAAACAGGACGAGCACGAGCGACAAGACCGCATAGCCGAATTCTAACAGCTCCATCAAGGAAGCCCGGCTGGCGACCACGTATTGGATGACACGAAACGTGACGTACAGCAGGAGGCTGACCATCAAGTATTGCGAAAATGGAGCGGTGCTCATTGAGATATCCAAATAAAAGAGTACCGGTAATAACATGACCCACTTCCATAATTGTAAGGCGAGGTAAAACAATGTTTGATCGATGAAACGACGATTGTGTACGAGCCGTTGCATATCCATGTTTCCCACCTCCGATTAAAAGATGTGTCTTAACGGTATCATTCCCTCAATCATTGAATGATAACAAGCATTTGCAGGTCAATCGGAAATTTCTTTTCGTTCAATGAGCGTCGCGTTCAATAGCCCTCCAAGGAGGATGACGGAAGCCGCCAAATAAAACCAAACCAACAAAATAATAAACGCACCGAGCTGACCGTAAAACTGTTCGTAGTTGGCATATTGAGAATAGTAGCTGAAGACGTTGGAAACTGTCAATATGCCGATAGTAGCGAGTGTTGCCCCGGCCCAACTGTCACGGAACGTCCCGCGATGACTCGGCAGCCATTTGTAGACGAGCAGGAAGACACCAAACATGACGAGCGTCCCGACGACCCAGCGGAAGTAAAACCATATTTGCGCATATCCCGCGACGATGTCGTCGACAAAGATGATCCGCGTCGACAGTTCGCGCAACGCGGTCTCGGCCACAGGGATGACCAATGAGAACGGCAGAACGAACATGAGTGCCAGCGTGACGGCGATGTCCTGGAGAGCCCCTCTTAAGAACGACTTGTTCCGGATGAGGCGATACGCATCATTCAATGACCGGACGAGCGACTGGACCGCCATTGACGAAATCCACAGCGCCGGCAAAATGCTGAGCGACGCCAGACGCAGCCTCGAGTCATCAAATATCGCCTCGATGTTCCCTTCTAGCAGTCGGTAGCTCGCTTCCGGCATGACGAGAGACAGCGCCGAGATGACGTCCCCGCTCGTGAACGGGAGCCATCCAACAATGCCGAGGACGAACAATAAGAACGGAAACGTCGACAAGATGAAATAATAAGCCAACATCGCGGCTTGATCGAAAAAACGTTCGGCAAAAAAGCGCTTGAATAAAACTTTAAACGTCTGTATCATGCTGTCTACTCTTTTCTTAATTTATTTAATATAAATGCGGTATTTGAAATAATAATAATGTTGCTTGAAAGGCAAGAATACGACAGTCGTTGCCTATTCTTGCCTCGTCCTTAACTGATGTGTTCTCGTTTCGATTCCCACGCCTCGAGATGTTCCTTGCCCGGCAGATCGACATCATCGCGGGAGAACACCGGATCCCGTCCGGACCGTTTTTGGGCGACGTAATCGTCGAGCAACAGCTTGGCGACTTTGCTGAGACGGAAGATGGCGTACATGTTGACGAGCGCCATCAATCCCATGAAGATGTCGGCAATCGACCAGACGAGTCCGGCCGAGCGGACCGAGCCGAACATGATCATCCCTAGCACGGCGATACGATAGATGACAACATACACTTTCCGTTCCGAGATGAACTCGATGTTCGTCTCTCCATAGTAATAGTTCGCTAAAATCGAGCTGAAGGCGAACAGCAGGATGGCGATCGTCATGAGCGTCGTCGCGACCGGTCCGATCTCCGTCAGCAGCGCCTCTTGCGCGAGCTCGATACCTTGGAAGTCTTCAGAACCAGGAACCCCGGAGATCAAGACGATCATCGCGGTCGCCGTACAGATGAACAGCGTATCGACGAAGACACTGAGCGATTGGATCAACCCTTGCTTCACCGGGTGGCTGACCTCAGCGGTCGCGGCGGCGTTCGGCGCCGACCCCATCCCCGCCTCGTTCGAGAACAAGCCGCGCCGTATACCTTGAAGCACCATCGCTCCGACGGCCCCGCCGAACAATTCTTGGAAGCCTAGCACACCTTCTGAGAAGATGGCCGAGAACACGGCCGGAACGACGTCGAGATTCGTCAGCACGACCCAGAGCGCGAGCAAGATATACCCACCCGCCATGATCGGGACGATGATCCCGGACAGCGTCGAGATCGACTGGATCCCGCCGAAGATGACGATCCCCGTCGCAACGGCCAAGATAACACCAACCCAGACCGTATCGATGGCGAAGACGTTATTGACAGAAAGCGCGATCGTGTTCGCTTGCACGGAGTTAAAGGCAAAGCCAAACGCGAACGTGATGAGGATCGCAAAGACGATCCCGAGCCAACGTTGACCGAGCGCCCGCTCGATGTAATAGGCCGGTCCGCCGCGCCACGCCTTGCCGTCATGCACTTTGTACACTTGGGCAAGCGTGCTCTCGACAAAAGCCGAGGCCGAACCGATCAAGGCGATGAGCCACATCCAAAACACGGCCCCAGGTCCCCCGAGCGCGATCGCGGTCGAGACACCGGCGATATTTCCGGTGCCGACCCGTGCCGCTGTCCCGATGGCGAACGCCTGGAACGAAGACACTTGCCCTTTCTCATGTTTGAGCCCTTTGATGAACAATAACTTGAACATTTCCGGCAACATTCTAAACTGCACGAATCCCATCCGGATCGTGAAGTAGATCCCACCGGCAATCAATACGAAAATAAGAACGTACGTCCATAACAGGTCGTTCGCTTGCATGACCAATTCGCGGACATCCACTGCGCATCCCCTCCTTTTATGGAGTTCTTACCCGGTCTAGCCCCGCCAAAAACGATTCCGTCACCGCGTTGCCGCGTCTAGTATTTGTTCACAAAGGGCATGGGTCGTCAAGCTGTCCTCGGCGCGAACACAACCGTTCGGCTCCCCGTTCAACAGTTTGAGAAACGCGTCGATCATCGTCGTAAAGCCGCGCCGTGTCAAATTCGACTCCCACGGGCTCAAGGCGCGCTCGAGCATGCCGTCGGGCGTAAAGTCGTAGACGCGCTCGACGTCTCGAGAGACGCGTTTTAGACCCGGTGACATCACTTCCATCACTTCTTCGGTGCAGCCGTTGTCCCGGTTCATGATGCCGACCGCCTCGACGCCGCCGGCCGTGAAATTGATCTGGAGCTGCTTGAGCGTATCCCCTTCATAACGCGTCCGAACAGACAAGTCCTCGACCGGATTGAGACCGGTCAAGTAACGGAGCGTGTCGACGACGTGGACGAAGTCCTCGATGATGAACTCACGCAGCGTCGCCGGCTGATATGTACGATTCTTTTGGATCAAGACGAGGTTCGGGTTCTCGACTTCTTTGAGCGCCGCCGTCGCCGTCGCAAAACGACGGTTGAAGCCGGTGACGAGTTCGACCTCGTGCTCGTCTGCGAGTCGGACGAGACGTTCGGTCTCCTCGAGCGTGAACGTGACCGGTTTATCAATGAAGACGTGGACGCCTTGCCGAAGGGCGTACTCGGCTTGTCCGGCATGCGCTGACGTCGTCGAATGGATCAACACCGCATCCATCTCACCGAGCGGGACGTCCTCAAGCGTTCTGAAGTGACCGCTGAATCGATATTGACGGACGAGTTGTTCCGCTTTCCCCTGATCCCGCGAGACAAGATAAACATCTACCCCATCTAGCCCGGCATAGACCGGTAAGTACGCTTTCTTGGCAACATCACCTAAACCAACAACGACTAATTTCATTTCAACATCACTCCTCTTTCGATTGACTGAACAAAACCCCAAAGCGTCGGCCCGGGGTCGATGGTTCATTTAATGAACCGCTAAAATTTCAAAACTCGTGATCGGCTTACGAATCGCATCCGATACGATTTGATAAAGATCAGCGAGTTGCTCGTTATCGTTCAAGTCCGGCGTTCGATCAAGCTCGACTTCACACGTTCGTGTCGTCTGCTCCTTGTCTTGAAACGCATATTCAATCGTGTATAGTTGCATGAGACGTCTCCTCTCCACTATGTATACGTATGTATAACCTGTATCTGAACGATTGAAACGCTTCAAGCAGATCAAGTCAAATCGTTCAAGTTATATATATTCAGAAATCCTACAATTTCCAATCATAAGCCTTGTATAATCATTCAAAGATTCCTAGAATGAACAAGTATGTACCAAATGAGTGAAGGAGTTTTTAAATGAAAGCACGATTTACTTATTTAGCCTTACCGCTGGCGATGTTTCTACTGGCCGGATGTAGCACCGAAGAAGTGTCTTCCCCTATCGATGATACGACTGAAGTGACCGATTCGCAAGAAGAATCGTCCGATGTGCCCGAGTCAACAGAGGAATCTGTCGAAGTGATCGATTCACAAGAAGAACCCGCTGTCGAGACGGAAGCGGAGGAACAACAATCGACTAGCGATCGCTTCTCTGGTTATGAACGTGTCGAAGTCGATGGTGGTGATTTATCCGGACATCGCGAGGCGAATGTTGTCGTCGACGTCGGTTTCGGAGACCGTGAGTATTGGGCGTTCACGAACGATCATGGGCAACTCGTGAAAGTGACAGCTGACGAGATCATCCTACAAGATGATGAGAGCGAGGACGTCACCTCGTCAGGACGCTACTACTGGGACGAGGCGAAAGTCCCCGGCGTTGAACATCAATCTTTAGATGAAGGACATGTCATCGCCGATTCACTTGGGGGCGTCTCTAACGCCTTTAATATCACCCCGCAAGACAGCACGCTCAATCGGCACGGGGACCAGGCTTATATGGAAAGTGTGATCCGTAGTGCGGGCGGGGCGACCGATTTCGAGGCCATCATCACGTATCCGGATACCGAGACGCAAATCCCGTCGAGCTATCAATACACATACACGTTGAAAGGCAATGTCATCGTCGACAAGTTTGACAATGTGAACCCGGACGAGGTCAATGCCGGCCTCGGTCTGACCGAGAGCGAACCAGAACCGGAGGCTGCTCCCGCTCCCGCTGCAGAGCCGGTTGGCGACGTATCAAGCGTCGATACGAACGGGAACGGGCAAGTGACGATCCAGGAAGCGAAAGACGCCGGCTTCAGCATGCCGATCACGAGCGACCACTGGCTCTACCCGCATATGCGGGATAATGACGGGGATGGAATGGTCGGCGAATAACACGTAACCTCCCCGCGTGAGTCAACTTTTTTAACGCCGATTTCACAGTATACGTGACGACGCTCTTTCTAGTTAAAGGAAGAGCGTTTCTTTTTGTTGAATAAGATATGCAGTCAAATGTTTCACGTTTCTCTTGAATGATGGTGAATCGGGATGGAACACAAATTTTCAAATTTTTAACCCCGCCTTATTAGGAGTTATTGCTGTCAGTACGGCATACATATAGTTTAGGAGGTTCAAATATGAAACGCTTGGTGGGTTTGCTGATCATTACGCAAACAATTTTGTTTGGCATGTTAATCTTTCAATTGAATGAATTAGCTGATTCTGTCTTACAGGCTGGATCTTACGTAGCAACACAAGAAGGATCGCTTGCATGGGGTGGAAACATGTCGCCTTGGTTTTTGTTTTTACTTCTCGGACTGACATTGCTAGGCGCCTATTTAACGTTTTCTAAAGAATAAGAAGCGTTTTTGTCGTCTGAACAGAAAAAGACCATAGACATGTGTCTACGGTCTGAAGTCGCTCTAAAAGCTTTTTTTGTATCTACGTGCACTGACGACTTACTTACCTTCTGAAGTCGGCTCGACAGCACGTCTCGGCGGACGCTTGCCGAAGAACTGGTAGTACTGCGTCTCGATGTTGCCGTTATACAGCTTGCGGCGTTTTGTCGCCGGGCGGCCGTAGGCTTTCTCGAAGTCTTCGTAACTCGTCAACATATAGACGCTATAACCCGGATATTTGGCATATTGCTGCCCGATCCGCTCGTACAGCTCGATGATCTCGTCTTCCGTCTGCAACCGCTCACCGTAAGGCGGGTTGCCGATGATGATCCCGTAATCCTCGGTCGGCTTGAGCGCCGCCGCATCGGTGTGGACGAACGTGATCGCGTCACGGACGTCGGCGAGGTCGGCGTTGTCTTTGGCGAGTTTGACCATGCGCGGGTCGAGGTCGATGCCGTAAATCTTGAGCGGCTTGTCCCACTCGGCTTTTTCGTTCGCTTCATTGATTGCCTCGTACCAAGCTTTCTTCGGTACACATGGCCAATCTTGCGAACAGAATTCACGGTTTAATCCCGGTGCGATATTGCGACCGATGAGTGCGGCCTCGATCGCGAGCGTACCAGAGCCTGTGAACACATCATAGAACGGCATGTCCGGCTTCCAGTTCGTCAGTTTGATCATCGCTGCGGCCATCGTCTCTTTGAGCGGTGCCTGCGAATGGAGCTCGCGGTAGCCGCGACGATGGAGCGCGTCACCCGACGTGTCGATCGTGATCGTCGCCACGTCTTTCAAGAGCGCGACTTCAATTGGATAGATCGCACCCGTCTTCGGAAGCCATTCATCCGGTTTGTTGTAGCCGCGTTGCATCGCATCGACGATCGCTTTCTCGGTGATTTTTTGGCAGTCGCGGATCGAGAACAGTTGCGACTTGACCGAACGTCCGTCGACGGTGAAACGGGCGTCCCACGGCATCAGCTCCGTCCAAGGCAAGTCGACGACACCGTCGAATAGTTCCGTGAACGTCGTCGCCTTGAACTCGGCGACGACGAGTTTGACGCGGTCGGCCGTTCTGAGCCAAATGTTCAAACGGGGAATATCCTCCATCTCGGCGTCGATGTAGACGCGTCCATTCTCGATTTCACACGTGTAACCGAGGTCACGTACTTCTTTAGCGACGAGCGCCTCGATGCCCATCGCTGCAGTTGCGATCAGTTTTCGTTTTGCCATATGATCCCTACTTTCCTAATTCGTAATTGTTAAGCGTAAAATGGTCAAGTAAAAAGGAGCTCAAGTAAGATTGCTTGAACTCCTTGTCAATGTAAGTTGAGACTATGCTGCCCTGTAAGCCATGTTCTGTACTCCGGTGCTCGTAGCGGTTTCCCTGGCACGATGGAGTGACAATCATCTATCTGCGCCGCTTGGCGCCTTCCGTCCCGTTCGATTCCAGTCAGGAAGTTCCCCTACCATAGTTTGGGTTTCTCGCTCGTGGGGTTTACCTCGTTCCACTCTGAACGTTTCCGAACAGACTCCGTCACTGTGGCACTTTCAAGAAGCTTGCACCGTATCCGAAGACTTAGGTGCTTCTTCTGCCGTCAACTTGCGTTGCCTACACTTATCTTTTCGTGTAGCACGATCACTACAGCCATCACAGGCTGTGCGAGCATGGACTTTCCTCAAGACTTGCGTCCCGCGATTGTCCAGACTTCATAGTCACTTAATCATTGTAGCGGATATTGCCAAATATGACAACTAAGAAACCGAACTTGATTTTCATTGGCGTCAGCGCTAAAATAAGGCGTGTTCCATTGAACAAGGAGGGATTTTGATGCGTCAAGATGCAAAGAAAGGTTGGATCCAACGACTGACCTATGTGATCGAGATCGATGACATTAAAGCGCTCCACCCGAACAACGGCGTATTCGCCTTCTACCGTAAAAATCGACTCGTCCGAGGATTTGAGCCGTTTGACATTAAAGGACCGAATGAATTGTCTAAACGCGCTTATCACTTCGATCACCATAACTTGGCCCATTTACAGGAACGTTTTCCTGAATCGATTCCTTTATTCGACGCGTCGAAACAGACGCGACGCGTTTGGAGCGACGCCGTTCGCGTCGGTCTATGTGAAATCATCATCGACGGGAAGCTAAGTTTTGAACACATCGACGACAACGGCAACGTCTTAGAAGCGAATATCCGCTGGAGCGGTGAAGCTATCACAATCGATTAACGAATTAAAAACGCCCGCATCTCTCGACTCGTCTGTCGGAGATGCGGGCGTTTTTTTATATCGCTTCAGTCGTGTCCGTCGTTTCTTCGACGACAGGTAATGCCGGGGCATACTTCGTCGAGACGACTTTTTCGGAGATGTCGGTCGGTTTCAAGAGGACGGTAAGGCCTTCGGCGGTACTTTTACGGACCGGAAACGTTCCCGGTATATGCAGTGCCTCATAGACGACTTGATTGTCTTTATCGAGCACGGTGACGGTCCCTTTGCGCGTCGTCGTCAGTTCGAACGTCTGCGCATCGGCCACTTTGATCGCCACGGACGGTTTGACCGGGTTCACGTACGTGAACGAACGACTGGCTGAACGTTTAAATTTCCCGTCCGTCACGACCGCGGTTAGACGGTACTGCCCGCTCGGGAGCCAGTCCCCACCGGCGAACATGGTAAAAGCCGGATTGTTTGCGGTCAACGTCTTCACTTTGCGCGTTCCCTGATAGAGGTAATAAGACGTCTTCAAGTTCGGTTTGTTCGAAAGAGCCAGCTTCGCCTCCGTCACATAACGGTTCCGTAGCGTCGCTGGTGACGTGATCGTGACCGGACGCGGCGTCGCGTCAAGCAACCGCTTCGTGTTCAGTTCGGTGTACGTCTTCCCGCTGACGCGAGGCATTTTTTGAAGCAGTCCCTCGATCTCAGCCGGTGTCAAATACGGATTGACCGACTTGACGAGCGCAAGCCCAGACGAGACCATCGGCGCCGCCATCGATGTCCCATCCATGTAGATAAAACTGTTCTTGACGCCGAGCGATAAAATGTTCACGCCCGGTGCGACGATTTTCACTTGGCTATCCATGTTGCTGAACGAGGCGACACGGCGATTCGCATCGACCGCTCCGACGGCGATGACTTCTTTCATATTGGCGGGGAAAGATGTCTTCGCGCCGTCATTTCCAGACGAGGCGACGATGACGACACCTTTCGCCCGGGCCCGGCGGATCGAGTCGGCGAGCACTTTATCGTAATCCTGTCCCCCGAGTGACAAATTGATGATGTTCGCACCTTTGGCAACGGCCGTGTCGACGGCTTTGGCGACCGTCCACGAATCCGTGAACTCTGAGTTCTTCCCGTAGAAGACGTTATAGAAATGATAGCGGACGTTCGGTGCGAGACCGGCCATCCCAAATTTATTGTGCAGTCCCGACATGATTCCGGCCGTGTGCGTGCCGTGATAGTCGACACTGTATGGCCCTTTAATCGAATTGACGACTCGTGGTACGTTATAGAGCTCTTTATGGCTCCGGTCTGCAGATGAATCGATCAAGGCGACGACAATGTCTGACGCCCCACGGGTCGTGTTCCACGCTAAATCGGTACCGGTCTGCTTGATGTAATATTGGTTCCCGACCCGCGGCTCTGTCACAACGTACCCATGCTTCTCTAACAACACCGGCTTAGACGCCCCGGCAGTCGAAGGCACGAGTAACGTCAAAGCCGTCAGTAGAAGAATTTTTTTCATCGCCTTACGCTCCATTCCAAACTTCCTAAGATTTACCCATTATCTCAAATTTCACGACGGATTTCCCTTTTTTCTTAAAAAAAGGTTGTGACATTTTTCTGACGGTTTACCAGTAGTCCGGCTCATCAGGATGTTCCATCTCAAAATCGATAATTTTACCGATCGTCAAGTACGTATAATACCGGGCCAACTCCGTCCGGTAAGGGTCCGGTGTAAAACCATCTAAATCTTCACCGAGCGGCGAACCGTCAATCGTTTCAAACTGTTGACAGAAGAATGACTCCGTCTCTTTATTCCAGACGATATTGTCACCGATATAGCCACTTCCAAAGCGGATATAGTCGATGATCGAAGGGACGATTACTTCAGCCGGGAGCCGTTCACTCATCCGTCCGACCAATTCATAGCGATCCCGGTCCACATAATCGGCTTGTTCAAGCGACGTACATTTCAACACTTCTTTATTGATCTCGATCAATACGACATAATCCCCAGACTCAATCGACAGCTTCATCTCTTCACCTCATCTCAATCTCCACTGATCCGTCTATGTTAACAACTATTCGGAATAAAATGCCGAAATCCTGTATACCTGTACAAATTTTCCAACGGCTCGATTCGCACAACATGATGAAATCTGTTTTTGTTATACTAAGGATATGAATCAAGAGAGGAAGTGCACTATGGCCAAACGCCCTTTGACCCCTCGTGAAAGCGAATTGATCGCGACCGCCCTGTTTGTCGTCGGGAGCGTCCCTTACGCCGGACATATCGACCGGCTCGAATCGCTGACACTTCGCGACATCGCAGACGACTACTTGTCCGGAAAACGTCCTGCCGCGGACGCCGTCGAGGCGCTCGACCAGTACATTTTCGTACGCCGCCATCGCTTTAAAAATGTTACGCCTCATAACCTATGGACGCTCGACGACCGGACCGAGCAGGAAGCGCTCCGTTACATCGTCAGACGTCCGGAATTGAAGAAAGGTGAGACGTTAAACAAGCAAAACTCACCGTTCACGATCGGACAAGATGTCGAATTCAAAGTCGACAAACAACTCGATCGCGGGCAATTCCGCATCTATATCGGGAAATTGAACGGGTACACGATTAAAGCCCAGTCGAAAGAAAAAGACAAGCTTAAATCCGTCAAAGGCTGGATCACCCATCTCGACCGCAAAGACCGGCTCGTTTTCGTCAATATTTCCGAGTTCGGGCGCGAACCGATTGACGCCGACATGTTGGTCCAGTTCGAGGCGATGAGCGCGGGACTGCTCGGCTGGTTCGATACGGCCACCCTGCCGACCGAAGACGAAGCGAAGACGGCCAAACAAATGATCGCCACGCTACAACGACGCGACCAGCCGTATTGGTTCACACTGACCCAAGCGTTGAACCATCCTCGACCTGAACATGTGAAACGCTGGAATACGGTCGTCAACTTGCTCGTCAAAGCAAGCGCCGGTGACGCGGCCGCCGTCGAGACGCTCGAAGTCAAAGAAGACAAATACTTTAAAGACGCCTTTTTACGGGCGCTGCGATCACTTCACGCCGAATTGACGAAAGCGACGTGACCGTATTTGGACAGGTGGCTTCGGATTACCCGAGGTCACCTGTTTTCACCGTGGTCGCCATATGGAAAGGAAGAGGGATATGCACGTATTGATCGTAGAAGACGACCCGGCCATCTTACGCCTCATTGAAGGGACGCTGCGGCAGGCCGGGCATCACGTGTCGGTCGCCATGGACGGACACGCGGCTGAGCAATTGTTTATATCGAACCCGGCCGACGCCGCCGTCATCGACATCATGTTGCCCGGGATGGACGGGCGACAGTTGTGTCATCGCTTGAAAGAGCTCGTGGACATCCCCGTCATTTTGCTGACGGCGCTCGGGGAATGGGAAGACAAACGGAGCGGGTTCGAGCATGGCGCCGATGACTACATGACAAAACCGTTCATTCCGGAAGAACTATTATTCCGGCTTCAAGCCGTGGCGAAACGGTATGAAAAAGTCGCCGCCTCATTGATCAAGGCCGGGCCGCTCACGTTAAATCTCCGGGAATATCGCCTCACCTTCAATCAAGAGACGATTCACCTGCCAAAACGCGAATTTGAGCTGTTGTATCAGCTCGCGGCCTTTCCGGGACGCGTGTTCAGTCGCGACGAGCTGATCGAGAACGTGTGGGGGTTAGAGTTTGACGGTGACGACCGGACGATCGACGTCCACATCAAACGGCTCCGTAGCCGCCTACCTGATGAGACGGTCATGATCCGAACCGTCCGGGGCATCGGCTACACGCTCGAGGTGAAGCCATGAGATCGCTCTATTCGCGAATCGTCGTGACCGTGTTCATGATTTTACTCTTGTCGGGTGCCATCGCCCTGCTCGTCAGTAACGTCGCCTATTACACGTGGTGGCAGCCATCGTATAGCGCGAAGACTGAACAGATGGCAAGTTCCGCGCGCGGCTACTTTGACAATCATACCGATCAGGACGAGACCGCATTTTATTCGTTGCTCGCTCAAAGCGGCTACCAACTGTTAGTCGTCAAACCTGACGATCGCATCATGCGTTACGGTGGAACGTTCCGAGACGAGACGATCGATGACGAAACGATCGATGCGGTCCGCTCGGGCATCGCCTATGAAGGGATGCGCGATTACCCGTTCCACTTGTTTTTGCTCGGTCTGTTCGATAACGAGGTCATCAATACGTACGGCTTCAACGTCGCAGGGACTGACGGGGATGATGCCGTCTTCCTACGTCCGGACTTAGGTGCCCAAATTCGTGAGCTTCATCTGTTCGTCGGACTATTTTTCGCCGTTCTGACCGCTTCGGCTTTCATCTTGATCGCCTTGGCGACCACGCTGCTCGTCCGGCCGCTTAAGATCCTCACGGCTGCGACGAGCTCTGTCGCCTCCGGAGAGCGCCCGAGCTCGCTCCCGCTCAATCGTCATGATGAGATCGGTACGCTCGCACGTCGTTTCGCCCTCATGGTCGATTCACTCGAAAAGTCAGAAGGTGAACGGCGACGGTTCGTCTCGAACGTATCGCACGAATTCCAATCACCGCTCACTTCGCTCACAGGCTACGCGAGTATTCTGGCCGATCAGTCGACAGGCGAGGCGAAAGAATATGCGACGATCATCCGGAATGAGACGGAACGTCTGTCAGGGTTGACCAAACAGCTGTTGATGCTCGCCCGTCTAGATGAGGCCAACGTGTCTCTCCAGACCGAGGTCGCGATTGGCCGCTCCATCGAAGACGTGATTCGCATGCACGCGTTCGAACTCGATCAAAAAGGAGTCGCTGTCACGACGGATCTCGATGCGTCGCTCGTCGTCACGGGCGACCCCGTCTTGTTGTCGCAAGTTTGGTCCAACTTGTTGTCCAATGCGATTCATGCCTCACATGAGGGCGGGATGATCACGATCCGGGCCTACGAGGAGACACGTCCGACCGTCTCGATCCAAGACGAAGGTGTCGGCATGGACGATGCGACAAAGGCTCGCTTGTTCGAACGCTTCTATAAAGCCGATCTGTCCCGGACGAGTCGCGGCACCGGACTCGGGCTCGCGATCGCGAATGACATCGTCCGCTTGCACGGCGGGGAGCTCCTCGTCACTTCAGAGCTCGGGCGTGGCAGCGTCTTTATCGTTCGCTTGTAGGTTTGTTCATATTCCGTTCATGTTCGTCAGCTATGCTTCCTTCATCGACATGAAGGAGGTTTTTTTATGGAGTTAGGACTGAAAGAAATGTGGCGTCAAAAACGGAGGTTCTCGCTCATTTTTGTGATCACGCTGCTCATCGTCTTGTTGACGACGCTGATCACCGGACTCGCCGATGGGCTCGCTTACGATAACGGTGCGACCGTACGTGAACTTGATACAGACACGTTTCACTTGTCCGCTGACGCGGAAGGTCAATTGACGCGATCGTTCATCGAACAAGCGCCAACGGACGGTTTGACACCCCTTGCAGTCAAACCGCTCACGTTCGTGAACGAGACGAAAGTCGATGCGACCGTTTTCGCCTTGCCGGCCGATTCGTCGATTGGACCGTCACTCGACCTCGCCGTCGGGGAAGTGCTCGTCGACCCGAGTTTTCTTGAGACATTTGTCGTTGGAGATACGGTCGAAGATTTCACGAGTGGGTATCGCTTCACCATCGCCGGCGTGACGGATGGACGGTTCAGCCACGCCCCGGTCGTCTGGACGACGATGGAGACATGGGCCGCCTATCAACAGGCGGCCGGTGGTCCGACTTACGTGTCTGCTTTACTTGGAGAAGGCGACACGTCCCTCTCCGCGTACACGAAACAAGAAATCATCGAGTCCGTTCCTGGCTATTCGGCCGAACAAGGCACGTTCAATATGATGCGCGGTTTTCTATTAGTAATCGGCGCATTCATCTTGACAGCATTCTTCTATATGGTGACGCTACAAAAGTTGCCAGAACTCGGGATTTTAAAAGCAATCGGCATTCGGACACGTTCGATCGGCACAGCGCTCGTCAGCCAAGTGTTCGTCACCGTCGTCTTCGCGAGCGGCGTCGCGTCACTGATCACATGGCTGTCGACACGTATCGTCCCAGAAGCGATTCCATTTCAATTTGAGCTTGCGAACGTGATGCTCTTTAGCGCACTCTTCGTCCTCATCTCGCTCCTTGGGACGATCTTGCCACTACAAACACTACGCCGGCTCGACGCAGCTGACGCCTTAGGAGGTCGAATGACATGAAACTGACTGGCATTCATCACGCATATGAACAACCGATTTTGTCTGGGATCGACTTGACCGTCTCTCCTGGTGAGTGCATCGGGATCGTCGGACCGAGCGGTAGCGGGAAGAGTACGCTCCTGCAAATTCTCGGGTTATTGAAACAGCCGGATGCCGGGACACTCTATCTCGATACGGTCGATGTATTTACACTCGACGAAGAAGCGAGACGGAAGTTACGCCTCAATGAGATCGGGTTCGTCTTTCAAGACACCCACCTCGTCCCGTATTTGACGGTCATTGAACAACTTGCACTCATTCAGGCGGAAAGTGACACAGACGGCGACGCGAAACAGCTGTTGACAGATTTCGGACTCGGCCATCGATTGAACGAGTTGCCGAATCGTCTCTCCGGCGGCGAACGGCAACGGGTCGCTGTGGCCCGCGCACTCATCAACGACCCGTTGCTCCTGTTGGCTGATGAACCGACAGCAAGTCTCGATTATACGAACGGCCGCCTCGTTATGGAGCGTCTCGCCGCAGCGGCGCATGAACGGAACAAACGAGTGATCGTCATCACCCACGATGAGCGCATGCTTGATGTGTGCGACCGGGTGCTCCGTCTACGAGACGGTCAGCTCGAAACGCTCTAACATGCTCGCACACTACCGGCTTAATCGGGGGCGCTAGCATGGGGACACCCCGCTTCTGATCGGGGAGATTGAAGAACTTTAACTGATTATGAGAAGAGGAGCGCCGACCCGGAGGGGATGACGCTCCTCTTCTTTCAGTATCTACGACAGCGTGTTGAAGTTTTCATCAACCGACCCGATGCCTTTCCGGATGACGGATGAGGTCGAGATGATAGGACAACCAGGCGCTGAACGTGATATGAACGGATAACGTCCGCATCACATCGATGTCAATCTGTTGAATCTTCAGAAGCCTCTCTTCGATATGGTGTGAGACGAGGAAGACGTCGGATAACGCCAGGAGCGCCCGCATCGCCTCATCTGGTTTGACGCCCGCGGTTATCGCGAGCGTATGTAGCGACAGATGAATGCTGCGAGTTGTCCCGGTCAAGTAACATTCGATCAACGCATCGAGTACAGGCGACAAATGTGTGGTCTCGTGCGTCCCCCGGTGATAGATGCTGATCCCCTCTTCGGTCACGTAATCCGTCCGCCCCATTAAACAAGCTTGAATCATCCGATACATCGCTTCACGCGTCACGTCCATCCGCCTCCTTCATTTCTGCCGTTTCAGCATAATGTCAAACGACTCACGGGGCAAATTTCCTTGTTCACACTTCCATAGACAATTCGGTCACATATGCTCGGACATTAGTAACTCGAACGTGAACGAAACGATTCGTTTCGGGTACAATAATGGAGAAGGGAGCGGTTTTATATGCAGAAAAAATGGAAGTACGGTCTCGCGACTTTGTTCACAGGCTATTACGCCGTCAGTTATTACGCGTTCAAGCGGATGACTCGCGGAAAACGTAAGACGCCCGAGATGCTCTTAGCACCCTATACGAAAGAAGATCAATCCTTTTATCACGACGTGCCGTTCGAGCACGTCTCCCTCCGTTCCCGTGACGGCTACCGTCTGTATGGCCGGGTCTATCGGAACAATAATCATAAAAAGTGGATTGTTTTTGTCCACGGTTATACGGCCTCCCACAGCTTTATGGCACCGCACTTGGCGATGTTCCACCGGCTCGGCTATAACTTGCTTGCGGTCGACTTGCGCTCACACGGAGAGTCGGAAGGGGTGTACGCCTCGTACGGATACCACGAGAAACATGACATCGTCGACTGGGTCGAGTGGTTACGCGACCATGAGACGGTCGATCAAGTCGGGCTCCACGGCGTATCGATGGGCGCCGCGACGATTCTTCAGGCCGGCCCGCTCACTGATGTGGATTTTTTGATCGCCGAGTGCCCGTTCGATGACATGAGGCAACTCATGCGCCACCAATTGAACGTGCTACATCGCTTACCGGGTGACTTGTTGTTGCCCGGCATCAATTACTTCTTGTGGAGTCGGGCTCGGTTCACGATGCGGCAAGTCCGACCGAAAGTAGCGCTCGCATCAATCACTGCACCGGTGCTGTTCATCCACGGCACGAAAGACGACTTTGTCCCGACCTGGATGTCCGTCGAGATGAACGCACTCAACCGCCAGAACGCGCTCGCACTCATTCACGGCGCCGAGCATACGAATTGTATCTTAAAAGACCAACCTGCCTACGAGAACGCTGTCAGTCAGTTTTTGCGTCGGTGACGTGAATCGGCCCGGCGATCAAGTCGAGCAACGTATGGATGAGGATCAACGGCCACAACATTCCCATCGTCAAATATAAATAACCGAACAGGAAACCGACAAGGCCCGTCGTGACAACCCCTTTCGGACCCTGGTACGCATGGGCCAGACCGAACAGCCCGCCCCCGATGATGGCGAGCGTCGCATCCGGGACGTCCGTGTATAAAGAAATCGTATACAAGAGGACGCCGCGGAATATGAACTCTTCGGTCGCCCCGGCCGTGAACGATACTGCGCCCCACGCCCTCGCTTCGTCGGTCGTGCGCGGAAGGAGCAACCGTTCAATCTCAAGCCCGTAAAACGGCCGAAGCTTTGTCCGTAACGCGGCCGACGTCTTGACGAGCAAATAGAACGCGATGAGACCTGAGATGACTATGGTCGAAAAGAAGAAATACTGCCAGGCGCGCCCGTCCCCATCCGGCGGCGCGAACCCGAGGCCGACCGCTTCCGGCGGGACTTGGAACAAGAAGACGAGCGCTAGTAAGAGCAGGCTCAGCCCCCATGCCGACTTGATCGTCTCTTCATAGACACGGGTTCTCCCGAGCGCCTCGATCATCGGCTTCACGAGCCGGGCGTTGAATAGTTGTACGATCAATAAATACGCAAGAATAATCGTAAAGACGACCTGTTCAAGCATCTATATCCTCTCCTGTCCTTCCTGTTAGCTATATGCTACACTATTCGGGTATTGTCTAGAAAGCTAGGAGGCGGAATCTTGAAACGAATGATGCTGCGACTGACCGGCGTAATGCTTGTGATCGTGCTGTGCCTCGGCGCAATCGGCTGGTTTGGTCAACATGATAAAGTGAACAACGCCCTCTACCGGGCCTATTACGGTGACCACGGTATCCCGGCGGTCCACCAAGACGTCTACAAGGAAGCCGCGGCCACCTATGACGTCGATTGGCGGCTACTCGCCGCCGTCCACCGTGTCGAGACGATCTTCTCGCACAGTTCATCGATGCGCTCTTCGGTCGGCGCGATCGGACCGTTCCAATTTATGCCGCGGACGTGGCTCGGTTGGCAGTACGATACGGATGACCAAAAAGGTGATGTCCCGGAAGACGAAGTCGATTTGACCGACTTGACGCTGATTGAGCAGTACGGCGGCTTAGGCCGAGACGGGGATGATGACGGCAAGGCCGACCCTCATAGTTTGGTCGACTCGGCCCATGCCGCCGCTTACTATTTGAGCGAGCACGGCGGGCAGACGACTGATTCAGTCGACTCGATTCAAAACGCCATCTTCGAATACAACCGGAGTGACCAGTACGTGTCAGACGTCATGTCCTTTTATGAGCAGTATCAGGACGAGCTGTCGTTACTGCCTGGTGACGCGACGACGACAACGCAGCAGGTCGCCCGGTATACGATCCGGTATCTCGATTGGTTCGCAGGCTGGGCATGACCCGGCACTACTTGGTTAAAGTGAGGAAACAACATGAACACGCATATCGAGGAAGTGACGATTCGAGTCAAATCGATATTTAACGAAGACAAGACAAAGCGTTACATGCGAACGTATGAATTCACCGACGTCGTCGATGGGGTGATTTGTGCCGTCATCATCTATTCTCCGCGGATGAGCGATGCATTTTTATCTGGTACGACGACTCAACGCGCCTACATGCTCATGCGGAACCATTTGGACAAACCGATCCGCGAGATGCGCGTCATCAGTCTCGTCCCGACGCTCGCCATCAATGACAACCTACCCTACGTCGAGTCTCAACTCGACGAAGTGAACTTTCATTACGTGGAAGCGACGCTCGACGAGGTCGAGACGAGCGGCGGCATGATCATCGTCGGTTGGGGTTCGCCTGGGCGCCTCATGCACCATTCCACACTGTACAAGACGTTATTCGCCGAGCACGAGGCGAGCATGTATTGTATCGGTACGACGTCAAAAGGCGAACCGCAACAAATTCGCATGGCCAATGAAAATACGGTACTCGAAGCGTTCAATAACGAATCGATCAAACCGAAATTTAAGATCTTGAAAGAGACAAAACAGGACGACTCGAAATGAGTCGTCCTGTTTTTTATCGCACGCCGATCCATACACTTACTCCGAACAGCGTGAACAAGAGTGACGCCAACAGAAAATCGTTTCGCGTGACCGGAATCACCTCGTACGTGGAACGATGTTCACCCGTAAATCCCCGAGCCTCCATCGAGAACGCGATCCGCTCGGCTTGACGGATAGCGCCGGCAAGAAGCGGGATTAGGAGTTTCGGGATGTGCCGCACGTGATCGATCCGGGTGTCGAGGCGCACGCCACGTAAGGCATGCGTTTCATAGAGCTGCATCAGTTCGATCTTTAAAATCGGGAAAAAGCGAAAGCCCACGAAGACGCTATAGGCGATGTTCGGAGACAATCTCGCCTGCTGCATCAGACTGTAGACGAACCGCTTCGGGTCCGTCGTCAGCGTGAACAGAAGCGACAGGACCGTAAAGGCGAGGACCCGAAGCGAAAGTGTCGCCGCCCACAACACGTTCTCCTCGGTGACATCATTGCCGAAGAGCGAGAACACGACTTGCCCGCTCGCCTCTCTGCCGAAGACGAGCGTCGTCCAAAGCGTCCCGAGCGCGGTCAGTAAAAATGGAATCATGAACAGTCCCCATCGCTTCCAGCTCACGTCGGAAAAGATGAATTGGAGGACGAGTGTGCCGAAGAAGACGACGAGCGGAGTCCACGGGTTGTACATGAAGGCGAGACCGAACATGAGACATGTCACGGTCAAGAACTTGATTGTCGGGTTCATCTCGTGAAACGTCATCAAAACGCCTCCGTCAACAGTCCGTGGGCCCGCAATAAGTCCGAGTCGTCCCAAATCGACGCATCGTACGGCCCACTCAAGTTCCCGTCACCCATCAAATAATACGTGCTCGCGGCACGGGCGAAACTGAGATCGTGCGTTACGAACAAGACCGTCTGCCCCGCACGGACTCGTTCAGCCATCAATGCATGGAGCGCTCGAAGTGATGCCTCGTCTTGACCGGCCGTCGGTTCATCAAACGCGAGCAGTTGTTTACCCGACAGAAGCATCACCCCGATGGCGAGTCTCCGTTTTTGACCGTGACTGAGTGAGAGTGGATGGGCGTCACGCAGACGTTCAAGCCCGAGGCGTGCCAACATGTCCTCGATTGAACGGTTATGTCCATACGCTAGTTCCCGCGACACGTCACTCGTCACAAACAAATGCGCCGGGGATTGCGGGACGAGCCCGACTTCACGGTGATGCCGCGCCAGGCTTTTTAGCCACGTCGATTTGCCGCTGCCGTTCCGACCGAGGATGGCGATCACATCCCCGGGGCCCACTGCGATTTTGCTCGCTGCAAGTTGGAACTTTTTGTGATTCACTTTCGGTATCTGAAATAATATGTTTGTGCCCCGTGTCGTTTCAATCGGCGTAAATGTATAATCCGGTTGAACGACGAACGATCCATCGCCTGCGATCCTTCCGTTCACGAGTTCCAGGTGCCGGTCAAAGAAGTCGCCCCACATGTACGGACGATGCTCGATGACGACGATATTGACGTTCCGTGCGGACTTATCGAGCCAGCGAACGAACCGACGTGCCGTCGCCGGGTCGAGGTGTGAGAGCGGCTCGTCGAGTAAGAGCCATTCCGGACATCCGATCAAGGCACAGGCGACGGCGATTTGCTGCTTCTCGCCCCCTGATAAATCATGGATGGTGCGGTGGCGATAATCGGACAAATGTAACTCGTGCAAAATCGCTGAGACACGGTCCATCATCTCGCTTCGGGCGACCGAAAAGTTTTCGAGCGTGAAAATCAGCTCTTCCTCTACCGTCTGCATGACGAACTGGCTGTCCGGGTCTTGAAACACCGTCCCGACGCGGCGATTCACCTCGCCAGGCCGATACGTGGCATAGGACCGACCGAATAGATGCAATCGCCCCGTCACAATCCCATCACAGTTGTCCGGGTAGAGCCGATTGAACAAGGCGAACAAAGTCGACTTCCCCGACCCGCTCGCCCCGGTGATGAGCGTCCTGCCGTCCTTAAGACGAAGTGTGATATCTGTCAATACGTCGCGTTCTTCCCCCGGGAAACGAAACGCCAGACGCTCGGTCTCAACCATGTGCCTTCCTCTGCCGGGTGACGGCATATCCTTCTAGCGCACCCGTTCGAAGCAACAAGTCGCTCAAAATCTTCCCGCCGATCCCTGCGATGAGCATCCCGCTCGTCGCCCGTAGTGCGAACATCAAAGCCACGTATGTCGGACTGAGCGCACTGAGACCTCCCATGACGTACGTATATGCGAAACTCGTCACTGCCGCACCGAATCCGGCGAGCATGAGCACCCACAAGTCATACCGCTTATACCCGGTTAGTGCGAACGCCGCTTCGGCGCCGAGTCCTTGAATGATGCCGACGAGGATGATGCGCGGACCGATCGCATTGCCGATCATCATCTCGATCGACGCTGCGAGCACTTCCGACAAAAAGGCGGCGCCTGGCTTTCGAATGATGTAGGCGGTAATAATCGAGACGATGAACCAAATCCCAAAAATCCATTCATAGGCGATCGGCCCGATCAAGCCGGCCCACAAGTTCCCCACATGGACGAACGCCAAATAGACGACGGCAAAGACGACCGATAAAATCGACAACAAAACGATTTCTTTCAACTTCCATGAGTTAAGCATCAACGCGTCCCTCGTGCGACGGACTGTTCACACTGAACGTGACCGTCATGACGACGTGGCTCGTCTTCTCGCGGACGCGGTTGAACGTCGCCTCATAAAACGCGAACACCGGCTCGATATCTCCGTGGATCCCTGAGGCATAGTGCATCGTGTCATTAAAGACGCCCCGTGCTTTCGCGAAATCGACCTCTTCATAGATAATGTCCATGTAATCGTCATCACCGAGCGGGTAGAGTGCGAACTGTGATGAAACGTATTGGGCAGCCGCTCGCCCGTTCACCGGCTCACTCGACACGTCGAGCAGATTGTCCCCGGCCGTGTCGCCCGGACATCCGGCCGAGAACGTCCCGCTCATCGACACATGCGCCCCTGTTCTCGTGGCGTGTGACAAGACTGCTTTCGCGACGTCAAACACGTGCTCGGCCCGACCGCGAATCACGGTCGACACATCGTCCGTGTGCCTCCAGACGTTGCTTAAATCAGTCTCTTTGAGTGCTCCTTTGATGACCGATATGAACTCTGACGTCATCGGGCTTAGCGTAAAGCGGAACCCGACGATCGGGCTCGTTCCACATTGTTGATTCATGATGATTCCCCCCTTATTTGGTTACACAAAAAAGCCGCATCCATGAGAATGCGGCCACTTATCCAATCATCAATCCATCAGAAAAAGTGCCACACTTCCTCACGCCAGTATTACCTGGATCGAGTTATAAGGGATTGGAGCCATGCTCACATCTCAGCCGAAGCACCCCTAGTGTAGTCCAATGTATGCGGTTGTTCATGCAAGCAAAAGTATAGCCGTTCGATTCTGAATTGTAAACGGTTAAATCATGAAAACGTCGCGATTCCGTTTCCTGGAAGCGTATCCCGTAACGTTGTCCAGTCTGACGCCATCTCTTCGTCTGACAGTAGACAGGCGTCAAGTTCAAGCTCGACGCGCACTCGGTCCATTCGGTGACCGATCAAGACGAGCTCCGTCTGGCGGTCGCCGTACGGCTCGATGTAATCGGCCTCAAGCTCTGGTTCGGCGGCGAACATCTGCTTTCGTTCCGCGTCAGGAAGCGTCGCGAGCCAACGCCCGGCATGTTCGAGCGTCGACGCGTACCCCGCTTGGGAGAACAAGCACGCGATGTCGTTCCGTGAGGCGATCCATAAAAAACCTTTCGCCCGGACGACTTCTTCCGGGAACTGTTCGATCCACGCATGTAAACGCTCCGGGTGGAACGGACGGCGGCGGCGATAGACGAACGAACTGATGCCGTACTCTTCGGTTTCAGGGGTATGGTCGTCTGTCTCGAGCTCTTGGATCCATCCGGCGGCATGCATCGCCTGGTCGAAGTCGAACAAGTTCACGTCTAACAGGTCGGACAACAACACGTTCCCGTATGTGCTTGTCAAAAGTCGCGCCGCCGGGTTTAACGCGCGTAACAGACTTTCGATTTCGTGCAGTTCCGGTTCCGTGACCCGGTCCGCCTTGTTGAGGACGATGATGTCGGCAAACTCGACTTGATCGACGAGCAAGTCGACGACTTCCCTGACATCACCCGTGTCGACAGCCTGTTTCCGTTCATGCAGCGATTCGCCCGAGTTGAAGTCTTTTAAAAATCGATATGCGTCGACGACCGTCACCATCGCGTCAACATACACACGGCTCGTCAAGTCGATACCCAAGGCGTCATCCGCATATGTAAACGTCTGCGCGACCGGGATCGGTTCCGAGATGCCTGACGACTCGATGATGATGCCGTCGAGCTGTCGGTCGTTCGCAATCTCGCTGACCGCCTCGAGTAAATCTTCTCGCAACGTGCAGCAGATGCAACCGTTAGACAGCTCCACCAACTTCTCGTCCGTCCGTGAAAAACCTGCCCCGTCAATCAATCGCTCATCGATGTTCAGCTCGCTCATATCGTTGACGATGACGGCATATTTTTTACCATCCCGATTGTTCAACATATGATTGAGCAACGTCGTCTTGCCACTTCCTAAATATCCGGACAAGACTGTGATCGGAATTCGTTTCATGATGTATACCACCTTTAAATCGTAATCATTACTTTTTAGATAATGAACGGGATCACGTCCGTTGTCAACAAAAAAACACGCTCAAAAGGAGCGTGTTTTCTTGTTGACTAACATGATTGTTATCGCTCGTCCTTCCAGCGCCCACGCTTTCCGCAGGCAATCCCGGAGCCGCATCGCGACTCACGTCGCTGCTGGGTCTCCGTTGGATTGCTCTCCTGCAGGAGTCGGGGCGCCATCGAACGAGCAACGCAAACGGTCGCCATCTGGCGGCCGTTTGTCTTTTTCTGAGGCCTCGACGGCCGAAGAAAAAGCTCTGGATATGTTCTTCGTACCAGTTATTCTTCTAACGCTTTCCGTTCCGCCTCGGAGCGAGGATACGTATTCGCCTGCCACTCGGCCCGGTAAATCGAATCGAGTTGCGTCAATCCGACCTCGTCATCATCCTTATCGGCATCCACACTCGGCGTCTCGTCCCACTTTGGTTCAAGATACGTATGGTCTTCTTTCCGGGCCCGGTCGTCCAATATCTTTTGAATCCCGACCCGAGCCACCGCCGCTAGTGCCAATCCGATTCCCGCTCGCACAAGCAATCGCTTCACCATAGCCGTCCCTCCTTAACGTCCAAACCGATAAAGTGGCATCCCTTTCACGTCCGTATCGATCTTGAAGACCGAACCCGCATCCGGATGAGCGGCGAGCGCCTCGTCGTCCATGCCTTCCCGTGCCGTCGTGATCGCCAATTGTTTTAAGTCATCCCCGATAAAACTACACGACGTGACGTTCGGCGCCGGGACGATGACTTCAAGCACTTTTTCACCCGTCTCCGGATTCCACCGCGTGACGCGCCCGCCTGCAAAGTGGGCAATCCATAAAAAGCCGTCTTCATCCGACGTCATGCCGTCCGGGAACCCGTCCTCATTCTTGAAATCAATGACGACCTCACCTTCCCCGAGCGTGCCCGTTTTCAAATCGAACGGGAACTTGCGAACCGTCTCGGTCGGCGTATCGATATGGTAAAACGACGTATGGTCAGGTGACCACGTCAACCCGTTCGATAACGTCAATCCGCTCAACATAACCTCGGTCGTGCCGTCGCGGTTCAAGCGGAACAACGTCGCCTGCTCAGACTCGTCTTTTAAGTGGAGCGTCCCGGCGAAGACACGACCGTACGGGTCGGCTTTCCCATCGTTGAAGCGAAGGACACCTTCCGGGTCATCAAGTTCGACGAGTTTATCGAGTTGTTTCGACGTTTCATCCCACTCATAGATACCATCCTTCAATCCGACGATCACGCCGTCGGTCACTTTAGGGACGACAAACCCGACCTGCTGTCCCATATCAAACGAAGATAATTCATCTTCTTTCTCATCGTACCACCAGAGCGCGTGCCCTTCGATATCGACCCAGTAGAACCGCTTCAGTTCAGCGTCCCAGCAAGGCCCTTCCCCGAGCGTGTTTCTGACTCGAATCCATAACGTAGCGTTTACTGTCTCCATTGAATTGCCTCCACTCTCTGCTTTGATATCAAAAGACTATTCCCTGAGGGGGTAAGGACTATTCATTATTCACAAAAATGTTTAAAGATATTTCTCGTCTGACGCATTATACGCCCGGGCACGATAAAAACGCTCCGAATCGGTTTCGATTCGGAGCGCTCGTTTATTTGGCACCTTCGACGTTCATTTGTTTACTGCGTAATTGGCCGCACGCCGCATCGATATCGGTCCCGTGCTCGAGACGCACGCCCGTATTGATGCCCCGTTTTTTCAAGACGTCGTAAAACGCCATGATGTCCTCGGTCGTACTCCGCTCGTACTGGATGTGCTCGTTGACCGGGTTGTATGGGATCAAGTTGACGTAAGACTTGTCTTTGATGTCATCGATCAACGCCGCGAGTTCTTCGGCATGTTCCGGCAAATCGTTCACTTTCGAGAGCAAGATGTACTCGAACGTGATCCGTTTATTCGTCTTCTCGACGTAGTAGCGGATCGCCGGCATCAGTTTATCGAGCGGGAACGCCCGGTTGATCTTCATGATTCTCGTCCGCAGCGCATCGTTCGGCGCGTGCAGCGAGAGGGCCAAGTTGATGCGCAGGTCAAGGTCCGCGAACTTGTAGATCTTGTCGGCGAGTCCACTCGTCGAGACGTTGATTTTACGAGGCGCGATCGCGAGACCGCGCTCGTCTTTGACGACACGGAGGAAGTCGACCAAGTTATCAAAGTTATCGAACGGCTCCCCGATTCCCATGACGACGATGTGGCTGACGCGGTCACCTTCACCGACCTCGTCTAAATAATGTTGGACGGTCATGATCTGTTCGACGACCTCGCCCGCCGTCAAGTCGCGTGTTTTTTTCAAGAGGCCGCTCGCACAGAAACTACAGCCGATGTTGCACCCGACTTGTGTCGTCACACAGACGGAACGCCCATACTTATGGCGCATGAGCACCGTTTCGATATAGTGCCCATCGTGCAGTTTAAGTAAGAATTTGACCGTGCCGTCACCCGCTTCTTGTTTGACGAACAGTTCTTGTGTCGTCAGCGCATAGTTCGCCTCGAGCTGTTCGCGCACTTCGGGACGAACCGCGATCTCGTCGAGCCGTCTGACACGGTCGATGTAAAGCGAGTCCCATATTTGTCTGGCGTGGTAGGCACTGTATCCCCAAGATACGCAAGCGTCCGACAGCTGATCAAATGTCAGCCCATATATAGATGATTTCATTGTAATCTGTCCTTTCTTCAATCCGCATACGTACCATTGTAGCGGACGTGAGCGACAGGTGCAACGTTCTTACATAGGCGGGATCGGACGCGTCACGTGGCGTTCGAACGCGTAGGCGATGCGGATGAGGTCTCGTTCCGCATAGCTCGTACCCGTGAATGACAGCCCGAAAGGTGCCCCGCTCTGTTTGAGCTTGTATGGGATCGTGACCGTCGGGTGCCCTGCCTTCGCCGCCATATCGTAATTCAAGTCGTGTGGCAACGCCAGGGCGTGAAGCGTTTGTTCCATCAATAAACGATCGAGGCCGTCCGTTTTCGCGTGCCGGACGTCGGCTAAGCGTCGCTCTAGGTAGCTTGACTCGGTCAAACGCCCTGATAACTGATTCGCTTTCTCGAACGTAACTTGTCCGTGCGGGATCGTTTCCGGGTGACGCTTGTTCCAATCCATCAAGTCCTTGAGCGTTTCATACGGGAGCGCTGTCGTCGCCAAATACGCCTCGATCCCGAGCTTGAACTCATGGTAGAGGACGTCGCCTTGGTCAAGTCCGTCGTTTGACGGCAGGTCGACTTCGACGAGCTCGACCCCGCTCGCTTTGAGTAACGCCAGCGCCTCTTGATAGAGCGTCTGTTCTTCATCCGACAATTCCGCCTTCACGAAACCGACGCGCATGCCGACGGCTTGACGTTCGTCGAGACACGTCCGGTACGGTGGACCGGCCGGCAGATGTGTCGTCGCCGGGTCCGAGTCGTCTTCCCCGCACATCGCTTCTAGTGCGAGCACCGCGTCGCGGAGCGTCCGCGCCATCGGACCGGCCGTATCTTGCGACCGCGAAATCGGGATGATCCCACTCCGGCTGATGAGCCCGACCGTCGGTTTGATGCCGACGATGCCGTTATGGACGCTCGGGTGGATAATCGACCCGCTCGTCTCGCTGCCGACGGCGAGCATCGTCAAGTTCGCCGCAACGGCAGCCGCCGAGCCAGAGCTCGAACCGCCGACGTCGAGATTGTCACCATACGGATTGAGCGTCTGGCCACCGACCCCGCTCCATCCGTTCGGCATGTCCTCCGTCAAAAAATTGGCCCATTCCGATAAGTTGGCTTTGCCGAGAATGACCGCCCCATGCTCACGGAGGCGGCGGACGAGTTCAGCGTCACGACCGGCAAAGTGATGCTCGAGCGCCACGGCGCCGGCAGTCGTCCTCATGAGTCCCGCCGTCTCGATGTTGTCCTTGAGTAAAACGGGAATACCGAGGAGTGGCAGCCGGTCTCCGCGACGGTAGGCACGGTCCGCCGCCTCCGCCTCAAACAACGCGTCCGGGTTCACTTGGATGACCGCTTTCAGTTTATCGTTCAAGCTAGCGATCCGTGTCAAATAGTAGGCCGTCACGTCCCGGGCCGTGAACGTCCCTTCTTTATAGCCGCGCTGTGCGGTCTCGATGTCTAGTTCAAATAAGTCTTGCATCCAATTCCCTCCTTATAGGCAATGTTATTCGGTATTCGCTTAATGCATCGAATCCCCTTCTTTTTATCGCCATTGGATGTGCAACTTGATACACTAGAAGAAACGTTATTGGAGGTAGCCATGTCCCGCTCTTACATCCTTGTTTTACTCTCCGTGTTCGCCCTGTTCTTTCTACAATTGTTCGGGGATGATTTGCCGTGGGCATTCCCTGCGTCCATTGCCCTCATTATCTTGATTGTTGGTGCCACGCTATTTCAACTTCGGCGCACACCAAATCGTTGACGTTTAAACGAGACAGATGATATGATGCTGTCACCAACTACATATCGATATCTTGAGTGAACGAGAGACCTGGCTCTATGACTTCACAGCAACCTGCTTCGGCAAGGTGCTACTTCCAGCAAGGCATCGCCTT
Source organism: Exiguobacterium aurantiacum (assembly GCF_001766415.1). Taxonomy (GTDB): domain Bacteria; phylum Bacillota; class Bacilli; order Exiguobacteriales; family Exiguobacteriaceae; genus Exiguobacterium; species Exiguobacterium aurantiacum_A. The sequence goes on along the minus strand of NZ_MKXO01000001.1, from coordinate 310,547 downwards.
GGACGATATGACAAAACGCTCATGTCGATGACATGGGCGCTTTTTTTGGAATGAACACAAGGGGGATTTTTTTTGGAAAAAGCTACATTCGCAGGCGGCTGTTTTTGGTGCATGGTGACACCGTTCGAGGAACAGCCAGGCATCGAAGGCATCGTATCCGGTTATACAGGCGGGCACGTCGACAATCCGACGTATAAAGACGTCAAGACAGGCACGAGCGGTCATTACGAGGTCGTCGAGATCACGTTCGATCCGGCTCAATTCACATATGAGCGCCTGCTCGAACTGTATTGGATTCAGACCGATCCGACCGACGACGGCGGCCAGTTCCAAGACCGCGGGCAACAATATGCGCCCGCCATCTTCTATCATACGGAAGAACAACGCGTGAAAGCAGAACAGAGCCGCGACGAACTCGCCGCGAGCGGACGATTCAAACAACCGATCGTCACGAAAATCTTAGCGGCTGACGTCTTTTACCCGGCCGAAGACTATCATCAAGATTATCATAAAAAAAATCCGGCCCACTATAAAGCGGACCGGAAACAATCTGGCCGTGACGAGTTCATCGACCAAACGTGGACAAGCTGACAACGACGGGCCTCATGCCCGTCGTTTTTTTAGCTCTTGGCGAGCCCGAGCATGAATCCAGCGACCACGATCAGACCGATCCCCATAAAGACGAAGACACGTTCTTTCGACGTCTTTTCTTCTTTTAACAAGTAAATACCACCGAGTGTCGCCACGACGACGTTCAATTGAGACAGTGCGAACGACGTTGCGATGCCGACTTCTCCGCTCGAGACGAACAATCCGAAGTTCCCGATGCCCCAGGCAAGCCCGGCGAAGATGTTCTTGAACGTCTTCGGATCAAACTTTTTCACATCTTTTTCACGAAGACTGAACAAGAGCGCGGCGATGAACATCCCGAGTGACTGTGGCAAGATGGCGGTGATGCCATCGACCTCAAAGTAGTTGGTCAGGACGGCGTACGTCACGTAACCGATGCTCGAAACGAGGAGCACGAGTAGCCCTTTTTTCAAAGCACTACTGCTGTCAGACTCTTTATTTTGTTGATATGACGTCATGACGGCCCCGATGATGATCAAGACGAGGGCCGAGAAGCCGAGCCATAGCTCGGTCGATGTCTTCCAGTCCCCAAGGACGATGACCCCGAACAGTGACGTCCCGACAAGCTGCATCCCTGTACTGATCGGCATCGCTTTCGAGACGCTTAAAATTTGGAACGACTGGAACTGAAGGTATTGTCCGAGCGCCCAGAACACACCCGAAATGAAACCAGTCACGATCGCGAGCGTCGTGAACTCTGGTTTGAAGACGAGCGCGATGACAACCGCCATCACCATCGCGCCGATCGTCGTGCCGATCAATTGTTGAATCGGCTTGCCGCCGACAATAGATACGATCAGCGGGATACTCCCCCACATGAGTGCGGGCAGTAGCGCTAGCAAAATCATCTCCATACGTTGCACCTGCTTTCTTAATATAACATTCTGTCTATTCTTCCCGGCTCTAGCGCTCATTAAACTTCAAAAAAATGATTTTCAAAGTTCTTTCGTTTTTCTTATTGCCAAATCATTTATTAGAATGATATAATAATCTCCAACGGGGCATTAGCTCAGCTGGGAGAGCGCCACGCTGGCAGCGTGGAGGTCAGCGGTTCGAGCCCGCTATGCTCCATTCCTTAAGTCGGTCCACTGATGTGGGCCGGCTTTTTTGTGTCCCCGCCTCGGTTTAAGTCGACACGAACCGGGTAATGATTGTAAGACATCATTTATCTTAAGGGGGACTTCCAATGAACCGAGCCTCTGTCGAAGAGACGATTTTGGCCGTGATCGATTGTATCCGGGCGAGCAACCATTGCTTCTCGAAATGTTTACAAGAAGAAGATTTACTGATGGTGTCGGAATGCATTCGGTTGACGAAAGAATGTTCCGAAGTCGCCACACTCACCTTGAACGCGCTCGAAACCGACTCGGCGTTCACAAGACCGATCGCGGCTCTCTGTGCGCAAGTGTGTAATACGTGTGCCGTCGAATGCGGGCGTCACTTGTATGACCATTGCCAACGTTGCTCTGAGGCTTGCTCGCGCTGCGCCGAGGCGTGCCGGCACCTCTCGGCCGCATGATCGCTTTCCCGTCTAACCTTGTGTTAGACTTTTTTTGTACAGATTTTTAACGAAGAGAGGAACTTTTATGCCACATTCTATTCTAGCAATCGACGTCGAGACGGCCAATCGCGACAGTCGGAGCATCTGCTCTGTCGGTTGGAGTTTACTGACGGACGGTGAAGTCGTCGAGACGAACCAATTGCTCGTCAATCCTGAGGAAGACTTTGACCAAGGCAATATTCGCGTCCACGGAATTCGCCCGAGCGACGTCTGGGACGCCCCGGCATTGCCCGAAGTGCTCGAACAGCTCTATCCGACACTGAACGCCGTCGACGTCGTCATAGCCCATAACGCCGCGTTTGACATGGGCGCGCTCCGTAAAGCGATCGCCAAGTACGACTTGTTCACTTTCCCGACGATTGAATACGGTTGCACCGTCAAGTTGTCCCGCAAGCTATACCCGGGGCTACCGAACCATAAGTTGAACACGATGGCCGAGCATTTGAACGTCCCGTTCATCCACCACGATGCCGCCGAGGACGCCCGCGTCTGCGCCCTGCTCATGCGCGACATGATGATCAAGACCGGGATCGCCGACGTGCGCGAGTTGCACCGCTACACGTCGGTCAAACTCGGAACGCTCGCTTATTGACAAAAGGCCCGACAGCTGTCGGGCCTTTTAGCGTTTGAAGATCCATCTCTTTTGGACGTAGTAACTCAATACGAACAATACACTGTCGACGGCGACCTTGAGGATGACCTCGCCGTCCCGGAACAGCAGGAACAACACGTAGACGAGACTCGCCGACAGCGCCATCTGCACAGCGACCAGCCCAAAGTATTTCAACATCGAGCGCTTCGCTTTCGATTTGAAGACGACTTTCCGGTTGACGTAATAATTAAATAACGAAGACACGATGCGCGCCAAAACCGTCGCCACGATGACATGGACTGATTCGAACCATGGATTCAATAAGAAGATCAACAACGCGTAGACGCCGATGTCCATTAAGAATGAAGCGACTGATGATAAGGAATAGGCCAAAAACATTCGATAAATGAGAATCGAATCGATGACTGGACGAAAATGTGAAGACGCGTTCTCGTCAACGTATACCGTTTCGATCGGTGTTTGATGGATCGGTACTTGCAATCGTTTCGTGAACGTCAACATGTTCATCTCGAACTCATAGCGGTTGCCCGGAATATCGATCAGTTGCTTGGCATAGCGGAGCGGAATCGCCCGCAGTCCAGTCTGTGTGTCGTTCAGACGGAGACCGCTGCCGAGCAACATGACAAATCTCGTCATTTGATTGCCGAACCGGCTCCGGAACGGAATCGCAGGCGACGAGAAATCACGACAACCCATGATCAGATGATGCGGCCACTTTACCCCTTCATCGTACAGGTTACGGACGTCCGCCGGCAGATGTTGTCCGTCCGCGTCGACGGTGATCACGCCGGTCGTCTCCGGGTACGCGTCGACGATGTGACGGAGCCCGGTCTTTAGCGCTGCGCCTTTACCGGCATTTTGTTCATGCTCGAGCACAGCGGAGACGTCTGCCTTTACGTCATCGAACACGACGCGGCACGTGTCGCCACTACCGTCGTTGACGACGACGATATGGACAAATCCTGTTTGTTTCAACTCCTGGACCAGTGTGACGAGCGCTTGATCAGGGTTATAGGCCGGTATCAATACGACATAGTCGTCTAAACGTTCCACGGCATGCATTTGCATCGCCACCCCTCCTTCTTTCCTCTTATACCCCAGTCAGACGAAAGTGATACCGAGACAAGAAAAAAACGTGATGGCTTCGCGCCATCACGTCAAACAGACGAGCTGATGATTCATCCGGTAAAGATGAGATATGAAGAAACGGCGTAGACGAAGACGACGAGAATCGAAGGAAGGGCGTATCTGACTTTCGATGTCACGTCTTTGCGAAGGACGCTGTACATGACCAAGATCGACAGAATCGTGATCCCGATCGCCGTGACCAAGTGTGATGCCGACACATCCGCTAAAATCGACCCGTTCTGATAAAATACGTCCGACATGGCGATGATGAGCATGTTGAAGATGTTGCTCCCTAGGATCGAGCCGAACGCCAAGTTGACGTTACCGAGTTTCAAGGCGACGAATACCGCGACCGCTTCAGGCAGCGACGTCGACGCCGCAATCAAGAAACTACCGACGAAGCTTGAACCGAGCCCAGTGACGACAGCAATCTGGTCACCCGTGATCGACAGCGCCGTCCCGGCCGCCATGATGACGAGTGCCGCGATAACGAACCCGACGCCGGCTTGTTTCACTGAAATCGTATCAGTCACGCTCGCACCGACTTCTTGCTCGACTTCTCGTTCGGCCGTCGGTTCTTGAGGCCGCTTGCCGATGTAGTAAATCCCAATCGCATACAAGACGGCAATTAATATCGCGTCAATGCCAATTCCTAGTACCGTATAATCAATCCGGACGATGAGCGCGATCATCGTGACGAGCGTCAACATCAATCCGAGACTGGCCGTATATAGGTGGTCTCGACTCGCGTCATTGAACAGTCGCTTTTGACGATAAAATAGATCGAACATCGCCAAAATGAAGATGTTGAACAAGTTCGAACCGAGCATGTTCCCGATCGCGATATCCGGGTTGTTGATCAAGACGGCGGATACGCTCGTCGTCACTTCCGGAAGTGACGTCGCACCTGCAAGCAAGACCGTCCCGACGAGCATCCCGCTCATCGTCGACTTCTCACTGATGACATCAGCGTACGTCGATAATTTTATGGCAGCATACACTGTAATCGCAGCGGCCAAAATAAAGTAAATAAATACCATGTAAATTTTTCTCCCCTTTTCATGAATTCAAAAAGACCTTTTTATGGACGCCGAAAACGCATCCATAAAAAGGTCTTGCGGACTTGGTAAGAAGCTCGATGGACCGAGTGCATACGCACCGTAATGACGACCCATCGACCACGTTCGTGGTCGCTACTCCCCTTCTCATGTTCATGACGAATATAACACGTTCAAGGTCACTTGACAATCATTTCACTTCAACAACGTGATGACGTCCTCAGACCGGAGCGCGGCCCGGTAAGATAATTCGTTGATTGCTTGCAAGACGGGAATTGACAAGTCTTGTCTAAGACCGCTGTCTTGCAGTTGATCTTTCAGCGTTTCGAGTTCAAGCCTTTCCGCTTCAGAGCCGTGACGATAGCCTTCCCGCATCGACTCGTTCAACTCGTAAGCAGTTTGACAAAGCGTCGACGACTCTTGGAGCCAATCGTCTTCGTGGAACCCATGCCCGATCACATCGAACAGTTTGTTCAACTTCTCGTCACGGTCTTCTTCGACACCGTAGAACAGCAAATTCAACTCGATCTCAAATTCATCGATCAAACTCGTCGTCTGACTGAAAGGCTGAAGCTCGTGGAGCAGCTCATGATAGTACCAAGACTGATCACGAAGCGGCCGCTTGAATCGTCCCCATACCTGCTTTCCTTCACGCTCAATGTCGAGTCGGATCGAGCGCAGATTATGTAACTTGTCTGCCGCTAGAAGCGCGACTTCATCATACTGGAGCGTGTGCACTTTCTGAATCGTCATCCGCTTACGTTCTTCCCACGAGTGATGCTTCCCCGGTTCCGAAACGGCTTGGACTAACCGGGCGACTTCTCGTCCGAACTCCTGTTCAATCTCCTCGGCCGTCGTCAGCGTGTCTTCTAGTAAGTCATGAAGCAGTCCGGCCGCTACGACCGGAATCGGCTGCCGGTCTTCGACGAGCAACATCGAGACGGCGACCGGGTGGGTCACATACGGAATGTTCGTCCCTTTGCGAAACTGTCCGTCATGACGGACGGCCGCAAAGCGTAAAGCCTCTTCGATCAGCTGGTGCACGACGCTTCCCCCTTCAAATTTGTTTACTCACTCCTTCCTGTTATACCCATGACTAGGACTTATCACTCACATCCGCATTTAAAATATAGGGTAATGGTCCTACCGGCAGACTTCATCAAGACTCGTAAATCATTTTCTTTGTCATTCCACCATCGACGACGAGGTTATGTCCGTTCACGAAATCGTTCATCGGATCGATCAAGTACGTAACGGCACGGACGATATCTGTCGTCGTACCGACCCGGCCCGACGGATGTTGACGATGGTCGACGTCTCGCAACGGATCGTCGGACGTATGGATCCAACCTGGGCTGATCGCGTTCACCGTGACCGGTCGAGACGCGAGCGAGACGGCCATCGAATTGGTCAACGCGACAATCCCGCCTTTTGACGCTCCGTACGCTTCCCAGTCCGGCTCGTTTTGGTGCGCACGCGTCGAAGCGAGATTGATGATGCGTCCATACTCCGCACCTTCATTTAGCGTCAAAAATGCTTTTGAACAAGCAAACGTCCCGACAAGGTTGACATCGATGACATGTTTAAACGTCTCGACGTCCAACTCTTCGATCGGGGTCACAAGTGACGACACGCCCCCATTATTGATTAGAATATGTACGACACCGAAGTCTTGTCCAATCTTCTTGAAAGTGTTGGACACGTCCTCATGGTTGCCTAAATCCATCTGCATGAACGTCACATCACGAAGCAACGGGTCCTCTCCGATATCGAGTCCGATGACGTGATAAGACTCCGCAAAATGATGCGCGAGCGCGTAACCGATCCCTTGACTGACTCCTGTAATAATCATTGTCTGTTTCATCTTCTATCCCTCCTCGAAATCATTTACCCGGAATGTGCTTACTTAAGTCCTGCCGCACGCCAAAGCGTTTGATCGGACGTCGTCACGACCGTCGCTCCGGCCGCGAGTGCTTGCTCAACTTCGTCTAGCGACGTAATCAATCCGCCCGCGAACACGGGGATCCCCGTCTGTTCTTTGACGAGCCGAATGTATTTAGGGACGAGCCCCGGCAAGACCTCGATGTAATCAGGTTGCGTCCGATTGATTAACCGATAGCTTTTTTCGAGCGAGCTCGAATCGATCAAAAATAGGCGTTGCACGGTCTTGACTTGTTTTTGTTTCGCCTTTAGGATCACATTCCCTTTCGTCGAGATGATGCCGTACGGTTTATACGACTGACAAATATATTCGGTCGCGAACTCGTCGGCCTTCAATCCTTGGATCAAATCGAGATGGACGAAGACCTGCTTACCGTGCGTCTCAAGCAACCGAAAGACCGCATCGAGACGCGATATGTGGATCTCGAGCAAGACGCCGATGGCGAATTCACTTTCTAGAAAAATTTCTACATCCCGCATATCACGAAGCGCGGGCAAAATCGATTGGTCCTCAAACATTTGGCCGCCACACCCTTTCCATTTTCTTTCATTATTCGGACAAAGGCTTTATGAAATCAAGGTTTATGAATTCAATATAGCGGGAAAACGATTACAACTTGTGTGGAGGGGGACTCATCTTATGGTAAATGAAGTCGAGGTACGGATTGAAACACCGACACCGGAGCAACATCAACAGCTCAGGGTCAAGGCCGGAATGCCAAAGCGTTCAGACAAAGGAACGATAAAAGGACTGGCCAACACGCTATTCGGTGTGTGCCTATATAGAAACGATGAGATGGTCGGCATGGGTCGCGTCGTCGGGGACGGGGGGATGGTATTCCATCTCGCCGATATCGTCGTCGACCCGGATTGCCAAGGCCTTGGGCTCGGGAAGCTGATCATGGAACATTTGATGGACTGGATCTTAAAAGAAGCGGACGAGACGGCCATCATCAGCTTAATTGCCGACATCCCGGCCGACGGGCTGTACAAGCATTTCGGTTTTGACTACTCACGGCCGGAATCGGTCGGCATGGAGTACCAGTGGAATCAAGACTAGTCGCTGTGGACGGCGACTCGTCATAAAGGGGTGACGTATGGAACTATTGAATATTATCGTTTTACTCGGTTTAGGACTGACCGTCATCTCTGTTCTTAGCCTCATCATCGAGCGACTCTTCTTCCCGAGTATATTGGCATTTATCGCGATCGGGGTCGCCGTCGGCTTCTACTGGGATGGGAACGAAGTGTTCAAGGTCGCCGGTGAGATTGGGATCATCTTATTGTTTTTCTTGCTCGGACTGAAGTTCCCATTGAAAGAGCTCGTCAAACGGATGAAACAAGTCTGGAAAGCAGGCGTTTTAGACATCGTGCTCGCGTTCGGTGTCACGATCGGTATCGCTTTGCTGTTCGGGCTCGATTTTCCGCAAGCTTTCTTGATCGGGGCCGTCCTTTATGCGACGAGCTCGTCCATCTCGGCCCGATTGCTCGAACGGAACCCGGACAAGCACGAAGATATTAAAGAATTCGTGCTCGCCTTGCTCATCTTTGAAGACATCTTCGCACCGCTTATCTTGACCGTCGCTCCGTTCATCATTCAAGACGAACCGATTGCTTTCTCTGACATCGGCAAAGTGTTCGTCGGTTTCCTCGTGTTCGGTGTTTTGTTGTTTGTCGGCTCACGCTTCGTCACGAAACAACCGAAGATCGCGAAGCATATGCTACTTCAGGACGATGCGAGCATCGGCTTGATCGGCTTGATCTTGTTCTTCGCGGGCATCGGCATGATATTCGGGTTATCGGAGATACTCGGAGCGTTCATCGCCGGGATCATGTTGGCCGACATTCACGACGTCAGACCGTTGAAACGTCTGACCGCACCGGTCCGCGATTTGTTCTTACCGATCTTTTTCATCTCATTCGGTATCTCGATCAACCTCGAGCAAGGAGTGATCATCAACACGCTCTTCTTCGTCTTGATCGTCTGGGGCGTGCTGTCGAAGTGGATCGTCGGCCGTGTCGGCGGCAGGCTGTACGGGTTGACGCGGGTTCAAGCGAACGAGGCCGGTTTCTCGCTCGCACCTCGAGGCGAGTACTCGATTCTTTTCACCGCCCTCTCGAACGGGGCCATCAACTTGTTCGTCGGGTTATACATTTTCGTTTCCGCCATCGTCGGCATCGTCTTGTTCCGCTTCTCTGAAAGTTTAGCGGCGAAGACGGAGCAGACGCTCAAAAGAGTCTTGCCCGAGGAAACTGATAGAAAACCTGACCAAACCGATAAAGGAGACTGAAAACTCATGGTTGAAGTTGCATTCGTATGTATTCATAACTCATGCCGTTCTCAAATGGCAGAGGCGATCGGACGCGATGTGCTCGGAGATATCGCCCGCGTCCACTCAGCCGGCACGGAAGATTATCCGGAAGTAAAGCCGCTCGCGCTCGAGGCCGTCCGGGAGATCGGTCTTGATCCGTCGGGTCAACATCCGAAACGGCTTGACGAGATTCCGGACCGGATCGACTATTTGATTACGATGGGTTGCGGGGTCGAGTGTCCGTACGTACCGACGACATATCGGGACGACTGGGGGCTCGACGACCCTTCCGGTCAGCCGCTCGAAGCGTTCCGGGAGACGCGTTCGCAAATCATCACGAAGATGAAGCAGTTGCGCGAACAGATTTTGAACGACCATCCTGAACTCCAAAAATAACGGGCCCTCTTAGGAGGACCCGTTTTTTAGTCGCCATCAAACCGACGACGCTTTGTTCGACTGTTTCCGTTTCCGCCGCTTCCGCCACACGACGAAAGCGATGATCGCGATGACGAGAAGCGCGTACATCACGTATGAGTACACGTCGAGATAGCCTAAGATCGATTCCCAGTTCTCCCCGACCCGAATTCCAATATAAATCAGAATCGAATTCCAGATCACCGTTCCGGCTGTGCTCAACAGCAAAAATTTAAGGAACGGCATGTTCGACATACCGGCCGGCAGCGAGATCAAACTCCGAACGACCGGCATGAGCCGACCAAAAAAGACCATCCAGCCGCCATAGCGGTCAAACCACGCGTCCGCTTTTCGGACGTCATCGATATCGAGTCGAATCCACTTCCCGTGCCGTTTCGTCCACCGCTCGATTTGTTCGACGTCTAAATATAATCCGATGCCATACAACAAGACCGCTCCTAAAATGGCACCCGCTGTCGCCGCCAAGACGACAACCCAGACAATCAAGTTTGTTTTGACCGCAAAGAACCCACCGAACAGCAAGACGACCTCTGACGGGATCGGCGGGAACACATTCTCGATAAAGATCATGAACGCGATGCCGAAATAACCGTACTGTTCAATGATACTGATCATCCAATCTCGCATAAATCCATCAACCCCCAATATGACGTATTATACCCGTCCATGAACGTCGGCAATCGTTCCGACGTGCTAAAATGAATCGACAACGAAAAGGAGATGAAAGCAACATGGAAGAGACGTCACGCTGCCCTTGGTGCGGCACAGACCCGGACTACGTTCGGTATCATGACGAGGAATGGGGCAAGCCGGTCCACGATGACAAGAAACATTTCGAATGTTTGACGCTCGAGAGCGCGCAGGCAGGGCTCAGCTGGATCACCATCTTACGGAAGCGTGAGAACTATCGGCGCGCGTATGCCGATTTCGATGTCACGCGCGTCGCCGACTATACCGATGTCGACATCGAACGGCTGCTGTCAAACGATGGCATCGTCCGTAATCGCCGCAAGATTGAAGCGTCGATCAACAACGCCAAACGGTTTCTCGAGATCCAGCACGAGTTCGGTACATTCGATGCGTACATCTGGTCGTTCGTCGACGGAAGGGTCATCAACAACGACTGGACGTCGGTCGAAGAGGTTCCGGTGACGACGGAGCTATCGCATCGCTTGAGCACAGACTTGAAACGACGCGGCTTTAAATTTCTCGGTCCGACGACCGTTTACGCCCATCTGCAAGCGACCGGTCTCGTCAACGACCATCTGATCAACTGCCCCGCCAAATGATTTTTTGTTATTTTAGTCAATGATGAAAAATAAACGTGCAGCCGATTCAATTTTGTGACAAAATCTTGTCAAGGTATAAGATATAGATTTTGAAAACGTTTTCACAACTGAATGAGGGGGCTGTTACATGAACGGGATTTTAGTTTCCATCACGATTTACATGGTGCTCATGGTCGTACTCGGCGTCGTCGCCTATCGCCGGACAGAGAGCATCGGCGACTATATGCTCGGAGGACGAGGGCTCGGTCCAGGCGTCGCCGCCTTGTCGGCCGGGGCATCTGACATGAGCGGTTGGCTACTGATGGGCTTGCCGGGCGCCATGTTCGCGACCGGCCTCTCGAGTGGGTGGATCGTCATCGGGTTGACGATCGGCGCCTACTTGAACTGGCTCCTCGTCGCCCCGCGTTTACGCACGTATTCATATTTGTCGGAGGATGCGATCACGATCCCAGACTTCTTCGAGAAGCGGTTCAAAGATTCTCGAGGCACACTGCGGACGTTCTCAGCCGCCGTCACCTTGATTTTCTTCACACTGTACGCGACGAGCGGCTTCGTGGCCGGCGGCCGGTTGTTCAACGCCGTCTTCGGCATCGAATTTGTGACGGGCGTCTTGATTTTAGCGTCGATCATCATCCTGTATACGTTCATCGGCGGGTTCCTCGCTGTCAGTTGGACGGACTTCGTCCAAGGACTGATCATGTTGTTCGCGCTCATTTTCGTCCCGGCGATCGCGATCACGGCGACCGATGGCGTCTCGAACGCGCTCCAAACGATCGGTGATATCGATTCGGCGCTGCTCGATCCGTGGACGGGCCAATCGTTCATCGGGATCGTGTCTTTATTCGCCTGGGGGCTCGGTTACTTCGGACAACCACATATCATCGTCCGCTTTATGGCCATCGAAAAATTACGAGATATTAAGACGGCCCGCCGGATCGGTATCTCGTGGATGCTCTTCACCGTCGTCGGGGCGATGGCGACCGGATTGATCGGTCTCGCCTACTACACGCAGCAAGGACTTGAGATCGACAATCCAGAAAATATTTTCATCAATCTATCAGACCTATTATTCATCGACTTGATCACGGGCGTGTTACTCGCGGCACTGCTTGCCGCCATCATGTCGACCATCTCGTCGCAGTTGCTCGTCTCGTCTAGTGCGGCGACGACCGATTTCTATCAGAAGTTTTTCCGCAAACAGGCAGGTGACCGTGAACTCGTCATGGTCGGCCGGATCACCGTCATTCTCGTCTCGGTCGTCTCGATTTGGCTCGCCTTCGGTGCCGATGATACGATCTTGAACCTCGTCGGCTACGCTTGGGCCGGTTTTGGTTCCTCGTTCGGTCCACTCATCTTGTTCAGCTTGTTTTGGAAACGGACGACGCGCCAAGGCGCACTCGCCGGCATGTTGACGGGTGCATTTGTCGTCATCGTCTGGAAGAACTTCGCCAGCGACTGGTTCGGGACCGTCGGTGAACTGTATGAGATGGTTCCAGCGTTCTTCTTGTCGGCGCTTGCCATCTATGTCGTTAGCTTGATGACACCGCCACCGAGCACGATAATCACGAACGAGTTTGAACAGATGGAGCACATATTGAAAAAAGAAGGCATCTGAACCGCACAAAGTGCCGGGATCCACTACCCCGGTACTTTTTTGTCTGTCGTGACAAAAGGAGATTTAGCGCTTTTGCCGAACTCCTCTATATACACGTTCGATTTTAAACGAAAGGAAGTGACCACTCACTTGAAACGAGTGATCTTGCTAAAACAACCTGCCATGCTTTTGTCCCTCCTTTTCCTGTTCGGCTGCACCTCAGCCGATGTCGAAACTACGCAACCCGAGCAAACTGAGAATCCGCCGGTCGAGACGGAACAACCGCTTGAGACCGTGCCCGAAGAACCGAAACCGGTCGTGACGACGACGTCCATTTACGCGATCGGCGATATTTTATTGCACGACTCCGTCTACAACGCCGCCAAGAGCGGTGACGGCTATGACTTCACCCCCGCGTTTGAAAAAGTTGCGCCCGCTTTGGCCGAGGCCGACATTACCGTTGCCAACCAAGAGAGCATGATCGGCGGCAGTGACATCGGGTTGTCGAGTTACCCCGCCTTCAATAGCCCCTACGAGATCGGTGATGCGTTGCAAGAAGCAGGCATCGACCTCGTGACGACAGCGAACAATCACACGCTCGACCGCGGCGTGAAAGCGATTGAGAATTCAATCGCCTACTGGAACTCGATCGATATGCCGTATACCGGTTCGTTCTTATCAGAAGCAGATAAAGCCAACGTCCGGACGCTGACCGCGAACGACATCTCGTTTGCGTTCCTCGCCTACACGTATGGGACGAATGGTGTCGTGCCGAAGCAGCCGTATCACGTCAATTACATTGACGTCGAAGCGATGAAACGAGATATCGAGGCGGCCGAACAAACCGCCGAGCTGACCGTCGTCGCACTCCACTTCGGGAATGAGTACGAGCCGCTCCCGAACGAATCGCAAGAAACACTCGTCCAACAACTGTCCGATCTTGGTGTCGATATCATCATCGGCCATCATCCGCACGTCCTGCAGCCGACGTCCTGGGTCGACGGCGCTGCAGGCAATCGAACGTTCGTCGCCTACTCACTCGGAAACTTCTTGTCTGGCCAGCAAGGCGATGAGCGGAATACGGGCGGCATCGTCGGTATCGACATCGTCAAGACGACCATCGACGGCGAATCGACGTTTGAGCTCACGAACCCGATGTTCTATCCGACGTTCACACGGCAATCGAGCGCGGGCCATTTCGAGGTCGTTCCTCTCCAGTCCGCCAAACCTGAGCTATTCAACGAGACGAGCGAGCATATGAAACAATGGATGCCAGAACTCGAGATCATTCAGTGACGAACCACTTTTCATAAGTGGTTCTTTTTTTTTTTAGGAAAACCATTGCTTTCCACCCCAGCATCCTTTAATGTAAGTTGTATATTTATAAAAACAGATGAATAATTATGTATAAGGGGTGCAACGAAATGAAACAAAAACTCGTATTAGCTTATTCAGGTGGATTGGATACTTCGGTCGCCATCAAATGGTTGAACGAACAAGGGTATGACGTCATCGCTTGTTGTTTGAACGTCGGGGAAGGCAAAAATTTGGAGCATATCCAACAGAAAGCGCTCAAGGTCGGCGCCGTCAAATCAGTCGTCATCGATGCCGTTGATGAGTTCGTCAATGACTTCGCCCGTTACTCGATGCAGGCTCACACGATGTACGAAGGTGTCTATCCGCTCGTCTCCGCCTTATCACGGCCGCTCATCTCGAAAAAGCTAGTCGAGGTCGCACAAGCCGAAGGAGCCGTCGCTGTCGCTCACGGCTGTACCGGCAAAGGCAACGATCAAGTCCGGTTCGAAGTATCGATCCACGCGCTCGACCCGTCGCTCGAAATCATCGCACCGGTCCGGGAATGGAAATGGTCGCGGGAGGAAGAAATCGCCTACGCCGCCAAACACGATATCCCGATTCCGATCGTGCAAGCAGAACCGTTCTCGATCGACCAAAATATTTGGGGTCGTGCCGTCGAGTGTGGCATCCTCGAAGACCCGTGGGCCGCTCCGCCAGCAAGCGCCTATGAATTGACGGCGCCGCTCGAGGATACGCCGCATGAACCGACGTACGTCGAGATCGAATTCAAACAAGGCGTCCCTGTCGCCCTCGATGGGAAACCAGCGACGTTCACGTCGATCCTTGAACAATTGAACATCGCCGCCGGAGCCCACGGGATCGGCAAGATCGATCATATCGAGAACCGGGTCGTCGGTATCAAGTCGCGTGAAGTGTATGAGGCACCTGGGGCGATGACGTTGATCACGGCACACCACGCGCTCGAGGCGTTGACGCTCGTTCGTGAAGTCGCCCATTTCAAGCCGATCGTCGAACAAAAATTGACCGAGACGATCTATAATGGCCTGTGGTATTCACCGCTCACGAAAGCACTCCTCGCCTTCATCGATGAGACACAACAGACGGTGACCGGAACGGTGCGGATGAAACTGTTCAAAGGTCAAGCCATCGTCGACGGACGGAAGTCGCCGATCTCGCTCTATGATGAACAACTTGCCACGTACACGTCGGCCGATACGTTCGACCAACAGGCTGCCGTCGGCTTCATCAAACTTTGGGGCCTACCGACAAAAGTCCAGGCCGAAGTGTTAGCCGAGAAAGGATTGATGCCCCATGAGTAAACTATGGGGGGGACGGTTCGAGCAGACAGCGAGCGAATGGGTCGACGAGTTCGGTGCCTCGATCCATTTCGACGCCCAGCTCGTGCTAGAAGATATCGAAGGGAGCATCGCCCATGTGACGATGCTCGGGGACCAGCACATTTTAACCGCTGACGAGTCCGAACAGATCATCGGCGGTCTGAACACCCTCGCTGAGAAAGCACAAGCCGGCGAGCTGTCGTTCAGCGTGTTCCATGAAGACATCCACATGAACCTCGAGTCGTTACTTCGCGAGGAAATCGGTCCGGTCGCCGGGAAGATGCATACGGCACGCAGTCGAAACGACCAAGTCGCGACCGACATGCACCTGTATTTGAAGCGTCGCGTCGGTGAGACGATCGAAGGCATTGAAGCACTACAGACGGCGCTCTATAACCATGCGGCAAACAACGTCGAGACGATCATGCCGGGCTACACGCACTTGCAACGGGCACAACCGGTCTCGCTCGCCCACCATTTACTCGCTTATTTTTGGATGCTCGACCGTGACAAGGAACGCTTCAGTGACAGTTTGAAACGGATTGATATGAGTCCACTCGGTGCCGGTGCGCTCGCCGGGACGACGTTCCCGATCGACCGCCATCGGTCGGCCGAGCTGCTCGGTTTCAGCCGGGTCTATCCGAACAGCCTTGACGCCGTCAGCGACCGTGATTTCATTTTAGAATATTTGTCGAACGCATCACTCCTGATGATGCACTTGTCCCGGTTTTGCGAGGAACTGATTTTGTGGAGCAGCGAAGAATTCAAATTCATCACGATTTCAGACGTGTTCTCGACCGGTTCGAGCATGATGCCGCAAAAGAAAAACCCGGACATGGCCGAGCTCGTCCGCGGCAAATCGGGTCGTGTCATCGGTAACCTGATGGGTCTACTCACGATCATGAAAGGTCTGCCGCTCGCTTACAATAAGGACTTGCAAGAAGACAAAGAAGGTATGTTCGACACGGTCAAGACACTTCAAGGTAGTTTGAGCATCATGACCGGCATGATTCAAGACATGACGTTCCACGCCGACACGATGAAACAAGCGACCGAGCGCGATTTTTCGAACGCGACCGAGCTCGCCGATTACTTGACCGCGAAAGGATTGCCGTTCCGCGAGGCCCACGAAGTGACGGGTACGCTCGTCCGCTACTGTATCGAGCAGCGCCTCTACTTGTCAGAGCTTCCTTTAGAGACGTATCAAACTCACTCTACTTTGATCGGGACTGACGTCTACGAGGCACTCTCACCGGTCACGGCTGTCAAACGCCGGAATAGCTACGGCGGGACCGGCTTCGATGCGGTACGGACGCAACTTACGGAAGCGGCCACAAAACTTCATCAACCAACGAGTTGACACGAAAGCACCTGGCCACTCATGACCAGGTGCTCATTTTATGCTTGCCAACGTAAATCACTAGATGTTAACCTATATACAGTCAACGTTAACAGAAAAGAGGTTTACATATGAAGATTCATGATTTGACACAAGTGGCCATCGGTGCCGCATTGCTGGCTAGTATCGGTTCTGTCGCCATCCCGATCGGACCCGTCCCGATCACGCTGCAAATGCTCGGCATCATGACGATCGGCGCCATTCTCGGTGCCAAAAAAGGCGGACTCGCCGTCGTCGTCTATCTACTTCTCGGAATGATCGGTCTCCCGGTGCTCAGCGGTTCCGGCGGCTTGGCCCCGTTCGTCGGCCCGACGGTCGGTTATTTGATCGCGTTCCCGATCGCCGCTTACTTGATCGGGTGGTTGTCGGAGCGATATCGCTCTTTCCCCGCCCTCGTTGCCTACAACTTGTTGATTGGTCTCGGTTTCGTCTATCTCGTCGGCAGCCTCGGCCTCCAAGCCGTGTTCGGTCTATCGTTTATCGATGCGCTTAAAGTGAACATCCCGTTCATCTTCGGCGACGTCATTAAAGCGGTGCTCGCCGCAGCCATCGCCGTCAAAGTCTCGGCAAATTCGCAAGTACGACGTTTACTTGCTTCGTGAGTGTTCAAACGTTTCGCCTTCTTCCTTATGTGGAACTTATATAGTATGGAAGGGGGGTGTCCTTATGAGCGATTCAACGTTTAAAAAACGCTTGATGAAAGCGACCCATCTCCATCGCTCCACAAAAGGACCAAAGCGCGGCAAAGATGAATCGCGTAATGAGAAACGCGACACAGAGGCGTTCGAACGACGACTCCGTGAAGCAAAGAGCAAAGTCGGCGAAATCCAAGAGAACATTGATCATATTTCTAGACGCTAAAACCCCGTCCACGGACGGGGTTTTGTTGTCATTTCTTTCGTCGCGGCCGAATGAACAGTGCGACGATGAACGAAAGCGCCAGGACGACGAGCAGTCCGAGCGAGATGTCATTGAAGCCGAGCAAGTTAAGGGCGACGCTGATGGCGACGGCGACGTAAAATCCGCCGAGCGCTTTCTTGACGAGCTGCGAACTGAACCGTTGTAACTGCTTCGCCCCGATCGGCGAACCGATCATCGCACCGGCAATAAGCGCCAAACCGTGCCAATAGTTCGTATCGGCACCGGCGACCGCGTAATTGATCACGCCCGAGACGACGATGAGGAACGCCGCGGCGATACTCGTCCCGACGGCCCGTTTCATCTCGGTGTTGAGCAGCTTGACTTGGAGCGGGGTCAATACGAACCCGCCGCTGACGCCCATGAGTGACGAGATGAATCCGCCGAACAGACCGATAAAACCGAGTCGTGGCACCGATTCCGATCCGATACTTCCCTCCTCATGTTGCTTCGAACGGAAAAACGAGATGGCGAAGTACGTGAGTAGCGCGATGTAGGCGAGCGAGATGACGGGCTTCGCCCCGTCGAGCGTCTCTAGGTAAAAGACGAGCGGCGTCGCCACCCACGTCCCGACGACCCCGAACGCCCCGATCAAGAGGGCGTGTTTTGGATTGACGTTCTTCAGTTTGATATGTGAGATCGTACCGGCCGTCGTCGACCCGAGCGTCAGCATCAAGCTGAGCGCGATGGCCGCACTCGCCTCGTACCCGAAGACGAGTAGGAGCGGCGTGAGTAAGATACCGCCCCCGATGCCGAAGAATCCGCTCAAAATCCCGATGAGCGTACCGAGCAGTAGAAACGATAGTAATGCCATTACATCCATGGTAGTCCCTTCCTTCTTTCCTTTTCATAACTAATCATATCAAAAAAGGAGCGCTTCATGCGCCCCTAGAATTAACTTTGAATCGATTACGGATACAAGTCTTCATCCTGTAAGTAACCAATATACAAGTCCTGAAGATATCCTTCCGTATCGACATCATCGAGCAACAATGTCGCTTCAATGTCTGATCCATTCAATCCCGAGCTACCGTCAATCAATCCGAAGATGTGTGAGACCGTGTCCACCATCACGACTTCAATCATATGCATCATCAACCGTTGTTGCTCTGCATTCATCTGTTGATACATGTGAATCGCTTGACTGTATAAATCATCATCTGAAGAAGATAGTTCTTCTTCGTACATTTCCTTATACATGTGAAGACCTTCCTGCACGACAGTCTCATACACAGCCTTCACGAATAGTTCAGTCTTTTCACTCATCTGTACATCTTCCCCTCTTACACCTCGAATATCGAAGCGCGTATTCCTCTCATATCGTCCATCATGCTTCAGCAATCACTTTTCTTAACAATACCGTTCACGTGCCTCAGCCCGTCGCTTAACGTATTGGAGGTCATCGACAGCATGCATTAGTCTGAAATAAGTTCCATTCTCATCTGCTTCAGTCTCATCCCAGTCAAAAGCATAAATCGCTTTATGATTCACTTATGGCAAAAACGGCGGAGGCAATATTTCAGTCATCTCTTGCTCCAACTGTCTATAGAACTGTTCCATCTCCTCTTTCGGGAAGAAGAATGCATCCACCCGCTTCGGTCCAATCCTGGCCCAGAACGTCCATTTATACAAGTCGTCCGCTTTACGTTCAATCCTCAATACGAAATACGGTTCAATCGGATCGAGTAAACACTTGTCCGAGGTGCCATCTAACAATTTCCTCATATGAAACAAAAGATCTTGGAACTCCGATTTGAGGAGCAACGAGCCATAAAACTTGAAGATGAATAGCTGTTCTACCTCGATCGTGAACAAGGAAGCGATGAACACGTCTTCCCCTTTTTCTGAATACTTTCTTGGGAACAGTTCAATCGTTACGTCCTCATGTTGAATCTTCGCCATATGCCACTCCAATCGGTTTCACTTTACCTATCGACGCCGCGCCAATGACCGTTCTTACGACAAGAGTCCAGGTTTCGCTGGACTCTTTTGATTACAGTACCCGCTCTAAAAAGTCGAACAGTTTTTGACGGTACTCCGTCTGGAATGATTCGTGTGACGCCACGTGTCCGTCATTGTCGGTCACCCAGAGCTCGATCCCGTCATTTTTCTCCACCAACTGCTCACTTTCAGACACTGGGATGGCGTCGTCGCCTTTCCCGTGAATGAGCAGGATCGGGGCCTCAATTTGAGCGACATCGTCAATCGGCTTCACGATATCCGCGTCAAGGCCAGTGAACCACGGCGTCACGGTCATGATGACCGGTGTGAACGGGAAGTTCGGCAAATCGCTCCATATCGGCAGATTCGTCTCGAGATAACCGCGAAGATCGCTAAACGGACTGTCGGCGATGACGGCCGCGACGGCCGTCTCATCGGCTGTCGCGAGTGCCGTCGCCGCTCCCATCGATACGCCGTATAGGACGATCGGTCCATCCGTTCGCTCATTCGCAAAATCGATGGCCGCCATCAGGTCCGTCTGTTCTTTCGCCCCGACCGTCACGCGATCTCCTTCCGAGATGCCCGAGCCACGAAAATCAAACGTCAAAAACTGGTAGCCTTGCTCATGGAACTCAGGGATGAGTTCTTTCAGCGGCAAGTCGGACTGCTCGCGGTTTTTCCCATAACCGTGGGCGAAGACGATCGTCGCCCGTGGCGTCGGATGAGGGATCCACCAACCGTACAGGTCGCTGTCGTCCTCTGCCTGGATCGTCACGTTCTCATATTTGATGCCGAGCGCCTTTGGCGTGAACGTCAACGTCTCCCGCAACGGCGACGTCAATTGGTCGCCGATATGGGCCGAGATGCCGACGACGGCCAACATGGCGACGATCACAACGACACTTACCGCAATTCCTATATATTTTCCCCATCGACTCATCGCCCGACTCTCCTTCATCTTCAAAATATTGCCCGATCGTTTCATCGGAGCCAGCTCCGTAACGCGATCAAGGCGTGTTGCACCGGCTCCCATGTCGACGCCGGGATCAAGTAACACGTTGCTTCATGGATCACGAACGTCTTGACGTCCGCCCGCTTGACGATGTTCTCCCCGATGGCACCGAACGGGTCGCTGTTGACGTCCGTATGTTCGAACGTCTTCCACACCCGCTCGCCATTCTCGTATAAGGCGCAACCGAACTGCTTCACCGGTCCGTCGATCCCATATTCGGCATAATGCCATAACGTCGTCGCATCGAGCGGCGACCCGAGATGGAGGATACGAGCATCTCGTTCGATCATTTTTTCAATCGGTGACCCTGGTCCGAATCCGATATCGGTCGTGTGATTCGCGACCAGTTGCTCGGCGTCACGACCCCAGGCCGCGACCGACCACATCGGATGCTCGCTCCGGTGTACGTCCGGATACGTCCGGAACAGCTCGGGGACGCGGCCCATGCCGCGAGTCGCCGTTTTCCGTTGATCAAAAGCAGGCATCTCGGCTCGGATTTCGTCCCACCACTCGCTTGGGACGGGCGGCGCCTCCCATTCGGCCGGGTCGGAGTTGTCCCCACTTTGAGTCGCCATCATGATGAGCCCGGTCGGCCCGACGACGTCTTGTAACGCTTCGATCACCGCCTCCGGTCCTCCGCAAACCCATCCGAGCTTGGATAATGCACTATGGACGAATAAGGAATCTCCTGTCTGAATGCCCACTGCACGCAACTGGTCAGCCAAACTTGAACTTGTTACCATATGTTTCATCGGTTTCACTCCACAACGAGCTGGATCGTCGACCCGCTTCTTGATTTTTTCACTTCGATCCGCGCATCGACGCGGTCTTTCAACTCTTGGACGTGGCTGATGACACCGACGAGCCGTCCGCTCGATTGGAGCGACATGAGCAACTCGATCGCCTGGTCGAGCGATTCGGCGTCGAGCGTCCCGAAGCCTTCGTCGATGAGCATCGTCTCGAGGCTGACACCACCGCTCAGTTGCTGGACGACCTCGGCCAACCCGAGCGCGAGGGCGAGCGAGGCTTTGAACCCTTCCCCGCCCGACAAGTTTTGGACGCGCCGGGATTGTCCCGTATAGGCGTCAAAGACCAATAGTTCGAGTCCAGATTTTGCGTTCCCTTTCGCCGTCTCGACTTTTCGCTCGAGTTGGAACTGCCCACTCGTCATCAGATCAAGATGAATGTTGGCCGCATGTAAAATCTGATCGAAGAACGCGGTCTGCACATACGTCTCGAACGTCAGTTTCTGTGGGTTCAAACCACGACCCGTGTCGGCGATCAGTTTGACCGTCTCGAGATTACGTTGCTCGTCTGCGGTCTGGTCTCGAAGCCGGTCCCATTCCGAAATGACATGGCGATGGCGCTTCAATTGGCTGTCCGCAGTGACGAGTTGTTCCGCCAATGCGTCGAGACTTGCCTGCGCTGTCGTCAGTCGGTCGTTTAACAGAACGAGATCCGGTTTGACCGCATCACCGATCTTGTCGGTCAATGCGTTGAAGCCATGTTCGAGGCGGATCCCGTCTGCCTGTTCTTCCGCGAGTTGTTCTTGCAGCGACGACAACGTGTCGATCTGTTCGACGTGTGTCAAAAAGACGTCACGGCTCAATTCATTATTCGCTAGCGACTCCTCGAGCTCGGTCTCGGTCTGGTCAAAACGTTTCTGCTCGAGGTCGAGCCGTTCGTTCAGAAGCCGCAAACGTTCTGCTTCGGTCCACTTCAAGCGTGTCACGTCCTCGAGTTCGTGTTCATACTGCGCGATAACTTGCTGCAGTCGTTCGAGCCGCGTCGATTGCGCGTCACGTTCGGCTTGCAGTTGTTGCAGCGAGGCCGCGTCCGGTTGCCGCATCGCTTGCAGCCGTTCTTGGACGGCTTGCAACCGCTCGAGCAATTGCTGCCGTCGCTCCGTCAGTTCGCGTTTCTCTTTCTCTAATCGTTTTAGTTCTGTCATGACCGTGCGGTACGTGCGTTCCGCTTGAGCACGCGCCCGCTCTTCATCTCGAAGCGAACGGATGAGTCGCTCTTGCAGAGCGGTCGCCTCCTGAACCGACCCGGACAAGTCGAGTGCCTGTCGTGACGATTCGAGTTCGCCTCGGACTTCTTCGGCCTGTTGCTTCAACGCCCGGTAGTCCGCTCTCGCCTCGTGCAAGGCCGCCTCATATTGTTTCAGCGCCTCCGTCGCGGCGACGAGCTCGCCTTGGTCACTCGTCACCTCGTGCGACGCGACCGTCCCATGGGTCCGCGATCCACATACGGGACAAGGCTCACCGTCGACGAGCGTCGCACTGAGCTTCTGTGCCCATAACGCCTGCTCTTCATGCATGAATTGCTCGACGATATCCGACTGGGCCTTGTGACGCCGTTGTGCTTCCTTGCCGTTGCGCTCGCACGATGCGAGCCGCTCCGTTACAGCTTGAAATCTTGCCTCGAGTTGCGCGTGTGCCGTGAGCCGGTCATACTTCCGTTCAGCTTCGACGAGACGGTTCGGTGTCGTTTCCTGTGCGAGCTCTGCTGACAACATCTCTTCCTGCCGTCTCAGTTCGGTTAAACGAGAATCGTCCTTGAAGACGGCGAGTTGGTCGGTCAAGCGTTTCAACTCGTCTCGCTCTGTCACGGCGGTCTGCCATTCGTCCACGAACGGAAGCATGTCATCGATGGCTTTCAGACGGGCGGTGATCGTCTCGACTTCTTGCTTCGAAGACGCGATGCTCTCCGTCTTGGCGTGGAGCTCGTCTAGTTTACTCGCGTATTGTGTCAACCGTGTTTGAACACCGTCGATATCATGATTTAGCCGTTCGATATCTTGTCGATTCGCCAAGTAGCGATCGTATAACGGCCGGACACGGCTTGACGCCTCCAACCGTTCAATCAATCGGCGGCGCTCCACCCGGTCGGCTTCACCCGATTTGTAGCGTTCAAGGGCGCGTGCCTGCTCGTCACGTTCGACGAACAAACGGACGAGCGCGTTCGCCTGTTCGAGTTCGCTCCGTATCGCATCGACCCGTTTCGATTGTATATCCCGTTCGCCTCGTAACGACTCGGTCGCCGTCAGCAGGCGCTCTTCTCTAGCCTCGAGCCAGTCCTGAATCTCCGGCAAGTTACGCTCGGCGACGGTTTCGATGTCATCGTCTTCAAGTTCGAGCAGCTTCAAGCGTGTCGTCTCGGTCGCCCACTCGACTTGTTTCCGATACTTGCCATACCGCTCGACCCAATTCTCTTGAAACGCTCGATACGCCTCGGTCTTAAAGATCGACTGGAGGATCTGTTGTTTCTTCATCGAGTCCGAGTCGAGTAGTTGGCGGAACTGGTTTTGCGGGAGCAGCAGGATTTGGCTGAACTGCTCATAATCAAGTTGCAGCAACGATTCGATCTGCTGCTCGACGTCCCCGACTTTCGTCGCCAGCGGTTTCCAGCTGTCCGTCCATTCATAGAGGACGGCCTCATGCGGGATCGGTGTCTTATTTTTCGGGTGCGGTTGTTGGGGCTGGCGGACGATCCGGTACCGCTCCTCGCGAATCGTGAACGAGAAATCGATCTCCGTCTTTCGTTCCGGGTCGGCGTATTGGCTTCTAAAATCACTGGCGTTCCGAAGGGCACCGCTTGCCCGTCCATACAAGGCGAACGTCATCGCGTCAAAAATCGTCGTCTTGCCGGCGCCGGTTCGTCCACTGATGACGAACATCGAGCGCCCTTCAAGCTGTGTGAAGTCGATCTGTTCCGTCTCGGCGTAAGGACCGAATGCGGTGATCGTCAATCGTTCAGGTCTCATATCGGTCCATCTCCTTCCACGAATCGTCGTACCATCTCATCGGCGTCTCGGCCATGGACAGCTTTATAGAACTCCATATAGACGTCCTCGATCGACTGCCGTTCGAGCGTCTCGCGCTCGAAGCGGGACGTCTCGTCTTGGCGGCGCAACAGCTCGAGCTCGAGATGCAAGATGTTCGGATAGACGGTCCGCAGTTTCGCCATCGGGTCGAATAACGCAGACTCGTCGGTCAAGACGATTTTCAAGTAATCATCCGTTTTCTCGTCTTGATAGAACACCGGGTCGAGCAGTTCATTCAACGTGCCCGTCAAGATGCGCAAGTCGCGTCTTGCTTGAAGCGGACGACGGCGGCGCGTCCATCCTCCGTCCCATTCGATGACGTCGACCGATTTCACGTGGTTCGCCTCAGAGAATGAATATTTCATGAGCGAACCGCTATAGGCGATCTTGTCGTCGCGGAGCGCGTCGCGGTTATGGAGATGGCCGAGCGCCGTATAACCGAACGGTTCGTATAGTCCTTTGGCGACTTGTCCGGCCGTGCCGACCGACAGTTGCCGCTCAGAGTCGGTCTCGAGACCGCCGGCGACGAAGCTGTGGCCGATCCCGACCGCTCGGGCATCGATGGAACCGAACGATTCGACGACGGCCGTGAGCGCGTCGTGATGGGTCCGGATCGTCTCGTCTTGCAGCGTGTAGCGGATCCGGGCCGGTTCTAAAAACGGCATCAAGTAAAACGGGATGCCCGCGACGATGATCGGTCCCGCACCCGGCTCATACTTCCCGACGATATGGAGCCCGACTTTCGTCAACAGTTTCGAACTATATTGGAGCCGTTCGGCCGAATCGTGGTTGCCGGCGATTGCGAGCACGGGGATGTTCCGCTCGAGCACGAGCGCTTTCCACATCTCATCGAGCAAATCGACTGCTTCAACCGGGGGAACGGACCGGTCATACAAGTCCCCGGCGACGATGATCGCGTCCGGTTGTTCCTCGTCGACAATCTGTAGAAACGATTCAAATAAAATGATGCGTTGATCTTCTGTCATGTGGCGGCCGTGGACGATTTTTCCTAAATGCCAATCGGCCGTATGTATCCATTTCATTCGTCCTCACCTCTATTTCTATTCTAGCATTTTTCACCGTAACGATTCGACGTCTTGACACTTGTTTTCGAAACAGCGACAGTTAATAGGAAAGGGGGACGTTCGATGGAGTCCACAACTACTTGGCAAGCTTTCCTTCGCTTGTTCCGAGTCGCAAAACCGCCGAAACAATTGTTTATCGGTGCCGTATTGATTTCTTTAGTCCAAGCGATGGCGGCCCTCGCCATCCCGCTCATTTTGCAACGTGTCGTCGACAATTGGAGCGAGGCCGTGCTCGACGCCCGGCTCGTCGCCATTTTTGTCGTCGCTTTTCTCGTCCAAGTCGTCTCGAGCGCCATTTCCATCTATTGGCTACATATCGTCGGACAACGCGTCGTCGCCAATCTCCGGACGACGTTATGGGAGCACCTCGTCGCGTTGCCGATCCCGTTCTATGACGGTGTCAAATCGGGGGACCTCGTCTCACGCCTGAACAACGATACGACGACGCTGCAACAGCTGTTGTCGGAACAGAGCGTCCGCCTGCTCACTTCGTTCGTGTCGGTCATCGGGGCCGTCGGTATCTTGTTCACGCTCGACTGGCAGATGACGCTCGTCATCTTGTTCTCGGTCCCGACGACGCTCGTGATCGTCATCCCGCTCGGCCGCAAACTTCGAACGATCGCCAAGAAGACGCAACACGAACTTGGCGGGTTGTCTGGATTTTTCGCCGAGCTGCTCGGTGAGATCCGGCTCGTCAAATCACAGGCGACCGAACGTGAGGAAGTCGCCGAAGGGAGCCGGCGGATTGAACGCTTGTTCGATTACGGTGTGAAAGAAGGACGGATCCAAGCGATCTTGATCCCGCTCTTGAACGTCACACTGACGGCGATGCTGATCGCCATCCTCGGTTTCGGGGCGTACCGTGTCTCGACAGGGGCGTTATCGACCGGGGCGCTGCTCGCTTTCATGCTCTACTTGTTCCAAATCATCACCCCGCTCATCACGATGACAGAATTTATCACCCGCCTGCAAAAGGCTCGCGGCGCGACCGAGCGCATCTCTGAACTGCTCGCGGTCGAACCGGAACGTTACGCCGCTGCCACGGAACACATCCAACAGTCGACACTGACGTTCGAGGACGTCACGTTCTGCTATGATGAGCAACCAGTCATCGACGCCATCTCGATGACCGTTCCGTTCGGGGCGACGACCGCGATCGTCGGACGGAGCGGTGCCGGCAAGACGACGCTGTTCGCGCTCGTCGAACAGTTTTACGTTCCATCGTCGGGGCGCATCCTTTATGGCGACCGCGACATCGATTCGTACGGTCGCGACAATTGGCGGCAAGTCATCGGCTACGTCGCCCAAGACTCGCCCGTCCTCTCGGGAACGGTCCGCCAGAACATCTTGTACGGCCTGAAGCGTGACGCGACCGAGACCGAGATTAAAAACGCCTGTGAGATGGCGAACGCTTGGTCGTTCATCGAGGTGATGCCGAACGGGCTCGAGACCGAGATCGGTGAACGCGGTGTCCGTTTATCGGGTGGCCAACGGCAACGGCTCGCCATCGCCCGGGCGCTGCTCCGCGACCCCCAAATCTTGTTGCTCGATGAAGCGACGTCGAGCCTTGATTCAGAGTCCGAGCGTGTCGTCCAAGAGGCGCTCGACCGGCTCATGCGAGGACGGACGACGCTCGTCATCGCCCACCGCCTCTCGACCGTCCAACACGCCGATCAAATTATCGTCCTCGAGAACGGAGGAATCAGCGGACTCGGTACGCACAAGACGCTGCTTCAAGACAACGAATTATATGAACGGCTCGTTAAACAGCAGCTACTAGGAGGAAATCAACCATGAAGACAATCGGATTTATCGGACTCGGCGTCATGGGTCAATCGATGGTCAGAAACTTAATGAAGGCAGGCTATACCGTCCAAGCGTACACGCGGACGAAAGACAAGGCCGCCGACCTGCTCGCGGAAGGTGTGACGTGGTGTGACTCCATCGAAGCGGCGTGTCAAAACGCCGATGCGGTCATCACGATCGTCGGCTATCCGTCAGACGTCGAAAGCATCTATTTCGGTAAAGGGATGATTCTCGACTCCGCCGAACCCGGCACACTCGTCATCGACATGACGACGTCGTCACCGAAGCTCGCCGAACGAATCGCTGAGGCCGCGATCGACCGCAGCCTACTCCCGCTCGACGCCCCGGTCACGGGCGGCGATGTCGGCGCCAAGAACGGGACGCTATCGATTCTCGTCGGTGGTGGCGAATTCGCGTTCACGAAAGCAATGCCGCTGTTTGAAGCGATGGGGCAAGCGATCGAGCGGATGGGATACGCCGGGAGCGGCCAGTACGCCAAACTCGCCAACCAGATCGCGATCGCCGGCATCATGATGGGCAACGCCGAACTGCTCGCCTTCACGAAGCGTGCCGGGCTCGACCCCGATCAATTGCGCCAGACGATCCGTGGCGGCGCGGCCGGCAGTTGGACGCTCGAAAACCTGGTACCTCGCATGATCGTCGAAGATTATTCCCCAGGCTTCTTCATCAAACACTTCATCAAGGACATGGCGCTCGCCCTCGAGAGCGCGCAAGAGTTAGGTGTCAAACTGCCGAGCCTCGAGCTCGCATACCGACTCTATTCGATTTTAGAAGAGAACGGATATGGTGAGAACGGGACGCAGGCGCTCATCGAATACTACATGCACCAGGACGTTTGAATCGACGTTGTTGTGGAATTAGTAGTACAGAAGGGAGTGATCATGATGCCTTGGAATATGAAAGATTATCCAGAGTCACTGAAAAACTTCGACCCGCTCGTCAAAAAGAAAGCGATCGATATCGCCAATGCCCTCATAGCTCAAGGGTATTCCGATCAAAAAGCGATACCGATCGCGACAGAACAGGCTAAAAAGTGGCATGAACATGCGACGAATGAAGAGAGACAAGACTTTAAGGACGCGCCCGATCCACAGAAGTCGGATCGGCACGGATCATAAAAAAACCACGGCCGGCTGAGATTCAGCCGGCCGTGGTTTCGTTTGCTTGTCTTTCTGCTTTGATTTCGAGGTAGAGCCCGCCGAGCGCCGTATGAAGATACGGCTGGACGAAGATATAGGCGATCCCGCCTGTCATGAGGACAAGCACGTACCAACCGATAAAGCTTGCATACAGCCTGAGCATGATCTGTTTTTTCCCGCGCATGAGGCGTCGGCTCTCACGCATCGCCGTGAACGCCGTCAGTTCGGGCTGATCGCGCAGGATGAACGGGACCATTCGATACGTCAAGTAAAACCAAACGCCCGGGACGATCAAGAAGAGCATGAGCACGTTCAGTCCAAGATAGAACACGGCGTAATACGTGACGGCACGGACGTAGTCTTTAACGGACCCGAACGACTCGAGCAAAAGACCGAACCTTGGTTTTTCCGCTTTGGCGATGTCGAGGAAGATCCAGTTTCGTCCCATCTCGAGCGGGGCGAGCAAGACGGTCGCACCGTACAAGAGACCGATCGAGACGAGCATGACGGACGGGTCCGTCGATGACAAATCGAGTTGCGTCGTGATCATCGCTTGAACGAGCATCGTCGAGAGCACGGCAAGGAGTGAGATTCCCCAGTTTCCGGACAACATCCGGAGCGCAAATTGTTTATAGACTGCTGATTGCATGACGTCACCTTCATTATCGTTTTTTTCATTATAGCAAAAAAACAGTCATCCGACTGTTTTTAGCGTTTCATTTGCTCGAGCAGGTTTTGAAATTTCGCCTCGTCGAGTCTCCCGTCCGTCCGAACACCGTTGCCGACATGGACGAAAGGAACATCGAGCCGGGCGACGATTTGAGCGACGTTGTCCGCCGTGATCCCGGCTCCAGGCAGTATCGTCATCGTCGCCGCGTCCCGCATCGCTTCGAGACGTTCGATCCCTTCAACGGCCGTCACCGCTCCCCCGGACGTCAAAATTTGATCGACTTCCGGAAATCCGTTCAACACGTCCACCGCTTGAATGAGATCAGCCGCCTCGTCGATCGCCCGGTGGAACGTGAGCGCCATGTCACCTTTATGCTTGATGACCTCGCCGAGCAGCCGTTCATCGATTCGTCCGTCTTCCGTCAATGCGCCGAAGACGATCCCGTCGGCCCCGAGCTCACGGCACAGCCCGACATCCGCCAAAATCGTCTCACTATCATCTTCGCTGTAGACGAACGAGTCGGTATGCGGCCGGATCATGACGTGGACAGGGATCGTGACGTGCTCCAATACGTTACGGATCGTCCCGAAGCTCGGGGTCGTTCCACCGGCGCGCATATCGGCAATCAGTTCGAGCCGATTCGCCCCGTACCGTGCCGCCGCTTTCGCTTCGTTTAACGTCGTGACGATGACTTCGATCATAAATGATTCCTCCTTGATTTATGGTGCGAAACGCCATTCGACCTCGTGTTCGGCCAGCGCCCGCTTCCAATCGGTCGGTTCCGGAAAATCCGAGATGATCGTCGTCACCGTCGAGAAGTCGGAGACACGATATCGTTTCTGTTGATTGAACTGGGTGTGGTCGGCGAGTAGATAACACATACGGCTCTGCGTCATGACGGCTTGCGTCACAGTCGACAGCCCATGGGCGTCACACGTCAGCCCGAGCGTCGCGTCGACCCCTTCGACAGACAAAATCGCCATATCGAACACGTACGCTTTCAGTTGTTGAAGCACTTGTTCGCCGACGGTAACGAGATGTTTCGGGTCAATCGTACCTCCGAGCAATTGAATATCGCCCGTGAACACACCTTTGGCCCGCTGCTCGAATAGCGCTTTCGCGACCATGAGTGAAGGCGTGACGACCGTCAAGTTTCGCCCGCGGAGCCTTGACGCGACTTGCTCGGGGGCGACACCATGCCCGATGTAGAGTAGCATGTCGTCTTCGACAAGTTGAAACGCCGTATAGGCGATGCGACGAATCCCGTCCATGTTCGAAATCGTCATCGGTTGGAACGAGACGCTTTGATGCAAGACGGCCCCCCCGTATACCCGTTTGATGCGATGTTCTTTCTCAAGCTCTTCTAAGTAGCGGCGAATCGACTCCCCCGAGACGTTCAACCGTTCAATCAGTTCACTCGTCTTCACTTTACCTTCCCGCTCGATCCACTCGACAATCTTTTGTTTACGTTCTTCTCCAATTAACGACACAAGCCTGCCTCCTCCGCAAAAATCGCTTCCTTTCCCATTTTAGCGAACGGATGTAAATTTAACGTAAACTGAAAGTAAAGAACGGGCAAATCCAACACTTTTTTCATTCTTTTTAGCAAAAATCCACGGAAATCCACAACAATTGGTCGGTCGTTCGAAATCGTTTCGTCGCAAACGACAAAAACCGAACGGAACCTGATAGACAGGTCCCGTTCGGCAACATCTTTATTTTTTCTTTTGGAACAGCGGCACTTTCGGTTCGGTGCCCGCGCGGATCCGTTGCCAGTTCGTACGGTGCTTGATGATGATGAACAAGGCGAGCGGCACGATGACGATGAGCGGCAACCAATCTTTCGTGATGACGCTATACGTCACGACCGTCACGAGTCCGACGGCTGACGCCGCCATCGACGAGAGCGACACCATCTTCGAGATGAGGAGCGCCACGATAAACGTCCCGACGACGACGAAGAAGAACCATGGGAACGCCGCGAGTAAGATCCCGGCGCTCGTCGCGACCGATTTTCCGCCTTTGAACTTGGCGAAGATCGGGTACGAGTGGCCGATGATGGCTGGAATCCCTGCGAGCAAGAGACTCATGTCGCTCCCGAACAGGAGCGGCAACAGCGCCGCGACCAACCCTTTCCCCATATCTCCTAACAATACGAGCGTCCCCGCTTTTTTTCCGAGCACGCGGAACGTGTTTGTCGTCCCTAAGTTCCCGCTCCCATGCTCCCGCACATCGACTCGATAGCCGAGCTTTCCGACGATGAGCGCGAACGGGATCGAGCCGAGCAAATAGCTGACGATGATGATCATTACTTCTGTCATGTAAGGCATCGCAATTCCCCTTAGTCCATTAATTGCTCGAGGTAGCGCTCGAACGGAACGTTCGCTTTATGAACGTTCGTCGCATGGTCTACCCCGATATATCGTAAGTGCCACGGTTCATACATATAACCGGTTTCCGCTTCGTAAGCACGTTGGTAACGGACGATAAACCCGTACTTGTGTGCATTGTCGGCAAGCCACTTGCCCTCTGTCGTCTGTTCAAGCTCTTGCGTCAGTTGATAGCCGACTGATGCGCTCGAGACGTCGATCGCGAGCCCTGTCTGATGCTCTGAGTGTCCCGGAGGCGCCGAGTACTTCATGGCCTGCTCCTTGCCGTCACGCGCGACGTAGGCGTTGAACAACTGCACTTGATACGCATACGTCCGAAACGCGCTCGTCCCTTTCAAATCAATCCCGGTCGCTTTCGCGTCCTTCATGAGTGACTCGATGGCACGGGCCGCTTCTTTACGCAACATTCTACGCTCACCGGTCGCCGAATCGACGAAATCGATGTTCGCCGGCACCAAATCGGCCGGTTGATAATCACTTGGCAAGGCAATCTGTTTATTGACGAGGACGAGTGCGTCCAACTCAAGGTTTGCTTGCCCGTTCAATTCGATCGGTTGACTCGGGTCGTCCGGTTCGGACACTGGTTCTTCCTCGACCGACGGCTCTGGTTCGGTCGCCGGTTGTTCGTCCTTGTCCGTTTCGGCCGGTTCCTCTGCTTCCGGAGCTGGCTCTGCCGGTGCCGTCTCGTTATCAGTCGGCGTTTCCGCCGGCTTCTCCGTGTCAGACACGGTCGGTTGTTCTATCGGTTCGTTCGGATCAGCTTGTTCGCTTGTCGTACATCCCACTAACGTGAGCGTCAAGGCGCAGCACACCATCAACATAGATGGTTTTCGCATGCAATCTTCCCCTTTCTTCATACAAAAAAATACCGTCAAGATATGATACCACACTGACGGTACAAAGGAACGACTGTTATTGAACCGGGCTCAGGACTTTCAAATACATATCGTGCCATGCCGGAAATTCCCGGTCGAGCCGGATCGGCTTGAAATCGCCGCGCTTCACGACGACATGCGTCGTCTTCGCCGTCCCGACCAAATCATTGTTTTGGTCGGTCAACTCGTACCCGTAGACGGTACGGATCTTCGAATAACTGTCGACCCAGACGCGCACGTTGACCGTGTCCCCGAACGTGACGCTCTTCTTATAGTCGACCGTCACGTTCGTCACCGGCGACACGAATCCGGCCTGTTCCATGTCTTTATATTCCACTCCGAGTTGTCGTAACAACTCGGTTCTCGCGATCTCAAGGTAGACTAAATAATTCGCATGATAGACGATCCCCATCATGTCCGTCTCTTGGTATCGTACAGGAATCTGAATCGTATGCATCAAATCGCCCTCTTTTCAGTCTACAGTATATTATAACTTACTCTTAATATCTACTACTAAAATCTGATTTAACTCGCTATTCTCGGCGTTCTCGGCGATGAGCCGGTACGATTGCCGGGCGATCGCCTCATCGATGAGCGACAGCGCCGTCCGTGCGTTCGGTTTATCTGCATGCTTCAGTCGTTCGGCCAGTGCCGCTTCGACACCTTCCCCGAACGCATAACCGAACTTCTCGGCATAGCTGTTCGCGATTTGGGAAAGTTGGGCGAGTGAATAGTCGTCGAACTGAATCGTTCGTTTGATCCTACTGCTCAGTCCTGGGTTCGAATCGATCAACCGGCGCATCGGCGCCTCATAGCCCGCCAAAATGACGACGAGGTTCTCCCCGTGCTTCGGCATCTCGTCGACGAGCGTATCGATCGCTTCGCGTCCGTAGTCGTTCGGACCGCCGTTCAAACTGTACGCCTCATCGATCAGCAATACCCCGCCGAGCGCGTCGCGGATGGCTGCTTTCGTCTTTTGAGCCGTCTGTCCGACGTAGCCGCTGACGAGGTCGGCACGGCTGACGACTTTCAAATGTCCCCGTTTCAAGTAGCCAGTCTTCTTCAACAACTGAGCGTACACGTGCGCAAACGTCGTCTTGCCGGTACCGCTGTTGCCGACAAGCGCGGCGTGAAGTTGGACCGGAGCCGTCTTCAGCCCGAGCTCGCGCCGCCGTCTTTGAATCGTGATCAACGCCTCGATCTCCTGAAGCTGTCGTTTCGCTTCTTCCATCCCGATCATGTCATCAAGCGTCGGAGCCGTGCCATCTTCGCTCGTTGCCTCTTCAAAGTCGAGCTCTGTCAACAAAGCCATCTCATCGAGCGGGGCGTCGGCACCGAAACGAGATCCTTTTTTGAACATCGCATCGAGCAAGATGTTATGGACGGTCCGGGCGTTCCCGAACGTCGCATCGACTCGTTCCCGGTCAATCCGGGCGATGAGGGCGCGCTTGGCATCGGTCGTCAGCACATAGTTGTTCTCCTCGGCCACTTTCTCACCGATCGCGACGAGCTCTTCGTCGCTGTAGTTCGGCAGCTCGTAATGGTTCGATTCAGGGAACCGCGACCTGAGTCCTGGATTCGCGAGTAAGAAGTGGCGCATCTCTTCCGGATAACCGGCCAGGATGACGACGAACTTTCCGGCATATTCCCCGCTCGTCATAGCGGCGACGAGTGTGTCGATTGCCGCTTGTCCATAATCGCTCCCGCTCGCATCTTGCCGTTTGAGCGCGTATGCCTCATCGATGAACAAGACGCCCCCTTCGGCTTCCTTGACTTTATTCATGACTTGTTCTTCCGTCTGGCCGACGAAAGCACCGACAAGGCTCGAACGGTCTGCCTCGATAACATCGGGCCGTCCGAGAAGACCGAGCTCGAAATAGATCTCGGCCATGAGCCGGGCGAGCGTCGTTTTGCCGGTACCGGGGTTCCCTGTGAAGACGAGATGGAGCGATGGTTGATGTTTCGACGAGAAACCGGCCTTGTCCCGTTCTTTTTGGAACAACAAGAACCGATACCACGCTTTTACCCGCTGCTTCACTTCCGTTAGACCGATCATCGACTCGAGCGACTCGATCGCACTCGAACGGACCTCCCGTGGGCGTTCCGGCAACAGCTCGCAAATCGCATCGATCCGTTGTTTGACGAGACCGACCCGCTCACCGAAACGACGGAACGCCTCCCGGCTGAAGTAGTTGCCTTGCATCGACGCGAGCAGTGACGCGGTGTCATCTTCGAGTGACGCGACTTCTTGCATCGCTTCGATGACGACCTCGAACAAACGCTCCAATTGATCTTTGAACTCGGAGTCCCGCAGATCTGACTTGGCTCGTTCGATTTCGTCGTGTAACCGATCGAGCTGATCGAGCAGTTCGGACGTCTTCGCTTCGTACTCGGTCAAAATTTGGACTTTCATCGAGGCGTAGTCGGCTTCGCGAAGAGTCGGCCAGTCGACATGGAGCGATTGTCTGAAGCGGCGCAACTTCTCATTCAGTTGGCTGACCCTCAGTTCGGCCGGTAAAGCGCCGAGCGACTCGAGTTCCTTCACCCAGCGATTGAGGAGCGGATCGATCGTTTGGTTGTGCTGCAACCGTCTCGTCGAAAGCAGTGTCAACGTCCGGATCAACTCGTCGTTATGCTCTGTCGCACGCGACCAGTGGGCATAGGACAAGAGCGCCGCTTCATCGACCTTGTCGCCTTGTTCCCACCGTTCCAAGTCATGTTGAACTTGTTCCAAATGGATCTGTTTCATAAAGTTCTCCCTTTCAGACGACAAAGGAGCCGACGTCTCAGTCTGCTCCTCGTCGGGTTATAGTGCTTCAAAAGAAGTCATGCGAATTGAGTGGAACAAGTTCCCGTTGTTGCGTGACTCAGCAGCGAGCAGGATCCGTTCGTTCACATCGACGTAATACGTCACCGCTTCCTCATTTTCGTCTTCGTCGAAGATCGATGGGTATTTCTCGACCCACTCCGCAGGTACCGCCTCGGCGGATTCCGTTTTGACGAACGCCTGAGCTGTCCGACCGATGATATTGACGTCACCTTCACCCGTACCTAGCGTCCCGTCATCAAGCCACTTGCGAATCTGTTCGTTCGTCGCCCGCGACAAGAACGGATGGGGGGCAACTGCACCCGAACTCGTCTCTTGACTGTTCGTTTCGTCGCCTTCCGGATTGAACTCACGGTACATCGTGCCATCCCATTCGGCCCGGGCACCGGCGTTCGGTCCCGATACGACCTCGGATACGAAATGTCCGTTCTCATCGTACGTGACGAGGTAGTTGCGAACTTCGAGTGTCTCCCCGGCTGCCGGCAACTTCTTCTCTTCATAGCCGATTTCGACGGACGTGTAGAACGGTTCGGTCCGATTCTCACGACTGTTGTCGTCATCATTCAAGTTGGTGACCAAATAAAAATTATAAGCGAGCAGAGCGCCGACGATGAGGATGCCGGCAAAAATGATCCAACTGAGCCGCTTTTTCACTTCTCGTTTCATAACATGCCCTCCCAATATTCTTCACTTACTATCCTACACTAGCGAGGGTGCCATGCAAAACATTTACAACTAAAAAAAGGGCCTCGACTGAGACCCCTTAATTTTATCCAAGTTTATCTTCATCACGCTTATAGCTTTCAATCCACTTATCCCGTTCGTCCGGTTCATCGGCCAAGTCCTTGAACAAGGCGACAATCATCAGAATCAGCACGAAGATGAACGGGAAGGCGACAAGGATCGCGACGGCTTGAAGCGCGCCGAGACCACCCGCATACAAGAGCACGGCTGCGATCGATGATTGGATGAAGCCCCAAATCAACTTGATCCGCATCGGCGGGATGAGTTTCCCTCCCGTCGTCAGCATCCCGAGCACATATGTCGCCGAGTCGGCTGAAGTGATGAAGAACGTCGAGATCAAGAAGATGGCGACGATGCTGAGCACCGTCCCGAATCCACCGAACGTCTCGAACAAGGCAAACAGTCCGACTTCCGTTCCGATCTCGTTGACCGTGTCGATCAAGTTCGCTCCACCGAACAAGTCAGCCCAAATGGCCGATCCGCCGAAGACAGAGAACCAAAGCAGTCCGAACGACGTTGGCACGAGCAAGATTCCGATGATGAACTCGCGGATCGTCCGACCTTTTGAGACACGGGCGATAAACGTCCCGACGAACGGTGACCATGAGATCCACCACGCCCAGTAGAAGATCGTCCAGCCGTTGATCCACTCGCGCTCGACCGGTTCAAAAGCACCCGTACGGAAGCTCGTCGTCGGCAATTGTTGCAAGTACGTCCCGATCGTCTGCGTGAACAAGTCGAGAATGAACGCGCTCGGTCCGGCGATGAGCGTCGCGACGAGCAAGACAATGGCTAGGAAGATGTTCGTGTTACTGAGAATGCGAATCCCTTTATCTAATCCGGTCGAGGCACTGAACATATACAGCACCGTCACGACGGCGATGATGATCAACTGCGTCGAGAACGCGTTCGGTACGCCGGGAATTAAGTAGTGAAGCCCACCGGCAATCTGCTGGGCACCGAATCCGAGCGACGTCGCGACCCCGAACGCTGTTGCGACGACGGCCAAAATGTCGACCGTCTGTTTGACCGGACGTTCATAGCGGTTGTTGACGAGTGAACCGATCGTCTCCCCGATCGTCGCCGGACGCCCTTTACGGAACGTCGAGTAGGCGATGGCGAGAGCGATCATCGCGTAAATCGCCCACGGGTGGAAGCCCCAATGGAAGAAGGCGTAACGCATCGCCGTGCGCGCGTCCCCTTCCGGCGTCGGCGATTCGAATGGTGGCGCGTGGAAGTGAAGCAACGGTTCCGCCGCTCCCCAGAAGATGAGACCAATTCCCATCCCGGCACTGAACAGCATGGCGAACCATGTCAAATATCCGAAATCCGGTCGGTCTGTATCTTTTCCGAGTCGGATCGACCCGAAGCGCGAAAAGATTAAAAAAATCGCGACGAGTAAAATGCCGGTCGCGCTGAGCAGGTAGAACCAGCCCATCCCGTTCGAGAGCAAACCTTGCAGTTTCGTCGTCACGTTGATCAAGCTTGCGTTTCCGAGCAAGCGTTCAGGGAAGATTCCCCAAATCGTAAAGAGGACCGTAATGATGGCTGATACGATAAATACGGTCGTCACTCGACTTTCTCTTTCCATAATCTCACTCCTATTTAATTCTCTTATTTTCATATACGTTTTCCACCCTAACACAGTTTACAATCTCGGCACAACCCGAAAACGCGTTCGCTCGTGTCACGATGAAAAAAGTGACGATGCAATCTCGTCACTCAGTCGGCTTCGGTTCTAACGATACGATCAACGTCTCATCGACGACATAATAGGGGCGTTTAGGCAACACTTTCAAATAGCCGCCTTCACGCAGACGCGTCAAATCAAGTTGCGCCGACTGTTGGAATTTGCGTAACGGCAACTTTTTTTCTTGCTCGAAATATAAGTCGAGCGCCCGCTGCACCTGGTCCATCTCATAGACGACGTCGCGCTCGTCCTCTGGGGCGATGTGGAACGTCTCTTTTGACATGTAAAACCGCTGTCTTGGCTTGCCTGGCAAGTGACGTTTCAAGCGTCCGAGATCGATTTCTTGAGACTCGTCCAACAGCACCGTCCGGTTGACCCCTTTCGGCAATGTCTGTTCGTACTCATGGATGGCTTCCCGCAGTTGCGGCAACGTGATATCGACTTCTTGCTCCACTACTTCTTCTTTTTGCGTCAGACGCTGCCACCAATTTTTTCCTGACCGTGTTTGTCGTTCCATACACTCCCCCCTCTCCCCGTTCCTTTCCCGTTATCTGTGACCATCTCACCTTATATTCGCATATTCACGAAAAAAACCTTCCTTTTTTCAAAGGAAGGTCTGACGCTTACTTCAATTTGTTACGGAGGACCATCTGGAGGATCCCGCCGTGACGGTAGTAGTCGATCTCAATTTCCGAGTCGAAGCGGGCGACGACTTTGAACGATGTCACCGTGCCGTTTTCATGCGTGGCCGTGACGTTCAAGATGTCGCGCGGACGTACCGACTCATCGACTTGGATGTCGAGTGCCTCTTCGCCTGTCAGTCCGAGTGATTCCGCAGACTCACCGTCCATGAACTGGAGCGGTAACACACCCATCATGACGAGGTTTGAACGGTGAATCCGTTCGAAACTTTGGGCGATGACGGCACGAATACCGAGCAGGTTCGTACCTTTGGCTGCCCAGTCACGCGACGAGCCCATGCCATAGTCGTTTCCGGCGAGCACGATCAAGCCTGTGCCTTGCTCTTTATATTTCATAGCCGCATCATACATCGGCATGATCTCACCTGTCGGCCAGTACGTCGTGTATCCGCCTTCTGTGCCAGGCGCGACTTGGTTACGGATACGGATGTTCGCGAACGTACCGCGCATCATCACTTCGTGGTTACCACGACGCGACCCGTATGAGTTGAAGTCGAGCGGCGCGACGCCTTTCGACTGCAGGTATTGCCCAGCTGGTGTCGTCTTCGAGAACGCTCCTGCCGGCGAGATGTGGTCAGTCGTAACCGAATCGGCGAACTTACCGATGACACGAAGACCATTAAGTGGGAGCACAACGCCCGCTTCCGGTTCGAGGTTTTCGAAGAACGGCGGGTTTTGGATGTACGTCGAGTCGTCCGAGAAGTCGTACAAGTTACCTTCTGGGACGGCGAGTGCGTTCCAACGTTCGTTGCCCGTGAACACCGTATCGTACTCTTTGCGGAACGCTTCCGGCGAGACGACGTCTTGGACGACCATCTTGATCTCATCGTTTGACGGCCAGATGTCTTTGAAGAAGACTTCGTTGCCGTCTTTATCCGTCCCGAATGATTCGTTCATGATGTCGAAGTTGACCGACCCTGCGAGCGCGTAAGCGACGACGAGTGGCGGTGACGCCAAGAAGTTCGCTTTGACGAGCGGATGGACGCGGCCCTCGAAGTTACGGTTACCCGAGAGCACGGACGACACGAGAAGATCGTTCGACGTGATCGTCTCTTCGACTTCGCGGTCGAGCGGCCCAGAGTTCCCGATACATGTCGTACAGCCGTAACCGACCGTGTTGAACCCGAGCTGGTCGAGGTACGTCGTGAGTCCGGCTTTATCGAGGTAGTCAGTAACGACTTTCGAGCCCGGGGCGAGCGACGTCTTCACGTATTTCGGTACCGTGAGTCCACGTTCGACGGCTTTCTTGGCCACGAGGCCAGCGCCGACCATGACGTAAGGGTTCGACGTGTTCGTACAGCTCGTGATCGCCGCGATCGCGACGTCACCCGTCTGCATGTCGACCGATCCATCCTCATAATGGATGGCAGCTTTCTTGTCGAGCTCGGCACGGTCGAGACCGAAGCCGCTGTGTCCGGCCGGTGCGCTCAAGCTGTCGATGAACGCCGTATGCAAGTCAGACAAGTTGATGCGGTCTTGCGGACGTTTCGGGCCTGCGAGTGAAGGTTCTACTTTAGACAAGTCGAGTGTGAGCGTCTTTGTGAACGCCGGATCGGCTTGATCAGGTGTGTAGAACATGTCGTTCGCTTTCGAGTACGCCTCGACGAGGTCGATCAACTCTTCAGAGCGACCTGTCGTACGCATGTAGTTCAACGTTTCCGTATCGACCGGGAAGAAGCCACATGTCGCCCCGTACTCAGGCGCCATGTTGGCGATCGTCGCCCGGTCAGAGAGCGGCATCGTGTGGAGCGACGGTCCGAAGAACTCGACGAACTTGCCGACGACTTTCTCGTTACGAAGCATCTCGGTCACGACGAGCGCGACGTCTGTCGCTGTGACACCTGGGTTGACCTCACCGATGATCTTGACGCCGACGACGTCTGGTACCGGGAAGTATGACGGTTGGCCGAGCATGCTCGCTTCGGCTTCGATTCCGCCGACGCCCCAGCCGAGGACACCGAGTCCGTTGATCATGGTTGTGTGCGAATCCGTTCCGACGAGTGAATCTGGATACGCGACATTACCTATCCCATCATTCTTTTCAAGCACGACCGACGCCAAGTACTCGAGGTTGACTTGGTGGACGATTCCCGTTGCCGGTGGTACGGCACGGTAGTTGTCAAACGCAGTCTGAGCCCAACGCAAGAATTTGTAACGCTCTTCGTTCCGCTCGAACTCGATGTCCATGTTTTTCATGAGCGCGCCGGCGAATCCGTAGGCATCGACTTGGACCGAGTGGTCGACGACGAGATCGACCGGGATTTCCGGGTTGATCTTGTTCGGGTCGCCACCAAGGTCAGCCATCGCTTTACGAAGTGAAGCGAGGTCGACGACCGTCGGGACACCCGTGAAATCTTGCAAGACGACGCGAGCCGGTTTGAACGGTACGTCAATGTCTTTCGAGACGCCGGCAGTACCCCATTTTGCCAAGTTCTCGACATGTTCTTTCGTGATGGCACGGCCGTCTTGTTGACGCAAAACCGACTCGAGCAAGACACGAATCGAGTACGGGAGGCGACTGAGTTCCGTCACCCCTTCTTCCTCTAACTTTTTAAGCCGGTAATAATCGTACGCTTGTCCGTTGACCTCGAACTGTGTCCGAGATGAAAAAGCGTCTACTACGTTCGTCTGTTCCATACAATTTCCCCCTTTTTGAAAGCGACGACCACAGCAGTTGCCGTAATCGCTTACTTATCACATGTTTATCATAATACAACTATAGCGTGACGTAAAATACATTCCGTCACAAATTAGTCATAAGTAAAACTTATCAATTGCCCCGATCGTCTCAAAACACGAAAAAAGACGGCCATCTAAGGCCGTCTTTACAATCTAGCTTATTCGGCACCGATCTCGACATTGACATCGAGTGCGTCGACGAGCGTCAACTCATCTTCATAGCGTTCTTTGAAACGGTCAAACGTGAACTCGTTGGCGAACAAGAACACAGGGCGTTCCCAACGGTCGGTCACGAGCATGTTTCGTGAGTCTTGGAACGGCTTGAGCGCCTTCAATTCTTTGTCTTTCACCCAGCGAGCGACACTGTACGATACCGGCTCCATCCGGATGTCGACCCCGTACTCGTTATTGAGACGATATTCGAACACCTCGAACTGGAGTTGACCGACCGCGCCGAGATAAATCTCGTTATACTCGTTGCGGTACACTTGGATCGCTCCTTCTTGGGCGAGTTGCTCGACACCTTTGTGGAAGTGTTTCGACTTGAGCGAGTTGATCGGCGAGACGCGCATGAACAATTCCGGCGGGAACGTCGGCAACGCCTCGAACGCGATCTTTTGCTTCGACGTCGTGATCGTGTCACCGATCTGGTACGTCCCAGAATCGTAGATCCCGATGACGTCACCGGCAAACGCCTTATCGACAGTCTCCCGGTCGTTGGCCATCAACTGCGTCGATTGACTCAGTTTGATTTTCTTGCCGGTCCGCGTCAACGTGACGTCCATTCCCCGTTCGAACACACCCGAACAGATGCGGACGAAGGCGATGCGGTCACGGTGGGCCGGGTTCATGTTCGCTTGAATCTTGAAGACGAAACCACTGAAGTCTTCAGACGTCGGGTCGATCGGACCGACGTTCGATTTACGGGCCTCTGGGGCCGGCGACATATCGAGGTAGTGGTCTAAGAATGACGTCACCCCGAAGTCGACGAGCGCCGTACCGAAGAAGACAGGTGTCAGCTTACCTGATTGGATCGTCTCGACGTCGATGTCGTTGCCGGCACCGTCTAACAGGTCGATCTCGTCGCGCAAGTTCGTCAAGTTTTCTTCTGTCAAGTAGTCGGCGAGCACAGGATCGTTGACCCCGTCCTCGTTCAACGTGAGCTTGCCTTTCTCGCCACGGAACAAGTGGATCTCGTTCTTGATACGATCGAACACACCTTCGAACTGCATCCCACTGCCGATTGGCCATGTGACGGCGACCGAAGGCATACCGAGCACTTCTTCAAGTTCTTCCATGAGCTCGAGCGGATCTTTCGCCTGACGGTCCAACTTGTTCATGAACGTGAAGATCGGGATACCACGCATACGACAGACTTGGAATAATTTCTTCGTCTGTGTCTCGATCCCTTTGGCGGCATCGATGACCATGACCGCACTGTCGACAGACGTCAAGACGCGGTACGTGTCTTCTCCGAAGTCGTTGTGACCCGGCGTGTCCATGATCGAGACGACCTTGTCGCGATAGACGAACTGCATGACAGACGACGTGACAGAGATGCCCCGTTGCTTCTCGATCTCCATCCAATCGGACTTGGCGTGTTTTGAGTTTTTGCGGGCTTTGACCGTCCCCGCCTCGCGGATCGCTCCCCCGTGTAAGAGCAATTTCTCCGTGAGTGTCGTCTTACCGGCATCCGGGTGGGAGATGATGCCGAAAATGCGGCGTTTCTCTACTTCTTGTTTTAATTGATTCATATAGAGTCCTTTCCTTTCCAGACTTTCAAATTCATTCTCATTTCTGACTGCAACGCTCTCTATTCTAACGAAACGGCGTCGTTTCGTCCATCATTATGGGATGCTCATGCTTTTGTATTCGCGGTCTTTTTTGTATACTAAGCTTGAATGATTGTGAAATGAAAGAACGGGGGAAAGACGATGCCAGAAAACTTGATGATGTATTTCATTGTCTTCTGGGGATTTGTGATGATCGGGTTGATGACGATCGGCGGATACTTCATGTTCCGTAAGTTTTTAAAACGGATGCCGAAAGAAGACGGCCGCTCTCTCCTAGATATCGAGGACGATTACATCGCGAAGACACGCCACCTGTGGACACCCGAGACACGGACGCTACTCGATCGGCTCGTCACGCCAGTGCCTGAGCTGTTCCGCGATGTCGCCATTCGCAAGATCGCCGGCAAGATCGGACAGTTCGCGCTCGAATCGAGAGCGAAAGTGATGACGACAGAACTCGTCGTCAAAGGATATATCGCCGCCACACCGAAGCGGGACCACAAGTTTTTGAAGAAAGCGCTCGAAGAAGAGCAGATTGATTGGATGACTTATAAACGTTATTTCCAACAGTGAGCCCCTGGATTCCACGGGGCTCATTTTTTGATGCACGTTCGCCAATATGTGACATACGGTTACTAGGTCTAAAGTACCTTTTTGTCTTCTTTTTAGTATTCTTGTATAGAGTTCAAATTATAGACAATATTGAAAACGCTTACATTTAATTGGTATGACCAATATTAGTATAATAAATGGATAATAACGAATAAAAAATGGATAGCTTTTCCTTTAGTACCGTTTCTATAATGTAGCTATCTTGATTACCGAGGAGGTCCACCGATGCATGACGTCACGCAAGCCACGCGTACGGAAAGTACACGTTCTGCCGAATCAATCGTCGAAAGTGCCACATTCCACCAACTGATGCGAGAAAAAAACCGTTTCATTCTTCCGTCCATCATCTTTTCCCTTATCTTCTATTTCACGCTCCCCATCTCTACGAGCTATTTCACGTTCCTCAACATCCCTGTGGCTGGGGATATCACTTGGGCCTGGGTCCTTGCTTTCGCCCAGTTCTTCATGACGTGGACGTTTTGCGTTTTGTATAGCCGCCGTGCTCGTCGCTTTGACAAGTTCGTCGAGAAAATCAAGCAAGAGGAGGACGGACGATGAACTGGACAGCCATTCTCTTGTTCCTCGCCATTGTCGGCTTGACGCTCGTGATCACGTTCTTCGCCGCCCGCAAGACGAAGACGGCGAGTGACTTCTATACGGCCGACGGCGGCTTGACCGGTTTTCAAAACGGGCTCGCCATTGCCGGGGACTACATGTCGGCCGCCTCATTCCTCGGCATCGCCGGGATGATCGCACTCGCCGGGTTTGACGGTTTCTTTTATTCGATCGGTTTCCTCGTCGCTTATCTGGTCGTCTTATACCTCGTCGCCGAACCGCTTCGTAACCTCGGCAAGTACACGATGGCCGACATGATCGCTGCCCGATTCAACAAGCCGCGGGTCCGCGGGGTCGCGGCGATGAACGCGATCGTCATTTCGATTTTCTACATGATTGCCCAGCTCGTTGGCGCCGGTGCGCTCATCGAGCTCCTGCTCGGCATCCCTTACACGACGAGTGTCGTCGTTGTCGGCTTGTTGATGACCGTTTACGTCGTCTTCGGCGGCATGACGGCGACGTCTTGGGTCCAGATAACGAAAGCGGTGCTCTTGATGATCGGGACGGCGATCATCTCGTTTCTCGTGTTCGCGAGATTTGATTTCTCAGTGCTCAACATGTTCTCCGAAGTCAGCAAAGCGACACCCCTCGGGGAAAGCTTCTTGAATCCGGGTAACAAGTTCAAACTTCCGCTCGATACGATCTCGTTGAACTTGGCGCTCGTCCTCGGGACGGCCGGGCTGCCGCATATTCTCATCCGTTTCTTCACGGTCAAGGACGCACCGACCGCGCGTCAATCCGTCGTCTACGCGACTTGGATCATCGGAGCGTTTTACATCCTCACGATCTTCCTCGGTTTCGGCGCTGCCGCCTTCGTCGGGTCAGACGCCATCATCGCGGCGAACCCAGCTGGTAACATGGCCGCACCGCTCCTCGCGCAAGTACTCGGCGGCGACTTATTGTTTGCCTTCGTGGCAGCGATCGCATTCGCGACGATTCTTGCCGTCGTCGCCGGACTCGTCTTGTCGGCGGCATCGGCTTTTGCCCACGACTTTTACGGGCAGATCGTCAGAAAAGG
Organism: Exiguobacterium aurantiacum; assembly: GCF_001766415.1. Taxonomy (GTDB): domain Bacteria; phylum Bacillota; class Bacilli; order Exiguobacteriales; family Exiguobacteriaceae; genus Exiguobacterium; species Exiguobacterium aurantiacum_A. The sequence goes on along the minus strand of NZ_MKXO01000001.1, from coordinate 265,568 downwards.
TGAAGCAACGGAGCAAGAACAAGTCTTGGCCGCACGGATCGCCTCGATCGCCGTCGCGATCGTCTCGATGGGACTCGCTTTCTTCGCCCAATCGATGAACGTCGCGTTTCTCGTCTCGCTCGCTTTCGCGGTCGCGGCGAGCGCGAACTTGCCGGTCATTTTGTTCACGATCTACTGGCGACGCTTCAATACGGGCGGAGCCATCTTCGGGATGGTCGTCGGGTTGTTCTCGTCGCTCTTCCTCGTCGCAATCAGTCCGAACCTATGGGCACCGGACGGCTCAGCCATCTTCGTCGGCGAAGCGTTGTTCCCGCTGACGAACCCGGGCATCGTGTCGATCCCGCTCGGTTTCCTTGCCGCCATCGTCGGGACATATTTGACGAAGTCGGACGAGGCCGCCGGAAACTTCGAACGGATTCTTGTGAAAGCGAACACCGGGATCGATGCCAAGACCGAAGTCGCCATGGCCAAACGCTCCAACTGAAAATAACGGCGTACCTCGCTCGAGGTACGCCGTTGTTTATGTCGTCGCGATGCGCTTATATTTTTGATACATGGCGATCCGCCACGGCACGATCATGCCCCAGGCGATCAAATAGAACAAGCCGCCCGTCGCGAAAATGTTGACCTCATCGCCGAGGAACGCTTTCATGACCGTCCTGATCGCGAGTAAGGCGAAGACGACGATGAAAAACGCTTTCGAGCGGGATAAATAAACCTCACCATCACGTTTTTCAAAATTGGACGTCTTGATCAAAAAGATACTAAAAATCAAGCCTACGACAAGCGCCTCACCGACTTCGAGCCATGTCAGACGAAAAGCCGGCACTAAAAATTGAAGCATGCCCGTCGACATCGCTAGCGGTGGAATCAAGATTTTTTTCGCATTCGTCGGTCGGGCTGATGCCTTCACGCGAACGAAACTCGCGATGACCCCCATCAGCAGTGCGACGAGAGTCGATCCCCAAAATATCGACATATGGTCAGCCCCTTTAGAATCCGGTGAATCCCACTAGTTCGCTCATCCAGGCAGCGAAGCGGTTCATTCCATCAAAATATAATACGACTCCGAAAGCCATCATCAAATAGCCTCCGAACTTTGTTACTTTCGCGCTGTTGCGCGCCAAATATTTGATTTTGCCGACGAAACCGGCCATGACGAGAAATGGGATCGAGAACCCGATGACGTAAGCGAGCATATACCCCATGCCTTGGCTCGGGTTAGACGCAGCCAGTGCGATCACCCCGGCGAGAATCGGTCCTGTGCACGGCGTCCATCCGGCTGCGAACCCGATTCCGATCAACACGGTCCCAAAATACCCGCTCTTCCGTTCTCCAAGTGCGAGTTTCTTTTCGCGCATCATGAAGCGCGGTTGCCACAGCCCCGCTAAAAAGACCCCGAACACAAAAATAAGGATTGCCCCGAACATGCGTAGACTATCTTTAAATTGAATGAAGAAGTCGGCGATCAACGAAGTTGATAAACCGAGGACGAGAAAGACGATCGAGAATCCGAATAAGAATGAGAACGTATGAAACCAAGCCGTCCGTTGCCGGAGCCCTTCGCTTTTCAAGTCAGAGACAGATACCCCTGTGATATACGACAAAAAGACCGGATAGAGCGGCAGCGTACACGGTGATAAAAAAGACAAGACGCCCGCCCCAAAAGCGAGCCATAAAGTGACTTCCATGCGTTTTTCCACCTTTCAGCCCCATTATAGCGAAAACCATTTCAAAATGCTCGCATCTTTTCTCCGTCCACTTCTTCCGATTTTGTAATCATTGAAATGGAAATGTAACTTGTGATGTGTAGTGTTGAATGCTAAGATTTGGATATTCTACTTCACCAGGTTCTATTTTAATATGATGGGGGAAATACCGTGGCGGTCATCACAGCTGAAACCTTACACTATGCCATTGAACAAAAACGCGATGAACTGTATGAAATCGCCTCGCAGTACAGTTGGACGTCTCCAGAAGTGATTCATGTCAGCCAAGAGCTAGACACGTTAATCACGTCTCACGTCCTCTCGAAACACCTAGCAGACAACTTAAATTGATCATCAACTCCAGCTCGTCACTTTCTAGTGACGAGCTTTTTCCATGGAAAAAGGACACCCCCACGGGTGTCCTTTGTAAATTATGACATCAGACGTTGTCCTGATTGTAACTCGTACATTTTTTTGTACAATCCATCATGCTTCAATAAGGCCTGATGATTGCCCCGTTCGACGATCTCGCCGCGATGTAAGACAAGAATCAAGTCGGCATCCTGTATCGTCGACAAGCGGTGGGCGATTGCGATCGTCGTTCGTCCACGACGCATCCGGTCGAGGGCGAACTGTACCCGCTCCTCCGTCTCCGTGTCGATCGAGCTCGTCGCCTCGTCCAAGATCAGGATTTTCGGATCACGGGCGACCGTTCGGGCGAAGGCGAGCAACTGCCGTTCCCCGCTCGAGAACGTCGCTCCCCGTTCGCCGACTGTGTGACCATACCCCGTCTCGAGTTTTTCGATGAACGTATTGGCTTGGACAAACTCCGCCGACTGGCGTACTTTATCGGAATCAACTGTCGGGTTGAACAATTTTAAATTATCTTCGATCGTGCCACTGAACAGGAACGGGTCTTGTAAGACGAGACCGATCTTATCGCGAAGTTCCACTTCTTCGAACTGTTCGAGTGGGTGTCCGTCGATGGTGATCTGTCCCCCTTCATACGGATAAAACCGAGTGAGCAAGTTGATGATCGAGCTTTTTCCGCTCCCCGTGTGACCGACGAGCGCGACCGTCTCACCCGGCTTGGCGACGAATGAGATGTTCTTCAAAACATCGACTTCCCCGTCATAACTGAACGTGACATCGTCAAACCGAACTTCTCCTGCCCCGATTGTTGCCTCGCCAGAGAGACTTTTTCCTGGCGCCGGTTCATCGGTGTCGAGCACTTTGAAGACGCGGTCTGCCGAGACGACCGCTTGTTGGAACTCACTCAGCCGTTGCATGATATCGAGCACGGGGCGGAAAATGCGCTCGATGTAACTGATGAACGCATAGACGACCCCGACTTGAACTTGTTCCGTCATCGACAGGAAGCCATAGTAGCCGAGCAAACCGATGATCGAGAACGCAAGCAACAGCTCGATGATCGGGCGGAGCAACATACTATCGAGCTTCAAGTTCTTGAAGCGTGCTTCTTGATGCGCCTCGTTCGTCGCTTCGAATTGACGGACGAGACGCTCTTCTTGACGGAATTGTTGAACGATACCCATCCCGTTGATCGACTCGCTCAACTGCGCGTTCAGTTGCGATAACAAATCACGGACTTGGGCAAAGTATTTAGTCGAGTACCGGCGATACGCCCAAATGATGAGCCAAAACAACGGGAGGAGGACGAGCCCGATCGTGGCGAGCGTCGGCTCTAAAATGTACAGGAAGATGTACGTCCCGAGCAATTGAACGCCCGACTGGACGAACGTGCTCATCACGCCGACGTACAACTCTTTCACCGCTTCCGTGTCGTTCGTGATCCGGGAGACGAGCACACCCGCCGGCGTCCGGTCGAAATAGGCGAGACGCAGCCCCATCACATGACGGAAGATGTCCATTCGAATATTTTGGACGATTTTAAGGGCGATCTTCTGAAACGCAATCGATTGTAAATAGTCGAAGATGACGGCCGAGATGTGTAACACCATATAGACGACGAGCAGCGTGACGACCCAATTCGTCGGATAGACGCCCGGTGTCACGAACTCATCGATGAACACTTTGATTAAAAACGGTCCGGCAAGCTTCGCTCCCGTCGCAAGAAGCAAAAAGACGAAGGCGAGGCTGAGCGGACGGCCGTATCGTTTCGTATAGGCCAATAACCGCTTGATGACCGCCCATTCTTGAATATCATGCTTCATGGTGGCCCCCTCCTTCCACGATCGCCTCAAGTTGTTGGCGGTCGTACGTTTCTTTGTACCAGCCCGGTTCTCGGATGAGATCGTTGTGTCGGCCTCGCTGAATGACTTGGCCATCAGCGAGTACGAGAATCTCATCGGCATGCTCCACTGCCGACAGACGGTGGGCGACGATCAATCGAGATTGCTCCGGATTGCCGACACGGAAATGTTCGATGATGGCTTCTTCCGTCTTCGCATCGACGGCGGACAACGCGTCATCAAGGATTAATAGATCGGCCTCGATCATAAGCGCCCGGGCAATCGAGATACGTTGCTTCTGCCCCCCCGAGAGCGTTACGCCGCGTTCACCGACGAGCGTGGCATACCCTTCCGGCAACCGTAAGATGTCGTCATGCACTTCGGCGATCTTGGCAGCCTCCATGATCTCATCCATTTTTGCTTCCGGTTTTCCGAAGGCGATATTGCTCGCAATCGAATCCGAGAACAGGAAGTGGTCTTGCGGGACGAGGGCGACTTTATCTAGTAGAAGTGATTTTTTGACTTGACGAACATTGACGCCGCCGATTTTGATTTTACCGTCGGTCACGTCATATTCCCGGGTCAACAATCGAACGATCGTCGTCTTACCAGAACCGGTCCGACCGACAATCCCGAGTGTCTTGCCACGCTCGATCCGGAACGTGACATCACGCAGCACGGTCGTATCGTCATAACGGAACGAACCGATATCCGCCTCGAGCTCGGAATGATCCAGTTTCGTCGCCGCCATCGGATCGTCTTGGATCTCCGGCTTGATGGCGAGCATGCGCTCGATCCGGTCGTACGAAGCCCGACCACGTTCGACGATATTGAACAACCAACCGAAGGCGAGCATCGGCCAAGTGAGCAGACTAAGATAAGCGGTAAAACTGACGATTTGACCGATCGTGAGCTCGCCTTGTTCAATCAAGTAGGCCCCGTAGCCAATCGACAATATGTAAGATAATCCGACGATCCCGAAGATTGTCGGGTCGTACAAGGCGTCAATTTTAGCGACACGGACGTTTTTTGCCATGACTTCATCTGACAACTTCTCGAACGATTCGACGTCGTGGTCGACTTCCCCGGTCGATTTCAAGACGCGAACCCCACTCACACTCTCCTGAACCTTGTCATTCAATTCGGAAAATGCCGCTTGGGCGACACCGAACCGGCTATGGAGCATCTTTCCATATCGTGTCGTCAAAATGACCATGATCGGCAGCGGTAGTAAAGCGACGACCGTCAGCTTCCAGCTGATCGTCGTCACCATCGTGATGATGACGAACGTACCCATCGTCACACTGTCGACGAGCGTCAAAATACCCGCCCCCGCCGTCGTCGAGACAGCCTGGACATCGTTCGTCGCGTGCGCCATCAAATCGCCGACACGCGACTTTTTATAAAACCGTTGATCCAAATCCGTGAAGTGACGATACAGTTGGCTCCGGAGCAGGCGTCCGAGCCGGATCGAGGCCCCGAAAATGAAATAGCGCCAAAAAAAGCGCGCCACATAGTTTCCGATCCCGACAGCCGCAAGGCCTCCTAACAGCATCCACAGCAAGTCCGCTTCGAGCGAACCTTGGTTCATCCCATCGATGACTCGGCCGATGATGCGCGGCGGTATGAGCTCGAGTGCGGCGACAAACATGAGCAAGACGATACCGACTGCATACGTCCGCCATTCGAGCCTGAAGAACCAAGCTAATTGTTTAAATACACGAATCTGAAACGCCCCCTATATCTTGAAATAAGACTATTCATTTATGGTAGCGAAAGTTTGTTCGATTGTCGAACAAAAGATGAATAAAAAAAGCACTTCGCGGGTGCGAAGTGCTTCGGTGACTCATTATGATTTTTTTTCGTTCTTCGCTTGAACGTTCATGGCACGCATCACTTGGTTGACTTTTTTCTGTGACGGCTTTTGACCCATCTGCATCATTAACGTACGAATCATGTCTTCGTTGATTGGTGGGTTCTGTTCAAGGTAGTTCATCATGTATTTACGAGCGATGAAGAACCCGATCGCGATACCCCCGATAAGTGCTGCCACGACAAGAAGAATCCAAATAAATGTACTCAAGGTTTTACCTCCTCTACCATATGAAACATCGTTTTTTACTATACACTATATTGCGCTAATTCGCTAGTCGTCAGAAAAAAAAGTGATGACCTAGACATCGTCTAGGCCATCACACGTTTTTAATGAAAATTATAGTGATTTGACAGCGTCGACGACGTTCTCGACCGACATGCCGTACTCTTTCATGAGGAGGTCCCCAGGAGCCGAGGCACCGAACTTGTCGATTCCAAGCACTTTACCGCCGAATCCGACGTATTTGTACCATCCGAGCGTCGAACCTGCTTCAAGCGAGACGCGTTTCGTGATCGACGAAGGAAGAACTGATTCCTTGTACTCTGCCGATTGGGCTTCGAACAGTTCCCATGACGGCATTGAGACGACAGCAGCGTTCACGCCTTCAGCAGCGAGTTGCTCGCGTGCTTCGACGAGGACGTGGACTTCTGAGCCTGTACCGAGAAGAAGGACGTCCGCTTCGCTAGACTTACCTGCGACGACGTAGGCACCTTTCGCCGCGTCTTCGACAGATGTTCCTACGAGTTCTGGCAACGCTTGACGTGTCAAGACGAGAAGTGACGGAGCTGACGTCGTCGTGATCGCTTGTTTCCAAGCGGCGATCGTCTCTTTACCGTCTGCCGGACGGAGAACTGACAAGTTCGGCATCGCCCGGAAGCTCATCAAGTGCTCGACCGGTTCGTGCGTCGGACCGTCTTCACCGACTGCGATCGAGTCATGCGTCAAAACGAATGTCGACGGAATTCCCATGAGTGCAGCGAGACGGACCGCTGGACGGAGGTAATCCGAGAAGACGAAGAACGTCGCGCCGTAAGGAAGTACGCCACCGTGAAGTGCCATCCCGTTGACAGCTGCCGCCATTGCGAATTCACGGACACCGAACCAGATGTTACGGCCAGCCGGATCTTCGTCGAAGTCAGCCGCGCCTTTAATCATCGTGTTGTTCGAGCCGGCGAGGTCAGCCGATCCACCGAACAATGTCGGTACCGCTTTCGCGATCGCGTTCAAGACTTCTCCGCTCGTTTGGCGCGTCGCTTTTTTCGAACCGACTTCAAACGTCGGCAACTCGCTATCCCAACCTTCAGGAAGTTCGTTGTTCATCGCACGTTCGAACTGAGCACCGAGTTCAGGATGAGCCGATTTGTAGGCTGCGACGAGCTCGTTCCAATCCGACTCAGCTTTAGCGCCCGGCTCAACGACTTTATCGTTGAACAAGTCGTACACTTCGTTCGGGACGTAGAAGTTCTCGCCTTCCCATTTATAGAACTGTTTCGTGAGCTCGATCTCTGCTTCTCCAAGTGGAGCGCCGTGTGATGCCGATTTACCTGATTTATTCGGTGAACCGAAACCAATGACCGTCTTCACTTCAATCATCGTCGGTTTAGACGTCTCAGCTTTCGCCTCGTCGATCGCTTTGGCGATCGTATCGATGTCCGTTCCATCCTCGACGCGAATGACTTGCCATCCGTAAGCGTTGAATCGATCTTCTACGCTTTCAGAGAACGACTTATGAAGGTCGCCATCAAGCGAGATGTCGTTTGAATCATACAAGACGACGAGTTTCCCGAGTTTCAAGTGACCGGCGAGTGAGGCAGCCTCAGCCGACACACCTTCCATCAAGTCACCGTCTCCACAAATTCCGAACGTATAGTGGTCAACCACGTTGAACTCATCGCGGTTGTATGTTGCTTCCAAATGTTTTTCAGCCATCGCCATACCTACAGCCATCGCAATCCCTTGGCCGAGTGGTCCCGTCGTCGCGTCTACACCTGCAGTGTGACGATACTCAGGGTGTCCTGGTGTCTTCGAGTCTTTTTGACGGAACGACTTGAGGTCGTCAAGTGAAAGGTCGTAACCAGACAAGTGAAGCAGCGAGTACAACAGCATCGAACCGTGTCCCGCTGAAAGGACGAACCGATCGCGGTTGAACCAGTTCGGGTTTTTCGGGTTGTGACGCATTTTGTCCGTCCAAAGCGTGAACGCCATCGGGGCCGCACCCATCGGCATACCTGGGTGACCTGAGTTCGCTTGCTGGACAGCATCAATCGAGAGCGTCCGAATCGAGTTAATCGCTAATAATTCTTTAGTAGTTGTTTCCACTAATTTCATCCTCTCTGTTGTTAAGAAAGTTTCTACCCGTCATATTTTAGCACACTCAATCGTGTGTCACAACTAATTAAATAGTATGTCACATTGATTGGAATCGTTTACTTCCATACGTCTGTTTTCGAGGGAATGGTCGAACCTTATCGAGCTTCGTGTATAACAAACATGCACATCCTATACGAAATAGGATGTGCATTCGAGTTCATTCAGAACGGTGTCGGTTCTGTTCGTCTTTTAGTTTTTCTGGTGTCACGTCGTTGCCTTCCGGATCGACGACTTTCATGCCCATCATCTGGGATTTGAACGATTGACGGAACGCTTTCAAATATTGTTGACGCAATGCTTGTTGCTCATCCATCTCTTGTTGTGACAAGCCGTCTGTCTTTGCCTTGTTGGCGAGGAAGTTAATCCGCTCCAATTGTTCGGGTGCTAACATGAGGTTCGCCCCCTCTCTACTGAATTTGTAGTTCTACTGTACAAAATCAGGGCGCAGGAATCAAGTTTCTGGCACTGCCACATGTTCCAAATAGCGACGGTTCACAGTCGCTTTCGAGACTTCGTAGCCGAATCCGCGGAGCGTGGCCGCGATTTCAGCGAAGGTGAGCCCCCGCTCCCGAAGTTGGACGATCTCCTCGATCGGCACTTCGATCCGGCTCCTCCCACCTTGGTCATGGTGCTGAATGTTGCGTTGCGGGTTGAAGCCGTTCGCGACCGCCCGGCGCATACCGCGCGATATCTTGGCGTTATGAATCTTCCGTTGATACTCCTCGACGACGCTGACAATCTCAAGCACCATCTTCTCGGCGTCAGAGACGACGTATTCGTCGGACGACTGCATCGTCAACAGCCGGACGTTATGCTTCATGAGCGTATGCAAGATGGCGATTTTTGCATTCCCTCGGCCGAGGCGACTGTCATCGCTCACGAGCACGGCATCGAGCTTTGACGCCGACACATGCTCTAACAGATCGAGCAGACCCGTCCGATTGACCTCGAAACCGCTCTCTTGTTCGGTGATCACATCGATCACTTCCGCATCGAGACGTTTGGCCATCTGTAACAATTCCGCTTCTTGCCTCGTGAGCGAGGTTTCCTGAGTTGACTTGTTCGTCGATACGCGACAATAAATGACGACTCGCATCTCGTCACTCCCTTTCTTTCCAGTCATCCTTTTACGATACACAGGATGAGCGGGTGTTCGCAATCCAAATCGATCATTCAGCGGCGAACCACGTCGTTTTCCGTTCTTCTTTTTCCGCACGTTCCGCTAACAGCTGGGCTTCGAGCGTTTCCGCTTCGTTGAACGCAACTTCTTGTTCGATACTTCTTTCGACCGTCATCACTGTCGGCTCGACAACTTCGCCTTGGCGAAACTCGCCGACTAAGTAAAAGGCGAACATCCCGAGCACTACCATTCCGACCAATATGAATCCGTTGATTGTATCTTTCATTTGAACCGCCTCCAAATATGAGAATATGCGTTCTTAGGAACGTCTGTTCGTTTATCTGTTCTCATCATAAAACAAGAACTTCTGTTCGGTCAAGAAAAAACGAACGAATGTTTGTACGCTCATATGTTCTTGTGTTAAAATAAATCCATAAAGAATAGGATGCGTTCGCAGGTTATTCGACATAAACGAGGTGAAATCCATTGAAAAAAATGTCAGCAAGACAGCAACAGATTCTTGATTTTATAAAAGCTGAAGTTCGGACGAAAGGTTATCCGCCGTCAGTCCGAGAAATTGGTGAAGCCGTCGGTCTCGCATCGAGCTCGACCGTGCACGGTCACTTGGACCGTCTTGAAAAACGTGGATTGATTCGGCGCGATAAGACAAAACCGCGTGCGCTCGAAGTGTTGAGCGAGGACGCCCCGTCTATCGAGGAGCGTGAGACGGTCATGTACGTCCCGGTCATCGGGAAAGTTACGGCCGGAACACCGATCACGGCGATCGAGAACGTGGAAGAACACTTCCCGCTCCCGGCCCATATCGTCGGTTCGGATAACGTGTATATGCTCTCCGTCTCTGGCGATTCGATGATCAACGCCGGAATCCTCGACGGAGACCGCGTACTCGTGAGACAACAGAACACGGCAGACAATGGAGAGATTGTCGTCGCGATGACGGACGAGGGTGAGGCGACCGTCAAACGGATCTACAAAGAGGCGTCGAAAGTCCGACTCCAGCCGGAGAACGATGAACTTGAGGCGATGTATTTCGATAACGTATCCATTTTAGGGAAGGTCATCGGTGTATACCGGACGATCCATTAATGGCTAGCGGCAAGACACATACGCGTACGAACCTCGTGGCAATCGGTGCTTTAGCGATTGCCACGCCTTTTATTGATGTCGATATCCCGACTACCCTTTTCCTCGGTGCGCTTATCGGGACGTTCTGGCTCTCCCCGGACCTCGATTTGAAATCGGATGCATACTATCGGTGGGGACCGCTGCGTGGCTTTTGGCTCCCTTACGTGAAGCTGATGCCGCACCGGTCTCCGCTGTCGCACTTGCCGGTGTTGAGCGATCTCATTCGTGTCATCTACCTTGGCTTCCCGCTCGCGCTCATCCTTACGTTCACTCCGTATGAAGCGGCTGTGAAGACGTGGCTCGACTTGAACGGCATCCCGTTCTTCCTCGGTCTCGTGTTCGCGACGACGCTCCATACGGCGCTCGACTACGCGTCCACATTTTTCAAGCGTGCGTTCTAATCGCAAAACAAGCGACCACTCAATTTCGAGTGGTCGCTTGTTTTGACTAAAAAAACGCCCGATCCAAGAAACTGGATCGAGCGTTTTTTCAAGTTCATTCGACTTAGTAGAGCGTCATGTACTGATCGCGTTCCCACTCCGTCACTTGCGTGCGGAACATGTCCCACTCGATCTCTTTCAACTCGAGGAAGTGTTCGCCGATGTGGTCACCGAGCGAATCCATGACGATTTTGTCGGCGCGGAGTACTTCGAGTGCGTCGAAGAGTGTCGCCGGAAGATCGTCGATGCCGTTCGCAACACGCTCTGGCTTGTCCATCACGTAGATGTTGCTGTCGATCGGTTTCGGTGCTTTCAAATCTTTCTCGATGCCGTCAAGACCAGAAGCCAAGAGGGCCGAGAGCGCGAGGTACGGGTTCGCCGCCGGGTCGACCGAACGTACTTCGATACGTGTCGAGAGGCCGCGGGCAGCCGGTACACGGACGAGCGGTGAACGGTTACGAGCGCTCCATGCGACGTAGCATGGTGCTTCGTATCCAGGCACGAGACGCTTGTACGAGTTGACCGTTGGGTTACAGATCGCCGTGAACGCACGTGCGTGCTCGAGGATACCAGCTGTGAAGGCGCGTGCCGTATCCGAGAGCTCCATGTCACCGTTCGGGTCGTAGAACACGTTCGTGTCGCCTTTAAAGAGTGACATGTTCGCATGCATCCCTGAACCGTTGACACCATAGAGTGGTTTCGGCATGAACGTCGCGTGAAGACCATACTTCGCCGCGATCGTCTTGACGACGAGTTTGAACGTTTGGATGTTGTCGGCAGTCGTTACCGCATCCGCGTATTTGAAGTCGATCTCATGCTGTCCTGGTGCGACTTCGTGGTGTGACGCTTCGATCTCGAAGCCCATGTTTTCGAGCTCGATGACGATTTCTTTACGGCAGTTCTCACCAGAATCGACCGGTGCCAAGTCGAAGTAACCGCCTTGGTCGTTCAATTCGAGTGTCGGCTGTCCGTTCAAGTCTTTCTTGAAGAGGAAGAATTCTGGCTCTGGTCCGACGTTGAACGCTGTGAAGCCGAGCTTTTGCATGTGCTCGAGGTTGCGTTTCAAAATACCGCGCGGGTCACCGCTGAACGGCGTGCCGTCCGGATTATAAATATCACAAATTAAGCGAGCGACTTTACCGCTGCCGTCTGTCCATGGGAAGACAACCCACGTGTTAAGGTCTGGATAGAGGTACATGTCTGATTCCTCGATGCGTACGAACCCTTCGATTGAAGAGCCATCGAACATCATCTTGTTATCAAGTGCTTTGTCCAATTGGCTGATCGGCACCTCGACGTTTTTAATCGTACCGAGGATATCCGTGAATTGAAGACGAATAAAGCGTACGTCCTCTTCTTGTGCGATCCGTTTGATGTCTTCTTTTGTGAACGTTTTTCTGGCCATGGTAAAAGTCCCCTCTCACATTGTGTAATGGTTTGTGTACTGGCGTCATCGATAAAAACGTGACAACTCTCCTTGGATGAGCGACGTTTTATTGAAACGACCAGCTTCTTGAAGCTGTGTTTTCAATAATTGATGTAACTCTTTCTCGGAAATCTTTGGCGGTTCGCTTGGCGGAGCCGCAGAAGCAGATTGTTCTGTCTCTTTGGCACCGTCGTTGTCGAGCATATGGCGAATCGCCGCCAAGTTGAAGCCTTGGTCAATGAAATCTTTGATTGCGAGCAAACGTTCGACATCATTAAAGGAATAAAGTCGTCGTTTCGATTCCGTCCGACTAGGCGAAACCAGACCCTGTTCTTCGTAATATCGAATCTGCCTGCCTGTCAGTTGCGTCAGATCTTGGACGATCCCAATCGGAAACAACGGGTTGGAGCGACGAAATTGATCGGCCATCCCTTACCCCTCCTTTTCTGTCTCACAATGTGAGAATAATACATGACAACTTTCCTGTCAATAGATGTTAAGAAAGTTAACATGACATTTCGGTTACAACGTTTGAGTTGAATTTTCACGGTCAAATGTGACGAGCCCTTTCGTCCGCAATTGGCTCAAGGCGAGCATTAACGCGACTTTCACGTGTGCATAGGTCAAGCCACCTTGGACGTATGCCGTGTACGGCGCCCGGAGTGGTCCGTCCGCTGAAAGTTCGATCGACGAGCCTTGGATGAACGTCCCGGCCGCCATGATGACGTCGTCCTCATAGCCTGGCATATAGGCCGGTACCGGCAGCGCGTGGGCGTTGACCGGGGACGCCATCTGGATGCTCTGACAGAACGCGATCATCTTGTCGCGGTCGCGGAACGTGACCGATTGAATCAAATCGGTCCGCCGTGACGTATAATGCGGATCGGTCTCGAAGCCGAGCAAGCCGAGCAGGCTCGCCGTCAAATGGGCCCCTTTCAACGCTTGGGCGACCGTGTGCGGCGCCATATAAAAGCCTTGATACATCTCCTGCAGCGAATAGAGCGACGGACCGGCCTCGCTGCCGATGCCTGGCGTCGTCATCCGGAACGAGCATCGTTCGATCAATGCTTTCGTCCCGGCGATATAGCCACCCGTCTTCGCCAAGCCACCGCCCGGGTTTTTAATGAGCGAACCGGCCATGAGGTCGGCCCCGACATGTGTCGGCTCAATCGTCTCGACAAATTCGCCGTAGCAGTTGTCGACGAAGACGAACACGTGCGGGTGCGCTGCTTTGATCGCCGCGATCGCCTCGCCGATTTCACGCACCGGGATGCTGCGTCGATTGGCGTACCCTTTCGAACGTTGGATGCCGACGAGCTTCGTCTCGGGGCGGATCCGTTCGATCGCAGCCGCGACATCGATTTGATCGTCTTTCAACTCGACCGTATCGTAGCCGACACCGAGTTCTTTCAATGAACCGCGGCCGTCGCCACGGATGCCGACGATCTCTTCGAGCGTATCGTACGGTTTACCCGTGATATACAAGAGTTCATCTCCCGGTAACAACACACCGAACAAGGCAATCCCGATCGCGTGTGTCCCCGAGATGATTTGCGGACGACAGAGGGCGAGTTCGGCCCCGAACACGTCCGCATAGATCGACTCGAGCGTGTCGCGCCCGATATCGTCATAGCCGTACCCGGTCGTCGGATTGAAATGAAAGTCCGACACTTTATGCTTCTTGAACGATTCGAGGACACGGTATTGGTTGAACTCCGCCGTTTCCTCGATCGCTTCAAAATAAGGTTTCACCCGTTGTTCCGCTTGCTTGACGAACGGGGCGAGTTCATCGTAATGCTCAATCTTTTCTTGCCACATCATTCACACCTCAAATGGTTTCAGCGTCGCATATAGACGCGTGTCTTCTCTCATATAACCGACAAGTTCGACCGAGCCGTCGTCAAGGAAGTTCTCCTCGAGCCGGTACATCGAATCTTTGGCCGGATGGTAATGTTCGAACGAGCTGACCGGCAAGACGACGTGCACTTTCGTCAACACGTCCGAAATCTTGTCCTCGATCGCGCCGATGAGCGTCTCGATATCGGCCGAGTCGAGCGCCGAGATGACGAGCGGTCCACCGACGAAGTCAGCCGTCAAGCGATCTTTCTTGTTGTACACTTCGAGCTGCGGCAACTCACTCGCACCGAGATCAGACAAGACCGAATTGGTCGTATCGATTTGGTTCATGTAGTGCGGGTTCGACGCGTCGATGACATGAAGCACGAGATCGGCTCCGAGCACTTCTTCAAGCGTCGAGCGGAACGCGGCGACGAGTTTCGTTGGCAAGTCGCGGATGAACCCGACCGTGTCGGTGATCAGCACTTTCCCGCCGCGCGGCAGTTCGAGCTCACGCGTGAGCGGGTCGAGCGTCGCGAACAGTTCGTCCTGTTCGTACGTGTCAGCATCGGTCAGACGGTTGAAAATCGTCGACTTGCCGGCGTTCGTGTAACCGACGAGCGCGACTTGGAACACACGGTTCTCTTTCCGGCGCACACGGTAGCGGTCACGGTGCGCGACCGTGCCTTCAAGTTGCTTCTTGATCTCATCGATGCGGCGCTTGATATGACGACGGTCACTTTCAAGTTTCGTCTCACCCGGTCCACGCGTCCCGATCCCGCCTCCGAGTCGTGACAACTGTGTGCCTTGCCCGATCAGGCGTGGGAGCAAGTAGTTCATCTGGGCGAGCTCGACTTGGAGCTTCCCTTCCTTCGACTGGGCCCGTCCGGCGAAGATGTCCAAGATGAGTTGCGTCCGGTCGATCAATTTCATCTCGTCCGGGTCGTTCAACGAGATCCGAATGTTTTTCGATTGGGCCGGTGACAGCTCAGCGTTGAAGATGACAATATCCGGCTCGAACTGTTCGATGAGCACGGCGAGCTCCTCGACTTTCCCTTTCCCGATAAACGTCCGGCGGTCGACTTGTTGCCGTTTCTGGTCGAGTCTTGCGACGACCTCACCTTTTGCTGTATCGACCAACTCGACGAGTTCACCCATCGATTGTTCATATGTCCAATCGTCGACGGTCGGTAGCTGACACCCGACGATAATCACTTTCTCTCGTTCCATATACATCCCTCATTCCTAATAAGTCTCATCCTTCATCTTACCACGAATCCATGAATGGAGAACGTCCGTTTGTGGTACGATATGAAGAGAAGGAGGGACGTCCCATGACGAAACGCAGAAAAGAGTACTCGCTCCCCGAGTATATCGAAACGTATTTATATCATCTCGGTGCGAGCGGCCGCCAGCCATCGACGCTGAAACGCTATCGCTACGACTTGATCGACGTGCACAAATACTTCAGCGACCATAACGTCGAACTCGTCACCCCCGAGGAATGGCTCGCCGTCCCGCTCGAGTCATGGAAGACGTTCATCAACGATTTTTTGATCGAAGAGAAACAGTACCAACAGGCGACGGTCGCCCGCATCGTCACCGTGATCAACAGCTTGACCCAGTTTTTGAACCCGCTCCGCAAAAAGATGCTCGCCTATTCGCAACCGGCGCACACGCTCACCATCGACCAAATCGCGTTACAGTCCGAGTTCGACAAGCTCGTCCGGACGATCCGGTCGCCGCGGGGATTGAGCGAGAACCAGCTTCAGGCCCATCCGTACCTCGTCAACCGCAACGCGCTCATCGTCACACTGTTCTACAAATACGGTTTGCGCGTCCATCATATCATCCGTCTGAAAATGAACGACCTACACTTGGCGAGCTACGAGTTCGATGTCTATGACCGGCTCGGTAACAAATTCACGCTGAAGCTGACGCCTGAGGACCAATCACTCCTCATGAACTATCTCGCTGACATCCCGACACCGGTGCGCCCGCGCTGGTACTCGGAAGATCCCGTCTTCGTCTCGTTCGACTTTGCCCGGATGACGTTCCGCTGGGTGTACGCCAAGAATCAGCCGAAACAGCTGACGATCGTCATGATCACGAAGATGATGCGCCAGTTGAACGAGCGCAGCGGCGTCACCCGCTCGGTCACCCCGTCGATGCTCCGGAACGCCCATGTCTTGAAGACGTATGCGACCGACATGACCTCTCTCGAGCGGATGAACGTGACGTGCATGCATAAAGAGTCGTCGCTCCGCCGTTATGAGCAGGCGTATGCCGAGTTCGGTGCCGAGCTGTTCGGTGAAAATGTGACGAACTAAAACCCGCCCTTTTCCGAGGACGGGTTTTGCTTTGTCGATCAATGGGCCCATTCATCTTCTAGTAACCCGTAGACGACATGGTCGACGTACCGGTCGTACAGCCATTCGGCGTCTCGAAGCACGCCTTCTTGTTTGAAGCCGAGCCGTTCCGGCAGCGCCCGGCTCTTCACGTTCCCGGTCGCGACACGGATCTCAATCTTATGTAAGCGGAGTTCCTTAAATCCGTACTCGATGATCGTTTCAAGTGCTTGGCTCATGATGCCATGCCCTTGAAAGTCTTGGCCGAGCCAATAGCCGACCGTCCCGCACTTGATGCCACGATCGATATCGTTGAAGCCGATCGTCCCGGCGAGCTTGCCTTGATACAGAATCGCGAACGATTTCGGATACCCACCCGTCTCAATCAATCCTTTGATTCGCCCTTCGATGTTTTGCCGCGAATCCTCGACCGTCTCCGTATAATCGAGCCAACCGAGCCACTCGCGAAGATACGGCTTCGATGCCATCGTCAGTTCGAACAACGCCTCTGCGTCGTCAACGGTGAACATCCGTAGCTGTAATTTTTCATCGATGTTATAAGCCAACATGTTACCGTCCCCCCATCCATCTCCCATTTATTGTGTTCACTGATGATTTATTGTAAGCTATCTGTAAATAATTTGAAAGCGGTGAAAATATGTAATCTGGCTTCATCCATCCCATCCAAAATTGAATAGTCCTGGGGGAGATTTGTGATGAAGTCATTTTACAAGCTCTTGGTCAGTCAATGGCTGGCCAACATCGGTGACGTGCTCTATATCGTCGCCTTGATCGCCTTATTGTATCAACAGAGCGGTTCCGCCCTCGCAGCGGCTAGTTTCCCGATTGCCGTCACGATCGGCATGACCGTGAGCAGTCTGTTCTTTGCCCGCGTCCTATCTCGGTTCACGCTCGGTCAGACGCTACTCGTCACGCAATTACTGAAAACAATCCTACTTCTTGCGGTGATTCAGACGGAATCGGTCTACGTCCTCGGTCTTGTCGTACTAATCGCTTTCTTAGACGGGTTCGCCCGTCCGGTCCAGGCGTCGTTCATTCCCCGGCTGACGACAAATCGCCAACAAGCAAACAGTCTCGTCCAAGGGTCGAACCAGTTCATCCAGCTGGCGATGTGGCCGCTTGGGACGATTCTTGTCGCTTCGTTTTCAAGCGAGGTGGCTCTAACCGTCGCTTTGATTTTGTTCACGCTGTCAACGCTCGTCACGTTTCAATTCGTCCATTCGCTCGACCACGATGTGACGGAAACAGAGCTTGAATCGGACATTTCCCTAAAGGACAGCCTCGCCTTCGTGCGAACAGCACCTTATGCTCGACTGATCACGGTGTTCGTCACGTTCGAATCGTTCGTCAGCACACTTTGGATTTCAGCGCTCCTGCTCGTCTATTTGGAGCGCCATCTCCACATCGATACGAGCTGGTGGGGAACGATGAACGCGAGCTTCTTGGTCAGTATGATCATAGCGAGCGCTTACCTGTACCGTGCAAAGCGCAACAGTTCGCTCGCCATCAGCTCCGTCTTGTCTGTAGGGGCCGCCCTGTTGTTCGGGCTGACGTCTCACATCGTGTTCGCACTCATCGCGCTCGCGATTCAAGGATACGCCACCCAACTCCTCATCATCCAGACGAACACAGCGCTCCAAGAGACGACACCGGCCGCACAACTCCCGTACGTCTACAGCGTCCAACAGACGACCTACACGTTCGCCTTCAGCATCGGCAGCCTGACGTTCGGTATGCTCGCGGACGGATTGCCGATTGCGGTCGTCTACTTGATTGGCGCAGGTTTGACCATCCCACTCGTCTGGCTCGGCCGACAAATCGACCAGATGGACGACTTGGTCCAATCCGTGTAATAGTAAGGCGCCTTCTCAGTAGGAGATGGCGCCTATTTGTATTTTCGAATGTTCTACATATCGCTTACGACTTCTCGTAGTAATGCTCCCCGCCAAAATAGATGGTCGGGCTGCCGCGACGGATACAATTCAACCCAATCGCCGTCTCGACAGTCGGGTCCGACATCGTGATGATTTCGAGGACCGTATCCAATCCGCAAATCCGATAGTGGCAAAATGTAACAACATCCGGTTTGATGTCTTCCCACAACTGGAAACGCGTTTCTTGTAGCTGTTCGAGATATCCCGACCTTGTATAACGAACGATTTGATTTCCGTCATATTGGTCGTGAGGCGTCATCACCACCCCATCGGCATACGATTCATCGATAACTTCCATGTAGATGATGTCTTCAAAGCAGAGCTTCACGTTCACCACCTCGCTTTGCGGAGAAATTTCATTCGCCTCGAGCCGCTCACGGAAGGAGGCGTTCCGCTTCCTAGTATGGTCGTACAGCTGTAGATTGAACGTCAGGCTTTTGGGGCCGATGTCATAATTGAAAGCGAACACCTCAATCGTCCCGTTATACAGGAACAAATCTTCAAATCTCATTTGAAACCACCTCTCCAGGATGTTCATACTGAAACACACCGTAGCCATATCCTTGCGTCAAATCGCCTCCGATGAACAATGAGACGGTTTCTGTCTCGGTTGGGATTAGGAATCGAACACCTTCCCACTCTTCATAGTGATCCAGAATTGACACAAGTTGATGGATAGCTTGTTCCGATTGTTGAGAGACATCACAGCTCACCTTATACGTTTTCGGCCACACCCATTTTCTACTAGATTCAACTGTATAATTGCTTCCCGTCCGCTTCGCCCATGACTCAATATCTGATAATAATTTATTTTTGTATAAGACGACTTGGAATGAGATAACACCGAATGTGGTTAATAAGTTCGCAATGAATGCCGCAGGGGCCTTCACTTTCGGTAAACCGAACTGTCTCCAATGGCTATCCGGTGACAAACCATAAGCATCCTCCATTTTCAAAGAATATGTATCCGGATCATGAAACGTTTGCCCGTGCGCGATTAAAAAATCGACAATCGATACGTTAGGGTGGTTTTGCTCGAGTATACCCCCTTCTTCCGTATGTAGCTCGCGAGCGTACGGATCATACAAAAAAACTAGTTTTTCATTTGAATAGATGCCGAACGGTAACGTCAAATCGATCCATCGAAGCTGAATCAATTGTGGCTTCGTCACATGTAAGTTCAGCTCTGAAAAGTCTGTCACCCGGTAAGACGCATGCGGCAGACAACCTGACCAAATCGTTTTGAGTTGAAATAAATCAATTGTCTGGAACGTCTTTGTGTGTAGTTGCTGAACATTTATGTTATCGAAGTTCATCGTGCGTTCTCCTTTCGCTCAATGAATTATAAATGATGACGAAAAATATCTTATACTAAGAGAAACTGCTGAAATGGAGTGAGAAACATGCCCAACCTCTCAAACGAAGAAACAATCGACTTGTTAAACACGCTCAAATCGCGCTTTCAAACCCACATGGAGCGACACCCGGATGTCGTCTGGTCAGACGTGTTAACGAAGCTTGAGACGAATCCGGACCAGCTCCTTACACTCTCTGAAATGGAACGGACCGGCGGCGAACCTGACGTGATTCGACTTCCGAACGGTGACCTCGCCTTTTGCGACTGCTCACCGGAAAGTCCGAGCGGACGACGGAGCCTCTGCTACGATGAGCAGGCGTTAGCCACACGGAAGAAGAACAAACCGGAGGGGAGCGCCGTCGCCTTGGCTGAACAGATGGGACTTGAGCTACTCGACGAAGCGATGTTTCGTCATTTGCAAACGCTCGGCGCGTTCGACTTGAAGACGTCGAGTTGGATTGTAACGCCAGAAACGATTCGCCAAAAAGGCGGCGCCTTGTTCTGCGACCGCCGCTATGACCATATCTTCGTCTATCATAACGGTGCCGACTCGTATTACGCGGCCCGTGGATTCCGCGGGATCTTCAAGATTTGGGCAAGACTTAGCGGCTTACTTTTTTACGTGAAGAGCCACTGGAAAACGACCGGAATATATTTGATAAAGAAGAGGCTTACGAAAAAGAGCGAGGGTACTTTCAGCAACCACATATACCAGGCATTGTCTTTACGCATCCAGAACAGAAAGATGGCGTGAAGCAGCGCATTCTGTGCGACGTTTGCCCCATGCATCATTTGACTGAAGAAAACTCCCCATCCAGGGAATGAATCCAGTCCAAACGATGCCGTGAAATCCGGCGATGTATCATATTTGATGCGTACGTACCACGCCATGGCATAAACTGATACGAACATCGAGGCCCAAATCGTCAACCATAAAAATAAGAAAAATTCTTTCCACGACTCCACGTCGATGATACAGATGACAATTAAAATTCCAATCCCAATCACAACATTAATAATAAACAGCGGGGAAATCGTCAGAATCGAGAATTCTTCCGCTGTCATGAACGAACCTACCACTAAGCTTGAAAGCTGGCCCATCATCGCATCCTCATCGCTTTCACGTGTGGGACCAATGTGTCATATAATCCGACATACATGACAATTCCTAGCCCGATGCCGATGAGTAGCAAGATTGCGCCGAGATGTTTTGTCGTCATGAAGAGAAGCACCATATGAATCACAATCGTAGCGATGATGCCATCCACGCTCCCCGAACTATCCGTGATCGCTTTTTTCGGTTTAATTAGTAGATAAATGCCCAATGTCGAAAATAGTATGCTCAAGCAGGCGATTCCGATAAGATCAATCCATAATGACATTCCTTGAACTCCTTGATTTCAAATTCGGTATTTGAAATAAATATGAATTTTAATTATTCCTTTTCAAATTTTAGAGTTTCTCCTTTTAAATGTCTACCAAAATTTTCAAGACTAAACGATCTGCCTTGTTCAAAACTGTCATTGCTCATTCCTCAGTGAATAGTTCGGTCTGATATTTCTATAAATGAAAGACGCCAGTACAGTCGTTTCGACACAAAAAAACTGCAGACGATTCGTCTGCAGTTTCAAGCTTATGCGTGAAGCGTGACGTTCAATTCTTCGGCGACCGCCTTGAAGGCCGCGAGCGCTCGTTCGAGGTCGTCACGGGTATGTTCCGCCGTCACGATCGTCCGGATACGAGCCTTGCCCTTCTCGACCGTCGGGAAAGCGATACTCTGTGCGAACACGCCGTGGTCTTTCAACTTGTCCGAGAACGTGTGCGCGAGCGTCTCTTCGCCGAGCATGACCGGCGTGATCGGCGTCGTCGCGTGGCCGATGTCGAAGCCGAGGTCACGGAGACCCGATTTGAAGAACTCGGTGTTCGCCCATAGCTTGTCGAACAGTTCCTCTTCTTCTTTCATGACCCGGATCGCCTCACGGTTCGCCGCGACGACCGCTGGCGGGTGTGACGTCGAGAACAAGAACGGACGCCCTTTTTGGATCAAGAAGTCACGGACGTCGTTCGAGCAGGCGACGTAGCCGCCGAGGACCCCGATCGCTTTCGACAACGTCCCGACTTGGAGGGCGACGCGGCCGTCGAGACCGAAATGGTTGACCGTCCCGCGGCCGTTCTGACCGAGGACGCCCGACGCGTGCGCGTCGTCGACCATGACCGCCGCATCATACTTCTCGGCGAGCTCGACGATCTCCGGGAGCGGTGCGATGTTGCCGTCCATCGAGAAGACGCCGTCCGTGACGACAAGACGCGTCCGGTAGTCTTGCGTCTCTTTCAAGGCCGCCTCTAAGTCTTCAAGGTCGGTATGCTTGTAGATGCGACGGGCCGCTTTCGTCAGACGGATTCCGTCGATGATCGAGGCGTGGTTGAGCGCGTCACTGATGACGACGTCTTCCGGTCCGAGCAGCGCTGATAAGACGCCGAGGTTCGTCGCGAATCCCGATTGGAACACGAGTGCCGCTTCCGTATGCTTGAACTCGGCGAGCTCGCGCTCGAACGCTTCATGCATCTCGAACGTTCCGGCGATCGTCCGGACCGATCCCGTCCCGGCCCCGAACGCTTCGACCGCTTCAATCGCGGCTTGTTTTAAGCGTGGGTGGTTGGCGAGTCCGAGGTAGTTGTTCGACGATAATTGGACGAGCGACTTACCGTTGATCATGACTTCGTTCCCTTGCGCCGATTCGAGCGGCACGAGCGAGCGGAACGTGCCCGCTTGCTTCATTTCATTGACTGCTTCTGTAATATGTTCAAATGCCATATCGATTCCCCCTGTTTATGGTAGTAAGACGACTTTCCCGCATTTCCCGGCCCGCATGAGCTCGAAACCTTGCTCGAACTCCTCGAGCTTGAAGACGTGGGTGATGATCGGTTCGACGTTCAATTGGCCGGACGCGAGCATTGTCGACACTTGGCCCCACGTCTCGTACATTTTACGACCGGTTATGCCTTGGACCCGGATTCCTTTGAAGACGACGTCACGCGTCAAATCGAGCGCGACCGGTCGTGCCGGAAGTGACAAGACGTTGACGTCACCGCCCGCCGTCACCATCTTGAACGCCTGGTCGATCGCGACCGGATGCCCGCTCATCTCACAGACGACGTCGATCCCGTCCCCGTCCGTCTCAGCCATGATCAGGTCGAGCGGATTTTGGTCCATGCTGTTGATGACGACGTCCGCTCCCATCTGTTCTGCGAGCTTCAACCGGTACGGATTGATGTCAATCGCATACACGCGGCTCGCACCGGCCGCCTTGGCGACGCCGACGGCCATGAGACCGATCGGGCCGCAGCCGACGATGGCGACAGATTGTGCCGTTACGTCACTTGCGAGCACGGTATGGACCGCGTTCCCGAGCGGTTCTTGAATCGACGCGAGCTTCGACGGCATCGTCTCCGGGTTGACCCATAAGTTCTCTTCCGGCATGACGACATACTCGGCGAAACAGCCTTGTGTGTCGACCCCGATGATTTTCGTATTTTTACAGATATGATACTGGCCACGCAAACATTGTTTACACTGATGGCAGACGATGTGCGTCTCAGCCGACACGGTCTGACCGACTTTGATGCGCTTCGCGCCTTCCCCGAGCGCCACGACTTCCCCTGAAAACTCATGCCCGAACACGTAAGGCGGTTTGACCCGGCTCTTCGCCCAGTCGTCCCATTCATAAATATGGACGTCGGTCCCGCAAATCGATGTCGCTTTCACTTTGATCAATACTTCACCGGCACCCGGTGTCGGAATCGGCACCTCGACCAGCTTTGCCCCAAATCCGGCCGTGTGTTTTTGAATCGCTTTCATAACAGGTGTCGTTGCTTCCTTCTCTGTCGTTGACACGAGCTGTTCCATCGAAAACGTCCCCCTCTTGTCTGTTTGTCGAACTTCACGTTCTCTTTCATCTTGTCATAAAATGACGAAACTGAGAAGATAGAACCTCATTTTTCAACAAAAAAGAGAAGCCATCCGCTCCGATGGCTTCTCTTCACAAGAATAGGACCTATGTCCCGACCGCACAAGCTCATCTAGGTTCGATGATGAGCTTGATGGCAGTTCGTTCTTCCCCGTCAATTAGAATATCCGTGAACGCTGGAATACAGATCAAATCAAGACCGCTCGGCGCGACGAAACCGCGGGCGATGGCGACAGCTTTGATGGATTGATTGAGCGCACCGGCGCCGATCGCTTGAATCTCACACGTTCCTTTTTCACGAAGAACGCCAGCTAATGCACCCGCAACGGAGTTGGGATTCGATTTTGCTGAAACTCTGAGTACGTCCATTCTTGTTTCCCCCTCGGGTAGGTTGTTCAATCAAACCAGACGGTCTGATCATCTAGGTGTATGCGTTCGATCTTGGTCGCTCGTTTCGACTGGTCGTCGATCGTGATTAAAACTCCATTAAGTTGTTCCCGTCCCTCGGCAACTTCAAACCGGACCGGGAGTTGTGTCACAAACTTTTTCAACACGACAGACGCGTCCATGCCGAGGACACCGTCGAGCGGACCGGTCATCCCGACATCAGTGATATACGCCGTCCCGTTTTTGAGCACACGCTCATCAGCGGTTTGGACATGGGTGTGCGTCCCGACGACGGCTTGGACACGGCCGTCTAGGTGATACCCCATCGCGATCTTCTCACTCGTCGCCTCGGCGTGCATGTCGACGAAGATAGCATCGACGTCGTCCCGCACCTCATCGACGAGGGCGTCGACTTTGCGGAACGGACAATCGAGCGACGGCAAGAACACCGTCCCCATGACGTTGATGACGGCAAGCTTCTTCCCGTTCTGCTTGAGCACCATCATGCCGACACCGGGCGTGCCGTCCGGATAGTTGGCCGGACGGACGATGCGCTCGGCGTCGTCGATCCAATCAAAGATTTCACGGTTGTCCCATGTATGGTTCCCCATCGTCACGCCGTGGAATCCAAGTTCGAGAAATTGTTGGTATATTTTTTTTGTGATACCGCGCCCGTTGGCTGCGTTCTCACCGTTGACGAGCATGAACGTCGGACTGTATTTGCTTTTCAAGCGCCCGATTTGTGCTGCCAAGATGTCACGACCCGGTTTCCCGACGACGTCACCGATAAATAAAATCTTCATAAATATTTCCTCCTTCAAAACAGAAAAAGCGGAGAATGTCTCCGCTTTTTACTTCGCATAATCGACGGCACGCGTTTCACGAATGACCGTCACTTTAATTTGTCCTGGATAATCCAGTTCATCTTCGATTCGTTTGCAAATATCGCGGGCCATCTTGTTCGCCACGACGTCGTCGACGACGTCTGGGCGGACGATGATGCGGACTTCGCGTCCTGCTTGGATCGCATATGATTTCTCGACACCTTCGAACGACTCACAAATTGACTCGAGGCGTTCTAAGCGGCGAATGTAACTCTCGAGCGTCTCTTGACGAGCGCCCGGCCGTGCCGCAGACAGCGCGTCTGCCGCTGCGACGAGAACAGCGATCGTCGATGTCGCTTCGACGTCTCCATGGTGCGAGGCAATCGAGTTGATGACGACCGGATGTTCTTTATACTTCGTGGCCAGCTCAACGCCAATTTCGACGTGGCTGCCCTCGACTTCATGGTCGATCGCTTTCCCGATATCGTGGAGGAGTCCCGCTCGCTTGGCGAGCGTCACGTCTTCCCCGAGCTCGGCGGCCATCATGCCGGCGAGGTGGGCCACTTCGACCGAATGGGCGAGTACGTTTTGACCGTAACTCGTCCGGTAACGCATGCGCCCGAGTGTTTTGATAAGGTCAGGATGTACCCCGTGGA
Source organism: Exiguobacterium aurantiacum (assembly GCF_001766415.1). Lineage (GTDB taxonomy): Bacteria > Bacillota > Bacilli > Exiguobacteriales > Exiguobacteriaceae > Exiguobacterium > Exiguobacterium aurantiacum_A. The sequence continues at coordinate 239,937 of NZ_MKXO01000001.1, read as the reverse complement.
TACCAGCCTCGAACGTCGCTTCCTCACCGTATTCACGGATGCGCTCATCGACTTCGCGGCGTGACTTCTCGACCATCTCTTCGATCCGGGCCGGATGGATCCGTCCGTCTTGCACGAGTTTTTCTAGCGTCATCTTGGCGATCTCACGACGGACCGGGTCAAATCCGGACAAGATGACCGCCTCAGGCGTGTCATCGATAATGAGATCGATCCCAGTGAGCGTCTCGAGCGTGCGGATGTTACGTCCTTCACGACCGATGATGCGCCCTTTCATCTCGTCACTCGGCAAGTTGACGACGGATACCGTCGTCTCAGCGACATGTTCAGCCGCATAACGTTGCATCGTGAGAGACAACAAGTGTTTCGCTTTTTTATCAGCTTCAAGTTTTGCTTTTTGCTCGATGTCTTTTTGAAGGAGAGCAGCATCGTGAAGCGCTTCCTGCTTCGCTTCGTCCATGATGATGGTTCGTGCTTCTTCTTTCGACAAGGCCGCCACGCGTACAAGTTCTTGACGGGCTTCCTCGTATAATTCCTCCACTTTGCTTTCGAGCGTCTCTGCTTCACGTTTCCGTTTCGCAATGCCCGCCTCGCGTTCATCCAAAGCATCTTCTTTCCGTTCGAGCATGTCTGCTTTCCGGTCAAGAAGCTCTTCTTTTTGAACGAAGCGATTCTCTTTCACTTTCTGCTCTTCGCGACGTTCACGTAACTCTTGTTCCGTCTCATTGCGAAGTTGAATCATCTCTTCTTTTACTTCAAGCCGTGCCTCTTTTTGCATCGCTTCCGATTGTTGTTTCGCTTGCTCCACAATCTTGGTCGCTTCCGTCTCAGCACCTTGAATCTTCGCTTCGGCGATCGATTTACGCACAAAAAAACCTGCAACAAAAGCTATCGGCAAAAGGAGGATCAGAATAAGCCAATTTAGCCATTCCATCATGTTCACCTCCCTTTCGCAAGGTTATTTTATTTTTTTAAGATTGAATGACACGGGTGGACCCGCGCATAGCTTTATTGTACTTATTTACTTGTTAGAATGCAATGCAAGGACAGGATAGAACTCCCAATTCCTTAAAAAATATTGTGATATACAAAAACCCGCTCGGACGCATCCGGCGGGTCGCTTGCTTAATCTTCTTCGATGAGTGAGAGCACTTCATCACTGTCGGCTTCGACCGTGACCGTCTTCTCACCGTTGAGACCGTAGTGATCACGAATTTGTTGTTCGATCGCTGCGGCGATTTGTGGATTTTCTTTCATGAACTGCTTCGCATTTTCACGACCTTGTCCAACGCGTTCTTCGTTGTACGAATACCAAGCACCGCTTTTTTGAACGATATCAAGATCGGCACCGATATCGATGAGTTCACCTTCACGTGAGATCCCTAGACCGTACATGATGTCGACTTCAGCTGTTTTAAATGGTGGGGCGACCTTGTTCTTGACGACTTTGATCTTCGTCCGGTTACCGACCATTTCTTGGCCTTGCTTCAACGTCTCTGCACGACGAACTTCTAAACGAACCGACGAATAGAATTTCAAGGCACGTCCACCTGGAGTTGTTTCCGGGTTCCCGAACATGACACCGATTTTTTCACGAATCTGGTTGATGAAGATGACGATCGTCTTCGATTTGTTCGTCGCACCCGACAACTTACGGAGCGCTTGGCTCATGAGACGAGCTTGAAGTCCCATGTGTGAGTCACCCATCTCACCTTCGATTTCAGCTTTTGGTACGAGTGCCGCTACCGAGTCGACGACGAGGATGTCGACGGCACCAGAACGAACGAGCGCTTCTGCGATTTCGAGCGCTTGCTCCCCTGTGTCCGGCTGTGACAAGAGCAGTTCATCGATGTTGACACCGAGGTTGTGCGCGTACTTCGGATCGAGCGCGTGCTCCGCATCGACGAACGCTGCTTGGCCACCGCGTTTTTGGACTTCAGCGATCGCATGGAGCGCCACTGTCGTCTTACCTGAAGATTCCGGTCCGTACACTTCGATGACACGACCACGTGGATAGCCGCCTGCGCCGAGCGCGATGTCGAGGGCGATCGATCCTGACGGAGTGACGGATACTTGTTGATCTGTATTTTCACCGAGGCGCATGATTGAGCCTTTACCGAATTGTTTCTCAATTTGGCGTAATGCCATTTCTAACGCTTGTTTACGATCACTCATAGATTAATGAGCCTCCTTTGATTTGTATCTTCATTATAAACGAACCCAACCTTTTACACAAGGTTTTTACGAACGTTTATTCGCCTTTTTTCATTCGTTGCCACAATGCCCATAACCCATCCTTGGCCGCGCGCGCCTGGATGACGTTCCGCTGTTGGTGCGGATAGACGCGTTCGATCACTTCCATGCCTGATGGCGTCTTCACCCCGATGAACACGGTGCCGACCGGTCGACCCGAATTTGAGACGGGTCCGGCCTCACCGGTGAAGGACAATCCGTAATCCGAATTCGTCTGATCAGCGAGCCCTTGGATCATTTCTAAAGCAACTTGTTTTGAGACGACCGACTGTGACTCAATTGTAGCAAGGGATACCCCTAAAAACCTATTTTTTAGCTTGTCCGAGTATGTGACGACGCCTCCTAGAAAGACTTCTGACGCCCCTGGGACCGCCGTCAGCATCGCTTGGACTTGTCCCCCGGTCAACGATTCGGCGATCGATAGCGTCGCGTGGCGCCGTCTTAGCTCGCGAATCAAATGCGCAGCCAGCGTATCCTCGTCCGAACCGAAATAATAGGCGCCGACACGGGACAGAATGTCTCGTTTGACGCGGTCGATCATCTCCCGGGCCGCGTCCTCGGTCTCCGCTTTCGCGCTGACACGCAGTCGCGCTTCCCCTGATTCCGCGTACGGGGCGACTGTCGGGTTCACCCCGTCCATTAGATCGGATACCGCCTCGTCGAGCGCCGACTCACCGATCTCATAAAAACGTAGTGATTCAGAAACGATCGTCGCACCCGAAAACTTGCTCGGAAACGTCGCTTCGACAATCGCTGTCATCTCGCGTGGCACCCCGGGCAAGAGCAGCCACGTCGTCTCGTCCTCGACCCACATGCCGGGAGCGAGACCGGCCGGATTGTGGAGCACTTCAGCTCCTGATAAAACATCTGCTTGTCTGGCGTCCCCGTCGTTCATGGCTCGTCCCCGCGAGGCGACAAAGCGTCGGATCGTGTCTAAAGACGCTTCGTCCCGAACGAGCGGACGGCCGAGCAAGTCAGCGAGCACTTGTTTCGTGATGTCGTCATTCGTCGGACCGAGTCCCCCGGTGACGATTACGAGTTCGCTCCGTCGCTTCGCTTGCTCGAACGTTTCTCTCAGACGTTCGAAGTTATCCCCGACCACTACATGATACAGCACGGACAGTCCATATTTCGACAACTGTTCTGATAAGTAACGGGCGTTCGTGTTCGAGATTTCCCCTAAGAGTAGTTCAGAACCTACCGCAATGATTTCGGTCCGTTTCATCGAAGTTCCTCCTTTGATTCAAAAAAAAAGACGAGTTGCTCCCACAACTCGCCTGTCGTCGATTTACATCGATTTTACAATGATCTTATAGTTTTGTGCGAAATACTCGGCCCCAGAATAAATCGTTAAGACGAGTGCGAGCCACATCGCCCACTCCCCGAACGGGATGCCGATATAGTTGAAAATCGGGTTGCCGAACAATAAGAAGATGATGGCAAAGAGCTGGATCCATGTCTTCGCTTTACCCGACTTACCGGCCGCCACGACGATTCCTTCATCAGCCGCGACGAGACGAAGCCCCGTCACCGCGAACTCACGTGACAAGATGACGACGACGACCCATGCCGCGACGAGGTCCATCTCGACGAGCAAGACGAGCGCCGCCGTGACGAGTAACTTGTCAGCGAGCGGATCCATGAACTTGCCGAAGTTCGTGACCAAGTTGTGCTTACGGGCCAAGTGCCCGTCAAGCCAATCCGTAATCGCTGCGATCGTAAACACGACCGCGGCGATGAATTGATGGAGCGGTACTTCCGCCCCGAGGAAAGCGATGTCTCCCCAGTTAAAATCTACAGCGAGCAAGACGACGAATACGGGGATGAGCAAAACCCGCAACATCGTCAGGCGGTTAGGTAGGTTCATCGAGAACTCCTCCTCTAGAAGACGTCGACTTATTCAGCGTCGACTCTCTTCACAAATATATTTTGTGTGACCGGAGAATCAGCAAGCTCAAGCTCACGGCCGTTGACGACAATCTTCTCGACGCCACCGATCAAACCGATCCGAATCCGAAGCGTATCTGTTTCGGCACCTTCGATGACGATCGGGTTTTGTTTCGATTGGTTCGGATATTCCGGTGCAAGGAACGCTCCTTCAAGCGATGTATCGCGAACGCCGACATAAGTCGCCGGTGATTCTTTGACGTGAATCTCGGTCGTCAGCTTGTCAGCTGTTGCGATCTCATACGTGAGGTCGGCCCCGTTCGTTTCCGTCACCGCGATCGGTCCGGTTTCTTCTGGCGGCTCTTCCTCGGCCGGTGTTTCTTCGACCGGCGCTTCTTCCGTCGGCTCTTCTTCAGGAACGTCTTCATTTTGATTGATCGTCACGCCTGAAGCCGGTGGTTCAGCCGGTGTCGCGTCCTGTCCGCCTCCAAAATCGAGATTTCTAACGACGTAGTAGACCGCTGTCACAAGCAAGAAGGCGACAAGCACGAGCATGATTTTCGGCACCCATCTCGAGACGCGGCTCGACGTCTCGGAAGCTTTTGAATAAGTTTGCTTACGTGATAATTGAGCGGTCGGTTGCGGTTCGATTTTCGGTAAATCTTTTGCATATGTCTCGTAAAGCTCATCGACATCAAGCCCGAGCGATTCCGCATACGTTTTGATGAACGCCCGTGCATAAAACGAACCAGGGAGATTTTTATAATCACCTTCCTCGATCGCGATGATATAGCGTTTTTGAATCTTCGTCGTCTGCTGAATTTGGTCAAGCGTCAGACCGCTCGCCTCACGCCTTTGTTTCAAAAAAGTCCCTAGTTCTGTCAAAGGGGTCCACACCTTCCATTCAATTAATTATTCAAACCATTCTGCTTCACGATTCGTTTCTTGCGGAATGATGATGATTTCATCTTGGTTGTTTCGCAGTTCGATAATATAGTCAAAGTCCTCAAACACGCAATCGGTATTGCGGACGTATAGATCGGGATGCTCGATCACTTTGACGGCAGGCAGACGCATGACTTCCCGGATCAACTGACGATGACGTTCGTCCATCGTCCGCGTCGAAACGGCGCCGTCGATTATGTAGACGTGATCGCCTTCTCGTTCTTCTTCAAACAGTGACGTCCGGACCGTCTGTTTCATGAGTGTCGACGAGAGAAACAGCCAACGCTTGTTTGCGCAGACGCTCGCCGCGACGATCGACTCCGTTTTGCCGACGCGCGGGTTGCCCCGGACACCGATCAACAGATGTCGTTCTTCTTTCATCAGTTCAGCGACAAAATCGACGAGTACCCCTAAATCTTCGCGCACGAAGCGAAACGTCTTTTTGTCGTCGTTGTCGTGTTCGATATAGCGGCCGTGACGGATCGCAATCCGGTCCCTCAGTTTCGGGCGGCGGAGTTTGATGACGACGATCGCTTCCATCTTCCGCAAAATATGCTCGAGCCGATGGACGTGATCGGCGGCCGGTGCCTTGAGCAACATCCCGCGACGTTGAAGATCGACCCCGTTGATGGTCACGATCGAGATTTGGAGCATCCCCATCAGCGAGGCGATATCGCCGAGGATACCGGGGCGATTTTGGCAAAGTTCATATTCGAGATACCATTCTTCGAACTTATGATCCATCTCGTCCACCCTTTCCGAATGTAGGCTCGCTACCTTGTTCATTCTAAATTATTTTAGAAGAATTGAAAAGAACTCGTTTCAACCGAGGCGACAAAGTTTTCACTGCCAACCGCCATCGACCCGTAACACCGTGCCGGTCACGTAGGACGCGGACGGTGAACAGAGGAAACGGATCGTCTCGGCAACTTCTGTGACATGACCGAGACGGCCGAGCGGAATCTCATCTCTAACGTCTTGTTTCGTCTCTTCTACCGTATCATTCATCGGCGTCTCAATCCACCCCGGCGTGATGGCATTGATGCGAACATTGAACGGGCCGGCCTCGCGCGCGAACGCTTTGACGAAGCCGAGCTGTGCCGCTTTGACGGTCGAGTACATCACTTCTCCGGCCGCTCCGACTTCCCCCCAGACGCTCGAGACGATGACGATGTCGAGCGGGCGATCGTAAGCTTTTTGCCCGACGACGTGTTGAACGAGTCGAACCATCGCGCGCACATGAACGCGATAGAGACGATCGAGTTCAGTGATGTCCGCGTCGACGAGCAGCCCGTAGGCGTGGTTACCGGCGACGTGAATAATCCGATCGACCGCGCCGACCGTAGCGAGCCAGGCGTCTAGCTCCTGGTCGTCGCCGAGGTCGCACGTGACGACTTGGCCTGACAAACCTTCTGTCTTCACGAACGCTTCGAGCGCTTCCGTGTTCGCGTGCGCATGTAAGATGAGCTCATCATCGCGAAAGGAAAGGGCGACGGCACGACCGATCGCCCCACTCGCCCCGGTGATGAGTGTCGTCATGGTTTTTTGACGACACAGACGGTCCGTTGATCCGGTTTGAACAATCGGTCATACGTGTCGTATAGCTCTTCAAGCGTGACCGCGTCTAGCAGCTCAGGCAAATCGAACATGTTCCCGCCCGTTAGCGCGTAGCGTGAAAATTGGTTGGCGATGAACTCGGGTGAGTTGAGCGCCTTCAAAAACTGCCCTTTCATCATCCGCTTCTTACGGTCGAGTGTCTCATTTCCGATGTCGAGCGGACGCTCGAGCACCTCGGTGATGCGGGCGACGAACGCATCGACATGCGGTGTCTCCATCGACAGCACGGCGAAGGCGAACGATTCTTCCGACGTATAGTCGAACGAGAAGGCATCATCGATCAACCCTTCGGCGTAAAGCTCTGCATAGAGCGGCGCCGTCGTGTCAAACAAGGCGTGCATGAGCAGTTCGACGGCCAGTTCTTGTTTCATCCCGTCTTCCCCGGCGCGTGGCGTGTCCTTGTAGCCGATCATGACTTTCGGGACTGATACGTCCATCTCGATGACACGCGTGGCTAAGCGGACCGTTCTCGGCTCTTGCACGTGTTCGCGTTCAGTGAGTACAGGCGGTTCGAACGTTTTCGCGGCCTGATTCGAACTGATCTGTTCGAGCACGATGTCAGGGTCGATGTTGCCGACGACGAACAGCGTCATGTTACTCGGATGATAGAACGCTTGATGACATGCATAAAGGTCAGCGGCCGTGATCGCGCTGATCGACTCGATTGTTCCGGCGATATCGATTTTGACCGGATGCGCTTCATACATCGCCTCGATCAAACCGAAATAAAGACGCCACCCTGCGTTGTCTTGATACATTTGAATCTCCTGGCCGATGATGCCTTTCTCTTTCTCGACCGAAGCCTCCGTAAAGTACGGATCTTGGACGAAATCAATCAACGTCTTTAAGTTTGCCTCGACGTTTGACGTGGCACCGAACAAATAAGCGGTCCGGGTGAATGATGTGAAAGCGTTCGCCGACGCCCCGAGCTGTCCGAACTTCTGGAACACATCGCCGTCCTCTTTTTCGAACATTTTATGTTCAAGGAAATGGGCGATGCCGTCGGGTACTTCGATCCAGTCGTCCGTTTTGAAGCGGCGGTCGATCGAACCGTATTTTGTCGTGAATGTGGCGTACGTTTTTTCATATCCAGCTTTCTTCAGCAAGTAGACCGTCAGCCCGTTATCGAGAACGACGTGATGAATCGTCTCACCGACGTTTGGAAAATCTAGTTTCATGCTGTCCCCCCCTTTAAACAATAAATCGCCTTCAGTTTGATTTGACTCGAGAGCGCGGCCACGTCTTCTCGCGTGGTCCGGGCAAGGATGGCCATCTCTTCTTCGAGTGAGAACGGACGGATGTCCGAGCCACTCATCCAAGCGATCAGTTGACGCGGACTGTCACCGAGTTGGCGCCGTTGATGGAACAACATCTCTTTCGTCTGCTCAAGCGTCATGTCATCGAACTCTCCTGCTTGCAGGTCGGCAAGTTGGTCGGCAATGATTTGTTCTGTTTTCACTTGGTTCAAGGCATCGATCCCGGCGTAAACGAACAACATCCGGCTAAGCGAACTGTATTGCGACGCCGCATAGTACGCCAAGCTCTCCTTTTCACGGACGTTCATGAACAGTTTCGAGTGTGGGAACCCACCGAACAAGCCGTTGACGACTTGCATCTTGATCGCGTCCTCGCTGCGCGGGTCAATGTTGGCCTCATAGGCGAGGTGAAGTTTACTCTGCTTCACGTCCTGCTGTTCCTCAAGTCGTTGAAACTCTCGGTCGACCGGTTCAGGATACTCTCGGACGAGCGGCGAGCCGAGCGTTTCGAGTGGCAAAAATGCCTCGGTCACTTGGTCGCGCGTGACGTCCCCGACGACGTAGACGTCGATGCGGTCGTGTTTGATCATGGACGTGTACGCCTCATAGAGCGATCGCGGCGTCACCTGGTCAAGTTGTTCGAGTGTCCCGAGCGACGGGATCGCGAGTTCTCCGCCGAGCAGTTCTTGCAATCGCTGCTGGGCGAAGCGCATTTTATCATCGTATACCGACTCGATGCGTTGACGCTGCAGACGGGATTCTTGTTCGACGATGAGCGGTTGAAACGCGCCGTCGTAAACGTTCGGGCGGAGCAACACTTCTTCTAATAGCTTGATCGCCTGAGACAGGACCGGTTCCCCGACGAGCCGGTCGTTCACGACTTCCAGTTGGAACTGGATGACATGCTCTTTCCCGACTTTTGACGCACCGGCGAATAGGCTGGCATCATATAATTGTTCGAGCGGTGTATGAAACAGTTCAATCGACGGATACGCCGCCGTCGCTTTTTCCATGACGTACGGCAGTAGCGCCCGGTCGGCAATCGTCTCTGCAGACAACGGCGCCGCGAACGAGACGAGGCACGTCGTCGTTTTAAATTTATCGGTCGGATAGACCGAGTAGTGGAGCTGGTTACGGAATTGTTCGATCCCTTTCATGAATCATCTACTCCTTTTTCGTTTTCGGTTGGAACACGGACGCACCGCGCGCATACTCTTGATCGGGTACGCCCGCCACCACGTTGGCATAACGGGCGGCCGTGAACAAGTAATCGCTTAAGCGGTTATAGTAAGACAATTGACGAACGGCCGCATCGATGTTGACGAGCTCGCGTTCGACGCGGCGACAGACCGTCCGGGCGACGTGCAGACTCGCCGAGGCCACGCTGCCCCCCGGCAGAATGAAGCGGACGAGTTCTGGACACTTCGTCTCTAGTTCATCGATCCACGTCTCGAGCTCGGTGACGATCGCTAAGTCGACTTGCTGCGGCGGATCTTGTTTGTACATCAGTTCTGAACCGAGGTCGAACAGATCGTGCTGGATTTTCGTCAGTTGATGCCGTAACGTCGCGTCCGTCTGGTGCGCGAGCGCGAGACCGATGTGACTGTTCAATTCATCTAACAACCCCATCGCCTCGATTTGCGGATGTACTTTCAAGACGCGTCCGCCGATCAATGACGTTTCACCCTTGTCGCCTCCACGTGTATATCGCTTCATGTCATTTCCTCCTCTATGCCACAAATGGTGACCCATAGGAGTCACCATTGTCGTTATGATTGCGGTTGGTCGTAAGGGAGCCGAATCGTGAACGTCGTCCCTTCGCCGTACACGCTCGTGACGTCGACCGTGCCATGATGGGCGTCGATGACGTTCTTGACGATGGCGAGTCCGATGCCTGTTCCGGTCTTCCCGCCGCTCGTCCGGGCCTTGTCCGCTTTATAGAACCGCTCGAAAACAAACGGCAAGTCCTCTTTCGGGATCCCGCTGCCGGTATCGGTCAAACAGATCAAGAAGCTGTCCGCTTCTTCGGTCGCCTCGAGCCGAATCGCTCCGCTCTCGGTGTGGGCGATGGCGTTGCCGATCAAGTTCGTGAACACTTGTTCTAACCGGTCCCCATCCGCTTCAATCATCCGCTTCGGAGCCACGGTCGACAACGTGATCCCTTTCTCGTTCGCCATCTGGTTAAACTTGCGCATCACCCGAGGTAAAAATTCGCCGAAATCGAACGCCGCGAACTGCATCGTCTCTTTCCCTGATTCGATTCTCGCCAAATCGAGTAAATCGTTGACGAGCCGGGCAAGCCGTAACGACTCGTCGTAAATGATCGAAGCGAATTCTTTCGTCGCCTCGTCACTCTCGGTCATGCCGTCGATGATCGCCTCGGAATAGCCTTGGAGCGTCACGAGCGGTGTTCGCAGCTCGTGGCTGATGTTGGCGACGAAGTCGGTCCGCATCTTGTCGAGGCGGTGACTTTCGGTCGTATCACGGATGACGACGACCGCTCCCTCGAAATCTTCCTCCCCGAGGAGCGGTGTGACCGTCAACGTGTAGTAGTGATCGTCTTGCTTCACTTCAATCGTCTTCTCAGGCGCACCGCCGACGACGTCTTCGTAGAGCGCGAGCACGACTTCGTGCGGTTGATCGTCGTGCAATAACGGCTGTGCCTGCGGGTTCGTCACGATCACGTTCGCATGGCGATCGAGCGTGATGACACCGTCTGCCATCGAACGTAGAATCGAAGCGAGCTGCAGCCGTTCGCGGTCGAGCGCGTTCACGTATGTCGACAGCTGGCTGCTCATCGCATTGAATGAGCCGGCAAGTTCACCGATTTCGTCATTCGTCTTCTGGACGAGCCGCAGATCGAACTGTCCTTCACCCGTCTTATTGACGGCATCCCTCATCTCACGCAGCGGGGCCGTGATCCGGGTCGATAAGAAGAAAGCGAACACGGTCGTGACGATGATCGCCGAGGCGACCGTCCAAAAGATGATTGTCCGCGCCCCTTCATTCGCGCTTGAGATCGCATTGAGCGGCTCAATCAAATAGAGTGTATACTCGCCCGTCTCAAGAGAGAACGTCGTCCGATACGCCAAGGCAGCCTGGTCATCGAACGACGAGAAGTTCCCGATCGCCGTCTCCCCTACAGCTTGATAAGGACCCCATGACTGACGTCCGAGTTCGGTCATCAAGCCATCGACTTCCGTGCCGAAGTTCGAACGGACCGACCCGTTCTCTAAAATATAGTTCGCTCCGTACACTTCGATGATTTGGTCGACCGTCCGTGACGAATCGCCTTCCTCTAGCAAGACTGACTGGACTTGCCCACCGAGTTTCGCTAAATGCCCACGTTCCTGATCAATATGGAACGAGTTGAAGAACTCGAGCATTAGGACGGATACGATGAACAAAATCAGGCTGACCAACACGAGGATCGTCAGCCACAGCTTCGTGACAATACTATTGCGGCGGATCATCACTCACTGACGACTTCAAACTTGTATCCGACACCCCATACCGTCGTGATCATTTGGGCCGCGGATGGAGAGACACGGTTCAATTTCTCACGAAGCCGTTTCACGTGCGTGTCGACCGTTCGAAGGTCTCCGAAAAATTCATAGTTCCATACTTCTTTTAACAGTTGCTCCCGCGAGAACACTTTATCGACTTGTTTGGCCAGGAAGAATAATAGCTCATACTCTTTCGGCGTGAGGGCGATTTCTTCTCCGTCGACCGTGACGCGGTGTGCGTCATTGTCGATCGTCAAATGCGGGAACACGATCAAGTCTTTCGACTTTTCGGCCGTTTGCAAAAACTTTGTCGAACCTGAGCGACGGAGTAGCGCTTTGACGCGTAAGACGACTTCACGAGGACTGAACGGTTTGACGATGTAGTCGTCCGCGCCGACCTCGAACCCTTGAACCCGGTCGATCTCCTCACCTTTCGCCGTCAGCATGATGACAGGTGTCGCTTTCGTTTTACGGAGTTCGGTACACACCTCGACCCCGTCCATCTTCGGCATCATCAAGTCGAGCAAGATGACGTCAAAGTCGCCTTCAAGTGCGAGTTGAAGCGCTTCTTCACCGTTCGTCGCTTCTTCGATCACGTATTGCTCCCGTTCTAGATACATTTTTAACAGTCGGCGAATTCTTTCTTCGTCGTCGACTACTAGAATTTTTGTTTTATCAGCCATCAACTAAACCTCCCAGAGAACCATTACAAGATGTAGCGAATGTTGCACAATTGTGAACATTTCGCTCTCTTTCATAACTATACCACTCTATTATTTCGCTTAACAACGGTGAGTTGTATGCCCTTACGAAAAAGAAGCCACCGAAGTGACTTCTTTTTCATCAAGCGTATGAATGTAATCCGGCGATGACGAGGTTGACGAACACTAAGTTGAACATGATGACGGCGAATCCGCCGACACAGAGCCATGCTGCTTTCGTCCCCGTCCAGCCCCGCTGGATGCGCATATGCAAGTAATAAATATAGATGAGCATCGTGATGAGCGCCCATACTTCTTTCGGGTCCCAGCCCCAGAAACGGTTCCAGGCAATCTGCGCCCAAATCATGGCGAAGATGAGCCCCCCGAGGATGAAGACCGGCAATCCGATCGCGATCGAACGGTAACTGATCTCGTCCGCGAGGTCAAGATCGACTTTCTTCGCGAGCGGTTGCAACGCTTCCGCAATGCGTTTGCGTAAGACGACGAACCGGAGCACGAGGTAAATGACGGCGCCAGCGATAATCGACCAGAGCAACGTGTTCAACTTCAACGTGTTGATGAACGTCGGCAATTCGAGCGATAGTCCACTCGCACCTGATAACAGTTGTGCGCCTTCCGGTACGAACAAGATCGGCATGAAGTATTCGTACGACTCTTGCGTACCGCGGTCATTCGTAAATTCGACGACTCCACCGGCACCGATTGCTTTAAACAGCATCGATACGAGGATGAAGCCGAGCGTGCACATGAGGACGAACATCGTCACTTCTAGCCATGTGCGCGATTTCGATTGTTCGCGCATCGACGTCTCGTTGAGCAAGAAGATCAAGCCCGAGGCGAAACTGATGGCGAGAATCCCTTGACCGAGCGCGGCCGTCGTGACGTGAATTTTCAACCAGACACTGTTCAGTGCCGGAATGAGCGGTGCCACTTCGCTTGAGAACATCGATGCGAACGCGATGACGAGAAGCGCCACCGGCATGGCGAACAAGCCGAGCACATCGTTTTTATAAATCCCATAGACGACGAGAAAACCGAGTACCATCATCATTCCGAAGAATGTCGTGTACTCATAAAGGTTAGAGACCGGCGCGTAGCCGACCCCGATCCAACGCATAATAAAATATCCCGTTTGGGCGACAAAGCCGATGACGGCTAGCGTGAACGCGTACTTACCGTAAGCGATCCGGTTGACGTTTCGGTCTTTGCGCATGCCACTGACCGCGATTGTGAACAACACGGTCGCCACGGCGTAAAGAATGAACGCGATCAAGAGCAGGCGGCTGCTCCACTGAATCCACTCCATTATGATTCCCCTCTTTCTTTAGTTGAGTCGATGTCTGCCTTTTGTTCGAACCGAGCCTGGTCTTCCCAAATCGGCAGCCCATTTTTTTCTAGGAGCGGTGTGATCTCGCGGTGAAGCGACGACGGGTTCTTGTTCGTGAATCCAGCCACGAGCACGTCCGTCTCGTTATGACGTCGTATCCAGACCCGGCGGTGCGGCCAATACATCCCCATAATGATCCCGATCATGAAGATCGTCCCACCGACAATTAAAATCGGATACGTCGAATCGCTCTTGACCCGAAGTCCGCTCGTACTCGCCATTTCCGTTCCTGCGAACTGGATCGCGTAACGATTGTCTTCATCGGCAACGTTCAGTCGAATCCCGATCAAGTTCGATTCGGTCGTCCCATCCGGGTTCTCGACCGCTAAGAAGAAAGCAGGGTTCAACGCCCGTGGTGACTTCGTATCCGGCTGTCCGTTTCGAACTTCAAAGTCCGGATACAAGTCGTTGAGCGTCACCGTGACCTCGCCGAGATCGTATGTCGTCTCAGGGTCCGTCAAGTCAACCGTGAACGGTCCGTACACGTCACCTGTCTGTTTGTCACCGACGTTAAACGACATCGACAAAAACTCCGGTCGGCTTGAATACTGCTCCTGATACACTTCGTACTTATCGAATTTGAACGGATGGTTCACTTTCGTCGAACCGGTTTCAACTTCCTCGAGTTGCGGCGATCCGTCCTCGTTCGTTCCGGTCTTCTTGAACAGTGTCAGTTCCGTCTCATAGTTTTTCGGGACAGCCCCGGCTTTTTCAATCGCTTCGGCAAACTTGGCGTCCTCCGCATTATTTTCTGGATCATACATCTCGAGGATGAACTGATCGTTACGAATGTAATACGTATCGTCTGTCGCCTCGAGCGCTACCGTCTCGCCTTCCCGTACCCATTCGAGCGTATCGGTGTGAAACGCCGGGAAGACGCGGAGCATCGCCCCCATAAAGAAGATGACAAGCCCGATGTGGTTGATGTATGGACCCCAACGACCAAACCGATACTTCTCGGCGAGTAGCGCATCGCCGTCGCGTTTTACATGATAACGCTTAGACTTTAATGCCTCACCGAGCGCGTCGATCTGTTCGTCCGTCCCTTTACCTTCACCGATCAGGCGTTGCCCGCGCATGAAGCGGTCGGTGCGTCGGACCGGTTGATATTTCAACGCTTTATACAACGGAAAGAATCGATCGATCGAGACGACGATCAGTGACAACGTCAGCATCACGATCAACGTGATGTACCACCACGACGTATATAAGTTATGGAATCCTAACGTGTAATAAATCGTTCCTGGCGTACCATATTCTTCGGTATAGTATTGACTCGCCGGCAATTGTTGCGGAATATACATCTCTTGCGGAAAAATCGTCCCGACCGCAGAGCCGACGATAATGAGTCCAATCAACCAAAGACCGACTTTGACCGATGCAAAGAAACTCCAGGCACGGTCAATCCAAGATCTCGGACGACGCTTCGACCGTAAATCGGCGCCGTCGTACTTCATATCTAGCATGTGTGCGCCCCCCGTTCGCTTACAATGACTTCTCGGCTAACTCTAACAGTTTCTCTTTCGTGAGTTCACCTTCATACTTTTCAATGACTTTTCCGTCGGCATCGATGACAAACGTCACCGGTAAGTTATAAATGCCGTACGCCTTCTCGACTTCGCTACGTGTATCCATCAAGATCGGATAGTCGAGCTCGACGCCGAGGTCATTGATAAAGTTGTCGACCCGCAGCGGCGTCTCACCGACGTTCACGGCCCAAAAGTCCACACCCATATTTTGAAGCGTGGCATAGTTGTCTTGTACGACCGGCATCTCTTTCTCGCACGGTTCACAGAACGTACCCCAGAAATTTAACAGCATCCCTTTCCCATCATACGTTTCGCGCTCGACCATCGTCGCACCGTCAAGACTGACGAGTTTAAAGTTCGGCGCGTCGTCTCCGGCCTCGACCCGGCCATCGTTCCCGGCCTGCTCGATCAATTGCATGATGACGACCGCACCGGCAAACAGCACCATCGTCATAATCATGAGGCGCCAAAATGACCGCTTTTTCTTATGGGCCATCGCTTGATTCAGCCGATCGCCTTGTTTCGTCTCTTTCGTCATGATTTCACACCATCCTTCAGTTGCTATTGTACTGAAAAAACAACGATAACGCACATTAACAGACTTTTTTCATCTTTTTGTCACAGAATCTCCACAAAAGAAAAAATCATCCTGTGTAAGGACGATTTTTAGCTTGTTATTTTTTCTTTTTCTTGCCTCGTGGTTCATTCGGCACGACCGGGTTCGCGAGCTCACGGAGCTTGCTCACTTCCTTGCGTGACAATTCGCGCCAGTCGCCTGTCGTGAGTCCGTCGAGCGTCAAGAAACCGAACTGTTCGCGCTTCAGTTTGATGACTTCCGAACCGACTGCTTCGAGCATGCGTCGAATTTGACGGTTGTGCCCTTCCGAAATGACGATTTCGAGAATCGCCGAGTTCTTCTTATGGTCGACTGTCTTCATTCTGACTTTCGCGCTGCCCGTCTTATAACCGTCATCGAGCTCTAAGCCTGACTCGAGCTGCTTGATGGCGATATACGAAGGGATGTTTTTCACTTTCGCGACGTAACGTTTCGGGATTTTGAACTTCGGATGAGTCATCATGTTCGAGAACTCTCCGTCGTTCGTCAAGATGATGAGTCCCGTCGTATTGTAATCGAGACGACCGACCGGGAAGACGCGTGACCCTGGTGGGACGAGATCGGTAATGACTTTGCGTCCTTTATCATCGTCGACCGTCGACACGTAGCCGCTCGGTTTGTAGAGCACGTAGTAGACGTGTTCTTCCTGTTCGATTTTGACGCCGTCGACTTCAATCTCCGACTTCGGTCCGACTTTCGTCCCGAGTTCACGAACGACTTTGCCGTTAATGCGAACCCGTCCGTCTAAAATCATTTCTTCGGCTTTACGCCGTGAGGCGATACCCGCTTGGGCAATCACTTTTTGTAAACGTTCCATTTAATCATTCTCCAATCTATCTTCCGTAATCGAAGCTGGCTGGCCGAAGAACAGATCGCCTTCGTCTGCCAGCTCGTCAACAAACGTTAATGGTGGCAACTCCTCGAGTGAATTGAATCCGAAATGGTCAAGGAAATGCTCGGTCGTCCGGTACAGTTTCGCGCGCCCGATCGTCTTCGCCCGGCCGGCTGATTCAATCAGCCCTTTTGACAACAACGTATGAATGACGCGTTCGACTTTGACACCGCGGACTTCCTCGATATCGGCCCGTGTGACCGGCTGCTTGTAGGCGATGATGACGAGCGTCTCCATGGCCGCACGAGACAGCGCCTGTTCGGCCATCGTCCCGACATACCGTTGAATGTACTCGGACACGTCCGGGATCGTCACGAGCTTGTACACGCCGCCCGATTCGATCAATTGAAACGGACGCCCCGAGTCCGTGAACGACGCCCCTAGCTTATTCAATTGTTCGCGGGCAGCGGCCTCAGAAATATCGAGCGTATCTGCTAGCGCCCGGACTTCCATGCCTTCTTCTCCGACGACAAACAATAGGCTTTCAATGATCGTTTCATAAGACAACAACGGCTTCATCCCTTTCCTTTGACGCTTCGACAAACGAAATGTGAATATCTCGGTCGACTTGCTTTGTCGTGACGACTCGTAACTTAATCAACTCAAGCAGCGCCATGAACGTGACGACGAGGTCGGACACGTCCGGCCGTTCTTCGAAGAATGCAAAGAACGACGTGTTCCGGTTCGCCGACACATGTTCATGCAGACGGGTCATTTGCTGTTCGAGCGTCCGCTCTTCCCGCTTGATCGTCTTTTTACGCCGTTCTTTCCAACGCTTCCGCTCGACCATCTTTGAATAGGCGTGCAACAAATCTGAAAAGTTGAGCGGTCCATCGTAAGGTTGGACCAGTTCAGACATGTACCGTGTCAAGTCTTCGCCGGGACGGCTATATAGTTCGAGCCGTTGCTCTTCTTGCTCGCGCATGAAGACGACCGCTTCTTTATAAGCTTTGTATTCAATCAACTGTCGAATCAACCCTTCCCGAGTCGGCTCTTCGCCGAAATCCGGAATCTCATCGTCCTCGATCGGGACCGGTGGCAACAGTTGTTTGCTCTTTAATTGGAGCAACGTCGCCGCCATGACCAAATATTCACTGGCCACATCGAGCTCAAACTTTTGCATCGTCCGGATAAAGGCGACATACTGGTCCGTGACTTCCGAAACAGAGATGTCGGCGATATCGAGCTCCATCTTGCCGATCAAGTGGAGCAACAAGTCGAGCGGGCCTTCGAACGTATCGATTTTGACGTTATACGCTTCCATAGAGACACCTGCCATTTAACATTTTTGCGCTTTAGTATAACATGTTTTGTAGTACAGTGACCACGAAAGGAGAAAATTGATGCTTACCCCTTTTTATCAGTATACGTTGCTGTTTGAATGTCATGCCGATTATTTCGAGTGCCACGAGGTGCTCGAAGAGGCGTGGCAGGATGGGAACCGTGAACATCTCGGCTATGCCGTCTTGATCCAGTACGCCGTCGCCCACTACCACTTCCGCCGGGGCAATACGGCCGGGGCCGTCAAGAGCGTCGCTGCATTGAAGCAAAAGCTTCCTTTGGCCAAAAGCGCTCTTGAACCGCTCGGCATCGACATGGAGGCGTTCACACGCGACTTGGAACGTTGGCCGCTCTCGGACACACTCCCGCTAGACGAGCCGACACGCCGACAAATCGACCGGTTGAAACCCACGTTCGAACCGACCTCCCTGACTTTCGACGAGCTCGTCCATAAACATATCCACCGTGACCGGACGCCCGTCGTTGAAGAGCGTCTGCTCGCGCTAGAACAACGACAAAAAGCTAGGCGCTGAGCCTAGCTTTTTATATCGAGACTTGATTCCATTTATCGAGCAAGTCACTCGTCTTCCCGTGACCGACAAGCGTCAAATCGAGCGGTAACAAGTTCCGCGTCTCATCGAGCAGTTCATATGAACGTTTTTCGCCACGGAACGAAGGCGACAAGGCGATATGATGGATGCACATCGTCGTCTCAAGCTGTTCCATCCCGATGATCCCGACGAAGTCTTCTTCGACTTTCCACAAGTAGAGGAACTTCGAAGCATCTTCCTCGTAAGACCGTACGAGTTCGAGAAGGGCGAGCGGAGACTTGTCGCTACATGAAAATGCGAGCAGCCCCATCGCCGTCTTCTCGTGCGATTGTTTATACTTCACCAGCATGGCTGGTCTCACCACCTTTAGTCAGACATGTTTCACGAAGTGATCACGTGAGAGACATGGCTCATTGTGCCATAACGTTTAGGCAGAAATCAATTCTCATCCCAAACTTTGACTTCAGCCATCTTCGTGCCTTGGCGAAGTTTGACCGCGTGTTCAAGGCCTGACGTCACTTTACCGAACACAGTATGAACCCCATCAAGGTGCGGTTGTGGCGCATGGACGATGAAGAACTGTGATGAGCCCGTGTTGCGCCCAGCGTGTGCCATCGAAAGCGAGCCGGCTTCATGTTTGTACGGGAACGAAGTCGACGTCTCGCAAGGGATCGTTTTACCTGAACCGCCCATACCTGTTCCGTCCGGGCATCCGCCTTGACTGACGAAGCCTGGGATGACACGGTGGAACGTCAATCCGTCGTAGAAGCCTCGGTTCGCGAGCTCTTCGAAGTTGTCGACCGTGATCGGTGCTGCGTCATGGAATAAATCAAATTCAATCATTTCACCGTTCTCTAATTTCATTGATCCTTTTTTCATATGGAAATACCCCTTTATGTTCATATAGTCAATAATCACTCACATTACCCATCTTATCAAAAAAAGACGTCTGCCTCCACTGTTTTGTGGAAACAGACGTTCTGACTTACTGGATGACCGCGTGGACGAGCGGACGTGCCTCTGGTTGAGTGGCGCCGATCGTGTAAGCATGATCCATGCGTTCAAGTGCCGAAGACATGTCTTCGATGTTTGAACGAAGGATCGCGATGACGTCACCTGCCTCGACTTTGTCGCCGACTTTCTTCTCGAGCGTGATACCGGCCGCGAAGTCGATCAAGTCGTCCTTCGTTGCCCGTCCCGCTCCGAGGAGCATCGCTGCGACACCGACCTCGTCCGCGATGATCGATTCGACGTAACCGGCTGTCTTCGCGACGAACGTCGTCTCAAATTTCGCTTGCGGGAATTTAGTCACATCATCGACGAGTGAGGCGTCCCCACCTTGTGCCGCGACGAACTGACGGAATACTTCAAGCGCGTGACCGTCGGCCATCCGGCGTTCAAGGTCGGCGTATGCTTCGTCAAACGTCTTATAAAATTCACCGAGGACGGCCATATGACCGGCGATCGTGAGTGCGATCGTTTTCAAGTCTTTGACGTCTTTCCCAGACAATACTTCAATCGCCTCTTTCACTTCGTTCGCGTTCCCGATCTCAAACCCGAGCGGTTGGTCCATATCGGTGATGACGGCGATCGTCTTGCGACCGACATTTTTCCCGATGGCGACCATCTCTTCAGCGAGTGCTTTCGCGTCGTCGAACGACTTCATGAACGCACCAGACCCTGTCTTGACGTCGAGGACGATGCTGTCGGCACCGGCAGCGATCTTCTTCGACATGATCGAGCTCGCGATGAGCGGGATCGACTCGACCGTCGCCGTCACGTCGCGGAGCGCGTAAAGACGTTTGTCGGCCGGCGTCAAGTTGCCCGTCTGCCCGATGATCGACATCTTGATGTCGTTCACTTGCTTCGTGAACTGCGCTTCTGTCAGCTCGACGTTGAACCCTGGGAATGATTCGAGCTTGTCGATCGTCCCACCTGTATGACCGAGCCCGCGCCCGCTCATTTTAGCGACCGGGATACCGATCGAGGCGACGAGTGGGGCGACGATCAAACTGATCTTGTCGCCGACGCCACCTGTTGAGTGCTTATCGACTTTTTTCCCTTTAATTTTAGAAAGGTCGATGACGTCACCTGACTTGACCATTTCCATCGTCAACGCCGCCGTCTCTTTCTCGGTCATGCCGTTGAAATAAATCGCCATCGACAAAGCAGACATTTGATAGTCTGGAATCGTCTCATTCGTGAAGCCTTCCACGACGTAGCGGATCTCCTGTTCGTTTAATTCTCCACCGTTACGTTTTTTCAAAATCAAATCGACCATACGCATAAGTTTCGTCCTCCTAGAATTGTTTTAGTCACATGCTTTTAATCGTGCCACGTACGAGTGAAAGGAAGTCTTGGCGGACGCGCTCTGTCGTCTCGATGACTTCTTCGTGGTTGAGCGGTTGGTCAAGGATACCTGCGGCCATGTTCGAGACGCACGAAATTCCGAGGACACGCATGTCTGAGTGACGAGCCACGATGACTTCTGGTACGGTCGACATGCCGACGACGTCGCCGCCGAGCAGACGGGCCATCTTGACTTCGGCCGGTGTCTCGTATGTCGGACCGGTGTTCCCGAAGTAGACGCCTTTTTGAATCTTGAGACCGAGGTCTGACGCGACCCGCTCTGTCAACGCGACGAGTTGTTTGTCGTACGCCTCTGACATATCCGGGAAGCGTGTCCCGAAGTCGCTCGCGTTCTTGCCGATGAGCGGGCTCGTGCCGAAGAAATTGATATGGTCCGTGATGACCATCAAGTCGCCCGGGTTGAACGCCTCGTTGCAAGCACCAGCGGCGTTCGTGACGATGAGCGTCTCGACACCGATCAATTTGAGGACACGGACTGGGAACGTGACTTGTTCCATCGAATATCCTTCATAGAAATGGAACCGTCCTTGCATCGCAACGACACGTTTCCCTTCAAGGTCACCAAAGACGAGCTGTCCGGCATGACCTTCGACTGTCGAGACCGGGAAGTGCGGAATATCTTCGTAAGGAATCGCGACCGGATTCTCGATCTCGTCGGCGAGCACGCCAAGACCCGATCCGAGAATGAGTCCGATTTCTGGTGTTCCGTTCATGCGTTCCTGTAAAAATGCTTTTGTTTCGTTCCAATTTACCATGTGTAGTGCCTCCTCAAATTTCGTTTAAGAAACTGTTTCCGATTGTTGGTGCGTCGACGTCAAAGTTATCCGCCACCGTGGCGCCGATATCTGCGAACGTAGCGCGAACGCCGAGGTCGACCGCAGTCGAACCGTGGTGATGGACGATGAGCGGGACATATTCCCGCGTATGGTCCGTCCCTGGTGCCGTCGGATCGTTACCGTGGTCGGCCGTGATGATCAGCAAGTCGTCTTCACGCAAGCGAGCAAACACTTCAGGAAGACGGGCGTCATACTCTTCGAGCGCGACCGCATATCCTTCCGGATCCCGGCGATGGCCGAACAATGCGTCAAAGTCGACGAGGTTCAAGAAGCAGAGCCCTTCGAACTCCTCATCAAGCGAAGCGACGAGTTTGTCCATCCCGTCCATGTTCGACTTCGTACGGACCGCTTTCGTCACGCCTTCTCCGTCATAGATATCACTGATCTTCCCGAGGGCAATCACGTCTTTACCAGCTGTTTCGAGCGTGTTCATGACCGTCTTGCCGAACGGTTTGAGCGCATAGTCGTGACGGTTTGACGTCCGGACCCAAGCACCAGGCGTTCCGAGGAACGGCCGGGCGATGATCCGTCCGAGCATGTACGGATCTTCGCGCGTGATGTCGCGCGCGTATTCGCAGATGCGGTACAGTTCTTCGAGCGGGACGACTTCTTCGTGGGCCGCGATTTGAAGCACCGAGTCGGCCGACGTATAGACGATCAACGCACCTGTCGCGACATGCTCTTCACCGAGCTCGTCTAAAATTTCCGTTCCTGATGCCGGCTTGTTGCCGATGATGTCGCGTCCACTGAACTCTTTAAGCCGGTTGATCAAATCGTCCGGGAATTCCTCGAACACACGGAACGGCGTATCGATGTGGAGACCCATGATTTCCCAATGACCAGTCATCGTATCTTTCCCGGCCGAAATTTCTTCCATCCGGCCGAACGCGCTCGGCGCGCTTGACGGTTCGATGCCTTCGATCGGTTTAATGTTCGCTAATCCGAGCTTGCCCATGTTCGGCATGTTCAGGCCGCCATGCTCACGAGCGATGTGACCTAACGTGTCTGAACCGACGTCTCCGAACTGGTCGGCATCTGGGGCTTCCCCAATCCCGACTGAGTCCATGACGACTAAGAATATACGTTTAAATTTCTTCACAAAAGTTCCTCCTTTAAGTGTCTAGGCCCGCGGGTGATGCTTACGGTACACATCGTGGAGCCGCGCCTTGTTTACATGTGTGTAGATTTGAGTGGTGGAGAGATCGGCATGGCCGAGCATTTGCTGGATGGCGCGCAGATCGGCACCATTCTCGAGCAAGTGCGTCGCGAACGAGTGACGCAGCACGTGCGGTGTGATCTCTTTCGGGATACCGGCGTCTTTCGCCCGTCGCTTGATGATCTTCCAAAACCCTTGGCGGCTAAGCCGACCGCCACGTCCGTTCAAGAACAACGCCTCGGTCTCCCGACCACCGAGGCCGTTTCGCGCTTGCTGGATGTAACGTTCGACAAAATTTTGGGCGACCGACGACACCGGAATGATCCGGGCGCTCTCGCCTTTGCCTTCACACTGTAAATACCCCAGTTCAAACTGTAAATCATCCAAATCAAGACCGAGAAGTTCGCTGACGCGCATGCCTGTCCCGTAGAGCAGTTCGAGCATGGCACGATCTCGAAGCGCGAGCGGATCGTTCGTCGGGACGCTATCGAGCAACCGCTCGACTTCGTCTTGCGACCACGTGTCCGGCAGATGTCGCTCCGCTTTCGGCGTCTCTAAGTAAAGTGCCGGATCGGTCGAGGCGCCGCCGCTCATCTTCAGATGGTGATGAAACGTGCGAATCGAACTGACGGCTCGCCGCAGTGACGAGGCGGCCCGACCCGCTTGCGACAGTTCCTCTAAATGCTTGACGATATGTGAGCGCGTGACTTCATTCCACTCGGTCACCCCAAGTTGGATTAGTGTCGATAAGTACTGGGTCAAATCGCTCGCATAGGCTTGTCTCGTGTTGGTGGACATTCTTTTCTCAACCGTCATATATTGTAAAAACGACTCGACTTGCGAACGCATGACATCCCCCTCCTTCCTCGCTACACCTGAATACGCTTACATCATATCACTTATGTAAACCGTTGTGAAGACGTCTGACCTCATTTTTTTGTAAGTTTTTTTTACAGTTTTTTGTCATCGATTTCACGCCCTTTTTCTCCAGGAAATCGACTGACAATCCCGCTGCATCACTGGTAAGATGAACGTAGTTGAAAAGGAGTGATGACGATGAACATCGAACACGTTGCCGTATGGGTCCACGACCTCGAACGGATGCGCCGCTTTTATGAGACGTATTTTGGTGCCAGCGCCAACGACAAATATACGAACCGGCACAAACAGTTCACATCGTATTTTTTAACGTTTCCGGAATCAGCGTGCCGACTCGAGCTGATGTGCCGACCCGACATCCAAGGCGAAGCGATGCCGACACTCGGCTTGGCGCATGTGGCGTTCGCGCTAGGCAGCGCCGAGGCCGTCGACGAATTGACGGCGCGCTTGCAGGCTGATGGCTATGAACTCGTCGATGGACCGCGTCTGACCGGGGACGGCTATTATGAGAGCGTCGTCCACGATCCAGAACGAAACAAAATCGAACTGACGATTTGATCTGATGATCAACATAAAGGAGGACAAGCCGAGCGGCTTGTCCTCCTTTGTTTCGTCAACCGTTAATGACGGCTTTATGCCCTTCGAGCGTGACGCCTTTCGCTTGGCACACTTTACAGATGCCATGGAACGTCAAACGATGGTCTTTGATTAAAAATTCATACTTGCTCTCGACTTTCTTCTCGACGTCGACGAGCAGGTCTTCCATGATCTCTTCGACTGATCCACACTCGACACAGACGAGGTGATGGTGCGAATGGTTCGCCCCTTCTGGTCTGAGGTCGAACCGGGCGACGCCGTCACCGAAGTTGACTTTGTCGACGACGCCGAGCTCGGTCAACAGTTCGAGTGTCCGGTAAACGGTCGCGAGACCGATTTCAGGTGCGATGCTCTTGACGAGCATGAACACGTTCTCTGCACTTAGATGGTCCGTCTCGTTCTCAAGCAAGATACGGACCGTTGATTCTCGTTGCGGTGTCAATTTATATCCTTTGGCGCTCAATTGCTGTTTGATCCGTTCAATTCGCGTTTCCATAAGGCGCCCCCTCTTTACATAATTCACTATTCAAAGCATACCGAAATTCCGTCGTTTTTTCAAATTAAAATTATTACTATCTAAGTTTATCACAACCTACTTCAGATTAGAATTATTTCAATTTAGACAATTGCCACCACTGAATCGCCATGATCGTCTTGGCATCGGTGATCCGCCCGCTCGCTAAAAGCTCGCCCGCTTCTTCGAACGTATAACGTTCGACTTGTAAAAATTCGTCCTCGTCTAGGTTCATCGCTCCCGCCGTCAAACCTTTGGCGACGAACACGTCGACGCGCTCGCTGCAAAATCCAGGTGCCCCGTAAAACGAGAACATCTTTTCAAGCGACTCGGCTTTATAACCGGTCTCTTCCTCAAGTTCACGCTTCGCGCTCGCGAGCGGCTCTTCTCCGATCTCGAGTTTACCGGCCGGAATCTCGAGTGACATCGATTCGAACGCTTTCCGGTATTGCTCGACGAGAACGATCTTGTCGTCCTCATCGATCAACAATACCGCGACGGCCCCATTATGATACACAAGCTCTCGGACCGACGTTCCTCCGTTCGGGAGCGCGACGACATGCTTCTCGACATCGAAAATCTTCCCTTGATAGATGACTTCCCGTTCAATCGTTTTCTCTTCCATGGTTATGTACTCCTCACGTTTTCTTATATACTGTAATTATGAGTCAAATCAATGGACGGAACAAGGAGGAATTATCGATGGCAGAACTTGGACTAGGAACGATGTCGATTTTAAAACAAGGTGACGATGAGGGCCGACGGATTCTCGAGGCGGCTTATGCGTCAGGGATCCGTCATTTTGACACGGCTGACGTCTATGACCGTCACGACGTCGAACGGCTCGTTGGTGAGACGTTCGACGGTCGGCGGGACGATTTGTTTTTGACGAGCAAAGGCGGAAATGAATGGACCGAAGACGGAATGCGCTGGAACCCAACCCCTTCTTATTTAGAACAGGCGCTTCATGGTTCTCTCGAACGACTACAGACGGATTACTTAGACTTATATTACGTACACGGTGGAACGATGGAAGACGACCTTGACGCGACGATCGATTTCATGCGTCGACAAAAGCAGGCCGGGGTCATCCGTCAAATCGGGCTCTCCTCGATTCGTCCGAACGTGATCCGCTACTGGCTTGAGCACGGGGAGCTCGATGTCTTGATGACACCGTACTCACTGCTCGACCGCCGCATCGAATCGCTCGGGCAAGACGTTCCGCTCGTCGGTCGAGGACCGCTCGCTAAAGGGCTGTTGACCGATGAATGGTCCGAGCGCTTGAGCGCTAAGGGCTTCGAGTCGTGGAGCGAACCCGAGTTACGCAACCTCCTGTCGACGTTGCCACACCCGATTCAAGCGTATGCGCTCGCTGCCGCGAAACGGACGTGTGCCGTCGTCTTGCCTGGCGCTTCTTCTGTCGAGCAGTTGCAGCAGACGATTGACGCATATCATGACGACATCAATGAGCGTGCACTCGATAAACTGCTGGCTCGTCTGCCGATTCATCCGTATACAAAACATACGACCTGAACGTCAGGTCGTATGTGTACCGCGCTGTTTCATTTGTTCGATCGCCCAATCGGCCCAATCGGCATAGTTTTCCATCATGCGGATCGCATATTCACTCGTCAATAAGTACCCGAGCGTGTCCGCTTCCGATTGATGGGCTGCTTGGAACGCACGAATTTGGTGTGCGACTTGTTCATGATGCGTTTTCGTCTCCTCGACGTAACGGATCGCCTCGTCGAGCGGAAGCAGTTGCAACAGGCTGACGCGCAGCAGGTTCTCATCTTTCATCTTCGGCTGAAACGACGTCGGTTGTCTGAGCCAGTCAATCAACTCTTGACGTCCCGTCGCTGTGATCGAATAGATCTTCTTATCGGGAAGATCATGTTGGGTCACATGCTCTGACGAAACGAGGTGCTCGTCTTCCATCTTTAACAGTTCCCGATAAATCTGTGTATGATGGGCGTGCCAAAAGTGGATCATTTGCGCTTTGAACGTCGCGTTCAAGGCGTAGCCGGTCGCAGGCTGATGGGTCAACAACCCGAGTAGTGCATGACGTAACGCCATAACCATCACCATTCCCTTGCAGTTCAGTTTTTTTAAGTGTAGCACAATCTCTTGTAAGTCCGAGAATGTCAATCGGTTGACGGGCGCACCGAAGACACAGACAATGAGAGAAAGGAGTGATCAATCATGAAACCAATACAATCTGAACAACAATTCCAAACTGCCATTCAAGATAAAGGAATGGTCATCTTCACGACGTCTTGGTGCCCGGACTGCCGCCGCCTCGACATGTACGTCGACGAACTCGTCAAAGACTACCCGCAATTCAACTGGTACGTCGTCGATCGCGACGAACTGCCTGAACTGTCTGACACGCAGGAAGTCCGGGGCATCCCGTCACTGCTCTTCTATCAAGAAGGCGTCAAACAAGAACACCTTCATTCGGCGCATGCGAAGACGGAAATGCAAATTCGGTCGTTCCTCGACACGTTGAACGCCTAAAAAAAGACGACCGCGGTCGTCTTTTTTAGTGCGTGAATTTCTGCATGTAGCGCCTGTCGATTTGGCGCTTGATCCAATACGAACACCGGCCGTGCCACGTCAAGCGCCCAAACGTGAGTAAGGCGTGTCCCGGGGTCGTCAATAAAATATTGAGCGACGTCCGCTGTTTATATGGCTTTTGGTCACCGAGGAGCGCCGACGCGACATGACGACCCGACCGGACCGCGTCGACGCCTCCGTTCAAGCCCATTGCCATATCCCCGGTGATGTAAATATCTTGATACGTCGCGTGACGCAAATAAGCGTCGGTCGGAATAAACGACCCCTCCTCGGCAAGGCCTGAGCGGTGCCACCACTCGACCGGCACGACTCCAGTCGCGTCAAGGACAAGACCGTCTGGCGCGTCCCCACCCTCATACTGTTGCGCGATCAGCGTCACTCCGCTTGCAACGAGACGACGGGCAATGTGACGGCCGACCCGGTTCGGCAAATCCGGCAAAATCTGCTTCGCATAGAGCGTGACGTGTTGCTTCGACCTCACGCAAGCGAAAGCGAGCTCGACGCCAGCTTTGCCCCCTCCGACGATCGTGACCGCACGGCTCGCTTGAATGTGTTCGATCACTACGTCCGTCATCGGTTTCAAGCCCGTTCCGATCCCTCGGCTCTTCGCACCTGTCGCGAGCACGAGGTGATCATAAGCGATCATACCTCGATCGGTCTCGATGATTCGCTTGACCGGGTCGAGCGAGATGAGTCTGCTCGCGACCGGTGTGACGTCCGGTCGCAAGTTGACGACTGCCGAAGCCATCTCATTTGCGATCACTTGGGGGAACGCCCCGGTATAAATCGTTTCCTCAAGTCCGACATAACTGACCTCGTACCGTTCACGCAACTGTTCGATCCGCGCTAAAATTTCGAGTTGCCCGTGACCGAGCCCGACTAGGACGAGCCGCGGCTTCATCGTAAAATCCGCCGTGCTTCCAACAGGCGTTGGCTGATCGTGAACACTTCAAGGATGAGGAACAGCGTCGCGACGACCCCGATCCACGACGGGAATAAAATCATGAGCGTGAACAAGATGAAGCACTCCGTCCGTTCAAGGAGGCCCGGTTGATAATAAAATGATTTCTCAGAACGTTTTGAACTGCTGGCTCCGACGGCGAGAAACAGCGTCATCGCAACGACGAAGGATCCGAGCAAGAAGAGAAAGACCGGCATGTGCTCAGGATAACGAAGCGCCAGCGCGACGACGACCGAGATCTCGACGATGCGATCGAAGACGAGGTCGAGCACTGTGCCAAACCCCGTCTTCCGAGAGCGGCGCGCCATCGTCCCGTCAATGACATCGAGAAGACCCGATAACCAAAGCAGGGCGACCGCTGTCCAAAGCATGTCATTATAAATAAAGAACCCGACCGAGATCCCGATGATCCCTCCAAGGATTGTCACTTCGTTCGGTGTGAAATTCCATTTTAGAAGCCGATCGGCCCCTCGTTCAACGATGGGACGAACCCAGCGGCTTCCGTACGTGTCTAGCATCAAACCACTCCTTTTTTCTTCCGCAAATAGTAGGTCTCCCCGACCTGAAACGATTCATCCCGGGGGAGAATGACGTACGTACCGGTCGCGAGGCGATACTCGCCTAGGCGATTGCCGAAGCGATTCAACTGTCGGACGAGTACGACCGGTTCGCCTGCTTCTTCCGTCACTTCCATCATCGTCGCCGGATAAGACGAACCTGAAAGCTCGATAAAGTCTCCAAACGCCGGCTCAGTCTCGTAAAGTTCGCCTGGCGTCCCCGTCGCTAGGACTTCTCCGTCCTCGAGCAACGTCACCCGATCGGCGACGAGCATCGCTTCTTCCCGGTCGTGGGTCACGAGCAACGCCGTCAACTCGAGTTGTTGGACGAGGTCCCGGATCAGCCGCTGCAACTCGTACTTCAAATCCGGATCGAGATTCGTGAACGGCTCATCTAACAAAATGAGCCGCGGCTCGGCCGCAAGGGCACGGGCAAAACTGACACGCTGTTGCTCGCCTCCGGAAAGTTCGTGGATGTCATCATCATATCGGCCCGGAAGGCGGACACGGTCAAGCCACGCCTCCGCCTGCTCCCGGGACCGGTTTTGAGTCGCGAGCGTCACGTTCTCCCCGACGGACAGATGCGGGAACAGAAGCGGTGATTGTGACAGCATCGTGATGCGCCGCTTGTGAGGAGGCGTCCCGAGGAGCGGCTCTCCGTCCCACGTCACCGTCCCCGTGTCTGCCGTCTCAAGTCCGGCGATAATCCGTAGCAACGTCGACTTCCCGGACCCGCTCACCCCGACAAGCGCATGGATCTCTTTCTTGTCAACGATCAGGTCGACCCCGTTCAACACGTCGCGTTGTTTAAAGTTTTTTTGTATTTTCGTAACGACTAAACTCATCTTAACCGCTCCTTCATAATTCTTACCGCTGCGCGGAACAATCCTCCGAGACCGATATACAACAAGACCGGCAACAAGATGAGGACCCACGTGTTTTGTAGTGCCAATGAAACGTCATTTCCCGCATACGATTGATACAGTTGTGTCGTGACGGTCGGGATGAGCCCTGCACCGATCAATTGCACGAGCACGAACTGACCGAGAACGATGACCGTCGAGAACAAGACGATCGTCCGCATCGTCGCCGCCAACAAAGGAAACAGCACCATGCTAAATCGAGGCAGCGGCGGCAGTGTCATCGTCTGCTCAAGGAGCGGGCGTCCGATCACATACATCGCATTGTAGGCGAGCCGGATCGAGTACGGGAGCGTCGAGACGAGCAAGACGAGCAAGACACCGGCATACGTCCCGACGAGCCCGACGTTCGCGAGCACGATGTACATACCGAACATACTCGCCATGACCGGAATGAACAACGGGATAAAGACGAGCCACTCGACGAGTGTCCGCCATCTCGACTCTGTAAAAATCAGCCACCACGCTGTCCCGAGACCGAGCCAGACATTGATGACGGCCAAACTGATGACGTAGAACACCGTGTTCATGAGCACTTCATCCAATCGGATCGGAGAAGGCAAACCGAAGAGTAAGCCGAGAAACGGGAACAAGATGAAACTGATGATAAGGACCCGACTCATCGCCTCACCCCTTTTTCAATCCGGCGTCTTCGTTTGGCCGTAACGAGATACGATACAAAAGCCCCGACTGAGATCAATAGTGTCCAAACGAGTGCGACCGCGTAGGATTCATTCGCGTTTAAAAACAACCCTGTCGTCAGCCGTTCGTATGCGAGCACCCCGAGCAGCTCCGGGAATGTGACCCCGAGCAGGGCCGGTACCTCGTAAGCGAACGAGATGAACGCCACTAAAATCCAAAACGAGTCCAAGAGCGGCTTCAGTAAAAACGGCCACTCCGCGACTTTGAACTGCTCGAACCGTGTGAGTTGGAGCGTCTTCGCCATATCGAGATAGCCGCGATTCAGTTGCCCGTATGTGCCGAGCATCATCAAAAAGACGAACGGCACTTCTTTCCACACATACGTCAATATGACGACAAAGTGATGGCGCTCGTTCGCTTCCACAAGCCCGTAAAACGGAAAACCGCCCGAGAACAACAACAAAAATAAATACGCACCTGCGACATGCGGCACGAACATCGGCAATTTGAGCAGCGCTGAAAGCCAAACCGCCTCTCGAATCCGGACCGTTCGTGCCAACCACGTCCCGATGAGTAGCGAAATCGTCGTCGAGACGAGCGTCACGTAAAGCGTGACGGCTAAACTCGCCCGCCACGCCGCATCGCGCCAAAGTGACGTCCATTCGAACGAAGCGGTCTCACCGGCTAGAAACGCCAGACCGGCGAGCGGTAGCAATAAGACGATGACGCTCAAGCCGACGCTACCTCGCGACACGGGACCATCCCTCACGAACTTGATCGATCACGCTCGGCCCGAAGTCGGCAATCGAACGTTCGGCAAGTTGTTCAGGGTCTGGATACGTGACGCCCGTGTCCAGCTTGAGGAAGGCTTCCCGGTCCGCTCGTTCAAGCTTCGTCAAATCGAGCGACGTCCCGTCCCCCCAATACGTCGCATCTTGTTTGGCGAGTTGGGCTTCCGGTGACAACAATTCATTGATCACGACGATGGCACCGTTCGGATTGCTTGCGTTGAACGGGACCGCGAGAAAATGCGTCGAGGCGATTGAATGATCGAGGACGAGTGCACGCGTCCCGTCTGGAAACACGCCGTCGTTTCGCTCGGCCTCAGCACGACGCTCATTGAATCCCATCGTCATCCACACGTCACCTTTCGCATAAAGTTGGTCGAGTTGAGCGAGTGACTTCGGATACGTCGCTCCTTGTTTCCACAGATTCGGTGACCACGTCGCGAGTTCATCCCAAAATGCATCCGGGATCGTTTGATCGCTCCGGATCGTTTCCCCGTACTCGGCATAGAGCAGATGGCGGACGAACGCGTTACCGGTGAAGTCTGTCACTTCAGGATACGTGAAACGACCCGGATTTGCTTCGGTCCAACGATGTAATTCTTCGAACGTCGCCGGAGGATTCGTCACTTTGTCGGCATCATAGTGCAGCACGAACTGAACGTTGCCCCACGCCACCTCGAGTCCGTCGGTCGGCGTCCCGGCGTCGGTCGCTTGCGCGGTCTCGTTCAAAAGTGCTGCGTTCGGGATTTTATCGAGCAGGTCGCCTTGTAGAAGCTCCGCCTCGGCCGCGTTTCTAAAATTATCACCATTGATCCACATGAGGTCGATCGTGCCCGCCTCTCGGTTCGAACGTTTATCGAGTGACAGTTGGCGAATGAATTCGGCCGTGTCCATCGGGACGCGATTCAACTCGATATCGTATGTCTCTTTCAGGCGTGGTGCGACGTAGTCATCGATGTAACGGTTGATGCCGTCGTCCCCACCCCACAAGTAAAAGTTGACCGTCGTTTGCTCAGCCTCTTGAACCGCCTCGTCAAACGTCGGGGCCAAGTCTGCTCCCGTCGTCCCGCAGGCGCTGAGAAAAACAAGCGCAAACAGCAGCCCAAATTGTCGTATTCGTCGCATCGTACTTCCCCTCTCTCTACTACTTTTTGTCAAATCCCCGTTTTGCCAACCGTTCGAACCAAATCGGGCACATTGCGTACAGTTTTCCGCCTAAGTCCATCCACCACGGGGCGTTGACTTCACGTTTCGATTGTTCAAACGCTGAGACGACCCGCTGTGCCAACTGATCTGGGTCGAGCATGATACGACGCACACTCTGTTCATAGCGACCCGTCTTATCAGCACGATCAAAGAACGGCGTGTTGATCGGACCAGGATTGACTGTCAGTACATGGACACCTGCCGGCTTCAGCTCGAGCCGGAGCGCGTTTGAAAACTGGAGCAACGCCGCTTTCGATCCGGCGTACACGGCCGACTTCGGGGTCGGCACTTTGGCAGCTTGCGAGCAAACGTTTATGATCGTCCCGCCTCGCTTCATCCGGCGCCCACAGTCACGCGACATCACCATCGGCGCGATCGCGTTCAAGCGCATCGTCTCTTCGATGACGTCCGTCGTTTGATCAACGACCCGGTCAAACTCACCGACGCCGGCGTTGTTGACCCAACCGTCGATCGGTCCATATTTCCGTACGACATCGTCGACGAGCGTCTCATAACTTGTCAAAACATCCGCGACCATCCAGTCTGCAGATAGTTTCGTCCCGAGCTCTCGAAGGCGCGTCTCGTTTCTGGCAATTAACGTCAGCTTATAGCCCGCTGCCGAAAAAGAATGCGCCAAAGCGGCACCAAAGCCGCTCGACGCACCCGTGATCACAATATGTCTCATTCCATTGCTTCCTCCACTCTCACATAAATCCATTTGCCATCGGCTAACTGCTTGACGACATGACCGCGCTCCTCGAGCAATGTCAACCGCGCGAACACTTCGCTGAAGACAAGCGGCATCGCCCGGCGCATCTTCCGCCCGTACAGCCGCATCGACCAATCGAACACACTCAAGCCGTCGGCCCAGTCGTTCAGCAGCTGTTCGCTCCGTTCATAGCGTTGACTAATCCTTGATTCGATGAGCACCCGCGGATGCTGAATCGGATTACCGTGTCCGCTCACGACGAGCTTAATATCAAGCTCCTGTAACTTTCTAAGCGAGTCGAGATACAGTAAGACCGGTGACGCAAACCCTTCGTCCTCATACGGTTGTTCGATCAACGGGTTCGGTTCGACCGCATCGATCAAATGATCACCGGCGATCAAGACGCCGCCCGGTCCGAGCAGTCCGAGTTGATCGCTCGCGTGTCCCGGCAGATGAATCGTCTTCCATGCCCCGTCGCTCGTCACGTCTTGTCCTTCTTCGAACGTCATCGTGACGGTCGTCGGACCGATCCAACGTAGCGCCTCCCGGTAGTCCGGCAACTTGGTGATGATCGACTCCGGTGCCCCGAACCAATGAGCCAGTTCATATAAGAAGTGATTGCCTTTTTTAATAAAGTTCGGTGTCTGTTCCAAATAACGAACGAGCTTCTCGTGACCGTAGACTGGAATCGAGGCATCCCGTAGCCGCCAAGCTTGACCGGCATGGTCGGCATGATGGTGCGTTAAAAATAGAAAATCGATATCCGCTAGCGTCAGTTCGAGTTCAGCCAATTCGCCGTTCAAGGATGCCCATGCCTCTTCCGTATCCGGGCCACAGTCGACCATGAAAAACCGGCCCCCATGCTCTACGATGTATACGTTCACGTTACCGACCTCAAACGGTGTCGGAATATCGAGTCTTGCCAGTTGGCTTGAAATCCAGTTCGCCACGTCCACACAACCCCTTCCACCTATCTTCATTCATTATACCTGTCAGAAAGAAGGGATTTCAATGGCACAAAAAAAGGAGGGGATTTCTCCCCTCCAATCGTTTATAAGTTAATGACTGTCACTTTATCGCGTGTCATCGTTTCAAGACTGCGTCCGATCCCTTGGACACCGAGACCTGATTGTTTCACACCGATGAACGGGAAGTGGTCAGGACCGCGTTCCGTTCGACCGTTGACTTGGACCGTACCGACTTCAAGCTTGTCGGCGACCGTGAACGCACTGTTCACGTTTTGCGTGAACACGCTCGCTTGAAGACCGAACTCTGACTCGTTCGTCAGTTCGATCATCTCGTCGAGCGAGCTGACACGGATGATCGGAAGAACAGGTCCGAACGGCTCTTCCCAAGCGACACGCATCTCACGCGTGACGTGATCGAGCAGCGTCGGGTGAAGCAGGTTGCCGTCGCGTTCGTTACCGTGGACGACCGTCGCACGCTTGTTGACGGCGTCGTCGATCAAGCCTTGAACGTAGTCAGCCGACTTCTTGTCGATGAGCGGGACGATGAAGCTGTTGTCGACTGGCGAACCGACCGTGAGTTTCTCGACACGCTGTTTCAACATGGCGACGAGTTCGTCCGCTTGATCTTCGAGCACGAAGACGCGTTTGATCGCCGTGCAACGCTGACCCGAGTAAGAGAACGCACCGCTGACGATTTGATCCGCCGCAAGCGTCATGTCCGCGTCTTCTAAGACGAGCGCCGGGTCTTTGCCGCCGAGCTCTAAGACGACCGGGACCATCGATGCCTGTTGTGACAAATGTTGACCGGTTCCTGTACCGCCAGTGAATGTGATCATGTCGACACCTGGGTGCGACGTCAAGTAGTCGCCGATGACCGAACCGCGACCCGTCACGAGGTTCAACAATCCGCTCGGAAGACCGGCGTCTTGCAGGGCCTCGACCATTTTGACGCCACTGATCGCACCTTGCGTCGCCGGTTTGAAGACGACCGCGTTCCCCGTAATAAGGGCCGGGGCGATTTTAGCAGCGGCTAAGTTAACCGGATAGTTGAATGGTGAGATCGCGAGAACGACACCGAGTGCCTCTTTTTTGATGATCGCCATTTTATTCTTTGATCCGCCCGGGAACGAATCGCCTTGCATGAATCCACCTGTGAAACGAAGTCCTTCCTCAGCCGTATAACGAATAATCTCAGCTGTGCGGACGACTTCTTTCTTCGCGTCGCTCAAGTTCTTCCCGACTTCGCGCATGATGATTTGACCGATCTCATCGACGCGTTCTTCGAGTTTGTCCGCCCATGCGTACAACAGCTCGGCGCGCTTGTTGACCGGAAGCGCCGCCCACTCTTGTTGTGCACGTTTAGCACCGTGAATCGCCTCGTCGACTTCGTCGCGCGACATCGCTTGGACGTGTCCGACGATTTCTTCTGTATAAGGTGAAACGAGTTCAATCGTCTCATTTGTTGTTGATTCTTGCCATTGCCCGTTAATTAAATATGGATACGTGTTCATACTCATAATCTCTATCTGCCTCCTGAGTAAGCTGTGATATCTCGTTGCCACCCTCATTGTATGCAAAATCAATTCCGTTGAACAACTATAAAGATTCAGTTTATGTAATGTAAACGGTTACTCAATGACTTTTCGTGATTTTTGACCCGACTTTGACACTTTTCAACTGAAGACTTTGGTCGATTTGACCGATAGAAAGGAAGAGAGAACGCGATATAGGAGGGACCACCATTGAGCATGGATCATAATATTTTACTTGAAGCAGGTACGAACGAGTTAGAAATCGTCATTTTCCAGTCAGGCCCGTTTATTTTCGGGATTAACGTCATGAAGGTTCGCGAGATCATCACGATGCTTCCACTTACCCCGTTACCCGGGACGCCTGAGGCGATCATGGGGTTGATCGAATTGCGCGGTGAAGTCATGACGGTCATCGATCTCCCGATGGTCATCGGTCATCCTCGTGAAGCC
The DNA here is from genome assembly GCF_001766415.1 of Exiguobacterium aurantiacum. Taxonomy (GTDB): domain Bacteria; phylum Bacillota; class Bacilli; order Exiguobacteriales; family Exiguobacteriaceae; genus Exiguobacterium; species Exiguobacterium aurantiacum_A. The sequence goes on along the minus strand of NZ_MKXO01000001.1, from coordinate 203,836 downwards.
GGAGACGGGGATCGCTTGATCGTCTGTGAGTTTAACGGCGAGAAATCGGTGCTCCGAGTCGACCAAGTGACAGAGATCAAGCGCATCTCATGGGAACAGATCGATACACCGTCAGATCTTGCCCGCGGTGTTCAAGGCATCACGAACGGCGTCGTCAAAACAGGAGACCAAATGATCATTCTTCTCGACTATGAGCGCATCGCTCTCGAGTTGTCACGAAAAGACATCATGGCTCGTGAATCCGTCAAACGACTCGGTGCAAGGGAACGCTCGAACAAACAAGTGTGGATCGCAGAAGATTCGGAGATGCTCCGCACCTTGATCATCGACACGCTCGACGATGCAGGCTACTTCAACACGACAATCTTCAACAACGGGAAAGAAGCGCTTGATGCGTTCGAGCAAGATGGTGTCGAATGCGATCTGCTCATCACCGACATCGAGATGCCGCAAATGGACGGGTTGCATTTGACGAGACGGCTACGCGAAATGGACCGCTACGCGACGTTACCGATCGTAATTTTCTCGTCACTCATCTCAGATGACTTGAAACATAAAGGCGACGCCGTCGGCGCGAACGCACAAATCACGAAGCCTGAAATCGGCATGTTGATTGCGACGCTCGATGAGTTTTTAGCCAAATGACAAACCGAGGGGCCGCAAAATTGCGGCCCCTCTTTGATTACACCAATCGATTGAAATAGGCGTCCCACTCGACAGCGAACCGTTGCATTTGACGCTCGATGTCCTCAAGCACCGGTTCAAGATTCTCGACTTCGTTCGTCTCACCGGCGAGTTCAAGTTGTTGGAAACGCGACGCCGTCTCGTCGAGTCCGACCGAATAAGAGGCTCCCTTTAACAAGTGGGCGAGTTGTTCGATTTGTTCATGATCTTTCGTCTCGACCACGCGCTTTAATTCAGGAAACTTCGCCTCGAACTGCGCGACGTACGTCTCTGCAATCTTTTTCAGAAAATCTTTATTTCCACTAGCGATTTGATGGAGCTCTGCTAATTTCTCTTCGTTAAACAGAGCGTTTTGAGGTTTTGAGTCATCTCCATCCCTCCTTCTACTCATTCCTTCTGACATTCTAACTCACTGTAGTATGTTTTCGAGAGAAAACAAAAAATCTCCTTCTTTGCGATTGCACTCTCCTACTCGCCTACCTATAATAAAGTTGAGCTAAGGTAGGAGGAAGATTATGCTAACGATTTACCGTACCGACGCATCTGGTCGTGTGCACGAGATCGAAGACTTTGACAAAGGAAGCTGGATCCAACTCGTCAATCCGACGAAAGACGAGGCCGATCAAGTCATTGCCGCCTCCGGCATTCCTGAAGACTTCGTGTACGACCCACTTGATATTGAAGAAAAGCCGCGCTTTGAGAAAGATGACGAAGGCCTGCTCATGATCATTGACGTTCCATACGTCGAAGAAGACGATACGGGACGTGCCTATAATACGATCCCACTCGGTATCATCGTCACGGGACGACATTTCATCACCGTCTGTTCGCGTGACCTCGATGTACTCAACTTGTTCGCTAACGGCAAAGCCCGCTTGTTCCGGACAAACTATCGCAGCCGGTTCGTCTTCCAGATTTTGCACCGAGTCAGCATGACGTACTTGCGGTTCCTTCGCCAGATCGACCGGCGAATGGAAGAGCTAGAGCAAGAACTTCAACGTTCGATGCGAAATCAGGAAATTTTCCAGTTGATGAACTTACAGAAGTCGCTCGTCTACTTCATGACATCGCTCAAAGCGAATGACAGCGTCCTCGACCGCATCGTCAAGACGCCGAGTCTTGAGAAGCATGAAGAAGACGAAGACTTGTTAGAAGACGTATTCGTCGAGCATCGTCAGGCGATGGAGATGGCCTCGATTTATAACGACATCATCAGCATTAAGATGGATGCGTTCGGGTCGATCATCTCGAACAACGTCAACTTCGTCATGAAGTTCTTGGCGTCGATCACGATCGTGCTCAGCATTCCGACGATGATTTCCGGGATCTTTGGGATGAACGTCCAAGTCCCGTTCGAAGGTCAATCAATCGGTTTCGTGTTCGCACTTGCCATGATGGTCGGTTTTTCGAGTCTCGCCTTTTATATTTTATGGCGGAAACGTTATTTCTAGACAAAAGGATGAAATCGTCATGAGCGACGGTCTCATCCTTTTGTCGTTTAAGTTAGCTTTACCGTGACGAGGCACAAGTCGTCGTCAATCTCGATTTTCGGGACGAGCCGTTCGGCAACGTGACGGGCATAATCTAAGCCGTACGTGGCGATGTCTTTTTCAAGCCAACGGATGCCGTCATCGATGTCTTTGCTATAACATTCCATCAGTCCGTCCGTGTACATATGCAGGACCATACCTGGCGTGATCTTGATTTCTTTCGATTCATAATTCGGTTCCTCGAACATGCCGACCGGCACCCCAGTCGTCTCGAGACGAGTCATCCCTTCCGGAGACGTCACGATCACGGGCGGATGGCCGGCATTGACATACTCGATGCGTTGATTCGTCGTATCGATGTAACAATAGACGGCCGTGAAATAACTTTGCATATCGTCGCCTGAAAACAGGAACGTCATCTGTCGGTTCAGTTCGGTCATGACGTCGACCGGGTACTGGACGTTGGCGACAAGGCCTGGCAAGATTGAGCGGATTCCCATCGTGATCAAGGCTGAAGACACGCCGTGACCCATCACGTCGAAGATGATGACACCGTAACGATCAGGCGCGACTTGGAACCAGGCGTACATGTCACCCGCCAATTTTTTAGATGGCAGGTACAGCGCCCGCATATCGATTTCCGCGCTACTGATTGGTGGGGTCAGTGCGCTCTGCTGAATCTTTTGGGCCAAATCCAGGTCATATTGGAGACGAGCCTCATATTTTTTCCGTTCATCGACGGCCGCTTTGTAACGGAGCGCCGAGCGAATCCGAGCGAGGAGTTCGGTGATTTTGATCGGCTTCGTCGTATAGTCGGACGCTTCAGCATCTAGCCCTTCGGCAATTTGCTTCTCTTCGGTCCGGCCCGACACCATGATTACCGGCAGTTCTTCATATCCTGTCATTTGTCGAATCCGTTTGCACGTTTCAATCCCTGAGATGCCGGGCATCTCGACATCGAGCAGGACGAGGTCATACAGCGACGGGGCTTGCGGGTCCATGAGGAGCGCGAGAGCATCTTCACCACTTGAGACCGAGACCGTCTCATAATCGTGTTGATGCAATAATTGTTCGAGAACCATCGTATTGACCGGTTCGTCGTCGACAATCAAAATCGCCATAGTCATCCCTACCTTCTCTGTCAGTGTTCTTCTATATGTTATTGTATCATATCTAATCAAGAGACCAACCATTTCAAACCTGTAACAGTTGTGAGAGACTCAAACATGGAGAACGTCTCAGATTTTTGTCATACTAAGAGAAAGAAAGCGAGGAATGCGCTATGGGATGGATATTTGCCGTGAGCGGATTGATTATTTTACTCGTCTTGGTCGCCTCTGTCGTCGTCATCCAAAAAGGATACGCCTACAAAGACAACAAAGACGACATCGTCCTCGATTACGATGAGATCAATCGTCGAATCTCTGAAAACGATCAGACCGATAAAAAATAGAGCCGTCCAGCCGGGCGACTCTATTTTTTATTTGAACTCGAAGCGTAACGCCCCTTTTTCAAGATAGAGCGTGGCATCAAACGTCTTGTCGCCTTTTTTGAACGCATGAACATTCGACTGCCCACCGTTGATCATCTGTTTCAGTTCGTCTTTCGCGAGTCCGACGCCGAGCACTTGTTTCGACATCGTAAACTTGCAGCCCTCACGATACCCGCTGCACCCGATGAACTTCGGATGCTCGACAAGTCCTTTGCCACAGCTCGGGCAGACGCCGAACGACTCCTTCGGCCGCGAGGCAGCTTTCTTCCCAAAGCGTCTCGGTTCGATCGTATAGCCTTCCGGGTTCGCCGCCTCGACTCTCGCTTTCGCTTCCTCCACAAGATGGATCGACATCTTTTTCGCTTGGTCGATGAATTCGGCCGCAGACGCAGACGCCTGCCCGATCTCATGGAGCCGCTTCTCCCATTTCGCGGTCATGGCCGGCGAGGCGAGGATGCTGTCGCCGAGCACATCGATCAAAAGACGGCCTTTATCGGTCGGGACGAGATCTTTCTTTTGAAGTTCGACATAACCTCGCTTCTTCAAGCCATCGATGATGTTCGCCCGGGTCGCCTCGGTGCCGAGCCCCTCGACTTCTTTCATGATATGGATCAGTTCTTCATCATCGAGCTGTTTCCCGGCGACTTTCATCGCCATGATGAGCGCCCCTTCTGTATACCGTTTTGGCGGCTCGGTCTGTTTCGATAACACTTCGACTTTCTTTTCAGTCAACGGCTCACCGAGCGTTAGCGCCGGTAGCTCGACGTCTTTTGATTTCATCTCGACGACTTGACGGTACCCCGGGCTGACGACGACCGTCCCTTTCGCCCGGTACAAGTCGTCCCCGTCCATGAGGTCGACCGTCGTCTTCTCGAGTTTCGCCGGGGGGGCGAACGCCGCCAGAAAGCGGCGGTTGATCAAATCATACAGTTTCGCTTCATCCCCGCTGAGCCGGGCCACGTCCCCGCAAGCCTCGGTCGGGATGATCGCATAGTGGTCGCTCACTTTTTTCGCGTTGACGTAGCGGCTGTTCCGGGACGGATTTTCGGTCAAGACGGCCGCAAGCCCGGCGTAAGCGGCGGACTTCAACAGTCTGGCTTTCGTCTGCGGGAACAGCGTCGCCTCGTCGGGCGTGACGAAACTAGAATCTGTCCGCGGATAACTGACCCACCCTTTCGTATACAGCTTTTGGGCGATATCGAGCGTCTTCTTCGCCCCGAAGCCGAACCGTTTGCCGGCCTCGGCCTGGAGACCCGATAAGCTGAACCAGAACGGTGGGTGTTCCGTCTTGTCTTCCTTATCAATCGACCGCACGACCGCCGTTCCGGTCGATCGGTCGACGACGGCGTCAGCTTGTTCACGCGTCTTCAGTTTCGTCGTCTTTCCGAGTGTGTATTTCGCTTTGAACGTGCCCCGTCCTTTTTGGAGCGTCGCTTCGACCTCGAAGTACGGCTCCGGGACGAACTGTTTGATCTCGCGCTCTCGATTGACGATCAAGGCGAGCGTCGGTGTCTGGACGCGGCCGAGTGAGAACACGTCTTCGATGCCAATCGTCTTCAAGAGCGTCGTATATGCGCGCGATGCGTTCATACCGACGAGCCAGTCGGCACAGGCACGACTCATCGCCTCATGGTAATACGGAATCGTCTGCTCTCCCGGTAACAGCTGCGCGAAGCCGCGGTCGACCGCCTGCTCGGTCAAACTCGAGATCCATAAGCGCTCGAGCGGTTTTTTGTTGCCGGCAAGGCGCAAGATGAGACGAACGATCGCCTCTCCTTCCCGCTCGGCGTCAGAAGCGATGATGACGTCCGTGATCGAGCGGTCGTGGAGCCATTTTTTGATTGTCTGGAACGGCTTCGACTTGCCCTTCGAGATGCGATAGTCGAACCGGTCTGGGACAATCGGAAGTGATTCATACTTCCAAGACTTCCACTCCGGGCGGTAGTGGGACGGCTCTTGGAGTTCACATAAGTGGCCGACTGCCCAGACGACGATGGCACCTTCCGGGAAACGAGGGCATGCCGCGATTTCAATCTCGTCTTTTCTCTTTTTTGATGGATACGGCGCCGCCAGCTTTTGTGCCTGCGACGGTTTCTCCGCAATGATTAATCTCATGTGATCCCTACTTTCGTTGTCGTTCGGACGATCTCGTCGGAACGACACTTTCGAAAAAGAATGTTTTTTCTCGTATGTTTCATTATATCATTAGAGGAATATGTACAAAACCAAAGGGGGATGCCTGTTGTCTTATTTAATTTTATTTGCCGCCGTCTTTTTCCTGTCGACGAGCGTCTTGTTCGTCAAATGGACGTCCGCTCCGGCGGAGACGGCCGCATTCTACCGTATGCTGTTCTCGAGCCTCATGTTGTTGCCGTTTCTCGATTACCGCTCGCTCTTCTCGTTACGCTCGAACACCCGCTACGCGATCTTGCTCAGCGGGACGCTCCTCGCCTTCCATTTCTGGCTCTGGTTTTTATCGCTCGACTACACGACCGTCGCGAGTTCGACGTTGTTCGTGACATCGAGCCCGATTTTCGTCCTCATCGGGAACGCCCTGTTCTTTAAAAAACATCCGACCCGAAAAGGTTTGGCGTTTGCGCTCGTCGCCGTCCTCGGCGGCATGCTCGTCGCGGCCGGTGATATCCAAATCGGTCGCGACGCGCTCTACGGGGATTTGCTCGCGCTTCTCGCCGCCTTGTTGATCGCCGGCTACTGGCTCGTCGGTCAACACATTCGGACCGAGATGAAGACGAACGACTACTCGTTCAGCGTCTATCTCGTCGCCACGTTCGTTCTCGGTTTCATGTTGCTCGTTCGGGACACGACATTCGTCGGCTTCGAAGCGGTGAATTGGTGGTATTTCATCGCCCTCGCCTTCTTCCCGACGCTCCTCGGCCATAACTTGTTCAACTACGCCCTCGCCCGCGTCAGTGCGACCGTCGTCAGCATCACCATCCTCGGCGAGGCGCTCTGGGGCATGCTGTTCGGGTTCGTTTTCTTCGAGGAACGGCTCGGCGTGATGCAATGGATCGGCGCGGCCGTCTTGCTCGGTGGGATTTACTTGTTCCTAAAAGAAGACGCCCGTTCAACAAGAACGGACGTCGTTTCATAAATTGGTCGCTTTCGCTTCTACCTCATCTTCTGACGGACGGAACAGCAGTTTCCGGTCCCAAATCGCCATGCCGACCGCTGTCAGGAAGGTCAAGCCGTCGGCGATCGGGAAGGCGAGCCAAACACCGAACACACCGAAGAAGTTCGGTAAGATAAACACGAGCGGAATCGTAAAGAGCGTCTGTCGAGACAACGACAAGAACATCGCGACCCGGGCTTTCCCGAGTGATTGATAGATGCCGTTGACGAGCATTTGGACGCTCGTTAAAAACGAGACAGCGAACAGGACATGAATCGCCGTCACCCCGCCAGCAATCAAGTTCGCGTCGGACGTGAACATGCGCATGAGCGGTTCCGGGAACAGCTGGAGCGTCAGCCAGATGAAGACCGCAATCGCGATTCCGGCCCGTAGCGCCGTCCAAATCGTCTCGCGCATCCGCTCGAACTGTCGCGCCCCGAAGTTATAGCCGACTATCGGTTGCATGCCTTGGACGATGCCCATGATCGGCATCCCGACGAGCGCCATGAACTTATTCAAAATGGCGAACGTGGCCAATTCTTGGGTCCCCCCATACGTCCCGAGCATGATGTTGACGAAGACGAACAAGATCGATTGCGACACCATCATGACGAACGAGGATGACCCGATTGCCATAATCTCCTTCAACTCGCCGAACCGCAGCCGAAACTTCCGCCATTGGAAGTTGAGCTCGGTCCGGCGATTTTTTGCGAAGAAGAAGCGTAACATGAGCACCGATCCGACGACTTGAGCGAGCGCCGTCGACCAGGCCGCCCCGTAAATACCCCATCCGAACGTGAAGATGAACAGCGGCGTCGTCACCAAGTTGACGACGACGGTCGTGAGCATCACTTTCATCTGATAAGGTGCTTGTCCTTCGGCCCGCACCATCGCGCTCGCCGCGAGCGTGAACATGAAGAACGGCGAACTGATCAGCGTGACCGATAAGTATTGACGACTCAATTCCATGATCTCCGACGTCGCTCCGAACACGGTCAAGATCGAGTCGAGCATGAAGATGGCCGAACTGACCGCGAACGCGGCGAACACGCCTACGAGCACGAGCACGTTCATGAACGTGACGGCGGCACCGGCGTCATCTCCTTTGCCGAGTTTCCGCGAACTGATCGAGGCCCCGCCGAGACCGACCGCACTCGAGACGGCCATTAGAATCATTTGAATCGGGAACGCGATCCCGATCGCGGCCACGGCAGCAGGGCCGATGCCACGCGAGACAAAAATCGTGTCAATTATATTATAGAGCGCCGTCACCAGCATACCGATCATCGCCGGCAGCGACAGCTTGAACAGCAGGCGTCCGATCGGATCGGTCCGGAGTTGCTCCGTGTTCTGATTCATCCTTCCATCCCCTTTTTCGTATATGTTAATAGGGTAGCAAGATTGGATGGAACGGTCGACTATGTTGCCTTGACGGATGTGTCAACGGGCACTCGAAGCGGGAACTTTCACTGCTGCCACTTTTCGTTTTCGCATGATGAAGTCGGTCGCGACAGGTTGGTCGACTTTGACGCGTACCGTCATCATCGCCTGGTTCGCCGTCTCGAGCGGCATCCCAGTCTCATCGAACAACTCGTCGATCCGTTGCGTGAAGCGGACGAACCCGGGGCCGAAGAATTCGACTTCTTCTCCGCGGCGGAAATGGTTACGCTGCTCGAGCGTCGCCATGCCTGTCGACGCTTCATACGAGATGACGCGCGCTGCGAACGCATATTGCGGGATGGAACGCGGTTTGCCGAACAGTTGCTCTTTCTCGGTCGGGATGCCGTAATAGAACCCGCTCGCGAGCTCACGTTGCGCCGCTTTCCAAATCTCTTCTTCCCATGCCGGGTCGAAGACGAATCCTTCAGGATCCGCGCAGTAGGCGTCGATGACTTGACGATAGACGTTACAGACGGTCGCTACGTAATGGATCGACTTCATCCGTCCCTCGACTTTCAAGCTATCGACGCCGGCATCGACCAAATCGGGTATGTGCCGGACCATCGCAAGATCGACCGAACTCATCGAGAACGGTTCCTCATCGCGCGCTGCCATGTCGTCTGTCAACAGCTCATCCGCCTCGAAGAAGCCGTATTTCCAGCGGCACGACTGGGCACAGCCGCCGCGGTTCGCATCGCGGAGCGCCATATGGTTCGACAGCGTGCAACGCCCCGAGTAGGAGATACACATCGCGCCATGGACGAACGCCTCGATCTCGACGTCGACTTGACGCTTCATCTCTTTGATCTCTTCCATCGATACTTCACGGGCGAGGACGATTCGCTCTAGCCCTTCCTCTTGCCAAAAACGGAGCGTCTCGTAGTTCGTCGCCGACGCCTGGGTCGACAAATGGACCGGAAGACCGGGCGCGTCCGTGAGACAGACCTCGATCATGGCCGGGTCCGAGACGATGACGGCGTCGATGCCGATGTCACGGAGTCGACAGAAGAAATCGCCCGCGCCATCGATATCCCCTTCATGGGTCACCATGTTCGCGGCGACATACACTTTCGCCCCGCGCTCGTGCGCGAATGCGACGCCTTCAGTCATCTCCTCGTATCCGAAGTTGCCGGCCCGCGAGCGGAGCCCGAACTGTTGACCACCGATAAAGACCGCATCGGCCCCGTAGAGAATCGCCATCTTTAATTTTTCTAAGTTTCCTGCCGGAGCTAGTAGTTCTGGACGTTTTTTCATCTTGATCCCCTCACTTGATCTCTTCTGGATTTCGTAACAACAGTCCGGTCCCAAGCCGGAATTGTTCAGGTTGGAGTTCGGCGAGACGCCGTTCCATGAGCGTGCGGTCGAACTGGCCATTCAACAAATCCGATCGGGCTTTGTCGAACAGACGGACGATGTCGACGAACACGTCCCCGGCATGCCACCCTTCGAGTTTCCACGTATGCAGTCCGCCTTTTAAGAGCACAGGCAATTGACCCATGAGTGTCAAATCTTCTGAGAAGACGTGCGTCCCATTGTCGTCTTGGTAGACGGGATAGCGACTGTCCGCATCAGACGGTTCGCTCATATAGTACTCGCGCGCTTCCGCGTCCTCTCTCGACCGACCGATCTCATTGAAATAGTTCGTCAATAGCGGTCGTTTCGAGTGATGGATACATGTTGGTCCGTACACTTGAACCTCGACGGGGAGCCCAATCTGCTGTTGAATCATTCCGAGTTCGGTCAGTGTCACTTCACGGGCCGCGACCGCCCCGATGGCGTCGCGCTTACCCCAAAATTGAATGTGTCGCGCCGACGTGACGAGCGTTTGAGCATCGTACCAATAGGGGATATTGGCATTACGGATCAAGCGGATGGCACCTGGATCGCCCGCCGTCACACTGTCGATCCCGATTTGCTTGAGCGCGTGTAAATAATCCGGCAACGCCTCGATTTGATCATTATGCATCAAATTGTTGACGGCAACCGTCACTTCTTTGCCGTAACGATGGGCGAGCGCTGTGACTTCTCTCACAGCCGGAAGCGACCAGTCACCTTTATGGCGTAAACCAAACGTCGACTCTCCGATATATAGACGGTCTGTCCCCGCCATGATCAGCGCCTCTGCTTGTTCGACGCTTTGTGCTGTAGTAACTAGCTGAATCATCATCTGTTTTTTCTCCTGACTTTGTGAGTCTAATCACATATTCTTGATATACTTTAGCACACGTTCAAGCGTGTCGACGAAGCAGGAATTTAACAACTGGTGAAGAAATCAGTAACAATGTATGACTTTTTAATTGAAGGAGTGGACGATTTTGACAAAAACAGCCTTGATTACCGGTGCCTCGACTGGCATCGGCCTAGATCTCGCCGTCTTAGCGGCCCGAGATGGATTTGACTGTATTCTCGTAGCTCGTAGCGAGCCACGGTTACATGAACTCAAAAAAGTGCTTGAAAAACGATACACGATTAACGTGCACGTATTCGCACTCGACCTGTCTGAACACAACGCCGTGAAACGGTTGACGAACGCGATTGACGACGCCGGGCTCACGGTCGATTTTTTAATCAACAACGCTGGTTTCGGTACGGCCGGCGAGTTTATCGAGCTCGATGCGGAAACTGAGGCCGAAGAGGTCCGGTTGAACGTCAACGCCTTGACCGAGTTGACGAAAGCGTACTTGCCTGACATGGTCGCCCGCAATCACGGCTACGTCTTAAACGTCGCATCTGTCGCCGCATTCCAGCCGGGACCGTATATGGCCGTCTATTACGCGACGAAAGCGTATGTCTTATCACTCACAGAAGCGCTCCATGCCGAGACGAAAGGCACAGGCGTAAACGTCAGCGTCCTTTGCCCGGGTCCGACCGACACCGGTTTCTTTAACCGGGCCGGCAGTGAAATGATGGTATCGAAAATGCCGTCTCATCTCGTCGCTTTCTTCGGTTATAAGGGCGTCATGAAAAATAAACGGGTCATCATCCCAGGCTTGTCGAACCAAGCGCTCGTCGGACTCGCGAAAATTATGCCGCGAGCGGTCAGTCTCGAAATTTTACGTCGATTCCAAAAACCGACAGATGCCTCGGTCGAACAGCTCCCGACATCTTAAATCTAAAACAAGCAGAGCGACTCAAACGTTTGAGTCGCTCTGCTTGTTTAGGTTGAGGAATCAGTCGCCATGGCGTGACAGCTGAATCAGACGTCGAATAAAGATAAAAGCTGGTATCACCGTCATGAGCGCCGTCGTGACGACGAGAGACCAGGCGAACACGGCTTCAAGTGTGACCGTTCGGGCTCGTAGCTCCTCGAGAAGATTGACGTTTTGAACGGACAAGACGATCATCAGTGCCGGCCAGACGCTAGAAGCGAGGATGCTCAACATCGCGTATCGTGTCCGAATGAGCCGACGCGACATCAAGAAGATATTGACGGCCATAAACAATAGTCCGATGAAGAGAAGCAAACCGATCTCATACATATTGACGTATCCGCCCATGCTCAACCACCTCACTCGAGTAGTACTCATGTTTACCCGTCTTCTCGGACAAATATGCGAACGAATAAATCATGTAGGACGATCAAAAAGAAGACGTTTGCGATTCCATGCGCCAGATCGAACGGCAAGCTAAGAATGAGCAATTTGATAAAGTCGGCTCCAATCACTTCCGCGAACGACAAGTTCGTCGTCCAGCCGAATAAAAAACCAGAGCCGAGCCCGATTGACCAAAGTAACATGCGCGACCGCAACAAGACCGGTCGTAACAAGTAAACGAGCGTGATCACGAGCAGCCAACCGAGAAACTGATACAAAACGAACGGACCGAGGCCGAGTAAAAGTCCCGATAAAATCGGGACGAATAAAGCGAGCATGCCTGCACTCGTCCATCCAAAATAGAGCGCGGTCAGTATCAATAGTGCGGTCGTCGGTTGCACGTTCGGGATGGCCATGAAAAGCCACCGTCCGATGACGGCGAGCGCAAGAAGCTGCGTCAATACAGAAATAGGTGACTTCGTCCGCTCAAACTTCGACAAAAGTGCGAACGCGGTTATGAGGGCGAGGACGTAAGTGACCATAACGTACTCCGATCCACGTACTGTTCGCGCGTGCCGTCAAACACGACCGCTCCGCTCGCCATACATAAGACATGACCTGCCGCCGCAATCAAGCGTTCATCGTGGGTCGCACATAAAACACGCGCCGTCTCGGCTTTTTGTACGATTGCCGCAACGAAGGCGTCGCGTTCGTTCTCCGACAGTCCGACCGTCGGCTCGTCGAGGACGATGAGTGACGACGTGGACGCGAGTACCGCCTGCAACTGTTCGACCCGTCGATTCAACGATTTTGGGAACGGCCCGTACTCGGGGTCTGCCGGAAGATAGAGCGGCCGCTCTGATAACTTCACTTTCCCGTATAGCGGACGCAGACTCTTCGCCATCAGTTCTAGGAGTGTCGACTTGCCACTGCCGTTCGTCCCGATGCACACCGTTAACCCTGGTCCGTCAGACCGGTACGACACGTGTTCGACCGCGTAGGCGGGTTGCAACGGATGACGATAGGACACGTCTTTGACGTTAATCGATGCTTCACTAGACGACTTTACGACCGTGAACGCATGTGTTGCACCGCCTTCACGCGACCGGTCCGTATAAGCGACGCTAATCCCGAGCTGTCCTAGCCGCCGAAGCAGCATCGACAAGTGTTCGCTTCGGAATCGATCGAGATAACGGAACGGCTCGATGAGAACGAGCGCATCGGGATTTTCGCCGAGCACGTGAGCGATTCGAACGAGTTGTTGTTCTCCGCTCGAGCATTCATCAAATCGTTTTTTGGACAGATGATCGATTTGCAAGAGCGCTGCCAGTTCGGCGCCGCGCATCGCATCATCACCGGCGAGCAGTGAGGCGACCGAACCGGCGAGCGGGTCATCGAGATTGACGATATGGGCCCGCTCTGAAGCGACCCACTCCTCAATTTGCTGACGTCCGTGCTCTGAGGATAACCAACGCATCTCGCACACCTCCTTTCGTCAAATACGGGTAAAGCAACCAGATGAGTGGTGACCACTTAAGCGCCGCCACAAAGCAACTAAACAGGATGAACAGATGAACGAGATCATCGCCTTGGAATGAACGTAGGCGCGGCAACGCGTAAACGGGTTCACGGCGCTGGCTGTCAATCCCGACGACGATCGCTTCTCGCCAGTCTTGTCGCTGGTGACTGCGGAGCGACAAACGGATGGCCCGTTCCATGGACGGGACGAGCGCCCAAGCACCGTATAGCAACCGGGTCGATTGCGGAAAGCGTCGCAAGAGCGGCAATAGCCGTTCTAATCGCATGAAACGGCTCGCCCAAACCATTCCGAATAAAAACGTCGCCAAGCGGACAATTTGGTCGCTGAGCGCACGGATGGAGACGTCCCACTGGAGCAAAATCGGTGCGAGCGAGATCAGCGCGAACGCGACAAGCAGACCGAGCATCGCGACGGGAAAGCGCCGCTCCAACAGTAACAACAAGACCAGCCCGGCGAGCAGACTTAACGAACCGTTCACATGGATCAAGACGTACAGATGGACGAGTAGAAAGAAAAGGAGCGTGACAGCATGTCTACGCTCCCAATCCGCCTCATTCGAAGAAAGAAATCGCATCTTCTTCAAACCGCCATTGGATAATATCGGTGGACTCGACTTCTTTTGCAGCCGCCCCTTCATCGCCAGGGCTGCCGTTAAAGGCATACACCCAGCCAGATGACTGACCGGCTGATTTTTCTTGTATCCCGTCGATTGCCGTGACGTAGGTCATCTCCCCGCTTCCGACCGAATCAATCGGCAATTCTGTCGCCTTGAGGGCATCGAGCACCGTCGCCCCATCCTCTAGGCAGACACTTTTCTCATGGTACAACGTCTCTTCCGTCGACGCGTCGTAAACGGAAATCGTCGGTTCGACGTCACAAGACTCACTTTGTCCGTTCGACGTCTCTTCTCCAGCACAAGCTGCCAATAAAGGTATCATCACACTCATGATGAGCAATTTTTTCATTGATCCGTCAAATCCTCTCGTTGGTGAATGGAGTAGTTGTAAAGAATCGTATATTTTTCGCCTGTCGTTCTGCCTTCACGGGTCAAACCGGTCAATTGAATACTGTTGGCGAGCACGGGTTCGCGCTGGAGCCAGAATTTGACGATTCGTCCGTCCCGGTTGATCATGAGCATCGCTTCGTTCTCGAACGTGTACATGTCGTACAGTCCATCAAATGAGAGCTGCAAGAGCGGTGCCTCGACTTGTTTGGCAAAGTCTTCCCACGCTGTCCCTCGTACGGCTTCGATCACGTGTTCGAAGTCGACGAGCTTCTCGAAAAAGGCTCGGCCGGAACCTTTGTTCATCTCATCGACTTGACGATATTCAAGTTCCCCTGAGTCGTCATAGTTGATGCGGATTTGCTGGAACGAGCTGCTGCGTTCGACCATGAGCAAATACTCGAGTGATTGCAGTTCACCGTCCCGGTCGACAATCATCTTGCTACGATCGAGCTTGATCACCTCGCCGTTGATCCGGCGTAAAATCGTATCTGTCATCCGGTCGAACGACTCGTCTTGCACCGACACCGGCCCGATTTGTTGAGATTCGGCCCGGAATTCGGATTGGTCGAACAAAGGTACGAACAGTAAAACGATGAAGAAGAAGAAGCCGACGAGTGCCCCGTACCATTTATACCGGCTGTTTCGTTTTGGAAAGAACAAGAATGACATCAAAAATCCGATTGGGATATGAAACCCGCCGATCGGAAACGAAACGATTCCGAGCAACGAGTAGAATAAGAACTTGGCGAAAAAGTTCGGTTCTGGTTCTTTCAACTGATTCAATCTTACACCTAGCAACAGGCTGATGACGATGAAACCTAGCCAAACGTATAGTTGTATTGTCACATCAATCCCCCACTATAAACTCGGAAAAGTCGGTTGCCACATGGCTATCCGCAAACCCAGACACGACCTCGGCCTCAAATTCTGCTTCCCGGCCTTGATAGCGGGCCGAGATATGGGTGACGATCAATCGGCCCGCGCCCGCCTTGTTCGCGAGCCTTGCGGCTTCGACCGTCGTCGAGTGACCGTACTGTCTCGCAAGTTTTGACTCCCCTTGCATAAACGTCGCCTCGTGGACAAGAACGTCGGCAGCTTGTGCGAGCACGAATGCATTCTCGCACGGAGTCGTATCCCCTAAGATGGCGACAATCGCTCCACGGACCGATTCTGTGACATATTCTTTAGACGCGTATGTTTTCCCTGCAAATTCAAACGTGTCTGCTTGTTTGATTGTCCGATAGATTGGACCGCTCGGAATACCGAGTGCTCTCACTTTGTCGACGAGGAGCGTCCCCGGACGCGCCGGTGCCTCGATGCGAAACCCGTAAGATGGAAAGCGATGCGCGAGCTTCCGCACCGTGACGAGGTGACCGTCTTGCTCAAACGTGTCCCCGTCCTCATATTCGACAATCGTCAGGTCATAGCCTAAATATGAACCGGTCAGTTTCAACGTCAGCTCGAGCCATTGCTTGATGCCACGCGGTCCGTACAGCGTGAGCGGATCCTTTCCGTCGAGGGCGGAACGCGTCGATAAGAAACCTGGCAACCCGAAGACATGGTCCCCGTGTAGATGCGTGATCCAAACAGCCGATACTTTTCGCGGTTTGATCGTGGTATGGAGAATCTGGTGCTGGGTCGCCTCCCCGCAATCGATCAGCCACGTCTGTTTAGGCAATGTGAGTGCGAGCCCGGAAACGTTCCGTTGTTTCGAAGGCATGCCTGAACCAGTTCCTAAAAAATGTAACTTCATAAATATATTTGTCCTTTCTGCTAGCCTAATCCATGCTATACTTGAGTCACTCGTTGAAAAGGATGTGATCCGTGATGAATAAAGTTGAACATTCCGATGCTTTGTATGAAGTGATTCGGGAACGAGCGACTTCAATGAATCGCAAACACCAACAAGATGCAGGCACCTCGATCCGAATTCACGACATAGCGACCGAACTTCACTGCTCAGACGAACTCGTCTTAGAATCGTTGGAGTTCGCCGCATAAACACACGAACACATAGGAAGAGCCGACTTAGCGTCGGCTCTTTTTTTTAGTTTGTTTCCCGTGTTGCGACTTGCTCGACAATTTCAACAACGAGTTCAATCAACTTATACAGTTCGACGAGTGGCATGCGTTCGTTCGTCGTATGGATTTCTTCATACCCGACCGCAAGGTTAACCGTCGGAATGCCTCCACCGGCGATCACGTTCGCATCTGAGCCCCCGCCCGAATGAAGGATACGAATCGGACGTCCAATCGCTGTCGCGGCTGACTTCGCCACTTCGACGACCTCGTCGCCTTCTTCGAACTTGAAGCCCGGGTACATGATGTCAATCTCGACTTCAGCACGACCACCGTGCGTCTCAGCCGCTTCGATATACGCTTGCTTCATCGCTTCGGCTTGCGCTTCCATCTTATCGTGGATAAGCGAACGGGCCTCGGCGAGCACTTCGACGTAATCACAGACGATATTCGTCGCGCGGCCGCCTTCGAAGCGTCCGATGTTAGCCGTCGTCTCTTCATCGATCCGGCCGAGCTTCATTTTTGCGATCGCTTTCGCTGCGATTTGAATCGCCGAGACGCCTTTTTCTGGGGCGACACCGGCGTGGGCCGTCTTCCCGTAAATTTTCGCGTTCACTTTTGCTTGGGTTGGAGCTGCCACGATAATATCGCCGACCGGTCCGTCCGAGTCGAGTGCGAAACCGAATTTCGCATCGATTTTCGAGAGGTCGAGCACTTTCGCACCGACGAGACCCGATTCTTCACCGACCGTGATGACGAACTGGATCTGACCGTGTGGAATTGCCTCCTCTTTCAAGACCCGAACGAGTTCGATCATCGCTGTAAGACCCGTCTTGTCGTCGGCACCGAGAATCGTCGTCCCATCCGTGACGATATAACCGTCTTTAATACTCGTTTTGATGCCTTTACCTGGTGTGACCGTATCCATGTGGGCCGTGAAGTAAATCGGGTCAACGCCCTGTTTCGTCGCAGCCAACGTGACGATAAGATTGTTTCCTGAATGCGCAGTTTTTGTCGATGCGTCGTCTTCGTAGACGTCACATCCGAGTTCTGTGAAGACCGACTTTAAATGCTCACAGATGACCGCTTCTTCTTTTGTCTCTGAATCGATGCTGACCAACTGTAAAAATGTGTCCAGCACACGTGTCTCGTTTACCATAAAAACATCCCTCCATCCAAACATTTCTTGGTCATTATAACAAACTCATGTCGTTTGCACGAACCTTTTCCATTCTGTACAATAAGGTCAAACACGTTTTGGAGGATCCTCATGAGAAAAAAACAACAAAAACGACAACGCATCATTCAAATCGGCGTCGTCGTCATCGTATCAATCTTCTTGCTTAGCACGTTTTTGTCGGGGATGGCCATGTTCCTGTAACAGGAGAATGTACCGTTCTTTCAAGATCAAGTAACTCTTCACATCTGACAAAATATTGAGCAGCGACGAGCGTACCTCAAATTCCTCACGCGATGTGGGGAGAGGTACGTTTTTTCGATAATGGTCGATGATCTCCTCGAGCTCGCGAAGAAACGCCGAGGCGTCAGCCTGCTCGTTGACGTTGTCGCCGACGCGGCGTAAAAACGCGGCGACGGGTTTCGCCTCATTGACGACCATCGTGATTTCCCGCGCATTATCAGCAATCCGCTTCAAAATATCGTACTGGCGCTCGCGCATCCGAAAGTATAGATAGTCCATGTCTTCGTTGCGCTTCCCGATCGAGTTTCCCATCCGGCGGAGCGCCAAGTCTTTCCCGTTCTTTAAATAGTCACGCGTCTTCAACAGCATCATCGAATGGTTATTGTACACACCGGTCTCGACACAGGCTGCGACGTCATAGAAGTGGACCGCGAGCGCCCGGTTGATACTCTCTTTAATGCGCTCGATGTCTTTATCGAGCGTCGGCATATACATGTTAACGACGAGCCCGACGCCAACCCCGATCGCGATCAACAGGAGTTCGTTCAAGAACAAGTCGAGCGAGAACCGTCCTTCGGTGTACAGATGGGTCAAGATGACGACACTCGTGATCATGCCGTCCTGCAGTTTGAGCTGTTGAACGAGCGGGATGAACATGACAAAATAAAGTGTGAGCGTCGCCGGCGAATAGCCGAGCAGCGTGAACATCAACGCGCCCATCCCGATGGCGAGCAAGCTTGCCATGACACGTTCATATGAGGCCCGAAATGACTTCTTGCGCGTCTCTTGGATACTGAGGATGGCGATGATGGCCGCGAAGACGTAATAATCGAGATGGATCGTCTCAGCGATGAGCATCGCGATCCCAGCCGCGACCGCCGTCTTTAACGTACGTGTACCAATTTTCATATCATTCCCTCCTCTCATACAAAATTGTTTACTAGTTTTCTCTGTTTGGCAATCCTCAAGTTTGGAAGTGATCCTATTGAAGAAAAAACAACGACGCCGGCTCTTGCCCGCCCTGCTCAGCTTAGCACTTGCCATCTTCGGCTTTCTTTGGTTACAAGAGCGAGGCAACGGGACGTACACCGTCGAGACGTTCGCAGATGGTGACGTCTCGTCCCGTCACTTCGAGTCGCTCGCTGAAGCCCGCACCTATATGGAACGCGGCGGCAATCGCGCCTTGCTTGGCCCGTCCGGCGAAGTCATCGACTTTACCGGCACCGGCATCGCCGTCACGCCGACTGACCGGGTCACGAACCTGTATAAAGATGCCGCGTTCAAGGAGCAGCAGTCGTACGTCGCCGGCGGCACCCGGCTTAGGCTCGTCGGAAAGGGTTCTGACCATTTGCGAGTCACCATCTCCGGTGCCGACGTGTACGTACCGCTGGCCGACATGACGCTATACCCGGACGCCGTCGTCGAGAAACGCGGCTATTACGAGATGCGGGACGGACAAGTGCTCCATACCGTTGAAGCGAACGGGAACTTGGCTGGGACGTTTTTGGTCGGACCCGCCCCGCAGGAAACGTCGGACCGGTTTTATACCGAAAACGTCCGGGACGTCTTCGATTCACCGTACCAATTCGCCTCGATTCAGTCCAAATCGCCGTACTCGGCCCGCGAACTCGATCAATTTCTCGCCACGCTCGGTGACAGTCCGCTCACCGGAAAAGGTGATGCCTTCAAGGACGCCGAAGCCGAGTTCGGTATTAACGCCCTGTTCTTACTCGCCGTCGCCGGTCACGAGTCGGGATACGGGACGTCCGCGATCGCCCGCGATAAAAATAATCTCTTCGGGTTCAAAGCGACAGATGACGACCCGAGCGGCAACGCCTCGACGTTCGCTTCAATCGAGGCGAGTGTCGATGCTGCGGCCCGCTTGTTCGCCGAGAAGTATGTGACCGGATCGTACGACCGCGGCCCGTTCCCCGGCAACAAGCAGGAAGGTGTCAACGTCTTCTACGCCTCGGACCCGTATTGGGGCGAGAAAGTCGCCGGGACGATGTATCGCATCGACCGCGAGCTTGGATTAAACTATTTGGAACAGCTCCAGTGACGGCCAAACGGTCGTCGCTTTTTTTGCAGGAATCCCTAGAGTCAAACCCGAATACTAAAAATGAACGATCATTCATTCAAAGGGGGAGATTCATTTGAAAACGATTTGGATTACCGGCGGCTCGTCCGGCATGGGGAAAGCGATGGCGCTAAAATTTAAAACCGAAGGCTGGAACGTCGCCATCAGCGGCCGTAACGAGGAGCGCCTGCAAGAAACGATGGGTGAACTCGAGGCGATCGGTGCGGGTCAAGCGTTACCCGTCCAACACGACGTCCGCGATTACGAGGCGTGCGCCCAAGCGCTCGATCAGATTGTCGAACGATTCGGTCCGGTGCATGCGCTCGTCAATAACGCCGCCGGCAATTTCGTCTGCCCGATGCTCGATTTGACACCTAACGGTTGGACGAGTGTCATCGACATCGTCTTGAACGGCACGTTCAACTGTACGCACGTCCTCGGAAAGCACTGGGAGCGCGAACAACTCCGTGACGGCTCGATCATCAACATGGTCGCGTCGTACGCGTGGCAGGCGGGTGCTGGTGTCGCACCAAGCGCCGCCGCTAAAGCAGGCGTCCTGAACTTGACCCGGACGCTCGCCGTCGAATGGGGCTATCAGTTCGGGGCCCGCGTGAACGCGATCAGCCCGGGGCCAATCGAACGGACCGGCGGGGCCGACAAACTCGCCGTCCACGTCAAAGAAGTCGAGCGCATCCGCCGCAACGTCCCGCTCGGCCGCTTCGGGACACCGGAAGAGATCGCCGACCTCGCTTTCTGGATGACGTCGGATGAGATGCGTTACTTGAACGGTGAATGCATCTCGCTCGACGGCGGGCATTGGCTCAATAAACATCCATTTTAACGCCAAACGGCCGAGGATCCCTCCTCGGCCGTTTTACATATCTTCGCCAACCCATTCCGCCTCGAACCGCTCCAAGAAAGACGTCATGAACGCGTGACGGTCGCGGGCGATCGCTTTCGCCCGGTCCGTATGCATCCCGTCTGCGAGCAAGAGCAGTTTGTCACTAAAATGCGCGATGGCGCTCGACGGGTCGTCCGGATCATAGAGCGGTGTGCCACGTGATCCGGCATACTGGAACGTCCTGGCGATGCCGATCGCACCGACCGCATCGAGCCGGTCTGCGTCTTGAATGATCGCACTCTCGAGCGTCGTCGGCAGTCTGCCTTGCGAGAACGACGTCTCCGCGATGACGGCGAGTACGTGATCCGTCTGGCTTGTACTGAGGGCGATCGTCTCGAGATGATGCCGGACGAGCCCTTTGGCTCGACCGAGTTTCGCGTCCTCGACGTCATGAAGCAGTGCCGCGAGTGTGACGACGAGCGGGTCGACCGCCATCCCTTCAGCTTCAGCGAGATGTTCGGCGAGCCGACGCACCCGTTCGAGATGACTCACGTCATGCCCGGTATGATCCCCGGTATGAAGCTTCGTCACGAAACGTTCGGTCGCTTGAATCGCTTGACGCGTCATCAAATCTCGATCGTCGTGTTCGGTTCGATCAACAGACCGCGCTGATGTAACTGGTCACAGAAGGCACGTGCATCTTGTTTGATCGGTGGGAACGTATCGAAATGGATTGGGACGATTCGTTTCGCCTGCAGCCAATGGGCGGCATCGAGCGCGTCAACCGGCCCCATCGTGAAGTTGTCCCCGATCGGCAGGAAGGCGACGTCGATCTCGAACCGTTCACCGTACAGTTTCATGTCCGAGAACAATGCCGTATCACCCGCATGGTAAAGCGTCAGCGAGTTCGTCTCGATGATGAAGCCCCCCGGCATCCCCATATAGACCGGGACGTCGCCCATGTCAAGGCTCGAGCTGTGGAACGCCTGCGTCATCGTCACACGGCCGAACGGGAAGGAATACCCGCCCCCGATGTTCATGCCGTGGACCGAATAGCCTTTTTTCTCGTAATAGGTCGCGAGTTCATGTGTCGCGACGATCGTCGCGCCCGTTTCTTTCGCGATCAGTTCGACGTCCTCGATATGGTCGAAATGCGCATGCGTCAACAAGATGTAGTCGGCTTTCAATGTCGCCGGGTCGACGTCTGTATGCGGGTTACTCGTCAAAAACGGATCGATCAAGACGCTCATTCCGTCGATATCGAGCTGGACTGTCGCATGGCCATAGTAAGTGATCTTCATTCGAATCCTCCCTTTCTGGTGTCAGATGGAACGTGTCATCACAAGACTTTTTCTAAGAACCGTTTGGCCCGGTCCGTCTGCGGGTTGAGGAGCAGGTCGGCCGGTTTGCCTTCCTCCATCAAGATGCCTTCATCAAGGAACAGGACACGGTCAGCCACTTCACGGGCAAAGCCCATCTCGTGCGTGACGACGACCATCGTCATCCCTGAATCGGCGAGTCCTTTCATGACGTCGAGCACTTCATTGACCATCTCCGGGTCGAGCGCCGACGTCGGCTCGTCAAACAGCATGACGTTCGGCTCCATGGCAAGCGCCCGGGCGATCGCGACACGTTGTTTTTGTCCGCCTGACAACTGACTCGGATAAGCATCGATCTTCTCCGATAATCCGACACGCTCGAGCAACGTCTTCGCTCGTTCGATCGCTTCAGCCTTGCTGACTTTCAACACGTTGATCGGTGCGTACGTCAAGTTGTCGAGCACGTTCATATGCGGAAACAAGTTGAACTGTTGGAACACCATCCCGATATTTTGCCGTGCCTTCGAGACGTTGGCCCCTTTTTTCGTCAACTCGTATCCGGCGACGCTGACCGTTCCGCTTGTCGGCACTTCGAGCATGTTCAAGCAACGTAAGAACGTCGACTTACCGGAACCCGACGGACCGATGACAGCGACGACTTCTCCTTTTTCAATCGAAGTCGTAATGCCTTTCAACACTTCAAGGTCACCGAACTGTTTGTATAAATCCTTTACTTGTATCATCTGCCATCACTCTTTCTTAACCGTTTTTCAAGACGTTGACCAAAGTATGTCAACACCATTACTATCGTAAAGTATATCACACCGGCGAACAGGAGCGGTTCGAAGTAGATCGCCTTCTGTCCTCCGACGATTTGGGCCCGGCGCATAATATCGAGGACGCTGACCGTCGAGACGAGTGCCGACTCTTTCGTGAGCGTGATCATCTCGTTGACGAGTGCAGGCAAGATGTTTTTAAACGCCTGCGGCAAGATGATCGAGCGCAGCTGTTTGACATAAGGGACACCGAGTGCGTCAGACGCTTCCCACTGGCCTTTGTCGACCGCTTGAATCCCGGCCCGAATGATCTCCGAGATGTACGCCGCCGAGTTGAGCGAGAAGGCGATGACGGCCGATTGATAAGGTGTCGTGATAAAGCCCGTCAACTGCGGCAAGCCGAAGTGGATGATGGCGAGTTGCAAGATGAGCGGCGTTCCCCGGAACACGGCCGTGTAGGCGTGTCCGATGAAGTTGACGAGACGGTTCGGCACGATCTTGAACGTGGCCACGACGACACCAAACGTGATCCCGAACAGCGCCGAGACGAGCACGACTTGGAACATGACCGGGATCCCTTCAAGAATATACGGCATAGAATCATAAATCCGACTAAAATCCATTATAAGTTCCTCCTAAAAAAGGCTGACTGATGTTTTCAGTCAGCCTTGATCCATAATTATTCAGCTGGTGCTGCTTCTTCTTCGAACCATTTTTGAGCTAACTTCTCGATTTCTCCTGATTCGATCAATTTGTTCAACTCTTCGTTGAATTGATCGCGGAGCTCATCGTCTTTACGGAAAGCCGCGGCCGAGCCGGCTTCTTCTTCGTCAACGATTTCAAACGTCGATAGCCCGCTGTCTTGGTCGAGGTACTTCTTCGCGACCGTGTCTTCGATGACCATTGCGTCGATGCGGCCTGTCTTGATCTCTTGAATGATCTCAGGGATTTTGTTCAAGGCGACGATTTCCGCGCCAGGGATCTGGTCTTTGGCGATCCCTTCTTGGATCGAACCGAGTTGGACGCCGACTTGTTTCCCGTCTAGGTCTTCAAGCGTTTGAATCGCGTCGCCTTTTGATAGAATCAAGTTTTTCGCCGTGAAGTAAATATCTGTGAAATCAGCGTTCTCTTTCCGCTCTTCAGTCGGCGTCATGCCCGCCATGACGAAATCGACACGTCCAGCGTTCAATGCCCCGAGCAAGCTACCGAAATCCATATCTTCAATTTTCAATTCATAGCCCATGTTGTCGGCCACTTGTTTGGCGATGTCGATATCGAATCCGACGATCTCGTCACCGCTCGCCGTATCGACGAACTCATAAGGGAAGTAATCCGCGCTCGTCCCCATGACGAGGACTTTGTCGTCTTCCTCATTCGTCGACGATGACCCATCTTCATTGACGTCGGCGCCACAGGCGACCGAAAATGCAGCCAGTGCTGCGATACATAATGCTAGAAAACTTTTTTTCATGTTCATTTTCCCCTTTTCAATAAGATGGAATTGTCAGAACTTTAACAAAATTATGACATATTTGTTTTTCTGTCTCAATAGTTCTTCCGCTCTTCATATGTCTGACTTGTTCTTCAACCACTATATACACATAATTATTAATTGTAAAGTATATTCATGCATAAAAATCAAAAAAATACGGTCACATCCGCTCGTAAGCGAAATACGTGACCGTACCGTTATCTGTCGACCCATAAGGTTGAACCCGTTTTACCGACGTGATCGGGATGGCGCTATATACGTGCGGATAGCGGTCTCCGTCCTCATCTAGCTCGTAGTGGAGCAAGCTGCCGAGGCGGTTAATATGGAATGAGACGAGCACGACCCGCTCCCCGTGGTAGTGGCGCCTCGCGACTTTACTGATCTGTTGCGGGGTGCAGCAACGAACGTATCCTTCCGTTTGGAGCGATTCTTCGTTGATTTCACCTCGCGACAAGGCGATCGCATATTCCGCCTCACTCATGATTTTAACGACTGGTTCCATTCGATCGATCCCTTCTTAAGGAAAAGCGCAAAGGCAAAGCCTTTGCGCCCACACATTGATTACGCGTAATAAATATCGAACAACGTCTGTAACTGTTCGACGAGCTCTTCAGCCGTCGACGACTCAATCGTGCTCCGTTCGACCATCGTGACGATGTTTCCATCTTCGAGTAGCGCGATCGATGGTGACGACGGGGCGTACCCTTCGAAATACTCACGAGCCCGGTCCGTCGCTTCCCGGTCTTGTCCGGCGAAGACGGTGACGAACTGATCCGGTTTCGTGCCTTCCATCTTGTTCACATAGGCCGCGGCCGGACGAGCGATCCCACCGGCGCAACCACATACCGAGTTGACGAGCACGAGCGTCTTGCCTTCTTTTTTCAGTGCCGCATCGACTTCTTCCGGTGTCGTCAGTTCGGTGTATCCTGCCGCCCGTACTTCATTGCGTGCCTGTTCGACTACATCTTGAAAGTATAATTGAAAATCCATATTGTTTCCCCTTTCGACTTTCGTCTTATCTTTCTTATTTTACGTCTTGTGGATCGGTTAGGACAAGTCTATCGCTCAACTGACCTTCAAGGAACGGGTCCGCACCGAGTAACGACTTGAACGCTTTGTAGCGGACGCGCTGCTCTTCGGTCGCTTCGCGGTTCGTCAAATAGGCGCGAATCAAAATATTTTTTGGTGTATGTTCCATGTCGATAAATTCGAGCAACTGCGCTTCATAGCCGACGAGACCGAGCAGTTCGGCCCGGATCGAATCGGTGGCGAGCGCCGCGAACCGTTCCTTGACGAGGCCGTGTTGAAGCATGACGTCGAGGCTCGGCGCCTCGAGTTGCCGGTTCAGTTCTTTCTGGCAACACGGCACGCTCAAGATGACTTTCGCCCCCCAGCGGACCGCTCGCGCGAGCGCCATGTCGGTCGCGACGTCGCAGGCATGGAGCGTGACGACCATATCGACCGCCGACTCGCCTTCAAATTCATTGATGTCCCCAACGAGAAACTCGAGCCGCTCGTAGCCGAGGTCGCGGGCGATCCCGGCGCACTCCTCGATGACTTCCTTCTTCAAATCGAGCCCGGTGATGTGTACGTCATACCCTTTCATCTCATGCAAGAAATGGTACAAGGCGAACGTCAGATACGATTTGCCCGAACCGAAATCGAGAATCCGGACAGTCCGGTCGGTCGGGAGGTATTTGATCGAATCCTCGATGAACTCGAGGAACCGGTTGATTTGTTTAAACTTATCGTACTTCTGACGCTTCACTTTCCCATCTGCCGACTGGACGCCGAGGCGAATCAGGAACGGGACCGGCTCATCGACCGGCAACACGTACTGCTTTTCGCGGTTGTGCGTCAGTTTCACTTGCTTCACGTCCGTTGGCCGCTCTTTATACGTTACTTTAAACTTTTTCGAGAGTTGGAAATGGAGCTCGGTCGCTTTCAGCTGAAACTGTCCTTGCCGGAAGTTTTCGAGCAGCTGTCCAAGCTCTGCGATCGCTTCTTCCGTACGTAAATTTTTATGTTTCATGACGCGCTCAAATTGGTATTCAAACTGTATGTGGTACTCATCTTTCAACAATACCGGCTTCAGTTTCACCCGGCGTAAATCGCTCGATTTTTGACGTGGTTGACTGATTGTCGCCGTCACAAGCTCCCCATCTTCGATCAGACCGTTGAGCCGTTCCATCAAATCTGTATATTCCACTTGATTCATCCTTTTTTTAAGTAGTTGCGAAACTTTTTAAACGTGCATCCGTACATACTATTACACGAACACGTGCAAACGTCAAAGGAGGATCATTATATGTTTAAAAAGTTACTTTCATCGATTGGAATCGGGGCTGCGACTGTCGATACGCGCCTGGCGGAGAACAGTTGTGTTCCCGGCGGTACGCTCGACGGGGTCGTCCACATCAAAGGCGGCAACGTCGAACAATCGGTCGACCGTATCTACATTTTCTTCAATACGCTCTACAAGCACGAGGTCAACGACAAGACGACGTATTCGACGTTCACAATCGAAAAAATCTTGTTGAACGAGGCGCCGTTCATGATCGGACCGGACGAAGTGAAAGAGATCCCGTTCACGATCGAGGTGCCGTTCAACACACCGATATCCGTCAGCCAATCGAAGACATGGATCGAGACCGGCCTCGATATCGCCCAAGCGGTCGACCCGAAAGACGAGGATTCGATTCTCGTCAAACCGAACCGCGAGCAGCAAGTCATCCTCGACGTGCTCGACGATATCGGTTTCCGCTTGAAAAAAGCCGATACCGAGATGCTGCCGGCCAGACATCGCTCGGGACGACTCCCGATCGCTCAAGAGCTCGAGTATTCGCCGAACGGCACAAGTTTCGGACGTCGGCTCGACGAACTCGAGGTCATCTTGCTGCAAGACGAGACGAGCCTCGACTTGTTGATCCAAGTCGACAAGAGCGTTCATAGTTTAGGCAGTCTATTCGCCGACTTAACCGGGACCGATGAGTCGACACATCGGCTCAGTTACTCACAGGCCGACTTATCTTCACCCGAACGCATTCGCCGCGACATCGAGTCATTGATTGAACGGTCAATTTAACGAAAGGAGCCACGGACATGCGTCCGTGGCTCCTTTTTGGATCAATAAAGTGTGTACGTGTTCGGGTCGATTGATTCGAGCGACTGTTTAATCGCCTGTAAAAACTGTCCGGCGACGAGACCGTCGAGGACGCGGTGATCGACCGACATGCACAAGTTGACCATGTCGCGTGCCGCGAACATACCGTTCACCCAGACGGGACGCTTCACGATCGATTCGACCGAGAGAATCGCCGCTTGCGGGTAGTTCAAGATCGGGGCCGATTGGATCGATCCGAAAGCGCCCGTATTGTTGATCGTGAACGTGCCGCCACGCATCTCGTCGGCTTTCAAGCGGTTCGCGCGGGCACGGCCGGCGACGTCTTGAAGCGCGACGGCGAGCCCTTTGATGTTCTTCTCGTCCGCATGCTTGATGACCGGGACGTAGAGCGCATCGTTCGCCGCGACGGCGACCGATAGATGGATATCTTTATGGACTTTGATATGGTCCCCGGCCCACTCCGAATTCATCATCGGATGTTTCTTCAGACCCTCGACCGCCGCCTTCATGAAGAACGGCATAAACGTCAACTTGACGCCTTCCCGTTCGAAGAACTCATCTTTCAATTTGGCGCGCGCCTCGACGAGGTTCGTCACGTCGACTTCGATCATGAGCCACGCGTGCGGTGCCTCGTGCTTCGAGCGGACCATGTTGCTCGCGATCGCTTGACGGACACCCGCCGTCGGGATCATCTCAATACGGTCTGACGATTCACTCGGTGTCGAAGCGGTCATTGGCGCGACGACAGGCTTCGTGACGGTTTCTGGCACATCGAGCTTCACTTGCGTCATCGTCTCTTGAACCGGTACTTGCGTCGCCGGTTCCGGTTGACGCGGACGACCTTCCGATAAGTAACGAAGGACGTCTTTGCGCGTGATCCGGCCACCGAGTCCTGAGCCGTCGAGTTGATTCAAATCGATATCATTCTCACTCGCGAGACGGATGACGGCCGGTGAGAAACGCCCGTTCGCGCTTCTATTACGCGGCGGCGCGGAAACAGGAACGGTCGCGACGACCGCAGCCTGTTCCGGCTGCTTCGTGTCTTCAGTTGTCACTTCGGCGGGCTCATCGGTAGCGCTTGCGACTTCCATCGTCAAGACCGGCGTGCCGACGCTAACGGTATCGCCTTCACCAATCAACAGCTCTTTAATGATCCCAGCACTCGTCGCCGGGATCTCGGCCGTCACTTTATCGGTCATGACTTCAGCGAGTGGTTCATACTCTTCGACCCGGTCGCCCGGCTTGACGAGGAATGTCGTGATCGTCCCTTCGGTCACACTTTCCCCGAGTTGTGGCATCTTGATCGTCTGTTCCATAAGACCCCTCCTTAAAACGCAGCGAGCTGACGGGCCCGCTCCGCAATTTTTTCAGGGGATACGATGAAATACTTCTCCATCGGTGGCGCGTACGGCATCGCCGGCACGTCCGGCCCTGCCAAGCGCTCGATCGGCGCATCGAGTTCAAACAGCGCTTTCTCGGCGATGATGGCTGCAACTTCCCCGATGATGCTGCCTTCTTTGTTGTCTTCGGTCACGAGCAGGACTTTACCCGTCTTCTTGACGGCTTCGACGATCGCGTCTTGATCGAGCGGATAGACCGTGCGTAAATCCAAAATATGCGTGCTGATCCCTTCTGCCTCGAGCGTCTTCGCGGCTTCTTGGGCCATATGGACACAGAGGCCGTACGTGATGATCGTCACGTCGTCGCCTTCGCGTTTTACGGCGGCCTTGCCGATCTCGACCGTATAGTCGTCAGTCGGTAAGTCCGCCTTTAACAAGCGGTACGCCCGTTTATGCTCAAAGAAGAGGACAGGATCGTTCGAACGGATCGCCGCCTTGAGCAGTCCTTTGGCGTCGACCGGGTCGGACGGGATGACGACTTTCAAACCAGGCGTCGAGTTGAACATGCCCTCGACCGACTGTGAATGATAGAGCGCGCCATGGATCCCGCCCCCGAACGGCGCCCGGATGACCATCGGGCACGTCCAGTCATTGTTCGAGCGATAACGGATTTTCGCCGCCTCGGACACGATTTGGTTGACGGCCGGCATGATGAAGTCGGCGAACTGCATCTCGGCGATCGGCCGCATCCCATACATGGCCGCACCGATCCCAACGCCTGCGATCGCACTTTCAGCGAGCGGAGCATCGATGACACGGTCCTCACCATACTTTTCAATCAAGCCTTGCGTCGCCCGGAAGACACCACCGCGGACGCCGACGTCCTCACCGAGCACGAACACGTTCTCATCGCGTTCCATCTCTTCATGGATTGCTTCGTTGATCGCTTCAATAAACGTTTTCATCAGTTATCCCCCTCGTACACGTGGTCCATCGTCGATTCCGGTGACGCATAAGGCGCCTTGTCGGCGTACGTCGTCGCTTCGTTCACTTCGACGTCGACTTTCGTCTCGATGTCTGTGAGTTCGGCCTCGGTTGCGACGCCATCTTCGAGCAATCGCTTCCGGAACAACTGAATCCCGTCGCGGTTTTTCAGTTCGGCGAGTTCTTCTGACGAGCGGTACGCCTTGTCATCGTCATCTGACGAGTGCGGCACGAGCCGTTCGACTTCCGCCTCGATCAACGTCGGCCCTTCTCCGCGGAGTGCGCGGGCGCGCGCCTCTTTCACGGCGACGTAGACGGCGATCGGGTCTATCCCGTCGACCGTCACTCCTGGCATCCCGTATCCTTTCGCCCGGTCCGAGACGCGCTCGCAGGCGAGTTGCTTCGACAGCGGTACCGAGATCGCGTACTTGTTGTTCTCACAGAACAAAATGACCGGAAGTTTATGCACGCCGGCAAAGTTTGCCCCTTCGTGGAAGTCCCCTTGGTTCGACGAGCCTTCACCGAACGATACGAACGTGACGAGCTCTTCTTTTTTCAGTTTGGCCGCGAGTGCGACACCGACCGCGTGCGGCACTTGCGTCGTCACCGGAGACGACCCCGTCACGATGCGAAGTTGTTTCGAGCCGAAGTGACCTGGCATCTGCCGGCCGCCCGAGTTCGGGTCTTCCGCTTTGGCGAACGCCGACAACATCAAGTCACGCGCCGTCTGACCGAAATGCAAGACGACGGCGACGTCCCGGTAGTATGGGAGGATGTAGTCGGTCCCTTTCTCGAGGGCGAACGCCGCCCCGACT
The DNA here is from genome assembly GCF_001766415.1 of Exiguobacterium aurantiacum. Taxonomy (GTDB): domain Bacteria; phylum Bacillota; class Bacilli; order Exiguobacteriales; family Exiguobacteriaceae; genus Exiguobacterium; species Exiguobacterium aurantiacum_A. The sequence goes on along the minus strand of NZ_MKXO01000001.1, from coordinate 173,314 downwards.
TGGGCCGCTTCTTGTCCTTGACACGAGACGACGAACGGGATTTTCCCGGCTCGGTTCAATTTCCACATCCGTTCATCGATTTTACGGGCCCGGACCATCGTCTCAAACATCGCGGTGAGGTCTTGTTTCGACAAGCCAAGCTCTTCATATGAATTCACAGTCATTTGTTCCATTTCCTGTTTCCTCCTTAGGCGTGAATCGGTAACCCGTCCACGGCGAGCGCCGCTTCTTGGAATGCTTCGCTCAGTGCCGGGTGCGGGTGGACGAGCTGACCCATCTCCCAAGCCGTCGCGTTCAAGACGAGGGCGAGCCCGCCTTCCGTGATCAGTTCTGTCGCTTTCGGTCCGACGATGTGGACTCCGAGCAGGTCGTCAGTGTCCGAATCTGAGATCAGCTTGACGAATCCGTCGGCTTGTCCTTCGATCCGGGCTTTTCCGAGACCGTTGAAACGGTACGTCCCCGTCTTGACAACGTGTCCCGCTGCTTTTGCCGCCTCTTCGGTCAATCCGACCGATGCGACTTCGGGTACACCGTACACACAGCGCGGGATGACGTTGTAGTCGAGCGGTGTCGGTTCTTGACCGAGAATCGCTTCGACCGCTTTGACACCTTCAGCTGACGCGACGTGGGCGAGCTGGAGTTTACCGATGCAGTCGCCGATCGCAAAGATGTGACGTTCTTTCGTCCGATATTGCGAGTCGACTTGGATGACGCCGTTCTCGACGATGATCGACGTGTTCTGCAGCCCGAGGTCTTCCGTATTCGCGATCCGACCGATCGAGACGAGCACACAGTCGACCGTGATCTCTTCGTCACCGACCGCGAGCGCGACATCGTCCGCTGACACGGTCGTGCGTTCCGGGTCGACCGTCACATTTTTCTTCACACGCACGCCGCGTTTCTTGAGCAGTCGCTCGACTTCTCGCGAGATGGCCTTGTCTTCGAGCGGTAACAGACGTTCGCCGACCTCGATCAGCGTCACGTCGACATCGAGGTCGATCAGCATCGACGCCCATTCGACGCCGATGACGCCGCCTCCGATGATGGCGATGGACGTCGGCAACTGCTCGAACTGGAGCAAGTCGTCTGAATTGAGGATGCGCTCATGATCGAACGGCAACCCTGGGAGCTCCCGGGGGATCGATCCCGTCGCGATGATCAACTGGTTCGGCAACAACAGCTCCGACTCGCCGGTTTCATCCTCGACCGCGACCGTTCCCGGTTGGGGCGAGAAGATGCTCGGTCCCAAGATCGAGGCTTTGCCGCGGAACACTTCGATTTTCCCTTGCTTCATCAAGTGCTCGATGCCTTTCTCAAGGCCGGAGACGAGCTCTCGTTTGAACGTTTGTGCCCGTCCCATGTTGAACGTGACCGTCCCGACTTCTACGCCATACGTTTCGCCATGTTTCGCCGTTTGATAGACGTGCGCTGCCTTCAAGAGCGCTTTTGTCGGGATGCAGCCTTTATGTAGACATGTCCCGCCTAGTTTTTCCGCCTCGACGATCGCGACGTGCTTACCGGCCTGCGCCGCTTTGATCGCGGCGACGTAACCACCAGGTCCGCCGCCGATGACGATGACATCAAATTCTCGTGCCATGTGTATCCCCCTCATATGCTTTTACAGCTTCTTCTTGCCGGATGATCCGAAGGGCCCCTTCCGTGAGCGCCTTCAATTCATCCTCACCCGGATAGACGTGGACGGGTGCCAAGTAGCCGACCCGGTCTTTGATCTTCCCGGTCAGCCAATCCGAGTAGGCGATCCCGCCCGTCAAGATGATGGCATCGACGTTCCCTGACAGCGTGGCCCCGTGCTTGGAGATCTCTTGGGCGACTCGGTACGCCATCGTCTCATAGAGAAGTGCGGCCTTATCGTCACCTGCCGTCATCCGGTCTTCGATTTCGATGGCGTCGACCGTTCCGAGGTGCGCATACAGTCCACCGCGACCGACGATTTTCTGTTTCATATCGTTTTTATTATACCTGGTACTATAACATAGTTCTACTACCTGTCCAACAGGAATCGAGCCGGCTCGTTCCGGTGCGAGCGGACCGTCCCCATCGAGTCCATTGTTCACATCGATGACGTTCCCGGACGCGTGCGCCCCGACCGTGATGCCGCCCCCGAGATGCGCGATAATCAAGTTGAGCTCGTTGTAATCGCTTCCATTTTCTGCTGCGAAGCGCTTGCCCACGGCTTTTTGATTCAAGGCGTGGAAGATGCTCCGTCGATTGATTTCCGGCATGCCCGTCGCTCGAGCGAGGTCATGCATCTCGTCGACGACTACCGGGTCGACGATAAAATTCGGTACTTGAAATAATTCTCCGAGCTTATAGGCGATCAAGCCGCCCAAGTTGGATGCGTGCACGCCGTAACGCCCGCTCGTGAGATCTTCGCGCATGAGTTCATTGACGGCATACGTCCCCGAAGTCATTGGGGCGAGCAGTCCGCCGCGACCGACGATCGCCGACAACGATTCGCCGGCGATGCCCGATTCAATTAACAAGTCCCGTACTTCTTGCTCCCGGTGAGGCAATTGTTCCGGGAGTGACAATCCTGTGACATCTTCTCCGTGGCGGACCGTTTTCGACAAAATTTCGTCTGAGCCCTCAAATAAACCGACTTTCGTTGACGTCGATCCCGGGTTGATCGCTAGAACGAGCTGTCTCGTCATGTTAGCGCCCACCTAACAGGCTTTTTTCGACTTTCAAGAACTGGCTGCGCGAGCGCGACATCATCTGGATGCGCTCTTCGGCCATCTTCTCTGCCGCGACGTGAGTCGGTACCCCGTCCCGTTCAGCGATTTCGAACACACGCTGCATGTTGTCATAAATCAAGTCGACTTTCTTCATGGCCCGCTCGCGGTTGTACCCTTCGAGCTCATCGGCCACGTTGATGACACCGCCGGCATTGATGACGAAGTCTGGTGCGTACAAGATGCCTCGCTCCTCTAACACGTCGCCGTGACGGTCTTCAGCGAGTTGGTTGTTGGCCGCACCGGCCACGATTTGAGCTTTCAGTTGCGGGATCGTCGCATCGTTGATGACCGCACCGAGCGCACATGGCGCGAAGATGTCACACTCGACCGCATAAATCTCATCCGGTTTGACGACTGTCGCCCCAAAGTCCGTCTCGGCCCGTTTGAGCGCGTCTTCGTTAATGTCCGTGACGATCAGATGCGCGCCTTCCTCATGCAAGTGGCGGCACAAGTTATAGGCGACGTTCCCGACACCTTGGACGGCGACCGTCTTGCCGGCGAGCGAGTCGGAACCGAACTTCCACTTCGCGGCCGCTTTCATGCCGCGATAGACACCGTACGCGGTAACAGGAGACGGGTTGCCGCTCGAGCCAAACGCAGGGCTGACGCCCGTCACGTAGTCGGTCTCCATATGGATGAAGTCCATATCGGCGACGGTCGTGTTGACGTCTTCAGCCGTGATGTAGCGACCGCTGAGCGACTGGACGTAACGGCCAAAGGCACGGAACAACGCTTCCGATTTGTCCGTCTTCGCGTTCCCGATGATGACGGCTTTCCCGCCGCCGAGGTTAAGTCCCGCCGCCGCATTCTTGTACGTCATCCCTTTGGCGAGACGTAGCACGTCTGTGAGCGCCTCTTCTTCTGATGTATAATTCCACATCCGCAGTCCGCCGAGGGCTGGTCCGAGCGTCGTATCATGAATCGCGATGATCGCTTTCAAGCCTGATGCTTGATCTTGGCAAAATACGATCTGTTCATAGTCCTCAGCCTGCAATACGTCAAAAATTCGAAAGCGTGGTTCCATGTTTGTTTCCATCATTTTTTATTCCTCCTGAGTCATCAGTTATTTTTTAGCGTGCAGTAGGGCGAACGCGAGCGAATAAAGTTTCGCCTCGGCCGTATCGGCCCGGCTCGTCAAGACGACGGGGGCACTGGCCCCGACGACGATCGCCGCAACGCTGGCCCCGGCGAAGTACATGATCGATTTATAAAGGACGTTGCCGACCTCTATGTATGGGACGAGCAATAGGTCGGCTTGTCCGGCAACTTCACTAGCGATCCCTTTTTGTTTGGCGGCAATCATGTCGACGGCGTTGTCGAGTGCGAGCGGTCCATCGACGACGCAACCCTTGATTTGGCCGCGCCGGTTCATCTGGGCAAGGAGCGCGGCGTCCATCGTCGCGGTCATTTGCGGATTGACCACTTCAACTGCCGCGATTGCAGCGACACGCGGCAACTCGTAACCGATGTCTCGCATCGCGCCGACCGCATTATGAATGATATCGACTTTTTCTTCGAGCGTCGGAGCGATATGGATCGCCGCGTCGGTCACACCGATCAACCGCTCCCGATTTGGAATTTGGAACAAGGCGACGTGGCTTAGCGTCCGGCTCGTCCTGAGTCCCGACTCCCGACTGAGCACCGCCTTCATGAAGACCGAGGTCGACACCATTCCTTTCATGAGGACATCAGCTTCACCGTTGCGAACCGCGAGCGTCGCTCGTTTGGCGATATCGGCTTCTCCCTTGACGTGCAAAATATCGATCGTCGACTCGGCAATGTCATGTTCATCACACAAGCGTTTAATCTCCCGGGCGTCACCGAATAGGATAAATCGTGACAATCCATGGTCGGTCGCAAGTTTGACGGCGCGGATCACTTCCACGTCGGCCGCCCCAGCAATCGACACGGTACATCCATCTAACCGTTTTGCCCGTTCGAGCATCCTGTCAAAGTTCATCGTTGTCCCCCCTAACCTGTCTACACTTTATATTATGCAAGTTTGTTTCCATTTTTGAAAGCGCTTTAAACAAAGAGCCACCCTGCAATACATTGCATAGTAAGCAGAATTATGCATGCATATTACTGCAGACGTTCAAGTTTATTATACAGCGTCCGGATCGAGATGTGTAACCGCCGCGCTGCTTCTGATTTGTTCCCGTCCGCTTCAGCGATCGCCCGGTCGATCAAATCTCGTTCATAGCGAGCGACGGCGTCTTGAAGCGATACGGCTTCGACTGATCGCGCCGTGACGGTCCGTGTCGATAGTTGAAGGTGATGGGGAGCGATCCATTGCTCAGAACTCGCCATATAAATCATCGCCCGGCCAATCACATTCTCAAGCTCACGGACGTTCCCTTTCCAGTATTGACTCTTTAATAGTTCAATCGCAGCTTGATCGACCCCGTGGACGAGTCGACCGTACTCTTGATTTAGTTTACGGATGATCCGCTCGCAAAGCGGCTCGATCTCTTCAAGTCGGTCACGGAGCGGCGGGATGTGGATCGGCATCCGGTTGATCCGATAATATAAATCCTCGCGAAACGTCCCATCCGCCACTTTCTGTTCTAAGTTCGCGTTCGTCGCCGCGATGATCCGGACATCGACCGGGATCGCGTTCGTGCCCCCGACTCGAACGACTTCATGTTCTTGGAGGACACGGAGCAGCTTGACTTGAACGTCGACCGGGAGTTCGCCAATCTCGTCTAAAAACAAAGATCCGCCGTCCGCCTCCTCGAAATAGCCAACTTTCCCGCCGCGCCTTGCCCCGCTGAACGCACCATCCTCATACCCGAACAGTTCGCTCTCTAACAGCGTCGGCGAGATGGCTGCACAGTTGACCCGGACAAACTTTTTAAACTTCCGCGGCGATTCGCCGTGGATGGCGTGGGCGAACAGTTCTTTGCCGGTTCCGGACTCGCCGCGTATGAGCACGGTGACCGGCGTGAGTGCCGCTAGGCGGGCTTGTTCGATGACGAAGCGCATCGCTTCGCTCGTCGCAATGATATCTGTAAATTGATATTTCGCCTCCAAGTTGCGAATCCGCGTCTTCGCTTCCTTCAACTCATCACGCAACGCCCGAATTTGGGACACGTCGCGAATGACGCCGACGGAACCGCGCAGCTTCCCTTCGACCACAATCGGTTCGGCGTTGACGAGGATGTCTCGGCGCGTCGCCCCGATCTGCATCCGAATATCACGTACGCCTTGACCGGTCGATAAAACTTTCAAGTGCACGCTCTCCTGCATTCCAATGTCGGCCGTCGCCGGTTTATCAACGACATCTTCTTTTTTAAATCCGGTCAAGCGGGTATAGGACGGATTGATTAAAATCGTATTCCCGTTATGGTCGGCGACCGAGATCGCCTCGCTCGTACAGTCGATGATCGCTTCGAGCATCTGTTGGTTCTGCTTCAGCCGCTCGACGACGATCCGGATAAACTCGCCTGGTAGCACGACCGCCTCCGAAAAGTGGTCCTTCAGTTCAACGAACGTCTCGCTCTGTCCGGTCGTCTCGATCACAAAGTCGACTTTTTTGTCGGCACACGCGCGCCAATCGCTCGAAGTCTGGATCCCCCAACTCCGTGCAAGCTTCAATCCTTCTGCCTCTATGTCCGAGTCGATGACGGCAGCGACGGTGACGAGCGGGGAATCAAGGAGCATCTTGAGCACCTCGGTCCCGCCTTTCCCCGCTCCGACAATCAACAATCGTTTATTCATTTTTAAAATCCCCCATTTTCCTAATCTATATTCATGCTACTCAACCGCCTTCCTTTTCGCAACTCTTCGAAAAAGGCAGTGTCTCCGCTCTCGTTTTCTGTTAAAATAATGAGTGGAAAAGGAGGAGATACTATGCGTGTGATCGCGCTTCTGATCCTAATCATCCCAGGCCTATTCGGCGTTTACGGCATCAAGCTTTTACGTGACAGCTTCTTTTTAAAAACGAGTGCCCCATTCACATGGATCGAGTCGGTTGCTGCAGCATCGATGTTGCAAGGAACGTTCGGTCTGTTACTGGCAATGGGCGGTATCGGTTTCGTTGCAGGGTATATCTTTAATCGCGACAAAAAGACAGGAAAAGTCCCACGAATAGATTCTTGAACACACAAAAAAAAGGTTCCCTAACTTGACTTCATTTCAAGTGCGGAACCTTTTTATTCATATTGAATTGTGATCACTACGGATGATCTCCTTTCAGACTTGCTATACTGCTTTGACATGAGATCCAATGGTCTTCTTAATGAAGAAGTTTGAAAGAAATTAGTAACTGCCGTCTTGCGTGAACGGAAACGTACTCATTCGAGTTACTAACAAATGTTCATCGGGTCATGTCCAACCATCCATTGTGAAGTCGAACGCTTGCCATGAGATGTTCAACGATTGACAACACTCCTTTTGGTCAACTGAACGATTCGTTTTACCCTGACATGGGTCCCTAGCTTCGAACCGATGTCGGAATCGTCTCGCAAATGAGCGAATGTCGCGACCTCTCGTCGGAACAATAACGATTTGAGATGTCGTTCGCACCTCTGAGCTATTAACGGATAGCGAGCCGAGATGATTTCTTGCTCTAACCTGTTCCGGAACATGTTAGAAAGCGTTCATCTGACGCTCGTACAAGTAACTTGGTACACCTTTATTATAACAAGAATCATCAAAAATGCAAGCGCTTTCTTTATAAAAAAAGAAAAGAAATCAGGGGGATTCCCCTGACTCCTTCACTGTTGTTTGAACGATTGGTACGTTACGAAATACGAAATAAATTCTGAGTTTTTCGGGCTGCGCTCTCGCTCCGGACGACCGTCAAACATCTCGTGATCCCGCATCCCATTTTCCCAAGCCGTCTTAATCGCGTGACGCATCGCCCGCTCGACCCGAGACGACGTCGTCTCATGTTCTTTGGCGATCATCGGATACAATTCCTTTGTGATCAACCCTAAAAGTTCTTGCCGCTCCCTCACATAGACGACCGCTTGGCGGATATACTTAAATCCTTTGATCCGCGGCGAGATGCCGAGCTGTTGCAACAAGAGCGAGATATCGAGTTCTTCTGGCGACATCGGCTCGAACTCGCGGCTTGAACCCGCAGCCAGCTCGCGAATTTTAGAGATCAGTTGTTGAATGTTGAACGGTTTGACCAAGAAATAAGAAGCACCCAGTTGAACGGCTTGTTTCGTGACTTCATCTTTCCCGAAAGCGCTGAGCATGATCACTTCCGGCTTCGTGTTCGGAAAGTCTACTTGAAGCCGTTCTAGCACACCGATCCCGTCAAGATGCGGCATGATGATATCTAGCAGTAGCACATCCGGCTGGTGTGTCTTGACGACGTCTAAGCATGCTTCGCCGTCGAAAGCGGTCCCTACGACTTTCAAGTCGGACTCGGACTCAAGTTGTCGAGTCAACAAGTCGACGATTTCACGATTGTCGTCCGCAATGCATAATGTAATCAATTAAGACACTCCTTCGATAAACTTCCGTTTTAATTGGAGGGACATATCAAGCAGCTCCTCCACATGCTGTTTCGTCAGATCGGTCATTTGCGCACCGGCAATCATTCTTCCGAGTTCATCGATGCGGTCCTCATGGCTAAGCGCGGCGACGTTTGTCTTCGTCCGTTCGTCCGTCTCGGTCTTCGTAATATACAAGTGATGATCCGCCATGGCGGCCACTTGGGCCAAATGCGTGATACAAAGCACTTGTGAACCGACCGACAAGCGGAAAATCTTCTCCCCCATCGCTTGGGCAACCCGTCCCGAGACACCCGTATCGACTTCGTCAAAAATAATTGACGCGACACCGACCGTCCTTGAGAAAATCGATTTTAACGCGAGCATGACCCGTGATAGCTCTCCGCCTGAGGCGACTTTCGCTAGCGGCTTGAACGGCTCTCCGACGTTCGTCATCATATAGAATTCGACTTGATCGAGCCCGTCCGCCTTGCACGACACTTCTTTGAATCGGACCTCAAACTTCGTCTTCTCCATATAGAGCTCTTTCAACTCACGCTGAATTGCCTTCTCAAGCTCGCCGGCTGCTCGTTTCCTTGCTGCCGACAACTCGAGGCCGGCCGAACGCATCAAATGTTCGAGCCTGTCGAGACGATCTGTTATTTCTTGAAGATGTTCTTCCCGATTTGTCATCGTTTTTAACTCTTCTGTGATTTTTTCTCCGTACGTGATGACGTCGTCAATCGTCGCCCCGTATTTCCGTTTCAATTGTTGGAACAACGCGAGGCGCGTTTCAATCTCATCGAGCCGGATCGGATCAAATTCAAGCGAATCGAGTTGGTCGCGCAATTGGAACTTGGCGTCTTCAAGCAGGAAGTATGCGTTCGAGATCATCTCGGCCATCGGCGCAAGTGATGCCGTGAGCGCCGAACCTTCTTCCATCTCCCGCATCGCGATGCCGATTTGATCAATCCCTTTCCCCTCGTCCGCAACGGCGTCGTAGGACAAGCGGACGTGCTGATGAATCCGTTCAAAGTTTGCAAGTTCGTTCCGTTCTTCAGTCAACGCCTGCTCTTCCCCGACTTTGAGCTCGGCCGCGTCGATTTCATTCGTTTGAAACGATAATAAGTCCATTCGTTGGGCCAATTCCTGCTCGCTCTGACTGAGTCGTTTCAGTTCATCAGCGACACGTTTCCAATCGGTGTACGTCTCGTGATAACGCGCTAACAACGGGGCCAGATCCGTTTCGCCGAAACTGTCCAATATGCCGAGATGATGCTCGGCATCCATCAAATGTTGGTGCTCGTGTTGTCCATGAATATCGACCAAGAGACGTCCCAACTCACGCAACGTCGACAGCGGCATCATTTTGCCGTTGACACGACACACACTCTTACCGCTACTATGTAAATCACGGCGCAAAATGACGGTCCCTTCCTCGATCTCGATTCCGTACTGCGTCGCCGCCTCGATGATCAAGTGATCGGGTTCGACTACGAACAGCCCTTCGATTTCCGCTTTATCTTGACCGTAACGCACGAATTCACTCGAACCTCGTCCTCCGACGAGCAGTCCGATCGCATCCAAGAGAATTGATTTTCCCGCCCCGGTCTCTCCGGTCAATACGGTCATCCCGCGCTTGAACGTGACGTTCAATTCATCGATGATCGCAAATTGTTTGATCGATAGTTCTGCTAACATCTGATAATTCACCTCATAACATTCCGAGTAGTCGTTCGATGATCTGCTTCGCCTGGTCCTCATCCCGTGCAATCATCAAGATCGTATCATCCCCGCACACTGTCCCGATTAATTCATCCCATGACAAGTGGTCAATCAAGACGCCGATCGCGTCCGCATTACCGGGCAACACTTTCATGACGACCAAGTTTTGGGCCGAGTCGACTGAGACGAAGCTGTCTCCGAGTATCCGTTTCATCTTGCCATACGGGTTGAAGCGCTGGTCGGCCGGCAGACTATACTTATAGCGGCCGTCGTTGAGCGGCACCTTGACGAGATGAAGTTCTTTAATGTCACGCGACACTGTCGCCTGCGTCACTGGGTAACCAGACCGATGGAGTTCGTCCACGAGTTCATCTTGGGTCTCAATTTCACGATTCGTAACGATTTCTCGAATTTTAATCAATCGTTGTCCTTTGTTCATACGCCCTGACACCTCATTTTTCGTTTCACATATACAGTATCATTCTAAAGTATTGACGAAAAAAGGTCTACCATTCCAAGGTTGAAAAGGAAAGATATGGTGAGCAACCACCTTTAAAAACAGCTGCAGACAAATCGTCTGCAGCTGTTCATACGGTTTTCTTCAGTTGAGTATGTGCCTTGTCGATGACCGCTGACACGTCGAGAGCTGGTTCGACCCCACCGATCCCCGTGTAACGGGCGAACAGCAAGAATTCGATATTGCCGTCACCGCCAGTGATCGGTGAGAAGTCGAGCCCTTCGACCCAGAACCCTTCAGATGCGAAGTAGCGGACCATCTCATTGACGACGCGTTCATGAATCGACCGGTCCCGAACGATGCCTTTTTTTCCGACATCCGCTTTACCGGCCTCAAATTGAGGCTTGATGAGCGCCATGACGACACCGTCCGGTTTTAAAATTTGTTTTAACGGCGGAATCATCAGCCGAAGCGAGATGAACGAGACGTCAATCGTCGCAAAGTCGGGTTGAATCGGGAACTGCTCGTTCGTCGCGTGCCGAAAGTTCATCCGTTCCATGACGACGACACGTTCGTCGCTCCGAAGCTTCCAAGCCAACTGATTGTAACCGACGTCGACCGCATACATTTGCGTCGCCCCGTTTTGAAGGGCACAGTCGGTAAAACCACCCGTCGACGAGCCGATATCGATCCCGATCCGCCCGGAGACGTCGAGCGGGAACACTTGGAGTGCTTTTTCAAGCTTTAGCCCGCCACGGCCGACGTAAGGCATTGTCTGCCCTTTGACTTCGAGCGGGATGTCGTCAAACACTTTATCGCCGGCTTTATCGAGCCGCTCCGTCCCGCTGTATACGATTCCGGCCATGACGGCCCGTTTCGCTTTCTCTCTCGTCTCCGCTAATCCGCGATCGACGAGCAATACATCTAATCTTGTTTTATTTCGTTTTTCCATAATTCCTCACACATTCTGTCGATTTGTCATTTGAATGAACTGCTCTACCGATTCCGCGATTTGAGATGGTCTGAGCCCGATCTCTTCTAGCAGTTGATTGACCGCGCCATGTTCAATATAACGGTCCGGAATCCCTAGACGAAGGACGCGCGGGAACTGTCTCGCATCACTCGCATGCTCGAGCACGCTGCTTCCGAATCCTCCGGCAAGAACGGCCTCTTCGAGCGTGACGAGCGGGATGCCTTCCTCATAGAGCGCGGTAAGCATCGCATCGTCGAGCGGTTTAATCGTACGGCAGTTGATGACCCGTACGCTCCGTTGTCCTTCGAGGAGCGTTCTCACTTCTAGCGCATCTTGTACTTGCGGCCCGAACGTCAAGATAGCCACGTCCGTCCCGTCAGCCACGACTTCCCACTCATCGAGCGGAAGTTCACGCAACGTCTCACTCATCGGGGTACCGATGCCTTCTCCACGCGGGAACCGCACAGCGATCGGTCCATCATCGTATTTTAACGCCGTGTAGACGAGATGTTGCAATTCTTCCTCATCTTTCGCCATCAAAATCCGAATGTTTGGCACATGGCGCATGAAGGCGATATCGAACACGCCTTGGTGCGTCTCCCCGTCGGCGCCGACAAGGCCCGACCGGTCAATCGTGAAGACGACGTTCAAGTTTTGGCGGCAAATATCGTGCACGAGCTGATCATATGCGCGCTGGAAGAACGTAGAATAGATCGAAACGACCGGTTTGAGACCTTGTGTCGCTTGACCTCCGGCGAGCGTGACCGCATGTTGCTCGGCGATGCCGACGTCAAACATGCGTTCCGGGAATTGCTTGTTGAAACAGTCCAGTTTCGAACCGACGCTCATCGCTGGCGTGATCAACGTCACACGCTCATCCGTCTCCGCGACTTTCGTAATCGTTTCGGCAACGACTTTTGAATAACTCGGTCCTTTGACTTTCCCTTTAATGACTTCACCAGATTCAATCTTGTACGGTCCGAGACCGTGCCACGTCCCGATGCCGTCTAGTTCGGCCGGGCGATAGCCTTTGCCTTTTTTCGTGATGACATGGACGAGTACCGGTCCATCAATTTTTTTCGCATACTCGAGTGTCTCGAGCAAATCTTTCAAATCGTGACCGTCCGTCGGTCCAAAGTAAGTGAAGCCAAGTTCTTCGAAGAACGTACCCGGTATGAGTGCCGACTTCAACATATACTTGACTCGTTCGCCACTGCGTTCGAGCGAACTTCCGACAATCGGGATGTGCTTGATGAGCGCTTCGACTTCCTCGCGGGCATGCTTCAGTTTACGTGACGCCCGCATCCGGCCGAGCATATTATGCATCGCCCCGACGTTTGGCGCGATCGACATTTCATTGTCATTTAAAATGACGATGACGTTTTGTTTCTCGGCCCCGATGTGATTGAGTGCTTCGAGCGCCATTCCGCCCGTGAGAGCACCGTCTCCGATGATGGCGATGGCGCGATCATTCGCTCGCCCTTTTAGCTCGTTGGCGATGGCAATCCCCATTGCCGCCGACAACGAGGTCGAACTGTGCCCCGTCTCCCATACATCGTGCTCGCTCTCACAGCGCTTCGGAAACCCACATAAGCCATTATACTGGCGAAGCGTGTCGAACTGGTTCGTCCGTCCCGTTAAAATTTTGTGGACATAGGCTTGATGCCCCACGTCCCATACGAGTTGATCTTTCGGACTGTCAAATACACGGTGCAAGGCAAGCGTCAACTCGACAACGCCGAGGTTCGGCCCGAGATGCCCTCCCGTTTCTGCCAATTTTTCAATCAAGAACCGTCTGATGTCTGCGCCAAGCGCTTCGATCTCGGTCACCGACATTTTCTTTAAAAATGACGGGTCTTGAATGGATGTCAGGTCCATGATGACCATCCTTTCTCCTGTCGTATTACTGATTCGTACCTTACATTTTACAAGAATGTGTCCATATATGCTATACATACAGAAAAACAAAGGTGACACGATGTGCTCATCGTGTCACCTAAAGTCAATGATTGCGTTTGACGACAAAGTAAAGTAGCTCATGCAAACGAGGTGAAGCGACCGACAGTTCGGCGAGCGCAGCTTCAGCTTGTGCGACTTCTTGAGCGAGCGCTTGTTTCGCACCGTCAAGACCGAGCAGCTTCGGATACGTCGATTTATCGTTCCCTTCATCCGAACCGACACGCTTCCCAATCAACGCCTCGTCGCCTTCGACGTCTAAAATGTCATCTTGGATTTGGAACGCAACACCGAGATGCGCTCCGAAACGCTTCAATGCCGCTTGGTCGCTTGCGGACGCATCGGCCAAAATCGCTCCTGCTTCGAGCGCATAGACGAGCAGCGCCCCGGTCTTGCGGGCATGAATCGACTGAAGCGTCTCTAACGATACGTGTTGTCGTTTCTCGGCTAGCATATCGTCTAGCTGTCCACCGACCATCCCGGCACTACCGGCCGCCTCGCTGAACCGTGAAATCAAACTCACTAGTTTTTCAGGCGCGGCGTGCGTGCGGGTGATCACTTGAAATGCGTCCGTCAAGAGCGCATCGCCCGCAAGGATCGCGGTCGCTTCATCAAACTGACGATGGTTCGTCGGACGGCCTCTGCGGACATCGTCGTCGTCCATCGCCGGCAAATCGTCATGAATGAGTGAATACGTATGTACCATCTCGAGTGCGACGGCGGCTTCGTGACCGAGTTCAATCGGTCGGCCGTATGTATCGAGGACGGCGTACAGGAGGGCCGGACGAATCCGTTTCCCACCTGCCTCTAATGAATAGGTCATCGCTTCGAACAGTCGCTTCGGCATGGCCGCGTCGTCAACGAGACGACTCATCGCCTGTTCGACCGCACGTTTCCACTCATCGAGCATCAACTGACTCATACGGCGCCTCCTTTGTCACGGAGCGTACCGTCCAGTTCTAAAATTTCGTCCATTTTCTTTTCGGCAGCCGTCAATTTTGACTGACAAAGCGCCGACAGACGAACACCTTCCTCATAGAGCGTCATCGCTTCTTCAAGCGCGACTTCTCCAGTCTCAAGTTTCGCCACGATGTCTTCGAGTCGGGCTAGCGCCGTCTCAAACGTCTGTTCTTCTTGTTTCTTCGCCATAATGTCTCTCCTTCACTTCCGCGACGGCATGACCGTCACGGAAACGGATCGTCACGACTCCGTCATGTAGTTGTTTGACATCTTTCACGTACGTCCCGTCTTGCTCGGTAAGCGTATAGCCTCGGGATAGGACCGCGAGCGGGCTGACCGCATGCAACCTGCCGACCTGCGCGGCAAAGCGTTCGGTCGGCCGTTCGAGCGGCCGAATCCGGTTCAGTCGTCCTTCAAATTGACGGTACCGTTCATCGTTCGTCCGCAGTGCCCGAGCCAAATTCCGGACATCGAGCCGCTGCTGCGATTGAGCGAGACGATGGCGGGCGAACGTCAGTTGTTTGGTGACACCTTGCTCGAGACGGATCTCAGCCTGAGCGAACCGGTCCCGCTTTTGTGAGAGCGTGAACCGCGGCGACTTCAACCCGTAGCTGTTCGCCGCCCGTTCGAGCCGGTCGCGCACAGCTGTCATTTGATTCGTGACGGAACGCTGCAACTGCATCGTCAAACGCTCGACGTCTTTTCGCTGCGCATCGATCGTCGCCGTTGCGAGTTCCGCCGCAGCCGTCGGTGTGGCCGCACGTAAGTCGGCGACGAAATCGGCAAGCGTGAAGTCGGTTTCGTGACCGACGGCCGAGATGACCGGAATCGTCGAGTTGTAAATCGCTTCAACGACGATATCTTCGTTGAACGCCCACAGTTCCTCGATCGAGCCGCCGCCCCGGCCGACGATCAAGACGTCACAGTCCGTCCGTTCGTTCATCCAGCGAATCGCACTCGCCACTTGCGGGGCCGCCAAGTCACCTTGGACGGCAACCGGGGCGAACGTGATGGCTACGTGTGGCGCCCTGCGCCGCAGTGTCGTCGCGATGTCGTGCAAGGCAGCACCTTTGGGGGACGTAATGATCCCGATTCGTTCAGGGAAGGCCGGGAGCGAACGCTTCCGTTCCGCGTCGAACCACCCCTTCGCTTCGAGTTCGCGTTTTCTCGCCTCGTAACGTTCAAACAATAGACCGACACCGTCTTGACGCATCAGTTCAACGTACAGCTGAACGTCACCCGTTGCCTCATACATCGTCACGCGAGCGACGACGACGACGTTCATCCCGTCTGTCGGTTCGAACGTGAGCGTTCTGGCGTCACGTGAAAACATGACGGCTTTCATACGAGACGCCTCATCTTTCAACGTGAAATAGCAATGACCCGAAGCGTAACGTTTAAAGTTCGAGATCTCACCGACGACCGCGATTTGTTGTAAAATCGGATCGTCGTCAAGCTGTCGTTTGACGTAACGGACGACTTCGGACACTTGAATCGGATTAGCCACGCGAAGCGACCTCGACCGTGTTATGCATGAGCATCGTGATCGTCATCGGTCCGACGCCGCCAGGTACAGGCGTGATGGCGCTCGCCACATCTTTGACACCTTCATAGTCGACATCCCCGACGAGACGATTGTCGACACGGTTGACACCGACGTCGATGACGATCGCACCTGGTTTGACCATGCCGGCCGTGACGAGTCCGGCCCGTCCGACCGCGACGATCAAAATATCGGCCTGTCTCGTCATCGCTCCGAGGTCAGCCGTCTTCGAATGGCAATACGTGACAGTCGACGACTCGTTCAAAAACAGCATGCCGACCGGTTTGCCGACGATCTGGCTTCTCCCGACGACGACGACATGCTTCCCGACGAGGTCGGTCTGCGTTTTGACGAGGTGTAAAATCCCGTGCGGCGTGCACGGCAACAGCGTGTCAAGACCGAGCATCATTTTCCCGACGTTCTCCGGATGGAAGCCATCGACGTCTTTCTCCGGCGAAATCCGCATGATGACGCGAGATTCATCGATATGGTTCGGTAACGGGAGTTGGACGAGAATCCCATGTACCGCTTGATCTTCATTCAATAAATCAATCAGCTTCAGTAAATCCGCTTCGGTCATGTCATCATCAAATCGAAGTATTTGCGAGTCGATGCCAATCTCTTTGGCCGCTCGCTCTTTCCCGCGAACGTAACTGTGGCTCGCTGGGTCGTCCCCGATTAAAATGACTTTTAATTTCGGGGTGATGCCGCGCGCCCGAAGAGCTGTCACCTGATCTTTCAACGTTTCCCGATACGATGCTGCGATTTGTTTCCCGTCGATCACTACTGCCATCTCTCTCATCCCCCATTGTCTTAGGTTTCTCTGTAGTTGGTGTGGTGTCTTCTCTATTTGTTTAACAGACCGTGTGCTTGTCTTCGCTTACGCTTTAATGATGTTACCGAGCACGCCGTTGACGAGCTTGGCCGCTTCTTCATCGGCGAACGATTTGGCGAGTTCGACCGCCTCGTTGATCGTGACTTTGTCCGGAATCGTCTCGACGTAGAGCAACTCGTACGTCGCCATGCGGAGAATCGTCCGCTCGACATTTCCGAGTCGGTCAAGCCGCCAGTTCTTTAAGTTCTCGATGAGCAACGCGTCGATCTCGTCTTTCTTCTCCAACGTTCCAACGACGAGTTGTTCGTAGAATGGATCAGAGTCCATGCCATCAAGGGCAAATTCGATAGCCTCGTCTACCTCAAGTTTTGATACTTCGATTTGAAAAAGCGTTTGAATCGCTTTTTCCCGTGCTTCATGACGTTTCATTCAGATACTCTCCTTTTGCTTGCTTTCATCTTTAATCGGCAAGGATACCCCTACTTCGATCGTGCTCCGGGCACAGCCCGACGATAAGTGGGGGAGAAATTGCCGCCGGGACTGAATCACGCATGTCCGTTTTGGCAGACAACGTCGCTATCGATACCGGCCTCATCTCTTGCCCATCCTCTCCGGTTGTTCGTTTGTAAACTGTTCTCTACGGGAAAAAAATATTATCTCTAGTGAAAGGCGGTGAACCCAATGTCCACCATCACTGCGAAGGTCCAACTCTTCGTCCCGCCCCCTCAAGCGGCTATCCTGAGGGCAACGATGGACGCATACCGGTCGGCTTGTGACTGGCTGTCGGGACACGTCTTCGAGACGAGGGACCTGAACCAGGCGAGCCTCAACGACTCGCACTATGCCGAGCTCCGGCAACGGTTCGGCCTGAAGAGCCAGATGGCCCAGTCGGTCATGAAGACGGTGATCGCTCGGTACAAGTCGGCGAAGTCGAACGGGCACGCGTGGTCCCGTGTGGAGTTCAATCGTCCCGAATACGACCTCGTCTGGAACCGCGACTACTCGCTCACCCAGGACCGGTTCAGCGTGAACACGCTGGACGGACGGATCAAGCTGGACTATGCGCGTAAGGGCATGAGGCAGTACTTCAACGGGACGTGGCGGTTCGGCACAGCCAAACTGGTGCACAAACACGAGAAATGGTTCCTACACATCCCCGTGACGAAGGCGTTCCCCGAACTCGACGACGCTTGCGTCACCAACATCGTCGGTGTGGACCTCGGCATCAACTTCCTGGCGGTCACGTACGACAGCCAGGGCGAGACCACCTTCTACGACGGAAGAATGGTGAAGCACAAGCGAGGCACGTTTAAAGCCACCCGCGAACAGCTCCAACGACGGCAGACCCCATCGGCCCGCAAGCGGCTGAGACAGCTCGGCTCGAGAGAAAACCGTTATGTGACCGATGTGAACCATCAGGTCACGAAGGCACTCGTCGACCGATACCCGAGGGGCACGCTGTTCGTGTTGGAGGACCTGACCGGCATCCATGCCGCCACAGAGAAGGTGCGGGCGAGAAACCGCTACGTCTCCGTGTCGTGGGCGTTCTACCAGTTCCGTCGCATGCTCGAGTACAAGGCCGCACTGAACGGTCAGAAGGTGATCGTCGTCGACCCGAGACACACCTCCCAGACCTGTCCGACATGCGGGCACACCGAGAAGGCGAACCGGGACAAGAAGCTGCACACGTTCCAATGCAAGAACTGCCGGTACCGATCGAATGATGACCGCGTCGGCGCGATGAACCTGCATCGGAAAGGCATCGAACACATCGGTACAGGTGCCACGGGAGCATGACCCCCATGGAAGGGGCGAGGTCAACCGTCCCGATGTTCCGCCACGCGAAGGTAGGAGGCGCATGAGCGCCGTCCGCACTACCGGGCAGGAACGAGCGTAACCGTACTCTACGAGGGTAGAGGCGCCGTCGAGTCCTCGATGGACGCAAGCCCCCACCTCAAACGGACCGTCAAGGCGTTAAGTGGCGGGTTGTTGACTGTGATAGTTTAGCATAAAGCACTCACAAATTCAGTACAAAAAACGAGGAAGACCGAAATAATGTTCGGGCTTCCTCGTTCGACTCATTTCGTCAGTATCATTTCTTTTTCGACAAATTTCGTGTCGAACGCACCGTTACGGAAATGTTCGTGCGCCATGACTTGTTGATGGAACGGGATCGTCGTATGAATGCCCGATACTGTGAACTCGTCAAGGGCACGAAGCATCTTCGCGATCGCTTCTTCACGCGTCGGGGCGTGGACGATCAACTTCGCCACCATCGAGTCATAAAACGGCGGGATGACGGCGCCTGCGAACAGGCCGCTGTCGACCCGTACCCCCATTCCTCCTGGAACGATATATTGATCGATCTTGCCGGCCATCGGACGGAAGTCGGTGAACGGGTCTTCGGCGTTAATGCGGCATTCGATCGAATGACCGCTAAAGACGATATCGGCCTGTGAGATGGCGAGCGGATGCCCGAGCGCGACTTCAAGTTGCGCTTGGACGAGATCAAAGCCGGTGATCATCTCCGTGACCGGATGCTCGACTTGGATTCGCGTGTTCATTTCCATAAAGTAAAACTCGTTCGATTCAGGGACATAAATAAACTCGATCGTCCCGGCGCCCGAATATTGGATCGCTTTCGCCGCTTTGACGGCCGCTTCTCCCATCGCTTGACGCGTCGCCTCGTCGATTGCAGGCGACGGGGCCTCCTCGATCAGTTTCTGCATCCGGCGTTGGATCGTGCAGTCCCGTTCTCCTAAATGAATGACGTTCCCATACTGGTCAGCAAGCACTTGCACCTCGACGTGACGGAACGATTCGATATATTTCTCTAAATAGACGTCACCGTTCCCAAAAGCTTGTTTCGCTTCTTTACGGGTCGCGACGAGTCCTTTGATGAGCTCTTCTTCATCGAAAGCGACACGAATCCCGCGTCCGCCGCCTCCGGCCGTCGCCTTGATGATGACCGGATAACCGATTTCTCGAGCGAGTTCAATCGCCTCATCATCCGTCACGACACCGCTCGATCCCGGGACGACAGGCACACCTGACTCGATCATCGTTCGTTTCGCTTCATCTTTAATGCCCATCTTCCGAATCGCATAGCTGCTTGGACCGACGAACTGGATCCCGCACGCTTCGCTCATCTCGGCGAATTCGGCATTTTCTGCCAAAAATCCATAACCAGGATGGATCATCGTCGCATCGACCGCACAAGCGACCGACAAGATGTTCGGGATATTCAAATAAGAGTCTTTCGACGGGTTCGGTCCGATACAATACGCCTCGTCCGCGAGACGAACGTGCAACGACTCACGATCTGCCTCCGAAAAGACGGCGACTGTCGGGATATTCATTTCTTTGGCTGCCCGAATGATTCGTACCGCGATCTCGCCGCGGTTTGCAATGAGTAATTTCATAGCACCCTCACTTCACGCTAAAGAGCGCTTGGCCATATTCGACTAGATCGCCGTCGGCGACGAGGATTTCAACGACTTCCCCGCTGATTTCGGCCTCGACATCGTTGAACAGTTTCATCGCTTCTAATATACAGACGACCTGACCCGTCTCGACACGGTCGCCTACTTTGACGTACGAGTCTTTATCCGGGGCCGGGCGTGAATAAAACGTTCCGACCATCGGTGATGTGATGGTACGTAAGTTGCTCACTTCCGCTTGAGGCGCTTCGCTCTCTTCTACGGCTGGTGCAGATAACGGAGCAGTAATCGGTTGAGCAAGCGGTGTGCTCGCGACGATTTGCTGCGCCGTTTCTTTTTTTAATGACAGTTTGAACTCGGACGTCTCGAGCTCCATCTCATGGATAGACGTCTGGTCGAGCAGTTCAATCAGCTCTTTAATATGATCGATTTGCATGAAATAAACCCCCTATTTATACCTGGTACTAATCTCTACTCTACTATAACTGGTCAGACCAGTGAATGCAACGACAAAAAAAGTGCCCATTCGTTTGAATGGACACTGCTCGTATTACCCGTTATAACGTCCCATGAAGTCGCCGGTACGTGTGTCGACCGTCACTTTTTCACCTGGCTCGATGAAGAGCGGGACTTGAATGATATGGCCAGTTTCGACCGTAGCGTTCTTTTTGACGTTCGACGCCGTATCCCCTTTAACACCTGGGTCAGCTTCTGTGATCGTCAAGACGACCGTCGTCGGAAGTTCGATCCCGAGGATCTCACCGTTATAATCAGCGATGCTCACTTCCATGTTCTCGAGCATGAACGGAAGCGCCGCTTTCACTTGCTCGCCCGTCAATTCGAGCTGCTCATACGACTCCGTATCCATGAAGACGTACGTGTCGCCCATCGGATACAAATACTGCATTTTTTTACGTTCGATGTGAGCGCGTTCGACCCGCTCGCCGCCCCGGAACGTCGTCTCTTGAATCGCGCCAGAACGTAAGTTGCGCATTTTCGTACGAACGAACGCTGCGCCTTTACCTGGTTTGACGTGTTGGAACTCGATGACTTGCCAAATCGAACCATCTGATGTTTTGACTGTTAACCCTGTCTTTAAATCGTTTACTGATACCATAGTGATTTCCTCCTAAAAATGAGCTGAGACTCAAGCCTCGATCGTGATTAACTCTTTTGGCGACTGCGTGAGACGGACATTTCCATCCTTCGTGATGACGACATCATCCTCGATACGGCAGCCACCGATGCCGGCGATGTAGATCCCAGGCTCGATTGTGACGACCATCCCAGGTTCGAGCACCGTGTCAGACCGGAACGACAACCCTGGCGCCTCATGTACTTCCATTCCGAGTCCGTGACCGGTTGAGTGGCCGAAGTACTCGCCGTACCCGGCTTCTTTGATGACGTCACGCGTCAACGCGTCAGCCTCGATGCCAGTGATACCGGCCCGAGTCCCTTCCACGCCTGCCAGTTGGGCACGCAACACCGTGTCATAAATCTCGCGCAATTTGTCTGAGATCTCGCCGACTGCGAGCGTACGCGTAATATCCGAACAGTACCCTTTGTAGTACGCTCCGAAGTCGAGCGTCACGAGTTCACCGGCTTCGATGACTTTGTCACTGGCCACACCGTGCGGCAATGCCGAACGATGACCAGAAGCGACGATCATATCGAATGAAGACGAATCCGCACCTTGGCCGCGCATGAACATCTCCAACTCATTGGCGACTTCTTTCTCAGTGCGTCCCGGGCGAATGAACGTCTGGATGTGGGCAAACGCCGCATCAGCAATCGCCGCAGCTTCCTTCATTATCTTAATCTCTGCCTCGTCCTTAATCAAGCGCAGCTTTTCCACGATCCCTGACGTCTCGACCAGTTCAGCCGCTACCTCTTTTTCATACGTCCGATACGTCCCGACCGTCATGTCATCTTGTTCGATTCCGAGACGCTTCACCCCTTCTCGGCTCGCGATGTCAGACACCGACTTGATGAGCGATGTTTCGAGCTCGATGATGTCATAACCGGTTACTTGGCTAGCTGCCTGCTCGGTATAGCGGAAGTCCGTGATGAAACTCGCCGCCTTCGCTGTGATCAAAATGACCCCACTCGACCCGGTAAACCCAGACAAGTAACGAATGTTCTCTCGTTTCGTCACGAGCAATCCATCGATCCCGTTCATTTCTAACTGAGCTTGTAGCTTGTTGACGCGTTCAATCATGTCGATTCCTCCAATGTTCGATGAGTGCATGCAACGCGAGCGTATAGCTCGTCAATCCGAAGCCGCTGATGACGCCGAGGCAGACACCGGCAAGTTTCGATTCGTGACGAAACGACTCACGGGCATGCACGTTCGAGATATGTACTTCGACGACCGGGGCTGAAATAGCGGCAATCGCGTCCCGCAATGCAATCGACGTATGCGTATACGCCCCGGCGTTCAAGATGACGCCCGCGTAATCATACGCCTCATGCAGCGCATCGATCAGCTCACCTTCATGATTGGACTGGATGAACGTGAGACGAACATCTCCCGGTGCTTCGAGCAACAGTTCTGCCGTCAAGCCTTTCAGCGAGACATCCCCGTACACATCCGGTTCCCGTCTACCTAGCAAGTTCAAATTCGGTCCATTCAAGACAAGTATATGCACAAGCCTTCCCCCTCATTCGTCAAGTCTTTCTTATTGTAACAAATTTATGCGAAGAGCGATAATTGCGTCACCTGAGGTTTCGTTTTTCGATCGAATCACGTTATAATTCAACTATATACTTGTCAGAATCGAGGAGAACCTATGAAAAATAAAAAGTTGATCCCCGTCGGCGGTCAAGCACTCGTCGAAGGCGTCATGTTCCAAGGACGCACCGAGAGCGCCTCGGCCATCCGGCGTAAAGACGGATCGATCGAGACGTTCAAACAGCCTCGACTCCTCGTCCCGTGGGTCCAATCGTTGAAAAAAGTCCCGTTCCTTCGTGGCATCGTCGCTTTATACGAGTCGTTAAAGAACGGCTCGGCCCACATGAACTTCGCGAGCGATCGCTATGACGTCGACCCGAGCGAAGACGTCACGGAGAAGCCAGAGCAAAAGCAAAACATCCTCATGGTCATCATGATCGCCATCGTCGGTGTCATTTCTTACATCTTCGGCAAATTGATCTTCAACGTCACCCCGGCGCTCCTTGCCGCTATGTTCCAAAACGTGCCCGCACTGTCCGGTCACGTGATTCAAAACCTGCTCGAAGGGGGAATTAAACTAGTATTACTGCTCAGCTACCTATACTTGATTTCATTGACCCCGCTCATCAGACGCGTCTTCCAATATCATGGCGCCGAGCATAAAGTTATCAACTGCTACGAATCCGGACGACCGATCACCGTTGATAACGTCCGTTTAAGCTCACGCCTCCACTATCGGTGTGGTTCAAGCTTCATCCTGTTCACCGTTTTTGTCGGCATCGGCGTCTATATGGTCGTCCCGATCGACCCACTTTGGGTCCGGCTCGTCAGCCGGATCGCGCTGTTGCCGGTCGTCATCGGCATCTCGTTCGAGGTGCTTCAATTCACCAATCGCTTCCGGGAGCATCGGTTTTTATCCGTGCTCGGTAAACCAGGACTTTCATTGCAACTATTAACGACGCGAGAACCGAACGACGAACAGATCCGCGTCGCCATCGAAGCGTTCGAGACGTGGGAACGTTCCGAACTCGGTCAACCGGACGTCCAAAGAGAGGGATAAAGAGGAGGAAAACACCATGATCAGACAAAGAATCGGCTCGACCGCGGCGACCATCGTGTTCATCTTAGGCTTCATCGGAGTCGGACATATGTTAGCGACCGATCCTGGTCGATTGTTCAGACAGCTACTCTTCATCGGTATTTTCGGGTTAATCTTTTACGTGATTTACCGGGTCTTCATGGCTCCTAAAATTTCGGCCGAGGACGTGCGTTACCGGAAGACCGCGCAAGCGTCGAAAAAACGGATGGCGCGACCGGGCAATAGCCCTAAAGTCAAACCGTCCGCAGCGGCCGCTAAGAAAAAGAACACCAAACCAGGCTCGAACGTCACCAAACTGTCGAAGCGCACGAGCGTCCATCGCAGCGACGCCCCTCACCTGACCGTCATCGAAGGGAAAAAAGGCAAGAAGAAAAAGAAAGCGAACATGTAAAAGGAGCGCCTCGAGAGGCGCTCCTTTTAGTCTGTCTCGACAAATCCGATATACGGTAAGTTGCGGTATTGTTCCGCGTAGTCGATGCCGTACCCGATGACGAACTCATCTGGAATCTCGAATCCGACATAATCCGCGTCAAGTTGGACGAGGCGACGAGCCGGTTTATCGAGCAACGTGCAAATTTTCAACTCTCCCGGTTGATGCAGCTTCATATGCTGACACAAAAACTTGAGCGTCTGGCCGGTATCGATGATGTCCTCGATAATGACGACATATTTCCCTTCGACGTCGAGGTCGAGGTCTTTCCGAAGTTGGACGTTCCCGCTCGAGACCGACTTTTTCCCGTAAGACGAAGTCGCGACCGTGTCCAGTTGGACGCTCCCTTTCATCTGTCGCATCAAATCAGCGGCGAACACGAGTGAACCTTTTAACACGGGGACGAGGACGATCGGCGTCCCGGCCGCATCACGTTCGATCTGTTCCGCGAGTTCAGCGACGCGCTGTTTAATCTGTGCTTCATCAAATAACTTCCCTTTGATTTGAATGTTCATTTTTCGGCGATTGTTCGCCGTCACCCCCTCATTTATCTATCCAGCAACCATTCTATCATACAATCACCCTAAAAATAGACTTTAATTCAATAAAACGATGTTAATGTTCGGCTTTCGCTTCGAATGCCTAAAAAAAGACCACCATCCGATTCAACGATCGGATCGCGGTCGATTTCACTCATCCCGTGTCATATTCAGTTCTTGAAACTGTCGAAACTGCTCCATCAGCTCAGGTTTGTCTTCGAAGAATTCGACGAATTGGGTCATGCAGTCGAGCGTGTTCGAGCTCAAATGATGTTCGATGCCTTCAACATCCTCATAGACGTGCGCTTCATCGACCCCGATCAGCCGTAGGAACGACTCGAGCATCGTATGCCGCTCGACGAGCCGCTTGCCGATTTTCTGCCCTTTATTCGTCAACATCAGGCCTCTGTATTTTTCATATACCAAATAACCTTCCCGGTCTAACTTTTGCACCATTTTCGTGACTGAGGAGGGATGCACCCCTAAATGTTCGGCGATATCAGATACACGAGCGTATCCTTTCTCGACCATCAGTAAGTAGATTCGTTCTAAGTAGTCTTCCATACTCGGTGTCGGCATGGGCGTAGCCTCCCCTTATGTTCCGTTCTCCAATCTCCATTTTAGCGTAACCCGTGTAAAACCGAAAGCAGAACGGGCAAATCGTCTAGTCAATCATTGTCTCATGACCTTAAATTCTTTATAATGAATGTTGGTGAAACTTAATAGAGAAAGGGAGAACATCAATGGGAATCGAAACAATCCTCGTCATCATCCTCTGGGCTGCGCTCATCGCATATATCGTCTGGCGCTTCATGCCGGCTCGTGGTTTGAAAAAAATGAAACAAGAAGAATTTCGCGCTTCGCTCCGCAAAGGACAATTGATCGACGTCCGTGAACCGAACGAGTACAAGGGAGGCCACATCATCGGGGCCCGTAATATCCCGGTCGGCCAGATGAAACTTCGAATGAAAGAGCTACGGAAAGATCAACCGATCCTCATGTACTGCCAAGGCAAGTCACGTACGAACCAGGCGGCCAAACTGCTCATGAAAAATGGCTACACCGACATCTATATGCTTGAAGGCGGATTTAAAAACTGGAAAGGGAAAGTCAAAAAAGACTGACCCTCACAAACAAGCGTTGCTCCAACATTCGTTGGGGCAACGCTTGTTTGATTGAACGTTCAAAAGAATTTAGCGATTGATTTCGGTGCTAAAACTTTCCCTACCGATTTGATTTCCTCATTGACGACGAGGCCAGGCGTGCTCATAATTCCATACGACATAATTTGCTCGATGTCCGTCACTTTTTCAACCGTCGCCGTCTTCCCAGTTAATCGTAGCGCTTCTACGACATTTTGCTCCAGCGTTTTGCAATTGCGACACCCGGTCCCTAAAATTTTTATGTTCATGTTCGACTCCTCCTCATAGTATAAAGTTGAATAAGTAACCAATTATCGTGATCCCCAACGTCACAATGACAAAGAAAATGATGACGAGCTCTTTCTTCAACACTCGGCTCAACAGTAGACCTTCAGGTACAGACAAAGCGACGGTCGACATCATGAACGCAAGAGCCGTTCCGATCGCCATTCCTTTCCCTACGAGCACTTCGATGACTGGCAACGTCCCGATCGCATTGGAATAGAGCGGGACTCCGATCAACGTTCCAACGATTGGGCCATACCAGTTATCTCCCCCTGCGACACGCATAATGAACTCGGCCGGGATGAACCCGTGAAACCCTGCCGCGATTGCAATCCCAATCAATAAATAAGGTCCCACTTTTTTCACGGTCTCATAGACGCCATTGAGCGCTGTCACTAAACGATCTGCTTGTGATAACTCAACCGTGACCGCGACTTGTTGACTTTTGATTTGATATACGTAGTCTTGCACATACTTTTCAAGATGTAACTTTTCAATTAGCAGGCCAGCGAACAATGCGACCATCACCCCTGCAAATACATATAAGAACGCGATCTTCCAACCGAACATCGAGATGAGAAGGACGATGGAAATTTCATTCACAATCGGTGACGTGATGAGAAACGTGAACGTCATTCCGAGCGGAATACCCGCTTCCACGAACCCGATGAAAAAGGGGATCGTCGAGCAGGAACAGTATGGTGACAAGACGCCTAGACCAGCGGCACCAATATATCCGCCAATTTTCCGCTTGCCACTCAAATAGTCGCGAACTTTTTCTACAGGGAAATAACTGCGAATATATCCGATCACAAAAATCATAATGCTCATCAGCACGGTTATTTTCACGACGTCCATCACGAAAAATTGTACAGCTTCACCGAAACGGCCACTTAGATCAAGGACGTCGTATGCGATAAAGTCTCCAATCCGATCAAACATGTTCACCCACTTCTTTCTCTGTCAATTGGAAAACGGTGTTCCGTCCCAAGCGTGTCGAGCGAATGACTTCACCACGCTCTAGCAAACGGAGGTGATGTGTCAACGTAGAGTTCGGCACCTCGAGCGCGCTCGACAGTTCACATAAGCACATCGGGGCTATGCCTAACAGGCGGACGATCTTTAACCGAGTTGGATCTGCCAGTCCTTTATGGAAGGCAGCTTGTCGCTCGAGCTCTCCCTCATCAAATTGACAGATACGTAAGGATTCACGAAGTTCTTCGTCTGTTTTCAAAGTCCATTCCATCTTCATCACCTCCTCTTATATAACTAGTTTGCTAGTTATATAGTTTCAAGTCCACACACTTGTTCAACTATTCACATTTAAGACATTTTTTAGTTCATACAATCGTCACAACCCCTCATCTTGGCACAAATCAAAAACCCGCTCGCGAATTGCGAGCGGGTTTTGGCTTAGTTGATTGACGATGGTTGGCGTCGCTCATACTTCAATACCGGCTTACGGGCAGCGAGCGTCTCGTCGAGTCGTTTGACGACCGTCGTGTGCGGCGCCGTCTGAACGATCTCCGGATTCTCTTCTGCCTCTTTGACGATTTGGAGCATCGCGTCACAGAACGCGTCGAGCGTCTCTTTCGATTCCGTCTCGGTCGGCTCGATCATGATGCACTCCTCGACGTTGAGCGGGAAGTAGATCGTCGGCGGATGGTATCCGAAGTCGAGCAATCGTTTGGCGATGTCGAGCGTACGGACACCGAGTGCTTTTTGACGTTTACCCGACAAGACGAATTCGTGCTTGCAGTACGTGTCGTACGGCACATCGAACGCGTCCTTCAAACGGGCGAACATGTAGTTGGCGTTCAACACTGCTTCGCGCGAGACACGCGTCAGCCCTTCGGCGCCCATCGTCTTAATGTAGCTGTAGGCGCGTACGTTGATGCCGAAGTTTCCATAGAACGGTTTGATGCGTCCGATCGACTGTGGGCGATCGTAATCGAGCGTAAAACCTGAATCCGCTCTTTTTACGATCGGTGTCGGCAAGTACGGGATCAAGTCGCGCTTGACGCCGACCGGTCCCGAGCCCGGGCCGCCGCCGCCGTGCGGTCCTGTGAACGTCTTGTGCAAGTTCAAGTGGACGACGTCAAAGCCCATATCACCAGGACGGGCGATCCCTAGAATCGCGTTCGAGTTGGCCCCGTCGTAGTACAGTTTACCGCCTGCCTCATGGACGACTTTGGCAATTTCAAGGATGTCCGCCTCGAACAAACCGAGCGTATTCGGGTTCGTGAGCATGAGTGCTGCCGTGTCGTCCCCAACTTTCGCCTTTAAGTCAGCGAGGTCGACAAGTCCCCGCTCATCCGATTTGACCGTGACCGTCTCGAATCCGGCGACGACGGCCGAGGCCGGGTTTGTCCCGTGCGCCGAGTCCGGGACGAGTACTTTCGTCCGATTCATATCGCCGTTATGCTGGTGGAACGCTTTGATCAACATGAGTCCGGTCCATTCCCCGTGGGCACCGGCTGCCGGTTGGAGCGTCACTTCGTCCATCCCTGTGATTTCAGCGAGCTGGTCTTGAAGGTCGACCATCATCTCGAGCGCCCCTTGCACCGATTCGATCGGTTGGAGCGGGTGGATGTGGGCGAACCCAGGCAGACGTGCCATATCTTCGTTCACTTTCGGGTTGTATTTCATCGTACATGATCCGAGCGGATAGAAGCCGGAATCGACACCGTGGTTCCGCGTCGACAGCGACGTATAGTGACGAACGACATCTAGTTCCGACACTTCCGGCAGTTCGGCCGCCTCTTGACGAATCATCGACGCCGGTAACAGCGCCTCGATATCAACTTCGGGCACGGTCGGTGTCGGCAAGTTATAACCGGTCCGTCCGGCACGTGACACTTCAAAAATGAGCGTTTGTTCGTGTTGCATCAGTTCGTCCCCCCAACCACTTCAATAAATCCGTCAATCTCTTCTTTCGTGCGCAGTTCGGTCGCACATAGCAACATCTGTGTTTGACGATCAGCATCATACGTTCCGAGCGGCAATCCACCGATGATCCCATTGTCAAGCAAGCGGCGTGACACGGTTTCGGCATCGATACCGAAATCGACGACGAACTCGTTGAACATCGGTCCTTCGTCGATGATCGGGTAACCGGCCGACTTCAGTGCCTCTTTCATATAGTGGGCCGTTTGAATGTTGCGGACGGCCATGTCACGAATCCCATATTTCCCGAGCGCGGACATCGTGATCGAGGCGGCGAGCGCATTGAGCGCCTGGTTCGAGCAGATGTTCGATGTCGCTTTATCGCGGCGGATATGCTGTTCCCGTGCCTGTAGCGTCAAGACGAAGCCGCGTTTCCCGTCCTCGTCAACCGTTTGACCGACGAGACGACCCGGCAGTTTACGCATGAGCGCCTTTTTGACGGCGAAGTAGCCACACGATGGACCACCGAAACTTTGCGGGATCCCGAACGGTTGGGCATCGCCGACCGTGATATCGGCCCCGAGCGCACCAGGAGACTCTAAAATACCGAGTGCGAGCGGGTTGCTCGATACGACAAAGAGCGCACCGGCATCATGGGCCGCTTTCGCGAGCGTCGCCAAGTCCTCGACGCGACCGTAGAAGTTCGGGTACTGAACGACGAGACACGAGGCGTCCGTCAAATCGACGTCCGTCAAATCCGTCACGCCGGCCGCAACATGCGTATATTCAACTGAAAGTCCCGGTCCATCCGCGTATGTGCGGATGACGTCTTTCGCTTCCGGGTGAACAGCACCGGAGACGATGACACGTTTCTTCTTCGTATGAGCGCTCGCGAGGTAAGTCGCTTCCGCGAGTGCGGTAATGCCGTCATACATCGACGAGTTGGCGACGTCCATCCCCGTCAGTTCACAAATCATCGTCTGGAACTCGAACATCGCTTGCAGTTCACCTTGTGAAATTTCAGGTTGATACGGCGTATACGCCGTGTAAAACTCAGAACGGAGCAACATGTGGTTCATGACGCTTGGCGACAAGTGATCGTACATGCCGGCTCCTAGAAAACTCGGATGTGATTTCGTGTGAAGGTTCTTCTCGGCAAGCTTCGTCATGTGGCGGACGAGATCGACTTCTGGGAGCGGAGCGCCGATGGCAGATAACGATGCCGTCTCCCGGAGCGTGGCCGGGATATCTTCAAGCAAATCTTCGATCGATTCGACACCGATCGTCTGGAGCATATCGCGTTCGTCTTGCTCGGTCATCGGTAAATAACGAAATTCCATTCTGTTCATTCTGAATCCCCCTGTATCATTTACGTTTATAGAACGGTGTCGGCACACGTTCGGCTTCTATTTGTTTGCCCCGAACTTCGACGATGAAGTTTGATTGTTCGACAAACCGGCGATCAATCCGGGCCCAAGCGATCGATTCGTTAACGGTCGGCGGCATCGTTCCCGTCGTGACGACGCCGATCGTCTCGCCGTCAAACAAGACGGGCGCACCTTGTCGGGCAATCCCGCGGCCGAGCAGCTTCAAGCCGATCAGACGGCGCGGAATATCTTCTTTTTGTTTGACGAGGGCATCTTTCCCGACGAAGTCGGTATCGAGCTTGACCGCAAAGTTCAAGTTGGCCTCGAACGGCGTCACCGTCTCGTCTAACTCATGCCCGTACAGCGGCAGACAAGCTTCAAAACGGAGCGTGTCACGTGAACCGAGCCCGCACGGCGTCACTTGTTCTGCTTCGAGCGCAGTCCAAATCTTCGCGACATCTTCGGCCCGGGCGTATACTTCGAACCCATCCTCACCTGTATAGCCACTCCGCGAGACGATTGCTGGCACACCGGCAACGTCGCCGCTCAAAAACCGGAAGAACTTGATCTCATGTAGCGGTAAGTCCGTGATTCGTCCGAGTACTGTTTCTGCAATCGGACCTTGGATCGCGATTTGACCGTACGCATCCGATTCATCGGTCACAGTGACGTCCCCTGATACGTATCGACGGACGTGGGCCACGTCTTTTTCAATATTCGAGGCGTTGACGACGAGCCAATACGCGTCTTCATCGAGCCGATAGACGAGCAGGTCGTCGACGACCCCGCCGTCAGGTAAACAAAACAAGTTGTATTGCGCTTGCCCGATATTCAGCTTCGAGACGTCATTTGTCACAAGACGTTGGACGTTTTCGAACGCGTCCGGACCTTCAATCCGAATTTCCCCCATGTGCGATACATCGAACATGCCAACCCGCTCCCGAACCGCTTGATGCTCTTCTTTGATTGACGAGAACATGATGGGCATCTCAAACCCCGCAAAATCCACCATCTTCGCCTTCGTAGAAATAAGGTCGTACAAAGGCGTACGTTTCAACGTTAACTTCTCCATAATATCCCCCAATCCCGAACGTAAGTAATGCATTTGATGAAATATTTCGTTTTCTATTCCACTCTATCAATTTTTTGACGCGCTGCCTAGCAAAAATGGGCAAAAATAAAGAGGATTGAAAACGAAAACGTTTTCATCCTCATTATTTCATATTTCAGTCTCAGTGGAAACGCCTGAACGATCGATTCCAGCGGTCCGCTTAATTTCCTTCGTAAGGCCGACCGTTGCCTGTTTCAGTTCGAGCGATTCGTCTTTCACTTTAACCGAATAAGCCTTCATTTGCTTCACCGATGCGTTGACCGTGTCGATGTGCTGTTTGATTTCACCGACCAAGCCTTGAATCACATTCATTCGAATCGTAAACCGTTCCGTCAACCGTTTCACACGGCGCAGATCGGTCTTCATTTTGTTCCGATACAATAAAAATCCGTATCCACCTAGCCCGACGAGTGCGAGCACGATAATACCAAGATTAATCCAAATCATCTGTCTTCCTCCTTCAACCGATCTAGTTCACAAGCAATCGCTTCCGAGCTCAATGAGGCGTCGATTGTCACATCGGCGTAAGCGTAAAGCGGACGCCTGCGCTCGTATAGAGCCTCGACGCTCCTTTTACCAAGTTGCACGAGCGGACGGTCCGAGTCTTTAATGCGCCCCCAACAAAGTTCGAACGGCAACTCAAGGGCAACGATGCGCCCATGCCGCCGCATCCATTCGATATTTTCTGAGCGCTCGACGATTCCGCCACCTGTCACGATATAGTCCGCATGAACGTTTCGAAGCATCGCCGTCTCTTCGGCCCGAAACGCGCTCTCACCGTGTCGGGCGAAATAAGCAGGTAAACCCATCCCAAGATGCCGTTCGAGCGCTTCATCCAAATCGATGACATGATTCGATTTTTCAAGATATCGTTTTAAGCTTGATTTACCTGTACCCATAAACCCGATGATGTAAAACGGTCTAGTCATCGAAATAAATCACCTCTTTATGCTTTTCTCCCGTCTTCAACCGGATCTCGACCTCCGTCGTACCTGGCCCGAGCGGTCGGCAGAAAATCGTACCGGTCGGTTTGACGATGATCTCTGCTTCTGTCTGGCACGAATGTTTGGCGACCATGAGATGGGATTCGAAGCGAATCGCCAAAATTTCGAGCGTCAGACGTTCCGTGCTTCGTTCGATATCAGTATACCAAAACAAAGCTGCAGCTAATAGCCACGTCAAGAGGACTAACGTAGAGATGACGAAGAACCCGAGCGCATGCACATCACGGACTTCTCCCGCGGGCCGATCGAGTCGGTCCACTGAATCCGGTAGCCGTTTCCTAACGGTTCGACGCGATAACCATCGATTCCTCTTATAAATAACAAGTTCCCTCCTTCTTCGCCTACCATGACTAAGTTCCGATTGATCTGCTTGAGCGTCCACGTCCACGTCGTCTCATCGGGTCGAACGTACGTACCGACGAGTCTACCTTCTTGCACCTGACAGTCACGACTGTCGAACAGTTTGCGGACGATGAGTTGTGGTGTCGTGTTCACTTGACCGCGCGGTTGTTCGTAAAACGCCTCCCCGAGCGCTAAAAAGTGGACGAGCAGCCCGATGAACAAGGGGAGCAACAATAATGTGAACGTCATCTCGAGCAACGTGAAGCCACCCTCAGAGTGTCGGCAGACATATGTCTTGTTCACAAATTTCGACTTCACCGCTTGGATCGGCCGCATCGAGCAACACCTCCCCTTGAAGCCGTTCATAAGTCCGAACCGTCGCCTCGAGACGCTCCACCCGCTCCGTACCGGCCGTAACGAACGGCGCAATCACACCGACCCATCCGAGCAGGAGGGCTAGACTTAAACAAACTTCCCAAAACGTGACGCCTTGCTCATCCTCCCCCACTACGGATCACCTCCGGCTCATACGTGCCCATCCTGAACTTCAACGTGACCGCGACTTGGCCCGTGTAAAATTTCCACTGCCCGGCATACGTCGCCGCCGACTTTGAAAAGACGATTTCGTTCGTTGCCGGCAGGCTCATCTCGACACCGTCGGGAACGACGCCTGAAGTGATCGACGTCGTCCCGCACGTGATGTGATACCGCCGTTCTTTCATGTACCATCTCAAGCGCGGGACACATTTTTCATTGGCGGCCACATACGGATACTGGCCGACCTCGGCGATGTCTTGGACGAGCGCCTCCGTGAAGTCGATGAGCGCGAGCCGGTCCATCGAACGGACGGTAGGCGTCGCCACTAAAAGGAGTAGCGACAGGACGACGAGTACCCAAGCCATCTCGACGAGCGTATAGCCGTCTTGTCTCATTTCAGCGCCAACGCACCTGTGCTCGGCGTGTACGTGTACGTCATCGACTGACAGCTATATTCGAGCGGGTTCTCGGTCGAAGCACGTTTGATGACGGCGAGTGATTCTGGATACGCCTTATGTTCCGCATAGTATAAATTGATTTCAGATTCGACAATCCGTACGCTCCCTTCACAGCTGACGCTATCCGCCCGTGACTTCCCGTCCGACATAGACGGGACGAGTAGCAGCAACAAGACCGAGATGATCAGTAACACTGCCGCCATTTCAACGAGTGTGAATCCTTGCTCTGCCTGACAGTCTGATTTGAGTTTTGCCACGATAATTCTCCTCCTCATAGTTGGGCCATAATTAGTTTGACCGGCAAATAAATCGTATAGAACATCATCGTCACCATGACGGTCAAGAAGCCGTACAAAAGCGGCTCCGTCTTGGCGATTAGTTGCTTCCAATACAGTTCCATCTCTTCAAAGATCAAGTCTCGATGTAACGCCATAATCAATCCGAGGTCTCCACTCACCGTCCCGACCCCGAACAAGCTGACGACTTCATGATCGAGCAGACGTTCCTCTCGGGCCGCCGCCTCCAACTCGATCCCACCAGACATCCGGTCATGGATGCGCCGGGCGATTTGCGCCACTTCCCCGTCCCCGTGAGAGAGACGCTCGATGACGTGACGAACCGAAATTTGCCCTTCACTCAGTAAGGACAGTTCGCTGACAAACAAATACGTGATATACAGTCGTCTTCCCCGCTCGACGAATCGGATCGGGACGGACCGGCCTCGCTTCACGACCCAATAGCCCCAGCCACCTGTCAAAACGAGCGCGACGAACAAGCCCGGGAAAAAACTTCGTGACAAGAGGATAGCGCTGATTCCGTCTAAATCGTCGACCTGCACCATCGAGAGCAATTTCGGAAAGATGTACAGCGCATAAATGGCACCAAGCCCTAAAAGCATCGTCAAGATGACGAGCGGATACCTCGCCAGTTGTTTTAACTCTTGCTGCAGGCCTCGACGCATCATCGATAAGGCAAGCACTTGTTCTAGACCTTCAATGAAATGATGTCCCCGTTCCGCCGTGACGAGCATGTCTCGCATGCGGGCATCCGTGACGAGTTCTGAGAACACGTCGGCGAGTGCCAGACCACTCTCGAGCTTTTGCCGCATCGCACGAATCAGTTGTTTTTGCTTCCCCCGCTCATGCAACTCGAGCGTCTCGAACGTCTTTTTCAACCCGACCCCTCGTGCTTGCAGTCGCAGGAAGCGCCGGATCGTGTTCAGCTCCCTACTGGAACGGACATCGACCATGAGCAAGTCACCTCCTCTCTCCGCTGCAACACACACCAATGGCGCGGCACCTCTACTTTGCCGATCAACTGTTCGAGACGGCGTTCACCGTCTTCGATACTCGCCGTATGAAACGTCGCGATCGTCAAATGTCCGCTCAGTGCCGCATCATGCGCGACACGCAGTTCTTCACTCGTCCGCACCTCCCCGACAACGATGATATCCGGGTCGGCTCGCAACGTTTCTTTCAACAAACGTCTATGATCCAGTCCTGCCAATACATTCACCTCGAGCTGGATCACACCCGTCAATTGCTGTTCGGGAGGGTTTTCGATCGTCACGATCCGGTGGTTCTTCAAACTTTCAAGAAAAGCATAGAGGACTGTCGTTTTTCCGGCCCCCGTCGCGCCACCGATTAAAAACAAGCCGTGCCGCAGCTCAGCCATGCCTTGAAAACGCAACACATCCACTTCAGATAACAACTCTCGAAGTTGGAACGAGACGTTCGGCAGACGCCATGACATGAGCACATCAGTAAATGACGGCAAAAACGTGACCCGGATCATTTCTTCGTTTCGATCATATATCCCGGATTGCGGAACCCGATGATCCGTTTCAGCGAGCGAACACCAATATTTCATATGTAATGTGAGCCGTTCGTAGTCTGGACGTGGTATCGTCTCAAGCTTTGTGATCGACGTCCCGTGACGCGCCTGTACGATAACGGCGTCTTTGCCTGGCATGAAATGGACATCGCTCGCCTCGAGCCGTCGCGCCGCTTTAATCAATCGATCAATCACCAGTTTCATTGTCCCCACCTCATAAATGAGCATAAAAAAAAGCCCACTCTTAGGAAAGTGGACTTGTCTTATGAAACGTTTACGGAAGTCAAATCATGGCGGCGGGCATACGTCTCGATTGACGCCTTGTCGTAGCCGACAATGACTTCTTTACCGTCTGTCAAAATCGGGCGTTTCAACAGCTTCGGATTTTCGCTCATCAACTTCAGCAATTCGCTCAGTTTCAATTCATCGACGTCAACGTTGAGCTGTTTGAACGCTTGACTTCTCGTTGCTAGGAGTGAATCGACTCCGTCTTCGCTAAGTGCAAGTAGCGTCAAGAGTTCGTCTACCGTCGGAGCGTCTCGGAAAATATGGCGTTCGTTCACATCAAGTTGTTGCTCTTGTAAAAACGCTTTCGTTTTTCGACACGACGTGCAGCTTGGATACGTATAAAACATAAGTTCACTTGCCACTTTCAGCGCCTCCTTTTATTTGACAACCTTTTCCGTTCAATGCTTGTAAGTTGATTATACAACCTATCCTGTACTTTGTACATAGTTTGTACAACTTTTTTTGATTTTTTGTACAACTTTGTACAACATCTTGATTTCACATATTTTTCACGATTATTTTGCTCAATTCACACGTTTTCATAGCATTTTTCTGAATGTGTTGGTAAAATAGTGAATGAGAATGGAATAATGTACGTATGGGGGGATTAACATGGCGAGAATGTTCCGTGTCCTAGGCTTTTGGACTGGGTTGATCGCGGCGCTGGCTTTCGTGGGCGCACTCGGTGGAGATCAAAGCAGTAGCGAACATACTGGTGACTTCGTCGTAATGGGTCTTGTCTTTTTAGCTCAAACAATTTTCTTTGTCGCACTAGGCTACTTGAAACTGACTGAAAAAACGTATGTATACGTGTTCGGCGCTTACTTGACTGTTTTCTTCGTCGTCTTCACGTATTGGAGTAACTTCCAAATGTAAAAAAAGATTGTCTCTCGTTGAGACAATCTTTTTTTATGTTCACCGTTCAAAAAATGGATTTGAACGAATTTCAGCTTCGAGTGTCGTCTTCGGTCCGTGACCTGAATAGAGCACCGTCTCGGCCGGCAATAATTGACGCATCCGATCGATCGATCCGAGGAGCGTCGATTGGTCGCCGCCGAATAGATCGGTCCGGCCGACCGATTGTTTGAAGATCAAGTCCCCGCAAAAGGCAACACGTTCGCTCGGGATGTGCAAGGTGACACTCCCCGGTGAATGACCCGGCGTGTGATGCAACTCGATTGTAAACGCACCAATCTCTAGCTTCTTACCTTGATAAGTTCGTTCGGCCGGTCGCATCGATGAGTGCGGAAGATGGAATTTTGCCGCCCCGTTCTTTTCGCCGTCGGCGAGCCATGACCGCTCGGCTTCATGAACATAGACCGGCACCGGATAGCGATCGCGCAGCGCGTCGATTCCGCCGATATGGTCAAAGTGGGCATGCGTCAACAAAATGGCGTTCAATCCGCCGAAACGTTCCACCGCCTCAAAGAATTTCGGGTCGTCCGTGCCCGGGTCGACGATAACGACCGTTCCGTCTTGTTCGAGCACGTATCCGTTCTCTTGGGCAAGGCCCGATGTGATTTTTACAATATTCATCTAAAACACCTCCACAACCATTCTAAACGATATTGTGGCAAAATTGTAGCGGTGGCAACCTTTGCTCGACAGCGTGTGTTATTTCGGATAAAATAATAGTGATATTTCAGTGAAATTTTTATGAATTTCATGACGTATAATAAAGGGGGAACTCGTCATGCATTTGTATGAGCCATTTGGATGGATTTCACTCATCGTAGCACTCGTTGCACTTTGGGGGATGGCCCGTTCATTCAAAAAACGCCAATTCTTTCCACTTGCGTTTGCCGGAATCACCGCGCTCGTCTTTGGATTCTTTGGCGTCGCAACATTGATTTTCGGTGGAATCCCAGGTTAATGTTGACTTACCACGAAGACGACTGCGGTCGTCTTTTTTTATTCCGCAAAAAAAACGCTGACGTTTAACGGTCAGCGCTAGCTCTTGATTATTAATCGGTTTGTTCTTTAAAGCGAAGCAAATCCGAATAGATCAAGTCATCGTTCATTTGCAGGATTTTTTCGGCTTCTTCCGTGACCGGTCCGCAAAGTGTCGTATCTTCAACCGCTTCTCCAGTCGTCGCATCGTAACACATCGATTGCGTCCAAACGTAATCTTCCGTGACGACCGTGCCGTCTCGGAAGATGGCGCGACTGTTGCGGTCTTCAGCGAACAAGTCGTTCCCGAACCCGACCAAGTCCGACGTATCGATGCCGAGCAAGTGCAGGAGCGTCGGCTTCATGTCGATATGACTTCCGATCGTCTCATGGACTTCGCCTGTTTCTTGGCCCGGCAAATGGATGGCGAACGGCACTTGTTGAAGTTTCGCCACATCATACGGCGTCAACTCTTCTTTACCGAGCAAGCCGGCCACCGCGTCGTTATGGTTTGTCGAAATGCCGTAGTGGTCACCGTACACGACGAAAATCGTATCTTCCCACATCCCGTTCTGTTTCAGTTGGTCGATGAACAAGCCAAGCGCATAGTCTTGGTAAGCGAGTGCCTGCGGGAAGTTGTTAAGCGTCGTCGAGTTCGTCTCGAATTTCGGCACGAGTTCGTAATCCTCGCTCGGCATCGTATACGGGAAATGGTTCGTGAGCGTGATGAACTTCGCATAGAACGGTTGCGGGAGTTCCTCGAGCATCGGGATCGATTGTTCAAAGAAGCTATCGTCCAACAAGCCCCACTCCGTCATGTCCTCAGGATTCCCAAGGTCGTAACTCTTCTCATCATAGAACATGTCGACGCCGGTGTTCTTGTACATCAAATCGCGGTTCCAAAACGATTTGTTGTTCGCATGGAACACGGCCGAATAATAGTTCTCTTCTTTGATCAGTTCAGGAAGAGCTTGGTACTCATTATCGGCGTTCGTGAAGTAAACGGCTCCACGCGGCAGGCCATACAGCGAATTATCGAGGGCGAACTCGGCGTCTGACGTTTTCCCTTGCCCGACCGTATGGTAATAGTTTGGCCAGTAATGGGATTCTTCGATCAGCTTGTTCAAGTTCGGCGTGATATACTCGCCGTTCGCGGCTTTCATATTGTGCGTGAAGTTTTGTGTCGACTCGAGCGAGACGACGACCACGTTTTTGCCTTTATATTTTCCGAACAAATCCGGATTCGGCGCCGCATAGTTTTGGCGGGTATACTTTTCAATCTTGGCTAACTCCGACCCATCGGCCATCGCTTTCTGCGCGGACGTCTTCGTTTGAAGCATCGCGTCATAGACGTGGAAGTTGAACGTCCCGATGTTTTTGACGAGCAGCTCACGGTCGAACGAACGCGTCAACAGTTCAGGGCGTTCCGTCTCCGCAAGCGACAAGTTGAACAAGAACACGGCGACAGCTGCCACGAACGTGATGAGCGCCCGGCGGTGAGACGCGGCGGTTTGCAACGTATTAATCTTCCATAGTACGAACGGCAAGACGAGCACGTCCCCAAGAATGATCAAGTCTTTCCATTCAAGCAGTGATATGAATGAAGTCGACAGCGTCTCCATGTTCGACGGTTGCAAAATGACAGGCATCGTCAAGTAGTCCGTAAACTCGCGGTAGTAGACAGCGTCCGCGAACAACAGGAACGAGGCGACCGCATAAAGGGTGTACAGCACCCACTTTTGCTTATTTCCTTTAAAGAAGAAACTAAAAGCGAACAAGAACAAGGTCGAGCTGATCGGACTGATCAACAAGATGAACGCTTGAGCTGTGTTTTCAATCGGGATGTCAAAGAAAAATTGGTAAACTACGTACGTCTTCGTCCAAAGTAATAAACTAAATATCCAAAATAACCGATATTCTTGAAACGAAGCGCGGACCGTTTCATTCAGTCGCATAGTCAGCTTCGATAAGCTTTGAGATGACTTCATCTGACGGCCTCCTCCTCTTTTCAGTTTTAAGACGTCCTCAAGCAGGATGCGCCATGAATAAGTTCAATAACATGTAGTTGGCTTGTTATCTATTTCACTAACGGTAACAGTCCAGTATCAAGTCCAAATCTTACCCCTTTTTTAACAAAAAATCAACCACACCTTTACAATTCCCTTTGTACGTCAAAAGCACACATGCGAGATCGCATGTGTGCTTTACAGGTTAGACTCTAGTCGGCAAAAAATGTTTTCGTGCCAGCCAAGCGCAGCCGATGACCCCGGCGTCATTCTCGAGTTCGGCAATTTTGAACGTCGTCGACGTATATACCCGTTCAAGGGCAAACCGCTTAAATTGTTCATCGAGCGGCTCGAGCAAAGCTTGTCTCGCTTTTGAAACGCCGCCGCCGATCACGATCATTTTAGGGTTCAACGTGTTGGCGATGTTTGAAATCGTCAACCCGAGATATTCCGTCATCTCTTCAACGACTTCTGTCGCGACCTCGTCTTTCGCTTTATAGGCTTCAAACACATCGCGAGCCGTCACTTCACCTAACTCGTTCAATGACGTCGTTCTCCCTTTACGCTTTTGTAAGGCGAGACGGGCGATGCCGGTTGCTGAGGCGATCGTCTCGATGCAGCCTTTGCGCCCACATCCACACATGACCGCTTTCGCCTCGTCGCGCTCGACCGTGATATGTCCGATCTCACCAGCCATGCCGGCCGCCCCATGGACGATGTTCCCGTTCGTGATGACACCGCCGCCGACACCCGTACCGAGTGTGATCGCGAGCAGTTCAGACGCTCCTTCACCTGCGCCTTTCCACATCTCACCGAGCGCGGCCGCGTTCGCGTCATTCTCGAGCACGGCCGGCAATCCGACCGCTTTCTCGAATTCCCCGACGAGCTCAAAGTTCTTCCATCCGATGTTCGGCGAGTACTCGACGACACCTTCTGAGAAGTTGATGAATCCCGGAGCTCCGATTCCCGCACCCGCAAAATCATGCTTCGCTTTTCCCGATTGCTGAAGATACGCTTCAAACGAGGCGGCGATATCTGTCGGGATATGTACCCCATTATCACGAATGTCTGTCTTGATCTCCCACTTGTCTGAAATGATCCCATTCATGTCTAGGACGGCCATTTTCACCGTCGTCCCGCCAATGTCGATTCCTA
The DNA here is from genome assembly GCF_001766415.1 of Exiguobacterium aurantiacum. Taxonomy (GTDB): domain Bacteria; phylum Bacillota; class Bacilli; order Exiguobacteriales; family Exiguobacteriaceae; genus Exiguobacterium; species Exiguobacterium aurantiacum_A. The sequence continues at coordinate 132,179 of NZ_MKXO01000001.1, read as the reverse complement.
ATAACCACTTCATGCATTCCACTCCTCGTCTCAAATAAATCGCTTTCATTCAATAGTCTACACTATAAAACCTCTTGTGCAAACATTTGCACAAGAGGTTTTTCTGTCAATCTATTGAATTTTTTAGTTCATGCGTCAAAATAATCTTTGCCGTGTCATACTCGCGCTGTTCGATCATCCCACCGGCGTTCAATTCGTCTAACTCCATCATCATGAGACCGATCTCGGCGTCACGCTCTCCGATGTAAATAATCGTGCCAAACGATTTTAAAAACTGTTGCACGTCATAAAAGTTTCTCATTATTATTCCCCCATCGCGGTCAATACGTAGCGATACAGCAACGCTCGTGTCGCCTCGAGCGATGTTTGGTGCGTCCGTTCATAGCTGTGGCTCGACTCGATCCCAGGACCGACGAGCGCATGTCTTACGTCATAGCCGGCCCGGATCGCAGCCGATGCGTCCGAACCGTAGAACGGATAAATATCGACTTTGAACGGAATGTCGTGGTCGCGGCAAAGCTTCGTGAACTGACGACGCAACTCGAGGTCGTACGGCCCTGAAGAATCTTTGGCACAGATCGATACCGTGTACTCGTCCGAGTGTTGCCCGTCCCCGAGCGCGCCCATATCGACTGCGATGTACTCGTCGACTTCGTCCGGGATTCCGGCGTTCCCGCCAAAGCCGACCTCTTCATAGTTGGAAATCAAATAGTAGACCGTATGTGGCAAGTCCGCTTTGACCAAGTCACGCGCCAAATCGAGCAGGATGGCGACCGACGCCTTGTCGTCAAGATGACGCGATTTAATATAACCCGTCTCCGTCTGTTTGAAACGGGGATCGAACGAGACGAAGTCCCCGACTTCGATGCCTAACGCCCGGACGTCGTCTGCCGTATGAACGTCGGCATCGAGACGTACTTCAATGTTAGTCGCCGTCCGCTCGGCACTGTTCGTGTCTTTATAGACGTGCACACTCGATTGATGAACGAGGATCGTCCCGTCCACCGCCTCGCCCGCCTCGCGATGGACGAGACAGTTCTCACCTTCGATCGCCGTCCAGGCGTAACCGCCGACTTGCGTCAGCCGCAAGCGTCCGCTCGGCAACACTTCCTTCACCATCGCACCGAGCGTATCGACGTGGGCGGTCAAAAGACGGGCCGGCCCGCTTTGTCCAGGAAACTTGGCCAACAATGCACCTTTTCTCAACCGGCTCGTCTCAACCCCGAGGTCCGTGAGCTCACGTTCGACGTAACTGACTGCTTCGTGCGTCATTCCAGAAGGACTCGGGATCTCTACTAATCGTTTTAACGTATCAATCATATTGTTACTCCTTTGTCATCGATGATATCCGAGCCAGTATAGTGTCCCGGTCAATAAAACTGCCAGCGCCGTGAACAACAGGCGCCATTTTTTTGTCGTCTCGTCAGGTAATCCGACCACGCCCGCCATCAAAAATCCACCGATGAGGCCCCCGGCATGGGCCGAGTGGTCCAAGCTGGCACCGAGGACGAAGGCGAGCCCTACGTTTAATCCTAACATAATAAACAGCGGTGGGCCGAGCGTCTTCATGAACAGCGAGCGGTCACGAAGTCCGAAATAGAGCAGTGCGCCGACGAGACCGAACAATGCACCGGACGCGCCTGCCGAAATCGCCTCACTGAACGCGTAGGAGGCGGTCGACGCGATGACGCCCGCCAACAGATAGATCGTCAAGAACCTCGGTGACCCATACATGCGTTCGACGAGCGGGCCGAGCGACCAGAGCGCGAACATGTTGATCGCAAAATGAAACCAGCCGATATGAAGGAACATCGGTGTGACGAGGCGCCACCATTCGCCATCGTCGATGAGCGGATTGACTTTGGCGCCGAATCGGATGAGCGTGTTCGGATCGAGCGTCGAGCCGAGCGATTCGGCGAGCCACATGACGACAAACGTCAACATCATGAGCGCATAGACGAGTTGCGGTTCACCGAATGAGAATCGCTTCTTCAGTTCGGCTTTTCGCTGTTTATCGAGTGCGAGCGCGAGCGACCGAAACCGGGTCTCATCTTGTTCATCGCCACACGCGTGCCTGTCGAGTCTCACCTTGGCCGCGACTTGGAACGACAACGTCTCAAGTCGCTCCTCATCGACGAGAGGGTCGCCGTATATATGGACGTGAAGCTTCGCACGTCCGAGTCGTGCGAGTCGGAACGAGCTCATAACCGCCTCGATCTCGATCGCGACATGGTTCGCCCACGCCTTATCCGTCTTTATGTACAGGTGATAGAGGTCTCCAGCTTTCGTGTCGAACAATAGCAGCGCGCGCGAAGGCTCGAGTATACCTTCGACCCGACCGCCCGCCTCGACCGCATGGTAAATGTCTTCCCAAAAACATCCCGGTTGCGTCAACTGAATCCCCTCCTTTCCTTCTGTCTTAATTGTAATCCAATTCGATCATGACGACAAAAGTTGGCGCTTTCTGAATCTGTCCGGCGTCCGTACCAACACATAAAAAACGTAGCCGGCATACGCCGACTACGTCTATATCGCGAATATATTATAAAACAGGTTGCATCGTTTTCAACAACACGTCTGCCGAATGGAGCATTTTCTGCTTCTCTTCTTCTGATAACTCGATTTCGACGACTTGACGCACGCCTTGGCGGTTGATGATTGCCGGCACACCGATATGAATATCGTTCAAGCCGTACTCTCCGTCCAAGTAGGCACCGACCGTGAGTAGCGTGTTCTCGTTACGGAGCACCGCTTTGACGAGACGAAGCAAGCCGAGACCGATCGCATAGTACGTCGCGCCTTTACGTTCGATGATGTGGTACGCAGCGTCACGAACGTTGACGTAGATGTCTTCAAGGTCTTCCCACGTATACTCGTCGTTCTCTTCGAGCAACTGTTCGACCGATTTGCCGTAAATCCGGGCGTTGCTCCACGCCGCGAACTCGGTATCGCCATGCTCACCCATGATGTAAGCGTGGCAGTTGCGCGGATCGACGTTGAAGTAATCACCTAGCATGTAGCGGAGGCGTGACGTATCGAGTACAGTCCCTGAACCGAAGACACGATGTTTCGGAAGACCCGAGTATTTCCAAGCCAAGTGTGTCATGATATCGACCGGGTTTGACGCGAGGATGATGATACCGTCGAAGCCAGAAGCCATGATTTCAGTGATCATCGATTTCATGATTTTCGCATTTTTCTCAACGAGGTCGAGACGTGTCTCACCTGGTTTTTGAGGAGCGCCGGCCGTGATGACGACGATATCTGCAGCACCGCAGTCCGTGTAATCTCCAGCCCAGACGCGCATCGGTGACGAAGCGAACGAGACGCCGTGGTTCAAGTCCATCGCTTCGCCTTCTGCCTTCGCCTTGTTGATGTCGATGATGACGAGTTCTTCACATAGGCTCGCTGTCGTCAATTGATACGCGAAGCTTGCACCGACCGCTCCGGCCCCGACGAGAGCGACCCGTGTTACTTTTGCATGATTTAATGTTTCCATGTTGTTTTTCCACCCTTCAAACAATCTGTTTCATGTTTTTGTTTTGTCTGTTACACCTAGATTGTAACATCATTCACAAACAGTCAATACAAGAGAAACCGTTTTCAGTTTGGCAATATTGTGACAAAATTCACATTCGTTTGAAACATCCTCATTCTCTGTACTACCCTTATGCGAAAACAAGAAAACCAATCGCTGCCGCGGAGGCGATCGCCAAGAAATTGACGGCATCGTTGCCGAGAAAGCGCCATCCAGATACATAGTCGGTCGCTTCACCGTGATGCAGCTTTTTCTCCGTCAGTTTTCGGCACGTCCGACAGCGATACTTGCGTTGCACGGTCGCACCGAGCAACGTATCGACGACGCTGCCGCTCAGACCGAGCGCAATCAATAGAAATAGCGTGCCCATCGTTATATTTAAGAACGGGAGCGATGCCAGGACGATGATCGTCGCGCCGGCGACGGACATGAGCGTACCGAACGGTGACACCCCACCACTCGTCCCCGGTTCAACTTCACGCAATGTCAAAATAGAGCGCGGTCGGCGCGATGCGAGGACGCCGAACTCGGACCCCCACGTGTCACTCGTCGCCGCCGCGATTGAAACGACGTAAGCAAATAGCCACGCCTCGTTCGAAGTCATCGCCATTCCGACGGCGGTGAGCATAGCGATTCCTCCGTTCGCAAGCACTTGCACGAAGTCACGCGGTCCGGATTTTTCGACGATGTCATCGACCGACGCCTTGTCGCGGGCGCGATATTTTGAAGCGAGCGAGGACGTCGAAAAGAACACACCGAGCAAGTACAGCCCGAACCAGCCAAAACCAAACCCGATGACCGTCCCTGTCACGATCGTCAAGATCGCCCCAGAGAACGTCAACGACCGGAGACGATATCCGGCCAGTGCAACTAGACAAGTTACGAGGACGATTGAGAGCATCGAATCATTTCCCTTTCTGTCACGATCAGTTCGACAGGTATGTCGTGTGGTTCGATCGGTATTTCGTCGAGCACTTGTACGTCGTAGGCGAGCGCGATCGTCGCACCGCGATATGTCGCTAAGAAACGGTCGTAATAACCCCCGCCCCAACCGATCCGATATCCAGAACGGTCAAAGACACGGCCTGGGACGATACAGGCATCGATGTCGAGGTCGGTTTCCGCGGTCGTCGGCTCGAGAATACCCATTACTCCCGGCTCGAGGTCGCTGAACGTCCTGATTTCGTGGAACGTGAGCCCCTGTTCCGTTACTTTCGGCACCAACACCGATTTTCCTGCTTTTAAAGCTGTATCGATGAGCGGACGCGTATTCACTTCAAGGTCGAGTGACAATGTGAGTGCGACCGTATGCGCTTGTTGCCACTCAGGAAGCGACGCCACGGTATGTAGGATCGCTTCATCACGCTCGTCACGATCGGTGAGCACGCGAATATTCACATGAACCGCTTTTCGGAGCTCTTGTTTAGCTGTCATTTGTTATTCCTCCTATCGAAAAAAAAGGCCGCCACATGAGTGACGGCCGGTCTCAATTATTTCACTTCGCGGTAAAGCGTGTGACGACGGAGACGTGGGTTGTATTTGCGCAATTCGAGGCGCTCTGGGTTGTTACGTTTGTTTTTCTTCGTGATGTACGTGCGATCGCCTGTTTCTGTGCAAGCTAGTGTGATTTTAACGCGCATATCTTTCACTCCCATCTTACTAATGTTGTATCAAGTGCTTTTGCTTTACAGTCTAAGCATACTCAATTATCCTACCAAGTTTTTTTTGAAAAAGCAAGGTTATTTCACGTTCTTTTTCAAACGTTTCTGCCCGTACGGTGACGCGTCGAGCGGTAGGCACGTTTTTACGTTATCGCCAATCACATACCGCGTCGCGAGCTCCTCGATCGAGAGCTGTTCACCGACATAAACCGTATCAGCTTCCGAGAGGACGCCGTTCTCAATGCGATGGATCGCATCGAACAGGCCACCGTGCCCGTGCGGGTTGCGGGTCGTTTCAAATGACAACATAGTTGAGTATAACGGAACATCTAGTGACTTCGCAAGTGAACGTGCCGCTGGAATCGTCATCCAATCAAAATGATGGACCGCTTTGAAGTTGACCATCGTCTGTAACTGTTGGACGAGTTTCACGTAGGCGACGTTCTGAGCAGCGATTTGGTTCATGACATGCTCTAGAAACGGACTCGTGAGTGGGACCCGGTACACGTGCACGCGATTGTGGCGCTCGTATTCAGGCAGTCCTTCACTGTGCGGCGTGAGGACGTAAACGGTCTCCCCGTCAGCCGCTCGTGCCTCGACTTCAGCGACGACGCGGTGACCGAGGTCGCCCACGATATTGCCTGTATATTCTGGCGTGAGGACGAGAATGACCTCACCTTCTTCGCCACGCTCCTGCGTCACATAATAGTCGTGTGGAGATAGGAACGTATCAATATCAATGTCAACGTCGTCTAAGAACGGATAGACCGTGTAGTGCTCGTCTAGCAAGCGATCCGATAGCTTGCCTTCGTAGAGCGCCGTCTCGAGTTCGGCAAACAGACGGGTATGTTCGCGGAAACGTTCGGCGGCGTATTGCGCCGTCGTCTGGCCGTCCAAGATAAACGCCCAATCGCTCGAGACTGAGAGCACATAATGACGAATGAGCTGTCTCAAAGCCCGGTCGGCGAGTGGCGAAGTGTTCCGATAGTCGGCTACGTCTTTGACAAGTTGCGTTTCCATCGTGTGCAAATGTCTGAGCATCCATTCGTTGCGTTCGTTGATCCAAACATCGCCGTAACCTTTCCGGCCCCACGTGTTCATCGAAACTTGTACTGTTTGCAGGTCTTGGAAATGACGCTCGAGGAAGAGTGCCGGCGTGATCGTCTCAATCCCGTACTCCTCTAGCCGCTCCGCGACTTGCCCTAAAAATTCAGGGCCCTCAAACCACCAATGGCCGAACAGTTCGGCGTCAAACGGTGCCGTGACGAGGAACGGCGGGAACGTTTGTCCACCGTGCGCTTCTAAATGCGCTTCGAGCGTCTGGGCGAAATCAGTCGCGTGATTATCGATTTGATGTTCGGCCCATCCGCGGACGTAATAGTCTTTTTCGTCGCTGTCGCCCGTGATACGATGCATTTTCAAACCTGTGTCGAAACGGATGCCCTCTGGATGCATGAACGCTTGAATGTATTCCCAGTCCCGGTCGTAGGCGAGATCGCGATAAAACTCGCGATAGTCCGGATGCCCCGGATAACCGATCATCGAGCTCCAAATCTTCCCGGAGATGATTTGATCACGTGGGAACAAAGCGACTCCGTGCGGCGAATAGACAGGCGCACCGATGCCTTTGTCTGGCGTCGGGTCGGCTTCGAGCAACGCGTGCTCATCGACGAACGTGTAGCGAATCCCTTCCTCATAGAGGATGCGGTCGACTCCTGGCGTATACGCACATTCCGGTAACCAAATGCCGGTCGGACGGAAGCCGTAATGCCGCTCGAAGCAGTTCAATCCAGTCCGAATCTCGGCCCGTGCCGCCTGATCGGTGAACAGATGCGGGTTGAAACCGTGTGTCGCCGTACATGTGACCATATCGATGAAGCCTTGCTCACGATATGTACGGAACGCATGGTTCAAATTTTTCTCCCAATGGAGGAACGTGTTCTTCAAGTCTTGATAACGGCGTTCGTAAAAATGAAGCGTCTCGACTTCTTGTTCGCTCCGACCCTCAGCCAGTTCGATTGAGATCAGTTCAAGCATCTCATCTAAATGCCCGAGATAGCGATCTTGGACGAGTGGGTCGGCGAGCATTTCGATGACGGGCGGAGAGATACTGACCGTCCAATGCAGGGGCCGTTGAAGTCGATCGACTTGCCACAGAATCGGGATGTATGTCTCCGAGATGGCTTCATATACCCAGCGTTCTTCTAGCCGGTGTTTCTCTTCATGCCTCACGTACGGAAGATGGGCATGTAGGACGAGTGAAAAATAACCTGGTTTCATAGTGTGTCCTCCTCAGCGTACGCAGCGGTATGCAGAATATTTTGGTAACGTATCGAGTAGTTCTGGTGACTCGACTTCACCGAATTGCCAACGTCTGACCGGCTCGGAAAAACGTCCGACTCCTGCCGGTTCGTTCCGCGGCGTATCAATCGGCATCGAGGCGACGAGCGGAAGAAATTCGCCTTCCATCGTCCGAATCCCGAATTCGAAGACGTACGTCGTGTTCGGGTCGAGCGGACGGACGAACCAGCTGTTCGTCATTTCCGGCAACTCGAACGTATAAGACCGGTTCGCATGACCAGATGTGTAATCGAGCAGTGTGATGTCTAAGATGCGGAACGCCTTCGGCAAATCTTCCCACGGCCGCATGAACTGCATCGTCAGCGTCTCTTTCACAGCGTCTGACACTTCCCAAAAAACATAGACCGCGTTCGGGGATTGGACGACCGCGTGCATGAGGTCGACATCGTAGCGGTCTGGAAGCTTCCAAAAACCGTCTGGACCTGTTTCAAGGAGCGGTGACTGCTTCGGCTCTTCATGATGGAGTGTCGAGGCGACCTGCCCCACTGTTGGAGCTTCTTTCTCGTTTCGTTTCATTCTATCCTTCCCTTCATTAGAAGATTTTTTAGGAGCGGTTGTCGGCTTGGTGACCTCACCGTTCTGGGAACGCCATTTACGCCATGCGTACTGGACTTTTCCGACTGGCATGTCTAATTGTTCTGCAATCTGTTTTAACGTAAGCCCTTGTTGTTTCAAGGATACGATTTTTTCTTCCATTTATGTCTGGCTCCCTTCCAAAAAAAAATCCATATGCTCTACGTATTCGTTCTTTTTCAGTGAATTCCTGCACAAAAAAAGTAAAGAACAACAGACCTGTTGTTCTTTACCACTTTTATCACTGATTTAAATCATAATGCTTCCCTTTTTCGAGAAAAATCAAATGTTCCCCGAAATTGGTCACATGGTCGCCCATCCGTTCGAGATAGCGGGCGATGTTTGCAAACTCATAAACATCGTTCGTTCCGACCGTCATCGTCGGTAGACTTCCGATATATTGCTTGATCACCTGTAAGTTGAGATCATCGATGACTTTGTCCATCTCATTCAACTCACGGACCCGGCTGGCTTCACCTTTACGATAGGCACGGGTTGCGAGTTCAAGCATATCGATCAACTGTTCGGCCATCTGTTTGAGCGGCTTAATGTCAAGCAAGTACGGGACGTGCTCGATTCGCGTCACGGCTTTGGCGATGTTTGTCGCGTAATCCGCAATCCGTTCAAGATCGGTCGCGGACTTCATCGTCACGATCAAGCGACGAAGATCGGTCGCGACCGGTTGTTGTTTGGCAATCAAGAGAATCGCCTGGTCGTTGATTTCGAGTTCGAGGTCGTCTAGTTCGTTATCGTTGTCGATCACCGTCTGAGCGAGCGTGAGGTCTCGTTTCTCAAGTACCTCGATCGCTGTCGCCGTTTGGCGCATCGTCAAGTTCGCCAAGTGAACGACTTTCTCTTCTAGTTCGTGTAATTTAACATCAAAAAATGCGCGATTTTGTGCCATAGTAATCTCCCCCTCTTAACCGAACCGGCCAGAAATGTAATCTTCAGTCCGCTTGTCCGTTGGATTCGAGAAGATTTTATCGGTCGCATCGAATTCGATGACTTCCCCGTTCAAGAAGAACGCCGTCTTGTCAGACACACGTGCTGCCTGTTGCATGTTGTGCGTGACGATGATGATCGAATATTGTTCTTTCAACTCTTGGACGAGCTCTTCAACTTTAAGTGTCGAGATCGGGTCAAGCGCTGACGTCGGCTCGTCCATAAGAATGACGTCTGGTTCAATCGCAAGTGTCCGGGCGATACAAAGACGCTGTTGCTGACCACCTGAGAGACCGTAGGCGTTCTCGTTCAAGCGATCTTTCACTTCTTCCCAAATCGCGGCGCCGCGCAGTGAGCGTTCGACGATCTCGTCGAGCACTTTTTTATTTTTGATCCCGTGTGTGCGTGGTCCGTAGGCGACGTTGTCGTACACGGATTTTGGGAACGGGTTTGGCTGCTGGAACACCATCCCGACCGACGTGCGGAGATCTTCAACTCTATAGTCACGATCAAAGATGTTACGGCCATGGTAAAGAATCTCCCCGTTCGTCCGTACCGTCGGGACGAGTTCGACCATCCGGTTCAACGTCTTGATGAACGTCGATTTCCCACAACCAGACGGACCGATGATGGCCGTCACTTCGTTTTTCTTAATGTCGAGATTGACGTCGATCAATGCTTGATCGTCGCCGTACCATAAGTTCAAATTGTTCACGACATAGGCACTGTCTTTTTGCATCACGGTCTCGGTCGGTTGGGTCGTCGTTGTATTCACGTTATGATCTCCTTTAAGCTCTGTTTGTTTCATCATCTCGAGAGTCCTCCTCGTTTACTGCTACGACTTAATGTCGATTTGTATACTTGTTGCGGATATAGATTGCGGCCGAGTTCATCGTGATGAGCAGTGTCATCAAGACGATGATGCCGGCAGCGGCAAGATTTTGGAATTCAGCTTGCGGACGGCTCGTCCAGTTGTAAATTTGGATCGGGAGCGCCGTAAAGTCTGAAAATACATTGTTCGGTGTCGTCGAGATGAACGTCGCCGCCCCGATCATGATGAGCGGTGCCGTCTCGCCGATGGCCCGGGATACGGCCAAGATGATCCCGGTGATGATCCCTGGAATGGCTGACGGTAACACGACGTTGAACGTCGTCTGCCATTTCGAGGCACCCATTGCGAGCGACGCGTGACGTAGCTCCATCTTAACAGACCGTAACGCTTCTTGTGACGCGACGATGACGATCGGCAAACTCATCAGACCGAGCGTCAGCGCACCCGTCATGACCGAGCTGCCAAGTCCGGCCGTCCGGACGAAGAACGTCAATCCGAGCAAACCGAACACGATCGACGGGACACCCGCCAAGTTCGAGATATTCACTTCGATAAACGACGTGAGCCGGTTTTTCGGTGCGTATTCTTCTAAGTAAATCGCGGCACCGACACCGACGATAAACACCATCGGCACGATTAGCATCATGAGCCAAAGCGTCCCGATCAAAGCCGGATAAAGACCGGCCTGTTCGGCGCGGCGTGACGGGAAGTTGCGGAGGAAGTCGAGATTGACCCATCCGCCACCTTTTGAGATCACGTCATAAATAAGCGTCGATAAGACGAGCAAGGCGAAGATGAGCCCCGCTAAAAAGATGTACTTAAAGATTTCGTTCAATCGTAGGCGACTTTTAATCCGTCGCGATACGGTCTCATGGTCAATATAGTTCTTCGTATTCTTGAACTCACTGTTCGGCAAAGCCATATTAGTACTCCTCTCTGAAGCGGCGCGTCACCCAGTTCGCGAACAAGTTCATCACGAGCGTAAAGATGAATAGAAGCGCACCGACCGCATAGATACTATAGTATTCGATTGTCCCGTAACCAGCGTCACCTTTGGCGATCTGGACGATATACGCCGTCATCGTTTGGATCGAGTCGAGCGGGTTGAACTCGAAGTTCGGTTGCGACCCACCCGCGATCGTGACGATCATCGTCTCACCGATCGCTCGACTCATCCCGAGGACGATCGAAGCGATGATCCCTGAGAGCGCGGCTGGCATGACGACTTTGAGGGCGACTTCTAGACGTGTCGCACCGAGGCCAAGTGCCCCGTCACGAATCTTTTTCGGAACGGCACTCATCGCGTCTTCCGAAATCGACGCGATCATCGGGATGATCATGATGCCGACGACAATCCCCGGACTGAGGGCGTTATAGATCTTCAACCCTGGAATGAGCGACTGCAAGATCGGTGTGACGAATGACAAGGCGAAGAACCCGAAGACGATCGTCGGAACACCGGCGAGCACTTCAAGGATCGGCTTGAGAATCGTCCGAGCCCGTTCAGACGCGTACTCGCTCAAATAAATGGCTGACGCGAGTCCGAGCGGCACCGCCACGATCATCGCGATGAGCGTGATTTGGAGTGTGCCCATGACGAGCGCCCAAACACCGAAACTCGGGTCCGCACTGAGCGGGTACCATTCGGTCGAGCCTAGGAAGTCGCGTACCGGGACTTTTTCAAAGAACTTGAACAGTTCGAAGCCGAGCGTCAAAGCAATCCCGATCGTCGTGACGACCGAGACAAATGCGCTCAAGAATAATAAGAACGGCATGATTTTGTCAAACACGTTCGTCGTACTATATTTTTTTTGCTTATTCGCGTTAATCATCTCTCGAATCGAGAACTCATTTTTTGATTCGTTCATCTCGTTTATCGCTCCCTACCTCTTCATACTAGAAAGCATGGCGAGAAGGCGAGAGAATCTCTCACCTTCTGCCATTTGCTCTATTTATTCACCAGCGAGTTCATCAATCAGTTTAGCGTTCTCATCGTAACTTGCTTGCTCCATCGCGACATAGCCGACTTCTTCAGCAAGTGCTCCGGCATTTTCGTTCATAAAGCGTGCGAAGTTTACAACTTGCGGCTTTTCTTGCATCGATGCGTTGTTCACGTACGTGTAGATTGGACGTGACAGTGGGTATTCGAACGATGTCACGTTCTCAGCTGTCGGCTCGATGCCGTCTACTTTCAACGATTTCAACGTGCCTTCGTTTTCAATGTAGTACGCGTATCCGAAGAAACCGATCGCATTTTTCGTTCCGGCAACTCCTGTTACGAGGACGTTGTCGTCTTCTGACAACTGGGCATCTTGGCGAACGTCTGTATCATCGAGAACTGCTTCGTTGAAGTAATCGAACGTACCTGAGTCTTTACCAGGTGAGAAGAATGAGATCTCTTCATCTGGCCAATCCGAGCGGACGTCTTTCCATGTCTTCACGTTCATATCTGTCCACATCTTGTTAAGCTCATCCATCGTGATGTCATCGGCCCAATCGTTCTCAGGGTTGACGACAATTGCCAATCCGTCAAGCGCGACCGCGATTTCTGTGTATTCGACACCGTTCGCTTCAGCTTCGGCTGCTTCTTCTTCTTTGATTTCACGTGATGCGTTCGAGAAGTCTGTCTCCCCGGTCACGAAACGTTTGAAGCCGCCGCCCGTTCCAGATACACCGACCGTTACTTCAACGTCTGGCTGTTCAGCTGAATACTCTTCAGCGACCGCTTCCATGATTGGGAATACGGTAGACGAACCGTCCATGACGACTTTACCTGAAAGTGCGTCTCCTTCGGCTCCACCGTTTCCTTCTTCATTGTTTCCACACGCGGCACCGACGATGGCCACCGAAGTGATTGAAGCGAGTAAAGCTGATTTTTTCATCCAAGACATTTCTGACGTCCTCCTTGAGTTTGCTTTGATTTGTGTTGTGGGTCTGTTGTTTCGTCCTACAATTAACATCCTAATAAACTACTATTAACGATAAATAAACGGAACGTAAAAGAATTGTAAAGATAAAAAAAGAAGCCACCGAAGTGACTTCTTTACTGGAGCTGTGCTTGGACGTCTTCTAAATCAAAATATACTTTCATGATGTCATGGGCGACGCGCGTGTTGACGCCTTCCGCCTCAAGACCTGGCATGATGATCGCCCACGCGATCTCTGGGTCGTCGTACGGAGCCCAGCCGACGTGGTTCGAGTTGAGCGTCTTGATCGGCTCACCGTTCGCGTTTCGTTTCGCTTGGCCGTCCGGCCCTTCCGCGATCGCTTGCGCGGTCCCGGTCTTACCGGCCGCCGTCATCCCCGTCTGTTGGAGAATCCGTGACGTCCCGGTCTCGACCCCTTGACGGAAGCCTTGACGCGAACGCTGGATGAACTCGTCGCGGATGTCGACTTTGTTCAGCGCTTTCGGCTGGAACGTGCTGACGACTTGTTTGTTCATCTCATCGAGCGAGCCCGGTTCAATGATCTCTTTTAACAGATGCGGCTGCACGCGATATCCGCCGTTGGCAAGCGTCGACGTATATTGCGCGAGTTGGATCGGCGTATACGAGATAAACTGACCGATCGACATATCCATCAACAGTGTGACGCGGTCGGGTACGCTCCGGAAACCGATCGATTCGTAAGGAAGATCGATGCCCGTCTCGATCCCGAGTCCGAACTGTTTATAGTAGTGCTCCATCGTATTGAACGCCTCGGTGACGTTATCACCGACGATTTGGCCGGTCGAGTAATAATCGGCGAGCCTGAGCGCGATCTGGAACATGTAAATGTTCGACGACATGGCGAGTGCATCGAGGTCGTTGATATTCCCCATGTTCCGGTAAGACGATTTGAGCGAAGACCCGATGCGGATCGGCGCGTCGTAAATGTATTCGCCCGGCTTGACCACTTCTTCTTCAAGTCCGAACGCGACGGTCGCTCCTTTGATCGTCGAGCCGATTTGGCTCGCCCGGAGCACGGTTCCTGTAGAGACGTCTTTAAACTCGTTCGTCTCAAGATCTAACTCTTGCCCAGACAAAGCGAGCAGCTCGCCCGTCTTCGGATTCATGACGACGACGAAAGCCCGATCGAAGTGCGGACTCCCCGAACGCCCGGCACGGATTGCCTTCTTCAAGATCTCATCGACTTCTTTTTGGAATTCGATGTCCGTCGACAAGATGATATCTTTTCCGGGATTACCGCTCACGCGCGTAGGCTCACCAACCGGTTGGCCTTTATACGTCGTAAACACGTCATAAGCCGGGGTCCCACGTAAAATATCTTCATACTGTTGCTCGAGATAAGACGTACCGACCCGATCGTTCAACCCGTAGCCTTTCGCCTGATACGAGGCCCGTTGCTCGGCCGGGATTTGACGATAGCTTCCGAGGAAGCTTTGGAACGTCTCTTTGAACGGATATGCCCGCTGGTAATACGGTTCGACGCTGACGCCTGGCAACAGCTCCAAGTTTTCTTCGATCAAAGCCATCTCTTTCGGCGACGCGCCGATTTTGATGACTTGCGGGTCTAACGCGTACCCACTCTCCATATTATGTTTGATGGCGATGATCTCTTCGGTCGCATCATCGAACGTGATCTCTGCTTGCGTGATTGAATCAAGCAGCAACTGATCGACTGCCTGGTTCGACAAGGAGGCCCGCTCTTCTTCCGGCAGCTCGGCGAGAAGCGATTGGACCCGTTCTTGCGAGCGCTCGGGATCGATGGCGATCCAATAGTCCTTGCGGTCCCGTTCGGTCACTTTGCGGTCTTTCTCCGGAATGTCGACGATCTTAGCAAGTTTGACCGCAACATCGAGACGCTCCTCCGTTTTCGTCACTTGGGAGCGACGGTACATGACCGAATAGTTCGAGATCGTGTCGGCCAACACTTGCCCGTTCCGATCGTAGATTTTGCCGCGAGGCACCTCGTACTTGATTTTGCTCGACTCGGTCTTTTGAACCTCTCGGGCGATCAACTCTCCGTTGACGATTTGGACGACGCCTAACCGAAAGATCAACGTCGCAAACAAGATGAAGACGATAAAAAACAATAAATTTAACCGTAACGGAAGGTGGTTACGCCGTTTTTTCGGCACTTTCACACGGTGTCTAGCCAATTCAGTTATCTCCTTCCACTTTCAGTTGCTTCTATATTATACTTTTCTGTATTTCTATTTTCAGACTCGATTTTCACTATATCATAATTTGTTTACAAATTAATGAAATGTAGAAAAAATCCCGAGATTCAACCGAATCTCGGGATCGTGTCATTATTTGGCGTCAGTGTAAAGCTTCGCGACGTAATCCCAGTCGATGACGTGGAAGAACGCTTGGATGTAGTCCGGGCGACGGTTTTGATAGTTCAAGTAGTACGCGTGCTCCCAAACATCGAGTCCGAGGATCGGTGTGATGCCTTCCATGATCGGTGAATCTTGGTTTGGTGTCGACGTGACTTCGAGCTTGCCGCCTTTGACGACGAGCCAAGCCCAACCTGAACCGAAACGAGTTGTAGCGGCTTTCGTGAACTCATCTTTGAACGCGTCAAAGCTACCGAACGCTTCGTCGATCGCCGTTGCGAGTTCGCCCGTTGGCGTACCGTTCTCGTTTTTCTTCAACAACTTCCAGAAGAACGAGTGGTTCCAATGGCCGCCGCCGTTGTTACGAACAGCTGTCTGAATGTCAGCAGGAAGCGAATCGAGTTTTTGGAGCAAGTCTTCAAGTGAAGAGTACTCTACGTCTTTTCCTTCGAGTGCATTGTTCACGTTCGTGACGTAAGCGTTGTGGTGTTTCGAATGGTGGATTTCCATCGTGCGTGCGTCAATGTGTGGTTCGAGTGCATCGTATGCGTAATCAAGTTGTGGTAATTCAAATTTAGCCATAACTAAAATCCCCCTTAAAATTGGTTTGAACAACGTTCGTTTTAAATGTAACAGATTTGTGACGGCTTACTCAATTGTAAAGGCTTATTCCACATCTTCGTCCGGCAACGCCCAGACCGAGATCGATCCTGCCGCTACTTTAAATACCCCTTTTCCATCTTCGTCAATCTCGATGATTTCATCGATCGTCTGCGTCAAGTCGACCCATTTCTCACCGGCACGATGCTCCCCGACGTACATCCGTTTCTCCGCCTCCTCGTTATTCGAGATGATGACGGCACAACCTGAACGCTCGATGTCCTCGCTACCGTGTCGGACCCAGCCGATCACGTGCTCGTTATCGAAGTAGTCGTCTTGTTGCCCGTACGCTTTTTCGCGACGTGCGTAAAGAAGCGGATCGATGGCCAGTTTCTTCCCTTCGGCCGGGTGGGGCCCGTTGATGCCGTAGTAGTCCCCGTAGAAGACACACGGATAACCGTCTCGGCGAAGCAAAATCAGACCGTAAGCACTTTGTTTGAACCAATCTTTGACCCACGACTCGAGCGCCTCGGCCGGTTGTGAGTCATGGTTGTCGACGAACGTGACCGAGTGAAACGGGTGGGACTGGACGAGCGTGTCGTCAAAGATCGTCCGCAAATCGAACGATGCGCCTTCAATCGAGGCACGTTGCAAATTGTAGTGGAGCGGCACGTCGAACAGATCGACGTGATAGTCGATATTGTCTAAAAAGGCGCGGCAATCTTCGAGCTCTGACTTCCAAAACTCACCGACCAAGTAAAAGTTCTCGCCTTTTTCATCTTTCATCGTTTGGCTGAACTCTTTGACGAAATCATAGTTGATATGTTTGATCGCATCGAGACGGAAGCCGTCACATTTCGTCTCTTCGATGAACCACTTGCCCCAACTTAACACTTCTTCCCGGACTTCCGGATGATGATAGTCAATGTTTGCGAACATCAGATAATCGTATACGCCGAATTCACTATCGACGTTGTCATTCCATTTTTTGTTCTCGCCTAAAATGAAGAAGATACCCTTATGCTCGCTCGCTGCGTCATAGTCCGTGCCGTTGAAATGATGGAAGTTCCATTTGAACGACGAGTACTTATCGTTTCGTTCTTTATAATCAAACTTCGTCCACCCTTCGATCTCAAACGGTTCTTCCGACAACACTTTCGTCCGGTCTTCCGGGTCGACTTCTAACACGTCAAACTTCTCGGTCGCGTCGGCTCCGGCTTTATGGTTCAACACGACGTCCATATATACTTGCATCCCGAGCTCTTGGGCGTGTTTCGTCGCCTCAAGTAGCTCTTGCTTCGTCCCATATTTTGTGGCGATGGTCCCTTTTTGATCAAACTCGCCTAAATCATACAAATCATAGACACCATATCCCGTATCCTCATCATTTTGACCTTTTGTGACCGGCGGCAACCAAAGCGCGGTGATTCCTGCTTTTTTTAATTTAGAAGCCCGTTCTTTCAATCGCTTCCAATGCTTTTGGTCAGCCGGGACGTGCCATTCAAAAAATTGCATCATCGTATGATTTCGTTCCATCTTACTTCGCCTCGTTTCATATTTTTCAAAAATAAAATGCTAACGGATATTTACCCGCGTCTTCACTTTTGAAAACAAAAATGTAAACAAAAAAGCAGCTTTCATCAGAAAGCTGCCCTCGATGGACCCTGTAGGACTTGAACCTACGACCGGACGGTTATGAGCCGTCTGCTCTAACCAGCTGAGCTAAGGGTCCTTATTGGTAGCGGCGGAGGGAGTCGAACCCACGACCTCACGGGTATGAACCGTACGCTCTAGCCAGCTGAGCTACACCGCCACGTTGTTATACAGTAATAATATACTGAAGGAAGCCGCTACTGTCAATGAAAAGTCACACGTACGCAAAAAAAGTCTTGCTACTTATAATTTAAGTAGCAAGACTTTTTTGAAACGTTAGACCGATATTTCGTTCGTTGCATCTTCAAGTGTGATTTCCGTGATGTTCATCGCGTGGTCACCGATCCGCTCAAGGTTCGAGAGCATATCGACGAAGAACATACCAGCTTGGCCGTCACATTCACCTGTGTTCAAACGAACGACATGATTTTTACGGAACTGGCGCTCGAGCATGTCGAGTTTCGCTTCCATCTCGATGACTTGACGCGCCTCGACCATGTCACCGCTCGCGAGCGTTTGGAGTGACTTCTCGAGTGTGGACCGTGTCAGATCATACATTTCCGTCAATTCTTTTTGGGCTCCCGGCGAGAGGGTGATGCGTGTCGCCGTCTTATAGTCGATCAACTCGATGATGTTCTCAACGTGGTCACCGATTCGCTCGATGTCGTTGATGGCATGCATGAGTGTCTTATGCTGTTGTGATTCGTGCTCTGTCAAATCGACGGCAGCGAGTTGAACAAGATAATCCGTAATTTTAGAGTTAAGCGAGTTTAACGCATCTTCAATGTGCGCTGATTTTTCCGCGTGCTTCTTGTCACCAGTCTCCATATAAGAACGTGCCTCATCAAGACCGAGTTTCGCGAAATCGCCCATGCGGATGACTTCATATTTAGCTTGTTCGACCGCGATTGAAGGCGACTGTTGAATGAAGATTGGGTCCAAGTGTTGCGCTTTCGTATCAACGATTGAATCTTCACCTGGTACGAGTTTCGTCACGACCCAAGCAATCGTTCCGATGAACCAGAACTGGATCAATGTGTTGGCGACGTTGAACGTACCGTGGGCAAAGGCGATTTGCATCTTCGCTTCAATGTTAAGGAAGTCTGTAATCCAGAAAATATATTGCGTAAAGAGCGGTAAGATAATCAAGAACATGGCCGTCCCGACCAAGTTAAAGATGACGTGGGCCGCAGCTGCGCGACGAGCCGCGACTGACGCACCGAGTGCAGCGAGAACCGCTGTGATTGTCGTCCCAATGTTATCACCGAACAAGACCGGTAGAGCGGCCTTCAAGTCGATTGAACCACCGGCGTATAATTCCTGCAGCACACCGATCGTCGCTGATGACGATTGAACGATCAACGTGAACACCGTACCGACGACAACTCCGAGGATCGGGTTTTGACTCATCGACTGTGTGAGTTCGAAGAAGTACTCGCTCGTACGGAGCGGACGCATGCCGTCTCCCATAAGTTCAAGACCGTAGAAGAGAGCTCCGGCGCCAAAGATGATTTGACCCATATGTTGAAACTTCTCTTTTTTAAAGAAGAACAACAGTGCAGAACCGACGGCAATCATCGGGAGCGCATACTCACCGATATCAATTCCGATGATGAACGCTGTCACCGTTGTCCCGATGTTTGCACCCATGATGACACCGATCGCTTGACGGAGCGTCATGAAGCCGGCACTGACAAGACCGACCGTGATAACTGTCGTACCTGTAGACGTCTGAAGAAGAATCGTAACGATGATCCCGGCTAGTACTCCGAGGAATGGATTCGTTGTATACTTATCAAGGATGTCGCGGAGTCGATCTCCTGCAGACTTTTGAAGGCCGTCTCCCATCGATTTGATACCGAATAGGAAGATCCCTAATCCTCCAAAAAACATGAATAACATTTCTTGCAAATTGTATTCCACGATTTTTGTACCCCTTTTGATTGTGAATTGGTTGTGTTTAATTGGTTCTTATTGCCCTACTCATTATGCCTTCTTCCCTGAGTCGATGTAAACACGTTTAATGTTAAGGTTTTATTAAATAGCTGTCTTATTTTTATGTATTTTAGATAATTTGTACTATAACAGAATGGGGTTTTGTATGTATGCTTAAAACGACATCAATGTTTATCCGCCATAGCCTGCTACCTACGAAGCAAACGCTACGGCTCCGTCTCGCTCCGCTGCACGCTTATATGTTGGCGAGCCTCGTCTTTACAATCGTCGCGACTGTCTTAGATTACCTCGTCTTGCGACCCGATTTTTTCGCACCGATGTGGTTGTTTTTACACGGGTTCGCCATCTTCTTCTTCTATATGATGTGGGTCGCCGTCGCCGCCTTGTTCGTTCAACTCGCGACGAGACTTCGAATGAAGAAACCGTGGCCGTATCGGCAAGCTTGGCCTTACGCGGTCGCGATGACACTCGTCCCGACGCTCTTACTCGTCGCCTTATATCACTTTATGCCCGCATTTCTTTGGCTCGGCTTCGTCGTCACGATCGTCTTCTTGACCGTCCCGCTATTCCAAATTCCGCTCAAACAAAAAAACTCGGGACGGCGCTAATACGCGCTGTCCCGAGTTTTATCACGTCTTCGGTGCAAGTTCAGTAAGTACTTCCTGCAGCCGCCGGCTTTGGTGACCGAGGTCTGTCCCGGCTGCTTGTAACGTTGCTTGAACGTCCGTCCATACTTCGACCCCTTCGTACAATTCGTTCAACTTCCGCTCGAGCGTCAAGCCGATTTCTTTCAGTTGTTCGTTCGCTTCCGCCATGTGGAGCAACTGGCTTCCCGTCGCGGCCGTCTGATCCGTGATCGATTGGAACTCAGCCATCTGGTCGCGCACTTCGTGATTGATTCTCGCAATCCCTGTCTCAACTCGGTCCAACGTCTCACCTAAATGAAGAATATCGTCGCCGAAGCGAATCATATCGCTAAAAATCTCTTCCCGTTCGGATTTGATTTGTCCGATTGCCGCAACGGCAAGTATCGAAGATTCATTCGTCACTTTCGCTAGCTGACCGACTTCATGAGCGACGACAGCAAACCCTTTTCCGTGTTCCCCGGCGCGAGCCGCTTCGATTGAGGCGTTCAATGCCAACATCTTCGTGGCTGCCGCGACCGATAAAATCGTCTGTAGCGCTTCGTCGGCTCGTTCTGACGTTTCCGCGCTGTCGCGTAAACGTTCTTGGATACCGCCCGCCTTCTCGTTGAACTGCTCGCTCACGCCTCTGACCGAAGCAAACGAGGCGATTTCGCTCGAAATCGTTTGTTGCAGCGCTATCGCTCTCAAGTCGACAGCCGAAATATCTTGTTTGAGTGCCGCGACATGGGCCGCAATGTCCATGAAGCGATGCGTCGATTCACTCGTAAACGCCTGATACGATCGACTCGTCTGTTCGACCGTACTTGCGACTTCTTTAAAAGCGACAACTTGTTGTTCATTTGATGCAAGTTGCCGCATGAACGTCGGCAAGCTCGTCTCAAACGCCAAAGACGTCTCGTCCATCGTCAGCAACGACTTTTTCCACAGACCGATGAACGTATTGTACTCACGCTCTAAACTACGGATCTCGAACGACTTGGCTCCTAAGTCTACTTCTTTGAAAGCACGCGTCTCTACCGCCTCACGCAGTCGCGTCGCAAACTGCGATAACGGTCTGACTTCGCGACGGATCATCCGAGAAAATAAATAGATAATGATTCCCATCGCTATGATGATCACAGCGAAAAGCGCCTGTCGAAGTTCCCACATCGACCCAAGTACCGATTGTCTCGTGACAGCCAATACGTAATGAGCTTGTAGTTCTGGGATCGGAACCGCTGCTAAAAAGAAATCGTCTCGTTCAATGACTGCGAGTTCGTTCACTGTCACTTCATTAAATTTGTCTTCAAGCTGCTTGCTCGCTTTTTTTCCTGTCAATTGCTCGACTTGCTCGTCTCGAATCAAGTACTGACCGGCCTCGAGTCCGTCCGCTGATAAAATTGACGCCTGTTGCATGTACGTCGACTTCAACGAGCGTACCAACCCTTTTTCATTTGATAGGTATGCCCCGTACGTCGTTTTGACCGTCTCGCGCATGACTGTCGCTTCTCGGAGTAAGCGCTTCTCGACTTCAGCTGTCAACAGGTGTTCCGCTCTCAGGGCGAACCAACCGAACGTCGTCAAAAACAGGATGACGACAAGCGGCATCAGCGTCCATTGGAGACGTCGTTCAATTTTGACGCCTTCGGGACGTCGCTGCTTCCACAGCTGTTGCAATCGCGTTAACACATCTAATCCTCACCTTTCTCAAGTTACTATTCGTCCGATATATCGGTCTTGAGACGGTGGAAAATTATGAAGCATCTGTTAAGATAACGTTAGGCTTTGTAAAGAGCACATCTCAGGAGCGCTTGCCGGGTGCTTTTTCACAAGCATTTCGTTATGATAAGAAAGAAACCAACCATCTAAATCGATTGGAACCTTTCCAAAAGAAGGAGATTACGTATATGTCAGAAATCTTACACCGTTCATTAACTCGTCCGATTCGTGTCGGCAACGTCATCATCGGAGGATCTGATGAAGTCGTCATTCAGTCGATGACGACGACGAAAACGCACGACGTCGAAGCGACTGTCGCCGAAATTTTACGTCTTGAAGAAGCAGGTTGCCAAATCGTCCGCGTCGCTTGTCCAGATGAGCGAGCGGCCGACGCGCTCGCTGAAATCAAGAGCCGCATCAACATCCCGCTCGTCGTCGATATTCACTTCGACTACAAATTGGCGTTGAAAGCCATCGAAAGCGGTGTCGACAAGATTCGGATCAACCCCGGCAACATCGGTCGCCGCGAAAAAGTCGAAGCGGTCGTTAACGCCGCTAAAGCGAAAGGCATCCCGATCCGCATCGGTGTCAACGCCGGTTCGCTCGAGAAGCAGTTCCTCGAAAAATACGGATATCCGACAGCTCAAGGCATGGTCGAAAGTGCGATGCATCACGTCAAGATTTTAGAAGACCTCGGTTTTTACAACACGATCATCTCGCTCAAAGCGTCTGACGTGAACCTTGCCCTCGAGGCGTACACGCTCGCCGCGAAGACGTTCGACTACCCGCTCCACGTCGGGATCACTGAATCAGGACCGCTGTTCTCAGGATCACTCAAATCAGCGGCCGGACTCGGCGCGATCCTCTCACTCGGGATCGGCTCGACGGTGCGTGTGTCGCTGTCTGACGATCCTGTCGAAGAAATCAAAGTCGCCAAAGAAGTGCTCAAGTCGTTCGGCCTAGCCGCTAACGCCGCGACGCTCATCTCTTGTCCGACATGCGGCCGCATCGAGATCGATTTGATCTCGATTGCGAAAGAAGTTGAAGAGTACATCCAAAACATTAACGTCAACATCAAAGTCGCCGTCCTCGGCTGCGCGGTCAACGGACCGGGTGAAGCACGTGAGGCGGACATCGGCATCGCCGGTGCCCGTAACGAAGGCCTGCTCTTCCGTCACGGGAAAATCATCCGTAAAGTACCGGAAGCAACGATGGTCGAAGAGTTGAAGAAAGAAATCGACGCCATCGTCGCCGAGAAACTTGCCGCGCGTGAGCTTGAAGAACAACAACTTGCCAACCAATCTAACTAATCTCTCGCCCGCTCGGTTGCAACCGAGCGGGCTTTTGATACAATGAGTGTTATGGCAAGGAGGAATCAAGATGCACATTGGGATAGATTTAGACGGAACCGTCACGGATCCGCAAAGTTGCTTTCACTATATGAACGACATGCTCGGTTACGCCATCGATTATCATCAGGCGACCGAATACGAGCTCCATACGTACACGAATATGACGCAACATGATTTTTGGACGTTCATGATTGAACACGGTCATGAAGAAGCCATCTATCGGCGTTCACTCCCTCACTCTGAAGTGAACGAAGTGCTCTGGCACATTCGGAAAACGCACCAACTTCACTACGTGACGGCGCGCAGCGAGGCCGTCCGCTCCGTCACCGAGGACTGGATCAAACAGCATGAACTGCCGCTCGACTCATTGATCATGACAGGCAGTCACGACAAAGTCGGCGTCGTCAAAGATCTCGCGCTCGACTTGTTCATGGAGGACCGCTATGAGAATGCCATCTCGATCCATGAACAGACATTGATTCCGGTGCTCTTGTTCGACGCCCCGTATAATCGTCGACCGTTACCGGACGGGGTGAAACGCATCACGTCTTGGAACGAGGCACTCCATCTCGTCGACCGCTTTGAGACTACAAAATCCATCATCACCCTATAAAAAAGAGGAATCCG
Source organism: Exiguobacterium aurantiacum (assembly GCF_001766415.1). Classification (GTDB taxonomy): domain Bacteria; phylum Bacillota; class Bacilli; order Exiguobacteriales; family Exiguobacteriaceae; genus Exiguobacterium; species Exiguobacterium aurantiacum_A. Next base: position 108,458 of record NZ_MKXO01000001.1, on the reverse strand, counting down.
CCGCTGGATTCCTCTTTTTCATACCCGTCCGATCGCCTCGATGACATCGCTCGCGAGAACGCTTGCCGGATGGATCCGTTCACTCGCCGACCTAGCGGCTAACGCGTGCCATAGGACGGCTTGTTCGTTCGGGGGCTGCTTTGGCTCGATCCGCGCACTCCGGGCCCAAAGCGCGAGCAGTATGCCGGTCAAGACGTCACCGCTCCCGCCTTTCGAGAGTGCCGGTGCTGCGACCGTGTTGACGGCACCAGTCCCGTCTGGCGAAACGATCAACGTGTACGTCCCTTTTAGAATGAGATGAACCCCATGTTGCCTCGCAAAGTCTGATGCGGCCTTGAACCGGTCTGCCTCGATCATCTCGACCGTCTGTCCCGTCAACCGGGCAAGTTCACCAGGATGCGGGGTGAGCGTCAATGGGCCCGACGCCTGTAAGTGTTCCTTCGTCAGCGCACCGGCATCGACGATGATCGGCGTCGTCCGTTTCTTGACCGCTTGCCAAGCGTTCGTCAACCGTTCATCCTCGACCATGCCGGGACCGATCGCCGTCGCCGCATACCGCGCGTCCGGTATGGCGTCGATCTCGTAAAACATCGCCTCCGGTAACGTTGCGGCCAGTGCCATCGCCTCAGCCGGCACCGCCAAATCGAGTAGTCCGAGTCCGCTCCGAAGGGCGGCCCGGGCTGCTAGAAACGGTGCCCCGATCAAGTGGCGGCTCCCGCCGACGAGCTGACCATGACCGTAAGTCGATTTATGGCCATATGGATCACGGGATAACAGACCGCGATCAAAATCGGTCTCCGTCAACACGCGCCAGTTCGACGTCTCGGGCAATCCGATGTCGATTCGTTCGACTTTCCCGTAAAACGGTGCGGTTTGATTCAAGAACGCACTTCGCTTGTAACCATGTAACGTCAACGTCTGATCGGCTTTGATCGCGTGACCGTCGAACCGGCTCGTCTCGTCGCTCGGCACACCGGACGGGACATCGACCGCGATCACCGTCACCGCTTGGTCGCACATCCAGGTGATCACGTCTCTCGCTTTCCCTGTGACCGGTCCGTCAAGGCCGACTCCGAACAAGGCGTCGATAATATAGTCCGTCCGTCTCGGATCATCTACGACCGGGACCACTTGCTTCGCTAACGCTGCGTGCGTCAAGGCTTCTGGCGATCTCGGCTCGCCGAGTGGTGCCCAGACGCTGACGTCATACCCACGCCGGTGCAGTTCACGGGCGATGACCCAACCGTCGCCCCCGTTATTCCCTCGTCCACAGACGACGAGGACGGATGCCTCTGCTCGAATCGCCAAACGATTCGTCAAGGCCAGCGCCGCCCGCTCCATCAAGGCTTCGGGCGTCGTCCCGTGCGCAAAAGCCTGTTCATCCGCTCGCTTGATGTCGCTTGCCGTATAAATCATCGACTCACTCCTTTCTTATATGTACACAAAAAAGGAAGTTGCAGTAATCAACCTCCTTACTTACATTGTTTACAATACCCGTAAATCTCAAATTTATGATCGATGACCTCAAAATCGGGGTCAAGCGTCTCTACGTAACGCATCGGGCAAAGTTCGAGCAGTTTCGTCTTGCCGCACCCGCGGCAGATCAAATGATGGTGGTGGTGCGATGAGCCACACGTGACCCGGAACGCTTTCTCACCGTTCAACTCGGTCGCTTCGAGCAACCCTTCCTCCGCAAACGACTTCAAGTTCCGGTAGACCGTATCAAAGCTCATCGTCGGATGTTTCGAACGCATATAATCCAGGACGTCTTTCGCACTGACGTAGCGTTCTTCGGCCGCCAAATAAGCGTACATCTCAATCCGTTTCGGCGTCACTTTCAATGACGACGATTGCAACCGTTCGATTTGTTCAGTCTGTTTCATGGAGTACCTCCTTCTTCCGTAACGAGCCGATCTTCTCAAACAACATGACGGCAGCCAAAATCAAGACGGCGAGCAAGACGATGACACCGCCCGGGGCGACGTCTAGTTCGTAGGCGAGGACAAGTCCCCCAATCGTCGCAAACTCACCGAACACGATTGCCCAAACAATCGTCTGTTTGAAACTGTTCGTGAACCGGAGTGCGGCCGCGACCGGTAACGTGATCAAGCTCGAGACGAGCAACGTGCCGACGATCCGCATACTGACGGCGATGACGAGCGCGACGACGAACATGAACAACATGTGTAACAACGTGCTCGGCAACCCGGACACTTTCGCTTGTTCTTCATCGAACGACAAGAACAAGAGCTGTTTATAAAACACGACGATGACGATGACCGTGATGAGCGCGACAGCTAGAATCAAACCGATATCAGACGGACTGACCGCTGAAATCGAACCGAACAACAGCGTCGACAAATCGACCGAGAAGCCGCGCGACAACGAAATGAAGATCGCGCTCAGCCCCATCCCCGCCGACATCATGATCGGGATCGACAGCTCTTGGAAATGGACGTACTTATTGCGGAGCCAATCGAGACCGAGCGCCGCGAGCACCGAGACGAGCGTCCCGAGGTAGAGCGGATTCAAGTCAGAGAAAAACAAGACATACTGTCCGAGAAACAAACTGAAGGAGATGCCGGCGAGCGTCACGTGTGACAAAGCGTCGGCAATCAGACTCATCCGTCTGACGACGACGAAGGAACCGATCAACGGGGCCGTAAACCCGATGACGACGGCCGCTACGAACGCATAACGTAAAAAACTATAGGTTAACAAGTCGGCAATCATGACATACCTTCATGAACGAGGACTTTGACGGGATACGGCTTGATGGCGGCAAGTTCTCCTAGTTCGCTATACTCTTTCAACCCACAGTTACAGGCCATACGTCCCCGGTCAAGATGGACGACTTTCGTGACGAGGTCGGTGACGACGTTTAAATCGTGCGTGACGAGGATGAACGTGCATGACGTCTGCTCGCGCAACAAGTGGAGCACTTCATAAAAGTCCCGCAGATGCTTTTGGTCGACCCCGACCGTCGGCTCATCCAAGATGAGCAAATCGGGTTGGTTGACGATGGCCCGGGCGATGAACACACGCTGCTGTTGCCCACCGGACAGGCTTCCGATTTTGCGGTTCCGATACTGCCACATGTTGACCGTCTCGAGCGCATTTTGAATGGCGGCCTTGTCTTCCATGTTCAATCGCTTGAACAGACCTAGCCGTCCGTACCGGCCCATGGCGACGACTTCTTCGACCGTCACCGGAAACCCCGAGTTAAATGACGCCGCTTTTTGGGAAACGTAACTGATACGGGACTTGTCCTTGAATTGGCCTTGCGGGCGACCGAACAGTTCGACCGTTCCCGCCTGCGGACTCAATAACCCAAGGATCGTCCGAATCAACGTCGACTTGCCTGACCCGTTCTCGCCGACGATGGCGACGAAATCACCTTGCTTGATATCGATGGACACGTCCCGAAGTGCGGCCGTGCCATCATAATAATACGAAACATGATCTAATTTTACGACAGATGTCGTCATGAGCTACCCTTCTCTCGTTTGATAAATCGTAATCATTTCTACTTGCTTGGCGTCTGTATTATACAGAATATTATTAAATGCTTCAAGTTTGAGAAGATCGAGGCGCTCGTCGTCACGTCTTCACACAAAATCAAGATGAGTTTGTCTAGTGTTCGTTGTACACTAGAGGTATCGCAGAGGGGGATTTACCGTGGAAAAAAAATTAGCAGTCATTGATATCGGGTCAAACTCGATTCGCAACGTCATTTTTGAAGTGAATCGACACGGCCAATATTTCGAACGGTTGAACGTGAAAGAAGTCGCTCGGCTCTCGAGTCACATCACCGATGCGAACGAACTGTCCGAAATGGGCATCCAATCGTTAATCGAGACACTCGACCATTTCATCAGTCTGAACAAGCATCATGGCGTCAAAGAGATGTTGCCGGTCGCGACCGCAGCCATCCGCAACGCCAGCAATTCTGAAGCGATTTTAAACGAGGTCCTTGACGCGACCGGGATGGAGATCCGCTTGTTGAGTGACTATGAAGAGGCGTATTACGGATACTCGGCCATCGTCAACTCGACTTATATCGAAGACGGCTATTCGGTCGACATCGGCGGCGGCTCAATGGAAGTGACTTACTTCAAAGACCGCGAGCTCGTCTTTTATCATAGTTTCCCGTTCGGTGCCGTCACGTTGACGAACGATTTTATGTCAGGCGACACGCTCTCGAAAGATGAGCGGAAACAACTGACCGCGTTCTTGAAGAAAGCGTTCAAAGACATCGATTGGCTCGTCCCTCACGGTGTTCCGCTCGTCGGTGTCGGCGGGACCGCCCGAAACCTCGTCCGCGTCGAACAGTCGTTGTCCCACTTCCCGCTTGAAGGCATCCATCAATATACGCTCGGTGCCGATCGGCTTCACGAGGTCGTCGATGAACTGATCGACATGTCGACGAAACAACTCGGACGACTCGATGGCCTGTCAAAAGATCGGATGGACATCATCGCTCCGGCCGTGACCGCAATCGATGAACTGGCCCGCTATTTAAAAGTGCCTGAGTTTACGATGAGCAATAACGGTCTGCGGGAAGGGCTATTTTATGAATACTATTTAAAAGAGAACAACGAAGTCCGTTTCGCTGATGTCAAAGAAGAAAGTTTCCGCCACTTCGAGAAACAATACGACGTCGACCCGGTCCGGCATCGTCATCTCGTCCATCTGGCCCGTCAAATTTATATGGGCTTGATCGAGGCGAAGACGGTCAAACCAAAACCGTTCGAACCGGGACTGCTAGAAGCGGCTTGCCGTCTCGCTTACGTCGGTGAATACATCGACCATAACAACAAGAGCGACCACACGTTCCATTTGATCACGACCAATGACTTTAAAGGCATGAACAACGAAGACCGGCTCGCCCTGGCGCTCGTCACGTCTTACAAGTCACGGCGCCTGCTCGAACAGCATATCGAGGGCTTTCCTGAATGGTTCGACTCGAAAATGTTGAAGAGTCTAGAACTGATCGGATCAATCGTCAAACTTGTCGACGCGCTCGATTTGACCGAACGTCAAGTCGTCGAGAACATCGACGTCGAGACAACAGACGACGGGCTTGCCTTCACCCTTCATACAGCGACGTCACCGCGCTTTGAATTGCAGCGCGGCATCCGTCACAAAAAGCATTTAGAACGCGCGATCGAAACGACGATCGAGTTACGCGTAGAGGAGAGGATCACTTTATGACGACTTACTTACCAGAACATTTTAACAACCGCGAATTGAGCTGGCTCAGCTTTAACGAACGCGTGCTCCAAGAAGCGATCGATGACCGCAATCCGCTCATGGAACGCCTCAAATTCCTCGGCATCTTCAGTGCAAACCTCGATGAGTTCTACATGGTCCGTTTTGGAGGACTGAAAGACGAGGTGCTCGCCGGATTCAACCAACCGGAGGACAAGGCCGGGCTGACACCGAAGCAGCAAATTAAAGCGATCTCGATCAAGGCCCAAGAACTCGTCGAAGTCCAATATGCGACGTATAAAAAAATCGTCAAACAACTCGGAACAGAAAACGTCCGCTTTTTACGTCCGAAGCACTTGAACAAAGAGCAACTTGATTTTGTTAAACTGTATTTTCGGACCCACGTCTTCCCGGTCTTGACACCGATCGCGGTCGATGCGTATCGCCCGTTCCCGATGCTGTTGTCAAAATCGCTCAATATCGCCGTCGAAATCTCGTCGACCTCAGAAGGCAAAAAGCGACTCGCCCTCGTTCAAGTACCGGCCGTCCTACCGCGTTTTCTCGAACTGCCGACAGAAGACGAAGAACATGCCGATTTGATGTTGCTCGAAGACGTCATCATCCAATTCATCGATTCGCTCTTCAAAGGCTTTGAAGTCGAGTCGACGATGCCGTTCCGGATCACCCGCAACGCTGACATGCCGTTCCATGAAGAAGGCAGTCACGATGTGTTGAAACAGATCGAGAAAGAATTGAAGAAACGCCGTTACGGCGTCGGCATCCGCCTCGAGGTCCAACAACGTTCACTCAGTAAAGAACTGTTGTTTATGCTGCAAGACGTCCTCGATCTGCACGACCGCGACATTTTCGTCGTCGACGGACCGATCGATTTGACGTTCTTGTTTGGCATCTATAATAAGATCGGGATCGAGTATGATGAGATGATCAACGAGACGCTCATCCCGTTCGTCCCGGAAGGACTCGAGCCCGGCAAGGACTTGTTCAAGGCCGTCCTGAAAAAGGATTACTTGCTCCATCACCCATACCATTCGTTCGACCCGGTCGTCCGCTTTATCGCCCAGGCCGCGAAAGACCCGAACGTCTTGGCCATCAAGCAGACGCTTTACCGTGTGTCTGGCGATTCACCGATCATTAAAGCGCTCACTGACGCCGCCGAGAGCGGCAAACAAGTCACCGTCCTCGTCGAACTAAAGGCTCGGTTCGATGAAGAGAAGAACATTCAATGGGCGAAACAGCTCGAAAAAGCTGGGGCCCACGTCATCTACGGCTATAAAGAGTTAAAAACGCACTCGAAGATCACACTTGTCGTGCGGATTCTAGAAGGAGGTGTCCTCCAACGCTTCGTCCACCTCGGTACCGGCAACTACAACGACTCGACGGCGAAGCTTTATACGGACATCGGCTTGTTGACGACGAACGAGGACTTGGCCGAAGATGCGACCAACTTCTTCAACTGGCTCTCCGGTTACGGTGAACGACCGTCTTGGCACGAGTTCGAGACGTCGCCTGACGACATGCTCGACTTCTTCCTTCACAAGATTCAAGACGAGATCAAACTGCATGAGAAGTATGGGAACGGTCGCATCGTCGCCAAGATGAACTCGCTCACCGACAAGTCGATCATCACGAAGCTGTATGACGCGTCTCAGGCCGGGGTCAAGATCGATTTGATCATTCGCGGCATCTGTTGCCTGCGGCCGGGCATTAAAGGCGTCTCGGAAAATATTCGTGTCGTCTCGATCATCGACCGCTATCTAGAACATTCTCGCATCTTCTATTTCTACCAAAACGGGAAAGAAGACTTGTATTGCTCGTCTGCGGACTGGATGACCCGAAACATGAAAAAGCGCATCGAGATCTTGTTCCCAATCCTAGATGCGGGTCATAAGTCATACATTAAAGACATGCTCGCGCTACAGCTCGTCGATAACGTCAAAGCGCGGATTCAACGCGCCGATGGCAGTTACGTCTACATCAAGCAAGAGCCTGGCCAAGAGAAAATTCAATCGCAGATCATCATCCATCAATATACAGGCGGCCGTTGGAACAACATCCCGAGCGTCTTCGAACGGGAGCCGTCAAACTGGGCCGAACGTGAAGTGCTTCGCCTCCGGGCCGAAAATGAGAAAATGACTGATGACTGATGTTAGACTTCTCAAACGAGAAAGAACATTGTATAATTAGTTCGTTCAGTTAGTTGAAACGCTTTCATTTTCGAATATGGAGGAATCATTCATGCAAGAAATCTTACTCTCGTTGCTCGCCGGCCTCATCTGTGGCATGATTTTCACTGCCTTGAAGTTGCCGTTGCCTGCCCCCCCGGTCTTGCCTGGCGTCATTGGAATCTTTGGCGTCTTTCTCGGGATGAAAGTTTACCAATTCGCGCTTGCGAACTGGCCATTTTAAACAAAAAGAACGATGCCCGCGGGCATCGTTCTTTTTGTTACTCTGCATGATGGATCGCCTTATGACAAGTCGGACAGACCCACATCCCGCTGTCTCCTTCAAGATGGTACTCTAGCAGACGATGGGCCATCGCCCCATACCTGTCTATCAAGTCGACTCCACAGCTCGTACAAGCCGTGACGGAAGCGATGTGGTGCATCAGTCGTTCCCTGGCTAGATGCGTCTCATACGTTTGCCGTGTCCAGCGTTGGGATGGGACTTGATAACCGCGGTCCCACATATCTTTTAACGTCGCATACGACGTCGACACGTCGTACATACCACTCTTGAGCAGCGGATGATGAAAATCAAGGCCGATTAAATCGACGAGACAATAGTCTCGAACTTCATCGTCGGGACGCGTTCGCCAATACCGGTCGTCGGGGCGCGTCGTCGTCTCGACGAGCATGACCTCGACTTCCGCGACGATCCCGTACCCGACGACTTCGATCAAGGCTGGTCCCTCAATGCTTCCTTCAATGTAAAACGGGCTCTGCTCGCGAAAGTATGTCGGGAGCGCCGACCATACGTCATACGCCTCTGGATCGATCTTTAGCACGTTCATCGCTTATTGGTGCGCGAGCGCGAATCGTTCGCGCCATTCGGCGTCGAACGCGCCTAACCGGAACATGTCGATCTCTTGCTTATACGGCGCGACTTTCGTCTTCTCGCTGATCGGAATGTAAGGTGTTTCAAGAATTTTTGGCAAATGCGCGAACGCCTCATGATGGATGATTCGGTTCAACGTGTCAAAACCGATCTCTCCGTAGCCGATGTTTTCGTGGCGGTCTTTTCTCGCCCCGCGCACGTTTTTCGAATCGTTGACGTGGATGACGCCGAGTCGGTCGAGTCCGACGATGCGGTCAAACTCGGCAATCACGCCGTCTAAGTCCCCCACGAGGTCATACCCGGCGTCATGGACGTGGCACGTGTCGAAACAGACCGACAGCCGGTCGTTATGCGTCACTCCGTCGATGATCGTCGCGAGTTCTTCAAACGTCTTCCCGAGTTCGCTCCCTTTGCCTGCCATCGTCTCGAGGGCGATCTTCACCGTCTCGTCTCCGGTCAGCACTTCATTCAAGCCTTCGATGATGCGAGCGAGACCGACGTCTTCGCCGGCACCGACATGGGCGCCTGGGTGAAGGACGACGTGACGGGCGACTTGTAGCGCCTCGGCCCGCTTGATTTCAGCCGCCAAAAACGAGACCGCGAGTTCGAACGTCTCGGGTTTCGTCGTATTGCCCAGGTTGATGATGTATGGGGCGTGGACGACGATCTCCTCGATGTCATGCGCCGCCATGTGGACGAGCGCCGCTTCGATATTTAACTCCTCGATCGGTTTACGGCGCGTGTTTTGAGGCGCGCCCGTATAGACCATCATCGTCGTCGCACCGTACGAGACGGCTTCCTCACTGCCAGCGAGCAGCATCTTCTTACCTGAAACCGAAACGTGTGAACCAATTTTTAACATAGTCAACTCTCCTTCGCAATCTTCTGCCTTTAGTGTACACAAAAAGAAGAACCGACTCCACGAAGTCGATTCTTCTGTTTAGTGATTACCGTCTGTTCTTCTTACGGGTCTCACGACGTTCCGTGCGCTGTTGTTGCATATGCTCGCGCGAAGCCGTCTCTTTCAATTTATACTTGAACTTCTTCTTGTAGCCTGGTTTGACTTTCTTCTTCGCCTTCTTGATCTCACCGGCCATACGGCTGTGCGCCGTGTGCGATACTTTCATCTTACGGTCGGTCACGCGGCGTTTACGAGTCTTGATCTCTTGGAGCGTCCCGCCTTTGACATCGACATGTGTGAACGCGAAACCACGCTCTTCAAGTCGATTGATTGGGCCGTTCTCGTGATCTTCATACAGCGTATACGCTTCTCCGGTAGCACCGGCACGACCGGTCCGGCCGACACGGTGTGTGTAGAAGTCGAGATCTTTCGGGATACCGAAGTTGATGATGTGCGACACACCTTTAATATCAATCCCGCGGGCAGCCAAGTCGGTTGCGATCACGTATTGATATTTTGCGTCGTTGATGTCTTTGATCGCTTGCTTGCGTCGACGGGCTTGCATGTCGCCATGAAGCGTCCCGACGTTGAGGCCTGCCTCCTGGAACGACTTCTCGAGCTCATCCGCGTCTTGTTTCGTGTTCGTGAACACGAGGCAGACGAACGGATTGATCGCTTTGGCCACTTCGACCGTCAATTCTTTGCGGTCGCGGTGACGGACCGGGATGACGTGGTGCTTGATCTTCGGTGCGACGCGGTGCTCGGCACTCGCTTCCGCGTAGCGCGGGTCGTGAAGATATTTCTTCAAGAACGGCTCGAGCTTCTCTGGGATTGTCGCTGAGAAGACCATCGTTTGCAGTCTTTCCGGAAGCGACTGCGCGATGCGGTCCACTTCTGGCAAGAAGCCCATATCAAGCATTTGATCGGCTTCATCGACGACGAAATGTTTGACTTTATGCGGGAACAACGCCTGAACTTTCATCAAGTCGAGCAGACGGCCTGGCGTCCCGATGATCAACTGTGGTGGGTTTTTCATCTTGTCGATTTGACGTTCACGGTCAGTTCCGCCGACGATCAAACTCGTCTTAATATAGTCAGGCTGCTTCACGAGGAGTGTTTTCAACTCTTCGTGGATTTGCCAGGCGAGTTCGCGTGTCGGTGCGACAACGATCGCCTGGACTTCGTGTTCGCTCGGGTCGATCGATTCTAAAATAGGTAAGAGGAACGCGAGTGTCTTCCCGGTCCCGGTTTGTGATTTTCCAATGATGTCACGGCCATTCATCGCGGCTGGAATAATCCGTGCCTGAATGTCCGTTGGGTTAGTGATGCGCTTTTCTGTCAAGGCATCGACGATAAACGGTAACAATTTGAACTGTTGGAAGCTGTTCAATCGATACACCTCCTGTTTCTTTCCACTTTTCCTAGCATAGCGGAATCTAGTTATTTGTCAATTAATCTTTACCGAGTCCTTCATACAAGTAACTCGATGAATAGTAGTGCGCCGAGATTTTTTTACCGCTCAAATGCTGTTCGAGCGCTTTGAAACCGACTTCAATCATTTCGTTCGGGGATTGCACGACCGTCGCATCGACTTTCCCGCTATGAATCAACGGGTAAATCTCTGTCACACCGTCTACCGACACGATTGTCTTGTCATTTAGTCCCTTGCTCTCGAGCGCCCTCACGACCCCGAACGTGTTGTCGTCGTTATGGGAAAACACGGCGTCGAACGGGATGTCTTCCTCGAGCCAACGCGACATCTCGATCTCGGCTTGGAACGGATCGTAGTTACCCGTGAGCGAGGCCACGACCTCGAGGTCGTCATGGGCTTTATCGTACTCGGTCAACCCAAGGCTACGGTCGATGGTCGAGCGGACTTTTGCCGTTCCCCGCACTTCGACGACACGGATCGGCCGACCGAGTGCGGTATGTTGGGCGGCAATATGGTTGGCGGCCATCCGCCCGATTTCAACGTTATCGGACACGACGGACGTGAGCACGCTATCGTGGTCGATCATCCGGTCGATCGCGATAATCGGGATCCCTTTGTCTCTCGCCTTTGCGAGCGATGACTGTATGAACGTCTCGTCAAGCGTCGTCACGAAGATGGCTTTGACACCGCGCTCGATCAAAGAATTCAATTTCTCTTTTTCTAAGACACGTGAATCTTCACTTGTCGTCGGAATCGGAATGAACCCTTTTTGATTGGCCGTTCGTACAAAGGCGGCTAACAACTTATTGGCGTGTTCGTGTTTTTCACTGACGAACACGAAGCCGACCTCATTGTTCGTCGTCACGCGTTCCGGCAACTGGATCGACGTGATCAATAAAATCGTCATGGCCCAGACGACGGGAATCCAAAGCCAGTAATAGCGGAAGCCTTTCATACGTCTGTCCGCCTTGGGATTTTAATCATCATCGCCGTACCTTCTCCTTCAACGCTCTCGATCTCCATTTGACCGTTTACGGCTTTTAAAGATTCTCGAATCATGTACAGCCCTAGCCCGTTGCCGTTCTCTTTCGTCGTATAGAACGCCGACCCGACCGTGTTCACTTGATCTTTCGTCATCCCGATCCCGTTATCCTCAATCAAGAACCGATAATCCCGCTCCGTGAAGAGGACCGTGACCGTGACGCTACCGTCCGCCCCTTTTGAATCGACGGCTTCGACGGCGTTTTTAAACAAGTTGTAGATGGTTTGGACGAGCATGTCGCTCGAACAGTAGAACGGCGGCATCTCGTTCGGAACAATCAGTTCCCACTTCGTCACCCGTTTATAACATTCGGCGTCGAGTAAGAACTCGAGCCGACTCGCAAATTCGGTCATGTCGAGCCACTCTTCTTGAAGCTTGGATTGATCTGGTTTGGCGAGCGTGAGCATCGTCGTAATCAAATGGTTAGCCCGATTGAGCTCGGACAGTGCAAGGTCGAGCATTTCTTCACTACCATGACCTTCTTTCGCCATCTGCAAGGTGATTTGGACAGGTGTGAGCGGGTTACGGATCTCGTGAGCGATCCCGGCCGCGAGTTGACCGAGCGAGGCGAGCTTCTCTTGTTGGAGCAAGAGCTGTTGTTGGCTCAACTGCTCACGTCGAGCCGTCTCCATCCGGTTCGAGTAGTCGTTATACGTATCGAGGAGCGTCTGGACTTCCTTTGAACCGGTCCGTTCGAGTAAAATCGGTTCGAGTGACTGTTGTTTCTTGATGTTTTGAACGAGTTCGAGCAGCGGGCTCGTCAATGTCTTCGAGAGAAGGAGACCGACTAAAATACTTAAGAAGAAAGTGACGAGCGTAATCATCAAATATTGCCAGCGTGTATCGTAGACCGCCTCATAAACCGAATCCGTGCTATGCTTGGCCAATACGCTCCATCCGTTCACTCGAGCGTCCGGTTCGAACATGATGACGTCGTCTTCGGTACTTAAAATCGTCCGAACGTCATACTCATCCGTCGTTTCGACGATTGAGCGTGACAACCTTCGCTCCGCATCCGTGACGAGGTTAAACGATGTCGATAACACTTCTCCCCGCTCATTTAAGAGGTAGAGAATCATATCATCGTTCGTGGATTCGAGCATGCGCCGATAGAGGTCCGAGTTAAGCACACTGATGCTTCCACCAAACATGCCAATCGGTCGGTTGTCCTCGATGACGGGTACGTAAAGATACGTGCCGGCATCACCAGAAATCGATACAGGGTCACTCATGAATAAATCGTCGCCGTTCGAAGTGATGACTTCTTTAAATTTCGGATCAGCCTTTAACGTCATCGCGGGGACTTGCCGTTGCGAATACCAAGTGAATTCATCTTCTCGTAAATCATAGTAAAAGATCGAAGTGAAACTCGTTCGTTGGTTCAAGTAACCCGTCCGAATCCGCTCTTCAATCAAAGGTTCGTTTCCAACATAAGCACCAAGGTAGACGAGGTCTTCATACAATTTCCCAAGCCTTGTCTCGAGGTTCTCGATACTCCCATCAATCGCATAGTCAAATTGTTCTTTCGCCAATTCTTCCGCGCGGGACACCGTCACGCGATCGGCAGAGAAAGCTAGTGATGAGATGACGAGTCCAAGAATGATAAAGATAATAAATGTGATTTGAAAGAAGTACGATTTTCGAACTTCAAGCAATGTTCTCAAGCGTTCCACGGTGTCCCTCCTTTCTAACCTTAAGATTATAGCATGAATACACGCAATTCTTTTCGTATTTTCGAAACAATGTTAGACTAATACGTAGGAAAGCATCGCGAAAGGAGCGTTCATCACGAAATGAAAGTTAAAAAAATTAGCCCACGCGGATACTGCTATGGCGTCGTCGATGCCATGAAATTAGCGAATGAAGCCGTGGCCAACCCAGATTTACCACGGCCTATCCATATACTCGGTATGATCGTCCATAACCGTCACGTCACCCAAGCGTTTGAAGACTTAGGCGTCAAGACCGTAGACGGTGAGGATCGGATGCAAGCAGTTGAAACAATCGACAAAGGGACCGTCGTGTTTACGGCCCACGGCATCTCCCCGCTCGTTCGGAAGCGTGCCATCGAAAAAGGACTGACGATTGTCGATGCGTCTTGTCCTGACGTTCTCGTCACGCACGATTTAATTCGTGAGAAGACAGCGGCCGGCTACGAAGTCATCTATATCGGCAAGCACGGTCACCCCGAACCTGAAGGCGCGATGGGAGTCGCCCCTGGAAAAGTCCATCTCGTCCAGTACGAGAGCGATTTTGAGGCGTTGCCAGATCATTTGTTAGACGCAAACATTCTCGTCACGAACCAGACGACAATGAGCCAATGGGACGTTTCGGCATTGATCGACCTCATTCAAGAACGCTATCCTCACGTCGAGGTGCACAACGAGATTTGTAACGCGACACAAGTTCGTCAGGAAGCCGTGGCCGAACAGGCCGGCGACTGCGACTTGCTCATCGTCGTCGGTGATCCGAAATCGAACAACTCGAACCGCCTCGCCCAAGTCTCTAAAGAGATTGCCGGGACGAATGCCTATCGCATCGGTGATTTGAGTGAGCTCGATCTCAATTGGCTTCAAGACGTCGAAACGGTCGCGGTCACATCGGGCGCGTCGACACCGACGCCGATCACGAAAAAAGTCATCGACTTTTTGACGCAGTACGACCGTGATGACTTGAGCACACACGACAAGACACCTTATCTCGAACTGCGAAACATTTTGCCGAGAGTGAAGGCGCTTCGCAAATGACAAGCAACCCCCGTCCTCATGCATGAGGGCGGGGGTTGTGTTCGGTTTCAGCGGAACTTAAAAGGGTTCGTGTTCGTAGCGGAAACGAGGAGCTCGACCTCGAGTTTTGCTGCCGTGAACTTCTGTTGCAAGACGTCGACGACGCCTTGTTTCATCACGCTCTCGACGTGATGACCCGGGTCGACCACGGCGAGCCCGAGCGCCATCGCGTCGTGGGCGACATGGAAATATAAGTCACCGGTCACGTAGGCGTCGGCTCCCTTGAAGTGCGCGGCCGAGACGTACTTGTTGCCGTCACCACCGAGCACGGCCACTTTTTTGATCGTTCGGTCCAAATCGCCGACGACCCGCACCGCTTCGACACCAAAGCTTGCTTTGACATGTTCTGAAAATTCAGCGAGCGTCAGCGGCTTGTCGAGTCGACCGATGCGGCCGAGACCTAGGACAGGCCCTGTAATCTCATCCCGAATCAAGTCATGAGCGACCTCTTCGTAAGGGTGGGCGTCAAGCATGGCTTTTAACACCCGCTTCTTCTTACTTTCAGTAACGATTGTCTCGATCTTCACTTCATCGACTTGCTCCGTTTTCCCGATTTGTCCGAGGTACGGGTCGGCCAAGTCGAGCGGGGTGAACTGCCCTTTCCCTGTGACCGTGAATTGGCAATCACCGTAATTCCCAATCCGACCGGCTCCGGCCTTGCCTAACGCTTTAGACACGGCGGACTGATGTGTCTCCGGGACGAAGACCGACAATTTATATACCGGCTCTTCATACGTCGGGACGAGCACTTCGGTCTCACGTAATCCGAGTGCCTCGCTCATCCAGTCGTTGACCCCGCCCTCACAGACGTCTAAATTCGTATGGGCGACGTAGACGGCGATATCGTTTTTCAGACATTTCATAACGATTCGACCGGCGGCGTTGCGATCGGTCACTTGGGTGAGCGCACTAAAGATCGGCGGATGATGCGCGATAATCAAGTCCACCTCTTGTTCGATGGCTTCGTCGACGACCGATTCGAGCACGTCGAGCGTGACCATGACCCGATTCACTTGTTTATTCAGCGTACCGATCTGTAGGCCGATCTTGTCGCCTTCGACCGCGAGATGTTTCGGTGCGAACTCTTCAAACAGTTGGATGATATGATTTCCGTTTGCCATCACTGACTCACCTCTCTCATTTTGTCGCGTAACGTTTTGAACTCCTCCTGCTTCCGGACGAGCGCCTCGGTCTGGGCGCCTGCGGCCATTTGACCGAGCACGTAATCCAATTTGTCCGCTTCCCGGCCCCACTTCAATTTGAACGGTTCAGGACGAGTCTTCAGCAACTCCGGCCCGAACATAAGCTGCCACGTCCGCTCCGCCTCGTCCGCACTGTAACGCGTTTCTGTGCCCCGCTCCCCGACAAGAATCTCATATATTTTATCGTTCTCCTCGACAATCGTTTCCGTGACGAGCGTAAAACCTGATACAAGCAACCATTCCCGAACTTGCTGTCCATCGACGTTCGGTTGCAGCACGAGTCGTTCGACCGCGCCTAGCTTATCCCGTCCGTTCTCTAAGATCGATCGGATCAAGCTTCCGCCCATCCCGCAGATCGAGATACATGTCGCCTCGTCTTCATTCAGGACCGCCAATCCGTCACCGAGCCGGACGTCAATCTTGCTCGATGCGCCGATCAATTCGACTTGGGCTTTGGCCGCTTCCATCGGACCTTGATTCACTTCTCCGGCGATGGCTCGGTCGATGATTCCTTGCTGTACGAGATAACACGGGACGTAAGCGTGGTCGGAACCGATATCGGCTAAAATGCTTCCAGCTGGTATAAAATCGACGACTCGTTTCAGTCGCCGGTCTAACGTGACTTGTTCTTGCATGGGGACAACTCCTTTTGTCTACTACTTCTTCTTTAGGGTAACGAAATATTCTTGTCCGGACAACAAAAAACGTACCCCAGAAGGAGTACGCCTCACCCTTATTGTTCGATCAACCATGTCGCGAGCACGTCGGCTTCTTCAGCAGACGCGAGACCGGCCGGCATTGTACCTTGACCGTTGACGATGATGTTCGCGATCTCTTCAGCAGACAAACGTTCTCCGACTCCAGTCAACGCCGGACCGACGCCACCTTCAAGATTTCCGCCGTGGCAACCTGTGCAGCCTTTAGCAGCGTACAAGTCTTCCGGGTTCATCTCGGTGACGGCTGGACCTTCAGCGGCTTGTTGCGCTTGGTTTACGCCAAAATACGATAATGAGACCATAGCGATGATTGCGACGATCGCAATCGCTGCAAACGGTAACAATGGATTACGCATTGTATTTCCCCCTCATGTTCTTTCCAAATTTCTACCCATCACTATTTTACTCAAAAAACAATAAAGAAGGAAGGAAAATCACTCATTTTCCTTCCTTTCTTCTAAAACTTCACATTTTATTCAAAAACACGATTAATCGAGGAAGTCTTTCAAGCGTTTCGAGCGACTCGGGTGACGTAGCTTCCGTAACGCCTTCGCTTCGATTTGACGGATCCGCTCACGCGTGACCCCGAACACTTTACCGACTTCTTCGAGCGTGCGCGTCCGACCGTCATCAAGCCCGAAGCGGAGACGGAGTACGTTCTCTTCCCGGTCTGTCAACGTATCGAGCACGTCTTCGAGTTGTTCTTTGAGCAGCTCATAGGCTGCTGCGTCTTGAGGTGCCATCGCATCTTGGTCTTCAATGAAGTCACCGAGGTGCGAATCGTCCTCTTCACCAATTGGTGTTTCAAGCGACACCGGTTCTTGCGCGATTTTTAAAATCTCACGAACTTTCTCAGGCGTCAATTCCATTTCCTTGGCAATCTCTTCAGGAGCAGGCTCGCGCCCGAGGTCTTGCAGCAATTGACGTTGAACACGGATCAATTTGTTGATCGTTTCGACCATATGGACCGGAATCCGGATCGTCCGGGCTTGGTCGGCGATGGCACGTGTGATCGCTTGACGAATCCACCACGTCGCATACGTCGAGAACTTGAACCCTTTCATGTAGTCGAACTTCTCGACTGCCTTGATCAGACCCATGTTCCCTTCTTGGATCAAGTCAAGGAACAACATGCCGCGACCGACATAACGTTTCGCGATCGAGACGACGAGACGAAGGTTGGCTTCAGCGAGACGTTTTTTCGCCTCGTCATCGCCTTGCTCGATTCGCTTCGCGAGTTCGGTCTCGTCTTTGGCACTCAACAGATCGACACGGCCGATCTCTTTCAAGTACATCCGGACCGGGTCGTTGATTTTAATTCCTGGCGGGACAGCCAGATCATTCAAGTCGACCTCTTCGTCTTCTTTTTTCGTAGGAGTTTCCTCGGCATCGGCCGCATCTTCTGTGACGCGGATGTCTTTGCCTTCTAAATCTTCAATGAAGTTATCGATAAAATCTGAATCGACCTCAAAATGGCTGAGGCGATCCTGGATCGCTTGCATCGATACGACACCCTTCTTTTTCCCCAACTTTTCAAGTTCGTCTATGGCGTTAAATAAATCCTCTTTTTTCTTCTCTGCCATCTAGCAGTTCAACTCCTTCCAAACTTCCTTCACGTTCATCGTTCACGTAAGCGGCGACTCCGGGTAATCAATTCTTGTAGCTTCGATGCCTGGTCTACTATACTTTCGGCATCCTGCCCGATTTCCCTTTTTGCTCGCTCGATTTGACGCTGTTCCTCATAACTGTTTATCACCTTAATGTATTCATCTAAAACCTCTTCAGTCAGATCATCAGGCGCTGACATGAGGCGAATCTCTGCATAGCGGTTGGCATAGTCAGGACGTTGGTCGCAGTGACGCTCCATAAAAGGCGGCATGACCTGCTCAAACTCTTCAAGCGTCATGTCTTCTGAAACGATCTCATAAAACGCCGTCGCCAACATGCGATGAATCTCATCTTGATAAGCTAGGCCGAGTCGGTCGCGGACGAAGCGAACCCGTTCCGGCCCACTGAGCATCGCCCGTAACAGTAATTTTTCAGCCTTCACAAAACGTGGTTCATTCGCTTTACTCGATCGTTTACGGATTGGTTCTGGTTCACGAACCGCTGGTGATGCCTGCACTTGGCTCGACACCGGTCGCGGCATTCGATTCGCTAGCGTTTCGACAGGAATGTCAAACTCATTCGCCAATTTTTTTAAATATAAATCGCGGCGAATCGAGTTGTCCGTCTTGCTGATTTCCCCAAGCATCGCTTCAATAAACCGAATCCGTTCTCCTTCTCGATTCATATTTTTTCCGCGCCGAAGCGTCCGGTTCATGAAATCGAGGACAGATAAGCGTTCCGATTCGACAAAACGTTGCCATTGCTCCCGACCGTTCGTCCGAATATAATCATCCGGGTCCGTCTTCTCCGGCAACATGAGCACTTGGACGTCGAGCGGATACGCCTCGAGCATGCGAACGACTTTTAGCGTCGCCTCTTGTCCGGCATGGTCTCCGTCGTAACAAATCACGACTTCATCGACCATCCGTGACAACGCCCGGGCATGCTGCGATGAAAATGCCGTCCCGAGTGAAGCGACGACCTCGGCCGTCCCGGCTTGGGCGACTTGGAGGACATCGACGTTCCCTTCGACAAGGAGCACCCGTTTTTGTTTCCGCATCGATGCACGTGCTTGTGAAAATCCAAATAACAACTCACTCTTGTTAAAGAGTGGTGTCTCCGCCGTATTTACATACTTGGGCTGTCTGTCGTCAATCGCACGGCCGCTAAATCCGACGATCGTGCCGTCTCGATCCGCAATCGGAAAGACGACTCTTCCTTCGAACCGGTCAAAATATTCACCGGATCTAGATTTAGAAATAAGTCCTGCTTCGACCATGACTTCTAAGTCGAACCCTCTTCGCTCGAGTGAATCGACGGTGAAGCGGCGTTGATCAGGGGCGTATCCGATTTTGTATTGCCCGATCGTCGCCTCAGCCAAACCGCGTTCACGTAAATACGTCAAGCCGATTTCTCCGGCCTCGGTTTTCATCAATACCTCGTGATACAGGTCGGCGATGATCCGATGAGCATCACGCATTTGTTTGCGAACGACTTGATCGCGTGTCAACTCTTCGTCACCGGCCACCCCTTCTACAGCGATGTTTGCCCGTGTCGCTAAGCGCTCAATCGTTTCCGGGAAGGACAACCCTTCCGTTTCCATGACGAACGTAAAGACGTTCCCACCAGCACCGCAACCGAAACAATGGTACATGCCTTTTTCAGGCGATACGGAAAAAGAAGGACTATTTTCCGAGTGGAACGGACAAAGTCCGACAAGACGGTGGCCTTGTTTTTTCAATTCAACGCGTTCACTGATCAAGTCCACGATATCCGTGGCTTGTTTCACTTCCGCAATGACTTCATCCGGTATACGTGGCAACTCCACCACTCCCTATCCAATCTCGCAACGAAACGGAACGCTCACCACGTTCCGTTTCACTATCGTGTCAATACTCTATTATACCGTTAACACGCGTCGATTACTAATGCGAGCGCTCAGTCATCTTTTGACAGTTCAAGCTGACGTAAGATGATTCCTGCCGTCTCTTCGACCGCCTTATTCGTCACATCGATGACCTCGCAACCGATTCGTTCGTATATCCCTCGCGCGTACTCGAGTTCCCGATTGATTCGCTCGAGTTGGGCGTAATCCGCTTCCGGTTTTAGACCGAGCGATTTCAAACGCTCCATTCGAATCGAGATCAACTTATCCGGCGAAATGATCAAGCCGACACACTTATCCGGTGACACCTCAAACAGTTCTTCCGGCGGACGCGACTCCGGCACGAGCGGGACGTTAGCGACTTTATAACGTTTTAGCGCCAAATATTGTGACAGCGGCGTCTTCGATGTGCGAGACACACCGACGAGGACGATATCGGCCTTTTTCAAGCCACGCGGATCACGTCCGTCGTCATATTTGACGGCAAACTCCATCGCCTCGATTTTACGGAAGTAATCCTCGTCTAGACGATAGATCAGACCCGGCTTCTCACGCGGGCTCTCCCCGAGTTTTCCCGAGAGCACGTCTAGGAGGTCGCCGAGCAGGTCGATCGTTTTGACGTCATACGTTTTACCGAGCGACACGAGCAGTGAGCGATGTTCTTCATTAACGAGCGTGAAGGCGATCACCGCTCCTTGTGCTCTAGCCTGCGTGACGACATCATGAATCGTCTGTTCGTCTTCGACGAAAGGAATCCGGAGTGTCTCGATCGCATTCTCATGGAATTGGATGCTCGCCGCCCGGACGACGAGCTCACACGTTTCTCCGACAGAGTCACTCACGACAAATACGAGTTGTTTGTTTGTCAAACCAATTTCCTCCTCAGAACGATTCATCGTTGGCAAGTGCAATCAACACCTTGGTCATGTTCGTCTTTGTCATTCGGCCGAGCACGATGAGCGAACCATCCTTCTCTTCGACGACTGGCATGGCGTCAATCTGTTTCTCAATCAACTTCATCCCGGCCCGAATGAGCGTCTCACCTTTTTCACAAACGGTAATATTCGGCATCCGCGTCATAATGACGTTGACAGGCAATTGGTCGAGGTCCTGATTGCCGATGGCGGCCCGCAGTAAATCTTTGCGGGACAACACCCCGACAAGCTCATTGTCTTTTCCGACGACGAACAACGACCCGACGTCTTCTAAGAACAACGTGACGACCGCATCATACACGGTCATTTCATTGCTGACGACTTTCGCGGACGACATGAAATCACCAACGGTCAGCGAATCGAGTTTTTCGCGGAGCAGCGATGAATTTCGCTTGCCGACGAACGTGTAGCCGACGCGTGGTCTTGCTTCTAATATTCCAGTCATCGTCAAAATAGCAAGATCAGGGCGGAGCGTGGCACGGGTGAGCGATAACTCTTGAGCAATCTGCTCTCCCGTGATCGGTCCGTTCACTCTCACAATCTCAACAATCTTCTGTTGGCGTTCATTCAGCTGCATAGCCAACCCCCTCTAGTTTGATCAGAGTACGAGCGCGCTGAAGTCAGCAACACGCTCGATCGTCGTAGCGAGTCGCTTCATCTCACTGAGACGATTATGGCGAATCGTTTCTACGTCGCTCATGACCATCGTATTTTCAAAATAAGCACTTATCGGTTGTTCAAGCGCTCGAAGTGATGTGATGGCACGCGTGTAGTCGCCCACTTCGACCGCTTCATGTGTCTCGGGCAATGTTGATTCGACCGCGGCGTGAAGGGCTTTCTCTTCAGCATTCTCAAACAAGGCCGGATCCACTAATCCTGGTTCGCCTTTTTTAGCGATATTGACGACGCGCGTCAACTGCTCGATCAACTGTTTCGCCTCGTCTGACAGCATGTTTTGAACCGCCTCCGCGCGAGCGTCGAGCTGTTCGACAGTCAGACCAGTCGTGAGAACGGCATCAATCACATCGTATCGTACTTGTCTCTCTTGCAGACGATACTTCAAGCGGAGCATAAAGAAGTCGTTAAGTTGCGCCTTGACTTGTTCTTTATCGGCATCGTAAAGTCCTGCTTCCACCTGAGATTCGACAACTTGTGAAAGTAATTTGTCGACTGGTAGATCGACGTGCCAATCTCCAAAAATTTGAACGACTCCTTGCGCTTGGCGGCGAAGGGCGAACGGATCTTGTGAACCGCTTGGAATCATGCCGACCCCGAAGAACGCAGCAATCGAATCGAGTTTATCCGCGAGTGCGAGCGCGGCCCCCGTCGGCGTGGCCGGTGATGCGTCTCCGGCGAAGCGTGGCATATAGTGCTCACGGATCGCGGCCGCAACTTCTTTGTCCTCACCTTGCTGGAGTGCATACTTTTCTCCCATCACGCCTTGAAGCTCGGTAAATTCGTAAACCATCTGGCTAACGAGGTCGAATTTATGAATCTTTCCAGCGCGTTCGACTTTTTGAGCATCGGCACTGAACAGTGGAGCGAGCGTGAGCGCGAGTTGTTGGACGCGACGAACTTTCGCGCCTGTCGTTCCGAGCTTCTCATGGAAGACGATGCGGTCGAGACGGTCGAGCTGGTCGTCGATCTTCGTCTTTTTATCTTCCTCATAGAAGAAGACGGCATCGGCGAGTCGTGCCCGGATGACTTTCTCGTTCCCTTTGGCAACGTTTTGCAGATGGTCTGCGTTACCGTTACGAACCGTCACAAAATAGTGTTGGAGCGTGTCACCGACATAGACCGGGAAATAGCGCTGATGCTCTTTCATCGTCGTGATCAACACTTCTTCCGGAAGGTCGAGGTAGCTCGCATCAAACTCACCGAACAGGGCTGTCGGCCACTCGACGAGGTTCGTCACTTCTTCAAGCAGCGATGCGTCAAGTGGCACCGTCCATCCTTGCTCGTTCGCCAATTGTTCGATTTGACGCTCGATGCGTTCGCGACGGTCGTCGTACGATGCGACGACAAACTCTTGTTCGAGCGTGGCCGCATAGCGGTCAGGTGATGAGATCGTCACGTCGCCTTTACTTAAGAAGCGATGTCCGCGTGTCACATTACCTGTTTTGACGCCCTCGATCTCGAAATCGATCTGTTCTGTCCCAAACATGGCGACTAACCAACGGATCGGACGCATGTAACGGAGGCTGCTCGTACCCCATTTCATATTTTTCGGGAACGTCATGCCGCGGACGACGTCTTCAAGGCCGCCAAGTAATGAAGCCGTCGGCTGACCTGACTCGTGACGATTTGCGAAGACGTATTCGACCCCTTTTTCTTCCGCGAAGTAAAGGTCGTCGACTGACAATCCGCGTCCACGCGCAAATCCTGCTGCCGCTTTCGACCAGTTTCCGTCTGCATCTTGCGCAATCTTTTTAGCTGGTCCCCGGAGCGTCTCCGTCAAATCTTGTTGACTCTCCTCGACGTCACGGACGAGTACAGCGAGACGACGTGGTGTCGAATAGACCGTGACAGCTCCGAAGTTGACGCGAGCGTCCGACAAGAACGCCGCCACGCGCTCTCCTAACTGTTTCTCCGAGCGGAGCACGTATTGGGCTGGTAGTTCTTCAAGTCCGATTTCTAGTAAAAGGTCACGCATCCAAGGCACCTGCTTTCTCTTGATTAAGGAGTGGGAAGCCGAGGCGTTCCCGTTCTTCGATAAATTTGGCCGCACATGCCCGCGACATGTTGCGGACACGTTGGATGAAACCGGTCCGTTCCGTCACCGAGATCGCGCCTTTCGCATCGAGCAGGTTGAACGTGTGCGAGCATTTTAAGATGTAATCGTACGCCGGGAAGACGAGGTTTTCCTCGAGCGCCCGCTTCGCTTCTTTCTCATACGTGTCGAACAACGTGAACAACATATCGACGTCTGACAGCTCGAACGTGTACTTCGAGTGTTCAAACTCTGGCTGATAGAAAATATCGCCATACTTGAAACCGTCTGTCCAGACGAGGTCGAACACGCTCTCGACTTCTTGAATATATGACGCGAGACGTTCGAGGCCGTACGTGATCTCGACGGCGATCGGGTCGCACTCGATCCCGCCGACTTGTTGGAAGTATGTGAACTGGGTGATTTCCATCCCGTTCAACCATACTTCCCAACCGAGTCCGGCCGCACCGAACGTCGGGTTTTCCCAGTTGTCCTCGACGAAGCGAATATCGTGTTCGAGCGGGTTGATGCCGATGAGCTCCAAACTCTCCAAATAGAGTTCTTGAATGTTGTTTGGGGACGGCTTCATGATGACTTGGAATTGGTGATGTTGATACAGACGGTTCGGGTTTTCCCCGTATCGACCGTCAGCCGGACGGCGTGACGGCTCCGTATAACAAACGTTCCAAGGCTCTGGTCCGAGACTCCGTAAAAACGTCATCGGGTTCATCGTTCCGGCCCCTTTTTCTACGTCATACGCTTGCATCGTCAGGCAGTTTTTCGACGCCCAAAAATTTTGCAACGTGAGAATGATTTCTTGCACCGTTTTGTGCTTCATATGTGACACCTCCAAAAGTATTGAAACGACAAAAAACGCCCCTATGTGCCATGCACATAGGGACGGGATTACCCGCGGTTCCACCCTACTTGCCTCGGTATCGAGGCCACTCTTTGGATTGGGGCGCTCCGGAATCGCCATTCGCTCTCTTCATGGCGTTCGGCTCTCACCTTCCCGAACTCGCTTTACCCATGATTTAAGAACTACTCATTTTCCTTCACAGCGCACGCTATTTCATTTGTCTAATCGTAGATTATGGTATCGAACCTTGCATGAATTGTCAATCATCGTTCAAGTAAAGTCGCTGCATCTGATCGAGGACCCGTTTCGTCTTGAGGTTCAATCCGCTGTAAGAGTCCATATAGGCATCAAACAGTTGCCGTAACAGGAGACGTGTCTCCTTCGTCAACGGGACGTTACTAAACTCTGACAGCTCATGCCGGCTCAACAAGTAAAGTAACTTCGCCAGCCGCTCACTCATCTGAATCGACCCTGTTTCTTGGTGACGCGAACAGAGAAACCCGCCCGACGTCACGGAAAAGAACATCGGGTCGGTCACATCGTTGCACCGGACACAACCGGTCAAGACCGGGGCGACACCGAGCAGATACATAATTCTGAGCTCGAAATGATGGGTGATGATCTCTGGGTCCATTCCAGCGTTCAGCGCTTGGAGCGCGTCATTCAAAATTCGGTATAACGGCCGGTTCGGGACTCGATCTTCGACAGTTTTATCGACGAGTTCGAGCAAGTACACGGCATACGCCATCCGCTCGACATCTTTTCGCACTTCCGGGTATGACGTGATCACGTCAGACGACTTGAGTTGACCGAGACCACGGCTCGCCGGAAAGATATAAACGGCTTCGACGAACGGTTGGCTCGATGCGTGCAGCCGGCTCCCCGGCTTTTTCGCACCCCGTGCCATGACGGCGACTTTCCCGAGCTCTTCTGTGAAGATTGTCACGACTTTGTTGGATTCACCATAATTGACGGTCCGAATGACGATGCCCGTGACTTTTTGTAACATGGCTCAATACTCGTCGTCGCGGAAACCGAGGTCACGGAGTTGGCCCATCTTATTGCGCCAATCTTTTTGGACTTTCACCCATAAGTTTAAATAGACTTTCGTACCGAGCAAGAGCTCGATGTCATGACGCGCTTCCGTCCCGACCTGACGGAGCATCGCACCTTTCTTGCCGATGACGATTCCTTTTTGCGAGTCACGCTCGACCATGATGACGGCTTCGACGTCGACCATGTCCGAGTTGTCTCGTTTCTTGATCGATTCGATGTTGACCGCGATCGAATGCGGGATCTCATCGCGCGTGTTATGGAGCACTTTCTCGCGAATCAGTTCCGAGATGATGAAGCGCTCCGGGTGATCCGTCACTTGATCGGCCGGATAGTACATCGGCCCTTCAGGCAGCAGCTTCTTGATCTCACCGATGAGCGGTTCGACGTTATTGCCTTGCAAGGCTGAAATCGGAACGTACGCCGCGAAATCAAGTTGATTCGTATACTGTTCGATGACAGCGGGGATCTCGTCCGGGTGAATCAAATCGATTTTGTTCATCACAAGGATGATCGGTGTGTCGAGTCCTTTCAACTTCTCGATGATGAACTCGTCACCGGCACCGCGCGGCTCTGTGACATTGACCATGAACAAAATCGCGTCGACTTCGCGCAACGCGTTCGTCGCCACTTTCATCATGAAGTCACCGAGACGGTGCTTCGGTTTATGGATCCCTGGCGTGTCGATGAAGATGATTTGCGTGTCGTCTGTCGTATAGACACCTTGGACCTTGTTACGTGTCGTCTGGGGTTTGTCTGACATGATGGCGATCTTTTGACCGATGACCCGGTTCAAGAACGTCGATTTCCCGACGTTCGGACGTCCGATAATTGAAACAAAACCTGATTTAAAACCTTCTTGATACATAGTGCACCTGCTTTCTAAATTTCCAATACATTGATTATAAAGCGAATAAATACGGTCCGAAAATGACGAGCGCTGTTACGGCTGCTCCGCCCGAAGCGACGAGGACCGAGCCCGCCGCGACGTCTTTCGCTTGTTTGGCGAGCGGCTCGATATCTTTCGTCACGAGATCGACCGTCCGTTCGACGGCCGTGTTCATCAATTCGAGAGCGATGACAAGCACGACCCAACCGAACAAGATGAGGTTTTCAAGCGTTGTCGTCGGGAGCCACCAACAGAACAATCCGACGAGCAAGCTTGCAATGAGGTGAATCAGCATGTTCCGTTCGGTTCGCACTGCGTGCACGATCCCGTGCACCGCAAACCAGAACGGATTCACACCTCGCCTCGCTTCAACTCAAAATGAGCGAGCACTTGCTCCTGACGCGCCGTCATCTCGGCTTCTTCTTCTGGCGTCATATGGTCGTAGCCGAGCAAATGGAGAAAGCCATGGATCGCCAAGAAACCGAGTTCACGTTCGAACGAATGACCGTAGTCCGCCGCTTGCTCGCGGCACCGCTCCACCGAGATGACGATGTCGCCCAATAGACGGGGTTCATCCTCATCAAGCATGAAGTCCATCTCTTCTTCTCCCATCTCGTCAAAAGCAAAGCTGATGACGTCCGTCGGCGCGTCTTTGCCGCGCCACTCCTGGTTGATCACTTGAATCTCGTCATTCGTTAAAAATGTGACTGACAGTTCACTCGGTTCTTCGACTTGTTCAGCCAAGGCCGCGTGAACTAAAATCGATTCGACTAACTCGAGCTGAGACTCGGTCAACAACCCTTGTTCATCGTTCGAGATGATTTGCATGTAATTCGCCTTCTTTCTTTAGTTCTGGGTATTCGATCCGTTCATGGAACAAGCCGGTCAACGTCTCGCATGCACTCTCGCCGACACGCCACACTTCTTTCGTCGTCAAGTCACACTCTTCGAACTGACCGTCTTGAAGCTTGTCGCGAATGATCGAGCTGACGAGCTGACGTATCCGCTCCGGTGTCGGTTGTTTTTGCGACCGAACCGCTGCTTCAATCGAATCGACGATCATGACGACCGCCGCCTCACGCGACTGCGGTTTCGGTCCCGGGTAACGGAAACGTGACTCCGACACGTCTCGTGACTCTTTCGCTTTAACATAAAAGAACTTGAGCAGCGACGTCCCGTGATGTTGCTCGGCGATGTCGATAATCTCTTTCGGCAGTTTATAGCGCCGCAACAAATCAGAGCCGTCGTAAGGATGCGCCATAATGATGTCGGCCGACTCTTCCGGTGTGAGCCGGTCGTGCGGGTTCACGCCGTTTTGTTGATTCTCGATAAAGTGGAGCGGCCGTTCCGTCTTGCCGAGGTCGTGATAATAACTCGCGACCCGGGCGAGCAGACCATCGGCCCCGATCGCCTCACACGCCGACTCGGCGAGATTGGCGACCATCATGCTATGGTGATACGTTCCCGGCGCCTCCATCAACAGTTTTCGCAGCAGCGGATGCGTCGGGCTCATCAATTCGACTAGGCGTCCGGACGACAATACGCCGAACCAAGGCTCTAGAAACGGCAGGAAGCCGAACGTGAGAACGATCGACAGCAAGGCGCTCGTGATCGCGAAACCGGATAAATAGGCGACCATCTCCCACGTCACTTGCGTGTTCCGCAAGAACAGGAGCGCGAGCACCATGATGATGTTGATGATTCCGAGCAAGACGCCTGAAAGGAACAAGCGTTTCCGTTGAATCTTCGGTTCGACCAAAAAGACAGCCAGGAAACTCCCGGTCGCAAAGTAAACGACCGTCATAAAGCTCGTATTTTGGCCAAAGCTCGCAACAATTGAACCAGCGATCATCGTGATGAGCGCCGAAGCCAACGCGACCCGTTCATCGACTAAGATACGGAGCAATAAGACGACGAACGCCGTCGGGGCGATGACGTACGCATACGTCGTGAACTCGATCCCGATATAACCGACGCCGAAGAAAATACCTAGTTGCAGCAATAGTAGGCCATAGACAGTAATCAAAATTTTAGGTCGGAGCAAAAGTTCTTGAATTTTTGAACGGATCAGCATGAATAAAAATCCGACCGTCAAGAGTCCGCTGAGCAAATAGGCACCGAACAAAGGCGCGAACGAACGGTTCGGGTCAATCGCACCGGTCAATTCGAGCTTCCGATAGATTTCACGGGTCACGACTTCCCCTTGGTTGACGAGGAGCTGTCCTTCTTGAATGATGACCGGTTCAACGGCGTCGATCGCTTCTTGTTCTTTCTGACGAGTCGCTTCCGAATCGAAGACATAGTTCGGGACGATCAGTTGGTCACTTAAACTCGTCGCGACCGCTCGGAATTCTAACGACAACGGTGATTGGTCGATGACCGTCGACGCCCGGTCTCTCGCCTCGGCAATCGACTCGGAACTCGTTTCGATCCGATTGGCCATGACTTCTTGAAGCGCCGTCACGGCGACGTCTTCGACGGTACGACGCGTGTTCACGGTCGCCTCCAGGAGTGAGTTCAACTCATCGTCTGCAAGGAGCCCGTTCACTTCTGTAGAATTCAATCGATTTTTGATATCAGACAGTTCAGTGTCCTCATCCGTGTCTTCGAACGCCGCGAACAATTGCTCGATTTTGGCAATCTGTTGATCGGCGAATTCACGGCGTAATGAGAACTGACTTCCGACGGCGTTCGTCGCGTCTTGTCTCAGACGGTCCGACGCGACCCTGTCCTCGATCGTGATCGGGGAGCGGATATCTTGTGCGGCGATGCCAAGCGGCTCTACGCTGATGATTGATGGGCGCACCGTAAAGTAGAGAATTGCGCCAAGGATGAGAAAAAAGAGGACGGAGATTGTGGCGACCGTCCAATGACGTGCTTGCTGCATCAGTGCCCCCCCTTTCGTCATGTAATATCTGTACTGTAGGCGTTGATGATTTTTTTGACGAGCGGATGCCGCACGACGTCTGAGGCGCTAAAGTGTTCGAAGTGAATCCCGTCGACCCCTTCGAGGAGATGGAGCGCTTCTTGAAGTCCCGACGCTTTCCCTCTCGGTAAATCGACTTGCGTCAAATCACCGGTGACGACCATCTTCGACCCGAACCCGAGCCGTGTCAAAAACATTTTCATCTGTTCTTTCGTCGTATTCTGCGCCTCATCCAAAATGACGAACGCATCTTCAAGCGTCCGTCCGCGCATGTAAGCGAGCGGGGCGACTTCGATCGTCCCTCGCTCGAGCAGACGGTTCGTGTGTTCGACACCATAGACGTCAAACAAGGCGTCATAGAGCGGTCGTAAGTAGGGGTCGACTTTCTCTTTTAAGTCTCCCGGCAAGAAACCGAGGTTCTCACCCGCCTCGACGGCAGGACGCGTCAAAATGATCCGTTTCACTTGACCTTCTTTCAGCGCCCGCGCAGCCAGGACGACCGCCAAATACGTCTTCCCGGTCCCGGCCGGCCCGATCCCGAATACGAGGTCGCGTTTCTCGATGGCCCGGACGTAACGGCTCTGTCCGACCGTCTTCGCCCGGATCGGTTTCCCTTTGTTCGTCGTGAAGACGACGCGGCCATAATGTTCGAGCAGTTCTTCCCCTTTGCCGATCTTAATATGTTGGATGACACTGATCGCATCGCCCTCGTTCAACCGTGCACCTTGTTTAACGAGTTGTTGCAACGTCTTGATCACACTTTTCGTCAATTCGAGCGTCTCCGCGCTATCGGCTTGGATGATCAGCTCTTCGCCACGAGGCGTAAGTGCGACGGCAAGCTCGGCCTCGATCGCATGGAACACCTCATCTTTCGGTCCGAGGAGTGCCTGCGCTTCGCTCGCATGTTCCATGACGAACGGTATCTTATCTGTCATAATCAATGGATGTTTCTCCCCCTCATCTATAGATTGTTCCTTCTTTACTTTAGCACTATCATGCCGTTCGTGAAAGAAAGACCGTTAGCTCGAGCCACAAAAAAAGCAGTGACATCGAGTCACTGCTAAAAAAATTACCGACGGCGGCGTTTCGAGACCGGCGGCTGAAGAATCTCACTCCAGACGATGGCTTGACGCGCTTGCTTCATCGTAATGCGCGGTTGCGCTGTCTGTCGTGAATCGGTCGCTTCCGTTATCGGAGGGATTTTGACTGCCTGTTCGAACGCAGCGCTCACTTTCGGGAGCGACTCACGCGACTTTGGTGCGTGCCGATTCGGATCAAACTCGTGCCGGTCTGAATTTTCGACCGGAATCGCGACACGACGACGAACTTTTTGCGGTACTTTGTTCTGCCGTTCGTCTCGCGGATCGTTGAGTGGTCCATCGACTTCTTTCACCATGTCGCCGACCGTATCCAAATACCGTTTCAGATCCGTGCTCGGTGGCTTTTCTCCTGTAGATGACGACTTCTCAAGTCGCTTCATGACCGCGGAAGCGACCCCGAAGGCGACTAATAGTAAGATCCATAATCCATCCATATCGATTACTCTCTATCAGATTCGACTGGGTGCCCGATCGCATTACGCATTTGCGTATCCGCTTGGACGTTCAAGTAGTTGACGTAATCCATGACCCCAAGCTTGCCGTTACGAAGCGCATCTGCCATCGCGAGCGGTACTTCCGCCTCGGCCGCGACAACTTTGGCGCGCATTTCTTCGACCGATGACTTCATCTCTTGCTCGCGGGCGATCGCCATCGCGCGACGTTCCTCGGCTTTCGCCTGCGCAATTTTCTTATCTGCCTCGGCTTGGTCGGTTTGGAGCACCGCGCCGATGTTTTTACCGATATCAATGTCGGCGATATCGATCGACAAGATTTCAAACGCCGTCCCTGAATCGAGACCTTTCGTCAATACGGTACGTGAAATCATGTCCGGGTTCTCAAGCACGTGCTTATG
This sequence comes from Exiguobacterium aurantiacum, assembly GCF_001766415.1. GTDB lineage: Bacteria > Bacillota > Bacilli > Exiguobacteriales > Exiguobacteriaceae > Exiguobacterium > Exiguobacterium aurantiacum_A. The sequence continues at coordinate 77,275 of NZ_MKXO01000001.1, read as the reverse complement.
GTTATGTTGCGAACCGATCGTCGAGACGACCCCTTCACCGACACGGGCGATGATCGTTTCTTCACCGGCACCCCCGACGAGGCGGTCGATGTTGGCACGAACCGTGATCCGGGCTTTCGCTTTCACTTCGATCCCATCCATCGCCACACCAGCGATGAACGGTGTCTCGATGACTTTCGGGTTAACCGACATCTGAACGGCTTCTAACACGTTCCGGCCAGCAAGGTCGATGGCGGCGGCACGTTCGAACGATAACTCGATATCGGCACGGTGCGCCGCGATCAAAGCGTTGACGACACGGTCGACGTTACCACCGGCTAAAAAGTGACTCTCGAGCTGGTTCGTGTTCAAACCGATGCCTGCTTTGACGGCTTTGATGAGCGGGTTGATGATTTTAGACGGGACGACGCGACGAAGTCGCATCCCGATCAATGTGAAGATGGAGACGTGGACGCCTGAAGCAAACGAGCTGATCCACAGCCCGACCGGTACAAACGTGAAGAACACGGCGAGCGCGATCAATCCCCCACCTGTGATGAGTAACGTGCTTAATAGTTCTGGTGTCATTCTGTTACATCCTCCTTCGGTTCTACAAAGCGTCGGACGACAACGCGTCCTGAGTCGACTTTATACACCTCAATTTTTGTTTGTTCATCGAGATAGCTACCTTCTGCCACAACGTCGATTCGTTCGCCTTCAATCTCAGCAGTACCTGCTGGACGAAGCGGCGTCAATGTGACACCGACTTTCCCAAGCAACCGTTTCCGGTCGTCATGAGACAAATACCCCTTATCAGTCGACGTCGAATCGGTCAAAATCAAACCTTTATACATGAGCGAGCGATTCGACTGCAGTCGACGGTACGCCCAAAACCCGAGTCCCGCAACAAGCGCCGTCGCTAAACCAAGTGACAGCCAAAGCTGCCCGATCGTGGCACCTGCCATAATCAAACTCGCCACGACGGCGCCTATCCCGAGGACCCCGAACAATCCAAAACCGGCAACGAACACTTCAATTCCAAGAAGGACAATCCCGACGAAAAACACCGTCAGAATCACTCCGAGACCAAATGTCATCGTATTGCTACCCCCTTCCAAATCCAAAGCTACCTCTTATCTCTAGTGTATACGAAACAAGATTGAATGTGGTTTCATAATACGCAAAAAAAGGCAGAAACTTTTGGATTTCTCCAAAGTTCCCTGCCTTTTATCATTAATTCGTCAATTGTTGTTTGACAATTCGGTTCACAAGACCACCGTCAGCCTTGCCTTTAACTTGTGGCATGACGACGCCCATCACCTTACCCATATCGGACGGACCCGCAGCGTTCGTCTCGGCAATTGCTGCCTTGACGATTGCTGTGACTTCGTCTTCAGAGAGTTGCTTAGGCATGTAGACCTCTAGTACGACAATTTCATCAGCTACTTTAGAAGCAAGGTCTTCACGACCAGCGCTTTCGAATTCTCGGAGGGAGTCTCTGCGCTGTTTCATCTCTCGGTTGAGCACCGTGAGCTCCTCTTCCTCAGTAAGATCTTGTCGACCAAGTTTGATGGCCTCGTTCTGGAGCGACGCTTTGACCATCCGGATCGTCGTGAGACGATCTTTCTGTTTAGCGCGCATGGCTTGCTTCATGTCGTCCGTCAAGCGTTCTTGCAGACTCATGAGCCAACACCCTCTCTACAAAAGAAACTTCAATCAGAATTTCTTGTTCTTGCGAGCAGCTTCTGATTTCAATTTACGTTTTACGCTTGGCTTTTCGTAGTGACGACGTTTGCGAACTTCGGCAAGAGTGCCATCTTTCGCAACACCGCGTTTGAAACGACGAAGAGCGTCTTCAAGCGATTCGTTTTTACGGACACGAGTTTCCACTAGTTTTCCCTCCCTCCGAATTACACGACTAAGGAAACGTGTTTCACACGTCATACCACATTATAGTGAAATTAAGTCGTGTGGTCAACTACTACTTCAATTAATAATCGCTGTCCGAACGCCCGCCTGTGACGATGGCAATTCCGGCAGAAGCGCCAATGCGCGTTGCACCAGCATCGATCATCGCTTGTGCGCCTGCGAAATCACGAACGCCGCCTGATGCTTTGACGCCAAGATCCGGTCCGACCGTCTCACGCATGAGTCGGATGTCTTCGACGGTAGCGCCGCCAGTTGAGAATCCAGTCGACGTTTTCACGAAGTCTGCACCCGCTTTGACTGACAGTTCAGCCGCTTTTTTGATTTCTTCTTTAGTAAGCAGGCACGTTTCAAAGATGACTTTGACGAGCGTACCGTTTGCTGCTTCGACGACGGCACGGATGTCGCGTTCGACGAGGTCGAAATCGCCGTCTTTCATCGCGCTGATGTTGATGACCATGTCGACTTCGTCTGCGCCGTTGGCAATCGCATCTTTCGTTTCGAACGCTTTCACTTCAGGTGTGTTCGCACCGAGCGGGAATCCGATGACCGTACAAACTTTGACGTCCTCATCTAATTTAAGTTGCTCGGCAGCGTAAGCGACCCATGTCGGGTTGACACAAACGCTCGCGAATTTGTACTCAAGTGCCTCTGCACATAGTTTTGTGACTTGATCTTTCGTTGTTTCTGCCTTCAAGGCCGTGTGGTCGATATAACGTGCTAATTCCATAATAAATTCCTCCTCTGACATATAGGTCTGACATCTAACATATTATCATGTTTTTGAGAAATGTAACAGCTTTCACTTCATGCAAGTTGACGGCGTTTTCGCGTTTGGACCCAGCTGTTCCAACTGAAGAAAAAGATGGCGATCCAGATGCATGTGAACGCGAAAATATGATACGTCGTGAACGGTTCGTCGTACAAGATGACACCGATCGCCAGACTGAGCGTCGGGGCGATGAACTGTAAAAAACCGACGAGCGTGAACGGGATATGTTGCGCCCCGTAACCGAACAACAGGAGCGGCAACGCCGTCATGACGCCCGTGCCTAAGAGCGCGGCCCAGACAATCGGTTCGCCCGTCATCGTGAGCCCGCCGCGCGACGTTTCGAAGGCGAGGAAGATGACCGCGACCGGAACGACCGCGAGCGTCTCGATACCTAGACTGACCGTCGACGCAAGCGGCCGCCGTTTTTTGACCATTCCGTAAAACCCGAACGTACTCGCCAATATGAAAGCAATCCACGGGAACGACCCATAACCGAACGTCAAGACGAGCACCCCGACCGTCGCGACACCGACCGCGAGCCATTGGACTCGGTTTAATGATTCCCGAAAAACGAGGACACCTAACACCATGCTGACGAGCGGATTGATGTAATATCCGAGCGATGCCTCGATGATATAGCCGTGATTGACCGCCCATATGTAGACAAACCAGTTCGCACTGACGATAAAGCCGTTCAACATAAAGGCGTTCCGCGTCGCCCGATGTCTGAGCGCATAATTGAATTCAGTCCACTGTTTCGTCCATTTCAAGACGAGTAAAATGAATAGAAACGACCAGACGATACGGTGGGCGAGGATTTGACTGCTCGGTATTTCCTGTAGAAACTTCCAATAGATCGGCAGGATGCCCCACATGACGTACGCACCGATTGTGGGCATGACTCCTTTATTCAATCCGTTCACCCGCTCTCCTAATCAATTATCGTCAGTTTAGTCGATGCGTTTCGGACATTCAAGCGATTTCTTCCACCCTTCCCACGACAAAAGAGGCGCGCTCTGAGAGCGCACCTCGTGTCACACGTTCATTCAGCTCGTGATTGTCGTCAAGGCCGCAAGTGCTTGCTCCAAGTCTTCAATCAAATCGTTCACGTCTTCAAGTCCGACAGAGATACGGACGAGCCCGTCCGTGATGCCGAGTTCTGCCCGACGTTCGGCCGGAATCGAGGCATGTGTCATCCGTGCCGGCACGCTGATCAAGCTCTCGACCGCACCGAGACTTTCAGCGAGCGTGAAGTAGTTCGTTTTCGCAACGACCGTCTCTGCCGCTTCGGCCGAGCCGACGTCAAAAGCGATCATGCCGCCAAAGCCTCGGGCTTGTGACAGATGGACTTGTTTCGCCGTCTCGCCGGCAATGCTCGGGTGCAACACCCGGCTGATCGCCTCGTGAGACGTCAAGAACTCGACGAGTGCGAGCGCGTTCGTCTCGATCTCTTCCATCCGGACCGCGAGCGTCTTGATGCCGCGCACGACGAGGAAGCTGTCTTGCGGTCCGAGCACGGCTCCGACCGAGTTTTGTAGGAACGCCAAACGTTCCCCAAGTTCTTCTGTCCGGGCGACGACGAGTCCGGCGACGACGTCACTATGTCCACCTAAATATTTCGTGGCACTGTGCAAGACGTAGTCCGCACCGAACTCAATCGGATTTTGGAAATACGGTGTCATGAACGTATTGTCGACGACGAACAAGACGTCGGCCTCGGTCGCAATGTCACGCACACTCCGCATGTCCGTGACGTTCAAGAGCGGATTCGTCGGCGTCTCGACATAAATCATTTTCGTGTTCGGTTGAACGGCTTCGCGGACTGCCGCCGCGTCAGACGTATCGACAAAAGATGCTTCCAAGCCAAGTGATTGAAATACTCGATTGAATACACGGTACGTTCCCCCATATACGTCAGAACCGACGATGACGTGGTCCCCTGATTTCATTAACATGAGAATCGTTGAGATGGCGGCCATCCCTGAAGCGAACGCAAAACCACGCGCCCCGCCTTCGATGTCGGCGATCAGCGTCTCAAGCGCCGTCCGCGTCGGGTTAGCCGTCCGCGAATATTCATACCCGTCCCGCAAATTGCCGATTCCGTCTTGTTTATAAGTACTCGTTTGATAGATGGCTGGTGTCACGGCACCCGTCAACGGGTCCGTCGTCTTACCGCCGTGAATAAGCGCTGTTTTTGTACGCATGTTCTGCCTCCTTGACTATTCCTTGACTTAAATATCGTTCGACACTGTCCGGTAAAATCGTGACGATCACACCTTCGGTCATCCGGTTTGCTTCTTGCACACAGGCGGCGATGGCCGCACCGGAAGAACTTCCGACGAGCAGTCCTTCTTGCTTCGCCAAATGGGCGACGTAATAAAACGCGTCATCATCAGAAATCGTATAAATCCCATCGACGAGTTCACGATCTAAAAATGGAGGCCACTTCTCGACACCGATTCCTTCTGTTTTATGGGGCCCTGGTTGCCCACCGTTTAAGATTGATCCTTCGGGCTCAACGACAACGTTGCGGGTGCCGTGGTTTTTCAAAACCGCGGCGACCCCAGTGAACGTGCCACCCGAGCCCGCGCCGGCGATGAAGACGTCGATATTCGGTATATCTTGCAATAACTCTCGGGCGAGTGAATCGACATACGTATCCGGGTTATCCGGATTCGAGAACTGTTCCGGTAAATAGGCGTTATGTTCAACCGCCAGCGCTTTGGCCCGCTCGATCGCACCCTTCATCCCGAGCTCGGTTTCCGTGTTAATGACAGTCGCGCCAAGCAATGACATGAGCGCTTGCTTCTCTTGACTAAACTTTTCAGGCGTGACCGTGATCAAGTTCACCCCGTACCGCTGACAGGCGAGGGCGAGCCCGATGCCGGTATTCCCTGCCGTCGGCTCGACGACCGTACCACCCCGTTCGAGTTGGCCGCGTTCAAGCGCTTGTTCGATTAAATGAAGCCCGAGCCGGTCTTTCACACTCCCGCCTGGATTCATCATCTCGAGCTTGCCGTATATTTTAACGCCTTTCGGAACAGGCAACGTCCGTAACTCGAGCAGCGGCGTGTCCCCGATCAGTTCATAGACGTTATTGACGAGCATATTACGCCTCGTCCTTAAAGATGATGTGCCACTCGTCACGTTTCGCGAGCATGTCGGCCGCTAATTTTTTTGCGCCCTCAAAGTCGTGGTGGTTGGCGCTACCGCATTGGATCGGGTTTTGCGCCGGCAACTCCGTCGCATTTGCTGCATCACGGAGTGTCGCCTCGACGAGGTCGAGCATCGCTTCGTAGTCTCCATCGTTCAACATCGTCCAATAAAAACCAGTCTGGCAACCCATCGGCGAGACGTCGATGATTTGGTCCGAGTGACTGCGGCTGTTCTCAGCGATCAAGTGCTCGAGCGAATGGACGGCCCGCATCGGCATGAGTCCCTCGTTCGGTTGGATGAAACGAATGTCGTATTTATAGATCGTATCGGCCGTCCCTTTTTTCACACCCGCTAAACGGACGTAAGGCGCTTGTACTTTTGTATGGTCCAAATTAAAACTTTCGACTTTATAACTTTTCATGATTGAGTTCCTCCAGATTGTTTCGTGGCCACGACGAGCCAGACGAATTTATTTTTTTGTGTCAGCGAGACCGTATAGCCGTTCGCTTCGAGCATTGCTTGGATCGTTTGCGTGTACGGATAAAACTCACGATTCAAGTCTTCGATTAAATCGTCGTAACCGTTCATGCTCGCCCAGTCGAGAATGTCTCGCTTCGCCTTTTGTGAGGCGAACATCGTGTCGAGTAAGACGAATCGCGGTGAATCGAGCTGCTCGACGTAACCTTGAATCGCTGTCCGTTTCTCTTCATCCGTCAGATGGTGAAACGCGTATGACGACACGATCGTATCTATCTGCTCTGTCGTCGGATAGTTTAAAAAGTCACCGTCGATAATATCAATCTCAAGTTTTTCGGCGGCGACAGCCCGCATCTCCGGTGACGGTTCGACCGCAACCAGCTCGTGACGTTCTAAAATCTTCATACTTAAGTTCCCGGTCCCGACTCCGAACTCCATAACCTTCCCTTCGAGATGATCCACGACCTCGCTCAACATCTCCTCATAACCTGCGAACACTTCTTTATATTGCTCGTCATGTCCGGCCACGGTCGTGTCGTATTGCGTTGCCCATTCCTTAAAAATGTCCATGAACTGTAATCCCATTGCTCCACCCCATCGCTTTATTCCGACTATGTCGATAAGTTTTATATGTTTTATCTATTCAGACCATACCAATTTTCAAAAAAAATCTCAAGCGAATTGTTCGAATCATTTTATTCGAGGGCATATCACGCCCAAATTTTGAAACTTGAGTTGAACGCGTGAATTTAGACCTAGCTATTTTAGTAAAAGATAGGCCGAAAGTAATTGTCAGAATTTTTAAATTTGTTCAAATTCATTACCTTGTTTTCGAAAAAAACGAGCGATTATCGCCCTGTATTCAGCTATCATTTTCCACAAATACATATACTTCTCAATTAAACGATTGGAGGATTTTCAAATTGCCAAACTTTAAATTTTATGTAAACGTCTCCCTTGCGACATGCCTGGCGTTGACACCTGGGCTGCTCGGACTCGGAACAGATCCGGTACTTGCCAAACGATCCGTTACGCCGAACGCTGAGATCGCCGACAAGCAAGAAAAATTGCGTGTCGTCGTCGAACTCGTCGGTGCACCTGCCATCGAACAAGCAAAAAAGAAAGGGAAAAAATTCAATGAATTGACGAAGGCCGAGAAAGACAATGCTCACGGGCTCGTCAAAGCCGAACAGAAAAAAGCGAAAGCCGCCATCTCAAAAAAAGGTGTGAAAGCAGAAACGATTGGAGAGTTCACGACCGTCTTCAACGGATTCAGTACGCTGCTCTCGGCTACAGACGTCCAGAAAGTTGAAGCGTTACCTGAAGTCGCTCACGTCCATATCGTCAATGAATACGAGCGTCCCGAGGTCAAACCGGATATGGTAACGAGTAACGGCATGGTCCAATCGCAACAGACATGGGGCGACTATGGGTATACCGGCGAAGGAACGATCGTCGCCGTCATCGATACGGGTGTCGATGCAGACCATCGCGACTTCCGCTTAACCGACGATACAAAAGCGGAGCTCACGCAAGGCGAGGTCGAGGCGGCAGTCAGTGAGTTCGGTTTGCCGGGAGCCTACATAAACGAGAAAGTTCCTTATGCTTATAACTATTACGACGAGAACGATGATATTCGCGATGATTCCCCTGGCGCCTCGATGCACGGGATGCACGTATCGGGTACGGTCGCGGCCAACGGGGATGAGGCGACTGGCGGTTTGAAAGGTGTCGCTCCAGAATCGCAAGTACTCGGTCTCAAAGTATTCAGCAACGACCCGAACTACGCCTCGACGTACGGCGATATCTATATTAAAGCGATCGACGATGCCATCAAACTCGGCGCCGACGTCATCAATATGAGTCTCGGATCGACGGCCGGTTTCGTCGATGCCGACTCACCCGAGCAACAAGCGGTACAGCGTGCTGTCGATAACGGTGTCTTCATGTCGATCTCAGCTGGTAACTCGGCGTACTTCGGAAACGGATACGATCTCCCTTATGCGAACAATCCGGATACCGGCGTCGTCGGCGCTCCGAGCGTGAGCTCGGCCTCGACTTCAGTCGCCTCACTCGAGAACGACCAAATCCAATTGGACGCTTTCTCGATTCAATCCGGTGACAAGACCGATAAAATCGGATGGAAGAAACAAGATGGCCCAGCTTTCACGAACGGGGACTATGAACTCGTCCATGTCGGTGACGGACAGCCTGGTCAATACGTCGGGAAAGACGTGAAAGGGAAGATCGTCTTCGCGGTGCGTGACGGCGCCTATTTCTACTCGAACATTCAAAAGACAGCCGAAGCGAACGGGGCTGCCGGTGTCATCGTCCGCGGTGCCGTCGGTCATGGTGATTACGTCAGTATGGCGCTAGCGAACCCACAAATCCCGATGGCGTCACTCAGCATTAAAGACGGAAATGAGCTTCAACAGCGACTCGTTGCCGGTGAACAAATGAACATTAAATTCGCAGGTGACCGCATTAGCGTCGCTAACCGTGCAGCCGGTTCACTGTCTAACTTCACTTCGTGGGGTGTGACACCAAACCTCGATTTCAAACCTGAAATCTCGGCGCCAGGCGGACAAATCTTCTCGACGTTGAATGACGATCAATACGGATTGATGAGCGGAACGTCGATGGCTGCACCACACGTCGCAGGAGGCGCCGCGCTCGTGCTCGAACGTGTCGACCGCGAGTTCGCTTTAAGCGGTACGGCTCGGGTAACGATGGCGAAGAATTTGTTGATCAACACATCGAAAGCCGTGACTGATATCGGTCCATACAACCAACAGTTGAATCAGAACCTCCCATACACGCCGCGTCGGGGAGGAGCCGGTTTGATGCAATTGCACGCGGCCGTCTCAACGCCAGCCGTCGCCTATGAAAAGACAACAAAAGAAGCAAAAGTTGCCTTAAAAGAACTCAACCGAAGCAAAGCGACGTTCACCCTTGTTGTCGAGAACTTATCCGACAAAGCCGTGTCATACGATGTTTTGTCTTCACTTCAGACCGACCTCGCCATCGAACGGACGGCCGGGACGATTCAAAATGCGATGGAGGCCCAACCACTCCAAAACGCCAGCGTGACGATCAACGGGAAGAAAGCAAGTACGGTCAAACTGAAAGCGAAGCAAACAGTAGAACTCAAAATCGCGCTCGACGTCTCGAAAGCGCAGGTTCTCAATCCAAAGACGCTGAGCGGTCTCGTCTCGGCCAAAGACGTATTTGAAAACGGCTATTTCGTCGACGGTTTCGTGCGCTTGACCGATGTGAACGGGGCAGAAGGCAATCCAGGACTCGTCGTACCGTTCGTCGGTTTCGAAGGCGACTGGGGCAAAGCACCAATCTTTGACGCTTCCATCTATGAATCAGGATCGTTCTATCAGACGGCTGGAATGGTCGATCAGACAGGGAATTATTTGGGCATGAACCTAGATGAGTCGTTCACTTCCGACGCAATCGCGTTCTCTCCTGACGGGGACAACGTAAAAGATGTGGCGACACCGGTCTTCTCGCTCCTTCGTAACGCCAAAGACGTCAAATATCGCATCGTCGACGAGTCAGGCGATGTCGTCCGCACGCTCCGGCAAGATGACGAGTTGCGTAAAAACTACTTCGATGGCGGACGCAATACACCTTACTACTACTCAGCCGACTACAAATGGGACGGACGATTGAACGGTAACCCGGCCCCGGCCGGCAAGTACTTCTATGAGATCGAAGCGAGCATCGATTACATGAAAAAAGAGGCACAGACGCTCCGCTTCCCGGTTAAAGTCGACTATACAGATCCGACGTTCTCGGCGAAGTGGCAAGATGACAGTTTGTCCGTAAAAGCGAACGACGACTTCTCTGGTATCCATTCTGTCGAATACTTCTTGAACGGTAAGTCTGTCGCCAAACTTGCAAACGGGTCGGCCAGTCATGCCTTCACGTCGCCACTTAGTGAGACCGATGAAGTCAGCGTCCGCGTCACCGACCATGCCGGAAATAGCACGACCAAAACAGTCGCCTATTCGACGGATTCAGAAAAACCTGGCGTCTTCTTGGACGCGCCGCTCGCTTTGTCACCTTACGCGACGTCAATCGTCCCCATCAAAGGATCGATTCAAGACGCATCAAACATCAACTCATTCCAAGTCGATGGGATTGATGTCCCGCTCACATGGAATGAAACAACGAAACGGTATGACTTCAGTACGAATCGGACATTTATAGACGGCGTGCACAAACTCCGCTTCGTAGCTGAGGATGCGGCTGGAAACGTCGCCAACTTCCAACGGACGATTTTCGTCGATGCGACACCAGCCGTCATCGAGATCGGGAAACTACCGAAACAAATCGGGAAAAAACAAACTGCGGTCAACGTCAACGTGACTGTCAAAGATAATTTTGATGAAGTGAAGCTCCTCGTGAACGGTGATTTGAAATTCAGCCAGGCACTAAAAGCACCTTACGAGATGCGCGCTTTCTCAAGAACTGAAAAAGTCACGCTTCCTGTGACGTCAGGAGAGAATACGTTCACGTTCGAAGCGGTCGACCTCGCCGGCAACGTGACGACGAAGACGATCACGTTGTTCAAAAAATAATCGGTCATGAAGAAGAGCCCTCGCCTAGACGAGGGCTCTTGTCATGTGGTCATTAAACATAAAATCAGCTCCCGCAGTTTGCGGGAGCTGATTTCGTGTTCACTTCAATTCAAGCGCATACGACAACGCCGCTAACGCATAGAGCGGAGCCGTCTCGGTGCGCAAAATCCGGGGACCGAACGCACACGGACGCGCGCCTTGATTCGTCCAGGCGTCAATCTCCTGCTCGTCAAATCCGCCTTCAGGACCGACGATCAGCAGGAGACGCTGTCCGCGTTCAAGCGCTTTGAAGACAGCCGCGAGCGCCGCTTGTTCACCTTGCTTCGCCGACTCTTCATAAGCGATGACGACCACATCGTAATTAGAAAAGTCGTCTAACAGGTCACGCGACGAGACGTACGCGCACGTCGGTACGACGGCACGGTACGACTGTTCGGCCGCTTCTTGCATGATCTTCTGCAAGCGATCGACTTTCTTCGGGGCTTTTTTAGCGTCCCATTTCGCGACCGATCGTTTCGACTCAAATAACTTCAAGTGATGCAACCCGAGCTCAGTCGCCTTCTGAGCGACGAGCTCGACTTTATCACCTTTCGGCAGTGCGTAGGCGAGCGTCACATCAACGGGCAGTTCAGTCGTCGCCTGCCGCGCTTCGAGTACTTTTGCCGTCCCCGATTTTTTTTCGAGCGCGACCACCTCACAGACGTACTCGACACCTGTACCGTCTAACAACACCATCTGATAACCCGGTCCCGCCCGCAACACCGTCCCGATATGATGGACGACGTCTTGCGGCAATGCGACCGTGTCTGTTTTAAACGCATCACGTTGTAAGAAATAGCGTTGCATGGCTTACCCCTTCTTCGCGATGATGGCGACCCAGTCTTCCATGACTCGCGTCTCTTCGATCGAGAATCCAGCCGCCTTGAGCGCTGCCGTCACTTCATCTCGTTTTTGGCCGATGATGCCCGACGTGATGAAATAGCCGCCTGGTTTGACGCGCACGTAAGCATCGTCAACGAACAGCATGATGACGTCAGCTAAAATGTTGGCGACGATCAAGTCATACTCACCGCTCATCCCTTTCAACAAATCACCCGTCTTGACGTCGACGACGTCTAGAACGCCGTTCGTCTCGACGTTTTGGCGGGCCGATTCGACCGCGACCGCATCCAAATCGAGCGCCTCGACTCGTTCCGCGCCAAGCTTCGCCGCCGCGATGGCAAGTACGCCTGAGCCCGTCCCGACATCGATCAAGCGGTCACCCGGTTGGATATAGTTCTCGATCGCTTGAATGCACAGCATCGTCGTCGGGTGCGTCCCGGTCCCGAACGCCATACCCGGGTCGAGCAAGATCACGTTCTCTTCCGGTTGTGGCACGTATTCTTCCCACAGCGGAACGATCGTGAGGTGTTGCGAGATTTTGACCGGTTTATAGTACTGCTTCCACGAGTGGGCCCAGTCCTCCTCATCCATCTCGAGCGCCGTCACGGTACCGGCGCCGACTTCAAAGATATTGCGTAGCCGTTCAATTTCTTTTTTCAGTGTCGAGAGCGTGTCCGGTAAGTCGCCTGAGACAGGAACGTACGCTTTCACGTGAACACCCGACGTTGGATACGTATCACGGCCGGATTCGTCCCAAATCTCTCCGAAATGATCTTCTGCCATCATCCGGTCGTAGTCTTCGACGTCCTCGATGACGACACCTTGTGCCCCCACTTCATGTAGTAAATTTGATACGGCTTCGACTGCCTGCTGTGTCGTGTGGACACAAATTTCAGACCATTTCATCGCTTGTACACGCTCCTTTTACTGGCTAAAAAACTTTTTCATCTTTTGGAAGAGGCCGTGCTGTTCTTCCACGCCCGCTTCTCCGCTGATTTCTTCAAACTCGCGGAGCAATTCTTTTTGACGATCTGTCATGTTCGTCGGTGTCATGATGACGATATTGACGTACTGGTCGCCGTTGCCGCCGCCGCGAACGCTCGGCATCCCTTTTCCACGCAAACGGAATTTCGATCCGGTCTGTGTTCCGGCTGGCACTTTCAAGCTGACCTTGCCGTGCACGGTCGGGACTTCGAGTTCGGCGCCGAGTGCTGCTTGCGCGAACGTGACCGGCATCTCCATCGAGATGTGCTGGTCGACTCGCTCGAAGATTTCGTGCGCCCGAACGCGGACGACGATGTAAAGATCGCCGGCCGGGCCACCGTTAGCGCCAGGACCACCTTTGCCGGACATGCGGATTTGTTGGCCGTTATCGATACCGGCAGGAATTTTGACTTCGACTTGCTGTGTCTTCTTGACGTGACCAGAGCCATGGCACGTCGTACATTTCTCTTTGATCGTCTTGCCTGTTCCATGACATTGGCTACACGTCCGCTGATTGACCATGCGACCGATCACCGTGTTCTGTTCGACCGTTTCGACACCGCTACCGCCACAACGGCCGCACGTCTCTGGTTTCGTCCCCGGCTTGGCACCACTGCCCATACACGTGTCACATTCGACTTCGATCTCAAGGTCGATCGTTTCCGTCTTACCGGTCACGCTCTCCATGAAGTCGAGGTCGACGACGTATTGATAATCTTCTCCGCGTCGCGGTGCGTTCGGGTCTTGACGACGTCCGCCGCCGCCGAAGAACATGTCGAAGATGTCGCCGAATCCGCCTTGGAAGTCACCGCCGCCTCCGAATTGGCTCGCTCCTTCAAATCCGAAGCGGTCATATTGAGCCCGTTTCTGCTCGTCTGACAGCACTTCATACGCCTCACCGAGCTCTTTAAATTTATCCGCCGCATCCGGCTCTTGGTTGATGTCTGGATGATATTCCCGTGCCAATTTGCGATAGGCCCGTTTGATGTCTTGCGCCGAGGCCGATTTGTCTAGGCCAAGCACTTCATAATAATCTCGTTTCGCCACGTTACTCTCTCCTCTTTACTGTTTCAAGTTCGATTTTACCGATTCTACCTTAACATGGAAAGAGCCAAAGCAGAAACCTGCTTTGGCGCCATCCAATCTATCGGTTGCCTTATTTACGATCGTCGAGATCTTCAAACTCCGCGTCGACGACGTTATCGTCTTTCGCTTCTGTTTGTGTCTCAGCGCCTTCAGCACCTTGCTGTTCAGCCATGTTCGCATATACTTTTTGCGTCAATTCTTGTACGACTTCAGATAGCTCATCTTTCGCCGTACGGATTGCTTCGAGGTCTGTACCTTCAAGTGCTGATTTTGCTTTTTCTTTCGCTGCTTCGGCTTTGTCTTTATCTGTTGCGTCGACTTTATCTCCAAGGTCTTTGATCGCCTTGTCCGTCGCGAAGACGAGTTGGTCCGTTTCGTTACGGAGCTCTGCTTCTTCTTTACGCTGTTTGTCTGCTTCCGCGTTCGCTTCCGCTTCTTTCACCATGCGCTCGATTTCAGCCTCGTCGATACCTGAAGACGACTGGATCGTGATCGACTGCTCTTTGTTCGTACCGAGGTCTTTCGCCGATACGTGAACGATTCCGTTCGCATCGATGTCGAACTTGACTTCGACTTGTGGTACACCGCGTGGTGCCGGCGGGATGTCCGTCAATTGGAAACGACCGAGCGTCTTGTTGTCAGGCGCCATCGGGCGTTCCCCTTGCAAGACGTGGATGTCAACGGCTGGCTGGTTGTCTGCCGCTGTCGAGAACACTTGTGATTTCGATGTCGGAATCGTCGTGTTGCGATCGATCAACTTCGTCATCACGCCACCCATCGTCTCGATACCGAGCGAAAGCGGAGTCACGTCGAGAAGGACGACGTCTTTCACGTCACCGGCAAGAACGCCACCTTGGATCGCTGCGCCGAGGGCAACGACTTCATCCGGGTTAACGCCTTTGAATGGCTCTTTCTTCGTGAAGTCGTGAATCGCTTTTTGGACCGCTGGGATACGTGTCGAACCACCGACGAGAATGATCTTGTCGAGGTCAGACGGCGTGAGGCCTGAGTCTTTCAACGCGCGACGAGTCGGTTCCATCGTGCGCTCGACGAGGTCTGCTGTCAACTCATCGAATTTCCCACGTGTGAGTGTCGTTTCAAGGTGAAGCGGGCCTGCTGCCCCTGCCGTGATGAACGGGAGGCTGATGTGTGCGCTTGTCACGCCTGAAAGGTCTTTCTTCGCTTTCTCGGCCGCATCTTTCAACCGTTGGAGCGCCATCTTGTCTTGCGCGAGGTCGATACCGTTCTCTTTCTTGAATTCGGATACGAGGTGATCGATGACTTTTTGGTCAAAGTCGTCTCCGCCGAGTCGGTTGTCCCCTGCTGTCGCGACGACTTCAAACACGCCGTCTCCAAGCTCGAGAATCGAGACGTCGAACGTACCGCCACCGAGGTCATAGATCAAGATCGTGTGGTCTTCACCTTTGTCGAGGCCGTAAGCGAGCGCCGCTGCCGTCGGCTCGTTGATGATCCGTTTGACATCAAGACCGGCAATTTTCCCTGCGTCTTTCGTCGCTTGACGCTCAGCGTCGTTAAAGTAGGCAGGAACTGTGATGACCGCTTCAGTTACTGACTCACCAAGGTAGTCTTCTGCATCTTTTTTAAGTTTTTGCAAAATGATGGCCGAAATTTCTTGTGGCGTGAATTTCTTACCGTCGACTTCGACCGTATGTGACGTTCCCATATGACGCTTGATCGATTGGATCGTGTTCGGGTTCGTGATCGCTTGACGCTTCGCGACTTCACCGACTTGACGCTCTTCCCCTTTGAATGCGACGACAGACGGTGTCGTACGGTTCCCTTCTGCGTTTGAGATGACGACCGCTTCGCCACCTTCCATAACTGCTACACAAGAGTTCGTTGTTCCTAAGTCAATTCCGATAATTTTAGCCATTGTCTATTCCTCCATCTAGTTAAGTAATTTTATTCTGAAACTTTTACCATGCTTGGACGAATGACGCGTCCGTGCAACGTGTACCCTTTTTGAAGCTCCATCGTTACAATCCCAGACTCGAACTCATCGCTCGGTTCTTGCATGACCGCTTGGTGATAATTCGGGTCGAACGGCTGACCGACCGCTTCGATCACTTCAACGTTCTCGGCGTTTAACACGTCGAGCAATTGACGGTGGATCATATCGACGCCCGCTTGAATGTTCTTTGCATCGTCTGAAGACGCTTCGACTTGAAGCGCACGCTCAAAGTTATCGATGAGCGGAATCAATTTCTCGATGACGGCTTGCGAAGCGAACTTGACGCGTTTCGCGTTCTCTTCGTTCGTTCGGCGGCGGAAGTTGTCAAAATCAGCACGAATCCGAAGCTCGCTCGCTTTGAGCGCTTCGATTTCTTGTTGCAAATCTGGTCCCTCAGAACTTTCTTCCACTATTTCAGCATTTGAAACCTCGTCAGCGTCCGCAGTCTCTGACTGCAACGCGTCGAAATCTTTCTCTTCGAGCACTTCTTCTTCTTGGTCTGGCCCGTTTTGATTTTCAGTAGTCATATTGAGGCTCCTTTCGTTCACTCTTCTAGTTTCGTTCGCCTTAACGCTTCAATGATTTGTCCCATCATCCGCACCCCGTGCCGATAATCCATCCGGGTCGGACCGATCATCGCGATCGTCCCGAACGTCTTGCCGTCGAGCGTATAGTCCGAGGTGATGACGCTACAATTTTGAAGCGCAAGGATCCCATTCTCGCTCCCAATGCTCACATAAATCTCGCGATTTGGCAACGATTCGAGCCAGTCGGTCAACCGTTCTTGCTCGTCGATCCACTCTAGGAACGGACGTAACGTATCGAGCGTTTGAAACTCGGGTTGGTTGAAGATGTTTTTCTTCCCACCAAGATACAGCGAGGTCGGATGATGTACCCCGACGGTCGCTTGAATGAGTTGCATCATCGACTCATATTGTTGTTGATGAGCGAGGCGAAGGTTTGACACTTCTTCTCCGATACGGAACTTCAGTTGACCGAGCGGAGTTCCTTTTAGACGATCGTTTAAAAATCGGATTGTTTGTTCGACCATATCCGGCGCCATCGGCGATTCGAACACGACCGTTCGATGTTCGACGTGCCCTTGATCCGTTACGATCAAGACGACACCGCGCCGTTCATCGAGCGGCATCAAATCGATCCGTGCCAGCCGGTTCATCTGACTGCTCGGACCGAGCGCTACCGTCGTATAATTGGTCAAATCAGAGAGTAGGTCAGCGGCTTGACGAATGAGGACTTCTGACTCTTGGGCGGACGCTCGCAAGCGTTCCCCGAGCCGATATGTTTCCCGCTCGTCGATGAGTTTCGTCTCGACAAGGTGATCGACGTAATAACGATATCCGACTTCAGACGGGATTCGTCCTGCTGAAGTGTGCGGTTTTTCGATCAAGCCCATGTCTTCTAAATCCGCCATGTCGTTTCGGATCGTCGCCGAACTGAACGACAAGTCATCCCGTTTCGAAAGCGTCCGTGAACCGACGGGCTGGGCTGTCTGAATGTAATCATCAATGATCGCTCGTAAAATGAGCAATTGTCTCTCTGTCAGCACAACATCACTCCTCTCTGAAGGATTGGCCTCACTTTTATTAGCACTCATATTTACTGAGTGCTAATCACACTTCAAATATTATCATGTTCTCCTTATTTGTCAATTCAAATGCATCATTTTTTCCATCGATTGAAAGTCATTCGAAATGCATCTTCCGCGCACTTTCGGTATGATACGAATTGAGGTGATCATATGTTTACAACTAAACAATTTAACGTGTTTACGCAAGACGGGCTCGACGCCCGCATGTCAGGTATTCGCGCGGACATTCAACCGCTGTTCCATCGCATCTATGACGAGGTCGGTCCGCAGCTTGAAGCCGACGTCGGCATCCCGCTCTATCTCCACGTCGCCAAGCACGCCCGCCGGACGGTCAATCCGCCGAAAGATACGTGGATGGCGATCTGTCACGATAAACGTGGCTATAAGAAACATCCGCATTTCCAAGTCGGTCTGTTCGACGACCGTGTCTTCGTCTGGCTTGCCTTCATCTATGAGATGCCGAACAAAGAAGCAATCGGCAAACGACTCATGACAATCGACTTTAAACATGAATTTCCCGACTTCCATCTTGCCGGCGATCATATGAAAAAAGAGGCGTTCTTGATCGAAGAGACGTCCTCTGCGTCAATCGATGCCATCGTCGAGCGCTTCGCGACCGTCAAAAAAGCCGACTTCTTGATCGGTCGTCAACTTTCGGCCGATGCCTCGATCCTCCAAAACGAAGCGGCGTTCCTCGCCCTTGTCGAGGATACGTTCGGACGGCTCATGCCGATCTACCGCGAGCTCGTTCTCTAACTAAAACAGGCGAATCCGACATCGGATTCGCCTGTTTTTACGTTGTCACATCATTTAATCGTGCCTCACCGATGAATGCCGCGAACGCCTCGTTGGCGAGCGGGAGTCCCGACTCGGTCAACCGGACGTGCGTGTCCGTCGTTTCAATCAACTGTTTCGCTTTCAGTTCGGACAAGACGTGCCCGAACACCGACTCCATCGAGACACCGTACTTCGTTTCGAACGTCTCGAACGACACACCGCTGCGCATCCGGAGACCGAGAAACAACTCTTCTTCCATCCGCTCGAACGTCTCGAGTGTCGTCGTACTTCGAACCGGTAAACCTTCCGCCTTGATATAGTGCGGGATCGGCGCGACGTTCGCCCGGCGCTCGCCGTTCAAGTAACTGTGAGCCCCGGCTCCGAAGCCGTAATACTCCTCGTTCCGCCAATACACTTGGTTGTGACGGCTCTCCCGTCCCTCGACACTGTAGTTCGAGATCTCGTACTGCTTGAGCCCACGGCGTTCGAGCGTCTCCATGACTTTCAAGTACATGGCGACTTCGATGTCCTCACCCGGCAGACGCAGCTTGCCTTTGCGATCTTGAATCGCGAAGACGGTGTGCGGTTCGAGGATCAAGGAATAGGACGAGACGTGTTGGATCGGCAGTTTGAACGCCAAGTCGAGATCCCGTTCGATCTGTTCGAGCGTCTGCTCCGGTAGTCCGAACATGAGGTCGATCGAGATGTTGTCGAACCGTTTCGCCGCCTCCGTCACCGTCGCGAACACGTCATCCGCCCGATGCGTCCGCCCGATCCGTTCAAGCCCGCCGTCGTCGAACGTCTGGACGCCGAAACTGACGCGGTTGACACCGCCTCGTTTCATCGTATCGAGCTTTTCGGCGCTCACAAAGTTCGGATTCGCCTCGACCGAGTATTCTATATTCTTTGTAGCGAGCGGGAGCAAGTGCCGCTCGACCATGTCCATGAGACGTTTCATCTGCACCTCATCGAGCGCGGTCGGCGTTCCTCCGCCGATAAAGATCGTCTCGATCTCATCTGTCGGATATTGTTCAAGCGATAGGACAATCTCTCGTTCTAACGCATCTAAATAGTCATCAACCGGTTGGTTCTTTAAGAACACCTTGTTGAAATCGCAGTAATAACAAATATGTTCACAAAATGGAATGTGAAGATATACGGCTTTAGCCATGGCGGCCACCCCTTTCTTCTCCTTCCATTTATAACGCTTTTTACGTCTTCACGCCACTGTCTGCATTCAATCGAAACGATGGATGAACAATCCGCTCTTCAGTTTCGGATCGAACCAAGTCGATTTCGGTGGCATCTGTCCGGATTCATCGGCGACCTGCATCAACTCTCCCATCGCCGTGGCGTGACATGTCAACACGACGACATCCGGTCGCTCGGCCAACCGTTCCAGTTGTAAGGCGGCGTCTGAGCCGCCGACGAAGTCAATCCGTTTATCGGTCCGGACATCGTCCACTCCGAAGTACGGTTCGAGAATATCCCGTTGTAGCGTGGCGACGTCGAGAGCCGTGGTCGACTGTCGTTTCGTCAACTCATACTGTTTGCCACGGTAAGACAATCCGAACGAACCGCGCGCTTGCGGAACGACGAGGCCGTCAGTCGACACCACTTCGTACGAGAACGAAATCCCGTCCAATAAAGCCGCGACTTCTTCAGGCGTAACATCGGTCAACAGGCGATGGTACGGCAAGATCGTCAACTCGTCGCTCGGGAAGAGCACACCTAAAAAGTGATCGCGCTCTAGTTTCGATTCACCTTCAGGCAGTTCTAGCGCCGCGACGACAGCCGCCGCTTTGGCCCGATGATGCCCGTCGGCGATATAGATGGACGGGATCGTCGCCCCGATCATAATGACACGCGCCTGGTCTTTCGGCGGCACCGCATAGCCTTCGTGCAAGACACCTTGACTGTCCGTGAAGGAAAATAGAGGTCGTTCGTTCGTGGCGGCTTCAAGGATACGCCGTAACGCCTCGTCCGGCTCATGGCTCAGTAAAATCGGTCCGGTGTGCGCTTTCGTCGCCGCCACATGTTCGACCCGTTCCCGCTCTTTCACTTCTCGTGTATGTTCATGGATCTTGATGCGGCCCGCCTCATAATCCGCGACCGAAAACGTCGCCACGAGACCGGTTTGGCGCCGCCCTTGATTCGTCAGCCGATAGACGTAAAAGCCGTTTGCCTGTTCCGTCAGTTCAGTCGCGTACAACCGTTCCAACTCGGTCCTCGCACGTCGTCCCCACGCTTCGAGCGACAGATCAGCAGCAAACAGTTCCGGCTTATCGACCGAGAGAAATGAGTTCGGACGTCGCTCGACGTCTCCTCGTGCCTGTTCGACGTTCACGACGTCGTACGGGTCGGCCGCCACAGCTTCAGGATGGGCCGGCATATACGGTTTAAACGGTTTAAATATGACCATATTGATCCCTCCTTAAAATTCACGGACGCGCATGACGCCCTCGATGTCGTACAAAGCATGCACGGACAGTTCTTCTTGTTTATGGTTATCGATGTCGATCATCGTGTAGGCTACATCGTTCCGGCTGCGATTCACCATGTTATCGATGTTGATCCCGTTCTCGGCGAGCCGGCTCGCGATTTGACCGACCATGTTCGGGACGTTCAAGTGCAGCACCGCCAAGCGTCGCTTGCCGACGTAAGGAAGTTCAGTGTCCGGGAAGTTAGCGGAATTCCGGATGTTTCCGGTCTCTAAATACAGTTTCAGCGTATCGACGGCTTGAATCGCGCAATTCACTTCGGATTCTCGTGTCGAAGCCCCAAGATGCGGAAAAGCGACGACTTGAGGATGGCCGAGTAACGCCTGTTGCGGGAAGTCTGTAATGTACGTCGCCACTTTATCTTGTAACGCCTCAATCAAATCAGCGTCGTTCACGAGCTCGCCACGGGCGAAGTTCAATAACGTCACCCCAGGCTTCATCCGTTTGAACCAACTAGCGTCGATCAAGTTGCGTGTGTCGTCCGTGAGCGGCATATGGATCGAGAGCAAATCGACGTCTCTGAGCAAGTCGTCCAAGTGCTTGGCTCGTTTTACTTGCTTCGATACGTTCCACGCCCCATCGACCGATAAATGCGGGTCGTACCCGACGACGTCGACACCGAGCTGGAGCAGGTCGTTCGCGAGCGACGCCCCGATCGCACCGAGGCCGACGATGCCGACCTTCTTGCCTCGTAATTCAGAGCCGACGAAACGGCGCTTCTCGTCTTCCATCGCCCGCTCAAGTAACGCTTGGCTTGGGAACGTTTGCTCGTTCACCCAACGCGCGCCTTCAAGGATCGGCCGGACCGATAAAAGCATGCTCGCGAGTACGAGTTCTTTGACCGCGTTCGCGTTCGCCCCTGGTGTATGGAACACGACGACGCCTTGACGCGCCAAGCGCTCAAGCGGGATGTTGTTCACCCCAGCCCCGGCCCGGGCGATCGCGAGCAAGTACGGGGGAATCTCGGCGTCGTGAACGTCATGGCTCCGAATGACCCAGGCATCGGCCTGCTCCACTGCGTTGACGGCGTATTCTCTCGGCTCAAAACGCTCTAGCCCGGCTGATGCGATTTGATTATATGTTTTGATGTGGAACATCGTATCCCTCCTGTTCAAATGCTTGCATCACTTCGACTAGACGAACGACTCCTTCGAGCGGCATCGCGTTGTAAAGACTGGCTCGCAGCCCTCCGACCGAGCGGTGGCCACCAAGTTCGATCAATCCACGTTCCTCGGCGAACTGTTGAAACGCTCGATCCGTCTCGTCCCGTCCCGTCGTGAACGGAATATTCGTCAATGAACGGATATCTCCTGTGACGAGCGACCGGAACAACGTTGAGCCGTCTAAATAAGCATACAATCGCGCGCTCTTCTCACGGTTGCGCCGTTCCATCTCGGCGACGCCACCCGTCCGTTCGACCCAGGCGAGAACCCGTTCGGCGACATACATGCTAAACGTCGCCGGTGTGTTCAAAACGGTGTCGGTGTGACGGGCGTAGTTCAAATAACTTGGCAAATCGCGGTCGACAATCAAGTCGCGACGAATGATGACGACGCTTAACCCGGCCGGTCCGATATTTTTTTGGGCGCCTGCGTACAGCAGACCGTAGCGGCTCACGTCGATCGATTCTGCCAAAATATTGGAGGACACGTCCGCGACGAGCGGGATGCCTGTATCCGGAAGCATCGTATAACGTGTCCCTTCGATTGTATTGTTCAGCGTCAAGTGGAGATAATCGGCGGTCTCGCCATCCCCTTCATAGTCAGGCAGTTCCCGATAGTTCGAACTCGCCGAACTGCCGACGACGGCGACGTCCCCATAGTGGCGGGCATCAGCGATCGCTTTTTTCGACCACGTGCCGCTGTCGAGATAAGCGAAACGCCCTGTCGTACGCAAGTTCATCGGAATCATCGAGAACTGGAGCGTCGCCCCGCCTTGCAGCCAAAGGACGGCGTAATCGTCTGAGATGCCCATCAACCTCCGCAGCCTCGCTTCGAGCGCCTCGGTAATCGCAATGAAGCGCTCCGAACGGTGGCTCATCTCGACGATCGAGACACCCGTTTTTTGATAAGACAGAAACTCGTCTTGCACTTCTTGTAGTACCGATTTTGGCAAAACGCTCGGCCCTGCTGAAAAATTATAGACGGTCACCGCTACTCCTCCTCTATTTTTCTGTAAGTGGGTACTATTCCGTACCGGACGTCACGAATCCTGCCAAATGAAAAAAATCGCCCTTATCCATGGATAAGGGCGACCACTCATTCTTCGTCCATCGACAAGACGGACATGAACGCTTCTTGCGGCACTTCGACGGATCCAACCATCTTCATGCGTTTTTTACCTTCTTTTTGTTTCTCGAGAAGTTTACGTTTCCGCGAGATGTCGCCGCCGTAACATTTGGCAAGGACGTTTTTACGCAACGCCTTGATCGTCGACCGGGCGACAATTTTCGTGCTGACCGCTGCTTGGATCGGCACTTCGAACTGCATCCGTGGGATGAGCGCCTTTAACTTTTCAACGATGACTTTCCCACGTTCGTAGGCGAAGTCGCGGTGAACGATAAAGCTGAGCGCATCGACGAGCTCGTTGTTGAGGAGAATATCCATCTTGACGAGGCGTGACGGACGATACCCGATCAAATCATAGTCAAGTGAGGCATAGCCTTTCGTACTTGATTTCAATTGATCAAAGAAGTCGTAGACGATTTCACTGAGCGGAATATCGTACGTGATTTTAACACGGGTCGTATCGATGTACTCCATATCGATAAAACTGCCACGTTTCTTCTGACAAAGTTCCATGATCGAGCCGACGTAATCGTTCGGTGTCATGATCGCCGCTTTGACGTATGGCTCTTCGATCAATTCAACTTTTTGTTGCTCAGGCATCTTCGACGGGTTATCGACGTGGATGACGTCTCCTGACGTCGTCGTGACGTGATAGATAACCGACGGTGCCGTCGTGATCAAGTCGATTCCAAACTCGCGCTCGATCCGCTCTTGAATGATTTCCATATGAAGCATGCCGAGGAATCCGCTACGGAAACCAAATCCGAGCGCTTGTGACGTCTCGGGCTCGAACTCGAGTGCCGCATCAGATAACTGGAGCCGCTCAAGCGCTTCACGCAAATCGTTATACTTGGCCGCATCAATCGGATAAAGACCGCAGTATACCATCGGGTTCATCTTACGGTAACCAGGAAGTTGCTCGGTCGATGGGTTTTTAGCGAGCGTGATCGTATCACCGACACGAACGTCGCCAACCGTTTTAATCGATGCCGAGAGCGTACCAACGTCTCCGACATTCAACTCTTTCACAGATAACGGTTTAGGTGTCGAGACACCAAGATCCGTCACTTCGAACGATTTACCGGTCGACATCATTTGAACTTTATCCCCGACTTTGACCGAACCGTTGACGACTCGGATCGAGGCGACGACGCCACGATACGCATCGTAATACGAGTCGAAGATCAAAGCCTGAAGCGGTGCTGACGGATCTCCCGTCGGCGGCGGCACAAGCTCTACGATCTGTTCAAGAATTTCTTCAATCCCGATTCCTGCCTTGGCAGAAGCCGGCACCGCATCACTGGCGTCTAGTCCGATCACGTCCTCAATCTCTTGACGGACGCGTTCGACGTCAGCCGACGGTAAGTCGATCTTGTTGATGACCGGGATGATCTCGAGGTCGTTGTCGAGTGCGAGGTAGACGTTTGCGAGCGTCTGCGCCTCGATCCCTTGGGCGGCATCAACGACGAGGACCGCACCTTCACACGCCGCGAGTGAGCGCGAGACTTCATACGTGAAGTCGACGTGTCCAGGCGTGTCGATCAAATGAAGGATGTACTCAACTCCATCTTTTGCGGTATAGTTCAATTTAACAGCGTTCAATTTGATCGTGATGCCACGTTCCCGTTCGAGATCCATCGCGTCAAGCGTCTGTTCTTTCATTTCACGCGCCGTAAGCGCACCAGTTCTCTCGAGAATCCGGTCAGCTAGCGTCGACTTACCATGATCGATGTGGGCGATGATGGAAAAGTTGCGAATCTTCTTCTGACGGTTCTCTAATTCTTGTTTGTTCATATATGGGTTCACCTATCCTTCTCATGCATACCGTGTCATTATATCAAAATCCTAAGTTAATGTGTACGACCTACTACAACAATACCACATATAGTTTTCAGAATAATCATCAAGTGGTTGCTTTTCGAATAACCGTTTGCTACAATTGTGCTTGTTCTGTTGAATGATTACTTGAAGTAATGAGAACATACACTTTCTTGTTTCAGGAGGTGAAATAACATGGCAAATATCAAATCAGCAATCAAACGTGCAAAAACTTCTGAAAAACGTCGCGTCGCTAACTCGCAAGAGAAAGCAGCAATGCGTACAGCAGTAAAACGTGTCGATACTCTCGTCGTCGAAGGAAACAAAGAAGCAGCTCAAGAAGCTTTCGTCCTCGCTACGAAGAAAATCGACAAAGCTGCAGCAAAAGGTCTCATCCACCAAAACAAAGCAGGTCGTGACAAATCACGTCTCGCAGCTCGTATCGCAGCTCTCTAATTAGAGAACAAACGAAACAGCCGCCTCCGTTCAGGAGCCGGCTGTTTTTTTGTATAGCATGACGTAATGTGTCCCGATGCCTTCAATTTCGAACGGATCCCCGACGATGACGAGGCCGTTGCGTTCGTAAAACCGGACCGCGACCTCGCGAGCGTTACACCACCAAGAAGCGTTCAATTCACGATGGACCGCCTGTAAGAAACGAGATCCGATGCCCGTCCCGGCGATGGCCGGATCGGTGGCCATGCCGCGCAGTTGAAACGAAACTCGTTCGCCAGACAGCTCCCGGCCTTGTCGCATCACCGTCGCAATCGATAAGATACGCCCGTCTTCAGCCCAGGCGTAGTGACGGGTCGACTCGGCGTCATCCCCGTCAAAATAACACGTCGAAACGGCTAAACCTGGACGCAGTACTTCATGCCGGAGCGGGATCACTTCTTCAAGCAACACTTGTTGCAACATACAACCACCTCACAGTAATGTTAATTGACAGACGAGCGTGTCAAACACGATCTGCTTGTCGCCCCGTCCTGTCTTCATCGCTTCGTCCGCATCGGCGATGAGCGTGAGCGCCTTGGCGAGCTGTGCCTCTGAAAAGTTACGGCTCGCTTGCGTCGCCAGTTTCACCGTATAAGGGTGGGCGCCAATTTTTGAGGCAATTTGCTTCTCGCCGTACCCTTTCTCGGTCAACTGCTTGGCGAGGTACATATTTCGATATTGACGGGCGAGCAACGCCAAGAGACCGATCAGTTCTTGGCCTTGTTTTTCTAAATCACGGACGAGACGCAGCGCCAAATCGGCCCGTCGTCCCACCAAATACTCGGACAGTTGGAACACGTTGTCCTCTAGCGTCCGAGGCACGAGATCGTTGACGATTTCAAGCGGGATGTTGGCTCCGTCGCCAGCATAGAGCTGGAGCTTCTCCAGTTCCCGGACGAGCTTGCCCCAGTCGTCTTGACAAAGGAATAGCAAGCGTTCGACCGTCGTCCGCTCCATCGACTGCCTGCGCCGGTTCAGCTCGTCATTGACGTAGCGCATGAGCTCACTTTGGCTCGGCTTCTTCGCCTCGAGGACGATGGCTCGCTCTTTCAAGCGCTTGACGACTTTCTTCCGCTCATCGAGTTTTTCCGCTTCAACGATGAAGACGAGCACCGAGTAAGGCGCCGGCTGCAACACGTACTCGGTCAACCGCTCGAGATTTTGCTTTTGTTTTTCTTTGGCGCCGGTTAAAAATTGGGCCTGTTTGACGATGACGGTGCGGTAGTCACTAAAGAACGGTACCGTTTCAGCTTCGTCTAACGCCGTATCGAGTGACGTTTCATGTAAATCGAGCTGCATGACGTCAAATTTGTCGCCGGACGGACTGGCCGCCTTGACGATTTCTCGTTCCCACGTCTCGAGCAAGTACTTCTCTGTCCCGTACAGGACGTATACGTTCGACAACTTCCCGTTGTGCAACCACGGTTCATTCAACACACACACCACTTTCACAATTTATTCTTATCTAAAACATAGATTATCCTTCTTTGATTCGCTATACTTAGAACGGAACCATTTTAAGGAGGGACTCACTATGCATATTAACTCGGTTCGCCCGCAAAGCGAAAACCCGTTTGAGAACGACGTGCAGTGCAAACGTAACGATGCCATCGATTCAGCAATCGGCTTCATCGTCCCGTTCGGCTTTTTCGTCACGATTTTCGCAATCGGTGTTCTCATCAAATTCTTAAGTCTTTAAGTCGTAAAGCGATTGCCCCGGGGGAGCAATCGCTTTTTAGTTTATCATAGTTTTCATGGCCTGACTGCCCTTCTCACGCTCCCCTGACACCCTCCCCGCTCACAGACGACCATCCCGTCCTCATCCGTCCGCAACAACCGCCTTCCCTGAATACGGGCGAGCGTGTCTGGATGAGGATGACCGTATCGATTGTTGGCGCCGACGCTGACGACCACAAACTCTGGATCGATGCGAGCGATCAAGTCAGCACCGGAAGACGTTTCGGCCCCGTGATGGCCTAGTTTGAACACATCGACGTCGACAGTCGGGATCAACCGCTCGTTCGCCTCCGGTAAGTCACCCGTCAATAAATAGGACAAGTCTCCGACTTTCATAAAAACCGACACTGAATTCGCATTCTCGTCCTCACCCGCATCAACCGGTGTGACGACCCACATCCATGGATAAGGCCGCTCTCCTGCTTCTAACAACCGCACGTTCACGTCATACGGTTCGAGCTCGTCGACTAACGCCCGCCGCTTCGTTTCATCGGCCACTTCCGCCGCGATCCATACTTCCTCGACCGGAATCAGATCAAGCACGCCCGTCAGCCCACCGATATGGTCATGGTCGGCATGCGTCAGCAAAATGAAATCAAGTCGGGTCTCGCCTCGTTTCCATATGTAAGGGACGACGACATCGGCACCCGGGTCGAACGTCGACCGTTTCTGCTCATCCGGATGTTGAAACACGCCGCCGACATCGATGACACCGGTGATGCCGGCTTGCTCGACGACGATGGCGTCCCCTTGCCCGACGTCTAAAAACGTCACCCGCGGCTCCTCCGACCATTCTAACCAGACGTGCAACGCAAGCAGCGAAACTGCCGCAATGACCCATCCGACCGCTCGTTTCTTATCTAACAGAATCAATCCGACCCCGAGCAACACGAACAAATAGACCGCATGCCAAAATGTGATGTCGTGCAACGGGACCCACGGACGATACGTATGATGCATCTGAAACATCCCGTTCAACCCGTCGAGAATCGGATAGAGCGTCGGTTCGAACTGCGGCATCACATAAGTGACGAGTGCAAGCGGAAGGATCGCCCAGGAAATCAACAATCCGGCAATCACGTTGTACACCGGAGCAAAGATTGAGATGACCGGCTGGATTTGCCATAAAAAAATTAAACCGAACCATTGGGCATAAAGCGCTACGCTGAACAGATTTGTCCACATCGACCGTGTCAAAAGCAAAAACAAGGTCATACCGACTGTCAAT
Organism: Exiguobacterium aurantiacum; assembly: GCF_001766415.1. Classification (GTDB taxonomy): domain Bacteria; phylum Bacillota; class Bacilli; order Exiguobacteriales; family Exiguobacteriaceae; genus Exiguobacterium; species Exiguobacterium aurantiacum_A. The sequence continues at coordinate 48,996 of NZ_MKXO01000001.1, read as the reverse complement.
TGAAACCCGAGATTCCATAGCAAGTACGGTTGAACGGCTAACAAGGCTGCCGCACACCAACTGAGCATACGAACCGGGTCGCGAATCGTCTGACCGCATAGCGACAAGACGAGCACGACGTCAGCGACAAGCACGGCTCGTGCCACCGGCGGCGAAAATCCGGTCAGCCAACCGAACGCGGTCACGCAGACGATCACGAGGCCAAGTTTCGTCTCCCGATGAAGCGGCAACGGACGAAACATCCACCTGAGCATAAACACGAGCAAGGCGATGTGGGACCCGGAAATGACGAGTAAATGAAGCAGACCCGTCACACGATAGGAGAACGATGTCTCCTCGTCGAGCAATCGGCTCTCACCAAACAGTAACGCTTCCATATAAAGCGCCACGTCCGGACGGTGCGTCGCTTCGATCCGTTCGAGCTGACGTTCTTTCCAGCGCAGCATGCGCCCATTTAATCCGTCACTCGGTCGACACCGCTCGACATGGACATCCTTCCCTTTAAAAGACAATCCAGCTCCGTGCGCCCATTTCGCCTCGTCAAAACCTCCTGTATTTCGAAGCGGTGAAAAAGGGACTGGTTCGAACGTGACGAGACACGTCTCACCCGGCCGCCCGAGCTCGACGTCGCGCCCGATCAAGACCCCAGACATCCCGTTCGATTCACCATAGAGTCGAACCGATTGACCGTTGTCGCGTCGGCTCTCGATGGCGAAGACTGAGTCCCCGGCTTCATGTACCGCTGGGTCAGAACTTTGTAACAGGACTAGGAAAACGAGTGAGATCGCACCGACATGTGTGTAGACCGCTTGCCGACGCCACGTCAGGAACAAGGCTAGCCCGAACAAGAGCACGACACCAAAAGCCCCGGACTTCCAAGCAATGAATAGACCAATCGGGATCAATGGATAGATCGGCATATCACGGGACCAACAAATAGCCTTCCATGCTCTCGAGCGTTTTCTCACCGAACCCTTTGACGTTCCCGAGCTCGTCGTACGATTTAAATGGACCGTTTTCTTTCAAATAGTTCAAAATAGCGTCCGCTTTGGCCGGACCGATCCCGGGGACGGTCATCAACTCTTCTTTCGTCGCACTGTTGACGTGAATGCCGTTCGTCGTATCGGTTTCCGGGACTGCAACGGCCTCTCCTTGTTTCGGTACCGTGATTTTCGTGCCGTCTACGAGCAATTGGGCTAAATTCAGCTGTTCAGGGTCAGCTTCGTCCGTCAACACGGCGAGAGACAAGACGTCCCCGACTCTAGCCCCTTGCGGCATCGTATACGTGTCGGGCGCTTCGACCGCTCCTGTGACGTAGACGACAACTTCTGTCACCGGGCCCGCCTCTGCTTCCTCCACCGTCGTAAACTCCTCGACCATCGTCGTTTCCGGCTCTTTCGAATAGAACATATAGCCGACACCGACGAACAAGATGACGAGCAACGCGACGACATACCGTTTCCACTTCTCCATATCGTTCCCCCCCACATAAACGAATGTCTCTTCATTAGTATGCGAGAAATAGCCGGCTCACGCTCAAGTCCTAGTTGCTAGATGCGGTCGCAATGCTTGACCGTTCACCCACGGATCGATGACGTATCGGAACGCAAAAAAGAGACAAGCCGAAACTTGTCTCATTGCTCTTCAAAATGTTGAACTTGGCTCGCCAGTGAGGCGGCTTGTCCTTCTAGCTCTTGCATCAAGGCAAAGATTTGATCAAAGCTTGCCTGTTGCTCTTTCATCGAGGCGGCGACTTCTTCGTTACCGGCTGCTAATTCTTCGGTCACACCACTCACTTCTTCGACGCGTTTCAACACGTTCGTGACTTCACGGCTCGAAGCGACCATTTCTTGTTCGATCGTGCCCACGAACGAGGCCACGTGATCGGTCCGATCATGGATGCGTGTGAACGCTTGCTTCGTCAGTCCGAACGCTTGAAGTTGCGCCGTTTGCTCGTGGCTCGACTCTTCGACCATGTCTGTCAAATTGCCGACCTCGTCCCGAATCGTTTGGACGACCCCGAAGATCGAGCGCGTCGCCACATTACTCTCCTCAGCCAATTTCTTCACTTCACTCGCGACGACAGCAAAACCTCGTCCGGCCTCACCGGCTCGTGCGGCTTCGATCGCGGCGTTCAAGGCAAGTAAATTCGTTTGGGCGGCAACGTCTTCGACAAGTTTTGCCATCTTCTCGATTTCTTCTGTTTTTCTCGCGAACTGGTCCATCCGTTCGACGAGCGATTGATTCCGCTCGCTCGAGCGCCGTAGAATATGTTCTTGATCCGTCAACGTCTCGATTCCGGCCGCCACTTCGCGCGTCATCTCGGTCGTCTCTTCGGTCGTTTGTTTCGTCTGGTTCAAGCTCGTCTCGAACGATGTCGCCATGATCCCGACCGACTCGAGCGTCTCTTGAAGTTCAGTCGCGATCGATTGGGCCCCGTTCGCCATCTCATCGACCGCGTTCGTGATGTTTGACGTCGTACTCGCGACTGCTTCATTTTCAGCGGCGGCCGTCTCTGTCATCTCATTCACTTTGACCGACGTGACCCGGATCGAGCCGATCACGGTTTGAAGCGACGCCGTCATATCTCGCATGGCGCGTTCTAGTCGGCCGATCTCATCGCGTCGCGTTGAATCCGGCAACGTGATCAAATGCCCGGCCGCGATTGCCTCGGCTGCTTTCACGTTCCGTTCGAGCGGAAGTGTGATCGAGCGGGCGAAGAAGAAGTTGTACAGGCTTAACACCGTGACGACGAACACCGTCAACAAGATTGAGACGAGGAACAGGCGCTTCGTCTCGTCGGCCGCTTCTTTTTGCAACGCCTCGTAAAACGTTCCGTTTTTTAACAACAACGTGTTCACGTCGTTCAAGACCCCTTCTAGTTTCGCCGCTTGAATCCGGGCAGCAATGCCGCCTGCTTGAGCCGTTTCAATATTTGCTCCAATGCGCTCATATTTAGCTGTGGCTCGGTCAAGGTGAGTTGAAAACTCATCGATCAAATAGGTTTGATTCATCTCTTGGAACGTCTCCGTGTTCGTGGCACGAATCCGCTCGAGCTGCGTCAGTGTCGATTGACTCATCTGTTCACCGAGCGACGTCCAAAGGGATTGTTCTTGCAAAAGTGACGTCTCGAGTTGAGATAACTCGATCATCTGGGTTCCGTATTGCTCATTGTACGTCTGCAACCGGTTCAACGTCGTCAATACATAACTCATCATCAAAACGATGAGTAAGACCGTGAATACGGTCGAGAAGATAAAGCGTTTGCGTAAAGTCATTGTAACGTCCCCTCCAGCAACCGTTTCTGAACCGCTTCAAACTGCTCTGTCTCTTCATCGGTCCATTGCACACGGCGCAGCGCTGCTAGCCCGATACCGCCCTCTTCGATTCCGAGTTCGATATGGTTGTTGATTGCTTCTGTTTGAAGACTGTCCGCGATCTTGACGATGGCCAAGTCGACTTGCTTTAACATCGACGTGATGACCGCATCGGGTGCGATCATCGATTGATCGCTGTCGACTCCGATCGCCTTGATCCCGTTTCGTTCAGCCGTCTCGAGTACACCGACACCGGTCAGACCGGCCGCAGCGTAGAGCACGTCGGCCCCTGCGGCAATCTGTTTTTCCGCCAATTTCCGTCCGATCTCAGGCGAGGCGAAATCGTTCGCGTAGTCGACGATCATTTCGACGTCCTCGTTCACGCTTTTCGCCCCTAACTCGAACCCGGTTCCAAATTTCTGGATCAACTCGTTGTCGACTCCTCCGATGAATCCGATTTTATCGGACTCGGTTTCAAGTCCCGCGACCGCACCGGCCAACGCGCTGCCTTCTGTCTCTTCGAACGTGACCGAGATGACGTTTGGTAACGTCGATACCGCGTCGACTAAGGCAAATTGTTGATCTGGGTGCTTTGAAGCCACCGTTTCTAGATCGGTTTGACTCGCGAAACCGAGACCGACGACCACATCGTGTCCATCTTCGACCAATTGCTCAAATCCTACTTTGTATGTTTCGGTCTCGTCCAATTCTCGATAATCGACGAACCAATCTCCCGTCTCTCGTAACTGCCCCATGCCACGCATCGCAGCGTCACTGAACGATTGGTCCCCGAGACCAACGTCAGACAGGACGACACCCATCGATTGGCGAGGTTCGACCGTCTGTTCGGGCTGATCGATGACAGACTGACACCCGGATAGCCAAACGATACAAGTCGTCAATGCGCCGATTATAATTGTTTTGTTCATAACATGTACTTCCTCTCTCTAATGGTCTGACATCTCATGTATCGTCTGATTTACACCGGATTTGAAGTCAAACCTTTTGAAATTTAAAGGAATTGTTCGAACAACGTGACGACTTCATGACAAACAAGGCTGCAGACGATTGCCTGCAGCCTTGTTGATTCAACTTATTCTTCTGACGCCGCGACGGTCGTTTCCGTCAACTTCCGTTCAGCAGTCGGTGAGGTCGGCACGTTGCCTTTTCCGGCAAAATTGTCGAGCAAGTCTTTCATATCGATGCCAGACGACGCTTTGAGCGTCTGCTGCAGTGAAGCCATCAAATCAGTCGCGTAACCCGTGACTTTCCCGGCTCCCCCGTCTTTACCGCTCCCCGTATCGACGACCGTGATTTGGTCGATGTTACCGAGCGGTGCCGCAATTTGCTTCGCGTAGTCAGGAAGCATCTTGACGACCATGTCGAGAATGGCGGCTTGACCGTACTGTTCGAACGCCTCGGCGATCTTTTGTTTCGCTTCGGCTTCGGCGAGACCAGTAAGACGAATAATATCGGCCTCTGCTTCCCCTTTCGCCCGTTCAGCATCGGCTTCGGCGACACCAGCGAGACGGACGCGTTCGGCATCGGCTTTCGCCTCGGCCTCGATGCGGTACTTCCCGGCATCTGCTGCGGCGATTTGACGCGCTTTATCAGCTTCCGCAGCCTGTTCGATCGCATAGCGGTCGGCGTCGGCTTTTTTCTTCACTTCTGAATCATATTGCTTTTCACGACGCATGATTTCTTTCTCTTCGAGCTCGATTTGCTTTTGACGCTCGATGATTTGAACTTGCATCTGTTGCTCTGTGACTTCTTGTTTGGCTTTGGCTTCTTCAAGCTCGTACGATTGGTCAGCCCGTGCTTTAGCGACATCTTGCTCGCGGCGGTAGTCGGCGATGCGGAGTTGGTTCTCTTTTTCCGCTTCCGCGATTTCAGAGTTTCGTTCAAGCTCCGCTTTCCTCGCGTCCTTCATCGCTTCCGCTTGTTTGATGCGCGTTTCTTTATCCGCTTCGGCCGTGGCGATGTCGGCGTCACGTTTTACTTGGGCGATCCGTGGCTTCCCGAGCGACTCGAGGTATCCGTTCTTATCCCGCACGTCTTTAATCGTGAACGAGACGATGACGAGGCCCATCTTCGCTAAATCTTGCGAGGCGACACGTTGCACTTCTTGCGAGAACTTGTCGCGGTTTTTATAAATCTCTTCGACTGTCATCGAACCGAGGATCGAACGAAGGTGACCCTCGAGCACTTCTTTCGCCTCGTTCTCACGCTCGATTTTCGGTTTGCCGAGGAATTGTTCGGCCGCTGTCGCAATCTCACTGATCGAGCCGCCGATTTTAATGATGGCCGTCCCATCAGCCATGACCGGGACTCCTTGCTCGGTATATACTTCAGGCGTCGTTACTTCGAGCTTGCTCGAGAGCAAACTGAGCGGTTCCGCTTGTTGAAATACTGGCAAGACGAACGCCCCGCCGCCGCGGATGATTTTGACGCGGTTACCGGAAGCGTCACTGTGGACGTTCTTTTTACCTAAGTAGCTCCCGGTGACGATGAGCGCCTCATCCGGTCCGACTGTACGATATTTCAAGACAAACACGAAGATCAAGGCGAGCAAAATCACTCCGACGATAATACTGACTAAAATGGTTGTGTCCATACATTATTGCTCCTTTCGAATAGTGGGTTCGTCATATTCCATGACGACCGCGATATTTCGTTGTACTTCGATGATGACGACTCGACGATCACTCGGAATCGCTTTCCCGTCAATACTTTGTGCCGTCTTCAAAATCGAACCGACGACCGACTCGACGAGCACTTCACCGTAACCGCCTTCCGGGACGGGGACGGTCAATCGCCCGACCAATCCGACGAGCGACTCATCAGTCATACCAATCGACTCTTCCGCATTTGACAGCGGTAGGAGGACGAACAAGTATAGTAACGTCGTGAGCGCGAATGAGCCGGCGAGCGCCACCGCGAGACCGATCATCGGCGACACATGGGCGAGCGCGTTCAAGATTAACCCGATCCCTGCCCCGAGCGCCAGGAAAGAGAGGATGACGGCCGGATTGAACCAGCCTTCGAAGAAATCGAACGCGTCCGAGAACAGCATGTATAAAAATGTACCGAGACCGGCAATGATGAGTACCCACCAGTACAGTTGATCTAACGATTCCATTACCATCCCTCCTCGGTGCGGCGCTGTTGTTCATATGCGAGCACACGTCGCAAATGTTCGACTTCAAGTGCGAGTGCCTGTTCAATCGTATCCCATTCCGATAACGGCCGGGTCGGATACTGTACCGCCTTCCGCACGCGGCCAAGCGTTCGTTCAAGGTTTAACCGATCATACCGGTCAACCTCTTCGAGCCGTTCCTGACGCAGTAGTTTTAAATAGTGATCGACTTCGCCCTGTAACGTAATAATCTGCTCTGTCGCCGCCTCCGACGACTCTTGCATCAGCAGGCGACGCACCCTGACTTGATGGGCAACCAGTTTGGCGATCCTGGCCTCGAGCTCGAGAATATGTTTATAGAGGAACTCTGCCTCATCTTGGTCCGTGTCATCGCGCCACCACATCTCCGTCTCACCTCACTTCTTTTCTACTCACTCATTCATACGTATCAATTGAATCATTGGTTTCAAAATGCGCGAAAAAAATGTAAGATAAATTTGCGAACGTTAAGAAAGGAAGTGCTCACTTTGGGCAATCAAGTCATCAAACTATCGACCGCGGCTCAAGAACAATTAATCCAGAGCTATCGCGCTCACGCGGTCAATCCGCCACCACACGCTCGCTTCAGTGCCAAGACGCCCCACTGTGTGATCACCGTGTACAATTCGGGAAAAGTCATGTTTCAAGGTCGGGCTGCGGATGAAGAGGCGGCCAAATGGGGAGATTCCATCAAAAAGGAAACGTCCGGTCCAAAACATACGTTACCGGCCGGTTTTTCCGATTGGTCCGTCATCGGGAGCGATGAAGTCGGGAAAGGCGATTATTTCGGTCCGCTCGTCGTCGTCGCCGCCTACGTCCCGAAGGAAAAGATTGCCCTCGTCAAAGAACTCGGCGTCAAAGATTCTAAATTGCTTACCGATAAAGATATTTTACGCATCGCTAAAGATTTGCACGTCACGATTCCCTACCAGAAAGCGACGCTGCACAACCCGACGTACAACAAAATGCAACGGACGATGACGCAAGGGAAGATGACTGCGATCGCCCACAACGCGGCGTTGTCGGCGCTCTTGAAAAAGTTAGACGAGACGCCAGAAGCGATTCTAATCGACCAGTTCGCTGAAAAAGCCGTCTACTACAAACATTTGAGTTCTGAGACCGATATCGTCAAAGACGATGTCTACTTCTCGACGAAAGCGGAAGGCCTCCACGTCGCCGTCGCCGCGGCCTCGATCCTCGCCCGCGCTTTTTTCTTGAAAGAGATGGACAAATTGAGCGCGACACTCGGTGTCACGTTACCGAAAGGGGCCGGAGCGAAAGTCGATCAAGTGGCCGCGACCTTGATCCTTCGCTACGGTCAAGAACGTTTGAACGATATCGCTAAAGTTCACTTCGCGAACACGAAAAAAGCGATGCGTTTATGCGAGCAGAAACGATAGTTCTCACTTCAAAGATATGTTATATTTATTTTATGGTTCAATGAACTTAAAAACTTTTGGGGGATAGCGTTCATGTTGCATTATAAAACGTACACATTAAGCGACGACCATCCTTGGGTCATCTTCATACATGGCGCAGGCGGGAGTCTATCTCACTGGTATCGTCAAATTCGTCCATTTCGAAAGAAATATAACGTCTTGCTGCTCGACCTCCGCGGTCATGGCGGCTCATATAACGAAGAACAATCTTTGAATCAACCACTCAACGCCTACACGCTCGATGTCGTCGTCGAAGACGTCGTCGAAGTGATGAACTATTTAAATATTGAAAAAGGCCATATGGTCGGGCTATCGCTCGGGACGATCGTCATCCAAGCGATGTTCGAGCATCACCCCGACCGCATCGCCTCTGTCGTCTTAGGTGGTGCGATCGTCAAGTTCAACGTCCGCTCGACCTTACTCATCCGGCTCGGCAGCCTCATGCAAAGTTTCGTGCCTTACATGTGGCTGTATCAACTATTCGCTTGGATCTTGTTGCCGAAGAAACGGCATAAAAAATCGCGGATGATGTTCGTGCGCGACGCGGCCAATTTGTGCCAACGCGAGTTCATCCGTTGGTTCAAGATGACGGAAAACATGAATCCGCTGCTGCGTCACTTCACTTCAATCCAAACATCCGTCCCCATCCTCTACATTATGGGCGACGAGGATTACATGTTCCTTGAGGCCGTCGAACGAACGGCGAAGCATCAACCGACAGCACACGTCCAAGTCGTCCACGATTCGGGGCATGTCGTCAACGTCGATCAACCCGATACGTTCAATTCCATTTCAATGGACTTCATCGATCAACAAGTCGGTTTACTGGCAGCCAGTACGTCTTAAGTCTATACCGTTAAACAGAGACTCACTTCCTTAAACGGAAGCGGGTCTCTGTTTTCGTCTGTGGAAAAAATATTTTTCAGAAAGTTTTCAGAAAATATTGATTATTGAAAAATATCGTGTTACTCTTAGAAAAATCTTGAACAGAGGAGCTGGCGACGATGCGTACACCATTACATAACGGCCTACTGATTATTATTCGACTGAGGGACTGAAAAATCGACTCGCTGACCGAGACGAATTTTTGGGCCCTTGTTTCGATGGTTTCGGACGAGGCGCTCATGGTATGACCGACGCGCCTATCCAATCAGGATAGGTTTTTTTATTGGAGTAACACATATAGAGGAGATGATGGAAGTGAAACAGTACGCAATGGATCGGATGATCAAAATATCAGCAGGGATGGCTAGCGCCGTCCTCGTCACACTCGGGGTCGGACTCTTGATTGAAACGATCGGTAAGATGGCCGGAATCGAGACGCTCGTCTTGATCGGACAAGTCGCGAAGTCACTGCTCGCCCCGGCGCTCGGTGCCGGAGTCGCCTATCAGCTCGGCGGCAACACCCTCATCTTATTCAGTTCGATGATTGCGGCGACCGTCGGGGGTGCGGCCCTTCAAGCGACGGAGAGCGGGCTTGTCCTCGTCCCCGGTCAACCGATCAGTGCCTTGATTGCTGCAGCTGCGGCCGTCTGGTTAGGCAAACGTGTCCTCGGTAAGACGAAGTTCGATATGATGGTCGTCCCGGTCACGGCCGTGCTCGGCGGAGGCATCGTCGGTGTCGGTGCCGCTGCCGTCACGACACCGCTCATCAACTCGATCAGCGCGAGCATCACTTCGTCGGTCAACACATCACCGATCGCAACGTCACTCGTCATCGCCCTCGTCTTCAGCGTCATGCTCATGTCACCTGCCTCATCAGCCGCGCTTGCGATCGCGCTTCAGCTCGACCCGGTCGCGAGTGCTGCTGCCTTGATCGGCTGCACCGCCCAATTCGTCGGCTTCACGCTCATGGCTTATCGCCAAACCGACCCCGGCGGCTTGGTCGCATCGTTTTTCGTCACACCGAAAGTCCAGTTCCCGAACGTCGTCAAAAATCCACGGGTCGTCATGCCGCCGTTCATCGCCGCCATGATCAGCGCTCCGATCGCGACGCTTTGGTTCTCACTCGAGGTGCCGTATGAGATTGCCGGGCTCGGCTTGAACTCAATGATCGCCCCGCTCAATATCCTTGCCGCACAGGGTATGGAAGCGTTTCTCGTCTTCGTCGGCACCGGCGTCATCTTACCGGCTGTCATCACGTTCCTTCTTTACAAAGTGACTTGCCTCGTCGGTTGGACGAAGTTCGGTGACTTGGCGCTTGAAGTTCAATGAATTCTAAAAACAGCGATTCCCACAATAAAGGGAATCGCTGTTGTCTGTTAAGCGCGTACTTCTGCGCCGTATTTGGTTTTGACTGCTTCGATGATTGCATCATACGACGCTGTCACTTCTTCATCAAGAAGTGTCCGCGTCGGATCTTGATATTTGAGCGAGAAGGCAATCGACTTCTCCGCTTCACCGACGTTATCGCCCGTGTAGACGTCGAACAGAGCAAGCTCGATCAAGAGCGGACCCGCCGCTTGTCTGATCGTCGCCTCGACTTGACCGGCCGGAATGTCACGCTTCAATACGAGCGCAAGATCTCGCGAAATCGATGGGTAACGTGGTACGTCTTGATAGACGAGCATCGCTTCAGACTTCAATGCGCCAAGGTCGAGCTCGAAGACGTAAACTTCTTTCAAGCCGTATACGTCTTTCGATACGGCCGGATGGACTTGCCCGACGTATCCGATGACGTTCCCCGCGACGAGAACATTCGCCGTGCGGCCAGGGTGCATGTCTGAAATGACGGCCGCTTCGTACGTCACGTCGATGCGTTGCGAACGCATCAGTGTATCGACGATGCCTTTCGCGACGAAGTAATCGACCGGGATGCGTGTTCCTTGCGAACGGTGATCGTACCAAAGTCCTGTCACTACGCCCGCGACGCGTTCCGTTTCGCGTGGCAACGTTTCTCCGTGCTCTACGTACACCCGTCCTGTCTCAAATAGACGGACGTTCGCTTGTTGACGCGCCGTGTTATAACGGGCCGCTTCAAGCAATCCCGGAACGAGTGATGTCCGTAACACCGAACGCTCCTCGCTCATCGGCATGGCGAGTCGGACTGTCGTCGCTCCCTCACCGTCGAACCGTGATGCATGAAGCTCGCTCGTGAGCGAGTACGTGATCGCTTGTGACAAGCCCGTCCCTTGAAGGACGCGGCGCACTTGACGACGGAGTACGTTGTCTTTTGGCAGGTAGCCTTTCGACTGCGATGCCGGGAGCGTCGATGGAAGGCTGTCGTATCCGTATAGTCGCGCCACTTCTTCCGTAATATCAGCCGGCACTTCTAGGTCCGGTCGCCGCGACGGGACGTGAACCGTCAACGCTTCGTCTCCTGTCACGTCTAACCCGAGCCGCTTTAGAATATGTTTAATCGTCGTTTGGTCGAGGTCCATCCCGAGTCGATGGTTAATATAATCAATCGACACGTCAATCGTGCGGGCGTCGGACGCTTTGCTTCCGGCGATGACCGGCTCACTGATTGTTCCGCCGCTCACGTTGACGATCAATGCAGCGGCACGGTCAAGCGCGAGGAGTAAACGTTCCGGATCGACTCCTTTTTCGAAACGGGCGCTTGAATCAGAACGAAGACCGAGCGTGCGGCTCGTCTTCCGGACCGAGGCCGGCGTGAAGTAAGCCGACTCCAGGATGATGCTCGTCGTCGTCGCGTCGACTTCGGTATTCGCTCCGCCCATCACTCCAGCAATTGCGACCGGATGTTGTCCATCGGTAATGACCATCATCGACGAATCGAGTGTGCGCGTCGCATCGTCAAGTGTGACGATTTCTTCTCCGTCCTGGGCTTGGCGAACCAAAATGATACGGCCGAGCTTAGACGTGTCAAACGCATGGAGCGGTTGACCGAGTTCGAGCATGACGTAGTTCGTCACATCGACCACGTTATTGATCGGGCGCACACCTTCCGCGATCAAGACGTTTTTCAACCACTGTGGCGACTCGCCAATCGTTACCCCGTCGACGCGACGCGTCGCGTAGTACGTGCAGTTGTCTGTCTCGAGTCGCACAGACACGTCGTTCGGCGTATCCGTTTCGACATCGGCTGCTGGCAACGTATACGGGCGTTCTAAAATCGCCGCGACTTCATGAATGATGCCGTATAGGCTAAGGCAGTCCGAACGGTTCGGCGTCAATCCGAGTTCAATCACTTCGTCATCGAGATCGAGCAAGCTGATGACATCCGCTCCGACTTCAACTTCTTCCCGGAACGTATGGATGCCGTCCTGTTCGTCTTCGCGAATCTGTTTTTTCTCGAAACCGAGTTCTTCGAGCGAACAGATCATGCCTTGCGACTCGACGCCACGAAGTTTTGCTTTTTTGATTTTAAGGCCAGGTAGTCTTGCGCCGACTTTTGCGACGATGACATGTTGTCCGGGCGCGACGTTCGGTGCCCCACAGACGATTTGGACAGGGCTGTCGTCACCGACGTCGACCGTTGTCACGTTCAACTTGTCAGCCTCTGGATGTTTCGCGCATGAAAGGACGTGTCCGACGACAAGACCTTTCAATCCTTCAGAGCGGTCTGTCACGCTCTCGACTTCAATTCCGTTTTTCGTGATCAAATCGCCTAACGCTTGCCCGCTCAAGTCTGAGACGTCGATATATTGGTTCAACCATTTTTTCGATAATAACATGTATGATCCTCCTTAGAATTGCTCGATGAAACGTAAGTCGTTTGTATAGAAGTGACGAATATCATCGACACCGTGTTTGAGCATCGCCATCCGTTCGACACCGATCCCGAAAGCAAAGCCAGACATTTTCGTCGCGTCATAGCCTGCCATCTCGAGGACGCGCGGATGGACCATCCCGCCTCCAAGAATTTCAATCCACCCTGTCCCTTTACAGACGTTACAGCCTTTGCCGCCACACTTGAAGCATGAGATATCGACTTCAACGGACGGCTCTGTGAATGGGAAGAAACTTGGACGAAGCCGGATTTCTCGTGTCTCGCCGAACAGTTGCTTGACGAACACTTCAAGCGTGCCTTTCAAGTCGGCCATCGAGATATGCTCATCGACGACGAGTCCCTCGATTTGCATGAACTGGTGTGAATGGGTCGCATCATCTTCGTCACGACGGTACACTTTGCCCGGACAAATGATGCGAATCGGTTTCCCGTCCGCTTCGAGCATCGTCCGTGCTTGCACCGGCGACGTATGCGTCCGCAGAAGCGTCTCGTCCGTGATGTAGAACGAGTCCTGCATGTCACGTGCCGGATGATCTTTCGGCAAGTTCAACATTTCAAAGTTGTACAGATCGGTTTCGACTTCTGGGCCTTCGGCAATCGTATACCCGAGACCGACGAACAAGTCTTCCATCTCGTCGACAATTTGTTGCAGCAAGTGGCTATGTCCCGGAAGTGCCGTTCGACCAGGGAGCGTGACATCGATCGTCTCGGCTGCGAGTTTCGCTTCGAGCTCGACCGCCTTCACGTCCTCGATCCGTGCCTCTAACACCTCTTGAATCGTCGTTCGCACCGTGTTGGCGAGTTCACCGACGACCGGGCGCTCTTCGGCGGACAACTTGCCCATCCCGCGCAATACTTCGGTCATCGGGCCTTTTTTACCTAAATACTTAATCCGGACGTCGTTCAACGTTTTTTGTGATGACGCCGTTTCAATTTCTTGAAGGGCCTCACGTTGTAATTGTTCTAACTGTTCTTTCATCAATGTTTCCTCCTCTACAAAAAAAGTCCCTTCAGTCGATGACTGAAGGGACGAATAAACGCGGTACCACCCTACTTGGCCGATCAGGCCCACTTGAGAGCATCGGTATCGGGATGCCAGTTCGGTGTTGTCTCCAACACGACTCCAGAGTGAATTCAGCGCCGACCTCGGCATCAGCTCTCAATCTAGGCCGATGCTCCCTGTGCTCGTTCGGGGGTTCGCGTACTATGCTCTTTCAACGTCTTACCTATATTGTTCGATGTTTCTAAACTATCACGATTCTCAAGCGGTGACAAGATTATTGTAGCGCGATGCGATACATGAGAATGCCGGCGGCGACTGCCGCGTTCAATGATTCGGCTTCTCCGATTACAGGAATGTGGACACGTGTGTCACAAAGGGCGAGCACGTCGTCATGGACGCCTTGCGCTTCATTCCCGATGACAAGCGCGACTTGATCGTTGAACGCGACTTGGTCGTATGACTTCGCTTTCGAGAGTGCCGTCCCATAGACGTGAAACCCTAAACTTTTCAGTTCCGGCAACGTGTCGAGCAAGTCGACCGATTGAATGTTCACATGGAACAACGATCCTTGCGTCGCCCGTACGACTTTGGCATTGAACGGGTCGACCGTACCTTTACCGAGAAACACGGTATCAAAGCCGGCCGCGTCTGCTGTCCGAATCATCGTCCCGAGGTTACCCGGATCTTGAATGCGGTCAAGGACGAGCACATGCTTCATCTTGCGTTCGACTGGCGTCATCTTGACGACAGCGAACACCCCTTGCGTCTTCTCTGTTTCTGATAACAGATCGGCGACATGGTCGGACAGTTCGAGCACCGGCATCTCGTCTAGACGCCATGAACTTTTCGGACGATAAGATTCGCCCATAATCAATTGGACGAGTCGTCCGGCCCGGATCGCTTCGTCGACCAAGTGTTCACCTTCAACTAAAAATTGTCCAGACTCTTGTCTGCCTTTTTTCGTCATCAAGCGCTTCAAACGCTTAATCGTCTCGCTTTTCGTAGACGTGATTTTCGTCATATTATCCCTCTTTCAACCATTGAACCGTTTCGTTATCCAACCGCTTGGTGAGCGCCACGACTAAATCGATGGCCGCTTCATAATCGGCTTTATGGATGATTGACACGTTCGTATGCAAATAACGGACTGGAACCGTGAGCGCGACAGCCGGCATCCCGACTCCTGATAAATGGAACCGTCCGGCGTCGGTGCCGCCGCCTGGTGTCAAATCTAACTGATACTTAATGTCTTCTGCTTTCGCGACTTCGACGATCAAGTCGATGAGGCGCGGGTTCGTGACAGTCGTCGCATCAAAAAAGATGACTTGAACGCCTTCACCAAGTTTTGACAAACCTTCTGCCGGTGTCATACCTGGCGTATCACCTGGGATACCCGTATCCACGGCAATCGCGACGTCCGGTTTAATCAAGTTTGCCGCTGTGACGGCTCCACGCAATCCGACTTCCTCTTGAACCGTGGCCCCCGAGAAGACGGTTCCTGGCGCATCATTTTTCAGACGTTTGGCCGCTTCAATCGCGATCGCACATCCGATTCGGTTATCCCATGCCTTCGCTATCAAGAAGTCTTCATTTTTCATGACCGTGAACTCGCAATGCGGCACGACCGTGTCACCTGGACGGATTCCCCACTCGGCGACTTGTTCTTTTGACGTCGCTCCGATATCTAAGAACATGTCTTTGATCTCGACCGGTTTTTTACGAGCTTCGACTGGAAGGACATGCGGTGGCTTCGCACCGATCACGCCTGGGATTTTCTCTCCAGAGCGTGTGACGACGTCCATGCGTTGAGCGAGCAATACTTGGTTCCACCAGCCACCGAGTGCTTGGAAGCGCAGGAAACCACTATCTTCGATGCGTGTGACCATAAAGCCGACTTCGTCCATATGACCGGCAATCATGACACGCGGTCCTTCACCGTTCCCCGTCACACGGCCGAACAGACTACCGAGACCATCCTGTTCGAACGATTCGACGTGGGGCTCGAGATACTCGCGCATGAGTGAACGGACTTCCCCTTCGTTTCCCGGGACGCCAGTCGCATCCGTCAGTCGTTTTAGCATATGTAAAGTTTCATTCATCTCGTATCGCTCCCTTTCGACTCCATTAGTAGCCTTGATTTTGTCGCTCATGGTTGACTTCATTCTTCGATAGATACGCCATCAGAATCAATTCTTCATTGAAACCTAGCGTATAGCCTAGTTCGAGATATGCCGCCATCAGCGTCTCGTACATCGCTTCTGTCTTCGACAAACCAAAATTCGTCACTTTTCGAAAGATATCTAAAAAAGCATCAGTCGCGTCAAGATACGAGCTGCCTGCCGGGAACGTCTCCCGTTCGTATCCGAGGGCGAGTCCGAGCGACAGTAAGAAATGGATACCGTCAACGTACTCTTCTAAGATCACGTCTTGAGGCGACGGGCCTTTCGTTGACCAAAATTTAAAACTTCGGGTCTCATTGGCGAGTTCACCGAGTTCGACGAGTAAAGCGAGTAACCGTTCATCGAATTGGTTGCCGGATAGTTGATGTTCTTGTTTGATCCGCTCATCTAATTCACGTTGCCGATCAAATAATGTTGTCCAGTTCACCGGTTGCTCCTCCTATTCTCCACTTAAAGCAGTACTAAAATCATTAAAGACCAGCCCACTGCTAAAATCAATACTTGTATTTGCATGCTTTTTGGGGCATGAACCGTTTTTTGGCGTGTCAAATGAAGTCCAAACAACGCTCCAATGGCTCCTCCGGCATAGGCGTACAACACGTTGAACTTCCCTTCGCCGTGCGTATACTGCTTCGCCTGGAAATACGTATAGACGTTTAAAGCGATGAGCGCCAACGCAACGATGGCCAAGATAGATTGATCCATAGCGTGTCCTCCTTATCTTCATCTTAAGAAATTTCCGAGAAAAAAGAAAGCGCCGAGATAGAGTCTCGGCGCTTTCGATTGAACGATTACGCGTTCAATTTTGATTTAGCTGTGTTAGCGAGTGAAGCGAACGCTTGTGCATCCGATACTGCAAGCTCAGCAAGCATCTTACGGTTGATGTCGATCCCTGCAAGCTTGAGTCCGTGCATCATACGGCTGTATGAAAGACCGTTGATACGTGCTGCCGCGTTGATACGTGTGATCCAAATACGACGGAAATCACGTTTCTTTTGACGACGGTCACGGTATGCGTACATGAGTGACTTCATGACCTGTTGTTTTGCTACTTTAAATAGAATATGTTTCGAGCCATAATAACCTTTGGCAAGTTTGATTTGCTTTTTACGACGTTGACGAGTCGTATAACCGCCTTTTACGCGTGGCATATAGTTTCCCTCCTAAATTCCTTCTGTATTACTTCGCAATCATGTTGCGAATACGTTTGTAGTCTCCAGCTGATACGATAGCACCCTTACGGAGCTTACGTTTTGCTTTCGTCGATTTGTTACCGAACAAGTGACTTGTGAAAGCGTGTGAACGTTTGAGTTTACCTGATCCTGTACGTTTAAAACGTTTAGAAGCACCGCGGTGCGATTTCATTTTCGGCATGAGTATTTCCTCCCCACTATGACTCGATGATTAATCTTCTTTCTTCGGAGCCAGCACTAAGAACATGCTGCGTCCTTCCATCTTCGGCTTTTGTTCAACTGTTGCCAAGTCGGCACATTCCGCCGCCAATTTTTCCATAACACGTCTACCGATTTCCGAGTGTGTGATGGCACGTCCGCGGAAACGGATCGACGCCTTCACTTTGTTTCCACTTTCAAGAAACTTGCGAGCGTTACGCAATTTCGTTTGGAAATCGTTGTCCTCGATTGTAGGACTGAGACGTACTTCTTTCAATTGGATGACTTTTTGGTTTTTACGCGCTTCTTTCTCCTTTTTCTGGAGTTCGAAACGGTATTTACCGTAGTCCATAATTTTAGCGACCGGTGGGTTTGCTTTGTCAGCGACCAAGACGAGGTCAAGGTCAGCTTCTTCCGCTAAGCGTAATGCTTCACTACGCGATTGTACACCGAGTTGTGCACCGTCCGCTCCAATAAGACGAAGTTCACGGGCACGAATGTTTTCGTTGATAAATAGCTCTTTGCTAATGGTTAGCACCTCCATCGTGCGATTGCACGAGTTTTAGATTTTAAAATAAGACAACATAGTAATAGTAACAAAAAAAGCGTCGGCAGTTTCCCGCCCACACATCATTGCGTACTCAGAACGGCAAGACACCGAAACTGAATTACGTACATGATGGACCTGACCGAACCGATTCGGACGAGGTGAGAAGCGGGCGCTTCTGCTTTGTTGTATTTACTCACTAAGTCATCTTAACACTAGCAGAAAAAGATGTCAAGAATTCGCGCATGAATAATTGATAGCTCGCACTTTTATGATAATAACAGTCATTCCATCGTTTCGCAATACCTTTTCAAAGGGAATAAAATAAAAAAGGAGGCGGCGAGGATGAACTGGAGAAAAGACGTGAAACAAGATCACGATTATCATGATCAAATCAAACATATCGTTCAAGAAACGATGCGTCACCATGAAATGAACGACGCTAAACTTGAAGCTGTATTGACCGATCTGCTTGAAGAGATGAACCGCATCACGTTGAAGATCGTCGATGATCATGAATCCGCTCGGGACTATATCCATAAACGTTGGTATTAAAAAGCAGAGCCTTCTCTCTCAGCTTGTTGACTAACCTGATTGATATCGCTCGTCCTTCCGGCGCCCACGCTTTCCGCAGGCAATCCCGGAGCCGCATCGCGACTCGCGTCGCTGCTGGGTCTCCGTCGGATTGCTTTCCTGCGGGAGTCGGGGCGTCGTCGGACGAGCAACGCAAACGGTCGCCATCTGGCGGCCGTTTACATAGCATTTCTTAAATTATATGTCGGTCAGAGCGCCTCGAGGTCTTCGAACATAAAAAAAGACGAACCAGATTGCTTTTAGCGACCTGGTTCGTCAACAGCCTGAGAGCCTTCGCTCTGCTTTTTCGTTTAGTTCGTCAACGACTTGAAGAAATTACTGAGCGACTCAAACAGCCGCGCAAAGAAACCTTGTACTTCTTTCGTCTCTAGAAACGCCTGCACGTCTTGGCCCGCTCCTTTTAATCCATCACTGATCGCTGTCCAATCCAAGTTGGCTTGCTGCATGTTCTCGAACAACGTCGTCAGCTGGTTCAATTGCGTATCGGACAATTGAACGTTGTTTTGATTCAATACTTGAATGACGATATCACGAATTTCAATATTCGTCTCGGGCATTTGATTCGCGATTTCCGCTTTGATCTCATTCATCAGCCCGGCCACATCTTCTTGACCGACCGTCTTCCCGATCTCTGACGTGACCGCAAGTTCTTCTTGCGCGAGATTTTTTCGTTCCTCGGTCAGTTGGATCCCGGTCTCGTCAGCCGTCTGGTCGTACGCCTTCATAATACCTGTCAACGCAGACGTCCCGGTCACACGGATTGGAGACGTGATGTAAATATCGGCGTCAGTGACCCCGGCCGTGACGAGCGCGTTCGCATACATATCTTCCGTCACCCACGTGACGTTCTCGGTTTGAATATCAAGACCCGTCCCGTCAGTCAGCTTGATGCGGGCCGATGAGTACATGCCGCCGCCACGTTGTGCCTGGGGTACGGCGTCACCTAAATACTTCTCTTCGTCAGCTGCAGTCGTGATAATCGGTTCGATTCCTGCCGGCGCTTCAACACGCTCGAGCACCCAGTCTCGCTGCTCTGCTGATAATGTCTCCCCGAGGGTGACGATTGTATCGTCGACGATCGCTTCGGCGTTTACTTTAGGAATCATGCTAGTCGAGACAATCGTCCCGATCGTCAGCGCGATAATTGGTTTCATATAATTCAAACTGAATCACTCCTTTCTTCTACCATACGTGTTCTTTCATAGGTTGCGCATCCGTCTCTGGACCGAAAAGAAGACCACCCTTCCGTTGAAGGATGGCCTACCTTTACCGTGAACGATTCGCGATTTCTTCAGTGAGGGACGTCAAGAACTCATCAAGCGTTGCCGATACTTGTTCTTGTTGACCGTAGCGACGGATGTTGACCGAACGCTCATCACGTTCTTTATCACCGAGTACGAGCGTCATCGGGATCTTCTTCATCTGTGCTTCACGGATCTTATAGCCTAACTTCTCATCCCGAAGGTCTGTCTCGACACGGACACCACGTGATAACAGTTCTGCTTTCACTTCGGCCACATAAGCATCATGGACGTGAGACACCGGGATCAATTTGACTTGGACCGGCGCGAGCCATGTCGGGAAGGCACCTTTGTACTCTTCGATCAAGTAGGCGACGAACCGTTCCATCGTCGACACGACACCGCGGTGGAGGACGATTGGACGATGATCTTTGCCGTCAGGACCTGTATACGTCAAATCGAAACGTTCTGGAAGCAAGAAGTCGAGTTGGACTGTCGACAACGTCTCTTCTTTCCCGAGCGCTGTCCGGACTTGGACATCGAGTTTCGGTCCGTAAAACGCCGCTTCGCCATCCGCTTCGAAGTACGGCAGGCCGAGTTCATCCATCGTTTCTTTCAATTGACGCTGTGCCGATTCCCAGATCGCATCGTTGTCGAAGTATTTCTCTTTATCGGCCGGGTCGCGATAAGACAGGCGGAACCGGTAATCTTTAATCCCGAAGTCGGCATACACTTCTTGGATCAAGTGAACGATATCTTTAAACTCTTGCTTCATCTGCTCTGGTGTCACGAACGTGTGTCCATCGTTCAATACCATGTAACGGACACGTTGAAGACCTGTCAAAGCACCTGACATCTCATAGCGGTGCATGCCGCCAAGTTCGGCGATACGGAGCGGCAACTCACGGTATGAGCGTGGCTCATGCTTATAGATCGTCATATGGTGCGGACAGTTCATCGGGCGCAAGACGAGCTCTTCGTTATCCATCTCCATTTTCGGGAACATGTCGTCTTGATAGTGATCCCAGTGACCTGACGTCTTATACAAGTCAACCGAACCGAGCACCGGTGTATAGACGTGCTGATAACCGAGTTCGAGCTCTTTGTCGACGATATAACGCTCGACCGTACGACGAATCGAGGCACCTTTCGGGAGCCACATCGGCAATCCTTGGCCGACTTCTTGCGAGACGAAGAACAAATCAAGTTCTTTCCCGAGTTTACGATGGTCGCGTTCTTTCGCTTCTTCAAGTAGACGCAAATGCTCGGCGAGCTGTTCTTTCGTCGCCCACGCCGTACCGTAGATCCGTTGCAACATCTTGTTGTCAGAATCTCCGCGCCAGTAAGCACCGGCGACACTCATCAATTTAAAGACTTTCAATTTCGACGTCGACGGGACGTGCGGTCCCCGGCAAAGGTCAAAAAAGTCACCTTGATGGTAAATTGTAAGTGTCTCACTTGCCGGGATATCTTCGATCAACTCGACTTTGAGCGGGTCGCCGAGCTGTTTGTAACGCTCGAGCGCTTCGTCACGCGTGACGACTTCACGTGTGATGTCGAGGTTTTCATCGACGATCCGTTTCATCATCTTCTCGATTTCCGGCAAATCCTCTTCATTGATGCGGCGGTCCATCTCGATATCGTAATAGAACCCGTTCTCAATCGTCGGTCCGATACCGAAATGAATCGTCCCTTCTTCGCCGTACAACCGTTTGATCGCTTGAGCCATCAAGTGAGCGGATGAATGGCGCATCAAGTCGAGGCCTGCCTCCGAGTCCGGCATGACGAGCTCGATTTTACCGTCGCGCTCGATCGGACGACGATAATCGATCAGTTCACCATCAATTTTTGCGGCGATGGCTTTCTTACGAAGTCCCGGGCTAATCGAACCGGCTACTTCTTCTGCTGTGATACCAGCTTCAAACGCTTTGACTGCCCCATCTGGAAATGTCAATTGAATCATGTGTCAACTTCCCCTCTCTATTTGAAAAAAAATAAAAAAAGCCCATCCCTATGAAAGGGACGAGCTTTGATTCTCGTGGTACCACCCTCGTTCCCAAGCTGTAAGCTTGGCTCGAACACACGATAACGAGTGTGAATCGCCGCACGATTGACCCGTGCGGTGCTCCGAGGGAGTAAGTCGATCGGCGTGTTTAGGAAGCTCTCACCATTCTTCCTTCGCTTTGAAACCCGTGACGATGTCTCGTATCCTCTTCTATGCATCAGTTATATGGTTATTAGTATAGTCAACTCGTTCGAGAAATACAATCCTTTACCGACGACGATTTTCGCCTTTCAGCTCGATCTGCGTCGTCGTCGTCGAGATCCGTTGCATGAGCCGCTGTGCTTTCATCTTGTTTTGCGGCGAGCCGTCAATCGAGAAGTGCGTCTCGAGCTCTTCGCTGCTGAAGTTTGAGCTGTAGAGCGTCGGCAGACGATGCATCATGCGGTACTGTAAAATAATCCCGAACAGTTCGTCTCGTACCCACGGGCTGATCGCCTCGGCGCCGATATCATCAATCAACAAAATCGGCACGTGCTGGAACGAGGTCAAAAATGAATCGAACGAATCGGTACGAATTTTACGTTTCGCTTCCGAGACGAATCCCGGAGCGTGAACTAAAATCGTCTCGATATCGGCGACTTTGAGTTCGTTGGCGATCGCGGCGAGCAAGTACGTCTTCCCGACCCCGAAACTGCCGTACAAGTAAAGGCCGTTCACTTTTTGACGCGTCTTCATCCCCGAGACGAATCGCATCGCCTCACGGAGCGCGATCTTTCGGGCATCGTCCGAATAATCAAA
Source organism: Exiguobacterium aurantiacum (assembly GCF_001766415.1). Lineage (GTDB taxonomy): Bacteria > Bacillota > Bacilli > Exiguobacteriales > Exiguobacteriaceae > Exiguobacterium > Exiguobacterium aurantiacum_A. The sequence goes on along the minus strand of NZ_MKXO01000001.1, from coordinate 26,613 downwards.
CGATTGAAAGCTCGCTTCCCGCACTTCTTCCGGTAAAAATAAGCTCTTGAACTTTCGATCCATCTCTTTTTGACGTCTCGCCTGGCGGTGAGCGACCGTCTCTTCATAGCGGATCGCAATTTGACCGAGATCGACATAAAGGACCGGCTGATGCCCGGGGATGACGGCTTGTTCATCGACAAGCTTCTTCCCGTCCATCTGCTCGGCATATTCGCTCAATTTCGTAAATCCGACTTCGATCGCCGTCTCGTCGAGTTCTGGATGCGCCTTTAAAAATGTAATGACACCAGGGTGCTCGAGAGTTCGTCTGCGAATCGACTCGTACGCTTCCCGCACTTCTTTACGGTTCATCATCTGGGCGAGCGTCTGATTGATCCGTTCCATGTCGCTCATCCTTTCTCTTTCAGTTCATTCAACAATTTGACGAGTTCCGCGTCATCTGGCACCGATGATTCGAGCGCCTCTTTGCGCTTCTGATCGTAAGACCGTTGCTCTTTCGCATCGTCTTCGAGCCATTTCGGCAACTCGGTCTTGTCTTTCCGACGCGAGCCGACCGTCGTACGCTGGACGTTCTCACGTTTTTGTTGCTTCTTCTCGATCAACGCGTCTTGCGTCGCTTCACGTTCTAATGCGTCACTCGCGTGCAAATAGCCCGCCGTCTTCCAACTCGTGGCGATGCGCATCACGTAATTCTCGCTGAGCCGCGTCTGTTTCTTCACTTCGATACAATAATAGAACAGCGCGTTGATCACACCTGGTGCGAGACCGAGTGTATCGACCATCTCGATGATGAGCTGTTCGTCACTTTTCGAGAGTTGTGGCGTCTTCCGAAGCGTCGATACGTACTGATGCGGGTGTGCTTCCTCCATGACCGTTGTGTCATGCAAATCGCCGACCTCCGCCTGCTCCGTCTCGTCTGACTTCACTTTTCGATGTCGTGTCTGTTTTTTCTTCAATTGTAATACCATCTGCCGGCAACCATCACGCTTCTCTTGTTCGCTGAGCGGTAAGTATGCTTCGTGAACGAAATACTCTTTTAGCATCTCGGCCATCGTCTCTTCATCGATTTGCGACACGTACGCGAGTTTTGTGATCGTCTCGTCTAACTTCTTCGTGAAGAAGCCGATTGGGAAGTTTGTCAGTTTTTTGACGATATCCATATCGAACGTATAGTTGATCTCGATCTTGGCGCGGTCCGGCTTCTCATAATTTTTTTGAGTGAACGCCATCTGGTTGACCCCTTTGACGTCGAACACTTCATTGAAGTCTTTCGTCACTTCGACGATGCCTGCCGGTAGCGGGTCGATGGTGAACCGTCCTTGCAACTGCTTGAATCGGACCTCCCCTACTTTATAGAAGAGAAAACTCGATAACAGCCCATCGTTTAGGAACGTGTGGGGCGCGAGCGGAACTCTCAGTTGATAGACGTATTGCGTCAGCCGTGCGTCTTTCGTCTTGTACGTCCGGACGAGGCCGATCGCTTCGAGCCGGAATAGACTGTCCGCCAGTTCGTTGATCGAATAATCAAGCATTTCACACAAGGCGCTATGTGATATATAGTTCGACTTCATTTTACCCGGCTTCAATTCACTCCAAAGCGTTTGATACAACGCGAGCGCCTTCACGCCGATGACGGGTTGATATAAATGATAAAGTGACTGATAAGACTCGCGATCAATGAGCCCAGTGCTCATGATCAATAGCTCATCAGTCCCGTAAAGAATCCGTTCTTTTTCCATAACGTTTCTCCCCTGAAAAAAGACGACCAGAAGGCCGCCCCTTTAGTTGGTCGATTTTTCTTGCTTCATTAAATCCTCTAACTCTTTAAAGAACACAGAGATGTCCTTAAACTGTCGATAGACCGATGCGAAGCGGACGTACGCCACTTCATCGACGCGGGCCAGTTCGTTCATGACGAGTTCGCCGACTTGTTCACTCGGGATCTCGGACTGGCCGAGCGCCCGTAACTGTTGTTCGACTTTCGTGACCACACCCTCGAGTTGCTCGAGTGTGACCGGTCGTTTCTCACAGGCTCGAATGATCCCGCGCAGAACTTTCTCTCGACTGAACTCTTCGCGGTTCCCGTCCTTTTTGACGATGATGAGCGGCGTCTGTTCAACCGTTTCAAACGTCGTGAAGCGATAGCCGCACTTTTCACATTCGCGACGGCGTCGAATCGAATAATAATCTTGGACTGGTCGGGAGTCGAGCACCCTCGTTCCGTTATGATCACATTTAGGACAACGCATGCTCAGCCCTCCTTATCGTTCGACAGATTGATTCCCGATGGCACGGAGTGGGAACTTATTTTGTAAAGCATCATAATACGCAGCGACAACTTGTTTCAGGTCAGGACCGAGCATTTGTTCACGATTCATCGTGAAATCGACGGCGGTCCGCCCTCCGTCCACTTGAACGACTGTGGCCAATGCGTCCCAACCGTCACCGTAAAAGGCGAGCTCGCCTCGCTCGGCGTCGATTCGGCGCACCGTCTGCCCCTCCGTTTTAATTCGTTCATCTAACCATGTCAGGACTGCGTTCGGCGACGTCGCGAAATAACGCGTGCGCAACGCCTCATTTTTATGCGTATCATCCGTTTGGATATGTGTTTGAAACTTGTCTAGTAATCCCATTGTCCACCTCGGCACCTAATTTATATACGTTAAGCATATCAAAATTAACGACTTAACAAAACAATTAAAAGGGCTGACCGAAAATCGGCCAGCCTCAAAAGGTCAATCGGATTATTTGCTGATCGCCACTTGTGCTTCTGGAACACGAATCGGTCCCATACCGCGATCAAGTTTGACGTCTTCGCGAACTTTCGCTTCTAAGCCTTCAGCAATGTATTGTGAAGCTGTCGCTGGATCGATCCGGTCCCCACATGTGAACACATCGACTGATGCGTAACCATGCTCTGGGAAACTGTGAATCGTTAAATGTGATTCTGAAATGATAACGACACCACTCACACCGTGCGGCGCGAATTTGTGGAAAGCGACTTCGCGGACTTCAGCGCCCGAGCGAAGTGCTGCATCGACGAACAAGCGCTCGATGTAGTCGATATCGTTCAATTTGTCGGGATTGCACTCCCAAAGTTCTGTAATAATGTGACGTCCCATAGTATCCATATAAGTGGATCCCCCTTTACATCAATGGTCTCAAAGTAGTTGATGATCACTCACTTTGTGCCTGAATCGCCCACAACCACGGGGGCAAGTTAGTCCAGAGAGGTCCTAACCCTTTAAGTTGCGTTTGTCAGACCAATTGAAGTTCACGAGATTGAGTGTATCCTGTTTAGGACGTCGATACAAGCTATTTGTTTGAATTCGTTAAAATATTTTTGACGAAATATATTTTCTCAAGCGTGCGTTTCTTGTTGGCCGATTTGAAGGTAGCTCGCCACCATATCCAAAAGATCGACAACGCGGCACGAATAGCCCCATTCGTTGTCATACCAAGCGAGCACTTTGACGTGGTTGCCGCCGAGCACCATCGTCGAATCCGCATCGATAATCGAGGAGCGCTCGTCTCCATTAAAGTCGATTGAGACGAGCGGTTCGTTCGAGACACCGAGAATCCCGGTCATTTCTCCGTAAGCGGCCCGTTCGAACGCTTCGTTCACTTCGGCGGCCGTGACATCACGACGCAGCTCGACGACGAGATCGACGAGCGAGACGTTCGGCGTCGGGACACGGAGCGCCATCCCGTTCAACTTGCCTTGCAGCTCGGGAAGCACAAGACCGATCGCCTTGGCTGCCCCGGTCGAAGTCGGTATAATGGAGCTACCACAAGCCCGGGCCCGGCGCAAATCTTTATGCGGATTGTCGATATTGTTCTGGTCGTTCGTGTAGGCGTGTACCGTCGTGACGAGTCCTGTCTCGATGCCGAACGTCGAATCGAGCACTTTGACGACAGGTGCGAGGCAGTTCGTCGTACAAGAGGCGTTTGAGATGATATGGTCTTGCTCCGGCATATACTCGCGATCATTGACCCCCATCACGATCGTCCGTAAGTCGCCTTTTCCCGGCGCCGTCAAAATGACTTTCTGCGCCCCGGCCATCAAATGCTTGCGCGCCCCGACGTCCGAATTGAATTTCCCCGTCGCCTCGACGACGATCTCGACATCAAGTTCTTTCCATGGTAATCGTTCCGGGTCACGCTCTGCGATTAACCGAATCTGTTTCCCGTCGACAACGAGCGTATCCCCATGCGCTCGAACAGTGAGCTCAAACGGCCCATGGACCGTATCGTGCTTGATCAAGTGAGCAAGCGTCTCCGCCGGATAACTCGCATTGATCGCCACGACGTCGTGACGCCCTTCAAGCATCAATTTACGAAACACCATTCTCCCGATTCGTCCAAACCCGTTGATTGCAACTTTCGTCCCCATTCCAGTTCCCCCTTTTTTCTGCGTTACGACACCATTATAACGGAAAAATGGAAGCGTTTTCACTATGTATCGTCACATTTTTATCACTTTTTTACAGTTTCGTTTTTGAAAAAGAGGGAAATTTGGTGTAGAGCTTGGAAAGGAGCTACGTTATATGTTTGATTGGACAGACTTAGACAAATTTGTCATCTCGTTTTTTGTCATCTTACCGATTGTGACAATTATCCATCAATTCGGGCATTTCTTTTTCGCGAAATTATTCGGGGGATCACTCGATATGGAGATTGGGACCGGGAAGAAGCTATTCAAGGTCGGGCGCATGCAGTTTAACCGCGTCTACTTCTATGACGCCTGGTGCCAATTCTCGGACTTGAAATACAGTAATCGCTTGACGAGGAGTATCGTCTACGCGGGCGGGTCGATTTTCAATCTATCGAGTATCTTGATTGTGAACTGGTTTATCCTGAGACGGGAGATTGAACCGACACTCTACACGTATCAGTTCGCCTATTTCTCGTTTTATTATGTGTTCTTCTCGCTCTATCCGATCTATTACTCGAACGGACACCCAAGTGACGGGCGCGCTATTTTCGACACATGGAAAAAAGGGCGACCGGACGCAGATCCGCTCAACTGAACAAAAAAAGAAGGCGTCAGTCGCCTTCTTTTTTCATGTCTTGAAATTGTTCGACGAGACGCGTCACTTGAGGCAACAAGTCTCCGAGTGCCCCGTTGTTGTTGATTAAAAAGTCAGCGTGATGCTTCTTTTCTTCGATCGGCATTTGCGAGTGGATCCTTGCGAGCGCTTCTTCTTTCGTCAAGCCGTTACGCTCCATGAGACGCATCAACTGCATCTCTTCCCGGCAATAGACGACGACCGTATAATCGACGAGGTCACGCATCGTCCCTTCGAACAAGAGCGGGATGTCGAAGATGACGACAGATTCCCCTGCTGCCGCAAAGGAATGCATCTGCTCCTGCATTTCTTCCCGGATCGCCGGATGCATGAGCTGATTCAACAATTTCCTTTTTGCTTCGTCATGGAAGATCTCTCGCCCGAGCGCCGGCCGGTTCAACTGCTCACCTTCAAAACAGCGCGGAAACGCTTCTCGGACAGCAGAGTAAGCTTTACCTTCAGGGTCGACGACGGTACGGGCAATCTTGTCGGCATCGATAATCGGAATCCCTTGTTGTCGGAATAGGCGGGACACCGTCGACTTCCCTGTCGCGATGCCGCCTGTCAAACCAATTTTCAACATTGTGTCCACCTCTTACTGTTGGCAGTGCGGACAGTAATGCGTCCCCCGTCCGCCTAGTTTCATCTTTTCAATCGGCCGACCGCAATTGTGACACGGTTCACCGGTCTGCCCGTAGACGTAAAGCGTCTCTTGAAACGTTCCAGCCGCCCCGTCCGGATTCGTATAGCTGCGGATCGTACTTCCACCCCGCTCGATCGCTTCTAATAACACAGCGACCGCTTCTTGACGGACGGTCTCAACTTCAGTGAGTGAAAGCGAGGCTGCTGGCCGGGTCGGATGAATCCGTGCCCGGAACAACGTCTCGTCGACATAAATATTGCCGAGACCGACAAAAATCGATTGATCGAGTAACGCCGTCTTGATCGCTCTCACGTTCATGCGCTTCAGACGGGCGTGCAACGTTTCGGCCGTCACTTCAGGGTCGAACGGCTCGAGCGCGAGCAGCGACAGCGGCGGCGTCACGAACAACTCGTCGTTCGTCCGAAGTTCCATCGTGCCGAACTTCCTGACGTCGTTATAGTGCAGGCTCGTACCGTCGGTGAACGTGAAGACGACGTGCGTATGCTTGACCGGATCGACGGCTTCGCTGTGCGGAAAGAATTTCCCTTCCATCCGTAAATGAGAGACGAGGTAGCCGTTCGTCAATTTAAATAAAATGAACTTGCCGCGCCGCTCGACGTCGACCATCGTCTCGCCGATCAGCTGTTGTACCCACACGTCGGCCTCATGTCCGCGAATGATTTTCGCGTCGCGTACATTGACGTCTTGAATCGTTTTTCCGGAGACGAACGGTCGCAGTCGGCGACAGACCGTCTCTACTTCTGGTAATTCTGGCATATCGATTTCCTTCCTTTACTTTATTTCGTGTCGAACCACGTCTCACCGAACGAGCCGTCCGCCCGAAGCGGGACGTCGAGTGTGATCGTATGTTCCATCGCTTGCTTCACAAGTTTTTCGAGCGCGGACGTCTCAGCAAGCGGTCCTTCAAAGATGAGTTCATCGTGAACTTGAAGCAATAGTTTCGATTGCAGACCCGATGCTTGAAGCGCCGTATCGACGTCGATCATCGCTTTTTTAATGATGTCCGCCGCCGTCCCTTGAATCGGCGTGTTGATAGCCGTCCGTTCGGCAAAACCGCGCAAGTTGAAGTTGCGGGAATGGATGTCCGGGATGTTACGGCGACGTTTGAGCATCGTCTCTACATACCCATGTTCCCGCGCCCGCTCGATAGCGGCATCCATGAAGCGTTTCACACCGGGGAACTGCTCGAAGTACGTGTCGATGAACGTCTGCGCTTCTTTACGGCTGATGCCGAGGTTTTGCGACAATCCATAATCACTGATGCCATAGATGATTCCGAAGTTGACCGCCTTCGCTTGACGCCGCATGAGCGACGTCACTTCTTCTTTGGCGACACGGAACACGTTAGCCGCCGTCGACGTATGAATATCTTCGTCATTCAAAAACGCCTCGAGCATCTTCGCGTCTTGCGACATATGCGCCATGATCCGCAGCTCGATCTGCGAGTAGTCGACCGCATACAGCACCCAGCCCGGCTCACTTGCCGTAAACGCCTTACGGATTCGGCGTCCTTCCTCGAGCCGAATCGGGATGTTTTGCAAGTTCGGATTGACCGATGACAGTCGCCCTGTCTGTGTGAGCGTCTGCGTGTAGCGTGTATGAATCTTCCCGTCCGCTTTGATGACTTTTTGTAAGCCCTCGACGTACGTCGACTGCAGTTTTCCGAGCTCACGGTAATGCATGATATGTTCGACGATCGGATGGAGCGGCGCCAGCTTCTCTAACACGTCGGCTGCCGTCGAGTATCCGGTTTTCGTCTTCTTCACGGGTGGGAGTGCCAACTTCTCAAACAAGATGACGCCAAGCTGTTTCGGCGAATTGATATTGAAGGACTCGCCGGCCAATCCGTGAATTTCTGTCTCGAGCTGATCAAGGCGGTCTCTGAGATCGGTTTCCATCGCTTGAAGCGTCGCCACGTCGACGTGAATTCCGGCCCATTCCATTTCCGCGAGCACCGAGGCGAGCGGACGTTCTAAATCTTGATAAAGTGACGTCTGCTCGTTTTCATCGATTTCCGGAATGACTTTCGCGAACAACGTGAAGATGGCCATCGCCTTCTCGCCGAGATGTTGGTCGAGCACCGCTTGTTCCGGCACGTGCAGTTTCGCCCCTTTCCCGTAGACGGCCTCGTCTTCAGGCAACGCGTAATCGAAGTGCGCGGCGATCGAATCGAGCGTCGTTCCGCCCGACAAGTTGAGCAAATAGCCGGCGACGAGCAAGTCTTCGTAGCCGCGAAGTGTCAATTCGTTCCGTTTCAATTGAATGATCGTCTGTTTGGCATCCAAACAGATTGTTTTCCGGGTCTCGTCCGCTAGCCAAGCCTTCACGTCCGGTACGTCTAACAACGACATATCACCGACGGTCACACCGACTTTCGATGCGATCGCCACACCGATGATGTCGTCTTCGAAATAGTCGTCCCGCAGCTGTTCGATAAACAGGACGGCTTCCGACAAATCTTGCTGTTCGATGCCGACGTGCGTCACGTCTCGCGCTTCTGCCGCCTCTTCCGTCGTCGCATCGGTGTTCAGCTTGCCGACCAGTGATTTGAACTGAAGGCTCATGAACAACGGTTTGACTTTTGCCGCGTCATACGGGTGGAACTGTAAGTCATCCACACTGACGTCGATCGGGACGTCCGTATGGATCGTCGCGAGTTGTTTTGACATCCGGGCTTCCTGCTCGTTCGCCTCGACTTTTTCTTTTTGCTTCCCTTTTAATTCATGTGTATGTTCATACAGCCCTTCGACCGAGCCGTAATTTGACAGCAACTTGAGCGCCGTCTTCTCGCCGACACCCGGAATTCCCGGTATGTTATCGGATTTATCGCCCATCAGCCCTTTGAGATCGATCATTTGGCGAGGTGCCAAGCCCTCGTAACGTTCGTGGAACGCCGCCTCGTCCATCGTCTCGACGTCAGTGATGCCACGTTTCGTTAAGTAGACGGTGACTCGCTGATCGATCAGTTGAAGTAAATCTTTATCACCCGTGACGACCGTGACTTGTTCGAACGCCTCGTTTTTCGAAAGTGTCCCGATTATGTCATCAGCCTCATATTGATCGAGTTCGAGCACTTTGATCCCGAACGCCTCACACAGTTCACGAACGATCGGGAACTGTTCGCGGAGCTCACCTGGTGTTTTCTGCCGCCCACCTTTATAGTCCGCATATGTATCGTGGCGGAACGTCTTCTTCGACGCATCGAACGCGACCGCGAAATGCGTCGGTTGCTCGTCTTCCATCAATTTTAAAAGCATCATCGTGAACCCATATACCGCGTTCGTGTTTCGTCCCGATGCATCCGTCATCGGAGGCAACGCGAAAAACGCACGATACGTCAGTGAGTTTCCATCGAGGAGCAGTAATTTATTCATCGTCCAACCTCCATTCTCTTCTGTATCCATCATATCATACGGGCACATGCGCTCGAAAAAAAAGACCCTTTTCTAAGTACTAGAAAAGGGTCAATCTTCTCGACCGAGTGGAGATGAGCACCGGCCGGGATACGAGATGATGAAGAGGTCTCATCAATAGAGTAGCATCTGTTTGTAAAGTTCGTGTGAACGCGATATAAATTCCTTGTTAAGCGAGCGGGAATTCGATTGTGAACGTCGTCCCAACGCCTTCGTCGCTGTCGACATGGATCGTCGCATGATGAAGATCGACGATGTGCTTGACGATGGCGAGGCCAAGGCCGGTCCCTCCAGAATTTCGACTCCGGGCCTTGTCGACCCGGTAAAACCGTTCGAATATACGGCTCACTTCTTTTGGAGCGATGCCGATCCCGTCGTCTTTGACGATCAAGCGCGCCGTCGTCTCCCGCTTCTCGACCGTAATCTCGACCTGGCTGCCTTCTGGCGAATAGTTGATCGCGTTCGCGACAAGGTTCAAGATGACTTGCTTGATCCGATTCAAGTCCGCTTGCAAGACGACGTCGCCGTCGTGATGCGCTTCAAGATGGATTGCTTTTTGCTCCGCCTTCTGGCTTAAGACGAGACACACCTCTTCGACGAGCTGATTGAGCTGGACAGGCGTGAACTCCAAGTGGAAATTTTCCTGCTCGAGCCGTGACAGTTCGAGCAAGTCCTCGACGAGCATTTGCATACGAGTCGCTTCTTTTTGGATAATATCCAAAAATTGATCGCGCAACTCGGGCACTTCCTTCGCCCCGTCGAGTAACGTCTCACTGAAGCCTCTGATCGAAGTGAGCGGCGTCTTCAACTCATGGCTCACGTTCGCGACGAAATCTTTCCGCATTTTCTCAAGCCGTTTCAGTTCGGAGATGTCGTTAAACAATAGCGTCGTCCCGCGCAGCATGCCGGTATCGCTAAAGATCGGGGCAGCTGACACCATATACGTCTTTTGGTTGAACCCGATTCGAATCGATAGCTGGCGACGGTGCGGCTCTTCTGTCAAATAGACGTCCTCGATCAACGTCTCGACGTCCGGACTCGGTAAAATACCATGGTAAAACTGGCCGATCATCAAATCGTCGTATTGGAACATATCCCGGTACGACCGGTTGACGAGCGTGACGATACCGCGTTCATCGACGAGCAACAGACCGGCTCCCATATACTCGATCAGTGACTCGAGCCTTGCCCGCTGCACCGACTCCCCGAGCGAAATCGTCTCTAAGTTACGAGCGAGGACGTTGATCGACCCGGCCAGACTTCCCGTCTCTTCATCGTTGCGTAGTTCATACACACGGGCCCGGTAATTCCCGTCGGCGAGTTCGCGTAACACGATCGTCGCCTCATCGATCGGCCGGATGAACTGGTTCGTCAGATTGTGGAGGACGAATAGAATGAGGAAGAATGAAAAGAACAATGCGAGCGCGACCGTCAGCCAAATCCGGTTGTAGACACCTTCTAAGTCAGAAATATAGCGGATGAAGCTAAGGTAGACCGTTTCACCGGTCGACAGTTCGATCGGTTTCGTGAACTGGATCAAATCGTCGCGTGTCGCGTTGCCGAACGCACCGTTAGCCGGAATCGTGTCGGCGTCAATCCGGTATTCGAACGCTCCGACGCGGAACGGCGTGCCGGCAATCACTTCCATCCGGCGGTTCAACAGCAAGATGTCGAAACTGCTCTCATCGTCGATTTGTCGAACGTAGTCACGAATCTGCTCAAGTTCGCCCCCGTCCAAATACAAGGCGGCGAGTTGGGCGTCTTCTTTCAACCGGTCGCGCTCCGAGTCCAAATAGAAATCTTTGAACAGTTGACCGAGCACGATCCCGAGTGTCAGCAACACGCCCGTCACGAGCAGGATGAGTGTCGTCAAAAAACGCGAGCGATACGTCTTCATTCGGGCATCGGTTCTTCCATCTTATAACCGAGACCTCGGATCGTCTTGATGTACGTCGGTTTCTTCGTCACCGGCTCAATTTTTTCACGCAAATGACTAATATGAACGTCGACGATACGCGTATCACCGACAAAATCATAGTTCCAAATCGCTGACAGCAGTTGATCACGCGTCAACACACGACCTTTGTTTTTGGCGAGATAAGCCAGCAGTTCAAACTCTTTCGGCGTCAATTCGAGACGTTCGCCTTTTTTGAAAACCTCATAGTTCGAAGCGATGATTTTGACGTCTCCGATCTCGATGACGTCGGCGTCGACCGTCGTCGTTTCCTGTGGACCTGACCGGCGCAAAATCGCTTTGACCCGGGCCACGACTTCGCGCGGGCTGAACGGTTTCGTCAAATAGTCGTCAGCGCCAAGTTCGAGACCGAGCACTTTATCGAACTCGTCGTCTTTCGCCGTCAACATTAAGATCGGCGTGTTCACTTTTTGTTGGCGCAGCCGTTTACATACTTCAAGCCCGTCCATTTCCGGCAACATCAAGTCGAGGATGATCAACACCGCGTCTTGTTTCTCGGCTAATTCAAGCCCTGCTTTTCCATCATGGGCCGTCTCGACCTCAAATCCGGCTTGTTCTAAATTAAATTTTAATAACGTCGCAATCGATACTTCGTCATCAACAACAATTACTTTATCGGCCACACTAGTTCCTCCTCGAATCTATCTGTTCAGTCGTTTACACTACCTATTTTACAAATCAATCCCACTCGCGACCAACTTCAAAGCAATTCTTTACAAAAACAAAACAAATCCACTGTCTATCTCCAGTTTAGCACGCTTGGAAGAAAAACGAATCCAACAAAAAAAGTCTAGCCTGCGACGCAGACTAGACTTGCTTTCAAGTTAGGACGTTCAAGACGGAACGGACCGAGTCAGCCGAGCGCTTGAGCGCGGCTTGTTCTTCGTCCGTCAGGTCAAGTTCGAGCACACGCTCGATCCCGTTCGCACCGAGAACCGTCGGCACGCCAAGATAGAGGTCACGGAAGCCATACTCTCCATCAAGATACGTGATGGCCGGTAAAATGCGGCGTTGATCTTTTAAAATCGCTTCCACCATCTCGACGATGGCCGCGGCCGGCGCGTAGTACGCCGAACCGTTGCCAAGGAGTTGGACGATCTCACCGCCACCTTTACGCGTTCTCGCGACGATCGCGTCGATGCGTTCACTCGGCAACAACTTCTCGAGCGGGATGCCTCCTGCATACGAATAGCGGATGAGCGGCACCATGTCGTCGCCGTGACCGCCGAGAACGAACCCGGACACGTCTTTCACAGAGACGTTCAACTCCGAAGCGACGAACGTCCGGAACCGCGCCGTGTCAAGCACGCCGGACTGGCCGATGACGCGCTCTTTCGGGAAGCCCGACTCTTTGAACACCGTATACGTCATCGCATCGACCGGGTTCGTCAAGACGATCAAGATCGCGTCAGGCGAATACTTGACAATCTCTTTCGTGACCGACCGCATGACGCTAGCGTTCGTCGTGACGAGGTCGTCCCGGCTCATGCCCGGCTTGCGGGCGATACCGGCCGTGATGACGACGATGTCCGAATCAGCCGTGTCGGCGTAATCCGACGTCCCGGTGATCAACGAATCAAATCCTTGAATCGGCGCCGTTTCTTGCATATCGAGCGCTTTTCCTTTCGTCGGGTTCTCAAACTCTGGCATGTCGAGAAGGACGACGTCTCCTAACTCTTTTTGAGCCAAGTATAGTGCCGTCGTGGCCCCCGTGAATCCGCTACCGATAACAGAAATTTTGTTGCGACGAATCATTGTGCTCTCCCCCTTGGTTTAGTCCAAACTTGAGTGCTACTTACATGTTTTTGATCAGTTCATCCGCAAACTCTGAACATTTCACTTCTGTCGCGCCATCCATGAGACGGGCAAAGTCGTATGTGACGACTTTCGATGCGATCGTATTCTCCATCGAACGAACGATGAGGTCAGCCGCTTCGTTCCAGTTCATGTGACGGAGCATCATCTCACCTGACAAGATGACAGATGACGGGTTGACTTTGTCAAGACCAGCATACTTCGGTGCCGTACCGTGTGTCGCTTCGAAGATGGCGTGTCCTGTCACGTAGTTGATGTTCGCCCCTGGTGCGATCCCGATTCCGCCGACTTGGGCAGCGAGCGCGTCCGAGATGTAGTCACCGTTCAAGTTCATTGTCGCGACGACGTCGAACTCACGCGGACGAGTCAAGATTTGTTGGAGGAAGATATCAGCGATTGAATCTTTCACGATGATCTTGCCTTCCGCTTCCGCTTTCGATTGCGCTTCGTTCGCAGCAGCTTCGCCTGACTCTTCTTTGATGCGGTCATACTGGGCCCATGTGAACACTTTGTCGCCGTACTCTTCTTCTGCGAGTTCATACCCCCAGTTTTTGAAGGCGCCTTCTGTGAACTTCATGATGTTACCTTTATGGACGAGCGTGAGCGATTTACGGTTGTTCGCGATCGCGTATTCGAGCGATGCCCGAACGAGACGTTTTGTTCCTTCTGACGAGATCGGCTTGATGCCGATACCCGATGTTTCTGGGAAACGGATCTTGTTGACGTTCATCTCTTCTTTCAAGAACGTGATCAACTTCTTCACTTCGTCGCTGCCTGAAGCGTATTCGATCCCTGCATAAATATCTTCTGTGTTCTCACGGAAGATGACCATGTCTGTGTCTTCAGGACGTTTGACCGGTGACGGGACGCCAGTGAAGTAACGGACAGGACGCAAGCACGTGTACAAGTCAAGTTCTTGACGGAGCGCAACATTGAGTGAACGGATTCCGCCGCCGACCGGTGTCGTGAGCGGTCCTTTGATGGCAATCAAATATTCACGGATCTCGTCGAGCGTCTCGTTAGGAAGCCACTCACCCGTTTGGTTGAACGCCTTCTCGCCAGCGAACACTTCTTTCCATTCGATTTTCTTCTCGCCGCCGTATGCTTTCTCGACAGCTGCATCAAAGACGCGGACTGCAGCGTTCCAGATGTCTGGGCCTGTTCCATCTCCGATGATGAATGGAATCGTTGGTACGTTTGGTACGTTGAGTGCACCGTTTTCTACTGTAATCTTTTGACCTTGTGTTGACATATGAATCCCCCTAAGTACATTTATGTAGGCCGACGCGAGCGCCGACCTACGTCATCTGTTAGTTTACCAAAGTTTATGTCTAAATTGTGACGCAATCTTCGAACGATGCGTCAATTAACGCTCGTTTACCGGTACGTATGAACGATTCGTTTCGCCTACGTACTCGGCACGCGGACGAATGAGACGGTTGTCGGCGTATTGCTCGAGGATGTGTGCGATCCAGCCTGACATCCGCGAGACCGCGAAGATCGGCGTGAACAGCTCTTCGTCAAGGCCGAGCGCATAGTACGTCGAAGCCGAGTAGAAGTCGACGTTCGGTTTGAGCCCTTTTTCAGTCTCGACGAGGTGATCGATCTTCTCAGACATCTCGTACCAATGTGGCTCATTGATTTGAGCCGTCAGTTGGCGACTCATCTCTTTCAAGTGTTTCGCACGCGGATCACCGTCCTTATAAACACGGTGACCGAAGCCCATGATCTTCTCACGGCGTTCGAACTTGCCGCGCACGTAGTCTTCGACTTTGTCGACCGAACCGATTTCGTGAAGCATCTTCATGACCGCCTCGTTGGCGCCACCGTGAAGTGGACCTTTGAGTGCGCCCATCGCTGCCGTCACACCAGAATACATATCTGAGAGCGTCGCTACGCAGACACGGGCTGTGAACGTCGAAGCGTTCAACTCATGGTCGGCGTGAAGAATGAGCGCCTTGTCGATCGTCGTCTCGGCGACTTCATTCGGCTCTTCCCCGTTCAACATATATAAGAAATTGGCTGCATACGACAAGCCTTGCTTCGGCGCAATCGGTTGCTTACCTTTCCGTAACCGCGCGAAAGCAGTCACGATCGTCGCGATTTGTGCTTGAAGACGAATCGCTTTACGCATGTTTGCCTCTTCGCTCATGTCTTCAGCCTCTTCATCGTACAACGCGAGTTGAGAGAGTGCCGTACGAATCGTGGCCATCGCGTTCGCAGACTTTGGTGCCCGCTCGAGTGTCGCGATAACGTCTTCTGGCAACTTCGCTTCTTGAACGAGCGCTTCTGAGAGTTTCGTTAATTCATCTGCCTTCGGAAGGCGGTCGTTCCATAATAGAAAGACGACTTCTTCGAACGTGGCATGGTCTGCCAAGTCATCGATTGTGTATCCTCCATAAGTCAATTGTCCATCAATGATCGAACTGACTTTTGAGGCTGCCGCCACAATTCCTTCTAACCCTTTAGTTGTTGACATTAATAACTCCCCCTCAGTCTTTGAAAGTAGTCGACCGCATCATACAGTCTGTTTGCAGGGAATAAGGGTGGGGGTTCGATAAATCTCCCCAGCACGTATCGAGTTCGCGCCACCCTGTCCTCCGTCTAGTATAAACAATTTACTGAAAAAAAGAAATGTAAGCGTATCCAGTCGTAAAAAAATGTCAAACCCACTTCTCGATAAGGTTATATCCCCCTAAAATGAGCGCGGCAATCCCGGCACCAACGAGCGGACCGACCGGAACGCCTTTCATGAATCCGACCGCAAGAATGGTGCCTGCGAGCAAGGCCGTCGTCACGACCGGGTCGACACGCATCAGTTGCACGCCCTGGGCGGCGGCGAGGGCGACGAAGATACCGGACGAAAAGGCAATGATGCCGACCGGTCCTTTAATACTATTCCACAATTCTCTAAAACCTATGTCTCCGGTCGCGATCGGGACGAGGACGGCGATCGTGATGATCGTCACACCCCAATGGATCCCTTTTGCGGCGAGCGTCGGGAACAGCTGGTCACCGAAGCCGATTGCTTTAATGATTAAGAGTACACTGCTCGCGATTATGACCGATTGATTATGGGAAATCACGCCGATCAAGACGAGTAATAGCAGAAATAAATAAGCACCCATGATTCATCCCTCTTTCTGAATGGAAAAAGAACCGACCTCATGAGAAGGTCGGTTCGATTGTCATTCGATTACGCGTTATAAATTTTTCCAGTAAGCGGGTCGATCGAGATCATCTGTCCGTCACGGAACGTAGACGTTGCAGATTCAACACCGACGATGACCGGTTTACGGAGCGATGGTCCAACGATGCCGGCATGGCTCGTCAATCCACCGTCTTCTGTGATGATGCCGGCTGCTTTTTCGATCGCTGGCATCATTTCTTTATCAGTGAACGGTGCCACGAGGATCATGCCGTCTTTTGCTTTAGCGTTCGCTTCGTCCGCGTTGTTCGCAACGACGACTTCTCCGACGAGGCCGCGCTCACCGATGCCGCGTCCGTTTGCAAGAGCGTGTCCGACGATGTGAATTTTCATCATGTTCGTCGTACCAGAAGTCGCTGCCGGAATACCTGCTGAGATGACAACGAGGTCGCCGTCTGTGACAAGTCCAGCGTGACGAGCTGCTTCAGACGCTTGAACCAACATCTCATCCGTGTTGTTCGGCATCGTGTCAGCAACGATCGGGTATACGCCCCAAACGAGGTTCAACTGACGAGCGACGCGCTCTGATTCAGTCACCGCGATAATGTTTGCTTCCGGACGATATTTCGCTGTACGGGCAGCCGTGTAACCTGATTGTGTTGGTGTCAAGATCGCTTTCGCGTTCAAGTTGATTGCCGTATGGGCAACCGCTTGTGAGATCGCATCCGTTACCGTATGCTCACTGCGTTTTTGACGATCTTTGAGCAAGTTTTTGTAGTCAAGCATACGCTCTGTACGAACAGCGATCGCTGCTTGCATTTGAACTGACTCGATTGGGTAGTCCCCTGCAGCCGTCTCACCTGAGAGCATGACCGCATCCGTACCATCGAGGATGGCGTTGGCAACGTCAGACGCTTCCGCACGTGTCGGGCGCGGGTTGCGTTGCATCGAGTCAAGCATTTGTGTCGCTGTGATGACCGGCTTACCGAGGTCGTTACACTTCTTGATCAATTCTTTTTGTACCGGTGTGACTTCTTCAGTCGGGATCTCGATACCGAGGTCACCACGTGCAACCATCAAACCGTCAGAGATAGACAAGATCTCGTCGATGTTATCGACACCTTCTTGGTTTTCAATTTTCGGGTAAATCTTGATGTGCGACGCATCGTGCTTCTCGAGAAGTTGACGAATGGCGACGACGTCAGACGCACGACGTACGAATGAAGCCGCGATCACGTCGATATCTTGCGAGATACCGAACTCGATGTCCGCGATATCTTTGTCTGTTAAGGCAGGAAGGTTAACCTTGACGTTCGGCAAGTTTACACCTTTCTTCGTCTTGATGACGCCTTCGTTTTCGATGATGCAACGAAGATCGCGGTTCGGAAGTTTTTCGACGACACGGAGACCGATGAGTCCGTCATCGAGCATGATGCTAGAACCGACTTCGACGTCATCGAACAATCCTTCGTACGTGACCGAGAAACGGTCTTTCGTTCCGACGATTTCTTCTGTTGAGACGATTGTCACTTCTTTCCCTTTTTCAAGGAGTGCCTTTCCGTCTGCGAACGTATGCGTCCGAATTTCAGGACCTTTCGTATCGAGAAGGACAGTCACGATTTTGCCTGCGACGCGTGATGCTTCACGGATGTCGCGGATACGTGCTCCGTGCTCTTCGTAGTCACCGTGTGAGAAGTTAAGACGAGCCACGTTCATTCCAGCTTCAATCATTTCTGGGAGAAGCTTCTCTGAAGCTGGTCCGATCGTACATACAATTTTCGTTCTACGCATAAATAAAAACCTCCTAGGGGATGTATTACATTTACACACAGAAAACGGGGGGTCGATTGACCTGATCCCGTCTCTGTGGAGTTCACTGTCACTCGTTAAATCGAAAGTTGGTTCGACAGGTCGATCAACTTCATGTCAAGCGTATGCTTGTTATGGTCGAGCGCCTCGTCGATATCGAGGTCCATCATTTTACCGCCACGGATTCCAACGACCCGTCCAGCTTTGCCTTCTAACAGGATTTCAACGGCGTAAGCGCCCATCCGGCTAGCAAGTACGCGGTCGGCGGCAGTTGGTGAACCACCACGTTGGATATGTCCAAGGATCGTGACACGTGTTTCCGAGTTTGTCTGCTCAGCAATGAGCTTACCAATCTCTTCGGCACTGCCAGCTCCTTCAGCAACGACGACAATCGAATGTTTCTTGCCGCGGGCAACACCATGGTTGATCCGCTCAACAATCGCACTCAAGTCTTCAGGACGTTCTGGGACGAGGATCGACTCCGCTCCACCGGCAAGACCGGCGTAAAGAGCGATGTCACCCGCGTCGCGACCCATCACTTCAATGACATACGTACGTTCATGTGAAGAAGCCGTGTCACGAATCTTATCGATCGCATCGAGCGCTGTGTTGAGCGCTGTGTCAAATCCGATCGTCGCGTCCGTTCCCGGAATATCATTGTCGATCGTACCAGGCAGCCCGATTGTCGGGAAACCAAGCTCCGTCAACTTCTGAGCTCCACGGTAAGAACCGTCTCCGCCTACGACAACAAGCGCATCGATGTTGAATTTCTTCAACTGTTTGACCGCTTTAGCCCGGCCTTCTTCAGTTCTAAACTCTGGGCAACGGGCAGAACGTAAGAACGTTCCTCCGCGTTGAATGATATCGCCGACTGAACCTAGATTCAATTCAACGAGATCGCCTTCAATCAAACCTTGATAGCCGTTATACACACCGTACACTTCTAGACCTTCAAAAATTGCTTTTCGGGTCACTGCACGGACTGCAGCGTTCATTCCAGGGGCGTCTCCCCCACTTGTCAATACCGCAATTCGTCTTAAATTCACGTCACTCACCTCTTATGTGTTTTAACGAAATCTGAAATAAAAATACCATGTCTGACCTTTGTTTTACAACACAAGTATGTGAAAAAAATGCATGGGGTACCGTCGGAAGCAGTCATTTCGTGAGTGGTTTAACGTGAACCTCAAGCGGTTGTTACCGTTTTCACGAGCCAAATGTGCCAATTTGATGATATTTGGCAGCGCGCCCTTGCAGCAACTCATCGCGCGAGCGTTTCACCAACTCACTGACATGCTGTGTTAATACAGGCTTCAAGAGCGAAGACTGTAGTGACACATCGATGTGGGCTCCGCCAAACACTTCCGTCACAATCTCATCGACAATCCCTAAATCGAGCAAATCTTGTGCTGTAATCTTCATCGTTTCAGCGGCCCGTTCCGCCAGCTTCGCGTCTTTCCAAAGCAGTGCTGCCGCACCTTCTGGCGAGATGACCGAGTACGTGCTGTTCTCGAGCATGAGCAGCCGGTCGCAGACACCGATGCCGAGCGCTCCTCCAGAACCGCCCTCGCCGATGACGACAGAAACGATCGGGACTTTCAACGTCGCCATCTCAAACAAGTTGCGTGCGATTGCCTCGCTTTGTCCGCGTTCTTCGGCCGCCTTACCCGGGTAAGCACCTTTCGTGTCAATGAACGTGATGACCGGCCGGTTGAACTTCTCGGCCTGCTTCATGAACCGTAACGCTTTGCGATACCCTTCCGGATGAGGCATGCCAAAGTTTCGCAACATGTTCTCTTTCGTATTGCGGCCGCGTTGATGGCCGATGATTGTCACCGGGACACCGTCGAGCGTGGCAATCCCCGCGACGATCGCCGCATCATCATATCCATGTCGGTCGCCATGCAGTTCAATAAAATCTGGGAACAGCTGATCGATATAGTCGAGCGTCGTCGGCCGTTTCGGGTTCCGTGCCAATTGCACGCGATCCCACGGTTTCATATTCCCATAATTGTCTTTTTCTAATCGGTGGAGCTTCGTCTCGAGATGGCGGATCTCCCGGGATAGGTCGATCCCTTTCGTTTCCGCCATCTCGCGCAACTTCATGAGTTGTTCGTTCAATTCTTTCGTTGAGTCAAACATGATGTGCCCCCCCGTCATGTAAATCGATGATGTTCTTTAAGAACGAACGCATCTGTTCACGATGAACGACGGCATCGAGTTGACCAGCCTCTAGCAAGAACTCAGCAGTTTGGAAGTTGTCTGGTAATTTTTCACGAATCGTCTGTTCAATGATCCGCCGTCCGGCGAAGCCGATCAACGCACCCGGTTCGGCGACGTTCAAGTCACCGAGCATGGCAAAACTAGCCGAGACGCCACCTGTCGTCGGATGGGTCAAGTAGGCGATATACAGCAATCCGGCCTCGTCATGTTGCTTGAGCGCGATGGACGTATTCGCCATCTGCATGAGGCTGACCATCCCTTCTTGCATGCGCGCACCGCCTGAAGCGGTGAACAACACGACAGGTAATCGTTCCGCAGTCGCAGTCCGGACGGCTGAAGCGATCGCTTCCCCGACGTAAGCTCCCATTGACCCCATCCGGAAGCGCGCGTCCATGACACAGATGACGGCGTGACGGCCAGAGATCATCCCCCGGCCGCAGACAATCGCCTCTTCAATCCCAGTTCGTTCCCTGTCTTTTTTTAATTTTTCTTCATAATCTGGAAAACCGAGCGGATTTTCTTTCACGCGCGGTCCAGCAAATTTCACGAATGAGTTCTCATCAGTGAGCAATCGAATCCGCTCATCTGCACTGAGCGGGAAATGGTAGCCACAATCGCACACTTTATGGTGTTCGTTCAATTGTTTCGTGTAATGCATATATTTACAGGATGGACATTTTGTCATCAATCCTTGTGGTGCGTCAATTTTCGGTTCTCGTTGACGCAACGGCATGTATCGTTTTGGTTTCTTGAAAAAAGCAGTCATCGCTTCCCCCTCGTTCATTCCGGCATCCTCACCTTGCGCCACATCTCCAATAATTGTGTTCGTTCTTCGATCGTATACAGTTCACCTGCGTCCGTCCCGTCATAAAATCGGTTCACTTCACTCCAAATTCGAATGAAGAGCTCGTTGTCTAGGCCTAGAATCAGCTGTTGACGGAACTCGCGATCATTCGCTAAGTTCGCTTCGAGCAGCTTGACCCGCTCCGGTGTCGGCTCGACTTCAGAAAACGCAAGGCGCTCAAGCAACCGCAACATGTCGACGATGTCGGACGCTTTCGTCTGTTTCGTGACGATAAACTCAGACAAGATCTCGATGTAGCGGTGCCGATCTTGCTCGCACAAAAACGTCCCGCCCCCGTGACGCGTCTCCACGATCCCAAGAAAGCTGAGGGCCCGAAGCGCCTCTCGGACCGAAGCGCGGCTGATTGAAAGCGTCTCGGCCAGTTCACGTTCGGATGGAAGACGGTCGCCCGGCGCGAGCGATGCCTGAACGATCAACGATCTAATTTTAGAAATGTTTTCGTGAAATGAGGATGCGTATTTTCCATGCATCTGACCGTTCAACTCCTTTTCGGATGGCATTCTCTTTAAAGTGGTCAGACCAATCAAACAGATTATACCACTTTTTATGACTTGGTACTAGTTCCCGCGCCGGACGTTTTTGAATCGACCCGCTTCAAGACGACGTCCGCTTCCCCGAACCGGCTCTTCAAAGCGGTCATGAAGGATTCCGTTGGATTGACCGAGTAAGCAGACGCCAATTGCTTCACCTCTTTTGAGTCGGAGAAGCGACAAATCACCGGGACGTCCCCACTTGCCGTATGAAGGAGTTCTTCGAGCTCGGCGAACGATTCACGGCGAAGCCGGACGAACAACGCTTGACCATTTAACGGCCGCACCCGCTCCACGACGAGTTGAATCCGCCCGTCCCGCTCGTTTGGATGAACCTCGAGCAACAGGACGTTCCCGACATAGAGCGAGCGTGCGTAGTTTGCGAACACGCGTGGGAAGATGACGACCTCATCTTGCGAGACCCCGTCATCGACCATGGCGACACCCATCTCCTCGTTTTTCTTCGTCTTGAACGTCCGGATCGCATCGACGTAGACGACGATGAACCCTCTGTCGCCGCGCAACACTTCCTCGATCGTGGCCGTGTCCACTTGAAGCGGTGCCACCGTCGTCAAAGGTGAGTGGACGATCCACGTCCCGAGCGCCTCGCGTTCTTCTTCCGACCAATTCGGTTCCGGCGTCTCGGTCCGTTTCAAACCGAGGGCCGACAGTTCATCCGGGAGCAGATGTGTCCCCGCCTCTTCCCGCAAGCGTTCCACGGCCCGGAAAGCCCGGCTCCGCTCCCCGTGGTACATGCGGTCTAACGCCCCGGAACCGAGCAGACGGCGCAATTTCAACTGATCTTTCGTTCCCCAGTCCATCAGTTCCACGAGTCGTTTCACATCGGTGAACTGATCGTGATGCTCAATCAATCGTTCCACGTCCCGCTTCGTCAATCCTTGAATCGCCTTGAGGCCGAGACGGACTCCCGGACCTTCTAGAGACGCTCCCGCTTTCCCGTGCAAGACGTCAGGAGGATAGACGGGGATTTTCCCTTTCCTTAGCATACGCACGAGTTGATTCGTCTTATCGTACGTCACGAGATAAAAAATGCGTTCAAAGTGTGCTTTCACATACGCCAATCGATAACTGATCAAACTATAGGCGACGGCGTGCGACCGGTTGAACCCGTAGCCCGCGAATTTTTCAATCCATGAGAACACTTGTCGCATCGAATCCGTGTCGTACTCCGCCGTCTTCTCCAAAAAACGGGTTTTCTCGACCTCGATGGCGGCCATATCCTTTTTAGCGATGGCTCGACGAATCAAATCGGCCTCGGCGTATGAATATCCGGCGAGTTCGCGCAATAACTTCATGACTTGTTCTTGGTAGACGAGCACGCCTTTAGTCGTCTCCATCACTTCGCCAACGATCGGATGGACCGGCTTGTACGGCATCCCGTGCTTGCGTTTGGCATACGTCTCGATGAACTGCATCGGTCCAGGGCGATAAAGCGACATCGTAACGACGATATCTTCAAACTCGGTCGGTTTCACTTGCCGCAGCGCCTGCTTCATCCCGTCCGACTCAAACTGAAAGACGCCGTCTGTATCGCCTCGTGCGAGAACACGTAACGTCCGATTGTCATCGAGCGGGATCGATTTCAGCGAGAATAGTGAATCGGTGTCACGAATCAACATCTCCATCTCGCGCAATCGTGTCAAGTTCCGGAGACCGAGCAAATCGATTTTCAGCAGTCCGAGCGCCTCGAGATCCTTCATATTATATTGTGTCACTTGGCCCCCGTCCGTCGGTTGTAGCGGCGTTACCGTGTCAAGCGGATCTCGGCTCAAGACGATCCCGGCCGCATGGATCGATGCTTGTCTCGGCAACCCTTCCAATTGAGAAGCGATCGTCAACAGGTGCGACCGTTTTTGACTTCCGGCAAACCACTTCATTTTAGTCGGATTGTTCGTAATGCCCGCGATCCCGTCGTCCTTGACTTGTTTACTGGCAGCCTGGCCTTCTTCAAGCGTCATCCCGAGAGCGCGGGCCACGTCACGCAGCGCCGCCTTCGCTCCGAACGTCGCTAACGTACCGATTTGAGCGGCGTGATGCAGTCCATACTTGTCAAGCACGTACTGGACGACCTCGTCTCTCCGTTCGTCTTCGAAGTCTAAATCAATGTCTGGCATACTGATCCGTTCCGGGTTCAAGAAACGTTCAAACAGCAAATCGAAGCGAACAGGATCGACTTCTGTAATATGAAGCGCGAAACTGACGAGCGACCCGGCCGCCGAACCACGCCCTGGACCGACTTCGATGCCCTGCTCCCTGGCGAAGCGAACGATGTCCTCGACAATCAAAAAGTATGAGGCGAACCCCGTACCGGCGATGACGTCAAGCTCGTACCGGGCCCGATTGATATACGTGTCGGTGAGCAAATCGAGTGCTTTCAATCGCTCCGCGACGAGACGTTTGAGTCGTTCGACGGCATCAGGCAGTTCCGGGATCGCGGCAGTCGCGGCCGGAATATGCGTTACCGACGCAAGTTGTTCGAATCGCGCGAGTTCCTCGAGCTCCATGGGTTCGAACCAGTCGTTCATCTCGCTCGGCAGCCGCACATACTTGCCTTTTTGATGAACGTCCTCTTGGGAGATGACCTCGCCTTCCCCGATTGCGACGATGGCACGATACGCTTCAAAATCTTCTGGTCGCATATAGCATGTCTCTGGCGTCGGCACTAAACGAACACCGAGTTCTTCGCGCATCCCCCGAAGCTGTTTGACGATGAGCGTCTGTTCGGTCGTCTGCGGAGCAGGCAACCCGAGCCATAACCGTTCTTCTGCCACAAAGCCGAGTATACGGTTAAACAAACGACGTCGGTGGACCGGGTCACTCGTTTTCCAATTCTCAGGTAAGATGACGACCGATAAATCCGTCGGTTCGGTCAATCCGCCTGCCTCGACGATGCGATACAGCTTTGGAATATCTAGGTCGGTCATCGCATACACGAGCACGGCCAACTCGAGCCCATCGACATGTAGGCTCGTCCGTAGACCGATGACCGGCTTGACCGCATAGCGTTCGCATAGTCTCACAAATTGAGGAACGCCATAAAACGCGTCATCTGCGACCGCGACCGACTTACTCCCCCGCTCCGCCATCGAGGCGACATATTGCTCTAAGCGAATCGTGCTATGCATCAAGCTAAACGCTGATCTTACATTTAAATGGAGCACAAGCGCCCCCCTCTCTTTTTTTTTAATTGTCAAACTCATCTCGATGCTTCTCTGATACAATAATTATAGACAAAACGAATGATAAAAGGGGGTAAAAGCGTATGATTATTAATCGGGGTAAAATCGCGCGCGACAAGTTAGAACTTTTACAGAACGGACAGACCGTATTTGCCGACAGTCCTGAAATTATCGAACGGCTGCGCAAATACATTACCGAGTACCAACTAGACGTCGTCGAAGACGTCACCGATCGCGGCACGTGGTTCATTCCACAAGACGACGATACAAAATGAAGAGAGCTGACCGCGGTCAGCTCTCTTCATTTTCAAATTCGAACGGTGCGGCCACTTCTTCTAGTGCGGCAATCACATCGTCCATTTCTTCCCACGTGTCAATTGTCGCACCGGCTGCCATCGGATGCCCGCCGCCACGGTAACGTTTGGCGACTTCATTGATGACCGGGCCTTTCGAGCGGATACGGACACGAATCTCATCTTTGTTCTCGACGAACATGACCCAACATTTCAACCCCTCCAGTCCAGAGAAGCTGTTGACGAGCAACGATGCCGCTTCCGGCGTCGCATGAAACGTCCGGAGCACGTCGGCGTCGATTTTGACATATCCGACGCCCGCCTCTGTCACTTGAACGTTTTGCAGGACGTAACCTTGCAGTTGGAGTGTCGCCAAGTTCGTCTTATACATTTGGCGGTACAAGCGGTTCGTGTCGATGCCGTAACTGATCAAGTCAGCAGCGATCTCAAACGTGTGCGGCGTCGCGTTCCGGAACTGGAAGCGTCCCGTATCACCGACGATGCCCGCGAAAAGTAAGAACGCCGACTGCTCATCGATAGCCAAGCCCCATATCCGAGCGAGCTCGGCCACAATCTCCGACGTCGAACTGACCGTCGTATCGACGATCTGATGTGTCGCATACTCGTCTTCGTCAGGATGGTGGTCGATCTTGACGACGGTCTTCCCTTTCAAGGCGTATGGTCCATCGATTCGTTCGTGGTTCGCTGTATCAAGCACGAGGACGAGCGCCTCGTCATACATCTCCGGCTCCACGTGTTGCATCTTCCCTAAAAATTCGAGGTCGCGGGCAATCCCGCCGACGACGTAAACGTGTTTATCCGGGTAGGCCCGCTCGATGATCCGCTTTAAGCCGAGTTGACTTCCGAGCGCATCCGGATCGGGACGGACGTGTCGATGGATCATAATCGTGTCCGCCGCCTCGATTAACTTCAATATCGTTGTTGCTTCAGGCCAATGTGCCATGGTCGTTCCTCGCTTTCTTGATGTCCATTCTATGGTATGATGATAACAGATTATACGTTTGAAAGGGGTTTCTCACTTGAGTCAATTAATCATGATCGGACTCATCTTGTTCTCACTCGGTGCGTATTTGGTCTATAAACGTCGGGCCTTCTTGACGAAGACGCCGTACCGGAAAGCGTTGTTCAACACGCAAGCGCTCATCTGGCTCAGCTTGTTTTTGGCGCTGTTCGCCATCAACCAGATGCTCGGCGGCCTCGGCCTCAATTCGACCATCGGCTGGATCGTCAGCATCGTCATGCTCGTCCTCGGGCTTGGCAACGCAATCGTCGGAATCATTCGCTATCGCAAGATTTTCCCGAAGGCGTCTGAAGAACCAATCAACCAATCTTAATATGTAAAGAGGCTGGGACATAACCCAGTAGATTTATAAGAAAGAGGCCACCGGGAGCGACTTGTTCGCTCCCGGTGGCCTCTTCTCATTTTTATGGGTTCGTGCACGCATTTCAGACTAAACAGATAGGGGCGACCTTTGATAAAGTTAAAGTGACCAAACCATAACTTTGGAGGTGCCCCTATGTACAAAGAGTATACCATGAACCAGTTGGTTTTGCCCCTAGATTTAGAAGTCCGTCTCCAGGAAAACGA